>NZ_OU745373.1:0-875000 GCF_916618745.1 Cardiobacterium sp. Marseille-Q4385
CGCACCCGCAGAAAAGACACCCCAACGCCCCCGCCAGAAAGACAGCACAAACCCCCCGCAACAAGGGACGCAACACCGCCCCGGAGAAAAAAAAAAGCCAACCCCCCGGTGGACAAGAAGGAAAAACCGCCGCTTGAACGAAGCGACAAACCCGCCGCTTGAACGAAGCGACAAAACCGCCGCTTGAACGAAGCGACAAAACCGCCGCTTGTGGTTTTGCTGCTACGCGAATGGGTTTAACCCCACGCCAGCCCCTCGCTCACCAAGTGAGGGGCTTTTTGTTGTGTACGGATGCCGGATGTTGTGTAAAGGGCTACCGCGCGGCAGTCTGTGCGACAAAACCGTCGCTTGGCGAGCTTTTGGAGATAAGGAAATGAAAACGGCGGGCATTGCCCGCCGCTCTGTGCGTACAGATTTTTATCGCAATATCAGTGGGGCATCACCACTCTGCATTTCCCCAATGATACATGCGGCTTCGCCATGCGTTTGCAAGGTGGCGAGGATGGCGTCCGCTTCGCTTGCCGGGGCGATGAAGATGAAGCCGATGCCCATGTTGAAGGTGCCGTAGCTTTCTTCCCGCTTGACGTGTTGCAGGACGGTGTCCATGAGCGGCAGGGTGGGAAAGGATGCGGTATCGACCACGGCAGTGAGGCCTTTGCGATAGGCGCGCGGCAGGTTTTCCGGTAGGCCGCCGCCAGTGATGTGGGCAAGGCCGTGCACGCGGTGTTTGCCGAGAACATCCAGGACGGGTTTGACGTAGATTTTGGTCGGGGTGAGCAGGTGTTCGCCGATGGTTTTGCCATCATGCGTGGCGTTGAGGTCGGTGAAGATTTTGCGCAGCAGTGAGTAGCCGTTGCTGTGGTAGCCGCTGGACGGCAGGCCGATGAGGATGTCGCCCGCTTCTACTTTGCTGCCGTCGATAAGGTCATCTTTTTCGACGACGCCGACGGCAAATCCCGCGATGTCGTATTCGCCCGCCTGGTAGAAGCCGGGCATTTCGGCGGTTTCGCCGCCGATGAGGGCCGCGCCCGCCTGTGTGCAGCCTTCGGCCACGCCTTTGACGATGTCGGCGGCGACTGCCGGTTCGAGTTTGCCGCAGGCGAGGTAGTCGAGGAAGTATTGCGGCGCGGCGCCGTGGCAGAGGATGTCGTTCACGCACATGGCGACGGCGTCGATGCCGATGGTGTCGTATTTTTCGAGGGCGAAGGCGATTTTGAGTTTGGTGCCGACGCCGTCGGTGCCGGATACGAGGATGGGATGTTTGTAGCCGCTCAGGTCGTAAAAGGCGCCGAAGGCGCCGATTTGTCCGAGGACGCGGGCGTTGTGTGTTGCGCCTGCGTATTGTTTGATGCGTTCGACGGTGTCGTAGCCCGCTTCTTTGTCCACGCCCGCACTTTTGTAGTCGAGGTTCATGTGTTCTCCGGTTTGTTGGGTTAGCGGGCCTGGTTTATGTGTTGCCCCCCCTCCGTCGCAAAGCGACCCCTCCCCCGCAAGCGGGGGGAGGTTTTTTAGTGGTTTTATTCGTCCTCTTCTTCTTCCTCAAGTTCTTCGAGGCGGTCGAGGATGTCCTGGTAAGCTTCGATCAGGCCGCCCATGTCACGACGGAAGCGGTCTTTGTCGAGTTTTTCGTTGGTGTCGGCATCCCAGAGGCGGCAGCTGTCCGGGCTGATTTCGTCAGCGAGGACGATTTCGCCGTCGGCGGTGCGGCCAAATTCGATTTTGAAGTCCACCAGGAGTACGTCGCATTCGTCGAAGATGTCGAAAAGGACGGCGTTGATCTGGTCGGTGAGTTCGTAGATGCGGTCGAGTTCTTCGTAGGTGGCGATGCCGAGGGCGACAGCGTGGTCGTCGTTAATCAGCGGGTCGCCGAGTTCGTCGTTTTTGTAGCAGATTTCGAAGATGGGGTATTCGGTCTCGGTGCCTTCTTCGAAGCCGAGGCGCGCCGCCATGGAGCCGGCGATGACGTTCCTGACGATGACTTCAAGCGGGATGATTTCGACTTTTTCGCAGAGTTGTTCGCGCTCGTTCAGGGTCTCGCGGTAGTGGGTGGGGATGCCGGCGGTGATAAGGGCACGGAAGATCAGCGTGGCTATGCGGTTGTTGAGGATGCCTTTGCCTTCGATGATTTCATGTTTGGCGCCGTTGCCGGCGGTGGCATCGTCGTTGTAGTGAATGATGACGAGCTCCGGATCGTCGGTCGCATAAATGGCCTTGGATTTGCCGGTATAGAGCAGCGCTTTTTTTTCCATGTTACACCTCGGTTAGGGTTGAAGGACGCGGGCATTATAGCGAGTTCGCGCGGCTTGGGACTATAATCCAAGTCCCTTAATTGCATCTGTTTTCGAGGTATTTATGCCCATTGTCAATATCAAGATTGTGGAAGGCCGCAGTGTCGAACAGAAACGTGCGCTTGCGAAGAATGTTACCCGCGCCGTGGCCGAGAGCATCGGCGTGCCGGAAAGCGCCATCTGGATCAGCATCGAGGATTTGAAGGCGGAAAATCTCGCCCAAGGCGGCGAGCTGCGCCTGGACCGCCAGTGACGGGCGAGTTGGAGGCGCGTTTGGAACGCCTGGAATCGCGCTTGGCGTATCAGGAGGATTTGCTGGCGGAGTTGAATGCGGGCGTCGCTGCCCTGCGCGAGCTGCTGGATTTGCAGCAGGGGCAGTTGCGCCTGCTGTGGCAACAGTTGCAGGAGCGCGATGTGCGCGAACCACGCAATCCGGCGGACGAGATTCCGCCGCATTTTTGATGCTGGCGCTGACTGCCGGGGTGGACGAGGCCGGGCGCGGCGCGCTGGTCGGCAATGTCGTTGCCGCCGCAGTGATACTGCCCGCGCGGTTCGCTTTGCCCGGCCTGACTGACAGCAAGAAACTGCGCGCGCGACAGCGCGAGGTGCTGTTTGACGGCATCACGGCACAGGCATTGGCGTGGTGCGCCGCTGTTGCCTCGCCCGCCGAGATTGACGCGCTGAATATCCATCATGCGACGCTGCTCGCCATGCGGCGCGCGGTCGAGGGACTCGCGACCGCGCCGCAGCAGGTGCTGGTGGACGGCAAGTTCACGCCCACTCTCGCCATGCCGGCGCGGGCGATTGTCGGCGGGGATGCGAGCGAGGCCTGCATCGCCGCCGCTTCCATCATCGCCAAAGTTACGCGGGACCGGCAGATGGCGGAGCTGGACGCGCGTTTTCCCGGCTACGGTTTCGCCGCGCACAAGGGCTATGGCACCAGGGCGCATCTCGCCGCGCTCGCCCGCCTCGGTGCAACGCCGGAACACCGCCGCAGTTATACGCCGGTCAGGGCGGTACTGGCGGGCGGTTTGTTACAGCAGGAATAGGGTCGCGAGGCCGAGGAAGATAAAGAAGCCGCCGGAGTCGGTGACGGCGGTAATCAGCACTGAGCTGCCGAGTGCCGGGTCGCGTCCGGTTTTTTCCATGATGACCGGGATGAGGACGCCGACGGTTGCCGCCAGCAGCAGGTTCAGCGTCATCGCTGCCACCATGACGAAGCCGATACCGATGTTGTCATAGAGCAGCCAGGAGACAAGCCCCATCACGCTACCCCAGAGAAGGCCGTTCACCAGCGCCACGCCGATTTCTTTGCGCAGCAGTTTGCCCGCTTGTGCGGTGGAGAGCTGCCCCATCGCCAGCGCGCGCACGATCATGGTGATGGTCTGGTTGCCGGAGTTGCCGCCGATGCCGGCGACAATCGGCATCAGGGTGGCGAGCGCCACAATTTTTTCGATGGAACCTTCAAAGGCGCCGATGACGCGGCTGGCGAGGAAGGCGGTGCAGAGGTTGATGGCAAGCCACATCCAGCGGTTTTTTACGGAATCAAGTACCGGCGCGAAAAGGTCTTCTTCTTCTTGTAAACCTGCCATATTGAGCATGTCGGCATCGGACTCTTCGCGGATGACGTCCACGATTTCGTCGATGGTGATGCGCCCGATGAGTTTGCGGTTTGCATCTACCACCGGCGCGGTAACGAGGTCGTAGCGTTCGAAGGCCTGCGCGGCGTCTTCGACGTCGTCTTCGGGGTGAAAGAGAACGACGTCTTTGATCATGATGTCTTCAACGCGTTTGTCCGGCGCGGAAACGAGCAGTTTGCGCAGGAGTAGTACACCGCGCAGGACGTCGTCTTCATCGGTAACAAAGATTTTATCGGTGTGATCCGGCAGACGGTCGAAGCGGCGCAGGTAGCGCAGGACGACTTCGCAGGTGACGTCGGCGCGGATGTCGAGCATTTCAAAGTCCATGATGGCGCCGACCTGGTTGTCTTCGTAGGACATTGCCGCCTGGATTTGCGCGCGCTCTTCGGCATCCCGCGTGCTCAGGGCTTCGTGCACCACTTCGCGTGGCAGGTCATCAGCGAGTTCCGCCAGTTCGTCGGCATCCAGATCATCAACCGCCGCCAGCATTTCCTCTTGATCCATCATGCCAATGAGACTTTCGCGCACGGCGTCCGAGACTTCGAGCAAGACTTCGCCGTCTTCTTCCGGCACGGCAAGATGCCAGACGAGCATCCGCTCTTCCTGCGGCAGGGATTCGAGAATGTCGGCGACGTCGGCGGGATGCAGCTCAACAAGGTTGGTGTTGAGTTCTGCCAATGCCGCTTGTTGCGCAGGATTGTCCAGTTGTGTCGTCCCGGCCATGATGGCGGCAGCAGCGGGCATCAGGGTTTCAACGAGCTGGTGGATGCGCTCAATATTGGCTGAGGGACGTTCGCGGGTATCGTCGGTGCGGTGTTCTTCGGTCATGGCGGTTTCCTCGCTGGATGGCTGCGCAAAAAACAGCGAATTTTACCTGTTTTGTGCGGCGGGCGACGGCGATCTGCTCCGGTAAAGATGCAGCGGATCGGCGGGCAGGGCAGGGCGGTTGCCTTTCAGGCCGGGCAGGTTGCGGTAGGTCGTATTTTGTTCGAGCAGGATTTTTGCGCTCTGCCGCAGGGCGCGGATATCCGCTTCCGGCAGGTAGAAGGTGGTGCCGATGTTGAGTACCTGCTGTTTCAGGGTGCCGTCGGGCAGGTCATCCAGGTTGAGGTCGATGAAGTGCAGGGCGACGCGGTTTTTACCGCCGTGTGCGTTCCAATCATCGGCGAAGCGGCGGAAGTTGCGGATGCTTTCCTGGGTGTTGCCGTCGATGGGAACGTTGATGATGGCACTTGCTACGTCCATCAGGCCGGGGATGGCCGGGCTCTGGTCGATGCTGCTGTCGAGGCGGTTTTGTGCGTTGACGCTGATGACGACGATATCGCGCACTTTGCCATCGGTGATGTGGCGGTAAATATTGTCGCCGCCGTAGATGTCGGCGAAATCGAGCAGGCTGCGCAGGCCGAGGTTATCGGTCAGGCCGCCGTCGAGCAGGTGGATGTAGGGGCGGGCGGCGCTGTTCTGGTAGGGCGTGGTGAAGCGCTGCACGGCCTGTTCGCCCGTGGCACGCGGTGGGGGCTGGTAGTGGCAGTGGCCGCCGTGGTTATTCAGGGTCAGCGGCGCGAAGACCAGCGGCACGGCGCTGGAAGCGGCGACGGCGCGGGCAATCGGCAGGCGGTTCAGGTCGAGGCAGAGTGCATCAAAAAATTCCTGGGTGAATTCGATGCGCTGGCCGATGCTCATGTCGGTGGCACTGATGACGGCAAACGGCCCTTTGCGCCCGCTATCCAGCGCGGCGAAGGTCGCACCGTGGTAAAGCAGGCGGTCGAGTTCTTCGGCGAGCAGGTCGCCACGCCCGTATTCGGGGGCGGTGAGGCGTGGCAGGTTGGCAAGCGAGAAGAGTTGGCGCAGAACCGCGCTTTGCAGATTCTGACGCAGGAACTGCCGCTCGAATTGCGGCACGGTATCCGCGCCGTGCAGGGCGAGATAGGTGGCGAGGATGGAACCGCCGGAGACACCGTGCACGAGGTCGATTTTCGCGAGCAGTGATTCTGTTTTGCCATAACCGGTCACCGGTGTCGCCGCCAGCGTTTCCAGCACACCGTAGCCGAAGGCAGCCGCACGCGTGCCGCCGCCGGAGAAAAGGAGGACGAGCAGCAGGCCGTCGTCGTTTTGTGTGGTATCGAGGGCCGCTTCCAGGCGGTAACCGCGACTGCGGTCAACGTGATCAATAGTGGCGAGCGGCTGATATTCGATAAGCGAACAGGCGGCAAGGAGGAACGGCAGCAGGAAGAGGATGAGGCGGCGCATAGTCAGGCAAGGTGGGTGAAGAAGCGGATGACAATCAGGATGGCTACGACAATTTCTGCGGCGAGAAACACAGCAAAATAGGTGTAGCCAACTCGCGGCGGCTGGCGGCGGGTGATGACACCGATGATGACGAGCGCGAGGAAAGCAATAGCGGTGAGCGCAACGAGGTAGCCAATGACGACGAGGCCAATCAGGGAATAGCGGGCGATAGGCTGATGCGCGGATTCCGCCGCGATCCAGGCGGCGAGCAGGAGGAGGATGTTGTCGATGCCAAACATGGAGGCTCCGGGAATTGGGTGATCAGGGGGAGCGGTGCGGTTACCGGGTTTTGTCGCTATCGCGATTTGTCTGCTCCTTTCTCGCGGCACGAGCACTTCGCGTCTTCAAACCCTTCGCCGGGTACCCGCAAAAATGCTTGTGTTGTTGTGCAGATTAGCCGCTGGGGAAGGTTTTTTGGTCGAGTACGAAGCCCAAGGGGATCGTGAAATCGCTAATAGGGTAACAAGAGTTAGAAAGCAAAACAGCAAGTTATGGTTGAGGCCAAGGATGCCCTTGTGAAGGGCAGCACTATACGCAGGGTACAAAGGTATAAATACGAGGGATTATTGTTTTTCCACCCAAGATGACGGCTTGTTGCGCGCCTACAACACACGAGGAATCAATGGGTTACGCCATCACACTATTGCCTGCGCAAAAAGAAAGCAGGGCAAAAAAACTGTTTTACGAACATGGGATAAGCATCTTTCCCCCGCGCTTATACACAGTTTTTGTGGATAACTCAGGGGGTCGGTTGCAGGCGTAATTCGCCGCCTGATTGCTTCCATTCAAAATGGCGCAGGATTTGCATGCCGAGCAGTACTTCATCCTCCATCTGCGGCATCACCGTGGCGGGGACGCGCTCGAATTGCCAGCCGCCGAAGCCCAGTTCGTCCAGGGTAACGAGGCCGGCGTCGGTGACGCCGTTAGCGGTGCTGACCCGGCTGTGCCCGCGTGGTTGCAGGCCGATGCGCCGCGCCAGATTATCGCTCAGGGCTACGCCACTGGCGCCGGTGTCAAGCATGAAAATGACTGCTTCGCCGTTGATGGTGCCTGGGGTGCGGAAGTGGCCGTCGGCGGAGATTTTCAGGGTAAGCACGTCATCCACCGCCTGCGCGTGGCGGTTTGGCAGATGGGCGGCGGATTCGTGGCGGTTATAAGCGAAGAAGAATAGCGTGCAAAAAAGCAGGAAGACGATGAGCGCGAAGGCGGTGGCGTAGCGGCGGGCAAACGGCTGGGATTGCATGAATTCTCCGAAGCATGACATGATGACGACCCCATTCAACCGGCGACAAGGAGCCAATCTCGTGGACTTTAACAGCATTCTAAATCAGGTATTAAGCGGCGGGCAGCAAATCGCGCGCCAGGGTGGCAACCTGCTCGGCGGCGTCAACCGCGACACCCTCAAAGGTTTTGGCGGCGGCGTGGCGGCGACCAGCCTGCTCTCATTGCTCATGGGGCGCAAAGGCTTTGGCCGCAGCGCCCTGGAACTCGGCTCGATGGCCGCCCTCGGCGCACTTGCCTATAACGCCTGGAAAAACTATCAGGGTGGGCAGCAGACTGCGGGACAACAGCAACCGCTTTTGCCCGCTACCGAACGCTCCCCAGCGCAGGCCGCTCAGGCTGGCGAACTGACAATGAAAGTGATGATTGCTGCCGCCGCTGCTGACGGCCGCATTGATGAAGCGGAAAGCCAGAGCATCCTCACGCAAATCGGCGCGGAAAGCGCGGAAGTGCGGCAATGGCTGGAAGCGCAACTGCGCCGTCCAGCGACGCCGCAGGAAATTGCCGCTGCCGCTGGTGATGACCGTGTGCTTGCTTCCGAACTCTATCTCGCCGCGCGCGTAGTCTGCGGCGAACTGGACCGCAAGGAAATCGTCTTCCTGCACGAACTCGCCACCGCGCTCAAGCTTGATGACGGCATCGTCGCCCAGCTGGAGCAGCAGGCGGGATTCTGATCCGCAAGAAAAAGCCCGCTTAGGCGGGCTTTTTTCATAACTTTGTCATGTACAAAAAATCACCGCTTACTCTCTGGGACAGTGTTTCTTGGTTTAAGGCAGCACCTTATCGCCACAGCCGCGCGGAAATGCCCGCCAATCGCTGCGTGCAGGGCGCAGTGCCGCCTCAATGATGCGACGGGCACGGGCGATGTCGCCGCTGCAAAGATAGATGTCGAGAGCAGCAAAATGGTGCTCCGGCCAGGTGTGGATGCTGAGGTGCGATTCAGCGAGCAGCAACACACCAGTCACGCCTGCCCCCGCACCGAAATGGTGGAAATGGGCGGCGAGAATAGTCGCCCCCGCCGCTTGTGCCGCCTCGTGCAGGAGGTCTTCAAGACCTTCGGCATCGCCAAGCAGGGCGGCGTCGCAACCGTAGCAGTCGAGCAGGGTGTGGCTGCCGTAGCTGTAGGTGTTCATGGTGCTGGATAGGGGGTGAGGCGGCCATCCTGCCAGCGGTAGAGCTGCGTCGAGATGGTGTAGGGTGAGTCTTGTACGGCGTCGGTTTCTGCTCGCAGGCGGGCAAGGGCGGCGGGGTCATCTGCATCGCAGATAAATAAGGCATCGCGAGCGGCAACGGCGACAGCGGCGTTTCGGATGGGGAGTTGTTCAAGGAGAGGGTCGAGAAAAAATATGAGGCTGGCGTCGTACACCCCGTCCACGACGAATCGGTGCAGCAGGCCGTCCTGGCTGGTGTAACTGGTATAGCCGTGTTCGTCGATGTAGGCCGCGAGGTTTTCTTCGGCTTGTTGGGTGAGAACCCGGAGGTCGTCCAGGCCGAGAGCGGCGCTGTCGTCTGTGGTGAGGAAGCGCATATTGTGTTCGTTATCAACGACGAAGGTCAGCGCAAGGTCGCCCACAAGTGGGATGTTGTAGTGCCGCTCTGCGGCACGGTTGTCGTCCCCCAGGGCGGCGAGACTTTCTTGTAACCAGCTGTGGTTTTTGATGACGGGCAGGATTTGTGCCGCCTGCGGGATGTCGTCGCCGCTGATCATGCGTGCGGTTTCGTTGATGCCAGCGACGTACTGGCTGATGATTTCATTCAGGGCAGCGGGTTGTTGCTGGTAAACCTGCCACAGGTTTATCACGGAAGGGGTGAGTTCGGTGTCATCGGTAAAAGTGATATGTATGTGGCAGCCAGCGGCTTCTTTGGCGGTGTGGACGTCGATTTTGGCCCCTGGATGAGCTTGGCGGATGGCTTCAGCCAGGTGGTTGGTGAAGGTGGCCGGGTCAAGCGAGCGACGGCGGGGGAAGAGTTTTTGCAGGATGTTCATGGATGGCTTCCAGGTTGGTTCAATAAGCGGGTGTAGGTGTTCTCGCCAGCGGCGGTCAGCAGCAGGTGGCTTTGCGCGCGGGTCATGCCGACATAAAGCAGGCGGGCGTTTTGTTGGCGCTGTTCTTCGCTGTCGTCATGCAGGGTGTCCACACCACTGATGATGACGCGCGGAAATTCGCCGCCTTTGCTGCTGTGGAGGGTGCAAAGCAGGATTTTCTCCGGGTCGGGACGGTAGTGTTTGCGCTCGTCGCTGCTGATAGGGTTTTGCAGGGGAATCCCTGCCTGTTGTAGCGCTGCGCCGAGTTCCCTGCCCTGGTCTTTTCTGTAATAGAGGACCGCAATGTCGCCGTAGGGCGTGCCCGCTGCGTGCCAGGCGCGGATGGCGTCGGCGATGGTGCGGATTTCTTCGTCTCTGTTGGCGGTTTGCCGGTATTCGGGGGCGATACCGCTGTTGCCACCGCCACTTTCTGCGGCAAGGATGGGGATGGGCTGTGCTTCGTTTTCTGCGGTACTTTCGTTTTCTTCGTCTGCTTCGTCCGTCATTTCGCCATTGAGCGGGGTGTCGGTCATGAAGCGGTGTTTGAAGTCTTCGGCGTATTGGCAGATTTCTTCGCTGTTGCGGTAGTTCACGCGCAGGATGCGGGTGCGTCCCTGCGCCTGAATGCCGACGGAGGAGAGCGAGAAATCAATGCTGTGGCGCCCGGTGTAGAGGGTTTGCGCGTCGTCATAGAGCAGGAGCAGTTGTTGTGCTTTGCTATCAGCCCCTTCCGGCATTTTGGCAAGCGCGCACAGCCAGTCTTCGGCAAGGTCGTGGCCTTCGTCGATGAGGACGGCGCGGTATTGGCCGCCGGGGATGGTGCCGTCGTTGATAGCGGCGCAGACGGTTTTGGTGAAATCCTCGCCATATGGGGTTTTGAGGTGGTATTGCGTTTTCAGCTGGCTGCACCAGTCATGGAAATAGCGGATTTCCACGTTTTCCAGGCCATGCAGGCGCGCTTTGAGCAGGCTGGCGAGCATGATGTTGTAGCAGATGATAAGAATGGGTTTGCCAGGTTTTTCTGCGGCAAGCTGGCGGGCGCGGTATTGCAGGATGATGGTTTTGCCAGAACCGGCCACGCCGTGGATGACGCGGTGGCCGTCGCCCAGTTCGCGCGCAAGGCGTTCCTGGGCTTTGTCCATGATTTTGATGGTTTCGACGCGGTCGGGGTCGGCTTTGAAGAGTTCGCCCTGGGTGTCAGCGATGTATTCGGGATAGATGTGGGCACGCACGCGGCGGCATTCTTCGTCACTGAGGTTTATCGGGAATTTATATGGCAGCATGCCGTGCAGTTTGGCAAGAAAGTCGCGGCGACTGAGGACGCCTTCGAGGATGTCCTCTTTGTACCAGGTGAGATGAGGTGGGAAACAGGCGTGCAAGATTTCGGGCGGGATGTTAGTGAGGCGGTTGCTGCGCAACCAGTTGCTCATCACCGCACCAAAACCCCAGGGGAAGCGCAGTTTGCCCTGATATTTGCCGCTTGACTGACACAGTTGACTATCCGTTTTCATGTGGTCAATGACGGGAAGGCAGCAATCGCGCGCCTGCTCGATGGGATGGGCATAGGTTTCCGCGTCTTTCAGTGTCACGGTGTTTTTGTTCATGGCAGTGACGTTGCCCATATGCCAGTCCTTGATTTCCAGACACCACAAGCCATGGCCGGGGTGGAAGATAAGGAAATCCGGATAGCGGCGCTGTTCGCCATTACTGGGGACGTTGTACCAGACGAGGTAGTCGTTATCGAGATAGTCGCTAAGGAGCTGGGCGAAGCGTTTTTCGCCAACCGTCATTTTGTTTTTTTTCAGGGGGGTGAGGATTTGTGCCACAGAAAGTCCTTATGTGGGCGGTTGATAGGATTAAGAGGCGCTTATTTTACGCACCTGCGATTCACACTTCGCAGGTGCTTTTATTTAGCGATTTTCCCGGCTAGAAGATGGGCTCAAGCCCCGGACGCAATTACCTCGTCAATAGGGCGGCGGAGCGAGTAGGGTTGTTCAGCGGCATAGCCGATGCGCAGCAGGATCTGCGGATAGGCGTGGCTAATGGGCAGCGTTTCGCGCAATTCGGCGCGGATGGCCGCTACTTCGCAGGGCTGGTTGAGGAAGGCGCAGGCGAGGTTCGCAGCACTCAGGCGCAGCAGCAGGCGTTGCAGGACGCGACCGGTCGCGATGCGGGCGGCGTTGTCGTCGCTGTCGCTGCTGATAAGGAGCAGGTGCGAGGCGGCGGCGAGATGTTTAGCGTCGGTTTTGTTCTGGGTTTTGCCGTTCATCATGCTTTTAACGATGATTTTCGCCAGCCAGCGTGGCAGATTGGGCGCGCCCAGCACGGCGTTGCTGATGCCATCGTTGTGCGCCTCACTGTGTTTCCGGTTGTAGCGTATCCAGCTCAGCAGTTCGTTTTTGAAGGCGGGGTCGTTCATCTGTACGTCGTTACCCCGGCGGATAGCATCGCCCAGTTGGGTGAAGGCCGGCGTGTCGCGGGCGAAGGCGTGGATGTGGATGTTCGCGGTTGCTTCCGCCAGCAGGATTTGCAGAACGTCATCCGGCACCATCCGCCCGTCGCAGGTCGCGCGGTTGCTCTGGCGGCGCGTGATGCTGGCGGCGAGTGGGTCGGCGGGCAGGGCATCATCCGTACGCAGATGTACATCAATGCGGCCATCGGTGCTGATGCTCACTGTGCTGGCGTAGTGCAGGGTGGTGGCGTGCAGACAGAGGTTTTCCAGCGCGCAGCCGAGGCTGATGAGGAGTTCGCGCTGGTCGCCATCGACGGCGGGCAGTGTCCGCGCCGGGTCGGGCAGGATGGTGATGCCATCGGCGGTGGCGTGAAAATGCCAGGGCTGGCTGTTGTGTCCGGACGGCGCCCGGGTGGCGGCTGTGACCAGTTGGCGGAAAACGGTGTCGTTGACGTTCATGGGATCTCCTTATTTGTCTTGATGCCGCTCATTAAAGCACTTCCCCTGACTGCCTGCTCGCGATAGCGTTTATTCGTTCGTTCCCGCTGCTTACAATGCCCGCTTCATCCACTACGAGGTAAACCCCATGACCCAGCCCACTGCCACCCTGACCAACGGCGTTACCATCCCGATGCTCGGCTTCGGCGTCTATCAAGTGCTCCCCGAAGAATGCGAACGCGTCGTCATAGATGCCATTGCCAGCGGCTACCGCCATATCGATACCGCTGCCGCCTACTTCAACGAAGAACAAGTCGGCCGTGCCATCCGCGCAAGCGGCATCAAGCGGGAAGACATCTTCATCACCACCAAACTGTGGCTGAACAGCGCCAGCTACGATGCCGCCAAAGCACAATTCGAGCGCAGCCTGAACCGTCTGCAACTCGACTACCTCGACCTCTACCTTATCCACCAACCCTACGGCGACGTACACGGGGCATGGCGCGCCATCGAAGAACTTTTCGACGCGGGAAAAATCCGCGCCATCGGCGTCAGCAACTTCCACAGCGACCGCCTCGTCGATCTCGCCACCTTCAACCGCATCGCGCCGATGGTGAACCAGATTGAGGTCAACCCCTTTCACCAGCAGACGCGCGAAGTGGGCTACATGCAGGCAAACGGCATCACCGTCGCGGCCTGGGGATCATTCGCCGAGGGCAAATACGACTTCTTCAACCAGCCGTTACTCGTTGAAATCGGCCAGAAATACGGCAAAACGGCGGGGCAAGTAGCACTGCGCTGGCTCTACCAACGGGACATCGTCTCACTGGTGAAAACCGTGCGCCCCGAACGGATGCGGGAAAATCAGGCCATCTTCGACTTCGAACTGAGCAGCGACGACATGCTGCGCCTCACCACGCTGGACACCGGCCACAGCGCACTGGCCACCAGCCTGCCAAACAGCTTCTTTGACCACCGCGACCCCAACTTCGCGCGCTGGCTGACCGGCTTCAAGAACTGGGATGTGTGACGATGCCCAACAAAAAACCGCCCTTCGGGGCGGTTTTTTAGTAACGGCGGAAAGCCAGTGTTTATCCCGCTTGGCGGGTTATGGCTGGCTGTTTTTGACGACGTTATCCATCCAGGCGAAGAGTTCGTCCAGGTCGTAGTCGCCGCTGTGCGGTACTTGCCACGGCATGGCGAGATCCACGGTTTTGCCGCTGTTGGCCAGTTTGCTTGCGAGGATGACGGCGATGGCGTGCGAGGTGTCGCTGTCGGCGGTGCCAACGCGGATGCGCCAGTGTTGCGGCGCGGTTTTGTCGCTGATGTAGTGCAGCGGGTTCATTTGTTTGATGGTCGCGTCATCTGCCATGCCGGCGCCAGCGACGCTGCTGTGTGCCTGGCTGTAGGCGGTGAAGTGCCGCTTATCTTCGCTTGCGCTGCCGAAGAGTTGGTTTTCGCCGCTACTGAGGTCGAGTGCGTCGAAGGCGGGCGGGGTTTTCTGCCGCCCGATGGTTTTGGCGTAGGCGGCGAAGTCCACAGTAGTCACGCGGTCGCCGTCGAGGGTCAGCCACGGGTGGTCAGCGGCAAGTTGGGCGACGGTGGTTTGGCCGTTTTTCAGGGCGGTTTCGGCGCTTTTGCCGAGGTATGCCGCAATCGCATCACGGAAGCTGCCGTTGCCGTCGGCATCCAGGGTAAGCGGTGTACCGTCCGTGTTTTTGAGGTTGAGGCTGTTCAGGTAGGCGGGAAATTGGGCTTTAAGGTCGGCCGAGGTTTGTTGTTCGGCGGCGCTCAGGGTGCCTTTTTGTAGTTGGCGTTCGACGTGGTAATCGACTTGGCGGGCGTCAATTTTTTCGTAGTCGTTCACGCCGTGAAATTCCCATTCGTAGGCGCTGTCGGCGTGGTCGAGGATGCTGATGGGGCAGTAGGCGGATACGGCGTAGATGTCGTCCGGAGCTTCTGCCGCGCCGAGGGTTTTCAGGGCGGCGTCGTAGTCGGGGGCGTTGCTGCTGGCGCCGAGCAGGATGGAGAGGGCACCGCCCGCGCTGGTACCGTTGCTGATGATTTTGCCGGCATCGCCCGCCATGTTGGCGTCGTTATGTTTGAGGTAGCGCACCGCTGCTTTGAGGTCGATGATGGCGGCGGGCGCTTTGCCGTCAGCGCTGATGCGGCCGCGTGCGCCGGGCGAGGCGACGATGTAGCCTTTGGCGAGCGCGGTTTGCATGGCGTCCGCCCCTTCTTTTTTCGGGCCGAAGCCGCTGGCGCCGGGTACGCCGGCGCTGGCGGGCATGTAGCCGCCGATTTGGTTCGGCAGGTAGATGGGCGCGGTGGCGGCGGTGTAGCCGTTAATGCTGCCGCCGTTGTAGTAGGCGGCGGGGATGTAGATGTTGATGGTTTGGTGTGCGGCGTCCACGGGGTTGGCGACGTAGGGGATGTTTTCGTAAGCGCGGTAGGTGATGGTTTCGCCGTTGACGGTAGCGGTTTTTTCGCTGTACTGCGCGGGATCGAAGTCAAGGCTTGCACCACCGGCGAGGGTGGCGCTGCCAAAGGCGAGGGCGGTGATGAGGGGTTTGCGGCTCATGGGGAGTTCCTTGTTTGTAGTGTTCAGGCTTTGTTGAGCGGGTAGGTGGTGATGCTGACGCTATCGGCGGCAGCGATGTGCAGGCCGGTTGCGTCTGGGGCAGGGTAGAGGGCGGCGGTCATGGTCGCTTCGCCGTCGTTAAGGAAGATTTCCAGCGATGAAGTGTCGGAATAGAGTTGCAGGCGGCGCAGGTCACGCAGGGCAAGGCGGCGGATGTGCCCGCCTTTGCCGGGGGTGTCTTTTTCGGGTTCGGGCAGGGCACCGCTCTGACTGCGGTCGAGGATGACGGCTTCACCGTTGTAGGTGAGGACGGTTTTTTCCCGCGCTGAGGCGCGCAAGGTGAGGATGAAGGGCTGGTTGTCGGGGTTATCCAGGATGAGTTCGTAATGCACGCCGTCATGTGCGCCGCTGCCACGCAGTTGGGTGAGGTTCGGGTGCGGGCGCTGGCGCAGTTGGCCGTTTTCGACGGTGAGCACGCGCGGCAGGGTGAGGCAGTGCGCCCAGCCGTCGCGCGCGCTGGGGCAGGTGGTATCTGGCAGGCCCATCCAGGCGATGAGCAGACGTTCGCCGTTCGCGCCGAGGCCGCTTTGCGGCGCGTAGTAGTCAAAGCCGTGGTCAAGTTCGCGGAAGCCGTCGTGCGTGAAGCAGCAGGCGGTTTTGTCGAAATGGCCGATGAGGTAGCCGCTCTGGTAGAGGTTGCGGCAGTTGTCGCCATCGGCAGGCAGGCCCTGCGGGCAGTAGGTGAGGATGTCGTGGCCGTCAAGCGGGAAGTAGTCGGGGCATTCCCACATGTAGCCGAAGGTGGGTTGGGCGGTGTCGATTTCGCCGTGCAGCTGCCAGTCGCGTGCGTCTTTTGAGGTGAGATACAGCGCGGTTCCGCTCAGGTCTGCGCGCTGCGCGCCAAGGATGATGCCGTAGCTGCCGTCTGCTTCGCGCCAGATTTTCGGATCGCGGACGTGTTCGGTGTAGCCTTCTGGTGCGCCTTTGAGGAAGGGTTCGTCTTTGCGCAGGTGGTTGTGCGTGTCGAGGTGGGCGGTGAGTTGGTAGGGGATGCGTGTCCAGTCCGCTTCGCGGTGGTTGCCGGTGTAGGCGATGAGCAGTTCGTCGCCGTCGGCGATGGCGCTGCCGCTGTAAGCACCGTGACTATCCCAGTCGCTGTCGGGGGCGATGCCGGTGCCGTGATCGGTGTAGTGGACGAGGTCGGTGCTGCTCAGGTGGCGCCAGTATTTGAGGCCGTGTACCGGGCCGAGCGGGAACCATTGGTAGAAGATGTGGTAGGCACCCTGCCAGTAGCTGAAGCCGTTGGGGTCGTTGAGCAGGCCGGCAGGTGGCTGGATATGGTAGTGCTGCCGCCACGGGCTGGCCTCGACCTCGGCGCAGAGGGCTTCGTAGCGGGCGAGGGTGGCGGCGGTAAGTGGGGTGTAGCGGGCGTCGCGAGTCCAGGTGGTCATGGTGGTGCTCCTCTTCTTTAGCAGGCTATTTGTTATGGCGGTGGCAGTAGGCGTAGAGCATTAGCGCGCCCATGCGGCAGTGTTCTTCGAGGCCAGTGAGCATTTGCCGGTTCTCTTCGCTGTCTGCCAGGCGATCATCCAGTTTGCTGATTTCGTCAAGATCGGCAAGGAAGGCGCGGCAGTCGTCATCCAGTTTGGGATTGAGCCAGTGCGCGGCGACGGTAAAGCCCTGCACCCAGGCAACAAGCGCTTCGGCGCGGGCAGCAAGAGTGCCTTCTTCGGGCAAGAGCAGTTGGTAGTCAAGCGCCTCACCGGAGAGGGTTTCTTCAATTTGCGCGGCAAGGCGGTCGAATGCTTCGCGCGCGAGTGCATCGATTTCCCCTTGCGCAAAGAGGATTTCCGGCCAGCGCGCTCCACTACCGCAGGCGACAAGGGCAGTTTGTATGCCGTGCGCTTCGCTAGCGGCAAACCACCAGCCGCGTTCACGGATAAGGGCTTCAAGGGCATCATAATGAGGCTGTGTGGTCATGGTTTTGTCCGTATCTTCTGGAAAATGGTAGTATAGATGAAAGAGAGGTAATGGCTTTGGCCATTATGGTTTTTTAGTTTGAAAACGGGAATGTGCATGAAGCCAGTTCAGGAACGTTTACATATCGACGAATTAAAACGCGTCGAAAAGCAAACCAATATTTTGCTTAAAGCATGGCGGGCGCTTAATAAAGAGCATCGGCAATTACAGGATGATTATGACCAACTCAATGCACGCCATAATCAAAGTATTCAGGAACACCAGGAAGCGCAAGCGCAGCGCGCCGAGGAATATCGCGCCTCTTTGGAAAGTGCCGATGCCCGCTGGCGCAGTCGTTATGATGAAGAAAAAGCGAATTGGGCAACGGAAAAGGAAGCCTTGATTGCGGCACATGCTGATGCATTAAAAGCGCAGGCGGAAGAACATCAGCGCGCCTATGACGCCCTGCAAGCAGAACTGGATCGCTGCAATATGCGTAAACAGGCAATGATTGACCGGATTCGTGGAGTGGATCATGAGTAAGATGAAAGTAACTTTACAGATTCTGGAAAATACCTATCCGCTGATGTGCGAACCGCATGAACGCGATTTATTGCTTGAAGCGGCGGAGCAATTAAATCTTTCCCTCGCTGATATGCGGCGAGATAATCCGAAAGTGCCATTAGAGCGGTTAGTCATTCTTGGTGCTTTGCAAATGACCTTTGATTTGCTGCTGGAGAGACAAACGATTGCCCGCGAAGTCAGCATGGTCAATCAGGTCAGCGAGAAATTAATCAGTGCACTCAGTCAGGCGATCGCCGAAGAAAATCTGGGGGATTGATTGAGGTCCGGCCTTCGCTAATGCGGAGGCTTTTTGTTTGTTCAATGAGGTAATTGCGATGAAAGTATTTCTGGTAAGCGCATTATGTGCCGGTGCCATGTTTGTAGGGGCACAGGCGGAAACAGCGACCGATAAAGGCGGTAATGTCGCCGAACCTAAAACTGCAGAGCAGGTTTTTCACGGTAAAACGCTTGACCGCAGTGTGCAGGTCTATCCAAAGACGACTTTACATACCTGGAACCGGAAAAAGGCAGCGGGTGGTGAGGGCGATTTGCTTGGTGAATTTGCTTATACCCGCATGCAAACGGACGAGAATGATGCGCTGCGTGAAATCGGCTGGACGACTTTGCCACCCGGTGCTTCTATTGGCCTGCATCAGCATAAGGATAATGAAGATGCCTATATCATTATTGCCGGCACAGGTATTTTTACCGACGGCAATGGCAAGGAAACCGCTGTTGGCGCAGGTGATGTGACAATTGCCCGCCCGGGGCAGAGCCATGCCTTGCGTAATAATGGCAACGAACCGTTGGTGTTTCTCGATGTGATTGCGCAAACGAAATTGCCACCGGCAACAAATGAAGCTAATGCGACAGAAAAGAAATAATGCTGTCTTGTATAAAAAAGCGGGCTTGAACAGCCCGCTTTTTTAATACGTTTATTTGGTCTCCATTACATGGAGATAGGCTATAGTTGAACATCTAAAAAAATCGTAACAGCGTTGCGTCGCCTTGCCGTACTACCTGTACTGTCTGCGGCGACGCGCCTTGTTACGCTTTTTTATCTATTCAACTATATTTACTCACGGCGGATTTCAAACTGCCCACTGTTAACAGCTTCCAGTACTTGCTGCGGACGCGGGTCGTTAGGATTTTTCTGTGCATAGTCTTGCAGGATGCGGATGGCTTCTTCTTTTTGTCCTTGTATGAGAAGGGTCATACCAAGCGGGAAACCACTATCGGTATAGCCGCTCTTATAGGCGTTGCGCAGGTGCTGCACGGCTTCATCACCTTTACCAACGGATGCCAAAAAGCGGCCAAGTTCGTCTTCGACTTCAGCTTTACGGTTTTTCGGCGCAAGTTTCAGGAGCTGGATGTAAGCGTTGTGAGCCTTTTCGGCATAACCAGGTTGATCCAGGTTATGACCGATCCAGTAGAGGCGCGCGCTCATTTGCAGGCTGGCAAGATGTGCTTCGTTATCTTTTTTGCCGCTCGCTGCGCTGTTTTTGGTCATGTCTTCCAGCAGGATGGCAAGCGGGGCGAGGTCTTTGATCGCTTGAGCACGGTCGGCATCGCTATCAAAACGTGGTGGATAGTCGCCGGCATGGTCACCAAGATTTTGCAGGGCATTTTGCAGCGCGGCGATATTGACGGTGATGGGCGGGTTGTCTGGGCTGCCGTTGATGAGACTGTTAGGATCAAGTCTGGGGTAGGGTTCGGCGTAGGCGGTGGTTGTCAGCAGACAGGCGAGGATCAGGGCGGCTTTGTTGAGTTTCATGGGCTTCATCGGTTTTGGAATGCGTAAGATGGTGGGAGGACCATCCTGTTCCCCCGCCACTGCAACAAGAGTAGCGGGGTGGTAGAGGCTTTTGAATGTTTTAGATTTTTGCGGCAAGCAGGGCTTCGAGCTTTTCCTGGTCAACAGCAAATTTACGGATACCTTCAGCGAGTTTATCTACAGCCATTGGATCACTGTTGTGCTGCCAGAGGAATTCGGCCTCGGTAAGTGGGGCAGGGCGAGGCTTACTCGCGCCGGGATCATTCAGTTTGCGCGGCAGAGGAGCATTGCTCGCCTGCAGCTCCGCCAGTAGCGACGGGGCAATTGTGAGACGATCACAGCCTGCGAGCTCTGTAATTTCGCCGATATTGCGGAAGCTCGCCCCCATGACAATGGTTGAATAGCCATGTTCTTTGTAATAACGGTAGATAGCGGTGACGGATTGCACACCGGGATCTTCATTCGGGGCATAGTCTTTTTTGTCACTGTGAGCTTTGTACCAATCGAGGATGCGACCGACAAAAGGAGAGATGAGTGTTACACCCGCTTCAGCGCAGGCGCGAGCTTGTGCCTGGGAAAAGAGCAGGGTGAGGTTGCAGTTAATCCCTTCTTTTTCAAGCACTTCAGCGGCAAGGATACCCTGCCAGGTAGAGGCGATTTTAATGAGGATGCGGTCGTTTTTGATGCCCGCTGCATTGTAGTGAGCGATGATTTTGCGTGCTTTGGCAATGGTGGCATCACGATCGTAAGAAAGACGGGCATCTACTTCAGTTGAGACGCGACCAGGAACAATTTTGAGGATTTCCAGGCCAATATTGACGGCAAGTTTGTCTTCAGCCTCACTAATCTGTGTGGCGCGATCGTACCCGTGTGCCTTGCCATAAGCGACAGCTTCATCAATGAGTGACGCATATTGCGGCAGGGCAGCAGCACTCAGGATCAGTGAAGGATTGGTGGTGGCATCCTGCGGCTGATATTTGCGGATAGCCTCAATATCGCCAGTATCGGCGACGATAGTAGTCATGCCTTTAAGGGTATCTAATTGGTTCATGATGTTGCTCCTGTTGTAGGGTTCAGAGAGTATCGAAGCGGATTTTGATAACAATTTTGTCCACGATGTTGCCTGTGCCGCAACCGGGACGATGGATTTCGCCCGGGTAAAGAATAGCGAAGTCGCCAGCCTGCAAGTGCAGCAGGCTTTCACCATCCAGGGTTTTAGGATAAAAGGCAACATCCCGCGAGGGATCGTGGGCTTCGCTTGGTGTGATAGCGTTGTCATCAAGCCGACAAGCGATGACTTCAATACCACTGATGAGGTACTGAATATCAATATGGTCACGGTGCACTTCAGGTGCAATCTCTTCGCGGGGTCGGGTGGTCAAGCTGAATCTTTCGGCCCGCATGCCGGAATCAATGTCGTAGCGGCCAGCAGCAAGAATAGAAAAATCTTGCGCACGCAGCCAATCAAGGGCGGTATTAATTCGTGCGGAATAACGGCGAGGGTCAATATGGTGCAAATTATCGAGATTCATGGTTTAGGTGGTTATGTTAAAAAAGATTGATATATTTTTACATTATATCCTTCATAACCGAATGAAACAAATTCAGAGAACAGCATTTAATGCCTCTCTCAACCTTTTGGCATCCGCATAAATATTTTGTAGATAAGTTGAAAGACCTAGCAGATTTCTTCTATGGGTGAGGGAAATAATCTCCGTAAAGTGAACAACCGCTCGTAGGAGTCAAGATAGGTGCGAATGTTACTAATCGTGCATGGGTAAAAAACAAGGAATTAGTTTCGAGCACCTTGCGGATGGCAAGAAAAATTTCTTGGTGTGGTCGGGCCCGTTTCGCGGAAATAGGCGCAGATGCCGGGGATGGAGATAGACGCACACTAGGACAGGGGTAGCAGTCAAGTTGAGCAATGGATGTCTCCGTTTAGACGGATAGTATGGTTTCAACCATCTCCATCCCTCAACATCATCCGGTCACATCAACTTCCTAGAATGAATATTATGTATAAAATATTCTCTAACTACTATTCCCAGACGGCTACTCAACTTATGCTCGCAGTATTTCCAAAGCCGCCTGTTCTTTTCCAACCAGGAAAAACTGCGCTCTACTACCCTGCGCTTCGGTAATACCGCAAAACGGTGTAATTCGTTTCGTTTGGCAATCTCCACCTCCGCACCAATCGACTCCTGTACTGACGAAGCAAATGCCTTCCCCGTGTAACCACCATCAGCAAGGACTTTTTGTACCACGCCAAGATTATCCTACCCATGTTCCAATGCCACCAGACAGCCTTTTTATCGGTAACATCCGCCGCCGTTGTCACCGCAAGAGTATGCGGAAAACCTTGCGTGTCAACCGCTATATGCCGCTTGATACCGCTAACTTTCTTGCCGGCATCGTAGCCTTTTCCATGGCTGTATCCGCGTTCTGCACGCTCTGCGCATCAATAATCAGGAAAGGAGTTTTTTTATGCCGTCCCTGCTTGCGACGTGCTGCAGCCATCTGATTTTTTAACGCTTCCTCAAGGAAGCTGATGCCACTCTCGCGGGGCTCGCTTCATCTCTGGAAGTAGGTAATGAACGGTATGCCATTTGGGGAATTGCTCGGTAAGGTGCATCAGGCACAACCGCTGTATAGAAGGTAGACAATGTGGCAGAAAAGACATCGTACAAGTCCACTTTTACGGTGCTACACGTTTAGGAGCCCTTTCCAAAAGAGAGAGAGAAAGAACACAACTTATGTGCAACTTATATCGCTACGACCGATTCTTTTGATAAATCAGAAGTAAAGCTGGTGCCCGGAGCCGGGGTCGAACCGGCACGGTATCGCTACCGAGGGATTTTAAGTCCCTTGCGTCTACCAATTTCGCCATCCGGGCAACGCGGGCGGCATCATAGCGGCTGCCCGGGCAATGTCAAGCGGAGTCAGTCGGTACGTTCGCGGTAGACCTCGGCAAACGGCAGACGTTGGCGGTCGCCCCAGATGCCATGCCCTTCCTTGCGGATACCGCAGGCGACGATCATGTTGATTTCCGCGCCACGCGGCAGGCCAAGGATCTTCTTAACACGACCGCTGTCCAGCCCTTCCAGCGGGCAGGTGTCGTAACCTGCCTCGCTCATTGCCAGCATGAACGTCTGCGCGGCGAGACCACAGCTTTTGTGGACGACCACGCGCATATCCGCCCCGCTGCAATCGCGGTACATCGGGCGGAAGAGTGCCACCGTGCCGAATAGCACTTTGCGCAGCGGTCCCAGCAGGCCGAAGCCGCGCGCATAGAGGAATGGCAGGAACTTGCCGTAGTAACCGGCGTTAGCTTTCAGCCGTTTTTCCAGTTTGTCCGGCGAGCTGTAACGGCGCAAATTTTCGCTTTCCAGTGCAAACATCGCTTGAGTGCGCTGGCGGTATAAATCCTGACGGCAGACGAAAACCACCATTTGCGTCGCAGTTGTTGCTGCCTGCTGGCTGAGGCAGGCGGTGGCGAGGGCTTCAAGTGTCGCTTTTCCGGTGATGTGATAGAACTCGTAGAGTTGCAGGTTGGAACTGCTAGGCGCGAGCTGTGCCTGTTTGAGACAGTGACGGACGGTGGTGCTGTCCAGCGGCTTATCCGCGTCGAAATGGCGTACCGCGCGGCGGTGATTGAGTAGATCAAGCAGCATAAAAACCCCCTAGTTTGCGTTGCCGTCATCTGCCGGTTGCGGCAGGGCGAGGTTCAAGATAATGGCAATGATAGCTGAGAGGCCGATGCCTTCCAGATGCACCGGACCGAGGTCGATAGACAAATGACCAAGCCCGGCGACCAGTGTAACTGCGATGATGATAACGCTACGTTCACTACGCACACGGGCATTAGGCGCAAGCAGCGAGCGTGCGCCCATCGCTGCAATTGAGCCGAAGAGCAGCAGCATGATGCCGCCCATAATCGGCGTCGGCATCTGGTGCAACAACGCTTCCAGCTTGCCGGAGAACGCCAGCACGATAGCGGTGAGTGCGGCATAAATCATGATGCGCGGCTGTTTTGCGCCAGTGATGGACACTGCGCCCGTGACTTCCGAATACGTCGTGACAGGCGGACCGCCAAGGCAACCGGCGATGGCGACTGCAATGCCGTCCCCTGCTAGCGTCTTGTGCAGGCCGGGCTTCTGCATAAACGGTTTGTCGCAGACCTGGCTGATGACGGCGATATCGCCGATGTGCTCAATGGCTGGGGCAAGAGCGACCGGCAGCAGGAACAAAATCGCATTGATATCAAAAGCGGGTGCCGTAACGGGCGGTAGTTGCAGCCAGGCGGCATCACGCACGGCGGCAAAATTAGTCAACCCCAGCACGGACGCGCAGATATAGCCCGCGACAATCCCGGCAAATACTGCGAGCAGCTTCGTCAAACCGCTGGTGTAGAGGGCGATTACAATCGTCACCAGTAGCGCCACTGCCGCAACCGTAAGCGCCGGCCCCTTGGCAAACAGCATCGTGCTGCCGTCACCAGACAGCCCCATCGCCATATTAGCGGCAGCAGGCGCAAGTGAAAGGCCGATAACCATAATCACCGGCGCAACCACAATCGGCGGGAAAAGGCGGTCAATAAAACCCGTGCCGAGCTGGCGTACCAGCAGCGCCAGCAGCAGATACACCAGTGATACCGCGATAATCGCGCCCTGCGTCGCCGCCAGTCCCCACTGCCCGATGGCGAGTGACAGCGGCGCAATAAAGGCAAACGATGAGCCCAAAAAAATCGGCACCTGCCGACCTGTAAAAAACTGAAAACATAGCGTCCCGATACCGGCCGATAACAGCGCTACCGCCGGACTGATGCCGGTGAGCAGCGGCACCAGTACCAGCGCACCAAACGCGACGAACAGCATCTGTGCGCCAACCAAGATTTCTTTCATTTGTTGCATATAAAACCCCTTAAAAAAGCGGCGGCATTATACGCTCGCGCATGAGCGAACCAAACGGCGAATAAAACACATAACCTTGCCCCGCCATCTGACAAGGAGCAGCGTTTCTGCAAGGTCTGAAAACGGGCGATATTCCCGCCTGGCGTGCCCTACCCTGCCCTACACCATCAGACGGTTTACCATAATCGTTAATCCGGTCTGCCATCGTCCCAACAGGAGGAAGCCATGCTTTCAGCGATTTATCATGTACTTGGCATCACTTTTTTCTTTGCCGTGTATTGGCCCGGCGTACAACCCGATGCCAGATTGGAGGCAGAGCTGGCAGCAGCACGAGCACCGATAACGGGGGACAATGGCTACCGGGCCTTGCCAAAGTATTGGCCGCAAGAACGCTGGCCACAAGATGACGTCCCTCTTTGCCCGCGTGAGACAGATGACTGCCTCGCCTGGGCGCGGGAACACCTGGACGCATACGGAGCGGTCGCCGTTGCCTTGCAGAAGCGGGATGAGACCTTGGAAACGCTGTTGGCCTATGCCTATTTCCGCCCGCCTACAACAGAAGATTATGCAACGGAAAAATCGCCGTCGTTCCGCTTGCTGGTTGAGGCGGTCAGCCTGAACGCCTACCGTTTTGCCGCTGGTGAGACGGAGGCGGCGCAGCGCGGTGCCTGTCGGGGCGCGCTATTGGGCCTGCGCCTGGTGCGCAGTCAGGGCATATTCCTCGGCAGCATCGGCGGGGCCGGACTGGTCGAACGCAATATTGCCCTGCTGGCACAGATGCGGGCGGAATTACCGCCAGAGACGCCGTGGCCTGCATTGTGTGATGAATTGCAACCGTTGCCACAAGAGGCGCTCGCCCTTTGCCCGCTGATGTACAGCGACTGGCTGGAATTCCGGCACATCATGCGCCACGACGATGCCGCCATCATCGCGGACAGGCAGCGGGATATTGCAGAAAAAGCGCTCTATTTCATTCTGATGCGGCAAGCCGAGGCGCAATATCTGGTCGAAAACACAAAATACTGCGCACCTGCCATGCTGGCCGCCGTCAGACGGGATGAAGTGCTGCAGCCGACGCTGGATAAATGGCCGCGCTATTGCTCACCGCTCAATCCCCTGTGCCGGATGGGCCGGCCGGACAGCCGCTTTTATCAGGCGCGTCTGCTCAATGTGAACCGCTACCTGCGCGCCTTCGCTGCCCTGCGCAATCCCGCCGCACCGCTGCCGCAAGGCTATCGGCGCGAAGACGGCAAACTCTATTTCTTGCGCCATCCCCGCTTTAATCATGAAAAAGAAACATGGCAGGTAGTGGCATTACCGCTGCCCGGTTCGCGGATAAATGAATCTTCCCGCTAAGGCGGTACCAACACAGACGAATTATTTGCCGGGATGGATTTTTATCTCTTCTGCCGCTGTTGCAAGGCCGAACAAATCGCGCCGGAAACGACCAGCGCTGCGCCGACGGCGGCAAGCAGGTTCACATCTGCCGCCGCGAAGCGCTGCGGTTGCAGCCAGTGACCAAGAGCGGCGAAAGCGATGGTAAAGAGCGGCACTAACGTAATCGTCGTCGAGACCTTGCTGACCTCCCAATAATTCAGCGCCTCGGCGAAGGCACCATAGGCAATCGGCGTATTCAGGCAGCAAAACAGCAGGCAGAGCCACTGATAGCCGTCCAGCGCCTGCAACTCGCCCCAGGCGGCAAACGGCGCAGCGACCAGCGCGCTGCCGCAGTAGAGAACGAAAAGAATCTGTTGTGCGGAAAAATCACGCAGCAGGATCTTCTGTGCCAGTCCGTAGCAAGTCCAGGCGAGGCAGGCGGCGACGCTGAGAAGAATTCCCAGCGATTTCCCGCCCAGACCGCCGGCAAACAGCGTTGGCAACTCGCGGTTGAAGAAAAGCAGGATGCCGCTAAAGAGAATGGCAGCGCCGATTCGCTGATTGCGCCCCAGCGGTTCCTTCAGGAAAAACACCCCGGCAAAGAGCAGGAAAAACGGCGACAACTGCGCCAGCACCTGCGAGGCAGCAGCGGGCAGGAACAGCAGAGCAGTGCTGAACAGCCAGAAATTGCCGACCAGACCGAAAACCCCCATCAGCAGCAGCCAGGCGTAGCGCGGCTGGCTCAAGGTGCGCCAGGACGGCAAGCGCTGGCGGCGCTGCAAAAACACGCCGAGAATCAGGGCAGCAGCGAGAAAACGACTGGCGACGACCGTCTGTGGATGCATCACGGTCAGCACCTGCTGCATGATAAGCGGCAGAGCGCCCCACATCACAGCGGTGACCAGCGAGAGAAAGAAGCCTTTAAGCGGAGATTTCATAAGCGGGAAACGTAGGATGACGCGCACTATTGTATAGTCGTTTCGCGCCAAGGCGGCGCGCCAACGCCGTATCAATCCAGTTTGCACAGCCATACGCCGCTATGCCGGGGAAGCCGCTATATACTCACCACGTCTTATCATCCCGAAAAACCCCATGTCCAAAACCCTTCTCATCACCGGTGCTTCCGCCGGACTCGGCGCCGCGATCGCCCGCCACGCCGCCGCTCGTGGCCACCGTCTGCTCCTCACCGCCCGCCGCGCGGATGCCTTGCAGCAAGTCGCCGACAGCTGCCGTCAGGCGGGCGCAGCAGAAGTCACCACCTACCCGCTTGACCTTGCCGACAGCGCCGCCGTCGCTGCCTGGCTTGCCGCCCTGCCACCGGTGGACGTACTCATCAATAACGCCGGTTTCGGGCTCTTCAAAGAAGCAACCGCTTGTAATGACGCGGAAAACAGCGCCATGCTGCGCCTGAATGTGTTGGCGGCGATGCAAATCAGCGCTGCGCTGCTACCGTCCATGCAGGCACGCGCTAGCGGCCAGCTCATCTTTATCGCCTCGCAGGCGGGAAAAATCGCCACACCGAA
Source organism: Cardiobacterium sp. Marseille-Q4385 (assembly GCF_916618745.1). Taxonomy (GTDB): domain Bacteria; phylum Pseudomonadota; class Gammaproteobacteria; order Cardiobacteriales; family Cardiobacteriaceae; genus Cardiobacterium. The sequence continues at coordinate 27,103 of NZ_OU745373.1, forward strand.
AGCAGCCGTCTATGCCGCAAGCAAACACGCCCTGCTGGGTTATGCCAACGCCTTACGCCTCGAACTGCGCGGCAGCGGCATCACCGTGACCACCGTCAACCCCGGGCCGATGGCCACACCGTTTTTTGATACTGCTGATCCCGGCGGCAGTTATCAGGAAAAACTGGGCCGCTTCTGGCTGCTCGATCCGGAGCGCATCGCCACGCTCACCGTTGCCGCCATTGACAAAAACGTGCGCGAAATTAATCGACCCCGCCTGATGGAAATCGCCGCCCGCCTTTACCCGCTGGCGCCGCGCCTCGGCGATTGGCTCACCGCAAAATTCTTCAACCGCAAATAACTGGATACACGACAAAAATCCCAGCCCGCTGACGGTATCCCGCGAAAGCGCGGGCCCTGCGAGTCCACAAAATCCTCCTCCCCCACTGAGAAGGCATTTTGTCGTGTACCCGGCTATAACTGCTTGAAAACCAACCTTCAAGGACACCGCATGACACGCAAACCCACCCACACCACCTGCAAACCGCTGCTGCTCGCCTTGAACCTTGCTTCTGCTGCCTTGCTCACCGCCTGCGACAAAGCGCCAGCAGAAAAAAACGCAAAGCCCGCACCGCAGACTGCTGTTACCGCAGCGGCGGCAAACTCCGCTCCCGCTGCCGCCGAGACACCGAACATCACCGCCGAGGACATGGGCAACCTCGCCCGCGCCATGCACGGTGCGGCAAGCCAGCAACCCGATGATGCGCCAAAGGACCAATACGGCCAACCCTACATCATCGGCAACCTCGGCGGCGTGCCGGTTAACTTGCCGCCTTCGATCGTCGAGCTTGTGGAATACGATGATTCACCCGGTTTTGATCCGGAAAAATTGCGTACCTACAAGCCGCGCACACGCAGCTATCAATCCATTATTGAGTCTTTGGGATTCGATTTCCGCAATCATGATTCTGTGCTTTATGACAGGAATAATCCCACTTTACGCCAGGAATACGATACTGAGCGCAGGCGGGGAGGCGATGATTGGGTTTCCCTCAATATCAGTGCAGGCTCCCGCTATGGGACCAATCCGCACGCTTTGGATGATTATTTCGATGGTTATTTGGAATTAGCAGAAATAGCACCAGCACCATACGTAAATATACATCAACAGTACCATGGCTTGGACACTTATATTAACGAAGGGATTGATCCTGAAACGCAGCGTCCTTTTCGCGAACATTGGCTCGCTGAAGATATGTTTGTCTTTAGGGACGAACAGGGCAACGTGCAAACTATCATCAAATGTTCAAATAGGAAGATAAAATCTCCATCTTGTACACATGATTTTAATTTTCCCCCACCTATGAAAATCCGTATTTCCATGATGTATCTGCGGCAGAATTTAGCCCAATGGCAAACTATTCAGAATAAAGCGGTGCAGTTTATTCAGGGATTTCAAGCAGAATTGCGTGAATAAATATCTTATCTTTGCACACAATAAAGAAAGGAAAGCCGCTAAAAAATGCTGAACGCTATACCAATTTCCAGCGGATTTTCCGATTTCTTCAAGCAACACTTTCCCTGGCACAAAGCAGTAACAGATTACCTCGCCGGCATCCTCACCGCGATGCATGTCCGCCTGACCGTTAACCCCGTTGGGCACAAAGATACCTTCCCGTCACAGGTCAAGCCGGCATTTTCCTGTCGCCGTGTGTAGCGCTTTGTTATCCATGAATAGTTGGTGTATCTGCGCTTCTATAGAGCCCTCATTTGGCCGTCTGAAAAGCAAAGCGTTCAATCTGGAAGACGCGCATATGGCGGTGCCTGCGAAGACGACCCTGCTGACGATAGGGGTAGCAAATACCCCGCGCAGCGCCCAAATATCACCGCTTGCGGCCCGGTATTTATGTCGCTTGGCGAATTTTTGTCGCACACAGAACTGGACGCTCTGCGAGTCTTTTTCGGCTCTTCTAACCCGGCATACTTTTCAGACCGCCTCCAAAACCGCTACCATTAGCGCCCCAAGGAGATTCCCGTGATACGCCGCATTTACTACATCCTGCTTGCCCTACTCGCCATCGCCATCCTCATCCCGGCGCTGTGTTACGCGTGGATAACCGTGAGTAGCCGTCCCTATCTGTATGACGACATCGACGCCCTCCCCGCCCGTCCGCTTGCCGTCGTCCTCGGCACCGCCAAATACACCACCGACGGTCGCATCAACCTCTACTACCGCGCCCGCATCAATGCCGCCGCCGAACTGTACCGGCGTGGCAAGGCGCAGTACTTCATCGTCAGCGGCGACAACCGCACCCTCACTTATAACGAACCGGCGCAAATGCGCAATGACCTCATCAATGCGGGCGTGCCGGCGGAGCGCATCCAGCCCGACTACGCTGGCCTGCGCACGCTCGACAGCGTCCTGCGCGCCGACAAAGTCTTCGGCAACCGCGACTACATTATCGTCAGCCAGCCCTTTCATAACGCGCGCGCTGTCTTCCTTGCCCGGCAGAACGGTCAGCAGGTTATCGCCTACAACGCCGCCAACCCCGGCACCGTCAAATACCGCCTGAAAACCCAGGTGCGGGAAATCGCCGCCCGCCTGCGCGCCGTGTGGGACTTACTGCGCGGCACCGAAGCACGCCATTACGGCGACCCGATTCCCTTTCCGCCCGCCGCTGATACGACACAACAACAATAACGGCGCCCAAGCGGTGTAGATACTGTGGCGGCGTAGGATGAATTTCAGCCTACCGAGCAGGCGCAAGCCTGCTTTTTGCATTCTTGAGCGTACGGAAGAAACACTGCCAAGCGGCAGAAACAGCGGCACCAAGTCCCTCCACCCGCTTGCGGGGGGAGGTGCCGCGTAGCGACGGAGGGGGGCAACATCGTAAACACGGACCCCACGCGAAGCAGCATCAATGCTGCGCTCGTCAAGCGCACGGGGTGGTTTTTCTCATGCACAAAGCCGTACGGGAATAAAAAAGCAGGCGGATGCCTGCTTTTTTATTTGAAAGATAGCTTTATTTATCAACATGGCGACAAGGCTTAGGCAGATATTGGCTGTCTATATTGGATACACAATCCCATTGATATGCAACGTCTTTTTTGCTTGGTACTAAAGACAATTTCTTGCCACGCAATTCTGGAGCGACGGGTTCTTCGTTATACAGCGTTGCTGTAATTACCCCTGGCTGCTTATCGCCAGATAAATTGACGCCGACCCTGACTTCTTTGACGTATTTACCACGAATATCAAATGCTTCAGCTATACCGGCATCTTTGTTATCTTTCGGCCATGTTCCTCTATTTGCATGCGATTCAGATACATCACCTTTTTGGCCACCAGCAAGATTCATCGCCTCATCTGCCTGATATTTGATAAGTATATGACTAATATAGGTTTCGAGTTCTTTTTGATTGGTAATATACGTACATTCAACATCTTTTGAGAAATATTGGCTTTCTATATTCGACGCGCACCCTTTATACCTACCGTTAAAGGGTATTGCTGAAATCTTTTTGCCACGCAATGCCGTGATATTAGGTTCATCGTTATAAAAAGTGGCGGTAACCACCCCCCGGCATTTTGTCATCAAGCAGGGTTTCACCTACTTTAATTTCCCTGATGTATTTGTTGTTGAGGTCTTCGGCAGTAGCGAGCCCCGCAGCGGCATTATCTGCCGGCATATCGCCATAGCGGGAGTTGTTCTCGATAACTTCTATTTGTTGGCCAATAAAAAAGCCTGCTTCTTTTACCTGTTCCTTGCCCTTCTCAATATCCTGCGTATCCGCCGCATAAGCGGTTGGCGCGAGAGCAAGTAAAACAGCGAGGCCAAGGGGGTAGATGTTTTTTGCCATGATGCACTCCATGTTGGGTTGAGGATTCGCGTCGCATCATACCCGCACCACACAAAAACTTGAAAGCGCCCTACCCGCCCCCAAAACGGCAGGACATTCACCAACCCAAGGCACATCATGTTTGACGCACATTCCACCACCATCCTCTCCGTCCGTCGTGGTCGTCACGTCGCCATCGCCGGCGACGGCCAGGTCTCGCTCGGCAACACCATCATGAAGGGCAACGCGCGCAAAATCCGCCGTCTCTACAAAAACCGTATCCTCGCCGGATTCGCCGGCGGCACCGCTGATGCCTTCACCCTTTTCGAGCGCTTTGAAGGCAAGCTGGAAGAACAAGATGGGCAACTGCTGCGCGCAGCGGTCGAGCTCGCCAAAGACTGGCGTACTGACCGCATGTTGCGCCGCCTGGAAGCGATGCTCATCGTCGCCGACGAAACCAGCACCCTCATTCTCTCCGGCAACGGCGACGTGGTTGAACCGGAAGACAGCATCGCCGCCATCGGCTCCGGCGGGATGTTTGCCCTTTCCGCCGCGCGCGCGCTGTATCACAACACCGAGATGGACGCGCTCACCATCGCCCGCAAGAGCCTCGAAATCGCGAGCGACATCTGCGTCTATACCAACCACAACATCATCACCGACGAACTGAAAGGCTAAACCAGGACTCCACATGGACAACAAAACCGAATACCGCGACCTCAACATGACGCCAAGAGACACGAGGGCGGCAAATGGTGGCGTTATCCGTTCCGCCCAATGCCTTTAGCCCCCCCAGCCCTTGCCTAACCCCACCGCCGCCCGAGCGCTCGCGGCGAATACCCAAACCTGATAAAGGAACCGAATATGGAAAAAACCACTGAATACCGCGACCTCAACATGACTCCGCGCGAGATTGTTGAAGAACTCGACCGCCACATCATCGGCCAGAAAGCAGCGAAGCGCGCCGTGGCAAACGCCCTGCGCAGCCGCTGGCGCCGCCGCCAGATTCCCGAGCCGATGCGCAGCGAAATCACCCCGAAGAACATCCTCATGATCGGGCCGACCGGTGTCGGTAAAACGGAAATCGCGCGTCGCCTCGCCAAACTCGCCGAAGCGCCTTTCGTCAAAGTAGAAGCGACCAAATTCACCGAAGTTGGCTACGTTGGCCGCGATGTGGACAGCATCATCCGCGATCTCGTCGAAACCAGCCTCAAACTCGAACGCGAACGCGCGCGCAAGCAGGTGCAGACCAAGGCGCGTGAAGCGGCGCTGGAACGCGTCCTTGACGTACTCGTGCCGCCGGCAAAAGGCAACAGCTGGCACGATGGTGCGAACGTCCCCGAAGACAATCCCGCGCGCAAGACCTACCGCGAACGTATCCTGCGCGAAGAACTGAACGACAAAATCATCGAAATCGACGTGCGCGACCAGCCCACCTCTGCCCACGTTGAAATCATGGCGCCGCCGGGGATGGAAGACATGAGCAGCCAGCTTTCCGAACTCTTCCAGAGCCTCGGCAAACAAAAAACCAGCAAGCAGAAAATCAAAATCGCCGACGCGCTCATCCAGCTCGCCGAAGAAGAAGCGGACAACCTCATCTCCGAGGCGGACATCAAACAACAGGCGATTGCGAACGCCGAGCAGAACGGCATCGTCTTCATCGACGAAATCGACAAAGTGGCGAAGCGCAGCGACGTGGGCGGCGCCGATGTCTCGCGCGAAGGCGTGCAGCGCGACCTCCTGCCGCTGGTCGAAGGCTCCACCGTCTCCACCAAATACGGCATGATCAAAACCGATCACATCCTCTTCATCGCCTCCGGCGCCTTCCACCTCGCCAAACCCTCCGACCTCATCCCCGAACTGCAAGGACGGATGCCGGTGCGGGTCGAGCTGGATGCGCTCGGCGTCGAAGACTTCCGCCGCATCCTCACCGAGCCGGATCACAGTCTCATCAAACAATATACCGCGCTGCTCGCCACCGAGGCGCTGCACCTTGAATTTACCGATGACGGCATCGAAAAAATCGCGGAAATCGCCTACCACGTCAACAAAACCACGGAAAACATCGGCGCACGCCGCCTGCACACCCTGATGGAACGGTTGACCGAAAGCCTCTCCTTCGACGCTGCCGACCGCCCCGACGGCGACCGCATCCTGATTGATGCTGCCTACGTCGAACAAGCCCTTGGCGAACTGTCGCAGAACGAGGATTTGAGCCGTTTCGTCCTCTGATAAACATGACAAAGCCCGCGCAAGCGGGCTTTTTTATAGGGGCTGTACTAGATTAGCCCTAAATTTCACACCAACAACGCAGCGTTTTTAGCTGCTGGGACGGCGTACCGAAGTTAAACCGAAATTCACATTCTTTCAAGAATAGCGGGAAAGATTTGCGGTCAATGCCGTTGTATTTGCGCAGTACACGCTTCGCCTGGTTCCAAAAATTTTCAATGCCGTTGATATGATTCTGGCGCTCGGCAAACGCTTTGCAATGGTTGATGCGGTGATGGATAAAACCGCTCACATCCAGTTTGTCATAACTGCTCAGGCTGTCTGTATAAACAATACTGTCAGGTATGATTTTCTTCTTGATAACAGGTAGTAAGCTTTCAGACTTGGCATTATCCACCACGACTGTATAGACCCGTCCGTTGCGTTTCAGAATGCCGAAGACAACAACTTTTCCTGCCGCACCGCGACCACGTCTGCCCTTGCGACGTCCGCCGAAATAGCTTTCGTCCAATTCGACAGAACCATCAAAAACTTCATCGGCAGCCAAGGTCAAACGATGGCTGATAACCATACGGATTTTGCGGTAGAACAGGACTGCCGAATTGGGATGGATACCCAAAATATCGGCGGCGGAACGTGCAGTAACTTCTAGCACAAAAAAACGGAGTAGTTCTTTCTGTACTTTTTTCTTTAATTTGCAGTGTGTTATCTTCATTTTTGGAGGGCAACATATCTGCCAATCTAGTACAGCCCCTTTTTATATGCCAATCCTCAATTTGTACATAACAAAGGCTCGTGTTACTTATCGAAGTGATTTTGTGCTAATGCTTCATTAAGCGGATAGTTATAGCTAAGATGCTTATTTTTTCATACAGGAGAATGATTATGGCCTACTCTCCCGACTTTCGTAAAAAAGTCCTGGAAACATTAAGTTGTGGATTATCGGTTCGAACTACTGCTGCACTATTTGGGATCCATTTCACGACCATTCAAAATTGGAAGAAACATCCTGAAAAAGCCAAAACACCACAAAAACGACCACCGAAAAAGATCCGCACAGAAGAACTCCTGGCTGATATTGAGATGTATCCAACAGATTATCTAAGCGAACGTGCCAAACGATTCAAATGCACACCCGCTGCTATCAGAAAGGCTATGCTACGCAATAAATTTAGTAAAAAAAGACGATACTGAAACACCCCAAGGCTTGTCCGATTAAACGGAATTGGTTCCAACGTTTTCAGACCTGCTTCCGTAAGCGCAAACTACCTTTGGTATATATTGACGAGAGTGGCTTCGGCAAAGACTGGATCAGGCGATATGGTTATTCACTTAGAGGACAGCGTTGTTACGCTGAGCATGATTGGCATGGTAAAAATCAAGTTAATGCTATAGGTGCGGTATATGAGAACAAGCTATTTGCTGTTGGCTTGTTCGAGCATAGCATTAATACTGATATTTTTAAGGCGTGGGTGGAGCAAACCTTGTTACCTGAACTGCCAAAAAACAGTGTAGTTGTGATGGATAATGCAGCTTTTCATAAAAGCAGCGAGATAGCTGATTTATTAAAGAAGAATGGGCATAGGATATTATGGCTTCCACCTTATAGCCCTGACTTAAACCCAATCGAGCATAAATAGGTATGGATTAAATCTATTCGCAATAAACTTCGATTAAATAATATTGACCTATTATTTAATATTTGTATGAATAATTAAGTATATTAGCCATATTAGATTTGTCGCTATCACGATTTGACCAACTCCCCATGAATGCTTTCTTCACAAGCAGGTGGGGGATTCTCTTGGCTTTTTGGTAGCCGTGTTTTGTGCATTTTGTAGTGCGGTCTCCTATGCAGGGGGAGTATTCGCCCGCAAGATGAATCCTGTCCGACAGGCCGCAGGTATAAAAAACGGGGCCAAGCCCCGTTTTTGTTATCACACGATTTATTTGTGGATTTTCCACTCGTTTTTGCCTTTCCCTTTGGTCAGGCGGACTTTGCCGTCTTTAGATTTGTATCCACCCTTGCTGGCGTTCAGGATGACGCCGTCCGGCAGGTCAGCGGCGAAGACTTCGGCTTTTTTCTTGTCCTTAGACAGGATGACGTACACAGCGAGGGTGTCATTGGCCGGGTCAACCAGCTGAATATCGGCGGCATCGAAGATTTGCACGCATTCGTTGCGCATGGTGGACCAGGTTTGACCGGCAGACGGCATGCAGCCGTGGGCGTCTTTTTCAGGTTCTACTGCCGGTTGCTCAACGGCTTGCTGTGCTGCTGCGGCATCAACCTCCGGCGGGGCGGGAGCAGGATCTGCTGGCGGGGTTTTATCACCGCCACCACAGGCGGCGAGGAGGCAAGCGGCAACAAGCAAGGACAAGGCATGTTTTTTCATCGGGTTCTCCGTGAGTTAAAAAGGTTTCCGCCGCTTCAAGCGGCGGGTGGATGCGGCGGAACCGCATCGGCGACCGATTTTCGGTGAGTTATTGTTTTTTAGCAAGGGTTTTGTTGTAAGGATGACACTTGCCGCACGGTAAGGAAAAAGCCGCCTGACGGCGGCTTTTTGTTTGAGCTGCGTTACAGCACCGCTTTGACGGCTTCAGCTAGGCGGGCAACTTCCGCTTCGTTTTTCATGCCGGCGATGTTGATACGGCCTTCGCCGACCATGTACACGGCATAGTCGTTACGCAGGCGTTCGACGCGTTCTTTACCGAGCGGCAGCAGGGTGAACATGCCCCGGTGCGAATCGGTGATGAAGCGCCAGTCACCGCCACAGGTCTTGGTCAGTGCATCGGCGAGTTGCTGACGGCGCAGGCGGATGTAGGCGCTGACTTCGTTCAGTTCTTTTTCCCAGTCGGCGCGCAGGGCACTGTCACTCAGGATTTCTGCAACAACAGCGGCGCCGTGGTCGGGCGGCATGGAGACCATCGCGCGGCTCGCGGTTGCAAGGTAGCTGCGCAGGGCATCGGCAGTGCGCGCGTCTTTGGCGATGGTGAGAACGACACCGACGCGTTCGCGGTAGAGGCCAAAGTTTTTCGAGCAGGAGGCAGCGATGAAGAGGGTTTCGAGACTGGAAGCGAGTTTGCGCACGCCGTAGGCATCCGGCTCGATACCTTCGCCGAAGCCGAGGTAGGCGAGGTCAATTACGGGCAGGAAACCGCGTTTGGCTGCGATGTCGGCGACTTTGTCCCAGTCTGCCGGGGTCAGGTCGGCGCCGCTGGGGTTGTGGCAGCAGCCGTGCAACAGCACGATGTCGTCTGGCCCCATTTTTTCGAGAGCAGCAAGGAAGGCATCACGGTTGACGATGCTTTTCTCGCGATCGTAGTAGGGGTAGGTTTTGGCGGCAAAGCCGCAAGCACCGAAGATGGCGTGGTGGTTGCCCCAGGTCGGATCGGGTGTCCAGAATTGTTTGCCAGCGGCAATTTGGCGCAGGACTTCAGCGACGATGCGTAATGCACCGGTGCCGGCGACGGCCTGGTTCTGGCGTACGCGGTTCGTGTCGTAGCTGCTGCCGAGGATGAGTTCGGCCATACGCTGGTTGTAGTCGTCTTTACCGTTGACGCCGACGTATTTTTTTGTGGTTTGCCGTTGCCAGATGCGCTGTTCAGCTGCTTTGACGGCGCGCATGACTGGCGTCTCGCCCGTGGTGTCCTGGAAGATGCCAACGCCAACGTCGATTTTTTCAGGGCGCGGATCGTCGCGGCACAGTTTGGACAGTTTCAGGATGGGATCGTCTGGCAGTTTTTCGATGTGCTCAAACATGGGTTTTCCTTTTTTTGGCTGAGGGATAAGGGTTGGTTGGTAACAGGTAGAGGCGAGTGCGCGAGAGGCGGTCGTAGAGGGTACAGCCGTCCACATCAAGGTAGCGCCACCATAGGCCGATTCCCGCTGGGGCGCAAGTGAGAAGGGCGCAGCACCAGCGCTTGCAGGCACGTGCGATGGTGAGCGGTTGGCCGTTCTCGTCGGCAACGGCAAGCCGCCAAGCGCGCATGCCGAGGGTCTGCCCCTGCCGCGTCCAGAAGTAAAGGTAGAAAGCGAGCCAAGTAGCAAGCAGTGCCGCTTGTAGCAGGTAATGCAGCGCACCGCCGGTAATGGCCTCGCCTTTGTTGAAGATGATGAAGAGGAAGCCGACGCCAATCCAGCAAGCAGCGAGCAGCATGGCGTCGTAAGCGATAGCGGCAAGATGGCGCATGAGCGGGGCAGGACGGGCGTCGGCGATAATCAGGGGCATAGCGGCAGTATGTGGCGGATTTTCCGCATACTAACACGGCGGCGGCTTGTGGAAAATTCCGCGACGAGGCGACCGTTTGCCGCTAAAATGTCGCCGTTTTTTCACTATTTTGCAGGGAACTGTTCATGAATGTTTTTTCGCGGTATCGCATCGCTTCTGTTTTTGCCCTACTGGCTGTCTCCGGCGCGACCTTTGCTCAGGAAGCGGTTAATGAAGAAGCGGTATTTGACGATGCGCCACCTTCGCTTGCCGACAATCTGCCGCCTGATCCGTCTGCGGCGACCAGCGAACTATCAGAAATGGTTGCTGACGGCGCCGCACCGCAAGAAACCATGACGCAGACGCATCAATCCATCATCGGCGAAGCGATGCGCCCGTTTAACAGCCGCCGTATCGAGTTGATTGAAGCACTGGTATTGAATCCGACGGAAGTCTCTTATAACGGACAGAGTTATCCGCTGAAAAACCCCCAACGTCTGCGCCTTTTTTATGAAAACGAGCAATATCCGACGGTATGGACGCAGGAAAATAACTTGCTGGAACGGGTGGACGGGTTGAAACGGCTGATTGCCGATGCGCCGCAGGATGCCCTGCCGCCTGCCCGCTACCACAGTGCGCTGATTAACAACCTGCAAGCCGGCGCGCAATACGATGATATCGTTCCGCTGGAATTGTTGCTCACCGATGCCTACCTCACCCTCGCCGGCGACCTTGCTAACGGCCTGGTCAACCCGCGTAAAACACATCCCGAATGGAATGCCGAAGGCGTCAGCGATGAAGCGTTGGGCGATATGCTGGCGCAAGGTGTCGTCTCCGGTGACATCGAAACTGCCATACGCACCATCAACGACGGCAACCCGCGTTATCAAGCGCTGAAACAGCGTTATAACGCCGTTATCGGCAACGCCATCCTTACCCCGACGAACAGCAGCAGCAATAGTGCGCCGTTGCCGAAAGTTACCCTGCGTCCCGGCATGAATCACGAAGCCGTCGCTATCCTGCGTGACAAACTCGGTATCCCGGCAGAAGGCGGCGACCCCTTCTACTACGACGACACCCTGGCTGACGCCGTCCTTACCTACCAGCAAAGCCACGGTCTGAAAGCCGACGGCATTGTCAGCGGCAAGACCCGCAACATGCTCAATGGCGGCAACAAAAGCGGCGGTACGCGTAATGCCAGCGCCGACAGTCTGATGATCAACATGGAGCGGCTACGCTGGCTGCCGCAGGACATGGGGGAGACCTACGTTCTTGTGAACATCCCGTCCTACTATGTCAAAATGTATCGCGGCAACGAAACCGTGTACGAAACCAAAGCCATCATGGGTCGTCGCGACCGACAAACCCCTGCTTTCACCAATCACCTGCGCCACATCGTAATGAGTCCGAGCTGGACCGTACCGCCGACCATCATGAAAAAAGACAAGATCAACAAACTGCGCAGCAATCCTGGTGCATTCGATGGCAGCTTCGATGCCGTTGTAGGCGGACGCGTCATGCGGCCAAGCGCCGTCAACTGGGGCTCACCCGCTGCCGTGCACTACACCCTGCGACAAAAACCCGGCGCGCGTAACGCCTTGGGCAAAGTCAAATTCCTGTTCCCGAATAAACACGCCATCTACCTGCACGACACCCCGAGCAAAGGTCTTTTCAGCCGCAGCGATCGTGCCCTCAGTTCCGGCTGTGTCCGCCTGCAAAAACCCGAAGAATTTGCCAACGTCCTGCTTAATAACAACGGCTGGTCATCCGAGCGCATCAAAAAAGCGATGAACCAGAGCAAAGAACAATGGGTAAACACCCCGGAAACCCCCATCTACCTTGTGTACTGGACCACCTGGACCGAACCGGACGGCAGACTGCAAACCGCTGGCGACATCTACGGCAAGGACAACACCCTCTTGCAACAATACAAAAAAGCGCTGAATTAAGGAGGCACCATGACCAGCACGCATACCCCGCAAAACAGCTACAGCAAAGAAGAACTGCTCGCCTGCGGACGCGGCGAAATCTTCGGCGCGGGCAACGCCCAGCTGCCGCTGCCCAACATGCTGATGATGGACCGCATCACCACCATCAACAAAGACGGTGGCAAATATGGCAAAGGCGAAATTATCGCCGAATTCGATATTCATCCCGACCTGTGGTTCTTCGCCTGCCACTTCCAGGGCGATCCCGTCATGCCCGGCTGCCTCGGTTTGGACGCCATGTGGCAACTCGTCGGCTTCTACCTCGCCTGGAGCGGCGGTGTCGGACGCGGCCGGGCGCTTGGTTGCGGCGAAGTCAAGTTCAGCGGCCAAGTCCTGCCGACCCACAAAAAAATTACCTACCACATCCACATCAAACGTCTCATCATGCGCCAGCTCATCCTCGGCATCGCCGATGCGACCGCCAGCGTTGATGGGCGCGAAATCTACAACGGCACCGACCTCAAAGTCGGCCTATTCACCAGCACCGACAGCTTCTAACCCCATAAAGAGAGCAACAACATGAAACGCGTCGTCGTCACCGGTATGGGCATCGTGTCCAGCATCGGCAACAACTGCAAAGAAGTCCTCACTTCCCTGCAACATCTCAAATCCGGTATCACCCACAGCGCTGTCTTCGCTGAAAAAGGTCTGCGTTCCCAAGTCGAAGGAAGCATCAACATCGATACCAAAGCGCACATCGACCGCAAAATCCTGCGCTTCATGGGTGATGCCGCTGCCTACTGCTACATCGCCATGAAAGAAGCCATCGAGCAGGCCCGTCTCCTGCCCGAGCAGATCTCCAACATCCGTACCGGCCTCGTCGTCGGTAACGGTGGTGCCAGCCCCTCCGCCCAAGTCGAAGCGGCAGACACCCTGCGCGCCAGCGGCGTCAAACGCATCGGCCCCTATGCCGTTACCAAAACCATGGCCTCCACCACCTCCGCTTGCCTGGCTACCCCCTTTGCCATCAAAGGCGTGAACTACTCCATCAGCTCTGCCTGCTCCACCAGCGCGCACTGCATCGGCCACGCCGCCGAACTCATCCAGATGGGCAAACAGGACATCGTCTTCGCCGGTGGCGGTGAAGAAGTCCACTGGACCATGACCAGCATGTTTGACGCCATGGGTGCCCTATCCACCAACTACAACGCCACCCCCGAAATCGCTTCACGCGCCTACGACGCGAACCGCGATGGCTTCGTCATCTCCGGCGGCGGCAGTGTCCTCGTCCTTGAAGAATACGAACACGCCAAAGCACGCGGTGCCGACATTATTGCCGAACTCACCGGCTACGGTGCTACTTCGGACGGCTACGACATGGTGCAGCCCTCTGGTGAAGGGGCCGTGCGCTGCATGCAAATGGCCATGGCCACCCATCCGGGCGGTATTGACTACATCAACGCCCACGGCACCTCTACTCCCGTCGGCGATACCCGTGAACTCGAAGCTATCAAAGCCGCCTTTGCCGGTAAAACCGTGCCGCCGATCAGTTCGACCAAATCCCTGACTGGTCACGCCCTCGGCGCCGCTGGTTCAAACGAAGCCATCTACTCGCTGCTCATGTTGCAACATGGCTTCCTGACCGCCTCGGCGCATATCGACACCCTTGATGAAAACGCCGTTGACCTGCCCATTCTGCGTGAAAATCGCCAGCAAACCCTTAACGCCGTCATGAGTAACAGCTTCGGCTTTGGCGGCACCAATGCCACCCTCATCTTCAGCCGTGTTAACGCCTAAGCCCCGCGCCATCCTCCTGCTCGCCGTGCTCACCTTCGGCGTGCAGGCGGGTGCCCAATACATCACTGGCGAAGAACAGCCCTTGCGCCCTGATCCCATCCCCGCCGGACACACCGTACAACAACCTGCCGAAACCCCGGCCGCCGGTAAAAAAAATAAAAAGACGCAGAAGAAGGGCGAACAGCCCGCTGCTGCAGAACAACCGCTGCCAAGCGCGGAGAACCTCGAAGCCTATACTGCTGCGCAAATTGTCGAACAGGCCCAGCTTGAGGCAGCTGCCAAACAAGAAGCTGCGCAAAAAGCCGCAGAACAAGCGGCACAAGCCGAGGCAGCCGCCAAAGCAGCAGCAGAACAAACGGCGCAAGCCGAAGCGGCTGCGCAAAACGCCGTCCAGGACGCACAAGCCTCCGCACAAAACGGCGACAACCCGGTAGCCGAACACCCTGCACAAGGCGCAGATAGCGGCGAAGTCCCCGGTGTAGAAGTCCCACAAGAGGATGCCGATAACGTCGCCCTCCTGCCCGTCGAACGTCTTACCCCGCCGCCACCGCCGACTGAAACTGTCATCGTTGAACAGGCCATCTACCGCTGCCCACAAGGTAAAGGCTACATCTACGTTGATGCCGATGCCAAAAAAGGTCGTGGTCGCTGCACCCTTTACCGCGCCGCAAAAACCGAAGAAGTCCCGGTCGGTAGCCAGCCCGAAAAACCCCTGCCCGGCGGCAGTGCCAGTTGTAGTGGCACCATCAACTACAAAGGCAACACCTATCTCTTCCGCGACGGCATGCCTTGCCCCATCCCGGACAACATCTTCCGCCGCTTGACCCCGGCTGCGAGCAGCCGCTAAATACCATGACCAACCCAACACCCTACCAACGCCCCAAACTCATCCCACCCGACGGCCATAACAAAGTCCTGCTACATTCCTGCTGCGCCCCCTGCTCAGGCGAAGTCATGGAAGCCTTGCTTGCCTCGGGAATCGACTACACCATCTTCTTCTACAACCCTAATATCCACCCGCGCCGCGAATACGAAATCCGTAAGCACGAAAACATCGCCTTCGCCGAAAAACACAACATCCCTTTCGTTGATTGCGACTACGACACCGATAACTGGTTCGCCCGCGCCAAAGGCATGGAATGGGAACCTGAACGCGGCAAACGCTGCACCATGTGTTTTGATATGCGCTTTGAGCGTACTGCGCTCTACGCCCATGAACACGGCTTCCCCGTCATCACCAGCTCGCTGGGCATCAGCCGCTGGAAAAACATGGAGCAAATCAACGAATGCGGCCTGCGCGCCGCCGAACCCTATCCCGATGTCCAGTACTGGACCTTCAACTGGCGCAAAGGTGGTGGCTCACAGCGGATGATCGAAATCAGCAAGCGCGAGCACTTCTACATGCAGGAATACTGCGGCTGCATCTATTCCCTGCGCGATACCAATGCTTGGCGCCTGAAAAATGGACGCGGCAAAATCAAACTCGGTGTGATGTATTACGGCGATGACGACATGCCGCCAGAAAAATAGCCTATGAACGCAGTTACTGAATTACCAAAAATAACAAAAATGTAGGTTAAATTTAGCTCGCCATTAGGTAGATACCATTGTTATATGGCGAAGCTACATGATGTAAAAGAAACCCCTTTCTTCTGACGAATTACTGAAACAAAAAGAAAACGAACTCATCGCCTTGCGCACCCTGATAACCATTCTGCAAAAGGGAAAATGACAGGTTGTACGCCACAGCGATAACCCTATCAGAGCAGCGTCACGAAAGATTATAAGACTGTGAACGGTCTTTTTGTCACTCATCCGCACAAGAATGGTATTACCCAAAATGTAGGGAGAGCTTTAGCCCACTATTAAACGGCGGGCAATCGTTATTACTTTCCGGGAATGCTTTGGATATTGCCGTTATCGAGGCTGACAAATTAGGCAAACGAGAAAAAAGGAAAGCGTCATCAGCCGAATAGGCACAGTGATATGGCTATATCTTTGTACTGACGTTAATTTTTCGTACTATACTGATCACAAAGACAGGCAGATTGCTGCGGCGTCGGTCTTTCCGCTTGTTCATCATCCACCCCGATAATCACCGCCCGGTACGAGTTCGCCATGACCCAAGGCATCTTCCACACAACCTGCCCCAGCTGCGGCGGCCCCGTGCACAGCTACAGCGCCAGCGCCAAAACTCTTGTTTGTCCCTACTGCCGCAGCCTGCTCATCCGCGATGGCGCGAGCGTCAGCGACAGCGGCGAAGACAGCACGCCTTTCGAGGATTACAGCCCGCTGCAAATCGGCACCACCGGGCACGATCAAGGGCAGGCCTTTACCATCGTCGGTCGCCTGCAAGCCCGCTACGACGCCGGTATCTGGAACGAATGGTATCTCTTCTACAATGACGGCAGCAGCGGCTGGTTATCCGAAAGCGGCGATCAGTACGTTCTCACCCGCCCCGCCACCAGCAGCGCCACCCTGCCCAACTTCGCCGACATTCGCGCCGGCGAAAGCCGGCTCACCGTGGACGGCAATGTTTATTTGGCCGCCGATGTGCGCGACATCACGCTTGAACGCGCCAGCGCCGAAGGCGAACTACCCTACCCTTTCAGCGGCACACGCCACAATCGCGTCGCCGATTACCGCTGCGAAAGCCATTTCCTGACACTGGATTACGGTGAAGAACCGCCCGAAATTTTTATTGGGCGTGGCGTTGCCCTCGCCGACCTTGCTCTCGCCAACACCCGCAGCGATGCGCAGATTCTCGACACTGCCGGTGCCCTCAAAGGCAGTCGCGCCAGCGGTAACTGTCCGCACTGCGGTGCTCCGGTGGACTGGCTGCGTGGCCTTACCCCGACCATTATCTGCCCCAGCTGCGGCAGCGATCTGGAGAGCAACAGTCTCATTGCCAGCGCCCACACAACCGGCGAGCGGCAGCAAAAGATTGCCGAGCGTCACTCTTTGCCGCTTGGTGCCGAAGCCGATATTGACGGCAACAAATATACGCTCATCGGCTTGGTTTATAAGGAAGAAATAGGCGAAAACAGCGGCTGGACGGAATATTTGCTCTATCATCCGCAGCAAGGTTTCCTGTGGCTGGTCGAAACCGACGACGGCGAATGGAGCGTCAGCCATACCTTGAATGACTGGCCGGCATTGAAGGGTAATGGCGCGCCACGCGGCATGGGGAAACTTTATGATTACCGCAGCCGCGTTCGCCATGCTGCCGGGGCTTTTTACTGGCACATCAAAAAAGGCGACGAACTCGCGCACCATGATTATGACGCCGGTAAACGGGAGAAACTGAGCGCTGAACAAAACGCGCAAGAGCTCAACTGGAGCCGCAGCATTCCAACCAGCCGCAAGCAGATCGAAAGATGGTTTGGTCTCAAGCTAAAAGAGACCGGCGGGAACGATGAGCAAAATAGCTGCCTCGGCTGCTTTTACATTCTGTTCATCATCTATCTCATCCTGAATTTCCCCGCCTGGCTGGCGATGAACGACGATGCTCTTGTCACTTCACTTGTCATTAGCGGCATTATCTTTACCGCCCTCTACCGCATCGGCAAACGCGCGGACGGCGGCGGAACAGATGAATAGGTTCATGACTGAACCGCATTCTTTATCTTCGGCAGAATTTCCATGAATCCCAAAACATATCGGCTCATTGCCTCCATCGCCTTCTTCGTCAGCACCACCATCAATTACAGCCTGAGTAACCCGACACCCGGCACGACAGCCGGTAGCCGCAGTTACTCCGGCAGCAGTATCAATTGGGGCAGTGGCAGCAGTAGCGGCGGCGGCAGCAGTAGCTGGCACAAATAGCTGTTCATCTCGCAGCGGGGAAATCTTTTTAGCAACAGCGGAAATCCCTCCTCCCGCTTGCGAAAGGAGAGGAAGCAGCCTTCTGCCCTGCCAAGCGCGGTTCATTCTGTGGGCGCATTACCTACCCTAACGTCCTCGCACTGAAGCGGAGAAGGGAAGCCTCCTTTGCTTAATTAACGTTTTTCCGCTTATCAAGATGGATAGACATTTATGGGGATTTTGTCCACAAAAAGGGGAGGCGAGCCCACGCTCCGCCTCCCCTTTTGCGTCGTTGCTATTATCGCTTCAGCCGCTGCCACAATTCGCGCACGGTGTCTTCGTAGATAGCGGCAAGCGGGGCAAGATCGGCGACGCGGACGTGTTCGTCAATCTGGTGCAGGCTGCTGCCGACGGGGCCAAATTCGATGGTTGCCGTGCCGCCTTTAGCGAGGAAGCGGGCGTCCGAGGTGCCGCCGCCGGTGTCGTAATCAAGGCCGGTGCCGCAGTGGCGGGCCACCGCGCTGCGTAGCGCCTGCATCAGGGCGGTGTTTTCGGTGAGAAATGGCTCGCCCGCAAGTTTCCATTGGTATTCGGCGCGGGTTTCGCGCTCTTCCATGAGGGGCTCGATAAGGGCAATGGTTTTTTGTTGCAGGTGGCCGCTGTGGTGCTGGTTGTTGTAGCGCCAGTTCATTTTGCAGGCAGCACTGGCGGGGACGACGTTTTCCGCACCGCTGCCGCCAGTGATGTTGCTGACTTGGAAGGAGGTCGGCGGGAAATGGGCGTTGCCGCTGTCCCAAACGGTAGCGGTAAGGCGATGGATAACGGCAGCGAGCGCGTGGATGGGGTTGCGCGCGTTAGCCGGATAGGCGACGTGGCCTTGTTTGCCGTGGATGGTGAGGTGCAGGTGCAGCGAACCGCGCCGCCCGTGTCGCGCCTGGTCGCCAAGCTGGGCACGACAGGAGGGCTCGCCGACGATGGCGTAGTCAATGTGGGTGCCTTCTTCGCGCAGTTGTTGCAGTACGGCTTGGGTGCCGTGGATGCCGTCGCCTTCTTCGTCACTGGTGAGCAGCAGGGCGAGGGTGCCGTTGTGTGCGGTGGCGGCAAGACGTTCAAGGGCGACGGTCATCGCCGCTACGCCTGCTTTCATGTCGGCGGCGCCACGTCCATAGAGGTTGCCGTCGCGGATGGTGGGCGCAAATGGCGGTGATTGCCATAGCGCCTCGTCGCCAGGCGGAACAACGTCGGTATGTCCGGCGAAAGCGACGAGCGGCGCGCCATTGCCGTGCGTTGCCCAAAGGTTGTCGGTGTCGCCGAGACGGATATGACGCACGGTAAAGCCTGCCGCTTGCAGGCGCGCGCCAATGAGTTGCTGGCAGCCGGCATCTTCGGGCGTGATGGAAGGACGGCGGATAAGGTCTTGCAGGAGGTCGAGTGTAGGGTTCATGGGCTTGATTTCCGAAAGGCTGGCATTGTATAGACAAGCGGGGCGGTTGGTGTAGAATCGACCTCTTTCTTTTATTTTGGAGGCTCCGGTGAGCGAGATTCCGGCTTTGCAAGCTATTGATATTCACAAGTCCTTCGGCAATGTCGAGGTGCTTAAAGGGATTTCCCTCACCGCGCATCGCGGCGATGTGGTTTCCATCCTCGGCTCGTCCGGTTCGGGCAAGAGCACTTTCCTGCGCTGCCTCAATTTTCTCGAAATGCCGGATCGTGGCGAGGTCCGCGTCGCCGGTGAGGTCGTGCAGATTAAAGAGAAGAAGGGCACGCGCGAAGCGGGCAGTCTGCGCCAGATTCAGCGGGTGCGCTCGAAGCTGGCGATGGTCTTCCAAAATTTCAACCTGTGGCAGCACAAGACGGTGTTGCAGAATCTGATTGAGGCGCCGGTGCACGTTTTGAAAGTGCCGAAGGCGGAAGCGACGGAACGCGCAGCGGCGCTGTTGCACAAGGTCGGTCTCTATGACCGGCGCGATTATTATCCGAACAGGCTTTCCGGCGGCCAGCAGCAGCGGGTAGCGATTGCCCGCGCGCTTGCGATGGAGCCGGATGCGCTTTTGTTCGACGAACCGACTTCGGCGCTCGACCCGGAACTGGTCGGCGATGTGCTGCGCTTGATGCAGGAACTGGCAGCCGAGGGGCGGACGATGATTGTCGTCACCCACGAAATGGGTTTCGCCCGCGAGGTGTCCAGCCATGTCATGTTCCTGCATCAGGGGCAGATCGAAGAAGAGGGACCGCCGGAAAAGCTGTTTTTCCACAGCGATTCCGAGCGCGTCCGTCAGTTTTTGTCCAACAGCCTCAAAGGATAAATCATGAAAAAAACACTCGCTCTTGCTCTCGCGGCAGGCTTTGCCGCCCAGACTTTCGCTGCGGATGGCGTTCTCGTTCTCGCTACCGACGGCACCTACCCGCCCTTTTCCGAAATGGACGGCAGCGGCAAGCTGACTGGCTTCGATATCGATATCGGTCTTGCCCTTTGCGCCCAAATGAAGCGCGAATGCCGCTTCCAGCAAATGGACTGGGAAGGTCTGATCCCGGCGCTGAAAACCGACAAAATCGACGCCATCGTCGCCTCCATGAATGACACTCCGGAACGCCGCGAAAGCGTCGCCTTTACCGACCCGTATTACACCAATCCTGGTCTCTTCGTCCGCGCCAAAGGCAGCAGCATCGAGCCGACCCCGGCAGGCGTGAAAGGCAAAACCGTCGGCGTCTTGCGCGCCTCCATCTTCGACAACTACGTCACCGACAAATTCCCCGAAGCGAACATCCAGCGCTACACCGGACAGGATGAAGCCAACCAGGATGCCCTCGCCGGACGCGTTGACCTGCTCTTTGCTGACAAAATCGTGATGGAAGAAGGCTTCCTGCAACGCGACGAAGGCAAAGACTTCGAAGCCGTCGGCCCCGAAGAGAACGACAAAAAATACTTTGGCGAAGGCATTTCCATCGCCGTGCGCAAAGAAGACGACAAACTGCGCGAAGCCTTCAATACCGCGTTGAAAGCCATCAAAGAAAATGGCGAGTACAAAAAAATCAACGACAAATACTTCAAGTACGACATCTCCGGCGGTACCGCCAAATAATGCCTTTCCCTTTTATCCAACAGACATCAAGGTGCAAACATGAAAAAAATCCTGGCTCTCGCCCTCACTGCTGCCTTCGCCGCTCCGGCTTTTGCCGCTGACGACGTCCTGGTCTTCTCCACCGACGGCACCTATCCGCCATTCTCCGAAACCGGCAGCGACGGCAAAATGACCGGCTTTGACATCGACATCGGCCTCGCCCTCTGTGCCCAAATGAAGCGCGAATGCCGCTACGAACAAATGGACTGGGAAGGCCTGATTCCGGCACTGAAAACGCACAAAATCGACGCCATCGTCGCCTCCATGAACGACACCCCGGAACGCCGCGAAAGCATCTCTTTCACCGACCCGTATTACAGCAACCCCGGCATCTTCGTCCGCGCCAAAGGCAGCAGCATCGAGCCGACCCCAGCAGGTGTGAAAGGCAAAACCGTGGGCGTACTGCGCGCCTCCATCTTCGACACCTACGTCACCGACAACTTCCCTGATGCCAATATCCAGCGCTACACCTCCCAAGAAGACGCCAACCAGGACGCCCTGGCCGGACGTGTTGACCTGCTCTTCGCCGACAAAATCGTGATGGAAGACGGCTTCCTGCAACGCGACGAAGGCAAAGACTTCGAACAGGCAGGCACCGACGTGGACGACAAAAAATACTTCGGTGCAGGCATCTCCATCGGCCTGCGCAAAGACGACGACAAACTGCGCGAAGACCTGAACGCTGCGCTCAAAGCCATCAAAGAAAACGGCGAATACAAAAAAGTGAACGACAAATACTTCAAGTACGACATCTCCGGCGGCACGGCGAAATAACCATGCACGGCTACACCATCCTGCTTGAATACAAAGAGCAACTGCTCAAGGGTGCACTCGTCACCCTTGAGCTCGCCCTCTCCGGCCTCGTCGTCTCGCTCATCTTCGGCATCCTCGCCTGCCTCGGCAGCATGCACAAAAACCCGTGGCTGCGCCTGCCCGCTATAACCTACACCACCCTCGTGCGCGGTGTGCCCGACCTCATCCAGCTCTTCCTCATCTACTACGGCGGCCAATACCTGCTGAACGCACTCACCACCCGCCTCGGCTGGCCGCATATCGATATCGACCCGCTCTACACCGGCATCTTCGTCATCGGCTTCGTCATGGGCGCCTACATGGCCGAATCCTTCCGGGGCGGCTTCCTCGCCATCCCCAAAGGGCAAATCGAAGCCGCGCGCGCCTACGGCTTCCCGCGCCGCACCATCTTCTGGCGTATCTCCTGGCCGCAAATGCTGCGCTACTCCCTGCCGTCACTCGGCAACAACTGGCTGGTGCTGATGAAAAATACCGCGCTCGTCTCCATCATCGGCCTGCAAGACATCGTGCGCATCGCCAACGCCGCCGCGCGCACCGCACAAAAAAAAGACCTCTACGCCGGCTTCTGGTTCTATGGCGCCATGGCGGGCTACTTCCTCCTCCTCACCACCCTCTCCATCGCCATCCTCTGGTGGCTGCGGCGACGCTACTCCGTGGGCTTTGAAGTACAAGGACAATAAATGGACAACACCCAACTCCTCATGTGGCTCGGCGGCCTGTGGCAAACCCTGTGGCTGGTCGGCCTCTCGCTCGCCATCGGTCTCACCATCGCCATTCCCTGCGGGGTCCTGCTCGCCGCGCGCTGTTCCATTATCTGGAAACTGCCCGTCCTGGCATTCAGCTACATCTTTCGCGGCACCCCAATGCTCGTGCAACTCTACGTCTTCTACTACGGCATCGGCCTCGTTATCGGCCGCATCCCCGGTGTGCGCGAACTTGCCCTGTGGCCGCTCATGCGTCAGGCCTGGCCGTGGGTCATGCTCTCCTTCATATTGAACACCGCCGCCTACACCGCCGAAATCGTGCGCGGCGCGATTGAAACCACCCCGCGCGGCGAAATCGAAGCCGCCAAATCCCTCGGCATGAGCCGCAACCAAATCCGCACCCGCATCATCCTGCCAGGCGCCCTACGCCGCGCCTTGCCCGCCTACGGCAACGAAATCATCTTCATGCTGCACGGCTCGGCGATTGCCAGCACCGCGACCCTGCTCGACATCACCGGCGTCGCGAACACCCTCTTCACCAAAACCTACGAACCCTTCCAACCCTTCCTCATCGCCGCTGGCATCTACCTTGCCATCACCCTGTGCATCGTCGGTTGCTTCCGCCTCATTGAAAAACGGTTGAGCGTCTCATTCTGACCTGACAGCCCGCCAAAAGAGACAACAGCGGGCTTCTTAACATCTAAAAACCGTAATCCCGACGGCGCATACAAATACATACATTAGGATGCGCAATCCTGCACAAATCCATTTGGGAGACCACAATGAAACGTACCCTGCTCGCCGCATTCTTCAGCACCGGCATTCTGCTCACCACACCGCAAGTCCAGGCGCAAATACTTTACGATTGGAGCGATACCTTCTGGATTGACAAGACAGTAAACGAGAACATCGAACGCAACAAAAAAGCCCTACAAAAATTAAAAAGTGAAAATAGCCATTCAACCAGCAGCGAATCTGCCAAACAGGCTACGACCACACAAAACGTCCACAAATACAAACATAGCGACAGCACGACGCACGAAGTCAATGAAGCCATGTTCGCCGCACTCGCGCAGCAACTCAAAAACAAGGGCAGTTATAACGATCAAAGCGAACAGCAACTCACCGCCCTGAAAAACGCCAATCTCATCAAACAGGTCCGGCAGGCTCTCGAATCCGACGGCTACGACACAACCAGCATTGCTACTGCAACCGCCTATGCGATCACTATCAGCTACGGCATCGCCAACAACCTCGATCTCAGCCAGCTCAAAGCCCACGGGCTGGTGCACCAGTTGCAGGAAGTCATGGAAGAAGACAGCACCATGCAAAGCCTGTCCAATACCGACAAACAGAAAATGGCCGACACCCTGTACTGGATAGGCAGCTTGGAAATGGCGATGTACATGGAAGCCCAAAAAAATGGCGACAGCCAGGCGCTTGGCATCATTGCCAACGATGCCCGCTCGATACTCTCCATGCTGGGCGTATCCGGCGACCAGATTACCCAAGGCAGCAACGGCCTGGAAATCCGCTGATGGCCTGAACAGACTGCCTCGCACGGCGGGCCCAAACCCGCCGTCTTGCGTTACCACCATAAACGCCAACACCCGCCAAGCGGGATAACTACGCGGTTTTTACCCAAACAACCAGGAGAAACACATGCGCCATATCCTGCCCACAACCCTCACCGCCTGCCTGCTCGTCGCCTGTGCCACGGGCGGCGGCGCATCCCCCGATACCGTCGCCGCCGGCATCGCCCGAAGCGCACCGCCCGGCAGCAAAATCCTCATCGCAGACGTCCCCGCATCGACGGATTTCCTTGCCAACAGCATGATAGTGGCCGCCCAAAGCAGCGGCATGACTGCCTCCGGCTCCGTCCACAACATCCTGCAAGGGCTCGCCGCCGACAACGCCCATATCGGCATCAGCGGCAGAAGCAGCAGCGTCAACCTTGCCACCCTTAAGCGGGCGCTCAACGACTACAACGGCCACAGCAACGCCCACGTTTACATCCACGCCGCACCGGCAGACATTGCTGCACTACAACAACTTGCTGCCCCCAAAGGCATCACCATCCACGCCCTCTGACATGCCCACCTACACCGCCGCACAAATCGCCCAACTCGCCCCTGACGCCGCCTCCAACAAAGCTGCCGCTGCCCTCGGCGCCAACAAATGGCCCCTGCTCGAAAAACAGGGCGACGCCCTATGGGGTCACTGCCAGGGCAGCGGCAAAAACCCCTACCAAACCGCCGTTGACCTCAGCGCCGAACCCGCCTTCAAATGCAGCTGTCCCAGCCGCAAATTCCCCTGCAAACACGGCCTCGCCCTGCTCTTGCGCTACGCCGAAAGCCCCGAACGCTTCCAGGAAGCCACGCCGCCCGACTGGGTCACCGCCTGGCTCGAAAAACGCCAGCATACCCGCGCAGCCAAAGCCGAACGCGCCGACAAACCCGAAAAAGCCCCCGATCCCGCCGCCCAGGAAAAACGCCGCCAGGCGCGCCATGCCAAAGCTGCCGACGGCCTTGCCGACCTGCAACGCTGGCTGGAAGACCAACTGCGCAACGGCCTTGCCCAACGCGGTGAACACTACCAACAACTGCATCACCTCGCGCGGCGCATGAACGACGCGCAACTCCCCGGCATCGCCGCCCGCCTGCAACACGCTGCCACCCTCCCCGCCACCGCCCACGAAACCCTGCTCGCCGCTTACACCACCCTCTACCTGCTTGCCGACACCTACACCCGCTACGACCGCCTTGACCCCGACTGGCAGGCTGAAATCACCGCACGCCTCGGCATCCCCGTCGCCAAAGAAACCGTCCTGCAAAACCCGCCGCAGCGCGACCACTGGCACAACATTGGTAGTCACCGCCTCGACCTCGATCGGGGCGAGGCCCACTACCACTGGCTCTACGGCAGCCACAGCGGCCGTTACGCCTACATCCTCGAATTCCGCATCCCCGGCGCACCGCCACAAGCGGCACCCGTCCTGCCCGGCACCGCCTACGACGGCGAACTCTGCTACTACCCCGGCATCGTCCCCCAACGCGCCCAGCCGCGCGAATGGCAGGCGCTACCCACCCTGCCGCCGCTGCCGGACGGCGGCCACACCCTCGCCGCCCTCACCACCCGCCTGCAAGCGGCACAACGCGACAACCCCTTCCGCAGCATGACCCCCGGCCGCCTTGACAACATCCGCCTCTACCGCTTGGGCGAGGACTACGCCCTCGGCGACGATACCGGCCACCTGCCCCTCGTCCACCCCGGCGATGAAACCGCCGCCCTGCTCGCGTACACCGGCGGTAACCCCTTCACCGCCTTCATCCGCTACGACCATCTCGATCGCCGCTGCCACCTGCTCGCCACCTACACCCACGGCAGCTACCGCTACTACCATCAGCCATAACATTCCGCCAGCTACAAACGACCGCCCGCTAACCCCATCGCCTTCCCTGCCATCGCCGCTTGCAAAGCTCTCTTGCAAGCGGCGTTACTGTATGCACCTTCATCAGGTGCACTCGCGGCATAAATGTCGCTTATAGTTGACACTTTTGCGTAAAAATCCTTAACATGTCGGCTATACACGACAAAAGAGACACTGTGAACCGCGTAAAAATCTACCGGCAAGAAAAAGGCCTCTCGCAACAGGCATTGGCGCAAGCCGTCAACGTCTCGCGCCAGACCATCAACCTGCTGGAAAACCAGGACTACAACCCAACACTGGCGCTTGCCATCCGCATCGCTCGCGCGCTGGACAGTGACTTGAACACCCTTTTCTGGGAAGACAACCACGGGGGAGACGACGATGAGCCCACTGCATAAAGCCCTGTACCGCAAAATGCTCAATGTCAACTGTGAGCCGGACGAACGGCAGGAGCGCATGATCAATGCCGAACTGGCGCGCTGCCTGGTCTGGATTTACTGGATCTCCGGCATCATGATGCTGCTCTGCTTCTTTCACGACAAATTGCAGAGTAATGCCGTTTCTGCCCTCACGCTTACCTGGATGTTTATCTTCTTTTTTATCACAAACTTTACGGTGGTCAATCGCCTCGGTTGGGAGCTAGCCCGTCCAGAAAATATTAGCATGGAAACCCTGCCGCATTACCTGAGGCAATATAAAAAGAGTATCTTTTGGGATGGTGTCTTTATGGCTGCCTACCTATCAATTTTAGGAATGAACATCATCCGTCCCATTTACTTGAGCTTCATCTTATGCACCGTTTATGTTGTCCTGTTAAAGATTAAGCTCTACCGCGAGGAAAAAGCCGCTTTATTACAAATACTGACCGATAAACCATCCGATCAAGAGGAGAAAGATGATGAACCCGCTGCATAAAGCCCTGTACCGTGATTTCTTTAAAAATGAGCCTGATGAACGACAGGAAGGCATCATCAATGCCGAACTGGCACGATGCTTGATTTATATTTTTTGGCTTAATTCTGCGCTGTTCATCCTGAAAACTGCACATGATCGCCTAGAAGGCGTGTTTATGAGCGGGATGACAGCCATTTTATTCTTAAACCTTATCTTTATTTCGGTTTTTATCTTTACCAACAGCGCCAGCCGAGAATTAAAAAAGCAAAAGCCAGACATCACTCCGCAAAACCTAGCGCAACACTTGGCATACCATCAAAAATGGGCCGTATTACTGGGTGTCTTTTTTGTAGTCACCATATCCGCGCTCTGTTTCAACAGCCTGGCATTTGCCATATATCCGCTGCCCAGTACGATTCTCTTTTTATATAGCTACGGGCTATTTTTGGGTCTGACCTACTATCGCCGCAGCAAAAAAGAGGCTCTAAAAATTCTCGCTACCAAACAAGCGGAAACTGCTGAATCTGAAACCAACAAGGAGGCCTGATGTTCTCGCTCCCCCAATATCTCTGGCGCAGTATCGTTGATAGCCGTCAATATCCTGATGAGCGGCAGGAACATGCCATCAATACGGAAATGGCACGTTGTCTGGCTTGTGTGTATTACTTTCTATTTGCCGTGATCATTATTGGATGTATACACGATAAAATCCAAAACAATCCGCCCAGTCTTCATATGGCAATATTTGTCAGCCTCTTTGCCTTTATTCATCTTTATATAACGGGCAGCACCGCTTATCAGGAATTGATCATGCGCAGCGACACCGAGGAAAGAGTTGAATATTATTTATCCAGACTGGCTTTTTATTCCGCAGGTTATACCTTGCTGCTTATTGCCGGTATAACTGTCTTTGACCTTTTTGATTTTTTCTTGAGAGACGAAAAAACTTTGCCCGATATCCTGAGGAAAAACATTATCGTTGGCGGTCTCATGGGAATGTATCTTCACCGCAGAAAGAAAAAGCTGCTGATGCAGATTCTGGAAAGAAAACAGGCGGAAAAAGGTGAAGCTCCGGCGGGATAAAAATCACCGCTTGCCTTGCTCCGTTCGGTTTGGGGTGCGCCAAGCGGCGTAAATACTGGGCGCACGCCGAACAGAGTTTTTGATTCCGCTAGGTGGCAATACCCAAGCTGCGCTGGCGGTGCTGGATGGGCGCGCAGGAAAACCAGCGTTTGCTGGCGCGGCTGAAGTTGCTGGGGTCGGAGAAACCGAGCAGGAAGCTGATTTCGGTGATGCTGTGTTCGCTGTGCGCCAGCAGGTCGTGAGCGATGTTTTTCCGTTCCTGGTCAAGCAGGGCGTTAAAGGTATGCCCTTCTTCTTCCAGGCGGCGTTGCAGGGTGCGCGGGGTGAGGTTGATGTGGGCGGCAATATCGGTCAGTTTCGGTTCGCCCTGCGGCAGCAGGCGGTGGATTTGCGCCAGGACGCGGGTGGTGAAATCGTTTTTGGCGAGTTGTTGCAAGTATTCGTTGATGACGGCTTCGTTGACGGCGACCAGTTGCGCATTGCCGCCGGCGTAAGGCTCGATGGTGTCGGCGTAGCGGAAGCTGATGGCGTCCTCTTCCGCGCCGAGGTTGACGGGAATGTGGAAGTAATCATCGAGCCGCTGCTGGATGTCGCCGTCGCAAGGCAGGGTGAGGGTAACGTAGCGCGGCCTGATTTCGTGCTGCGCCAAGCTGCATGCCTGGCGGAAGATGAAAGCCAGCGAAGCAAGGCGGGCAGCACACATCGGCTCGCTGCCGTCGTTGGTTTTGGCGGTCAGGGTAGTGCCGTCGCGATCGTGGGTGAGATCGAGCTGCATGGTGGTGGAGATGACTTTGCCATAGCGGACAAACAGACTGAGCAGCATGGATAGCGAACTGCTGGAAACCATGGCGAGGCCGAGGCCGTGCAGGGTGGAAACCTGGATTTCCCGCCCGACGCGCAGGCCGACCAGGGGATCGCCCGTCGTCGTGATAATCAGCCGCCACAGGCGGCGCACGCCGCTCACCGCATAGCGGGCATCGGGGATATTGAGCAGTCGGGAATCCAGCCCGGCGCGCGCCATCAGGGGGAGCGGATCAATGCCGTAGCCACGCACAGTCTGACAAATGGAACGGATCCAGCTGGACAGGATGCTGGGGCCGGTGACGCGTTCGTTCGTTTTCATTGTTACCCCTTGGTTAAAGCACACGATAAAAATACATGATTTTTGTGGAAATCCACAGAATTTTGTTATTTTCTTTGTTTTTTGAGGAAAAACAAGCTGGAAATGCGCCAATAACGCCGATATGCGCACAAAAATATCGCGGCACTTGCCTTCCTCCATCCAATCGTTGTAAAGTCCGCCGCGTCTTAATTGGAAAACTTCATCATGAACCGCATCAACCGCCAGCATCACCATCATCATCCTGAAAGTCTTTCGGGCTGATGTGCTGTCGTCCGGAAGAAATGCTTCCGGGCCGGTGCGGGATTCCCCTCTCTTTCCTCCAACCTCCCGGAAGTCCGCTTCCGGGAGGTTTTTTTATCCCCCAATGGCAAACAGAGGAGACCCCATGACCCAACCCCGCCTGCGCATCGCCTTGCAGAAAAAAGGACGACTAAGCGCTGATTCCGCCGAACTGCTGCGCCGCTGCGGCGTGAAAATCCATCTCGCCGAACAGAAACTGATCGCCTGCGCCGAGAACCTGCCCATCGACCTGCTGCGCGTGCGCGATGACGACATCCCCGGCCTCGTTTTCGCCGGTGTCGTTGACCTCGGCATCGTCGGCGAAAACGTCCTCGAAGAAGAAGAACTGGCGCGGCGCAGCGAAGGCGAAGCCTGCGACTACACCCGCCTCTGCCGCCTCGACTTCGGCCACTGCCGCCTGTCGCTGGCCGTGCCGCAGGATGCCCCTTTCGACGGCCTCGCTGCACTCAATGGCCGCACCATCGCCACCTCCTACCCGCACCTCTTGAAACAGGCACTGCACACGCGCGGCGTCGCCTGCCGCACTATCCTGCTTAATGGTTCGGTGGAAGTCGCGCCGCGTGCCGGACTGGCCGACGCCATCTGCGACCTTGTTTCCAGCGGGGCGACCCTGGAAGCGAATGGCCTGCGCGAAGTCGAAGTCATCTACCGCTCGCAAGCCTGCCTCATCCAGCGCGCCGAGCCGCTTGTCCCGGAAAAACAGGCGCTGGTGGATAAAATCCTCACCCGCATTCGCGGCGTGCAACAAGCCGCCGAATCCAAATACATCATGCTGCACGCGCCACGCGACCGCCTCACCGCCATTACCCGCCTGCTGCCCGGCGTGGAAAACCCCACCATCCTGCCGCTCGCTGGCGCGGACGACAAAGTCGCGGTGCATGCCGTCAGTCAGGAAACCCTCTTTTGGGAAACCATGGAAGCCCTGCGCGGCGAAGGCGCGAGCTCCATCCTCGTCCTACCCATCGAAAAAATGCTTGCCTGAGGAGGCCCCATGCAAACCCTGAACTGGAACGCACTCGAACCCGCCGCCCGCCGTACCGCCCTGCGCCGCCCGGCGCAAACCATCGCTGCCGACATCGATGCCGCCGTCGCTGCCATCTTCGCCGAAGTTGAAGCCGCAGGCGACGCCGCCCTGCGCGCCCTTACCGCCAAATACGACCGCGTGCAGCGCGACGACCTGCGCATCAGCGCTGCGGAAATCGATGCCGCCGCCGCGCGCGTCCCTGCCGAACTCAAACAGGCGCTTGCCACCGCCAAAGCCAACATTGAAACCTTCCACCGCGCGCAACTGCCGCCGCCCATGCTGGAAATCGAAACCCAGCCCGGCGTGCGCTGTGCCCTCCTCAACCGCCCGCTGGAGCGTATCGGCCTCTACATCCCCGGCGGCAGCGCGCCACTTTTCTCCACCGTGCTCATGCTCGCCATCCCCGCTCGCCTCGCCGGCTGCCGCGACATCATCCTCTGCACCCCGCCGCCCGTCGCCGATGCCACCCTCTATGCCGCCCGCCTCTGCGGCGTCGAACACCTCTACGCCGTCGGTGGCGCACAAGCCATCGCCGCCCTGACCCTGGGCACGGAAAGCATCGCGCCGGTGGACAAAATCTACGGTCCCGGCAACGCCTACGTGACCGCCGCCAAACGCCGCGCTCGCGCCCTCGGCACCGCCATCGACATGGAAGCGGGGCCTTCGGAAGTGCTGGTCATCGCCGACGATACCGCCAACCCGGACTACATCGCCAGCGACCTGCTTTCCCAGGCCGAACACGGCGCCGACAGCCAGGTCATCCTCGTCAGCCCCAGCGCCAAACTCATCGCCCGCACCGACGCCGCACTTGCCCGCCAGCTCGCCCGTCTGCCACGTCGCGATACCGCCGCTGCAGCACTCGCCCACAGCCGCGCCATCCTCGCCGCCGACCTGCAACAGGCCGTCGCCATCAGCAATGCCTACGCGCCGGAACACCTTATCGTGCAGACCGCCGACCCGCGCGCCCTCCTGCCCGCCATCGAAAATGCCGGCTCCATCTTCCTCGGCGCCTACAGCCCGGAAAGCATGGGCGACTACGCCAGCGGCACCAACCACGTCCTGCCCACCTACGGCCACAGCCGCAGCAGCTCCAGCCTCGGCATCGCCGACTTCATGAAACGCATGACCGTACAAGAACTCAGCGACGACGGCTTCCGCACCCTTGCCCCCGCTGTGATGACCCTCGCCGCCGCCGAACAACTGGACGCGCACCGCGAAGCTGTGCGCATCCGCCTCGAAACCACCGGAGACCAACCATGACCATCGCCGACCTCGCCCGCGCCAACATCCGCGCCCTCAGCCCCTACCAGTCCGCCCGCCGCCTCGGCGGTGCCGGCCACACCTGGCTGAACGCCAACGAAGCACCGGACGCCCCCGCCCTGCACCTCAGCAAAAGCGACTACAACCGCTACCCCGAACCGCAGCCCGCCGCCGTCATTAACGCCTACGCCGCTTACGCCGGCCTGACCCCGGAGAACGTGCTGGTCAGCCGGGGCGGCGACGAAGCCATCGAACTGCTGCTCAAAACCTTCTGCGAACCCGGCGACGCGGTGCTGCACTGCCCGCCCACCTACGGCATGTATGCCGTCAGCGCCGCCACCCTCGGTCTGCCGCAAAAAACCGTGCCGCTCACCGCCGCCTGGCAGCTCGACCTGCCCGCCATCGAAAAAGCACTGCCCGGCGTAAAAATCCTCTACATCTGCAATCCCAACAACCCCACCGGCACCCTGCTGCACCGCGCCGACCTGCTCGCCCTGCTGGAAATGACTGCCGGACGCGCCATCGTCGCCGTGGACGAAGCCTACATCGAATACAGCCCGGCCGAGAGCCTCGTTGACGTCCTGCCCCACTACCCGCACCTCGCCATCATCCGTACCCTGTCCAAAGCCTTCGCCCTCGCCGGCCTGCGCTGCGGCTTCACCCTCGCCAACCCCGAACTCATCGCCCTGCTGCAAAAAACCATCGCCCCCTACCCGCTGCCCGGCCCGGTGGCCGACCTCGCCGCCCAAGCCCTGCAAGCGGAAGGCCTCAGGCTCATGCGCGCACGCGTCGCCACCACCCTCGCCGAGCGGGAACACTTCGCCACCGCCCTGCGCGCCCTGCCCGCCGTTAAGCATGTCGAACCCAGCGGCGCCAACTTCCTGCTCATCCGCTGCCACGACGGCCCGCGCACCTTCGCCGCCCTCAGCGCCGCCGGCATCATCACCCGCAGCCAGCAGAACGCCCTCGGCCTCGCCGACCACATCCGCATCACCATCGGCAGCGCCGCAGAAATGGCAGAAACCCTGACCGTGCTGAAACAATGCTAAACCGCCGCCAAGCGGGATAACCACGCGCTTTCCCAAAACCCAAACCAGGAACCCACCATGCAACCCACCCTCTACATCGACCGCGACGGCACCCTCATCGACGAACCCCTGCCCAGCCGGCAAATCGACACCCTGGAAAAACTCGCCCTCGAACCCGGCGTCATCCCCGCCCTGCTCCAACTCCAGCCCCACTACCGCCTCGTCATGGTCAGCAACCAGGACGGCCTCGGCACGGAGAGCTTCCCCCGCGCCGACTTCGACAAACCCCAACAAAAACTGCTCGACATCCTCGCCAGCCAGGGCATCCACTTCGCTGCCATCTACATCTGCCCGCACCGCCCCGAAGACGGCTGCACCTGCCGCAAACCGCAGACCGGCCTGCTCACCGACGACATCGCCGCCAAACGCTTCGATCCGGCAGACAGCTACACCATCGGCGACCGCGAAACCGACCTCGAACTCGCGCGCAACCTCGGCATCCGTGGCATCCACTACCACCGCAGCAACATGAACTGGACGCACATCGCCGAAAAACTCCTGCACAAAAACCTCGCCGGCAACCCCGCCGGGCGCGCGCCGCGCCACGCCGTCGTTGAGCGCAAAACGCGCGAAACCGACATCCGCGCCGAAGTATGGCTGGACGAAGCGGGCCTCAGCGACATCCACACCGGCATCGGCTACTTCGACCACATGCTCGATCAAATCGCCACCCACGGCGGCTTCCGCCTGCACCTCACCTGCCACGGCGACCTGCACATCGACGACCACCACACCATCGAAGACAGCGCCCTCGCCCTCGGCCAAGCCCTGCGCGAAGCCCTCGGCGACAAACGCGGCCTCGCCCGCTTCGGCTTCATCCTGCCCATGGACGAAAGCCGCGCCCGCTGCGCCCTCGACCTCTCCGCCCGCCCCTACCTGCACTTCCGCGCCCGCTTCAAGCGACCCATGCTCGGCGCTTACAGCACCGAAATGACCGAACACTTCTTCTACTCGCTGGCGCAAAGCCTCGGCGCGACCCTGCATTTGGAAACCACCGGCCGCAACGACCACCACAAAACCGAAAGCCTCTACAAAGCCTTTGGCCGCTGCCTGCGCCAGGCACTGCGCATAGAAGACGACCGCCTGCCCAGCAGCAAAGGAACCCTATGAACACCCTTATCATCGACACCGGCTGCGCCAACCTCGCCTCCCTGCACCACGCCCTAAAACGCCTGGGCATCCACGCCGACATCAGCGCCGAACCCGCCGCCATTCATGCTGCCGACAAACTGCTCCTGCCCGGCGTCGGTACGGCGAGCGCCGCCATGGCCAGCCTCACTGCGCGCGGCCTCATCCCCGTTATCCAGCACGCGACCCAGCCGCTGCTCGGCATCTGCCTCGGTATGCAGCTCCTCACCGCGCATTCCGCCGAAGGCGACCTCGCCACCCTAGGCCTCATCCCCGGCCAGACCACGCGCCTGTCCGCGCATGACCTGCCGCTGCCGCATATGGGCTGGAACCGCGTCCACGCCACGCCCGGCCACCCGCTCTTTGCCGACATCCTGCCGGACAGCCACTACTACTTCGTGCACAGCTACGCCGTCCTCGAAAGCCCCGCCACCATCGCCACCTGCGACTACGGCGTCTCCTTCGCCGCCGCCCTCGCCCGGGACAACTACTACGGCGTGCAATTCCACCCCGAACGCAGCGGCAGCGCCGGTGCCCGCCTGCTCCATAACTTCATCCACAACACCTGAGACCGGCGCCATGCAGCGAAGCGGGACAACCCCACATAGCCCCGGCCATCCCCCATCAAGCGAGAAACGATGAAAAACAAAATCCTGCTGACCACAACCCTGACCCTGGCCGCCGCCGTCGGCCTCTACCTGCTGATGAACGCCCGCTGCTACCAGCTCCTCGGCGACCTCGTCTGTCACGGCACGAGCGACCGCAAACACATCGCCCTCACCTTTGATGACGCGCCAAGCGAAAGCACCAGCGATGCCGTGCTGGCAGTACTGGCCGAAAAAAACGTGAAGGCCACCTTCTTCATGATCGGCGAAAACATGGCGCGCCACCCGCAGGCAGCGCAGCGCATCGCCGCTGCCGGACACGAACTGGGCAACCACTCCTACAGCCACCGGCGCTTCCTGCTGCGTTCGCCGGCCTTCATCGCGCGCGAAATCGAAGACACCAACGCCCTGATCCGCGCCGCCGGCTACCACGGCCCCATCCACTTCCGCCCGCCCTACGGCAAAAAACTGCTCGGCCTGCCGTGGTACCTCGCCCGCCACCACATCACCACCGTGATGTGGGACAGCGAACCCGCCCGCCAGCAGCCGCCTACTGCCGAAGCCATCACCGCTGCCGCCCTCGCCCAGGCGCACAACGGCGCCATCATCCTGCTGCACCCGTTTTGCCCTGATGCCTGCCGCGCCGAGCGCGAAGCACTGCCGCACATCATCGACGGCCTGCGCGCCCAGGGTTACACCCTGGTTACCGTCAGCACACTACTCACCCCACAATCGGAAAACCCATGAATACCACCCCCATCATCCCCGCCCTCGACCTCATCGACGGACAAATCGTCCGCCTCTACCAGGGCGACTACAACCGCCAGACCGACTACGGCGCCGACCCCATCGCCCGCGCCCAACAATACGCCGCCGAAGGTGCCGAACGCCTGCACCTCGTTGACCTCAGCGGCGCGCGCGACCCGGCGG
This sequence comes from Cardiobacterium sp. Marseille-Q4385, assembly GCF_916618745.1. GTDB lineage: Bacteria > Pseudomonadota > Gammaproteobacteria > Cardiobacteriales > Cardiobacteriaceae > Cardiobacterium. Next base: position 62,392 of record NZ_OU745373.1, read on the forward strand.
CGCGGCAAACCGCGCTGATTACCCACCTCATCGCCGCCTGCCCGCTACCGGTACAAATCGGCGGCGGCATCCGCAGCAGCGCCGACATCGACGCCCTGCTGACGGCAGGCGCGGCACGCATCGTCATCGGCTCGCTCGCCGTCAAAGCGCCCGCCACCGTGCAAAACTGGCTCGCGACCTACGGCGGCGACCGCCTCATCCTCGCCCTCGACGTCCACCCCGGCGCTGACGGCCACTACTACGTCGCCCACAACGCCTGGCAGGAGGGCGGCCAGCAAACCCTCTCCGACCTCATCACCGCCTACCAGCCACACGGCCTGCGCCACATCCTCTGCACCGACATCAGCCGCGACGGCACCCTGCAAGGCGCGAACACCGCGCTCTACCGCGAACTGCACACCGCCTACCCAGAGCTCAACATCCAGGCCTCAGGCGGCATCGGCAGCCTCGACCACATCCGCGCCCTCGACGGCAGCGGCGTTAGCGGCATCATCACTGGCCGCGCCCTGCTCGACGGCCGCATCACCCTGAAGGAGGCACTCACATGCTGGCCAAACGCATAATCCCCTGCCTGGACGTCCGCGACGGTCAAGTCGTCAAAGGCGTGCAATTCCGCGACCACGAAACCATCGGCGACATCCTGCCGCTGGCCGCGCGCTACGCCGCCGAAGGCGCCGACGAACTCGTCTTCTACGACATCACTGCCTCCACCCAGCGCCGCAGCGTTGACAAACACTGGGTGCGCCGCGTCAGCGAAACCCTCGACATCCCCTTCTGCGTCGCCGGTGGCATCGACAGCGTCGCAACCGCTGCCGCCCTTTTCGCCGACGGCGCCGACAAAATCTCGGTGAACAGCCCGGCGCTGGCGCGACCGGAACTCATCAACGAACTCGCCGAACGCTTCGGCGTGCAGGCCGTCGTCGTCGGCATCGACAGCTGGCACGACGCAGAAAGCGGCGAATACCGCGTATATCAATACACTGGCGACGCTGCCCACAGCCGCAGCAGCGGCCGCCTGCTGCTCGACTGGGTCACAGAAGTCCAACAGCGCGGCGCCGGGGAAATCGTCCTCAACATGATGAACCGCGACGGCGTGCGCCAGGGCTACGACCTTGACCAACTCAAATACGTGCGCGCCGCCTGCCGCGTGCCGCTCATCGCCTCAGGCGGCGCCGGTGCCAAAGAACACTTCCGCGACGCCTTTTTGGACGCCAACGTCGATGGCGTACTCGCCGCCAGCGTCTTCCACAAACGCAGCATCCACATCGGCGAACTGAAAACTTACCTCGCGGTAGAAGGCATCGAAGTGCGGCACTGAACGCGTAACTACGCCGCTTGGCGGGCACCCAAGCCCGTAGGCCCACCACCAGACACCCAACACCGGAGAACACATGGAGAAACACATCAACTGGGAAAAAATCAACGGCCTGTTACCCGTCATCGTGCAGGACGCCACGCGCGGCACCGTCCTCATGCTCGGCTACATGAACCGCGAAGCCCTCGCCAAAACCCAAAACGAAGGCCGCGTTACCTACTACTCGCGCAGCAAACAGCGCCTGTGGACCAAAGGCGAAACCTCAGGCCATTACCTCGCCGTCTGTGCCATGAGCCTCGACTGCGACAACGACACCCTGCTCATCCTCGCCGAACCGCAGGGCCCAACCTGCCATACCGGCGCGACAAGCTGCTTTCACGCCTACGACCGCGAACCACCGCCGGGCTGGCCGTGGTTCGCACAACTGGCGGACGAACTCGCCGCCCGCAAAAACGCCGACCCGGCCACCTCCTACACCGCCCGCCTGCACGCACGCGGCCTTACAAAAATCGCGCAAAAAGTCGGCGAAGAAGGCGTGGAAACGGCGCTGGCAGCGGTTGCCGGCGACGATGACGAACTCAGCGGCGAAATCGCCGACCTGCTCTACCACCTCACCGTACTGCTGCACGCGCGCGGCCTGGACTGGCCGGCTGTCCTCGCCCGCCTGCACGAACGGCACCAGGGCATCGGCCTGCACCCCGAAGGCGCCAACAAACCCTGAGCCGCTAGGCGGCGTGGTTGCTAGGCTCGTCAGATGGCGTCGTTGCTAGCTTCGTCAGCCGGCGTCATTACTGGCCTGCTGAGTGGGGGATTTTTGTCGTGCACGAAGCTATTCAACTATAGAAGGTGTCTTTTTCGCCAGCGCCCATTGGTATTGTCCGTTATCGGTCAGCGGCAATTCTGCTGAAAGGCACAGAAGAGAATTACATTGCCATTATTGTCCAAATGTAAAAATTCATCATCCAGATATATTGTTAATTTTCTATTGCGCGCACAGTAAATACGCTTGATGATAGCAGACTGTGTGGTGAGTAGATTTTTGCTCAAATGCAGTCTTTGTAGATTGCCAAGTTGGCTGATCTCTATGGGCAGCGTGGTGAGTTGATTGCCTTTTAAATACAGCTCTTGCAGATTGCTGAGTTGGCAAATTTCTGCTGGCAGGACGGCAAGCTGATTACGGCTTAAATCCAGTTTTTGCAGATTTCTGAGTTGGAATAGTTCCGCAGGTAGGATAGTGAGTTGATTGCCACTTAAATTCAGTTCTTGCAAGTTGCCAAGTTGAGAAATTTTCGCAGGCAGGATAGTGAGTTGATTGCTGCTTAATTTCAGTGCTTGCAAGTTGTCGAGTTGGCAAATTTCCGCAGGAAGGATGGAGAGTTGATTACTGCTTAAGTCCAGCTCTTGCAGATTGCTTAGTTGGTTGATAGCTGCCGGCAAAGTGGTGAGTTGATTGCTGTTTACGCTTAGTTTTTGTAGATTGCCGAGTTGACAGATGGCGGCAGGCAGTACAGTGAATGGGTTATCCCTTAAATTTAATATCAAGAGGTTGCTGAGTTGACTGATAGCGACAGGCAGAGTAGAGAGTCTATTTCTCTCTAAATCCAGCGTTTGTAAATTGCCCAGTTGGCCAATTTCCGGCGGCAGGGTGGTGAGTTGATTGTCCTCTAAATTTAGGGCTTGCAAATTGCCGAGTTGACCAATTTCCGGCGGCAGGGTGGTGAGTTGATTGCCATCTAAATCCAGTGTTTGCAAATTGTTAAGTTGACCGACTTCCGACGACAGGGTGGTGAGTTTATTCCACCTTAAATCTAGTTCTTGCAAATTACTAAGTCGGCCAATTTCTGCGGGTAGGGCAGTGAGTTGATTACTCCATAAAGTCAGGGTTTGCAGGTTGCCGAGTTGGTAAAATTCTGCTGGCAGGGTGGTGAGTTGATTGTGCCATAAATCCAGTGTTTGCAGGTTGCCGAGTTGACAAATTTCTACCTGCAAGGTGGTGAGTCTATTTTCGCTTAGGTCCAACTCTACTAAGTTACCTAGTTGGCTAATTTGTGTCGGCAAACCAGTTAATTTATTGTTCGATAAATTCAGTATTTGCAGACTGCCAAGTTGACAAATTTCTGTCGGTAGGACAGTAAGCCTATTGTCTCTTAAATCCAATTCTACTAAGTTGCCGAGTTGGCCGATTTCTACCGGCAGAGCGGTGAGTTTATTGTGCCATAAGGTCAGTGCTCGAAGATTGCTAAGTTGACCAATTGCCGCAGGCAGAGTAGAGAGTTTATTCCACGCCAAATTCAGTTGTTGTAGATGGTCGAATTGGCTGACTGTTGCGGATAGGACAGAGAGCTTGTCTATCTTAAGAGATTTTAGCCTGGGCAGGCGAGAAGCAAGGTCAGTGATTTCTATAAATAAACCACCATCTATAGAGATCTCTTGCAGGTTATCGAGCTGGCTGATTGTTGTAGGTAGGGTAGTGATTTCATTACGCCTTAAATCCAGTGTTTGCAGATTGCCAAGTTGGCCGATTTCTACTGGTAGGGCGGTGAGTTGATTACGCCATAGAGTCAGAGTTTGCAGGTTGCCGAGTTGGCCAATCTCTGCAGGCAGGACGGTAAGCGGATTGTCGCTTAAATTCAGTTCTTGTAGCTTGCTGAGTCGACCGATGGCTGCGGGTAGGGTGGCGAGGTGATTGCTGCTCAAATTCAGTTTTTGCAGTTTGCCAAGTTGGCCGATTGCTACTGGTAGGACGGTGAGTTGATTACGCCATAAAGTCAGTGTTTGCAGGTTGCCGAGTAGGCCAATCTCTGCAGGCAGGACGGTAAGCGGATTGTCGCCTAAATCCAGTTCTTGCAGCTGGCTGAGTCGGCCGATGGCTACGGGTAGGGTGGTGAGTCCTTTCCCCATTAATTTCAGTTCTGTGATTGCCCGCAAGTTCGCTTTATCCCTAGGCAATGCTTCTTTCGGTATTTCAAATTCATCCGCCCAAGCGCAGAGGTGCTCAAGCCAAGCGTCATCGGTGAGGCCCTGGGGACGAGCTTTGGGTTGTTTGTGGTCGTTGTTGGTCATGGCAGAGGTGTGGCGATGGGAGATGGGGGAGATTGTAGTCGCTTTCCTGGGCAAGGCGTACGGCCACTTTGGGATTGGTCTTTAGGAAAGGGCTTTTGCAAAGGGGCCGTATGTGTCTGTGATCTTTGCTTGGGGGAAGCTTGTCAGTGGTATTTTGTGCTCCCGCTGTTTGTTCTGCCTAGCGGGGGTAGGACAAACCGCCAGGCGGCGTGGTTACTGGGCTCGTTAGGCGGCACAAACAAAAAACAGGGCGGTTTTAACCGCCCTGCCCTGCTGCATTCCTGCCGCTTACTCTTTTCATTAAAGTCACCTCTGCAACTTCCAATTTAACGCACTGCAGATTATTTCTTATTTTACATACTGCATCTGAAATGCCGTTATCCAAAAACATATTCCGGCTATAAGTGAAAGCGGAGCCATAACATATTTTTCTTTCCTGCTTTTTGAAAGCATGTTCATAATAGTATTCAAAGATAGGTAAGCGGCAAAAAAGAAACAAATATATTTAGTAACCTTAAAAGATAACCACAAGGGAATAAAACCTCCGGCTTGCAGAATAATTATTATTGCAAAAATTTGGATAGCCACCGAAATAACGGCTATAACTCTAAATTTCTTAGGTAAGATTTTATGTTGCCCACCCATTGTAAATTCACCCAAAGGCAAACCGCAAGCAACAAGAACTGTCATAATTGCGATAACTCCAAATAATACTGCACCTAATATTGAAAACATAAATCAATATTCCCCCTTCGCGAAACACAAGAAACTTCAGTTACAAATTCTAATTTACCATTCTCTATCTTCTGCAAAAGCCTCCCACCAAAATGATGGAAGGATTCATAAACTTTTTACCTAAATTCAACAACTACCTTTGGAACCTACTCTTTCAGCTTTTTAGTATCAAAATAGTATCTCTCAAGCGTTTTTTGTTCCCACAAGTCGCTAATACTCACTATTTTTAACGGCTTTATAACGGTAACAACTTTGCTTCCGTCATTCCCACTCAATCGTCGCCGGCGGTTTGCCGCTCACGTCATAGACCACGCGGTTGATGCCGCGCACTTCGTTGATGATGCGGTTCGATACTTTGCCGAGCAGCGCATAGGGCAATTCCGCCCAGTGCGCGGTCATGAAATCGCTGGTGATGACGGCGCGCAGCGCCACGACGTAATCGTAGGTGCGGCCATCGCCCATTACCCCCACCGATTTCACCGGCAGGAAGACGGCAAAGGCCTGGCTGGTGAGGTCGTACCACGAGGTGCCGTGTTCGTCCGCCGTCGCGCGCAGTTCTTCGATGAAGATGGCATCCGCCTGGCGCAGCAGGTCGGCATATTCCCGCTTCACTTCGCCGAGGATGCGCACACCGAGGCCGGGGCCGGGGAAGGGGTGGCGATAGACCATTTCGCGCGGCAGGCCGAGAGCGACACCGAGTTCGCGCACTTCGTCCTTAAAGAGGTCGCGCAGCGGTTCGAGCAGGCGCAGGTTCAGCGTTTCCGGCAGGCCGCCGACGTTATGGTGGCTCTTGATGGCGTGGGCTTTTTTCGTCTTCGCACCCGCGCTTTCGATTACATCCGGGTAAATCGTGCCTTGCGCCAGCCAGCGCGCGTTCTGCCGCTTGCCTGCCTCGCGCTGGAAGACTTCGACAAATTCCGCGCCGATAATTTTCCGCTTCTGCTCCGGATCGGTCACGCCCGCCAGTTTTGCCATGAAATCCGCCGAGGCATCGACGTGGATGACGTTCACGCCGAGGTTGCGCGCGAACATGTCCATCACCGCTTCCGCCTCGCCGAGACGCAGCAGGCCGTGGTCAACAAAAACGCAGGTGAGCTGGTCGCCGATGGCGCGGTGGATCAGGGCGGCGGCAACCGAGGAATCCACACCGCCGGACAGGCCGAGGATAACTTCGTCGCTGCCGACCTGGGCGCGGATATTGGCAACGGCTTCGTCGATGTAGTTCGGCATCGTCCAGCTGGGGCGCGCGCCGCAGATGTCGAGGACGAAGCGGTCCAGCAGCGCCCGCCCCTGTTTGGTGTGGGTTACTTCGGGGTGGAACTGGATACCGTAGAAGCGTTTGGCGGCATGTTCCATCATCGCAATCGGGCAGGACGGCGTGTCGCCGATGACGACGAAGCCATCGGGCAGTTTGCTCACCTTATCGCCGTGGCTCATCCACACGTCCAGCGTGTGCGGCGCGCCGTCAAAAATGCCGCTGGTCAGCTCGCTATCAACCGTTTTCACCTGCGCATAGCCAAACTCGCGCTGGTTGCCGGGCTGCACCGCGCCGCCCAAATGATGCGCCATGAACTGCATGCCGTAGCAGATACCAAGCACGGGCACGCCCAAGGCAAAAATGCCGGTATCGGCCTGATAGTCGGAGTCATAAACGGAATTGGGGCCGCCGGAGAGGATGATGCCTTTCGGATTGAAGGCTTTGATATCGGCCAGCGGCATATCGTAGGGGTGCAATTCGCAATAGACATGCGCCTCGCGTACGCGGCGGGCGATCAGTTGCGTGACTTGCGAGCCGAAATCGAGGATAAGGATTTTGTCGGAGTGGGGGGAGGTCATGGGTTTACTCTATATAAGGATATTTATCAGCAATGCATGGTGGCAGCACTTGCCCTGCGCCGCATTAATTCCGCTTCAACCTGCGCCATCGCTTCATCATGCGCTATCGCCGGGCGCGGATCATGAAGCGAACGGGTGACTTTTTCGCGGAACCATTGCTCGTAAGCAGCGTCTGTCGCGGTTTGTGCGGCGAGCCCGTTTTTCAGGGTATCGGTAATGTCATTCATGATGCTTTCCTGGTCATAAAAAGTCGTTCGGGGGCGAGGCACGGCGCATTTTAGCGCGGGTCAGGTCATAACTGTCTGCCAGCAAATCCAGCAACGTGGCATCAGGCAGCATGTCGAGACGCAGGCTGACCCAGTGTTCCTTGTTCATGTGATAGGCGGGCAGAACGCCGTCCATGCCGCGCAGCAGGCTGTTCTCCTCGGCGCGGATTTTGACATTGAGGATGGCAACTTCATCTTCCGTCGCAAGGCCGAGTTTGCGCCCCGGCGGGTTCATCAGCACGGCAAACCATTTGCGGTTGCCCGCATGGCGGAAAACCGCATATTGCGGATAGCGCCGCCACGGGTATTCCGCCGCCACGCCGTAACGCCCGGCAATTTCTTCCAATAACTCAGCGCGATGCATACCGCCTCCGTAAATAAAAACGCCACAGCACCTTAATCAGAGCATATAAAAAAGCGGCGGGAAAAGCGGCAAAGATGATGCTTATAACGCGCGCCATCAACAACCCCCCACGCTGTTTAAGCGGGGTAATCCTGTCATCATCGACGCGGTAAACATATTCAAGCGGATCAGCGGGACTGTCATTCCAAAGAGCCGCATAAAAAACATCGCCTTCACGCTGAATAGTCACGCGATAAAAACCTTCTTCATTCTGGAAATCATAGGGTGCTGGACAGAGGGTTTTCCCCTGCCATTGCGCCTTATCGGTAAAACGGATAAAGCGCGGATAATCTTCTTCCAGAATGCAGACGCTGAAAAATTTATCCGCTGGCCGCCAATTCGGTATGGCAGCGTAATACATCACAACCCCGCATAACGCCCAGCAGCAAAGGCCCAGCGGTATCCGCGCCCAGCGCGGACAGGGATTATCCAGCCTTTCCTGCCATGCCCATTCCGGCTTTAGCCGGCTTAATAACGGTAGAAAAGAACGGGGCGCGCGCAGAATAATGGCATTGCCATCGGTAAAGACCAGTTGCAAATACTCTCGCGGCTGGAAATGCCCAACTGCCCATATTCCAATGACAATACAGATAAGACCGACAAAAGAGAAAGCGGTTTCCAGCAAATCAGCACCGGAAACGACATAAAAAAACAGGGCAGACAACAATAAGCAACTGAGCGACACGGCCAGAAACAATAAAAGCGACCACAACGTCCGCGCCGGATAGCCGATAGCGCCAAAACGCATATCGGCCAATGCCTCGGCGGGATAACTTTTGCCGCTATCCAGGGTGAATTGCTTGCCGTCAAAGGCGACCATGCCGACCGTCTTATCAATCAAGCGGCGGGGAATGATGATGGGGTAGCGATAGGTGGTCATATGATTCGCTTCAGCTCATGTCGCGGGCGGCGCGGTACAGGTCTTTCCAGCCCTCGCGCGGTTTGACGGCGGTTTCCAGGTATTCGCGCCAGACGATGGCGTCCTGCACCGGGTCTTTGACGACCGCGCCGAGGAGTCCGGCGATGAGGTCGTGCGCGCGCAGGACGCCGTCGCCGAAGTAGGCGGAGAGCGCCATGCCGTTGTTGACCACCGAGATGGCTTCGGCGGTGGAGAGTGTGCCGCTGGGGCTTTTCAGTTTGTTTTTGCGGTCGGCTGTCGTCCCTTCGCGCAGTTCGCGGAAGATGGTAACGATGCGGCGGATTTCCGCCAGCGCCGGTTTTTCGGCGGGCAGTTGCATGGTCGTGCCGTAGTCTTCAACGCGGCGGCGGACGATGTCCACTTCTTCTTCCAGGGTCGCCGGCAGCGGCAGGATGACGGTGTTGAAGCGGCGTTTGAGCGCGCTTGAGAGGTCGTTCACGCCTTTGTCGCGGTTGTTGGCAGTGGCGATAACGCTGAAGCCGCGCACTGCCTGTACTTCATCGGTGAGTTCGGGGATGGGCAGGCTTTTTTCGGAGAGGATGGTGATGAGGGTGTCCTGCACGTCGGCGCCAATGCGGGTCAGTTCTTCGATGCGGGCGATTTTGCCGTCGCGCATGGCGCGCATCAGCGGGCTTTCGACGAGCGCCGCGCGGCTCGGCCCTTTGGCGAGCAATTCGGCGTAGTTCCAGCCGTAGCGCAGCGCTTCTTCGCCAGTGCCGGCAGTGCCTTGCACGACGAGGGTGGAATCGCCGCTGATGGCGGCGGCGATGTGTTCGCTCACCCAGCTTTTGGCCGTGCCGGGCAGGCCGTAGAGGAGGAGGGCGCGGTCGGTGGCAAGCGTGGCGACGGCGATTTCCATCAAGCGGCGGTTGCCGATGTATTTGGCGCTAACGGTGTAGCCGTTATCGAGCGTGCCGCCGACGAGGTAGGTGACGACAGCAGCGGGCGAGAGTTGCCAGTTTTCCGGACGCGGGTTGTTGTCCTGTTTTTGTAGTTCGTGCAGTTCTTCGGCGTTTTGCTGTTCGGCGTGTTGGCGGAGGATGTCGCTCATGGTTGGGGTTCCTGTGGGTTGGGATAGGGACGTTCCTGCGGTAGCAGGGCTTGGGCTTCGTCGTAGCGGCGTTGTTGCACCAGTTGGTGGATGTTGTGAGCGAGCGCGGTAATGTCGGTGATGCGCGTGATCCAGTCGTTGCAATAATGTTCAACGGCGACGCCGCTCAGGCCAATTTGGATGGCGCGATGCGGCAGGGGTTGCAGGTTGAGATCGCGTTCGGGATCCCATTGGATGCGCACCGGCGCACGGGCTTTTTCGGCCTGCCAAGCTTCCACATCCATGCCGGGCGGCACACTGCTCGGCGCACTGTGGGACAGCGCCCAAGCAAAGCCGCTGCGGCGGATGTCGATGGCGAGGATGCGGCGCTGGTTATCGTCTTTCTGCGCCCAGCCACTGCGGTACATCATCCAGAGGAAGGAGGGCTTTATCCAGGTCATGCGCGTTTTTTTGTACAGCGGCGAGACGAAGGTGCCGTGGGCAAGGGCGCTATCGGCGATAGCATCGTTATAGGCTTGATAGACACGGATGGTATCGGCGTCGTACACGGCGCGAATTTGGCGGACGGGGATGGTCATGATTGGCTGTCCAGCAGGTTGAGGAAGGTTTGTTTTTCGCCCGCGTATTGATGCAGGGCGTCGAGGAAGGTGCTATCCATAAAGGCGGGATGGGTCGGCAGTGCGGCGATGGTATCCGCCGTGGCGCGGGTATCGAGGCAGACGGCGCAGCGCTCGGCGTCGTTGGTGCTGCCGTATTTTTTTAGCAGGGTGCTGTGCAGGATGCCGTCAAATACCGCCCGACTGTACAACGGCCCCCAAGGTTGGGCGGGTTCGAAGGTTTCGCTGTTGTTGTAGCTGCGGGATAGCAGGCTATGGTCAAGGCCGGGCGTGGCCAGCACGGCTTCGCGTTCGGCAGAGGTGAGGCGCGCGAGCAGGCGGTGGCGGATGTCGTCCGGCAGTTGTGGCCAGCGTACGGTGAGGATGGCGCAGGTAAAGCGCGGGTCGTCCATGCTGTCCACCCAGTCTTCGCGGTGCAGGTTGCGCAGCAGCGGGCGGTGCGTGGCGAGGATGGTGGCGGCCGTGGCGGCGTCGGTGTGCAGCACCTCCGCCCAGGCGTCCAGCGGCAGGGCGAGGATGAGCTGGCGCAGGATGTAGTCGTCGTCGCTTTCTTTTTTGTCCGGGCTGATTTGCTCGATGCCGAGCTGTTTCAGCGTGTCGGTGTAGGGCTGCGGCGTGTAGTGCCACGGTTTTTTTGCGTCGCCGCTGTATTGCAGACGGGCGGCGAGTTCGGCCTGGTACTGGCGTTGCAGGGCGCTACCGGGCAGGCTACGCAGCAGGTCGGCGGCGGTGCGGCGCACGGTCTTGCTGCGGTCGCTCAATGCCTGGGTCAGGAAGGCTTCGTCGTCCGCGCCTAGGCCGATGGCGAAAAGGGCTAGGTATTCGTCGCGCTGCGTGGCGGGGGCGCTCTGCCACCACTGCCCGACTTTGTCGCGCGCGGCGGCGGGGTCGCTGGCACGGACGCGGCGCAGCCAGTGCTTGCGCCCGCTGTGGTTGGCTTCATCCGGGTCGGTGGTGCTGTCGTTTTCATAATTGCGCTGCCCCAGCTCGCCAAGCAGCCAGCGCCCCCGGCTGCCGAGGAGGATGGCAGGTAAAGTAGCGGGATTGAGGGTGGCAAGCAGCGCGGGAACGGCATCGGGCGGCAGGCTGAAGCCGCGCGCGGCGAGGGCCCCGCAGGCCCAGGCGGCGAGATGACGCTGCCCGCCTTCAAGCCAGCGCAGGAGGATGGCGGTAAGCGCCGGGAGGGGATGGCGCTCCTGCGGGTCAACCGGCGCGACGGGGACGGCCTGCCATGCCCCGCCCGTCTGCACCGGACTGCCGCCGCCGTAGGCATAGGCGAAACCGAGGGCAGCGAGGCGGTAATGCGCCGCTTCGGGGCTATCCCCTTGCAGCTGCGGCAGATAGGCGGCTAGTGCGGGCGGCAGGTCGGGTGTGGCGGTTTGTTTGGCCGTGCCGAGCAGGGCGGTATTGAGGATAGCGGACGGTAACATGGCTGGTGTGTGGGGTATGAGGGCGGGCTATTGTCGGCGAAAAGGGCGGGGTTGTCTCGCTTGATGTCGCTTTTATCAAGCATGCAAAAACAGGCTGTACTGCTCGGTAGATTGAAGCTCTGCCTGCAAGAAATTCTGTATTTACGACGCTTGGCGGCTATCCGTAAAAAAGCGGGCATGGCCCGCTTTTTTCAAAGTGCGTCCGGTGCCGGGGGCACGGGCGGCAGCATCCGTTTGTGGCGTGAGCGTTCGTGCCACCAGGCGATGGTTTTTTCTGCCTCGGCACTCACCGCTTCGCCGCGCAGGAAGGCGTCCAGCTCGCGATAGCTCACGCCCATTTCGTCTTCGTCGGTTTGTCCTGCCCAGAGTCCCGCGCTGGGTGCTTTGTTGACGACGCGCTCCGGCACGCCGAGGTGGCGCGCAAGTTCGTAAACTTGTTCTTTGCGCAGGGCGGCGAGCGGCAGGACGTCTGCGCCGCCGTCGCCGTATTTGGTGTAGTAGCCGGTGTAGATTTCGGCGGCGTTGTCGGTGCCGACGACGATGGCGCGGTGGCTCTGCGCGGTGGTGTAGAGCAGGATCATGCGCAGGCGCGCCATGAGGTTGCCGCGCAGGACGTTGACGCGTTCGGGGTCGGGGTTGAGCACGGGTGCGAGTTGTTGCATGGCGAGATCGTAAAGCGGCGCGATGCTGATAATTGCACCACCAAGCCCCGCACTGGCGAGGACGGCTTCGGCGTCGCTCTGGTCTGTCTCGCTGCTGACGGCGGCAGGCAGCATCAGCGCGTGTACGGGTGCACCGGTGCGCGCGAGCAGATGGGCGCAGACGGCGCTGTCCACCCCGCCGCTGACGCCGAGGGTGTAGGCGTCCATTTGGTAGAGTTCTTGCCGCTTGTTTTCCAGCCAGTGGATGAGGTAGTCGGTGTAGGCGGTGAGGTTCATTGGGGTTTCCCGGCGTGTTCGCGGATGAGATCCTGTTTGAGCTGCCACAGGGCTACCGAGAGGTCAACGTAGTAGCCATGCGGGTTTTCCAGGCGGCGGATTTCATCCCACAGCGTCTGCTGTTCGGCGGCGCAGTGGGCGCGGATTTCGTCCAGCGAGGGGTTGTGGGCGCTGCGCGCGCCGTGTTCCATCCATTGCCGCATGAGTTTTTCGGCGCGGTAGTTGGTGACGGTTTTCCTTTTCCACGGGTATTCGGGATCGAAGAGTTCGTAGGGCTGGCTGTCGTCTATGATTTCATCATGCAGGGTGATGAGGTCGGCGATGGCTTTGCCGCTCGCGTTGTCATAGAGGCGCCACAGTTGTTTGAAGCCGGGCGTGGTGGTCTTGCTGAGGGTTTCGCTGATTTTGATTTTCGGGATGACGCTGCCCGCTTTTTCGAGGGCGACGATTTTGTACACGCCGCCGAAGACAGGCTCGCTTTTCGCGGTGATGAGTCGCTCGCCGACGCCGAAGGCGTCTATCGCCGCCCGCTGTTGCACTAGGTCTTTGATGAGGTATTCGTCCAGCGCGTTTGAGACGCTGATGATGGTGTCGTGCATCCCGGCGGCGTCAAGCATTTCCCGCGCGCGGTTGCTGAGGTAGGCAAGGTCGCCGCTGTCGATGCGGATGCCGCGCAGTTTGTAGCCGTTCGGCGCGAGGTATTCCTGGTGGACGCGGATGGCGTTCGGGATGCCCTGGCGCAGGGTGTCGTAGGTGTCAACGAGCAGCACGGTGTTGTCCGGCCAGGTTTTGGCGTATTGCAGGAAGGCGTCGTATTCGCTGTCGTGGCTTTGCACGAAGGCGTGCGCCATGGTGCCGGCAGTAGGAATGCCGCTCGCAAATTCGCTATAGACGTTCGAGGTGGCCGCGACCCCACCGATGTAAGCCGCACGGGCGCCGTAGTTGGCAGCATCTCCGCCGTGGGCACGGCGGGCGCCAAATTCCAGCACGGGGCGACCGGCAGCGGCATGGACGACACGCGTTGCTTTGGTCGCGATGAGCGACTGGTGGTTCAGGGAGAGGAGGAGGTAGGTTTCGATGATGTGGCAGTCAATCAGCGGTGCGCGCACGCTGAGGAGCGGCGCGTTGGGGAAGACGACGCTGCCTTCCGGCACCGCCCAGATGTCGCCCCGGAAGTGGAAATCGGCGAGGTAGTCGAGGAAGGCGTCGCTGAACATGCCCTTGCTGCGCAGGAAGGCGATGTCTTCTTTGTCGAAACGCAGGTATTGCAGGTAATCCAGCACCTGGCTGAGTCCGGCGAAGACGGCGTAACCACCGCCATCCGGCACGCGGCGGAAGTAGTAGTCAAAGTAGGCGATTTCATCCTGACGGCCTTCGTTGAAATGGCTTTGCGCCATGGTCAATTCGTAGAGGTCGGTCAAGAGGGCGCGGTGATTAATCATGGGGATTTCCTCGTTTGTCAATGAGTTCGCCGTGGATGACGCTGCCGTCTTCACGGGTGGCGGTGATGTTTTCTTGGGACGATTCGGCATCCACCTCGTCATTATCGGCGCGGTAGGTCTGCTGCTGCCAGCTGAACGCGCTGTACACCGCCTGCGGCTGCACGATGCGCAGCAGGGTTGAAGCGAAAAGCGCGCGCAGCGGCGGAATCAGGAAGATGAGGGCAAGGATGCTGCTGATGAAGCCGGGGACGAGCAGCAGGACGCCGGCGGTCAGGCGGTACACGCTTTCGCGGGCGACATCGCGGTTTTGCGTCTGCCCCATGCGCAGCACCGCCTGCTGCTGGCTGCGCAAGAGATAAGAACCCGCCGCGCTGGACAGCAGCAACAGGGCGATGGTCGGGAAAAAGCCGATTTTTATGACGGCGAAAATAAGGGTGGCAAGCTCAACGGCCCCCCAAAGGCCCAGCAGGGCGATAAACGGCATGGTGATTTCCTGTGTTGTGGTCTGCAGGGATTATTGGTGCTGGTTAAGGAGATTGCAAGCCAGGATAATGCGCGTTGTCTGAAATGACTTCCACAGAAACCGCTTATGAAAAATGTACTCGCCCTCACCCTTGCTGCCTTGCTGCTTGCCCCCGCCCATGCCCGTGACTACACGGATCTTGATCAAAAGGGCGCGGAAAAACTGTTGCAAGAATGCCAGAAAGATCAACTGGATAGCTGCGTCACTCTTGCCTTGTGGCTGCGCGATGTCATGGAGGCACCTGCCTCGGCCTACGAGCCACTGAAAAAAGCCTGCGACGGTGGCAACATGAAAGGCTGCAACGTCCTCGGCAATCTCTACCTCGATCCGTACAGCGGCTTGGGCATGGATCAAAAGCAGGCCAAAGCGCTGTACGAGAAAGCCTGCACTGGCGGCTACTCCAACGCCTGCACCAATCTGCGCGGATTGAAAGAAGAAAAGGCCACAACGCCGGCAGAAGACGACAACGCCAAACAGGCTCGCCTGCAATCGCTGTATAACAGCTGCATGATGGAAAATGATGCCGCCTGCGCCGCCCCGCAACGCGAGATGGAGAGCCAGTCAGCAGCTGGTGGGCAGCAGCGCAAAGAGCAGCAGCGCAAAGAAAAGCCTAGCAGGCTAGATAAATAGCGCCGTCCCCATAAGTAGCCAATATCACTGCTTCATCAGAAAAGCCTCGCAAGCGGGGCTTTTTTATGCGTTACCTTTTCGCACACAATCAATATTCGCGGCTTGCCCAAGCAGCATGAACCGTTGCGTCGCCAAGCGGCGTAAATACTGGGCTCATCAAGCGGCGTGATTGCCGGGTTGGCATCAGGCACTTTTCAGGAAGCGGTGATAGGCGCTGTTGCCGGTTTCTTCGGCGTAGTCGTAGCCGATGGCGGCGAGATGCGCTTCCAGCGCTTCCGGGTGGTCGCTCTGGATGCCCGCCAGCACGCGGCCATAGTCGCTGCCATGGTTGCGGTAGTGGAAAAGGCTGATGTTGTTTTCCGTGCCGAGTGTGTGCAGGAAGTGCAGCAGCGCACCGGGGCGTTCCGGGAAACCGAAGCGGAAGAGGCGTTCGCCGGTCGCGCCCGGGCTGATGCCGCCGATCATGTAGCGCAGGTGCGATTTGGCGAGTTCGTTGTCGCTCAAGTCCTCGCTGTCGTAGCCGTTTTCACGCAGTTTGTCGATAAGGGCGGCAAGCTGGGCACGGCCACCGGTGAGTTGTACGCCGACGAAGATTTGCGCGCGTTCGGTGTTTTGGTAGCGGTAGTTGAACTCGGTGATGTTCTGGTCGCCGAGCAGGGTGCAGAAGGTGAGGAAGCTGCCGGGACGTTCGGGGATGGTGACGGCAAGCAGGCCTTCGCGCTGTTCGCCGATTTCGGTGCGCTCGGCGACGTAGCGCAGGCGGTCGAAGTTGATGTTGGCACCGGAGACGATGTTGATGAGGGTGAGGTTTTTGCCGCGCTGTCCGGCCGCCCATTTTTTGCTGCCGGCGGCAGCGACGGCACCGGAGGGTTCGGCGATGGCGCGGGTGTCGTCAAAGAGGTCTTTCATCGCCGCGCAGATTTCATCGGTGCTGACGGTGACGAAGTCATCCACATGCTGCTTGATGAGTTCGTAGGTGAGTTCCCCCGGCATTTTCACCGCGACGCCGTCGGCGAAGATGCCGACATGATCCAGCGTTTGGCGCGTGCCGCCGCGCACGGCGGTGGTCATGGAGGCAGCGTCTTCTGGCTCGACGCCGATGATTTTGATGTCTGGACGCAGGCTTTTCGCCAGCACGGCGATGCCAGCGAGCAGGCCGCCGCCGCCGCAGGGCACGAAGATGGCATCAATGTGGTGCGGGTGCTGGGTGAGGATTTCCAGCGCGATGGTGCCCTGTCCGGCAATTACGTCCGGATCGTCGAAGGGATGGATATAGGTGTAGCCATGCTGCTCTTGCAGGGCTTTGGCATGCTGCGAGGCGGCGTCGTAGAAGTCGCCGTGCAGGACGATTTCCACGTTTGCCCCGCCGAAGCGGCGCACCGCGTCGATTTTGATGGCAGGGGTAGTGACGGGCATGACGATGACGGCGCGGATGCCGAGGCGGTTGGCGGCAAGTGCCACACCCTGAGCGTGGTTGCCCGCCGAGGCGCAGATGACGCCGCGCGCGCGTTCGCCCGAACTCAGGCGGTACATTTTGGTATAGGCGCCGCGCAGTTTGAAGGAAAAAACGGGTTGCAGGTCTTCGCGTTTGCAGAGAATGTTGTGCCCCAGGCGGTCGGAGAGGCGCGGCATGGCTTCCAGCGGGGTTTTCGTCGCCACGTCGTACACGGGTGCGGTAAAAATTTTCTCTATATAATGCTGCATGTTTTTTCCTTAACGTATGAGGTACTTGCGATGGATCAGAACGCGATGAAAGCGCTGGTCGCCAAAGAGGCGCTGCATTATATAGAAGACGGTATGGCGCTGGGCGTCGGCAGCGGCTCGACGGTGAACTGCTTTATTGAGACACTCGGTGCGGCACGGCTGCAATTTGCCGAGATTGTCACGGCGTCTGAGGAAAGCACGCGCCGCTTGCAGGCGCTCGGTTACCGCGTCAGCGATTTGAACGCGGTCGGGCGGCTGGATGTGTATGTGGATGGCTGCGACGAGATCAATCCGCTGAAAGCGATGATCAAGGGCGGCGGCGCGGCGCTGACGCGGGAAAAGGTAACGGCGGCGTGTGCGGCGAAATTCGTCTGCATTATCGATGAGACAAAGCAGGTGCCGGTGCTGGGGCGCTTCCCGCTGCCGGTTGAGGTGGTGCCGATGGCGCGCAGTTTCGTCGCCCGTGAACTGGTCAAACTCGGCGGCGAACCGCGCTGGCGCGAGGGTGTGATCACGGATAACGGCAACTGGATTCTCGACGTGCATCATTTGGAAATCACCGAACCGTTCAAACTGGAAGAAATCATCAACAACATCCCCGGCGTGGTGACGAACGGTATTTTCGCGCGACAATCAGCGGATGTGGTGCTGACGGCGTACGCCAGCGGCAAGGTGAAAGTATCCTGATTGCCACGCCGGAGCGCGTGCCCTGCCGCGTAGCGGCAATAGATTCCATCAAACAGCGGCTGTACCATGCCGCGTTTCTTTTCCTGGAGACTTTAAAAATATGCAGAAAATATTTGCCTTTATCAGCGCCATCTTGTGGCTCGCTGCCGATTATTTCAGCAAAGTGTGGGCGCAGGACGCGCTGGCGGCGGGGAATATCATCACCGTCAACGGCTGGATGAATTTCAAGCTCGCCTTCAACAGCGGCGCCGCATTCAGCCTCTTTGCCGACGGTGGCGGCTGGCAGCGCTGGTTCTTCATGGCGATCGCCGTCGCTATCGGCACCTGGCTGTGTTACGCAATCCTCTTCGAGCGCACCACGGCGCTGATCCGCTTCGCCTACGCCGGCATCCTCGGCGGCGCGCTGGGCAATCTGTACGACCGCATCGTGCATGGTCATGTGGTCGATTTCATCCGCTGGCACATCGGTAATGCCTACTGGCCGACCTTTAACGTCGCCGATGTTGGCATTTGCACGGGCGTCGGCCTGCTGGTCATCGCCTGGATTTGGGATTGGCACAAGGGAAAAGCATCATGAGCGACATTCTGGTTATTCACAGCGGCGGCACCATCGGCATGGTGCCGAGTGCGGCGGGACTTGTTCCCGATCCTAACTTCGTCGCGCGCCTGCAAGCGGCGCTACCGGAGGCGGATTTCGATGTCTTCGTCTGCGAACCGGCGATCGACAGCTCTTCGGCGACGCCCGCCGCCTGGCAGCGTCTCGCCGATGCCGTCGCTGCGCACCGTGAGCAGTACCGCGCCTTTGTCGTCCTGCATGGCACGGACACGCTGGCATACAGCGCCGCTGCCCTGAGCGGGATGCTGTGCGGCCTGGGCAAGGCGGTGGTCATCACCGGCTCGCAAATCCCGCTGGGGATGCCGGAAAGCGATGCACTGCGCAATATACGCGGCGCGCTGGCCTTCGCCGCCCTGCCGGAACTGCAACAGGTGGCAGTATTTTTCTACGACCGCCTGCTGCGCGGCGAAGCGACGCGCAAGGTGGACGCGCAAAGCTATGCCGGTTTCGACAGTCCGAATGCCGACTGGCTCGGCGTGTTCGATGGCAACACCGCGCAATTGAGCGCCCCCGTCTTTGAAGAACGCGAAGAAAGCGCCTACCTGCGCGGCGCGTGGCGCGGTTTTCAGGAAGCAGCGGTGGCGACGCTACTGATTACCCCGGGGATGCCGTCATCCGCCTTCGCGCCACTGCTCGCCGATGACAAACTGCGCGGCCTGGTGCTACTCAGCTATGGCGTCGGCAACCTGCCGGAACGCGACGATTTGCACGCAGCTCTGCGGGTAGCTATCGCGCGCGGCGTGTGTGTGGTGAATGTCAGCCAATGTCTGCGCGGCGAAGTGGCGGGACACAGCTACGCGGTCGGCGCGGCACGCCTCGGCGCCCTCGGCGGCGGCCGCCTGACTCCGGAAGCGGTCTATACCCGCCTGTACTGCCTGCTGGCGGAAAGCGATACACGTCCGCTGGCAGAGCGCTGGTCCAGTCAGTGAACGCGCATAAAAAAACGCCCAACCGGAAAGGTTGGGCGTTTGTTGTTCAATGGTCGGAGAGACAGGATTTGAACCTGCGACCCCTTGCACCCCATGCAAGTGCGCTACCAGGCTGCGCTACACTCCGACGCGAGGCGTGCATTATAGGAATTTGGAGGGTCTATGCAAGCGCTTTTTCTTGAAGGGAAACCGTGGCTGGCAGCGGATTGGCCGCTGGCCGACCGCTTCATCGCCGGGACGACGCTCACGGCATCGCCGCTGGTCAGCGAAGGTTTCAATCTCGCGCGGCACGTTGCCGATACGCCGGAACGCGTCGCTGCCGCGCGGACGCTGTTTGCCACGCATCTGCCGCCGGACGCTCGCCCCTTGTGGTTGAGCCAGGTACACAGCGCCACGGTGTGGCAGGCAGCGGATTATCAGGCAGGCTGCGAAGGTGACGCACTGATTAGCCACACGACGCGCGACATGCCGGTGGTAATGACGGCGGACTGCCTGCCGGTGTTGCTGGCCGATGAAGCGGCGACCGTCTGGGCAGCGGTGCACGCCGGTTGGCCAGGGCTACACAAAGGCATTCTCGCGGCGACGATTGCGGCGATGAACGTGCCACCCCAGCAGCTGTTCGCCTGGATTGGGCCGTGCATCCGCCAGGATAACTATGAAGTGGATGAACCGTTTTTCCAGCGCTTTGCCACGCTGGATGCGCGCTTCGCTGCTGCCTTCCGCGCCAACCGCCCCGGCCACTGGCTCGCTGATTTGCCGGCCATTGCCCGCCTGCAATTGCAGGACGCCGGCCTGCCCACCGCGCAGATAACCGATTGCGGCCTGTGTTCCTATGCCGACCCGCGCTTTTTCTCGCACCGCCGCAACGGTGCGCAAGCGGGGCGGATGGCGAGCTTCATCGTCGCCACCGTTTGAAGCGCCGCTAATTTAGCGTGCCGCATCACCAGCCGAAGCGGTGCACGATGGCATCCGCCGCACGTGCCGACACCTCCGGCGGCAATTGCGCAGCGACAGCCGCCAGCGCCGCACGTTGCCGTGCTGCCGCCTCGCCATCGGCCAGCAGTGGCGTCAGCTCGGCGGCAAGACGGGCGGGGTTGCATTCTTCCTGCATACATTCCGGCACGATGTCCGCATCTGCAAGCAGATTAGGCAGGGAGAAGCGGTTAATTTTCAGCAGTTTCAATGCCCGCGCCAGCGCCGCCGAGACAGGATGGACGCGGTAGGCGACTACCATCGGACGATTCAGCAGCGCTGCTTCCAGGGTAATCGTGCCGCTCGCCAGCAGCAGCGCATCGCTGGCTGCCATCAGCGTGGCACTGTCCGCATCGAAGCGGTGCACATGGGGCAGCGTCGCCAGCAGCGCGGCGCTGGCCTTATCCGGCGGTTGCCGCAGCGACAATACCGCTTGCAAGGTGGGATCGGCCGCCTGCAAACGTTGCCAGGTCTCTAAAAACACCGGTAACAGACGGCGTACCTCGCCCCGGCGCGAACCGGGGAAAAGACCGAGGATGCGCGCCTGCGGCGGCAAGCCCAGCGCCGCACGCGCCTCGGCAGCGGGCACCATGCGCAGGCGGTCGCGCAGCGGGTGCCCGACGCACACCGCCGCCACGCCGTGCTTGTCGTACACCGCCGTTTCAAAAGGAAACAGGCACAGCATCAGATCGATGCAGCGGCGGATTTTGTGAATGCGCTTTTCTTTCCACGCCCACAGCGACGGGCTGACGTAATGCACGGTGCGCACCCCGCGCGCGTGCAGGGCGCGGGCGATGCGCAGATTGAAATCGGGAGCGTCTATGCCGATAAACACATCCGGCGGGTCAGCCGCCCAATGCGCCAGCAGCGCGCGCTCGGCAGCGAGAATATCGGGTAGATGCCGCAACACCTCGACCAGCCCCATCACCGACAGGCGCTCCATATCAGTAAGCGAATGCAGACCCGCCGCCTGCATGGCAGCGCCACCAACGCCGCTGAAACGCGCGTGGGGCAGACGTTCGCGCAGCGTTTGCAAGAGCGGCGCACCAAGCAGATCACCGGAGGCCTCACCGGCAAGCAGGGCAATGTGAAGGGAAGGCGTGGTCATAGAAAAATCTCAAAGAAAGGACGATGCCCGCCATTATCAGCGAAAACGGCGTCAGACGGCGTCAGA
The DNA here is from genome assembly GCF_916618745.1 of Cardiobacterium sp. Marseille-Q4385. GTDB lineage: Bacteria > Pseudomonadota > Gammaproteobacteria > Cardiobacteriales > Cardiobacteriaceae > Cardiobacterium. The sequence goes on from NZ_OU745373.1 coordinate 83,642, forward strand.
ACGCTTCCGCACCTTGCGCTACAATGCGCACCCGCTCACATCCCACCCCCTTATGACCACCGCTATTCCTGCCCTGAATCCCCAACAAACCGAAGCCGTCACCTACCTCGGCGGCCCGCTGCTCGTCGTTGCCGGTGCCGGCAGCGGCAAGACCGGTGTCATCACCCAGAAAATCGCCTGGCTGGTGCGTCAGGCACGTTATCCGGCGAACAGCATCTATGCCCTCACCTTCACCAACAAAGCCGCACGGGAAATGGGCGAGCGGGTGCGTGCCATCCTCGGCAAAGAAGCGCGCGGCCTGCATATCTCAACCTTTCACCGCCTGGGCCTCGACATCCTGCAAAAAGAACACCTGGCGGCAGGATTGCGGCGCAACTTCACCATCTTCGATGCCCGCGACGGCGCGACCCTCATCAAGGAACTGAGCAAACAGGAAGACGACGCGCAAGTCCGGCAGATACAGGCGCAAATATCGGCCTACAAAAACGCCAACATCGCGCCTGCTACCGCGCGCAGCCTCGCCCAAAACGACGAACAGGTGCTGTCCGCGCACATCTACCACCACTACAACGAACGCCTGCGCGCCTACAACGCCGTCGATTTCGACGACCTTATCACCCTGCCCCTTGCCCTTTTCAAAAACCACGACGACGTGCGCACCCGCTGGCAGCACCGCATCCGCTACCTGCTCATCGACGAATACCAGGATACCAACGACAGCCAGTACCAACTGCTGCAACTGCTCGTCGGCGCAGCCGCCGCCTTCACCGCCGTCGGTGACGACGACCAGTCCATCTACGCCTGGCGCGGCGCGCGGCCGGAAAACATCGCCCACCTGCATGAAGACTACCCGACCCTGAAAACCGTCAAACTCGAACAAAACTACCGCTGCCACCAGAAAATCCTCGCTGCCGCCAACGCCCTGATCGCCCACAACCCGCACATCGTCGAAAAAGCCCTGTGGTCCACCCTGACCGAGGGCGAAGGCGTACACGTCATCGCTGCACGCACCGACGAAGGCGAAGCCGAACAAATCATCCGCGACATCCACCTGCGCAAAATCCGCGAAAACCGCAAAAACAGCGACTTCGCCATCCTCTACCGCAGCAACATCCAGGCGCGCCAATTCGAACAACAACTGCGCGAACAAAACCTGCCCTACAAAATCAGCGGTGGCACCAGCTTCTTCGAGCACAGCGAAATTCGCGACCTGCTCGGCTACCTGCGCCTCATCAACAACCCCGACGACGATGCCGCCTACCTGCGCGTCGTCAACACCCCCAAGCGGGAAATCGGCGCGGCCACGCTCGCAAAACTTGGCGAATACGCCGCGCGCCGCCGCGTCTCGCTCAGTACCGCCGCCGGCGAAATCGGCTTCGCCTCCGAAATCGGCAACAAAGCCTACCAGCACCTGCAAACCTACAACCAATGGCTGCGGCAAATGCAACGTGAGGCGGAAAGCGCCCTGCCGCTCGACATCCTGAACCGCGTCATCAACGACATCGAATACGACGACTACCTCTACGACCTGCACAAAACCCCGGCCAAAATCGAAGTCCGGCAAAAACGCGTCAACCAACTGCGCGACTGGATCGGCAAACTGCAAGAAGAACGCGACAGCCTCGACGCCCTCATGCAGCACCTCACCCTGCTCGACATCCTTGACCGCCAGGAACAAGAACAAGACGCCATCCAGCTCATGACCCTGCACAGCGCCAAAGGCCTCGAATACCCCATCGTGTACATCGCTGGCTGCGAAGAAGAACTCCTGCCGCACCGGAACAGCCTGGAAAACGACGACGGCATCCGCGAAGAACGCCGCCTGCTCTACGTCGGCATGACCCGTGCCAAAGAAACCCTCATCCTCAGCTACGCCAAAACCCGCCGCCGGGGCGCCGAACTGCAAACGAGCGAGCCCAGCCGCTACCTCGACGAGCTGCCCGAAGACGGCGTGCAATGGCACGACGGACGCACCCCGCCCGACCCCGTCGTCGAACAACAAAAAAACGAAGAATTCTTTGCCGACCTGCAAACAATGCTGCGACAATAAAGCCACACACCGGCACACAAACCAAGGAGCAACCCGTGAGCCTGCTGAAAAAAAACAAAAAAAACCTGACCCTCGAAGAACAGCACGACGCCGAACAATACGCCGCCTGGCACCAGGAAGCCCAGCAAGGCGATGCCGCCGCCCAATTCCGCATCGGCTGGATGCATGCCAACGGCCACGGCGTCGCCCAGGACGACCGCCGCGCACTGGACTGGTACCAAAAATCCGCCGCCCAAGGCTTCGCCGCTGCCCAGTGCAACCTCGGCTGGATGTATGGTGAAGGCCGGGGCGTTGAAAAAAACGACGAACAAGCCGCCTACTGGTACGAAAAAGCCGCCATCCAGGGCGACAAACAAGCCCAATACAACCTCGGCAACCTCTACATCGCCGGCATCGGCGTGGACAAAGACGAACGTCGCGCCGCCTTCTGGTTCGTCCAGGCCGCGCAGCAGGACGACGTCGAAGCCCAATACAACCTCGGCAACCTCTACTTCCGGGGCGAAGGCGTCACCCAAGACGACCGCCGCGCCGCGCGCTGGTACGAAAAAGCCGCGCAACAAGGCTACGCCAAAGCCCAATGCAACCTGGCCATGATGTACGAACGTGGCCGGGGCGTCGCGCAAAACCTTGAAATCGCCGCCGAATGGTATGGATGCGCTGCCGAACAGGGCGACAGCAAAGCCCAATACCGCCTCGCCCTGCTCTACGAAAAAGGCGAAGGCGTGCCGCAGGACGACAACATGGCCTACTACTGGCTGGAAAGCGCCGCTGCCCAGGACAACGAAAGCGCCATCGCACGCCTCGAATACTACCAGGAGCGCACCGTGGTGGACTGGTACCGCCAGACCACCAACCAGGGCACCCCACCGCTTGCCGACGACGGCGAACACTACTACGACATGACCTACGACGGCGCAACCGACTACTACCCGCTCGGCGTCCTGCACCGCGAAGGCTGGCAAAAACTCGACGAATACCAGCAAAGCCTGAAAAGCATCGAATACAACATCAGCCCCGAAGCCATCGCCGCCGTCGAAGCTGAAAACAAGCGCAGCCCCATCTGGATCGATCCGATTGCCGACGAAGACGACAACGACGCCTACTACGACCCCATCCTCAACACCCGCGAAAACAACGGCCTCCTGTACAGCGACGTCGGCTACCGCCGCGCCATCGACAGCTTCAACCGCGCTGCACGCCATGCCGCGCACAGCTTCGAACAGGCTGCCAGACAGGGCAACAGCGACGCCCAATACAACCTCGGCGTCATGTACGAAAACGGCCAGGGCATCGAACAGGACTACGCCCGCGCCGCCTACTGGTACGAACTCGCTGCCGAACAAGGCCACGCCCGCGCCCAATACCAGCTTGGCAACCTCTACCGTGAAGGCCTCGGCGTCAAAGAAAACCCGGCCATCATGGAAGCGTGGTGGCAACGCGCCGCCGCACAAGGCCTGCAACAAGCCGCGCGCCAGCTCGACAAATGGAAACGCCCGCGCCACGCGCACATCGCCTGATACAGTCGAAAAAAAACCGCCCCGTGAGGCGGTTTTTTTTGGCGAAAGCCTTACAGCTCGGCGGCGCGCAGTTGCGCATACAACGCTTCATGTTCCTTGATGGTCGCGTTGTCGATGCGACGGCGCACCGAGTTGTAGCCGATGATCTTGTCGTTTTCAACAATCGGGCTAACCACCGCGCGTACCCAGTAATAACCGCCGTCCTTACGCAGGTTTTTCACGCAGCCCGTCCATTGCTTGCCCGCCTGTACGGTGGCCCACAGGTCTTCGAAAGCCGAAGCCGGCATATGCGGGTGGCGCAGGATGTAGTGCGGCTGGCCGATCAGTTCTTCTTTTTCCCAGCCACTCGCCTCGATGAAGGGGATGTTGACGTCGGTGATGAAACCGGCGGTATCGGTGCGCGAGAAAATCATCATGGTGTTGGTCAGGTAGAACTGGGCATCGGTCACATAGACGCGGCGCTTGTGTCCATCGTGATAGGTCAGATCAAACGCTTCGGATGTGCCGGCGGGTTTTTCCATATCGGGGATCGGTTTCATAAAAAGCCTCGTAATTGATGTACAAAAGGACGTTCGCCATACATCAGCGGGACGGCGAATACCGCATATAAAGCAGATTCCGTGCCATCTTGGGCGGCCATATTACTTTTGGTTATTTTGCCCGCCTATTGCAGCGCCTGCGTCGCTGCCAGTGCGTCGGCCGCACCGCAGATGGCACCGATAACCGCAATGCCGTCCGGATTAACCGCGCGCACGGCGGCGACGTTGTCCGTATTGATACCGCCGATGGCGACACCGGGCAGGTGTTTGGCGGCGACCATCGCCGCAAGGCCATCCAGACCGATAGCCGGATCGGCATCTGCCTTCGAGCGGGTCGGGAACACCGGCCCCATACCGATATAGTCCACGATGCCGCTATCCACCGCCTGCACCTGAGCAACGCTGTGCGTGGATAGCCCCAAAATCCGCTCGTTGCCGATGAGGCGGCGCACCACCGCCGCCGGCAGATCGCTCTGGCCGATATGCACCCCGTCCGCACCGACAGCGAGGGCAATATCCACCTGATCATTGATGATGAACGGCACCTGATGCGCGGCGCAACGCGCCTTGACGGCAAGCGCAGTGTCGTACCAGACCCGCTTGCTCCAGGCGGTCTTGTGGCCGCGCAACTGCAACACGCTGACGCCGCCCTGCAATGCGGCTTCAGCGACGGCAAGCAGCCGCTCGCCGCAGGCAGCAGCATCCAGGACCAGATAAAGATGCAGATTGCAGGCGTTCATGGTTGCACCTCCTGGACAAATGGGGCGTCGTAACTCAGCGCATCCAGCAGTGCCACCGCAAACGCACCCATGCCGACCGCGCTTGCGGCATGACTCCCCGCCTGCTTCATCAGCCAGGCGGCACTCGCTGCCGCATCCAGCGGCGGGGCAACGGTACAAAACGCCGCTACCAGCGCAGAAAGCGCACAACCGCAAGCGGTAACCCGCGTCTGGCGCACATCGCCGCCGTCGGTGAACCACAGCACCTCGCCGTCGGTGATGTAATCACGGGCACCGCTGACCAGTACGACGCATTGCTGCTTCTGCGCCAGTTCCAGCGCCGCGCCCGCTGCTTCCTCCGCCGTCGAAAGACTGTCGGCACCGCGCAAGCGCGCCGATTGACCGTTCAGCCATAAAATCTCGGCGGCATTGCCCCGGATGACCGTTGGTTGGAAAGCAAGCAATTCGCGGGCAAAATCACTGCGGAAAGTGAGCAGGTCGCCAACTGCGACCGGATCGAGCACCCACGGCTTACTGTTCTTGGCTGCCGTGCGCGCGGCACGACGCATCCCCGGCAGGCGGCCGTTGTGCAGGGTGCCGATATTGATAAGCAGACTGTCGGCAGCGGCGGTGAACGCGCCGCATTCCTCCTCCGCCTCGATCATTGCCGGCGACGCCCCCGCCGCCAGCAGCACATTGGCGGTGAAATTTTTCGCGACATCGTTGGTCAGACAATGAACGAGCGGGACGGACTGCGCCAATTTTTGCCAATGGGCGCGGGCAGATGCAGCGGGATAAGGTTGGGATGGCTTCATGCGGGCTCCTGAAAGTGAGAGAAGATGGACGGCAGTTTATAGCGGCTTCCCCAATAGATAGTCAATCAGCACCTGCACGCGGCAGACTTTTTGCGCGTGCTGGCGATGAGGTGGGAGAGCTTGAATGGGGCGTAGCGGCTATGAACCATGGGATCGTGGGATTTGGGCTAAGAGCGTTTCTGCCGGTTTCCAACTAATCATCATAATCCCGCCCGTCTATACTGCACTGCGTCTTTTCCATTCAGAACCTTATGATGTTTGTCATCCGACCTGACAATGATGCGCAATACAGCCGCTTGATTCAAAACCGCCTGCGCGCTACCAACCGTGAACGCTGTGCCTGGTTGCGCGCTAACCCGTCTGCGGCGGAAACACGGAATTTCCTCGCCTTTGACGGCAGACAGCTCATTGGCGGGGCAGTGGGCTTTGTCCGCTTTGGCTGGTATTTCCTGGACCTGCTTTATGTGGACGCGGCTTACCGCAACCGGGGCATTGGCCGGCAGCTGCTTACTGCTGCCGAACATTTCGCCAGCGACCGTCAGCTGGTTGGTGTACGGCTGGATACTGCAGATTTCCAGGCGCGAGGCTTCTACGAAAAGAAGGGATACACCCTTTTCGGCGAACTGGCCGACTGTCCGCCCGGCCACACCCTCTACTTTTTTCACAAAACATTTACCCAACCCAAGGAAAAACCATGAAAAACGTCCTGATTATCTCCGGTCACCCCGACCTCAGCACCTCCGTCGCTGAAGAAACGGAAACGCCCATCATGTGCAGCGTCAAACAACAGGACAATCCCAACCTGGCCGACAGGGTGGAAAGCCATGCCGATAAAGCCGTCTGCCAAAGCTACCCCGCCACGCCGCACTTTAAGGCTTATCCGAAAAAAGCGCCGCCGGGTGGATGATGCTCCTGCTACTGCCAAAAACTGACACGATCCACCGTTACCATGCGCGCCGTTTTCAACCACGGAGCAACTATGCCTCACCTGACTTTCTACACCCACCCGCAATCGCGCGGCCACAATGTCCGCTGGATGCTGGAAGAATGCGGCGCACATTACGAGACTGTCGGCCTTGCCTATGGCACGACGATGAAGCAGGCCGACTACCTCGCCATCAACCCAATGGGCAAGGTGCCGGCGCTGAAGGTGGATGACGCGGTCATCACCGAAACCGCCGCCATCATCACCCATCTCGCCGACCTCTATCCGGAAAAGGCGCTGATTCCCGCCGTCGGCACCAGCGCGCGCGGCGAGTATTACCGCTGGCTCTGCTTTGCCCTGCACCTCGAATACGCGGCGATGGATAAATGGCGTGGCGTCAGCAATAACGACGAACAGCGGCGCGGCATCGGCTATGGCGATTTTGACACCATCGTTAGCACCCTGAAAAAACACCTCGCCGGACGGGAATTTTTCCTCGGCGACCATTTCAGCGCGCTAGACCTGTATTACAGCGGCTTGCTCGCCTGGATGATTCACAAGGTGCAGGTGCTGCCCGCTGATGCGGTGTACACCGATTACATGAATCGCCACTTCACCCGCCCCGCCCATCTGCGTGCGCAGGAGCTGGACGCAGCATTATTAGCCCAGATAGAAGCGGGCAACGCCTGATACAGCAACTGCCCCCGACCGCCACCCGGCTCGCCGCGTGGCGGTTTTTTGCGTCAAAAACCGTAGCGTTTGAAAAGGTCAACTTCTTCCTGCGCCTGCCAGCGGCGCAGCAGGTCGGTGTGCGGCACAGGATAAGGTTTGCCGGGATCGGCACTGGTGATGCGCTCGCAGCGGAAATGACGAAAATCACCACGCAATTCGCACCAGGCCGCGAGCAGGCGCGCATCCTCAAAATAGCCCAACGCCAGCGGCCAGATAGTGCGGCGGGTGCTCTCGCCCCTGGCGTCGGTGTAGTGGATATGCAGGCGGCTTGCCGTGCGCAGGGCATGGCGCACGCGCGGCAGAATGCGGGCTTCATCGGCACGATACGGGACTTTGGCGACTAGCGGGTACACCGCTTGGGCAGCAAGACGGTCGCGCCATTCCTCGCTGAGCACATCGCGGATTTTGTTGATGACGCGCCAGGCCGCCTCGGCCAAATCATCATCGCCCTGGGCGACGGCGCTGCGCATACCGAAGACCAGCGCCTCGGTTTCGGCGGCATCGAAAGTGAGCGGCGGCAAAAGAAAGTCGGTGCGGTGCAAGAGATAGCCCGTGCCTGCGCCGCCCCGGATGTCCGCGCCCTGCGCACGCAGGGTTTCAATATCGCGATAGAGGGTGCGCAGGCTGACGCCCAGGGTTTCTGCGAGGGTTTGCGCGGTGATGGCACGACGGCTGTCGCGCAGATGCTGCAAGAGGGTGAGCAGACGGTTAGTGCGGGTCATGGTGAGGGATTCGGGATGATCGGGCGGCTAGTGTAACGGTATCTGCGGTTTGCGGATTGCCATAAGTCCAATGTTTATCCCGCTTGGCGAGCCCAGTATTTATGCCGCTTGGCCGCCTTTCTTAAATCAAAGAGGTCAGCCCAAATCATCCAGCATTTGCAGGGCGATTTGTGCCTTGGCATCTCCCTGCGCGGCGGCTTTTTCCCACCACACGCGAGCCAGGGCGTAGTCCTGCACTCCGGCCCGTCCGTCAGCGTATAACACGCCGAGGTTGGTTTGTGCCTTGGCATCACCCTGTTCGGCCGCCCGTTCATACCATGCGCGGGCCTGTCCGTTATCTTTCGGCCCTCCCCAGCCGTTGGCGCACATGATGCCGAGGTTGTATTGCGCAGCGGCATACCCCTGCACAGCGGCTTTTTCGTACCAGGCGCGGGCTTGCACGTAGTCTTGTGGCACGCCCCGTCCTTCGCTGTACAGCACGCCGAGGTTGTATTGGCCGAGGGCATCGCCTGCTTCGGCCAGGATGGTGTTGGTGTGCCAGGCGGCGGCGTAGTCTCCCTGTTCGTAGGCGATGGTGGCGTCAGCGCGCAGGGTTTCTTTTTCGCTATCGCTGAGGTTAGCGGCGGGTAGCGGGGTTGGTGTTTTCATGGGTGTTTCCTGTGAGGGTGGAAGGGGGTTTTATTCCCCCTCGTCCAGCAGGCTGGCAGCGGCGATGACGGCGCTGGCTTTGTTGAGGGTTTCCTGCCATTCGCTGTCGGGGTTGGAGTCGTACACGATGCCCGCGCCCGCCTGTGCGTAGAGGCGGCCATTTTTGATGATGGCGGTGCGGATGGCGATTGCCATGTCCATGTTGCCGCCCCATGACCAGTAGCCGACGGCGCCGCCGTACACACCGCGCCGTTCGGGTTCGACTTCGTCGATGATTTCCATCGCGCGGATTTTCGGTGCACCGCTCAAAGTGCCCGCCGGGAAGGTGGCGCGCAGGACGTCCATCGGCCCGACGTCGTCGCGCAAGGTGCCTTCAACGTTGGAGACGATGTGCATGACGTGCGAGTAGCGCTCGATCACCATTTTTTCGCTGATTTTGACGCTGCCGGTTTTGCAGACGCGGCCAATGTCGTTGCGGCCAAGGTCGATGAGCATGACGTGTTCGGCGATTTCCTTGGCATCTGCCAGTAGTTCTTGTTCGAGTGCTTTGTCTTCTTCCGGGGTTTTGCCGCGTTTGCGTGTGCCGGCGAGCGGGCGCACGGTGACGGTATCGCCCTGGACGCGGGCGAGGATTTCCGGGGAGGAGCCGATGATGTGGAAGTCGTCGAGGTCGAGCAGGTACATGTACGGCGAGGGGTTGGTGTGGCGTAGGGCGCGGTAGTAGTCGAGCGGTGCGTGGGTGTAGGCGCAGCTCATGCGCTGTGAGGGCACGACTTGCATGCAGTCGCCCGCTTTGATGTATTCGCGGATTTTGGCGACGTCTGCCTTGAACTGGGCTTCGGGATAGTGGTGCTGGATGGCGGGGGGCCGGGCATGGCGGTTCAGCGCGCGCACTTGTGCCGTGCCGGGGCGGTTGATAGCGGCGACCATGGCATCCAGTCGCGCTTCGGCAGCGGTGAGGCCGTCCGGGTTGGCGAGGTCGGCGTGGCTGATGAGGTGGACTTCGCCGCGCAGGTTGTCGAGCACGGCGACGTCGAGGCTTTGCATGTAGAGGATGTCCGGCACGCCAAGCGGGTCGTTCTGCGGGCGCTTGGCGAGGCGTTTTTCGATGTAGCCGATGCTGTCGTAGGCCATGTAGCCAACGAGGCCGCCGCTGAACGGCAGGTCAACGGGCAGCGGCGCGGGGCGGATGGTGGCGTGGTAGTCGGCAAGCCAGGCGAGCGGGTCGGCAAGTTCGCGTTCTTCGATGATGGCACCGTCGCGGCGGATGGTGAGGTGGTGGTCGCGGATGGTGGCGACTTCGCGCGCGGGCAGGCCGATCATGCTGTAACGCGCCCAGCGTTCGCCGCCTTCGACGGATTCGAGCAGGTAGGTGTAGGGCGCGCCCGCAAGGCGGTCATAGAGGGCGACGGGGGTGAGCAGGTCGGCGAGGATGGTGCGGACGACGGGCTGGTGGGTGTAGTTCATGCGGTTTGTCCTTTGGCGATTTCCTGGCGCATGGTGTTGATGACGGCGGCGTAGTCGGCCGCGTTGAAGATGGCTGATCCCGCCACGAACATGTCCGCGCCCGCTGCAGCGATTTCGGCGATGTTGTCGGTTTTGACGCCGCCATCAACTTCGAGGCGGATGTCGCGGCCGCTTGCGTCGATAAGGCGGCGCACGGCGCGCAGTTTGGCCAGGGCGGACGGCAGGAAGCTCTGCCCGCCAAAGCCGGGGTTAACGGACATGATGAGGATGAGGTCGAGTTTGTCCATGACGTATTCGAGGCAGGTGAGCGGGGTGGCGGGGTTGAAGACGAGCCCCGCTTTCAGGCCGTGGTCCTTGATTTGTTGCAGGCTGCGGTCGATGTGGATGGTGGCTTCGGGATGGAAGCTGATGTAGTCCGCGCCCGCTTTGGCGAAGGGTTCGATGAGGCTGTCCACCGGGCTGGTCATGAGATGCACGTCGATCGGCGCGGTGATGCCGTAGTCGCGCAGGGCTTTGCAGATGGGCGCGCCGAAGCTGAGGTTGGGGACGAAGTGGTTATCCATCACGTCGAAGTGGATGACGTCCGCGCCGGCAGCGAGAACGGCGGCCACGTCGTCGCCGAGGCGGGCGAAATCGGCGGAGAGGATGGAGGGAGCGATGAGGGCTGGACGCATGATGTTTGTTCCTGTGTTATGTACAATGCCGCGCCATTCTACTAAGCAATTTCAGGTTTTTCCCGTGCACGACTTGCCCCGCCACGACGGCGTTTTTCCCGATGTTGATGCCCTCAGCCGCTGGCTGGCGCAGCAGTCTGCCCCCGCCTGCGCGCGCGGCGGTGGCTGGCTTGCCCTCTGTTATCCGCTGGACGGTACCCCCGCGCTGCACCAGGGGTTGTTGCAGGCGGTAACGCTCTGCGCGGCGGAAATCGGCGACTTGCGCCTGCGTCGCGACGGCGTGCTTTTCCGCGACGATGCGCCGCTGGGTCAGGTCGTCGTTAACGTCAGTCCGCATGGCGACGGTTCGCTGGCGCGGATTACCGTTCCCGATCTGGACGGGCTGGAAAGCGCGCTGTTATCCCGCTTGGCCGACTGGAACCTGCGTCCCTACCTGCCCGTTATCAACCGCTGGCGTGAGTTTGCCCTTGATGGCGACATCGACCAGAAAGGCCGCGCCGTGCGCATCGTGAACGGCAAACTTGTCTTCGAGGATTAATCGTGTATCTCCTGATCGACGCGGGCAATTCCCGCATCAAATGGCTCTACGGCAGCAGCGTGCCGGGCATCGTCGAAGCGGCGTCCTACCGCGAAGACTGGCGCACCAAACTGTGGCGCGCCTGGCACCTCCTGCCCGAACCGAAACGCATCGCCATGAGCAGCGTCAAAAACGACGATATCGTTGACGACGTTGCCACCATCGCCGACGACCTGTGGCGCAAACCGGTGCACGTCTTCACCGCGCAAAAAGAAACCAACCACACCCTCACCGTCGCCTACGAAGACGCTACCCTGCTCGGCAGCGACCGCTACCTCGCCATGCTCGGCGCACGCGGGCTCACCCACGAACCGCTCTGCGTCGTCGGCTGCGGCACGGCCATCACCCTCGATGTCGTTGACCGCGACGGCCAGCACCTCGGCGGCCTTATCCTGCCCGGCATACGGCTGGCCGAAAACGCCCTGCTGCAACACACACAAAAACTCAAACCCATGCGCTGGACACCCAACCCGCTCGGCAACGACACCGCTTCCTGCATCGGCGCGGGCATCCACCACGCCCTGCCGGCGGGCATCAACGGCATCATGGACGAACTCGAAACCGCAACAGGCCACTACTACCACCGCTTCGCCTTCGGCGGCGACGCACAAATCCTTTTCGGCAACCGCCCGGACTACCGCATTGAGCCCGACCTTATGTTTCGCGGCATGATCGACCGTCTGGCCGCCGAAAATACCGACTAACCCACACAACAGAGGCAAACAATATGGAATGGCAAAACAATCGTCGCAGTAGCAACGTCGAAGACCGACGCGGCGGAGGCGCACTCGTCGGCGGCGGCATCGGCCTCGGCGGACTCCTCATCGTCCTCATCGGCTGGGCATTCGGCATCGATCCCGGCACCATGCTTGGCTTCGTCGAAGGCAGTGGCATCGGCCAAAGCCAGAGCAGCACCGGTAGCGGCAAAGACGACGAAGCCAAACGCTTCCTCGGCGCTGTCCTCGCTTCCACCGAAGACGTCTGGCAACCCATCTTCCGCCAGTACGGCAAATCCTACCGCGAGCCGACCCTCGTCCTCTTTGAGGGACAGGTGCAATCCGCCTGCGGCATCAGCAGCAGCGCCACCGGCCCCTTCTACTGCTCCGCCGACCAAAAACTCTACATCGATCCCGCCTTCTACCGCGAAATGCAAAAAATGGGCGCCAGCGGCGAATTTGCCTTCGCCTACGTCGTCGCGCACGAAGTCGGCCACCACGTGCAAAACCTGCTCGGCACCCTCGGCCAGGCGCACACACAAATGCGCCGCAGCAACAAAGCCACTGCCAACCAAATCTCCGTGCGCATCGAACTGCAAGCGGACTGCTACGCCGGCATCTGGGGCAACAAACTCGAAAAATACAGCAAGATCCGTATCGACGAAAAAGACATCAGAAACGGCCTGAAAGCCGCCGAAGCCGTCGGCGACGACACCCTGATGCAGCGTGCCGGACAGCGGGTCAACCCCGCCAACTTCACCCACGGCAGCTCCGCCGACCGCATGAAATGGCTCAACACCGGCCTGCAATACGGCGAAATCAGCCGCTGCAACACCTTTAACTGAGCGCGCAGCGGTCGGGGGCGTGTAGTAACCATACCGGGCGCGGCAGTATAATCCGCGCCCGTCTTAACCAAGGGGAACACCATGTGCGGCATCGTCGGAATCGTCGGCAAACACTACGTCAACCAGGCGCTTTATGACGCCCTCACCGTCCTGCAACACCGAGGGCAGGATGCCGCCGGTATCGCCACCTGCGACGAAGACGGGCGCTTTTTCCTGCACAAAGACAACGGCCTCGTGCGCGATGTCTTCGACGAGCGGGAAATGCGCCGTCTCGTCGGCTGCTTCGGCATCGGCCATGTGCGCTACCCCACCGCCGGTACCTCCAGCGCCGCCGAAGCACAACCGCTCTACGTCAACTCGCCCTACGGCATCGCCCTCGCCCATAACGGCAACCTCACCAACAGCGACGAACTCATCCGCGACATCTACGCCAGCGACCTGCGCCACATCAACACCCGCTCCGATTCCGAAGCCCTGCTCAACGTCTTCGCCCACGAACTGCAACGCCAGGCGCAACTGCGCCCGAACCCGGACGCCATCTTCACCGCCGTCGCTGCCACCCACCGCCGTGTGCGCGGCGCCTACGCCGTCGTCGCCATGATCAGCGGCTACGGCCTCGTCGCCTTCCGCGACCCGTTCGCCATCCGCCCGCTCATCTACGGCGTGCGCGACGGCGAAGACGGCCTCGAATACATGATTGCCAGCGAATCCGTCGCCCTCGAATCCCAGGGCTACAGCATCGTGCGCGACCTCGAACCGGGCGAATGCCTCATCATCACCGCCGACGGCAGCGTGCACCACCGCCAGTGTGCGGATGCGCCGAAACGCGTCCCCTGCATCTTTGAATACGTCTACTTCGCCCGCCCCGATTCCACCATTGACGGTATCAACGTCTATAAAGCCCGCCTGCGTATGGGCGAAAAACTCGCCGAACGCATCCGCCGCGAATGGCCGGAACACGACATCGATGTCGTCATCCCCATCCCCGACACCAGCCGCAGCTCGGCCATCCAGCTCGCTGCGCACCTCGGCGTCAAATACCGCGAAGGCTTTGTGAAAAACCGCTACATCGGCCGCACCTTCATCATGCCCGGACAAAAACAGCGGAAAAAATCCGTGCGGCAAAAACTGAACGCGATGACCCTCGAATTTCGCAACAAAAACGTCCTCCTCGTTGACGACTCCATCGTGCGCGGCACCACCAGCGAACAAATCATCCAGATGGCGCGCGATGCAGGCGCGAAAAAAGTGTACTTCGCCAGCGCCGCACCGCCGGTACGCTACCCAAACGTCTACGGCATCGACATGCCGACGCATAGCGAACTCATCGCCTACAAACTCGAAGAAAACGAAGTTGCCGCCGCCATCGGCGCCGACCGCGTCATCTACCAGACCCTGCCCGACCTCATCGACGCCTGCATGGACACCAAATACAGCCTGCCGCAAGACTTCGACTGCTCCGTCTTCAACGGCTGCTACATCACTGGCGACATCGACGACGCCTACCTCGCCCGCCTCGAAGAAGCGCGCCGCGACAACAAAGCCTCGCGCAAGACGCCGATGGAAGCTGTCGCGGAACAAAATTAGGAGTTATTCAATGAATACCAAAACATATTTTTTACAAAACCAGCATCCGGAGAATCCGGCAAAGTCTTTTACTGTGGACATTATTCGTGACAGGGAAAGTAGTGGACTGACCGCTGTCTGCGAACCTCTCGGCATCGTTACCGAAGCAGAAAACTACGAAGCATTGATTAAGCGCGTATGGGCTGTTGCACCAGAAATGTATGAATTGTGTGGATATGGCACAGTAGATGACAACTTCCGCCTAACCTTTCAAGAGACCCTGGAAGGACAGGAAGTCCGTTTATACGAGGCGCTTTGATGGGGCGCGGATACTATGACCAAATAAAAGGACTGTTGCTCGCACACGGTTGCAGACTTATACGGCAAGGCAAAGGCAGTCATGAAATATGGGAAAGCCCTAATCGCCAACGACCATTCACCCTGTCTGTAACCGTTGATAAGCGTAGTACCGCTAATGCCATCTTGAAACAAGCTGGTATCAATAAAAAACTCTAAAACAAAAATCACCATGCGCCTGCATTACTCCCAATACGCAACTGCCACCTACCAGGCACTGCTCGCCCTCGAAGCCAGCCTCAAACTGGATAACCCCCTCAAAGACCTCATCAAAATCCGCGTCTCGCAAATCAACGGCTGCGTCTTCTGCGTTGATATGCACGTCAAAGAAGCCAAACTGCACGGTGAGCGCGAACTGCGTCTCTACCACCTGCCCGTCTGGCGCGAATCCGCCCTGTTCAATGACAAAGAGCGCGCCGCGCTGCAATGGGCGGAAACCCTCACCCGCCTGGCTGACCACCATGTCAGCGATGCCGATTACGCTGCCGTGCGCGCCCATTTCGACGAAGAAGAACTGGTCGCCCTCACCCACGTCATCAACACCATCAACACCTGGAACCGCCTCAACGCCGCCTTCGCTACCCCCGCCGGGGGGATGGACAACATCATGGGGCTGGACAAGGCAGGACTGAAATAACCCCACCGCAACAGGAATCTCCCATGAAAAAACCAACCGCCAACCACCCTGCCCTCGCCGACTTCCGCACCATCGTTGGCAAACGCCACACCATCACCGATCCGGCAAAAACCGTGCCCTACCGCAAAGGCATCCGCTACGGCGAAGGCGACGTGCTTGCCGTTGTCCAGCCACAAACCCTCTACCAACTCTGGCAAATCGCCGAAACCTGCGTTGCGCACGACCTCATCATCATCATGCAGGCGAGCAACACCGGCCTCACCGGCGGTTCCTCCCCCTACGGCGACTACGACCGCCCTGTCGTCCTCGTCTCCACGCGCCGCCTGAAAGGCATCCGCCTCATCGAAAACGGCGAACAGGCCATCGCCCTGCCTGGCTCCACCCTCTACGAACTCGAAGACGCCCTTGCCGCCATTGGCCGCGAACCGCACAGCGTCATCGGTTCCTCCTGCATTGGCGCCTCCATCATTGGCGGCATCTGCAACAACAGCGGCGGCGCGCTCATCCATCGCGGCCCCGCCTACACCGAAATGGCCGCCTACGCCCGCCTGAACGAAAACGGCGAACTCGAACTCATCAACCACCTCGGCCTTGACCTCGGCAGCCACCCCGAAGCCCTGCTCAACCGCCTGCAAAACGGCGACTACACGGACGCTGACATCCAGCCCGCCAGTGGCCAAACCTCCGACCACGAATACCAGACCCGCGTGCGCGACATCGACGCCGACACCCCCGCGCGCTACAACAACGACGGCCGCCGCCTCTTTGAGGCCTCCGGCTCGGCAGGCCGCCTCATCGTCTTCGCCGTGCGCATCGACACCTTTGCCAAACCCGCGCGCCAACAAACCTACTACATCGGCGCCCACGACCCCGACACCCTCACCGAGCTGCGCCGCCACATCCTCGGCACCTTCAAAAACCTGCCCGTTTCCGGCGAATACATGCACCGCGACTGCTACGACATCGCCGAACGCTACGGCCGCGACACCTACCTCGTCATCGACCGCCTTGGCAGCAAACACATCCCGCGCTTCTTCCGCTGGAAAAACACCTTTGACCGCTGGGCGGCCAAACTGCACCTGCCGACGGCAAGCAGCGACCGCCTGATTCAGTGCATCACCGACGCCCTGCCCTCGCACCTGCCCGCCTTCATGCGCGACATGCACCAAAAATACGAACACCACCTCATCCTGAAAATGGCTGATGGCGGTGTGGACGAAGCCGCCGCCTACCTCGACGAATACTTTAGCGCCCACCCCGAACGCGGCGCCTACTACGCCTGCAACGGCGCCGAAGGCGCACAGGCGACCCTGCACCGCTTCGCTGCTGCCGGCGCCGCAAACCGCTACCACGCCGTGCACGGCAAACAAGTCGGCGACCTGCTCGCACTCGACATCGCCCTGCGCCGCAACGAACGCGACTGGTTCGAACGCCTGCCACCGGAAATCGACCAGTACATCGCGCACAAACTCTACTACGGCCACTTCTTCTGCCATGTCATGCACCAGGACTACATCCTCAAACCCGGCACTGACGCCGCTGCCGTCAAACACCTGCTGCTTGACTACCTCGACGGCAAAGGCGCGGAATACCCGGCAGAACACAACGTCGGCCACCTCTACCACGCCAAAGAAGCGCTGGCAGACTTCTACCGCGCACAAGACCCGACCAACAGCCTCAACCCCGGCATCGGCAAGACCACGAAGAAAAAACACTGGGCGGCAGACGGCTGCGGCTGCGGCGGACACTGAACCAACCTACCAAAAGCCGGACACGATCCGGCTTTACTTCACCCTGAAGGCTGTCAAGCGGGATAAATACGGGCTTCCCGAACGCCGACCAAGCATCCGAATGCCCTCCCCTGCTTGCGGGGAAGGGTCAGAGTGGGGGTGTTCGTCCGTAGGGCGAAAAATGCCCGCCAAGCGGGATAAATCCTGGGTTCGCAAACCGCCGCCAAGCGGGACAAACACTGGGCTCACAAATTGCCGCCAAGCGGGATAAATGCTGGGTTCGCAAACTGCTGCCAAGCGGGATAAACACTGGGTTCGTGGGTAGCCGTCAAGCGGGATAAACACTGTGCTCGCAAACTGCCGTCAAGCGGGATAAATCCTAGTTTTTTATTCCCCCCTTCCGGCCTTCGGCCACCTTCCCGGGTACCCATGAAAAAAATGCGAGCATTTTTTCATGGGAGCCCCGTCCCCCGCAAGCGGTGGAAGGGATTATTTCGTGCAAGATTTGGAATTTAGCGTGTGCCAAGCGGGATAAACACTGGGTTCGTGGGTAGCCGTCAAGCGGGATAAATCCTGGTTTTTTATTCCCCCTTCCGGCCTTCGGCCACCTTCCCCCGCAAGCGGGGGAAGGGATTATTTCGTGCAAGATTTGGGATTTATAGCTAATCATCTTATTTTTTCATACGACATTTACGCCAATCTTTCCGCATTTGCGCAAGATTCAGGGAAGATTTGTATGAAGGATTAAGAGCATTGGCTATAGCGTGTGCCAAGCGGGATAAAACCTGGGCTCGCAAACTGCCGCCAAGCGGGATAAATCCTGGCTTTCCGGACTCGTCGCAAGGTTATGAAAAAGCCCCCGTTATGCGGGGGCTTGGTGTGTTGCAGATTTACAGTTCCGGCAGGCTTTTTTCTTGCGGTGCCGGGGTTTCGGCAGTAATGACCAGCGCCGGTGCATCGTCGCGGATGGTCACGTCCACATGGCCGCCGTTCTCGGCTAGTTCGCCGAAGAGCAGTTGTTCGGCCAGCGGCTGTTTGATGTGTTTCTGGATAAGGCGGGCCATCGGTCGTGCGCCCATTTTTGGGTCGTAGCCGTGTTTGGCCAGCCAGTCTTTGGCGCTTTCTTCGAGGCTGATGCTGACGTGTTTGTCTTCCAGCTGTTGTTCGAGTTCGATGATGAATTTGTCGATGACGTGACGAATGGCTTCGTTACCCAGCGGGGCAAAGCGGATGATGGCGTCCAGGCGGTTCCTGAATTCGGGGGTGAAATGGCGTTTGACGGCGGCTTCGGCCTGGGCGTCGCTGCTTTCTTTGTTGTTCGCGGCGGCGAAGCCGATGCGGTTTTTTTCCATTTCGAAGGCGCCGACGTTGCTGGTGAGGATGATGATGAGGTTGCGGCAGTTGATTTCGCGCCCGGTCGCATCGGTCACCATGCCGTGGTCCATGATTTGCAGCAGCAGGTTCATGATATCGGGGTGGGCTTTTTCGATTTCGTCCAAAAGCAGCACGGCATGCGGGTTTTTCTGGATCTGGTTGGTGAGCAGGCCTGCCTGTTCGTGGCCAACGTAGCCGGGCGGGGCGCCGATAAGGCGGCTGACGGTATGCGCTTCCATGTATTCGCTCATGTCGAAGCGCAGCAGTTTGATGCCGAGGACGTGCGCGAGTTGGCGGCAGACTTCGGTTTTGCCGACGCCGGTCGGACCGGTAAAGAGGAAGCTGCCGATGGGTTTTTCGTTATCTCGCAGGCCGGCGCGGCTCAGTTTGATGGCGGCAGCGAGGTGTTCGATGGCGTCGTCCTGGCCGAAGACGACGGTTTTCAGGTCGCGTTCGAGGGTTTTGAGCTGGTTGCGGTCGTCTTTGTTGACGCTTTTTTCCGGGATGCGCGCGACACTGGCGATGAGTTTTTCAATGGTGAGGGCGTCAATGGTGTCGCCGCGTTCGGCTTCGGGGATGAGGTGCTGGCGCGCGCCGGCTTCGTCGATGAGATCGATGGCTTTGTCCGGCAGGCGGCGGTCGTTGATGTAGCGGTCGGAGAGGCGCACGGCGGCTTCGATGGCTTCCATGCTGTAGCGGATGTGGTGGAAGTCTTCGTAGCGCGGCACGAGACCTTGCAGGATGGCGATGGCGTCGTCAATGGCGGGTTCGACGATGTCCACTTTCTGGAAGCGGCGGGCCAGCGCGTGGTCTTTTTCGAAGATTTGCCGGTATTCTTTGTCGGTGGTGGCGCCGATGCAGCGCAGTTCGCCATTCGCCAGCGCCGGTTTGATGAGGTTGGAGGCGTCCATGCTGCTGCTGTTTGCCGAGCCCGCGCCGATGATGGTGTGGATTTCGTCGATAAAGAGGATGGCGTCGGGGATGGCGCGCAGTTCTTTGAGCAGGGCTTTGATGCGGTTTTCGAAGTCGCCCCGGTATTTGGTGCCGGCGAGCAGCGAGCCGATGTCGAGGCTGTAGATGGTGGCGTTTTTGAGGATGGGCGGCACGTCGCCTTCGACGATGGCTTTGGCAAGGCCTTCGGCGATGGCGGTTTTGCCCACGCCCGCTTCGCCGACGAGGATGGGGTTGTTTTTGCGGCGGCGGCAGAGGGTCTGGATGGTGCGCTCGATTTCGCGACTGCGCCCAATGAGCGGGTCGATGCGGCCTTCCTGGGCGCGCTGGTTGAGGTTGTTGGTGAATTCGCTTATGGCAGATTTGCGCGGCCCTTCGTTTTCTTCGCCTTCTTTCGCTTCTTCGCTTTCTTTGGCAGGCTGGGCGCCGCCGTGGGTGATGTAGTTGACGAGGTCGAGGCGTTCAACTTCTTGTTGGCGCAGGAAGTAGGCGGCGTAGCTGTCGCGTTCGCTGATGATGGCGACAAGCGCGTTCAGGCAGCTGACTTCCTGTTTGCCGGCGTTGCGCGCGTGCAGCACGGCGCGCTGGATCATGCGCTGGAAGGCGGTGGTCGGCTGGGTAACGCGGCCACTGTTGTCCTGCGGGAATTGCGGGCAGTGTTCGTTCAGGTATTTGTTGAGTTGTTCGCGCAGTTTGGCGAGGTCCACGCCGAAGGTGAGCAAGGCGTCGACGACGCTGCGTTCGTCCAAGAGCGCGAGCAGCAGGTGTTCGAGGGTGAGAAATTCGTGGTTGGCGCTTTGCGCGCTGTGATAAGCGCGGTCAACGGCTTTTTCCAGGGCGGTGGATAGCATGGGGTTTCTCCTTCTCCTTTAATGGGGTCGCAGCACGCACAGTAGCGGGAAGTTGTGACTGCGCGCGTGTTCAATGACTTGGTTGACTTTGCTTTCGGCAATTTCATACGGGTAGATACCGCAAACGCCGCTGCCTTTTTCGTGCACTTGCCACATGATGTTTTCGGCTTCGGTGTAGTTTTTGCGGAAGAAACGCATCAGCACATCAATAACAAATTCCATCGTGGTGTAATCGTCGTTCAGGAGGACAACTTCAAACAGGCGGGGTTCGTCGAGTTCAGGGTCGGCGGTCAGGGTGTCGGTATCGGTATCAAAATCGTGTTGGGGGCTCATGGCAATTCTTCGGGAAGACTGGCGCAGACATGGCGGCGGCAGGGCTTTTTTCAAGCCGCAGATAGCGCAAATGGTAAGATAACGCAGCTTAACTTCGCTTCTGAGGTCATTATGTCAGCTTCCGTTATCTCTTTCCAAGTTGCTCCTGCGCCCGGCGGACACCGCTTCAACGTGCAGCAACGTGTGCCGGTGGCGGCAGCGAGTGAAATCGTCTTCTACCTGCCGATATGGATACCGGGCAGCTACATGCGCCGCGACTTTGCCCGCCTGCTCTCGCGTCTCACCGTGCGCGACCAGGGCGGCACCCTCATCCCGCATAGCTTCGAAACGCCCTCGCGCTGGCGGGTCAGCGTTCCCGAACACTGCGACGAACTCCTCATCACATACAGCATCTACGCGCGCGACATCAGCGTGCGCGGCTGCTACCTCGACCACGAACGCGGCATCCTGAACCCCTGCTGTGCCTGCCTCGCCGTCGAGGGGATGGAGCACCTGCCGCAGCGTCTCGTCCTCGCGCTGGAAGGACACCGCGCCGGCTGGCAGGTGGCAGGAGCGCAGACCAACAGCGACGGTGCCTACTGGTTCGACAACTACGACCAGATGATCGACACCCCCTTCATGTTCGCCCACGAACTGACCATCCTTTCCTTCACCGCCGGTGGCGTGCCGCACGACATCGTCATCAGCGGCCGCTGCTGGGACTACGACCACGAACGCCTGCGCCGCGACGTGCAGACCGTCTGCCGCGAAGCCGTCATGCTCTTTGGCGGCCTGCCGTCCATGAACCGCTACACCTTCCTCCTCCACCTCGGCGACAACCTCTACGGCGGCCTCGAACACAGCTGCTCCACCCTGCTCATGGCCTCGCGCGACAGCCTGCCCGAGCCGGACAACCGGGGCAGCACCCGCTACGCCCAACTGCTTGGCCTCTTCTCGCACGAATACTTCCACACCTGGAACATCAAGGCGATGCGCCCGCCCGAATACCGCCATTACGACCTGCAAAACGAACAGCCGACCGAAATGCTCTGGCTCTTCGAAGGCTTCACCGCCTTCTTCGACAACTGGCTGCTGGTCAGAAGCGGCGTCATCACCATCCACAGCTACCTCGAACTCCTCGCGCAGGACATCGCCCGTTACCGCCAGCGGCCGGGGCGGCACGTGCAAACCCTCGCCCAATCCAGCTACGAAGCCTGGACCAAACTCTACAACGGCGGCGAAGACGCGGTGAACAGCAGCACCACCTACTACATCCAGGGTGCGCTGGCCGCCTTCTGCCTCGACATCTACCTGCGCGCACACAGCGAAGACGGCGTCAGCCTGCCGATGATCATGCACCGCCTCTGGCACGACTACCACAGAAGCGGCGAAGCCATCGACGAAGAACGCTTCATCCGCCTGACCGCCGACCTCTTGCCGGAAGACCTCGAAACCCCGCTGCGCGGCTTCCTCCGCCGCCTCGTACACAGCACCGACCCGCTGCCGCTTGACGAAGCCGCCGCATACATCGGCCTCACCATCCACATGCTGCCCGCCGCCAGCAACGGCGACCTCGGCAGCGACGTGCCCACCGCGCAGCGCTACCAGAGCGACCCCGGCATCCGCTGGCAAAAACACGGAAACCATTACCACGTGACCCGCATTGACGACACCAGCCCGGCGGCGCTGGCGGGCATCGCCATGGATGACCAGCTGATCGCCGTGAACGGCTACCGCGCCGACGACGCCCAACTGGCGCGCCACCTGCGCTACGCCGCACCGGGCAACGCCGCCGTGCTGCACATCTTCCGCGACAACGTCCTGCACGCCATCGCCTTCACCCTCGAACCCACCTCACTCGACACCTGCCTCATCCAGCGCAACAGCGACGCCGATGACATCACCCGCATGCGCCAGCGACACTGGTTCAACCGCAACGAACACAACTGAATCCCCAATCGGAACCCGAACATGACCCAAACCCTAACCCTCCCCACCCCGGACGACCTGCACATCCACCTGCGCGACGGCGCCGCCCTCGCCCGCACCGTACCTGACGCCGCCGCCGCAACCCCCGTGCCACCGCCCCTTTAACCCGTCGCAAAACACCATGCACACCACCGCCGACGCCACCACTGAACACGAATACCTCGCCGACCGCCCCGGCTTTCCCGCCAAAACCATCGTCGCCGCCCTCTTCGTTGGCGCCTTCTTCGGCTACCTCAACGACACCCTGCTCAACGTCGCCCTCACCCCGATCATGCACGACTTCGCCGTGGACAAAACCACCGTGCAATGGCTGACCACCGGCTTTCTGCTGGTAATGGGCGCCTTCACCCCCATCACCGCCAGACTCATCCAGCGGACAGAAACCCGCAAAATGGTGCTCATCACCCAGGCGACCTTCCTCGCCGGCTCACTCGTCTGCGCCTGCGCGCCGACCTTCGCCGTCCTCCTCGCCGGGCGGCTGGTGCAGGCCATCGCCGCCGCCTGCTTCGTGCCGCTGCTGTTCAACGGCATCCTCGCCATCTACCCGCCCCGGCGGCGCGGCACCGCAATGGGCGTCATCACCATGATGTTCACCGTCGCCCCCGCCATCGGCCCGACCGTCTCCGGCATCATCATCGACCACAGCCACTGGCGCGTCCTCTTTGCCTTCACCGCTCCGTTCATCCTGGCGGCGATGCTGCTGGTCGGCAAAACCCTCAACGAAAACCTGAGCAGCATCAGCCGTCCGAAAATCGACCTGCCCTCGGCGGCGCTGTCCGTCGCGGGCTTCGGCGGACTGGTCTATGCCTGCAGCAACTTCGCCCACCTGGGCGCTACAACCTTTGCCGCACTCGCCATCGGCGCGCTGCTGCTGATTGGCGTCTTCGTGCGGCGGCAACACCGCATCGACGTGCCGCTGCTCAACCTGCGTGCCTTCGGCTACGCCCAGTTCCGCTACAGCGTCATCATCCTCGCCAGCGTCTCCTTCCTCTTCCTCGGCCTCGAACTGCTCATCCCCATCTACACCCAGCAGGTGCTGCTGCTCAGCGGCACCATTACCGGCCTCATCCTGCTGCCCGCCAGCATCGCCGAAGTCATCGCCGCGCCGCTGCTTGGCCGCCTGCTTGACCGCAAGGGCGGGCGCTTCACCGTACTGCCCGCCACCATCCTGCTGACTGCCCTGCTGGTCGTACTGTGGTTGCTGCTGCGGCTGGAAACCCAGGTGATCGCCCTCTCCGCCACCTTCACCCTGCTCACCGTCGCCGGCGCCGCCTGCGTCACCGGCGAAACCCACGGCCTGAACGCCCTGCCCAAAGCGCTCAACCCGCACGGCGCCGCCATCATCGCCACCCTCAACCCGATCGCGGGCGCGATGGGCGCGGCCTACTTCATCGGCGCGACCAACATCGGCGAAAAACTCAGCACCGCCGCCACGGTACAACAAACCATGCTGGGCGGCATCCGCCTCGCCGTCGGCAGCGCGCTCATCCTCGCCGCCACCACCATCTGGCTCGCCAGCAAACTGCAACCGAACCGGGCGGAATAAAAAGACCATCATCCCGCACCTTTATCCCCAAAAAACAGGAAACCCCATGCAAACCCTCACCCTCCCCACCCCGGACGACCTGCACATCCACCTGCGCGACGGCGCCGCCCTGACCCGCACCGTCCCCGACGCCGCCGCCCAATGCGCGCGTGCGCTCATCATGCCCAACCTCACCCCCGCCGTGGATACCTTGGACGCCGTCACCGCCTACCGCGAGCGCATCCTCGCCCACATCCCGGCGGACAAAACCTTCACCCCGCTGATGAGCCTATACCTCAGCGACAGCCTCACCCCGGAAACCGTGCTGGCGGCGAAAACGGCGGGCGTCGTCGCCATCAAATGGTATCCCAAAGGCGCGACCACCAACTCCGCCCAAGGCGTCGCCGACCCACAAAAACTCGACCCCATCCTGGAAGCGATGCAACAGGCGGGACTGCTGCTCCTCATCCACGGCGAAGTCACGACCGACGGCGTGGACATCTTCGACCGCGAAGCCACCTTCATCGACAGCACCCTGGAGCCACTGCGCCGCCGCTTCCCGCGCCTGCGCATCGTCCTCGAACACATCACCACCGCACACGCCGTCGCCTACATCCAAAACCAGCGCGACAACCTCGCCGCCACCATCACCGCGCACCACCTCCTCTACAACCGCAACGCCCTGCTCGTCGGCGGCCTGAAACCGCACTACTACTGCCTGCCTATCCTCAAAACCGAAGCCGACCGCCAAGCGCTACTTGCCGCCATCGCCAGCGGTGATTCCCGCTACTTCATGGGCACAGACAGCGCGCCACACCCGCGCCACGCCAAAGAAAACGCCTGCGGCTGCGCCGGCTGCTACACTGCCCACGCTACCCTGCCGCTCTACGCTGCCGCCTTCGAACAGGCCGGCGCGCTCGACAAACTGCCGGCCTTCGCCGCCAGACACGGCGCCGACTACTACGGCCTGCCCTACAACACCGGCGAAATCACCGTCGAGCGCTGCCCGCAAACCTTCCCGGAAACCCTGCCCTACGGCGACGACGAAGTCGTCCCCTTCTTGGCGGGGCAGGAATGGCCGTGGCGCATCAAAACCACCTAACCCATCGCCAACACCCATAGAAACACCATGAAAAACGCAAAAAACTGGCGGACGGAAGACCCCTATCACGCCCGCGAACAACGCAAATACGGCGCGAACCCCCTGCCCAGCCGCGAATACATCCTCAGCTGGCTGGAAGCGCAGGGCAAACCGCTCACCTTCACGCAAATCACCAAAGCCTTCGCCATGGACAGCGAAGAAGCCGACCGCCTGCAATACCGCCTAAAAGCCATGCTCAGTGCCGGACAGCTCATGTGCAACCGCCAGGGCCGCTACGGCGTGACCCGCAAAATGGATCTCATCGCCGGCTTCGTCATCGCCCACCAGGAAGGCTACGGCTTCCTCAGCCCGGAAAGCGGCGAACCGGACGGCTTCATCCCGCCCAAATACATGGCCGAACTCATGCACGGCGACAAAATCCTTGCCCGCGTCAAACATGAAGACGACAGCGGTCGCAAAGACTACGCGCCGGTGGAAATCCTCGAACGCGCACAAAAGCGCATCGTCGGCAAACTCGCCGTACAACATGGCGTGTGGACCCTCGTCCCGGAAAACCGCCGCCTGACCCAGCACATGCTCATACCGGCGGGCGAACTCGGCGGCGGTAAGGCGGGACAAGTCGTCATCGGCGAAATCACCGCCTACCCCTCGCGCTACCGGCAGCCCATCGGCAAAATCATCGCCGTCCTCGGCGAAGCCATGTCGGCCGGCATGGAAACCGATATCGCCATCGAAAACCACAACATCCCCGCCGAATTCCCCGCCGACGTCCTCGCCGAAAGCGAACGCCTGCCCGACGAACTGCAAGCGGAAGACTATGACAACCGCCTCGACCTGCGCCACCTGCCCTTCGTTACCATCGACGGCATCACCGCGCGCGACTTCGATGACGCCGTCTATGCCGAAAAACGTGGCAGCAACTACCGCCTCTACGTCGCCATTGCCGACGTCGCCCACTACGTCCGCCCCGACAGCCCGCTCGACGTGGAAGCCTACAACCGGGGGACCTCCGTGTACTTCCCCGACCGCGTTATCCCGATGCTGCCGGAAAAACTCTCCAACGGCCTCTGCTCGCTCAACCCCGACGTGGACCGCCTGGCGATGGTCTGCGAAATCACCCTCGCGCCGGACGGCAGCATCAAGCGCAGCGCCTTCCACGACGCCGTCATCCACTCGCACGCCCGCCTCACCTACGAAACCGTCGAAGAAATCCTCTTTGCCGACAACACCCAGCTGCGTGACAGCTTCGCCAAACTCGCCCGCCCGCTCGACACCCTGAAAAGCGTGTACCAGATCCTGCACGCCGCCAGAGAAGCGCGCAGCGTCATCGACTTCCACGCCGCCGAGCCCGAATTTATCTACGACAGTGAAGGCAAAATCGAAACCATCAAAACCCGCGAACGCCTCGAATCGCACCGCCTCATCGAAGAATGCATGATTGCGGCAAACATCTGCGCGGCAAAAACCATCGGCAAACACAAAATCCCCGCCCTCTACCGCGTCCACGACGACCCCAGCGAAGAACGCCTCGCCCGCCTTATCGACTTCCTTGGCAAACGCGGCATCCGCTGGCAGGGCGGAACAGAAAGCGCCACCCCGCAACAATTCTCCGAACTGCTCACCCGCTGCGCCGAACGCCCCGACTACGCCCAAATCGAAACCATGGTACTGCGCAGCATGAGCCAGGCCATCTACGTCCCGGACAACCGTGGCCACTTCGGCCTCGCGCTCGAACACTACGCGCACTTCACCTCGCCCATCCGCCGCTACCCCGACCTGCTCGTGCACCGCGCCATCCGCCACCACCTGCACGGCGGCAGCCGCGAAGACTACCCGTACAGCGCCGAAAGCATGGTCGAAAAAGGCAAACACTGCTCGATGACCGAACGCCGTGCCGACGAAGCCACCCGCGACGCCATGGACTTCCTCAAATGCGAATTCATGAGCCACCGCATCGGCGAGCACTACCATGGCCGCATCGCCGGCATCACCAACTTCGGCTTCTTCGTGGCCCTGGACGACCTCGGCATCGACGGCCTCGTCCACGTCTCGACCCTGACCAACGACTACTACCACTACCACAGCGACACCTTCACCCTCACCGGCGAACGCAGCGGCTACCGCTTCGCGCTGATGGACGAAGTCGAAATCCAGGTTGCCAAAGTCGATCTCGAAGACCGCAAAATCGACTTCGAACTCATCGCCCACCAGGGCAAAGCACTCGGCGGCGGCAAAAAACGCGGCAAAACCGCTGCCCCGCCTGCCCAGACAACAACGCCGGCGGCTAAAACAACAGAACCCGCACAAGCGACAAAAACCGCGAAAGCCGCCAAAGACACGAAGACTGCGGAAAAAGCGACCAAACCCGCCAAAGCGGAGAAAGCCGCGAAGACCGCAGAAAAAGCAGCAAAACCGGCTAAAGCGGCCAAAGCCGCGAAGACTGCGGAAAAAGCGGCAAAACCCGCCAAGGCGGCTAAAGCCGCGAAGACCGCAGAAAAAGCAGCGAAACCCGCCAAGGCAGCTAAAGCCGCGAAGACTGCGGAAAAAGCGGCAAAACCCGCCAAGGCAGCTAAAGCCGCGAAGACTGCGGAAAAAGCAGCAAAACCCGCCAAAGCGGCAAAAGCCGCGAAGACTGCGGAAAAAGCGGCAAAAGCTACAAAAACAGCGGCAAAAGTTGCCAAAACAGAAAAAGCAGCGAAAAAAACCACTGCCAAAGCAAAGCGGACAAAAAAGAACGCCTGACATGCTGACGGAGCCGGCACTTACGCCGCTTGGCGGGCTCAGTATTTATGCCGCTTGGCGAGGCCAGCATTTACGCCGCTTGGCGCATACCCAAACCTAAAACCCGCACGAAAAAAGCCCCTCCCCCAGTGGGGGAGGGGTTTGGGGAGAGGGTTGAGAAAAACCGCGCAGCGGCAAAAGCAATTTCGCGACCCCCAGCATCTATCCCGCTTAGCGAGGCCAGTATTTGCACCGCTTGGCGGAGCCAGTATTTATGCCGCTTGGCACCTGCCCTAGCCTTTTTCATCGCCCAGCGCTGTGGCTTACGAAGCGATATGGTTGAATAGATAAAAAAGCGTAACAAGGCGCGTTGCCGCAGACAGTACAGGTAGTACGGCAAGGCGACGCAACGCCGTTACGATTTTTTAGATGTTTAACCATACCGAGGCATAAAGGCCGCTTTACGGCAACGCAATCCCCAGGGTTTCGCACACCGTGCGCGGCAGGGTGAAGCGGCAGGTGCGGTTCGGGTCAACCATCTGGCAGATATGTACGTCGCCAGCGATGCTTTGCAGGGCGATCGCGCGATTGGCATCCAGCCCGCCGTGGGCGCAGAGCAGATCGCTCATCATCAGCGTCGCCATTTCCGCCGCTTGATCCAGTGTCGGGGCGGAGGCAATGGTGTGGCAGGCATCGGTCGTGACCGCCAACGGCAGCGGATAGGGGCGGCCTTTGATGACGTGCACTTCCACCTCAACCACGCCCTTGATTTCCAGGCCGGAGACGCCAACTTCGCCGTCGCCCATCGCCGCGTGCAAATCGCCCATCGCCAGCAGCGCACCCGCCACGTTGACCGGCAGGAGCAGGGTTGTGCCCTCGCTGATGATTTTGGTGTCCATATTGCCGCCATGCGCATCCGGCGTGCCGCAGCTGACTGCTTCTCCGGCAGGTGCGGTGCCGATGACACCAATCATCGGATTGCGCGGCAGACGCAGTGTATCGAAGAGCACGACGTGATCCTCCGCCACCGGCACAAAGTCGATGCGTCCGGCCGTCAGACGCGCTCCCGCCACACCCGCGCCGGGCAGGGTCGCCAGCACCGCGCGCTTGTCCAGCTCGATGCGGTGGATATGCACGCGCAGGGTGTCACCCGGCTCGGCACCTTCGATGTAAAGCGGCCCAGTCGCCGGATTGATGCGGTTCCAGTCCAGTTGCTCGAAGGTGTCGCCGGGCTGCTGAATCTGGTCGGTAAAACAGTCGCAGGTCTCGAAGCGGACACGACTGCCGTCTGCCACACGCAGCACGGGCGGGTTTTGCGGCGACATGGCATAGATTATGTGCTCGGCGGGAATGGTAGGGATCATGGGAGGCTCCTGATGGGAATGGGGAGTTGTAGAATACCACCCCTGTTTTCTACCGCTATCCTGTTATGACCCCGACCGCTTTCCCACAACCGTACACCACCGTCGATGTGGTGATTTTCACCGTCGCCGACGGTGCCTTGCGCGTCCTCCTCAGCCGCCGTCCGCCCGATCCCAGCGAGCCCTACCCCGCCACGCCCTGTCTGCCCGGCGGCTATATCGACATCGCGCAAGACGCCACCCTCTACGACTGCGCCCTGCGCAAACTGCGCGAGAAAACCGGCTTCGCCGCCCCCTATCTGGAACAGCTCGGCAGCTGGGGCAGTGCCAGCCGCGATCCGCGCGGCTGGACGGCGACACACGTTTATTTCGCCCTGGTGCCACCGCCGCCCGATGCCGCCGCCTGGCCGCAGGCTGATACCGCCTGCGCGCAGCCCTTGGCCTTTGACCACAACGACATTCTGCGCACCGCCCTGGCGCGTCTGCGCAGCAAAGTGGAATACACTTCGCTGCCCGCCTTCCTGCTGGCGGAGCCGTTCACCCTGCCGCAGTTGCAGCGCGTTTATGAAACCATCCTCGGCAGGGCGCTCGACAAAAGCGCCTTCCGCAAGCGCACCCTGGATGCGGGGCTCCTGGTCGAAGACGGCATGACCAGCGGTGGCTTCGGCCGCAATGCGATGGGCTACCGTCTGGCACAGCGCGACAGCGCCATCCATTTCCCACGTCCCTTCCGCTCAGGAGAACAATAATGCCACTTGAACACAGTGCTCCCATGCCTCTACATCACACTGCGCACCGCCTCGCTTGGTCGCGCGTACTGACCCTCGCCGTTGCCGCCTTTATCTTCAATACCACCGAATTTATCCCCATCGCGCTGCTCTCCGACATCGGCGCCGGCTTCGGCATGAGCGCGGCGCAGACCGGGGTGATGCTGACGGTGTATGCCTGGATCGTGTCGCTTGCCTCTCTGCCCTGTATGCTGCTGGTAGCACAGCGGGAACGGCGCGGCCTGCTGCTCGCCCTCTTTGCTCTTTTTATCGCCAGCCATGCACTCAGCGCGTTGGCGTGGAATTTCGGTGTCCTGCTTGTCTCGCGCATCGGCGTGGCACTGGCGCATGCGGTGTTTTGGGCGATTACCACCGCGCTGGTGGTGCGCCTTGCGCCGCCGGGTAAACAGCAACAGGCTATCGGCTGGCTGTCGATGGGTACGGCGCTGGCGACGGTGCTGGGTCTGCCGCTTGGCCGTCTGATCGGGCAAGTGCTCGGCTGGCGCACCACCTTTGCTCTGATCGCCGTCGCAGCCGCCGCCGTAATGCTCGCCGTTTTTCTGCTGCTGCCGCGCCTGCCCAGCCGCAACGCAGGTTCCGTCACCAGCCTGCCTCTGCTAGCGCGCCGCCCGTTGCTGCTTGGCCTCTACGCCTTCACCGCCCTCATCATCGCCGCCCATTTCACCGCTTACAGCTACATCGAACCGTTTGCCCGCCAATTCAGCCATCTCGGCGAAGGGGCGACGACGGCACTGCTTCTCGTCTTCGGCCTCTCCGGCATGGTGGCGAGCGTGCTCTTCGCCCGCCTGCACGCGCGCATGCCGACGCGCTTCCTCACCTGTGCCATCGTGCTGCTCTGCGCTTCCCTGCTGTTATTACGCCCGTTGGGGGCGTCGCCGCTGGCGTTGTTTGCGCTGGTCTTCTGCTGGGGCATCGGCATCGCCGCCCTCAGCCTCGCGCTGATGGTGCGCGTACTGCACTTTGCGCCGGACGCAACCGATGTCGCCACTGCCATCTTCTCCGGCATTTACAACATCGGTATCGGCGGCGGTGCGCTCATCGGGCGACTGGTGATGCAGCACGGCGACCTCGCCCTCATCGGCCTGAGCGGGGCGGTCTTAGCACTTGTCGGCAGTGCGTTCTTTGCCTGGACGCAGTGGCGTTTTCGCGCACCACGCTGAAGTAGTCGCCCACCGGGGCGCCGCATGCTATGCTTGCGCGCGTTTTTTCCGAAGGAGTTTCTATGGACATCATCGTGGTCATGTTTTTCCTCGCGGTCTGCATCATCATTCCGCGTTTCTATGCCAACCACCCCTGGGTGTGGGCGATTGCCCTCACCGTGTGGCTGGCGGTTATCCGCGCGCCCTGGCCGTTTTTTATCGCACTGTGGCTCGTCTGCTGGGCGGCACGCGAAAAAATTTGGCGCGATACCTACCTGATTGCGCCGATTGAGAATTGGGTGAAGCGCATTCTGCATACGTGAAGAACGCAAATATAGTTGAATAGATAAAAAAGCGTAACAAGGCGCGTCGCCGCAGACAGTACAGGTAGTACGGCGGATTCCCATAAAAATCGCTACGCGATTTTTATGGGGCCCGGTCAGGCGAGGCAACGCCGTCACGATTTTTTAGGGTGTAATGGACAAAATAGGTGTTAAAAATCGCTGTAGCCCTTACGCTGCAAGGCTTTAGAACGTGTTCATTGTCTCAGTCTCTGCTGTAAACTATCGACATGAACAGAAAAACCTACCCAAGCGATATAAGTCGCGAGCAATTTGCGCCTCTCCTTCCCCTGCTGGAAAGTGCCCGTAAACGCACAGCGCCACGTCAGGTGGACTTGTACGATGTCTTTTGTGCCATTCTCTACCTGCAACGCACTGGCTGCTCCTGGCGCGCTTTGCCGGGCGATTTCCCCAAATGGCGCACCGTGCATTCCTACTTCCAGAGATGGACTGAGCCACGCGAGAGTGGCATCAGCATCCTTGAGGAAGCATTAAAAAAATCAGGTAGTTGCGGAGCGCCGCAAGCAGGGGCGCCATGAAGCAACCACTTTCCTGATTATTGATGCGCAGAGTGTGAAGAACACGGATACCGCCATAGAAAAAGGCTACGATGCGGGCAAGAAGGTGAGCGGTATCAAGCGGCATATAGCGGTTGACACGCAGGGTTTGCCGCATGCCATTGCGGTAACGACGGCGGATGTTACGGATAGAAAAGGTTGTCTTTTGGCATTAAAACGCGAGCTGGATAATCTTGGTGCGATACAAAAAATCCTTGCTGACGGTGGTTACACAGGTAAAGCATTTGCTTCGTCGGTACAGGAGTTGATGGGTGCGGAGGTAGAGATTGCCAAACGAAACGAATTGCACCGTTTTGCGGTATTGCCAAAGCGATGGGTAGTAGAGCGTAGCTTTTCCTGGTTGGAAAAGAACAGGCGGCTTTGGAAAAACTGCGAGCGTAAGTTGAGTACCAGTCTGCAAATGGTCGCTTTGGCTTTCTTGGGAGTCCTGCTACGAAGACTATGAACACGCTCTTAGAGCGCAGGATGCCACACAGTGTAAAACCGGCACAGCGGTAAATGCCAAGAGCGGGGTAGTTGCGGGATAGTGCAGAGCGAAACTCAGTCTGCCATGCATTTCTTCACTTTCACCACCCGACATACGCCGCTTGGCGCACATCTAAACTGAAATTTCGCGCAAAAGAAAACCCCGCTCAGGCGGGGTTTTTCTTATTCAGACGAAGCCTTATTACTTCGCCGCTTCTTTCTTGTCACCGGCACGGATGCCTTCGCCGGAAACACTGACCTTCACCAGCGGTGCGACTTCGATATTGGCGCCGTAATCGGCGGGCTTCAGATCAAAGGCGGTGCTGAAGCCGCTGCGGTAGCCGCCCCACGGGTCGCTGCCTTCGCCCACTTTGCTAACCGGCACGGTGATGCTTTGCGTTTTGCCGTGGAAGGTGAGATCGCCGGTGAGTTGGCCGTCTTTCCAAGCGGTGGATTTGAAGGTGGCTTCCGGGTATTCGCTGCTTTCCAGGTATTTTTGCAGGTGTTCATCGCGCTCGCCGAAGCCGGTATCCAGCGAAGGGATTTTGACGGTCACGCTCACGTCTTTGATTTCGCCGCTGTCGCTATCGTAGGTGTAGCTGCCGCTTACGTCTTTGAAGAGACCGGGAATGGTGCTATAGCCAAGGTGGGAAACGCCGATTTGCACGTAGAAGTGGGTTGGGTCGATGTCGTATTTGACTGGGGCGGCGATGGCGGCGCTGCCGGCAAACAGGGCGGCAGTTAAAAGTGCGCTGCGGAAAGTTGTCATGGAGGTTCTCCGGTTATGGGTGAGGTGCCGCATGGTAGCCACTATGCTTTGCGGGGTCGTTACGATTTGGCTATTTGCAATCCTGTGCACAAAAAGCGCTGCAAACAGATGCAAATCCCGAATGAATGCCGCGTGAACACTGATAAAAAAACTCCGCCTGAGGCGGAGTTTTTTATCGTGGCTGCCGCTTAATCCAAAGCCGCAATCATCGCTTCAAACCCTTTGAGCAGGGTATCGAGCGACATGGTGGCGACTTGCGCGTCTTTGCCGCTGCGCACCGCCATTTGTTCCGGCAGGTAGGGGATGTGGATGAAGCCGGCGGGGATGGCCGTTTTGCCTTGCGTGGTGAGGTAGTGCAGCAGGCCGTAGAGCAGGTGGTTGCAGACGTAGGTGCCGGCCGAATTGGAGACGCTGGCCGGGATACCCTGCGCCTTGACGTTCGCGACCATTTTTTTGATCGGCAGCGTTGCCCAGTAGGCGACCGGGCCGCCGGTGACGACGGGTTCATCAATCGGCTGGTTGCCTTTGTTGTCGGGGATACGGAAGTCGTCAATATTGATGCCGATGCGTTCCACCGTGATGTCCGGGCGGCCGCCCGCCTGGCCGATGGTGATGACGGCATTGGGCTGCAATTCTTCAATCGCCGCCTGCACGGCTTTCAGCGCCTCAAAACGCACCACCGGGATTTCCCGCGCGATGACTTCGTAGCCGTTGATGGTTTTGCCTTGCAGGCCTTTCGCCACTTCCAGCGCGGGGTTGACGGATTCGCCGTCGAAGGGTTGGAAGCCGGTAATCAGCAGTTTTTTCATGGTTTACCTCGTTATTCAGAAGCCAAGGAAGTACATCAGAAGGATATTGACGCAGAGCATGATGAGCGCCATCGGGATTTGCGCCTTGATGACGCCGTATTTGTTGTCCATTTCCAGGAGCGCCGCCGGGACGATATTGAAGTTGGCGGCCATCGGCGTCATCAGCGTGCCGCAATAACCGGCCAGCATGGCAATCGGTGCGACAATCAACGGGTTGGCGTGATGCAGCTGGATGGCGAGCGGGATGCCGATGCCGGTCGTCATCACCGCAAAGGCGGCGAAAGCGTTGCCCATGATGACGGTGAAGAAGGCCATGCCGATGCAGTAAGCGGCGGCGACGGCGAAGCCGATATGGGTCGGCACGATTTGCGCGACGATATAGGAAACGGTGCCACCAATACCTGCCTTGTCGAAGAGCGTACCGAGAGCGGCGAGCAATTGCGAGAGGATGGCGGCCCAGCCGATGGCATCGAGCAGGCGGCGGCCTTCATGGAAGGATTGCAGCGGCGAGCCTCGGGTGATGAGGAACACAAGCAGCAGCGACAGCAACGCAGCAACGCCGAAGCCGATGAGCGCGCCGAGGTCGGTGATACGCGGCCAGGCGATGAAAAAGGTGAGCACACCGACGCCGAGCACCGGGATGAAAAGCAAGTTGCCGAGGCGCGTGGCGGCGGCCAGTTTCGCGGCTGGTGCAGCTTCCTTGTATTCGCCTTTGCCCAGTTGCTTGGTGGCAACGATGACCGCCATCAGGATGACCAGCCAGCCAGCGATTTCCCCGGCAGCCAGGCCGGTCAGTTTGGCGAGATGATCGCAACCGTAAAAGGTAATGGCATAAACAATCCAGAATACCGCTGTGCCAATCCGTTTCGGGTTCTTGCGGTCAACAATGGTCAAAATGCCGAATATCAGCAGATAAATGGCGCAAAAGATATAGACATAATCCAGAGTAATCACGCTTTTCAGCTGAAGCAGGGAAATACTTTCTTCTTTCATGGCAGTATCCTAGGATTTATTGGTAGCAGTATCAGCATGAGAGCCTTGCGCGTTATAAGCGGCAATCTCTTTCTCAATGGATTTGTCGAAAAGATAGAAACGGATAATGGCCAGCAGCAAAACGATGATCGCTGTTGGCAGGCAATAGAACGCCATCGTCTCCAATTCGCTGGGCAGATTGTTTTGCTCCAATACGCCTTTAATCAGCAATAATCCGCCGGAAGCGACAAACAGCAATTGTCCGAAGAAATTGCCGTAGTTTTCGCTGGCGGCTGCCTGGGCGCGAATGCGGTCCAGTGTTTCCTTGGAAGCCTGCCTCCCTTTCAGCGCTGCCGCTTCGCCCATCGGTGCAATCAGCGGGCGGATAAAGGTCGGGTGGCCGCCCAGCGATACGCCGAGAGCAACGATACATTGACGGATAAACATATAAAGGCTGAATATCCGCCCAGCAGTTACGGCTTTCAATTTGCCAATCAAAATTTCCGCGCGTTCACGCAAGCCGTAATGCTCGGCAAGACCAATTACTGGCAATACCAGCACAAATAACGACATATAACGGTTTTTAATAAAGGCATCGCCAATGATGGTAACGATCTCACGCACGCCCATTTTGGCGGCAAGACCGGTAACAAAACCGGCGACGATAACAACTAACAGCGCATTAAAACGCAGGGCCAGACCGACCACCATCACCAGAATGCCCGAAAGCACCCATAATTGCTGCGCATCCAGAAAATGTTGGGCATTTTCCATGGGAGAACTCCTAAATCAGATAAAGAAAAAGAAAGAGGTTGTGCCATAAGGGGCATAGAAACGGTTGCGTGATGGGTGATTACCTCCTGCAAGGATGCGCCGATACGGCGAAATGTGTGAAATTAGTGTGGAAATATGCGCTTTCATTACAAAATTGTCAAGAAATTGTGGAATTGCGCGTGAAATACAGGCGGATTATTGCGTTTTCTTGGGAAATTTCCTGTTTTTTGAGCGAAAAAACGCGTCATTCATATCATTCATGCTGAAAAAATCCCCTGCTCTGGTGAGCAGGGGCGGAGTTTTTCGGCACCAACATCAACTGCGCACGGCGTTGTGCAAAATATTGACATCGAAGCCGAAATCGCGATAGCCAATTTCACAGATTTCCACATAATGCGCGGCGGGCTGCCCATGCGGCATCCCATCCACCATCACATAAAGAAACACCTCAACGGGCGACTCGCTGCCGTCTGTGCCTTGCAGCATGACCGTCATCGTCACCTTCCCGTACAAATCGGGAAAATCCTCATAGACATCCAGCGCCTGCTCATCGGCAGCGCTGACCGCCCAGATACCCAGCGGCACCACACCACCCGCCTGCGGCTCGATGGTCAGCATCACATTGCCCGGCCTGCCGCGATAATGCAGGGCATAGCCGCCAAGCAATGCCTGGCCGACACGCACCGCCTGCGGACAACGCTGCCGCATATCCGCCAGGTGCAAATTGCTGCCGTATGCCGCATACAGTTTCTGCTTCATGATCTTTTGCCTTTATATCGGTTAAACAAGCGGCGCAAAGTATAGTGACTTTAGACAGGAAAGAGACGAGACAATGCCGGCACAGCATCGCTTCTATTTGCCACCACGACCTCGTTTTATTTGGACACCCTTCTACACGACAAAAACTTCTCCGTGCTCGCTTGGCGGAACCAGTATTTACGCCGCTTGGTGAGCCCAGTATTTATCCCGCTTGATGGGGCCGATATTTATCCTGCTTGGCGGAACCAGTATTTACGCCGCTTGGCGAGGCCAGTATTTATACCGCTTGGCGAGCCCAGTATTGATACCGCTTGGCACAAACAAAGCCCTTCCCCCGTGGGGAAGGGTTGGGATGGGGGCAGCAAACAACCAGCGCAGTGACAAAACCTACCGCTTGGCGGATTCGGTATTTACGTCGCTTGGCAAAGTTTTGTCGTACGAAGCGGGCATCACAAAAAACCCCTCGCTTTATGGCCGAGGGGTTGAAGCTATCGCATCAGCGGCAAATCCGGTAATCACGCCGCCTGACGGCACCAGTATCTATGGCATTCCCGGCATTGGCGCGGGTTGGGCATTTTGCATCCGCTCTTTGGTCCAATAGCTGCGCGGATCTTCCGTCGTCGGCGCCGGGGTGGCGGTCGAGCTATCCGAGGCCTCCGGCATAGCAGGGGTTTCCGGCGGTGGCGGTGCGATAAAGTTTTCGCGGCCACCGCCACCGCCACAGGCGGCGAGAACACTGAGGGAGAGCAAGGCAATCGTCAGTGGTGTTGTGGTTTTCATAAGGACCTCTCTTGGTTGTGGTGAAGCGGGATGATGTTATGTGGTCGGCAATGCCTGCAACTGCATTGCATCGCTCAGCCACAGCACGTCGTTCACATCGCGACGGGTGATGCGCGCCAGATCAGGGCAGTCAAGGTAGCGCGCGGGGTTGGTGATGACCATGCCGAGCGCGTCTTCTACCGCGAGGTGCATGTAGCGGATGGCGTTTTGCACGCATTGCAGCAGGGTGACGTGCGCGCCGGCGAGCGAGCCGTGTTCGTTGACCAAGCGGTCTTTTTCGACGAAGACGCGCACCCCGCCCGGCAGGGTAAATTCGCGGATATCCGTGCCGATGGTGTGCATGGAATCGGTGACGAGGATAAGGCGGTCTTTGCCGATGAGTTTGCAGGCAGCGGCGAGCGAGAAGGGGTCAACGTGTACACCGTCGGCGATGATGCCGCAGTAGAGGCGCAGTTCGGCAGCACTGCCGATAACGCCCGGTTCGCGACCGACCAGCGGCGGCATGGCGTTATAGAGGTGGGTCACGCCGCCGAGACCTTCGGCGAAAGCACGCTGCATATCGGCTTTCGCCGCCATGGTGTGCGCGGCGTTGACGCGGATGCCAAGCTCGCGGATACGGCGGACGGTGCCCGCCGGGACGCGTTCCGGCGCCAGCGAGATGATGCTGTGTTGCAGGTCGGCAGCGTGTTTTTCGTAGCAGGCGAAGTCTTTGTCATCGGGGGCGCGGATGAGGCGCGGATCATGCGTGCCGTGTTTTTCCGGATGGATGAACGGCCCCTCGAAATGCCCGCCAAGGATGCCGTGCACATGGCGGCTCGCTTCGGCGATGCTGGCGATGCCGCGCAGGTAGTTGTCCTGCGTGTCGCAGATGAAGGTCGGCAGCATGGCGACGGTGCCATAGGTGCGGTGCGCGGCGAGGATGTGCGCGAGGCCTTCTGCGTCGCAGTGCGCGTTCACCAAATATCCGCCGCCACCATTTGCCTGTGTTTCGATGAAACCGGGGCTGAGGATGCCGCCGTTCAGGCGGCGCACGGGGGCGTCAACGGACAGGTCGCTGTCGGCGATGATGGCGACGGTTTTGCCACCGTCAACGAGCAGGCTGTGGTCGTGCAACATGACGCCGTCATGAAAGATACGCGCGCCTTGGTAATAGAGGGTCATGGTAGTTCCTGATGGAAGTGAGGCGGCTATTGTAGCGCTGCGACTGGGTGGCGGGTTGCAGGGCAAAAAATTTACTTCTAATATCCATTCCTGTATCTCGCAAACAGGCAAAGAGGTGAATCATGGAAGCAAAGAAAAAATCATCCGGCGGGTGGTTGCATGGCTTTATTTTTGGCTTTTTATTTTCTATAGCCTTCAATATCTTATGGAATTACCTTTATCCAAAATTGCAAGTAAAATATGGACTGGAATGGAATAGGAATTTTATTTCCTTCTGTATTTTTATCCCGGCGGTATCAGGTTATACTTACTATCTGCACAAGAAGAATCAGAATGCAAAATAATATTACCCAACTATATACGATGGAACACTAATCCTGAACGGCCATGCTGTTAGCAATCTCTGGCTGTAAGATACGGTATGCTCCCCATAAGATTAACCATAAAGCAGTACCTAAAACCAGTGCCATCACAAAAGGCATATCCAAAAAATATAACACACTACCCATTATAATTCCCATGCACAGTAGCACAACCCAGTGCATAGAAATAGGTAATATCATGATAAATCCTGCTGTTACTGCCAACAGCACAGCACTCCATTGCGCTACGCTGATAAATTGCTCCATTAGTGATAACCAACGAAACTGCTCTCTGTATATCGCAAAATACGCAAGCTGCGATAATGTAGCAAATAACAAAGTACCGCCGAATACGAATACTGCTAGTAAACGTCGCGCCACTTCTGAAGCAATACCACTTTTGACGCTATCTGTTTCGCGCGGCAATATAAAGACAAAGAGGAAGGCGGCAATGCCACCGCCAGCAACAAATTGCCAAGGAATGCGAAAAAGGCCGTCATCATAAATAACACACAGGCTGCACAAGATGCCTATTACTGCGCCACTAAGCAGCATGGTAAATATGCCGGCCAAATTGCGCCGCAGATTGCAGACTACGGCAAAACAGGCTGTAATTAGCGCGGAAGGCAGACCAGCCATGCTGCCCATCATGATAAACGCCATCAACATGCCACTATCAAAAGTCCATCTCGCATGACGGATGGATTCCATTGTGCCGGTAATCAGCCAAAAAAACATGCCACCGCTAGCACCAGAAAAGAGGCAAACCGCTGCAATAAACAACCCATAGCACCGATTTATTCGTCTTTGTAAATCTTTATCTGCTAAAGGAGTATCTTCCGTTATCTTCGGTAAGAGAAAAATAAATCCTACTGTCGCCATAGCACAGCAGAGGATATACAGTATAGCATTCACAAACAACGCAAAATTCCAGCAATCTTTATCTAGAACATCAAATATATAAATAGGAGATATCCACAGGATATAGATGAAGTTGATGGATGCTGCTGCCGTTATTAGTAGGGTGCCATGCCAAAAAGAGCGCCGCAAACGTAATGACACAGCGAGTATAGCTACTAAAATTATCGGCACTAATGATAGTTTCCATATCATCCTAACCATAGCCACAATATAAATTGGCTCACTATTGCTTACCAGCAGATGGGTCAGAAAATAGAGCATCAACACGCTTAATGCACTAGTTAATAATCCTGCTCCCAAAATATAGACTAATAAAAAACGGCCATACACCGAAAAGAGAAAAAACATAATGCCTCCCAATCAATATAACGTGCACTATGCGCTTTACTCAGGAATACTGCTTGAAGTAAGCGTGAATTGTGTGTGAAAAAACAGGGACGTCATTTATCCCGCTTGGTGCGAAAAATCCCCGCCCTGTGAGACTGTGAGAGATAAGGGTATGAACGCCATCCATGAACAGACGCATATTTGTAGCCCGCGCGAGGCGGTATTTTTCGCCGCATGCCGCCGGGCGGGGTGATAAAGTACGCGCCGTTTTTTCATGTCTCAGAGGGTTTTATGCAGGGTCAGTTGTGGATTGTGGCTGCGCCGTCCGGCGGCGGCAAAACGAGTTTGATTGCCGAGGCGGTGCGCGTGCTGGATGATGTGGTCGAAAGCGTGTCGCACACGACGCGGCCGGCGCGTCCCGGCGAGATCGAGGGCGTGCATTATTTTTTTGTCCCGCCCGAGCGCTTCCAGGCGATGATCGATGCTGACGGTTTTCTCGAATATGCGCAGGTTTTCCACAATGCTTACGGTACGGCGGCGGCACAGGTAGACGCGCTGCTTGCAGCGGGCAAGGACGTGATTTTGAGCATCGACTGGCAGGGTGCGCAGCAGGTGATGGCGCGCCGCCCGGATACGCGGTCGGTGTTTCTGCTGCCGCCGTCGCTGGATGCTTTGCGCGAACGTTTGACCGCACGCGGTCAGGACAACCCTACGGTGGTGGAAAAGCGCATGGCGGAGGCGGAGGAGCAAATCAGCCACTTCAGCGCGTTTGAGTTTGTGATTGTCAACGAGGTGTTTGCGCAAGCGGCCGGGGAATTGCAGGCGCT
The DNA here is from genome assembly GCF_916618745.1 of Cardiobacterium sp. Marseille-Q4385. Lineage (GTDB taxonomy): Bacteria > Pseudomonadota > Gammaproteobacteria > Cardiobacteriales > Cardiobacteriaceae > Cardiobacterium. Next base: position 124,836 of record NZ_OU745373.1, read on the forward strand.
GATTACCACCGACCGCCTGCGCCGCACGCGGCGCGAGCAGGATTTGCAGCCGCTGCTGGCGCGACTGGGTCAGTAAGCGGAAGCTGCAATTTATCCCGCTTGGCGGGTTTTCACATGCGACAAAAAAGCCTCCCCACTGGGGAGTTTTTTTGTGCCGCTTTTCTGCATAAGCAGCAGGCGTCTAAAACCACTGCAACGGCAGTTCACGCAGGCGGCGTTCGACATCGAAGCGATTGAGTCCATCGCGGTGTTGCACCATGTCCGTGCGGACTTCGTGCAGGGCGTCGCGCAGCCAGGTTTTCAGCGGTATCAGTGTGTTTTCACCCCAGGCGCGGTAGTAGAGACGGCCTTCGCGGTCGGCGACGATGCGGGACAGTTCTTCGTTGCGGTAGGGTTGGCGTTCGTCGTCGTATTCGTAGGCACTTATGAGGTAGTAGGGGTTGGTGCGGCTGGGGCGGGCGGTAATGACGAAGGCGAGGCTGCGGCCATCACCCGGGCGTCCGTCGTCGTAATACGCCAGTTCGCTCAGCGCTGAGGTCGCGTTGAGCTTTGCCACGATGTACTGCTCGAAGGGGTTGTGGGTAAAGGGATAGGGGTAGTAGCGTCCGTCAATTCTCACGTCTGTCGGCGAGGTCGGCTGCGCCTTACCCCGCACGGTTTCGCCTTTTTGGTTGATGATGTGGCTTTGTGCGCTGTGATCAACGGCATCCAGCACGGCGTGTTCGCCGCCATCGATCCATTTGGTGCGCCAGTTACCGGTATAGACGGTTGCATAGCCGTGCGAGAAGGGGTCGGCTGCGGCGTATTGCGCGGGGATGACTTTGCGTCCGTTGCCATCAACGAAGCCGACTTTGCCGTCCTCAATAAAGCGGCGGTAGCCTTCTTCCCAGTAATCCATACCGTTGTCAAAAGAAATGGGCGAGTAGAGGTAGTGGCCAGCGCGGTCATAGATATCGCCCGCCGCCCAGGCCGGGGCATCGTCGGCGGCGCGGGGCTGATGAATGCTGGTGATAAATTCGATTTCTCCGCCCTGCGGATCCTCGTCGTACACTGTCCAGCCAATATCGGGATAGCGGGCGGGCACCAGCACTCGCCCCGCCTCGTCTTTCAGGCCAACACGGTCGTCTTCCCGAAAATAATGCAGCGGAGCGGCAATGAGCGGCGACATAAGCAGCAAGGTGAGGAGCGGGACGATGTAGAGACGGGGCATGGGATTCTCCGTGCGGATGGGAAAGACATTTATCGCGAACCCTGTCCGCAGGCCAGGGAGAACGGATATTCGTACCAGACGCCGGGGATCTATCGTGACGGATCATCTTGGGTTTACGCCTATCGCCTAACTACGCGGCAGTTGCCGGTGCAGCCACCAGCCGCCAATCAGCATCGCCAGCGAGGCGATAGCGGCTATCAGCCAAGCATAGAGCGGGATATTCAGGGTACCGCCACTCAGGGTGTAGGTAAGTACCAGCAACGCTTGCAGCAACAGGTTGCCCCAGCCGCAGCGCAAGAGGCGCGGCTGTCGCCATTTTCCTGCGCAGTGCACTTGCAGCGGCGCGGCATTGATGAGGGTAAAGAGAACGGCGGCGCAAGCGAGGAGGCGCGGCAGGTGCGTCGGGTTTTGTGGTGTGTTCAGCCACATCATGACCAGCAGCAGCGCGCCGCAACCGGCGAGGTTGACGGTCAGTGTCGCCGCCCAGTACACCGCCCGTTGCGGGCGGTTCAGGGCGTTTTGCCGCTGGCGTAGCAGGCGCTCTTGGGCCGGGGTCATGCTTTGACGGCCAGGCTCACGGTGAAGATGCCGTATTCGTCGATCCATTGGTGGATTTTACGGAAACCTGCTTTGGCGACGAGTTGGTCCATTTCTTGCTGGCTGCGGCGGCGCATGACCCAGTCCGGGCTGCCGGCTTTGTGGCTGGTAAGCGCACGGGCGATCATTTCCAGCTGCGGGTGCCAGGGCTGGCCGGTGTAGATGAGGTAGCCGCCGCTTTCGATGGCGTCGCCGAAGCCCATGAGGGATTCCTGGATGAGGTCGTTGTCGGCAAAGAGTTCGTGTAGCCCGGAGACGATGCCGAGCGTCGGGCGCGGGGTGAGATTTTGGTAGTTGGCACGGTCGAAGGCGTTGACTTCGTCGAAGCTGACGAGGTTTTGCAGGCCGCGTTCTTGGATGAGTGCGCGTCCGGCGGCGACGTTGATCGGGCTGTAGTCACGCAGGCGGACGCTGTCGGGTCTGACTTTATCCGTCAGCGCGTCCAGCACGTAACGGCCATGCCCGGAGGCGATGTCGAGGACATGCACGGGTTTGCCCGCCGCGCGCAGTTGAGCGAAGGCGGTAGCGATGGCTTTGCCGATGTTGACTTTGCGCTCACGGATGCCGCGCCAGCCGATGGCGTTCAGGTAGTGGCGGTCATAAGCGAGGCCGATGGCGTTTTTGCCTTGCGGGGTGTTGCGATAGACGTAATCGAGGGTGCTGCCGGAATCGTAACCGGTGTCGCGACCGATGCGCAGTCCTTCGCTCCAGCGCGCGCCGAGGCGCATCATGGCGCGGTAGAACGCCCAATACAGCCCGCGCGGCGAGTAGCGCGGCAACGGCGTGGCGAGTTCGTCGGCCTCGATACGGCTGGCGCTCGCGAGATGCGCATTCGTCACGTCCACGCTGTGCGGCGGTGCGGCGAAGCGTTCGCGCAGGAAGCGGCGCATGGGCGCGAAGGCCAGCTCGCGTTGCTCTTCGCCGAGGGTGTCGTGATAGAAGCCAGGCAGGATGTGGCGCTCTTTGATGTGGCTGCCGAGGTGGTTGTAGAAGTCGTGTTGCGGTTTGTGGTGCACCACCCAGTCGTCGCCGGAGACAAAGAGTTGCAGCGGCGTGGTGATGGCCTGGGCATCGGCAACGACGCGGTCGGCGGTGTCGTAGAGGCCGAGCAGGATGCGCACCGAGATGGGGCGAACGATCAGCGGGTCACGGTTGAAATCGTCCTGCCGCGCCTTGTTGTGGGTGAGGTAGTGCGCCTTGACGTAGCTGTTGACGAAGAAGTTGCCGCGCAGTTTGTAGAGCAGGCGCAGGCCGCTACGCGCGAAAGGAACATAAAGCTTGACCTTGAACGCAGGCGAAGCGAGCACGGCGCAGCGCACCGGCGGAGCGTAGTCGTGCAACCAGGCGGCGACTTGCACCGCGCCGACGCTTTGCGCGATGACGGCGATGTTTTCCAGCCGGATGCCGTATTCGCGCTCAATGTGCCGCATGAAATCCTGAATATCGGCGACGGAGCGGGCGACGCTGGGCGAATCTCCACGCGCGCCGGGGCTGTGGCCGTGCCCGCGCGCGTCCCAGGCGAAATAGGCAAAGTCGTCGAAACCAAGCTCGTCGGCGACAAACATCAGGCGACCGGAATGCTCGTGCCCCCGGTGGAAAAGGACGATGGCCTTGTCCGTGCTGCCGTCTTTGGCGGGGCGGTAGCGGTAAAAAAGTGACGTGCCGTCGCTGGTAGTGAAAGTCTTTTGCTGTTCGTTCATGGGGATTCCTTATTGCGAGGTGAAAAACGGAGAGGATTGTAGCCTATGCGGCTTCTTAGACTATCGCTCAATCGCGCAAACCCAGCCGCACCCGCTGCACACAGGTGACAACCAGCAAGGCAACCAGCCCCCACATTGGCCATAGCATCCACGCGGGCAACTGCCCCGCCAGGGCGTACCACAGCGCCAGTGCGCCGATGACAAAGGCACGGTCGCTTTTGCCGAGCGGGCCGTCATAGCGGCGGCTGTTGCCATGTACCTGCCCCAGCACGCCACAAAATTCCGTCAGCGCCGCGAAGAAAATAAAACAACCGATGACCAGCGGGCCAAACGGCGCAATCAGGGCAAAAGGCAGATAGAGCGCGGCATCAGCGATGACGTCTGTCAATTCATTGAGATAACCGCCGAGACGGGACTTCTGCCCGAACTCGCGTGCCAGCATCCCATCCGCCGCATTCAGCGCCATGCGCAGAAAGAGCCACAGCGGCAGCAAAATAAAGACACGGGCGCAATGCGGTGCCAGCGCAAAACCAATACCGAAACCGACGGAAATCAAACAGGCAAAAAGCGTAACCTGATTGGCGGTGACCCCGCGCGCATAAAGCTGCCGCACCAGCGGGCGCAACAGCTGTTGAAATTTGGGTTTCAGTTCATAAATGCTCATGGGCAACCTCAGCGGAAAAGCGTGGAAAGTGCGCATTATCGCCGCTTTGCCAAGAAATCCGCACCCACAACCCCATTCAAGCATCCATTACGAAAGACGCGCCCTGCCCGCAACATTATCCCCGCCGTACATCCCGCCGATAATCTCCGTCAACCAGTCGAAAACCGCAAGGACGCGCGGGCTGGTGATGCTGCGTTGCGGACGGTAGAGAAAGACCGGCCAGCGGTAGCGTTCCAGCTCGGGCAGAAGTTCCACCAGCCGCCCGGCGGCGAGGTGTGGCCAGCAATAACTATCGCCGATAAGGGCACAGATAGCCCCCGCCAGCACCGCCGCCAGTTCGCTGTAAGCGTCGTCGCAAATAAAGCGCGGGGTTTTCGGCATGACCTGCACCGTGTCACTGATCGACCACCCCCAGGAGCGGCCGGTGTTGATATTGATCTGGTTGCCAGTGGGGTAGCGGGCGAGGAGATCGTCGAGGTCGGCGGGCGTGCCCAATTTTTCCACCAGCGACGGCGCAGCCACCAGCAATTCGCGGGTGTAGCCGAGGTGGCGCACAACCATCCACGGCTCCGGTTCGCTGCCGATGCGCAAGCCAATGTCGATCTGGTTTTCCACGTTGTTCAAGCGGGCGGCGTTGAGACGCGTCACCACCTGCGGCGTTATAGACAGATGCTGCGCTGTCTCGCAGAATTGCAGGGTATTGACAGCGGTGCAGGAGTATTAGTGCACGGCGAAAAAGCGCACTCGCGTTATTTCAGCGAGGACGCGTTTAAGTCGCTGGACAGCCAGGATAAAGAGCTGTTTATCGTCAAAGGCGCGAACCACACCGATTTGTACGACAACACCACGGGCAAGATTCCCTTCGACAAATTCGAGCAGTTCTTCAAGAAGAACCTGAAATAAGCAGAAAAGCCGCCCGCAAAGGCGGCTTTTTAATAGAGAATGCCATAAAAACCTTACTACTCGCCGCCGCCCTCTGTATCAACATCGCCTTTGGGAACACCATGAACATCACCCTCAACGGCCAAACTTTTACCGCCACCCTCGCTGATACCCCGGCAGCCGACGCCTTGCAACAACAACGGCCGCTCACCCTCAATCTGCGCGACTACAACCGCAACGAAAAAATCGGCCCGCTGCCGCAGGCTCTGCCTGCCAACGACGAAGCCGTTGGGCGCATCGAAGCGGGCGATATCCTGCTCTGGCAGGGCAACAGCCTGGTCATCTTCTACGAAAGTTTCGCTACGCCGTACCGCTACACTCGGCTTGGCAAAATCGACAAAGTCGCCAACTTAAAATCCGCCGTCGGTACGGGGAATGTATCGGCCAAACTTGAACGCTGAGAACGCCTGATACCAAAAGCAAAAATAGCCCGTCCATGCTCCTGCTACCGGGCTGACTGTGCCGCTTTTTATCGAGGAAATTAAAATGAAAAACGCCGTGATATACATACATGGCAAAGGCGGAAATGCCAAAGAAGCCGATTACTATAAAAAATTCTTTAGCAATGAATATGACATTATCGGCTTTGATTACAAAGCGGATTTTCCTTGGGATACCAAGGAGGAGTTGCCAAAATTCTTTGATTTTATCGCGCCGCAATATGGCAAGATTTTCTTGATAGCAAATAGTATCGGTGCTTATTACGCCATGCTATCGCTAGCGGATAAACCTATTGAAAAGGCGATGTTCATATCGCCCATCGTTGACATGGAAAAATTGATTTTGAACATCATGATTTGGTCAAACGTAACAGAGGAAGAACTGCACAAAGAAAAGGTAATCGAGACATCCTTTGGAGAAACGTTATCTTGGGAATATCTTTCTTATGTGAGAAATCATCTCATAAACTGGCATATCCCAACCAATATTCTTTACGCAGAGAACGATAATCTAAATTCATTAGAAATCATAACAAGTTTTGCCCATAAACTGGGCGCCAGTCTAACCGTCATGAATAATGGTGAACATTGGTTTCATACAGAGGAAGAAATGGCTTTCCTGGATAACTGGTTTAAGACGTTTATATAACCTGTCCCGATACCTGTGCTATTTTTTAGACGGTCTTTAAGTGTTATGTTAGCGTCTCTTTTTACTGGCAATTAAGGAGCCCCCATGACCCTCGCTTACTGGTGCATTTTCATCACCATTTTCCTGCCCATCCTCTGCGCCGCTTATGCCAAGCGTCTCGGCGGTTTCACAATGGCCGATAACCACGAGCCGCGTGCCTTTCTCGCCAATTTGAGCGGCAAAGCGGCGCGGGCGGATGCGGCGCAGCGTAACAGCTATGAAATCTTCCCGCCGTTTGCTGCCGCCGTCATCATCGCGCATGTAACAGGCGGGGCGGCACAAGGCGTCATCAACTTCTGGGCGCTGCTCTTTGTCGCTAGCCGCATCGCCTTCGTCCTCTGCTATATCCACGACAAGTCGCTTGCCCGTTCGGTGCTCTTCGGCGTCAACCTGCTCTGCATCATCGCCCTTTTCATCGCCGCCGCATGAGCCTCACCTACACCGTCAGTCAGCTCAACGCCCATGTGCGCCGCTTGCTCGAAGGTGATTTCCGCGATCTTTGGGTGGAAGGCGAGATTTCCAACCTCAGCCGCCCCGCGTCCGGGCACATCTATTTTTCCCTGAAAGACAGCGATGCCCAGGTCGCCTGCGCCCTCTTTCGCGGCAGCACTTTCGGCTTGCGCCTGCCGGCGCGCAATCTCGCCAATGGCATTGCCGTGCGCGTACACGGGCGGGCGACGCTTTACGAACCGCGCGGCGGTTACCAGCTCATCCTTGACCAGATTGAGGCGGCGGGCGTCGGCGCGATGGAAGCGGAATTGCAGCGGCGGCGGGAAATGCTCACAGCGGAAGGCTGCTTCCTGGCCGCGAACAAGCGCCCCATCCCGCGTCATCCCCGGCAAATCGGCATCATCACCAGCCTGAGCGGCGCGGCGGTGCATGATGCGATTACTACCCTGCGCCGCCGCAACCCGCTGGTATCCGTCATCCTCTATCCGTCGCTGGTGCAGGGGGCCAAAGCGCCGCCGCAGCTCATCCGCCGTCTACACACGGCCAACCGCCGCGCCGAATGCGACACGCTGCTGCTCATCCGGGGCGGCGGCAGCGCCGAAGATTTATGGGCGTATAACGACCCGGATCTCGTCCGCGCCATCGCCGCCAGCCGAATCCCCATCATCAGTGGCGTGGGACACGAAACGGACGTGACCCTCGCCGACCTGGCCGCCGACCTGCGCGCGCCGACGCCGACCGCCGCCGCCGAGCAAAGTTGCCCCGACTTGAGCGGCGAAGCGCAGCGCCTGCACCGCTTGGGCGAACAACTGCACCGCGCCGTCACCCGGCAGATGGAACGGGCGCGGATGCGGCTTGACCATCTCGACCACCGCATTAACCAGCAGCAGCCCGCGCGTTACTTCGAGCGCATCCGCCAGCGTCTGGACGAACTTGATACACGGATGCGCCGCGCCGTCATCTTCCGCCAGCGGCAGGAACAAAGCCGCCTGCACCACCTGATGCAAACCGTGCACAATTTGAGCCCGCTTAACATCCTCGAACGCGGTTACGCCGTTACCTACGACAGCACAGGCAAGGTGGTGAGCCGCAGCGATGCCGTGCAGCCGGGCGAGAAAATTACCGTCCGCCTCGGTGTGGGGCGGCTGTATTGCACTGTGAATCGGCGGGGGAAAACGTGAGTGGTCGTTGATAAAAAATGCTGCAAACTGCATAATTCCCACCCAATTATCCACCCGTAAACGGTCTGACCGCGCACCCGCCGGCCAGGCCGTTTTTACAGGTGGATAAGGCTTCCCCCAAGCGGTTTAAAAACCGCGCGGGGGTCAAACTCACGACAACCATGAGGTTTCATCATGCAACTGCGACACACCGCGCTCGCTGCGCTCTGCGCCGTATCCCTCTCTGCCTTCGCTGGCGAAGGGCAGCCCCACTGGTCCTATACCGGCAAGGACGATCCCACTCACTGGGGCGAACTCAGCCCGGCATTTGTCACCTGCAAACTGGGTAAAAATCAGTCCCCGGTTGATCTTTCCTCGGCTAACGCCAAAGGCGACAACAGCGTTGAAGCGACCTATCCGCCGCTCGCCTACTCCGTGGAAAACAACGGCCATACCATCCAGGCTACGCCCACGGACGCCGTCAAAACCCTGAAACTGGGCGGCGAAGAATTTACCCTGAAGCAATTCCACTTCCACACGCCGAGCGAACACACCTTCCTCAGCAAATACTTCCCGATGGAAGTGCACTTCGTCCATCAGAATGAGCGTGGTGAACTCGCCGTCATCGGTGTCATGTTCGAAAAAGGCGCAGAAAACGCCGCCCTCGCACCGCTTCTTGCCAAACCGCTCAAAGCGGGCGAAAAAACCGCGATTGCCGACAAACTCGACATCGCTGCCCTCTTCCCTAAAGACCAGAACCACTTCCGCCTGAACGGCTCGCTCACCACACCGCCATGCAGCGAAGGGGTGAACTGGATCGTCTTCAAGACCCCGGTTGAAGCGAGCGAAGCCCAATTCAAAGCGATGGAAGCCATGATCGGTCAGGCGAATAACCGCCCGGTACAGCCGCTGAACGCGCGTATCGTCATCGAAGAATAAGCCATCAACAAACCGTCCCTTGCCGACAGCAGGGGGCGGCATCTCCAAGACAATCATGCCGCCTATACGAGAAGGATACTGCTGGTATTTCCGTGCCCGTCTGGGCGTCACCATGCTCTTTTGCATGATGGTGCTACTCATCATTGGCGTGGGAATCCTTTATGGCTTATGGGCGAGCAGTTACGAACGCTCGCTGCTGGTAACACTGGGAGCCATAGCTCTCGCCGTTGGCGTATTTCTTCTGCCCGCCTACGGCATTTACCGCTACTGGGTGCGGCGCTGGCTTTTCTCCTTCCAGCGGCGGGAATACCTGGTCATCAATGCGGGCGGCATCCACTACTACTGCTACACCGATGAAGACGATATCCCGTGGGAGGACATCGCAGAAATCGTCTTGCAAGGCGGCAAGACAAAAGAAGGCCTTATCGACCGCATGCGCGTCATCAAAAAATACGGTGCCCCCAATTACGAACGGCCCGCTGTGATTGACCTCAGCGCTACTTACAGTGATTACAACGATTTCATCGCGCCGCTTCTCCTGCTGGGCTGTCCCTTGTTTGCCATCCTCCTCGGCAAAGAAGCCGGGGCCGTTATCGGAGCGATAGTGCTCATAACGCTGCCTTTCCGCATTGCTGAAAGAAAAGCCGGCAAAGAAATCGCCACCGTCTTGCAGGAGTACGGTAGAGACGCGCTGATACGGTACGAAGAAAAAGGCGCGTGATGCCCCCTATTTGGCGGCCACCCAAAAATCCGTTGTACCCGCCTGGCGCCCTGCCCTATCCTTCTCCCATAAACCCGCTATCTCTCCCGCTTAACGCTCACTACCGCTCCGAACCCGCCCACACCGCTGCCGCCAAACTGCGCGATAATGCCCGCCCTTTCCCCGCTTATCACAAGGAATCCTCATGCAACAGCCCCTCGTCCTGCCCTGCGCCAAAGGCAGCGAACAAGTCCTCGCCCAAGAAGCCGAAGCCCTCAGCCTGCAAAACATCCGCCAGGGCGTCGCCGTCGTCAGCGGCATGGGCGACCTTGAAACCGCCTACCGCCTCTGCCTGTGGTCACGCGTGGCGAGCCGGGTCCTGTGGCACTTGGGCGAAAGCGAAGTGGCAAACCCCGATGACATCTACGCCGCAACCCGCGCCATCGCCTGGGACGAACACCTGAGCGCCGATAACACCTTCGCTGTCCACTTCAACGGCATCGGCCAGGGCATCCGCAACACCCAGTTCGGCGCGCTCAAAGTCAAAGACGCCATTGCCGACCAACTGCGCGACACCCTGCACCGCCGCCCTGACGTGGACGCGAAAGCCCCCGACATCAGCGTTGACGCCCACCTGCGCAAAGGCCGCCTGACCCTCGCTATTGACCTCTCCGGCGGCGGCCTGCACCAGCGCGGTTACCGCCTCGCGCACGGCGCAGCACCCTTGAAAGAACACCTCGCCGCGACCCTGCTCTACCGCGCCGGCTGGCCGCAACTCGCAGCAAGCGGCTACAACCTGATCGACCCGCTCTGCGGCAGCGGCACCATCCTCCTCGAAGCCCTGCTCATGGCGGCAGACATCGCCCCCGCCCTGAAACGGCAGCGCTTCGGCTTCACCCACTGGCAAAGCCACAAACCCGCCGTGTGGAAACGCCTGCTCGAAGAAGCCGCCACGCGGCGCGAACTCGGCCTGAACCGCCTTGACCTCAAAGTCTGGGGCTACGACCAGGATGCCGCGACGCTTGCCACTGCACGCGAAAACGCGGCCCGCCTCGACCTCGCCCACTGCCTGCACCTGGAACGCCGCCCGCTTGACCGCTTCACCGCCCAACCCGGCTACGGCACGCGCGGCCTCATCCTCACCAACCCGCCCTACGGCGAGCGACTGGGGGAAATCGCCGAACTCGTTGCCACCTACGACACCCTCGGCCAAGCCTTCAAAACCTTCCCCGCCGACTGGCAAATGGGCGTCATCAGCAGCAATACCGACATGCTGAAACGCCTGCGCCTCAGCCGCCACAAATACTACCAGGCGTACAACGGCAGCATCGAAGCGCAAATCGCCCTCTACCACCGCGCCGAACAGCCCGAAGGCGAAGACTACGCCGTCGCCGAACCCGGCGCGCCCGTGGACGAACAGGCGCGGATGTTCGCCAACCGCCTGCGCAAAAACAACCGCGCCGCCCAAAAACACGCGGCAGCGGCAGACACCGATGCCTACCGCATCTACGACCAGGACATGCCCGAATACGCCATTGCCGTGGACCGCTACGGCGACTACGTCCACGTGCAAGAATACGCTGCGCCGAAGACCGTTGCACCGGAAAAAGCGCGCAAACGCCTGCTCGACACCCTGCACATCATCCCGCAAGTACTGGAAATCCCCGCTGCCAACCTCGTCCTCAAAACCCGCGAACGCCAGCGCGGTGCGCAGCAATACCAAAAACAGGCCGCACGCGGCATGACCTGCACCGTGCACGAAGGAGACGCGCGCTACCACATCAACCTGCACGACTACCTCGACACTGGCCTCTTCCTTGACCACCGCCCGCTGCGCCGCCGCATCCACGCAGAAGCCGCCGGCAAACGCTTCCTCAACCTCTTCTGCTACACCGCCAGCGCCAGCGTACAGGCGGCACTGGGCGGCGCGGCCTACACCACCAGCGTTGACCTCTCGCAAACCTACCTCGACTGGGCGCACCAGAACTACGACACTAACGAACTCGACAGCCGCCACCGTCTCATCCGCGCCGACGTGATGGCGTGGCTGACAGAAGACGGCGGCAGCTACGACCTCATCCTCTGCGACCCGCCGACCTTCTCCAACACCAAAAAAGAACAGCGCGTATTCGACGTGCAGCGCGACCACGTTACCCTCATCGAGCGCTGCATGCAGCGCCTCGCCCCCGGCGGCACGCTGTACTTCTCCAACAACTACCGCAGCTTCAAACTCGATCCCGCCATCAGCGCGCGCTACCACTGCGAAGACATCAGCGCGGCCACCATCGACTTTGACTACGTCCGCCGCCCGAACATCCACCACGCATGGAAAATCACGGCGAAGACAGACAACTAACGCGTTGGCACGGGTTCAGGTTTATCCCGCTTGGCGGGCCCAGTGTTTTTGCCGCTTGACGAGGTCAGGTTTTATCCCGTTTGACGCACTGCTCAATCCCGGACCTTGCACGGAAAAAATCCCTTCCCCCGCAAGCGGGGGACGGGGCTCCCATGAAAAAAATGCTCGCATTTTTTTCATGGGTACCCGGGAAGGTGGCCGCAGGCCGGAAGGGGGGAATAAAAAAACCAGCGTTCATCCCGCTTGACGGGACCAGTAATTACGCCGCTTGACGCGTGCCCAGGTTTTACCTCGCTTGGCGAGCCCAAGTTTTATAGTCGTTTCAGGAGGACTGACACAAGGCGACGAGTCGAAGACAGCACAACCAGTACGACGCGATTTTTATGGGAAACCCGGTCAGGCTCACTAACACCGTGTCAGTTCTATTTGAGACAATTATAAAGTCCTCGTTGCCGCCATTATGGCCTTCTACCGCGCCCAGAAGTTATGAAACCTTACACCCCGAACCTCAGCGACCCCCGCAGCCGTGGCTGGGGCGGTCGCACCTATCAGCGCTGGCTGGATGAATCGCCCTTCCTCAACGCTACTATCTATACCGTCATTCTCATGGCGTTCTCCGCCATGTACAGCGACGAACTCGGCCCTGCTTTCATCGCCTGGGGCTGGTTCTGGCTGTCACCGGCATTGCTTATCGTGCTCTACACCATCTACCGCGATACCAATCGCTACCGCATCGCCGCCAGCAAACCCTGCGTCAGCTGCGATCCACACGGCCTCACCATCCGCAATTATTTTGGCCGCATTCGTCAACAGTGGTACTGGTGTGAGCTGGCGCAGGTCAGCGGACAGGGCGTGCGCCTTACCATCACGCCGCAGCACGGCCAGCCTTGTACTTACCGTGATAGCCGTCTCAACTACGCCGATTACGCCGACATCGCCGCCGTCGCCAGTGGCTATCTGCACGAGCAGGCGCCGCCTGTGCCGCCACCACCCGCCCATGTTGAGCGCAAATGGCACACGCCCAGCCTCAATATTTGGAACGCACTGCTGGCGATCCTAGCCTTCTTGGCGTTCGCCTGGTTCTTCGTCTTCCTTGCCATCCAAGCCGTCGCTATCTATCGCGCCTATCCCGATCCGCCTATTGTTTTTGGGCTTATCACCCTGCTCGTTGTTGCCATCCTCGGCTATGGGGCGTGGTCCCTGTTGCGCCTCATCCTTCGCATCCACCATGCCATCTGTCGTGGCGAAACCTCGCTTATCTGCGCCCATGCTGATCGTGACGGCCTGCACCTCGCCCGCCTCAGCGGCGCGACCCTACATCTGGCGTGGCAGGATATCCGCAGCAGTCATCACGAACACGACGTTATCCCTGATCGACATTTTCCCAAAGAGAGAGACTTCTTGCTCATTGCCGACCGCTGCGGCAACACCCTGAAAGTCAACATTGACTACTGCAAAGATTCGTACTGGGACGGCGAAGACATTGCCGCTGTCACCCATGCCATCATCCACGGCACGCCGCTGCCGGATGAATGCGAGTATCCAACGACGGGCAAGTCCGCCCCGCTTGCCTATAAAGTAGCCTTTTACAGCATCGTCACTGCCAACCTTGCCTGCATTATCCACCTGCTCACCATCTGATTCTGCCATGCACCCTATCACCACATATAGTCGTCCCAAATAGAATTGACACGGTATTGGCGAGCTTCGCGTACTAGCTGTACTATCTTCCGTCTCGCCGCCTTGTGTCAGCCCTCCTGAGAACGTGTTCATTGTCTCAGCCTCTGCTGTAAACTATCGGCATGAACAGAAAAACCTACCCAAGCGATATCAGTCGCGAGCAATTTGCGCCTCTCCTCCCCCTGCTGGAAAGTGCCCGTAAACGCACAGCGCCACGTCAGGTGGACTTGTACGATGTCTTTTGTGCCATTCTCTACCTGCAACGCACTGGCTGCTCCTGGCGCGCTTTGCCGGGCGATTTCCCCAAATGGCGCACCGTGCATTCCTACTTCCAGAGATGGACTGAGCCACGCGAGAGTGGCATCAGCATCCTTGAGGAAGCATTAAAAAAATCAGGTAGTTGCGGAGCGCCGCAAGCAGGGGCGCCATGAAGCAACCACTTTCCTGATTATTGATGCGCAGAGTGTGAAGAACACGGATACCGCCATAGAAAAAGGCTACGATGCGGGCAAGAAGGTGAGCGGTATCAAGCGGCATATAGCGGTTGACACGCAGGGTTTGCCGCATGCCATTGCGGTAACGACGGCGGATATTACGGATAGAAAAGGCTGTCTGCTGGCATTGGAACGTGACAAGGATAATCTTGGGGCGGTACAAAAAGTCCTTGCTGACGGTGGTTACACGGGTAAGGCATTTGCTTCGTCGGTACAGGAGTTGATGGGTGCGGAGGTAGAGATTGCCAAACGAAACGAATTGCACCGTTTTGCAGTATTGCCGAAGCGATGGGTAGTAGAGCGCAGTTTTTCCTGGTTGGAAAAGAACAGGCGGCTTTGGAAAAACTGCGAGCGTAAGTTGAGTACCAGTCTGCAAATGGTAGCTTTGGCTTTCTTGGGAATCCTGCTACGAAGACTATGAACACGTTCTGAGACGACTATACCTCGCTTGGCGGGCCCAGCAACCACACCGCTTGGCAGCTATTTCAACAGCACAGCGCTGCAACGAAGAAAGAAAACCGTAGAGGACGTTGCCTGCAACGTCTCACAAAACCAGCGACTACGCCGCTTGGCGGCGTTTCATCGAAAAAGGAAGCGTGCAATGAACCTTTGGCAAAACATCCTTTATTGGTTATCCACCCTGACCATCGTCATCGTCGGCTGTGGCCTCGCAGCCTTGAATCTGATGATCTACCACGAAAGTAACCCCTTTTTCTGGTACGAATACCTCTTCCTTGCCCTCGTCAACACCGCACCGCTGCAAGTATGGCTCGCGGCGCGCTGGCAGCAACGGCGGCTACTCCACTGCGGTCTGTTATGTCAGGTGGTGCAAACGATAGCCATTTGTCAGGTGCTGCTCTTTCAGCATGAATGGCTTATCCCCTACACATGGATAGCCGCAATTTTTATCCTGGCAGCCATTCTTATTTATGGCCTTATGCAGCGTCAGCTCGTGCTTGTCCTGCCAGCGATAGGCGGACTATGCTGGTTCCTGCTGAACGAGCAGGAAGTACTGGCTTTCCGCACATGGCTCGCGGGCATCTTCATTTCTCTCTTCCTGCTGGGGTGCAGCTTGGCCATAGTTACCTATCCCGCAATAAGAAAAATGCTTTCTAGAAACTGTAAATAATCCCTCATCCAGACTTACGGGAGTCTGAAAGGTATTGCGAAACAGCAGCAGACATTAGAGTCTCTCGCTCCACTAGATGTGGTTCATCCTACGGACGTTCCTCAAGCTATCCCCGCAAAAGGATGAGGATATTTTTCTTCTATTATTAATATGTTATCCGCCTACCAAGATGGATAAATACCTATGACCAAGCGGGATAACTGCCGCCTGTTGTCATTTGATTCAAGCGGGAAACAGCCGTTCCAGCACTTGTGCCAGGCCATCTTCGTCGTTTGGTGCGGTGACGATGCTGCACTCGGCCTTGATGTCGTCCGGCGCGTTGCCCATCGCCACGCTGTAGCCCGCGTAGCGCAGCATGTCGAGGTCGTTGTAGTTATCGCCGAAGGCCACGCTTTCAGCGGCGGGGACACCGAGGCGTTCGCCCATGTAGGCTATAGCTTGGGCTTTGGTCGCGCGCTTGTTGACGATTTCAAGGTATTCGTCTTTGGAGCGGTGGATTTCGAGGTGCGGGAACTGGGGTTTGAGCCGCTCTTGCAGGGCGCGGATAACGGGCGCGTCGCCCATGACGAGGATTTTGTGCACGTTCGTCAGGTTTGCCGGGCGTTTTGTCGCGCGCAGGCCGGTGATGTCGCCTTCCTGTACTGTCCAGAAGTTATCCGGATCGGGGCTGTACCAGTGCGTCCCCTGATAGTAGTTGATAGAGGTTATGGCGGGGTCGTTTTCCAGCAGGGCTTCGAGGAGGTGCAGGTCGGCGTCGTTCAAGGTGACGCTGTAGAGTTCGTTGAGATCGCCATCCAGGATGAGGGCGCCGTTGAAGGCGATGAGCGGCTGTTTGCCACCAATGGCGGCGGTGAAGGGGGTGATGGCCAGCGGTGGCCGTGCCGAAACGAGGATGATGGGAATGCCCGCTTGGGCGAGTCGCTGGGTGATGGCGAGGGTGCGCGGGCTCATGCGGTGTGCGCGGTTGAGCAGGGTACCGTCAATGTCGCTGTAGATGGCGCGGTAGGTCATAGATGGGGCTCCGGGTGGTTGGTAGTCATGTATAAGTGGATGCCTTTGCCGGCGAGGTTATCTAAACATTCACGCAGGTAGGCTGCATCGTGTTCGGGATAGATGGGGTCGGCAACGGCGACGGCGGGCAGATCGCGGTAGGGCGCGAGGTTTTTGCCGCGATGGCTTGGCTCGTCCCAAGCGGGGTCAGGACGGTAGCCGCGCCGCCGCATTTCTTCCATGATGAGGCGATGGTAGGCGTAGAGCAGGTAGGGGCTGTGGGTGAAGACGTAGTTGACGGTCGCGTGTGCCCGTCCCCAGCCGTTACCGCGCAGGGCAGCACATTCGCGGTGTTGCCCCAGCAGTTGTTGGCGGGGCAGGTGGGGGATAAGTGTCTGATGCCAGAGTCGCATGGTCAGAGTAGTTTTTGTAGTTCTTCACGCAGATAGGCAGCGCGCCAGCCATGCAGTAGCGGGTTATCGGCGCTTGGGTTGGCGCAGTAGTGTTTGAGGGTGCGCACGGTGGCAAGCAGGTCGGGGTGGATATTGAGGTCGACAGCAGTGTCGGCCACATAGCGGCAGAGCTTTTCGTACTGCTGGCGACGCGTATGACTGAGTCGCGGGCTGAACGGTTGGGCAGGCGGGGGCGTATCAGCGGCAAAACGCTCGCTAAGGTAGGGCAGCTCCTGCCAGAGCGGGTGGTTTTCGCTCAGGTATTCGGCAAGTGCTTCGAGGGTTGGCGGCTGTTTTTGCGCGATGGTGATGAGCTGGCGATCGCTCATGATGAGGCGGCGCGGCAGGTCTTGCGCGGCGGCAAGGCGTTCGCGGGCTTCGGTGAGGATTTGTGCGACGCGGCGGTCGCCTGCGCGCAGTTGCGGTGCACCTTGCAGGCGATACCAGTGCCAGGGTTCGCGCGGGCGAGTCTGTCGCGCGAGCAGCGCCGCGTTTTCTTCCGCCCACCAGTCCAGGCGATTCAAGCGGCGCAGTTCCGCAACCAGGTAGGGATAAAGGCGGGCGAGCAGTTCGACATCGGCGGCAGCATAGGTGCGCTGTTCGGCATTAAGTGGGCGCGCGAGCCAGTCGCTGCGGGTTTGGCTTTTGTCCGGGCTGATACCGAGGAAGTGTTCGACGAGTTGTGCGTAGCTGACGGCGAGATGCGGCGAACAGAGGGCGAAGCCGATTTGTGTGTCGCGCACAGTCTGCGGCAGGCCGCCACCGCAGAGTTGCATGAGTTCGAGATCCTGCGCGCCGGCATGCAAAACGACGGGCGCAGGGTGGTGCAGGATCTTATGCCACGGCACAGCGTCTGCGCCATCCAGTGGGTCATACAAATGTGCGTTGCCGCCCGGCTGGCAGGTTTGCACCAGGGCGAGTTTGGGGATGTAGCTGTGCTCGCGCACAAATTCGCTGTCGTAGCAGAGGATGTGGTGGGGGGCAAAATCTTCCATAAGGGTTCCCGGTTGGATACGGCGCGGCACGGTAGCATGAACAATGCGGTCGGGAAAGTTTGTTTTGCAGCAGCTTTTCCGTATAATCCGCGCGCTTGCCGGTTCGCCGGCATTTCCTTGCCGCCATATGGCGGCTTTGTTTATCCATAAGGAATCTTCTGATGAGACATTATGAAATCGTTTTCCTGGTCCACCCCGACCAGAGCGAACAGGTCAATGCGATGACCGAGCGTTACCGCTCCGTCGTGGAAGCCGCCAATGGCAAAGTCCACCGCTTCGAAGACTGGGGCCGCCGCGTGCTGGCTTATCCAATCAATAAACTGGTCAAAGCGCACTATGTGATGATGAACATCGAATGTGATGCCAAGACGCTGGAAGAACTGGAAACCAACTTCCGTTTCAACGACGCCATTTTGCGTCACCTCACCATCCGTCGTGACGAAGCCATTACCGAAGCCTCGCCGATGGCCGAAAGCAAGAAGAAGGAGGGCTAAACTATGGCACGTCGCAGAACTTGTCGCTTCACCGCCGAAGGCGTGAAAGAAATTGACTACAAAGACCTCGAAACCTTGAAAGCGTTTATCAGCGAAACCGGTAAAATCGTCCCCGCACGTATCACCGGTACCAATGCGTTCTACCAACGCCAACTCGCAACTGCTATCAAGCGCGCACGTTTCCTGGCGCTTCTGCCGTATTCCGACCAGCACTAAGGAGGACGCATGAATATCATCCTGTTGGAAAAAGTGGCCGGACTGGGCGAACTTGGCGATCGTGTGGACGTCAGAGCGGGCTATGCCCGCAACTTCCTCATTCCGCAACGCAAGGCTACCGAAGCGACCAAAGCGAATATTGAGCGTTTTGAAGCCCGCCGTGCCGAGCTGGAAAGACAGCAAGCCGCCAAATTGGCCGATGCCGAGCAACGCGCCGCCGCGCTCTCCGGCAAAGTGCTGACCATCCTCGCCAAAGCAGGCGACGAAGGCAAACTGTTCGGCTCTGTCGGTACCCAGGACATCGCTGATGCTGCCATGCAACAAGGGCTGAAACTGGCTCGCAGCGAAGTGATGATGCCACACGGCACCATCCGCGAAATCGGGGAATACACCATCTCCCTGCACCTTTTTGCTGGTATCAGCACCGAAGTACTGGTACGCGTCGTCGCTGGCGAATAATTCCTACACGACGACACAACAAAACCGGAAAGCGGCAACGCCTTCCGGTTTTTTTATATGCGCTCCTCACATAGATCACTGATTGTGCCAAAGAGATCAATATCCGGCGCGACGAAATCGTCGCCTGCCCTGCCGTCCTAATCTGTGTGGAAAGCACAGCAAATTCCTCAAACAAAACATGGCGTCGCCTACCCCAGACAAATCTATATCTTGCCTGCTGCTGCAAATCCCCAGAAAAAAACGTAAATTCACGCGACAATCACAAAAATTTGGCACTTCACCGATAAACCGCTACAATCCGCGCCCGGAATGCGGCACGACTTGCCGCTTCAATCTTGTTTAACCCCTTTGGAGCCCTTAATGATTGGCATATTCAAACCGTCGCCGGATGCCCCTCGCCTGCCGGCCGACAAAATCGATCCTACCTACCGTCGCCTGCGTTGGCAGGTGTTCTGCGGCATCTTCTTTGGTTACGCCGCCTATTACTTCGTGCGCGGCAACTTCAACCTCGCGCAAAAAGGGCTGATTGACGCCGGCCTGTACAACAAAGAACAGCTTGGCCAAATCGGTACCGCTGTGGGGCTCGCTTACGGCCTGTCCAAATTCCTGATGGCGTCCATCTCTGACCGCGCCAACCCCAAAGCCTTCCTGCCCTGCGGCCTGCTGCTCTCCGGCCTGTGCATGACACTGATGGGGACTGTGCCCTTCTTCACCACCAGTGGTGTCGTCATCGCCTTCATCATGATCTTCCTCAACGGCTGGTTCCAGGGCATGGGCTGGCCGCCCTGCGGCAAGACCATGGTGCACTGGTGGTCAAAGAAAGAGCGTGGCTCCATCGTCTCCATCTGGAACTGCGCGCACAACGTTGGCGGCATGATGCCGGGATTAATGGTGCTGCTAGCGGGCTGGGTCTTCTTCCAGCAGCATGGCGTCAAGGCGACCGAAGCCGATATCTGGCGGCAAGCCCTCTACTATCCGGGCGTCATCGCCATGGTGCTTGCCGTGCCGGTGTACTTCGTTATGAAAGACACCCCGCAATCCTGCGGCCTGCCACCGATTGAGCAGTGGAAAAACGACTACCCGGAAAACTACGACGAAAAAACCGCCGAGAAAAACCTCACTACCAAGGAAATCTTCTTCACCTATGTGTTCAAGAACCGCTTGCTGTGGTACATCGCACTCGCCAACGTCTTCGTCTATCTCATCCGCTACGGCGTACTCAACTGGTCGCCGGTCTATCTCAGCGAGGTCAAACACTTTGACTTCAAGGGTACCGCATGGGCTTATACCGTCTATGAACTCGCTGCCATTCCCGGCACCCTGCTCTGCGGCTGGGTATCGGACAAAGTCTTCAAGGGTCGTCGCGGCCTGACCGGCGTCGTCTTCATGATCCTGACCACCCTAGCCGTTGTCGCCCTGTGGATGAACCCGGCGACACCTGCTGACAAACTGGCCGAATATGCCAACGTGGAATGGTTCCGTAACCCCTACCAGCTCACCGACTTCATCCTGCTGACCACCGTGGGCTTCCTCATCTACGGCCCGGTCATGCTCATCGGCCTGCACGCCCTGGAACTCGCGCCGAAAAAAGCTGCTGGTACCGCCGCAGGCTTCACCGGCCTCTTCGGTTACCTCGGTGGCACCGTAGCCGCAGCCTATGTGATTGGCCGCACTGCCGAACGCTACGGCTGGGACAAAGGTTTTGAAGTCATCGTAGGCGGCGGCATCATCGCCATCATCCTGCTGCTCATCACCACCATCGAAGAAGGCAAGCACAAAGCCAAAATCCCCGAATCCGAACGTCTGCAAAAATAAACCTGCCTGATGGCGAAAAAGAGGGAACTGAAGGGTTCCCTCTTTTTTTGCCTGATCCGTACATACGACAAAAATTTGCCAAGCGGCGTCGTTACTGGGCCCGCCAAGCGGCGTTAATGCTGGGTCTGCCAAGCATAAAAGCCCCTCACCCACTGGGTGAGGGGTTTGGGGTGGGGGTTAGAGAAAAACGGGCGAAGCCCGACAAAACCCCGTCAAGCGACGTAAACACTGAGCCCTCCAAGCGGTGTGGTTACTGGGTTTGTCGCTAGTTTTTGTTTTGAGACGTTGCAGGCAACGTCTCTACGTTTTCTTTCTACCGTAGCGCTGCCGTGCTATCGCCAAAACTGCCAAGCGGCGTAAATACTGGGGCTGCCAAGCGGCGTAGTTACCGAGTTCACGTCAAGCGGCGTGGTTGCCGGATTTTGTAGAGATGTTGCCCGCAATGTCTTCAGATCAAAAACGCGTTATTTCCCCGCTTGACGGTCACGCTTACCCGAATTGCCAAAAGCAGGCTGCGCGCCTGCTCGATGGGCTAAAGCCCATTCTACGCCCGCCAAGCGGCGTAGTTACTGGGCCTGATAAGCGGTGAGTTTGGGGGGGCGTTTTTTGTTGTGTGCGAAGGGTGCGTCAGTCGTTAAAGGAGATCTGGGCAGTGTCGCTGATTATCATCTGCGGCTTTTTCCGGTTTTCCTCGATCTTGCCAGTTACGCAAATATCGGCATGTACCAGATGAGAAGCCTGACGACTCAATGCCCGACTTGTCTTCCAGACTACGGCGGTAAAGGACTGGTTGGGGGAAGGCGCATCAAAATGGAGCGCAATACTTTTCTTCGTTTCTTTCAAAGCGGCGACTTTGCCGCAGACGCGACGGGTTTCGCCGATGTACTGCCCTGCTTCACGTGCCATGATACTGCCATCACTGGTACGGGTTTCCGATTGTGTCTGTTGCTCAGTTGCGGCGACCGGTGTCGACGGTACAACGTCGCTACTCACGACAGGGCGTATGTTTGATGTTCCTGTATTGCTGACGGCCTGCCCGATAACTGGCAATTCGGTCAGCACCGCCGGTGGATCTTCTTCCACCGGAATCGGCGTTTTTTTCCCCGCTATCTTGGCAAAATAGTAGTAACCGCCCACCGCAGCTGCACCAAGCGCCAACACGGCAACAATACCCAGTACCCAGGGTGCCGCTGATTTTCGTTCATATCGCCCCTGGGAGTCCTCAACCGAGGCTTGGCGGAGATCGGCCATGATGTCTTTGAGGGTTTGAATTTCTGCAATGAGGGTCTTGATGTCGATTTCGTTGGCAATCACGGTGGCAATAGATGCCCGCTGGTATTGGCGGATTTTCTCTTCGTAGGCGCGGATTTCCGCATCCAGCAGCTGCATTTGCGCATGTAGCTGGGCATCGTTTCTGCCCTTGCCCGCCGCTTGCGCGACCAAGCGGTCCGCCTGCTCTTTCAGACCGCCCGCTTCCGTCGCCCATATTTTTTTCAGCGCCAGAATGTCCTCCTGATAGGCCTCAACAATGGCGGCGTATTCCTCTTTCTTGTTTTTCGGGGTGTAATCGCCCTGTGTCTGCGCACGCAGGATGTCGCCAATTTCGCTCATGATGACATCAGGCGCATGCTGTATTTTAGCGGCGCTATAGCGCAGGACGACGCCAAAGGCATTGAGCAGCGCGTTTTGCTGTTCGAGAAATTCATTAAAGCGACGGTAATCGATGTCACCATCGGCAGATTTATAGGGGGCAAGACCGTCCAGTTCGATAGCCAGCCGCTGGTTCTTTTCCGGATTTTCAATGAGGATGTCGATACTGCGCTCGCTGCCTTTGGCATCGGTAAAGCGGTGTGTCGCGCTGAGATCTTCCGGACTGACGTCGTCAATTTTGCTCAGGATTTGCCGGACAAATTGCTCTTTGAGATTCGCCGGATGTTGGAGATGTTCTTTATTGCGCTGTATCCACAGCTCCCAGTTTTTCATTATGCCAACCTTGAATGAAATGGGTTTTAGCTTTTAAAAATATTTGAGTTCATATAACGCCACTTATTCATCTGCAGAACAATTACGCTGAATCCAAGTAGCTACATTATATTGACACAGCTCTTCACTTTCTGATGGATCTACAATCGTAAAGGATTCTGGTGGAGAAGACCACATTTTACTAATTACAAATATAGGATCACGAATTCCCATTTGAGCTAAATAAACATAAATATCTACATATATCTGATTATCAAATTCTATAGGAACTGGATGGTTGTTTGACAATATATATATTTGATGAAACTGCAAACTTGGGTAGGGAGACCATATTGTACGGTTAATACCTGCCATAAATACTAAAGGGCAAGCAGACTTGCAATTATTATATAAAGTAGTATCTAAGCCTCTTTGTCTAATATATCTTCCCGCATTTAATGCTTCTTGTACAGAACCGCCACCACTCCCTAGTGCAATGGTTTTTACTTTGGGACTTTTACTAATAGCAGTTTTTAATTTTTGGAAAAATCCATCCTCTATTTTCCCCAATATCTGAATAGTTTCCCCCTGATCCTTCAGAATATAGAATGTAGACTTTTTCTCTTTTATGTAGTCTGACCCAGACCTCCCTGCACAATCAAGATTCCATTCTATTATTCTCTCATCATCAGACAAGACCAAGATTCTTTTAGCTATTACAGTATAGTTTTCTAATGATTGTGCTTCAATCTGCAAACTATATCCATTCCCTTCTGATTTAGTATTCAAGTCTATTTCATATTTGACCTCAAATTTCCTAGGATCTTTATTTAATAATCTTGCAAGAATAAAACACGTATGATCATCTGCATCAACTTCATTAAATGCAGTTCCTAGACTTCCTGCATACATAGTACTTGCAGTATTCCATAATTTTTTAGACAATTTTTCTTTTTCGATAATTTCTTTTCTTATCTCGTTAACTACTTTGTTTTTGTTAAATGCTTTAGCATTAGAAAAGTCTGGAATAACTAAAAAAGCCAATAAAAAGCTACTTAAAATTATTTTTTTCATTTTAATCCTTCTTTTATTTTTTACGGCATTCAAAATAGTAAGCGCTTCTCAAAAGAAGCGCTTACTGCTCTCGTCTTAGCCCGCCGGTTTTTCCCGCTTGCGGATATGCAGTTCTTTGAGTTGTTCTTCGCTGGCTTCCGAGGGGGCGTCGGTGAGCGGGTCGTAGGCGGTCTGGGTTTTCGGGAAGGCCATGACGTCACGGATGGATTTGGCGCCCGCCATCAGCATGATCAGGCGGTCGAGGCCGAAGGCGATGCCGCCGTGCGGCGGGCAGCCGTATTTGAGGGCGTTCAGCAGGAAGCCAAATTTTTGTTGTGCTTCTTCTTCGCCGATGCCGAGGCTTTGGAAGACACGTTGTTGCATGTCGTCGCGGTGGATACGAATGGAGCCGCCGCCAACTTCGGTGCCGTTCAGCACCATGTCGTAGGCGCGCGAGAGGACTTCGCCGGGGTTGCTGTCGAGTTCGTCGAGGTTCGCGGTTTTTGGCTGGGTGAAGGGGTGGTGCATGGAGTACCAGCGTTTGTCTTTTTCGTCGTATTCGAACATCGGGAATTCAATAACCCACAGCGGTGCCCAAGGACCAGTGAGCATGTTGAGGTCGTGACCGACTTTGATGCGCAACGCACCGATGGCGTCGTTGACGATGCTGGCTTTGTCTGCACCGAAGAAGATGAGGTCGCCATTTTCGGCGCCGACGCGTTGTACGATGTCAAGCGCGATAGCACCTTCTGCACCGCCTTCTTTGGTGAGGAATTTGACGATGGGCGATTGCAGACCTTCGGCGCTGGTTTTGTCGTTGACTTTGATGTAAGCGAGACCTTTGGCGCCGTAGCGGGCGACGTAGGCGGTGTAGTCGTCAATTTCTTTGCGGGTGAGTTTGTTGCCGCCGGGGATTTTCAGGGCAACAACACGGCCGTTTTCTTGGGCGGCGACGCTGGCAAAGACTTTGAAGCCGCTGTCTTTAACGAGGTCGGCGATGTCCACGAGTTCGAGCGGGATACGCAGGTCAGGTTTGTCCGAGGCGTAGCGACGCATGGCCTCACGGTAAGTCATGCGCGGGAAGGGATCAGGCAGGTCAACGTTCAGGTGTTCTTTGAAGATGCCGCGAATCATGGTTTCCATGAGCTGCATGATGTCTTCTTCTTCAAGGAAGGAGGTTTCGATATCAAGCTGGGTAAATTCGGGCTGGCGGTCGGCGCGCAGGTCTTCGTCGCGGAAGCAGCGCACGATTTGGTAGTAGCGGTCGAAGCCGCTCATCATCAGCATTTGTTTGAAGAGTTGCGGCGATTGCGGCAGGGCGAAGAATTTGCCGGGGTGGGTACGTGAGGGGACAAGGTAGTCGCGCGCGCCTTCCGGGGTGGCTTTGGTCAGCATCGGGGTTTCGATATCAAGGAAGCCGTGATCATCCAGGCAGCGGCGCAGGGAGGAAGCGACTTTGCTGCGCAGGATGAGGTTTTTCTGCATGACTTCGCGGCGCAGGTCAATGGTGCGGTTTTTCAGGCGCACTTCTTCGGAGACGTTGTCTTCGTCAAGTTGGAAGGGCAGCGCTTCGGATTTGGAGAGAACGGTGAGCACTTTGCCGAGGATTTCGATTTTGCCGCTGGCCATGTCGGGATTTTCGGTGCCCGCCGGACGTAGGCGGACGCGGCCTTCGATGGCGAGGCAGTATTCGCTGCGCACTTGTTCGGCAAGAGCGAAGGCTTCGGCGGTGTCGGGGTCGATAACGATTTGCACGAGGCCGCTGCGGTCGCGCAAGTCAATGAAGATGACGCCGCCGTGGTCACGTCGGCGGTGTACCCAGCCGGCGACTTTGACGGTTTCGCCATCAAGCTTTTCAGTCACGTCTGCCGCATAGTGTTGTCTGTACATGTGTTTTCCTTTTTGGGTAATAACGGTAAATGAGGCGGTCAAGGGCATCCCCTGCCGCTGCGTTTGATGTGTTTTTTTGTGCGGCAGGCCGTCGCTACGACAAATACCGCCAGATTTTAAGCGGTCGCATTATAGTGCCTCAGTTTCGCTCACGGTAGATTCGCAGGCCGACTTCCCGCGTGGCTTCGAGTGCGCCAGGTTTCTGGATGTCGAGGCGGATATTGGCGGCAAGCGGGTAGGCAGCGAGCAGGTGCGCGGCAAGGTGTTCGGCGAAGGCTTCGATGAGGCCGTATTGACTGTTTTCCGCATATTTTATGATGTCGGCACAGATAGCGGCGTAATCTAGTGCCTGCTTGATGTCATCCGCTTCGCCGGCAGCACGGGTGTCGGTACCCAGTTCGCAGCTGATGATGAGGGTTTGCTTCGCCGCGCGTTCATGGGGCAAAATGCCGATGACGGTTCGTACCCGTATTGCATGGATGTAGATGATGTCTTGCATAGTCATAGGGTTATGAATGATTTTTTCTGAATTATCGCACTCAGGGGGTGTTATGCAACATTTTCTTTTTTGCTTTTTCGGCGCAATTGCCGGCTATGTTTGCGGCTCGTTATCTTCGGCGGTGATTGTCTGCCGTGCCATGGGTTTTGGCGATCCGCGTACGCTCGGCTCAGGTAATCCGGGGGCGACAAATGTGTTGCGCATTGCCGGGGAAAAGGCTGCTGCCATCACCCTGGCAGGCGATTTGCTGAAAGGCCTTATCCCTGTTGTGGTTTTCATCATTTTGCGTCGTTTTTTCCCGGCCGGCATTGATGATTTGGTGATTGTGCTGGTCGGTCTTGGTGCGTTTTTCGGCCATTTGTATCCGATATTCTTCAATTTTGAAGGTGGCAAAGGGGTGGCAACGGCTTTTGGCGTATTGCTTGCCTGGAATCCCATCGTCGCCCTGCTTGGCGCCGCTATTTGGGGCGCAGTGTTTTACAACACGCGCATTTCTTCGCTTTCCGCCTTGTCTGCCGCTGCCTTTGTTGCGATCGCCTCTATTTTTTATACGCCGGGGAAAGACTGGGCCTATATGTTGACGGCGGTATTCATCATCGTCGGCATGCTGTTCTACCGGCACCGCAGCAATATCGAGCGACTCCTTAAGGGTGAGGAGGCTCCGTTTGGCGGCGGCAAGATGAAAGACCCGTTTGCGGATGAGGACGATGACGAGTAATTGAGTCTATAAAAAAGCCCCGGAAATCCGGGGCTTTTTTGATTCAGGCTGCGTGATAAACCGCTGGCTTGGCGTGGGATTCAACCAGATTTTCCACCGTCTCGCAGCATCTGCCGCAGCAACTGCCTGCGCCCAACGTGGCGGCAATGGCGGCAGTGCTGTCATGTCCCTGGGCGATAGCGTCAATGATTTGGCGATCGGTAATGCCTTGGCAAATACAAACGTACATGTGGATGGGAAGTAATGTTATTTGAATTTAATGTAACGGCAAACCGCCGTATAGTCAAACCTTTTCACGGGTGGCGCGTTGTGCGGCGGCGGCGCATATGAAAGAATAGCCACATGGATAATGATCAACCTGATAACAATATTTTTGATGCAAAGGGCTACCGCTTTAATGTCGGTATCGTCCTGCTTAACGCACACAACCAGGCTTTTTGGGGACGCCGCAGCGGGCAGGATTCCTGGCAATTCCCGCAGGGCGGGATTAACGCCGGCGAATCAAGCGAACAGGCGATGTGGCGCGAGCTCTTTGAGGAAACCGGCCTTGGCCCGGCGGATGTGTCGTTGCTCGGCGAAACGCGCGACTGGCTCTATTACCGCCTGCCGGTGCGCTACCGCCGCCGCCGTCGCCCCGGCATGGTGCAATGCATCGGGCAGAAGCAAAAATGGTTCCTGCTGCGCCTCGAAAGCGGTGATCCGGCGGTGAATTTGCACGCCTCCGGGCAACCGCCGGAATTCGACGAATGGTGCTGGATTGATTACTTCGCGCCACCCTCGCAGGTTGTGCATTTCAAACGCAAGGTTTATCGCCAGGCACTAGACGAATTGGCTCAACTGCTGCCGCCAGATGCCGTGCAACGACCGCTGTCCCCGCCACAGCAACACAGCGCAACGGCATCGGCGGACAAACAAAAGGCGCCGTCGTTTGCCCGTATGAGGAAATAAAAAAGCCCGCAGAGCGGGTTTTTTCACGCCAGACACCGCCTGAACACCCAACAAGCATCACGGAACATCCGCCAAATAATGATTGAAAATTACAAATGCGAGAGTTTCCTATTTACAGCAACTATATAACAGCGTATCGTAGTGCACGGGCAAACACCCAATTTTTCACACATTTTTAACGAGGTTTATGATGAAAAAACTCTTTTTCTTGTTGTTTTGCGGCTTTTGCGCACCGCTTTTTGCCGCTGACAAGCCGTTTACCGTGGTTACCACCTTCACCGTCATCGCCGATATGGCGCAAGAAGTCGCGGGTAATGATGCACAGGTACTGTCCATCACCAAGCCGGGCGCGGAGATTCACGATTATGAACCGACGCCGCAGGATTTGGTCAAGGCGCAGCAGGCAGACTTGATTCTCTGGAACGGACTCAATCTGGAACGCTGGTTTGAGCGCTTCTTTGCCAACGTCAAAGGTGTGCCGTCCGTGGTCGTGACCGAAGGCATCGAGCCGATGTCCATTCACGGCGGCGATTATGACGGTAAACCAAACCCGCACGCCTGGATGTCGGTCGCCAACGCCAAAATCTATGTGCAAAACATCGAAAAGGCGCTCGCCAAGCACGATCCCGCTCATGCTGACAACTACCACAAAAACGCCGCCGCCTATCTCGCCAAACTGGATGCAATGGATGCCAAGCTGAAAGCGGAAGTCGAAAAAATCCCGGCGGAACAACGCTGGCTGGTTTCCAGCGAGGGCGCATTCAGCTATCTCGCCAAAGATCTCGGCTTCAAAGAAGCCTATCTGTGGCCGATCAACGCTGAACAGCAGGGCACACCGCAACAAGTCAGTGCACTGATTGAAACCGTCCGCGCCAACAAAATTCCGGTGGTATTCAGCGAAAGCACCATTTCCGACAAGCCCGCAAAACAAGTCGCGAAAGAAACTGGCGCCAAATACGGCGGCGTGCTCTACGTAGATTCCCTCTCAACCGCCGACGGTCCGGTGCCGACCTATCTCGACCTGCTCAAAGTAACCACGGATACCGTCATCAATGGCTTCCAACCCTGACTCGCCCTTGCAGCCTCCCTCGCTTGCGGTAGAAAACGTCAGCGTTACCTACCCGAACGGGCACCGCGCCATCGAAAACGTCACCTTCACCCTCGAGGGCAGCACCGTGTGCGCCCTCGTCGGGGTGAACGGCTCCGGCAAATCGACCCTGTTCAACACCATCATGGGCATCGTCCGCCCGCAAACCGGCACGGTGCAGGTCAATGGCCTGCCCGTCGCCCAGGCGATGCGGCAGAACGGCATCGCCTACGTCCCGCAAAGCGAGAATATCGACTGGCACTTCCCCATCCTCGTCAAAGACGTGGTCATGCTTGGCCGCTACGGCCACATGGGCTTCCTGCGCCGCGCGCGGCCGCAAGACCACGCCGCAGTCGCTGCCGCGCTGGAGCGCCTCGGCATCGCCGATCTTGCCGGACGGCAAATCGGCGCACTCTCCGGCGGGCAGAAAAAGCGCGTCTTCCTTGCCCGCGCACTGGCTCAGGAAAGCCGCATCATCCTCCTGGACGAACCCTTTACCGGCGTAGACGCCAAAACCGAATACGCGGTAATGGAACTCCTGAAAACCCTGCGCAGCGAGGGCTACCTCATGCTCGTCTCCACGCACAACCTCGGCGCCGTGCCGCAATACTGCAACGAAGTCGTCCTCATCAACCGCAGCATCATCGCCCACGGCGGCATTGACGACATCTACACCGTTGATAACCTCGAACGCGCCTTCGGCAGCGTCCTGAAAAACATCGGCCTTGGCGACGTTGCCCCGCAAGTACGCATCATCAGCGACGACGAACACCCCGCCGTCTTCGTCGATAACCGGAACAACAACTCGTGAACGCCCTGCTCGAACCGCTCTCTTACGACTTCATGCTCAAAGCACTCCTGAGCAGCGCGGCAGTCGGCGGCGTTTGCGCCCTGCTCTCGGTGTACCTCATGCTCAAAGGCTGGTCGCTCATTGGCGACGCCCTCTCCCATGCCGTCGTCCCCGGCGTCGCGCTCGCCTACCTGTGGCGCCTGCCTTATGCCCTCGGCGCCTTCACCACCGGCATCCTTGCCGCTGCTGCCATGCTCCTCCTGAAACGCCTGCCCATGCTGCGTCAGGACGCCATCATCGGCTTCGTCTTCACCCTCTTCTTCGCCGCCGGCCTCTTCATCATCTCGCTCTACCCGACGGCGGTGAACCTGCAAGCCGTCATCTACGGCAACATCCTCGGCATCGACGACCACGACCTGTGGCAAATGCTCGCCATCTGCGCCATCTCGCTCACCATCCTCGCCCTCAAATGGCGCGACCTGATGCTGCTCTTCTTCGACGACATCCAGGCCACGACCGCCGGACTTGCCGTTACCCGCCTGCGCTGGCTCTTCTTCCTGCTCGTCAGCGCAGCCGTCGTTGCCGCCCTGCAAACCGTCGGTGCCATCCTCGTCATTGCCCTGCTCATCACCCCCGGCGCGACCGCCTTCCTGCTCTGCCGCAGCTTTGGCCGCGTGCTTGTTACCGCCTTTGCTATCGGCACCATCACCGCCGTCCTCGGTACCTACCTTAGCTACTTCCTTGACAGTATCACCGGTGCCGTCGTCGTCGTCCTGCAAGGCTGCCTCTTTCTCGCCGTCTTCACCGTCCGCCGCCTGCAACACCTCGCCGCCCTGCGCCAAAGCTCATGAACATCCTCACCGACGTCCTGCAATACCCCTTCATGCAACAGGCGCTCGCCATCGCCCTGCTGCTCGGCATCACCTGCGCCCTGCTCTCCTGCTACATCGTCCTCAAAGGCTGGGCGCTGATGGGCGACGCCATCTCGCACGCCATCCTGCCCGGCATCGTCATCGCCGCCGTCCTCGGCCTGCCGCTCATCGCAGGCGCTTTCGCCGCCGGACTCACCTGCACCCTGGCCACCGGCTGGCTCGAACGGCGCAGCACCCTGCAAAGCGACACCCTGCTCGGCATCACCTTCTCCACCCTCTTCGCCGCCGGCATCCTCCTCTTCCAGCACAGCGACAGCGACCAGCACCTCACCCATATCCTATTCGGCAACCTCCTTGGCATGCTGCCCGCGCAGCGCTGGCAAGTCATCACCATCTGCGCGCTGGTGCTCCTCATCCTCGCCAGCAAATGGCGCGACTACATGCTGTTTATCTTTGACGAAGCCCAGACCCGCCTCGCCGGCCTTTCCGTGTCATTCCTGCACACCAGCCTGCTCATCATGCTGACCCTCACCGCCATTGGCGCCATGCAAGCCGTCGGTGTCGTCCTCGTCGTCGCCATGCTGATTGCCCCCGGCGTCAGCGCCCAACTCGTCACCAAACGCTTCCACCACACCCTCGCCGTCGCGGTAGCGCTGGCGGTCGTGGCAAACATCACAGGCGTCCTCATCAGCTTCCACTGGGACGCCTCAACCGGCGCCAGCATCGTCCTCTGCCAGGCGGCAGGCTTCTTCCTCATGCTTGGATTGCGCGCCTTGCAACACATGGGCAAACGGGCGGGATAGCCCAGGATTTATCCCGCTTGGCGGCTACCCACGAACCCAGGATTTATCCCGCTTGGCGGCTGCCCGCGAATCCAGGTTTTATCCCGCTTGGCGGCAGCCCGCGAATCCAGGCTTTATCCCGCTTGGCGGCTGCCCGCAAACCCAGTGTTTATCCCGCTTGGCGGCTGCCCGCGAACCCAGGATTTATCCCGCTTGGCGGCAGCCCGTGAACCCAGGATTTATCTCGCTTGGCGACTGCCCACGAATCCAGGTTTTATCCCGCTTGGCGACTGCCCGCGAACCCAGGATTTATCCCGCTTGGCAGCTGCTTTACCCATAACGCTACAATGCCGCAGCCATCCCTGCCGAGAACGCTCCATGATCCGCATCCTCATCAGCCTTATCCTCGCCCTTTG
The DNA here is from genome assembly GCF_916618745.1 of Cardiobacterium sp. Marseille-Q4385. Classification (GTDB taxonomy): domain Bacteria; phylum Pseudomonadota; class Gammaproteobacteria; order Cardiobacteriales; family Cardiobacteriaceae; genus Cardiobacterium. The sequence goes on from NZ_OU745373.1 coordinate 156,423, forward strand.
CATCCCGGCCTATGCCGTCAGCCCCGATGCCCTCAAACTTGACCGCCCCGTCATTGACCAGGCAGAAATCCTCAGCGACGCCCAGGAAGCCGCACTTGCCACCCGACTGCGCGGCTGGTACGACGACGGCCTGATGCAAGCGGCTGTCGTCATTGTGGACAGCACCGACGGCATCCCGCTAAAGGACTACAGCCAAACCCTCTTTGCCCGCTGGCAACTGGGCGATACCAGCAAAAACGACGGACTGCTCATCCTTATCGCCCATCGCGACCACCGCTTGCGCATCCAGCCTGGGCGCGGGCTGGATGACATCCTCAGCACAGACCACCTGCAAGACATCATCAACACCCGCATCACCCCCGCCTTCAAGCGCGGCGACTACCCTGGCGGCATTGATAGCGGCCTTGATGCCATCATTTCCCGCCTCACCGCCCCGCCGCCGGCACCGATCACGCAGCGCGACTACAACTTCTTCCTGCTCACCCTGGTCTGCACCTGCGTACTCGGCTGGTACCTCGGCAAACGCCGCCGCTTCCGCATCTCCATTCCACCGCTCTGCGGCGCCGGCTGGGCGCTGTTCGGCATCTTCTATGGCGTCAACAGCGGCCTTGTTTTTGGCAGTGTCATCTTGCTCATCCTTGGCAGCACCATCCTTGCCTGGCTCCGCATCGCCTTTGGCAAAGCCCAGACGAACACCGCGGATAGCCCCGCCGGACTGGAAGATGCGGACGACGACAATGACGATGGAAATGACGGGGATGACGTGAATAAGGTGGATACAGCCGCCCGTCGTCGTGAACGCCGCGACGATAGCGACTCCTACCGCAGCACATACAACAGCAGTGATAGCGGCAGCAGCAGTTACGACGGCGGCGGTGGCAGCAGTAGCGACAACGGCGGCGCAGACGGTTCATGGTGAGGGACATCGGAAGCCTTTGCTTGCCGTTGTGTTGCCGGGGGCTTCTGTGTATGATTGCGCGCGTTTCGCCGGTATAGCTCAGTTGGTAGAGCAGCGCATTCGTAACGCGCAGGTCATGGGTTCAAGTCCCTTTACCGGCTCCATTTTTACCTTGATTTTTTTACCCCGCTGCGGCGGGGTTTTTTGTGCCCGTTTTTCATCCACTCTGCCCTTCCTGTCTATACCACTCACCTCATCGCTATACGCCTATGCCTGCTCGTCCCATTATCTATATGTGGTTTTTCGTGATAATAATGTGAATTCATTGTTTGTTGAGTGTTGTATCCACACTATTCAGAGGTAATGTGTTAGAATTCGCGCGAATTTTTAACCATGAGGTGCTATATGCCTGCTTTGATTCCGCTCAGAAAACCGCTTTTAGAACGGCTGCAACGTTATGTGAAGGTGCACACTACTTCCGATGCGGCCAGCACGACCGTGCCGACCACGCCGCAGCAGTGGGATTTGCTGCGCCTCCTGCGTGATGAAGTGACGGCGCTGGGCATGACGGAAGTCTCGCTCGACGACAAGGGCTATCTTTTTGCCACTCTGCCCGCCACTACTGACAAGAAAGTGCCGGTGCTGGGCTTCATGGCGCACGTCGATACCTCGCCGGAATGCAGCGGCGAGAACGTCAAACCGCAGGTCATCGAGAATTATGGCGGCGGCGACATCCCGCTCAAAGGCAGTGGCAAGGTGCTCTCGCCCAAAGAATTTCCGGCACTGGACGGCCTGCACGGGCACACGCTCGTCACCACCGACGGCACGACCCTGCTCGGCGCGGATGACAAGTCCGGCATCGCCATCATCCTCTCGGCGGTGGAATACCTGCTGGCGCATCCGGAAATCCCGCACGGCAAAATCCGCGTCGCTTTCACCCCGGACGAAGAAATCGGGCGCGGGCCGAAACATTTTGATGTCAAGGCCTTCGGCGCCGATGTCGCCTATACCGTGGACGGCGGCCCGCTGGGCGAATTGCAGTACGAAAACTTCAACGCCGACGAAGGCGTCGTGACCTTCTATGGCCGCAGCGTACACACCGGCACGGCGAAGGGCGTGATGGTGAACGGCCTTGCCCGCGCCTGCGAATTTCATAACCGCCTGCCTGCGCACCTCACCCCGGAAGAAAGCGAGGGACGCGAGGGCTTCATCCACCTCTACAAATTCGAGGGCACGCTGGAAGAATGCCGCCTGCGCTATTTGCTGCGCAGTTTCACCCGTGAGGAACTGGCCGACCTCGGCAAGATGCTCAGCGACACGATGGCAGCGATGCAGCGTGATTATGGCGAGCACTGCGGCAAGGTCGAAATCCACGAGCAGTACCGCAATATGCGCGAAAAAGTCGAACCGCACCGCTACGTCGTCGATATCGCCGAAAAAGTGATGCGCGATTTCGGCATTACCCCGCTTACCGCACCGATTCGTGGCGGCACCGACGGTGCGCAGATTTCCTACATGGGCCTGCCGACGCCAAACCTCTTCACCGGCGGGGAAAACTTCCACGGCGCGTTTGAATTTATCTCGCTGGATGTGATGGAACAGGCGGCAAACGTCGTCCTCGGCATCATCTGCGAATTCGCACAACGCGATTAAACAAGAGACGCGCGCAGCCGTTCGCGGTTGCGCGCGGATAAAAATAGACCTCCGCCAGGCGAATAACGATTGACCCGCCGGGCGGGATAACGACACATCCCCCGCTAATCCCACCGGAATACCCTCATGCACAGTGCCACACTCAGTATCCTCATCGGCGTCCTCGCCCTCATCGCTGCTGGCGGTTTCATCATTAAGGGTTATAACGCCAAAGGCGTGCTCTTTGCCATCGGCATCGCCCTGCTCGTCGTCGCCCTCGCGCTCGGCAACGACATCGTCAAGACCCCAAGCGGCCACCCTGTCGCCGATGTCAGCAACAGCATCTACGCCCTCTTTGAAAAACGCGGTGGCGGCCTGGGGATGATCATCATGATCCTCATCGGCTTCTCCGCCTACATGTCGCATGTCGGCGCCAACGACGTCGTCATCCGCGTCCTCTACAAACCGCTGCGCCATGTGCGCTCGCCCTACGTGCTGATGATCGGCGGCTTCATTCTCGCCGGTCTGATGTCGTTCGCCATCCACTCGGCGACCGCCCTCGGCGTCTTCCTCATGGCGACGCTGTTCCCCATCATGACCCGCCTCGGCATCAGCGCGCCGTCAGCGGCAGCCATCTGCTCGTCCACTACCGTGGTCAACCTCGCGCCGACCGCAGCCGACGTCATCCTCGCCGCCGAAAAAGCCAACGCCAACCTGATCGACTTTGCCTTCAAGACCATCCTGCCGATGTCGCTGGCCGCGCTGTTCTTCGTCGCCATCGCCCACTACTACTGGCAGCGCTATTGCGACCGCCGCGAAGGGTTGGTGCAAACCACAAACGGTACGCCGCTGGCCGGCACCGAAGCGACCGCGCTGCAAAGCGATGCGCCGCTCGGCTACTTCATCCTGCCCTTCCTGCCGATCATCGGCCTCTTTATCTTCGACGGCGTCGTCGCCGAAAAAGTCGAACTGGGCGGGCTGGTCGTCCTGACCATCTTCATCACCGCCCTGCTGGAATTTGCCCGCACGAAAAAAGCGACGAAAGTTTATGAAGGCCTCGAAGTCTGCTACCGGGGCATGGCGGAAGGCTTCTCCGCCGTGGTCGTGCTCCTCGTCGCCGCCGGAATCTTCGCGCATGGCTTGGAAAGCATCGGCTTCGTCAAGGCATTGATCGAATCCGCACAAAGTACCGGCGCGGCGGCAAACGTCGTCATGCTGGCGCTGGTCATCATCACCCTGATCGTCGCCATCGCCGCCGGATCGGGCAACGCCGCCTTCTTCGCCTTCGTCGAACTCGCGCCAAAACTCGCCGGCCAGATGGGGATCAACCCCGCCTACCTCATCGCACCGATGATGCAGGTCTCAAACACCGGACGCAGCCTGTCGCCAGTTTCCGGCGTGATGGTCGCCGTCTCCGGCGCAGCCAAAATCTCGCCGCTGCTGCTCGTCAAACGCAACAGCGTGCCGGGTCTGGTCGCGGTGCTCGTGGTCGTGGTGTACACCATGATGTTCATCCCCAAATAAGCAGCAAATCGCAGCTTGCCGCCGCTACTGCGGCGGCTTTTTTATGTTCGGCGTTTCCAGCTGGATACCCCCAACCACCCTGCCCTGTTAAACAAATTCAGCCTTTAATTGCCTAAATGCAGAATAAAAAACCATAAAAAGGACGAAACAAAGCATAAAAGTCCAAGAATCATCATTTTTTCACTAAAAAATCTTTGTCAGCTCCAGAAAGCGTGCTACGCTGTCGCGCCCGCATGAACCAGCGGTAACATCCCGGCAAACCCCATGAAAAACAAAGAGGTAACCCATGACAGCCAGCACATCCCGGCGCAGTCTCTTCACCCGTTTCCTTGACGGTGTGGAAAAGGCAGGCAACAAACTACCCGACCCGGTCTTCATCTTCATCATCCTCTGCGCCATCATCCTCATCGCCTCCTGGCTGTGTGCGCTGGCGGGCGTAACCGCCACCAACCCCGCCGACGGCAAAACCATCACCGCCGTCAACCTGCTGAACCGCGAAAACATCGTGCGCATCATCGAAGACGCAGTGAAAAACTTTGCCAGCTTCCCGCCGCTCGGCGTCGTCCTCGCTGCCATGATCGGCGTCGGCGTCGCGGAAAAATCCGGCTGGTTCGAAACGCTGATGAAAGTCGCTGTCGCCCGCGCCCCCGCCAACCTGCTCATCCCCGTCATCATCTTCGTCGGCATCATGGGCAACATGGCCGCCGATGCCGCCATCATCGTCCTGCCGCCGATCGCCGCGCTGCTCTTTCTGCGCATGGGCTATCACCCCATCGCCGGCATGGTCTGCGCCTACGCCGCCTGCCTCGGCGGATTTGCCGCCAACCTCACCGTCGGCCTCACCGACGTTCTCGCGCTGACCTTCACCCAGCCCGCTGCCGCCCTGATTGACGATAAAGTGCCGCTCAATGCCGCGATGAACTACTACTTCATCGCCGCCTCCACCTTCCTGCTGCTCGTGGTCGCCTGGTGGGTAACGGGCAAAATCCTCCTGCCGCGCATGGGGCAATACACCCCGGAAGCCGGCGTGGTGACAAACGATGATGGCAGCGTCAGTCCCAGCGAACGCAAAGCCATGCGTGCAGCGAATTACACCCTGCTCGCCATGCTCGGCCTGCTGCTCATCCTGACCATGCCGGAAGGCGCACTGCTGCGCAACGCCGCGACCGGCAGCCTCATCGAAAAATCCCCCCTGATGAACGGCATCGTCTTCATCATCGCCCTGCTCTTCTTCTTCCCCGGCCTGGTCTATGCCTTCGTCGCTGGCAGCGCCAAAAGCGGACGTGACATATCGCGCATGATGGGCGACTCCATGGCAAACATGGGTACCTACATCGTCATCGTCTTCTTCGCCGCGCAAATGCTCGCCTTCTTCAACTGGAGCAACCTCGGCATTATCATCGCTATCAAGGGGGCAACCGCCCTGGGAGGGCAGAACGGCATCACCCTCATCCTCGGCATCATCGCCCTCTCGGCAGGCATCAACATGCTCATTGGCAGCGCCTCGGCCAAATGGGCTATCCTCGCTCCTATCTTCGTGCCGATGATGATGCTGCTCGGCTACCACCCTGCCTTCACCCAAATGATCTACCGCGTCGGCGACTCCATCACCAACCCCATTACCCCGATGATGCCCTACATGCCGCTGCTCCTCTCCTACGCGCAGCGTTACAGCAAAAACATCGGCATGGGCACCCTCATCGCCGCCCTCATGCCCTACACCATCGCCTTTGCCATCTTCTGGACCCTGCTGCTCATCGGCTGGTACCTGATGAACTGGCAACTCGGCCCGGGCGGCTTTATCTACCTCTAAACCCAGGAAAACCACTATGGAACAATACCTGCAACAACTCACCGCATGGCGCCGTCACCTGCACCAGCATCCCGAACTCTCCTTCGAAGAAGTGGAAACCAGCCGCTTCATTGCCGAAGAAATGGGCAAACTCAAACACGCAAGCCGCATCGAACGCCTGACCCCGACCAGCGTCGTCGTCGTCTTTGCCACCGGCAAACCCGGCGCCAAAATCGGTCTGCGCGCCGACATAGATGCCCTGCCCATCCAGGAAGAGCGCGACGACCTGCCCTTCCGCTCGGTGAACGACGGCAAAATGCACGCCTGCGGTCACGACGGCCACACCGCCATCCTGATGGCCGCCTGCCGCTACTTTGATGATCACTACGACCAACTCAGCGGCGAAATCCACGCCATCTTCCAGCACGCCGAAGAAAAACTGCCCGGCGGCGCGCGGGAAATGGTCGCCACCGGCTACTTCGATGACTTCGACTTCATCTACGGCCAGCACCTCTTTTCCACCTCGCCTGTCGGCATCCTCGACATCAAAGACGGCATGGCCAGCGCCAATACCGACGCCTACTACCTCACCATACGCGGCAAAGGCGGACACGCCGCCATGCCCGAAGGCAGCATCGACCCCGTCGTTATCGGTGCCCAGTTCGTTACCCTGCTGCAAAGCATCGTCGCCCGCCGCGTCTCGCCGCACGATGCCCTAGTCATCTCCAACACCGTCTTCCGCGCCGGCCACGCGCAGAACGTCATCCCCGATAGCGCCGAACTCGTCGGCAGCGTCCGCACCACCAGCGAAGAACACCGCCAGTTTGCGCGCAAAGCCATCGAAGACCTCATCAAAAACCTCTGCGCGGCAAACGGCGCGAGCTACGAACTTGACTACCAAATCGGCTACGACGTTACCTGGAACGATCCGGCGAAAACCGCCATCGTGCGCGAACTCGCCACCGCCCGCTTCGGCGCAGAACACATCGTCAGCCTGCCGGGCATGATGGGCGGTGAAGACTTCAGCGCCTTTGCCCGCTGTGCCCCCGCCACCTACGCCGTGATCGGCTCTGGCGCGCCCAACTTCGACTACCCGCACCATCACCCCAAATTTGGCCTGGACGAACGCTGCTTCGCTATCGGCCTGCAAATGATGATTGACGTCGGCATGAACAGTGCCCGCTTCAAGTCACAGATTTAACCCCCATGCCAATCACAGGAACCCTCCCATGAATCTCATCCGCCGCTTCCTCCTCACCCTGCCCATGCTTGCCACTGCCGCCCTCGCACAAAACGCACCGCTGACCATCGATAGCCGTTACGACTTCGCCGCCACCGTCACCGCCCTGGAGACCGCCATCCAGGAAAAAGGCATGACCCTCTTCGCCCGCATCGACCATCAGGCGGCGGCGAAAGAGGCAGGACTCGATATGCAGCCTGCCACCGTCCTCATCTACGGCTCGCCCAAAGCCGGTACGCCGCTGATGCAAAATGACCCGACCCTCGCCCTGCAACTGCCGCTGAAAGTGCTCATCACCGAGAACGACGGTAAAGTGCAGGTGCTACTGAACAGCGCCGAACAAGTGGTGGCGCGCAGCAACACCCCGTACAGCGCTGTGGAAAACACCCTCGCCAACGCGGAAAAACTGATACGCGCGACCGTCGCCGTGCAACCGTAAAACCCCAGAAAATGCCCCGCTTGGCGGGGCCGGGATTTATCCCGCTTGGCGGGCGGCAGCGTACAATGCCGCCCGTTTTTTTGTGCGGAGGGATGATGCTGATTTTGCTGAACAAGCCGTTTAACGTGCTATGCCAGTTCACCGACAAATCCGGGCGGGCGACGCTCGCCGATTATGTGGATGTGCCGAACGTCTATCCGGCGGGATTGCTGGATTTTGACAGCGAGGGACTGGTCGTGCTCACCGACGATGGCCGCTTGCAGGCGCGTATCGCTGACCCGCGTTTCAAACTGGCGAAGCGTTACTGGGTGCAGGTGGAAGGTGAGGCGGATGAAGTGGCGCTCGCGCAGTTACGCGCCGGGGTGTGGCTGAAGGACAAGAAGGCGCAGACGGCGCGCAAGACGCTGCCCGCCGAAGTGTGCCGCATCGCGCCACCTGCGCTGTGGCCGCGCGAACCGCCGGTGCGGTTCCGCAAATCGGTGCCGGATTCGTGGCTGGAAATTGTCATCCGCGAAGGGCGTAACCGCCAGGTGCGGCGGATGACGGCAGCGGTCGGCCTGCCGACGCTGCGTTTGGTGCGGGTGCAGGTTGGTGATTGGTCTTTGGGCGCGCTACAATCCGGACATTGGCAATTTGTTAAAAAATGAGGTTTTTATGTTGAAGGAAGCGATTGATTTGCTGGTGCACGGCCAGGATGTGCCACCGGAGTTAATGCGCAGCGTGATGCTGGCGCTGATGAACGGTGAGGCTGATCCGGCGGCGGTTGGTGCCTTTTTGACGGCGCTGACGATGAAGGGCGAGACGGCAAGCGAGGTGACGGCAGCAGCGCAGGTGATGCGCGAACTGGCAAAACCCGCCGATTTGGGCGAGGGTGTGCTGGTGGATCCCGTTGGCACTGGCGGCGATGGCGCCAGTCTTTTTAACGTCTCGACGGCAGCGGCAGTGATTGCCTCCGCCGGCGGGGTGAAGATCGCCAAGCATGGTAACGTCGCCGCCAGCAGTGCTTCCGGCAGCGCCGATCTCTTGCGTCAGGCGGGCGTGGTCGTGGATCTCGAACCCGCGCAGGTGAAAGCATGTATTGCGGAAACGGGTTTCGGCTTCATGTTCGCCCAGGCCTATCACCAGGCGATGCGCCATGTGGTGCCCATCCGTCGCGCCATTGGCATCCGCACCGTGTTTAACGTCCTGGGCCCGCTGGCCAACCCCGCCGGGGTCAAGCATCAGGTGCTGGGCGTGTTCAGCAAAGCGTGGCTATGGCCGATGGTCGAAGTGGCGCGCTCGCTCGGCGCCAAACGGGTGCTGGCGGTGCATTCGCAAAACGGACTGGACGAATTCAGCGTCACGGCGGTGAACCACGTCGTCGAACTGCGTAACGACGGCATCATTTTCGATCACGAAGTAGATCCCAAAACTTTCGACATGACATACAGCGACCACAGCCCGCTGCAAGTCAAGGATGCGGCGCAAAGCCTGGCGCTGATTGAGCAAGTGTTTGCGACAGGCGAACCCGCGATCGGCTTCGACATGCTGGCGCTGAACGCAGCGGCGATATTCCTCGTCGCCGGAAAAGTGGCGGATTTGGCGGAAGGGGTGGAACTCGCCCGCAGCCTGATGCGCGACGGCAGTGCAACGCGGCAGTTAAGCCGCATCGCCGCCTGCTCACAACGTTTACAAGGAAATAAATGATGGCAACGATTCTGGATGAAATCCTCGCGCACAAGCGGCAGGAAGTAGCTGCGCAAAAACAGCGCATTGACATGGACCAGCTGGTCGCGAACATTGCCGCCAGCAACGATACGCCGCGCGGCTTCATGAAAGCGCTGCTGGCGCGGGTCGCGGTTGGCGGCACGGCAGTCATCGCCGAAATCAAGAAAGCCTCGCCCAGCCTCGGCGTCATCCGCGCCAACTTTGATCCGGTGGCGATTGCCGAAAGCTACGCGGAAGCCGGCGCCGCCTGCCTGTCGGTCTTGACCGACGAAAAATACTTTCAGGGCAGCGCCCGCTACCTGCGCCTGATCCGCAGCGCGGTTGGCCTGCCGCTTTTGCGCAAAGACTTCATTATTGACGAATACCAAATCGTCGAAGCGCGCGCCCTCGGCGCCGATGCCGTGCTGCTTATTGCCGCTGCCCTGAGCGACGACGAACTGGCACAATTCACCCGCGTCGCTCACGACCTGGGGCTGGACGTGCTGGTCGAAGTGCATGACGAAGCCGAATGCGAACGCGCACTCAAACTGCCGCTGCGCGTTATCGGCGTCAACAACCGCAACCTGCACGATTTCTCCGTCTCGCTCGACACCTCAAAACGCATCAAGGCAATGCTGCCGCCGGATTACCTGCTGGTTTGCGAAAGCGGTATCCACACCCGCGCCGACATTGATGAAATGCAGGCAGCGGACATTCACGCCTTCCTCGTCGGCGGCGCGCTGATGCAGGCGGAAGATCCCGGCGCAGCGCTGACCACGCTGCTTGCGCCAGCGGCATAAGTCCGCCAGCGACATAAAAAGGCAGACCACCGCGTCTGCCTTTTTTGCTGATCGCCGCCAAGCGGGATAAATACTGGGCTCGTGAAGTAAGTCATCATGTCGTAATTGGATGTGACAGCCATGCCCGGCTCTTCATGGGAATTTAGTATGGGTCGCAATCCGGTGCCTGTGGCACAATCCGCCGCTTCTTTTCTGTGGAGGTTTTATGTTCCGCTTGTTCCGTCCGGCTGTTGCCGTTTTATTGTTGTCCGCCTCTTTTGCCGCCACCGCCCTGCAAAGTTACGTCGCCGAGTATGATTTGACCATTCGCGGCGTCGGCGCCGGGCGGGTACGGCATGAGACGTTTTTTAACGATTTGGGCTATCGCGTGGAAGCAACCGGCAATCCGTCGCTGGCAGCCAAGATGCTGGGTTATGGCCAGATTCGCGAGAAAGCGGAAGGCCGCATTGCCGGCGACCGAGTGATGCCCACTTCCTATCGCCGCGAGATGGACGGCAAGGAAAACCAGTTTGTTTACTACAATTATGGCGATCTGGCGAACGGCAAGATTCAGGCGGTCATCGGTTCGCAAAACAAGGAATTGCGCGTCAACCCGAACGAACCTGCGCTGGATATGCTCGCCCTCGTGGTGCAAAGCACCCTGGATGTGGAGCGGGGTCGTGTCGGCGAACATAAATACACCCTGGTCAATGAAGACCGCGTGCGTAGCTATGAAGTGAAGCGGTTGCCGGATGAAAAATGGAAGGACGGTAAGAGCGGTAAAACGGTCGTGGTCAAAGTGTTTGTGCAGACCAGCGGCAGCCGCCAGACCAAAATTTACTTCGCCGAAAATCCTCTCCGTTTGGTAAAATTACAACAACTCAAGGATGGGGAATCCCGCTTCGCCCTAAAACTATTGAATTACAAAGCACTCTAATGTAATGAAAGTACTCCTGCTCGCACCCAAAGACTCGCCGACATATCTGAACGCTCTCTATGCCGCTTTGCGTGTGCAGGTTGGTACTTGCGATCTCTATGCGCTGGATGCCAAACAAAGCGCCAATCTGGAAGATTTTTTTCGTCATTTCGTCCGTCTGCCGCAATACGACCGCATCGTTTTGATGTACGACGGCGATTATATTTACCAGCAAGGACGCTTTTTGCGTACCTTGCCAACTCTCGCGATGCTGCGTCCGGACTTTGACCCGCCGGAAACGCGGCGCAAGATGAAATCCAATTTTCATGCAATGCCGTGGCTGCGCTGGATCGGTAGCGATACCAGTGTGGCGCAGGAATACAGCACGCAGGGACATGACGTCTTCTGGATTCCGCAGATTTATGACCCCGAGCATTTTTACGCGCGCAACAAAACGCGCGAGTTGCCTGCCTGTCATATTTATGACGGTAGGGGCGACACTGCGCCGCAGCTACAGAAGGCACTCTCCGGCAAGATCGGACTCAATGTCCTCAGCCGCAACCGCGAGGAATTGTGGAAGGAAATGAGCAGCGGCACCGTTGGGCGCGAAGATCTGTTCATCTTTATTCCGGAAAACGGCCACTACGACCCAACACCTATGATTTGGGCGATGGCCTGCGGTGCCGTTGCCCTGACTCCCGACCCGGGCAACGATATCCGCATGATTTACCGCTGGCGCAATCTGCACGACACGATTTTTTTCAACAAAAAAGATGCGCTCCTCCCTATCATCGAGAAAATCCTCACCAATCCGCACCGCCTCACCAGCCTCGCCCAACACGCCCTTTCCCGTGTCAAAATTTTTCAGCCGCAAAGCATCGGACAGCGCGTCGGCGAATTCCTGGAAACACAGGTGCGTAATCCGGCGGATTATCCGAAGCGGCAACGTATTTTCGGCTTTGAAATCTGATGTTGTCCTCTTTTAAAGCTGCCCTGCGGCAAGCAGTACAACGCCCCGCCTGGCAACAAAATCTTTTTATTCCCGCACTGGCGCTGCTGACGGCGTTATGGATATGGCTGGAAGGCGGACGCGTGCTGGATGTGGAATCGCTGCAAACACTGTGGCGCAGCGTGCATGAGCCGCAGAATCCGTTTGAATCTTTGCTAGCACCATTACAAGCCTCAAGCGATGCAGTTGCCGCCCTGATGGCACTTATTTCCACGCTGTCCCTTTGCCTGTTCTGCCGTATCTCACGCCTCGTCGGCATTGGCCCGCAGACGACGTTTCTGCTGTTCCTGCTGCTTAACTTTAATCCGGAATATAACGATGTCCGCCTGCAAGTGAGCGCGTTTCAGCCGGCGATGCTGCTGTGGCTTACAGGGTTGTATCTCTTCCTCGCTTATTACCGCAATTATCTGTATTGGGCTTTTCTCGCTTGGGCACTGACTGCCTGGCTGGCGGCACTATTTGTTCCCGCCGCCGCCTTCTGGGCGGGCGGTTTCCCGCTGCTGTTCCTCTTTTGGCCGGGGCGTAGTAACTGGCGGCAGCGTCTGCGTGAACGCGGCCTTTTCCTCCTCGCTTATTATGCCCTGATCGTCTGCATCATCTTGGTAATTGCACCCTGGCGGGAAGCCGTTACCGCCTGGTTGCCAGCTTTCATCCAGAATCTGGATTTGAAGCGGCACGATATGTCCTTCTTCATCAATGCCAACAACCCCGTGGATATCAGCCTCTTTGAAGGCTTCCTGATCGCGCTGCTGCTGGTCGTCGTCAACGCCGCCAAAATCATCGGCCCGGTCATTGTGCTGCTGGTTGTCCTTGCCGTGACGCGCCGCGCGATGAACACCGTACTGGAAATGCGGGTGCGCCTTTTCTTCGCTGTCTCGCTGGGTTACTTCTGGGCACTGTCAGCGTTTGCCTTCATGTATTACGACGCGCTGCCGAGTGACCTTTATTACACCCCCATCACCATGCTAACGCTGTGGTTGGTGTCCGGCGTCGTTTTCTACGCCCTGCAACGCGTTAAAAGCGGGCGCATCCCGCCGCAACGCCTGCTGATTCTCGCCTGGCTGATGGTCGCTTATGCCCTGGCCAGCATCATCACCTTCGGCCCCTCGCTGACCTACCTGCGTGAAGCGGGCGAGTGGGCGCGGCAGCAGCGTGCCGGTGGCCGCGTTTTCAGCAACAGCCTGACCGCCCTCTATTACGGCGGCGGTGCCCCTTTCCGTAATAGCGACGGCTTTGCCGAAATGGGCAATGCCGTATCGCATTACTATGACATCAGCACCGGCGACCTCTACATCCACATTCAGGGGCGGAACAATCCACAACAGCCGGAAGACTTCGAACTCTTCGATATCCTGCACACTTTTGCCAACGAGCGCGGCGACAAGGCCTACATCCTGCGCCCGAAAGCCGAATGACGCCGGAGGAACTGGCGCGGCGGCGCGGCCTGCCCGTTGCCACCATGCGCGGCCTGCTTACTGAATACCAGTTTGCCCTGACTGATGAAATGGCCGCTGTCCTCGGCGACGATCCCGCTAATCCCATTGCCGCGCAATTTCTGCCTGATGTACGCGAATTTGCAGTCGCTGAAAGTGAGTTGAGCGACCCCATCGGCGATGCACCACATTCACCACTGCCCTCGCTGGTGCACCGCTACCCCAATCGCGTCCTGTGGAAAATCTCGCCGGTCTGTGCCGTGTACTGCCGCTTCTGCTTCCGCAAAGAACACATCGGGCGACGCGGCACTGCCTTGCGACAAGCAGAAATCGCCGACGTCGCCGCTTACCTCACCGTCCATACAGAAGTCGAAGAAGTCATCTACAGCGGCGGCGACCCGCTCATGCTGACCACCCCAAAACTGCAACAATGCGCCGCTGCTTACCGCGACCTGGCGCATATCCGCCGCCTGCGCATCCACAGCCGCATTCCCGTTGTCCAGCCTGCTGCCATCAATGACGCATTACTGGCCCACCTCAGCGACTTGCCACAAAGCCTGCACATCGTCGTACACATCAACCACAGCGCCGAACTAACCGCCAATGCCCGCGCTGCCCTGCGAGCCCTGCGCACCAGCGGCGCCCTGCTCTACTCGCAAACCGTACTGCTCAAAGGCGTCAATGCCGATGCGGCCATCCTCGCCCGCTTGATGAATGACCTGCTGGATGCGGGCGTCGTCCCCTATTACCTGCACCACCCCGACCTCGCACGTGGTACCGGCCACTTCCGCACCGCCCTCGCCGAAGGCAAGGAAATTATGCGCGAACTGCGCCAATGTCTGTCCGGCATCGCCATGCCGACCTATATCGTCGAAATCCCCGGTGGTGGCGGCAAAGTCCCAGTCAGCGAACTCAGCGCCGAACAAGAGGCATATCTCAACAAACTCGGCATCTGGTGATGCCAAGTCCGCGAAAAAAACGATAAGATACACGGGTCATTACCGGCACATTACCTGTTCATGTATAACGGCAGCGTTAATACGAACAGCGTGATACCAGCACACCGGCGGATGCCGGTACATACCCCAAACGAAAAGGAACGCAACATGGCACAACCCGTCAATCTCACCGTCAAGGACACCACCGGCCGCGTCATCGGCGAATACACCATCAAAGCCGGCGGTGCACCGCTACAAATCGAAGCGGTGAACAACGTCTACTACGAATTTGCCGAAGCCGGCGGACGCGGCCCGGCGGCGGTCAGTGGCACACGCAGCGGCGATGACCTTGTAGTGAGCATTGACAACGATAACCGCCTGATCATCAAAGATTACTTCACAAACGGTCAGGGTGCGTTGGTCGGCATGCAGGTCGACGGCACACCGTACATCTACCCGGTGGTGGATAACGCCCCGGAACACATCCTGGCAAGCGAAATCGGTGCAGGGACGGCAGCAGGCAGCAGCCTGCCACCGGCGGCGGTAGCCGGTATCATTGGTGGCATAGCACTAACGGCGGGCGGCATTGCCATTGCTGCACACAACCACGACAAACACCATCACGACGACAACGTGACACCGCCGCCACAGCCTAACCCCCAACCCAATCCGAATCCACAACCTAACCCGAATCCACAACCTAACCCGAATCCACAACCTAACCCGAATCCACAACCTAACCCGAATCCACAACCTAACCCGAATCCACAACCTAACCCAAACCCGCAGCCGATTCCGGATCCGCAACCGAACCCTAACCCACAACCGAACCCTAACCCACAACCGAACCCTAACCCACAACCGAACCCTAACCCACAACCGAACCCTAACCCACAACCGAACCCTAACCCACAACCGAACCCTAACCCACAACCGAACCCTAACCCACAACCGAACCCTAACCCACAACCGAACCCTAACCCACAACCGAACCCTAACCCACAACCGAACCCTAACCCACAACCGAACCCTAACCCACAACCGAACCCTAACCCACAACCGAACCCTAACCCACAACCGAACCCTAACCCACAACCGAACCCTAACCCACAACCTAACCCGAATCCACAACCTAACCCGAATCCACAACCTAACCCGAATCCGCAACCTAACCCGAACCCGCAACCTAACCCGAACCCGCAACCCAACCACACGGGCAAAATCAGCATCAGCGGTGAGGCGAAAGTCGGGCAAACGCTGACCGCTGCCGTTAGCGACGACGACGGCGTCCCCGCTAACGTGCAATATCAGTGGCTGCGAGACGGTCAGCCGATCAGTGGACAAACAGGCAGCACCTACACCCTCACCCGCACCGATGCGGGACACAAAATCACCGTGCGTGCTACCTACAAAGACAACGCCGGACACAACGAAAACCCGCTGAGCGAGGCCACCGCTACCGTCGCCGATACCCCGGCACCAAATCCGCCGCCGCAACCGAACCACGAAGGCAAAATCAGCATCAGCGGCGAGGCGAAAGTTGGACAGACGCTGACCGCTGCCGTTAGCGATGACGACGGCGTACCCAATAACGTGCAATACCAATGGCTACGTGACGGCCAGCCGATCGCCCAAGCCAACGGCAAGACCTACACCCTGACCAGCGACGATGCCGGGTACAAAATCAGCGTGCATGTCGAATACACCGACAACAAGGGCACGGCAGAAAAACCGACCAGTGCAGAACTGGAAATCGGCAAAGACACCCCGCCCCCACCGGTGAACCAGCAAGGCGTGATTGCCATCGACGGCAACGCCAAAGCAGGCGAAACCCTGACGGCCAAAATCAGTGACGCCGACGGCGTGCCGGATACAGGCATTACCTACCAATGGCAGCGTGACGGACAACCGATCGCCCAGGCGAACGGCAAGACCTACACCCTGACCCCAGACGACGTTGGCCACAAGATCAGCGTGCAGGCGACCTACAAAGACAACGCCGGACACGACGAAAACATCAGCAGCATGCCGACGGCGGAAGTAGCGGGAGCGGACAGTACTAACCACGCGCCGACCGACATTACCCTGAGCCAGAACCAGGTGACAGAAGGCAAAGACGGTGTAGAAATCGGCAAGCTGACGACAACGGACGAAGACACGACGGACACCCACACCTACCGTGTGAGTGATAGCCGCTTTGAAGTTGGCGCTGACGGCACCCTCAAACTCAAAGCGGGCGAACACCTGGACTTTGCCAAAGAGCCGAGCGTAACCCTGAGCGTGACGACAGATGACGGGCACGGCGGCACCTACACCAAAGCCTTCACCCTGCAAGTCCAGGATGACCCTGCCTATCCGCCGCCGCAACCCAACAACGAAGGCACAGTGAGCATCACAGGTGAGGGCAAAGTCGGCAGCGAACTCACCGCCAACATCAGCGATGCCGATGGCGTACCGGATACGGGCGTGACCTACCAATGGCAGCGCGACGGACAACCGATCGCCCAAGCGAACGGCAAGACCTACACCCTCACAAGCGACGATGCCGGACACAAAATCAGCGTGCATGTCGAATACACCGACAACAAGGGCACGGCAGAAAAACCGACCAGCGCCGCGCTGGAGGTGGAAAACAACCCAACCCCGCCGCAGCCACAGCCGAATAACGAAGGTACCGTCACCGTCACGGGTGAAGCGAAAGTCGGCAGCGAACTCACCGCCAGCATCAGCGACGCAGACGGTGTGCCGGATACGGGCATTACCTACCAGTGGCAGCGCGACGGGCAACCGATCGCCCAAGCTAACGGCAAGACCTACACCCTGACCCCGGACGATGCGGGACACAAAATCAGCGTGCACGTTGAATACACCGACAACAAGGGCACGACAGAAAAACCGACCAGTGCAGAACTGGATATCGGCAAAGACATCCCGCCCCCACCGGTGAACCAGCAAGGCGTGATCACCATCGACGGCAACGCCAAAGCAGGCGAGACCCTGACGGCCAAAATCAGTGACGCCGACGGCGTGCCGGATACAGGCATTACCTACCAATGGCAACGTGATGGGCAGGCAATAGACGGCCAAAGCGGCAAAACCTACAGCCTGACCCAAGAAGACATAGGCCACAAAATCAGCGTGCAGGCGACCTACAAAGACAAAGCCGGACACGACGAAAACATCAGCAGCACACCGACGGCGGAAGTAGCGGGAGCGGACAGCACCAACCACGCGCCGACCGACATCACCCTGAGTCAGAACCAGGTAATAGAAGGCAAAGACGGTGCAGAAATCGGCAAACTGACGACAGCGGACGAAGACACGACGGACACCCACACCTACCGTGTGAGTGATAGCCGCTTTGAAGTTAGCACTGACGGCACCCTCAAACTCAAAGCGGGCGAACACCTGGATTTTGCCAAAGAGCCGAGCGTAACCCTGAGCGTGACGACAGATGACGGACACGGCGGCACCTACACCAAAGCCTTCACCCTGCAAGTCCAGGATGACCCTGCCTATCCGCCGGTACAGCCGAACAACGAAGGCACAGTGAACATCACGGGCGAGGGCAAAGTCGGCAGCGAACTCACCGCCAACATCAGCGATGCCGATGGCGTGCCGGATACGGGCGTCACCTACCAATGGCTGCGCGACGGTCAGCCGATCGCCCAAGCGAATGGCAAGACCTACACCCTGACCCCGGATGACGCCGGACACAAAATCAGCGTGCACGTCGAATACACCGACAACAAGGGCACGGCAGAAAAACCGACCAGCGCCGCGCTGGATGTAGAAACTACCCCAACCCCGCCGCAGCCCAACAACGAAGGCACGGTGAGCATCACAGGTGAAGGCAAAGTCGGCAGCGAACTCACCGCCAACATCAGCGATGCCGACGGCGTGCCGGATACGGGCGTGACCTACCAATGGCTACGTGACGGGCAAGCCATCAACGGACAAACAGGCAAGACCTATACCCTGACCCCGGACGACGCCGGACACAAAATCAGCGTGCATGTCGAATACACCGATAACAAGGGCACGGCAGAAAAACCGACCAGTGCCACGCTGGATGTAGAAAACAGCCCAACCCCGCCGCAGCCGAATAACGAAGGCACGGTGAACATCACGGGCGAGGGCAAAGTCGGCAGCGAACTCAGCGCTAACATCAGCGATGCCGATGGCGTACCGGATAGCGGCGTGAGCTACCAATGGCAGCGCGACGGACAACCGATCGCCCAAGCGAACGGCAAGACCTACACCCTCACCAGCGACGACGCTGGGCACAAAATCAGCGTGCACGTCGAATACACCGACAACAAGGGCACGACAGAAAAACCGACCAGCGCGGAACTGGATATCGGCAAAGACACCCCGCCACAGCCTTCATTCGCACAGCCTACTCTGACTAAAGGAGAAGGCGCCGAACAGGGTGGCGTGACCATTACACCGCCGGAAGAGGCGACTTATCTGCGCGTGGATTACGAGGGCAACGGGCAAGCAAGAAGCCTGACCCTCACCCGCGCCGATGCCTCCAATCCATGGCAGGTGCAGGACGGCACGCAAAAACCGGCCGGCGTTGATTTTGATGCAACAAGCGGTGTGGTGAAAGTTGCCCCGGCAGCTGTAGATGACAACACCACTCTAAGCGCTATCGCCGGTAAAGGTACTGTGTACAGCGACCGTGTTTCTATAACCACGGATCCTGATAGTGGTACACCACAGCCGGTCGAGGCTGAGCTAACCCTAAGCGGCGATGGCAACATCGTTGAAGGTGAAAGTGCCGCTTACACCCTGACACTTAACAAGGCGGCAGATAGCGATGTGACGGTTACTGTGACCATCAAGCATGGCACGACAGACGATGGCAACATCAAGACAGAAACTCGTACTATCACTATCCCGAAAGGGGAAACCAGCCATAACTTTGAAGTGGCGGCATTGAATAACGACAGCTATCAGCCAAACCGTACCTTTAGTGTCAGTGTGGATAGCGTTACTGGCGCTATTAACAAAGCAGAAGCGGTAGAAACCACCATCGCCGATAACGACGCGCCTACCGCCCCGATATTGGCAACTGGTAGCGAGACTGGCAGTGTGGTAGTAACCCCGCAAACAGATAGCGGCATTAAGAGGCTGACTATCAACTATCGTGACGAAAGCGATGCCGAGCAGAGTCTGACGGTTACCCGTGGTGACAATGGTAAATGGACGAGCACCGATCTGCCACGCGAATACATCAGCCTGGATGAAACCAGCGGTGTTGTTACCTTGGGAGGCAAAGCGCTGAAAGACGGTAGCCCTGTTACCGCGCATAACGATTCCGAATATGCGGAAGGTACGATTGCCAGTCTGAATGCGGGCTATGACAGCAGCCAACCGCCTGCAAATCAGCAAGGCACAGTTGCCATTACGGGAGAGGCTAAAGTCGGTAGTGAACTGACAGCGACTGTAACCGACGGAGATGGTGTGAATGACGCCAACGTGCAGTACCAATGGCTGCGTGATAACCAGCCCATTGATAAGGCCAACGGTAAAACCTACACCCTGACCACGGACGATGCTGGACACAAAATTAGTGTCCATGTCGAATACACCGACAATAACAGCAACAAAGAAAACCCGACCAGTGATGCCTTTGACATTGCTGCCCAAGCGGCAAACCAACAGGGTAGCATCGCTATCAGCGGCGAAGCCAAAGTAGGTAGCGAACTGACGGCGACCGTGACCGACGGCGACGGTGTGAATGAGGCCGACGTGCAATACCAATGGCTGCGTGACGGACAACCGATTGCCAATCAAGCGGGCAAGACCTACACCCTCACCAATGACGATGCCGGGCATAAAATCACTGTACAGGCGACCTACAAAGACAACGCCGGATACGATGAAAAACCGATCAGTACCGAGACAGAAATACCGGCTGCGCCAAGCGGTGACAATCATGCCCCGACCGGTGCCGTGACCGTCAGCGGCCTTGTGCAGGTTGGCGAAACCCTTGTTGCCGGCAACAACCTTGCTGATGAAGACGGCATGGGGCAGGTCAGCTACCAATGGCTGCGTGACGGGCAGGAAATCAGCGGCGCGAACAGCGACAAGTACACCCTGACCGCAGAAGATGCCGGACACCAGATCAGTGTCCGCGCCAGCTATACCGACGGCGCCAGCAATGCCGAGCAGAAAGCCAGCCTCGCCACTGCCAACACGGCGGCAGCAGGTAGCGCTCCCACTTACCACGACACCCTAGGCCAGCCCGAAGTCGAGTGGGCCGGGCAAAAATGGTATGTCCGCGACAGTGACTGGCGCTCAGGCGATCCTATGGCCAATGGCCAATGGTCGCGCGGTAATGTGCAGTTCGATGGCACGGACATGCATCTTTCACTCACCAATGCCGATGGTAAAACCCCGGTTGGTTCGGAAATTATTTCCAGCAACGCCATGGGCTACGGTACCTACCAGGCCACCTTCCAGGGCGATTTCAGCAAATTCGACAAATACACCGTCTTCGGCGGTTTCTTTACCTTTGAATGGGCGGAACCATCAGTAGGTGGCTGGCGTGAAATTGACGGCGTGGAAGTCTCGCGCTGGGGACAAGAAACCCTTAAAGGTTCCTTTACCTACTACACCCCGACACACAACCAGATGAACGGCGGCATCCATATGCCCGATTACATCTGGCCGGCAACCTTCAAACAGGCGACCATGCAGCTTGACTGGCAGCCGAACAAAATCACCTGGACCCTGCGCAATGCAGAAACCGGCGAAGTCCTGCACAAAGCGGAAAGCACGCAGGAAATTCCGGACGCGGCAAAACAGCAAATCCACTTCAACCTGTGGTCGCTGAACCTGGGGGCCAATAGCGGCTGGGAAAATGCAGCACCACAGAAAGTTACCGTCAATTCCTTCAGCTACACCCCGCTGGCAAACGGCGACACTCCAACCCCGCCGCCGGCTGCCAATAAAGAAGGCACCGTCACCATCAGCGGAGACGCGAAAGTGGGCGGCGTGCTGACGGCGACCGTTAACGACGGCGACGGTTTCGCCGCCGCTAACGTGCAATACCAATGGCTGCGCGACGGCAATCCTATTGATAGTGCCAACAGCAGCACCTACACCCTGACCAAAGACGACGCCGGACACAAAATCAGCGTGCAGGCGACCTATAAAGACAATGCCGGACACGATGAAAGCCCGACGAGCGAGGCGACGGCGAGCGTGGCAGATAACGCTAACGCGCCGTTGCTGCACGATGATTTCTCTTCCTATCCGCTGCACAAAACCTACGTTGATAACGATACTTTTGGTGCGTGGAAAGTGGCCTTTGCCGGCTATGGCAACGCTGAAATCATTGATAACGGCGGCGGCAATCAGGCCTTGCAATTAAAGCCGATGGCGCGTAGCGGGCAGACAGAGACTTCATCCACAATGGTTGTTAGCACCGTGCAGACGGGGGATGAGTTCACTTATAGCGGCACCATCGCCACCCCTGAACAGCTGCGTCAGGGTGCGACACCCAATGCTTGGGAAACGGCATGGCTCGTGTGGAATCACACCGATAACGACCACTACTATTATTTTGTTGCCCGCGCTGATGGCTGGGAACTCGGCAAACGTGACCCGGCTTACAGCGGCGGTCAGCGCTTCATGGCGACTGGTAGCGAAAGCTGGCCGTTAGCGGATGCCAAGGATTTTGTCATTACCAAAAGCGGTAACACTGTGGAAATCAGCATCAATGGCAAAGTCATCACAACTTTTACTGATGACGAAAATCCCTACACCGGCGGCAGTGTTGGTCTTTACACTGAAGATGCGCGTATCGTCGCCGATGACATCAACCTGACGGCAACAGCGAAAATCACCGGTACTGCCAACCACGGCGGCGTGGCCTCCATCAGCGGTAAGGCCGCGACCGGCGAAGTATTGCATGCCGCCGTCAGCGATGGCGATGGTGCTGTTAGCAACGTTAGTTACCAGTGGATGGCTGCCGGCAAGGAAATCAGCGGCGCAACCGGCGAGACCTACACCGTCACGGCGGATAACAGCGGCAAAATTATCAGCGTGCGCATCACCTATACCGATAGCACCGGCAAAGTGGAAAGCGTCATCAGCCCGCCCACAGCCGTAGTGGACAGCGGCAATGATGGCGGCGCGAACCAACGGGGGCAAGTCACCCTGAGCGGCACAGCCGCCGTCGGCGAGACCCTGACCGCGAACGTCAGCGATGGCGACGGCCTGCCTGACCGCATCCAGTACACCTGGCTGGCAAACGGAGCGGCGATCAACGGCGCGAACGGCAGCAGCTATACCATCACCGCCGCCGATGTCGGCAAAACCATCAGTGTGCAGGTGTATTACTACGACAAGGCAGGGCATGAGGAAAACCTGCTCAGTAACGCGACAAACGCCGTCACCGACACCGCACCACCGCCGACAGAAAACCACGCGCCGACAGGCAGCGTCACCATCACGGGCGAAGCCGTAGTCGGCAAAACCCTCAACGCTTCTAATGACCTGGCCGACGAAGACGGCTTGGGCAACATCACCTATCATTGGCTGGCCGACGGCAAAGAAATTGGCACAGGCCCGAGTTACACCCTGACCGAAGCCGAAAAAGGCAAAACCATCACGGTTAAAGCGACTTACACCGACGGCAAAGGTACAGCAGAAGCGGTAGAAAGCCGTGCGACCGATGCCGTCGCTGAAGACACTCCGCCGCCGGCAGAAAACCACGCACCGACGGGCAGCGTCACCATCACGGGCGAAGCCGTAGTCGGCAAAACCCTCAACGCCTCTAATGACCTGGCCGACGAAGACGGCTTAGGCAATATCACCTATCACTGGCTGGCCGACGGCAAAGAAATCGGCACAGGTGCGAGTTACACCCTGACCGAAGCCGAAAAAGGCAAAACCATCACGGTTAAAGCGACTTTCACCGACGGCAAAGGCACAGCGGAAGCGGTGGAAAGCCGTGCGACCGATGCCGTTGCCGAAGATACCCCGCCGCCGGCGGAAAACCACGCGCCGACGGGGGCAGTGACCGTGAGCGGCGTCGTGCAGGTTGGCGAGACCCTCGTTGCCGGCAATAACCTAGCCGATGAAGACGGCATGGGGCAGGTCAGCTACCAATGGCTGCGTGACGGCCAGGACATCAGCGGTGCAACAAGCGACAAATACACCCTGACCGATGCCGATGCCGGGCATCAGATCAGCGTCCGCGCCAGCTATACCGACGGCGCCAACAACGCTGAACAGAAAGCCAGCTTCACCACCGGCAATACCGCCGCCGCAGGCAGTGC
The DNA here is from genome assembly GCF_916618745.1 of Cardiobacterium sp. Marseille-Q4385. Lineage (GTDB taxonomy): Bacteria > Pseudomonadota > Gammaproteobacteria > Cardiobacteriales > Cardiobacteriaceae > Cardiobacterium. The sequence goes on from NZ_OU745373.1 coordinate 180,005, forward strand.
GCCGACTTACCACGACACCTCAGGTCAAGCGGAAATCGAATGGGCCGGCGTGAAATGGTATGTGCGCGACAGCGACTGGAATTCAGGCTCACCCGGCAGTGGCAACTGGTCGCGCGGCAATACGCAGATCGACGGCACCGACATGCACATGTCGCTGACCAATCCGGACGGTAAAACCCCGATCGCTTCGGAAATCATCTCCAGCAACGCGATGGGTTACGGCACTTATGAGACCACCTTCCGCGCCGATTTCAGCAAGTTTGATCCCTACACCGTCTTCGGCTTCTTCACCTATGAATGGTCGCAGACGACTGTGGCTGGCAACCGCGAAATCGACGGCATCGAAGTTTCGCGCTGGGGTGATCCGACCTTGAAAGGCGTCTTCACCTACTATCCGCCGTCCGCAGCCGACAATGGCATCAAAATGCGGCCGGGCTACACCTGGGCGGAAGACGTCAAACACGTCAGCATGAAACTCGAATGGCAGCCCAACAAAATCACCTGGACCCTGCGCAACGCGGAAAACGGCGAAGTGCTGCACCAGGTCGAAAGCACGCGCGACATCCCGGATGCAGCGAACCAGCAGGTGCACTTCAACCTGTGGACCTACAAGCCGACCGACCCGCCGAACGAATGGTGGACGGCGGCGCCGCAGAAAGTCACCCTCGGCTCCTTCAACTACACCCCGCTTGCCGGCGGCAACAATCCGCCGCCCGCGAACAAAGAAGGCACCGTCACCATCAGCGGAGACGCGAAAGTGGGCGGCGTACTGACGGCGACCGTGACTGACGGCGACGGCGTGCAGGAAAGCGCCATCACCTACAAATGGCTGCGCGACGGCCAGCCGATTGCGGGTGCCGAAGGCAAGACCTACACCCTGACCGCAGACGATGCCGGGCATAAAATTACCGTGCAGGCGACCTACAAAGACGATGCCAATCACGACGAAAAACCGTCTGCAACCCAAGACATCGCCCAGCAACAGCCGCCAAGCAGTGAAAACCACCTCGGCAGCATCACCGTCAAAGGCGAAGCCAAAGTGGGCAGCACCATGACGGCGGAAATCAGCGACCAAGATGGCGTACCGGAGAGCGGCATCACTTGGGAATGGTATGGCAACGACACCCCGATCCCCGGCGCCAATAAAGCAACTTTTGAAGTTACCGAAGCCGTCAACGGTATGCAGCTACGCGCCAAAGCCATCTATAAAGACAAGCTCGGACACGACGAAAACCCGATCAGCGACCTCACCCCGGCCGTCGTACCGAAAGACGGCGGTGATCACAGCGGTCTCTTCCCGCCGCCGGCCGCCGATGCCCCGCGCGTCAACTTGAGTGGGGCTTCGACTATCAACGAAGGGCAGCGTGCCGATTACATCGTCAGCATCGACGGTGGCAAGGCGCTGGAACAAGACGTCAGCGTGGATGTGCGCATCAAACACGGCACAACCGACACGAATGATGCCAATATCACCTGGAAGATCCAGCGGGTGGTTATCCCCAAAGGACAAACCAGTGCGACCTTCCACGTTGATGCCACAGCCGATGGCCAGGCAGAAGGCAACGAGAGCTACACCGTAGAAATCCACAATGCTGTCGTTGGCAATGTGCAACCGCAAAACGTCACGCCGTTCACTGGCAGCGTCACCGCGCAGTCGCAAATCATCCCGGCCTACAAATACCCGACCGGCGCTTGGGAAACAGACACCTATTGGGATACCGTGCATAAACTGGGCGGCGGCAAAATCCCCTACACCATCATCAATCCGGCAAGCGGGGCAGGCGAAAAAGTTGATCCCAATTACAGCAAACTTGTTGATGACAACATTGCGGCGGGCATCAAGAACATCGGCTACATCCGCACCATCTACCAAACCCGCCCGATAGAAGACGTCAAAGCCGAAGTTGACAAATACCTTGAGTTCTACGGTAAAGACAAAGTGCACGGCTTCTTCTTCGACGAAGTCAGCTCACAAAGCAACGCGGCGACCGCCTATATGGCCGAGCTGTACAAATACGTGAAGAGCAAGGGACTAGAAAAAACCGTGATTGCCAACCCGGGGACACACATCACCGACGACATCGCGCCTTACGCCGATATCTTCGTAACTACAGAAGTCGGCGCTAACCAGTACATCAACGGATACGAACAGCCGAAATCTGCCTTTGAGAACGATCCGAAGAACGCGTCACGTATCTACCATATGATCCATGACGTACCGCCGGAACAATACGACCGGGTGCTGCAACTCTCTCGCGAACGCAACGCCGGCTGGGTCTTCATCACCAGCGACAAACAGGAAGATCCGCTGCCGTCAAACCAGTGGAAAGAACATCCGGAGCAGGATGGCAACCCGTATAACCACCTGCCGGACAACATGGAGTCGCTGAACGGGCGCATCAGCAACCTGCCCATGCCGGAATCCCCACTGAATCACGACAGCGGCAGCATCGTCAGTGCCAACATCGGTAACAGCAGCGTGACCACGGAAATCATTGATACCGATTCGGCCAGCGGTCACATGCGCGCACCGGAAGAAGCCGTCATCCAGCATGACGACGCGACCGCTGCACAAAGCGCACACCACGAACAGGACGACGTTACGCAGCAGCACAGCGACGATAGCGGGCATAACCCGCTGCTGGGCGAAGAACTGCAACACGCCGACCTCAGCGGCCTGCTTAACCTCGACAGCGAAGCCGTGCTCAACTACCTCGGCGAACACGGTGTCGGCCTGCTCGCGCAAGCACAAGCGCACAACGGCCTGCACAGCATCGAAGGTAGCGACGCAGCGGACACCTTCATCACTGCGCACGGTAACCACCAGTTGAGCGGCGGCCAAGGCGCAGACACCTTTGCCTTCCTGCTCGACGGCCACAGCAGCGGTGACCGTATTGCCGACTTCAACATCGCCGAAGGCGACCGCATTGTCTTCGCCGGTGAACACATGAAAGGCGCGCAAATTTCCGTTTCGCACGAACACGGCGGCACCCAGGTAAACGTCACCGACAGCGCGGGCAATAGCCACAGCGTGGAAATTGCCCGCAGCAGCGGCGAAACCCTCAGTGATAAAGACCTCCTGAGCCATGTCGAAATCCGCGGCCCGCAGGGCTATCACGACACTGCCTACCACGGTAACGTGAACCAGCACCTGCCGGAAGAGGAGCACCACAGCGGCATCGTCATCTAAGCGATAGCGCACGCCGACTGACCGCCTGCCATCACTGGCAGGCGGTTTTTTATTGCTTCAACTTCCTTCCCTACCCCAACCTGCCTTGCCGCGCAAAATACCTTCCCGCACGACAACACCCGTCTTGTTCATTACTCCTATAATGAACACAACAAAAGAAAACCTATCCAGAAAAAATATGTCCCAAACCCACAACGAAAATTCCCGCGTCAAAATCCCTGCGGTCTTACACCTGATGCGGTTGGGCTACGATTACCTCTCGCTCAAAAACGAAAATTGGGACAAACAAACCAACATCTTTCCCAAAATCTTTATAGAAAGTCTCTGCCGCATCAATCCCGATTTGTCGCCGGACGATGCACGCCGCCTGCTCGCCGACATACGCTTAGAGCTGGATAACGAAGACTTGGGGCAAAAATTTTACGAACGCCTCACCAATCAATCCGGCGGTAAGAAGCTGATCGACTTCCAAAATTTCAATAACAACAGCTTCCACGTTGTAACCGAATTGCCCTGCATCAATGGCGATGAAGAATTCCGCCCCGACATTACCCTGCTGATAAACGGCATGCCCTTGGTCTTTATTGAAGTCAAAAAACCCAACAACAAAGGCGGCATCGGCGAAGAGCGGGAACGCATGGGCAAACGTGCGACAAACCCTAAATTCCGCCGTTTCATCAACATTACCCAATTCATGATTTTTTCCAACAACATGGAATACGATGACGGCGCAACCGAACCGGCACAAGGCGCGTTTTACGCCTCGTCTGCTTACGGCAAGCCCGTGTTTAACTATTTCCGTGAAGAGCACAAATTAAACCTTGCTGAATTATTGAACACACTTTCAGACGACCTCGAAAACAACGTCCTGCAAGACAACAACCTGCCCGTTATCAAACACAGCCCTGAATTTATCAGCAATAAATCGCCCGATACGCCGACCAACCGCATCCTGACTTCGCTGCTTTGCCGCGAGCGCCTCGCCTTTCTCCTGCAACACGGGCTGACCTACGTCAAAACCGACCAAGGCGCGCTGCAAAAACACATCATGCGCTATCCGCAGCTATTTGCCACCTTGGCCATCGAAAAACATTTATCAAACGGCGGCAAAAAAGGCGTGATTTGGCACACCCAAGGCTCCGGCAAAACCGCGCTTGCCTATTACAACACCCGTTACTTGACCCACTATTACGCCAAACAAGGCATCGTGCCGAAATTCTATTTCATCGTGGACAGGCTCGATTTATTGAAACAAGCGCAGCGGGAATTTACCGCCCGCGACTTAATCGTCCATACCATCGACAGCCGCGAAGCCTTTGTTGCCGACATCAAATCCGCTCAAACCCTGCATAATCACGCAGGTAAAGCGGAAATCACCGTTGTTAACATCCAAAAATTCAAAGACGACCCCGATGTCGTCGCTCGTAACGACTACGACCTCGCCATCCAGCGCGTCTATTTTCTCGACGAAGTACACCGCAGCTACAACCCCAAAGGCTCGTTTCTTGCCAACCTCAACCAGTCCGACGTAAACGCCGTCAAAATCGGGCTGACCGGCACGCCGCTTATTGGCGTAACCGCAGACGACGTCAACACCCGCGAACTCTTCGGCGACTACATCCATAAATACTATTACAACGCCTCCATCGCCGACGGCTACACCCTGCGCCTGATTCGCGAGGCCATCAGCAGCCAATACAAAGCCGAATTGCAGGCTGCATTGGCGCAGCTTGAAGTCGAAAAAGGCAGCTTTGACCGCAAAGAAATCTACGCCCATCCGCATTTCGTCCGCCCGATGCTCGACTATATCTTGGACGACTTCGCCAAATTCAGAAAAACCAACCAAGACGAAAGCCTCGGCGCAATGGTTGTTTGCGACAGCTCGAAGCAGGCAAAGCGGCTGTTTGAATATTTTCAGACGACCTCAGACCACAATCTCACCGCCGCGCTGATATTGTACGACGTCGACACTAAGGACGAACGCGATCAATGGGTTAAAGACTTCAAAGCAGGCAAAATCGACATCTTGTTTGTGTACAACATGCTTTTGACCGGCTTTGATGCGCCCCGCTTGAAAAAGCTCTATTTGGGCAGATTGATAACAGCCCATAACCTTTTGCAAACCCTGACCCGCGTCAACCGCACCTACAAATCTTACCGTTACGGCTATGTTGTCGATTTTGCCGACATCGAGCGCGAATTCGACAAAACCAACCGCGCCTATTGGGATGAATTCTCTAGGAATTTGGGTGACGAAATCAGCAGTTACAGCCAGCTTTTCAAAACTGCCGAAGAAATCGAACAGGAAATCGCAGACATTAAAAATGCCCTGTTTGATTTCGATACCGAAAACGCCGAAGAATTTTGCCGCCAAATCAGCCAAATAGACGACAAAAAACAGCTTCTCGCCCTCAAAAAAGCCCTGCAAACCGCCAAAGAGCTGTACAACGTCCTGCGTCTGCAAGGCAGCCACGAATTTCTCGCGCATCTGGATTTTGACAAACTCAATCTGTTGTACCGCGAAACCGCTGCCCGTCTGGATACCTTAAACCTCTCCGAAAAACTGCAGCAAGGCAATACCGCCCATTTGCTCAATGAAGCGCTGGAAGACGTTTACTTCCAGTTCGTCAAAATCGGCGAAGCCGAACTCAAACTTGCCGACGATTTGAAAGACATCATGCGCAAAGTCCGCGAAGGGCTGGTGGGCAACTTCGACCAGGACGACCCCGAATACATCAGCCTGCGCGAAGAACTGGAACGCATCTTCAAGAAAAAGAACCTCGCCGAAGTCGGGCAGGAAGAAATGCAGGCAAACATCGCCACACTCCAAATCGTCTATGCCAAAATCAAAGAACTGAACCGACAAAACGATCTCTTGCGGCATAAATACGGCGGCGACGCCAAATATGCCCGCATCCACAAACGTCTGCGCGAAAACACTGCTCTCTACGGCGACAAACTCAAAGTCTTTAACGCGCTAAACGGTGTAAAAACCGATGCCGACCAAAAAGTGCTGGATATGGAGCAGATTTTGGACAATCAAAATTACTTTGAAAAACAAATGCAGGGCATCGTATTAAAACGCTTTAGAACGGAACAGCAATTTCCTGTTCAACCCGCCGACATCCAAGCCATCAACCGCCTGTTGGTGCGGGAATATTTAAAAGAAAGCGGGCGGATTTGAGGAGTAGATTTTCAGGCAGCCTTAACCATTTATAAATACAGGAAAGCTATGCACAACAACGACATCATCATCTACACCACGGAAGACGGACTATCCGAATTTACCCTGCGCGAGCTTGACGGCGAACTATGGCTTACCCAAAAAGAAATTGCCGAACTCTACCAAACCAGCAAACAAAACATCGGTAAACACATCAAAGCCATATTTGCAGAACAAGAACTGGACGATTCAGTTGTAAACTTTCAGTTTACAACTGCCGCAGACGGCAAGAACTACCGCATGGGGCTTTATCCCCTCTCCCTAATCATCGCCGTCGGCTACCGCGTCCGCTCCACACGCGGTACACAATTCCGCCAATGGGCAACACGGACATTGGGCGAATACATCAGCAAAGGCTTTGTATTAAACGACGACCGCCTGAAAAACCCGCCTGTCGGGACAAACCGTGCCGAAGATCAGTTTGACCAGTTGCTCAACCGCATCAGGGACATCCGCAGCAGCGAACGGCGGATGTATCTGCGCGTGCGCGAAATATTCGCCATGGCGGCGGATTACCAGCCCAGCTTCAAAGAAACCACCCATTTTTTCAAAATCATACAAAACAAACTTCATTACGCCTGCACCCGCCATACCGCCCCTGAAATTATTTATCAAAGGGCGGATGCGGGGAAACCCAATATGGGTCTGACCCATTGGCGGGGCAAAGAAATCGCCAAAGCCGATATAACCGTTGCCAAAAACTACCTGAATGAAAAAGAAATCGATGCCCTCAACCGCATTGTTTCCATGTGGCTGGATTTTGCCGAAGACCAGGCAAGCATGAAAAAACAGATATTCCTGCAAGACTGGGCGGAAAAACTGGATGCCTTCCTCGCCTTCAATGACCGCCAAGTCTTACAAACGGCAGGGACAATCAGCAAAACGCAGGCAGACGAAAAAGCCCGCATCGAATACGAAAAATTTGCCGCCGCACGCAGACTGGAAAAAGAACGCGAGGGCGAACGCCATATTGCCGAACTGCTGAAACTGACAAAATAGCGGAGCAAAAATATGACTGACAGCATAAAAGGTAGAGGACGGAAATAGGTGTAGGTTGGGTTGCAAACTCAACAAAATCCATGAAATTGCTGCCCGAAAGGTCGTCTGAAAACGGACAGACGCGGTGCATAGGCTTGGGACAGAACACAAAAAGTGCGGTCGGATTTTGAAATGTTTTTTCAGACAGCCTTTAAATAATGTTTAGAGATGAAGTTGATATGAAAAGTTATACTCTCAAAGATGCCTGTTATATTACAACAGGAAAATTAGATGCTAATCAATCTATAAAAAATGGTATTTACCCATTTTTTACTTGTGCAGAATTTCCGGATGCGATTAATACCTATGCTTTTGATTGTGATGCTGTTTTAGTTGCAGGGAATAATGCTAGAGGAAATTTTCATGTTAATCGCTATAAAGGAAAATTTAATGCTTACCAAAGGACTTACGTATTAACATCAAAGGAAAACTTTGATATTGATTTCATTTTTTATAGTTTAAAACTAGAACTTAAAAGGCTAAAAGAGAAATCACAAGGATCACAAACAAAATTTCTTACTTTACCAATACTACAAAATATACATTTTTCTAGTATTTTAATAAATGAACAGAAATCCATCGCCACTGTCCTATCCGCTTTGGACAAAAAAATCGCCCTAAACAAACAAATCAACGCGCGCTTGGAAGAGATGGCGAAAATCCTGTACGACTACTGGTTTGTGCAGTTCGACTTCCCCGACGCTAACGGCAAGCCCTACAAATCCTCAGGCGGCGAAATGGTGTTTGACGAAACCTTGAAACGGGAAATTCCAAAGGGTTGGGAGGTGAAGAGTTTATGGAAAATAGCGAAGTATTTTAACGGATTAGCTTTGCAAAAATATCGTCCTGAAAATGAACTCGATGATTTTTTGCCAGTTATTAAAATTAGAGAAATGAATGAAGGTGTTTCTTCAAATACTGAAAGAGCAAAAACAAATATCCCAAAAGAAGCAATTATTGATGATGGGGATATTTTATTTTCTTGGTCTGCGACTTTAGAAATCAAAATTTGGTCTCAAGGCAAAGGGGCTTTAAATCAACATATTTTTAAAGTAACTTCTTCCGAATATCCAAAATACTTTTTTTATTTTGAATTATTAAACTATTTGAAGCATTTTAAAATGATTGCTGATTTAAGAAAAACGACGATGGGACATATTACTCAAGACCATTTAAAACAAGCATATATTTGTATTCCTTCTCAATCATCGTTGGAAAATTTGGAAAGAATAGTTACTCCTATTTTTCAAAAAATGCTAATAACCCAAAAGCAAAACTACCACCTGACCCAACTACGCGATTTCCTACTGCCCATGCTGATGAACGGGCAGGTATCCGTGGCGGAATAAGCCGGATTCAAGAATCCGACCTACAAGATGAAACAAACGAGATAAAAAATGACCGAACAACACTTTACCGAACAAACCAAATCCCTAATCAAGAGCTTAAAAACCACCTGCGCCGACTATGGCTTAGGCAACGATGGCAACGAGTTCAAAATCATCAGTCAGGCGTTTTTGTATAAATTCTTAAATGACAAATACGATTTTGAAGTTAAACAAATTCGCAAAGAAAATCCCGACGAGCCAATCGAGTTCGTTAATATGGATATTGAGGGAAAAACCGCCATTTTAAAGCCTGAACATTCCATCAAGTATTTGTCCGAGCGACAAAACGGCGCGGACTTTGCCAAACTCTTTGACGATACGCTGACCGATATTGCCGCTTGTAATGCGGAGTTGTTTTCGGTGAAAACCGAAGGCGGGGCAAAAATCGTGTTGTTCGAGCGTATCAGTCAGTACATTACCGATGAAGGTCGCCGCGACGATTTTTGCCGCGCACTGATTTCCAAGCTGGCAGGTTTTAGTTTCGAGGCGATTTTTGCGCAAAAATTCGACTTTTTCGCCACGATTTTTGAATACCTGATTAAAGACTACAACAGCAATTCGGGCGGCAAATACGCCGAATACTACACGCCGCATGCGGTGGCGCGGATTATGGCGGATATTTTGGTGCCGGAGGAGGTGCGCGGGCAAATCCGTAGCGTGGACGTTTACGACCCCTCCGCTGGTTCGGGAACGCTGCTGATGAATGTCGCCCATGCCATCGGTGAAGACAAATGTATGATTTATACGCAGGATATTTCGCAAAAATCATCCAATCTTTTGCGGCTGAATCTGATTTTGAATAATCTGGTGCATTCGCTGAATAATGTGGTTCAAGGCAATACGATTTTGTCGCCTGCCCATAAAGATGCTTCAGGTCGTCTGAAAAAATTTGATTTCATCGTTTCCAATCCGCCGTTTAAATTGGATTTCAGCGATTTTCGCGAGCAATTGGAAGGCGAGGAAAACCGCGAACGCTTTTTTGCCGGTATCCCAAAAATCAAGGCAAAAGATACGGATAAGATGGAAATCTACCAGCTTTTTATCCAGCATATCTTGTTTAGCCTGAAAGAAAAGGGCAAAGCAGCGATTGTATTGCCAACGGGCTTTATTACCGCCCAATCGGGCATCGATAAAAAAATCCGCGAACATTTAGTGGAAAACAAAATGCTCGCCGGCGTGGTTTCCATGCCTTCCAATATTTTCGCCACCACGGGAACCAACGTTTCCATCCTGTTTATCGATAAAGCCAATAAAGACAACGTGGTATTAATCGACGCATCGGGCTTGGGCGAAAAAATCAAAGACGGCAAAAACCAAAAAACCGTACTCTCCCGCGCAGAAGAACAAAAAATCTGCAATACTTTCACGCACAAACAGGCAGTAGAAGATTTCAGCGTGGTGGTCAGCTACGATGAAATTAAAGCCAAAAACTACAGCCTGTCGGCGGGGCAGTATTTCGAGGTGAAGATAGATTATGTGGATATATCCGCCGATGAATTTGCGCAAAAAATGGCGGAATTTTCGGCGGATTTGGACAAGCTCTTTTTTGAATCTGCCGAATTGGAACGGGAAATCAAGGATAAATTGCAAAGACTGCAATTCAACGGTGATTATTCATAGTGTCTCTGTATCCGCATGGATAGTCACCATGGCAAATGCCATTTGGAGATCTATTTTATTGTTATGGGTTTTACCCATCCCCTTACATATATCTTTTACAGTCGTTGCAGAGGATTGATACGGTGTTGGCCCGTCAAGCGGCGTAAATACTGGGCTCACCAATCGGCGTAAATACTGGGCTCACCAAGCGGGATAAATCCTGGTTTTTTATCCCCCCTTCCGGCCTTCGGCCACCTTCCCCCGCAAGCGGGGGAAGGGATTTTTCCGTGCAAAATTTGAGATTGGCAACGCGTCAAGCGGCATTAGTACTGGGCTCGGCAAAGGAAAGGCGCAGCTTTGCTTCATTCTTTTGCTGTTTTCTTCTTCGCGCGCGGGTGGTGGGCGTCGTAGGTTTTGATAAGGGTCTGCGTGTTGAGGTGGGTATAGATTTGTGTGGTGGCGAGATTTTTATGGCCAAGCATTTCTTGCACGGCGCGGATGTCGCCTGAGGATTGCAGGATGTGGGTGGCGAAGGTGTGGCGCAGGGTGTGTGGGTGGATGTTGATGTCGATTTTGTCGTAGGCGTAGGCTTTAAGACGCAGGGCAATGCCGCGTTCGCTGATGCGGGTGCCGTTTTTATTGAGAAAGAGCGCGGTTTCTTCCGGCTTTTTTTGCAGGCTGCCGCGCACCGCGCGCCAGCGCGCCAATGCTTCCCGCGCTTTGCTGCCAATAAAGACGAGGCGTTCGACGCCGCCTTTGCCGCGCACGATGGTGTGGCCGTTTGCTTCGGGCAGGTCGGCGTTCAGCGCGGCGAGTTCGGCGAGGCGCAGGCCGGCCGAGTAGAAGAGTTCAAGGATGGCATGGTCGCGCAGCTTGAGCGGGTCACTGTCTTCCGGCGGCGTAAGCAGGGCGGTGATTTGTTCGGGGGTAAGGACTTCCGGTAGTGGGCGTTTGCTTTTGCGCGGCAGTTTGAGGTGGGTGCTGGGGTCGTCAGCGAGGCCGCGCTGGCGGTGCAGCCAGCCGTAGTAGCCACGCAGGGCGGCGCGGTGCTGGTTCAGGGTCGCGGCGCTGTACTTGTGCTCTTTGGTGAGGCGGAGGAGGTAGTCTTTCAGGGTTTGCGCGTCCAGCGCGCGCAGGTTTTCTTCCGGGAAGGCGGCGGCGAATTGCAGCAGCAGGCGGCGGTAGGTGGCAATGGTCTGCGCGGCGGCGGCGCGTTCGTAGCGCAGGTAGGCGAGGTAGTCGTCAAGGTCGCTCATGCGAGTTCGCCGTGATACACGGTGGCGGCGGGGCCGCTCATGGTGAGTTGGGCGTTATCATCCGGCCAGGCGATGCGCAGTTCACCGCGCGTAAGGCGGACGGTCACGTCGCAATCCAGCAGGCCGCGTTTGATACCAACGGCAACAGCCGCACAGGCACCGGTACCGCAAGCCTGGGTTTCGCCCGCGCCGCGTTCGTACACGCGCAGGCGGATGTGACGGCGGTCGTCGATTTGCATGAAGCCGACGTTGACGGCAGCGGGGAAAAGGGGGTGGGTTTGCAGCGCAGCGCCGACGGCGGCAACGGGCGCAGTCGCTACGTCGTCCACAACGCAAACAGCATGTGGGTTGCCCATGCTGACGATGCCGAGTTGCAGGTCATGCCCGGCGACGCTCACATGCTGATGCAGGCAATCGCGCTGCGCGGCGGTGAACGGGGTGAAATCCGGCACGCCCATATCCACGCGGTAGTTGTCGCCGCTGTCGCGGGCGATAGCGATGCTGCCGCGCTTGATGGCGACGCGGACTGGGCGGTCAAGCGGGTGCAGGCCGTGGTCGTGCAGGTATTTGCCGAAGCAACGCGCGCCGTTGCCGCAGTGCTCGACTTCGCCGCCGTCGGCGTTGTAGATGCGGTAGGCGAAGTCGTGTGCGGCATCGGGCGCGGGTTCGATGATCAATAGTTGGTCGAAGCCGATGCCGCTGTGGCGGTCGGCCAGCGCGAGGATTTTCTCGCGCGGCCAGTCGAAGGGTTCATGCAGGGCATTCAGCACGATAAAGTCGTTACCGAGGCCGTGCATTTTGCTGAAAGTGCGGATGCTCATCGGTTCGACACCAGGCGCAGCAAGGCGAGTATCAGGATGGCGCCGAGGACGGAGGCGATGAATCCCGCCGGTTGACCAAGGCGGTACAGGCCGAGCTCTCGCCCAATCAGCCCGGCAGCGACGGCGCCGGCGATGCCGAGACCTGTCGTCAATACGCAGCCGAAGTTGTCACGCCCCGGCATCAGCGCGCGGGCAATCAGGCCGATAAAGAAGCCGATAGCAATCATGTACAGCAGGTTTTGGTTGAGATGGATAGTCATGTGTTGTTGCTCCTGTGATACAAATCAGCGGGGCGCACTATAACCACAAGCCGCCGCCCATTCCAAACCCGCCGCTCGCCCGCATTCCCCGCTTGCCGCGCCAATAGCCAGCAGCAAGGGCGCGCTATACAATGTTGCCGTCTGTCCATAGTAAGGAAAAATCATGCAAAACGACCTGCTGCTCCGCGTCCTCAGAGGCGAACCCGTCCCCCGCACCCCCGTCTGGATGATGCGCCAGGCCGGGCGCTACCTGCCCGAATACCGCGCCACGCGCGAGCAGGCCGGCGATTTCATGACAATGTGCCAGACGCCGGAGCTTGCCTGCGAGGTGACGCTGCAACCGCTGGAACGCTTCCGCCTTGACGCCGCCATTCTTTTTTCCGACATCCTCACCATCCCTGATGCGATGGGGCTTGGCCTGAACTTTATCCCCGGCGAGGGGCCGACTTTCAACCACCCCATCGAAAGCGCTGCCGATGTGGCTGCACTCGGTATCCCCGACATGGAACGCGAACTCCGCTACGTCATGGATGCGGTGCGCCTCATCCGTCACGAGCTGGACGGGCGCGTGCCGCTCATCGGCTTCAGCGGCAGCCCGTGGACGCTCGCCACCTACATGATTGAAGGCGGAGCCAGCCGCGATTTCGCCCGCGCCAAAGCCATGCTCTACCACGAACCGCGCACCCTGCACCAGTTGCTCGACAAACTCGCTACCGCCGTCACCGCTTATCTGATCGCGCAGATTGAAGCGGGCGTGCAGGCGGTCATGCTGTTTGACACCTGGGGCGGCGTTCTCGCCTGGCCGGCATACCGCGACTACTCGCTCGCCTATATGCAGCGCATCATCACCGCCATCGGCGACAAAGTCCCGCTCATCCTTTTCACCAAAGGCGGCGGACAATGGCTGCCGATGATGAAAGACAGCGGCGCAGCAGCCATCGGCTTGGACTGGACGGCATCATTAGGCGCTGCCCGCACCATCCTTGGCGATAACATCGCGCTGCAAGGCAACCTCGATCCGGCCATTCTGCGCGCCGAGCCCGCCGTTATCGAAAACGAAGTGCGCCGCGTGCTCGCTGACTACGGCTACGGCCACCGCCACATCTTCAACCTCGGCCACGGCATCACCCCGGATATCCCGCCGGAGCACGCAGCGGCGATGATTGAGGCGGTGCATAAATACAGTCCGCCGTATCACAAATAAGCGCTATGACCACACCGCCGCTGACTGCCCTCAACGACAACGAAAAAGAGACTCTGCGCGCCGCCGCTACCACCGCCTACGAACAGGGGGACTACGCCACCGCCCGCGAAATAAACGCCCGCCTTGCCGAAGCAGGCGATGCCCTCGGCCAATACAACCTCGGTGTGCTCCATAGCGAAGGACGGGGCGTGCCGCAGAACTACACGCAGGCCCGCGACTGGTACGAACGGGCGGCAGAACAGGGCGACGCCAAAGCACAAACCAACCTCGGCGTGTTCTATGCCGATGGACGCAGCGGAACACAGGACTACGCTCTGGCCCGCCTGTGGTGGGAAAAAGCCGCTGCTCAGGGCGATGCCAACGCCCAAATCGCCCTGCAAATGCTGGACGACTTGGGCGCATAGATGCCTGCACATCCCGCTTGACGGATCCAGTAACGACATCGCTTGATGGGTCAGCAGCCACGCCGCTTGACGCGCGTCCAAACCGGAAACACGCCAAGCGGGATGGGTGCAGGTTACCGTCGCTTTTTGTCAGTAGTGGCTTTTTGCATATTGCCGCCAGCCATACATCATCTTCATGGCAAAGATTATGAAGATCGGGCATGTGAAATAAAGGCCAAAGCGTTCCAGCCATGCGTTTACGCTGATCATGGACAGGACATTAAGCTCTAAAGGAAATAGTGTGCACATAAGTGTGGCACCAATGAACATAAATATTAAAGGTATTGTCAGAAAGAAACACCACAATACATGTTTATGGTTTCCCAATTCGCGGGGATTAATTTTTCCCGGATTGATGGCGTCCATGCCCAGTCCATCGATCATATTGCCAAGCACTTTGTAATAACACGCAACAATGACGGGAAATGTCATCATGCGGAAGAAAGAGAAAAGCAGGGCGGCATTGCTGAATAAAGAGCGTAAAAACGCATCGCCATCAGGGAAAACTCTTTTCAGCGGATTGTCGCTTCCAACAATAATCGTAATAATGCCCCACTTGTTATTATTGGAAAGTGTATCTGCATTATCCCACATCCAGTTGATGATGGCATCGGCCCAAAATGGACGCCAGACAAGCTGTAGTTTATGCAGCCACGCTTCTATGAAGAAGAGTTCGAAGATGTAAATGCAAAATATCGTGACTAGGGCATACATTTGCGCATGAGTCAGCGGCGCATCGCCATTGCGATAGTCTTCTTCATCTATGGTGCCATCCTGCAAGGAAAAGCCAAAGTTTTTGTTGTAGTAATGCGCGAAGAAGAAAATCAGTTTATAAATGGCCAATAGCCAGAGGAAATTGATGAACAAGTTGAGTTGCAGATTTTTTGCCCAAGGAATGGCAAAAAGGATTATTGCCAATAATAGAAATAAGGCCAATACGAGTGCGCAAAGAAAGAGGTGTACCTCAAAGCGGACAGATGTCCCGGTATTTTGTTCTGGCTCAATCATAACGGTATTTTCAATGATTGGAACGATGCGGCAGCCTCACTCAATGCCGATAAGTTTTTTCCCTTCGGGATAGTGGATGTCGTAGCCGTTTTCCACGCGCAGGCTGTCGCCGTGGGCAAGGTTTTTTTCCCAGAGGACGATGCCTTTGACATTCTCGACGTTTTCGGCATCCGGTTTGGGGGAGAATTTGGCCTCCACGCTGACGTCGGGCTGGGTTGATAGTGGCAAGCGGGCGTAGAGGCGGACGTTACGCGCGGTTTTGCCGTGATTGGTCAGGGTAACGGTCTGGCGGCGTTCGAGGCGGTCGCGCAGGATGAGGCCGTTGCCGACGTGGCCGGGCGGCACGCTGTAAGCGACGTCGATATGCGGGTCTTCGCCGAAGCTCATGATTTGCCGGCTATTGGCGTTCATCGGGCGGTCGAGACGCTGGTTGCCGATGCGGTTACCGTCGCGGAAGAAGCTGGCGTTGCCGGGGTAGAAGCCGTGTCCGTCCGGCTGCTGCCATTCGGCGACGAGCAGGGCCTTGCTCGTAACCCAGGCGTAAGCGGCGCTGTAGAGTTTGGTGTGGCTGCGGTTTTGCCAGTAGGTGAGTTGGTAGCGATCGCGCGAGCTGGCCAGGCTATGTTTGCCGGGGATTTTGACGGCGAAATCAACGCCGGAGATGGAGACGTCATCCGTCGCCACCTTGTCGTTTGTGCCGCTCTTGGCTGTTTTAACAGGCAGGCCGCCCTTGTTGAGCAGGGCGGTGTTGGCGGAGAAGGGGGCGTTATCGCCGACGATTGAGGTCACGGTGCGGTCGGCGATAGCGACAGTGGTACTTTGCAGGGCGGGCTGTTCGCGGTAATCGGGCGGGGCGAAGGAGAGGGCGATGTCGCTGTTCTGCCAGTCCAGTCCGCTTTGTTGCACGACTTGCGCGTAGGCACGGATGTCGAGGGTACCGCTGTCGCTGTTCAGGCTGAATTCGCTGTAGGGCTGCCAGTAGGCTTTTTTGGTGTGCTCGCGCAGGGTCAGGGTAACTTCGCCGCTGCGGTCGCTGTAAATGTCGAAGATGCCTGCATACTGGCGGCTGTCGCGGCCTTTGTTCTGCCAGGCGAGTTGTTCCTGCAATTTTTTCAGTTCGTCCTGCTGTTCGCGCTCGGTACTCAGCAGTTTTTCGCGCACGCGCGCCAAGGCGTCCAGCTGGCGCTGGACGTTATCAACGGTGCTGTTCTGGTTTTGCAGTCGCTGAATGAGGGCGCGGCTCATGTCGCGGTTGTCTTCGATGGTCTGGCGGGTGATGGTCAGCGCCTGTTCGGCGGCATCGGCCTGTTTCAATAGCGGGTCGCTGGTATCCGGTGCCGGCAGTGGCCGCATACCCTGCCCGGTGAGGCGAGCGCCTTCGATGCTGAGGGAGACGTCGGCGATGTTGTCGCCGAGCAGCGGCGAGACGATCAGGCGGTGCGCGCCGTGTTTGACGGTCACTCGCGCTTCGCGGACGAGTTCGGCTTCATTGCTGTACAAACGCGCGGTGACGACCGGCGCGTCCAATTCGTAATCTTCAGTGTGCGCAACGCTTATCGCAGCAGCCGCCAGCCAAGCGGCTATCCATAGGCGCATTAGGGATTCTCCTTTGTAAAACGCGCGCCATGATAGCAGAGAAGGTTTCTATTTTTTCATTTTCCAGCAACATTTCGATACCCGACAACGCAGCCGGGGCACTGCCCTGGCTACGATTCTTAAAGAACAGGGGTTCAACTGCCGTTGATAAATGCGCTCACCTGCGCCATGAGGATGCGCCACAATTCCTGCTGCGCGCCGACGCTGGCCCAGGCGTTGTGCGGGGTGTAGATGACGCGTGGATGCTGGCGCAGACTGAGCAGCGGTTCGTCGGCGGGCGGCGGTTCTTCGGCGAAGACGTCGCTGGCATAGCCGAGGATTTTGCCGCTGTTCAGGGCTTCGACCACGGCAGCGGCATCGGCGACGGGGCCGCGTGCCATGTTGAGGATAAGCGGGGTGCGCTCGCACAGCGCCAGGGTTTCAGCGTTGATGAGGTGATGGGAGGCGTCGTTAAGCGGGCAATGCAGGGTGATGATGTCGGATGTGGCAAACACTTCGTCAAACGGCGTGTATTCGGACGAACGCGGCGCGGCGTGGCGGCGCTCCGCCCAGAGGACGTGCATGCCAAAGACGCGCGCAATCTCGGTGACGCGTTTGCCGATATTGCCGACACCGACGATGCCGAGCGTTTTGCCGCGCAGGTCGAGGATGGGCAGTTCGTTCAGGCAGAAGCGGCCATCGCGCTGCCAGTCGCCGCTGATCACCGCCTGATGGTAAGGCAGAAGGCCGCGCATCGCTGCCAGCATCATGGCGAAGGTGTGCTCCGGCACAGTGGTGGTCGAGTAACCGGCAACGTTGTAGAGCTTGACGCCGTGTTCCTCGCAGGCGGCGGCATCGACGTTATTAACTCCGGTCGCGGTAATCTGGATGAGGCGCAGCTCAGGGAGCTGGGCGAGGATCTCGCGCGTCATCAACACCTTGTTGGTGATGGCAATTTGCGCGCCTTGCAGACGGGCGACGACGGTCGCGGTGTCGTTTACCGTGGCATCGAACACTTGCCAGTCCGTCACACCGGCGGGGGCGGGTAGGTCGATGGTCGGCGAAAAGGTGTTGCGGTCAAGGAATACGGCTTTCATGGTGGCTCCTGTTCTGGTTCGGGGATGGGGGTACACTTTCCGCAGCACTATGCGCAAAAACGTGATTACTGCTGAGGAAACCTGTGAACACGTGAGTATCTTAACGCCTGCGCCGCCGCGACGAAACGCCGCGGCCGCTTCCCCGCTATAATTTGCCGCATGAACGCCCACCGCACCCTCATCATCTCCGTCTTCATCGTCGCCAGTTGTGGCCTCGCCTACGAACTCATCATGGCGGCGCTCGCCAGTTACCTCCTCGGCGACAGCATCCTGCAATTCTCCAGCATCATCGGCCTATACCTCTTCGCGATGGGCATCGGCGCGCACCTCACCCGCTACATCAAAGACGAAGACGCGCTTGTCCGCTTCATCGAAATCGAGCTGCTGGTCGGCATCGTCGGCGGCCTTTCCGCGCTCGCCCTCTTTGTCGCTTTCGGCCTCGCTGCCGCGCCGTTCCGCAGCCTGCTGTACGCCTTTGTGCTGATTACCGGCATCATCGTCGGCATGGAAATCCCGCTGGTGATGCGCGTGTTGCACCGCGAACAGGCTGCCTTTGCCGACCTCGTCGCGCGCGTACTCACCTTCGACTACCTCGGCGCGCTCGCCGTCTCCCTGCTCTTCCCGCTCGTCCTCGCGCCGCGCCTTGGCATGGCGCGCTCGGCGCTGCTCTTTGGCCTCCTGAACGCCGCCGTCGCCTTGCTCACCGCGCGTATCTTCCGCGCACAACTGCCGTGTTACCCCGCGCTGCGCCGCCGCGCCCTGCTCGTCCTCGCCGCGCTTGCCGCCGCCTTCGTCTATGCCGACCGTATCACCTTCCACGCCGAGCAGAGCTACTTCGGCGATCCCATCGTGTACGAGCGGCACACGCCCTACCAGCGCCTCGTTATCACCCGCTGGAAGGACGACACCCGCCTTTACCTCAACGGCAACCTGCAATTCTCCTCGCGCGACGAAGCGCGCTACCACGAAGCGCTGGTTCTGCCCGCGATGCAGATGGCGGCGCGCGCCGAACGCGTCCTCATCCTCGGCGGCGGTGACGGCCTTGCCGCGCGCGAAGTGCTGAAATACCCGCAAGTGCAAAGCCTGACCCTGGTTGATCTCGATGCCGAGATGACGCAAACCTTTGCCAGCTCGGCGACGCTGACCGCGCTGAACGGCGGCGCACTCACGCACCCGAAAACGCGCGTCATCAACGCCGATGCCGCGCAATGGCTGGAAGAAAGTAGCGAGCAGTTTGACGTCATCCTCATCGACCTGCCCGATCCATCCAACTTCTCGCTGGGCAAACTCTATTCCGTGCCGATGTACCGCCAGGTGGCGCGGCACCTTGCGGACGGCGGCCTCATCGTCGTGCAATCCACCTCGCCCTATTTCGCACCAAACGCCTACTGGTCGGTAGTCGCCACCCTGGAAGCGGCGGGGCTCGCCACCGCGCCGTACCACGTCTATGTGCCGTCCTTCGGCGAATGGGGTTTTGTCCTCGCGGGCAAAGGGGCGACATTCCCCGTGCCGGAACGCTTCGACGTGCCGACGCGTTACCTCACTGCGGCCACGGCGGCGGAAATGTTCCGCTTCCCGCCGGACATGGCACGGCGCGACGTCGAGCCGAATTACCTCAACACGCAAATCCTCGTCCACTACTTCGAGGAAGACTGGCGCGACGTGCAACGCTGAAGCGCACCACGCCACAACTCATCCCCACCTTCCCATGAAACCCGCCCGCCGCCGCTTCCTCGCCGCCACCGCCGCTATCGGCGCCGCTGCTGCCACCTCGCGCCACCTTTATTCCCGCCTCAACCCGCCGCCGGCGTTGCGCGTGAACCGCGTCGGCCTGCCGCTTGGCCACCTGCTGCGTGACGGCGCGCTCACCCATTCTGCCCCGCAAAGCACGCACGACTGCGACACCCTCATCCTCGGCAGCGGCGCGGCAGCGCTGTCCGCGCTGTGGCAACTCACCCGCCACGGCGCGCGCGACATCCTCCTCGCCGAAGGTATCGAACGCGATGGCAACAACGCCGCCTACCAAAACGGCGACCTGCTTGCGCCCAGCGGCGCGCACTACCTCGCCCTGCCCTCGGCGGAAAGCCATGAACTGCGCGCCATGCTCGCCGACCTCGGCATCCTCGAAGACGCAAGCGATCCCGCCCGCCCGCGTTACCGCGAGACCGACCTCGTCCACGCCCCCAGCGAGCGTCTCTATTACCAAAACCGCTGGCAGGACGAACTGCTGCCGCAGGAAGACGACGACAGTCGCCGCTTCCACGCCCTCATCCGCCGCCTGCAACACGCGCGTGGCCGCGACGGGCGCAAAACCTTCGCCATCCCTATCGTCCGCTCCAGCGAGGACAGCGACTGGCGCGCCCTCGACCAGCTCACTTTTGCCGACTGGCTCACGCACGAAAACTACCGCTCGCCGACCCTGCTGTGGTACCTCGACTACTGCTGCCGCGACGATTACGGCCACGGCATCGATACCGTCTCCGCCTACGCCGGCCTGCACTACTTCGCCGCGCGCGGCCACGACGGCAACGCCGTCCTTACCTGGCCGGACGGCCTCGCCCACCTCTCCCGCCTGCTGCGCGAGAAAAGCGGCCTGCACCACCTCGCCGCCCTGCCCTCCGGGCCCGTGTTGCGCTTCGCCCAGCCTGCTGCCTGGAACGCCAGCGCCATCCGCATTCAGGAACACGCCGGGCACGTTGAAGTCCACCTGCGCGATAACGACAGCGGCACCGTCCACCGCCTCCGCGCCCGCCACGTCATCAGTGCCATGCCGCTTCACATCGCCGCCCGCCTCGTCGCCGAACCCGCCCGCTACGGCCTTGACGGCAGCGGCCTCTACGCGCCGTGGCTCATCAGCAACTTCGCCCTGCACCAATTCCCGCACGAGCCCGACGAACAGCCGCTGGCCTGGGATAACGTCCTCTACGGCAGCCCGGCGCTGGGCTACATCGCGGGCAGTAACCAAAGTATCCGCGTCGCCAAACCACCGCGCGTCCTCTTCACCGCTTACCGCGCCCTCGCCCACGACAGCCCGCCGGCGGTGCGGCAGTGGCTGTTGACCGCGCCGGATGACGAATTACTCGCCTATGCCGCCGCCGACCTGCACGCCGTGTATGGCCGCCACTTCTGGCGTCTGGTGGACAGCGTGGACATCACCGTGCGCGCCCACGCCATGCGCATCCCCCTGCCCGGCTACCTCGATGACACACAACTGCGCGCCCTGCGCACACACCGCTCGCGCCTGCACTTCGCGCATAGCGACCTGAGCGGCTACTCCGTCTTTGAAGAAGCAGCATACTGGGGCATCACCGCCGCACAACAAGTGCTGGCAGCACCGCGCGAGATATGACTTGCCTTGCACTCCCGCTTGGCGGAACCAGCATTTACGCCGCTTGGGACGAAATCCCTTCCCCCGCTTGCGGGAGAAGGTGGCCGGAGGCCGGAAGGGGGAAAATAAAAATCCGGCACTGACACCGCTCAGCAAGCCCAGTATTTACGCCGCTTGGCACGAAATCCCTTCCCCCGCTTGCGGGGAAAGGTGGCCGGAAGGGGAGAAAATAAAAATTCAGCACTGACACCGCTCAGCAAGCCCAGCATTTACGCCGCTTGGCACGAAATCCCTTCCCCCGCTTGCGGGAGAAGGTGGCCGGAGGCCGGAAGGGGGGAAAATAAAAATCCGGCACTGACACCGCTCAGCAAGCCCAGTATTTACGCCGCTTGACGGAGCCAGTGTTTACCCCCGCTTGGCGTATTTACGAAGACGTTGCCAAAACTCCCGCCCGGCACAACAATACCGCCTTTCCCCATCCTCTATCGTCATGACCTACCACAAATCCGATTTCCACTACGACCTGCCCGATGAACGCATCGCCCGCTATCCGCTGCCCGAGCGCAGCGCGGCGCGGATGCTCGTCGCCCGCGTCTTGGATGCCGATACCGTCGAACTCGGCGACCGCCAAGTGCGCGATCTGCCCGACTACCTCGATCCCGCCGACTTACTCGTTTTTAACAACACCCGCGTCCTCCCCGCCCGTCTCTACGGCCACAAAGCCAGCGGCGGCAAAATCGAAATCCTCATCGAGCGCCTGAAAAGCCCGCATGAAGCCAGCGCCTACATCCGCGCCTCGAAAAGCCCGCAGGCGGGCAGCACCCTCCACGTCGGCAACGCCACCCTCCGCGTCGGCGACCGTGATGACGCCCTTTTTACCCTGTACAGCGACGACACGCCGTGGCAGGAACTCCTCGCCGCGCACGGCGAAATGCCTATCCCGCCCTACCTCGAACGGCGCGCGCAAGATAGCGACAGCGAGCGCTACCAGACCGTGTACGCCAAACACAGCGGCGCCGTCGCCGCCCCCACCGCCGGACTGCACTTCGATGAAGCCCTGCTTGCTGCCATCGCCGCGCGTGGCGTGCAGCGCGCCGAAATCACCCTGCACGTCGGCGCGGGCACCTTCCAGCCGGTGCGCCACGAAAACCTCGCCGAGCACATCATGCACGAAGAATGGCTCACCGTTGGCGAAGACGTAGTAGATGCCGTCGCCGCCTGCCGCGCCCGCGGTGGCCGCGTGATCGCCGTCGGCACCACCGCCCTGCGCGCCCTGGAAAGTGCGGCGGCGGGCGGCAGCCTCGCGCCATACACCGGCGACACCCGCCTCTTTATCACCCCCGGCTACCGCTTCCGCGTTGTCAATGCCCTCTTCACCAACTTCCACCTGCCCGAATCCACCCTGCTGATGCTGGTCAGCGCCTTTGCCGGCTACGACAACATCCGCCGCGCCTACCAGCACGCCATCGCCCACGACTACCGCTTTTACAGCTACGGCGATGCCATGTTCCTGCCCAAACGCCTGGATTAACCCTTTTCGAGACCCGCCATGTCCAAAGAAAAATACCCCGTCACCCCCGCCATCCGCCAACTGCGCGAACACCACATCGCCTACGAGCCGCACATCTTCACCTACGAAGAGCACGGCGGCACTGCGCAGACCGCTGCCGAGCTTGGCATCCCCGAACACCAGGTCATCAAGACCATCGTCCTTATTGATGACAGCCATCACGGCCTTATCGTGCTCATGCACGGCGACCGCGAAATCTCGACGCGCAACCTCGCACGCCAGCTCGGCAAAAAACACATCGAACCAGCAGAAGCCAACCAGGCACATAAATGGACAGGCTACCTCTTCGGCGGCACCTCGCCCTTCGGCTGCAAAACTGCGCTGCCGGTGTACGTCGAAGAAAGCATCTACGCGCTGGAGAGCCTCTGCATCAACGGCGGCAAACGCGGCTTTCAGGTCATCATCACCCCGCAAGACCTCGCCATCCTCAACCCGCAGACCGTCAACGTCGCTGTTTAACCGCTGCCTATGACCCTCGCCACCGTTTACACCCGCGCCCCCCTCAGCATGCACGCGCCGCTGGTGCGCGTCGAAGTCCACCTCGCGGGCGGCCTGCCGGCCATGACCCTGGTCGGCCTGCCGGAAAAAGCCGTCAAAGAAAGCAAAGACCGCGTCCGTGCCGCCATCATCAACAGCGGCTTCGAATTCCCCTCCAAACACATCACCATCAACCTCGCCCCGGCGGAACTGCCGAAAGATGGCGCCAGATACGACCTCGCCATCGCCCTCGGCATCCTCATCGCTTCCGACCAACTGCCCGCCGACGACATCGCCCAATACGAATTTCACGGCGAACTCGCCCTCAGCGGCGCACTGCGCCCCGTCGGCGGCATCCTGCCCTGCGCACTCGCCGCCACGGACGCGCACCGCCGCATCATCACCGCGCCGGACAACCACCACGAAGCCGCGCTCGTCGCCGCCGAAAACGTCCACAGCGCGGAAAGCCTCGCCGAAATCGCCGCCGTCCTGCACCGCCGCCAGGACTGGCCACCGCCACCACCACCGCCCATCCGCCCGCCGCGCAGCTATCCCGATTACGCCGACGTCATCGGCCAGCACCAAGCCAAACGCGCCCTGCTCGTCGCCGCCAGCGGCGGCCACCACGTCCTGATGAGCGGCCCGCCCGGCACCGGCAAATCCATGCTGGCGCAACGCTTCCCCGGCATCCTACCGCCGATGGACGAACGCGAAGCCATCGAAAGCGCCGCCGTGCGCTCGCTGGCGGGCAGCTTCAGCCCCGCCGACTGGCGTATCCGCCCCTACCGCGCCCCGCACCACAGCAGCTCATCCAGCGCCCTCGTCGGCGGTGGCACCATCCCCCGTCCTGGCGAAATCAGCCTCGCCCACCACGGCGTCCTTTTCTTGGACGAACTGCCCGAATACGACCGCCGCGTCCTCGAAATGCTGCGCGAACCGCTGGAAAACGGCCACATCACCATCAGCCGCGCCGCGATGAAAAGCGACTTCCCCGCCCGCTTCCAGCTCATCGCTGCCATGAACCCCTGCCCCTGCGGCTACCACGGCGACCCCGAACGCGCCTGCAGCGACACCCCCGACCAAATCGCGCGCTACCGCCAGAAAATCTCCGGCCCGCTGCTCGACCGTATCGACATCCACCTCACCGTCGCCCGCCTCACCCCGGCACAACTGCGCGAACAACAACAAGCCCACCCCGAAACCAGCGCCGACCTGCGCGCCCAAAGCACTGCCGCGCGCCGCATCCAGCTCGAACGCCAGGGACGGCCCAACGCCGCCCTTAACGGCAGCCTGCTGGAACGCCACCTGCACGCCGAAGCGGACGTATTGCCGCTCCTCGACCGCGCCGCCGAACGCATGCACCTCTCCATGCGCAGCTACCAGCGCATCCTCAAAGTCGCGCGCAGCATCGCCGACCTCGCCGCCAGCCCAACCGTGAGCCGCCAACACCTCGCCGAAGCCCTGCAATACCGGGGCGGCAGCGTATGAGCCGCATCCGCCAACTGCGCCTGGATGGCATCCGCAACCTCGTCACCGCCACCCTCGACCTGCACCCACGCTGCACCCTCATCAGCGGCGACAACGGTAGCGGCAAAACCGCCCTGCTCGAAGCCCTCTACCTCCTGGGGCGCGGCAAAAGCTTCCGCGAAAACCAGACCCGCCACCTCATCAACCACGACAAACCGCACCTGCGCCTCATCGCCCGCATCGAGCGCGACGGGCACGAACACCTGCTCGGCATCGAAAAAAGCGCGCGAGAACACCGCCTGCGCCTCGACGGCGAAAACCTCAAAACCCTGAGTGATCTTGCCGCCCTCACCCCAAACCAAATACTCAACAGCGACAACTTCGCCCTCATCGACCAAGGCCCGGAACACCGCCGCCGCTACCTCGACTACGGCCTCTACTACCACAACCCCGCCTTCCTCCCCGACTGGCAGCGCTACAACTACGCCCTGAAAAACCGCAACGCCGCGCTGCGGCAAAACTGGCGCGCCGCCGATCTCGCGCCCTGGAACCACATCCTTGGCGAAACCGGCAGCCGCATCGACACCTACCGCCGCGCCTACCTCGCCGCCCTCGAACAGGCACTCAATACCTACCACGCCGAACTCGGCGGCCTTGACCCCATCCACATCCACTACCAGCGCGGCTGGACAGGCGACGACCTCACCGCGCAACTCACCGCCAACAACGAACGCGACAGCCAGCTCAAACACACCCGCGACGGCATCCACCGCGCCGACATCCGCTTCCACGCAGACGGACGCGACATCGCGCACCACTACTCGCGTGGCCAGCAAAAGACCCTTATCTGCGCCCTCATCCTCGCACAGACCCGCCTGATTACCATCGACAACGGCAGCCACCCCGTTATCCTCATCGACGACATCGCCGCCGAACTTGACCGCCGCCGCCAGCACATGCTGCTAAACTTCCTTGCCGACAGCGGCGCACAGCTCTACATCACCCACATCGACGGCGACCTGCCACTGCCGGACACCCTCGCCGACCACCAGCACCTGCACATCGACGCAGGCCACATCACGGAAAAACCGTAGCCGCGCCGCTACCCGATAATGCCTGCCGGCGGCCACCCTAACGGGACAGCGCCAAGCAGGCATTAGGTGTCATCTTGGTAAGCAGAGAAGCCTTTAGATAAAAAGAAAGGGGCTGTACTGATTAGCAGATATGTTACCCTCCGAAAATGAAGATAACGCACTGCAAATTAAAGAAAAAAGTACAGAAAGAACTACTCCGTTTTTTGTGCTAGAAGTTACTGCACGTTCCGCCGCTGATATTTTGGGTATCCATCCCAATTCGGCAGTCCTGTTCTACCGCAAAATCCGTATGGTCATCAGCCATCGTTTGACCTTGGCTGCCGATGAAGTTTTCGATGGTTCTGTCGAATTGGACGAAAGCTATTTCGGCGGACATCGCAAGGGCAGACGTGGTCGCGGTGCGGCAGGAAAAGTTGTTGTCTTCGGCATTCTGAAACGCAACGGACGGGTCTATACAGTTGTCGTAGATAATGTCAAATCTGAAAGCTTACTACCTGTTATCAAGAAGAAAATCATGCCTGACAGTATTGTTTATACAGGCAGCCTGAGCAGTTATGACAAACTGGATGTGAGCGGTTTTATCCATCACCGCATCAACCATTCCAAAGCGTTTGCCGAGCGCCAGAATCATATCAACGGCATTGAAAATTTTTGGAACCAGGCGAAGCGTGTACTGCGCAAATACAACGGCATTGACCGCAAATCTTTCCCGCTGTTCTTGAAAGAATGTGAATTTCGGTTTAACTTCGGTACGCCGTCCTAGCAGCTTAAAATCCTGCGGGATTAGTGTGAAATTTAGGGCTAATCTAGTACAGCCCCAAATTATTCTTGCTGTAGGAGAGTTATATAAAATTCCTGCAATATTCAGATACTCTATCCTCACCGAGTAATATGCGATAGTTGTTGAACATATCTTTAATGTCTTATACTGTCATTTCCATTATTATCTCCTATAGAATTAATGTGTTAAAGTGGATGAGACGCTAAGTACAAAATAAAATTGACTATTGCTATTCCATCCATTACCTCTTTCAAAAAAACGAATATGCTTGTAACGGATTCCTTTATAAGACTCAATAGGTTTCTCTCTATCGATCCAAACATAGGGAGCCCTAAATAGCGGTAATATATGACCACTTTTTATAGGGTCAATATGTCCGTTAGACCTTATGTCGATAAAGTATTTATCTAAAATGGGAGAGGGATTAAAAAATTTATCTTGACCTTCAACTCTAATAGACATAGAGCTATTAGATGGAATATAATATATTAAAAATTTATAATTATTTTTTGGGAGAATATTAGATATATATATTGTACTTATGTCATTGATTCCCCAATGTTCTGGTAATTTTTTATAAAGTTTTGTTTTTTCTCCTTCTTTTTCTATGTCAAACTCCCAAGGGTCTATGATAGATAGTGGTATTCTGCCATGAGTCTCCCAATATGAGATTCCATGAAAGTAGCAGGTTATATTGTCATGATTATAAAAATCTCGTCCTTTATTCTGTGCATTTTTGGCGAAGAAAAACATATTTTCAATCAATTGTTCCCTGGTTTGTGCAGGTGAGATGCCCTTCGGACATTCATGCAGTGTTTTTGCATCCGCTTCCGGTGAATGTCGCCCGCTGGTAGGTTTTTTGTCTGGTGCGGATACGCCATCCGATACGCGACTCTTTGCCATATTTCCTGACAAATCTACTGCTTTTACAGCTTCTTCTGCTTGCGCGTTATCACATACGGCAAGTATGGCGATGGTGGCGAACCCTACGGCAAGAAGCAGCGGCTTGCGGGTGGTCTTGGTCGGTTGGTTTGTCATGTGGTGTCCTTAGATATTTGTCTTTCAAGAGCACAACGTGTTGTTATGTGGGTTTTGTGTTGCTTTTTGGGAAACTGTACGGCTCCGTTGCGGCTCTTGTAAAGAGTTTGCCATGTGCGTTTTGGCGCATTTGTGGCAAAGCTCACGGGGTGTCTTTGCTGCGGCTTTTGTCGCGTGCGGAAGTTGCCGAAAAGCGGGAAGCCGACGCTGACGAGATGGTCATCGCCGCACGGCACAGATACGCGATTTCTGCGTTGCGGAGTACGCTTTGGACTGTTCTTCGGGCGGTCGTCCATATCATCGCGGTTGAGCCATTTAGACGGTCTTGCAGCTGACGCCGCAGCGGCGCGCGAGTTCGCTGATGTTGGCATCTGGCTTACGGGCGAAGGTAACGAGTTCTGTGCGTTGTTTTCTTTCACGGTTTGGGTTCTCCAAGGCATGGGTTCTCCGTCGGTTGGGGCGGGCAAAGTGTTGCCCATGTCTTCGCACATAAGAAAAACCCCGCCGCAGCGGGGTTCTTTTTGGGTTCATCAGCCGAGATCCATCGCCGAACGCGGATGGCTGGGGTCCAGGCCGGTTTCGTACATCGCTCCGGCGCGCACGACGAGGAGCGGATCAATCGCGCCGATTTGTGCGTTGTCTTTTTCGTCATAGGGCACGCGGTGCAGGACGTAGCGCATCGCGTTCAGCCGCGCCCGTTTTTTGCAGTTGGATTTGACCACAATCCACGGGCTTTCCGCCGTGTCGGTGTGGAAGAACATCGCTTCTTTCGCGGCGGTGTAGTCCTCCCATTTATCGACCGAGGCTTTATCCATCGGGCTAAGTTTCCATTGTTTGAGCGGGTGTGCTTCGCGCTCTTTGAAGCGGCGGCGCTGTTCGTCCTGGCTGACGGAGAACCAGAATTTGATGAGGATGATGCCGCTTCGGACCAGGTTGCGCTCGAAGTCGGGCACTTCGCGCATGAATTCGTCGTATTCAGCGTCGGTGCAGAAGCCCATGACGCGCTCAACCCCGGCGCGGTTGTACCAGGAGCGGTCGAAAAGGACGATTTCCCCTTTCGTCGGCAGGTGCTTGATGTAGCGCTGGAAGTACCATTGTCCCTGTTCTTCCGAGGTCGGTTTTTCGAGGGCGACCACGCGGGCGCCACGCGGGTTCATGTGCTCCATGAAGCGCTTGATGGTGCCGCCTTTGCCCGCCGCATCGCGGCCTTCAAAGAGGATGACGACGCGCTGCCCGGTTTCTTTCACCCATTTTTGCAGTTTGAGCAGCTCGACTTGCAGGTGGTATTTCTGCTTTTCGTAGTTTTTGCGGCTCATGCGGTTTTTGTACGGATAGACGCCTTCGCGCCAGCCTTCGACCAGTTCGTCATCGGCGCGCACGGCGGTCGCCGGCGGCTGTGTGCTGCTGTGTTTCTGGAACAGCGCCTGCACCCGCGCGAGTTCATCCGGCGAGAAGCTGGCGAGAACGGTGTCGAGGTAGCTACCCGGCGCACCGACGCGGCCATCGGCGATGTCGCGCAGGATGATGTCGCTCAAGGCTTCGGCGTGGTGATCTTCGGCGCGCTGCATTTTGGTGCTGATTTCGTGGGCTTCGACTTGCGGCGCGGGAGCCTTGTTGATGGGTTCGATATCGATGACGACGTCTTCGCTCGGTTTCTTGCGGCGCACGGGGGCTTTTTTCACGGTTGTCATGGGGTGTCCTTAGTGATGAGGTTGGGCGGCGTGGTGGTTGCTGTTGATGATTTTGTCAGTGTAAGCCATCGCCAGCGCCGAGAGCAGGAAGGTGAGGTGCAAAAGGATTTGCCACTGGATTTTCTCCGCCGGTATCGCGCTGGCGTTGATAAAGGTTTGCAGCAGGTGGATGGAAGAGATGCTGATAATCGCCATCGAGAGTTTGACTTTGAGCACCGAGGCGTTGACGTGGTCCAGCCATTCCGGCTGGTCAGGGTGGTTGTCGGTGTTGAGGCGCGAGACGAAGGTTTCGTAGCCGCCGACGATGACCATCAGCAGGAGGTTGGCGATCATCACCACGTCGATGAGGTTAAGGACCGCAAGCATGATGGCGTTTTCATCCATGACGCCGAGGTTGACGATGAGGTGCCACAGCGCTTTCAAAAATTTCCAGGCGTAAATCATCTGCACGACGATCAGGCCGAGGTAAATCGGCAACTGTATCCAGCGGCTGGCGAAAATGATGCGGGCGATGGGGTTGGGGTGGGAAGGCACCGGGTTCATGGTTTCTCCTGAAAAAGCGGGCATCGTACGGGATTTGCCGAGTGAGACAAAGGCATCAGCGGGCACTAAACCAGCGTTGCAGATCGGCGGTATCCAGCATCCCCGCCTTGCGTTCGAGAATCTGGCCGTCGCGGCCAATCAGATAATTGGTCGGTGTGCCGTTGACGCGGTAACGCTCCGCCGTCACCCCCATCTGGTCGGCGGCAAGCGGCAGCGTCAGGCCGCGCTGCGTGGCCAGTGCTTGCAGGGTCTTGCCATCTGCGCCATCAATATTGACCGCGAGCACGTCCACCGCCTGCGGACGCGCCGCCTGCAAATCCTGAATCTCGCGCAATTCCTTGATGCACATGCCGCAGGTCGCCGACCAGAAATTCAGAATCAGCGGCCGCTCGGCCTGCGTGGGCAAGGACACCACTTCATCATGCGGCCCCAGCGCGAGAATCGGCGGCGCGGGCTGGCCCGTTTCCGCTTTCGCGACCTCTTCCTGCCCGCAGGCGGCAAGCAGGAACGCGCAACACAACATCCAGACAGATTTCATAACCTAAACCTCAATAAAAACGTAAACCTTAATAAAAAAGTGGCAGGCACATTAGGGAAACGGAAGATAAACGTCAACCGCCATCGATACCTACATTTTGACGAATAAAATTGAGAGAACAGGGGGACGCCGTTATACTGCGCCGCCCCAAAAACGGGGACTTATTCCAACATCATTCCGGAGAACAACATGGAACGCAGAACATTCATCGGCGCCGCTGCCGCCACCCTCGCCCTCTCTGCCGCCGCGACCGCCGCTGCCGAAGAACACACCCACGCTCACGCTCATGCCCACGGCGCCGCTGCTGCCACCGGCAAAGTTAACGAAGACCTGCTCAAAGCTACCGCTGCCTGTCTTGCTGCTGGCCGCGTCTGCCTCAACCACTGCATCAACCAGCTTGCCGCCGGCGACAAAACCATGGAAGCCTGCGCCAAAGCCGTCAACCAAATGCTGGCCTTGTGCGATGCGACCAACAACCTCGCCGCCCAAAACGCCCCCCTGCTGGCTGCCGTCGCCAAACAATGCGCCGAAGCCTGCAAGCAATGCGCCGAGGCCTGCAAAGAACACGCTGATCACCACGCCGAGTGCAAGGCCTGCCACGAAGCCTGCCTCGAATGTGCTGACGCTTGCAACAAAGCAGCCGCTTGAGCATCAAGCAGCACCCAAAACCCACCGTCAGGCGGGTTTTTTCTTGCCGGATGTTCACGGCCACAAGACGCCCGCGCAGCAGAACAAGACACTACCATCATCCGCTCCCCCTATAATCCACAGCGAACCCACACAAAACCACGAATATGCGAACACATACCCTCCTTGTCCTGACGCTTGCCGCCTTTGCCGCCGCCCCGATCCTGGCCGCCCCCGCTGTGCCGAGCCGTGCCGAGACCCTGCAAAACCTGCCGCAACGTCTCGCCAGCCTGCCGACAGCCGACGGCGCCCCCGCCGCCACCTACCTCGAACGCGGCAAACCCACCCTCATCAAATACTGGGCAAGCTGGTGCCCGCTCTGCCTCGCCACCCTCGAAGAAACCGCCGAGTGGCACAAAGACAGCGCCTTTAAGGACATCAACCTCATCAGCATCGCTTCGCCCGGCCATTTGGGCGAACAAGAACCCGCCGCCTTCCGCAGCTGGATCAGCGGCCTGAAAACGCCCTACCCGCCCGTGCTTATCAACGACGGCGGCGATATCGCCCGCGATAGCGGCGTCGCTGTCTATCCGAGCTGGGTGCTGCTCGATGCGCGCGGCAACATCGCCCGCGTCATCAAAGGCCACATCACCCGCGACCAGGCCCTCGCTCTCATCAAAAATCCGGAAGCGGACATCAGCGCGCAAACCACCCACTACACGCCCAAAGCACAAGGAGCCCAACCCATGACCACCCAGACTATCTACCTCGCTGGCGGCTGCTTCTGGGGGCTTGAAGCCTACTTCGAGCGCATCCCCGGCATCATCGACGCCGAATCCGGCTACGCCAACGGCAAGACGGCCAACCCCAGCTACGAAGACGTCATTCGCGGCAGCGGCCACGCCGAGACCGTAAAAATCACCTACGATCCGGCGCGCATCAGCCTTGCCGACATCCTGCAATACTACTTCCGCGTCATCGACCCCACCTCGCTCAACAAACAGGGCAACGACCGGGGTACGCAATACCGCACCGGGGTTTACACCACCGACGCCGCCGAACGCAGCATCGTCGAAAAAGCGCTTGCCGAAGAACAGAAGCGGCACCAAAAGCCCCTCGTGGTCGAAAACCTGCCGCTTGCCAACTATTACAAAGCGGAGGAATACCATCAGGACTACCTCGCGAAAAACCCGAACGGCTACTGCCACATTGACATCCACCAAGCGGACATCCCGCTCGACAAGCCCCAAGCCGCGCGTGACCCAAACGGCGAACCCGTGATTGATGCGGGCAAATACCACAAACCCGACGCCGCCACCCTGCGGCAAACCTTGGGGGCGGAAGCCTACGAAGTCACGCAGAACAGCGCTACCGAGCGCCCCTTCTCGCATGCCTACGACCACCAGTTTGCGCCCGGTCTCTACGTGGATGTGGTCAGCGGCGAACCGCTGTTCAGCTCTGCCGACAAATACGATTCCGGCTGCGGCTGGCCGAGCTTCACCAAACCCATCAGCCGCGCCGTCATCACCGAACACGACGACACCAGCTACAACATGCGCCGCACCGAAGTGCGCAGCCGCGTCGCCGACGCGCACTTGGGGCACGTCTTCCCTGACGGCCCCAAAGACAAAGGCGGCCTGCGCTACTGCATTAACGGCGCCAGCCTGCGCTTCATCCCGCTGGCAGAAATGGCAGCGGCGGGCTATGGCGATTTGGTAGAGGTCGTCAAACAGGGCAAGTAAGGCGTGAGGATGCATTGGGTAGCCGCTGAGAACCCGGCATTTACGCCGCTTGGCGCTCCCACAAAGGCATAAAAAAGCAGGGCCCTGCCCTGCTTTTTTATCCCGCCGCACTAACGTCGCCGCCGGACGGCAATATCCGGCAAGTTCCAGTTGTAGATAATCGCCAGACCGCGAATGGTCAGTACCAGCAGCATGGTGAGGGTATCGCGCAGCCACAATTCCACACCGAAGTGCAGCAGGATGAAGTAGAAAATACCGCCGATGAGCGCAGCGGTCAGGTAGATTTCTTTTTGCAGCAGAAGCGGCACCTGGCGGCAAACGATGTCGCGCAGAATCCCGCCCATTACCGCCGTAATTACCCCCATCAGCACCGCGACCGGCGGCGCCACCACCCGCGTTTGCGCAATTTCGATGCCGATGACGGTAAAAGTTGCCATGCCGACGGCGTCGAACCAGCGGAAGGGTTTGTCGAGACGCTCGAACTGGTAATAGAAAATCTGCGTGACGATAGAAGTCGTGGTAATCAGATAGGCGTAATTCAAATCCACCAGCCAGAAGAGCGGGCGGCGATCCAGCAGCAAATCACGCGTCGTACCGCCGCCGATGGCAGTGATGAAGGCAATCATCACCGCGCCGAAAATGTCGAGGTTCTGCCGCTTGGCCAGCACAGTACCGGCGACGGCGGCGGTGAAAACGCCGAAGTAGTCAAGAATGCGGACGATGATTTCTGGGGCAAGAGTCATGGCAGGGTGGTGTCAGGAAAAAACGCGCGCTAGGATACACCCTTTTTCCGTTTCGTCATCTTGAGAGAATTTATGCACAAAATCCGCCGCTTATCGACCTTTATCGGGCAAACCTTTGCCCTGTGGGCCATCGTTTTCGCCATTATCGGCTACTCGCTGCCGCAGCCTTTTGTGCCGCTGAAAGGCACGATTCCCTACGCGCTCGGCGTCATCATGTTCGGCATGGGGCTGACCCTGCGTGCGCGGGATTTTGAGGAAATCGTGCGCCGCCCCGCCCAAGTGCTGCTCGGCGTCGTCGCGCAGTTCCTTATCATGCCGCTCCTCGCCGTAGCGCTGGTACACGTTTTTGCGCTGGATCCGATGGTTGCGCTCGGCGTCATTCTCGTCGGCTGCTGCCCGGGCGGCACGGCAAGCAACGTCATGACCTATCTTGCGCGCGGCGATGTCGCCCTGAGCGTGACCATCACCTCCTGCTCCACCCTGCTCTCGCCGCTCCTGACGCCGCTCCTGCTGCAACTCTACGCGCACACCAGCGTGGATATTGCAGCAGGCAAAATGATGGTGTCGATTCTGGAAACCGTGCTGCTGCCCATCGTCGCCGGCGTGGTGGTGAACCGCCTCTTCGACCGCCATCTGCAACTCTTGCGCGATGCCCTGCCACTTATCTCCGTCAGCGGCATCGTCCTGATCATCGCCATTGTCGTCGCTTTGAACAAAAGCCAAATCGCCGCAAGCGGGCTCATTATTTTCGGCGTCGTCATCCTGCATAATCTGCTCGGCTACGCGATGGGGCTCGGTGTTGCCTGGTTCGTCGGCATGGACAGCGCCCAGCGTCGCGCGGTGATGATCGAAGTCGGCATGCAAAACAGTGCCCTTGGGGCGAGCCTCGGCATCAACCACTTCAAAAGCCCAGAAACTGCCCTGCCCAGTGCCATTTTCAGCGTTTGGCACAACATCAGCGGTGCGCTAGTTGCCAATATCTGCACCTGGTGGGACAAGCGGAACCATCATTTATCCCCAGCAAAGCCGGAATAACGGACATAAAAAAACACCACCTGGATCCCGGTGGTGTTTTTTGTGCTTCTCGTGGCGGCTGAAAGCGCCTTTGCCTTTTTTGGCCTTGACGATGTGCTGGCGGTATTTCCCGCTGTGCAGTAAATCGAGATGCAATGTGCGTCTGTTCATGGTGTACTCCATAAGGTTTAGTGATGATGTCCATCCCCCCGCAGGGGGCGCGCATTATAGCGACGGTGCGGGAAATTGATACGGGAAAGGCGGTTTTCGTTAGGTGCTGGGCGGGAACAATGCCGGCTTCTGGGTTTTTCGTTGGAGACGTTGCAGGCAACGTCTCTACATTTTCCTTCTGCCGTAGCGTCGCCGTGCTGTCTGCAAAGCCACCAAGCGGCGTCAATGCTGGGTTCGCCAGGCGAGGTAAAGGCAAGGGTTTGACGCTTAGTGGATTTGACTAACCCCACTCCACCCCCTCACCTTGCCCCCTTTCTCGCTGCGTGAGTTTTTCGAGTCCCGTCAGCGGGCGAGGGTTTATCTTTGTTTTTGCGTTTTTTTCACGTATTGAGATGTGTAAATACCTATGAACACTACAGACAGCCATGACACCACCTACGGCCGGGCGCTTGCCTATGCCGCCGATGCCATCCGCCGGGGCGATAACGGTGCCGCCATCACCCTGCTCACCCCTTACACTGACGCTGCGCACGACCCCGTGACCTACCACTCCGCCTACCGTCTCTTGTACCCGCTGGTGCCAAACGACACCCTGCGCGACCGTCTCATCGCCGCTGCCATACAAGGCGACAACAACAGCTACACCATCATTGCCGACACACTCGCCACACTCGACCCGGCGATACTACCAGCCGACAACATCCTGCCGCTGGTGCGCCAGGCATACAGCCGCCGCGACTACCGCTGCGTGCTCAACCTCACCCGCCGCTTCGCCATACACCACCCCAATCACCCGCACATCGTCGATAACTACCATTTCGCCGCATTGGCTATGGACAAAACCGGCAAGAGCGAAGACGCCCTGCTTCTCCTACAGAAACTGCGCACGCATTACCCAGAACATACCTGCCTGACAGATATCATGCAGACCATCGCTCATCACAGCCGACAGCGTAGCCACGAACAGCACAACACGAATACGCCTCCCGCCACCTCATATGTCTTATACATTCTGATGCAAACCCTGCTGGGCGGGGGGCTGGCCGCACTGGCATTTGCCTTCCTCAGCCCGCTAGAAGGGGGCAACACTTTCGGCTGGGTGCTGCTTGGCTATGTCCTTCTCTGCTTTCCGCTGGCACTGGTATGCTTTGTGGCAGGCATCATTGTGGCCTGTCTGCGCTTGCGCCGCGACGCAGCAGGCATCACCCTGTCCATCATCGTCACCATCCTCACCTATGTGGGCGCCATGGCACTCTTCGCCGCAACCACCAAAGAAACCATGAGTGACGTTTTACCCATGATGAGCACCATCCTGACATCGGCGTCGCTGTCCACCTTGGTCTTGTCTATTTTCCTGCCAGCAGCGCCCCCTACAGACGACGCTGACTGAGCACAACGTTACGATTTTTTCGACAGTTAACCTTCGTACACGACAAAAAATACTCGTCTGCCAAGATAGTGCGCCCCCCATGTTTCAACAAGCGGCGTAAACACTGGCCTCGCCAAGCGGGATAAACACTGGGTTCACCCGTCCGCAAAAAAGCCCCGTTGCCGGGGCTTTTGTTTGTCGGGGTTTATTGAATCCGCTTGTATTTGATGCGGTGCGGCTGATCGGCTTCGTCGCCGAGGCGTTTTTTGCGGTCGGCTTCGTATTCGCTGTAAGTGCCAGGGAAGAAGGTGACTTGCGAGTCGCCTTCAAAGGCGAGGATGTGCGTGGCGACGCGGTCGAGGAACCAGCGGTCGTGCGAGATGATCAGCGCCGAGCCGGGGAAGGCGAGGATGGCTTCTTCCAGCGCGCGCAGGGTTTCCACGTCCAGATCGTTGGTCGGTTCATCAAGCAGCAGCACATTGCCGCCGCTTTTCAGCAGTTTGGCGAGGTGCAGGCGGTTGCGTTCGCCGCCGGAGAGGTCGCCGACGCGTTTTTGCTGGTCCGCACCCTTGAAGTTGAAGCGGCCCAGGTAGGCGCGGCTGGGGATGGTGTAGCTGCCGACGATGATGTTGTCGAGGCCGTCCGAGACTTCTTCCCACACGGTTTTGTCGGCATTTAAGGCGTCGCGTGACTGGTCCACGAAGGCGATGCGCACGGTTTCGCCGATTTCCACTGTGCCCGCGTCCGGCGTGTCTTTGCCGGCGAGGATGTTGAACAGGGTGGATTTGCCCGCGCCGTTCGGGCCGATGATGCCGAGGATGGCGCCGGTCGGCAGGTTGAAGCTGAGGTCTTCGTAGAGGGCTTTGTGCGCGTAGCCTTTGGCGATGTGGTCAGCGATGATGACTTTGTCGCCGAGGCGCTCACCCGGCGGGATGTAGATTTCCTGGGTTTCGGCGCGTTTCTGGAATTCTTTGCCGGAGAGTTCGTCGAAGCGGGCGAGACGCGCCTTGTTTTTGCTGTGGCGGCCTTTGGGGTTGTTGCGCACCCATTCGAGTTCCTGCTTGAGGGCGCGGCGGTGTGCGGATTCTTGTTTTTCTTCGATGGCGAGGCGTTTTTCTTTCTGCTCAAGCCAGGCGGAGTAGTTGCCCTGATACGGGATGCCTTCGCCCCGGTCGAGTTCGAGAATCCAGCCGGCGACGTTGTCGAGGAAGTAGCGGTCGTGGGTAACGGCGACGACAGTGCCGGGGAAGTCGTGCAGGTAGCGTTCCAGCCAGGCGATGGATTCGGCATCCAGGTGGTTGGTCGGCTCGTCAAGCAGCAGCATGTCGGGGTTCGACAGTAGCAAGCGGCAGAGGGCGACACGGCGTTTTTCCCCGCCGGAGAGGGTGTTCACCACTTGTTCCCACGGCGGCAGGCGCAGGGCGTCGGCGGCGATTTCCATGCGGCGTTCATTATCGTGCCCGCCGCCGGCGGCGAGTTTGTTTTCCAGCTCGGCCTGTTTGGCGGCCAGCGCTTCAAAGTCGGCGTCGGGATCGGCGTAAGCGGCATAAACGGCATCGAGTTCGGCCTGCACGTCTTTCATGTCGCTCATCGCTTCTTCCACGACTTCGCGCACGGTTTTGTCCGGATCCAGCTGCGGTTCCTGCGGCAGGTAGCCAATGCTGATGCCGGGCTGTGGCCGTGCCTCGCCCTGGATATCGGTATCGACCCCAGCCATAATTTTCAGCAGGGTGGATTTGCCCGCACCGTTCAAGCCGAGGATGCCGATTTTTGCGCCGGGGAAGAAAGAGAGGGAGATATCTTTGAGGATGAATTTGCCGCCGGGGACGACTTTGCTCATCCGGTTCATGGTATAGACGTATTGGCTCATGTTTTCCGCTTTGTCTGATAAAAGTGAGGCGCTATTCTATGTGATTCCTTATTTTTGTTAAGACGTTGCCCATGTTCCTGCATAAATGTTCCGCCTTCGCCCGCCTGATGCGGCTCGACCGCCCCGTCGGCACCCTGCTGCTTGCCTGGTCCGGCCTGTGGGGGCTATGGCTCGCGGGCGGTGGCCGGCCACCGGTGCGCGTGGTAGCCGTCATCCTGCTCGGGACGTGGCTGATGCGCAGCGCCGGCTGCGTCTTCAACGACCTTGCCGACCGCAACTTCGACGGCCACGTCGCGCGCACCCGCCATCGCCCGCTGGCCAGCGGTGAAGCCAAGGCAGGCGAGGCGCTCGCGCTCGGCGTCATCCTGCTCTTCCTCAATTTCCTGCTGGTGCTGCTGCTCAACTGGCAATCGGTGCTGCTCGCCATTGCCTGCGGCGCGGTGGCACTCTTCTACCCGCTCTGCAAGCGCTTCTTCCTCGCCCCGCAACTGGTGCTCGGCATCGCTTTTGCCAGCCCCATCCTCATGGCACAAACTGCCATCCTCGGCACCATTACCGCAGCAGGCGCGTGGCTATTCGTCGCCAGCGTCATCTGGGCACTGATTTACGATACCTACTACGCGCTGGTGGACCGCGAAGATGATGAAAAAATCGGCCTGCATTCCAGCGCCATCACCGTGCGCGGCTACGAACGCCGCTTCCTCGCGCTGATGATGCTGCTGATGCTCGTCTGCCTGCTGCTCGCCGGGCGTGCTGCCGCGCTGAATGCCTGGTACTACGTGGGCGTCGCCGCTGCCGCCCTGCTTTTTGCCTGGGAACAGTGGGACGCGCGCCATCTTGACCGCGAACACTGCTTCCGCGCCTTCGTGCACAACAACTGGGTCGGTGCTGCCATCCTGCTCGGCATCGTCCTCGCCCATCTGCCCTAACCCGTGAACCCTATGACCAGCCACATCCGCGCCGTCTTCTTCGACATCGACCGCACCCTCTACGAACACAGCCGCGACTACGTGCCGCCCTCCAGCCTCGCCGCTATCGCCGCCCTGAAAGCGCGCGGCATCATCCCTGCCATCGCGACCGGACGCGGCTACTGCGCCCTGCCGCCCGCCATTGACCGTCTCGTCGAAGACGGCGACATCGAACTCGTCATCGCCAGTAACGGCCAGTACAACCGCTACGGCGAACGCGTCCTCAGCGCGCACCCGATTGCGAAAGACGACATCGAAAGCCTCACCCGTGCCTTCCGCGTCCACGACTGGGAATACACCTACGTCTCCGCTACACACATGGCCGCCGGACGCACACGCGGCAGCAGCCACAAAATCCTGAAAAACTATCCCTGCTATACCGTAGATCCCGACTACTACCGCACACACGACGTCGAACAACTCGTCGTCCTCACCCCAGTCGCCCAGGAAAGCGCGCTGCAAACCATCCTCGCCGCACACGGCGGCCGCTACAAAACCGTGCGCAGCCACGCGGGCGCGGTGGATCTCTTGCACACAGAGGGCAGCAAGGCGCGCGGCATCCACGAAGCCTGCGCAGCGCTCGGCATCAACCCCAAGGATACCCTGGCCTTCGGCGACGGCCTGAATGACGTGGAAATGTTCGCCGCCGTCGGCGCGGGCATCGCGATGGGCGATGCCTGCCCCGAACTCAAAGCGGTGGCCCGCCACATCACCGGCACCCTGGAAGAAGACGGCGTGGCGGTGGCGCTGCGCGAGCTGGGTGTGCTGGATTAAGGCATAACGACGGCAGCAGCAGAGAACGGGTCGCTATAATGCCGGCATCTTTCCACTGCAAAGGAGCCCGTCATGGTCAAAATCCTCGTTATCTCCGCCCACCAGAACCTGCAACAATCCGTCAGCAACCGCCTGATCCTGGCAGACTTGGAACAACATTTCGGCAGCGACCTCAGCGTGCGCCGCTTGTCCGACCTCTACCCCGATTACCACATTGACGTTGCCGCCGAACAGGCCGCACTGGTGGAGGCCGACATCGTCGTCCTGCAATACCCGATCTACTGGTTCAACACCCCGGCCATCCTGAAAAAATGGCTGGATGATGTGTGGACCTACGGCTTCGCCCACGGCACAGGCGGCGACAAGCTACACGGCAAAAAGCTGTTCGTTTCCACCACCACTGGCTCGCCAAAAGAAGTCTATGACGGCAATACCGCGCCGTTCATCGCCGATTTGGTCAAACCCGTCGAAGCCTCAGCCCTCTACGCCGGCTTTGCCTGGCACGGTGTCGAGCCGCTCTACGGCGCCCTCTACATTCCGGGCGTACACAGCGACGCTGATCTGGCACAAATCGAAACGCGTGCCCACAATCACGCCCGCCACATCAGCGAGAAAATCAAGCAACTGCGGTAAGCGGTCACACGTCACAAAAAAAGCAGCCATTTCGGCTGCTTTTTTATGGTCTTTGGCATCAGCGACAAAACATCAAAGGGTTTCCGGCTCTACCGCCACAGGAGCGGGTTGTGGCGCAGGTTGCGGCGGTGTGGTTTCGAGGGTTTTTAATGCTTGCAGGGCGCGTTCTTGCGGCCAATAGAGGCGGCTATTGTTGTCTGCCGGCAGAATGGCGGGCGGGGTATCTGCGCATTTTTTCTGGTGTTGCAGGGTTTGCAGGATGAGGGCGGCGGGCAGGCCGCCGTTTTGTGCGGCACTTTGCGCGTAGTAGGCGCAGGCTTTGTTTTCGTCAGCGGTTTCGCCCCAGTCGCCGCGCCGGTAGATTTGGCCGAGGATGAGGGCAGCGGTGCTGTCGCCTGCGTCACTGGCGCGTTGCAGCCAGTCGAGTGCCTGTTTGTTGTCGGCAGCGACGCCTTTGCCCACGTGGTAGATGTCGAGGGCGAGGTGACGCATGGCGGCAGCGTCTGCGGGTTGACCGGTCGCGGCTTTTTCCAGCCATTCGCGCGCCTGCTCGACGTTTTGCGCGCCACCCTTGCCGCTTAACCAGGCAAGGCCAAGATTGCGCATGGCGCTGGTGCTGCCCCGCTCGGCGGCACGGTTGTATTTTTGCCGCGCCTGCGCGGGGTTTTGGTTGTCGGCGGCGAGGTTGCCCTGCCAGTCATAGGCGACGGGATGGTTTTGTTTAGCGGCTTTGGCGAACCATTTGGCAGCGTCACGCTGTTTGTCGCTGGCGATGCCGTAGTAGTCGAGGATACCGAGGGCAGTTTGGGCATCGGCGTTATTCTGGGCGGCCGCTTTGGCGAACCATGTGCGCGCGGTGGGGTAGTCGCGGCGCAGGGCGTATTCCTGGCCGAGGTGGTATTGGAAGACGGGGTCGTTATCTGTCTGCGCGGGGTCTTGGGCGGCAGGCGCCGGAGCGGTTTCTTGTGCCGATACGATGGCAGGCTCGGCTGCCAGAACGGCTTCTTGTGTTGATGCTGCTGTGGACTCGGTTACCGGGGCAGTTTCTTGTGCTGATGCCGCTGTGGGCTCGGGCTCGGCTACCGGGGCAGTTTCTTCGGCTGCCGGGGTCATTTCTTGTGCTGATGCAGAATCGGCTGCCGGGGCGGTTTCTTGTGCTGATGCTGCTGCGGCGTTATCCGGGGTTGTTGTGGTTTGTTCGGGGCTGTTGTCCTGGGCGCAGGCAAGCGGGACAAGCAGGGCAAGGGTCAGGGCGAAGTATTTCATGGTTGGGTGGTGGGTCGGAGGGCGTTGGCGATGCGCAGGGCATCGCGGGTGGCCGCGATGTCGTGAGCGCGGATGATGGCTGCACCTTGCCAGGCGGCAAGGGCGGCGAGGCTGATGCTGCCGTAGAGGCGCGCATCAACGGGGGCGTTATCAAGGTAGTGACCGATGGTGGACTTGCGCGAAACCCCGATGAGGACGGGATAGCGTTCGTGGCTGAAGCGGCGGCAATCGCGGATGAGCGCCATGTTTTGCGCCGGCGTTTTGCCGAAACCGAAGCCGGGGTCGAGAATAAGGCGGTCGGCACTGATACCCGCATCCAGGCAGGCGGCGACGCGCGCTTGCAGGTAGGCATCAACTTCGCTGACGACGTCGGCGTAATCGGTGTGTTGTTGCATGGTGTCGGGCATGCCGCGCATGTGCATGAGGCAGATGGCAACGTGCGGGTAGCGCGCAAGCAGGGCGAGGGCACCGTCGTCTTCGAGGCCGCGCACGTCGTTGATAAGGTCTACACCGAGTTCGAGCATGGCGGCCATGACGGCGGTTTTTTTGGTGTCTATCGAAATGGGGCACTGCCCATCGGCGACGAGTGCCCGCACGATGGGGGTGAGGCGGGCGATTTCTTCTTCCGCCGGGACTTCTTGTGCGCCGGGTCGGGTAGATTCAGCGCCAATGTCGATGATGTCCGCGCCTTCAGCCCGCATTTGTCGCGCACGGGCGAGGGCAGTCGCGGGATCCAGGTAACGGCCACCGTCAGAAAATGAATCGGGCGTGCAGTTCAGCACGCCCATAAGGTTGGTTCTACTCAGGTCCAGGGCGTAGCGGCCACAGCGCATCAGAGTTGCTCCGCCGGTTTGTCACCGCTGTCCAGGCTGTAGTCGTCGTGGTGCGGACGGGTTTTGTCGTCGCTGGAGCCGTCCCAGTCGGCGGGGTCGCGTACCGGACGCCGTGCCATCAGGTCATCGATTTGGCCTTCATCAATGGTTTCGTATTTGATGAGGGCAGCAGTCATGCTGTGCAGGATGTCCATATTGTCTTTGAGGATTTTTTCGGCACGGGCATAGTTGTGGTCGATGATGTTGCGGATTTCAGTGTCAATAGTGTGTGCGGTTTCATCCGAGATGTTTTTATGCTGGGTGACACTGCGGCCGAGGAAGATTTCACCTTCTTCTTCACCGTAGGCGAG
The DNA here is from genome assembly GCF_916618745.1 of Cardiobacterium sp. Marseille-Q4385. Taxonomy (GTDB): domain Bacteria; phylum Pseudomonadota; class Gammaproteobacteria; order Cardiobacteriales; family Cardiobacteriaceae; genus Cardiobacterium. The sequence goes on from NZ_OU745373.1 coordinate 222,994, forward strand.
CGGGCCGAGTTTGTCGGACAGGCCCCAGCGGGTCACCATGTTGCGCGCGATAGCGGTGGCACGCTCGATGTCGTTGGAAGCGCCGGTCGAGACTTCGTCTTCACCGTAGATGAGGGCTTCGGCGATGCGGCCGCCGTAGAGGGTGGCAATCTGGCTTTCCAGGCGGCGACGCGAATAGCTGTAGCGGTCTTGTTCGGGCAGGAACATGGTGACGCCGAGGGCGCGGCCGCGCGGGATGATGGTGACTTTATAGACGGGATCGTGATCCGGCACGATGCGGCCAACGATGCAATGCCCGGCTTCGTGGTAGGCGGTCATTTCTTTTTCTTTGTCAGACATGACCATGGAGCGGCGTTCGGCACCCATCATGATCTTGTCTTTGGCATCTTCCATGTCTTGCATGGTGATTTTCTGGCGATTGCGCCGTGCGGCAAAGAGCGCCGCTTCGTTAACCAGGTTGGCGAGATCCGCGCCGGAAAAGCCGGGGGTGCCGCGCGCGATGTCAAAGGGTTTGACGGCGTCGTCAAAGGGTTTTTTGCGCATGTGCACTTTGAGAATTTGTTCGCGGCCTTTAAGGTCGGGCAGGCCGACCACGACCTGACGGTCAAAACGACCAGGACGCAGCAATGCGGGGTCAAGGACGTCCGGGCGGTTGGTCGCGGCGATGACGATAACGCCTTCATTACCTTCAAAGCCGTCCATTTCCACGAGCAGCTGGTTCAGGGTTTGTTCGCGTTCGTCGTGTCCGCCGCCGAGACCGGCGCCACGCTGGCGGCCGACGGCATCGATTTCGTCGATGAAGATGATGCACGGCGCTTTGGCTTTGGCTTCTTCAAACATGTCGCGTACACGCGAGGCACCAACACCAACGAACATTTCGACGAAGTCAGAACCGGAGATGGTGAAGAACGGCACTTTTGCTTCGCCGGCAATCGCACGAGCGAGCAGGGTTTTACCGGTGCCGGGCGGGCCAACCATCAGCAGGCCGCGCGGGATTTGTCCGCCCAGGCGGCTGAATTTGCTGGGGTCACGCAGGAATTCGACCATTTCTTCTACGTCGGCCTTGGCTTCGTCCGCCCCGGCTACATCAGCAAAGGTGACTTTGATTTTATCTTCAGGAATGAGGCGGGCGCGGCTTTTACCGAAGGAGAAGGCGCCGCCCTTGCCGCCGCCCTGCATCTGCCGGGTGGTGAACATGAACAGGCCGATGAGCAGCAGGATGGGCAAGAGGTTGACGAAGATACGGGTCAGCAGGCTTTCTTTTTCCAGCGGTTCGCTGCTGATGTTTACTTTGGCCGCGCGCAGGTCACCAACGAGGGCGCGGGTGTCCGTCGCTTCGGGGTTGTTGGTGGTGTAACGCGTACCGCCACGGTCGGTGAAAGTGATGCGCGCATTTTGCAGGTCAATCGATGCGCTTTGTACTTCGCCGTTATCAACGCGGTCAAGGAATTGCGAGTAGCTGACTTCGCGCGAGCCGCCGGTGGTGCCGAATTTGCCCATCTCACCGACGAGCACCAAAAACAGCAGTATCAGCCCACCCCAGATAAGTAATGATTTCCGCATATCGTTCAAAATATTGTCCTCTCTCTAATTTTTGCGACCGAACCCGCGTGCCAGCAGGTAGGTTTCCTGACTGCGCGCGCGCGAGGCTTCGGGTTTGCGCGTGGCAACAGTCAGAAAACGGCTTTTCAATGAGCGCAGTAGTGTATCAAAGCCCGGCCCGTGGAATATCTTTGTTAAGAAACTTCCACCTTGTGCCAGGCGGTGCTCGGCGAAGTCAACGGCCAGTTCGACCAGATGCATACTCTTCGCCTGATCGACCACGCGAACACCGCTGGTATTGGGGGCCATATCGGAAATTACAAGATCCACCGCGCTGTCGCCCAATTCGGCATAGAGCGCGTCCAGCACCGCGTCCTCGCGGAAATCGCCCTGAATGAAGGTAACATCCGGCAGGGCATCCATCGGCAGAATATCGAGGGCAATCATCCGCCCCTGCCCGCGCAGGCATTCGGCGACATACTGCGACCAGCCGCCGGGTGCCGCGCCAAGTTCGACTACGGTCATCCCCGGACGAATGAGGCGGTCTTTTTCCTGAATTTCCTTGAGTTTGTAAACCGCGCGTGAGCGGTAGCCTTCCTGCTGCGCCTTCTGCACGTAAATATCGTTGAAATGTTCTTTCAGCCAGCGTTGGCTTGTTTTGCTGCGTGCCATTGCCTTACCATATGTTCTCGAAAAATCAACAGGATATCCAAGTGTTAACTAAAAACCAAATCCGCTTTTTGAAAGCGCAGGCGCACCACCTGCACCCCGTGGTGATGATTGGCGCGAACGGCATCAATGAAGGGGTGGACCGCGAACTCGAACGCGCCCTCGACAGTCACGAACTCATCAAGGTCAAACTGGGCAACGTTGAAGACGAATTGCAGGCAGAGATGATTGCCCATATCACGACTGCGCATCAGGCGGAATTTGTGCAGAAGATAGGCCACGTTGCGGTGTTTTACCGCAGGAATGAAGATGCGGTGAAAATCACGCTGCCGAGGGATTGACTCCGGCAGGGAAAACCACCGCTTGCGGTGGTTTTTCTTTATCACGCGTTCGCCGCCCTATCCGCTTTCCCATGCGACAATGCCCGCCCAACCACAAAATCCGGAAATCACCATGCCCATTCGCCCCTTCCTTCTCACTGCTGCCCTGATCCTCGCTCCCACCCTGCACGCAGATGACTGTGCTGCGCTGCAACAAGCCGCTGACGCGCGCAACCAGGCGGATTACGCACAAGCCCGCGCGCTTTACGACACTCTCGCCGCCGCCGGCAATGCCCGTGCCGAAGCCCGCTTGGGGCAAATGCAGCTTGCCGGCGAACTTGGCAGCAAAGACGACGCGGCCGCTCTCGCCCATATCCAGAAAGCGGCGGAAGCGAGCGACGGCATCGGCCAGTACCTGCTCGGCAGTGCCTACCAACGCGGCAACGGCGTCGAAAAAGACCCGGCTGCTGCGCAAAAGTGGTTCACTGCGGCCGCGCAAACCCTGCCACAAGCTGCTGCCCATAACGATGCCGAGGCTCAATTCATCCTCGCCATTCTCTACCTGAACGGCCAGGGCGTTGGCAAAGACGATGCGCAAAGCCGGCAATGGCTGGAAAAAGCGGCGGAAAACGGCAATGCCTCCGCGCAAAACCTGCTGGGCAATACCCTGCTCGCCGACAATGCGCAAGAAAACAAACGCGCAGCGGTGAACTGGCTGAAAAAAGCCGCCGCCCAGGGTCACAGCGTGGCGCAAAACACCCTCGGCGATCTCTACAAAAACGGGCGGGGCGTCATCGCTAATCCGGCCACTGCCGCCGAGTGGTACCGCCAGGCTTTCGAAAGCAGCGGTAAAGCCGCCGTGCAGGGCGCCGTCATGGCGCAGGTCCAGCTCGCCGAGCACTATTACTACGGCACCGGTACCGACGCCGACCGCGACAAAGCGCGCGAGTGGTACCAAAAAGCCGCCACACAAGGCAGCGACAAAGCCAAACAGGCGCTGCAAACCCTCAATCCGTGAGAATCCCATGTTTCGCGTACAACGCATCTACGACTACACCCCGCAAGCGGATGAAACGGGCATCTTCCTCGACCGCCTCTACCCGCGCGGCGTGCACAAAGAACTGATGGCGCAAGTGGTCTGGCTGAAAGACCTGACCCCATCGGCGGAACTGCGCCGCTGGTATCACGCCGACAGCGACAACCGCTACGCCGCATTTGCCGAGCGCTACCGCAGTGAACTGCTTGACCCGACCCACCAGGCGGCACTGGCCGAACTGTGGCGCCTCAGCGAAGCCCGCCCGCATACCGTGCTGCTCACTGCCGTCAAACACCCCGAACACTCGCATATCGCCGTCCTGCTTGATTACCTGCATGAAAACGGCGCATCTGACGGCACCCAGACCTGAGCAAGCGGCGTAAATACTGGACCCGCCAAGCGGTGTAGATGCTGGCTCCGTCAAGCGGCGTAAATACTGGCCCCTTCAAGCAGCGTCAATACTGGGCCCGCCAAGCAGCGTAAATACCGGCCCCGTCAAGCGGCGTCAATACTGGGTCCGCCAAGCGGCGTAAATACTGGGCCCGCCAAGCAGCGTAAATACCGGCCCCGCTAACGGCGTAAATACCGGCCCCGCCAAGCGGTGTAGATGCTGGCCCCGTCAAGCGGCGTAAATACTGGGCTCACCAAGTGCAGATAAGTTAAAGGCGCCCTGTCGGGTGCCTTTATCATGCGATGGCTGCGCCTTACAGGCAGATGAGCTTGCCGTCTTTCAGCACACCTTCCTGAGCGTCGTAGAGGATTTGCGCGCTTTGCGAGAGAGCAAGGCTTTCCTCTTTATTGAGCGGCGGCATGAGGGTGTCGAGGATGCCCCGGCGACCGATGAGGCGCGGCAGCGACAGGCAGACATCATCAAAGGCGCAACTGCCGGAAACGGTAAAGATGGCGTGGCGGTCGTTGATGATGGCGTCGGCGAGGCTGTTCACCGCGATACCGATGCCGTAGTAGGTGGCGTTTTTGCCAGCGATGATGGAAAGGGCTGCGCCGCGTACGTTGGTGGCGATGTCGTCCATTTCTTTTTTGCCCCACGGGATTTGCCGCTCACTCATGAAGGTGGCGACGGGCATGCCGGCAATCAGCGCGCTGCTCCAGCACATCACGGAGGAATCGCCGTGTTCACCGAGGGTGTAGGAGTGGACGTAGCGTGCGTTTACCCCGGCGCGTTCGCCGATAAGCTGGCGGAAGCGGGCACTGTCGAGGATGGTGCCGGAGCCCATGACAAGTTCCGGGGTCGGGTGCAGGGCGCGGGTAACGCTAGTCATGATGTCCACCGGGTTGGACACGATGAGCACCACGGCATCCGGCGCTACGGCCACGACTTGCGGCACGATGCTGGCGAAGATGGCGGCATTGCGTGCAAGCAGGTTGAGGCGCGATTCGCCCGGTTTCTGGTTCGAACCGGCGGCGATGACGACCAGCGCTGCGCCCTGCAGGTCGGCGTAGCTGCCCGCATAGGCGCGCACGCCCCTCGCCAGCGGCGCACCGTGGGCGATGTCGGCCGCTTCGGCTTTGGCGCGCGCTTCGTTCGCGTCAATCAGGACGATTTCGCTGCATGTGCCGTTCAGCATCATCGCGTAGGCGGCGGTGGCGCCGACGAATCCGGCGCCGATGATTCCAACTTTTGCCATTGTGTTGTCTCCTCTAAGGTTGGGGTTGAAATTAAACTAAATTCTGTACTTGCTCGCGCATCTGCTCGATCAGCACTTTCAAGTCCACGGCGGCCTGACTCAGCACGTTATCGCCCGCTTTTGAGCCCAGCGTGTTGGCCTCGCGGTTAAATTCCTGCATGAGGAAGTCCAGACGCCGCCCGATGGCGCCATCCTGCTGCAAGGTCTTGCGCGCTTCGGTCACGTGAAAGCGCAGGCGGTCCAGTTCTTCCTGCACATCCATTTTGGACAGGATGGCGGCGAGTGTCTGCCCGGCGACGGCAGGATCCACTTCCGTGCGCAGGGCGGCGAGGCGCTCATGCAGTTGCGCTGTCGTCTTCTCCTGCAAACGCGGCAGGTGGGCGTGCACATGCGCCAACTGCCCGTCAATGTCGTCCAGCCGCTGCCCCAGCACGCGGGCAATCGCCGTGCCTTCCCGCTCGCGCATGGCAAGGAAGTCGCCGAGCGCCTGCTCGAAAAGGTGCATCACCATATCGTCCAGCGCATCTTCGCTGTCGCGTTCGCGCACCAGCACACCAGGCAGGGCCAGCACGTCGCCCCAAGCGGGTTGGCCGAGGGCATTGCCACTGTCGGCGGCGGCGAGTGCCTGTAACCATTGCGCAAGTGCTGCAGTGTCCAGGCGTTGTGTGCGCGCATCGGATAGCGTCTCCACGAAAATCCACACTTCCACCTTGCCGCGCTGCACCGTCGCCTGCAAACGCTCGCGAATGCCGCCTTCCAGATGGCGCAGGGCATCCATCATCTTCATCTGTACTTCGAGGAAACGGTGGTTGACTGATTTCAGCTCAACGCTAACGCGCCAGCGCCCGTTTTCATCTACCGCCCGGGCGAAGGCGGTCATGCTTTGCCGCATAGAAAAACCTGATTAACAAACTGCGTGACATGATACGCCTTTTACCACCACCTTGCCGCCAGATTGCCAGCATCGGGCAATCCGACTACAATTCCTAACGAAACGTTACTTTTAGCGTTACATTTCCCCAATCCCACCAGGAGACACTATGAAACTCGTCCTTTCCCGCCACGGCCAAAGTGAATGGAACCTGTCCAACCGCTTCACCGGCTGGGTGGATGTTGATCTCACCGCGCAAGGCGTCGAAGAAGCCATCGCCGGCGGCAAACTGCTGAAAGAAGAAGGCATACAATTTCATGCGGCCTTCACTTCCTATCAGAAACGCGCCATCAAGACCCTGCACCTCCTGCTCGAACACTGCGACCAGCTCTGGATACCCGAATACAAAAGCTGGCGCCTGAACGAACGCCACTACGGCGGCCTGCAAGGGCTGAACAAAGCCGAAACTGCCGCCAAATACGGCGACGAACAAGTACACATCTGGCGCCGCAGCTTCGACGTCCCACCGCCCGCTATCGACAAAACCAGCGAACACTACCCGGCGAACGACCGCCGCTACCAGGAAGTGCCTGCTGCCGAAATGCCGGTTGGCGAAAGCCTGAAAGACACCATTGCCCGCGTACTGCCCTACTGGGACAGCAACATCGCTCCCGAACTGCGCCAGGGCAAAAACGTCCTCATCTCGGCACACGGCAACAGCCTGCGCGCGCTCATCAAATACCTAATGAACATCAGCGACGAAAAAATCCTCGAACTGAACCTGCCGACCGGCACCCCGCTCATCTTCGACCTCGACGACAACCTCAACATCGTCAGCGCGCCGGAACTCTTCTAACCATACCTACCCCGAACGGGCGGCCTGCGGGTCGCCCGTTTTATTACCAAACCCCGCCAAGCGGGACAACCACGCAACTTACCCCTATCCCAACCCAAGGAACCCCATGCACAAACACCTCCTCGCCACCGCCCTCGGCCTCAGCCTTGCCAGCCTTGCCCACGGCGAAACCGCACAAGAAAGCTGGCTGCACCGCACCCTGCCCGCCGAAACCGCCGCCTACGCCCGCGTACCCGGCGTGTGGTTCCTCGAACAAAACGCCCTGCCCACGAGCGCCGTGTATCAGAGCGAAGCCTACAAAAACCAAAGCCAACTCATCCGCAAAGCCCTGCAAGAAAAACTGCTCACCCTGCTACCGCCCGAAGCAGCGAACACCTTGCGACCACTACTAGAACACCTCACCTCGCCGCTCGAAGCTGCCTTCATCACCGATAACCACGGCATGACCATCCTTATCGCTAGCCATATCGAGCAAAACAGCGCACAAGACATCCAAAAAACCCTGCAACAAGTCTTCCCCGCACCGTGGCAAGTGAGTGCCGACCGCATCCAGAACAGCGCCGAAAAAAACGCCCCCATCATCGCCTACCGCTTTGATGACAAACAAAAACGCCTGCTGCTCGCCATCAACAGCGACAACCAGCCCGATGCCCAAGTCGCCCTCATCGACAAAAACGACGGCAACGCGCCCTTTACCGCACAAGAAAACCGACTCGACCCCGAACACAACGGCCTCTACCTCTGGGCCAACCCGCAAAACCCGCTCATCCAGATGAGCATCAGCCGACAGCAGGACATCCTGCAAAAACTCGGCCTTGACCGCGTCCAGCAAGCATCGCTCGCCTGGGCCGCTGCCGAAGGCCGCCCGCGCCTGCAACTCAGCCTCGGCCTGCCGGACAACGCCCCGCTCAACCTGCCCGCTGCGACGGCAAACAACCTCAGCACCCTGCATTACCACGGTGACATCACTGCCCTTGCCGCCTTCACCCTGCCAAACGACGCCCAGCTGGACGGCATCCTGGACAGCAACGGCGAACTCAAAAAAAACCTGCAACAAGCCCTCGGCGTGAGTGCTGACGACCTTGCCGCCCTCGGCACCATCCACTACCTCAGCGACGACAATGGCCGCTACCTCGTCCTGCCGCAAAGCGCCAAGCCCGCGCTAAACAGCCTCCTTGACAAACTCCAGCAAAAAGGCCACCTGAAAAACCGCAGCATGGGCCGCGACAACATCGAACACCTCGCCTTCGCCAGCCTCGCCAACCTCATTAGCGAGGGCAATACCAACAGCACGGACCCCAGCAAAGAAGCCTTCCTCGCCCTGCTGCTTAACATCCAGAACCACTACTACCTGCGCGATGAAGGCGACAACCTCCTCATCGCCACCCTGCCGCAACCCCTCGCCGCGCGCGCCAAAGCAGGCGACAGCGCGCCCAAACTCGGCGACTGGCTCAAAGCCGAACACCACAACCTCGACGGCGTGAACTACGCCTACATCCAGAACCAGCGCAACCTCAGCCGCGACAGCTACTACGAAGGCCTGCGCCGCCTGCAAATGTACGCCGATCTTGCCGGCACACCGCTCGACCTCAGCCAACTACCCGATGCCGAGAGCGCCAACCTGCCACAACAAGGCACCATCGCCCTGCGCCTGAGCGGCGGCGGTAGCAACCCCACCCTCTCGCTCGACCTGCAAAACGGCCTGGATGACCTCGCGAACCTTGCCAGCGGCACACCGGTCATTGCCATGTTCGGCATCGCCTCCGCCATCGCCCTGCCGGCGTATCAGGACTACACCGTGCGCGCAGAAATCTCCCGCCCCCTCTACGAAACCGCCGCATTGCGCGAAGCCATCGCCAGTGAGACGCCTGCGAAAGCAGGTAAAAAAGGCCAGAAAAAAGTGGCGAAGAACTACGCGGAATACATACCCGGTGACCACGTCCGCGTCGAAAACGACGACATCCACATCACCGTGAAAAGCAAAAACCGCAGCGTGGATGGCAAAACCATCACCCTGCACTATGACCGCGCCGGCAAAACCTGGCAATGCAAAACGACACTAAGCCCGCGCTACCTGCCGCTGATGTGCCGCTAACCCTTCACGCGCAACAAAAACCAGCCAAGCGGGCAGCCATGCCCGCTTTTGCGTAGAACGGCAGATGACCGCTCCCGAAAAATCATCCGGCTGTCAGTGCCCCGCGTCATAACGCCTGCCCTGCCAGCCTGATAGCCGGGATTGGTATAAAATCCCGCGCACCCCAGCCAACGGAAACCCACATGACCCGCAATCTCCTCCTCCCCCTGCTCCTCGCCACCCTCGCTCACAACACCCTCGCCGCCAACGACGACAGCACATGCGACCGCGCCGCTGATCCCATTCACCCCGGCAACCCCGCAGACGTGGCCGGCGTCAGCCACATCATCTTCCAGACGGACGGCACTGATGACAGCGACGCCACAGCTAACAAAAACACCCTGATCATCACGGATGAAGCCATGTGGGACAGCCTCCGCCTCGCCTGCGAAAACAGCTACGAATCCCATCCGGAGCAGCCGCGCTACGCCTACCAGCTCGCCCGCCTCTACGAAGCGCGCAATCATCACGTTTCCGCCGAAAAATACCTGCGCCGTGCCGCCGAACAGGGCGATCCCGTTGCACAAACCCGCTACGGCATGGAAAAAATCAACCATTGGCGCAACAAGGACGGCCTCAAATGGCTCGGTCGCGCCGCCGCCCAAGGCTACATCCCCGCCATGGAAGCCCTCGGCGACTACTATGAAAACAACACTGACATCGCCCGGGCCGCCCTGTGGTACCAGCAGGCCGCCGAAGCCAAAAGCGGTTACGCCGCGCGCAAACTCGGCCAACTCCGCCTGACGGAAAACCGCCGCGACGAAGCACGCACCTGGCTGGAAAAAGCCGCCGCCTACGGCGACACCCGCGCCATGCTGCTCCTCGGCGATTACCGCGACAGCGTCCCCGCCAAAGCCCTTACCTACTACCAGGCCGCCGCCGAAGCCGGCGAACAGGACGCCTACTACCCCTACGCCCGCGCCCTGCACCAAAACGGCAAACCCGCAGAAGCCCTGACGTGGTACCGCAAAGCCGCCATCGACGCCCTGGATGGCCGCGCCGCTGAAGCCCTGGGCGAGCTTTACCTGAGCGGTAAAGAAGTGCCGCAAAACAGCGCCGAAGCCTTGTACTGGCTGCAACGCGCCCACACCGCGCACGCCGAAAACCGCCTCGGCACCCTGTTTGAAAACGGCGAAAGCATCAACCAAGACACCGCACTCGCCCTCGAACACTACAACAACGCCCTCCTCGCCGTCGATGCCGGACAAGAAGAAACCCGCCATGCGCACCGGAAAATCGCCGACCTGACCCCGGGCAACGACCGCGCCGCCGTACAAAAACGCAAACAACACTACCGCGCCGCCATCATGCTTGGCGACGACAACGCCATCGACCCGCTCACCGCCCTCGGCGAAGACAGCGACGCCATCAACGCCCTGCTACAAGAGCGGCGTGACCAGCAAGCCCAGCCTTAACCCCCAGCTTCAATAACCCAGGAGCCTGCCATGACAGCACCCTTCACCCTCACCTCCCCCACCTTCAATAACAACGACACCCTGCCGCTGCCGCAAGTCCACAACGGCGCAGGCGGCGCCAACCGCTCGCCCGAACTGCACTGGGCCGACCCACCCGCCGGCACCAAGAGCTTCGCCTTGACCTGCTACGACCCCGACGCCCCGACCGGTTCCGGCTTTTGGCACTGGTACATCATCAACCTCCCGGTAGACGTGCACAGCCTCGCGGAAAACGCCGCTGTGGACGGCCTGCCCGCCGGTGCCCGCCACGGCCGTAACGACTATGGCGATTACAACTACGGCGGCGCATGCCCCCCGCCCGGCCACGGTGCCCACCGCTACATCTTCACCATCCATGCGCTTGACTGCGACCACCTCGACCTGCCGCAAGACGTCACGACCGCCCGCATCGGCTTCACCGTCTGGCAGCACAGCCTCGGCAGCGCCAGCCTGACCGCTACCTTTGGCCGCTAAATCAGGTGTGTCCGCACCTTTCGACACACACATAACCCTGTGATCAGCGAAGAAAAGTCCCTCCTCCCGCCTGCGGGAGAGCGGGTACCCATACTAAAAAATGCGAGCATTTTTATATGGGTATAGTTAAACATCTAAAAAATCGTAACGGCGTTGCGTCGCCTGACCGGGCCCCATAAAAATCGCTACGCGATTTTTATGGGAACCCGCCGTACTACCTGTACTGTCTGCGGCGACGCGCCTTGTTACGCTTTTTTATCTATTCAACTATACCGGGAAATGCCGCGTAGCGACGGAGGAAGGCAAAAATACCTGCTGGCCCAACTTTCCATGGTTCGTTCTGCGGACACCCCCTCACCCCTTGTATGCTTTCCTCGCAGGACGCATGAAGCGACTTGCACAACAAACCCCAGCCGTGGCTCTCCCGCAAAGAAGCAAGAGGTTTCCTTTGTTTTTACAGCCATTTTTACAACTTTTGAGAGGTGTAGACATCTATGTCCGCCTGGCACAAAATCCCTTCCCCGTGCTTGCGGGAGAAGGTGTCGCATAGCGACGGAAGGGGGAATAAAAGCCCAATAAATACCGCTTGACGAAGCATCGACACACCCGCTTTGACAAGCGACGAATGCCTGTTGTGTACGAAGACGCCTGGCACAAAATCCCTTCCCCCGCAAGCGTGGGAAGGTGTCGCGTAGCGACGGAAGGGGGGAATAAAAGCCCAATAAACACCGCTTGACGAAGTATCGACACACCCGCTTTGACAAGCGACGAATGCCTGTTGTGTACGAAGCCGCCTGGCACAAAATCCCTTCCCCCGCTTGCGGGGGAAGGTGTCGCGTAGCGACGGAAGGGGGAATAAAAGCCCAATAAACACCGCTTGACGAAGCATCGACACACCCGTTTTGACAGGCGACGAATTTCTGTCGTGTACGAAGACGCACCTCAATAAAAACATTAACGCCTGATAGCCAGAGAAAATCCCCTCACCCGCTTGCGGGGGGACTCGTAGAGCTCGCACTTCAATACGACAGCGACCTCCCACTCCGCCGTTACATGAATCACCCACACCGAGACAGCCATGCCCACCCGCCGCCAAACCCTGACCCTTCTTGCCGCCTTGAGCCTTGCCGCTTGCAGCCGCCGCCGCAAACACGCCGGACTACCGCGTGGCAGCACCGTCCTTGCTCTCGGTGATTCCCTGACCTACGGCTTCGGCGCCAACCCGGACGAAGCCTACCCGCCCCGCCTCGCTGCCGTGAGCGGCTGGCACATCATCAACGCCGGACAAAGCGGCGACACCAGCGGCGGTGCCTTAGCCCGCCTGCCGCCGCTGCTGCGGGAACACAACCCGCGCCTCGTCATCATCAGCATCGGCGGCAACGACTTCCTGCAACACCTGCCCGAACAGGAAACCCGCACCAACATCACGGCCATCATCGCTGCCTGCCGCGACGCGGACGCGGACATCATCCTCGTCGGCGAACCCGGCATCAGCCTCGGCGCCGCTCTCGGCTACCCCGGCGATCACAACCTCTATGCCGACATCGCCGCCGCCGAACGCGTGCCCTACTATCAGGGCGGCTGGTCAAAAATCCTCGGCAAAGAAGCGCTCAAATCCGACCAGATCCACCCCAATGCCGCCGGTTACGCCGCTTTCACCGAAAACTTCGCCGCCTGGCTGCGGGAAGAAGGCTGGTTGCGCTGAGGGATAGCCGCCCAAAATACGCAAGACCGCCCTGCCCTGCTCACCGCCTGATGAAGATCCATTGTCTATAAGGAATCCGACGCTTCAGCGCCGGATTCCTGCTTTTCGGCAACCTCCGCACGCGACAAAAGCCGCAGCAAAGACACCCGGCGAGCTTTGCCACAAATGCGCCAAAACGCACATGACAGACTCTTTACAAAGCTGCAACGGAGGCGTATGGTTTCCTCAAAGAACAACACAAAAACCACACAACAACACGTTGTTCTCTTGGAAGACAAACATCGAAGGACACCGCATGACAAACCAGCCGACCAATACCACCCGCAAGCCGCTGCTCTTCGCCTTGTGCCTTGCATTTGCTGCCTTGCTTTCTGCCTGTGACAAACCACAGGTGGATAAAGCGGCGAAACCCGCAGTGCAGGCAACCGCCAGTGCTGCGGCAGTAAGCTCCGCACCCACCGCCGACGGGATGCCGAATATCACCGCCGAAGACATGGGCAACCTTGCCCGCGCTATGCACGGTGCGGCAAGTCAACAACCTGACGATGCGCCGAAGGACAAATACGGCCAACCCTACATCATTGGCAACCTCGGCGGCGTCCCGGTTAACTTGCCGTCTTCGGTGGTCAGCCTTGTCGAATACGACGACTCCCCCGGCTGGGATCCGAAAAAACTGCGCACCTACAACCCGCCGACGCGTAGCTATCAATCCGTGATTACCTCTTTCGGTTTTTATTTCTTTAACAGTGACGCGCAACTGCTGGACAACAATGATCCTGTGCTGCGCGAACGCGACGATAAAGACTGGGGTATTGATGGCTCAACAAGAGATAAGGTAGGTGTGCATATTATTTTTGATCCTCAACATCCGCCAAAATATAAAAATCTAGATTCCCAATTAGCGAGGCGCATGGACAAGGCACGGGTAGAACCGCCCTATCCTGATCATGCCAATTATTTCGAAAAAACGGCGGAAACATTGTACGGGCTGGAGGTTTATATCAATCCGGGTACGAATCCCAAAACAGGCAAGCCCTGGCGGGAACATGAAGATGCCAAGGATCTGTTTGTCGGGCGCGATAGTGAAGGCCATGTACAAACCCTTATTGAATGCTCCAATAAACCTATACCAGCACCAGCTTGTCTCCAATATTTCGTATTCCCATCCCCTATAGCTATTAATATCAAAATGGATTATGTGCGCCCTCAACTTTCGCAATGGCAAAGTATTCAGCGTAATGCCATTCAATTCTTGACTAATTTTCAAACCAATACAGGAGAGTAATCATGGCTGTCATAAGACCGTTAACCGCTGCCGATATTGACCGTTTAAGAGATAAGGCAACTGATAGAAATGGCGTCAACGAGATATATCAAGAACTAAATGATAGAGGTTATTCTAGTGCGGCATGGGCAAGAAACGAATATGATCGGGGTACTGCATACGGTGCAGCCAATGCTGTTTACTTCAACAACCAGAACGCCAGTGGAAACATCAAAATGAATGATGAGCTGGCCGATAAACTCTATCGAAATACAGCCTTACGGTATCTTGATGCACTGTCAGATCAACTTGGTGAAAAATCTGAAGTTAGCCGTGACGCCACTTATGATGAAAGACGTAACGCGCGTGATCTCGGTAGCCTAGATAGTGACATAGATCCTAGGAATAACCAGTCTGTACTAGATCCCTTTATGGATATTATGAAGCGGCGTTCTGGGGCGCAACAAGCGGAAGAAAATTATCAAAGAATGATGGATAACGGTTCGATTGATAATGATGCCATACGAACAGCTGCGCAAGGATTCAGGAATGATTCAGATGCCTTTAAAGCTGCTCTCGCAGATAGAGGAGATGACTATGATAAAAAAGGAGTTGGCATGGCATCTCCACTAACGGATAGTGACATAGAAGGCATATCAAATTCTATGATTAATTACGCTAACGCAGTACAACAAGATCGCAAACTGCGAGGGATGTTTGATACCATTGGAGAAATCACTAAAAATAGTCCTTCTTACGATCACGACACTGCATCTATTGCAGCAGGAGCCAATAATATGTATGGCTCACAATTCAACCGTAATTTAATGGAATTTAACCATAGTATAGAAGGACGAATTATTTATAGTATTTTGAATGCAACGGCTGCTACTGGAGGCGCTTCATTAGGTTTGAAAGGCCTAATAACTTTTGCCGAAAGTGCATCCGCTTTTGCCAATGGATGGCGTATGATTGATGCCATAAAAGCAGCCAATGGTCTTTATAGTGCAATGGGATATGGGGCGATATCAGGCACTGCCGGCGCACAAATTATTAATGGAAACCAAAATATAGATCCTTTAAAGAATTTTATAGAAGCACTATTGAAAAAGAAAGCCTTAGATAAACTTCCAGAAGTTACTCGAGAAACAATAAAATTCATTAAAAATATGTATGATCAATTTTTGGGCGGAGAAAAAAGAGAGATTTCATCTAATAATGGAGATGATAATAATAATGATGCAACTAAACCTATCCCTGACGACGGCACTATCCCGGAAGATCAAATTATCCGCCATGACTACATACCGGTAATTAACAAGGAAACGGGTGAAATCGAGATGGTGGATGTCGGTAAAGCCCGTATGCAAGCTTTCGCTAAGAAGATGGAGGATTACCTCAACGACCCCAACATTACAAGAATATTTAGAAACTTATTGCCTTCGCAAATAAATGTTGGTTCATGGCTGAACATTGCCCCTGCTGCTTGGTACAAACTGTTCCGCAGCGCTTTCTACTATCAATACGACCCCCTCGCCCTTGACCTGAACGGCAACGGCATTGAGACCCTCGCTGCCAATGGTCATGACGGCGCCTTATTCGACCACGAGCGTCTCGGTATCCGCACTGCCACCGGCTGGATACACAGCAACGACGGCATCTTGGTGTATGACCGCAACGGCGACGGCAAAATTAACGACGGCGGCGAAATCTTCGGCGACAACACCCTGCTCAAAAATGGCAAGACCGCCGCGCACGGCTTTGAAGCTGCCGCTGATCTGGACGACAACGGCGACGGCAAGCTGGATGCCGCCGACAGCGCCTTTGGCAAACTCGGCGTCTGGCGCGACCTCAATCACAACGGCATCAGCGAAGAAGGCGAAATCTTTGCGCTCAAAGACCTGCGCATCAAGTCGCTCAATCTTGGCTATACACAGGCGGATAAAGACCTCGGCAACGGCAACACCCTCGCCGAAGTCGGCAGCTACACCGATGAAGACGGCAACGAACACATCATGGGCGATCTGCGCCTCTCTGCTGACCGTCTGCACAGCCGCTACAGCAACAGCATCCCGCTTACCGACGAGCAGCAGCAGGAAGTGGACCTGCGCGGCAGCGGCAGACTGCGCGACCTGCGCGAAGCCGCCGCCCAGTCTTCCGAACTGGCGGAAGTGTTGCAGCAGTACAAAAATGCGGCAACCAAAGAAGAACAATTGGCGCTGCGCCACAAACTGCTCAAAGCTTGGGCGGATACCGATCCGCAGCGAATAAAAGACTTCTTCGCCAGTGCACTCATGATGCAAAGTGAGGGGCGTCAAGGCATCGGCCTCACTCCGTCTCAAGTTAAGCATATGGGCGAGATTGTGGTGATGGGTTTTTGGGATCTTATCGGCCAACCCGATCCGAAAAGACAAAAACAGGCCGAGCTGAACCGCAGGATCGCCATTCTCGATGCCTTTACCGGCACCCGCTCCCCAAACCTCTACTACTTCAGCAAAGAAGAAGCGCAGCATATCGTTGATACCGTCAACGATACCTATGAACGCCTCGCCGACAGCCTCTACGACGGTTTACTCTTCCAAACCCGCCTGCGTCCTTATCTTGATGCCATACGTCTGCGCATCAATGAAGCCGGCGAATATGGCATTGACTACAGCGGCGTATCCGCACTCTTCACCGAAATTCACAAGAAAAATCCCGGCAAAGCCTTCACCGACCTCGGCGAACTGCTAGCCAAAGGCAATGCCGACGGTAAAAACACCGCAATGGCACCACTGGCCGAGCAATTCGTGCAATTTGCCGCCGAAGCGGAGCAAAACGGTACTTTCGCCCAATACGCTGACGTCCTCGGCAAAAAGAACCTGGAAACCCTGGGACACCGCATCGGCAGCGACGGTAATGACAGCTTGAGCGGCAATGAGAGCGCCAACTATCTTTCCGGTGGTGCGGGTGACGACATCCTTAGCGGCGGCGGCGGTCACGATACCCTTGATGGCGGTGAAGGTGACGACACACTCTACGGCGGTGCCGGTCACGACACTCTTGACGGTGGCACCGGTAACGACAGCCTGAATGGTGGTTCCTACGAGAGTGACACCTACCTCTTCCGCGCGGGTCATGGCAAAGACGTTGTCAACGATTACGCCAGCAAAGACGAGCAGACCGATACCCTGCGCTTCAACGGTGCAAAAGCGCAAGATGCGGTCTTCGACCGTGACGGCTGGGACCTCAACATCAAGGCTTATGGCGGCGAAGATCAGGTTACGGTCAAGGATTACTTCTACAGCGACAGCTATAGCCGCTACCACTTCCAGTTCGACGACAGCACCGTTGGTGCGGCAGACTTGGCTGCCCGGGTATTCACCCTGAACGGCACAGACGGCAATGACCGCCTGACTGGTCGGGCTACCGCCGACATCATTAACGGCGGTGCGGGTAACGACACCCTTGATGGTGGTACCGGTAACGACATCCTCAACGGTGGTACCGGCAACGACAGCCTCAGTGGTGGCGATGGCGACGATGTGCTTAATGGCGAGGAGGGCAACGACACCCTTGAAGGTGGTGCCGGTCACGACACTCTTGACGGTGGCACCGGTAACGACAGCCTGAATGGCGGTTCCTACGAGAGCGACACCTACCTCTTCCGCGCGGGTCACGGCAAAGACGTTGTCAGCGATTACGCCAGCAAAGACGAGCAGGCCGATACCCTGCGCTTCAATGGTGCAAAAGCGCAAGATGCGGTCTTCGACCGCGACGGCTGGGACCTCAACATCAAGGCTTATGGCGGCGAAGATCAGGTTACGGTCAAGGATTACTTCTACAGCGACAGCTATAGCCGCTACCACTTCCAGTTCGACGACAGCACCGTTGGTGCGGCAGACCTGGCCGCCCGGGTATTCACCCTGAACGGCACGGACGGCGATGACCGCCTGATCGGTTGGGTGACCGCCGACATTATTAACGGTGGTGCGGGTAACGACGCCCTGAACGGTTACGGTGGCAACGACATCCTCAACGGCGGTACTGGCAACGACAGCCTTGACGGCGGCGAAGGTAACGACAAACTGAGTGGTGATGACGGCAATGACGAACTGGTCGGCGGTAAAGGCGATGACCAACTCAACGGCGGTGAGGGTGACGACATCCTCAGCGGCGGTGCCGGTCACGACACCCTTGACGGTGGCACCGGTAACGACAGCCTGAATGGCGGTTCCTACGAGAGCGACACCTACCTCTTCCGCGCGGGTCACGGCAAAGACGTTGTCAACGATTACGCCAGCAAAGACGAGCAGGCCGATACCCTGCGCTTCAATGGTGCAAAAGCGCAAGATGCGGTCTTCGACCGCGACGGCTGGGACCTCAACATCAAGGCTTACGGCGGCGAAGATCAGGTTACGGTCAAGGATTACTTCTACAGCGACAGCTATAGCCGCTACCACTTCCAGTTCGACGACAGCACCGTTGGTGCGGCAGACCTGGCCGCCCGGGTATTCACCCTGAACGGCACAGACGGCAATGACCGCCTGACTGGTCGGGCTACCGCCGACATCATTAACGGCGGTGCGGGTAACGACAGCCTTGACGGCGGCGAAGGTAACGACAAACTGAGTGGTGATGACGGCAATGACGAACTGGTCGGCGGTAAAGGCGATGACCAACTCAACGGCGGTGCGGGTGACGACATCCTCAGCGGCGGTGCCGGTCACGACATCCTTGATGGTGGTACCGGTAACGACAGCCTGAATGGTGGTTCCTACGAGAGTGACACCTACCTCTTCCGCGCGGGTCATGGCAAAGACGTTGTCAACGATTACGCCAGCAAAGACGAGCAGGCCGATACCCTGCGCTTCAATGGTGCAAAAGCGCAAGATGCGGTCTTCGACCGCGATGGCTGGAACCTCAACATCAAGGCTTACGGCGGCGAAGATCAGGTTACGGTCAAGGATTACTTCTACAGCGACAGCTACAGCCGTTACCACTTCCAGTTCGACGACAGCACCGTTGGCGCGGCAGACCTGGCTGCCCGGGTATTCACCCTGAACGGCACAGACGGCAATGACCACCTGACTGGTCGGGCTACCGCCGACATCATTAACGGCGGTGCGGGTAACGACACCCTAGAAGGTTACGGTGGTAATGACATCCTCAACGGCGGTACCGGCAACGACAGCCTCTACGGCAATGAAGGTAACGATACCCTTGATGGCGGTGAGGGTGACGACATCCTCAGCGGCGGTGCCGGTCACGATACCCTTGACGGTGGCACCGGTAACGACCGTCTGAATGGTGGTTCCTACGAGAGTGATACCTACCTCTTCCACGCGGGTCACGGCAAAGACGTTGTCAGCGATTACGCCAGCAAAGACGAGCAGGCCGATACCCTGCGCTTCAATGGTGCAAAAGCGCAAGATGCGGTCTTCGACCGTGACGGCTGGAACCTCAACATCAAGGCTTACGGCGGCGAAGATCAGGTTACGGTCAAGGATTACTTCTACAGCGACAGCTATAGCCGCTATAACTTCGCTTTTGATGACGCTTCATACAGTGTCGCCGACATCCGCAGCCGCGATCTGCTCAAGGATGGTCTGCCATCCGCGACCGTCACCGTAACGGAGGAAAATTCCGCCTCGCAAATAGCGACGGATACGGCTGCTTCTGCACAAACGGTTCAAGAAGCGAAAGCGGAAGCCGCTCCTGCATCATCTGCCGGGACAACACAGACGGCAGAAAACGTCACTGCGCAAACAGCGACGGAGACGGCAGCCTCTGCACAAACAGTTAAAGAAGCGAAGGCGGAAACTGCGCCTGCGACATCTGTTGGGACGTCATCAACAGAAAAAGCGGCAGTCGCACAACAAGCCGCTGCGGCTGATCGTGATACCACTGCTACCGCTCCAGCCAAGACTTTGGCGGCACAGGCCGAAAGAGCCGGGCAACAAGGCGGTGCTACCACGACGGACAGCCATCCAGTAATACCAACTACGAGCGGCACACAAAGTGCTGCCACCGCAAGTGATGCCAAGGCTGCCGCCCAGGCACAGCATCTGGTCGAAGCTATGGCTGCTTTCGATACTCGCAGCGCGACGACGGACAACCTTGCTACTCCGCCGCTGCAACAGCCGCCGCTTGCTGCTGCCGCAGCAGACAGCACGGTGAAACCATTGTTGCCGTAATCGGTGTGTTAATCCGCAACCCTTCTCCGGCAACGGAGAAGGGTTTTTTATCGTGTCGAAATCGCGGAAAAATAGCGAACACGGGGGAGTGTTGCCAACCCACCATGATGCTGTTGCAGATCTTCAGCCAAGCAACGCGTCAAGCCCGCCCTGCCTCGTGACTATCTTTTGGTCTTGCGGCGAGGCGCCTCGCCGGCGAATGTCATGCTTTTTCTTCTGGCTTGTATAGGGTGATCGGCAGGCTTTGGAAGAGGTAGCCGTCAAATTCAGGCGCATCCACATCCGAAAGCAGGAGCAGGGTTTCGCGCACGTTTTCCAGATGCTGCCACATGGCATGTTTGGCGGCGACCGGGTCTTTGCGTTTCAGTGCATTAAGCACGGCTCGGTGGTCGTCCAGCCAGCGTTGCCAGTAGGTGGTGTTGGTGATGTGGCGGTGTAGTTGTTCCCACATCGGGCTGCCGCGCCGCTGCAACCACAAGCGGTTGACGCTTTCCGCCAGCACACTGTTCTGCGTCGCCTGCGCTACGCGTAGATGGAATTGTTCGTCGCTGCTGTAATCGGTGATGCCTTCTTGCACTTCCTGTTCCTGGATTTGCAGGATGCGTTGCAGGGCTTCGATGTCGGCTTTGGTGACGGTCAACGCGGCAACTTCGGCAATGCTGCTTTCCAGCACTTGCCGCGCCTGCATCAGCTCGAAGGGGCCGATGTCGCTATCGTCGCCTTTGGGGGTGCCGCCATCCGGCAGGCGGACGATGTACACGCCGGATCCCTGCCGCACTTCAACGAGACCCTGGATTTCCAGCATGATGAGGGCTTCGCGCAGGAGGGCGCGGCTGACGTCAAGCTGTTCGGCAAGGTGACGCTCGGCGGGCATTTTGTCGCCGACGGCGAAGTTGCCGTTGCTAATCATCTGTCGCAGTTCGGCGGCGACTTCGGGGTAACGGCGGCTGATGCTGAGGGGAGGATTCATGGCGGCTGCTCCTGCATGGTAGGTGAAAGGGGGTAACGGGCATGTGCTGTATTTTGGTCAACCGCCGCCTGCCTGTTTTTTCTACATGATGCGGCGGCAGTTTAAAAGCAATGCAATGTTGCGGCACAGCATGACCCGCTTTGGTTGACCGGTTATGTTAGCAAGTTTCGCAGGGGCAAGCGGCGCTGTTTTGCTTTTGAGCGCCGCTATCCGGTTTTTTTCGCTATTTTTGCGGCAGGTCTTCGTACACGACAATTTTTTGCTAAACGACATAAATACTGGACTCGCCAAACGGTGGGGTTTTGCTGCTGCACGGGCTGTTTGCTGCCTCTTCCCTTCCCTACCATCCCCCACGGCTGAAAGGACGTTATCTGTGCCAAGCGGGATAAAACCTGGGTTTTTATCTCTCCTTCCGGCCTGTGGCCACCTTCCCCCGCTTGCGGAGGAAGGGATTTTCTGTGCGGGATTCGGAATTGGGCAGCCGCCAAGCGGGATAAACACTGGGCTTTTCAACACCCGCCAAGCGGGGCAGGTACGGGCTTTCCTGCTATACCGGTTTGCGTGGCGCGGGCAGGCGCGCAGGCTGGTCGGTTTCCAGCGGGTAGTAGTTGTCGCGTTTCGGGTAGGCGATGTCGATGCCGTGCATGCGGCAGGCCTGCCATAATCGCTCGATGACGAGGTGGCGGCTGGTCAGGCGGTTATGGTTTTGCATGTGGACGTGGTATTGCACGCGGTAGGTGATGCCCCGGTCGGAGTAGTCGTAGGCAAAGACGCCGTAGTCGTGTTCGTTGCTGTCCACGATGTGTCCTTCTTCGGCGAGTTCGCGCAGGGTCGCCAGCAGTAGTTGGCGGGTGTGTTCGGGGTCGTGGCGGTAGCCGAGGTCGAGGTAGAGCACGGTGCGGGTGATGGGGTCCTGGTGCGACCAGTTTTTGAAGGCGCTGGTGACGAAGTCGGAGTTCGGCAGGATGACGCTTTCGTTGTCGAAGGTGGTGATGGTCAGTGAGCGCATGCCGATGCGTTCGACGGTGCCTTCGTAGGTGCCAACGGTGATGATGTCGCCGTTGCGCAGCGGGCGTTCGATGAGCAGGAGGATGCCGCTGATGAAGTTGTTGGCGATGGTCTGCATGCCAAAGCCGATTCCGACACCGAGCGCGCCGGCGAAGACGGTGAAGGCGGTGAGGTCGATGCCGATGACGCGCAGCGCCAGGAAGAAGCCGAGGGTGACGGCGGCGTACTGGCTGAAGACGGCGAGGCTGTTGCGGATGCCGAGGTCGGCGATTTTGCCGTAGATCCAGCGGTAGCTGAGGGATTTTATCCAGCCGCCGATGCGGTAGATGATGTAGATGAGGATGCCCATCAGCAGGATGTTGAGCAGGGTGAGGTGGCTGTCGTTTTTGGCGATGGGGGTGTTGAGCAGGGTCAGGGTTTCCTGGATGACGGGGGTGTGTTCGTTCCAGCCGTAGCTGTATTGCAGGAGTCGCAGGAGCAGGATGAGGCTGGCGTAGGTGAGGATGGTGTTCGCCGGGTTGATGATGTCTTGTGCCCAGAAGACGCCGTTTGTGGTGTGGCGCAGGGCGTAGTGTTTTGCGCGGCGGGCGCTGTCTTTGAGCAGCGCGGTGAAGGCGATCCACAGGCTGGCGTAGAGGACGAAGATAAGGAGGTGGCGGGCGATGTTCCAGGCGAGGTTGAGGTAGCCGAGGGTGCCGACGATGCCGAAGGCGGCGACGCCGAGCGGGATGGCGCGGATGAGCAGGCGCAGGCTGCGGTAGCTGGGCTGGTCGCGGTAGTAGCCGTTCATATGGGCGATGCTGCGGCTCGTGGCGCGCCAGATGGGCACGGCGGCGAGGAGGTTGTAGAGAGCGAAGATCCAGCGGTAGGTGTCGGTGATGACCTGGTCGTCCAGTATCCATTCGGCCATGCAGACGAGGCCGTAGAGCAGGCTGCCGACGGCGGCGTAGATGATGGTGGGGCGGATGATGCGCTGTTTTTCCGGAGCGGCGATGAGTTCGGTGTGGATGAGGTTGCGCGCGGCGTAGTAGGGGATGGTGTTGAAGAGCAGGAGCGCCGGGATGAGGGCGAGCATGTCGGAGGCGGGCGCGGTGATGCCGCTGGTGCGGATGGTGATGTGGATGATGCTGTAAGCGGTGAGGTAGGGCAGGTTGTTTTTCAGCATTTTGCTGAGGAAGTAGAGCAGGCGCGCCGGGAAGGTGAGGCGTTTTTGTCCGGCGTAGCGGCGGATAGCGCGGTTCGTGAGATTGATGATGGCGATGGTAGCGGCGATGAGGCCGATGGCGGCGCTGGCGATGGTGAGCCATTTGAGGGTGGGCAGGGTGCGCATGCTGTGGTAGAGGGTTTCGACGGCGACGATGTATTGGCCGAGGAAGGTGCTCGCGCTTTTGAGGAAGGCGGCGCCGTGCTGCGCCAGAGCGGCGGGGTCGCCGCCGAAGCGGTATTGTTGGGTGAGTTGGGCTTTGGCGAGCTGGCTGTATTGGCGGTCGGCGATGTCGCGGCTGGTTTTGAGGCTGAGGGTGTTGTTATTGATGAGGGTTTTGAGTTGCTGGTATTGGTTGTTAACGGCTTGTTGGCGGATTTTGTTGGCATCCAGCGGGGTGCCGCGCTGGCGGGTGTAGAGTTCGTTCTGCTGGCTGATGAGGTGTTGGTCGTTGTCGATTTGCGGGGTGAGGGCATCAAGGCGGGCTTGTGCGGCGGCGAGTTCGGCGCGGATACGGTCGATGCGTTCGAGCGAGAGACTGGTGAGGTCCGCATACTGGATTTCTTGCAGGCGGGCTTCCTGGGCAAGCAGTTCGTTTTCGATTTGGGTGTAGTAGATTTGGGTGTTGATGAGGGCGAGTTCGTTGTTGTGGTCAAGACGGGTGTTGCGGTCGGGTTTGTTGTGGTCGAGGCGGTCGTTGAGTTCCTGGCGGCGGGCTTGCAGTTGGGTGAGGCGGTCGCTGTGGGCCTGGTCGGCAGTGGTTTGGCGGGTTTCGAGGTAGCGTTCGTTGTAGCGCTGGTAGCGGGCTTCAAGCAGGGCTTTCTGGCGGTTGCCGATGGTTTCGGTCTGGGCGAGGATGTGTTTTTGTCGTTGTAGCAGTTGCAGGTGGCGCTGGCTGAGGGCGAGTTGTTCGCGGGTCTGCGCGCTGTGTCCGCTGCCGTCGTTATCGAGTAGCGGGTTGGATTGTTTTTGCAAGAGGGCGGAGAGAGCGTCGCTGCGTTTGCGCGCGGCTTCAATCTCTTGGGCGACGCTGGCCTGGGTGTTGTTAAGTGCGGTCAGGTCGCTTTGTGTTTGTTCGAGGGCGACGCGGATAGCGGCGAGGTTGTTTTCGCTGATGGTGGCGGGCAGGCTGTCTTCGTCGAGTTCGTCCAGGTCACGCTGCCAGTCGCGGTTGCGGGCTTCGTTGGCATTGATAGCTTGTTCAAGCTGGTCAAGCTGGGCGGCACTGGGGGCGTTGCCGGCGTTATCGAGGCCTTGCGCGCGGATGAGGGTGGCAGCGAGGGTAAGGAACAGGGCGAGGATGAGGCGGCGCATGGTCAGGGGAGGTCGCGGTAGGTGATGGTCAGCGGGGCGTGATCGGAAAAGGGCTCGGCGGTGTAGATGCTGGCGCTTTCTACCAGGTCAGCAAGATTGGCGCTGATGATGTGGTAGTCAATGCGCCAGCCGACGTTGTTGGCGCGGGCATTGCCACGCTGGCTCCACCAGGTGTACTGGTGTTCTTCGTTGTTGACGAGGCGGAAGGCGTCGCGGTAGCCACCGGCGAAGAGGTCGGTCAGCCATTGACGTTCTTGCGGCAGAAAGCCGCTGTTTTTCAGGTTGCCTTTCCAGTTTTTCAGGTCTTTTTCGGTGTGGGCGATGTTGATGTCGCCGCAGAGGATGAGGCGCTCGCCCGCCTGCGCCCGCGCTTGCAGCCACGGCGCGAATTTGGCCATGAAGGCTTCTTTTTTCTGCTGGCGTTCATCACCGCTGGTGCCGGAATGCATGTAAAGGCTGATGATGCTGTGCGTGGGGTACACCGCTTCGAGGTAGCGCCCTTCACAATCGATTTCCGCCCAGCCGATGCCGTGGCGAACCGTCTGCGGCGGGTGTTTCAGGTACAATGCGACGCCGCTGTATCCCTTCTTTTCGGCGTCGTGATAGTAATTGTGCGCGAGCGGGTAGTACATGGGGTCATCCTTGAGCTGGTCTTCCTGCGCTTTAGTTTCCTGAATGCAGACGGCGTCGGCGTCCTGTTCAGCCAGCCAGCGGAAGAATCCCTTGCGAGCCGCCGAACGGATGCCGTTGGCATTGAAGGTTATGATTTTATACATGTTTTTTAGGCTTTGAGGTGCTAGATGCTGGCAGTATATCAAAAAAGATTTTTGGCCTCGGCGCTTGCCGCTGAGGCATTACGCTTCGGTGAATTCACCCTGAAATCGGGGCGGAAAAGCCCATATTTCTTCAACGCAGGCGCGTTTTGCGACGGCGAGGCGCTCACTGTGTTAGCGCAGGCTTATGCAGCGGCCATCCTGCGCCTGCGGGAAGAAGGGGTAACTTTCGACGTGCTCTACGGCCCGGCATATAAAGGCATCCCGCTGGTGGCGGCGGTGGCAGTGGTGCTCTTCGCCGAACACGGCCTGTCGCTGCCGTGGGCATTCAACCGCAAGGAAGCAAAAGACCACGGCGAGGGCGGTTCGCTCGTTGGCGCAGCGCTTGCCGGCAAACGCGTTTTGATACTGGATGATGTCTTAACCGCCGGCACTGCCATCCGCGAATCGCTCGCTGTCTTGCGCAGCGCCCAGGCACAACCCGTGGCGGTCATCGTCGCCCTTGACCGTCAGGAAACAGTGGACGGCGGCGGCTCGGCCCTGTCGCGTCTCGCGCAAGATGAAAACCTCACGGCGGCATCCGTCGTCACCCTCGACGACTTGCTGCAATTCGTTGGCAACGACCCGCGCCTCACCGCTTATCTGCCCGCGATGCAGGAATATCGGCGGCAATATGGAGTTGCGGGGTAA
This sequence comes from Cardiobacterium sp. Marseille-Q4385, assembly GCF_916618745.1. Lineage (GTDB taxonomy): Bacteria > Pseudomonadota > Gammaproteobacteria > Cardiobacteriales > Cardiobacteriaceae > Cardiobacterium. Next base: position 249,100 of record NZ_OU745373.1, read on the forward strand.
TAGCGAGATCGTCTCGCGTAGCGGCGTTCACGCATCAAAACAGTTCCGCATGCGAACCCAGCCGGATCAACTGAATGGATGATTCGCCTTATTTCATAAATCAGCAATAAATCCGGCTTGATATGGCACTCCCGGCACCCCTGCCAATCACCGCTCAGCGCATGATCCCGATGTTTTTCCGGCATCGCACTGCCGTTCATCAAACAGTGGGCGACGGTCATCCATTCCGCCGACAGCAGGACTTCCCAGCGTTTTTTGGCATCACGTTTGAACTGATTATTGGGAATCAGCGCGAAATAGCTCATTCCGACCAATCCCGAATGTCACGTGCCAACGCATCAAGATCCGTATAACCCTCGCCCAGCGTACCATTCCTGCGGTTTTCAATTGCTTCCCGCATGGCACGTGCTGTCACGGTATTCGGTGACTTGTCGGCATGATGAGTAAACGACAGTGGAATGGCACGAGTATCGGCAACCTGATTCAGGAACAGCTTGATAGCCTGCGACGGCGCCAAGCCATAACTCTCAAACACCGCAAACGCCCGGTCACGCAAATCTTGGTCAAGGCGGATATTGTAATTTATGGTGGACATAGCCTTACTTCCAACGTACAAAACACAGACAAATTCTAATCCTTCATCCGATTTCCCCGCAAACACCCATCGCTACGGCTGTTGAACTTTGCCCGCCCCGCGCTTATACTGCGCGCCGCTTCAAACCGCGCAACCGCGCGGTTCTTCTATATCCCCTCCCGCCATTCATATCACCGCGCTTCGCGCAAGCGGAGGGGGCATCCTTATACATCCATACCGGAGACACCCCATGAGTAATGCCATTGCTGTTGGCGAAGCCAACTTTCAGGCAGAAGTATTGGACTCAACCATCCCCGTTCTCGTTGATTTCTGGGCCGAATGGTGCGGACCCTGCAAAATGATCGCCCCCGAACTGGACGCCCTCGCCGCCGAAACCAGCGGCCAGCTGAAAATCGTCAAAGTTAACGTGGACGAAAACAACGACCTGTCCGCACGTTACGGCATCCGCTCCATCCCAACCCTGCTTCTCTTTAAGGGCGGCGCATTGGTGGATTCCCACATCGGTCTGGCAGACAAAAACGCCCTGCTCGCCTTCGTCAAACACCATATCTAATCCCAATTGCCCCCGCTGTACGCGGGGGCATTCATTACCGCATACAAACATCAATGAACCTCAGCGATCTCAAACAAAAAAGTTCCCAGGAAATTCTCGCGCTCGCCGAATCCATGGGATTAGACGACATCTCCCGCAAACGCAAACAAGACCTCATCTTCAGCATCCTCAAAGCGCACGCCAAAAGCGGCGAAGAAATCACCGGCGACGGCACCCTCGAACTCATCCCGGACGGCTACGGCTTCCTGCGCGCCGAAGTCAACTCCTACCAGGCCAACCCCGACGACATCTACGTCTCGCCCAACCTCATCCGCCGCTGCAACTTACGTACCGGCGACACCATCAGCGGCAAAATCCGCCCGCCGAAAGACAACGAACGCTACTTCGCCCTCACCAAAATCGACACCATCAACTACGACGAACGCGGCGCAGCGCGGCACAAAGTCCCCTTTGAAAACCTCACCCCGCTACATGCCGACGAAATGCTCAAACTCGAAATCGGCAACGGCAGCAGCGAAGACATCACCCCGCGCATGATCGACCTCATCGCGCCCATCGGCAAAGGCCAGCGCGGCCTCATCGTCTCGCCGCCGAAAGCGGGCAAAACCGTGATGCTGCAAAACATCGCCCAATCCATCACCCACAACCACCCCGAGTGCTACCTCATCGTCCTGCTCATTGACGAACGCCCGGAAGAAGTTACCGAAATGCAGCGCAGCGTCAGAGGCGAAGTCATCTCCTCCACCTTCGACGAACCGGCGCAGCGCCACGTCCAGGTCTCGGAAATGGTCATCGAAAAAGCCAAGCGCCTGGTTGAGCACAAAAAAGACGTGGTCATCCTCTGCGACTCCATCACCCGTCTCGCCCGCGCTTACAACACCGTCGCCCCGGCCTCCGGCAAAATCCTCACTGGCGGTGTGGACGCGAACGCCCTGCAACGCCCGAAACGCTTTTTTGGCGCAGCACGCAACACCGAAGAAGCCGGCTCGCTCACCATCATCGCCACTGCACTGGTGGATACCGGCTCGAAAATGGACGAAGTCATCTACGAAGAATTCAAAGGCACGGGCAACATGGAAGTGCACCTGAACCGCCGCATTGCCGAAAAACGCATCTTCCCGGCGATTGACATCAACCCGTCCGGCACCCGCCGCGAAGAACTCATGATCGAGCCCGACGTGCTGCAAAAAACCTGGATACTGCGCAAAATCCTGCACCCGATGGACGAACTGCAAGCCAGCGAATTCCTGCTGGAACGCCTGAAAAACACCAAGACCAACGAAGAATTCTTCCAGTCGATGAAGAACGTCAAATAACTGCTCGCCCGGTCATGGGCGGGCTATAACTCCAAGCAGGCGTTGCCTGCTTTTTTGTACGAATACCGCCTGAAGCCAGCACATGCCACTTGGCGAGCCCAGCAAATACGCCGCTTGGCGCGAGCCCAGCAAATACGCCGCTTGGCGAGCCCAGTAAATACGCCACTTGGCGAGCCCAGTACACGCTGCTTGACGATCATACCCTTCCAAAACAGCCATCCATCAGACATTTGCCGCAACCAAAATCCAGTTTAATTCCGCACCGCATCGTGGAATAAACTGAAAATCGCCTCGAAATAACAAGACATCCTTTGCATTTAGAATGCTCTCGTTGGGTGTGTCTGCCCAAGAATTCAGGATTTACCCCGCTTGCTGTCATGCCGCTCCCATCCGTTTGCTATTAGTCTCAAAGCTGACTAGAATTTGTCTTCTAGTAAACTTTCGGACTAAATCATGCAACAACTTGACCAACTGGAACAGCGCATCGGCCGTCTGGAAGCCGTAATTGACCGCTGGATCGTGCAACAAGGGCTGACCTACAACGCCTTCGCCGTGCTATACAGCCTCGCCCGTGCCGACGGCGGTAATTGCACGCAAAAAGACATTGGCGAAGCCTGGCTGTTGCCGAAGCAGACCGTATTCAGCACCTGCAAGGTATTGACCGAGCAGGGCCTGCTCACCCAGCAGCCGGACAACCGCGATAAACGCGCCCGCCAACTTTGCCTTACCGACGCTGGTCGTGCTCAAGCTCTGCCGCTACTCGCTGCCGCTGAAGCGTTCAGCGAACGGCTTTTCGACGCTTTCGGCAGCGAGCGCACTGCAAATCTGCTGGCCGAGCTGGACGCCCTCAATACCGTCGCCGAAACCATCATAAATGCCGAGGAAAACCGCTCATGTGGCGCACCCTAAAACACATCGGCCATACCCACCGCCGCAAACTCATTGCCACCTTCACCCTGGTCGGTCTGGAAAATCTGCTCATGCTTGCCTATCCCATCTTCGGCGGCTGGGCGATAAACGCCGTGATTGCTGGTAACGTCGGCCGCGCCCTGCTCTACGCGTTGGTGGTACTCATTATGTGGCTCATCGGTGCCGCTCGCCGCAGCCTTGACACCCGCACCTTTACCCGTATCTACACACAAATCGCCGTGCCGGTCGTGCTTGAGCAACGGAGTCGGGACGTACCGCATTCAGCCGTCACGGCGCGGGTGGCGCTATCGCGCGAATTTGTCAGCTTCTTTGAAGAACACCTGCCCATCGCTGCCTCCTCACTCGTCTCCATCTTTGGGGCCTGCATCATGCTGCTCGCCATCGAACCCTGGGTTGGCGTCTTTGCCATCGTCATCCTGCTCACCTTCCTGCGCTTCCTGCCGCATTTCGCCGCCGCCAGCGAGCACCTCTATTACCGCCTAAACAACCGCCTCGAACAAGACAACCACTACATTAAGGACGGCAGCGACCGCCAACTGTGGCAACACTACAGTCTCGTCGCCCGCCTGCGCGTACTCATCTCCAACCGCGAAGCGGTGGGCTATCTCAGCGTCGGCGTGGCAATGAGCCTGCTCTTCGGCTTCGCCTTCATCCTGATGACACTGAAAGGCTATGGCAGTGCGGGACATATCTACGCCGTCAGTACCTACCTGTGGATGTTCGCCATGAGCCTCGACGACGTACCACGCCTGGTTGAACAATACAGTAACCTGCAAGACATCAGCCGCCGCGTGCAAGTCGGCGAAAGCGATGACCATGTATCGCTTAACCTCCACCAAGAGCAAACATGACCCGTATCCTCGTTCTTATCCTCTGCCTCATCAGCACCATCACCCACGCCGCCACACCCGACCTCATCCTCGCCGGCGAATATAGCGGGCAGGACGTGCGCGGCTGGGCGATGAGCGAAAAACTCGACGGTGTGCGCGCCTATTGGGACGGCCATCAACTCATCAGCCGCGCCGGCCATCCCTTCCGCCCACCCGCCGGCTTCCTCACCGACTATCCGCCCTGGCCGCTGGACGGCGAACTGTACAGCGCGCACGGCGCATTCGAGCATATCTCCGGCAGCGTGCGCCGCGCCGATGGCGACTGGACGGGCATTCATCTGCACGTCTTCGACGTACCGCAAGCACCCGGCACCCTCTACCAGCGTCTCACCACCCTGCATGACTGGCTGAAAGACCACCCGCAGGCGCGCATCCGCCTCATCCCGCAAATCCCCATCCGCGATCCGGCCCAAGTGGATGCCGCCCTGCACCATATTGAGGCAGCAGGCGGCGAAGGCGTCATGCTGCGCGATCCCGCCCGCCCCTACCACGGCGGCCGCAGCCCGTACCTGCTCAAACACAAAAGCGCGCACGACGCCGAATGCACCGTCATCGCCCACCATACGGGCACAGGCCGCAACGCCCACCGCCTCGGCGCGCTTACCTGCGAAAATGCCCACGGCAAATTCCGCATCGGCTCAGGCTTTAGCGACGCCGAACGCGAACACCCGCCCGCCATCGGCAGCACCATCACCTACCGCTACCGGGGCTATACCAAAAAAGGCACACCCCGCTTCGCCACCTACCTGCGTCCGCGTACCGGAGAATAACCATGCAAACCTTCACCTCCCCCAGCGCCCGCTGCCACCTCTCCTATCACGACCTGCCCGGCCACACCCCACCCTGCCTCTTTGTGCATGGCCTCGGCTGTGCCGGCAGCTACGAATACCCGCGCGTTGCCGCCGATCCCGCCTTGACTGGGCGCCGCGCCATCCTGCTTGACCTCACTGGCAGCGGCTACAGCGAACGCCCGCGCGACTTTTCCTACACAACCACTGCCCATGCCCGTACCATCCTCGAACTCGTTGACCACCTCGGCCTGCACGACCTCTACCTGTACGGCCACAGCATGGGCGGCAGCATCGCCATCGAAGCCGCCGCCCACCTTGGCAACCGCCTGCGCGGCCTCATCGTTAGCGAATGCAACCTGACAGCAGGCGGCGGCACCTACAGCCGCGCCATCGCCGCATACCGCGAAGAAGACTACATCGCGCATGGCCACGCTGCCCTGATCGCTCAAGAAACCAGCCTGTGGGCGGGCAGCCTGCGCAGTAGCGCACCGTGGGCGGTGTGGCGCGGTGCGCGCAGCCTGATAGACGGCGTCGAACCGGACTGGCTGACCCGCTTGAGTGCCCTGCCGCAACGCAAAACCTTTCTCGTTGGCGCATACACCCTGCCCGATGCCGACTACGAACGCATCCGCGCGGCACATATCCCAACCGCCGTCATCCCCGCTGCCGGACATTCCATGTCCTGGGAAAACCCCGGCGGCCTTGCTGCCGCCCTCGCTGCCTTCATGGATGAAACATGACCCCCGTCGAAAGTCGCCGCATCCTGCGACATCCCGACTGGCATGACGCCAGCATTCTGCCGCCGCCTGCCGTGCGCGACTGGCTGCTGCACGAGGGTTCCCTCACCCGCAAACTGCACCAACACTGTACCCGTCTCGACGTAGCGATCGCTCACGAAGGCTGGACGGATGATGACCACTGGCTGCGCGAAGTGTGGCTCAGCGGCGACGGCATCCCCTGGATATACGCGCAAACCCGCATCCCGCGCGCGACCCTCAGCCACGCCGCTGCCCCGCTGCAAAACAGCGGCAACCGCCCCATCGGCCTGTGGCTCTACGCACAACAACCAACCCGCCTCAGCCTGCGTTGGCGCTACGACAGCACAAGCGACAGCTACGCGCGCCAAACTGTCCTTGCCCTCAACGGCTACCCGCTGGACATCCGCGAACACTTCCTGCCCTGCTTTCCCTATCCCGAAGACTGAGTCGTTACGGCTGACCCAGTATCTACGTCGCTTGGCGGATCCAGCATTTACGCCGCTTAGCGGCGCATATGTAAGAATATAGCAGGCAATAAAAAACCGCCTTGCGGCGGTTTTTTCACATCACAATTTTTCAAAAGCCTTTTGAGCGCTATGGATGGCAAAATAAACCGTACCCAGACTTACGAGTGCCACGAGTGCAGCAAGTCCTTGTCCGAACCGACTAAACGCAGACCAAAAACTGTATCCCTGTTGCACAAGCTCCAGCCCCATTACGGCAAGGGTGAAAAGCCAAATCATGATGCCACTCCACCATAAGAACGTGTTCATTGTCTCAGCCTCTGCTGTAAACTATCGGCATGAACAGAAAAACCTACCCAAGCGATATCAGTCGCGAGCAATTTGCGCCTCTCCTCCCCCTGCTGGAAAGTGCCCGTAAACGCACAGCGCCACGTCAGGTGGACTTGTACGATGTCTTTTGTGCCATTCTCTACCTGCAACGCACTGGCTGCTCCTGGCGCGCTTTGCCGGGCGATTTCCCCAAATGGCGCACCGTGCATTCCTACTTCCAGAGATGGACTGAGCCACGCGAGAGTGGCATCAGCATCCTTGAGGAAGCATTAAAAAAATCAGGTAGTTGCGGAGCGCCGCAAGCAGGGGCATCATGAAGCAACCACTTTCCTGATTATTGATGCGCAGAGTGTGAAGAACACGGATACCGCCATGGAAAAAGGCTACGATGCGGGCAAGAAGGTTAGCGGTATCAAGCGGCATATAGCGGTTGACACGCAGGGTTTGCCGCATGCGCTTGCGGTAACGACGGCGGATGTTACGGATAGAAAAGGCTGCCTGCTAGCATTGGAACGTGGGCGGGATAATCTTGGGGCGGTACAAAAAATCCTTGCTGACGGTGGTTACACGGGTAAGGCATTTGCTTCGTCAGTACAGGAGTTGATTGGTGCGGAGGTAGAGATTGCCAAACGAAACGAATTACACCGCTTTGCGGTATTGCCAAAGCGATGGGTAGTCGAGCGCAGTTTTTCCTGGTTGGAAAAGAACAGACGGCTTTGGAAAAACTGCGAGCGTAAGTTGAGTACCAGTCTGCAAATGGTAGCTTTGGCTTTCTTGGGAGTCCTGCTACGAAGACTATGAACACGCTCTAAGACCTCTATTTTTTCTCGCCCAGTAAACTGCCGATCATTGATTTTGCAAAAGTTCAACGCATTGGGGTACATGGAGAAAAAGAAAAGCACCCAACCAATGCGCTGCAAGAGGGGAAAACGGAGCAGAAATTGTGCGATTTCTGCAAGGATGATGAGAACGAGAGAATAGAGAAAGAAGCGAATAAGTAAGGCAGATGTGCTCATGTAGATTCCTTATTTACGGATAGAGAATTTTCCATCCAGCCGAGGTTTTGACCATGAATTGGGTAATGGTGTATTCGAGGTTACTTTTACGATTCTTTTCAGTATAGGTAATGGTAGCTTTGTTTTGTTCATTATCAGAGTACTTTATATTCAATATATTGATTTGATAGCTCTTTTTTCTCAGCATTCTCCGTAAAACCAAAGACATCAAAAGACATACGGTCGTGCAGTTTGCAGCAGAAGGGATGCATGAGAGATTTCCTTGATTAAAAAAACCGCCTTGCGGCGGTTTTTTTACGAGAGGTAACCTCAGAAGACCGGCTGATAAGCGGCCTGTGGGTTAGCCTGGTCAATTGCCTTGATGTAGATGGCGACGCGACGGTCTTGCGGGTTCTTTTCCGCCGTGGCGTATTGTTCGCCATAGCCTTGCACCACGAAGCGCTGCGAGTTGATGCCTTGCTGCGAGAGGTACTGGGCGACGGACTGGGCGCGACGTTGCGAAAGCTGCATATTGTGCTGCGGGCTGCCGCTGCCGTCGGTGAAGCCGTACACGTGGACGATGGTTTCCGGGTACTGTTGCAGGGTTTGCGCGATGCTGCCGAGCGGTTGGTAGAAGTTCGGCTTGATGACGGACTGGTCGGTGTCGAAGAGCACTTCGCTTTGGATGTTCAGCTGGATGGTGCTTTCGTTGATGCGGTTGACCTGCACGCCGCTATTGGCGACTTGCTGTTGCAGTTGCTGCTGCTGGCGGTCCATGTAGTTACCGATGGCGGCACCGGCAAGCGCACCGGCGACAGCGCCAACGTAGCGGCCGTTGTCGTCGTTAATCTGGTGGCCGAGAACGCCGCCGGCGAGAGCGCCGATGGCGGTACCCATCGCAGTGGATTGATTGTTGGCGAGCAGACCCGCGCCCGATTCACAGCCGGCGATCAAGAGCGCCGCTGCGCCTGCTAAAAGGCCTAAGTTGCTTTTTTTCATGGGATTGTCTCCTGTTGATTGAGCTGGCGGGCATGATAGCGATTGCCCCTGACCGCCGACATTAAAGGTCATTCACGCGACAGACCTGCGCCGGGGCACCGTTACGCATACATTGCAGGCAGATAACCACCGCGAGGAAACCATCATGGTCATGCTGAAATCCTTTTTGGCCGCCGCCTTTTTCTTCACCCTCTACTGGCCCGGCACGCAGCCCGATGCCACGCTCATCGCCGAACTGCAAGCGGCGCAGGAGGAAATGCACGGCAAAAACGGCTACCAGGCGCTGTTTCTGCGTCCGTCCATGAGCAAGGCGGAAAGGGCGGGGAGTGCACTTCTCTGCTCGCGCGAGGAAACCGATTGCCTCGCTTTTGTGCGAGCGCATCAGGCAGAGTATCCGGCGATTGCGGCAGATATGCAGCAGTGGGAAGCAGCGCTGGATAACCTGCTGCAATACGATTATTTCCGCCCGCGCCACGAACAATACAATTTCAATGCGGAAATGCCGTCGTTTCAGATTCTGCTGCGGGCGAGAAACCTGCATGCCTACCGCTTTGTCAGCGGCGAGGTTGAGGCGGCGCAACGCGGTCTCTGCCGCGACCTTGTCCTCGGGCGGCGGCTGGTGCACAGCCGTGGCTCTCTCTTCACCAGCGCTCTCGCTGCGCGCCTGATTGAGCGCAATGTCATCCTGCTGGTACAGATGCGCGCCGAGCTGCCGCCGGATGCACCGTGGCCAGCTCTCTGCGACGAACTGCAAACGCTGCCGCAGCAGGAACTCGCCCTCTGTCCGCTGATGTATGGCGAATGGCTGAGTTTTCAGCAGCCGATGGAGAAAGATTGGGCGACATGGCAGGCGGAGGTGAAAAGCATTGATGACCAAATCTCGCTGTCCTTTGCACGGCAGATACTGACCCAAAACCTATACGAGAAAGCGAAATACTGCGCGCCGGAAATCCTGACCGCCATTGAGCGGGACGAATTGCGCCTGCCGCAGCGCGACATCTGGCCACGTTACTGTTCTCTCTTGAACACCGTGTGTCGCATAAGCGGGCCGGATAACCACGATTATCAGGCCGTCCTCCTCAACGTGAACCACTATCTGCGCGCGCTTGCCATCCTGCGCGACCCAGCAGTACCACTGCCGCAAGGCTATCGTCTGGAAAACGGACAACTACACTTCCGCCGCCACCCCGAACGCAAAGAAAAAGAAGAAGGTATGCAGGCGGTCGCCCTGCCACTGCCCGGCTCGCGCCAGCATAGGTTGCCGGCAAAAACAGACTGAGCACACGCCGCCTATCAGCGCATTAACATTACGCGTTTATCGCTTGGCTATAATTTCCCTGCTCGGCACCGCTCAACCCACCGGAGGCACTATGACTGCACCCAGCCCCAAAATTCTGCTCGTCCACGGCCTGTTCATGCGGGCTACCATGATGATGCCGCTGGCGACGCGTCTGCGGCGACAAGGCTTTGTCTGTCTTGCGCTGACTTATCCGACCCGGCAGCAAACCCTGCATGACAGCGTCGCCCAGCATCTGCCGCGTATTCAGGATTTTGCCGCCGACGCCCCGCTCTACGCGGTCGGCCACAGCCTGGGCGGTCTTTACTTGCGCCACCTGCTTGCCGCATGGCCGGAAGGTCTCGCGCACAGCCGCGTCGTCACTCTCGGCACTCCACACCTTGGCAGCAAAGTCGGCGCCTATTTTCGCGAACGCGGCTGGCGGCGCAGCATCATCGGTCATTGTTGGGAAGCGGGATTAGACGGTAACGCCCCGCCGTGGGATCCCGCCATCCCGCTACTCAGCATCGCCGGCACCAAAAGCTTCGGCATCGGCAGCACCCTGCGCCTTTTTGCCGCCGATGAACCGAATGACGGCACCGTTGCCGTCGCCGAAACCGAATTACCCGAAGCGGCGGCCTACCACCACCTACCCACCACGCATACCGCGCTGCAATTCGACAGCGACGCTGCCCAGCTCGTCAACGCCTGGTTCCGCAACGTCTCACCGCCGCGCGCTGCCTTGGCTGTTACGGAAAAATAAACCTCGATATTGCGCAAATCTCTTACAATTCGCCCGTTTCGTCACGAAACGCCCTTCTTTAACAGATCAAGGAAAACCCATGAAAGTATTGATGAAAAGCGCCCTCGCCGGATTATTGTTTGCAGGTATGACCATGACCGCATCCGCACAAGCGGTCGGCGGCAACGCGTCGCAAAAACTCGGCGAGAAAATTGCCACCGAAATCATGCAGGAAATGATGACGGAAGCACAGAGCAGCGGCAAACAGCCTTCTCCGGAAGACTTTAGCAAAAAGCTGATCGAAAAAATGCGCGCCAATCTCGATGAAATGAAAAAAGGCTCAACGGAAGACTGCGTCGAAGTGTATGGCAAAGACAAAGCCAGCAACTGCCAATGCGTCACCGACAAAACCGACTTTGAAAGCATCTTTGCGTTGATGGAAAAACAAATGGCTAATCCGCAAGCCGAACCCAAAGAAGAAATCAAGGCACTGGAACAAAAGACCGAGGAAAACTACAAGGCTTGTGATCTTGATATCGCCGTGATGAAGAAAGCTTCCGAAGAAGCCATGAAGAAGATGGCACCGGCAAAAGGCTAAAAGATCCAACGTCGGGAAATCCATGCGCAAACGCGAGAGTGTTTTTGCGACAGCCATGGATCTTCTGCGAGACCCCGCCCGCCATGGCGGGGTTTTTAATGGCCTTTCGCCAGCGAGACTCAAGCGGGCTTTATGCACCACAAAAAAGCGGGCTTCGGCCCGCTTTGTGGTTTTAGTTGTCAGTGCCGGAAGTGGCGCATACCGGTAAATATCATGGCGATATTGTGTTCGTTTGCCGCTTCGATGACTTCGCCGTCGCGCACGGAACCGCCTGGCTGGATGATGGCGCGTACTCCCGCTTTGGCGGCAGCATCCACGCCGTCGCGGAAGGGGAAGAAGGCGTCGCTGGCGAGCACGCTGCCTTGCGGGTTGAGGCCTTCGCTTTCAGCTTTCAGTACGGCGATTTGTGAGGCGAAGACGCGGCTGGTCTGCCCCGCGCCGATGCCGATGGTCGCTCCGTCGCACGCCAGTACGATGGCGTTGGATTTGACGGTTTTGACGATTTGCCAGGCAAAGAGCAGGTCGCGCAGTTCTTCGTGGCCAGGTTCGCGCGCGGTCACAATTTGCAGGTCGGCACGATTCAGTGTGCCTTTGTCCCATTCCTGCACGAGCAGCCCACCGTGCAGGCTGGTAAGCTGCCAGTCGCGTTCTTTATGACCTTCGCTTTTGATTTCGAGAACGCGGATGTTGGGTTTTTGTGTCAAGACTTGCAGGGCTTCGTCGTCGTAAGCGGGGGCAAGCAGGACTTCAACGAATTGGCGGCTGATGATTTCGCGCACGGTCTCGCCGTCCAACCCCCGGTTGAAGGCGATGATGCCGCCGAAGGCTGAGGTGGCATCGCAGCGGTGTGCGGCATTGTAGGCAGCAAGCACGTTTTCACCCAGCGCCGCGCCGCAGGGATTGGCGTGTTTGACGATGACGCAGGCGGGTTGTTCCTGGAATCCGATAACGGTTTGCAGGGCAGCATCGGCATCAGCGAGGTTGTTGTAGGAGAGCGCTTTGCCTTGGAGTTGTTTGGCTGTAGCCAGCGTCGAACCGGCGGGTTTGCGCGGGATGTAGAAGGCAGCGCGCTGGTGCGGGTTTTCGCCGTAGCGCAGGGTGCTGTGCAACTGGTAGTCAGCGTGGAAGTGGGTGGGGAAGATATCGCCACTCTCAACGCCAAACTGCTGCGCGAAGTGATTGGCGATGGCGCGGTCGTAGTCAGCGGTGTGATCGAAGGCTTTGGCCATCAGGCGGCTGCGCAGCGCCAGATCGAAGGCACCGCGTTCGATGGCGGTGATGACTTCGGGGTAGTCGGCAGGGCTGACCACGACGCCAACCGAGGCGTAGTTCTTCGCAGCCGCGCGCACCAGCGCCGGGCCACCGATGTCGATGTTTTCCACGGCGTCTTCGAGGGTCACGTCGGGTTTGTCCACGGTTTCGCGGAAGGGGTAGAGGTTGACGACGACGAGGTCAATCGGCGCGATGCTGTGTTCGAGCATGACGGCGTCGTCGGTACCGCGCCGGCCAAGAATACCGCCGTGGATAGCAGGGTGCAGGGTTTTCACCCGCCCCGCCATCATCTCCGGGAAGCCGGTGTGCTCGCTTACGTCCTTGACGGCAAGCCCCGCCTCACGCAGCGCCTGCGCCGTGCCGCCGGTCGAGAGGATTTCTACCCCGCAGGCGGCGAGGCGGGTGGCAAATTCGACAACGCCACTTTTGTCAGACACGCTGATTAATGCACGGCGCGGCACTACAAGACTCATAACAACTCTCCCGTAACAGAAAGAGTCGTATCCTACCAAAAGCCCATAGCAGGCAACAGGGCAGCCCAAAGCAAACAGGCTTTGTTAAAATGCCGCCACTTCACACATCAATGATCAAAGGTCTCGCGTGTTGTCCTCCCGAATCCTCTGCCTGCTCGTCTTCCTGCTGCCGTTTTCCCCGGCACACGCCCTGCAATGTGTCGCTGATCCACTGGCCGTTTTTACCGAGCTGGGCGGTGATCCCGATGACAAACAAGTGCACGTCCACGCCGACAATTCTGAAGGCGACTACGCCCTGGCCCAATTCGACGGCTCTGTGGAAATGCAGCAGGGTGACAAACACCTCTTCGCACCCGAACTCACCTACCGTCATGAAGACGGCAAGGCTGAGCTCAAACGCGGCGGTATCCTTTCGAACAGCCAGGTCGCCGTCGAAGGCAACAAGGGTCGCTACGACAGCGAAGCCGAAACCGCCAGCTTTGAAGAAGCCGAATACTACATCCGGGGCAAACAGCAATCCGCCGTCGGCTCGGCACAAAACGCCCGCTTCGACCGCAAAAACAACCGTGACAACTTCGACAACGTCACCTGGACAACCTGTACCCGTCTGCACCCCGCCTGGCATCTGCGCGCCCGTACCCTCATGCTTGATCACAACCGCGAACGCGGCATCGCCCGCGACATGACCCTGCGCATCGGCAAAGTACCCATCTTCTACCTGCCCTACTTCTCCTTCCCCATCACCTCTGCGCGGCAAAGCGGCTTCCTCATCCCCTCACTGGGCAGCAGCGAAGCGCGCGGACTCGAAGTCAGCATTCCTTACTACTGGAACATCGCGCCAAACCAGGACGCCACCTTCACCCTGCGCCCCATGACCAAACGCGGTCTCATGGCTGAGGCTGAATACCGCTTCCTTGGCGAAAAACAGGAAGGCACCCTCTACGGCAGTCTGCTGCCGCACGACCGGCAAACCCCGAAACACACGCGCTGGAGCTGGCGTGGCACCCACCAATACCGCTTCAACGAAGAATGGCGCACCGACCTCCTGCAACAACGCGTCTCCGATGTAGATTACGTTGAAGACTTCACCACCGACTTCGGTCTCTACGACGACTGGTACCTCGAAAGCCACGCCACCCTCTACGGCGATACCCGCTACGGTAACCTCATGCTGCGCGGACAAAAATACCAGCGCATCGATAGCAACGTTAGCGAAGCGGACAAACCCTACGCCCGTCTGCCGCAGCTTACCTACAACAACAGCCTGCAACACGGCAACTGGCGTTACGATTTCAGCGCCGAGGCCGTGCGCTTCCACAAAGACCACCTCGGCAGTGCCAACCGCCTGAGCGGGGATGCCGCCGTTGCCTACCGTCTTGAAGCCCCCTACGGCTACCTCGAACCCAAAGTGAGCGCGAATCTCGCCTACTACGACTTCGGCAGCCGCAAAGACAAACAAAACTTTGCCCGAAAACACAAAACCCGCGCCCTGCCGACCTTGTCTATCGACGGCAAACTCAACTTCGAGCGCAACTTCGACTGGCGCGGCGAAGGCTGGACACAAACCCTCGAACCGCGCCTTTATTACCTCTACACCCCCTACAAAAACCAAAGCGACATCCCCGACTTCGATAGCGACGAACGCAGCCTCTCCTGGAACTGGCTCTTCGCCCGCAACCGCTTCGTCGGCGCTGACCGCATCGGCGACGCTAACCAGCTCACCACCGCCGTCAGCAGCAGCTTCTACCGCGACCGCGACGGACAAGAAAAAATGCGCCTCTCGCTGGGGCAAATCCAGTACTTCCGCGATCGTCGTGTCCAGCTCAACAACAACCGCGTGGACAAACAAGGCCGCTCCGTCCTCGTTGGCGAAGGCCTCTACCAAATCGACAACCACTGGCGGCTCTACGGCCTCAGCTTCTGGGACACCCAGACCCACCGAAACGAACGCGACGTCGTCAGCCTTGACTACCGCCTTGACCAAGACCGCTTCATCAACCTCAGCCACCACTACACCCGTGGTGACTACAACCAGACCACCCTCGCGACCGTATGGCGCATCAACCCGCAATGGCGCACCTTCTACCGCCAGGACTACTCCAACACCCACCACCGCCTCTTCAACAACATCATCGGCGTCGAATACAACGACTGTTGCTGGGCGTGGCGCCTCGCCGGCAGACGCTACCGCGACCACCCGACAGACAGCAAAACCCACGACGCCATCTACCTCGAATTCGTCCTGAAAGGACTCGGCAACATGGGCAGCCGCTCAGGACGGATGCTCAAAGACCAAATCCACGGTTTCACCCCACTCGCAGAGGAGAAAGAATTTTGAAACCCACACACACCCTAACCCTCGCCTTCGCCCTCGCCGCCATCACCCTGAGCAGCAGCGCACAAAACCTCACCTTTGGCCCGGCCACTACCCCGCAAAGCCAGCCCATTGACGAAATCGGCCTCGTCGTCAACGATGAAGCCATTACCCGTCGCCAGCTCGCACAAGAAATCGAAGCCGAGCGGCGTAGCGTCCCCAAAGGCCTGAACCTCCCCGACACCGAACTGCGCCAGCAACTGCTCGAACGCGTCATCATGAACCACATCCTCAGCCAGATCGAAAAACGCGTCGGCCTCAACATCAGCGATGACGAAGTAAATGCCGCCATCGCGCAAATCGCGAACCGCAACCGCCTCAGCGAAAAAGCCCTCTACACCCAGGCACAAAAAGACACCGGCCTGGATCGCGAGGCCTTCCGCGAACAAATCCGCCGCACCCTCGCCCAAGACCAGATGAAAGAAGGCATGGTCGGCGCAGACATCACCATCAGCGACCAGCAAGTGGACGACTACCTCGCCAAACTTGCACGCGAACAAGGCAGCACCATGCACATCCAGGACCTGCTTATCCCGCTACCCACCGGAGACGCAAAAAGCCGCGCCGCTGCCGTGGACGAAAAAATTCGCGAAGTTGCCCGCGCCCTGCAAGAAAACGGGCAAAACCTTGGACAGGCTGCTGCCCGCGTCAGCGGTGCCCGCTTCAACGACCTGGGCAACCTCAACCTCGCCGCCATTCCGCCCCGCTTTGCGCGTGCACTGGCCAAACTCGGCGCGGGCGACATCGTAGAAAGCCCGGTGGTGGACGACGACGGCATGCACTTCCTCAAAGTCGTCGCCAAACACAACGCCAGCGAAAACTACACCCTGAGCGAAGCCGACGTATCGCACATCCTGCTGCGCACTAACGAAGGCCGCGACGACGCCACCCAGAAAAACCGCATTGACGCCATCTACCGCGAACTACAAGGCGGTGCAGATTTTGCCAGCCTCGCCCGCCGCTACTCCGAAGACAGCCAGAGCGCAGCCAAAGGTGGCGACCTCGGCTGGGTCAGCGGTGAAGAGCTCGGCGGTGAACTCGCCCAGGCCATCGCCAAACTGCCGGACGGCGGCATCAGCAAACCCATTCGCGCCCCTTACGGCTACCACATCCTGCTCGTACGCGGCCACCGCCAAAGCGACAAAAGCGAAGACATGATGCGTCAGCAAATTAAACGCAGCCTCTACAACAAAGCCATCGAAGACGCCTGGCAACAACGCTTGCAAGCCCTGCGCCGCGAAGCCTACGTCGATATCCGCTAATCACTACATGAACCCACTCCCCGCTCATAGCGGGGATTTCCACATACCGCCATGAACCACCCTATCCGCGCCGACAAACGCCTCGGCCAGCACTTCCTGCGTGACGAAAGCGTTATCCACCGTCTTCTTGCCACTATCCGCCCACAGCCAGGCGAAGCCCTGCTCGAAATCGGCCCCGGCCTCGGCGCCCTTACCCTGCCACTATTGCACGAAACCGGGCAGCTCACTGCCATCGAATACGATACCCGCCTCATCGCTCCGCTTACCGCCCGCGCAGCACCACTGGGCGAGTTGCATCTCATCCATGCCGACATCCTCGACGTGGATCTTGGCACCATTCCGCCGCAACCCAAACGTTGGCGTCTTGTCGGCAACCTGCCTTACAACCTCAGCTCACCCATCCTCTTCCACTGCCTCGCCGCGCGCGCACACATCTCCGATATGCACTTCATGCTGCAAAAAGAAGTTGTGGAGCGCATCACCGCTGCGCCAGGCGGTAAAGACTACGGCCGCCTCAGCCTGATGGTACAACTGTGGTGCGACACCGCTGCTCTCTTCACCATCCCGCCCGCCGCCTTTGCACCGCCGCCGAAAGTCGATAGTGCTATCGTCCGCCTCGTGCTGCGTACCACCCCCGCCTGGATAATCGACGATGAAGCAACCTTCGCCGCAACCGTTAGCCGTGCCTTCAACCAGCGCCGCAAAATGCTACGCCATACCTTCGCCGCATGGTTCAGCCCGGATGAACTTGCAGCGCTCGATATAGACCCAACCGCGCGTCCTGAAACCCTCGATGGCGCTGCCTACGCCCGCCTTGCCAACGCCCATTACCACAAGGAACAACATCCATGAGCGAAACCGTCATCATCACCGGCCACAGCTATGGCCTTGGCGCCGCCCTCGCCGCCGCCTGGCTGCAATGCGACGCGTGCGTTCTCGGCATCGCGCGCAGCACCAACCCTGCGCTTGCAGCCACCTACCCGCATACCCTACAAGAGATCCAGTGCGACCTCGCCAACCCCATCGCTGCACTCGCGCTCATCCACAGCACCCCCTTCCGTCGCTTCTGCGCAGAGGCCGAACGCCTATGGCTCTTCAACAACGCCGGAACCGTCGCCCCCTCTGCCCCGCTTGGCACGCAGGACGACGAACAGATCGCGCTTGCCGTCAACCTCAATATCACCGCACCGTTCCTGCTCAGCAACGCCGTGGTCGCAGAAGCACGCCGCCCAGATAACGTCAACATCGTCCACATCGGCAGCGGCGCTGGTCGCAAAGCCTACCCTGGCTGGAGCATCTACGGTGCAAGCAAAGCTGCACTTGATCGCCATGCCGCCAGTGCCGCGAACGAAGAACGCGGCGTGCGCATTGTCAGCCTCGCCCCCGGTACCGTCGATACCGCCATGCAAGAAGGGATGCGCCGCGACCCGCATTTCCCATTGCGCGAACACTTCGCCAAAATTCACGCTGATGGCGGACTGCAAAACGCCAATGACACTGCACTAAAAATCCTCGCCTACTGCCTGAGCGAGCAATTCGGACGCGAGGCAATAGTAGACATCCGCAGCATCGAACTGCCACTTTGACTACGTCACATTGACGGCGCTATAACAGAACCGCCATATCTTGAAAATATGGCTGCCCTAAGCAGGTGTTGTGCTGAAATAAAAAAGTGCGTATTATGCGCGCCCTTACAACGGAGAGATGGCAGAGTGGTTTAATGCACCGGTCTTGAAAACCGGCGAGGGTTCGCGCCCTCCCAGGGTTCGAATCCCTGTCTCTCCGCCATCTACTCAAAAGCGCCATGTTTCATGGCGTCTTTTTCGTCCGTATTTGTTCAAGGTTTCTAGAGTCTGTTGACATTATCGCCTTGCAAATCAACAGACCCTAAAGCGGGCGGTACCGGTTTGAACCTGACCGAAGCGGATTATGTTTTTATCGTTGTTCCGTGGTGGAATCCGGCGGTCGAGAATCAGGCGATTGATCGCAATCACCGTATCGGGCAAAACAAATATGTTCTAGCCTACCGCATGATTTTGTCGTGACCGTATCGAGGAAAAAATCCTCGCCTTGTAGAAAAGAAAGCACACCATCGCTGAAAGTATTATCAGCGTGGATGATGAAAAGAAATCTTTTGATCTGGATGAAGTAAAAGGCCTGTTTACATAAGCAAGCGATTACATAGTGGCATAGATAAAAAAGCAGTCTGATTTTCGTCAGACTGCTTTTTATTTTTACGGCCCCAGCGGGGTCATATGAATGTCGTAACCGCTAGGCTTCGTAACGCACGGTGACAATTTCCAGCATCTTGCGCCCGCCGGGGATGGTAACTTCCACGGTCTCGCCTTCTTCTTTGCCGAGCAGGGCACGAGCTATCGGCGATGTGTTTGAGAGCAGGCCGCTCTTGATGTCTGCTTCGTCTTCACCAACGATTTTATAGGTCATTTCTTCGCCGCTGTCGGCGTCTTCGAGTTCGACGGTGGTGCCGAAGACGACTTTGCCGTTCTGCGGCAGGGTGGTCACGTCAATAACGTTCGCGTGGCTCAGTTTGTGTTCAAGTTCGCGGATGCGCCCTTCGATGAAACCCTGCTGTTCGCGGGCAGCGTGGTATTCGGCGTTTTCTTTCAAATCACCGTGTTCACGCGCTTCGGCAATCGCTTCGATGACGCGCGGGCGGTCTTCGCTTTTCAGTTTTTCAAGTTCGGCGCGCAATGCCTGCTCGCCTTTTTTGGTCATGGGGATCTTGGCTACCATGTCTTCCTCTGTTAATCGTAAATGCCGGATGTTCTGACGCCTCACCGCAGCGGGTGCATGCGGCGAGATACAAAAGAAACGGCGGGGATGGATATAAGAAAAAGCCTTGCGGCTGCAAGGCTTTCTATGGGACGTATTTTACTGGATTACGTTCTTTTCTGCCTGCTGTTTTTTCTCACTCGAATAATGCCTCGTCGTTGCCGCGCTTGCCTTCTTTCGGACGGTGAAAGAGCTGGTTTTTGATGCGCTTGCGCTCGCTGCTGTTGCGCATCCGGATTTTCCACGCCTGCATGACTTTCTGTCGCAGGTTTTCTTGCGAGGCGGCCAATTCGCTGACAATGCCGATGCCGGACTGGATACTCGCCTGGCGCAGGTCGTTGCACAGTTCGTTCAGGATAGGATTGTCTTCGACGATGGCGTTGATGTCGCTGGCCATCACGGGTTCTTTACCATCAAAAAGACGGGCAGCGTTGAGATAGGCCAGCATTTCGTACATGACATCGGCGCTTGCAAAGAAGCTATCCTGCAACGCGTCAGCGCGTGCTTTCTGTTCCAGGTACTGACGATAGAGCTTGTCGTATTCCGCTTGGGTGTAGACGGCTTCCCTGTATTCTTCCGCCGTAGCAGCGGCTTGCACTACCACGGCGGGATTGATTTCCTGCTGGAGCAGTTGCCAGGCGGGAACAAACGGGTTGTCGATTTCCTTGTCTTGCATGGGGTTCTCTGATGATGCGGTCATGATGACGCGCATTATAGGTCGCCCGGCGGTGGTTGCACCGCTTTGTCTTCTTGCTGCCGTTGCAGTTTTTCTTCCCAGAAGGTTGCCCCCTTGATACCGAGCGCCTGCGGGTCGAAGGTATAGACGGGCAGGTTCGCTTTCTGCTGCCGCTCGTAGTCGCGCAAGGCGACAATGGTCGGGCGGCCAACAGTAAGGAAGATAATGAGCATGCCGATGATGTTCAGCCAGGTGGTCATGCCCACGCCGATTTCGCCGATATTCCAGATATAGCCCGCACTGTTGATGGAGCCATAGCCCACCGCCAACATGGCGCTGATTTTTACCACCAGGGTGGCGTTGTGGCGCAGCCCCAGTTTTTGCGCGAGGTAGATGATATTGGTCTCGGCGATGTAGTAATAGGCGAGGATGGAGGTGAAGGCAAAGAAGAAAATGGCGATGGCAACCAGTACCGGCCCGATCTTGCCAAAGACACTTTCCATGCCGATTTGCGTGAAAGCCGGCGAGTTCGGATCGGCATGAATGACTGCGCCTGCCGCATCTTGCAGATAGGAAGCGATATATTGCGTGCCGGCGCCAGCAAAGGTTTGATCGGCGACAACGTTGTATTGTTTGGTCATGAGGATGACCAGTGCGGTCGCGGAGCAGACCAGGAGCGTGGTGATATAGACGGAAAACGCCTGAATCAGCCCCTGCTGCACGGGATGTTCAACATCGGCAGCGGCGGCGGGATGCGCGCCAGTGCCTTGTCCGGCTTCGTTGGAATAAATACCACGCTTCACGCCCCAGCCGATG
This sequence comes from Cardiobacterium sp. Marseille-Q4385, assembly GCF_916618745.1. Classification (GTDB taxonomy): domain Bacteria; phylum Pseudomonadota; class Gammaproteobacteria; order Cardiobacteriales; family Cardiobacteriaceae; genus Cardiobacterium. The sequence continues at coordinate 270,003 of NZ_OU745373.1, forward strand.
GCGGCACCAAAGCCCGCCTGCGGGCTGAATGCATCGCCGATGATCAGGGCGATAAGCTCCGGTACATGGGTGATATTGATAGCGACGATAATCAGGGCAAGGCCAATATAGGCAATGGCCATAAACGGTACCACCACTTCCGCGAAGTTAGCGATACGCTTGATGCCGCCGAAGATGATGAAGCCGAGCAAAAGCAGGGTGAATGCGGTGGCCGTCAGGCGATAGATGCCGATTTCACCGGCGATGCCACTATTGACGACAGTGCCTTCACCGATGACCTGCACCACGGCGTTGGCCATACCGTTGGCCTGCGGGCCGAGCAGGAAAATACCGCAAGAAATGACGGCGGAGATGGCGAACACGATGCCGTACCACTTCCAGCCGAGGCAGCGCTCGAAATAATAAGCGGGACCGCCAAGATGCTGCCCGGTTTCCGGATCACGCGACTTATAAATCTGCGCCAGGGTGGATTCCACATAAGCGGTGGCCGCGCCGAAAAAAGCGCCAAGCCACATCCAAAACACGGCGCCCGGCCCACCGAAACCGATAGCGGCGGCAACACCGGCGATGTTACCGATACCGACACGGCCGGAGAGCGACACCGTCATCGCCTGAAACGAAGAAATGCCATGCTCGGACTGCCCGCCGGATTTCAGCAGCAAGCGGCACATCTCACCGAGATGCCGCACCTGCACGAAGCGGGTCATGATGGAATAAAACAACCCAACAGCTAGAATCAGCCAGATAAAAGCGGGGTTCCAGATGATACCGTTCAGCCAGGAAACGGCAGATTCAAGGGAGGAAGCGTGCATACCGAGTACCTCTTGGATGATGGCCGCGACGTGCGGCAAGGCAATCTAGCACAGAATGCTCAAATATCCACAAAAAAGCCTGGGTTACCGCTGCCTGAGGTCGTATTGACAGGCCACAAGCCCGCCTTATACTGCCCCGCCTTACCTCATTGAAACAAGGCAGAAAAACGTGAAAACCGTGGCCATCGGCATCATCGGATACGGCACCGTCGGACAAGGCGTGGTCGAAGTCCTCGCCCGCAACGCCCGCGAAATCGAGCGGCGCAGCGGCTACCAGTTACAAGTCAAACGCGTCGCGAAACGCAGCTGGCAAGGCATCGACACCAGCGCCCTGCCCTTTGCCTGCGACACCGACCCCTTTGCCATCGCTAGCGATCCGGATATCGGCATCGTTATCGAGCTGGCTGGCGGCGAACATCCCGCCTTTGAAATCATCAAAACCGCCCTCGAACACGACAAACACGTCATCACCGCCAACAAAGCCCTCATCGCCCGCCACGGCGATGCCCTCTTCGCCCTGGCCCGCAAAAAAGGGTTGGAACTTACCTTTGAAGCAGCGGTTGCAGGTGGTATCCCGGTCATCAAAATCCTGCGCGAAGGCATGAGCGGTAACGAAGTCAAACGCGTCGCCGGCATCATCAACGGCACCAGCAACTACATCTTGAGTGAAATGGCGCAAAAAGGGCGCGACTTCGCTGACGTGCTCAAAGAAGCGCAGGCACTGGGTTACGCCGAAGCCGACCCGTCCTTTGATATCAACGGCACCGACGCTGCGCATAAAATCACCATCCTCGCCTCGCTGGCCTTTGGCATCCCGCTGCAATTCGACAGCGTCCACATCGAAGGCATCGACGCCCTCACCCCGGACGACATCCAGGACGCCGCCGAACTTGGCTACAGCATCAAACACCTCGGCCTTGCCGTGCGCCGCGATAACGGCGTGGAAATCCGCGTTCACCCGACCCTCGTACCGCAAGACGCGCTAATAGCGAGCGTGAACGGCGTGATGAACGCCGTGCAAATCCAGGGCAACGCCATCGGCAACAGCCTTTACTACGGCCCCGGCGCGGGCAAACTGCCAACCGCCTCGGCCGTTGTCGCCGACCTTATCGATGTCGTGCGCGAACTCAACCTCAAAGGCGAAGACCGCCTCGCCGAATTCGGCTACAGCCAGGTGCTGGATCGCAACACCCTGCCCGTGCTGCCGCCCGAAGATTTCAACAGCGCCTACTACCTGCGCCTGACCGTTGCCGACCGTGCCGGCGTTCTCGCCGACATCACCCGTATCCTCGCGGACAACGGCATCTCCATCAACTCCGTCAGCCAGAAAAACCGCCACAAACACAACGGTCATATCCCGCTGGTGCTACTCACCGAAAAAGTCCGCGAAGCCGAGATGAACGCCGCCTGCGCACAACTCGCCGCCCTGCCCGCCGTATCGGGTGCCGTCAAACGCATCCGTGTCGAAAACTTCGAATAACACAAAGCCTTCCTTCCCCCGCTTGCGGGGGAAAATGCCGTAGGGCGATGGGGCTTATCGCTCTCGCCTGCCATCACCTACGCCTAACGACCGCATTCGCCTCGCGCTGAAAAGACCACAGCACACACCCCATGATCACCCCCCGCCCCCTGCGCATCGACACCGCCGCGCTGCCCGCCGACTGGCACCCGCTCGTGAAAAACATCTACGCCGGCCGCCTCAACCATCACGACGAAATCGAAAAACGCCTGCAACACCTGCTGCCGCCGGACAACCTCACCGGCCTCGACGCCGCGCTTGACCGCCTCAACCACGCTATCCGCGACCGCGAGCCCATCCTCGTCTATGGCGACTACGACGTGGACGGCGCGACGGCGACCGCGCTCACCGTGCGCGTCCTGCGCCAACTCGGCGCGGATGTTGCCTGGTTCATCCCCAACCGCAGCGTGCACGGCTACGGCTTCAGCCTCGCCGGACTCGCCGACCTGCCTGATGCAACGCGCCTTATCCTTACCGTGGACAACGGCATCCAGAGCCACGATGCCATCACCGCTGCCCGTGCGCACGGCATCGACGTCGTCGTCACCGACCACCACCTGCCCGGTGAAACCCTGCCGCCTGCGAACGCCATCGTTAACCCAAACCGGCGCGACTGCCCCTTTGCCGGCAAACACCTCGCCGGCGTCGGCGTCGCCTTCTACCTGCTGCTCGCCCTGCGCAGCCGCCTGCTTGCGGAGAACCGCTGGCCGGATACCCTGCGCCTCTCTGACTACCTTGACCTCGTCGCCCTCGGTACCGTAGCCGACCTCGTCCCGCTCGACTACAACAACCGCATCCTCGTCAACCACGGCCTCGCCCGTATCCGCAGTGGTCACGCCAATACCGGCATCAACGCCCTGATGGCGGTCGCCAACCTCGACCCCGCCCGCCTCACCGCGCAAGACATCGCCTTTTCCCTCGCCCCGCGCCTGAACGCACTCGGCCGCCTTGGCGACATGGCCGATGGCGTCGCCCTGCTCCTCGCTGAAGAGCGCCAGACCGCACTCGACTACGCGCAACAATGCGACGACCTGAACCGCGACCGCAAAGCGCTGGAAAACGAAGCCGTACAAGAAGCCGCGCGACAAGTCTCGCCGGCGCTGCCGCTTGCCGCTGCCTACGATCCCGCCTGGCACGAAGGCATCATCGGCATCCTTGCCGCCCGCCTGAAAAGCCGTTTCGCCCGCCCGGCACTGGTCGCCACCGACAGCGGCGAAACCGGCTGGATCAAAGCCTCGCTGCGCTCCGTCAGTGCCGTGCCGCTGGTGCCGCTCCTGGACAGTGCCGCGCGCGACCTGCCACCTGCCGCCCTGCGCTACGGCGGCCATGCCGCTGCCGCCGGACTCTCCGTGCAGCGCGAACACTATCCGGCGCTGATTGCCGCCATCAACCGCGCCTTTGCCGAACACTACGGCGCGACCGTCCCACCCGAACCCGTCTATATCGACGGCGAACTGCCCGCGACCCTGCTCAACCTCGACTGGGCACGCTACCTCGAACGCCTCGAACCCTGGGGCGCGGCATTGCCCGTACCCGTTTTCGCCAACCCCTTTGAAGTGCTGGACTGCCGCCTGCTCGGCAGCGCACACACCCGCCTCGTCCTGCGTGAACTGGACAGCGGCAACATCTATAACGCCTCATGGTTCTTCCACACCGCTGATTACAAAAGCGGCACCCGCCTGCGCATCGTTTACCAACTGCAAGTGAACCGCTTCTACCGCGACGAACGCCTTGACCTGCTCGTGCAATACGCCGAAGCGCTATAACCACTTCCCCATGAAAAAAGCCCCTTTCCGCAAGAAAGGGGCTTCGCTTTCAAGCAGCGCATCAACGCGGTCGCATCACCTGATACACATGCGATAAATCATAGACCTTATAGCGTCCCGGCTCGCCCCGGCCCTCGCCAGCGTAGCTCAAAATCAGCCCCTGCCGCCGCTCATAATCCGTCCAGCCGATAAACACACCGCTGTGCTCGATGTCGTTATACGAATGGTTGACGTAATACAGCCAGTCGCCCGGCTCCAACAGCTCCGCCGGCGCATACGGCCCACCGCGCAGGGTGCCGGAAAATAGCGTCTGTCGCCGCTTGGTGGGAATACCGGCGCGGTTGAAACCCGCATGCAGATAATCCCAGCAGCCGCCGCGCACGATCTCGCGGTTTTGCACCATCTGCCGCAGGGTAAAAAGCACATTGCGCGCCGGCGGCTCGGCAGACTTCTCGGCAAACTCAATAAACGCCTGTTGCGCCGAAGCCTCAGCGGTAAACGGCGGGCGGATAGGCTGCGGCGCACTGCACCCGCTGGCAAGCAGGCTGAAAATACCCACATAACATACAATGTTCAGCATCAAAGACTCCCTGAAAAGAACCGCATGCCAGCATACCAAAGCCAGTTAGCCGAAAAAACCGCGCGCCTTGCCGCCCTGCTTGCCCCTTTCGCCGCCCCACCACCTGCGGTCCATCCCTCGCCGCCAACGGGCTACCGGATGCGCGCGGAATTTCGCGTCTGGCATGATGGGGATGACTGCTACTTTGCCATGACCAACAACGCCGGAGAGCGTATCCGCTGCGACAATTTCCCGCCTGCCTGCGATGCCATCAACCGCCTGATGACGCCGCTTATGGCCGCCATCCGCGAGCGTCCCGTCCTGCGCTACCGTCTCTTTCAGGCCGAATTTCACGCCGCGCAAACGGGCGAGGTGATGGTCAGCCTCGTCTATCACCGCCCGCTGGATGACGCCTGGCAGGCAGAAGCACAAACACTCGCCGCCGCGCTCAGCGTCAGCCTTATCGGCCGCGCCCGCAAACAGAAAATTATCCTCGGCCGCGACTTCGTGCAGGAAACCTTCCATGTCGGTGGGCAGGATTTCCACTACCGCCAATACGAAAACAGCTTCAGCCAGCCAAACGCCGCCGTCTGTGCGCAAATGCTCGCCTGGGCCTGCCAGCAGGCGGGCAATCCGGCCGCCGACCTGCTCGAACTTTACTGCGGCAACGGCAACTTCACCCTGCCGCTCGCGAAGCGTTACCGCCGCGTGCTTGCTACCGAAGTAAGCAAGAGCGGCATCCGCGCCCTGCGCGAAAACCTCCTTCTGAACGAATGCAGCAACATTGCCGTCGCCCGCCTTTCGGCAGCAGAATTGAGCGAGGCGATGCACGGTGAACGCCCCTTCCGCCGCTTGCAGCAGGACGGCATTGCGCTTGCCGCCTACGACTTCGACACCGTCTTTGTTGACCCGCCGCGCGCAGGCGTTGATGACGCAACCCTCGCCCTGCTCGCCCGCTTTCCGCGCATCCTCTACATCTCCTGCAACCCGGAAACCCTCGCCGCCAATCTCGCCGTGCTGGACGCTACACACCGCATCAGCGCCTGCGCCCTCTTTGACCAATTCCCCTTCACCCCACACATCGAAAGCGGCGTACTGCTGGTGCGACGTTGAGCGGGGCAGACATGTATCTTTGGTAGTCGCCCTGCCCTCTTCCATAAACCGCACGGCTATCCTGCCTGGTAGATTCTGTGTTTGCGCCGCTAACCGCAGCCAAAGATGACCATAAAAAAACGGCGGAATAACCGCCGTTTTTTGCCGAGACCATTTCATTTCCAGTCATCGTCATCATCTTCATCGCGGCGGCGGCGGATAGAAAACAGCTTTTTCAGACCAACCAGCAAAGCCACACCGGCAATGGCGAATATCTTGGCAAATTTCAGGATAAAGGCACCGATAATGGCAAAGAGGCCGAATTTCTTCGCGGCCAAACCGCCAGCAATCAGCGCCGTCAGCCCATATTCGGCGACCTTGTCGGTAGTCGGATTGAAATCGCTGTAACGATTGCCGTCCTTGAATGTAATAGCAGCCAATAAATCATTAGTACTGGTTTTTGCCGCCTCCAATTTATCCGCACCATGGACGAGCGTGGTGGTAATCATCCCTTTGCGCCCCAAGGCAACAATGCTGTAATTAATCATCGGCTCATTATCCGCAGCAGAATGTACCTTAATTGCCCAAATCAGGCGGTGATTGGCTCTGTCATAGTTTGGCTCCTGAGCCCAGCCATCCACATAAAGCTCGGCGACACCGCGGTCACGGCGGCTTTTATTCTCTTCCTTTTCCACTTTCTTCATGATGGACATCAGCTTGTCGGCCTTCAAATCCTGGGCATCGTCATCCTTAATATGACCGCTATCAACATAGCCCAAATCCGCCATCCAGCCTTCCATACTGATAATAATGCCGTAACGCCCCGGTTCCGCGCCGCCACCGCGCGCTTCCATAATTTTGTTGGCTGTCTCCTTATCGATAAACAGCAGCCTAGCTGGCAATTGCAGCGTCGCCTCGCTACCCAGATCAATCGTTTTGGGACCAGCCTGGGCTTTTTGCATAATCATCGCTTCCAAGTCGGCATCACTTTTCTGCGCCCAGAGCGGCACGGCAACGGCAAAAAAGGCGGCTATCATCATCAACCATTTCTTCATAAAAAATTCCTTTATCAAGCTTTGAACATAAACCCCGCAAACGGGGAAAAAACTATAACCGATTCTTCATGATTAGGTTATCCCAATTGCACATCCGCCGATAAGCAAACGGCTGACAGGCCAAGCGGATCAGCCACGCCATCGTTACAATACCTGCATGAACGACACTTTTATCCTCCTTGACGACGCCCGCGCCAACCGCGCCCGTCTCTACCAGAACCACCGCGCCCGCATCCTGCTGCCTGCCGCCCGCCTTGACGAACTGGACGATCTGCTCGCCGACGGCTGGGCACACGGCCTGCACGCCACCCTGCGCATCCCCTACGAATTCGGCCACGCCCTGCTCGGTTTGGACGCCCCTGCCGCGCCGCTGGTATTGGATTGGTACGCCGCACTGCATCCTTTGCACGGCGAGGCCATTGACGCCTGGCTGGCCGCACAGGACGACGGCGCCCCCGCCGGGCTTGCCGACCTGCACGCCGACAGCGACGCCGTCACCTACGCCGCAACCATCGCTGCCATCCACGAAGAACTGCGCGCGGGCAACAGCTACCAAATCAACCACACCATCCGCCTGCGCGGCAGCGCCTACGGCCAGCCCGCCGCCCTCTACCGCCGCCTGCGCGCCCGCCAGCCTGCACCCTACGCCGCCTACGCCTACCATCCCGACGACGGCCATACCCTCTGCCTCTCACCCGAACTCTACCTCGCCCGCGACGGCGGCCTGCTGCACACCCTGCCGATGAAGGGCACCGCACCCGCAACAGGCGACGATGCCACGGACACAGCGGCAGCCGCCGCCCTCGCTGCCGACCCCAAAAACCGCGCCGAAAACCTGATGATCGTTGACCTGCTGCGTAACGACCTGAGCCGCCTCGCCGTCCCCTACGGCGTCAGCGTCAAATGCCCCTTCCACGTCGAACGGCACGGCCGCATCCTGCAAATGACCAGCCGCGTCAACGCCCGCCTGCGCAAAGGCACCGGCACCGCCGCCATCCTGCGCGCCACCTTCCCCTGCGGCTCCATCACCGGCGCGCCGAAACACAACACCATGTGCCTCATCCACCGCTTCGAAAGCAGCCCGCGCGACATCTACACCGGCGCCCTCGGCTACGTCGAACGCGACCGCCTGCGCCTGAACGTCGCCATCCGCACCCTCACCCTGCATGACGGTACGGCCACCTTCGGCGTTGGCGGCGGCATCACCATCCAGAGCGACGCCGCCGACGAATACCGCGAATGCCAAACCAAGGCCGCCTTCCTGCACGCCCCGCCCGACTTCACCCTCTTTGAAACTCTGCGCATCGAAGGCAAACAGGCGCTGTTTTTTGCCGAACACCTCGCACGCCTTGCCGCCAGTGCCGCCACCTTCGCTATCCCCTGCGACACCGCCGCCATCCAAGCCACCGTTATCCACCACCTCGCGAACGGACGCGGTCTGCGCCGCTTGAAAATCACCCTGCATCCTGATGGCCGCCACCACATCGAAACGCATCCGCTGGACGAACCACCTGCTACCGTCGCCTGCTGCCTCTATCCCGAAACGCTGCCCGTGCGCGACCTGCTGCGCCGCCATAAAACCAGCCACCGCGTCGTGAACGACCGTGCCCTTGCCTACGCCACCACGCACAATGCCTTCGATGCCATCCTCAGCAACACACGCGGCGAACTGCTCGAAGGCACCCGCAGCAGCCTCATCCTGCGTCTCGACGGCGCCTGGTACACCCCGCCGCTTGCCGCCGACATCCTGCCTGGCATCCAACGCGCCCGCCTCCTGGCCGACCCGCAACCGCTTGGCGGCGGAACGCTCCGCGAACGCGTCCTCACCACCGCTGACCTCGCCCGCGCTGAGGCCATCATCCTCTGCAACAGCCTGCGCGGCATCATGCGGGTGAACCGCGTTATCCAGGTATAAAACCATGGCCGATCTTTTCTTCCTCACCGCTTTTTACAGCGGCGGCCGTCTCGTCGCCCGCTCTACTCCACGCCGTGCCTGCCTCATCATCCCGCTACTGAACCTGCTCCTCACCGCTCTGTTGCTGGCACAGCACCACCACACCGGGCGAGCGCTTCTCGACTTTGACAGCGGCGACTACGGCTTACTGCTGACGCTGAACATATGCAGCTGGCCCTTCCCTGTCTGGCATCTGCGCCATCCCGAAGAACGCAAACTCAGTCTGCGCGAAACCACGTTACTGCTCATCGCCCTCCTGCTGGGCAGTGGTGGACTGATAGCGGGCTTTATCTGGCAATGGGGGTAACACGAACGACCGGGCACCCAAGCGGGATAAATACCGGGGTTTCTTGATTTTGGAGATGTTGCAGCAACGTCTCTGCATTTCTCGCTCTGCCATATAGTTAAATAGATAAAAAAGCGTAACAAGGCGCGCCGCCGCAGACAGTACAGGTAGTACGGCAAGGCGGCGCAACGCCGTTACGATTTCTTAGATGTTTAACTATAGCGCGAGCGAGCGGTGCATAGCTGCTTAATAATCCCCTTGTACTGCCACTGCACAACCGGATTTTTCTGGCAGGGCGGGCTTGGTATGATTCCGCCGTTTTTTTCTTGTGGGGGTTTTCTCGTGTCTTTTCGTTTTTGGCAGGCAAACGGCCTGCCGCATCCGTATGTCATGCTTTTTTTGGCGCCGCTTTTTTGGGCGACGAGTAATGTCACCGGCAAGCTCGGCAAGACGTGGCTGACGCCGTATGAGTTCACTTTCTGGCGCTGGGTGCTGGCAGCGGCGTTGTTGTCGTGGCTGTTCCGTGCGCGGATTCGGCATGATTTGCCCGTGCTCAGGCAGCGGGCGGGGTGGTTGCTGGTCGTCGGCGGCAGCGGTTTCGCGCTTTTTAATATTGTGTTGTACAGCGCGTTTGCGCGCGGCGCGTCGGTAGTCAATGTGTCGATTATCACCGCCCTGATTCCGGTGATGGTGCTGCTGGTCGAGGTCTTTTGTCTGCGCGGACGGGCGCATCCGCTGCAATGGCTGGGAGTGGCGCTGTCGTTTGTCGGCGTGGTCTGGGTGGTAAGCAAGGGTAATCCGCGCGCGCTGCTGGATACGGGGCTGGCCCAAGGCGATGCGCTGGCGCTGGTCACGTCGGCGATTTATGCTGGTTATTCGCTGGCACTGCGTCGCGCCCCGGCGGTGCATTGGGCAAGTTTGCTCTGGGCGATGTGCGTCGCAGCGGTGGTAGTGTCCGCGCCGTTTTTCTTTTGGGAAGGGCTTACGCACGGTTTTCATCTGCCCGTGTGGCAGGCGTGGCTGCTGCTCGTCTATGTGGCGGTGTTTATCGCGATTTTGTCGAAGTTGTTTTATATGGAGAGCGTGATTGCCATCGGCGCGGGACGGGCAGCACTCACCATGAATTTGCTGCCGGTGTTTGGCGCGCTGGTCGGGGTGACGGTGTTTGCCGATGAGCGCCTGGGCGGTTATGTGCTGGTCGCGCTTGTGCTGGTCGCAGCGGGCATTTTCGCTTCGGAGTGGGGCGCGGCGCGTTTGCGCGGGTTATTGCCTGAAAGCTAGAATGCGCGCCTTTCTGTTTCTTTTATTCTGTTTTTTATTGGAGGATTTTTATGGCCGGTCATAGTAAATGGGCGAATATCAAGCACAAGAAGGCAAAGGAAGATGCCAAACGCGGCAAGGTATTCACCCGTCTGATTCGCGAGTTGACGATTGCCGCGCGTCATGGCGGTTCGGATCCCGGCAGTAATCCGCGTCTGCGTCTCGCGATCACCAAGGCGCAGGCCGAGAATATGTCGAAAGACACGATGGATCGCGCCATCAAGCGCGGCGCGGGCGAACTCGGCGGCGCGCAGATGGAGGAGATTCGTTATGAGGGTTACGGCCCGGGCGGCGTCGCGGTGATGGTTGACTGTTTGACGGATAACAAGAACCGCACGGTCGGCGAGGTGCGTCATGCTTTCACCAAGGCAGGCGGCAATCTCGGCACCTCCGGCTCGGTCGCTTTCCAGTTCACCGAGCGCGGTGTGCTCTTTTTCGAGAAGGTCGAGAATGAGGACGCTTTCATGGAAGTGGCACTGGATGCGGGCGCAGATGATTTGGAAGTCGATGAGAACGGCGCCGAGGTGCTGACGTCGCCGGATAATTATGCGGCGGTGTATGACGCGCTGGTCGCTGCCGGTTATACCCCGGATGAGAGCGAGGTGACGATGCGCGCCGATAATCTTTCGCCCGTCTCCGCCGAGGACGCCGACAAGGTGATGCGCATGATCGAGCGGCTGGAAGAACTGGACGATGTGCAAAGCGTCTATACCAACGCCGATTTTCCTGAAGATTTTGCCGGCTAGATGGCTGTTACCCGTCGCATTCTCGGCACTGACCCCGGCTCGCGCGTCACCGGTTACGGCATTATTGATGTCACGGGGCAGGAGGTGCGCTATGTCGATAGTGGCTGTATCCGCCTCGCGGATGAAGCGATGCCGCTGCGCCTGATGATGATTCATCAGGGTATCAGCGAGCTGATCCGCATGTACCGCCCGCAGGAGTTTGCGATTGAGGCGATTTTTGTGCACAAGAATCCGAACTCAGCGCTGAAACTGGGGCAGGCACGCGGCGTTGCCATTTGCGCAGCGGTGCTGGCGCAGTTGCCCGTCGCCGAGTATGCGGCAAAAAGCATCAAGCAGGCGGTGGTCGGCAAGGGCGGTGCGGAAAAGGCGCAGGTGCAGCATATGGTGAAGATGCTGCTGAACCGCAGCGGCGTGATTCAAAGCGATGCCGCCGACGCCCTCGCCGTCGCCCTCACCCACGCGCATCATCTGCAAACGCAACGGCGGCAACAGCAGGCGGGTCTGCTCGCTGCCTGGGAATAGGCATGGAAAAGGCTTTTTATGACAAGGCGGACCGTCTCTTGGCCGCTATCACCGCCGACCCGCGCTGGGATATGCAGGATGAGCTGCTTTTTCAGGTGGCGGGTTTTACGTTTTATGGCTACTGTTTCGGCTTTGGCCGGCTGGTATGCCTGATGGATGCGGATGCCATTGATGCCTATGTGACGAATAAATTCGTCGCTCTGGGGGCGGGGGCGACGTATGTGCAAGGTATGGTTGCCCGTGCACGGCAGGATTTTGTCACCACCGCTGATGTTGCCCCCGTTGACCCGGATGACGTGCTCAGTCAGCTGATCGGCGTCGGCCATGCCCACTTTGCCGCTGATGATGTTGCCGCGCTGGTTGAATCCATCTTCAACAACTACGACCTATTGAGAAACGCATGAAAAAGCTCTTTCCCACGAACAGCCTGATTTCCGTGATTAAAGTATCCGACTATGCCGCCGCGCTGGCTTGGTATGGCGCCTGGCTGGGCGAGCCGGATGAAGTGCCAATGGAGGGCATGGCGGAATGGCGCATTGCAGACAATGCCTGGCTGCAACTGGATGCCAGCGAAGGCGCTGCCCATCCCGCTGCCGTCGTTATCGGCGTGAATGATGTTGCTGCCTGTCGTGCGGCCTTGCTGACGGCGGGAATTGCCGCTGGCGACATTGTCGATTGGGAGGTCGTTCTGTGCTGCGACCTGCACGACCCGGACGGCAACAGAATTTCCTTGGCACAAGTCATCGGATAACACCATGATCGCTTACCTGCGCGGCACGGTTCTGCTCAAACAGGCCGGACAAATCATCATCGAAACCGGCGGCGTCGGCTATGAAGTCTCCGTGCCGCTTGCGGTCCTGGAACGCGTCCACGAAGGGCAGGAAGCGGCGCTGTTCGTGCATCATGCCGTGCGCGATGACGGCCACTACCTCTATGGCTTCCTCACCCTGCAACAGCGCGGTTGGTTCCGCGAAATGATCCGCGTCAGCGGCGTCGGTCCGAAAATCGCCCTGCTCATCCTCTCCGGCTTTGACGTTGATATGCTGACGCAAATCGTGCGCAACCAGGACAGCGCGGCACTGATAAAACTGCCCGGCGTCGGTAAAAAAACCGCCGAACGCCTGCTCATCGAACTGAACGACCGCGTCGCCCGCCTGCCAGTCGGCGTGGCCAGCAGCCAGGGCATCATCCGCCCCGCGTCCGCCAAGCTGGACGCCGAAGAAGCCCTCGTCGCCCTCGGCTACAAACCTAGTGAGGCGGCGCAACTCATCGAACGCGTCGGCGGTGATGACGACGCCGATACCGACACCCTCATCCGCCGCGCCCTGCAACTCAAATTCACCGGCAAACCATGAAAGCCATGATCGAATCCGACCGCCTTATCCACGGCGCTAGCCAGGGTAACGACGAACAGGCCGTCGAACGCGCCGTCCGCCCCAAACGCCTCGCCGAATACATCGGACAAAGCGCGCTGAAAGCCCAAATGACCATCTTCATCGAAGCGGCACTCGCGCGCGGCGAGGCACTGGATCACGTCCTGCTCTTTGGCCCGCCCGGCCTCGGCAAAACCACAATGGCAAACATCATAGCCGCCGAACTGGGGGTAAACCTGCGCCAGACATCCGGTCCCATCCTCGACAAAGGCGGTGACCTTGCGGCGATGCTGACCAACCTCGAAAGCCACGACGTCCTCTTTATCGACGAAATCCACCGCCTCTCCCCCGCCGTTGAAGAAGTCCTCTACTCGGCGATGGAAGACTACCGCATCGACATCATGATCGGCGAAGGTCCGGCGGCGCGCTCCATCATCCTGCCGATCAAACCCTTCACCCTCGTCGGCGCGACCACCCGCAGCGGCCTGCTCAGTGCACCGCTGCGCGACCGCTTCGGCATCACCCAGCACCTGCAGTTTTACAGCGAAAGCGAGCTGACCGAAGTCGTGCTGCGCGCCGGCCACCTGCTCGGCGTGAAAATGGAAGACGAAGGCGCGGTGGAAATCGGCAAACGCGCGCGCGGCACCCCGCGCATCGCCAACCGCCTCCTGCGCCGTGTGCGCGACTACGCCGACGTGCGCGGCAGCGGCGTCATCACCCGCACCATTGCCGACGAAGCCCTGTCGCTGCTCGCCATCGACGGCCTCGGTTTCGACAATCTCGACCGCCGCCTGCTCACCATCATCATCGACCACTTCGCGGGCGGACCGGTCGGCCTCGATACCCTCGCCGCCAGCATCGGCGAAGAACGTGGCACTCTCGAAGACGTCGTCGAACCCTACCTCATCCAGCAGGGCTACCTGCAACGCACCCCGCGCGGCCGCGTCGCTACCGCCCGCGCCTACGCCCACCTCGGCAGAGAAATGCCCAAACCGTAACGCACACCCTGCAAAGTCCTTACGTTACACTACCGCAATCCCTCGCTCATCCAACCAAAAAGGAGACCACCTTGGAGCCCACCGCACAAACCGGCTTATCCGTCACCCATCTAATCAGCAACGCCAGCATGCCGGTCAAAGTCATCATGGCCATCCTCTTCCTGATGTTCCTTAGTACCCTCTACCTGACCGGCAAAAAATACGTCCAATTCATCCGCCTGCGCCGTAAAAACCGCGAATTTGACCAAACCTTCTGGTCCGGCAGCGACCTCGAAATCCTCTACACCAACTACGAAAAACGCCACCCCGAAAGCATCGAGCGCATCTTCATCGACGGCTTCCGCGAATTCACCCAATTCAACGGCAACAACCTCGAAGATCCCGACGTCATCGTCCACAACTGCCGCCGCGCCATGACCGCCGCGCATAACCGCGAAACTGCCCAACAAGAACGCGGCCTGAACGTCCTCGCCACCATCGGCTCCGCTGCGCCCTACATCGGCCTGCTCGGCACCGTGTACGGCATCATGAACTCCTTCATCGCCATCGGCGGCGAAAAAACCGCCAGCATCTCAAGCGTCGCGCCGGGTATCGCCGAAGCCCTGATTGCCACCGCCATCGGCCTGCTCGCGGCTATCCCGTCTGTGCTCTCCTACAACTACTTCGTCGCCCGCTCCGAAACCCTCGTCGTCGAATACGACGCCTTCATCGAAGAATTCTCCAACCTCCTGCAGCGACAAATCCTCCTCGCCCGCGACTACCAGCGCAGACAACAGAGAAAACCCGCATGAGCCGCAACCGCCGCCACAAACTCAAAGCCGAAATGAACGTCGTCCCCTACATCGACGTCATGCTCGTGCTCCTCGTCATCTTTATGATCGCCGCCCCGCTCATCCACCAGCAAAGCATCGAAATCGACCTGCCCGACACCAGCTCGGACACCCTCGAAATGCCTGCTGACGCCGGAAACGATACCCTGCCGCTCATCCTCAGCGTGGACGCCAGCGGCAGCTACTACCTGAACCGGGGTAACGACAAACAGCCGCTGCTGCCGGAAGACGTAACCGCGCTAACCGCCCAGGCCCTCGCCGAGCATCCGGATCTGCCCGTTCTCGTCCAGGGTGACACCAACGCTAACTACAACCGCGTCATCGACGGCATCGTCCTCCTGCAACAAGGCGGCGCCAAAAAAGTCGGCCTCGTCACCGAGCAGCCCCCAGAAAACGGCGCAGGGAGAGCGCAGTGAGAGAAAGCCGCCAACCACAAAACATCCTCCGGCAAGAAAAACTGGGCGGCATCGCGGGCATAATCCTCGGCGTCCTCGGCCTCATCCTCATCTTCCTGCTTGGCCGCGAGCACCCCGTCGAAATCACCGTCGGCGGCGAGCCGCCCGGTCCGCAAAACGACGCCCCGCCTATTGCCACCCAAATCGTGGACGCGCGTACCCTGCAAAACACCCTCGACAACATCACCGCCAGACAAGAAGCGGAAGAACGCGCCCGCCTCGAAGCCGAACGACAAGCCGAAGAAGCCAGACGGCGGGAAGAAGAAGCCGCGCGCCGCGCCGAAGAAGAACAACAGCGCAAAGCAGAAGAAGCCGAACGCCGCGCCGAAGCCGCGCGCCAGGCTGCCGCTGCACAAGCCGCACGCGAACAAGCAGCAAGAGAAGCCGCCCGCGAAGCCGCTGAAAAAGCCGCGCAGGCAGCGCGCGAAAAAGCCGCACAAGACGCCGCTGCCAAACAAACCGCCAAAGAACGTTCCGCTCAGGAAGTCAAAGCCGCTAAAGAACAGGCAGACAAAGAAGCGCGCGAAGCCGCCGCTGCCAAGACCAAAGCAGACAAAGAAGCAAGAGCTGCCGCTGAAAAAGCCGCTGCCGAAAAACGCGCTGCCGAACAAGCTGAGAAAAAAGCTGCCGCCGAAAAAGCCGCTGCCGAAAAAGCAGTGAAAGCCAAAGAAGCTGCTGAAAAACGTGCCGCTGAAAAAGCTGAAAAAGCCAAGGCTGAAAAAGAAGCGGCCGCCAAAGCCGCCAAAGAAAAAGCAGCTGCTGACAAAGCCGCAAAAGCCAAAGCCGAAAAAGAAGCAGCTGCCAAAGAAGCCAAAGAAAAAGTAGCTGCCGAAAAAGCCGCAAAAGCCAAAGCCGAAAAAGAAGCAGCAGCCAAAGCCGCGAAAGAAAAAGCGGCTGCTGAAAAAGCTGCGCAGGCCAAAGCCGAAAAAGAAGCAGCGGCCAAAGCCGCGAAAGAAAAAGCGGCTGCTGATAAAGCCGCAAAGGCCAAAGCCGAAAAAGAAGCGGCCGCTAAAGAAGCAAAAGAAAAAGCCGCCGCCGAAAAAGCTGCTAAAGCCAGGGAAGCCGCTGCTGCTGAAAAAGCGGCAAAAGCTAAGGCCGAAAAAGAAGCCGCTGCTAAAGCTGCGAAAGAAAAAGCCGCTGCCGAAAAAGCAGCAGCAGAGAAAGCCGCCAAAGAAGCGGCAGCGGCGAAAGCCAGGGCGGAAAAAGAAGCTGCCGCTAAAGCCGCAAAAGAAAAAGCGGCGGCTGAAAAAGCAGCAGCCGAGAAAGCCGCTAAAGAAGCAGCGGCAGCGAAAGCCAAAGCGGAAAAAGAAGCAGCCGCCAAAGCTGCGAAAGAAAAAGCGGCTGCCGAAAAAGCAGCAGCAGAAAAAGCCGCCAAAGAAGCCGCTGCAAAAAAAGCCAAAGAAGAAGCCGCCGCCAAAGCCAAAGCAGAAGCTGACAAAAAAGCAGCAATGGCGAGCCTTGCCGCAGAACTCGCCGGTGACGCCGAAAAAGCCGCCGGTAAAGAAAGCGCCGAAGCCAAAGCTGCCCTCGGCGATTTCGGCACCAATATCCTTGGCGCCAGAATGAAAAAATTCTGGCGTCTACCGCCAAACATACCGGGCAACCTCAAAGTCAAACTCTTCGTGAAGCTCGATAAAAAAGGCAACGTCACCAAAGCTGCCATCAAACAAAGCAGCGGCAACAAACTCTTCGACGACGCCGCCTTGCGCGCCGTACACGACGCCTCACCGCTGCCACTGCCGAAACATCCCGGCGCCGTTGAAGCCCTCGTGACCGACGGCATCATCGCCAACTTTGACCCCTAACCGCACATTCACTGCCGCGACCGCCACAAGCGGCTACAATGCGCGCCCCTCGCAACGATAACCCCAACACAAGGTGAACCTTATGAAACACAGCAACAAATGGAAACTGCTTGGCCTCAGCCTGCTCCTCCCGTGGTTCAGCGCACAGGCCCAAGTCGAAGTCAACGTTTCCGGCGCCCAAGTCGCCGCCCGCCCCATCGCCATCCTGCCCATACAGGGTGATCCGGGCGTCAAAATGGACTACCTCATCGCCAGCGACCTGCACAAAACCGGCCTCTTCCAGCCGCTTGACCCCAGCAGCTTCCCCGCCGCTGGCGCTGACAACTATCCCGCCTGGAAACAGGCCGGTGCGGATTACGTCGTCTCCGGCAACATGCAAGGCGGCAGCAGCGGCCAATTCAGCCTCGGCGACATCAACTCTGGTAACGTTCTCGCCAGCGACAACCTCAGCGACGCCGATGCGCGCCAACTCGCGCACCAAGTCTCCGACTGGATCCTCTACCGCCTCACCGGCAAACGCGGCGTCTTCGGGACCCAGCTCGCCTACATTCTCGAACAGGGCGGTAAAAATGGTCGCAAATACAGCCTCGTCGTCTCCGACGTGGATGGCGCCAACCGCCGCGAACTCTACACCTCCTCCGAGCCCATCCTTTCCCCGTCCTGGGCACCGAACGGTCGCGCCATCGCCTTTGTTACCTATGCCAACCACTACGCGCAAATCGTTATCCAGGAACTCGGCGGTGGCCGCCGCGTCGTTGCCCAGGGCAATGGCATCAGCAGCGCCCCAGCCTTCTCGCCGGACGGCAACTACCTCGCCTTTGTGCAGTCGGACAACAACAACCCCGACATCTACCTGCTCAACCTCGCCAGCGGCGGCAAAACCCGCCTGACCGACCACAGCGCCATTGACACCGAGCCTGCCTTCTCGCCGGACGGCAACTACATCTACTTCACCTCCGACCGCTCCGGCAGCCCGCAAATCTACCGCATGAGTCGCAACGGCGGATCTGCCGAACGCGTCGTTTCCGGCAACGGTTACAGTGCCAACAGCCACCTCTCGCCGGACGGCAGCTCGCTCGTCCTCACCCGCCAAAGCGGCGGCGGCTACCAAATCGGCACCTACGATCTCGCCAGCAAACGCTTTGACGCCCTCACCAATGGCCGTCTTGACGAAGGCGCGAGCTTTGCCCCGAATGGCCAACTCATCATCTACGCCACCAAAGAAGGCGGCAGATCCGTCCTCAAAGTCATCAACAGCAAAGGCGGCGTGGCGCAAACCCTGTCCGACCCGAACGGCCGCCTGCGTGACCCGGCCTGGAGCCCGGATACCCGCCCCTAATCCCCTCTACTAAAAACAACAACAGGAAGACCCGACAATGAAACGCAAACACTACCTTGGCACTCTCCTCTTCACCCTGCTCGCTGCCGCCTGCTCCAGCCCCTACGGCCTCGAAGGCGAAGAAGGCGCGAACGGCGCGGGTGCAGACGGCATGGGCGGCGGATACGGCTACGGCGACGGCGCTACCTACGGCAGCAATACCAGCTACGGACGCGGCAATGCCGGCACTGCCGACTACTACAACGACCCGCAATACGGACGCAACGTCACCGGCGGGCCACAATCGGCAGACAAAGACCGTATCATCTACTTCGCCTACGACAGCAGCACCATCGACAGCCGCTCCGAAGCCGTCATCCGCGAACACGCCGCTTACCTGCGCGCCAACCCGCAGGCTAACGTCGTTCTCGAAGGCCACACCGACGAACGCGGCACCCGCGAATACAACATCAGCCTCGGCGAGCGACGCGGCTACTCGGTCAAAGAACACTTCGCCGCCCAGGGCGTCGCGCCGCAACAAATGCGCGTCCTCAGCTACGGCGAAGAACGTCCCGCCGCCTACGGCTCAAGCGAAGAAGACTACGCGAAGAACCGCCGCGTCGTCATCATGTACTGAGAAACCACAGGAGAGCACCCATGAAAAAACACACCGGCATTGCCCTCATCGCCCTGGCCCTTATCCTTGGCGGCTGCGCCACCGTTGACCCGGCGGAACTCGCCGCTACCCGCCGCCAGGTGGACGAACTCAACAACCGCATCAAACAAATGGAAAGCGACCAAGCCTCCATGAAAGTGCGCATCGACGAAGTCGGCAAAAGCCCCCGCCTGCCGAGCGGCGTTTCCGCCGTACCGACCGCGCGCCGTGGCGAAGCAGCCCCGCAAGGCGGCCAGCAAAGCGGCGGCGGTTACGAAACCGGCCTTGCCCAATACCGCGCCGGCGACCTGAATGGCGCCATCGGCACCTTTGAACAATTCCTGAACAGCGGCAGCGCCAGCGCTAACGAAGCCGCACTCGCCCAGTACTGGCTGGGCGACGCCTACTACATGCAGCGCAATTTCGACATGGCCAGCCGCTACCTCGGTGCCTACCTCAAAGCCCAGCCAAACGGCGAACGCTCACAAGCGGCGCTGAACAAACTGGTGGAAAGTCTGCGCGCCCTCGGCCGCACGGCTGACGCTGACACCCTGGCCAGCCAGGGCGTCAGTGCCTTGCAATAAAGCGCACAACATCAAGCAAAAGCCGAAGCCCCGCTTCGGCTTTTTTTATGCCGACGGCGCCAAGCGGCGTCATTACTGGACTCACCAAGCGGCGTAAATACTGGGCCCGCCAAGATACCGATAAAGGAAGATTGGCGACAGGCTCAAGCTCATCTCTACCCTATCGTCGTCAGCAGGCGGCGTACCGGTGCGGGCAAGCCTTTATCAAGCGCGACTTCTCGCGGCAGCCAGTCGGCCGGATTGGCAGGATGTCCGATTTGCACGGCAAGCGGGGTGATGTGCAGGGTGTAGTGGGTGAAGATGTGGGTGATGACGGGCAGGAGGCGCTGTGCGGTGATGCTGCCGAGCCGGCGGGCGGCGTGCAGGGCGGCGTCTGCATCATCGTATTCGGGTAATGACCACAGGCTGCGCCAGATGCCACTATCGGGGCGGCGGTAGAGGTGGACGCTATCGCCGCAGTAGGCGAGCAGCATCACGGTCGTTTTTTCCGGCTTGGTTTTAGGACGGCGTTTTTCCGGCAATGCAGCGGTAGCGTCGTGGGCAATAGCGTAGCAGTCGGCGGCGACAGGACAGGCGCCACACTGCGGACGGCTGCGCGTGCAAATGGCGCTGCCGAGGTCCATCAGGCCCTGGGTGTAGCGACGCAGAGTGGCAGCGTCGTCCGGCAGGAGGGCTTCGGCTGTCGCCCATAATGCCTGCTGCGTGGCAGGGCGGTCAGGCGCGCCGTAGATGCCGGCGTGACGAGCGAGAATGCGTTTGACGTTGCCATCGAGGATGGCCTCTTTGTGGCCGTAAGCGAAGACGGCGATGGCAGCGGCGGTGCTGCGCCCAACACCGCGCAGGGTTTCGAGGGCAGCGCGGTCGGCGGGGAAACGCCCGCCGAAGGTATCCATCACTTGCTGCGCGGCCTGATGCAGGTTGCGCGCGCGGCTGTAATAGCCGAGCCCCGACCAGCAGGCAAGCACATCATCGGCGGAAGCGGCGGCGAGCGCGGCGACGTCGGGGAAGCGGGCAAGGAAACGCGGATAGTAGTCGAGCACGGTCGCCACTTGCGTTTGTTGCAGCATGATTTCCGAGAGCCAGACGCGGTAGGGATCATCGCATTGCCACGGCAGATGATGGCGGCCATGCCGCGCCTGCCAGGCGGCAATGCGGGTGGCAAATGGCGGCAGGTGGGCAGGGCGCGCAGACGGCGGAAAAGCGAGGGAAGTTTGGCTCATCAGGCAAAGGAATCAGCCGTTCAGATGATGCCGATGCCGTGTAGGAAAACGACGATGATGGCGAGCGGCGCGAGGTAGCGCACGAGGAAGTACCACAGGTTGAACAGCCACACGGGCAAGGTACTGCCGGTCATCGCCTCCTGCTGCACTGCGTTCTTGCGCCACGCCCAGGCGGTGAAGAGCGCTATCAGCAACGCACCAAGCGGCATTGACCAGCCGGTAACGAGGTAATCGAGGGTATCGAAGATGCCGCGTTCGCCGATGAGTTTGACGCCCGCCAATTTGCCGAAGGCCAGCGCCGAGGGGATGCCGCAAAGGAAGATGGCGCTGCCGATGAGCCAGGTGTAGCGGGCGCGGGTGTGCGGCTTTTTGTAGGCGAGCACGGCGACGATATTTTCCAGCATGGAGAAGGCCGAGGTCAGGGTGGCGAAGAGGACGAGCACCATGAAGACGACGAAGAGCGGCACGCCGAGCGGCAGTTTGGCAAAGACAGCGGGCAGGATGGCAAAAATCAGGCCGGGGCCCTGATCAGGCTGGTAGCCGAGGGCGAAAACGGCGGGGAAGATGACGAGACCGGCAAGGAGCGAGATGGCCAGATTCATCCACACGATGCTGTTGGCGCTGCGCAGCAGGTCGTAATCATCACGCAGGTAAGAGGCGTAGGTAATCATCACCGAAACGCCGATGCTGAGGGCAAAGAAGGCCTGCCCCAGCGCAGCGAGCAGGGTTTCGCCGGTGAAATACGACCAGTCGGGTTTGAGCAGGAAAACCACACCCTGCCAGGCGCCGGGCAGGGTCAGCGAGCGCACGGCAAGGAGGAGGAACATGACAAACAGGGCGGGCATCATGTATTTGTTCGCCTTTTCGATGCCCTGGCTGACACCCGCGCTGACGACGTAGATGGTCGCGATCATAAACAGTCCCTGGAAGAGGACGGCCTCAGTGGGGTTGGCAATCATCGTGCCGAAGAAATTGCCGTAATCCGTGCCTGCGCTCAGGTCGCCGATGAGGCCATGATAGAGGTAAGCGATGACCCAGCCGCCGACCACGCTGTAAAACGAGAGCAGGACGAAGCAGGTGATGACGCCGAGCCAGCCAACCAGCGGCCAAGCGCTGCCGGGGCGGATGCGGTGGAAAGCCTGGATAGCGTTGTGGCGGCTATGACGGCCAATGACAAATTCGGCGATGAGCACGGGCGCGGCGACGAGGAAGGTCATGACAGTAAAGAGCAGGAAAAACAGCGCACCACCGTGAGTACCGGCGGTGTAAGGGAATTTCCAGATGGCGCCGAGGCCGATGGCAGAGCCGGCGGCAGAGAGAATGAAACCGAGGCGGGAAGTCCAGTTATCGTGCGTTTTTTTCATGAGTAATGACGGAATGTTTGGTGGAAAGGGGCGACATTATGCCCGCTTCCGCCAGCAATAGTGGTTTCAAATAGCGATGGCGAGCCGAAGGAAGACGGGAGGGAAGCCGATCAGACGGTGCAACACCGTGACGATTTTTTAGATGTTTAACTATGTTTTCCCTACATCATGCTCATGCCGTATCGCAACAGACCATAGGCGATGCCCCACATGATGAGAGCGATGACACCGTCCAGCAGCCGCCAGGTAACAGGGCGGCGAAACAGCGGTATCAGCAGGCCTGCGCCATAGCCGAGGGCGAAAAACCACAGGGCGGAGGCACTCACCGCGCCGAGCAGGAACAGCCCCCGCGCCAGCGGCGATAGCGTCCCGGCAATGCCGCCAATGATGACCACGGTATCAAGATAGACATGCGGATTGAGCAGGGTGATGGCCAGCATCAGCAACACCACCTGCCACGGACTGCCCTGCGTGCTGTCGCCGTCCACAACCAGCGCAGTGCCACCACGCCAGGCACTGCGCCATGCCCGCGCGCCATAAACCAGGAGGAACAGTGCACCAACGAAGGCCAGCGCGACTGAAGCCGTCTGGCTTTGGCTGATAAACGCACCGAGGCCGAAGACACCAACGCTGATAAGCAGGCAGTCGCAGAGAAAACAAGTGAGGATGATGGGCAGGACGTGCCAGCGGCGCAAGCCCTGTTTGAGAACGAAGGCATTTTGCGCGCCGATGGCGACGATGAGCCCGCCGGAGACGAGAAAGCCCTGAAGGATGGTGTGCATGATGGATAACCTGGGGAAGCGAATAAAGTGGAATTAGAAAACGTGCAGACTTCGGTGCTTGCACAGAATATCGCCGCTTGGCACGGTTTTCATAAGTGCCGCGTCAATCCGCCCCTGACAATATCCCCGCCGCCCAGTCCCGATAGCCGGCGCTGACCGCAGCGGCGTCCACACAGACAATCTGCGGGCAGTCATACGGATGCTGCGCCAGGAGCAGTGCCTCCACCGCCGCATACAGATGCCGCGCCGTCTTAATCACCAGCCGCACTTCGTCATCGCGGCACAGCTCGCCCTGCCACCAGTAGCGGCTTTCGATCGCCTCACATTGCACGCAGGCGGCAAGATGTGCCGTCAGCAGGGCATCTGCCAGCCGCGCGGCATCGTCGCGGTTGGCGACCGTCGTCAGCACTAGACACAATTCGATATTCATGGCAGACCTCATGGGGCAACAAAAAAACACGTTTATTGTCATATAATAAAAGTTCTCAACAACATTGGAGATGATAACATGCTGAAAAGACGACAATTTATTACCACTACCACCGCATCATTGGCCGCCCTGTCCCTGCCGCTCTCCGCGCAAACGGGCAGCAAACTCACCCTGTGGGGGCCGCCGGTCACGCCGAGCGTGCTGCTCGCCATTGCCGCCCGCGACGGCAAAGCGAAAGACATCCGCCCGTTTGCCGTGCAAATCTGGCGCAGCCCCGACCAGCTCCGCGCCGGCCTGCTGAACGGCGACATCGCCGCCTCCATCGTGCCGAGCTACGTCGCCGCCAACCTCTACAACCAGGGCAGGAAGGTCAAGCTGTTCAACATCATGAGCGAGGGGCTGAACTATATCGCTGCGCCTGCCGCCGATGGCAAGCCGTTGGTGACAAGCCTTGCCGAGCTTGCCACGCACAGCGTCGTCATCCCCTTCAAGAACGATATGCCCGACCTGCTCCTGCAAATCCTCTACAAAAAAGCAGGGCTTGAATTTGCGAATATCCACTACACCGCAACGCCGCCGGAAGCGCTAGTAATGTTCCTGAGCGGCAAGGTGGACTGTGCCATGCTGCCCGAACCGCTCCTGAGCCTCGCGCAAATCAAGGGGAAAGAAAAAGGCAGGGAGATCGTGCGCGCGCTGGATGTGCAGCAGCTGTGGGGCGAAGCCTTCGGCATTGCGCCGCGCGTACCCATCGCTGGCCTGCTCTTCACCGACGATTTCATCCGCGACAATCAGGAGTTCATCACCGCCCTCAACGATGACCTCAGCGCCGCCGTTACCTGGAGTAAAGAGAACCCGCAGGAAACCGCCGCCCTTGCCGCAGAGTACCTGCCCTTCCCGAAAGAAGCGCTGGCTGCCGCTATCCCGCACTCACGCTTCGCCGCCATTCCCGCGGCGAGCATTGACAGCGAACTGCGCAATTTCTACACCGAACTGCACGCGCTGAACGCAAAAATCACCGGCGGCAAAGTGCCGGATGCGGGATTGTTCTACCGTTAAGATCCTATCGACATCCCCCGGCAGCCGCATAACCCAGGAATCCTCATGCCCCCTCCTTCCCACCGCCATGCGGCGCCGCTGCTGCTCCTCGGCTGCGTCATCTTCGGCCTCGGCAGCCTGATCGTGAAATTTGTCGCCGTCGGCTCTTACGCCATCGCCTTCTGGCGCCTCGCCATCGCTGCCGTCATCTTCCTTGTCCTCGCGCGGCTCTGTCGTCATCCCTTCCCGCAGAGCCGCCGCGCCATCGGCGCCGCGCTACTGTCCGGTGTCTTCCTCGCCTTCGACCTCGCCTTATGGCACGAAAGTATCCATGCTGTCGGCCCCGGCATTTCCACCCTGCTGAACAGCCTGCAAATCTTTTTCCTCACCGCCATCGGCATTGCCTGCTTCGGCGAGCGACCCAACACCCTGCAAAGCCTCAGCCTGCTGCTTGCCATCGGCGGCGTGGCACTCATCGGCAGCCCCGAATTCGGGCATAACGGCAACGCGGTGTGGGGCTTTATCAGCGGCACGGCCTCAGGCGCACTGCTGGCGCTTTCCATGCTCTGCGTGCGCAAGACGCATCAAATCGAAAAAACCAGCCTCTTCCCGCTGATGATGATTTTGAGCCTGGGCGGAGCGCTGGCGCTGATTACGCCCGCGCTCATCTTTGACCGGGGCGCGCTCTACCCGACGACACTGCACGACATCACGCTAGTGTTCATCTACGGCGCGGTGATGCAGTGCTTCGCCTGGGGGCTGATTGCCTATGCCATCCCGCTGCTATCGCTATCGCTGACCGGGCTACTGCTGCTTTCCGAACCGGTCGCCGCCCTGGTTATTGACTATTTTTGGCTGCGCAAACCCATCAACAGCGTGCAATGGGGTGGTGCCGCATTAACCCTCATCGCCATTTACCTGGGCTCATACCAGCCCCGGAAAAACGTCTGAATGTGCCTGCGCCGCACCATCTTCTCCGCTTAACTTGCTGAATCGGGATGACTTCAGCGTTCCAGCACATAGCCGTAACCGCGCCGCGTGCGGATGGGGTCGGCGTCCGGTGCGATAGCGCGCAGTTTCTGGCGCAGCGTCTTGATATGGCTGTCCACTGTGCGGTTATCGATATGATCAGGGTGATCCCATAGCGTGTTGACCAGCTGGTCGCGGTCGAACGTCTGCCCGGCGTGGGCGAGCAGATGACGCAGCAAGCGGAATTCATAGCGGGTGAGATCCAGCGTCTGCCCGTGATAGGCGATCGTCTGCGCGCTTTCATTCACCTGCCAGACATCGGCAGCCGCCCTGCCCTGCCCTTCGCTGCGGCGGCACACCGCCTTGATGCGCGAAATCAGTTCGCGGCTGCTGAACGGCTTGCCGCAGTAATCATCCGCGCCCAGTTCGAGGCCGACGATGCGATCCACCTCCTCATTGCGCGCGGTGAGGAAAATCAGCGGCGTCGCCCAGTCACGGCGGATGCGGCGGCACAGCTCGAAACCGTCCGTATCCGGCAGGCCAACATCCAAAATGATGCAGTCAAACGCCTGCTGTTGCAGGGCGGCAAGGGCGGCGATGCCGGTGTCGTGCCAAACGACCTGCCAGTTCTCACGCGCCAGCGCGTAAGTCAGCGGATCGGCAATGGCGGGATCGTCTTCAATCAAAAGAATCTGTTTCATGGCCGGATTATAACGTGGCGTTAAGCGGCCGTTCAGGGCGGAAGGCTAAGATAGCCCGCACCTGCACACCGGCAGGCGACAACCAAAGAGGTAAACCGTGAAAAAAACATTTTTGCCACTTTTACTCGCCCTCGGCGCTCCCGCGCTGGCCTATAACGACAACGCGGTGGACATGGCCGAACCCACCCCACCCTCCAAAGTTACGACCACATCAACCATCACCACCAGCCGCACCGTCGGCACAGGCGCAGACAGCACGACCACACAGGAAACCGCCGCGCCAGTCACGGCAGTGCAGGAAGCGGTAGCCACCGACAAACTGCCCGCGCCGCAAAAATACGACGGTGCCAACGCGCAGCAAACCATGAAATTGCTCAACCAGAACTTCCGCGCCCTGCAACGGGCGGGCTCCCTAGAAGAAATGACCGGACCGCTGCACCTCCTCTCCGCTTACGCCGACCAGGCCCAAGTGCTGGGCCTCGGTCGCGACGTACCGAACAGCCAGCAGCAAGTCTATGTGGATGAACTGGCACAGTTCCGTCAAGAAATCGCCACACTGCGCGGCCATGTGGAGGCGGGCGATTTTGACGCTGCCAAAGCACAGTTGCAGGTTCTCGACCAACTGCGGCAAAGCGGCAACAAAATGTTCCGCCTGGAATGACCATAAAAAAAGCCCCGCAATGGGGCTTTTCTATCAATAAAACACAAAATACTTGGCAGCCTCGCCTTCACCTTCCTGAATAATCATCAGCCAGTCCACATCGCCCTTTTCGGCAATATACACATCACGATGGATAGATTGCTGAATCGGCGAATTGTGGCGGATCGCCTCTTCCACCAGCGCCACCATGCCGTTATAAGCGCGCGGCGTAAGAGTGGCGGCGGAATAAGCGATGATCTTCGGACGCGGGCACTTGTTAATCAGCGACAACACCGTAATCAAGGCCGCATTGGAACTGAGCAAACTGCCAATTTTGCCGAACAATTCCTGCTTTTCATAAACAGCGGTGCTGGTGATGGTTTTCAAATAATCAGCCAGATTCTTCATGATGACCCCAGAGGTTTAGCGGTTTGAGACATGTGGATTATAAGCCCTTTTCCCACCAAAATGGGTGGATTAATACCGCTTAAACGGGGATTTTTATGTGGATTTCTGTGGAAAATGCCGCTTTACCGCTTGCCGGATGCCAAAGTGACCGAAAAATCCGTCTCCCCCTGCGCATCCTCCCGCAGCAGCACCGCATAACGGCGCACCGTGCCGCAAGCAGAAACCTGCCATACCTCATCAAAGCGCCACCGTCCCCGCACCTTGCGCTTGCTGACAATCTCGCTCGCGACCGCCTTCACCTTACGGCAACCGAAAGAATCCTGCTCGAAGCGACGCACCATCGCCAACACATCATTGCGCAGGACATTGTCGCCGCCGAACGTCGCACTCTCACCGCTGAACGCAATACCGCTTGCCGCACAAGCCGACAGCAGACAAGCGGACAACCACAGCATCATCCTCACCAAACCGTTACCCATAAACCCCCTCCCTAACAACCTGCCGCCAGTGGCAAAAACGAAACCGCGACCGAAGTCGCGGCACTATTCTAATCAAGCGCCCTACCTGCCGACATCTTCACCGCTTGCAACGACTGCTCCCTACGCGAGCGGTTCCAGCCTCAAAGGGCGGAAGGCTCAAAGGCAGGACGAATTTAGCCAACCGGGCAGACGCTGCTTGCTTTTCACCGTGCACGAAGTCCCAGCCGAACCTCAGCGAATATCCGCTTCGAGGACAATACTGCCGTCGCCGTCTGCCGCGCAGAGGCGTTGCAGGGCAGGCAGCGTGGTGGCGAGTTCTGCCGGCAGGGTATAGGGCGGATTGATGAGGAAAAGGCCGCTGCCGTGCATGCCGTAATCGTCATGAGCGGGGCGGACATGCAGTTCGGCGCGCAGATAATCGTGCGGGAAACTCGCGCGCAGGGCGGCGGGGAAACGGCGACTTTCAGCGCGGGCGAGGCAGGGATACCAGATGAGATAGCAGCCATCGGCAAAGCGCTTGTGCGCGGCGGCGAGGGTATTGAGGACGGTTTGATAGTCGCTTTTTTGCTCGTAAGGCGGGTCAATAAGGATGACGGCTCGCCGGCTCGGCGGCGGCAGGCGGGCGATGAGGCCGGCAAAGCCGTCACTCTGTGCGACGTGCAGGCGGCGGCCTAGGCGGAGCGGACGCAGGTTATCCTGCAAGGCCTGGTAATCGGCGGGATGCAATTCGTAGAGATGCAATTTGCCGGGCGTTGGCAGGGTTTTAGCGGCGATCAGGGCGGAGCCGGGATAGGTATCCGACGCCGGCAACAGGGCGCGCAGTTCGTCCCGCCAAGCGGCAAGTGCTGCGGGCAGATCGGTAGCAGATAGGAGACGGGTGAAGCCGCTGTCGTATTCGCGGTTTTTCTGCGCGTAATCGCCGCTGAGGTCGTATTGCCCCGCTCCGGCGTGGGTATCAATGTAGTCGTAGGGCTTCTGTTTGCTGTTGTAGTAGGCAAGCACGCGACTGAGCAGATAGTGTTTCAGGAGGTCGGCGTGATTGCCGGCGTGGTAGGCGTGGCGGTAACTGAGCATGGCGGGTTCCGGAGAATGTGTCCGCATCATTGTCGCGCGTACGCGGCGTGGTGGCAAAAAGCCCCGCATGAGCGGGGCTTGGTGGTGCGAGGCGGTTACTGGCAACGATAGCCGCCGCACTCACAGTTTCAGGCGGTAGATTTCTTCTAGCGCGTCGTTGCTGTCCACCGAGCAGTTGAGGTCGCGCAGGCGGCCATCGTGCACGCTGTAGATCAGCCCGTGCACGCACAAGTTTTGTCCGCGCGCCCAGGCGCGTTGCACTTCGTCCGATTTGCAGACGTTTTTGACCTGTTCGATGACGTTCAGTTCGCACAGGCGGTCTTTTTTGGCCTGTTCGTCGATAAGGGCGAAGTTGGCGCGGTTGTTGTTATAGACGTCTTTGATGCTGCTCAACCAGTTGTTCATCATGCCGTAGTCTTTTTTGCTGAGGACGGCTTTGATGGCGCCGCAGTCGTAGTGGCCGCCGACGATGATGTCGCTCACTTGCAGTTCGTCCACGGCAAACTGGATAACGCTGTGGCAGTTGAGATCCATGGCGTGAACGATGTTACCGACGTTTCTGTGCACGAAGACTTCGCCCGGCAGAAGCCCCATCACCTGGTTGGCGGGGATGCGGCTGTCCGAGCAGCCGATCCACAGGTAGGCAGGATTTTGCTGGGCGGCGAGGGCGTCGAAGATGCCGGGGTTGTCAGCGGCGAAGGTTTCCGCCCAGCGGCTGTTGCTTTCCAGGAGGGCTTCGATGTGTGCTTTTTTCATGGTCTATTGGGTGAGTGATGGTTGCCAAGCGAGATAAATACTGGGTTCGCCGCCAAGCGAGGTAAATACCGGGTTCGCCGCCAAGCGAGATAAACACTGGGTTCGCCGCCAAGCGAGATAAACACTGGGTTTGCCGCCAAGCGAGGTAAATACTGGGTTTGCCGCCAAGCGAGATAAACACTGGGTTCACCGCCAAGCGAGGTAAACACTGGGTTTACCGCCAAGCGGCATAACCATACGCTTTTGCTTTATGCCCCGATGTCGCGGCGCCAGGTGATGCCGTCAAACTGCACGCGGGCAATGGCGTCATAGGCTTTTTGTCGCGCTTCGGCCGCAGTTTGGGCGACGCCGACAAGGTTCAGCACACGGCCGCCGCTGGTCAGGTATTGGCCGTCGTTGTATTTGGCACCGGCGATGAAGACTTGCGCGTAGAAGCGCGCCTGTTCGAGGTGGTGGATGGGTAGGCCGGTGCGGTAGTCGCCGGGGTAGCCTTTCGAGGCGGCGACAACGCAGCAGGCATGCGCGTCTTTCCAGCGGAAGACGCTGGCGTCGAGGCGGCGATCCAGCGCGGCCTGCACGGCATCAAGCAGTTCGCTGTCGAGTAGTGGCAGCACGGCCTGGGTTTCGGGGTCACCGAAGCGCATGTTGTATTCGAGCAGGTACACGCCGCGCGCCGTCACCATCAGGCCGAAGAAGATGACGCCGGCGAAGTTCATGCCTTCGGCCTGGATGCCGCGCAGGGTGGGTTCGAGGATGTCGTGGCGGAAAGCGTCCATTTCGGCGGCACCGAAGCGGGGATGCGGCGCGATGACGCCCATGCCGCCGGTGTTTTCGCCGGTGTTGCCTTCGCCAATGGTTTTGTGGTCGCGCGCGCTGACCAGCGGCACGATACTGCGGCTGTCGCAGAAGCTGAGTAGCGAGCATTCGTAGCCGTCGAGGTATTCTTCGATGACGATTTCCGCGCCCGCCTCGCCAAAGCGGCGTTTTTCCATCATGGCGCGCACGGCGGCCTCGGCCTCGGCCTGATTCTGGCAGATGACGACGCCTTTACCGGCGGCGAGGCCACTGGCTTTGACCACGGTCGGGTAAGGGCAGTCGTGCAGGTGGGCAAGTGCCGCATCCAGTTCGTGGAAGGCAGCATAAGCGGCGGTTTTCACGCCGTATTTGTGCATGAAATCTTTGGCGAAGCGCTTGCTGCCTTCGAGTTGTGCCGCCTGCTGGTCGGGGCCGAAGATGGTGAGGCCTTGGGCCTGGAAGGTATCGACGATGCCTTCAACCAAAAGCGCTTCCGCGCCGACGAAGGTGAGGCCGATGTCGTTCTGTTTGGCAAAGGTCAGGAGGTCGCTGACGCGGGTGAGCGGGATATTGCGTACCCGCTGCATGTTGGCGGTGCCGGCGTTGCCGGGGGCGACGTAAATCTGCTGGACGCGGGCGTCTTGCGCAAATTTCCAGGCCAGCGCGTGTTCGCGCCCGCCTGCGCCGATGATCAGGATATTAAGCATGGTGGTGTTCCTCTATGGCTTGGTTGTGTGGGAGGCGGCAAAAGCGCGTGGTTGTCTCGCTTGGCGCGTGTTTGCCGTATCCGTGAAAGGTCGTGATTATAGTCGGTTCAAACGAGCTGTTTTAGGCGACTATGTCGCCAGCAGGCGGGCGACGGTTGCCGTGAGCAGGCGGTGTTCCTGCGGCTGGATGCGCGCTTGCAGGGTATGCGGCGTGTCATCCGCCAACACCGGCACCCGCGCCTGAGCGATGACCGCGCCGCTGTCAATGCCGCTGTCCACATAATGCACGGTGCAGCCGCTTTCCCGCTCGCCCGCGTCCAGCACCGCCTGATGCACACGCAGGCCATACATCCCCGCGCCGCCGTATTTCGGCAGCAGCGACGGGTGCAGGTTAATGATGCGCTGCGGGAAGCGCGCGACCAGCGCGGGCGGCAGGATGCTGAGGAAGCCGGCAAGCACCACCAGTTCCGTGGCGGCAGGAATGGCGGCAGCCAGCGCTGCGGCAAAATCCGCTCGTTTGCGGTCAACGAGGACAAACGGCACGGCAGCGGCTTCGGCGTGCTGCCTGCCGCTGCACTCGCGATCAGCGATGACGGTGTTGACGCGCGCGGGAATCTCGCCGCGTGCGCAGGCATCAAGCAGGGCTTTGAGATTGCTGCCGCTGCCGGAAATCAGGACGGTAAAGGATTTCATATATTCTCCTTGAATTGCCTAGCTTGTAGAAAAAAAGCATGACTATCCCTATTGGCGGCAGCAAATGCCGCTTGTGGAATGAAATAAGCCACATTGCGATCCACATAAAAAAGCAGAAAATATTTGTCTTCAATGATGCGGTAAACCATAGGCCAAGTATAAAAATGTCTGACACGTCCCGCTTCTTCATGCGTCAAACCTTCCGGAGACAGGGTCATGGTGAATTGCCGTCCATCCAATGGATAAAACATACCGCGAATAAAATTACCATATTGCCAGCGCTGAAAAAATATCACGGCAAGGAGTAAAGCGCCCAGCAAATAGAGCATATATCGCAAGGATTGATAAGCACCATCAGCGACCGCGAGGCAAGTATCCAAACCTGTTTCATCACTGAATAGATGACAATTCCCGTATAGCGTATTGCCGACATTAGCCATCGCCCGTCCATACCAATAGAAAAGGGCAAACATCATCAGCGTGAGTGTCGCCATACCAAGCCACTGTTTCCGCCGCAAGGCAGGCTCCCGGTAGCGGCCAAGCCGTCGCCCCGCCTGCCGTTTCTCGCGCTCCGTTGCCGCGAAAGTAATTTGCATGGCGTTTGTCATGAAAAGTCCTTGTAGTATTGCAATAACTGGAAATAGCGGTTTTCCGTTTCCTTATCGGCAAATACACGTTGCGGAATCACGAAGGCGGCGGCCTGGTCAATAAATACGAACCACAGCCCCTGCTCACAGATTACCCGCTCAATAGTTGGCCAAAAATAAAGCATACGGTTTTTATCCGACTCCTCACTATAAAAGCCTTCCGGCGCTATCGTGTAAACGAATTGCCGCTGGGGCAATGGACGGAAGGCGGCATGCAGTTTAATGCGGATTTCATAAAAAATAGAAATCGACAGCGCCATTACCGCAAAAATTACCGCCTGAATCATGAACCATAGCGCCCGGATACCGTCTGCATCGGCAAGTAAAGCCCCATCTTTCAAGAAAGAAAAACGGTTAACAGCAATATAAACGCAGACAATAAAAATCAGCATACAAAGCGCATCCACCCAACGGATACGCCGCAATATAGGCTTGGGCAAAAAGCGCTGCAATACACGCGAGGCCGTACGCTGTTCCGCAGCCGTCGGTACGACCGTCACTGATAAAGTCTCACCATTCATCCGCCACCTCTTCATCGCGCACGGCAACGATGGCCGCATCCAGCACTGCGGCACAACGCCGTACCGCCGCCTCGTCTTCCTCGCGACTAATGAAGCCGACACACAAATCCGGATTATCCGCCTGCCAGCGCCACAGTGTCAGACCGTAGCCCTGCAATTCCCGCGCGGCATGAACGAGCAGCAGGCGCGGTTCCGTCTCAAAAATCAGCGGCTCGTCATCCGCTTCCTGCACGCCGAAGAATACGTCCGCCTGCCAATTCGCCGCGACTGCGCGCAAATCATCCACCAAATCAAATACATCCACCCATTCAGCGGCAAACACCGCTTCATGCTGCAACAAATGGTAGGCCGCCCAAAACGGCGGTAAATCGTGATTACGCGCTTCCAGCAGCGCATCTTCAAGCGCCTCTTCCGCCTCCATAAAACGATCCGGTTCGGCGTCAATTAGTTGCAGCAACTGCCGCAAGGTGGCGGCATGGTGTCCCTGTTCCGACATATTCTCCCCCATAAAAAACGCTGCGTATCATAAACGACACATATTCTTTCATCACAAGATGCTGATTTCATGGAGATAAAAAAGAAACATGGAAAAAATGTCATTTTTCCTGTCGCAAAATGGCAAATATGTTACATTACTGCAATCTCTTCTTAATCCGCACAGGAGTGTTTACACAATGAAAAAAGCCCTCATCCTGCTACTCGCTGCCGCCCTTGCGACCACGGTTGACGCCGCTCCGCGCCAGAAAAGCAAAGCGAAAGCTAACCGTTCGGCGAAAACGAGCCGGGTCACGAACTACAACGAAACCTACACCGTCGGCGGACAGCGCATTCCTGCCATCCGTAACCGTCACCTGCTGAAAGCCATTCCGCCCGGCACACCAATCATGCCGCCGAATGCCGCTGCTGCACGTGACCGCATCGGTGTTCGTCCGCTCAATTTCAATGGCGGTCAGGCGCATATCTCCGGCAGCATTCGCGGTCTCGGTATCGCCGCTTACAGCTTCAGCGGTAGCGCCGGACAGTCTATCCGCATGGTGCCGAACGGCAAAAACTTCGCGATGGAATTTGCCCTCTTCAACCCGCAGATGGGGATGCGCTTCGGCTCGGTACACACCCTGCCGTACAGTGGCGAATACGAAGTGCGCATCGTGCAGAACCACAAAAACGCTGCACGCAGCAAGACTGCTCGACCCTACAACGTGACCGTTTACCTTGATGGCGCCGCAGACGGCATGCCGATGCCGGTCGGGCAGCGTAGTGTGCCGATGGGTGCAGCGCCCATGGCGATGGACGGCAACGAACCGATGCCGGTGAAACGCGGTTCACCGATGCGTGCGGCTCCGGCTGCCACTGCCATGCCGGCCCCGGAAATGGACGCCGAACCGGAAGCAGCACCGGCACCGCGTAAAGCTGCCCGCACCCCGGCAAAAGGCAAAGGCAAATCGCGCAATTATCAATGTGAAAACGGCGCCAAATTCAGCGTTGAATACCTGAACATCAACACGCCGAACCCGACCGCCATTGTTCACAGCGATTCCGGCGATTCCAGCCTGCCGCTGGACACCTCGGCCAGCAGCGGCAAGAACCTGATTTTCAGCTCCGACGAAGGCATGCTGCACTTGGTCAAAACCCAGGGCAACAACCTCGCCCGCGCAGAAGTGCTGTCATTTGACCACAACGGTTCACCGATTGGCTTTGGCTGCAAACCGCGTTAATTCGCTCAGGTTTGACGATAAAAAAGGATGCTGCGGCATCCTTTTTTATTGCCGAATCGGTATCGCTTACAGCTGCGGCAGAATGTAATCGGGGACAATCCCGCTGTCCTTAATGTAATGCGCATAATCCAGGCCGCGATAGAAGCCGTGCGCGGTAAAGAGCGCGGTGCGTACGCCGTAGGCGTTGCCGCCGAGGATGTCAGTGTGCAGGGTGTCGCCGCACATCAGCGTCCGCGCCGGATCGTAGTGGTCAAGGCGGCGCACGGTGATGTCGTAGATGGCAGGATAGGGTTTGCCGCAGACGCGTACATTGGCAAAGAGCGCATCCGGCAGGGTGAGGATATAGCTGCCCGGCTCGTAACTGATGTGATCCGGCATCGGCGCGATAAGGTCGGGATTGCCGAGGATGACGGGGCGTGGGCGGGCATCCAGCGCGGCAACCAGCGCCTGCTGACGGGCGGCGTCCCAGTCGGCGGTGGCGAGGAAGAGGTAGCCGTCAACGCGATCATGAAAATGGGCGTCGCTCTGATGAATGACACGCAGGCCGAGGGCATCGAGATCTTGCTGACGGTCGGCGAGGCCGATCAGCCCCCAGATCATGTCGCGCGGATAATCGGCGAGCATGGCCAACACGGCGTCGCGGCTGGTGACAATTTCTTCGGCGCTGAAGTCGTAACCGAGGCCTGCGAAGCGCTCGACCATATGCGGTTTGCCGACGCTGGCGGCGTTGGAGAGGACAAATACACGCTTGCCTTGGGCGCGCAAGGCGGCGACGGCCTGCACTGCACCGTCGATGGCAACGGGGCCGACGTTGAGCACGCCAAAGGCATCAAACCAGAACACATCAAAATCATCGGCGATGGCAAGGATATCGGCGGCGTGCTGCGGTGCGCGGTCATGCGGGCGGTAAGTCGGCAGGCGGTAGCGGATATCTTCAAGTTGGCGGTAAGCATTGAGAGCGGGCATGGGGATTCCTTAAGGTTGGGCGGCAAAAGCGGCGGGGGCGAGCGGCATACGTTGCAGCAAGGTAGTGAAGGCGTGATTATCGGCGGTTGAGCCTTCCTGCAACAGGCGGATATTGCCGGCACTAAGCACGCCATTACTGAGCAGATTGGTCAGCGGCAGAAAAGGACGCAGCAGCGCCAGCGGGATAGGCAGAATGCGCGGCGGGCGGCGCCGGTGCATCGTCTGCCGCAACACGCCGAGATAGGCAGCAAGCGACAGCACTTCCGCACCGCACATATTCATGACCGTGCCGTGCGCGGGCGCATCTGCGACCAACGCGGCCATGCCGTCGGCCACATCCTGCACATGCACCGGTTGCAAGGCAAAACGGCCACCGGCAGGCAGGGCGAGGATAGGTAAACGGGTGAGCTTCAAGAACAATTCCGTGCTGTGCCCGCCGCGCCCGTACACCAGCGACGGACGGGCGATGGCAACCCGCATACCGCTTGCCACGACTGCTGCATCCCCGCGTCCCTTGCTGCCCACAAAAACGACCGGATGGGCGGCATTGGCGCCCAGCGCAGAGAGCTGCACCCAGCGCGGCACACCCGCTTCCACTGCCCAGGCGGCGAGTTGCGCGGGTGCGTGATGATGCACCGTTTCCAGCGCATCCGCGCGGCGGTGCATGATACCGACCGCGTTCACCACCACATCCTGCCCGGCAAAGAGCGGACGGACACGGGCAGGGTCAAGCGCAAAAAAATCAGCCTCACGATGACTAGGCGTGGTGAGCGTATGCCCACGGGCGCGCAGCACCGCAGCGATGCGGCTGCCGATAAAACCGCTCGCGCCAAAAAGCAAAATATTCATAAAACCCCTGTGTCAAGAAAGCGGCAAGGGTAAAACAAACCACGCGCGGATGCGACCAGCATGGCTCTCCGCGCACAATAGGGAAACCGCAGGCAAAAAAGAAGGATAGCTGTCTATCCTTCTTTTTTTATTCACGCGCCGAATGATCGTCAGTTCTCCGGAAAGATGACGCTCAACAGCATCTTAAAGTTTTCTTTGCCATAGACAGCGTGGGGATGATTAGCGGGCATCACGATGGATTCGCCGCTGCGCAGCAGGTATGGCACGCCGTCAATGGTAAATTCGCCTTCGCCGTCAAGGACGGTAACGAGGGCGTCGCCTTTGGATTCGTGCGTACTGATGCCTTCGCCTTTGGCAAAGGCGAACAGGGTCAGGCCAACGCCTTTGTTTTGTACCAGAGTTTTGCTGACCACCTGCCCTTCGCTGTACTCAACGAGTGAGGCGAGGGTTAGCACTTCGGCTTTGGCGATGTTTTTGAGTATGTCGCTCATGGTTGTTCTCCGTTGCAGTAGCGCATATTGCTACACCGTCATCATACGCCCCGCTTAATGCGATTGCAGTACGCGCCTGCCTGCCCCGTTTTTGCCGTCGGGGCAGGCGGATTTCCCGCCGCAGGCGGGCAGGTTTCCTTTTACAATAGCCGCCCGTTTTCCCGTTTTTTCCGTAGCTAGAGAGGAGTGCCGCTTATGGAAAGCATGAACCTGTTATTCCTGATTTTTGCCTTTTTGTTTTTTATCAGTGTGATAGCGACTCGTCTCTCGGCGCATTTGGGAATGCCGTTGCTCTTGGTGTTCCTCGGTGTCGGTATGCTGGCGGGGGAACAGGGCATCGGCGGGATTCAGTTCAGCAATTTCCTGGTGGCAAACCTCATCGGCCAGCTCGCGCTCGCTATCATCCTGCTTGACGGCGGCCTGCGCACCAGCATCGCCAGTTTCCGTATTTCGCTCAAACCGGCGGCGGTACTGGCAAGCTGGGGCGTTATCGGCACGGTACTGGCGCTGGGACTCTTCATCACCTTCTTTCTCAATGTAAGCTGGCAGATGGGCTTCCTGATGGCGGCAATTGTCGGCTCGACGGACGCGGCGGCGGTATTTTCGCTCTTGCGCAGCAGCGGTGTGCGCCTTAATTCGCGGGTCATTTCCACGCTGGAGCTGGAAAGTGGCGCGAACGACCCGACGGCGATTTTCCTGGTAACGGCGATGATTACGCTGTTTGACCCTTTGCAGATGACCAGCGGCTGGTCGTTCCTGATGATTCTGGTGCAGCAACTGGGCCTTGGCCTGCTCTTCGGCTGGCTGGCGGGGCGCGGTCTCGCCTGGTTGTTACACCGCATCCCGCTTGCCGATGGCTTATACGCCCTGCTTGTCGCTTCGGGTGGGCTGATGCTTTTCGCTTTCACCAATCTTTTCGGCGGTAGCGGTTTTCTCGCGGTTTATATCGCGGGCATCCTCATCGGCAATTCGCGCAATCCCGCCAATGAACATATTTTCAATGTGATGGACGGCTTTGCCTGGCTGGCGCAAGCGACCATGTTCCTCGTGCTGGGCTTGCTTGTTACCCCCAGCCGCCTGCTGGAAACCGGCTTGTCCGCGCTCATCATTGCTGGCTTTCTCATCCTTGTCGCCCGCCCCTTCGCAGTCGCCACCGGCCTCTGCTGGTTTCCCTCGTATAGCAGGCGTGAGATGGCGTATATCAGCTGGGTCGGGCTGCGCGGCGCGGTGCCGATTACCCTGGCGATGATGCCGCTAATGGCCGGGGTGCCGGAAGCGCGCTTCATCTTCGACATCATCTGCGCCGTGGTCATCCTTTCGCTGCTCTTTCAGGGGACGACGATTGCCTACATGGCGCGCAAACTCAAAGTTGTGCTGCCGCCGCAACCGGAGCCGCTGGATAACAAGGAAATCTGGCTCACCGACAAACTCACCATCCAGCTGCAATCCTTCAAGGTGGCCGAGCACTCGAAGGCAGAGCGCAGCCACCCCTATGCGCTCACCCGCCAGAAACCATTCGCCAATGCCCGCCTCTTCGCCCTGCTGCGCGACGGCGCCATCATGAAAGTCGGCATGAACACGCAGATGAAAAAAGGCGACATCGCCTGGTATGTCTTCCCGGAAGACCGGGGCAATGAATTTGCCGAACAGTTCGCCGGACACCAGCAAAGCGCGGACGAACAGGCGTTTTACGGGGAAATCGAAGTCAAACCCTATGTGCGCATGGGCGAACTGGCAGCGACGCAAGGCATTAACATTGGCGAAGGCAACGATGGCCGCACCCTCGGGGAACTCTTCCGCGAGCGTTTCGGCGATGTGCCGGTCGCCGGTGACCGTCTCGATCTGAACGGCTGCGAAATCACCGTCAAGGAACTGGACGAACGCGGCTATATGAAATGGCTGGCGGTGAAAAGGCCGCCGCCCAAACCCACCATTACCATCGTTGCAGCGGAATAAAACATGAACAATCATTCAACCACCACACATTGGAGCGTGCACCTGCGCCTGCTGGGCATGGTGATGTTTTGGGGCGCATCGTATTCCTGGGCAAAAACCGTGGTCGCCACAGTGCCGCCGATCACCGCCGCCACCCTGCGCTTCTTTCTCGCTTCCTTTGCCCTGTTTATTTGGCTGCACCGCCTGCGCCGCACCCGCCAACTGCTGACCATCACCGCGCGGCAATGGGCGGGACTGACGCTCGCGGCCATCAGCGGTATTGTTCTCTACACCATGTGCTTCATGATCGCGTTGCGCCATATCGATGCGGGACGGGCAGCGGTCTTGTTTGCGCTCAGTCCGGTGCTGACCCTGTTGCTTGCTGCCTGGCTCTTCCGCGAGAAGCTGAACACGCTGATCGTAACTGGGATTCTGCTCGCAGTCGTCGGTTCGGCCATCGTCATCGCCCACGGCAACCCACTGACATTGTTACGCGGACACATCGGCCTCGGTGAATGGCTGATCTTCGCCAGTATCTTCCTGTGGACAGGCTACACCCTGATCGGACGCAAGATGCTGGGCGGCATGGACGCCCTGAGCACGACGGTAGCGACGCTGCTGATCGGTGCCGTCCTGCTGCTGCCAGTCAGCCTGATCGTGGAAGGGACGGCGGGCTGGGCGACCTTGCTCCACGCCACGCCTGCCACTTGGGGTGCCCTGCTGGCGCTGACCTTCGGCTCGACCGTGCTCGCCTACGCCTGGTATTTCGACGGCATTCGCGCCCTCGGCGCGGGCAATGCCGCCGCTTATCTGACCCTGGAACCCGTCTTCGGCGTCCTCTTTGCCGCCTTATGGCTGGATGAAAGCCTGCATCTGTCGCTCATCGGCGGCGGTGTGCTGGCGGTCGGCGGCATGGTACTAACCTACCTCGGTCGTCGGCGTCATGGCAGTGCCCTGCGGAGAAAGCGCCGTCTCTCACAAGCGGACACGAACACCTCGTCATAATCCGGAAAATCTCACATGAACCTCTTGCGCCAACGCCTGCACCAGCGCGCTGCCTTCCTTGCTGCTATCCGCGCCTTCTTTGCCACACGCGGCGTCATCGAAGTCGATAGCGAACAACTGCGCGCCTACGGCGTTACCGACCCGCAACTCGTCCCGCTTGCCGCTGACGGCGGCTACCTGCAAACCTCGCCCGAATACGCACTGAAAATCCTGCTGGCAGCGGGTGCGGGCGACATTTACCAGCTGGCGCACGTCTTTCGTGGTGAAGAACAGGGACGCAAGCACCGGCGCGAATTCATGCTGCTCGAATGGTATCGCTGCGGCTACGACCATCTGCGCCTGATGGACGAAGTGACGGATCTCGTCCGCACCCTGCTGCCTGCCTGCCGTGATTGGCCAGTGCGCCACACGCCCTACGCCACCCTCTTCCGCGACCGCTTCGCCATCGACATTCACCGCGCCGATGACGCCACCATTCGCCGCCTGACCACCGCGCACATCCCGGAAAGCGCTATCTGGCAGCTCAATCGTGATGCCATGCTGGATCTGCTGTACAGCCATTACATTGAGCCGCAACTGGGGCGCGGCGCACTGGAATACATCTGCGACTACCCGCCCTCGCAGGCGGCGCTGGCGCGTATCAGCGAGAACGCTGACGGTGAGGCCGTCGCCGCCCGCTTCGAGCTCTACATCGACGGTATGGAACTATGCAACGGTTTTTGGGAACTGACGGACGCTGCCGAACAGCGCGCCCGCTTCCTCGCCGACAACCACACCCGTGTGCAAGCGGGGCTGCCGCCTATCCCGCTCGATGAAGACTTCCTCACTGCCCTCGCCCACGGTCTACCGGACTGCGCCGGTGTCGCCCTCGGTGTGGACCGTCTGCTGATGCTGGCAAGCGACGCAACACATATAGAGGATGTCGTTCCGCCGTCACGACTGTGATGCCAATCCTCCTCGTGCACAGCAAATTTCTTTCCCCCGGTAAAGGATATGTTTGGGAACTCGCAAAGCCACGTAGCGGAAAAGGTTGGGCAAGAACCGTTCGGTACACGTAACCTCGGTTAGCAGAGAAATTCTTGTCGTATAGAAGAATAGAGACAAAAAAAGCGCGGCAGATGCCGCGCTTTTTTATCGCTCGGATTCGCTTACCAGCCTACGCAGAGGGTGATGAGAGCGCCGAGGATGGCAATGGCGTAAAAAATATTACGCGTACGGTTGCCGATGTGAATGTGCAGGTCGTGCAGGACGTAGTAGAAGCGGTGCACGCCGTGCCACAACATGGCAAAGATGATGCCGACCAGGATCAGGTAAACGAAGTTGTTGGCTACCAGCCAGTGAATGCTGTAGTAGAACTTCGCCGGATCACCAAGCATACCGAAGGGCAGCAGGACGCAGAGAACGAGGATAATCGGTGCGAGCGCGAGAGCCGCGATGGTGCCGCCGACTGAGAAGAGTCCCCAGTAGATGGGTTTCAGGTGACGGGTATGGCGGACGTGTTCGTGTTTGAAACGCCACCAGTAATTTTTGGTGCTTTGTTCGTTCATGGGTCTCTCCTCAGGACAGGCAGGCGACGAGTATCAGCAGGATGACGAGAACGCCGCCGAATGCCGCCCAGCCGCCTTTGATGATGAGGTTGTCCGGCACAAATTTTTCGCCGCGCTGGATGCGGATGGCTTTCGGCATGGCTTCAAACCAGGTTTTGCTGTTAAGCAGCGAGCCAACGATGGCAATGATGTTGATGAGCAGCATCAGCGGATTGTGCTGGAAGTGCATCCAGCCAAGCCAGGCGGCTTCGCTGTTTGCCAAAGCGGCGACACCGTAAAAGAGGTTGAAGGCGGCGATGGCGGTGGTGATGCTGGTCAGCTCGCGCAGCATGTACCAGCGGTAGGTACAGTTGGCTTTGTACCAGTCGTCGGGTTGGGCGTGATGATAGGGTTTGCGCGCCATGTCATGCCTCCTTGTTTTTCGGCGTTTTTTCGGGTTTGACGAGGTTCAGGCCCCAGTACGGCACGGCTGTCGCCTTGACTTGCTGGATAGCACCTGCCGGGTCAACGTGTTTCGGGCAGACTTCCGAGCAGCTGCCGACGAAGGTGCACGGCCAGACGCCGTTTTCGTCGATGAGTGCGCTGTAACGCTGACGGTTGCCTTCGTCACGGTTATCAAGGTTATAGCGCTGCGCGAGAGCGATGGCGGCTGGACCCAAATAGTCGGCGTTGATACCGATTTGCGGGCAGGCCTGATAGCAGAGCATGCAGTTGATGCACATGGTGTACTGCTTGAATTTGGCCAGTTGCTCCGGGGTTTGCAGGTATTCTTTTTCGGCCAGCGCGCGCGGGTTTTTGGTGATGATGAAGGGGCTGACGGCATTGAGCTTGTTGATAAAGGGGTCAAGGTCAACGACGAGGTCTTTTTCGATGGGGAAGTTATCCAGCGCGCCGATGGTGATTTCGCCAACATCCGCGTATTCGCGCACAAAGGTCGAGCAGGCAAGACGCGGTTGCCCGTTGATTACCATCCCGCAGGAACCACAGACTTCCATGCGGCATGACCAGCGGTAAGCGATGCTCGGATCGAAGTCGGCTTTGAGCAGTTCGAGGGCATCCAGGATGGACATGTCTGGCGTCCATTCAATTTCAAAGGGCTGCGCCCAGGGTTTTTCGTCCTCGTCGGGACGGTAACGCATCAGGTTGATTCGGATTTTTTGTGCCATGTTGGGTGCCTCTTAATGGTTCGCTTGTTCTGCTTCTGCGCCGTACACCCGTTTGGCCGGCTGGGACTTGGTGATGCAGACGTCGCTGTAGGCAATTTCCGGTTTTTCCCCATTTTCTTGGTAGAAAGCCAGGGTGTGTTTGAGGAATTTGTCGTCGTCACGTTCGGGGTAATCCAGCCGTTGGTGCGAGCCACGTGATTCGGTGCGCTGTTCGGCGGAATAGATCATGGTTTCGGCGACATCGAGCAAGTAACCAAGCTCAATGGTGGTGAGCCAGTCGGTATTGAAGGTATCGCTGTGATCGGTAACGCGGACATTTTTGTAGCGCGCTTTCAGTTCCTTGATTTTGGCACTGGCGCGAGCGCAGTTTTCAGCGCTGCGATAAATACCGATTTCCGCTTCCATCATTGCGGTAAGTTCACGGCGGATGTCCGCCGGTTTTTCGCTGCCGCCACTGCGGTTTTTCAGTTCGAGGAACGGCTGCCAAGCTTTTTCTGCGAGTTTGGCGAATTGTTCTTTGCTGGCGTGATAGCTGCTGCCGTTGGCACGTTTCCAAGCGTCTTCGCCGGCTACTTTGCCGAAAACGCAGAGTTCAGCGAGTGAGTTCGAGCCGAGGCGATTTGCGCCGTGCAGACCGACGGATGAACATTCACCGACTGCAAAGAGACCTTGCAGGCGGGTCTCGCAGCGCTGGTTGGTTTCGATGCCGCCCATGGTGTAGTGCGCAGTCGGACGGACGGGAATCGGCTCATGCACCGGGTCAACACCGACAAATTTTTTCGCCAGCGAGCAGATAAAGGGCAAACGCTCGGTAAGGTAGGCTTCACCGAGGTGACGCAGGTCAAGATTGACCACATCGCCGCGCGGGTTCTGCACAGTGCGGCCAGCTTTCCATTCGTGATAGAAGGCTTGCGAGAGTTTGTCACGCGGACCGAGCTCCATGTATTTGTTTTTTGGTTCACCAATCGGGGTTTCCGGCCCGAGACCATAGTCTTGCAGATAGCGGTAACCGTCTTTATTGGTGAGAATGCCGCCTTCG
This sequence comes from Cardiobacterium sp. Marseille-Q4385, assembly GCF_916618745.1. Taxonomy (GTDB): domain Bacteria; phylum Pseudomonadota; class Gammaproteobacteria; order Cardiobacteriales; family Cardiobacteriaceae; genus Cardiobacterium. Next base: position 313,586 of record NZ_OU745373.1, read on the forward strand.
CCCCGGCAGCCTTCCGTCATCAGGATGCCGGAACCGGGCAGACCGGTCGGGTGATACTGCACAAATTCCATGTCGCGCAGCGGTACGCCGTGGCGGTAGGCAAGCGCCATACCGTCGCCGGTAACGATGCCACCGTTGGTGTTGAACGCGAAGACGCGACCGGCACCGCCGGTTGCGATGATGACGGATTTAGCCTGAACGGCACGCAGGACGCCGTTTTGCACGTCGTAACAGAGGACGCCGTGCAATGCGCCCTTCTCTTCAATCAGGTCAACGGCGAAATGCTCGTCCAAGCGGTGGATATTAGGGAATTGCAGCGAAGTCTGGAACAGGGTGTGCAGCATATGGAAGCCACTTTTATCCGCCGCAAACCAAGTACGCGGGATTTTCATCCCACCGAAACGACGTACGTTGGCGCGGCCATCGGGTTTGCGCGACCACGGACAGCCCCAGTGCTCCATCTGAATCATTTCTTCGGTGGCATGTTCGACGAAGTATTGCACCACGTCCTGCTCACACAGCCAGTCGCCGCCTGAAACCGTGTCGTTAAAGTGATATTCAAGCGAGTCATCTTCGCGCACCACACCTGCCGAGCCACCTTCTGCCGCCACAGTATGGCTGCGCATCGGATAGACTTTGGAAATCAGGCTGATTTTGGCATTGGGCGCACTGCGGGCGATTTCGATCGCGGCGCGCAACCCGGCGCCACCGGCGCCGACGATGGCCACATCGGACTGGATTATGTCCATAGAGTACCTCTTTGTTATGTTTCTTGTGGATGCGCGCATTTTATCATCATTTTACCGGCGCGGGCGAACGCAATCAGCTTTTTCTTTAATGAAAATAAGAATTTATAAGCACCAAATGGGTTCGCATTGAGGCACATCAAGCGACAAACCGTCACCGGTATTCGCGTAATTTCTCGCTTTTATTGAGGATTTTTGTGCATTCGTACCTTTGTTCCTCATATTGAGATGAGGGCAGTATTTCCTTTTCATTGCCCTCTACACCGCTCGCTTGCCCATTCATGGGCAACTGTGGCGATGCTGGGGCTACGTTCCTTGTGGTTGCAGCATGTGCATGATGAGACGGATAAGCGTGTCTTTTTGTGCCGGGGCAGATTATCGGCGACAAGCAGGGTCAGGGCAGCGAGGCCGATGTCGTTGATGACGGGCTCACCGTCAGCGCGCAGCAGACGGCGGTTGCGGTGCAGGAAATCCACGAATAGGAAGGCGCCGCTGCGTTTGTTGCCATCGACAAAGGGGGGATTCTTCACGAAAAAATATAGTCGTTTCAAATAGGGCTGAGACAAGGCGGCGAGCCGAAGACAGTACAGATAGTACGGCGAGGCGAGCCAACACCGTATCAGTTCTATTTGAAACGACTATAAAGCAGGTGCGCCGCTTTGCTTTCGCTAGTGGGATAGGCGGGTGCGCTAAAAATGCTTTGTTCGAGGTTGCCCAGCAGGGCGGCGAAACCGTCTTCCCGCTCGCGGGCGAAGAGTTCGGTCGCCTCGCCGCGCGCGATGAGTTGTTGTTTGAAGGTATGCAGCGCGGTGCGCGCCTCTTGCACATTGGGCAGGATGCCGCCGTTTTCACCCGACGGTTCTTGCAGCAGGCCTGCGTCGTATTGCTGCAGCCAGAGGAAGGTGTGGGTGTAGCGGCTGACGATGTCCACCAGACCACGCCCGCTCTCCACAGTCAGTTCGGGGGAAGTGGCGGTTTTTTGGATGAGCCGCAGCGCCTGTTCGAGTTCGGCGGCGTTTTGTTGCAGGCGTTGTTGATTCAGCGCGTAGCCTTTGAGCAGGTAATCTTTCAGCCGTGCCGTCGCCCAGCGGCGGAACTGGGTGGCATTTTTGGATTTCACGCGGTAACCCACGGAAAGCACCGCATCCAGGTTGTAGTATTTGATCTGCCGCGTTACCTGACGTTTGCCTTCGGCACGAACTACCGAGTAATCCTCGGTAGTTGTTTTTTCTTCCAGTTCTGCCTCGGCATAGATGTTTTTCAGGTGCAGATTGATGTTGTCGTACTGGTATCAAACAGTTGTGCCATCTGCGCCTGCGATAGCCAGGACGGTGTCGGTATCGAAACGTACTTCGACTTGGCTTTGTCCGTCCGCACTTTGGTAGATTTCGATGGGGTTGTGGGGATGCGCCATAATGCGGTCTTCTTTTGGTTGACCTCTTATATTAGCAGAATGCGCCCGCAGGGAATGCGGGCGCAGTATGGGTAAGGGAAACGGGGCTTATTTTTTCCGCTGATAAATCAGAACGGCGCGGTCATCAAAGCTGTAGTTATCTTTGCTGATGCCTTTGGTTGAGGGGTGTTTGATGCGCATCGGGTCAGCCGCGAGTTGCTCGCGCAGGGTTTTTTCGTAGCTGTCCACGCTCGCTTCGGGTGGATAGATTTCGTAGCCGTCCGAGCTGAGTTCGATGACTTCTGGCGCTTTGTCGAATTGCCATACGCGCAGTTTGTCGTGCGGGATGGGGAAGCCGTCTATCGCCCAGAACTGGAAGGCAGTGGGCGCTTCGGGGTTGTTCTGGAATTCGGCCTGGCGTTGCAGGAGCGGTAGGATGTAGTAGCGGCCGAGGTCGTTCTCACGGATTTGTTCGTCGCTCAGTTTGAGTTCGTCGATGACTTTGACGCGCAGGGCGCTGTTTAGGGTGTCAACCAGTTTTTCTTCGTCGTTATAGGCTTTGCCGTCGATGCGCGCTTTGGAATCCCCAATGGCGACGAGTTCGTTTTTGTCGAGGTTGTACCAGATCAGGGTGGCAGTCGGTCGGTTGACCGGTTCTTTGGCGAAGTCGATGTCTTTGTTCGCGGTGTAGAATTCCTGGTATTTGTCGTTGATGCGTTTCAGGATTTCTTCTTTGTCGGTATTGGGCGGCAGGTTCTGGAAGATGTCCTGGATGATGTCGCGGCTGACGCGGCCACCTTTTTTGCCGTCGTAGGTTTTGCCGGATTTGTCGGTCGCCCCGTCGAAGACAGCGAGGTAGTGGTCGTTATAGAAGAGGCCGTCTTCGCAAACGGCGTTGTTTTTTTCGCCCGCGCCTTTTTTGCCTTCGAGGAAGTAGGCAATTTTGCTGCCGTCTTTGAGGGTGGCAGCGGTTTCTTTGCTGTATTGCAGGTCATCTTTGGCTTGTGCGGTGAGGCTGATGGCCGCAATAGCGGCGGCAAGGAGTGCTTTTTGCATGGTGTTTTCCTTTTTTGGGGGAAGGATGGGGGCCGGGCGCGGGGTTCCCGCGCCCGGCAGGCTGCGCTCTGGCTGTGCAGAGTGTTGGTACCGGCTGCCTTTGTCTACGGCACGGGCGAAGCGGGGCTTTCGTCGCTTGTGCCGTAGGCAAAGGCCGCCACTGCTGGCGGTGGTCGGGGTTGGCAGCGATTTGCCACGAACCCAGTGTTTATCCCGCTTGGCGGCAACCTCAGTGTTTATCCCGCTTGGCGGCAATCCCAGTATTTGTCCCGCTTGGCGGCAATCCCAGTATTTGTCCCGCTTGGCGGCAACCTCAGTGTTTATCCCGCTTGGCGGCCTTTCCGTTATTTTCACTCGCGTGGGCAACGGGTCGCCCACGCTGTGTCTATTTTGCGTTGCCGTTATTGCGGCGCTTTGTCTTTGATGCGTTTGATCAGATCAGCCATTTTTTCCGAGCTTTTTGCCGCTTCTTCGTGCATCGGCAGGACTTTGGCGGCAAATGCGGCGGTGTCCACGTCTTCCACGAAGGTCACGCCCAGTTTGTCTTTGGCTTCTTTGATGACTTTGTCGGTGTTTTCTTTCCACAGGTCTTTTTGCAGCATCATGGATTCGCGACCGGCTTTTTTGATGGCGGCTTGCTGCTCAGGGGTGAGTTTGTCCCAGTCTTTGGTGCTCATGACGAGGACGTCCGGAATCATGGTGTGGCGGTCGTAGCTGTAGTATTTGCTGACTTCGCCGTGACGGTTGTCAACCAGTGCGGATTCGTTGTTTTCTGCGCCATCAACCACGCCTTGTTGCAGGGCGGTGTAGAGTTCGCCGAAGGCAATCGGGGTGGGGTTGGCACCGAGTGTTTCCACCATTTTTACCGCGGTCGGGCTGGGCTGGACGCGGATTTTCATGCCTTTCAAATCGTCCGGGGTTTTAATCGGTTTACCGGCGTAGAAGGAGCGGCTGCCTGCGTCGTAGTAGGTGATGCCGATGAAGCCTTTGTCTTTGGAGGCGTTCAATACTTCGTCACCGATGTCGCTGGTGAGCACGTCGTAGTAGTGCTGTTCATTTTTGAAGATGTAGGGCAGGTTGAAGACGCCATAGAGCGGTTCGAAGGCTTCGAGTTCGGCAGCGTTCGATTTGGCAAGCGCGAGGCCGCCCGATTGCACGAGTTCAACGGATTCGCGCTGGGTGCCGAGCTGGGCGTTCGGGTAGATGCGGATTTTGATTTCGCCATTGGTGTATTCCTTCACTTTGTCAGCGAAGTTTTCCATGGCTTTGTGCACGGGGATGTCTTTGCTCTGGTTGTGGGAGAGTTTGAGGGTGACGGCGGCCTGGCTACCGGCAGCGAGGCCAAAGGCAAGGGCGGCGGCAAGGGCTTTTTTCGTGAAGGTCATGGATTTTCTCCGTTGTGTGTGAATGCCTGTGGTTTATGTTATGTCTTCCTGTGTTTTTTTGTCAATACATTGGTTGACCACTCACAGAAAAATGGTTAATCTGCGCCTATTTCCTATTCTCCGCGAGGTGTTTATGTCTGATGTTGCTGTTCCCCCCCGTTCGCCGTTGGCGCGGCTCGCCGCCGTCGTCCGCCTGGCGAATGGTTATGTGTTGACGGTGCTGGCGTTTGCGCTGGTGGTCTGTGTGGTGTGGCAGGTGATGTCACGCTATACGCAGGTATGGGCGAACAAGATGCCCCTGGTTTTTCTGGCTGACCTGCTACGCCTAATCAAGCCCAGCACGGTCACGGATGAACTAGCGCGCTTCATGTTTATGTGGGTCGGGCTGCTCGGCGCCGCGCAGGCATCTGCCTACAAGCAGCATCTGGCGATTGATTTGCTGGCCATGAAGCTGCAAGGCGGAGCGAAACGTGCGCTGAATGTGGTCATTGAGTGCTGCATCATCGCTTTTGCCGCGCTGGTGATGATCAAGGGCGGCTGGGAACTCACCGTCAAGACGTTCGCCAATGACCAGGTCACGCCCGCACTGCAATGGCCGATGGGCTATGTCTATATGGTCGTGCCGGTTGCAGGCGCCTTGATGGTGTTTTTTGCCGTGGTGGAAATCGTGAACACATTATCAGGCCGTGAAGGGGGTGCCGCATGAGTCCGGAGATGTTGAGTATTCTGGTCCTGTTCGGGCTGTTTTTCCTGCTGATGTTCTTGAGTGTGCCGGTGTCGTTTTCCATCGGTATCGCCACGGTGGCGACGATTCTGATCACTATGCCGTTTGATAACGCGCTGTTCGTTACCGCGCAGAAGATGATTACCGCGCTGGATAGTTTCGCCCTGCTCGCCCTGCCGTTTTTCATCCTCGCGGGCAACATCATGAACCGGGGCGGGATTGCCATGCGCCTCATCAATCTGGCGCTGGTGCTGGCAGGCCGCCTGCCCGGCGCGCTGGCGCACTGCAACGTCATCGCCAATATGCTTTTTGGCTCGATTTCCGGCTCGGCGGTCGCCGCCGCAGCAGCCGTCGGCGGCACAATGAGCGAGATGCAGCGCAAGGCGGGCTATGACCCCGGTTACGCGGCAGCGGTCAACATCGCTTCCTGCCCGACCGGCCTGCTGATTCCACCCAGCAACACCTTCATCGTCTATTCGTTGATTTCTAACGGCACATCGGTGGCGGTTCTCTTCCTTGCCGGCTACCTGCCCGGCATCCTGATGGGGCTCGGCATCATGGTGGTTGCGGGTGTCATCGCCTGGCGGCGCAAGTATCCGGTGAACGAACGCGTGCCGCTTAACGCCGCCGTCGGTGCCTTCATCCAGGCCATCCTGCCGCTATCGCTCGTGATAATCGTCGTTGGCGGTATTGTTGGAGGCTACTTCACCGCGACCGAAGCTGCGGCCATCGCTGTGGTTTATTCCCTCTTCCTCGCCGTCGTCGTCTATCGTGAAGTCAAGCTCAAAGACCTGCCAAAAATCTTTCTTGATTCCATGGTGACCAACGCCATCGTCATGCTGCTTATCGGCTGCTCCTCCGGCATGAGCTGGGCCATGGCCAATGCCGACATCCCCTTCATCATCGAAGAAGCCATCCTCGCCATGTCCGAGAACAAAATCGTCATCCTGCTGACCATCAACCTGATATTGCTCATCGTCGGCTTCTTCATGGACATGACCCCGGCCATCCTCATCTTCACCCCGATCTTCCTGCCGATCGCACAATCACTCGGCATGGACCCCGTACACTTCGGCGTAATGATGACCTTCAACCTCTGCATGGGCATCGTCACCCCGCCGGTCGGCAGTTGCCTTTTCGTCGGTTGCTCCGTGGGCAAAGTGCGCCTCGCGCAAGTCATCCCCTTCATGCTGCCGATGTACATCGCGCTCATCATCACCCTGCTGCTCGTGACCTTCATCCCGCAGATCTCCCTGATCCTGCCGCAACTGCTGCTCGGCTACGGAGGCTAAACCGTGAAAACCCTCAAACACTGGCAATTGCACCGCGAAAACCCGGACGGTGTGACACTTCTCTGCGACGAACGCCACCTGCTGCACATCATCGTCCTCGAAGACTACCTCTGGCGCGTCTGGCTCATGCAGGACGGCGCTAGCCGCCTCGACCGCACCTGGCTCATCTCACCCGACACCGCGCCCTGCCCGATGGAAGGGCGCGAGCGGGCGAGCCGCGCGGGCTTCACCTGCCCGCCGGTCACCATCTGCCAGGATGACGACCGCCTCACCCTCACCGGCAGCACCCTGCGCCTAATCGTCCACCGCCCGCTGTGGCTTGAATGGCAAGAAAAACACGGCGACGACTGGCGCACCATCGCCAGCGATCGCCCGACCGGTGCCTACCAACTCGGCCACTCGCGCCCCGGCATCGCCCACTACATGAAACTGAACACAGGCGACCGCTACTACGGCCTCGGCGAAAAAGCCGGCACCGTGGACCGCTACGGCAAGCGCTACCAAATGAAAAGCCTCGACGCGATGGGCTACAACGCCGAAACCACCGACCCGCTCTACAAACACTGGCCCTACTACCAGGTCGTGAACAGCGAAGGCGCGCACTACGGCCTCTACTACGACAACCTCAACACCAGCACCTTCGACATGGGCAACGAGCTGGACAACTACCACCCGCGCTACCGCAGCTACCGCGCCGAAGACGGCGACCTCGACTACTACCTCATCCACAGCACGAGCATCCTCAACAACACCCGCCGCTTCGTGGCACTCACCGGCCGCCACGCCTTCCCGCCCAAATGGAGCCTCGGCTACTCCGGCTCCACCATGAGCTACACCGACGCCCCGGATGCGCAAGACCGCCTGCAACACTTCATCCGCGACATCCGCGCCCACGCCATCCCCTGCGACAGCTTCCAGCTCTCCTCTGGCTACACCAGCATCGACGGCAAACGCTACGTCTTCAACTGGAACCGCGACAAATTCCCCGACCCCAAAGCCTGCTTCGCCGCCTACCACGACGCGGGCGTGCGCCTCGCCGCCAACATCAAACCCTGCCTGCTACACGACCACCCGCGCTACCAAGAAGCCGCGCAACAAGGCCTCTTTATCCGCGCCAGCGACAGCGACGCGCCGGAAGAATCCATGTTCTGGGACGACACCGGCTCACACCTCGACTTCACCAACCCCGCCACCGGCGCGTGGTGGCAAAAAAATATCCGCGAACAACTCATCGATTACGGCATCGACTCCACCTGGAACGACAACAACGAATACGAAATCTGGGACGACAACGCCCGCTGCCACGGCTTCGGGCGGGAAATCCCCATCCACCACATCCGCCCGCTCATGCCGCTCCTGATGATGCGCAACTCCCATGAAGCACAAACCGCCGCCAGCTACGAGCGCCCCTACCTCATCTCGCGCAGCGGTTGCCCGGGGATGCAGCGCTACGTCCAGACCTGGAGCGGCGACAACCGCACCAGCTGGCATACCCTCAAATGGAACATCCGCATGGGCGTCGGCATGAGCCTCTCCGGCATGTACCACATCGGACACGACATCGGCGGCTTCGCCGGCGACAAACCCGAGCCCGAGCTCTTCCTGCGCTGGATACAAAGCGCCCTGCTCCTGCCGCGCTTCACCATCCACAGCTGGAACGACGACGGCAGCGCCAACGAACCGTGGATGCACCCCAGCGTTACCAACGCCGTGCGCCAGGCCATCGAACAACGTTACCGCCTCATCCCGCACCTCTACACCCTGCTCTGGCAGACCCGCGAAAACAGTGAACCCTACCTCCGCCCGACCTTCCTTGACCACGAACACGACCCGCGCACCTACGCCGATACCGACGACCACATGATTGGCCGCGACATCCTCGTCTGCCCCGTCACCGCAGAAGGTGTGCGCGAACGCGACGTGTACCTGCCGAATAACCACAGCGGCTGGTACGACTATTACAGCGGGCAGTACCACAGCGGCGGCCAGACCCTGCATGTTGCCGCCCCGCTCGAACACCTGCCGCTCTACATCCGCGCCGGCAGCCTCATCGCCGAAGGCAGCCTGCTGCATGCCGACAGCCCGGACGACGACACCGAGCGCACCCTGCGCCTCTACCCCGACCCCGGCACCAGCACAAACAGCGGCACCCTCTACGACGACAACGGCACCGCGCGCGAAGGCGAGCCCTACTGGCGCCTCGACTGGAAACTGCACGGCGACGCGCACAACCTCTACCTGCGCCTCAACGAAAGCGGCGACTACGAACCCGCCTACCGCGACAACATCCGCGTTACCCTGCCGCCCGGCGAAAAACGCCGCCTCATCATCAGCGGCAACCTGGACGTGCAGCAGGTATAATATATTGCTCACATCTATTATTTTTATTGAATATTTTTTGTTCGTGCAAAACATCCTATAGTAGAAGATGAATTTGGGGAAAAGAGTAAGAGTTGAATGGATAAATTACGATAGCAATAAATTTTGCAATTACATCGTTTGATAAAGCGACAGCAAATTCTACTTTGACGACCAATGAAACTTTATTGCAGGCAAAAATTGAATATAAAAATAGCGTGTGAGTTATCAAAATTTTCTTGTCTATATATCTTGTTAGGAGACATTTATGGAAACCTTAAACCCTTTATACACTAAAAATGATGCAATTAATTTTAACCGAATAGTAGATACTATACATGAAAGTATTATCTTTATTAAAGACTTAGACTTCATGACACCATTCGATAGAAATATCTTGAATAAGTTTTTAGAAATAATATATATAAATAACCATGATATTTCATTCAGTTTTGATAATTTAGAGTTAGAATCTTTAAGGAAAGAGCTTTTAAAATATATTGAGGAATTTAATTACCTAATTAATTACTATACTTATCCAACAAACAATTCTACTTTTAGTAGTGTTTATACAGGATATGAATCTGGTCATGATGATTATGAACAAGCTGAAAAAACAGCATATAAAATTATTGACTCTGTAAAAAAAATACACGAAAAATATCAGTCTTTTTATAAAAAGAGAATGGATATACTAAAAAACTATCCAGATCTTATGTAACCCATATATACCAATCTCAGGAAATCAAAGTAAGACGATATACAAGAAAGCAATACAGCTAGTATTCAGAGGCTCGTCCAAACTATTTTTTTGGATTGGTATTTTTTATTTTGGAGCCAACCATGACCTTCCTGACCGACGACTTCCTCCTCCACAACGACACCGCGCGCACCCTCTACCACGACTACGCCAAAGACCAGCCCATCTACGACTACCACTGCCACCTGCCGCCTGCTGACATCGCCGCGAACCGCCAGTTCGCCGATCTCGCCGCCATCTGGCTCGAAGGCGACCACTACAAATGGCGCGGCCTGCGCACCCTCGGCATCCCCGAACGCCTCATCACCGGCGACGCCAGCCCGCGCGAAAAATTCCAAACCTACGCCGAAGCCGTGCCGCACTTCATCGGCAACCCGCTCTATCACTGGACACACCTCGAACTCAAACGCCCCTTCGGCATCACCACCCTGCTGAACGGCGCAAGCGCCGAAGCCGTCTGGCAAGAAGCGAACGCCCGCCTCAAAGAACCCGCCTTCCGCGCGCGCGGCATCCTCGAACAAATGAACGTCAAAATGGTCGGCACCACCGACGACCCCTGCGACAGCCTCGAACACCACGCCGCCATCGCCGCCGACAAAACCTTTACCGTCAAAATCCGCCCCAGCTGGCGTCCGGACAAAGCCATCAAAATCGAACACGCCGACTACCCCGCCTACATCGAGCGCCTCGAAGCGGCAAGCGGCATCACCATCCGCCGCTACCACGACCTCACCGCCGCCCTCGACAAACGCCTGGAACACTTCGCGGCTCACGGCTGCCTCGCCTCCGACCACGGCCTGGAAATCCTGCGCTACGCCGCCGTGCCGGACGAAAAAAACCTCGACACCATCCTCGCCAACCGTCTCGGCGGCAAAACCCCCAGCGAACAAGAAACCGCACAATTCCAGACCGCCCTGCTCATCCATCTAGGCCGCGAATACGCACGGCGCGGCTGGGTCATGCAACTGCACATCGGCCCCATCCGCAACAACAACAGCCGCATGTACGCCCGCCTCGGCCCGGATAGCGGCTACGATTCCATCGGCGACCGCCCCATCGCGGACAACCTCGCCGCCCTGCTCGATGCCCTCGACAAAACCGGACAACTGCCGAAAACCATCCTCTACACCATCAACCCGCGCGACAACGCCCTGCTCGCCACCATGTGCGGCAACTACGCGGACGAAGGCGTGCGTGGCAAAGTACAGTTCGGCTCCGGCTGGTGGTTCAACGACCAAAAAGACGGCATGGAAGCGCAACTCACCACCCACGCGCAAATGGGCATCCTCTCAACCTTCGTCGGCATGCTGACCGACAGCCGCAGTTTCCTCTCCTACACCCGCCACGAATACTTCCGCCGCATCCTGTGCAACCTCATCGGCGGCTGGGTGGAAGCGGGCGAAGCACCGCGCGACCTGCCGCTGCTCGGACAAATGGTGGCAGACATCTGCTACGGCAACGCCAAGCGCTACTTCGAGCCCTAGACCGGTAACGCCCCTACCTGCCACAAACGCCGCCCGCATCGAGGCGGCGTTTCTTCAACAGAAGCCAACACGCGCCAAGCGGGATAAACACTGGGCCCGCCAAGCGGCGTAAATACTGGGCCCGTCAGCGGCGTAAATACTGGGGCGGCGTGTCGCCATGCGGCATTCGTTTGTCTCCGTATAAGCAAAAGCCATTAAGTATCTTGCCCACTCTGCAAACAATTTTTTAGATGTTTAACGATATTTCTGACGATAGGCCAATCATGGATAACTATCGCCATACAATTCCCACGCTGGCATAGAGAAATAAAAAGCCGGATGACCTCCGGCTTTTTATATTCCTTTTTATCGTACATTAGTGATCATCCATTTCTGCCTTTGCTCTTTTTACTGCTGATATTTCCTAATCTCCTTGTTTGGGTTTGATAACTTGGTCAACAAAAAAACGTATATCATGACCCTTTCTTTCAGGACAATTTATTGCTTCCAGCCAAGGTAGGCGATGTCCCTCATGACCGAATCCTGTTTCAAAGGCATACCATGTCTTGCTTGCCATAAGCGTATCGGTTTCCATGTCGTAAATATTGATGGTCGCGCCCGCAATCCATTCTTCCCTATCCTTGGGGTCAATAATGGGGACATATTCCACCGCATAACGCGATGGTTTTCCTTTTACGGGACTTCTCAATATTACCCTTGGGTCTTCACGCACGGCATCGTCCGGATACCAGTATCTGCGATAACGGCCATAGGGCTGTTTTACATCCACATAGCGATAGCCGGAAAAGATTTCTTCATCTGGGGCAAGATCAAAGGCATGTCCCCAATAGCGCTTTTCCGCTGTGTGCCTGCCTGGGCGCGTATCATAGATGAATAGTCTTCCCCGTTTGTCTGAGCCTTTTTCCTTCACTTCCCACATTAAATATTCTTCCATATAATCCTTTTCGGATGATTCCCATGCTAAAGCTGCTCTTTCCCACATGGGATCGAAGAAGTCAAGATAAGATGATTCCGGAATCAAATTCAGCAATGTAATGCCTTCAACGTTTTCCGCCGTGTGGTAGATCTTCTCGCCGGCAGTTTTACAGCGTTCGTCAAAGATGGCGCGCGCTTTTGCGTAGCGTGTTTCGTAGGCGGTTTGTACTTCCTTGGCTTCTTCATCTTCTTCAAAGAGCGGCAGGATGAAAAATGTCGGAGTTACGATGCAGGCACAGAAGATGGCGATAAATCGGTAACCGCCTGCGGGGATAAGTTTGCAGATGGCAAAGATGATGATGGCAAGCAGCACCAGCATCCCACCCCAGTAGCTCCAATAGATGAGCTGCATGATGTCGTAGATGGTGATCATCGTGCCCCTCCTTCATGGCACGGACACAAAAAAGCACCATTGCCCACAGCATCGCTGTGCGTGATGGTACCTTGCTGCCGGTTCATCCGGGATGACCGCCGCTGTCGTTGCCGGCGCATGTTGCCTCCTTGTGGAGATGTGTTGACGGTGAGCGGACTGTAACACCGCCCGCAGCCAGCATCAATCCGCCGTATCAGCCCTCTCCAAGACCCTGCCATGCTGTTTTTCTCCTATATATCGCAACGAGCGGTGCCAACGCGTTTTCGGCACAGGGTTTGCATGGTGAAAGGTAGCGCGAGGCCGCTATAAGGCGGCATGGCGCATGTCAACATTATTAGGTTTGGAGATAGCAGTGAATCGATTTTTTCCCGCCACGCTGTGTCTGCTGGTGGCGGTTATGGCTCAGGCACAAACGGGGCGGCTCGTCGGCATGGACGCGCTGCCGGAAGACGGCACACCGCGCCTGGTCGGCGCAGATGAGGTGGATTGCAGCCGCATCCTGGATGCCGGGGCGCGGCAGTCGTGCGAGGATGCCCAAGGCAAACCCGCGCCGCCGGTTGAAACGATCTCCGCCGAAGACCGGGCATTGCTCGCCGCGCGCATGACGCCGCAAGCGCGGCAGGCCGCTGCCCCCAAGAATCTGCAAGACCCCATCGTTTGCGAGCGTTTCAGCCCGCAGGAAAGCGACCACTTCACCATCGCCGCCCGGGATGGTTCGCAGGAAGTGGTCGATGGCAATGCGTATCTGTATTTCCGCGTCAGCAAGGACGACGACCTTATGGAGTTACCGGAGGTGTTCGTCGGCGATACCCTACCGAAAACGTTTGCCGCGCGCATGAGCGACGGCTCCACCAAGTATCTCGGCGACGGCAAATGGCTGGAAGAAGCGACACGGGTGCAGGCCGGCGAGAGTTACCGCGTCCGCCTGACCATCCAGTCACCGGGGACAACCAGCATCGCGGAAAGTCTGGCCTGCCTGACGCCGTAGGGCAGCGGGGTGGTGTGGCTAACCGTCCCCGCTGATGCGATGCATTCTGCGATCGGACATCACCCTACTCTCCCCCGCAAGCGGGGGAGTTTTTTCTCCTTGATTCTTAGGGATTTTTTTATTTATCCCGATAGGTGGATACCCATGATGACGGCTGTATGGCGTTCGCGCAGCCCCCGCTATATGATTGCCCGGAAACCTCAACCGGGAGAACCTCTATGGCCATCAAGCCCATTCCAACCCTGATCGCGCTCGCCATCACGCTCTTCATCTGGTTTGTCCTGCCCGTGCCGGCAGGAGTCAGTGAAAACGGCTGGCATTTGCTCGCCCTCTTCGCCGGCACTATCGCTGCCATCATCGGCAAGGCTTTGCCGCTTGGCGCGGTTTCTGTCATTGCTGTGGCGCTGGTCGCCATCACCGGCGTGACCGTCGGTGCCGACGTAAAGAATCCCGGCGGCCAGGCGATTAAAGATGCCCTGTCTTCTTTTTCCAACCCGCTCATCTGGCTCATCGTCATTTCCATCATGGTCGCCCGTGGCGTTATCAAGACCGGCCTCGGCGAACGCATCGGCTATTACTTCATCGCCCTGTTCGGCAAACGCACCATCGGCATCGCCTACGCGCTGGCATTGTCCGAGACCGTCCTGGCGCCGATTACGCCTTCGAACACCGCGCGCGGCGGCGGCATCATCCACCCCATCATGAAATCCATCGCCGGCGCCTTCGATTCTGATCCGGCCAAGGGTACGCAAGGCAAGATCGGCCGCTATCTCGCCCTGGTCAATTACAACGCCAACCCCATCACTTCCGGCATGTTCATCACCGCCACCGCCCCTAACCCGCTGGTGGTGGACGCCATCAACAAGATGGTCGGCAGCGATTTTCATATGAGCTGGACGACCTGGGCGGTCGCCATGTTCATTCCAGGCATGGTCTGTATCCTGCTGATGCCGCTGGTGCTTTATTTCATTTACCCGCCGGAAATCAGGGAAACCCCCGATGCCGCTGTTTTCGCCCACAAAAAACTCGCCGCCCTCGGCAAAATCAAGCGTGATGAATGGTGGATGCTCGGCGTCTTTGCCCTGCTGCTGTTCTTCTGGGCGGATATTCCCTTCCATCTCACCCACATCACCGCCCTGAAACTCAATCCGACCACGACCGCCTTCCTCGGCCTCAGCGTCCTGCTCATCAGCGGTGTGCTGAGTTGGGGCGATGTCACGGCGGAAAAAAGCGCCTGGGATACGCTCATCTGGTTCGGCGCGCTGGTCATGATGGCCGACTGGCTGAACAAGCTCGGCGTCGTCACCTACTTCGCGGGACAAATTGAAGGCGGTATTGAAGCTCTCGCCCTGCCCTGGTTCATCTCGATGATCCTGCTCGCCCTCATCTACCTCTACGCGCACTACGCCTTCGCCAGCACCACCGCGCACATCTCCGCCATGCTGCTGGCCTTTTACGGCGCGGGAATCACGCTCGGCGCACCGCCGCTCCTCTTTGGTCTCGTTCTCGCGGCAGCAGGCAATATCATGATGAGCCTCACCCACTACGCCACCGGCACCGCGCCCGTCATCTTCAGCTCCAACTACGCCACCCTCGGCGAATGGTGGAAGGCGGGATTCATCACCAGCATCGTCAACTTCACCGTGTGGATTGCCGTCGGCATGCTGTGGTGGAAGGCGCTTGGCTATTACTGATTCCAACCCTCACCGGCCGGGCGGAATGCCCGGCCCAAAGGCTCTCTATGGCACTTATCTGTAACCGCTACTACTACCCTTCGCTACACGTCTTTGTCCGCCTGCTGCCCGCCTATCTCATCACCCGCACGCTGGCGGACATCCTCTTTTCACCCCAAGCCGTGATGCTGGTCATGGAAAACCCTGCCCTGATTTTCCAACAATACCTGTTCCATCCCGCCTTCCTCTTTTCCGCCCTCGGTGCCGTCGCCTGGGCCATCTGGCGCCGCGCTGCCTACAACAGCCGCGAAGTTTTCTATACCACGGCGGTCTGCCTCGCCCTGGAAATCCTCGTGCAGCTCTACCTGCTCAAACGCTATTTCGACACCCTGCCCGACATTTACCTGCACGACGACTCCTTTTCTCTCGCCAGCCTCTCCATCCTCCACCATGCCGCCATTGGTGCCGTGATCATGCTGGTGCTGGCGCGCCTTATCCTGCCCGAAATCCAAGATGACGACTAACCTGCCCCTGCCCTACTCCGCCCCCACCATTCCCCTGGCATCCGACCAGATCAGCCGCCAGCGCAAAGCACGCCGCACCGGCATCATCCTCATCTGCGCCATCCTCGTCCTGCTGACGCTGAACAGCATCCACAGCTTCGGTCAGGCGGCGATGAGTGGCCAGCCGCTGCAACGCAGCCAGCTTGCCCTCATCAACATCACCATCGCCGGTCTCGTCATCCTCATCCTCATCACCCTGTGGCAAATCATCCGCAGCGCGCGCGACCACCGCCGCAAAAAAAAGAGCAGCCTCGGTTTTTACTACGGCTGGCGCATCTTCACCACCGCCATCATCCCTGCCGCCATCATCGCCGCATTCAGCTGGCAATACCTCACCTACGACCTCGGCAAAGTCTTCAATACCCGTATCAACAACGCCCTCGACAACGCCCTGCAACTGTCCCGCACCGCCATCGCCATCCGCACCGGGCAAACCCTCGAACAAACCCGCATCCTGCGCCAGGCGATGGGCGACATGAACCAGGCGACGCTAATCGCCAACATCGAGCCGCTGCGGCGGCAGACCGGCGCGCTCGAACTCGCCGTCTTCGACCTGCAAGGCACCATCGTTGCCTTCAGCAGCGCCGACACCGGCAAACTCATCGTTGAAGCACCAAGCACCGCTGCGATGCTGAATGCCACCGACGAACAGGAACACTTCGAATACGGCGACAACAACGGCGAATACACCATCACCGTCCTCACCATCATCAGAAAACCCGAAAACACCTTCTACCTGCAAGCGGTGTACAGCATGCCCGAAGCCTTCAACACCCAGGCGGAAGGCGTACGCGAACAATACCGCCAGCACCAGAGCTACAACGCCCTGCAACCACGCATCCGCGCCAACATCATCCTCGTCTTCGCCACCACTATCCTGCTCACCACCCTCATCATCATCTGGCTGGCGGCGCATTTCAGCGAACGCCTCGGCCACCCGCTGCGCGCCCTGAGCCGCGCTGCCGAAAACATCGCCGGCGGTGACTACCATGCGCGCATCACCGACCTGCCGCAAAACGAACTCGGCAACCTCGGCCGCCAGTTCAACCACATGAGCCAGAGCCTCGAAGACGCCCGCGAGACCAACGACCGCGTGCAGCGCCTGCTCGTCGAACAAAAAGCGCGGCTGGAAACCATCATGGACAACATCACCGGCGGCGTGCTCACTCTCGACGGCGGCGGCCGCCTGCAAAGCTGGAACCGAAATGCCGGCAAAATCCTCGATCTCCCCCTCGTCAACCTGCACAAAACCCCGCTGCCCGAAACCGACAAACCCAGCGAAAACAGCTACCAGGAACTCATGCAGGCACTCTTGCCCGTCATCACCACCAGCCAGGAAAACTGGCAGCAGGAAATCACCCTGAACCGCCACAGTGCGCGCAAAATCCTCATGTGCCACGGCAGTCGCCTGCCGGATAGCGGCAAGCGCGGGCGGCACGGCCACGTCATCGTCATTGACGACATCACCGAATTCCTGCATGCACAGAGAAACGCCGCTTGGGAAGAAGTCGCAAAACGCCTCGCCCACGAAATCAAAAACCCGCTTACCCCCATCCGCCTGCAAAGCGAACGCCTGCAACGCCGCCTCGCCGACAAACTCAGCGACGAGGCGGACAAACAAATCCTCAGCAAAGCAACCGGCACCATCATCGACCAGGTCGAAGCCATGCAGCAAATCGTCGCCGACTTCAGCCAAATCGCGAAACCGCTGGAAACCCGCCGACAAAACCTGCAACTCAACCCGCTGCTCCGGCAAATCGCTGAACTCTACCGCGAACACCATCCCGAACTCGACCTTGCCGAACCGCAGCGCCCGGTGCACGCTGATCCCGTCCATATCCGGCAAATCCTCATCAACCTCATGAAAAACGCCATCGAAGCGACACAGAACGAAGCCAACCCGCGCATCCGCTGGCGCAGTCACGAAGAGGGTGGCAACATCATCCTCGACATCGAAGACAACGGCCCCGGCTTTGCCGACCTCACCAAAGACCCGTTTGAACCCTACGTCACCAACAAACCCAAGGGCACTGGCCTCGGCCTCGCCATCGTCAAAAAAATCGTGCACGAACACGACGGCACCATTAGCGCCGGCCATAGCCGCGAACTGGGCGGTGCTAAAATAACCCTCATTCTGCCCGCCACCCAACCCGCGAGTACCCCCGTATGACCAACACGACCAATGCCGACATCCTCATCATCGACGACGAAACCGGCATCCTTGACACCCTCTCCGACATCCTCGGCGACGAGGGTTACACCACCTACACCGCCGCCAATGCCGCTGAAGCGCGCACACAAAACCTGCAACACAAACCGCAACTCATCCTCCTCGACATCTGGATGCCCGATACCGACGGCATCAGCCTGCTGCGCGAATGGCAACAAAGCGGCAGCCTGCAATGCCCCGTCGTCATCATGAGCGGGCACGGCACCATCGAAACCGCTGTTGAAGCGACCAAACTCGGCGCCTACGACTTCCTGGAAAAACCGCTATCCAGCGCCAAACTGCTGCTCACCGTACAGCGCGCCCTGCAAGCCCATAGCCTGCAAACCCAAAACGCCGCACTCAAAGCCAAAATCAACCCGCCTGCCGAAATCATCGGCAAAAGCGCACAAACCCAGGCCCTGCGCCAACGCGCCGCGCAGCTGGCCGAACAGAACATGCCCATCCTCATCCACGGCAATGCCGGCACCGGCAAACAGCACCTCGCCCGCCACATCCACCAGAACAGCGTGCGCCGCGACGCCCCCTTCATCAACACCAACCTCGCTGCCATCGACAGTAACGACATCCCCACCATCCTCCTCGGTGACCACAAACGCCCCGGCCTCATCGCCCAGGCTGGCGACGGCACCCTCTACCTCGACGAAATCGGCAACCTACGCGAAGACATCCAAACCACCCTGCAACACCTGCTCGAACACCACGAATACTATCCCGGCGACAACAGCGGGGCGCGACAAAGCCGAGCCCGCGTCATCGCCGCCACCCGCCTGCCGCTGAACATCCTCAAAGAACGCCTGAGCCCCGCCCTCTACGACCACATCACCATCGTCACCATCGCCATCAGCCCGCTCGAGGCGCACAGCGAAGACGTGCCCGAACTGCTCGACTACTACAGCCAGCAATACGCCGACACCGAACAACTGCCCTACCGCCACTTCAGCCTCGCTGCACAAAACCTGCTGCGCCAGCACAACTGGGCGGCAGGCAACATCCGCGAACTGAAAAACCTGGTGCAACGCCTGCTCGTGCACAGCGACGAACCGGAAATCGGCGCCGAAGAAGCCAAAGCGGCGCTTATCCCGAGCGAACATAGCAATCCGGACAGCCTGTGGTCGCAAATCATCCCGAAAGACATGACCCTGCGTGATGCGCGCGAAGTCTTCGAGCGACAATACCTGCTCGAATACTTCCGCCAATGCGACGGCAACATCGCCAAACTCGCGGGCAAAGTCGGCATGGACCGCACTAACCTCTACCGCAAATTGCGCAGCCTCGGCATCGACCCAACCCATAAACCCAAATAACAACAGCCGCCGGCACAGGTAGCTTTTTCTTGCCATCCGGACATCCGGCGCCATATCCCGGCCGATATAATGCGCGCGTCCTGTTTGGCGTATGTCTGTGTTGCCTGCCGTGATTAACAATGTCGATAAAAATTCATGCCGCAAGAAACCTGTCTTGCGTAAGCGGCAATAGCGTAATGAATGACATGAGAAAGCCACTATCACGACAACAGGAAAAGAACGGCATAAAAAAAGCCGCCTTACGAGCAGCAAACGCCGCAAAAAAACTCACAATCTCAGCGAATACTTCCATGAATATCCTGCAAAATTTCATCTTTCCAGACTATAACCCGCTTGCACCCGCAGACATGTATTTCCGTGGCAACGATGCTGGCGTATTCCTGCGCAATGAAAGCTGTCTGCAATGCAAAAAATACGGCCAATATACCTTTGATACTTACTTTAACGGTTTCATGCTCGATGCCTGGTCTGGCCGGGCCAAAATCGACAGCCTGCATGCCACCTTGCGCGGTAAAGGCACTTTCCAAATCCAATTCATTCTAGAGCGGCACTGTGATTACGCACAGCGGATTATCCTGACGCAGCAAGTCACACTGACCGAAACCGGCATTTCTTTCCCGCTGGATAGCGCCCTCGCCTGGCAGGACGGTATGCTCTATCTCGCTATCACCGCCTTGGAAGAAGACGCCCTTTTTTATGGCGGTGCCTATTGGACGGATACCGCGCCGAGGAATCCGGTCAAGCTGGGCATGGTCATCACCCACTTCAACCGCAAAAACTATATCCTGCCCGCTATTGCAAGAATTAGCCGCCATATTCTCGGCAATCCGCAATGGGCAGAGAAAATCGCCCTGATAGTCGTCGATAACTCGCAAAATATTTCGGCGGAAGAGGCGGGACTGGCGCATGTCATTCCCAATAAAAATCTCGGCGGTAGTGGCGGATTCACGCGCGGTCTGCTGTATTTGCAAGATGCCGGGGATTTTACCCATTGCCTTTTTATGGACGATGACGCTTCCTGCGAAATCGAATCCATCCTGCGCAGCTATGTTTTGCTGCAATACGTACAAGAATCCCGTTTCGCCATTGCGGGCGCTTTATTGCAGGAAAATCATCCGTCCATCCTGCATGAAAAAGGCGCTGTCTATCGCCATACCCTCAATCATGGCCTGCATCGTGGTCTGGATATTCGCGAGAAAGCAAATATCATTGCCTCGGAAATTGGCGAGATGGCCGCCAATTTCGGCGCCTGGTGGTTTTTCGCTTTCAGCATCCGCGATGTCGAGGTGTATCCCTATCCCTTTTTCGTGCGCGGCGACGACATCCTCTTCGGCATCAGTAACCGCTTCAACATCCTCACCCTCAGCGGCATCGCCTGCTGGGGCGATGACTTCGCCATCAAGGAAAATCCGCTCACCCGCTATCTCGGCCTGCGCAGTACCCTGGTCTGCTCAATGCTCTTGGGCGATGTCTCCTGGCCGCACCTATCGCTTACCTGCCTGCGTTGGTTTGCGGCGAGTGCCCTCTCCCATAACTACGCCTCCACCGAAGCGCTCCTGCTCGCCCTGGATGACGTGTGCCAAGGGCCGGATACCTTCTTGCAAGATATGAGCGCCGCCAGAGTGCGCGAAAAAATAGCGCCCCTCGCTGCACAGGAAAAAATGACCCCGGTACGGCATGAAGATATCGGCGCCCAATTCGTCGGCATGCACGAAAGCCGCTGGCGCAAGCTGTGCCGCCTCCTCACCCTGAACGGTCTGCTCCTGCCATCCTTCCTGCTTAAAGACGATACCGTCTGGCAGCGCAAAGGCTTCCGTGCTTCCTTCCGCGAAATCTTCCGCTTCAAGCGGGTCTATTATGAATACGAAAGCGGACATGTCGGCTATCTGGCGCATTACGACCGCAAACGTTTCTTTACCCTGCTTTTCCGCCTGCTGGGCATGCTGCTGCGCAACGCACCGCGCTACCGGCAACTGCGGCAGGAATACCGCACACGCTTCCCAGCGATGACCTCGCGTGCCTTCTGGCAGACGGTGTACGCCGACGACGACAAGACACAGGCGTAATCTCGCCGGGGCCGCCCGTAAGCGGGATGTACAATGGCGCTTTTTCAAGGATTCTTCATGTCCCACGCTAAAAACAGCCGTCTTTTTCTCATCCTGCTGCTCGGCTCGCTCTCTGCCTTCGGGCCTTTTATCACCGACCTTTACCTGCCCGCGCTGCCGGGTATGGGCGAGTATTTCCACACCAGCGCCTCCATGGTGCAGCTGACCCTAACCACGTCCATGATTGGCCTCGGTCTCGGCCAGCTTTTTATTGGCCCCATCAGCGACAAATACGGACGCATCCGCCCGCTGATGGTGTCGCTTGCCATCTATATCGCCAGCAGCCTGCTTATTGTTTTTACGCAGGATATTGAAGGGATGATCGTGCTGCGCGCCATTCAGGGTCTGTCGTCGGCAGGCAGCGTGGTGCTGTCGCGCGCGATTGCCGCCGATTGGTATCAGGGCGAGGAGCTTGGCCGTTTTTACGGGCTATTGATGTCAGTGAACGGCATCGCGCCGATTATCTCGCCAGTCATCGGGGCGCTGCTGTTGCAGTTCACCAATTGGCGCGGGATTTTTGTGGTACTAGTGCTAATTGGCGTGGTGCTGATGGCCTTCTGCCGGCGTCTGGAAGAGTCACACCCGCCGCATAAACGCGTCTCCGGCTCGCTGCTCTCCATTTTTGCCGTGCTTGGCAAGATTCTCGGCAACCGCACTTTTATGGGGTTTGCCTGTATTCAGGCACTGGTGATGGGTGGGCTGTTTGCCTACATCGCCTCGTCGTCATTTATTTTTCAGACCGCTTATGGCGTCAGCGATTTTGTTTACAGCCTCTGCTTTGCTTTGAACGGCGCAGCGCTGGTCGGCGGGGCGACTCTCGCACGCAAGATGCGGGTGCAGCGCGCGCTGCGTTTCGGTATCGGTGGTTATGCCGCTGCCGCTTTACTGGTGGCGCTGGTGTTGTGCGCGCAGGCACCAGTCTGGTTGGTGGAAATCGGCTTTTTCCTGCTACTTTTTTGTATGGGCTGCGTCAATCCGGGGCTGTCCGCGCTGGCCATGTCCGCCGAACGACAATATGCGGGCAGTGCTTCCGCTTTTCTCGGTTTTTTCGGCTTTACCCTCGGCGGTGCGGTCTCACCGCTGGTCGGCATCGGCAATATTTTTTATGCGGCCGCAAGCGCTATTCTCGTCTGCGCCCTCCTCGCTGCCGCCCTCTATTGGCAAATGCGCGATAAGGCCTGAATCAGCGTAGCTCGTTGATAAACGCACTAATCACCGCATCGGCTTCTTCCATCGTGTAATCATGACGCTGATGCAAACGGATGGGCGCTGGCAAGTGGCGCTGCTGCGCCCAGATGTCGGGGCGGACGGTGACGCTCAGTTGCGGCGGATGCGGTAATTTTTGCGCGAGGACGTTTTGGATTTCACTAAGCAGGAAGCGCAGACGGGTACCGTCGCTGCCGTTTGCCACCCACAATTGCCAGCGCAAGCCTTCCACACTGCCGAGCAGCACGCGATCGCGCCACATTGCCGGCAGACAGGCGTCAAGCAGTTGCCGGTAGCGTGCTGCCTGCTCGCTGCCCGCATCAAGCTGCAGCTGGCGCAAAATGTTTTTTAAATGCCGTGGCGGCTGGGTGAAATGTTTTTTCATGGCAGGCCTTGATTCCCACGCGGTGCGGACGCATATCGCGAACGTTAGGCGTGTCATCATATCAAGGTCATGCAACCACCGTTTACGGTATGATGCGCGCTGTCTTGCCGCCCGTTTGGCGCGGCGCAACCCTTTAGAAAGGATGGAACGATGCTTAACAATATCGCCGCAAAAATTTTTGGCTCCCGTAACGAACGCCTGATCAAGCAGTACCGCAAAACGGTCAGCAAAATCAATGCGTTCGAACCACAGATGCAGGCACTGGATGATGACGCGCTGAAAGCGAAAACCGTCGAATTCCGCGAGCGCCTGGGCAAGGGCGAGACGCTGGACCAGCTCCTGCCCGAAGCGTTTGCCGTGGTGCGCGAAGCGAGCCAGCGTGTACTCGGCTTGCGCCATTACGACGTACAGATGATCGGCGGTATCGTCCTGCATCAGGGCAAAATCGCGGAAATGCGCACCGGTGAAGGGAAAACACTGGTAGCAACGCTGGCGGTGTATTTGAACGCACTTTCGGGCAAAGGCGTACACGTCGTTACCGTTAACGACTACCTTGCTCGCCGCGACGGCGAGGAACTGGGCGAGCTTTACGGCTTCCTCGGCCTCTCGACCGGCATCATCATTGCCGGCATGTCGCAGGAAGACAAACAGGCGGCATACCGCAGCGATATTACCTACGGCACCAATAACGAATTCGGCTTCGATTACCTGCGCACCAACATGGCGCTCTCCCCGGAAGACCGTTTGCAACGCGAGCTGAACTTCGCCATCGTGGACGAAGTGGACTCCATCCTCATCGACGAAGCGCGCACCCCGCTCATCATCTCCGGCGCGGCGGATATGGATACCGAGCTCTATCAAAAACTCAATGCCCTCGTGCCGGAACTCGAACCGCAAAAAGAAAAAGACGGCCCTGGCGATTTCAGTATCGACGAAAAAACCAAGCAAGTCGGCCTCACCGAAAGCGGTCACGACCACCTTGAAACGCTGCTGGTCGAACGCGGTATCCTCGGCGCTGACGAAAGCCTCTACGACCAGAAAAACCTCGGCATCTTCCACCACCTGAACGCCTGCCTACGCGCACACCACCTCTATCACAAAGATGTGGACTACATTATCCGCAACGACGAAGTTGTCATCGTTGACGAATTCACCGGTCGCACCATGGAAGGCCGCCGCTGGTCGGACGGCTTGCACCAGGCAATCGAAATCAAAGAAGGCGTGCCGATCAAACAAGAAACGCAAACGCTCGCTTCTATCACCTACCAAAACTTCTTCCGCCTCTACACCAAGCTGGCAGGCATGACCGGTACTGCAGATACCGAAGCCTTTGAATTCCAGGATATCTACGGCCTCGAAACCGTTGTCATCCCTACCAACCGCCCCATACAGCGCCAAGACTACACTGACCTCATCTACCTTAACCAAAAGGGCAAATACGACGCTATCGCCGAAGACGTGCGCGCCTGTCAGGAAAAAGGCCAGCCGGTACTGCTCGGCACCGCTTCCATCGAAACCTCCGAACTTGTCTCCGGCCTACTCAGCAAACTCGGCATCGATCACAACGTGCTGAACGCCAAACAGCACGCACGCGAAGCAGAAATCATCGCCCAGGCGGGTCGTCCCGGACAGGTAACCATCGCTACCAACATGGCCGGACGCGGTACCGACATCGTTCTCGGCGGCAGCCTGCGCGCCGAGCTGAACGCACTGGGCAAAGACGCCAGCGAAGAACAAAAACAGGCGGTGCGCAACGAATGGCAGGCGCGCCATGACGCCGTGGTTGCCGCCGGCGGTTTGCACGTTATCGGCGCTGAACGCCACGAATCACGCCGTATCGACAACCAGCTGCGCGGTCGCTCCGGCCGTCAGGGCGACCCCGGTTCCAGTCGCTTCTACGTCGCCCTCGACGATAACCTCGTGCGCATCTTCGCCGGCGAACGCATGGCTTCCATGATGGCGCGCCTAGGCATGGGCGAAAACGAAGCCATCGAATCGCGCATGGTTTCCAAACAAATCGAAGGCGCGCAACGCAAAGTCGAAGCACACAACTTCGACTCGCGCAAAAACCTGCTCGAATACGATAACGTCGCCAACGAACAGCGCAAAGTCATCTACACCCAGCGCGCCGCCATCATGGATGCCGACAGCATCGCCGACATGATTGCCAACATGCGCGTCAGCGTCATTGACAGCCTCGCCGGCCGCTACATCAGCGACGAACAAGTACGGCAAAACTGGGATCTGGACGGCCTCGAAGCGGCCCTCCTGCAACAATTTGGCATCGGCAAAGACGTGGTGGACATCAAAGGCCACTGGCTCGAAACCAACCCAAACATGACCGCGCAGGAAATCAAGGACGGTCTTGTCGAATTCCTGAATGCCGTGCAAGCGGACAAAGAAGCACAAGTCGGGGCGGACATCATGCGCCGTGTCGAAAAATACGTCGCCCTGCAAACCATCGACACCCAATGGAAGCAGCACCTGCAAACCATGGATATGCTGCGCCAGGCCATCTGGCTGCGTTCGCGCGCGCAAAAAGACCCGAAACGCGAGTACCAGCGCGAATCCTTCGAGCTCTTCCAGGACCTGCTGCAAAACATCCAGTTTGAAATCGTGCGCGTCCTCGCTCACATCCAGTTCCAGCAACAAAACGCTGCTGACGAAGCCGACGCCATGCAGCAACATGCGCGTGAAGAGCACGACGCCGAACTCGCCCACGCCCATTATCAGGGTGGTCACGACGGTGACGACGCCACGCCCATCCCCAACCCGACCCCGGAACAACTGGCGCGCGTCGGTCGCAACGGCCTCTGCCCCTGCGGCTCCGGCAAACGCGTCAAAGACTGCCACGGCAAACTCGCCTGATGGGCGCGCCCATTGCTGTTGTCGCGGCTATCATCGAAAATCGCGACGGCCAACTGCTCATCGCCGAACGCCCGCCCAACAAAAACTGGGCGGGTTACTGGGAATTTCCCGGCGGCAAAATTGAGACGGGCGAAAGCCACGAAGCCGCACTTATCCGCGAACTGCGCGAAGAACTCGGCCTCGATCTCGCGGGGGTGCCCTTCCACCACTACTACCACGGCATGCGCGGTGCAGAAATCAGCATTGATTTCTACCACTGCCGCCCGACGCATGACCTCCAACCACAGAGCCTCGAAGGCCAACGCTGGCGCTGGGTGGCACGTGCCGACCTCGGCAGCTATCGCTTTCCCGAACCCAATACCATCGTCCTGCAAAAACTGATGAGCGACGACAACACCTGACAATAAAGCCCCGCGATGCGAGGCTTTCGTTTTGAAAAGATGGTCGAAAATCCGTAACGGCTAATGCAGGGAAAGTCTTACTTCGAACCGCACCGGTAAGATGGGTGGTACATTTGCATCGAAAAGCCTTGTAACAGCAATCAGATAAGGCTTCGCATAGCAAAAACTGAAAGAAGACCTGTATTCGCCCATAAAAAAGGCGGGAAATCCCGCCTTTTTTATGTGATGCCAAATGGCTCGATTAACGCGCTGCGCCAAAGCCGCCCACATACTGCACGGCTGAACCATCGGTTGCTGTTCCTTGCAAACCGAAGACGCCGCCCACTTCATCGGCATTCGGGCCATAGAAACGGCCTTGCCATTTCCCAGTCAAGCCTTCGGCAGTACGGATATCACCACTGAAATCGCTGCTATTGGCTGCCCAAGAGGCAGAACCACTCAGATTGAAGGCCGGTTTGTCTTCGATCACATGATCCGTACCTTCAAAGGTATGCAACTGCGACACGCCGGTCGTTTCGTAGCTGATGCTGCGTTTGCCGAAATTGGCATGCAGTTTGTTCAGCGCCGTGACTTGGTTACCATTGTAATAGCCGTGGCTGATACCGTTGTAATCGGCAGAGCCAGACTTCGGCATTTCGCTCGGCAGGGTCGGTTTACCGATGCTTTGATAGCCAACAAAGGTATCTCGGGACGCATCCAAGAAGCGATTATTGGAATTGCCAAAGAAACTGCCGAAGGTCTGATAACTCCAACCGGCAGCACCAGGACTGCGGAAAAAGGAACTCAAATAGCCATTGGGATTGGTAATGTTGGCAGTCCCATTATTTACGATCGGAGCAAAAAGTAGGATTCTATTGAATCTGCGGTCAATCGTGCCACCATAATCCCTCAAAACACCATTTTCACGTTTCTTGGTAATTTTGTTGGTGCCAGCATCGCGGGGGAAATGATTAGGAGTGAATGCTGTATTCAAATCGACCGTTCCGGAATCCACTGTGAAATTCCACAGATTGTTCACATCCCGCATAACAATAACATCGTCTCCGTAAGTGACACCTTCAGGTTTTGAACCATCAGGTATTTCCTTATACGTTGTAATTTCGCTCACAATACCAGGTTGATTAAAGCGGATGTCATCGGCAGGATCAATAACTTTGTTGTTATTATTATCAACGGAAGAGACGGATGGGCTGTTTTGCTGACCAACGTCCTTTATTTCAACCAAAAATTTATTGATGGTCGGATCCGTTTTATCAACTACTTTGGGTGCATTACCGCTGTTGTTATTGGTGCCATCCGGTATCAAACCTTTATGGCTTTGGTCCGTTGGCGAGAAGGTGCCGGAGCCGCCACCGCAGGCGGCCAGTAATGCGACGCTGAGGACGGACAGCATCCATTGCGGTTTGAGGGTTTTCCGTTGCATAGGTACTCCATAGAGGGTTGGTTAGGGAAGAACTATTAACTTACGTTAAGGTGGACAATAATACATGATTGATAACTGATTGCAAGCCTTTTGCAAGGATGCCACAAGCGCGTTGTATGAATACGACTTTTCAGTAATGGCGCAGTTTGGCAATGCCTGTAACGGCAAGATACGCAGCAAGGCCGACCACGCTGCCGACGGCGATGGATAGCGCGGCTTCTGTGCACCAGGCAGCAAAGCCGCCTATGTTATACGTCCAGCGTTGGGCGAGGTGGTGCAGTGGCGCGATGTTTTCGACCCAGAGGTGGCCGCCGACGATAAACATGGCCGCCGTCCCAACCACGGACAGGGCTTTGAGCAGTCTGGGCGCAAACCACAGCAGGGTTTGTCCCACTGTTTGCAGGATGCGGTTGGCGGTTCTGCTCCAGTACAGGCCGAGGTCGTCGATTTTCACGATGATGGCGACGACGCCATAGACGGCGGCGGTGAGTACAAGGGCAACTATGCTGAGGCCGAGGATTTGTGTGACGAGCGGTTTGCCGACGAAGCTCGCCAGTGCGATGACGATGATTTCGATGGAGAGGATGAAGTCGGTGCGAATGGCGCTACGGATTTTGTCTTGTTCCTGCTGTTCGGGTGTTTGTGCGTCATCTGCCTGTGCCGGCGCCGCTTCTTCATGGTGATGCAGTAGGCGGTGCAGGATTTTTTCCACGCCTTCGTAGCAGAGGTAGGCGCCGCCGATCATAAGGATAAGCGGCACGACAGCGGGCAGGAAGGCGCTGAGCAGGAAAGCGATGGGAACGATGATGGCTTTGTTGAGCAGCGAGCCTTTGCTGACGGCCCAGATGATGGGTAGCTCACGGCTGGCGCGGATGCCTGTGAGCTGGTTGGCGTTCAGTGCCAGATCGTCGCCGAGGACACCGGCGGTTTTTTTGGTGGCGACTTTGGTCATCGCCGCCACGTCGTCCAGGATGCTGGCAACGTCGTCCAGCAGGGCAAAGAAACCGCCAGCCATCAGGCGTCCCCACGCAGCTTGGGCAGCCGCAGCACGGGTTTATTGTGCATTTTCGACCTCGGTAACGTTGGAGACGAATGTCGGCAGTTGCCATGCCCCGCCGCCAAAGCCGCGACAGAGGCCGCTATCAAGGGCGCTGCTGAGTTCGTATTTTTCGCCAGTCCAGATGTATTCGCTGCCAGACCAGCAATCACCAAGGCCACGCCCTTTCATTTGGCCGCTGATGGTTTTGCCGTCGAAGTCGTTCATGGGCTCTTCGTCGCTGCCAAGCCGCTGTTGCAGGTTTTGCAGTTTGTTATCGAAGAGGCCGTAGTTGTGGGTTGTGTTGTAAGGGCCACGCCAGCAGAGTTTGTCCACCAGTTTGTGCCGGGCATCCAGGTCGTAAACCTCCAATGTTTTTTCTTCGGCGCTGTAGGATTCTTGATCGGCGCTGCTGTCGCTGGTGAGGCATTCTGCTTTCGGATCCAGCAGTTTGTTGAGGCGGGCGTAATCGGCGGCATCGGGCGCAATAAGTGTCGGTTTGCCGGGCTGGATGTTTACGGCTTTGAGCTCCGGCTTGGCTGCTGGCGCGACGATGACGGTTTTTTTGCCGCGTTGTTTCAGGGTAACGGCGCTCGGGGTCTGCAAGCGTCCTTGTGCTTCGTCCCATTTGAGGAGGACGGCTGACGCCCCCGCCGCAGACAGTTGCCATTGTGTTTTTCCGCCGCTGAATTGGATGTCAGCATGCGGTGCTTGTAGAGCGGTTAATAGCGCTTCGATTTGGGCGGCATTCAGTTCGGCTTCTCCGTTATTTTTGTCCGGGCGCAGTTCGCCGAGGTTTTTGCCGTCGAGGATGAAGGTGATGTGGTCAGGTAATGGCGATTCATCATCGGTAAGCAGGCTGATTTTGCCGCTGATGGGCGCATCGGCACCGGCGGCGCGGGTGAGGAGGACGGAAACCGGCGCCTTTTCGCCATCGTCTGTTTGGTAACCGGCGACGCGGCAGGTGTGGGTGTTGTCGCAGTTTATTTGCCAGTCGCCGTGGGTGAAGCTGACGGCAGCCGTGGCGGTAGTGCCGAGCAAGGCTAGCAGGAGGAGGGTTTTATTCATATATGTCTCTATTCGTTGAAAGGGAGGCGGTTAGCAGGCGTCTGCAACCGGGGCATAGGGATCGGCGTAACCGAGACGGGCGAGGATGTCGCGTTCGGCGTTTTCCATTTTTTCGGCGTCAGTGTCTTCAATGTGGTCGTAACCAAGAAGATGCAGGAAGCCGTGGATAGTGATGTGCGCCCAGTGTGCTTCAGCACTTTTTTTCTGTTCTTTGGCTTCGCGGTTGACCACGGCGGCGGCAATCACGACGTCGCCGAGAAGGCGCGGTTCTTCCGGCAGGTCCCAGTCGCAGGGGAAGGAGAGAACGTTGGTCGGCGCGTCTTTGCCCCGGTATTCGCGGTTGAGTTCCTGCATTTCGTCGTTATCCACGAGGCGCACGGTGAGTTCCAGCGCCTCGCTCAGGGCGAGGGCTTCGTAGGCGGTGTCCAGCCAGCGTTGCAGGCGTTTTTCGCTGGGGAAGCGTTCGTCGTTACCGAGTTCTTCGGTCTGGTAGTCAATGGTGAGTGTCATGGTGTGTTGTTTTCCGGTTGGTCAGCGGCAGCGTAGGCTTCGACGATGCGCTGCACCAATGGGTGCCGCACCACGTCTTGCGCTACGAAGCGGGTGAAGGAGATACCTTCGACGTTTTCCAGGATGCGTGCGGCGTGTTTGAGGCCGCTGGTCGTGCCCCTGGGCAGGTCGATTTGCGTGGTATCGCCGGTGATAACGGCGGTCGAGCCGAAGCCGAGGCGGGTCAGGAACATTTTCATTTGTTCGACGGTGGTGTTCTGCGCTTCGTCGAGGATGATGAAGGCGTCGTTCAGGGTGCGGCCGCGCATGAAGGCGAGCGGGGCAATTTCAATGACGCCGCGTTCCATCAGTTTGGCGACGCGCTCACCACCGAGCATGTCGTTCAGCGCGTCGTAGAGCGGACGCAGATAGGGATCCACTTTCTGTGTCATGTCGCCCGGCAGGAAGCCGAGACGCTCGCCCGCCTCCACAGCAGGGCGGACGAGGACAAGTTTGCGCACTTTGTCTTCGGCGAGGTACGACACGGCGGCAGCAACGGCAAGATAGGTTTTGCCCGTGCCCGCCGGGCCGATGCCGAAATTCACGGCATGCTCGAAGATGCGGCGCAAGTAGCGGCGCTGGTTACTGCCGCGTCCGCTGATGGTGCCGCGCCGTGTTTCGATGCGGATATCCTGGCCTTCGCCACGCGCGGCGATTTCACCGGATAGCGTCGCACCGGCATCGCGTAGGGCGAGGTGCACGTCATCCAGGTTGAGCACACCGCCGCCGGTCTGGCCATAAAGATGTTCGATGACGAACCGCGCTTGGGCGCAGCGGCCTTCGTCGCCGATGATTTGGAAAAGGTGGCCGCGACTTTCAATCTGCACATGCAGTTGTTCTTCGATCAGGCGCAGGTGGGCGTTCAACTGCCCAACCAGTTCGCCGAGGCGGCTATGGTCTTGCGGGCTAAGTTGGAAAGCGAGAGTGTAATGATCAGACATAATCAGGCGGTGTAACGGCGCGGCGCGGGCTGGGCTTCGGCTTCCAGCAGGCGGCCACGCAGGGAATTCTTATAAGCAGCGGTGATATGAACCTTGGCGAAGCGGCCAATCAGGCTCGCCGGTGCCTGGAAGTTGACGACGCGGTTGTTCTCGGTGCGCCCACAGACTTCGTTCTTGTTCTTCTTCGAAATGCCGTCCACCAGCACCCATTGCTCGCTGCCGACCATATCGGCGGAAATCTGCGCCGCCATCTGCAAAATGCGCGCCTGCAAGCGGGCGAGACGGGCTTTCTTCACGTCCATCGGGATGCGGTCGGGCATGGCAGCGGCGGGTGTGCCGGGGCGCGGGCTGTAAATAAAGCTGAACGAGGTGTCGTAGAACACATCCTCAATCAGCTGCATCGTCGCTTCAAAATCCTCGTCTTCCTCGCCGGGGAAACCGACGATGAAATCCGAAGAAAAACTGATATTCGGGCGGATTTCCCGCAGCCGTGCCAGCTTCTCCTTATATTCCGCCGCCTTGTGACCGCGCTTCATCAAAGTCAGTATCTTGTCCGAGCCGCTTTGCACCGGCAGATGCAAATGGCTGACGAGCTGCGGCACGCGGCGGTACACCTCAATCAAATTGTCCGTAAATTCCACCGGATGCGACGTGGTGAAGCGGACGCGGTCAATACCGTCAATCGCGGCGACATACTCAATCAACAGCGCCAAATCGGCGGTATCGCCGTCGAACATCGCGCCGCGATAGGCGTTCACATTCTGGCCGAGCAGATTGATTTCGCGCACCCCTTGGGCGGCGAGCGCGGCACATTCGGCAATCACATCATCAAACGGGCGGCTCACCTCCTCGCCGCGCGTATAAGGCACAACGCAGAACGTGCAATACTTCGAGCAGCCTTCCATCACCGAGACAAACGCCGTCGGCCCTTCCGCGCGCGGCTCCGGCAGATGGTCGAACTTCTCGATTTCCGGAAACGACACATCAACTACCCCGCCCCGCTTCTCCTGCGCCTCGCTGATCAAGTTCGGCAAACGGTGCAGCGTCTGCGGCCCAAAGACCACATCCACCGCTGGCGCACGGCGGCGCAATTCCTCGCCCTCCTGCGAGGCGACACAACCGCCCACCGCGATGATGACATGCGGCTTGGCGTCTTTCAGCGGCTTCCAGCGGCCAATCTGCGAAAAGACCTTCTCCTGCGCCTTCTCGCGGATAGAACAAGTATTGAGCAAAAGAATATCGGCTTCTTCCGGCGTCGCGACCGGCGTAATCCCGTGTGATACCTTGAGCACGGCAAGCATCTTGGACGAGTCGTACTCGTTCATCTGGCAGCCGTAAGTTTCAATATAGACGTGTTTCAGTAAAGGCTTCATACACATAAGCGAAGAAAAAAACGGCGGGCATTATATACCGCTTCCCCGGCGCGCCACTGACCGCAGGCGGCGTACAATAGCGGCGAACCCTTCACGGAGCCCCGCCATGTACCTCGACACCGCTAACCTGACCGACATTCAGCATTATCGCGACCTCGGCATCCTCAAAGGCATCACCACCAACCCGACCCTGCTCAAACAGCACCCCGCGCCGCGCGCCGAACAACTTGCCGCCATCCTCCAAACCCACCCTGAGCGGCTCTTTGTGCAAGTGCTGGGCAACGACGCTGCCGCCCTGGTTCATGATTTTGGGCAACTACTCGCCCTTTTTCCTGATGCGCCGCTCGGCATCAAAGTCCCCATCAATACCGAAGGATTACGTGCCGTCAGAGAAATGCGTGCACAGTGGCCGGACATCCCGCTGCTCGGCACCGCCATCTACTCCGCCGAACAGGCCATCCTCGCCGGCATCGCCGGCTGCGCCTACGTCGCGCCCTATGTGAACCGCATGGAAAACAACGGCATTGATCCGTATGCCGTTATCGCCACCGCCCGCCACTACTACGATGAACACGCCATCAACTGCCGCATCATAGGCGCAAGTTTCAAAAACACCCAGCAAATCCTGCACGCCCTCGACGCTGGCGCCCACACCTGCACCATCCCGCCGGAACTGCTGCGGCAAATGCTGGAAAAAACCGTCGCCAACGAAGCCATCCGCGTTTTCAACGCCGACGGCGGCTTATAAATTCACCGCATCTCTTCTCGCGCCAAGCGGCGTAAACACTGGGCCCGTCAAGCGGTGTAAACACTGGGCCCGCCAAGCGGCGTAAATACTGGGTTCGCCAAGCGGCGTAAATACTGGACCTACCAAGCGGCGTAAACACTGGGCCCGTCAAGCGGTCACAGGTATCTACCTATCTCAGTAGTTGTAGAAATAGCTGCGGAAACAAAGGGCAAATACCTCTCCGTCTGCGGGACTGGGACAGCTCGCCCCGCTAGGACGAGGCGAGGCTGAAATCACTCGCATCGGCGACGAATCCTGCCCATAACACCCGTATTTATCCCGCTTGGTGGCCGTTACTCCTGTGCCTGTTTCAGCGCCGCCACCGCCGTATCAAAATCGCGCATGAAGTTCTCTTCGCCAAGCAGGGTCAGTACGCCGCTGCGGCTCAGACTGGCACGGACTTGTTCGTTTGCCCCGGAGATGAGGACGCGGATGCCGCGTTTGTGGAAGTCGGTGATGACGCGTTCCAGGGTGAGGATGCCGGTCATGTCAATGTACGGCACCCAGCGCATACGCAGGATAACGGCGCGCGGCTGGGTGTTGATGTCGGCAAGGGTTTTTTCGAATTTTTCCATCGCGCCGAAGAAGAAGGGGCCGTTGACGATGAACATTTGCACGTCTTCTGGTAGCGCTTTGCTATCGCTGCTGTGCTCGCCTTTTTTGACTTCGACCGCTTTCGCCATTTGTCCGAGGAAGTGCAGAGTGGCGAGGATGACGCCGATGTTGACCGCGACGACAAGGTCCACAAAGACGGTGAGAGCGAAGGTGATGAGGAAGAGGGCGTTGTCGGCGCGCGGGGCGCGACGCAGCATGTTGAGGCAGCGTTTCGGCTCGCTCATGTTCCAGGCGACCTGGAAGAGGATGGCGGCCAGCGCGGCGAGCGGGATGTTGGCGGCGAGCGGTGCGGCGACCAGCAAGATGAGGATGAGGGTCAACGCGTGAACGATACCGGCAAGCGGGCTGTTGCCGCCCTGACGAATATTGGTCGCGGTACGGGCGATAGCGCCGGTCGCAGCAAAACCGCCGAAGAAGGGGGTGATGATGTTGGCAAGCCCCTGGCCAACGAGTTCCTGGTTGGAGCTGTGGCGCGTACCGGTCATGCCGTCGGCGACAACCGCCGAGAGCAGCGATTCGATAGCGCCAAGCATGGCGATGGTGAAGGCGGGCAAGATGAGTGTGGTGATTTTCGTCCAGCTGAAATCCGGCAGGGCGAAGGTTGGCAGTTTTTGCGGGATGCCGCCGTAGGCCGAGCCGATGGTGGCAACGCCGTCAAACTGGCAGAGGCTTTGCAGGACGGTTGCCGCGATAAGTACCCACATCGGCGACGGGATGCGGCGCAGCAGGGCGATTTTCGGCACGATGATGAGCAGCGCCAGCGACATCAACGCGAGACCAGTGGTGGCAAGGTGCATCTGCGGGAAGCTGCGCAGTAGTGCCCAGATTTGTTCGTGGAAATGCGCGCCCGTCGCTTTCGGCAGACCAAAGAAGGAAGCCCATTGCCCGACCCAGATGACGACACCGATGCCGGCGGTGAAGCCGAGGATGACCGGCATCGGGATAAAGCGGATCATGGTGCCGAGGCGGAAGAGACCCATAAAAAACAGCATCACGCCGGCGAGGACGGTGGCAATTTGCAGGCCGTCGAAGCCGTATTGCGCGGTGATGCCGGCGAGGATGGCGATGAAGGCGCCGGTGGGCCCGGCAATTTGTACGCGTGAGCCGCCGCAAACCGAGACGATAAAACCGGCGACGATAGCGGTATAGATGCCCTGTTCCGGTTTGACGCCCGTTGCGATGGCAAAGGCCATGGAAAGCGGCAGGGCGACGATGCCGACGATGATGCCGGCGATGATGTTGCGTAACCAGTTCTGGGGGGCGAAGAGCCCGGCACGACGGGCTTCTATCCAGGCAAACATGAAATCTTCCTCAAAAAATCACGGATTCTACGCCGCGCGCGGGCCTACGGCTACTGGATTTCCCGCCTGACGCTGTCTATAATCGCGCGCACTTGGGGGCGTTCCTGGATTCGACGGGGATGACAAGACTCCAGGTGCATGTCGAGGATGAAAGAACCTCGTAAATCCCTTTCAAATCAATAGTTGCAAACGACGACAACTACGCTTTAGCGGCTTAATTCCCGCTGACGCTCACTTGAATGTGTCTGTACGTTCAAACTGAGTGGCATTTTTACAGAACCGCTGCTTATCGCGTCCGCCGGTAGGCAGTCAAATCAAGCGGAATCGTGTGCGGGTTGCCTGGCCGTTGGCTGCACGCCCATTAAATTAAAAACGTGCCTAAACATGTAGTACCGAAGGTTGCGTGTTTCCGGACGGGGGTTCAAATCCCCCCGCCTCCACCATTACAAATGCTTATACCGTCCTAAAACCGCTGAATATCCAGCGGTTTTTCTTTATCTGCCGTCCTATACCATCCAATAAAATCCTGTTGCATCCAGCCCAATCTGTGGGGCAGAACGTGGGGCATCTGCCCTACCCTATTTTTAGCCCCACAAATGCTTACCAATGTCAAAGTGCGCGCTGCGAAGACACGGGAAAATCGCTACCGTCTGCATGACGCCGACGGTTTGTCGTCAGAAGTACGCCCGAACAGCAGCAAGTTCATGGAAGCTGCGCTACGCAGAGGACATCAATCCTTGTCATAGAGTGCCCACACCGCTTCCGCAACTGCTAGCGGCAAGCCTTCGTCATAGTCGGGGAAATCGGCATCGACATCAACGTGCTGCTCACCCGCAATGGTTTCTAGCATGGCAGGTGGCGTTTCGCGCTGGCGCGTGATGTTGTCGTACTCAAACGGATAGGCGCCGTCTGTTTCATAGGGATTGAAATACACGGCAGCGTGGGGATAGAAGCCGCTGGTATAGCGCGCTTCCAGCAGGCGGCAAAACTGCCAGGACGCGCGCTCGTAATCAGGCACATCC
Organism: Cardiobacterium sp. Marseille-Q4385; assembly: GCF_916618745.1. GTDB lineage: Bacteria > Pseudomonadota > Gammaproteobacteria > Cardiobacteriales > Cardiobacteriaceae > Cardiobacterium. The sequence continues at coordinate 349,970 of NZ_OU745373.1, forward strand.
GCCTCGGCGGCAAACTGCATCAACCAGTCCGCGCCCAGGTTCCAGTACATGGCGAGTATCGCGGCGCGATCGGTCTCAGGACGGTCGGCAAGCCAGCGCAACGCGCGGGCGTTGCCATCGTAATTCGAGCGCTGCACAAAGCAGAACTGCTCGGCGGGCGACGCCTGCGCGAGATGGGCGATGATTATTTGATGCGCACGTTCGTCGCGGGTGTCTTCAAATGGCTCCAAGCCAAATCCGGTGTTCATGGCGGGGGCTCCTGAAAAGGAAAGCAGAGGGTGCGGCACGGTGTTATTCAATAGTCGCCCAGCGGTCTAGCGGGGCAGATATGTCAGCGATTTTTTGATGAGTGATCACCCTCACGCCGGTGATAAGGGCGACGATGCGCACCTATTTGCTGTCATGCATCAGCCCCGTCAGATGGGTTTTCTTGTTCATATTGCCCTTCATAAAAGTAGGCGTAGGCGGCGGCTTCCAGATCACCGTTTCCCGTCAGCAGGTTATCTGCTTCGTCGTAGAGCCGGTAGGTTTGCTGTTCGGCATCGCCAATGGGGCAGCTGCCGTCCAGCCCCAGCAGGAGGGTGTAGTAGGCATCGGTCAGCAGCAGGGATACGGCTTCTTTGAGGAGCACGGTTTGTCTGTCGTCCAGGTGCAGGTCGCGGATTTTGGTATTCGCCGCGCTGGGGCAAGGACCCTCGGCAAAGGTTTCCTGCGTCATGCGCTTTTTTTCGAGGTAGCAGTGGCGGGCGAAGGTGGCGGCGTTCATGGGCGTCTTTAGCCGAGTTGGCGCAGGCAATCGCGGATGAGCTGCGGGCCGTGGTAGATGAGGCCGGTGTAGATTTGCACGAGGTCGGCACCGGCATCGAGTTTGGTTTGCATGTCAGCGGCGCTCATTACGCCACCGGCGGCGATAAGCGGGATGCTCGGCAGACGGGTGCGGATTTTGGTGAGGATGGCAGTCGCGCGCGTAGTGAGCGGCGCGCCGGACAGCCCCCCTTGTTCGCTGCCGTGCATATGGCTGGCAACGGTGCTCTTGTCGAGGGTGGTGTTGGTGGCGATGATGCCGTCGATGTCGCAGGCGGCGATGGTGTCGAGCAGGTCGTTGAGCGCGTCGTCATCGAGGTCGGGGGCAATTTTGACGACGATGGGGACGTGTTTTTGTGTGGAGGCGGCAAGGCGCTGTTGTTCGCTCTTGATGCCTGTCAGCAGGGTACGCAGGGCAGCACCGTGTTGCAGGTCGCGCAGGCCGGCGGTGTTGGGTGAGGAGATGTTGATGGCGAGGTAGTCGGCGTGTGCCCAAGCTTTCTGGATACCAATGAGGTAGTCATCCAGCGCCTGTTCGTTCGGGGTGTTTTTATTTTTGCCGAGGTTGATGCCGAGGATGGCGCGCGGACGGGGCGTGGCGGTAACGCGCGCGATGAGGGCGTCGATACCGTCGTTGTTGAAGCCCATGCGGTTGATGATGGCCTGGTGTTCGGGCAGGCGGTAGAGGCGTGGGCGGTCATTGCCCGGCTGCGGGCGCGGGGTAACGGTGCCAATTTCGATGAAACCCAGTCCAGAGCGGTCGAAGGTGCTGATGGCGACGCCGTTTTTATCCAGCCCGGCGGCGAGACCGAGGCGGTTCGGGAAGGTCAGCCCCAGCAGTTCGGCGGGCTGGCCGCCTTGTCCTTTCGGCATGATGGTCGGGAAACGGGCAAGCGCGCCGAGGGTGAGGTCGTGCGCTTTTTCGGGGTCAAGGCGGAAGAGTAAGGGACGGGCGAGGTAGTAGGGGTTCATGTGGGGGTTCCGGTTTTTATGGGAGCGGCGGGGTTGCTGGGCTTTGTCGCTACTGCGTTTTAGCCAACCCTCCGCTGTTTCCCGCTAAAACGCTCGTTTTTATCGGGAAACGGCCACGGAGGGAGGGGCTTTTGTCGTCTAGGAAGCCTTTCTCTTTATGCGTTTTTTGCCGCGAAGGTTTGCATGTAGTTAATGAGCGCTTCTACGCCTGCTATCGGCATGGCGTTGTAAATGCTGGCACGGATGCCGCCAAGCAGTTTGTGCCCTTTGAGGCCGGCGAAGCCTTGTGACTCGGCTTCTTGCCAGAAGCGGGTATCGAGTTCGGGTGAGGGGGTGCGGAAGGTTACGTTGGTACGCGAGCGGTAGGCAGGCGGCACGTCGTTCTGGTAGTAGTTGCTGCGGTCGATGTAGTCGTAGAGCAGGCCGGATTTGGCGATGCTTTCCGCTTCGAAGTGGGCGATGCCGCCGCTGTCTTTAATCCAGTGCAGGACTTTGTTCAGCATGTAGATTTGCCAGGTCGGCGGGGTATTGAACAGGCTGTTCGCCGCCGCATGTGCCGCGTAGGTGAGGAATTTGGGTACGCGCGGGTGGTCTTTGATGAGGTCGCGGCGGACGAAAACGAGGGCGAGACCCGCCGGCGCAAGGTTTTTCTGCACGCCGCCATAGACGATAGCGCAGCGTTCCCAGGGGATGGCGCGGGTGTAATAGTCGGATGAGGCATCGATAACCAGCGGCACAGCGGCGGTCGGGTAGTCGCGATATTGCACGCCGCTGATGGTTTCGTTGCTGGTGAGGTAGAGGTAGCGGCAATCGGCGGGCAGCGGCGGCAGGGCATCCGGCAGGGTGGTGAAGCCGCTATCGCGCCCCGTCCAGATTTCGCGGGCATCGCCAACACGTTGCGCTTCTTTCAATGCTTTTTCCGCCCAGATGCCGCTGTTGATGTAGGCAGCGCTGCCGCCGTCGGCGAGCAGGTTGAGCGGGATCATGTCGAATTGTTGGTGCGCGCCGCCTGCAAGCAGGAGCGGCTGGAAGTCGGCGGGTGCGGCGATGAGTTCTTGTGCGAGTGCCAGGGTTTCTTCATGCACGGCTTCGAAACGTTTGCTGCGGTGGCTGATTTCCAGCACGGACATGCCGCAGCCCTGGAAGTCGAGCAGTTCGGCCTGGGCGGATTCGAGGACGGCTAGCGGCAGGGTGCAGGGGCCGGCGGTGAAGTTGTAGATGCGGTGGGTCATGGATGCCTCTCTTGGGGTTTTAGGGGATGGTTCAATGTTTGCGACGGTTTATTTTATCGCCGCGCGGGCGGTCGGATTGGGGGTGGGTTCGGCGATTTTGTAGAGGGTGTTGCGGTCAGTGTGATGGAAGGGTTGTGCCCGGTCGGGAATGATGAGCACGGTGTCCTGTTCATAGCTCCAGCTACCGTCGGGATGGTGGGTGACGGTGATGGTATAGCTCTCGGTTTTGAAGGCGTGTTCGAGGAAGGGGTTGGAAAGGATGCCGTTTTCAAGGCTGCCGCGCCCGGCACGCAGGGTGAAGGTGGTGGCGTCGGCAGCAGCATTGCCGACAGCCATCGCGGTTTGCCCGCGCGGAATGGCCAAGGTAAGGATAACGTTGCCAGTGGCGGGTTCCCACAGCCAGTAACCGACCTGGTCGTGGAAGGTTTCGACGCCACCCGGCTGGAGGATATGGGTGTGATAGCGCAGGCCGTAGTAGAGCTGCGGGCCGTTGGTCTGGGCATCAATGGGCTGGAGTTCGTAGTGTTCGATGTAGGGGTCATGGTGCGCGCCGTCGGCTTTGGGATTGGTGTCCATGCCTTTTTCGCCGCGCCAGATGCCCGCCATGCGGGCAAGCGGGCCGAGATGGGCAAGGGTGTCAGGATCAACGGCAGCTTCGGTATAGACGTCTGTGGGGTATTTCATGCGTATGTTCGGTGTTCGAGGTGAATCAGTTCGGCAAGGGCAGCGAGACGCAACGGGTCTTTGCCCCAGCGGGGGTGATGCAGGCAGCGCATCCACAGCAGCGGACGCACGGCGGCCTGAATGTCGTGCACGACGGTGGGCGACAAGGTGCGAGTGTGGGCGTGCCACAGACGGACGGCAGCATCAAGGTGGCCGCGCTGTTTGAGGATGATGGCGGTGGATTGCAGGTAGCAGAGGTAGTCGCGGCTTTCGCAGGCGGTAAAGGACATGTACTGCCCGGGGTCTTCTTCGAAATCAATGAATCCCGTACTGCCGTCGGGGCAGGCGATGATGTTGCGCGCGAAGGGCTCGCTCAGGTATTGCCCGTGTTCATGCACGGCGCGGATGGCATCAAGGCCCTGTTGCCAGCGGGTGAGGTCGTCAGTTTCGTGCTCGATGCACTCAAGCAGGGTGTGTTCACCAAGATGAGTAAACATGATGCCGTCCGCGCTGCGCGCGAGCAGGTGCGGCACATGGACGCCGTGCGCTTCCAGGATTTGCAGGCGCTCGGCCTCGGTCGCGATGACGGCGCGGCCGCCGGGGTTGGGCACGGGTTTGAGCGCATTGAGGTGGAAAATGGCGGCGAAGTAGCCGATTAGGGTATAGCGCCACTGCGGGATGCTTTTCCCTGCTTTACGTACCCAAACGGTTTCACCGCTGGCGAGGGTATGACGAGCGATATTGGTGGCTTGTCGGGGCAGGATAGCGGCGAGCGCCACCTGATAGGGGTTGTTGTTCATGATCATGATGGCGGTTGGTTTGTTGTTGTTATGAGTGGCACGGTAGCGCGCGCGGTTATGCGGTGCAAGTTTTTGTCATGAGGAGATTTTTGCAGCTGTAGGGCGGGGATTTTTATGCACCTTGCTGTTTTGCGCGTTAAGCGGGGTCGTGTGATAAAAAACCGCGCCGGAGCGCGGTTTTTTGTTGGGTCTTTACAGCAGGTTCACGGTAAGCAGGGTCCAGAGGATGATCAGCGCGGGACCGATTAGGCCGACGCTGACACCGCCCAAGCGGAATTCGGACTGTTTGAGCAATCCGGTGCTGTACGCGATGGCGTTCGGCGGGGTGGAAACCGGCAGGAAGAGGGCACACGATGCCGAGAGGCCGATAACCAGCGGCAGGATGAGCGGGTTAGCGTCACCAGCGAGTGCCGCTGAGGACAGGGCAACGGGGACGAGGATGGCGGTCGCCGCCGTGTTACTCATGAAGTTGGAGAGGCCGACGGTAACGAGGGCGAAGAGCACAACCAGCAGGTAGAAGTTGACGTGAATGTGTTGCAGTTTTTCAACGTAGTAGTTGGCGAGGTGGTGTTCTTCGATGGCAAGACCGAGGGCGAGACCGCCTGCAACCAGCATCAGGGTATCCCACGGCAGGGCGCGCACGTCTTTGCCGTTGAGGATACCGGTGAGCGTCAAACCGGCGATGGGGATGCCGGAAGCAACAGCGATCGGCATGCCGAATTGTTTGGCGGTTAGCCACAGGAAGAGGGTCAGCACGAGGATGAAGATCATCAGGGCTTCTTGCAGTTTGCTGACTTCTTTCGGCGTGTCGGGTTCGGCATAGAGGAAGGCGGTGTCGAGTTTATCGCTGCCGATTTGGTAGGTGCTGGTGAGGATGCGCCAGAAGGCCAGGGTAAGGATGATGGCCAGCGGCATGCCGACGATCATCCAGCCGAGGAAGGAGATGTGGATGTCTTTGGCGGCCAGCGCACCGATGGTGATGGCGTTTGGCGGCGAGCCGACCGGTGTGCCCATGCCGCCGATGGAAGCGGCGGCGGGGATACCGAGCAGAAGGGCGCGGGCAAAGTTGCCTTTGGCGTTGCCGTACAAGGGTGCTGCGGTCGCGATCATCATCGCCGTGGTCGCGGTGTTGCTCATTAGCATGGAGATGAACGCGGTGGCGAGCATCAGGCCGAGCAGGACGTATTTGGACTGGCGCCCGAAGAGCGGCAGGAGTTTTTGCAGCAGTTTGTAGTCAAGGCGGGTTTTTTTCATGCCTTCGGCGAGGAAGAAACCGCCGAGGAAGAGCATGATGATGCCGTCCGACCAGGTGCGCACGTAGATACCAACGTCAAGGCCGTCTTCTTTGCCAAGCGCGAAAACAAGGTAACCGACGATGAAGATGCCGACGGCAAAGGGTGCGGCGGCTTCGGTGACCCAGAGGAGGATGGAGAAGTAGAGGAGGAAGAGGACGCAGTGCTGCGCGTAGGTGAAGTTTTCGCCGGCAGTCACGAGCATCAGTACCAGGGCAAGGGCCAGCGAAGCGGTGAAGAGGAAGATTTTCTTCGTCGCCTCCGGCGGCAGGATAAAGATGCTGTCGGGGTTGCGGGGTTTCATAGGGCCTCCTAAGGGTGTTTAGACAACGGGTTTTTGACGGTAATAGAGCAATCCGGGTAACGCCAGGCCGAAGACGAGCGCGGCGAGCAGGAAGCCGGTTTGCACGAATTGTTCGACCATCGTCGCGAAGCGTTCCGGCGAGTAGCCTTCTTTTTCGATGAGCACCAGCGACAGCATGGCGCGGTAGGCAGAGAGGCCGGGGAACATCGGGATGACGGCGGCGACGGTAAAGACTTTGGGATGGGCGCGGTGGTAGCGCCGCGCCAGCCACACGCCGAGCGCGCCGATGAGGCTGGCGGCGAAGAAGGTGGCGAAGACGGGGCTCAGTTGCAGCATTTGCAGCACGGTGCGCGTTGCGTGCCCCAGCGCACCGAGGGCGGCGCAGTATTTGAGGGCGCGCGGCGGCACGTTGAACAGGAGGGCAAAGCCGACGGCGGGGATGGCGGCGAAGAAGGCGTCGTTCGCGAGCAGCCACAGGATTTCCAGCACTTTCATACGCCGCTCCAGTTGTCGATACCGAGCAGAGCCAGCGCCGAGACGATGCCGAGGCAGGTGCCGAGGGTGAGGACGGTGGCGAGCGCCCAGCGGCCAATGCCCATGTTCATGTAGCCTTTCAGTACGTCGGAAAGCGAGTTAATCAGCGGGAAGCCGGGAACGAGCATCAGCACGGCGGCAGCCATGGCGATATGCGGGTCGTTGCCGATGTGGTAACGCACACCGAGGCCAGCAATCAGGCTGGTGAGGAAGGCGGTCACCATGAAAACGAGCGCCATGTTGAAGTGCAACCCGGCCAGCCATTGCCGCAGCCGCATCCCGCACAGGCTGGCGGCGAAGGTGAGGCCGCACACTGCCCAGTCACCGCCGGAAAGGCGCGCGAAGCAGGCGCAGGACAGCGCCACCATGACGAGCACGAGCTGCGGCGGGTAGGGGCGCGGTTGCAGGTTGGCGAGTGCCTCGCGCACCGCGTGGCGATCCATTTGCCCCGCCTCACAAGCGAGCATGATGTGCTGCACTTCGCTGACCACCGTCATGTTCACGCCGCGATCAACATTGCGCCGCGCGGTAGTGATGCAGAACTGGTTAAAGAGGGTGGTGAAGACGATGGAATTGGCGGTGAGGGCGCAATCGACACGCGTCGCGCCGAGGGCATAACCAAGGCGGGTCGAGACATCCACCACCACTTTGCTTTCCGCACCGTATTGCAAGAGCAGCAGCGCCGCCTGGATGCATAAGCGGGTGACTTCGTGCTGCGCTTCTTCATCAAGAACGATCATGGCCAAGTTCCTCCAGATAAGCCGCCAAGCGGGATATTTCCCCGCTTGCGGTGGTATGCGACAGGCTGATACGCAGGCTGTGCGCCGCTGCGTCATGAAGCCCCATCGCCTGCAAGACGTGTGAACCTTCGGCGGCAGAAGTGCAGGCCGAACCCGCCGCCAGCGCAATCCGCGCCGCGTCTGCCTGACGCAGCGCCTCGCCTGAAGGCACACCGGTAAAGAGATTCACGATATGCGGCACTTGCGGCGTCTGCGGCGGCACGTTCACATGCATGGACGCAGGCAGGGCAGCGAGCAGTTGCGCGCGCCTGGCGGCAACCGTTGCCCCGTTCGCCTCACGCCCCGCTTCCGCCTGCGCGGCAGCGGCGGCAAAGGCGCGTATCAACGCCAGCGGTGATGTACCGCTGCGGCGGTTGCGTTCCTGCCCGCCGCCGTGGGCCAGCGCCTGCAAACGCATCTTCGGCAGGCGGCGCACAAACAGCGCACCGATGCCCTGCGGGGCACCGCATTTATGCCCGGAAAAACTGACCAGGTCGGCATCCCAGGCGCGCACGTCCACCGGCAACTTGCCCAGTGCCTGCGCCGCGTCCACATGGAATTTCGCCCCCGCCGCATGGACACGGGCGGCAATCGCGGCAAGCGGCTGCACCACGCCCGTTTCATTATTCACGGCCATGACGCTGACCAGCGTCGGCGCGGTTTGCAAGGCGGCATCGAGGACGTCCATATCCAGCAGGCCGTCGCGCTGCACCGGCAGCACCGTCACCTTCGCCGTTTTCGCCAGCGCCGCTGCCGTATCCAGCACCGCCTTGTGCTCCGTCTGCACCGTGAGCAGATGCGGCTGCTTGACGCCGTGGTACCACAGCGCACCTTTCAGGGCGAGGTTGTCCGCCTCCGTTGCACCGCTGGTGAAGACTATCTCGCGCGGGTCGGCGTGGATGACCGCCGCAAACTGCGCCCGCGCCGCTTCCAGCGCCTGTTTGGCGGCAAGACCGGGGGCATAGGTCGCGCCGGTGTTGGCGGGGAAGCGGGATAACGTCTCGACGAATACCGCGAGCGCCGCCTCAGTCACCGGCATCGTCGCGGCAAAATCAAAATACGCCCAGCCGTCGAGGCTGCCGTCAATCGCGGCCATGGCTCTGCCTCAGCGCCGCGTTTTCCGCTTCCAGCTTCGCCACGCGCTCGCTTAACTGCTCCAGCATCGTCATCACCGGATCGGGCGCATCATGCCCGACCGCATACGCCTCGAATTTCTCGCCGTCTTCATTGCGGATACGCACCGCACAGGCCGGCACGCCGACCACCGTCGTGTACGACTCCACATCCTTCACTACCACCGCGTTGCTGCCAACGCGGGCATGGTCATGCACCGTGATCGCGCCGAGCACCTTCGCGCCTGCGCCGAGGATGACATTCGAGCCAATAGTGGGATGACGTTTGCCTTCGTTCCAGGTCGTGCCGCCGAGCGTCACCCCCTGATACATACTGACATCATCGCCAAGCTCCGCCGTCTCGCCGATGACGATGCCCATGCCGTGGTCAATAAAAAAACGGCGCCCGACACGCACCGCCGGATGAATCTCTACCCCCGTCGTCCAGCGCGACCACAGCGACAGCCAGCGCGCCAGCCAGTGCAGGCCGATACCCCACAGCGCGTGCTGCATGCGGTAATGCACCACGGCGCGGAAGCCCGAATGCAAAGTCAGCACCGCCCAGCGGCTACGCACCGCCGGATCACGCGCAAACACCACGGAAAAATCCTCACGAATCAATTGGAACCAGTTCATATCGCCTCAATGTATCGGAATCAGAAAAGCGGTCGTCCGCTTGAGAAAAACAGGGGCGATTATAGCGGCGTCTCGCGCGGGCGGGGCGGCGAAGGCGCAAACGGCGGGCAATTAGACGTATAGCGGTCATTGAATGGCATGGGTACCCTGCCCTACTATCCTGCCCATCATCCACCCAACGGAGAACACCATGAAAAAACAGCGCCTTTTCAGCCTGCTTCTCGCCTGTGCCGCAGGCAGCGCGTCTGCCGCCATCCTCTGGCAAGACCCGCAGGAGGCTTACACAGCGGGCTATTTCCACTACGCCAATGCCGACTATATTCAGGAGTTACCGCACGAACCGCAGGCAGCGGCAAAACTGGGGCAGTTATGGGGCCTCTTTGCGAGTGAAGCGGGTGAGGCGCTGGCCTCGCCACAGTGGCGGGGCTGGCAGCGGGCGGAGCAGCTGTACCGCGACGGCAGCTATCAGGAAGCGCTACAAGCCTTCCTGCCGCAGGCGGAAGCGGGCAACCTCCTCGCACGCCTGCGCGTCTATCAACAATACATGGACGGTAAAGGCACGATAAGCGATGACGCCCAGGCACGACGCTGGTTTGAAGAAACCGTTACCCAATCGCGTGCCCAGGCCTATCCGCTCTATGACGCCTTCCTGCACAGCGACGACACGGAAACCCACTACCAGCTGGGGCAGATGTACCTCTGGGGCGCGGGCGTGCGCGAAGACTACAACAAGGCGGCGGGCATCATGCAGGTGCGGGCTGCCGCCGGACACGCAGAAGCGATGGATACTCTCGCCGATTTATACACAGACGGCTGGGGCGTGGCAGCCGATCCCGCGCAGGCTATCCACTGGCGCGAACAGGCAGCGACACACGGCGATGCGGCAATACGCTACGCCACCGCTTCCTGGTATCGCGACAACGCCAAAAACGACGGCCGCGCCCGCTATTGGTACGAGCAAGTGGCGGCAGACGGGAAAGACCCGCTGCTGACGGCGATGGCCCTAGACGATCTGCGCGCCCTCGCCACCCTGCGCGGCGACACGGCGCAAGCACAAACATGGCGCGACCGGGCGATTACCGCTTGGCAGCCGCTGGCGACGAGGGGCGACCTTTATGCCCAATCCCGCTTGGGCGAACTACTACTGCAACGAGGCCAGGCCATCGATTTGCCACAGGCGCGGGAATGGCTGGAAAAAGCCGCCGCGCAGGGCGATGCGGCAGCGGAAAAGCACTTGCAGGAATGGCACGACGGGACAACACCATAGTGTTGAGCCGCTTGGCAATCCGCAAAGGCGCAAGCGGCATTAGCCCCCCGCCTGATGGCGATCGCTCATCGTTGTGGTAAAAATGCCCTCACCGCAAAAGAACCGGAGGAAAAATCATCATGTCCACCCGCCCCATCATCGCCTGCATCCGCCTGATGCGCCTGGACGCCCCTATCGTGCCATTACTGCTCGCCTGGACCTGTCTGTGGGGGCTGTGGCTGGCAGGCAGCGGCCGCCCGCCCGCGTACACCGTCTGCATTTTCCTGCTCGGCGCCTGGCTGACCCACTCCGCCGGCTGCGTCTTCAACGACCTCGCCGACCGCAACTTCGACGGCCATGTCGAGCGCACCCGCAACCGCCCGCTGGTGCGGGGAGAAATCAGCGTCACCGCCGCCGTCGCCCTCGGTATCATCCTGATGCTGCTTAATTTTCTGCTCGTCCTGCTGCTCAACTGGCAGACCATCCTGCTGGCCATCGTCTGCGGCATCGTCATGCTGCTTTACCCGCTCAGCAAACGCTGCTTCCCCGCGCCGCAACTCATTCTGGGCATCGCCCTTGCCAGCCCCATCCTGCTCGCGCAAACCGCCCTCCTCGGCACCATCACCCTGCCGGGCGTGCTGTTATACGGCGCGGGCATCTGCTGGACGCTCATCTACGACACCTTCTACGCGCTGGTGGACCGCAACGACGACCTGAAAATCGGCCTGCGTTCCAGCGCCATCACCATGCGCGGCCGCGAACACCGCTTCCTCGCCGCAATGATGACGCTGATGCTCGCCCTGCTGCTCTCCGCCGGATACGCCGCCGCGCTGAATGTCTGGTACTACGCGGGCATCCTTGGTGCCACCCTGCTCTTTGCCTGGGAATTGTGGGATACCCGCCACTTTGAGCGCGAACGCTGCTTCCGCGCCTTCCTGCATAACAACTGGGTCGGCGCCGCCGTCTATCTCGCCCTGGTACTCGCCTATCTGCCCTAGCGTGGGGGTTGCGACAAACGCCATCGGGCGGAATTTGCCGTCAAACGGCGGCTCTCATGCATTTATTGGAGGATTTCATGACTTGGTTACGTCAATGGCTGGCTGCGTGGTTATCAAAACGGGAACGGGCGGCACCGGATGCATGTCCGGCTTTTGCGTTGCGCATCCCCGCTGATCATCCCCCGTTGGATGACACCCCCGATCATCCGGCAGATTTTGGTCTTAAAGCTTGCTGGCTAGCGGTGAAGACGGCAGAGCCGGAGCAGGTGCTGACGCTGCTCAAGGCGCAGGATGTACGCCGTGCCAACTGGCAGAGCGGCATTGATGCGGCGTACTGGGCATGTCACGAGAAATATCAGGAAAACATCTATGTACCGTTCATCTCGCCACCTGTACGGGGCTGGGTATTCGTCGTCGGCGTACCGCCGCTGGAAGCAGCGCACTTACCCACTACGCAACACTTCGAGACGCTGACCGCGCCGCTTGTTGCCCATTTTCCTGAGGTGCAGGCTTTTGGCAGCTATCGCGTGGTGGATTATGTCGCTTGGGCCAAAGCCGTTGATGGGCAATGGCTGCGTCGTTTTGCCTACGCCGACGGTGAGATTTTGCAGAATGAGGGCGCACAGACAGCGGAAGAGCGGCAATTGGGGCTGACTGAGCTGCACGGACTGGAATTTGCGGAAGGGGAATTTGAAGCCTGGGTAGATTGCGACGGCAGTGATGAGTTCATGCCGCTGAAACTGGCGGGGCTATGGAGTGTCAATCCGGACGACTTGCCGGAGATGGATATCGCACCGGGTATCGGCTGGGTTGGGCGGATTTTCTGAAATGCGCCGCTGGGCGGGATATAGTTGAATAGATAAAAAAGCGTAACAAGGCGCGTCGCCGCAGACAGTACAGGTAGTACGGCAAGGCGACGCAACGCCGTTACGATTTTTTAGATGTTTAACTATAAAACCTGGACTCGCGTCAAGCGGCGTAAATACTGGGCCCGTCAAGCGGGATAAATACTGACCCTGCCAAGCGGCGATTTCGCCGGGTTCGTGGATACGTCGCCTGCAATGTCTCAAAGACAAAAAATCGCATCGTTTCCCCACTTGTGGCCGCGCTTTCCCAAAACGCAAAAAGCAGGCTGCGGCCTGCCCGGCGGGCTGAAGCCCGCCCTACGCCCGCTGGGCTCGCCAAGCGGTGCAAACACTGACCCCGCTAAGCGGGATAGTTGCCGGGCGCATCAGGCTTTTTCCAGTTTGGCGTAGGCCAGTACCAGCCATTTTTCCCCGGCATCGGTGAAGTTCACAAGGATGCGGCGGTGTTCGCCGCTGCCTTCGAGTGCGAGTACGCAGCCTTCGCCGAATTTGGGGTGGCGCACGGTCGTGCCAAGGGGAAAGGGGGCGTCGTTTGTGGCACTGGCGGGCGTCGCTACGCGGCTTTGCCGCATTTTGCTGATGCCGCTGTACACCATCGGGCGCACCGCTTCGGTCAGTTCCGCCGGGATTTCGTGGATGAAGCGCGAGGGCTGCGGGTAGGTGTCCTGCCCCTGGAAGCGGCGGCGTTCGGCGAAGCAGAGGGTGAGGTGCTGTTCGGCGCGGGTCATGCCGACGTAGGCGAGGCGGCGTTCTTCTTCGAGTTTTTCCGGGCTTTCGCAGGCGCGCTGGGTCGGGAACAGGCCTTCTTCCATGCCAACGATGTACACGTTCGGGTATTCGAGGCCTTTGGCGCTGTGCAGGGTCATGAGCTGGACGCTGTCCGTGCCTTCTTCTGCCTGACCGTCGCCTGCGTCCAGCGCAGCATCGGCGAGGAAGTCCATGATGCGGTCGCTGTCGGGATCGGTGGTAAGGTCGATGTAGCTGCCGGCGTTGATGAGTTCGTCGAGGTTGTCGCGCCGCGCTTCGGCCTGTTCGCTGTGTTCGGCTTCAAGGGCAGCGTAAAGGCCGCTATCGTGCACGGTGTATTCGAGGGCTTTTTTCAGCGAGGGTTCGTGATTGATTTTGTGCGCGAGGTCGTCGATGAGGCGGACGAAGTCGCGCAGGACGTTTTTGGCGCGGGCGGGGTAATGGCTGTTGATAAGGGTGTCGTTGGTGAGGATTTGCCACAGGCTGACGCCGTGCTGTTGCGCGTGCTGGCGCAGGTCGGCCAGGGTTTTCTGGCCAATACCGCGCGGCGGGGTGTTGATGATGCGTTCGAGGGCACCATCGTCATCGCGGTAGCGGGCGAGACGCAGGTAGGCGAGCGCGTCTTTGATTTCAGCGCGCTCGAAGAAGCGCAGGCCGCCATAGACGCGGTAGGGCAGGCGGTGCTGCAAGAGCATTTCTTCGAAGACGCGCGATTGGGCATTGGAGCGGTAGAGGATGGCGCAGTCGTCGTAACGGCCGCCTGCCGCCTGCCAGCGCTGGATTTCGGCGCAGATGTAGCGCGCTTCGTCGTGTTCGTTAATGGCGGGATAGATACGCACGGCCGCACCGCGCGCGCCATCGCTCCACAGGGTTTTGCCGAGGCGCTGGCTGTTTTGTGCAATGACGGCGTTGGCGGCATCGAGGATGGTCTGGGTTGAGCGGTAGTTTTGTTCGAGGCGGATGGTGGCGAGGCCGGGGTAGTCGTGTTCGAGTTGCAGGATGTTTTCGACGCGCGCGCCACGCCAGCCGTAGATGGACTGATCGTCATCACCAACGACGAAGAGTTGCGCGCCGCCCGCGCTAAGTTGCTGGACGAGACGGTATTGCAGGGCGTTGGTGTCCTGAAATTCATCCACGAGGATGCTCTGGAAACGCTGCTGGTAGTTACGCAGCACGTCGGCGTGGTGGGTAAAGAGTTCGACGGTGAGCAAGAGCAGTTCGGCAAAATCCATCGCGCCTTGCTGGCGGCAGAGGCGTTCGTAATCGGCGTAGAAATCGCGCACGGCGATGTTGGTCGGGTGCGGATTGGGCGGGATATCGGCCGCGCGCAGGCCGTCTTCTTTCCAGGCGTTGATTTGCCAGACTAGCGCTTTTGGCTTGATGTGGTTTTCGTCCCACTGCCGCGCGCGCATCATGCGCTTCACCATGCGCAGCTGGTCATCGCTGTCCATGATGATGAATTGTTCCGGCCAGCCGAGCAGCGTGGCGTGGCGGCGCAGCATACGGTGGCAGATGCCGTGGAAGGTGCCCATCCACAGTTGTCCAAGCGGACGTTCCAGCGCGGCTTCGAGACGCTGGCGCATTTCGCGTGCGGCTTTGTTGGTAAAAGTGAGCGCCAGCAGACCGTAGGGCGAGATGTCTTCAACCGCCATCAGCCATTGCATCCGCTGTACGAGGACACGGGTTTTGCCGCTGCCCGCCCCGGCGATGATGCGCAAGGCGCGCGCCGGATGGGTGACGGCTTCGCGTTGGCGTTCGTTCAAGCCGTTCAGGATTTCGCTGACATCCATATGTGTTCTCCGCAAAAATGCGGGCATTATAGTGGCTGTCTGCGGCAGCTTTGGTAATGTTTGCCGAAAGGGCTTGACACCCCCCTGCCCACTCGGCATAATCGCGCGCCTTGTTTCTTCCTCTTTCTCCATTAAGGCTACGTAGCTCAGTCGGTTAGAGCACATCACTCATAATGATGGGGTCCCCTGTTCGAGTCAGGGCGTAGCCACCAAATCCTCTCTTTTAACTCCCGTTTCCGGCGCCTATTTGTTGCAAATTCATTGCAATTACTTTAGTATCCGCCGCCTCAAACACGAAACGGTAAATCTCAATATGTTTTTCAAAAAACCCGACACTGAACGGGCAGTTACTTTTGCCGATTTTGAACACGGCGAAGATTGCCCCTGCTGCACCCGCAATTCCCGACGCACTTTCCTGAAAACTGCTGCGATCGCGACTGCGGGTCTTTTGTTACCTGCTGACTGGGCCAAAGCGGCCATCAGCCGCGAGCGGATGATCAAGATGCACAATCCGCACACCGGCGAAAATATCCGCGCTGTCTTTTGGTCTCCGGAATATGGCTATATTCAGCCTGCCATGGATGAAATCAGCAATTTCTTCCGCGATTTCCGCCAGAATCAGATTGTTTCTGTGGATATTGACCTGCTCAATATCCTCCACTACATGCAAAGCAACGTCGGCAATAATGCGACAATCGAATTGCACAGCGGCTACCGCTCACCGGCTACCAATTCCATGCTGGCGCGTCGCTCCAAGAATGTCGGCAAGCAGAGCTATCACATGAAAGCCCAAGCTGCCGACATTTCCATTCAGGGTTATACCTCGCGGCAATTGCGTGCAATGGCACAACGCCTCAATGCGGGTGGTATCGGCATTTATCGCGGTTCGAATTTTATTCACGTGGATTCCGGTCCGGTACGTACTTGGTACTACTGACAGATGAATACGAAAAAGCGGGCGTCATGCCCGCTTTTTTTATTTTTCCCCATCTGCTTCAGATAACGCGTTCTTCCGCTCCAAACCACATCACCGATTGCGTCATATCAACGAAGCGCAATTCATCCGCGCGCAGTTCGGCAAGTGCCGCCTGTCCATCGGGCGTGTCGCGGGCGCGGAGGAAACATCGCAGCTGTCGTACCACAATTCACCCATGGCGTCGTAGGCGAAGGGCTGTGTGCCGCGCAGGGTGTCAGCTACTTCTGGCAGGGTTTTGGTGTAGCCACGAATGCCCAGCGCCGCTTGGTAGCGTAAGACTTTAGCGGAATGTTCGCGCCAACAGGCGAGGAATTCTTCCGTGCTGAGTTCGGCGCGTTTTTTCACCAGCATAATGATCTTAAACATGATCTTCTCCGCTGAAACAGCTCTGCAAGGCTTCCCATGCGGCAGGCAATTCGGTAATGCCATCAGCACTTAGGAAATGACCACATCGCGGCAATGCATGTACCGTGCCGCCGAGCCGTGCGGCAAGGGCATGGCTGTTAGCAGGAGCAACAACGTAATCGTTGTCGCTGATGAGGTGATGCATTTGCGCCGCATAGCGGCGCAGGACGACATCATCCAGACGGGCATGGTCAATGTAGGTGTCAATATCAAAGCCACCGATAATCGGCAGTTCCGGCAGACGTGCACCAAAACCTGCCACCAGCACGAGGCCACCCACCGCAGTGGGACGAGTCGTACTCAGGTAATGCAGCAGGCTGATGGTGCCGAGGCTGTGCGCGATAAGCAAAGTGTTGCGATCGGGCGTGCTGATCGTTTGTGTGAGTGTCGCCTGCCAAGCGGCGAAATCGGGATGCTCACTGTCGGGCAGTGGCGGGATGGTGGTTGGTATGCCCGCTGCCTGTAAACGTGCTTGCAACCAGGGAAACCAGTGATCGCTCGGGTTTGCGCCATAGCCATGGATGATGTAAGCGTGCATGGGATGCTCCTGTGTGAATGACGATGCAAGGGTAGACTATGACACTTTGTCAGGGTCAAGCGGAGGACGCATGAAAATAGGGGAATTGGCGCAGCGCACGCAGGTCAGCGTGCGGATGCTGCGCTTTTATGAATCACTGGGGCTGCTCACGCCTTCGCGCAATACTGCCGGGTATCGCTTCTATGGCGAGGAAGATGTGACGCAGGTGGCGAAAATTCGCCTGCTGCAACAAGCAGGGCTGGCATTAAAGGATATCGCGCGGCTACATGATTGCCTGCACGACCGCCCACAAGCATTCTGCCCTGCACTGCGCGACAAACTGCGCGCCTGTCAGGCAGAAACCGCAACGCGCATCACGCTGTTGCAAGAGACACAAACACTCTTGGCGCGGCTTCTGCACGAAGAGGATGCCAAGATTAAATAATGCCTCCCAGCCGTTCACTCCTTGTTCATTCGTGCTAATAGATAATAGGGCGTAAGCGGCAGCCGCCGCTTTTCTGCTATTAACGGAGTTTTCTGATGAACAAATCTTCTCTCGCACTTATGATCGCCACAACCCTGCTGCTGGCCGCTTGCGGTGGTGGTAAGGACGACAAAAACAATACCCCGGTTGATCCGCAGCGTCCGTCAAATGACAACAGCGGCCGCTCCAATAATGACGCCTATCATGGCACCGCGTTCGCCATCCCCAACGGCGCAACATTTAACAGCGCCCATCACGCCAAAGCCCTGAATAGCACCCGTCTTGGTGTAGTACACATTGACGGCAAACACCTCGCTGCACAGCAAAGTGGTATTTACGTCGGCGGTCTTCCCAACATCCGCAGCAATTCAATACAAATTAACGGCGTCAGCTACAAGAATTTCCTAGTCAGCGGCCACAATTACCGCAACAGCCGCTTCGGCTACATCACGCATGATAATACCGACTACATCTTCAGCCAGGGTGCCTTCACCACTAATATGCCGAATCAGGGCATCGTCGAATACGATGGTGATGCGGCAGTTGGCCGTAATGGTGTTGCCGGCGTCGCTGATGCCGATTTCACTGTCAACTTCGGCAACAAGACTGTGAGCGGGCGCATCAAAGCGGAACGGGACAGCAATATTCAATTCAACCCAATCTATCTGACCGCCACCATTAACGGCAGCCATTTCTCCGGCAGTGCCAACAGTGCGGGGGTCAGCACCGCCGGTCATTTCTACGGCGACAACGCCCGCGAATTGGGCGGCATTTTCCACGACAGCACGCAGAACCTGAGCGGCAGTTACGGTGCTGTGCGTGATAACGATTAAGGACGCCGCCTGATAAAAAACCCCGCTTACGCGGGGTTTTTTTCTGCAATGCAATGACGGCAGTAATCAGAAGGGCAGCGGGTTGCCATTTAGTTCGATTTTGCCTTCTTTGCCCTCGATTTTGACGCGGTATTCGTCACCTTCAAGCGTGACGAACATGGCGCCTTGCTGTTCAACCATTTCGCTGAAACCGAGCTTATCTACCAGCGATTTGCTGACACGGAGTTCGGCATGCAGGTCAAGGTTGTTTTTCAGCAGGTCTTGCAGCGGCAGCGGGTTCTCCTGCGCACCGTCAATGGCTTTTTGCCATTCTTCTGCTGTGACCGGGCTGTCGCTGCGGATACCAACATTGGCGGTCAGCTGTGCCTTACCGCTGTCAGTCTGCGCTTCTATCTCAGTATTGAAGCGGGTTTTGTTTTTGATGATCTCGTTCGCGGCGGCCTGGAACTTGGCCACCGCTTCCGGCGGCAGTTCGGTATTACCAGCGGCAAAATGCGGATTGAGCAGTTGCAAGCCTTCAGTCAAAGAGGTGTTGGCAGCAGCCGAGAGTTCATTCAGGCCGACATGAAGGCGCAGGCTTTGCGGCTCGACCGATAAGTTCGGGATAGCCTGTTTCAGCGAGGCACCATCGAGTTTGAACACAAAAGTCCCGGCGGTGTCGTAGTTGCCCGCAGCATTTTTCTTGGTGTCCGCCTTGATGTTGATATCACCCAGATTGATGGCTTCATTGTTGCGGCTGACACGGATACCGTTGGCATTGATGTCAACATTACCCAAATAAGATCCCAGCGCGCTATCAAATTTTAGGCCTTCCCCTTTGCCGTCAATGCCTGCGATCTCGAAAGTAGAAAGACCATGGGTATTGGTGGTTTCGGTTTTGATCGGATCAACTTTAAGCGAGAAGGTGCCGTCTTCCTTGATATCCATCGCGCCTTTGACGGGAGCGATACTGACCGTTGCGCTGTCGCCGTCTTCTTTATCAGTGGCGGTGAACGTCAGCGGTTCGAGAGCGAAATCAAGGCCATAAATGCCTTCCGCCAGTGTTTTATTGTTGTAGCGGACGTTGTAGTTGAGGCCTTTGAAATCGATGCTGTCATCACCTTCCTGGTACTGGAAGGGTGTGATGGTCGCGCTGGCAACGGCATTGTCATCAGTAAGCAGGTCGGTGCGCAGTTGCAGATGTTCAAACACGGTATTGATGCCACCACCGGCAGCCGTTGCCTTGTCGCCCGGTTTCTCCTCAGCCGGTTTTTCCTCGCCTGTCTTCCCGTCAGCGGTTTCTTCCCCAGCTGTCTTTTGCTCGGCGAGGCTAGCGAAATTATCAATGAACGTCTTGATGGCTTCCGGGTTGTCGATTTTGTGTTCGACCTGCGCCACGATGCCTTTATCCAGCAATTCTTTGTTGTAGGTGATCGTATCGGTGAAATTCAGGATAACGGGCTGGACATTTTCGCCATAAACCGCCGGGTTGAGATCCAGCGTCAGGCTCGCCTTGGCAGTCGCGCCCTGCTCATTCTTCTGATAATCACTGACGCTGTAATCGTACTTGCGGAAAAGATTGGCATTTGGACCACTCGCATAGAACTTTTCATAAAGCGCATTGGCTTGTGCTGCATCTTCTTTATAACGCGCCTCAATCTGCTCGGCGTTTTGCGCTGCGGGAGCAGCCTTGTTTTCAGCCGCTTGTTCGGTAGCAGCGCCTTTTTCTGCCGGTTTCTTCTGATCGTCGCAAGCACTAAGCAGCGCCGCAGCGGTAAGGATGGCAAGCGCTAGTTGATTCTTTTTCATCGTGTTTTCCTGTGGTTGTGGGTGAAAAGTCAAGGGGATTATAACGATAGCTGTGTTTCTATGGGCATACGTTATGGTTATTTTTCACCAGCCAAGCGGGGCAAGGGCGCCACCTGTTTTATGGCAGGTTCAGAAAGAAGCGGCGAGATGGAAGGTTTGCCAGATGCCGTGCAAGTTGGCGGCAGCGAGGGTTTCGGCGTGCAGCATCAGGCGTGGTGCGGGAGGGAGATGCTCGTCGGCATAGAATTCGTCGCCGAGGATGGGGTGGCCGATGGCGGCGAGGTGGACGCGCAGTTGGTGGCTGCGGCCGGTGTGCGGGGTAAGGGCCACACGGCTATTGCCATTTTCTTCGGCGAGGACCTGATAGCTGGTGTGTGCGTTTTTGCCGTGTTCGTAATCGATTTTTTGCCGGGGGCGGCGTTCCCAATCGGTGATGAGCGGGTAGTGGATGTCGCCGCTGGTTTGCGCGAGGACGCCGTGGACGAGGGCGATGTAGCGTTTTGTGACGCGGCGTTCAGCAAATTGTTGTTTGTAATGGCGTTCGGCGGCCTTGTGTTTGGCGATGAGCAGGAGGCCGCCGGTCGCCATGTCGAGACGGTGCGCGGCCATGGCTTCCGGCGCGATTTCTTGGCAGCGGCTTTGTACGCTGTCGTATTTGTCTTCACCCCGGCCAGGGACGGATAGTAAACCCGCCGGTTTGTTGATGACGAGGATGTCAGGGTCTTCGTAGTGAATGTCGAGGTCGGGCATCAGTGCCGTTCTTGTTTGATGTCGCGTGCGAGGAGGCTGGCGATGGTGTCGTGCAGGCTGGCCTCGCCGGCAAGCATATGATGCAGGTGGGTAGTGATGGGCATGCGGATGCCGTGTGCCTGCGCGAGGGTATAGGTATCGTGGGTAGCACCTTCGCCTTCGACAGTCTGGCCGATGGCGGCTTTGGCGTCTGCCGCACTTTCTCCGCGTCCGAGGGCGAGGCCAAAGCGGCGGTTGCGTGATTGGTCATCCGTGCAGGTGAGGACGAGGTCGCCCATGCCGGCTAGGCCCATCAGGGTTTCTTCATGGGCGCCGAGGGCGGTCGCCAAGCGGGTGATTTCGCGCAGGCCACGCGTAATGAGGGCAGCACGGGCGTTTGCACCGCAGCCGAGACCGTCAGCGATGCCGGTTGCGATGGCAATGACGTTTTTCACGGCACCACCAACCTGAATGCCAATAAGATCGTTACTGGTGTAGCAAAGGAAGTTACTGCCGTGGTAGTAGTGGGCGATGTGTTCTGCGAGGGCGTTATCGGCAGCGGCGATGGTCACAGCGGTAGGTTGCCCGGCGGCGACTTCTTTGGCGAAGCTGGGGCCGGCCAGGATGGCGTGTGGGTGATCGGCGCCGATTGTGTCATGGAAAACGTCGCTGAGTAGGCGCCCGCTGCCCGCTTCGAAGCCTTTGATGGCCCACATCAGCGGGGTATCGCGCAAATGCGGTTTGAGATCCACGAGTAGTCCCGCGAAGGCACGACTGGGGACGACGGCAAGGATAAGCGCAGCGTCGCGCACGGCAGCGGTAAGGTCGTCGCTGATGCCGAGATTGTCCGGCAGGGCGATGCCGGGCAGGTAGCGGCTGTTTTCACGCGCTGAAATGAGCGCCGCCGCATGTTCGCGGCGGTGAGCCCAGAGGGTGATATCGTGCCGGTTGCGGGCAAGTTGCAGGGCCAGTGCGGTGCCCCAGCTGCCCGCACCAAGGACGGTGATACGCGCCATTATTGTGTTGGCTGTCCGTCTTGTTGTTCGGCAGCTTGTTGCAGGCGTTGCTGATACATGATGTCGAAGTTGATGGGCTGCAAGTAGAGGTTGGGGAAACCGGCGCGGTTGATGGCGTTGCTGATGGCTTCGCGCGCATAGGGATAGAGGGTGGTCGGGCAATAGACGTTCAGCGCGTGGTGCAGTTGAGCATCCGGCAGGCCGCTGATTTCGAAGACGCCGTTCTGCGCAACTTCCACGAGGTAGATAACACGTTCACCGTCTTTGGCGGTGATAGTCAGGCGCAGCTTGATGTTGTAGTGGTTATCTTCCGGCAGCTTCTGGATTTCGTGGGCAACGCCGAGGCTGATTTCCGGGTTGAGTTCTTGCTGGAAGATTTCCGGAGCGTGGGGGACTTCCACCGAGATATCGCTGACATAGATTTTGCGGATATCAAGGACGATCTGGGTTTGTTGTTCTTCGCTCATCAGGAGACTCCTTAAATGTATTTTATTTAGCGGATGGGAAGGCAGCGCAGGATGCACTGCCAAATGAGGCGTGCATTGTACGGCTTTTGCCGCAAGCGGCCTAATCGGGCGAGACCGTGACCTAGCGCGGCTCATGCATGCAACACGGACAGCCACCCTTCTATACCGAAACACCGCCTGCGATCAACAGCCCGCCTGACTGCTACTGCGCACAACGCATCGGCAACGAACACCGTGGCCGAGCAGACAAAAAAATACCCAAAGCAACAAAAATAAACACTAAACATGAATAAATGATGTAAACATCGTAAGAAAAACACATTGACGCAACATTGTCTTAAAGGAATAATCAAGAAATTCAATCGCAAGGAGGCGTTCATGCAACAGCTCACCGCCAACACCGCATCTCCGCTACTGCGGATACCCTGCGCCACTCGGCAGCATCTCCACGCTCAAACTTCCATCCCTCGTAGTGGGAGAAATACCCCATGCTGACCCCCGCCGATATCTTCAAAGCACTGGCCCTGCTGGGCAATATTCTGTCCTTCGTCTATTTGGCCGTATTCCTGCTATCCCTGCGGGCGGCATGGAAATTTGTCGGTAAAACGATGGCAGATCATAAACAACGCTGCCTGCTACAAAGTGCTGCCTGCCTTGCTGTTACCGCGTTATTTATGTTCCCCATCGGCAAAGACTATATGGAGCGACGAGCCTATATCCGCGAGCAGCAAGCCAAACGGGATGAATTTCAGGCGCGCTACAACAAAGCCAAAGCCATTTTTGATGAACGCTGCAAAACCGCAGGAGAAAAGATTTATTACACTGTGGAAGGCGTAGAGGGAATTACGCTATTGAATGTGCCGCAGGAATACAGGCATAAGTTTGGTTCTGACCCTATGTGGGAAGGAGCAGCGTTACCTTATTCTAATGATGGAGATGATTATATTAGGTCTTTTTTAAACTGGGAAATCTATCAAAAAAACGAAAGAATAAAACGTGGATTACATCCCAATCCTGTAATGATGAGACCGGGCAGTTATGATGCGGTTTATCCCGGCTATCAATATGTAGATGTCAGGCAAAATGATAATACCTATCTGCGTTATCGTTATCCTGCAGACGAAGATAGAGAAGATTATCGAAAAATGATAACAGAACAAGTTAACGAACACCCTGCCCGCTATGCGGTAGAATTCAAACCCATTATTGATCCTGCTGACCGGCAATATTGGGTAGCAGGATTGACAATCAATGTGTACGACACCAAAGAAAATATCCTGATGGCAAGTGAAACGTGGTACAGCATGGAGCCCGGCCAAGGGAATAGTAATCAACGCGTACCTTGGGCATCTGCCGATATTTGCCCGGAATTTGAATTGGATCAAAGAGATCTTATTGTATTTTTTGTCCGACAAGCAGTTAAACCCAAGCAAGGAGATTAATCATGTCAAGCAATCAATCGCAAAATATTCCTTCTGCTGCTGAAATGCTGGAGATGGCCAAACTACAAATCGTTGCTGAGGCCTTTTTGGAAGGACCTCTTAAAGAGAATGGGAACAGGGTGCCTACACCTAGAGAAAAACCTTATATGAAGGGAGATAGAGAATTACCTAGTATAAATAAAAAATTATTAACTATTGGCAATGACCATACAAGTAAGTTGACTGAAGCTCAAGCTGAACAATTTATGCAGGATTGGGAAGTTATTTCCTATATGCCGATCACTGATACCGGCTTTTCCGGCACCCTGTTTAGGGCAAAGCAGCCTATTGAGGATGATAAAGGTAACGTGATTGTTAAAAAAGACCAGTTGGTCATGTCTTTCCGCAGTACTGAATTTATTGATGATAGTGCGCGTGATAATCAGGCAACCAACACGCTGGAAATTAAAGAGAAAGGCTGGGCGTTTGGCCAGATTGATGATATGGAACGTTGGTATCAGTCTTTGCGTGAAAGCAAGATTATTGGTGATGGCGAACAAATCAGCCTGACCGGGTATAGCCTGGGCGGACACTTGGCTACAGCGTTCAATATCCTGCATCAAGATGAAGATCTTATTCATAAGACTTATACCTTTAATGGTGCCGGTGTAGGAAAGAAAGCGGATGACTCGCTAATGGATAAGGATACTTTGCAGCAGATTATAAAAACATTTGGTGAGAATCGCAGGGCGGAAACTTTAGAAAGCCTACTTAATGTAGAAGCAAGATCTTACTATCAAAGTTTGAAAAAATCATATCAGGAACTAAAGGACACTATAAATCATAAAAATAGCAAGGAAGACAACAATAAAGTCATAAAGATTATAAAAGATAAAGAAGATAATTTTATCAAAACAGCAAATGGTTTTACTAATGCTCTTTCTCAGACAGAAGCTGGTGATCAGCAAGCTGAAAATAAAGAATTTATTAATGATATGAACCTCCTCGCAGAGGCAATTACTAGAGCTAGAATCGTATTAGAGGAGAATAAAAGAGTAAGTGAATTAACTAGCGGCGAAGGTTCTACTCCCCCTTTGGTAAATTATAGTGATATTGCAGCTGCGAATTTTGACTACCAAGTCGCTGTGCTTTTAGCAGCCAGAAAAACTAAAGCCTATTCAGCTTGGAATGTCTTTAATGGAGAATCTGGAGCAAATAACCTTATATTTGATGAGCGCAATGTTATTAAACAACCATATGAAGGTTTTTATGATATTTATGCTAAAAATCCACCTAGTATGGTGGCGTCTTCTCAGCTTCATTACGGCACGGATGTTCCAATTTTAGTGGAGAATCAGCCATTAGGACGAGGGAAATACGTTAATGGGGTTGCCGACGCCAGTAATGAATATGGTGATACGAAACTATTGGTTGATCAGTATTTTTTCACAGATTTCGGAGATACACATAGCATTGTACTGCTGACTGATTCATTAGAAGCACAGAAAACTTTATCTGACATTAGCAGCTCTCTATCGAAAGAGGATTTTTACAAGATACTTGCTTTATCATCTAATAAACAAACGCTAATGGATGAACATTTAATTGATGGTGCTGTAAAATATGCTCTTCAACAAGGATGGCAGGAAGTTCTAATAGCGCTTGTAGCTGCTTGGGCTGTTGGTATTCCTGGTGGCGTCATTACTAAGTTGGTGTCAACAGGAATTGTTGGTGGAAAAATATCCATCGATAAAAAACTGCAAGAATGGGGGCTCGGCTGGACAAAAGACAGTCCCAACGCTCAAGGCTATGCAGAAGGCGATATGCTGGATAATTTTATCAATGCGCTTGCGCACACATTTGGCATTGAATCCGACCTAAAAGGAAATCCCAACGGCAACACATGGTGGGAAATGGATAGTAATGGCACAGATAAGGACGGCAATAAGCATGCCTACAGTGGTCGTAACGATGTACATAATAAACTGCAAGAAATCGCCAAACTTTTCTCCGGCGAAAATGCCAAATACAAATTGGGGCAGGACTTCTCCATCAAACCGCTGGATCTGCAAGCAGTTAACAGTATGAGTGTAGATCTGGTGCGCAAGGATTTTGGCTACCTCGTTGCCCTCGAAACACTTTCTCCATTTGTGCTAGCCTCAGAGAACGAGAATGGTAGTCTAAATAAGGTTTGGGAAGAGGCTTGGAAAGAAAAATATCAGCAATGGCAAGAAGATAATAAGGCTATTGCTGAAGGTAAAGAAGCAGCCTATTTTTCTGACAACTGGATCAATGACAAGATTGCCTTACTTAGTGTTAGGAACAATTACAATGAAAAAAATGAGGTAGCCAAACTTGATGTCGATCTTTATCGCAACTACAAAGAGACATATGCTGAATATAAGAAGAATTATCCCTTTGCACAAGGAAAAAGCCTCAAATCTCTTGATAGTGAGATAGATATTAAGTTTAATAATAGAGAATCATCTTATGTAGGCTCAGGACAGAACACTATAGGAACAGTTCAGTTTGGTCATGTAGATAAAGAAAATATTCTGGAAGGCGCAATAGGTGTTGAAAATCATCTTTATGGTGGAAAAAAGGCTGATGAATTGCATGGTAGTGTAGGCCAAGATTATTTCGAAGGAGGCATTGGGCTTGATACATACTTTATCCAAAATAAAGATACGGTCTTTGACTCTGATCGTGAGGGCAAACTGGTATTTGTTAGTATGGGTAAGAGTGCAGACGAAACCCCTGTCTATTTTGCGCGAGTTGCTGCGGATCAAAATGATTGGATCAGCGTGGATGAGAAGAAGAACAGGGATAACAAGTTCACCGCTACCCGCATTAATGATGACCTGGTGATTTCGCAGGTGGGTTCGGATAATCAGGCAACCATCAAGCAGTATTTCAAACAGAAAGAGCAGGGGCCCGTTCTCGGTGTGCAGCTGTTTGATGATGACGAACCCGTTGCTCCCGATATGGGGGATGGGTTTATCACGGGTATGCCCGGAAAAGAAAATGTGTACAGCTTTAATAGTTCCGGCAGTTTCAAAATCAAAGGAACCGATACGCGCGACAGCATCAATGCAGGGCCATTGAAAGCGAAAGATGAAAAGGACTTTGCACTGGTTGCGTACACCGGTGCGGGCAATGATTCGGTTTTCGGCAGTTTTGAGCGCGACTGGATCGATGGCGGCGATGATGCTGATCTTCTGAACGGCAGTCCGTTTGTGCTGCCAGGAAAGGACTGGCGTGATCCAATCAAGAAAGCGAAAGACAGCGACACCATCATCGGCGGCGGCGGTGGGGACTTCATCAACGGCATGGCCGGTGATGATGTGCTTTACGCCAATATGCAAACAAGCCATTTGGAGAAAGGCAATGTTGTCAGCATGGAACAGGGCGACTGGGTGCTGGGCGGCGAAGGCGATGACCGTCTTTACGGCAGCGCCAATCAGGATTTCCTGCAAGGCGGCGAAGGCAGCGATACGGTCATCGGCGGTGCCGGCAACGATATTATCCTCGGCGACGGCGTGATGCGCGCCGATGTACAGATGAAGCGGATGTTCCATAGTCTGGCGGATGAAGATCCGGATATCATGAGATACGTCCCTCATCTCTTACCCGGCGGAGTCACCCATTTTGCCCCCGAGCTTTTAAAAACCCTGACCCGTTACCCTACTTGGGAGCATACGTTTGACACGGAAGGCAAGTGGGAGCACAAGGGCAACCAGAATACCGCCAATCTACCCGCAGAGCTCGTCAGCTGGAGCATCAAAATTTTGCGCGAACAGGGCGACTATGAGATTAATGCCCCGTTCGGGCATAAGGACAAGGAGGAACACCGCGCTGCCAGTGGTGGCGCCCAGGATTTCCTCTACGGCGGCGATGGGGACGACCTCATCATCGGTCAGGACGGCGGCGACACCCTGCATGGTGGCGAGGGGGACGATATCCTCTGGGGCGACGACAACGGCCATGCGGGCAGCGGCGATATTGCGCCTGCTGAAGGGGCTGATAATGACGATACCCTCTATGGTGATGCCGGCAACGACACGCTTTATGGCGGCATCGGCAAGGACAAGCTGATAGGCGGCGCAGGCAGCGACATCCTTCGCGGTGGTGCCGACAGCGACGATTACTACTTTACAAGCAGCGAGCTGGACGAAAACACCACGGATACTGTGGACGACGACGGCAAGACTGATCACATCTATCTGGACAGCAGCCGTGCCGCCAATTTGACCTGGCGCAAGGTTGACGAGCACCACTGGGACAGCGGTCAGGGCTGGAAACTGGCGTGGTATGGCGACCGCGCGCAGATTACCTACGCTGACAAACCCGGCATCATCAGCATCCCCGTTTTTGCCAATGGTCTCTACGGGATAAATCTGGCCGATAGCAGCAGTGACGATCCGGTGAATCCGAAACCCGTTGACCCGAATCCCGTTGACCCGAAACCCGTTGACCCGAAACCCGTTGACCCGAAACCCGTTGACCCGAAACCCGTTGACCCGAAACCCGTTGACCCGAAACCCGTTGACCCGAAACCCGTTGACCCGAAACCCGTTGACCCGAAACCCGTTGACCCGAAACCCGTTGACCCGAAACCCGTTGACCCGAAACCCGTTGACCCGAAACCCGTTGACCCGAAACCCGTTGACCCGAAACCCGTTGACCCGAAACCCGTTGACCCGAAACCCGTTGACCCGAAACCCGTTGACCCGAAACCCGTTGACCCGAAACCCGTTGACCCGAAACCCGTTGACCCGAAACCCGTTGACCCGAAACCCGTTGACCCGAAACCCGTTGACCCGAAACCCGTTGACCCGAAACCCGTTGACCCGAAACCCGTTGACCCGAAACCCGTTGACCCGAAACCCGTTGACCCGAAACCCGTTGACCCGAAACCCGTTGACCCGAAACCCGTTGACCCGAAACCCGTTGACCCGAATCCCGTTGACCCGAATCCCGTTGACCCGAATCCCGTTGACCCGCAACCAGTAGAACCCGAAGCGGGCCGCACGCTGTATGGCACGAACGGGGACGACACGCTCCTCGGCGGTAACGGCGATGATCAAATCTTTGCCGGCGCGGGTAATGATCTCGTCTTTGGCCGGAACGGCAATGACAAGCTCTACGGCGACGAAGGCAATGATGAATTGCAGGGCGGCGACGGTGAAGACGAACTCTACGGCGGCAACGGCGACGATATCCTCTTCGGCCAGAACGGCAACGACAAACTCTTTGGCGACAACGGCAACGACAAAATGGTCGGTGGCGCGGGCGAAGACGAGCTCTTCGGCGGCCACGGCGACGACCATCTCTTCGGCAATGAAGGCAATGACAAGCTCTACGGCGATGAGGGCAATGATGAATTGCAGGGTGGCGACGGTGAAGACGAACTCTACGGCGGCAACGGCGACGATATCCTCTTCGGCCAGAACGGCAACGACAAACTCCTGGGCGATGCCGGAGATGACGCTCTTGTCGGCGGCGCGGGCGAGGATGAACTCTACGGCAGCCTGGGCAATGACCGTCTCTTTGGCAATGAGGGCAATGACATCCTCTGCGGCGAAGCCGGCAATGATGAATTGCAGGGTGGCGACGGTGAAGGCACGCTCTATGCCGGCGAGGGGGATGACATTCTCTTCGGTCAGAACGGCGACGATGTGCTCATCGGCGGTGCCCGCCACGACTACCAAAGTGGCGGCGCAGGGAATGATACTTACCGCGTCAGCAAAGGACACGGACAGGATGTCATCCACGACCGGGGCAACGATACGGATAACGACACCTTGCAACTGGAAGATATCCGCCTGGCCGAGGTGCAATTCCGTCAGGAGGCGCAAGACCTGCTGCTCTACGGCTACAACGGCGAAGATTCACTGCGTATCCGTGATTATTTCGCTGCCGATGGCAGCAGCCGTATCGAGCGTTTTGCCTTTGCCGACAAGACGATCTCGCTTGACGATATCCGGCGGCAATCCGGTCTGGATGCGCGCAGTGCGGTACAGGCACAGCAGCTGATTAACGCAATGGCGGCATTTACCGGCGCTCAGGCGGCTCCTGCGCAGATTGAGCCCCATAGCAGCAACCTGCTAACCCCGCCTCTTCTCATCAACCCATTGCAAATGCCGTAAGGCACGGCAAAGACAAACGCCCACCATCGGTGGGCGTTTTGATTGGTGGATTGCTTCGTGTACGACAAAATTAGCCTCCGCCGTGCCTACAAAACGCTTGTATTTCGGGATACGACGGAGGGGATAAATGCGCGAAGTGACGAAATCTATTCCACGAAGTCAGTGTTTACCTCGCTTGGCGCGAGCTTGGCGTTTATCCCGCTTGGCGACTGACGCAGCATTTTCCTCGCTTAGCAGCCATCAGCGCTGCTCATTCATGCAACAAGGACAGCCCGGCGAATGTTCCTCGCCGTCATCGTCCTCGCTGCGTTTCGCATAGCGCCACAACAGCGTCTCGCCCTTGTCCTCTTCCTGCGGCGTGTCAGCCGTCTGTGTGCGCGGCGGCGTCATTCTTCCAGCCCCTGCCAGAAGCGTTCGGCAATCTTCTGCCCCGTCGCCTTTTCAATCTCGCGCATACAAGTCGGGCTGGTCACATTCAATTCCGTCAAATAACCACCGATGACATCCAGCCCGACCAGATAAAGACGTTCAGCGGCGAGCAGCGGCTGCACCTGCTCGACAATCCACCATTCCCGCTCGGTAAGCGGCTGTACCACGCCGCGCCCACCGGCGGCGAGATTGGCGCGAAACTCTCCTTCGGCGGGCAGACGGGCGAGGCCGTGATCGACCGCTTCGCCGTTAATCACCAAAATCCGCTTGTCGCCCTCGGTAACCTTGTCGAGATAGCGCTGCACCATCAGCGTTTGCAGGCCGTCGGGATTCATCGCATCCAGAATGGCATTGGTGTTTTTGTCGCCGAGGGTAAGCTTGAACACACCGCTACCACCCATGCCGTCCAGCGGTTTTGCCACCACCTCGCCAAACTCGCGCAGAAACGCCAAAATCTCGTCTCGCGACTTGCTAATCAGCGTTTCCGGCGTGCATTGCGGCAGACGGGTAATCGCAAACTTCTCATTCATATCGCGTAGTGCTTGCGGCGGATTGACCACCCGCACGCCCTGTGCTTCCAGCAAATCCAGCATATAACTGTCGTAGATATAGCGCAGATTGAAAGGCGGATCCTTGCGCTGCAACACCACATCCACATCGCACAAATCGATCACCTCTTCATTGAGCACGCGGAAAAAATCCTCATCCTGATCAACGAGCCGCACCGTGCGCACATAGGCCTGCACATTGCCGTCGCGCACCTGCCAGTCACCCTGGTCGAACACCATCACCCGGTGCCCGCGCGCCTGCGCCGCCAGCATCAGGGCAAACGTCGTGTCCTTATAAGGCTTGATTGACGCCAAATCATCCATCAACACCGCTATATCCATCACACACCTCACACAAAAAAACAGAGACCACATCATACGCTATCATGCCGCCGAACCCCTACGGACCAACCACCATGCACACCCTGCCCCTTGCTCACGGCAACATCGGCATCGAACGCGAAACCCTGCGCACCAATCCTGATGCCACCCTCGCCAGCACCACCCACCCCGCCGCCCTTGGCAGCGCCTACACCCACCCGAACATCACCACCGACTACGCCGAAACCCTGCTCGAACTCGTCACCGACCCGCACCCCACGCCGGACGCCGCCTATGCCCAACTGCTCAGCTTGCACCGCTACTGCGCGCAGCATATCGGCGACGAACAACTGTGGCCGGGCAGCATGCCCTGCATCCTGCCGGCAAGCGACGATGCCATCGCCATCGGCTACTACGGTACGAGCAACGGCGGCAAAATGCGCCGCCTCTACCGCGAAGGCCTGGCGCACCGCTACGGCAAAACCATGCAAATGATCAGCGGCATCCACTACAACTACTCACCGCCCGCCGCCCTGTGGCAGGCGCTCGCCGCGCGTGACGGCGAAACCGTGACGCAGGACTACATCAACCGCCGCTACATGGGCGCATTGCGCGCCAACAGCCGCCACGCTTGGCTCATCAACTACCTCTACGGTGCCAGCCCCGCCGTGCATGACAGCTTCCGCCCCGCGCACAACATCCTGGAACCGCTTGCCGTACACACCCTCGGCTGGCGCGGCGCAACCAGCCTGCGCATGAGCGAACTCGGCTACCAGAACAAAACCGCCTTCACCGTGAGCAATAACGACCTCGCCACCTATGTGCGCGACCTTGCCAGCGCCGTCGCCACCCCCGCGCCGCGCTTCGAGCACATCGGCCTCTACCACGCCGACGGCAGCCGCAAACAAATCAGCACCCACATCCTGCAAATTGCCAACGAATACTACGCCGCTGCCCGCCCCAAACAGCCACTGCGCAACAACGAACTGCCGACGCTGGCGCTTGCCACACGCGGCATCGCCTACCTCGAACTGCGCCTGACCGATATCAACCCCGAAGACCCCTGCGGCATCAGCCCTGCGCAGCTGAATGTCCTCGAAACCTACCTGCTCTACTGCCTCCTGCACCCCGAAGGACCACAGAATCATGCCGTGCGCGACGAAAACGACCACAACCGCCTGCGCACCGCCTGCTGCGGCCTGAGCAACGGTTTCACTCTCAAACAGACACGCCGCGACCGTCCCATCCAGGACGCCGCCCTCGAACTGCTTGCCGCCATGCAGCCCATTGCCGCCCGCCTTGATGCCGAACGCGGCGGCAGCGCGAGCAGCGACGCTCTCGCCGCACTCACCCGCGAAGTCGCAGACAAAACCCACCTGCCCTACCGCGCCCAAGCGGGTAACCGCGAAGGCTTCCTCGCTTACCACCTCGCCTGGCGTGACAAACACCACGCCACCCTGCACCAGCCACTACCGGTAGCCGAAGAAATGGCGCTTGCCGCCCAGGCCGCCGCCAGCCTCAGCAAACAGGCGGAAATCGAAGCCCGCCCGCAGGAGGATTTTGAGACCTACCTGCGCGAACACTTTGCCCCGCTGCAACAGTTGCTGGATTGATAGCTGGCGTGCTTTGTGCACGACCTTCGTACACAGCAAAAAACGCCGCTTGGCGAGCCCAGTACTTACGTCGCTTGGCGGGCCCAGTACTTACGCCGCTTGGCGGGCCAGTCACTACGCCGCTTGGCGGGCCCAGTACTTACGCCGATTGGCGGGCCAGTCACTACGCCGCTTGGCAAGGCCAGTCACTACGCCGCCTTGTCTCATTCCTATTTAAACGGTGACCACATAATAATTGTCGAAACCCCATAAAAACCCTACACTTAGCCCATCGCCACCCGCAAAAACACCATGCAAAATATCACCCAAAACCGCCTCACCAAAATCCTCGCCTTCGTTGCCATCGTCTGGTTGCTCATCGCCCTTGCCGCGCCGTCCTTCCTGGCGCCGGCACTCGAAAAGCACACCCGCGCCTTCTTTAACAGCGCCGACATCCAACGCCTGCACGACAAAGGCATCGAACTCAGCCTGGAAAACTACCAGCGCAACTACTTCAGCAGCAGCGCCGACATCCGCCTCAGCATCCGCCCGTTCAGCGGCCAGCCGACCTGGTACAGCACCACCCTGCACGCCCGCATCCATCACGCACCGCTGGTTAACAGCGGCATCAACCTTTTCAGCGCCACCCTGACCAACAGCGCGACCGACGGCAGCCTCGCCGCTTACATCCCCGATAACCACCTGCATATCAAGGCCAGTCTCGCCGCCCTCGGCCAGCTGCACCAGACCATCCGCATACAAAAAAACGAAACCCCCAACCTCAGTAGCGAAGGCATCAGCCTCAGCTGGCACAGCCATATCCGCCATCCCAACCAGGGCAACGGCGAATGGCTGCTCGGTAGCCAACAATGGCAGAAAAACGGCGCCCGTCTCAGCATTGCACGCAGCGGCGGCACCTACCGCAGCGACGGCGACAGCCTGCGTCTGAACGCTGCCCAGATCAACCTCAGCTACACCAACGCCGTCCAGCAACAGCAAGACATCGTCCTCTACAACCTGCAAGGCAACCTGACCCGCGAAGAAAGCCGCTACAGCATCGAAGACCTCACCATCAAAAGCAAAAACGCGCAGGGTGCGACCCAGACCCAGCGCCTGCAACAAAGCCTCATCACCGCCCACCGCCGCGAGAACGGCAGCCTGCGCAATCTCGAAGCCCAGGCTACCACCACCTTCGACCTGCCGCTGCTCAAAGCCTACAGCGGCGACCGCCTCTACCTCTCGCTACAACAAGAATCTGGCGGTAACCGCCTCATCCTCACCAGCAACAAAGAGCAGACCACCCATTTAAGCGGCAGCCTGCTCTTCCCGCTGCTTTTCCCGCCGCCGTACAGCACCGCCCAGTTGAACGGCACGCGCGGCGAATTCCTCCTCTACGGCGGACACGCCCGGCAAAGTGGCCTGCTGCCCGTACTGGCCCTGACCCTCGGCAACGACCGTCTGCGCGCCGATGCAGACGGCAACTACCCGCTGCACGTGGACATCAACGGCAACGAAGTCCGCATCAACGGCAAGACGGTTGCCCTGTTGCACTGACCGCCTGAAAAACGCGCTGCCATCGGTCGCGTTTTCATACGCTCGATAAAAAAGCGTAACAAGGCGCGCCGCCGAAGACAGTACAGGTAGTACGGCGGGTTCCCATAAAAATCGCGTAGCGATTTTTATGGGGCCCGGCAAGGTGACGCAACGCCGTTACGATTTTTTAGATGTTTAACTATATTCCCCGCGTCGCCCTTTCGGCGGACTCGGCTGGATATTCATCCGCATCGCCTGGTTCTTGGTGAGGAAGGCGATGCTCCAGTCGTAGGTGGCAGCAACGCGGTTCTTGAAGGTCACGAGGGCAAGGATGTGCACGATGACCCAGATAATCCAGGCGATGACACCATGCACGCTGCGCCCGCCCGGCAGGTCGGCAACGGCGGAGAGGCGGCCGATCATCGCCATGTCGCCCTTGTGCTTGTAAGCGAAGGGTTTGCCCTCGCGTCCGAAGTATTTGCCGAGGTATTTGCCCTGCGCTTTGGCGACTTGTCCCAGTTGCGGGTGACCGTTCGGATAGTCGGGATCGCCTTCGACCAGGGCACAGTCGCCAACGGCATAGACGTTTTCCAGACCCTGCACGCGCAGTTGCCTGTCCACACGCAGACGGTTGCCGCGTCCGTAGCAGCTTTCCGGAATGCCCGCGAGCTTGACTGCCGTCACTCCCGCCGTCCAGATGAGGCTTTTTGCGGCGAGGGTAGCGCCGCTTTTCAGGGTGATGGTCTGGCCGTCGTAAGCGGTTACGGCGTCGTTATAGATGATGTCCGCGCCGAGTTTTTTCAGCGCGGCCTCGGTGTAGCGCTGCGAGACTTCGCGCATCGGCGGCAAGAGGACGGGGTCGGCAGTTACCAGTGTCAGGCGGCCATGATCGCCTTCAAGTTCGGGATAGTCCTTGCTGAAGATGTCGCGCCGCATTTCGGCGAGGATGCCGGTCAGCTCAACGCCGCTTGCGCCACCACCGGCAACGACAAGGTGCAAGTACGGGGCACGCGCGTTTTTGTCGATGCTGCACGCTTCTTCCAGCTGACGCAGGATGGTGTTGCGGATGGCCAGCGCGTCGCCGAGGGTTTTCATGGTGTAGGCATTCTGCTCGACTTCGCGGTTGCCGAAATAGTTGGGCTGGCTGCCGAGGGCGATGATAAGGGCGTCATATTCGACGCTGCCGCCCTGTTCGAGAAAAACGTGGCGCGCGTTGCAGTCCACGCGGGTGACGGTGCCCTTGCGGAAGCGCACGCGCGGATGGCGGTTGAAGAGTTTGCGGAAGGGATAGCTGATGTCTGACGGCGACATAAAGCCGGCGGCGACTTGGTATATGAGCGGCGGGAAGAAGTTGTAGTTATTTTTGTCGATGAGGGTGATGCTGTAAGCGGGGTTGCGACCAAGATCGCGGGCAATATTCACACCGGCAAAGCCACCGCCGATGACGACGATTTTTTTCATGCTGTCCTTGTGGGGTTGATTGGGGGGCGCGGATTATAGGGCGTTGCGACCCATCTGTACTTCTCCTGCATCAAGCGGCACGACGGCGCTGGCGGATAATTTCAATGATGGCGGGCAGGATGGAAATGACGATGATGGCGGCGAGAACGAGGGTCAGGTTCTGTTTGACCACAGGATGCTGACCGAAGGCATAGCCCGCATAAGCAAAGAGCATGATCCAGGCGATGCCGCCCAGCATGTTGTAGCGCAGGAAGCGGCGGTAGTGCATATGCCCCATCCCGGCGACGAAGGGCGCAAAGGTGCGCACGATGGGGACGAAGCGGGCGATGATGATGGTTTTGCCGCCGTGTTTGGCATAGAAGGCTTCCGTGCGGTGCAGATATTCGCGGCGGAAAAGACGTGAGTCGGGATTGGCGAAAAGGCGGTCGCCGAGATGTTTGCCGATGGCAAAGTTGGCGGCGTCCCCGAGGACAGCAGCGGTGATGAGCAACGCCACCATCAGGTGAATGTTCATCTCGCCAAGTGCGGCAATGCTGCCGGCGGCGAAAAGCAGGGAATCGCCGGGCAGGACGGGGGTGACGACAAGGCCGGTCTCGCAGAAGATGATGAGGAAGAGGATGGCGTAGATGAGCGTGCCGTAGCGGGCGCTGAGTTCGCCGAGGTGACGGTCGATGTGCAGGACAAAATCAAGGATGGGGCCGAATGCGCCGCTGGCATGCAGGATAAAGACTAGGGCGAGGAGGACGGCGGCGGCGCAGGCGGCGAGGAAAAGGGCTTTTTTGTGCATGATGAAACCGGTGAACGTGACAGGGCGGGCAGTATAGCGGCCACCGGGGTCTGTTGGCATTTGGCTTGTGCAGCGGATTTCGCGCCTAACAGCCGCCGCTATGTTGACGCTCAACACGCGCTGGCACACAAGCGGGCAGAAAAAACCGCCGGTGCTTGCGCGTCCGGCGGAACCTGTTGTTTTAGGTAGATTGATGTCAGCAGATGGCATCAGGGCAAGAGGTGGTCGTCCGAGCCTTCATTAATGCTTTCGAAGAGGAAGGTGGACATATAGCGTTCGCTGCCGTCCGGCAACATAGCGAGAATGACGGAACCGTCCGGTGCCTGTTGCGCGAATTGCAGCGCCGCGTTGAAGGTTGCGCCGCCGGAGATGCCGGTGAGGATGCCTTCCTGGGCGGCAAGCGCCAGGGCGGTATCGCGCGATTCTTCGTCGCCGACCGGGATGAGGTAGTCGTAGATGTTCTGGTTCATGGTGCCGGCGATGAAATCCGGCGTCCAGCCCTGGATTTTGTGCGGACCCCATTCTTTACCGGCGAGCAGTTGCGCGTTCACCGGTTCGGTGGCGACGATTTTCAGATCAGGCCGTGCGGCTTTCAGCACTTCGCCAGTGCCGGAGATGGTGCCGCCGGTGCCGTAGCCGCTGACGAAGTAGTCAAGGCGTTCGCCGGCGAAGTCGCGCAGGATTTCGGCGGCGGTGGTTTCGCGGTGGTATTGCGGGTTGGCGGGGTTTTCAAACTGGTCGGCGAGGAACCAGCCGTTTTTCTCGGCGAGTTCTTTGGCGACGCGCACCATGCCCACCCCGCGTTCGGCAGCAGGGGTCAGGATAACTTTGCCGCCGAAGCTGCGGATGAGTTTGCGCCGCTCAACGGAGAAGGTTTCGGTCATCACGGCGACAAACGGATAGCCTTTGGCGGCGCAGACCATGGCAAGCGCGATGCCGGTGTTGCCGGAGGTGGCTTCAACCACGGTTTGCCCCGGTTTCAGCACGCCGCGCCGCTCGGCGTCGTTGATGACGGCGTAGGCGAGACGGTCTTTGACGGAGCCGCCGGGGTTGCGCGATTCGGTCTTGACGTAGAGCTGAACGTTTTTCGGCGCGAGACGGTTGATGCGGATAATCGGGGTGTTGCCGATGGTATCGAGTACGGAGTTGTATTTCATGGATATTCCTGTGGGGTTTATGAATGCGGGGCATGGTAAGGCGGCGTCACAGCCTGGGGAAATAGCACTTTGGCATGTGAGCCACTTTTTTAGTTATACCCCCTTTCCGTCACGCAAGCTAATATGCGTGCGGCATTTTGCGAGATTGGTATAAAAACTGCTTCTGGTTAGGCCCGCAGCATCAGGTAGAAAAACATTATGAAATTAAAACAGTTGGAGTGCATCGCGGCGGTGGCTCGCTCCGGTTACAACGTGACCGCAGCGGCGGAGAAACTGCATATGTCGCAGCCGGCGGTGAGCAAACACATCAAGCTCGCCGAAGAATTACTCGGCCTGCCAATTTTCCGGCGCAACAGCAAAACCTTTGTCGGCCTGACCGAAGTCGGCGAGGCGATCATGCCCGACATCGAACGCATCATGGCTTCGGTGGAAAACATCCTCAACCTCAGCCAGCACCACAACATCGCCGCCCTCGCCCAGCTCGGCATCGCCACCACCCATACCCTATCGCACTACCGCCTGGTGCAAATCCTGCCGGCGATGCAGCACGAATACCCGAAACTGCCGATGAACATCATCGAAGGCACGAACACGCAAATCCTGCAAATGGTGCAGGAACGCGATGCCGATTTTGGCTGGTTTTCCGCGAGTGACCTCACCCCCTACAGCCTGCAACTGCGCGGCATCTTCATGCTACCGGCGGAAAGCTGGACCTCCGTGCTGGTGGTACCGCGTGACCACGAACTGAACAACAAGCCCTTCGAAGGCCTCACCAGCCTTGCGCCCTACCCGCTCATTACCTACATCACCTCGCACAAAGAACCCTCGGCGCTGGTGCGGGCGATGGCAGGACGGGGCCTCGCCGCCCGTGTCGTCCTCACCGCGCGCAACGCCGAACTCATCAAGAATTACGTCCGCCAGGGTTTGGGTCTCGGCATCATCGCCGACATGGCCTACGATCCCGAGCGCGACAGCGATCTCGCCATGTACCCGCTTGACCGCTGGATGCCGCTTTTCAACACCTACCTCGTCTGGCACAGCGACCTGCGCCTGCGTGCCTATCACTACGATTTTATCGACCGCATCGTGCCGGGGGCGACTCGCGACGCCGTCGAACACTACGTCCGCCACCAGCAAAGTATCAACGGCGGGGAACAGGGATGGGCAATCTAGACCTCGCCCAACTGCGCCGCGAAATCCGTGCTGCCCGTTGCGCCGTATCCCCCGCCGAACGCACCCGCATCAGCCATGCAACCGCCACCACCGTGTGCGACTGGCTGCAAACCCGCCCTGCCCTGCGCCGCATCGCTACTTTCCGCTCGCTGCCCGAAGAAATCGACACCGACCCGCTGAACCGTTTGCTATGGCAAAACGGCTATCACCTCTACCTGCCTTACGTTGCAGGCAAAGACCTGCCGCTCACTTGGTATCCCTACACCGAAAGCACCCCGCTCGTCCCCGATGCCGCCTGCATCCCCACCCCCGATCCTGCAGCAGCCCCCGCTATCGCTGCTTTTGATCTCGATGTCGTCATCACCCCGCTTGTCGCCCATGATGCACATGGCACCCGCCTCGGCATGGGCGGCGGGTTTTATGACCGTACCTTTCAGCGTAAAATACCGCGCGCCAGGCCGTGGCTTATCGGCATTGCCTACCCTTGTCAAGCGGTCGCGCATCTACCGCGCCGCGCCTGGGACATCCCCCTTGACGCGCTCGCCAGCGCCCACTCCCTACATACCTACGAACAGGAACACTCATGACAAAAGAACACCGCGATCTCACCCGCATCAGCCACCACACCAAAATCGTCGCCACCATCGGCCCGGCCAGCAGCGACGAAGAAATGCTCGAACACATGATCCGCGTCGGTCTGAACGTCGTCCGCTTCAACTTCAGCCACGGTGACGCTGCCTTCCACGGCGAAAACGCCCGCAAAGTCCGCGAAGCCTCAAAACGTGCCGGTCGCGAAGTCGCTATCATCGCCGACCTGCAAGGCCCGAAAATCCGCGTCGGCCTCATCGAAGGTGGCAAAATGGAACTCAAGCGCGGCGACAGCCTCATCCTTGACGCTGCCTACGAAGGCGAAGGCAAAAACTACCGCGTCGGCCTCGACTACCGCGAGCTGCCGAACGACGTCAAAGCTGGTGACATCCTGCTGCTCGATGACGGCCTGCTCACCCTCAAAGTCGAAAAAGTCATCGACGCCGAAGTCCACACCACCGTACAAAACCCCGCCGTCCTCAAATCCCGCAAAGGCATCAACAAACAAGGTGGCGGCCTGACCGCGCCGGCGCTCACCGAAAAAGACTATCAAGACCTCAAAACTGCCGTCGCTATCGGTGCCGACTACATCGCCGTCAGCTTCGTCAAATCCGCAGCCGACCTCCAGCTCGCGCGCCAGCTCATCAGCCAGGCTGAAGGCAGCGGCGAAATCCTGCCCGGCATCATCTCCAAAATCGAACGCGTCGAAGCCATCGACAACCTCGAAGAAATCGTGCTCGCCAGCGATGGCGTCATGGTGGCGCGTGGCGACCTTGCCGTCGAAGTCGGTAATCCCGCTGTTCCGGCCCTGCAAAAACGCATCATCAAAACCGCGCGCCGCCTGCGCCGCTTCTCCATCACCGCCACACAAATGATGGAAAGCATGATCAACAACCCCGTGCCAACCCGTGCGGAAGTCTCCGACGTCGCCAACGCCGTACTCGATGGCACCGACGCCGTCATGCTCAGCGCCGAATCCGCCGCCGGCAACTACCCCTTCGAAACCGTGCGCACCATGGCGCAAATCTGTGCCGCTGCCGAACAGGCGCAAAACAGCTCCCCCTTCGATGCGCACCGACTCGACGAAATCCCGGTCGAACGCCTTGACCAGGGCATCGCGAACAGCGCCGTCTTCAGCGCCGAAATCCTTGGTGCCAAAGCTATCGTTACCCTCACCGAAAGCGGCACTACCCCGTTCCAGATCAGCCGTTTCGGCATCAACATGCCTATCCATGCACTGACCCCAAGCCTCGGCGTGCAACGCAAAATGGCGATTTACCGCAGCGTCCGCCCCAACCGCCTGGATACCAGCAAAGACCATAACGATGCCATCCGCGAAGCAGAAGAATACCTGGTGCAACGCCGCCAGCTGAAAAGCGGAGACCTCTACGTCATCACCAGCGGTGCCATCGGCGTCAGCGGTGGTACTGACACCCTGCAAGTCCGTCGGGTTCGCTAAGCACATGAAAAAACGGATCATTCTGACCCTTGCCGCCATCCTTGCGATGGCGGCAAACACATACGCCGCCGACACACCTGCCGCAGCCACTGCCCCGGCAACCGCAAACGAAGCCAAACCTGCCGCTCCGGCAAACAACGGCGCCGCCCAAGAAAAAACTGCTGCCAACCCGATGGCCGACCTCGAATACAGTGACGCCAAAGAATGCCACTTCAAAACACCGGACGGCGGCAAACCACTGCCTGTCATCCACGCCCTGCTCGCCTCACGCGGCATGAACAGCAATAACCAGGCACAACTGCTGATTGCCCTCGGCACCACGATCGCAAACGGCTGCGACATCAACGAACCCGACGCCGCCGGTCTGCAACCGCTGAACGCCGCCATCCTCTTCAACGACGCGGAAGCGGTGAAAATGCTGCTGGAAAAAGGTGCCGACCCCTATAGTCCTATCCACAAAGCAGACAGCCCAATTGACGGCATGAACAGCTTCCAGTTCCTTGAAAAAATCCAGGAAAAAGAAAAAGCACGGAAAAACGGCAGCCCGCGCGATTACGGCGAAGTGGCAACCGCCCTGCAAAAATACCGCTGAGCGGACAGCACAAAAACGAAGGTGGGCTTGCCCACCTTCTTCATATCCGCCCGGCGACAAACTTCTAGCCCGCTTAGCGGCTCCCACAAACCTGGTGCTTACGCCGCTTGGCGCGATTCCAAACCGTAAGGTGACTTTAGCCCACCGAAACGCCCCCGCCCAAACCCGCAATAAAGCAATCCCCCGCAAGCGGGGGATTTTTTGTGGGTTTATTTGAAGGCCTTGATGCCTGCCGCGATGATGGGTTGGGCGCGGAAGTCGGGGTAGTTCTGCTGGCCGAATGGCTGGTGGCGTTCGCTGTGCCCCATTTTGCCGAGGATGCGGCCGCAGGTGCTCGTGATGCCTTCGATGGCGTGCAGGGAGCCGTTCGGGTTGTGCTGCGGTTTCATGCTCGGCATGAGGTCGCTGGGCGAGGCGTACTGGAAGGCGATTTGTCCGTTTTTGATGAGGGTTTTCAGCACGGCGTCGGAGGCGGCGAAGCGGCCTTCGCCGTGCGAGAAGTTGACGTCGTGCGCTTCGCCGATTTGGCAGTCCGCCAGCCACGGGCTGTGGTTGTTGGCGACGACGGTGGTCGCGACGCGGGCGATGTGGCGGCCTATGCGGTTGTGGGTAAGGGTGGCGTCGCCCGGCTGCGGTGCGGCAATGACGCCGTTCGGCAGCAGGCCGCTTTTGATAAGCGCCTGGAAGCCGTTGCAGATGCCGAGGATGAGGCCGTCGCGTTCGAGCAGCGCCATCACGGCGTCGGCGATGCGTGGGTTGGCGAGCAGGTTCGCCATGTATTTGCCGGAGCCGTCCGGTTCGTCGCCAGCGCTGAAGCCGCCTGCGAGTACGAGGATTTGGCTCGCGGCGAGGTTATCGGCAAGGGCATCCAGGCTGGCGGCAAGCGCGTCGCGGTTGCGGTTGCAGATGACGGTTTCGATGACTTCGCCCCCGGCACGGCGGAAGGCGCGCGCGGTGTCGAGTTCGCTGTTGGTGCCGGGGAAGACGGGCAGGCAGACGCGCGGGGTGGCGAGGCTGCTATGGTTGCGTGGCTGGCGCTGCGCGTCTTTGGCGGTGGCAAGCGGCGGGCGGGTGCTGTCGTTGTCGGCGGGGTTCGGCGGGTACACGTCGGCAAGGACGCCGCTCGCGATGGTGTATAGGTCTTGGATGGCGGCGGTTTGACCGTTGATGGTGAGGTTGCCGTCGTCGGTGGTGTAGCCGAGGTGGTGCAGGTGTTCGCTGATGCCGAGGCCGCCGTCGCTGGTGATGAGGTAGCCGCCGTATTCGGGCTGGATGGGGTCGTCGAGGCGGTCGATGTGTACGCCGATGTGGTTGCCAAGCGCGCTTTCGTAGAGCGCCTGGATGATGCCGCCGTGGCGCACGGCGCGGATGCTTTTGATGTTGCCTTCGCGGATGGCTTCAAGGATGAAGCGGTTGTTGGCGGCAAAGGCGGCGAGGTCGGGGCGACCCAGCGCGTCTTGCGGGCAGCGCAGCCAGTAGATTTGCTGGTTTTTTTGTTTGTATTCGGGGCTGATGACGTGGCGCACGTCCACGGTGCCGACGGCGAAGGCGATGAGGGTCGGCGGGACGTGCAGGTTGTGGTAGCTGCCGCTCATGCTGTCTTTGCCACCGATGGCAGCGCGACCCAGGGCGGTGAGGGCGTGGTGCGCGCCGAGCAGGGCGGCGTAGGGTTGGCCCCAGTTGGCGGGGTCGTCGCCGAGGCGGCGGTAGTATTCTTGCAGGGAGTAGTGGGCGCGGTCGGCATCACCGCCGCAGGCGACGAGGCGGGCAGTGGCATCAACGATAGCAAGCAGGCCGCCGTGGTAGGGCGACCAGGCGCTGACGGCAGGGTTGTAGCCGTGCGCGAGGATGGAGGCGGTGTGGGTTTTGCCGTCGGTCGGCAGTTGGTACACGCTGGCCTCAACCGGGGTGCGCTGGTGTTTACCGCCGTAGGGGAGGAGGACGCAGGAGGCACCGACGCTGTGGTCGAAGCGGTCGCCGAGGCCTTTTTGGTCGGCATGGGCGAGGCTGGCGAGTTGGGTTTTGAGCGCGTCCACCCAGTTGTCGGTTTTCGCGACGTTAAGCGGGTTAGCAGCGGGATCGGGTTCGGCGGGGGCGACGCCGTACTGGTGGTTTTCCGCGCCGTTGCTGTCAAGCAGGCTGCGTTTCAGGCTGACGATGGTATCGCCCTGCCAGCGCATGGTGAGGGTGTCGTCGGCGGTGACGGTGGCGACGTGGGTGGCGTCCAGGTTTTCGGCGGCGGCGTGTGCCTGCATCACGGCGAGGTCTTCGGCGGCGATGACGATAGCCATGCGTTCCTGGGATTCGCTGATGGCGAGTTCGGTGCCGCTGAGGCCCTGGTATTTGACGGGGACGGCGTCGAGGTTGATGTCGAGGCCGTCCGCCAGTTCGCCGATGGCAACGGCGACGCCGCCCGCGCCGAAGTCGTTGCAGCGTTTGATGCGGCGGGCGAAGTCGGGGTTGCGGTAGAGGCGTTGCAGTTTGCGTTCTTCCGGCGGGTTGCCTTTTTGTACTTCAGCGGCGGATTCGTGCAGGGAGTCGGTGTGCTGGGCGCGGGATGAGCCGGTGGCGCCGCCGCAGCCGTCGCGCCCGGTCGCGCCACCGATGAGCAGGACGAGGTCGCCCGCCTGCGGGGTGTCGCGGCGCACGTTTTCGGCGGGGACGGCTGCGACGACGGCCCCGACTTCCATGTGTTTGGCTTTG
The DNA here is from genome assembly GCF_916618745.1 of Cardiobacterium sp. Marseille-Q4385. GTDB lineage: Bacteria > Pseudomonadota > Gammaproteobacteria > Cardiobacteriales > Cardiobacteriaceae > Cardiobacterium. The sequence goes on from NZ_OU745373.1 coordinate 393,873, forward strand.
AAGCCTTCGTGGTAGTACTCGACGATTTGTCCGGTGGCGAGGCCGATCTGGTTGCCGTAAGACGAGGCGCCCGCCGCCGCGCCTTCGGCGATGACGGCCTGCGGCAGTTTGCCGGGCAGGGTGGCGGCGTAGGGTTCGCGCGGGTCGGCGCTGCCGCTGATGCGCATGGCCTGATAGACGTAGGCGCGGCCGGAGAGCGGGTCGCGGATGGCGCCGCCGATGCAGGTCGCCGCGCCGCCGTAGGGTTCGATTTCGGTGGGGTGGTTGTGGGTTTCGTTTTTGAATTGCAGCAGCCACGGGCGGGGTTTGCCGTCTTCGTCCACGTCCACGTAAACGGAGCAGGCGTTGATTTCCGCCGAGACTTCCACGTCTTGCAGACCGCCGGTGGCGCGGCGGTGTTTGGCGTCAATGGTGGCGAGTTCCATCAGGGTGTCGGGGCGAGCAGCCGCCGCCTCGCCATAGACGGCTTCACGCTGGGCGCGGTAGTCGGCGTAGTCGGCAGCCAGTGCCTGGCCGAAGGCGCTGTCAGGGAAGCGGATGTCGTGCAACTGGGTGGCGAAGGTGGTGTGGCGGCAGTGATCCGACCAGTAGGTGTCGAGGACGCGGATTTCCGTTTCGCTGGGGTCGCGCCCTTCCGCCTGGTAGTAACGCTGGATGTGGGCGAGGTCGGCGGGCGTCATGGCGAGGCCGTGCGCGGCGTGCCAGGCGGCGAGGCCGTCGCCATCCAGCGCGCGGAAGCCGTCGTAGCGCGGTACGGGGGATGCGGTGTGATACGGCGGCAGGCTGGTGTCGGCGAGGTTCTTTTCGCGGCTGTCGATGGGGTTGATGAGGTGGGCGCGCAGTTTTTCCCGCGCAGCGTCGTCCAGGTTGCCTTCAAACAGCCAGGCGGTGGCGCTGGTAACGACGGTCGGCGCGAAGGCATCGTCCAGCAGGCGCAGGCATTGTCCGGCGGAATCGGCGCGCTGGTCGTACTGCCCGGGTAGCGGTTCGATAACGAGGGTGTAGTCCGCTTCCGGCAGGGCGTCGCGGGTGCGGTCGGTCACCGGGTCGGTGAAAACGCGGCTGACGGCGAGGTCAAGCAGTTCTGCCGGGCAGTCGTAGAGGTCATACACCGCAAGCCGACGCACCCGCTGCAAGCCGGCGAGGTCGAGGCGGGTTTTCAGGCGTTCGGTGAGGGCGTGGTCGTCGGCATATTCGGGGCGTTTTTCGATGTAGAGGCGCTGGTGCATGGCGGTGTCCTGTGAAGGGGAAGTGGCGGGGATTGTACTGCGGCGGGGGGAATCTGCGGCTTTCTTAACGCAGCGGCGCGTTGTCGGCAGACGTGGTAAAGGTTTGCAGGCTGTAGTAGCACTGGGCGGCGGTGCAGGAGGCCATGATGACGCTGGCGCGATATTTGCCGCTCACTGTCGGGGTGTAGTGCAGCACAGGGGCTTTGCTGCCGCCGCTGGTGTCAGCGGCAAGCGGTTGGCTGAGGTTATCGCTGCGGGTCAACGCCAGGTCGAGGTCGTGGCAATCTTCGGTGCAGTTGGCGAAGAAGGTGTAGGGTTTGCCGGCGTCCAGTTCGATTTCGATATCCGCCTGTTCGCCGGGAAAGAGTTGGCTGATCACGGGTTTATGCGAGAGTTTGCCCGGCTTCATCCGCTCGCGGTTGGCTTTCATCAGGTGGTGCAGCTGGGCGAGGTTGACGTCGTCGGGGATATGCTCGATGACGGCGTCTTCTTCGTTCATGGGCGGCTGGAAGAGTTGGCAGGCGGCGAGTTGCAGGCTGAGGAGGATGAGGAGGGTTTTGTGCATGGACGTTCCCTGCATAGGTTCAGTAAATGACTTCTTTGCCGTAGCTTTTGACGATGTCGGCGATGTGGGCAACGGTTTCTTTCGGCGGCGGGTGCACGCCTTCGAGCTGGTAGGTATCGCCGCACAGCGCCCATTTGTGTGCGCCGAGTTCGTGGTACGGCAGCAGCTCGACTTTTTCGATGTTGTCCATCGGCGCGATGTATTCGCCGAAAAGGTGTGCAGAGCGGTCATCGTCGGTGTAGCCGGGGACGATGACGTAGCGGACGCGGGTAAGCTGCCCGCGCTCTTGCAGGTGTTTGGCGAACATCAGGGTACGGGTGTTCGGCACGCCGACGAGTTTTTTGTGGATTTCGTTATCGAGCTGTTTGAGGTCGAGCATGACAAGGTCGGTGTGATCCAGCAGTTCTTTCAGGGTATCGTCGTAGTGGCGGGCGTAGCCGTTGGTGTCGAGGCAGGTGTGGATGCCGTAAGCCTTGCAGGCGACGAACCAGTCGCGGATGAATTCGGGTTGCAGCAGGGATTCGCCGCCGCTGGCGGTCACGCCGCCGCCGGTGGCTTTCAGGTAGAAGCGGTACTGGATGACCTGCTGCATCAGTTCGTCCACGGTGACTTTGCGCGATTTGTCGGTTTCCATGTCCCAGGTGTCGCGGTTGTGGCAGTAGAGGCAGCGCATCAGGCAACCCTGGGTGAAGACAACGAAGCGCAGCCCGGGGCCGTCCACGGTGCCGCAGGTTTCGATGGAGTGGATGATGCCGTAGCGCATGGGGAAATCCTCGGGTGGGGAATGGCGTAATTTTAGCGGATTACGCGCCGGACGGCTGTCCTCTCGCCACCGCGACGGGTGATGCGGGGCGAGCCAAGCGGGAAAACACTGGGCCCGACTAGCGGCGTGGTTGCTGAATTTCGTAGAGACGTTGCCTGCAACGTCTCAAAATCAAAAACGCGCAGTTTTCCGCTTGGCGGTTGCGCTTACCCGAAATGCAAAAAGCAGGCCACATCTGCTTGATGGGCTAAAGCCCGTCCTGCGCCCGTCAAGCGGCGTAAATACTGGGTTCGTGAGACGTTGCAGGCAACGTCTCTACGTTTTTCTTTCTTTGTCGCGCCATTGTGCTGGAAAGCCACCAAGCGGCGTCATTGCTGGGTCCGGCAAGTGGGCATGAGAAAGGCGGGCAAGCCCGCCTTTTTTATTTTGCTGTCGCTTTGTTGTCGCCGGAGGCAGGTTGGGATTCTGTTGTTGTCGCTGCGGCGGGTTTGTTTTCCGTTGCCGTCGCTTCAGCGGGTTTGTCGGCGCTGTCGCCTTTGAGTTGTTCGATGTATTTGCTGAGGCGGCCTTTGTTGCTCATCGCGCGTTTTTCCAGTTTGGGCAGGCGGCTGTTGACGGCGTCCATGTTGGTCGCCTCGCCGACCTGGATGACGCCGACCATATTCATCATGCTGTGTGGCGGGCAGACATAGATGTACACGCCTTCTTTGTCGAGTTTGACGCTGTATTTTTCGTCCAGCTCGCTTTTGAAGGCTTCCGCGCCGTCAGGGACGAGTTTGCTTTCGACGTTGTGGCCGCGTGTGGTCGGTAGGAAGGTGACGGTGTCACCCGGCGCGATTTTCAGCACGGCGGGTTCGAAGACCATCGGCTCTTTGTCGGCGCCGATGTCGAGCATTTTTACTTCGTGTTCGGCAGCGTGGGCGGAGGCGGCGGCAAGCAGGACGAGAGTCAGGAGGGGATTTTTCATGGTGTTGTCTCCGTGGGTGGGTGAGGTTTTGGGTCGCGGATGGCGCGGCGCGGCATGACGACAGCCGGGGCACCGTCGGGGTCGTTGTACACGGCGGCTTCGACGCGGTAGATGCGTTCGATGGTTTCTTTTTGCAAGACGTCGCGCGGCGTGCCTTGTGCCTGGATTTTGGCGTCCGCCAGCAGGATGATTTCGTCGGCGAATTGGGCGGCGAGGTTGAGGTCGTGCAGGATCATCAGGGTGATGAGGTCGCGTTCGCGGGTGTGGTGGCGCACGGCTTCGAGCAGGACGCACTGGTGGTGCATGTCGAGCGCGCTCACCGGTTCGTCAAGCAGGAGGATTTCCGGATCGCGCAGCAGGACTTGCGCGAACATGACCATTTGCCTCTGCCCGCCGGAGAGGGCAAGGACGTCGCGTCCGGCAAGGTGAGCGATGCCGAGGGTTTCCATCATGGCGGCGGCGCGGGCGAGTTGTTCGTCCGAGACGCGCATGGTGAGATTGCTCATTTGGCCGAGCAGGACGATTTCTAGCGCGGTGAGCGAGGCATCGACGACGGTGTCCTGCGGCATGTAGCCGATGGGTTTGCGCCAGGCCATGTGGTGGCTGTGGCTGAGGGTTTTGTCGCGATAGCGGATCTGTCCGCTGTAGGGCAGTTCGGCAAAGAGGGTTTTGATGAGCGAGGATTTGCCTGCCCCGTTCGGCCCGAGGATGGCGTAGGTTTTGCCATGGTGCAATTCGAGCGAGATGTTGTCGGCGACGCAGAGTTGGCCGCGATGGATGGTGAGGTGGTCTATCTGCATCATGTGTTGGCCTTGCGCGAGAGGATGATCCAGAAGAAGAACGGCACACCGATGAAGGAGGTGATGATGCCGATGGGAAATTCCGCGCCGGGGTTGATGAGTTTGGAGAGGACGGAGGCGGCGGAGAGGAAGGCAGAGCCGGCGAGCATGGCGGTCGGCAGGAAGTAGCGCTGGTCTTCGCCGACGAGCATCCGCGCGACGTGCGGGGCGACGAGGCCGATGAAGCCGATGGTGCCGACGAAGCTGATGACGGTCGCGGTCATGACAGCGACGATGACCAGCACGCGCATTCTGAGCGCGGCGAGGTTCACGCCCATGCTGGCGGCGCGCGCTTCGCCGAGGCGCAGGGCGGTGAGTTGCCAGACGTTGGCAAAGAGCAGCAGGATGCAGATGAGGGTGACGGCGGCGGTGATGGCGAGGGTCTGCCATTTGGCTTTGCTGAGGGCGCCGAAGAGCCAGAAGAGGATTTTTTGTGATTCTTCCGGGGTGGCGATGTATTGCATGAGCGAGGAGGCGGACTGGAAGATGAAGAGCAGGGCGATGCCGACCAGTACCAGGGTGGATGAGGAGAAGCGGCGCATGGAGGCGAAGATGAACATGATGCCGGCGGCGAGCATGGTCATGAGGAAGGCAGAGAGTGGCTGGGCGACGTACACGGAGAGGCCAAAGGTGCCGAAAACGACGACAAGCGAGGCGCCGAAGCCGGCGGCAGCGGCCATGCCGAGGGTGTAGGGGCTGGCCATGGGGTTATTCAGCAGGGTCTGGATTTCCGCACCGCCCGCGCCAAGCGCCGCCCCGGCGACGAGCGCCATCAGGGCGATGGGCAGGCGCAGGTGGTTGACGATGATGTGGGTGATGTTGTCCACACCGCCGATGCCGAGCCATTGCTGGAAGCTGTACCAGTGCAGGGCGAGGCTACCCGCGCCCGCTTCCGGCGCGGTGTCGCGGAATTGCAGCAGGGCGTAGAGCACGTCTTTGGCGCTGATTTTGCCGCCAGCCGCGCCATTGGTGAGATCAAGAATGAAGGTGATGAGGCAGAACACGATGAAGAGCAGCATGATGGTCCACCGCCGCTTTTCGCGGCGGCGGTGGGCGGCAATCGTGTCTTGTACGATTTGCTGCGGCACGGATTACTCCGCTTTCAGGAAGAAGGTGCCTTCCGGGGTGACCGGCAGATACTTCTTGTGGAAGTCGAGGTAGGTGGCAAGCGGGTCAACGTCCTTGAATGCGTCGGGGTAGAGCGCCTTGGCGATGTACTGGATGGAGGCGGCATCGGCCAGTGTGCGCGAGGCGCCCTGATAGATGCCGTAGAGACGGCCATCTTTGATAGCCGGCAGTTCTGCCCAGCCTTGGCGCGTCTTGTAGCCATTCAGGCGTTTCAGCGCTTCGTCTTTGGCGATGTTGATACCCATCACCAGCGCCTGTTCGTTTTTCTTCAGCTCGGTTTCGCGTCCGCTGATGACGACGACTTCAGGTTTATCGACGATAACCTGTTCGGGGTTCATCGGGCCGGCGTATTCAACATGGCCAACGGCGATGTTGCTGCCCATCGCCTGCTCGGCGAGCGGTCCCCACATGGTGTTGCCGAAGCTGTTGCCGTATTCCGCCGGGCCTTTGTTGCCGAATTCGAGATAGATTTTCGGCTTGGGCTGACCGGATTTTTCCACACGGCTGTGCACGTCTTTCACCACGCCTTCGTACCAGGCGGCGATTTCTTTGGCACGCGCTTCCTGGCCGGTAATTTCGCCAAGGACGCGGGTGCTTTCCAGATGCAGCGGCAGCTGTTCTTTGTTGTAGTCAAGGACGACGACGGGGATGCCCGCTTTTTCCAGCGGTTCGAGGTCGTCTTCAATCGCCTGCCATTGCCAGTCGGCAAGGACGACCAGATCCGGCTTCAGCGCCAGCACTTTTTCCACCGAGAAGGTGCCGACTTCAACTTCGCCCACATCGGCGAGTTCGTTCAGTTTCGGCAGCGCCTTGCTGTACACCTCCCAGCTGGCGGGCGTCCAGTCCGTCCACACGGCTTTCGAGAAGCCAACGACGTTATCCAGTGCTTTTTCACCGCCAACGGCGAGGTAATCGGTGTAGTAGAAACCCAGCATGATGCGCTTTGCAGGCACATCCACTTTCACTTCGCGGCCAAGCACATCTTTGATGGTCTTCACCTCGGCGTGGGCGGCGGTCATGGTCGCCGCGACGACGGCAGCGGCAAGCAGTTTTTTCAGCATATAAGCTCCTGTTGTGGGGAAAGTGCGCCCGTGGGTAAAACCCGCCGCGCCCGGACGCAAGGCGCGATGGCTCGGAAAATCAGGCGGGGTGGTAAGCGGCAATGTCCCAATAGGCGACATCGTAAAAACGCTGCATAAACGTGACAGGATCGGTGCAGAGCAAATCAAGAAAGCCGGCGACGCTGTCGGCAATCCGCATCGAGCATTCTTCATGGTTGTAATAAAACACCTTGCCGCGATGCGCACCGGCGGTTGCCAGATAAAAACGTTCCGGTGCCTGCCCGAAGCCGGCAAAGACGACTGCGCTATCCCACCAGGTCGGGACGCCGTACACCGCATCACCGTCCTCGCAGTTTTCGTCATCCGTCAGCAGCCATTCATAGAGCGCTGCCTTTTCTTCTGCCATGTGCGCGAGCGGCAGGAAGAAAAAGCATTCGTCGCTATCAGCACGGTTGGCGAAAAGCTGCAAACCGTCACTTTCCCGATAGAGCGCGGGCAAGACCGTATCGCTGCCCTGCAAGGCGTCTTCCAGCGCGGCAACAGCGATTGCGGACGCAGGCGGGAAAGTGATGTGGCTAAGTGGGATGATGTCGCCGCCTGCTTCTGCACGGTTGACAAAATGCGGATTGGACGCGGCCAGCAGGGTGTTTAGGGGTTCAAGCATATTTAGAGACAGAGTTAATTATTGCCAAAAATCACTCTATTGTTGCCTGCCAATAGACGTTTTTTTGCGTCGTTTATATTGAACGGCCCAGATGACAATGGAATTAAAATAAATACGTAATAAAGTAGATAAAGTATAAAGAAGATATACATATTACTTATTTTAGAATATTCTAAATAATAAAGAAGATAAGCTAGAACTGGAATTGAAGCAATCCCTAAAGGAATTATTATTTTTTCCATAAACGGAACCTTTCTCTCTTCATAATGCTTATTGCTTTCATTCCATACAATGGCTGCTAAGTCTCTATTAAAGCCACCTTTAGCTATAATAACATCAAATATTCCATGAAGATCTATATTACTATCGATTAAAAAATCAAGTTCATATACCGTAATATCTCTAAGATAAGGTATTTTCATCTGCTCTATTTGCCTTAAAATAATACTTGAACCATTTGCGATCATTTTGGGACGAACAACTTCAATATAGTTTCCGATGAGTTTAAGCTCTTCTACATCAGGTTCTAATATCCCATTCAGATATTTTTTTAGACCTTTCCGGGAAAATAATGGTCTAACTAACTTTATAATTGCATTCAGAAAATTATCTATAGCATCCATATTTAATTCCATCACTGTTGCAAATACAGGAAAAACGTCCCCTGCGGCACGACAGGCCAATATTCCGGATAGGAATCCTGCCGGGTTTTATCCGGTTCAATCTGCGTCATAGCGAAAAAAACCAAATTCATCAACGACTTCAACATGCGTACTCCCACTAAAAACGCGGCGCATCATGCCGATCGAGAAGACTAATGTCAATAAATCTCATTTGGATGCGGGCCTCCATACAGGACGCAAAATGGCGTAAATCTTGCTGATGTTTTACAGATTGTTAATATTCGACCTTTCCGCGATAATAAGCCCATGAATTACCTCGCCCCCGAATTCATTGCCGCCTTCCTGCTTTTCCTTGCGCTGTACTGGAGCCAGCGCGAGCGCGTCGTCGTGCAAAACCGTCTGCTGCTCGCTGCCAGCTACCTGCTGGTCGCGACATACAGCTTCCTTTTTGTCCTCGAACTCGTCGCCTACTCCGCTTTCATCTACCTCGCCGCGCGTCACATCCAGCGCAGCCGCAACAAAAAACACCTCGCTGCCGCCATCGCCATTGCCGTTGCCCACCTCGCGCTGATGAAATACCTCGACTTCTTCCGCAGCGCCAGCCAGACCCTGCTGCACGTCGTCGGCATCCGCTGGAACCTGCCCGCCGCTGAAATCGCCCTGCCCATCGGCATCTCCTACTACACCTTCCAGTCCATCACCTACCTCGTCGCCGCCTGGCGCGTACAAATCGTTGTCGAAAAACCCGAACGCCTTGCCCTCTACCTCGCCTTCTTTCCCACCCTGCTGGCCGGCCCCATCTGCCGCGCTGGCGACATGCTGCCGCAATACGCCGCCACCGCGCCGCGCGCCGTCGGCGAGACCGGCCGCATCTTCATTCTCCTGATCAGCGCCCTCGTCAAACTGCTGTGGTTGAACGCCTGGCTGGAAGAAAACTGGACGACGCCCATCCTCGGCAACCCTGAGCAATACCAGCCCATCGAAGTCCTCGCCGGCCTCTACGCCTACACCCTCTACATCTACCTCAACTTTTCCGGCTACACCGAACTCGTCACCGCCTTTGCCCTGCTCCTCGGTATCCGCATCGCCGACAACTTCAACATGCCCTACGCCGCCACCAACCTGCGCGATTTCTGGCAGCGCTGGCACATCAGCCTCTCCACCTGGATACGCGACTACCTCTACATCCCGCTCGGCGGCAACCGCCACGGCTACCTGCGCACCCAAGCAAACCTCACCATCGCCATGCTGCTTTCGGGCCTGTGGCACGGCGCGAGCGGCAACTACCTCCTCTGGGGCGCGATGCACGCCGTCGGCATCATCGTGCTCAACAGCTGTGACCGCCTCATGGGCAAAAACGCCGTCGCCACCCTGAGCCCGGCGCTGGCGCGCTACGGCACCATCCACTACATCGTCCTCACCTGGGCCGTCTTCTACAAAAACGACGCCGACAACACCCGCGCCATCTTCCGCGCCCTCGGCGGCAACCTTACCCTGGACGCACCCGCGCGTGCGCTCACCTTCGTCCTCGCCTTCAACCTCATCCTCTACTTCTACCCGAAAAGCGCGGGCTGGCAGACACTCGCCGCCAACCTGTGGCGCCGCCTGCCGTGGTACAGTCAAGCGCTCACCTTCACCCTCATCCTCGTGACCATCGCCGCCTACGCCCCCGGCGGCATCCCGAATATCCTCTACGCCGATTACTGAGAAACGACCATGCCGATCCGCACCCTGAAAATCCTCGCCACCCTCTGCACCACCTTCATCCTTGCCTTGTGGCTGATGCAGCACGGCATCGAACAATACTGGCAACAAACCTACTACCGCGCCTCGCCGCTCGCCGGATTACAGCGCTTTGCCGTGTGGCGCAGCGGCGACCGCCTCAAAAACGCCCTCTACACCCTGCTGGGCGCGGGCAACAGCGCGCCACACGAACCCGTCACCATCCCGAAAACCATCGCTGCCCCCAAACCACAGCCTGCACCTGCCGTAGCGGCAGAGTCCGCAGCCCCAAAACCTGCCCCCGCCGCCCCATTACCCCGCCCGAACCCGACTTGCCCGCGCCGGAAGACAACCACCGCGCCCTGTGGGCGGCCGTTACCCCTGCCGAACTGCCCGCCATCACCACCGACACCTATACCCGCCAATACGACCCGCTCGCCCTGGCCCGCCTGCGCCCGTTGGCTGAAGAAAGCGTCGCAGAAGACGACGACACGCAAACCCTCATGGCAGACAGCGCCGAAACACCGGCAAAAGAAGAAGATGACGGCGACTGGCGCCACCGCCTCGCCACCGAACTCGCCCATACCCACCCCATCTATGCCCGCACCTACCTCGCCAACAACGACAGCTGGCACACCAACATCATCAACAGCACCCCAACACACGCCTTTGCCGCCACCACTACGCCCCCGGCACCCGCGCCCGGCCTGCTCGACCTCGTCATCCCTGGCGCCACCGCCGCGCCGACCCCGCCGCTGGCCTGGCAAGACGAAGATGACGACAGCAACGATGCCACCGATCCGCCCGCCGCAGACGACGACAACAAAACGACCGCCCCAACCGCCGCTCCTTCTGGCCCCATCCGGCTTGGTGCTGACGACCGCGTCCTGCTCATCGGCGACTCCATGATGAAATCACTCGCGCCGCACATCCAGCGCGAACTGCTCAGCCGCCACCACATCAAAAGCATGAACCACGGCAAACCCAGCAGCGGCCTGCGCTACCCCGATTACTACAACTGGCCGGAAAACCTCGCCACCCTGCTTGATGAAAACCCGGACGTGCGCCTCATCGTTGTCATGCTCGGCGCGAACGACCCGCAGAACACGCCGAACCCCGCCGCACCCGCAGAAAATCTGCACTTCGGCACCCCCGAATGGGAAACCTACTACCGTGGCGAAATCCGCAAAATCCTCACGATTGCCGCCGCGCACAACGTCAAAACCCTATGGATCGGCCCACCGCTGATGAAAAGTCCGAAATACAGCAACAAAATCAGCTACCTGGATGGCCTTATCGCCGATGAAGTCGAAAAAGCCAGCCAGCACTACCAAAACACCAACCGCCTCTTCGCCCAAGCGGACGGCAGCTACACCACCTACCTGCCGGACGAACGCGGCAAACCGGTAGCGGTGCGTAAAAGCGACGGCATTCACTTCACCACCCAGGGCGAAAAAATCCTCACGCAGCACGTTCTCGCCCGCATCAATCCCTGAACGCATACCGTCCGCAAGATAGCAGTTCCCCCGCTTGGCAGCCGTCCTTTCACACCATCACAAAATGAGCGGCAGCCAAGTGAACAGCCGCGCAAAAGCCGGGGAAAATCACCATGCCCCATTCGCGGCGACGCCAGCCGATCAGCGCGTCGCCGAGCTGAGTCAGGGCAAAGGCAATCAGCAACAGACGCACCGCGCCGTTATGGAAGAAAAACGGCGCCAGCGCTGCCGTCAAGCCGAAGGGGATGGCGCGGGCGGCATACATTTGTGCATAGAAACGGGCATCAGTACTGACGCTTTGCGCGCGCGGCATCAGCTCAGGGCGCATCAAGGCAAGCAGGGCGGCGGTTACGGCCAGCAGGGCGCAGAGGGTGTTGGCAATGAGCAGGACAGGATTCATGGCTGCTCCGGAGACTGGATTTGGCGGGACAGCGTTTCCAAGACGGTAAGCGCAGCGGCCAGTGCTTCGGGCGGGTAATCCTGCGCCCAAACGCTTGCCTGCGCGCGCCAGCGGGCGCTGATGTCATCCAGTAGCGCCTGACCGCTAGCGGTGAGGGTGTAGCAGGGCGAACGCTTGTGGGCGGCGTTGTCCTGGGCATTGACCAGTTGCTCCGCCAGCAACAGATTGAGCTGCTTTTGCACACCCTGGCGGCTGATACCCATGCGTTCAGCGATTTGTGGCGCGGTAGGCGGTGTTTCGTCACTGGCGATAGCGCCCAGCACTTGCCAGCGCGCGGTGGTGAGTTGACTGGCAGCGGCAAAACGATCGCCCCAAGCGGCAATTTGGCCGTTCAGGCGAAAAATGCCCAGCACCAGCTGGCTTACGGCTTGATGGTTCATAAGGTCTCCGGTAAGAAAATAGACAACCAGTTTTCATTATATGAAAACTGGTTGTCAAAAATACACCGCTATGTTCTCTGCGTGAGTGCCGGGCAGTTTGTAGAGAAACCCTGTGTTTATCCCGCTTGGCGGCGTTTTATTTTGCCGGATTCTGGCAGCCCGACTGTGGCTCTGCGGCGCAGGGCTGGCAGTTATCGCGTTCGTAGTAGCTGGCGGCAAGTTCGAGCAATGCCGCTTTGCCGGCGGTGCGATCAGCGTTTTTGCCCAGTTGCAGCACGAAGTAGTTGAGGGTCTGTTTGCCGGGGAAGTAGACAACCATTTCTTCGATGCCCGGGGTCGGGTAGCCGGTGTAATGCCACAGTTCACCGGGTGCGCCGTCTTTGCCCGTCACATCGGCTTCTTTGACGGCGCTGGGCTGCTTGGCTGCCTCTTTATAGAGGGCAATGGTGTCATCCACTTGTCGGCGGATGGCGCCCTGCGGATCGCTTGCATCACCGTCTCCGGGACGGGTGTAAATGCGTGCATTGCTCAAGCCAGGCTGCTCTACGGGCAGGAAGGTCATCGGTACCCCTTCGGCAGCCAGCGCGGTGTTATCCATTGTCCAGCCTTGCGGCGCGGTGAAGGCATAGCAATGGTTCGTGCCGTGAACGTAGCCTTCAAACGGATTATTGATGCCGCTATTGGTGAGTTCGTCGGCAGCGTGTGCGCCTGCGGCAAGGGCAAGCAAGGCGGCGGTGAGGAGGGTTTTGTGCATGGTTAGCTCCTGGTTGGGTTTACACGGATCAGCGTTTTTATGGCGTCAGCATCCAGTCGTTAAATTTTTCTTTCTTGTTTCGTGATTATAAACAATTTTTCGTATCTCTTTGTTTTATTTACGATTGACTCGCGTGTTTTTTCCTGTATAAATTGTGAAATGCACGTTATCTTCTGCGCAGGTTAACGTTGCTATTCGACACCCGCGCTATGGGTGATCAAAATACATCATTGATTGAGGGGCAGTTTTATGGGTAATTTCAATGCGATGCACGTGACTTTCGGCCTGTATCTGATTGTCGTGCTGTTGATTGGTATCGCGGCGTATTTTTCGACGCGTGATTTTGGCGACTATATTCTCGGCGGACGCAGTCTCGGCCCGTTCGTCACGGCGATGTCAGCGGGTGCTTCGGATATGTCCGGCTGGTTGTTGATGGGGCTGCCGGGCGCAGTATTTCTTTCCGGGATTAGTGAATCGTGGATTGCCATCGGTTTGATTATCGGCGCTTATTTGAACTGGCTATGGGTGGCGGGGCGTTTGCGCGTGCATACGGAATTCAATAACAATGCCCTGACTTTGCCGGATTATTTTTTCCACCGTTTCGGTTCTTTGGGCACGGTGATTAAAGTGGTCTCTGCCGCCATTATCCTGTTCTTTTTCACGATTTATTGCGCAGCCGGGATTGTTGCCGGGGCGCGTCTCTTTGAAAGTCTTTTCCATGTTTCTTATACGCAGGCGATGTGGCTGGGCGCGGGGGCAACAATTGTTTATACCTTCCTCGGCGGCTTCCTCGCGGTGAGCTGGACGGATACGGTGCAGGCGACGCTGATGATTTTCGCCCTGATTCTGACGCCCATCATGGTGCTGATTGTCGTCGGTGGCCCGGACGATGTGTCGCTGGCAATCGCGAATGTGGCACAGGAAACGGGCAAGTCTTATAGCGGTCTTTTTGTCGGCACGACTTTCCTTGGCATTGTTTCAACGGCGGCTTGGGGACTGGGTTATTTTGGTCAGCCACATATCCTTGCCCGCTTTATGGCCGCCGAGAATGTGCAGTCATTAAAAAGTGCGCGCCGCATTGGCATGACCTGGATGATTTTGTGTCTGGCCGGCGCGGTTGCCGTGGGCTATTTCGGCATTGCTTATGCGGGCATGTTTGGCGATAAGCTGAATGCTGAGTTGCAGGGTAATAATGAGCGGATTTTTATTGCCCTTTCGACGTTATTGTTTAATCCGTGGATTGCCGGGATTATTTTGTCCGCCATTCTTGCCGCCGTAATGTCCACATTGTCTTGCCAATTATTGGTGTGTTCGAGTGCGATTACCGAGGATTTTTATAAAGGCTTTTTGCGCCCGACGGCAGCACAGGGGGAATTGGTCTGGGTAGGCCGCTTGATGGTTTTGGCGGTCGCTGCCATTGCCATCATTATTGCCGCCGACCCGAATAGCCGCGTGCTGGGATTGGTGGCCTATGCCTGGGCAGGCTTTGGTGCCGCTTTCGGGCCGGTGGTGATTCTCTCGCTCTTCTGGAAGCGGATGACCGCCGCAGGCGCGCTGGCCGGAATGGTCGTCGGTGCAGTAGTCGTCGTTGCCTGGGCAGAAGCGGTCAATCCGTGGCTTGCCGCGCATGACTACGCCACGATGTATGAAATCGTCCCCGGTTTTATCGCTTGCGCACTCGCCATTGTGCTGGTGTCACTGCTTTCGCCTGCGCCTGCCCGCGCGGTTATTGACCGCTTTGAGCAGGCTGACCGCGAATACCACAATAAAAAACACGGTATATCCGCATAATTCCCCATACAATGTGTTTTAATGCACTTTCATTCACAATAAAGGAGTTTTCATCATGTTCGCATTTTCCCATCCTCAATCCGCCCTGCGCGATGCCATCACGACCGCTTATCGCCGCGACGAGGCCGAAGCCGTCGCCGATATGCTGGCGCGGGCGCAGTTAAGCGAGGATGAACGCCGCGAAGCGGAAGCGCTCGCCCGTCGTCTGGTCAAGCAGGTGCGCGACAGCCGCCGCAAGGCCAGTGGCGTGGACGCGCTGATGCACGAATTTTCCCTGTCCAGCGAAGAAGGCGTGGCACTCATGTGCCTTGCCGAAGCCCTGCTGCGCATTCCCGATGCGGATACGCGCAACAAGCTGATTCGGGACAAGATTGCCGGCGGCGACTGGAAAAGCCACTTGGGGCACAGCCCGTCCATGTTTGTGAACGCCTCCGCTTGGGGATTGCTCATCACCGGCAAGCTCACCGCCGCCAGTGACGAAAAATCCCTGGGCAGCGCGCTCACCCGCCTCATTGGCAAGGGTGGCGCGCCGCTTATCCGCCAGGGCGTGAACTACGCCATGCGGATGCTGGGCAAACAGTTTGTAACCGGACAAACCATTGAAGAAGCGCTGAAAAACGGCAAAGCGCGCGAAAAAATGGGCTACCGCTATTCCTTCGATATGCTCGGTGAAGCGGCGATGACCCAGGCCGATGCCGATCGCTACTTCAAGGATTATGTGGATGCCATCCACGCCATCGGCAAAGACGCAGCCGGCGCAGGCGTGTACGAAGGCAACGGCATCTCGGTGAAACTCTCTGCCATCCACCCGCGCTACTGGCGCGCGCAGCACGAACGCGTGATGACCGAACTCCTGCCGCGTCTGAAAGAACTCTTCCTGCTCGGCAAACAATACGACATCGGCATCAATATTGACGCCGAAGAAACGAACCGCCTCGAACTCTCGCTTGACCTCATGGAAGCGCTGGTATCCGACCCGGATTTGGCAGGCTACAAAGGCATCGGCTTCGTCGTGCAGGCTTACCAAAAACGCTGCCCGTTCGTCATTGACTACCTCATCGACCTTGCCCGCCGCAACAAACAAAAACTGATGATCCGCCTCGTCAAGGGCGCGTACTGGGACAGCGAAATCAAATGGGCGCAAGTGGATGGCATGGACGGCTACCCCGTCTATACCCGCAAAGTCCACACCGACGTATCCTACCTCGCCTGCGCGCGCAAACTGCTCGCCGCGCAAGACGCCATCTTCCCGCAATTTGCCACCCACAACGCCTACACCCTGGGCGCCATCTACCAGATGGGCAAAGACAAAGACTTCGAGCACCAATGCCTGCACGGCATGGGCGAGACCCTCTACGACCAGGTCGTCGGCCCACAAAACCTGGGCCGCCGCGTGCGCGTCTATGCCCCGGTCGGCACCCACGAAACCCTGCTCGCCTACCTCGTCCGCCGCCTGCTTGAAAACGGCGCGAACTCCTCCTTCGTCAACCAGATTGTGGACGAAAACATCAGCATCGACGACCTCGTCAAAAGCCCGCTTGATGCCGCCGCCGCGACCCAGGGCAAAATGCATGCCGCCCTGCCGCTGCCCAAAAACCTCTACGGCGACAAACGCCCTAACTCGCGCGGCTTTGACTTCAGCAACGAATTTACCCTGCAACAACTTGAACGCGACATGAACGCCGCTGCCGCGCGGCCCATCCAGGCGGCAAGCATCACTGCCGTGCCCGTAGAAAGCGCCGCGCCGCACGACATCCAAAACCCCGCCGACCACAGCGACACCCTCGGCAACGCTGCCTTCCTGCGCCCGGACGCCGTCGCCGACATCATCAGCACCGCCAAAGACGCCGAAAGCCGCTGGGCTGCCGTCGCCCCCGCTGCGCGCGCCGCCATCCTGCGCCGCATCGCCGACCTCTACGAAGCCCATGCCGCCGAACTCATGACGCTTGCCGTCAGAGAAGCCGGCAAAACCCTCGGCAACGCCGTCGCCGAAGTGCGCGAAGCCGTGGACTTCTGCCGCTACTACGCGAACGAATGCGAAACCACCTGTGCCACGCGCCAAGCCGTCGGCACCATCATCGCCATCAGCCCCTGGAACTTCCCGCTTGCCATCTTCACCGGCGAAGTCGTGGCCGCCCTTGCCGTGGGTAATACCGTCATCGCCAAACCCGCCGAACAGACCAGCCTTATCGCCTACCGCGCCGTGCAACTCATGCACCAGGCCGGTATCCCGCGCGAAGCCCTGCAACTCGCCCTCGGCGCAGGCGACATCGGCGCGGCGCTGACCGCCGATCCGCGTATCAACGGCGTCGTCTTCACCGGCTCGACCGAAGTCGCCAAAGCCATCAACCGCACCCTCGCCGCGCGCGACGACAACCCCGTGCTCATCGCCGAAACCGGCGGCCAGAACGCCATGATCATCGACAGCACCGCGCTCGCCGAACAAGTCTGTGCTGACGTCCTCACCTCGGCCTTCGACAGCGCCGGACAACGCTGCTCGGCACTGCGCATCCTCTGCGTCCAGGAAGACGTCGCCGACCGCACCATCACCATGACCAAAGGCGCGATGGACGAACTGCGCGTGGATAACCCCGCCAAACTCGCCACCGACATCGGCCCGGTCATCGACAAAGAAGCCCAGCAAAACCTGCTGGCGCACATCGAAAACATGAAAAAAGAAGCCAAAGCCTGGCACCAAACCAAACTATCCGCCGACATCGACCCCGAAAACAGCACCTTCGTGCCGCCGACCCTGCTCGAACTCGAAAAACTCGACCAGCTCACGCGCGAAAACTTCGGCCCCGTGCTGCACGTCCTGCGCTACAAAAGCGGCCAGCTTGACAGCCTCATCGAACAAATCAACAGCAAAGGCTACGCGCTGACCGGCGGCATCCACAGCCGCATTGACGGCGCTATCGAGCACATCAGCCAACGCCTCGAAGCAGGCAACCTCTACGTCAACCGCAACATCGTGGGCGCTGTCGTCGGTGTCCAACCCTTCGGCGGCCACAGCAAATCCGGTACCGGCCCCAAAGCCGGCGGACAAAACTACCTGCAACGCCTCACGCGCGGCGGCCACTGGCAGGCCCCCGCTACCACCACCGCAGGCAGCGCCGACGAAGCCGCCCTCAGCCAAATCCTTGACGCCGTCAAACAAAGCGACCTCACCGCTGACGCCAAAACCCGCCTGCAAAAAATCGCCGATGACGCCCGCAAGACCACCCTGCGCCACGCCATCGAACGCCTCGGTGGCCCGACCGGGGAAACCAACGAAAACCGCTGGCATATGCCCACGACCATCGCCCTCTACGGCGGCGACCTCGAACAAAGCCTTGCCGTGCTAATCCCCATCGCCGCTGCCGGAGGCCGCGCCGCCGTCAACAGTGGGCACCCGCTGGCCGCGTGGAAAAACCGGCTTGGCGGCATCATCCACATCAGCCACGGCAACATCTGCGGCAAAGCAACACACGTTATCGCCCTCAGCCCGCTGCCTGCCGAAGAAAGAACCGCGCTGGCCGCGCGCGACGGCGTCATCATCAAAATCCAGCCTGCCGACGCCGATGGCAACGTGGACATCCTGCCGCTCTACCACGAGAACAGCCGCAGCACCAACACCACAGCCGCCGGCGGCAACGCCAGCCTGATGGCGATGGCCGAAGTCTGAGGCCATCTCACCCAACAAAAACCCTTCCCAAGCGGAAGGGTTTTTTCATGAATGCCCGCCAAGCGGCGTAAATACTGTGTTCGCAGCGAGTGAAGGAGAACCCTTCCTCCGCTTGCGGGGGAAGGTGTCGCGCAGCGACGGAAGGGGGATAAAAAGCTACCAAGCGAGGGCCTCTGACATGATTTTTTCGCGTATGCAGCCTGTGTACAAAGCGCCTGCCGCACAAAAAAATCCTTCCCGGAGGAAGGATGGTCATACATGAATGAGGCGCGGTATCAGGCCTCTTCCGTCTCGGCAGCGGACGCCTGCGGGCGCAAATGCAGACTGATAATCTGGCGGCGGTTAGCTTTGCTCACGGTCGCGAGCCATGAACCGAGATCGGCGCTTTCGCCGATGTCCGGTACTTTGCCGAGGATGTGCTGGATGTAGCCGCCGATGGTATCGGCTTCGTCATCGGAGAGGTCGGTATTGAAGGTGTCGTTAAAGGTATCAATTGGGGTCAGCGCCTGTACCTGGTAGCTGCCGTCGCTGTTTTCGATGATGGGGGCAGCGGCGATTTCGTCGTGTTCGTCGTCGATTTCGCCGACGATTTCTTCGATGACGTCTTCAATAGTGACAAGGCCGGAGAGGTTGCCGTATTCGTCGATGACGATCGCCATGTGGTTGCGGTTGGTTTTGAAGTCGCGCAGCATCGCGTCCAGCGGTTTGCTTTCCGGGACGATGGTCGCTGGCCGCAGCATTTCCGGGATGGTCGCCGGTAGCGGGCGGCCGAAGGCGCAGGGCAGGAGGTCTTTGGAGAGCAGGATGCCGCGCACTTGTTCGTGGGTTTCATCCACCACCGGGTAGCGCGAATGGCCGGATTCGGTGATAACAGTGAAGATGTGTTCCAAGCTCCAGTTCTCTTCGAGGAAGATGATTTGCCCACGCGGCACCATGATGTCGCGCACGCGGGTATCGTCAATGGTGAGCAGGCGTTCGAGCATTTGCGCAGTGTCTTCGCCAATCTGTTTACCGGCACGCGCTTGGTGCAGAAGGTCGCGGATGGCTTCGGGGATGTTCTCGGATTCTTCGTTGTTGTTCCAGAGGGCGCTTAATCGGCTGAGAAGGGACTGTTTGGGTTCCTGGTTGTCTTCGCTCATGGGTGGGGGCGGGTGATTGGGATGCTGGCTATTGTAGTCAAATATCCGCCAAGCCGTAACGCCAGGCGGTGTGCCCGTTATTCTTCCGCGTGCATCATGCTTTGCCGCTTGTTCGGGTAATACTTCCCGACCGCTGCGGTCGCAGGCGCAGCTTCTGCCATCTGCCGCATTTCCGGGTTAAGGTCGAGTTTGGCGAAAAGGGCGGCATCGCGGTCTTCCGTCGGGTTCGGCGTGGTCAGCAGTTTGCAGCCGTAGAAGATGCTGTTCGCGCCTGCCATGAAGCACAGCGCCTGCATTTGTTCATTCATACTTTCCCGCCCGGCGGAAAGACGCACTGCACTCGCTGGCATCATGATGCGGGCGACGGCAATGACGCGGATGAAATCGAAGGGTTCGAGATCGTCCGCCTGCGCCAGCGGCGTGCCTTGAACGCGCACGAGCTGGTTGATGGGCACGCTTTCCGGCGGCGGGTTGAGGTTGGCGAGTTCGACCAGCATGGCGAGGCGGTCGTCGTCTTCTTCGCCCATGCCGAGGATGCCGCCTGAGCAGATTTTCATGCCGGCGTTGCGCACGTGTTGCAGGGTGTGCAGGCGGTCATCGTAGTTGCGCGTGGTGATGATTTCGCCGTAGTAGCGGCGACTGGTGTCGAGGTTGTGGTTGTAATAATCGAGCCCGGCGTCGGCGAGCGTCTGCGCCTTGTTTTCATCGAGCATGCCGAGGGTCATGCAGGTTTCCATACCCAGCGCCTTGACGCGGCGCACGACTTCGACGAGATACGGCATATCCTTCTCTTTCGGGTCACGCCACGCCGCGCCCATGCAGAAGCGGGTCGCTCCCTGGGCGCGGGCGCGTTCGGCGGCGCTGACGATGTCGTCAATTTTCAGCAGGGTTTCGCGGGCGACGCCCGTTTGATAGCGCGCACTTTGCGGACAGTATTTGCAATCTTCGGGACAGGCGCCGGTCTTGATGGAAAGCAGGGTGCTGATCTGGATATGCTGCGGGTCGTGGTAGGCGCGGTGTACGGTTTGCGCCTGATAGAGCAGTTCCATGAAGGGCAGTTGGTAGAGCGCTTGCGCGCGGGCGAGGGTCCAGCGGAGCATGGTTTTAACCTGTGGGGATGGGGCGCTAAGTGTACAATGCGGCTTCCCTGTTTTTCAGGGGTTTCCACCACTTCCAGCAAGGATTTTTATGGACTTTATCAAGACCCGCGCCGCCGTTGCCTGGGCGCCGAAGCAGCCGTTGGTTATCGAAGAACTGGATTTGATGCCGCCGCAGAAGGGCGAGGTGCTGGTGCGCATCGTCGCCAGCGGCGTCTGCCACACCGACGCCTACACCCTGGACGGGCTGGACGCGGAAGGCGTCTTCCCCTGCGTTCTCGGTCACGAGGGGGCGGGCATCGTCGTCGCGGTCGGCGAAGGCGTGAGTAGCGTCAAGCCCGGCGACCACGTCATCCCGCTTTACACCGCCGAATGCGGCGAATGCGAGATGTGCACCTCCGGCAAGACCAACCTCTGCTCGGCGGTGCGCGCCACCCAGGGCAAGGGCCTGATGCCGGACGGCACGGTGCGCTTCTTCAAGGACGGTCAGCCGATTTACCACTACATGGGCTGCTCGACCTTCTCCGAATACACCGTGGTCGCCGAAGTCAGCCTCGCCAAAATCCAGCCGGAAGCGGATTTGCACGAAATCTGCCTGCTCGGCTGCGGGGTGACGACCGGCATGGGCGCAGTCATCAAGACGGCGAAAGTGCAGGCGGGCGACAGCGTCGCCATCTTCGGCCTCGGCGGTATTGGTCTGGCGGCGGTCATCGGCGCGCGCATGGTCGGCGCGGGCCGCATCATCGGCATCGACACAAATCCGGACAAATTCGCGATGGCGCGCAAACTCGGCGCGACCGACTGCATCAACCCGCGCGACTACGACAAACCCATCCAGGACGTCATCATCGAACTCACCGGCGGCGGCGTGGATTACTCCTTCGAGTGCATCGGCAATGTCGACGTGATGCGTTCTGCGCTCGAATGCTGCCACAAAGGCTGGGGCGAATCCGTCATCATCGGCGTCGCCCCGGCGGGCGCGGAAATCCGCACGCGGCCGTTCCAGCTCGTTACCGGCCGTGTCTGGCGCGGCTCGGCCTTCGGCGGTGTCAAAGGGCGCAGCGAACTGCCCGGCATCGTGCAGCAATACCTCGACGGCAAATTCGCCCTCAGCGACTTCATCACCACCACCATGCCGCTCGACGACATCAACCGCGCCTTCGACCTGATGCACGAAGGCAAAGCCATCCGCAGCGTCATCCACTACTGAGGCCGCCATGCACATCCTGAGCGAACACAAATGCTTTGACGGCCTGCAACTGCGCGTCCGCCACCCGTCTGCCGCCAACCACTGCGAGATGACCTACTCGCTCTATCTGCCGCCGCAAGCGCTGGCGGGTGGGCGCGTGCCGCTGCTCTACTGGCTCTCCGGCCTCACCTGTACCGACGAAAACTTTACCCAGAAAGCCGGGGCGCAGCGCTACGCCGCCCAATACGGCCTCGCCCTCGTCATGCCCGACACCTCGCCGCGCGGCGAGGGCGTCCCCGACGATCCCGCCTACGACCTCGGCCAGGGCGCGGGCTTCTACCTCAACGCCACGCAAACCCCGTGGGCGCAGCACTACCACATGTACGACTACATCACGGCAGAACTGCCCGCCCACCTCGCCGCGCACTACCCGCTCGATGACCGCGCGGGTATCGCCGGGCACAGCATGGGCGGGCACGGCGCACTGCAAATCGCCCTGAAAAACCCCGCGCGCTACGCCGCCGTATCTGCCTTCGCGCCCATCGTCAACCCGGGCGACACCCCGTGGGGACAAAAAGCCTTCACCGCCTACCTCGGCGATGACAAACACGCCTGGCGCGATTGGGACAGCACCGCGCTGCTCGCCACCGCCCGCGCGCAACACCTGCCCATCCGCATTGACGCAGGCGACGCCGACGAATTCCGCCCGCGCGAAATCCGCTGCGAAACCTTCGTGGACGCTGCCCGGCAAGCGGGCTACCGCGTGGATTACTACCTGCACCCCGGCTACGACCACAGCTACTACACCATCGCCAGCTACATCGGCGCGCACATCGCCTTCCACGCCGAAGCATTGGGGCTGGGGAAACCGTAAGACGAACCGCCGCCCACCGCCTGGCGGCATCCACAACCACTGCCGCCCGGCGGGATAAACACCGGCTTCTCGGCCAACAACACAAATCGGTTTTTCCAGCACGACCCGGATGTCAACAGCCCCTAACCGAAGCGGGCCAGCCGGTAGGGGGTGAGGTCAAGGGCCGGGGTTTCGTCGTGGTACAGCGCGCTGACGAGTTCGGCGGTCAGGGCCGCCTGGGTCAGGCCAAGATGCTGGTGGCCGAAGGCGAGTAGCAGGCGATCTTGGCGGTCAATGACCGGCAGGCTGTCCGCTGTGGTTGGGCGGCAGCCCATCCACGGGGCGGCGTCGCGGTCATCGAGCGGGCGGCGCAGCAGTTTGTTGGCTAAAGGCAGCAGGTTGTGGGCGCGTGCCATGTTGGCCGGGGCGTTGAGTCCGGCGTATTCGACGGTGCCCGCGAGGCGCAGGCCGTGCTCCATCGGGGTCATGACGAAGCTGTGGTCGATGCTTGATATGGGGCGGCGCAGGCGGGTGTGTTCGTGCGGCAGCATGAGGTGGTAGCCGCGTTCGGTGTCGAGGGCGATTTTGCCCGCGCCGAGTTGCTGGATAAAGGGTTTGCTGTAGGCGCCGGTGCAGAGGATGAGGGTGGCGCCGTGGTGGGTGTTGCCGTTGTCGTCGTGCAGGGTGTAGCCGTCTTCTGTGCGGATGATGTGGCGGATGCGGCAGTGTTCGCGGATGTCGCCCCCGGCGGCGCGCAGGGCGTCAGCCAGTGTCCGGCCGATGGCGGCGAGGTCGCTGATGTGGGCGGATTCGGGGTAGTAGAGGCCGCCTTGCTGGTCTTCTGCCAGTGCAGGTTCGTAGTCAGGCAGCGCTGCGCGCGGGATGTGTTCGCAGGCCAGGCCGAGGGCACGGTTTTTGGCGGCCTGGTCGGCCAGTCCAGCGGCGGTTTTAGCGCGACTGGCGATGTGCAGGATGCCGTCACGGTGGATGTATTGCCGGAGGGGCACGCGCGCGGCGAGGCGTTCCCAGGCGTCCACGCTATCGCGGTTGAGGTTGTATAGGGCGCGGTGGATGTGCTGGTAGCGCGCGGGGGTCATGTTGGCGATCATGCGGCAGCCAAAGGGGATGAGGCGTGGCAGGTAGCGCCAGTCGATGCGCAGCGGGCCGAGCGGATTGAGCAGGATGGCAGGCAGGCGCGCGAGGGTGGCCAGGTTGGCGACGGGGTAGTTGTATTCGGCGGCGAGGTGTCCGGCGTTGCCGCTGGATGCGCCGCCGAGGATGGTGTCGGCATCGATAAGGGTGGTGGCAACGCCGCGTTGTTGCAGGTTGTAAGCGGTGGTGAGGCCGATTATGCCGCCGCCGAGGATGAGGGTGGGGTGGGTCATGGCGGTATCCTGGGGTTAGCTGGGGTAAGGCGTGGTTATCTCGCTTGGCAGGCTTAGTGCAGTTCTATGTCCAGTTCGCCTTTTTCCATGCGCCGCAGTTTGGCGAGGTTGTCCGCGCTGATGGGGATGCCCTGGGTAGCAGCGGCAGCACGGGCGGCATAGCGGCGTTGGGATGGCAGGCGTGCGCCCTGGTCACGGATGGCATCCAGCAGGACACGGGTGTGGATTTCGTGATCTGCCGCACCAAAGGCGGTGGGGTCGATGGCAATGATGAGTTCGCCGTGACGCGGGGCGAGGCCGCGTCCACCGTCGGCTTCGCTGCTTTCACTGCTGAGCAGGTCGCCTATCCAGACGGCGGCTAGCAGTTCGATCATGGTGGCAATGGCTGAACCTTTGTAGCCGCCGAAGGGCAGTAGTGCCCCGCCGTCGAGGACGGCGGCGGCGTCGTTGCTGGGTTGGCCGTCGCGGTCGATTCCCCAGCCGTCGGGCAGGGGTTTGTTGTCGAGGCGGTAGAGTTCGATTTCGCCGCGCGCGATGACGGAGGTGGCGAAGTCGAAGACGTAGGGGCGGCTGTCACCAGTCGGCCAGGCGAAGGCGAGCGGGTTGGTGCCGAAGAGTTTGCGGATGCCGCCAGCCGGGGCGACGTAGGCGTTGCTGGGACACATGGCCAGCGCGCCAAGTCCCTGGTTGGCGAGTGCTTCGACTTCGGGCCAAAGGGCAGCAAGGTGCAGGCAGTTGTTGATGGCAAGGGCGGCGATGCCGTAACGTCGTGCTTTGGCGGCCAGCAGTGGCAGACCTTGTTCGCTCGCAAGCGGGGCAAATTCGCCGCAAGCGTCGATTTTGGTGATGGGCTTATCGGCCGGATCGTGGATGACGGGGGCGTTGTTGCCATCCGCCAGTCCAGCGTGGCGGCTTTTGAGGACGCCCGCGAGACGGTAGATGCCGTGCGAGCGGCACTGGTCGCGTTCGGCTTTGCTCATGGTGTGGGCGATGGCGGCGGCGTGGGCGGCGTTGTAGCCGCCCGCTTGCAGGACACCCGCGAGCAGGGTATGCAGTTCGTCGTAGGTGAGGTAGGTGTCGGTCATGGCGGTTTCTCCGGTTATCAGACCATATAGTCATCCACGTCGTCGGCGATTTCTTCCATTTCTTCGTCGTCGATGGTTTGCGGGCCGCGTGGGTCTTTCGGCACGAACCAGCCGAGAGCGGCGAAGATGAGGCCAACCACCGGCGAGAGCCAGCAGAAGAGGGCAAACGGCGCGTAGATGAAGGTACTGAGGCCGAGGGTAGTGGTAACGAAGACGCCGCCGTTGTTCCAGGGTATGAGCGGCGAGACGATGGTGCCCCAGTCTTCGATGGTGCGCGAGAGGATGGCGCGGTCGTAGCCCATTTCGGCGTATTTGCTTTTCATCAGACGGCCGGGCAAGACAAGCGAGGTGTAGATTTCGCCCGCCACCATGCCGACGGTGAGGACAATCATGGCGGTCGTCGCCACCAGGCTGAAGCGTGATTTGATGAGGACTTTGAGCTTGCCGAGGATGGCGCGGAAGGTGCCGTAGGTTTCCAGGGCGCCGATGAAGGCCAGCGAGAGCATCATCATGGTGATAACCCAGGTCATGGACATGATGCCGCCCTTGGAAAGCAGTTTGTCCACGTATTCCTGGCCGGTCTGCGCCTTGTAGCCGTTCATGAGGATGTCGGACACACTGCTGATACTCACACCCTGGTAGCAGATGGCAATGAGCACGGCGAGGAAGATGCCGGTGCAGAGGGTGCCGGTCACGGAATATTTGCGAAAGCCCATGACAATGACGAACAGCGCCGGCACGAGGGTGATGAAGCCGGTTTTGTAATGCCCCGTGATCGCGGTCTGGAACATTTCGCGGGTCTGGTTGGCGACTGCGCCTGCATCCCCCTGGTAGTGGCGGCTGACCAGCGCATAGATGATGATGGTGAGGGCGTAGGCGACGGTGGTGTTCGGCAGCATGGATTTGATGTGCGACCACACGTCCGTGCCGGCGACGGCTGGGGTGAGGTTGGTGGTATCCGACAGCGGCGACATTTTGTCGCCAAAGAACGAGCCGGAACAGATTGCACCGATGGTCCAGTAATTCGGGATGCCGAGGGCGTCACCGATGCCGAGCATGGCGAGCCCGACCGTGCCGAGCGTACCCCAGGAGGTGCCAGTGGCCAGCGAGACAATGGTGGTCAGAACGCAGGTGGCTGGCAGGAAGATACTTGGGCTGATGATGTCGAGGCCGAATTTCAGCACGGTCTGCACGGTGCCGGCAGCGATGGAGGCGGCAATCATCATGCCGACGCAAAGGATGATGATGGTAGTGGGCAGCGCGACTTTCATCACGCGGTACATATTCTTTTCCATCTCCGCCCATTTGCGCCCTTTCAGCGCCATGAAAATGCCGGTGATGCAGATACCGATAATCAGCGGGACGTGCGGAGTGTAATCCTTGAAGATGAAGAACTGCACCATGAGGATGGCGACGCTGATGGACAGCGGCGCGACTTCAAAGCGGAAAGAATAGTCGCTGCGGTTTTTGTATTGACTGAACAGCATAAGCACTCCAGGTTGATGTTCACCTGCATACTGCTATAAGTCAGAGTGATAAGCAACAACTAGCAAATAAAAAAACACGGCCTTCCTCACACAATACACAAAAACACACGACAAACAGCAAGTTCTCACGAAAGATGACGCGTGCTTCCGCTTTTACCACCGATGGCCACCGCTCACGATAAAATTGCGACCACCAGACGGGACAACCGGGTGTTTCCCGTCAAAAAGCAGAAGTACTCACATGACCATTACCAGCACTCAGGACTTCAACCGGCACAAACCGCACCCGTCGTTGAATACCGCAAAGACGAAGCGCTTTGGCCTACCTGCTTGACACCAACAGCACCGCCAAAATGCGGACAATAGATAACCAGCGGGTGCATATCGGCGTAAACGCCCCCGCTGCCAAAACACCACCCTTTGCCCCAACGACATCACGGCTACTATCTACGCCGCCCTGCATACCCCTAACCACCCATGACTCAAAAAAACAAAACCCTGACCTGACAGCATCCACATGACAAACGGCAGCCTTGACCGCATCAAACGTATGCCCAGCACGGACCATAACGAACACCCTTCTCCCTACCCGCTTGCTGCGCCGCTGCCCGAACAAGACACCCATAACCTGATACTGGACCGCTGCCGCGATATCCCGTTCTATACCGACATGACCCGCATCATGAACATCCTCGGCTGGGATGACTGCCGTCACTATTCCTGGTTGGTAAACGACATCGATGGAGACTGGGAAGCGGCGCTGCCTGATCCGTACGCGTGTTCAGGTGCAGAATTAGCGCGGGTACTGGCAGAACATCCGCACGAACAATACATTTGGGCCGTCTTTTCCGCTTTCGCCTCCGACATTGCCCCGCAGCAAATAGACTTGCGCACCCTGCCCGACGCGGAAAGCGCTGATTTCTGGCAGGACAACCCCAAGCCGCAGCATCCACAAGCCTTGTTTGAAATCGTCTGCTGGGACAGCACATGTACCCTGTTTATCGGGCTGCCTGATAAATTGGCACGGCGGCTGGTGGCGGCCTTTCCCGATTGCCGCCGCTTGCAAGATCTTTAAATCCCACTTAACACAATCCGTGTTGTAACCATGAACATCACCCAAACCCTAGCCCAAGAACTCGCCGCCACCCCCGCGCAAATCACCGCCGCCGTCGCCCTGCTCGATGACGGCGCGACTGTGCCCTTCATCGCCCGCTACCGCAAAGAAGCGACGGGCGGACTGGACGACACCCAACCCCTCATCAAATCATCTCCATGATCAAACAACACAAACTCCAGCCACCTGTCGTCAAAAGCGGTAACAACCGCGACATCGTCGCCTGGGCGTATCATCCTGAATCACCCGCGACACCATGAACGCTCTCCACCACATCACCACCCTCTACCAACTTGGCCACACCCGCTGCGGCCTGCCTGAACAGCAAATCGCCGCTGCCGAACAGCGCCTGAACATCCGCTTCCCCGCCGTACTGCGCGCTTACCTGCTTGCATTGGGCGGCAGCGAAGCCATCAATCAATCCTGCAACCGCCTGTTGCCGTTGCACAAAATCAACATTACCGACGGCTATCTGGTACTGATAGAAGAAAACCAGGACGTATGCCGCTGGGGCATCGCCATCGCCGACCTGGCGCAGGACAATCCGCCCGCGCATATCGCGTTCTATACCGCTGCAAGCGGGGACTACCGCTGGCAGCCCCACCTGCCCGATACCTGCGCCCTGCTGCTGGAATTGGCCTGCATCAACGCCACTATGGGCGGTCTGCCGTATTGCGCCAACATCATGAATAAAGAGGTCATTGATGCCGCAGCCGTGCGGTTCATCCAGTACAACCGCACCGAAATCAAAACCTTGCACCAGGACAACCAACAGTTTTACAGCGATGACTTCCATGACATCACCCTGCTCTGCTTTGCCGACGACGGCAGCCCAAGCGGCGTATTTATCGGCTCTGCTGACCAAGACCGCTTCAACACCCTGCTAGAACACTTCGGCTGGGACAACTGGTCGTACACCACCTACGACGACGAAGACGACGAATAAACCGCCCCATTTTCAGACCACCCATCCTCATTTAGTAAGGAACCCCATGAACATCACCCAAACCCTCGCCCAAGAACTCGCCGCCACCCCCGCGCAAATCACCGCCGCCGTCGCCCTGCTCGATGACGGCGCGACCGTGCCCTTCATCGCCCGCTACCGCAAAGAAGCGACGGGCGGGCTGGACGACACCCAACTGCGCACCCTCGAAGAACGCCTGCACTACCTGCGCGAACTCGAAGCGCGCAAAGAAACCATCCTCGCCACCATCGACGAACAGGGCAAACTCAGCCCCGAACTGCGCGCCGCGATAGAAGCCGCCGACAACAAAACCGCGCTCGAAGACCTCTACCTGCCCTACAAACCCAAACGCCGCACCAAAGCACAAATCGCGCGGGAAAACGGCCTGCAACCGCTTGCCGACACCCTCCTCGCCGAACAGCCTGCCGACATCGAAACCCTCGCCGCCGCCTACCTGAGCGACACCGTCCCCGACAACAAAGCCGCGCTGGACGGCGCTCGCGCCATTCTCATCGAACAAATCGCGGAAAACGCCGAACTCATCGGTGCCCTGCGCGAAAAACTCTGGAGCGAAGGCGAACTGCACGCCGAGCGCAACCCCGACCAGGCAGACGAGGGCGAAAAATACCGCGACTACTACGACCACCGCGAACCCATCCGCACCATGCCCAGCCACCGCGCGCTGGCCGTACTGCGCGGCAGGAACGACGGCATCCTGCAACTCACCCTCAAATACCGCCCGGACGACGTCCCCACCACCGAAGCCAGCGACTACGAAAAAACCATCGCCGCGCACTACCACATCGGCGCGCACCGCTGGCTGCTCGACACCGTCCGCCTCGCCTGGCGCGCCAAAATCTACCTCAGCCTCGAACTCGACGCGCTCAACCGCCTCAAAGAAAACGCCGACCACGACGCCATCACCGTCTTCGCCGCCAACCTCAAAGACCTGCTTCTCGCCGCCCCCGCCGGCCGCCTCACCACCCTCGGCCTCGACCCCGGCTACCGCAACGGCGTCAAAAGCGCCGTGGTGGATGACACCGGCAAACTCATCGACACCGCCATCGTTTACCTGCACCAAGAGCAAAACATGCTCGCCACCCTCGCCGCCCTCATCAAAAAACACCGCGTGCAACTCATCGCCATCGGCAACGGCACCGCCAGCCGAGAAACCGACAAACTCGCCGGCGAACTCATCCGTGCCCTGCCCGAACCGCGCCCGCACAAAATCGTGGTCAGCGAAGCGGGCGCCTCCATCTACTCCGCCTCCGAACTTGCCGCACGCGAATTTCCCGACCTCGATGTCTCCCTGCGCGGCGCCGTCTCCATCGCCCGCCGCCTGCAAGACCCGCTCGCCGAACTCGTCAAAATCGACCCCAAATCCATCGGCGTCGGCCAATACCAGCACGACGTCAACCAAAACCAACTGGCAAAAAGCCTCGACGCCGTCGTCGAAGACTGCGTGAACGCCGTCGGCGTGGACGTGAACACCGCCTCCGCGCCGCTGCTCGCCCGCATCTCCGGCCTGAACCAAACGCTCGCGCAAAACATCGTCGCCTACCGCGACGAAAACGGCGCCTTCGACAGCCGCAAAAAACTGCTGAAAGTGCCGCGCCTCGGCGAAAAAACCTACGAACAAGCCGCCGGCTTCCTGCGCATCCACGGCGGCACAGAACCGCTGGACGAAAGCGCCGTGCACCCCGAAGCCTACCCCGTCGTCGCCAAAATGCTCGCCGACCGCCACCTCGCCGCCGCCGACCTCATCGGCAACCGCGAACAAATCGCCAAAATCAAACCCAGTGACTACACCACCGAACGTTTCGGCCTGCCGACCATCCTCGACATCCTCACCGAACTCGAAAAACCGGGCCGCGACCCGCGCGGCACCTTCCAGACCGCCACCTTCGCCGAAGGCGTGCACGAAATCAGCGACCTCAGCCCTGGCATGATCCTCGAAGGCGTCGTCTCCAACGTCGCCAACTTCGGCGCCTTCGTGGACATCGGCGTGCACCAGGACGGCCTCGTCCACATCTCGGCACTGGCCAACCGCTACGTCGCCGACCCGCGCGAAATCGTCAAAGCGGGCGACGTCGTCAAAGTCAAAGTGCTGGAAGTGGATGCCGAACGCAAACGCATCGCCCTCACCATGCGCCTTGACGACGACGCGATCGCAAGCAGCAAAAAAGACCGCCCGCGCGGCGACAAACGCCCGCCACAGAAACAGGAAAAAATGACCAACACGGCCATGGCGGATGCGTTTGCCAAATTGAAGCGGTAATTACCGTAAAAAAACAAGCCATTAAAACTTTCATGTAAACAAAAACCCGATTTTTTTACATATCCGCTGCGACATATCAAAAAAACGGGCTTTTCTTTACATCAAGAGCATGCCGTCACTTAGCCGAACACAAACGCATCGTCCTCCCCACGCTCTTCAATGACGCCAACAACGACTATAGCTAATCAGCTTATTTTTTCATACGACATTTACGCCAATCTTTCCGCATTTGCGCAATATTCAGGGAAGATCTGTATGAAGGATTAAGAGCATTGACTATAGCGGCAAAAAAAAGCGCTGCAGATGTAGAATAAAGTACTGAACACTGCACAATTAAGGATGAATTTGCTAAATTGAGGCAGAAATAAACTTAACATTAGGAGAAGTTGCATGAAAATTGGAAAATTTATTCTTCTATTGCTAATGATATTAGCATTATTTTCTATTTTTACTTTTCTAATTTTATTATTACTAAATAATAGTCCTCTCACTTTTATAGATATACCTGTAATAGATGCCTTTTATATAAAAAATAATAAAATAGATTTAGTAAATACATGTATTGCTTTAAGCACAACAATATCTGCTGCTGGTTTATGTTATTTTAGTTACCTAACTTATAGGAACCAGAAGAATCAAGAATTTGAAAGCCTATTTAATACTCTATTTCAAGAACACAACAAATTAATTAAAACAAATGATTTTATTGACGAGATCATTAAAACAAATATAAAAGTTATGGATAATTTTATATATATCTATTCAACAATTCCCTCTCTATCCAGCAACTATGAAGATATTAATATTTCACTTAATTGTGTTTTATCTTTGCTAAACGAGGAAAATAAAATTTCTAGCAACCAAAAAAATGAAATTAAATCTAAACTAGATAATATAAGTGAATTATTTCACATAATAATTAAAGTAGACCACAGTCTAGACAAAATAGTAAATAATATTGTACAAATGTCTGGTAATTTTAGAATAAGCAACAACATAGATTATTCCAATTTAGCTCAGTTAATTAAAGAAGCTATTGAAGCGATAAAATGCAAACTTGATATTAATGAAGATAAATCAAACATCTTCAACAAGGAAACAAAAGAAATTATTGATAATAATGCTTTATTAAAACCCTATTTAATAATATTATATAGATTACTAAAATATATAAACAATAATGCAAAAATATCTAATGAAAGCAAACACGAATATTTTGGATTGGTCAGAGCAACAATTCCTTCTAATGTTTTATTTTTACTGCTTTTTAATAGTATCGGCTGGACAATTTCTAATAATAAATTATATCCTTCTTATTCACAACTAATTATTAAATCAAGGCTGTTAGAGCACCTTAATATTGAACAAGAATTTACTAGTAATTTGCATATTAAAAAAGATGAAAATACATTTCGTAATCTATCAATTAATCACATAGATAATCTAAAAGATATTTTCAATAATTATATAATTAATGGCACAGCAATTGATATTAAAGCATTTGGTGATAATGTTCAGATCAGAAAGTTACAACAACACCAATCTATATCTAAATAATAATTTAGTAGTTATTTTGTTTTAAGGCTTTCACCAGTAATCTACAATAAAATTTATCTAAGTATTATGTGTCTAATAAAAACCATCACACTTGGGATCTAAATAAATTACGTATAATGCAAAAGGAATCTGAGAGGACAACATTCGCCTGCAAAATAAATCCCAGATTAGGCATCAACATTGATTTTTTCCCTAGCATTTACTCCTGTTTAGCGGCCATTCAACCGGTATAACTTCCATCCAAGATCTACCACCGCGCCGTGTTGGGTTCCTCTGCTCACAACGTCACAACCTGAAAGCTGTCGATAGGCGCAATAGCGAATTCGTTTACCAAATTGAAGCGGTAGTTGCGCATCAAAAATGGCCAAAAATGATAGACAACATATTTTGTGCATCACAAAAGAGTCGCAAAATTTTTGTGACACTTTTTGTTTTGAATCTGATGCACAAAATTGTGTATCGCTCGTGACATACAATTTCGATTAACGAGCCGGTGTTTTCGCCGCTTGACGAGTCCAGCATTTACGCCGCTTGGCGCAAAAAATCCCTCCCCCGCTTGTGGGGGAGGTGGCCGGAGGGGGGGGAATGAAAATCCAGTATTTATCCCGCTTGGCGGGCCCAGCATTGACGCCGCTTGGCGACTTTATCCCCCCTTCCGCCCTTCGGGCACCTTCCCCCGTAAACGGGGGAAGAAAAAAGTTCCCGCTTGGCGAGCCCAGTATCTACGCCGCTTGGCAGCTTTTGGAATAGCACGGCAGCGCTATGGCAGAAAGAAGAATGTAGAGACGTTGCCTGCAACGTCTCAAAAGCAAGAGAGGCAGCGGTAAAACCCAGCAACGACACTGCTTGGCAAATCCAGCGTTTACGTCGCTTGGCAACTTCATCCCCCCTTCCGCCCTTCGGGCACCTTCCCCCGTAAACGGGGGAAGGGAAAAATTCCCGCTTGACGAACCCAGCACTGACGCCGCTTGACGAACCCTGCATTTATCCCGCTTGGCGAGCATAGGGCGGGGCTTCAGCCCGCCGAGCGGGCGCAGCCTGCTTTTTGCATTTTGGGTAAGAACGACATTGCGCAGCGCAATACGGTTTTTCGTTTTTGAGACGTTGCAGGCAACGTCTCTACGAAATCCAGCAACCAAGCCGCTTGGCGGCATTCTCCCACCTCACTCAACCTCCTACCTCCATTCATCGCCGCTCATTCGCCCGCCAGCACTTCCCCGAAAAAATCTGCCACCGCGCGCACGACGGGGCTGCGGCGCACGTCTTCGTGCATTACCAGATACAGCGCCGCTGCGCAGGCGGGCGGGGGTTCGTCTGCGCGCAGTGCCACTGTCTGCAAGCCGTCTGCGGGTGAGACGGCGAAATCGGGCAGGATGCCGATGCCGATTTGTCCGGCAATCGCCTGTTTGACGGCGGCGAAGTCGTTGCTGGCAAAGACGATGTCCGCATCCTCGCCAATCTGCTCCATGAACCAGCGGCTGTGCTGCGCTTCCACCGCGAGTTGGACAAACTGCCAGTCAGCACGGTGGCGCGTGAGGTAATCGCGGTGCGCGTAGGGGCGGAAGGCGAAATCGCGCAGACGGCGCACGGCGAGGTCGTTTTGCGTCGGGCGGACGAGGCGCAGGGCGATATCCGCCTGTCGTCCATGCAAATCAGCCAGCGCCGCTTCCGCGAGCAGGTGCAGGCGGATATCGGCGTGTTTGCGGTAGAAATCGGTCAGATGCGGCATCAGCAGCAGGCGGGCGACAAACGGTGGCGCGGAGACGGTCACGCTGTGCCGCACCGCTGCCTGTTCGCGGGCGACGCGCTGTAACACGCTCATCTCTTTGCATAAATCGCAGGCATGGCGGTACAACCGTTCGCCGTCGGCGGTGAGCAGGTAGCGCTTGCCAATGCGGTCGAAGAGGCGCAGGCCGAGCGCCTGTTCCAGTTGGGCGATTTGCCGCGACACGGTGCTGTGTTGCACGTCCAGCGCGGCAGCGGCAGCGGTCAGCGTTTCTTTTTCCACCAGCGTGGCGAAGTAGCGGATGCCGTTCCAGTCGAGATTCATCGAGCCTGATTTCCTCAAGCGGGCTTTATAGTTGAATAGATAAAAAAGCGTAACAAGGCGCGTCGCCGCAGACAGTACAGGTAGTACGGCAAAGCGACGCAACGCCGTTACGATTTTTTAGATGTTTAACTATATTCTTCGTCTTCGTCCTCGTCGCGGCTGTTTCTGGGCAAGTAGAAACAGCCGACCAGCAGCCCCACAGCCAGTGCCATCATCGCGTAGGTAAAGGTTGCCAGCACGCTGTTGATGAACGCAGAAAGTGGCAGATGAAAGGTAAAGACGATAGCGAAGGTGATGACGCAAAACGTCATCCCGCCAAGTAGAGGGCCGATAAACACCCCAATCAGGATAAAGAGGACGATGCTGCCGATGTCGCGGCGCAGCTTCAGTTGATTGGCTAGCCAACCGATGGCACTGGCGGAAACCAGCCCGGCGCCGCCCAGCATGAAAACATAGAGCCATACCGGGCTGCCGCGATGCCCATAGATCAGCAGAAAGAGAATGCTGGGCACCAGGGACATTATGGTGATGAGCCAGCCGGTGGCAAAACGCGGGGGATATTGCTCACCTTGCGGCATTTGGGATGGGGTAGTGTTTGTCATGGTTTTTCCTCTTGTCTGGTGCGTGATGAACGGCGCTGCGGTGTTTGCTGCCGCTACTTGTCTTGACATTCTAGTGATGCCTGACCACGGAAGGAACACGCCGGAATGAAGAATTTTCTCTGCGGCAAATCGTCGTTTCACTGTGCAAATATCATCGAGCATTGCCAATTTATGCCGTTTTAGTGTTTATATAAACGGTTTAGACTGCCTGCCGTTATTTCACTCTTGAGGAATGCCATGAAAAAACTGCCTAAAAAATACGCCGGGGTGCTGTTTTCACTGTATGCCTCGGCGGTGATGGTGCTTATCGTCAGCGGTGTGCTGGTCGCGTTGAACACCGGCATCGACGCCGGCTATCCGCTGCGCCTGCTGAAAGCCTACCTCATCACCTGGCCAGTCGCCTTCGCCAGCCTGCTGCTGGTGCGGCCGCTGGTGGTGAAGTGGGTGGCCGCGTCGGTAGCGGATTGATTTACCGCTGATCGGGTCTGTATTGACGCCGTTTGGCGGCTATCCCCCCTTCCGCCCTGCGGGCACCTTCCCCCGTCAACGGGGGAAGGGAAAATTCCCGCTTGACGCACCCAGCATTGACGCCACTTGGCAACTTTATCCCCCCTTTCCGCCCTGCGGGCACCTTCCCCTGTAAACGGGGAAGGGAAAATTCCTGCTTGACGAGCCCAGTGTTTACGCCGCTTGGCGACTTTATCCCCTTCCGCCCTTCGGGCACCTTCCCCCGTAAACGGGGGGAAGGGAAAAATTCCCGCTTGGCGGACACGCCGTTTTTGTTGAAAGCATCGCAAACACCAAGCGGCGCTTGTGTGTTTTGCTGCCGCGTCTTATAAGTACGGCTGTTTTCCGCTACCGCCTGCCGCCATGACCACCCGCATCCCCACCCCTTTTTCTTATTTATCCGCCGCCCACGCCTATGCGCAGGGGGATGATGACGGTGAGCGGCAATGGCTGCTGCCGCTCGCTGAAGCGGGCGATGCAGCGGCGCAATGCAGGCTCGCTCTGCTGGCAACGGCCGCCCGGGATTATGCGGCGACGCAGGCGTGGTTCGAGCGCGCTGCCGCGCAAGGGCACAGCGAGGCGCAGTTCTTCCTCGGCCTGATTTACATCGACGGGCAGGGGGTGCCACGTGATTATGTGCAGGCGCGGGGCTGGTTTGAGCGCGCCGCTGCGCAGGGCGAGGCGCGAGCGCAGAGTTATCTCGGCTGGCTGTATGACAACGGCTATGGTGTGCGCCGTGATTTCGCCACGGCGCGGCTGTGGCTGGAGCGGGCGGCGGCGCAGGGCGACGCCGATGCGCAATTTAATCTCGGCAGTTTTTACCGCTATGGCAAAAGCGTGGCGCAGGATTTTGCCACCGCGCGCCTGTGGTATGAACGTGCCGCCGCGCAGGGCGACAGCGATGCCCGGCAGGCGTTGCGCGAGCTGGGGCGCGGTTGAAGGGATGATTGCCGTCAGCTGTTTTTCGGCAGGATGCGTATCAGCCGCCGCGCGCGACGCTGCGGTTCGTTATGCGTCATCTGCGGGTCGTCAATCACTTCTATGCTGCCGTTGATGCGCACCCGCCGCACGATGAATTGCACATGCCCGCCCCGGCTCTGCATTTGCTGCATGTGGGTGTAGGCCATTTTGGCGCCGAGGTGCAGACTGACCACCACCGGCTGTTCGTTGACGGCATCGGAATAGAGGGCCAGTACCGCGTAAGCGATGTTTTCCCGGCCAAAGATGAGGTCTTGCGTTTGCATGGCTGTCATCATGACGAAAAGATTGCGTGATGGTCAGGATAGCATGCCGGCCTTGCCTCCGCTTGGCTGCCGCAAGGATGAGCGTCCGCGCCAGCAGCAATCGGCGCCGCGATTGTGCAGTTCTGCCGCTGGAAGCGGATAATGCGCGCCTTTCAGGACAGGAAACCGCATGAAAAGCGTCCCCCTCGCCGCGCGGGTCTATGCCGATTTGGATAACGAGCGCCTCGCTCGCCATATCGTCGGCCTGACCCAGACAGATACCGTCCGCCGCTTCGATGGCAGCACGCAGACCGTCGGCAACGGCGATTTTCTCTACCTCTATATGGATTGCGGCGACGGGGAATACTGCATCAGCGCAGGCATCGTCATCGCCAGTCCGTTTCCGACGCGGCCATACAAATGGTGCTGCGTGCTGGATGAAGACATCCGCTACTGGCAGGATGACTAACGCCGCCAAGCGGCATAACCACGCGGTTTCCCCCTGCAACCCATAAACAAACACAAGGACTCCCATGACAGCCCGACACGAACTGGCGGCAACGCTGCGCCTCGCCCTGCCGCTGATACTGCTGCAACTCCTGAGCTACGCCCAGCCGGTCGTTGATACCGTCATGGCGGGGCGCCACAGCGACCTCACGCTCGCTTCGGTGGCACTCGCCGCGCAAATCTTCAGCTTCATCTACCTTTTCATGGCCGGTTGCGCGCTCGCCATCACCGCCGCCGTCTCGCAGGCGAACGGTCGCGACGACCGCGCGCAAATCCGCCGCAACTTCCAGCAAGGCATCTGGATGCTTGCTTTCCTTGCCGTCGTCACCGTCCTGCTGACCCTGCTCGGTGCCTACGTCCCTGCCCTGCTCGGCAGCACGCCGGACATCGCCCGCGAAGCGAAGCGCTACCTGCTCACTCTCGCGCCCGGCGCCGGCGTATGCATCATCGGCCTCGCCGGACGCTGCTTCCTCGAAGGCATGGCCTACCCGCGCACCACCGTCATCGTGCAGGCGCTCTTGATCCCGGCCAATATCCTCGGCAACTATGTACTGCTCTACGGTGCGGGCCCCATCCCCGCCCTCGGTGTGCCGGGCATGGCGCTCTCGACCGTCCTCTGCTACCTCTTCTTCACCGCTTTCGTCTTCACCGCCATCGCCCGCAACCCGCGCTGGCGGGCGTACCGCCCCTTCTACCGCTTCGCCGCGCCCGATTTCGCCGCCATCCGCCACTATTTCGCCGTCGGCCTGCCGATTGCGCTGGCGCTGGTGATGGAAATCGGCCTGTTCACCACCGTCGGCCTCATCGTCAGCCGCACCAACGAAGTGAACGCCGCCGCCAACCAAATTGCGCTCAACTACGCCGGGCTGTCCTTCATGATTCCGCTTGGTCTTGCCAGCGCGCTGACCATCCGCTGCGGCAACGCCTATGGACGCGGCGACTACGCCACCTTGCGCCTGCGCGCCCTGAGCGGTATGGCGGCAGTTGCGGTGGTGATGTGTTTCGTCGCGCTTGTGCCGCTCTTCCTGCGCCACGAAATCGCCGCGCTGTATAGCAACAGCGCCGACATCGTCGCCATCGCCGGCACCATCCTCGTGCTGGTCGGCATTTTTCAAATCAGCGACGGTATGCAGGTCTGCACGGCGGGTGTGCTGCGCGGCATCCATGACACCCGCATGCCGATGATCTACGCCTTCATCGGCTATTGGCTGGTCGGCTTCCCCGCTGCGCTTGCCGGCTACCACTGGCTCAACATCGGCGTCGCCGGATTGTGGGTCGGCATGGTGGCCGGCCTGACCCTGACCGCTGCTCTGGGCATACGTCGGGTGCTGTGGCAGGTGCGCAAACGCTGAGGGTTGTCGCCATTCCCAAGCGGCGTGATTGCTGGGTTTTGTAGAGACGTTGCAGGCAACGTCTCTACGTTTTTCTTCTTTCGTCGCGCCATCGTGCGGAGAAAAGCCGCCAAGCGGCGGTTTTGCTGGCCCCGCCAAGCGGTATCCATGCTGGGGTAATGGAAAAAAACGGGGCGGCTTGCCGCCGCCCCGTTCGTGCATCACTGCTGTTCTTCCGCCGGCAGTGCCAACATCGGCACGGTGCCACCCGGCAACATGGTGCGCGGCAGGACGCCGTTCCATCGTTCCGCCTGCATCAAGCGGATGATTTCCGGATTCTTGCGCAGGGCTTCGCCTTTGGTGTTGATGGAATCCGCTTCCGCTTTCGAGCGCAGTTCGATCGCCTTGGCCTCGGCTTCCGCCGCTTTGATCTGCGCATCGGCCAGACCCTGGGCGCGGGTGGCGGCGATTTGCGCTTCGATGCGTTCGCGTTCGAGGTTTTGTTTGTAGCGCTCGACTTCCACCTCCGCTTTCATGCGATCTTCAATCGTCTGCTCGTAAGCATCGGAGAAATCGACGTTTTCTATCTGCACACTGGCGATGCGCAGGTAGGGGTACTTGGCGAGCGCATTCACGATGGCATCCTTACTGCGGTTATTCAGCTCTTCGCGGTGCTGCACGGAGCGGATGGCGGTGAATTGACCGAAGACGGTTTTTAGTTCTTGTTTGACGATGGGGGTAATCGCCAGCTCGTAGAGGTTCTCGGTTTTGCCGAACTGGGTGTAGAGCGCTTCCACACCGTCTTCGGCGATGGAAAAAGTCACGGAAAGGGTAATGTGCGCCGGTTGCTGGTCGCTGGAATAGGCGAACACGTCTTTCATGCTGCCGGTGGTGGTGCGCACCGGGATACGCACGACACGGTCAATGTAGGGCATTTTGAAGTGCAGGCCGGGGTCGGCGACTTTGCTCACTTCGCCGTAATGCAGCACCACGCCGCGCTCGCCCTGATCCACGGTGTACATGCTGCCACCGGTCATCAGCAGCAGGATGAAGACGATGGCGGCGCTGAAGAACAGGATAAAGAGCGGGGCTCTGCTTTTTTTCGGGGGGAGGCTGTTATTGGTGTTCACGGGGGTTCCTTCGGGGGTAATGGGGGCGGTGTTTTGCTGACGGCGTGTCATGGAAAGATCCTATTTGCTGGCTTTGGCGCGAATACCAATGCTGCCGTACAACTCGGTGTCGCCGCTTTCGTTCGAGATGCCGATGTGGTTGCCGCGCGTGTCATGCCGGGCGGCGGTGGACGTTGGCTGTTGGGCGCAGGCGGTGAGCAGGAGGAGGCTGGTGAGGAGGAGGGTTTTCATGGTTCTTGGCAATGCCGGTAAAAGCCCCCGCTTGTTGCGGGGGTTGGTGTAATGCCTGTTCAGGCGTCGTAGGTGGTCGAAGCGGTGTCGCCGCCGGTGCCGGTCCAGTTGGTGTGGTGGTACTTCCCGCGCGGCTGGTCGGTGCGTTCGTAGGTGTGCGCGCCGAAGTAGTCGCGCTGGGCTTGCAGCAGGTTGGCAGGCAGTTGCGCGCTGGTGTAGCCGTCGAGGAAGGTCAGCGCCGAAGCCATGCATGGCACGGGGATACCGTAGCTGATGGCAGCAGCGACGACTTGGCGCCAGTCGGCGAGGTTTTGTTGCAGGATGTGGCGGAAGTAAGGCGCGGCGCCGAGGAAGTTGAGGTCGGGGTCTTGCGCATAGGCGTCGCGGATGTCGCCAAGGAAGCGGCTGCGGATGATGCAGCCTTCGCGCCACAGCATGGCGGTTGCGCCGTAGTTGATGTGCCAGCCGTGCTGTTCGGAGGCTTCGCGGATGAGCATGAAGCCCTGGGCGTAGGAGATGATTTTTGCCGCGAGCAGGGCTTTGCGCAGGGCTTCAATCCAGGTGGCGCTGTCGCCGTCGATGCGCGTAGCCGGGCGCGGGAAGTGAGCGGCGTTCGCCACGCGCGCGTCTTTGGCAGCGGAGATGGTGCGCGCGTACACGGCTTCGCTGATGAGGGTAAGCGGGATGCCGTAATCAAGGGCGTTGATGGCGGTCCATTTGCCGGTGCCTTTTTGTCCGGCAGTGTCGAGGATGTGCTCGACCAGCGGGCTGCCATCCGTGTCTTTGTAGGCGAGGATGGCGGCGGTGATCTGGATGAGGTAGCTGTCGAGCTCGGTCTTGTTCCATTCGCTGAAGACACGGTGCATGGCGTCGTGATCAAGGCCGAGGCCGTCTTTCATGATGTGGTAGGCCTCGCAGATGAGCTGCATGTCGCCGTATTCGATGCCGTTATGCACCATTTTCACGAAGTGGCCCGCGCCGTCGGCGCCGACCCAGTCGCAGCAGGGTTCGCCGTCCGGGGTTTTGGCGGCAATCGCTTGCAGGATGGGTTTGATGTGCGGCCAGGCCTCGATATCGCCGCCCGGCATGATGGAAGGGCCGTGGCGCGCGCCTTCTTCACCGCCGGAGACGCCGGCGCCGACGTAGCGGATGCCTTTGTCGCGCAGGGCGTGAACGCGGCGGGTGGTGTCGGGGTAATGGGAGTTGCCACCGTCGATGATGATGTCACCGGGGGCGAGGTGGGGGACAAGCTGGTCGATGAATTGGTCTACCACGTCGCCGGCGCGCACCATAAGCATGATGATGCGCGGACTTTTCAGTTTTTCCACGAGTTCCGGGATGCTGTGCGCACCGCTGATGTTGGTACCCTTGGCCGCGCCTTGCAGGAATTCGTCCACTTTGGCGGTGGTGCGGTTGTAGGCAACGACGTGGTAGCCGTGATCGTTCATGTTGAGGATGAGGTTTTGGCCCATGACGGCAAGGCCGATGACACCGATGTCTGCTTTTGGCATGTCTGCTCCTGTTGTGGATTGGTGGATGGGGTGGTTATGACTGTTGCGCGGCTGCGGCACGGTCGAGGTGGTATTCGGTCATGCCGTCTGTGGCGCGGATACGGGCGGCGGGGTAGTCCGCGCCAGCGGCGATTTGGCCGAGGATGGAAGCTTTGCCGCTGCCGGTTGCGAGGTAGCTGAGGCGTTTGCCGCGCATGATGAGCGGTGCGGTCAGGGTCAGGCGGGTTTGTCCGCTCTGCGGGTGGTGGGCGATAGCGACGTTTTCCCCGCTTGCGTAGTCGGTCGCGCCGGGAAAGAGCGAGGCGGTGTGGCCGTCGTCGCCGATGCCGAGGATGATCCAGTCGTAGCGACCATCCGGGATGTGGGCGGCGATATCGGCGGCGTAGCGGGCGCGTTCTGCGGTCGGGTCGGCTTCGCCGCGCATGCGGTGGATGTGGGCGGCGGGCACGGGAACGTAGGCGAGGAGCAGGCGCTCGGCTTCGCCATAGTTGCTTTCCGGGTCTTGCGGCGGGACGCAGCGTTCGTCCCCCCACCACAGGTGCAGGTTCGCCCAGTTGACGCGTCCGCGCCAGGCCTCGCTCGCGAGAAGGCGGTAGAGTTGTTTGGGCGTGCTGCCGCCAGAGAGGGCGATGTGCTGTACGCCCGGACGGTGGCTGATGGCAGCGAGTTCGGCGGCGATATGGGCGACGAGGGCGTCGCTGTCGGCGTGGATATGGATGTTTTGCATGGGGGAGGCCTCTTGTCTCAGGCTTTTCTCGGCTGCCGCCAGACGCGGCCACTGCGCGCAATCATTTTGTCCGCTTCTACCGGGCCCCAGCTGCCAGGTTCGTAGCTGGCGATGGCGCCCCGGTTCGCCTTG
Source organism: Cardiobacterium sp. Marseille-Q4385 (assembly GCF_916618745.1). Classification (GTDB taxonomy): domain Bacteria; phylum Pseudomonadota; class Gammaproteobacteria; order Cardiobacteriales; family Cardiobacteriaceae; genus Cardiobacterium. Next base: position 436,078 of record NZ_OU745373.1, read on the forward strand.
TAATCGAGGATGGGCTGGACGTATTTCCAGCAGGCATGCACGGCGTCGGTGCGCGCAAACAGGGTGGCATCGCCTTTCATCGCATCGAGCAGGAGGCGTTCGTAAGCGGTGAGGACGTTGTTCTCAGCGAGATCGGCGTAGCGGAAGTCCATCGCCACTTCTTCGGATTCGAAGCCCGCGCCCGGTTTTTTCAGGCCGAAGCGCATGGCGATGCCTTCGTCCGGCTGGATACGGAGGATAAGTTTGTTTTCCGGCGCGCGCTGGTTAAAGACGGGGTGTGGCGTACTTTTGAAGTGAATGACGACTTCGGTGAAGCGCAGCGGCAGGTATTTGCCGGTGCGGATGTAGAAGGGCACGCCGCTCCAGCGCCAGTTATCGATTTGCAGGCGCAGCGCCATGTAGGTTTCGGTGCTGCTGTCCGGGGCGACGCCTTTTTCCTGACGGTAGCCGGGAACCGCCCGGCCATTGATTTCGCCTTTGCCGTACTGGGCGAGGACGAGGTTGTTCTTCAGGTATTCGGCATCAAGCGGGTGCAGGCTGTGCAGGACTTTCGCCGCTTCGTCACGCATGGAATCGGCATCAATCAGCGCGGGCGGCTCCATCGCCACCATCGCCAGGATTTGCAGAAGGTGGTTCTGGAACATGTCGCGCACCGCGCCGGATCCGTCGTAGTAACCGCCCCGGTTTTCCACGCCGATGGTTTCGGCGGCGGTGATTTCCACGTAGTCAATGTAGTTCCGGTTCCAGAGCGGCTCGAACAGGCCGTTGGAGAAGCGCAGCACCAGCAGGTTCTGCACGGTTTCTTTGCCGAGGTAGTGGTCGATACGGTAAATCTGGTGTTCGAGGAAGTCGTGGTGGATGGTTGCGTCCAGCTCGCGCGCGGTTTGCGCATCGTAGCCAAAGGGTTTTTCCACGATGAGGCGTTTCCAGCCGTGATTTTCGCTGTTCAGGCCGTGCGCAGCGAGACAGGCGGGGATGATGCCGTAGAGACTGGGCGGGGTGGAAAGATAGTAGAGGGTATTGCCGCCGGTCTGGTATTCGGCGTGCAGGGCATCAAGACGTGGCACGAGCTTGCCGTAATCGTCGCGGTCGGCGGTGTTGAGCGACTGGTAATAGAGGCGGGTGCAGAAATCATCCAGTGTTGTTCCGCCTGCATTTTCCTTGTCGATGAGGTTCTGCCGCATGGCGTCACGGAAGGAGGCGTCATCCAGCTCGCTGCGGCTCACGCCGAGAACGGCGAATTTGTCCGGCAACTGGTTGTTTTTGTAGAGATGATAGAGGGCGGGGATGAGTTTGCGGCGGGTGAGATCGCCGGAGGCGCCGAAGATAACGATGATGTTGTTGGCGGGTTTCATGAAGGGTCCGTTGTGAAAATGGGAGGAACGGCAATGTATCACGGCGGGCGACGTTATTGCGTCACCGCCTGCGGGTGTTTTTTGAAGTAATGCGCCAGCAGCCAGGCGGTCGCAACGCCGACGGCGGCAAAAATGCACCACGGCAGGAGTGGCATTTGCCAGGCCTTGCCGAGGTCGTACAAATAGCCGCCGATGAAATTGCCGACACCGCCGCCGAAACCCATGCTGATAGCACCGAAGCCGACGTACAGCCCCAGCGCGCGCGGATGGGCGAGGTGGGCGACGAGGATGTCGAGCATCGGGCGGCTGACGAGGTAACCGAGGGTGTACACGCTCACCCAAAGCAGGAAGACGGCGAAACTCGGCGAGGTGCCGAGCAGGAATGTGCCGAGGGTCATCACCAGCGTACCAGCGATGAGCAGCTGGTGGCTGGCCCAATGGCGTTGCAGGCGGCGCACGAGGAAATATTGCAGGAGGAGGGTGAGGACGGAGCTGTAGGTGTAAAACAGCCCGGCGCTCGCTTTCGTGCCGGTGAGCGCTTCGGCAAGCAGCGGGAAGGTGATGTTGACCTGCATGACGATGAACCAGTAGCCGCACACGATGGCGACGAAGTGCAGATAGGTGCGGTCGCGCAGCAGACTGCGCAGATGCGGGGTGTCGCCTTCTGCCTCTGCCGCCTGTTTGCGCGTGTCCGGGAAATAGCGCAGCGCGACGAAGACGTTGGTGAGGAAGCAGCTGCCGGCAGCGATGCCCACCGCGTGAAAACCGATGGTGAGCAGGGCGATGGCGAGCAGCGGGCCGAAGGTAGAGGCAATGCCGGTGAGGTAGTTAGCAATCAGGTAAAACTGGCGGCGCTCATCCGGGCGGGTCATGGCGACGGTCGCCGCCTGAAATGGCGCATCAAACAGCGCCCCGCCGAGGCCGGTGAGCAGCAGGGCGAGGAAAAAGACCGGCAGCGTCGTCGCAAAGCCGAGCATAAAAAAACCGGTGGCGCGGATGATGAGGCCGGAGCAGAGTACCGGTTTCAGACCGTAGCGGTCGGCGAGCATCCCGCCGATGAAAGTCAGCCCCTGCTGGCTGATCTGCCGCAGGGCAAGCGCCATACCAACTGTCGCCGCCGCCATGCCGACATCACCGACAAAATGCACGGAAACGAGCGGGATGAGCAGGGTAAAACCAGTGGTGGTGATGGCCTGATAGATGAGCAGGGCGAAAAGCTGCGGACGGTCGCGATAGGCGAGGAGATCACGCAGCGGCGCGGTGAGGGCGGCAAGGGGGATGTGGACGTGCATAAGAAGAGCGGCTGTGATGGTGGGCGAATTGTCCGCCAATTCGCAGCGGGATGCACGCTTTGAGACATTGCAGGCAACGTCTCTACAAAACCCGCTATTTACGCCGCTTGGCGAATCCAGTAATGACACCGCTTGACAGCATTCGCTCTGCGGACGAGAGCCCTATCTCCCTCTTTCTTGAGTGAAGGGGGTAATTTCACTTGGCAAACTCGGTATTTGCGTCGCTTGGCTAACATTGGCGTTAGAAACCAGCGCATTAGACAAAATAAACGGGAAAAACGTTTATGGACGCTCTCGGTTCCTCGGCATAAACACCTGCAAAGCCGTTGATCCCATAGTGTTTTCCTTTACCGGCGGCTACCGCTTCAACCTCAACAATTCTACCGACCACAAAGTTGGTAACTACTGGCTGCTACGCGCCGACGTGTCTTTCGCAGCCAATGACCGTACCACCCTTAGCGCCAACCTGAAATGGGCGGGGAAAAATCCCGACCGCATCAAGGGGAAACGCATTGGTACGTTTGCAAGCGATACCTATGCCGACTTTGGCGTAGGTTATTCGTTTGTCATTACAGGAGTATCTGCTTTTGCAGATGACACCGCCAGGTTGGATTATAGTGTTAAGCATATGAAACCTGCGGTCAAACCCACAGTAGTGAATCTTTATGCCCGCAAAGGACAGGATGCAATAGCAAATAGGGATATTGGCAATCTCTTATTTCAAGAGCATGCGAAAGAACTCGCTATCTTATCGCAGGACGAAATGGAAAAGACGTAAGGGGCACGCATACCAGCAGCAGTATTAACTGCATTATTATGTGAGGATTTTAATGTATAGACTAGCCATGGGATAAGTCATTTGGAAATAGGACAGCCTGCAAGCATAGAATTAACAACAACCGCTTTAGCTATAGACGCAATTCCTACAGCTCGAGCAGCTTATCCCGCATTAGTTACAGGGAAAAAATTGCAGCATCTGTAGCAGACAAGATCAACCGGGCTTGTCTTTGATGATTTTGGAGTATCAATAGGGGTCGCTGCTTCTGTCAACGAACCTCAACAACGAGCAGCAGAGGAACAGAGAATATTTGCAAAATATAATAGCATGGACTATCATGATTACTGAAACATAAACAAGCCAAGGACGCCAACTCTTCCTTGGCCTTATGGGTATTAATTAAATATTTTTGGTGAAAGTCATGCATTGGCAAACTGTGAGTTATTTAGTCATATTGGGAATGGGTTTTATTGCTGCCAATATTGGGAGAGCAAAAAAACCTTATAAGACAAAGTGTATGTACTCTTTTATATTGGCAACTTTATTCTTTATAATAGCATCAATCTTACTAAAAAACATTAGATGGCCTTTATATTTAATGTTAATTGGAGGTGCTTTATTTCTAGTAAGCTCTATGCATTTTATTAATAATTATGCGGAAACCTATGGAAATCGTAGTATTTCTTCTTTTTTAAAAAAGACTAGAGAAACAGAAGTTAATAATGATAACAAAGAATAGCATATTTACGCTAAATTTAGCATGCTGTACTCTTATTTATGCTACCCCTTCTTTCCAAGAAAATAATGTTATTTATCTTTCATCTGTATTACAGGTAAAAGACTGGAAGACCATGCGTGACAACGGCATTATAAAATAGGATTTGGATTATTTCTGCGCCGCGGCTTCTATTGCTACTCTGCTTAACCGACAATATGGACAACAAGTTACGGAAGAAAAGATTTTATCCTTGTTCAAAAAAGTTGCCAAAAAAGAAGAACGAGCTCCTTATGCCGATATGCAGCAGATTTTGCCGGAACTGAGATTCCGTGCACAGGAATATGCCTTGTCATTTGCGCAACTGAAACAATTACACAGTCCAGTTATTGTTTATCTGCGTTACCGCAATAATGAACACTTTTCTGTACTTTACGGCATTGATGATAATACTGTCCTGCTTACTGAACCAGCATTAGGACATTTATCATTTAGTAGCGAATAATTCCTGAAAGCAGGGAATACGCGTGATGAAATATTGCAAGGAAAAATATTGGCTATTGTCCCCAATAGATCCCGTATAGACATTAAAACATCTACCCATTTCTTACGCGCATCCCCCAATGCCAAACACGGCATATTATGAATTTCTTGCATTTTCCCCAGCGTTATTAGCTGCCAAATACTGCCTGCTTTTTCATTCTTTGAAAAAGGATAAGGGGCGGTGATGATGGGCGAATTGTCCGCCAATTCGCAGCGGGATGCACGCATTACCCTCTCCATTCGTTCTTTCTTTGCCAAGCGGGATTTTTCTCTATGCCTCAACGTGCTGAGATCCGTAAAAGCGGTCTCCGTAGCAGCTTTTATTGACTCCTCTTCCCCTTGTCCTCTACTGACCGGAAAATTCACAGCCTGCAAGACTACAATTCGCAACTATGGCGATGAAAACGGCGTACCGGTGGCGGCACTGGCGCAGCCTTCATCCCAACTTCCATCTAATTCATTGTTTAATAAGGAGATTTAACCATGCATGACCATTCGCCACCGTCCATAGGCCATTGGGCCATGGTTCGGGCCCTGTTGGCAGTACTGCTCTTTAACGCGCTCGCCTTGGGCATTTTTATCGCTTCTTATCTGGCCTACGCCCGCCGCCCCCATCCGGCTAGTTTTATCCTTTGCATGGTTATGCCCCTGTTGTTACTGCTTTTACTGGCGCTGCAAAACCGTCAGCGACGCAGGCTGGGGCTGACCTGGGCCGACATCGGCTTTCATCAGCCGCAGCGTTCCATGTGGCAACTGCTCTGGCAAATTCCGGCGGCCCTATTACTGCTGGTGCTGGCCTACAAGGCCTGCCTGCTTATGATCGAACCGCTACCGGATGACCCGATCTTTAAGCCCCTGGCGCCCTGGTGGTTTTTTGCCGCCAGTGCTGCCCTGCTGATACCGCTGACGGAAGAAATCGCCTTCCGTGGCCTGTTTTTCTACTATCTGCAAGCGCGCTGCGGTTATTGGGGACTACTGGGCTGGTCGTCACTGCTATTTGCCCTCGGCCATATGGGACCCGGCCTTCTGCCGTTACTGCCCTATTACCTGCTCCTGGGTCTGCTCTTTGGTCTAATCCGTCTGCACCACCACAATCTGTGGGCATCGGTGGCTTTACATACGGCGGTTAATCTGGGCGTGGTGTTATTCACCCTGCTGGGCGTCTATTAGAATGGCAAAACCCCAGACAAGGGTTGAGCAACCCGCAAGGCGACTAACCCCGCTATGGATGCCGTTTAGCGAACCCAGTATTTGACGCAGGCGGCTTATCGACAGCAAGCGGTCATCACCACCGTACAATAGGCGCTTCCCCATGCTGCCCAGAATGGGGAACACTTTTTTCGCCCGTTCATTCAGGATACTGCCATGTCCACCGGAATCTGTATCATCCATACCATCAGCTGCCCGTATAGCTGGCACCACATCAGCACCACTCAAGACCCGAACCGTGCATCCGCCCTCGCCGCACTTCCCGATAGCAAGACCTGCTCCGTAGAGGAAGCGGACATAGCGGCACTATTTGGACGATAAGGCAAGGCAAGCCATGTCAACTATCGCCTGCCACAATGCCCCATTGCCAACCAATCCCCATGACGACGCTATCCGCCGCAAACGCCTTGCCGCTTTCCTCACCGCCTGGGACGACACACCCTCGCTGCGACAGTGGCAAGGGCGCGCGCTGCAGCGCAGCCGCCCTCTGGAATGGTTCGGCGCCGCGCAGTATCTGCACTACGAACAGTTGCAAACGCTGTTCTGCCGCGATGCCGCCGATACCGTCCGTCTCACCGCACTGTTGCTGGGTGAGGCACTGGTCGCCCATCTCGGCTTCGCCTGGTGCCGCAGCACCGTTTTCCCCGAAGAAGCGCTGCAAGTACGGCACTGCGAACGCACCCTCTTGTTGCATCTGCCCGCACTCGTCGCCAATGCCTTGAGTCAGCCGCAGGATGACGCCGATACTCTGGAAACGCTGTTCCTTACGCTGCTCTTTGACTGGCTGGTATGGTTCGGAGAATATCACTGGCTGGCCGCTCTCGGCGTCGCGGATTGGGAAGAAACTGCCTATATCGCCCGCTTCGGCGTCTGCCCGCCGCCGCCCCTGCGTCGGCGTCTGCGCTTGCTGCTGGAATGTGACGAGGAACGCGTCATCCGTAACTTCGGTAGCGCCATGCTGCTACCGCCTTTTGCCGTTCTGGAACAGAATGACTGGTCGGCACCGGAAAGTGCGGTTTTTGATCTGGAACGGCAATTCAGCCGTGATTACGGTGCTGATTGGCGCGCATCGGCGGCACAAAGCATGCAGGAACGCGGCATGAATCCCGGCGCATAAACCGCCCTATCTTTACCCTCCCAACACCACAGGAGATTCCTCATGATCTTGACCCCTTCTCAAACGCTCGACATTTTCCATCGCCGTGTTTCCACCCGCTATTACGACCCGGCACGCACCATCAGCGCCGACGATTTCGCTGCCATCCTCGAATGTGGCCGTCTCTCGCCCAGCTCGGTCGGTTCCGAGCCGTGGCGCTTCATCGTCGTGCAGAACCGCACCCTGCGCGACAAGCTCAAACCTGTCGCCTGGGGTATGCAGGCGACCCTCGATGACGCCAGCCACGTGGTCATCATCCTCGCCAAAAAGCACGCCCGCTACGACTCCGCCTTTTTTGATGCCATCGTCAAGAAGCGCAGCAGCAACGACACCGAAGCGCAACGCATCTATCAGCGCTACCGCGATTTTCAGACAAACGATCTGCGCATCGCCGACGATGAACGCGCCCTCTTTGACTGGGCCTGCAAACAGACCTATATCGCCCTCGCCAACATGATGACCGGCGCCGCCATGCTCGGCATCGATTCCTGCGCGATCGAGGGGATGCGCTACGACAGCGTCAACCGCATTCTCAGCGAGGAAGGGCTACTGGATGCGGAGGATTATGGTGTGTCCGTCGCCGTCACGTTCGGCTACCGCGCCCGCGATATTGCCGCAAAACCGCGCCGCCCACTGGCCGAGATCGTGCGCTGGGCGGAATAAATGCCGCTCGGATCACGACGCTATAGTTGAATAGATAAAAAAGCGTAACAAGGCGCGCCGCCGCGGACAGTACAGGTAGTACGGCAAGGCGGCGCAACGCCGTTACGATTATTTAGATGTTTAACTATAACGAAGCGTCCATAAAAAATCCCCGGCAATCTGCCGGGGATTTTGCTGTCTGCTATCGCGCTTTAGTAAAGAAAGCCGCTGTAATAACCGCCGAGGACACCGGCACCGAAGCCGTAAGCGGTGCTTTCGGTATCGTGTCCGGCCGCCTGACCAATGCCGGCTCCGATAGCGCCGCCCCAGAGGGCATTATTCACTTCGTTCGGCTGGCGGGCATAGCGGAGATGCTGCGCACCGATAATGTCCGCTTTACCGATACTGCTATTAAGCGGAGCGCCGGGCGCTTGTGCCTGCAAGGGCACGTCGTTGCGCGGGGCCGCGGTGCAGGCGGCAAGCAGCAGCGGCAGGGTGAGCGGCAATAGGGCTTTCATATGCGCTCCTTAGCGACGATAACCGCCGTTATAGTAGCCACCGTTGTTGTAACCGCCATTGTTGTAGGTCGGCTGCTGGTAGGTGGGTTGTTGGTACGTCGGCTGTTGGTAAGTCGGTTGCTGGTAGGTGCCGGTGCCGTCCGGGGTGCGGACTTGGCTGCCAATGAGGCCGCCAATCGCGGCGCCGGTCAGGGTGGATTCGGTGTCTTTACCCCACAGTTGGCCAATGCCAGCGCCAACGGCGGCACCGATGGCGGCGTTGCGAGCAGTGGTGGTGCCGGATTGGTTCGGCGGGGTAACGGTGCTGCACGCAGCAAGTCCGCCAATGATGGCAGCGAGCAGCGAGGTTTTGATAAGGGTGTTTTTCATGTGGTGTCTCCTGTGTTTGCCCGGATTCGGGATGGCAAAAGAGTAGTGCAATTCAGGGCGGGTGGTAATGTCAATCCTGCAAGGTTTCGCGGGCAGCGGCAATGCGCGCTTTGACTTGTGCGGGCGCGGTGCCGCCGAAGTGGTTGCGGGCGTTGACCGAGCCTTCCAGGGTGAGGCTTTGGTACACATCTGTGGCAATGGCGGGCGAGAGTTGTTGCAGGTCGGCAAGTGGCAGGGCATCCAGCGTGGTTTGGCGTTCGATAGCGAGATGCACGGCGCGACCGACAATTTCGTGGGCATCACGGAAGGGTACGCCGCGCCGCACGAGGTAGTCGGCCAGATCGGTCGCGGTGGAATAGCCTTCGCCGGCGGCGCGGTACATGGCATCGCGCTTGGCTTCGATGGCGGGAATCATGTCGGCAAAGGCGCGCAGGCAGGCGAGGACGGTGTCCAATGTGTCGAAAAGCGGTTCTTTGTCTTCCTGGTTGTCTTTGTTGTAGGCGAGCGGCTGGCTTTTCATCAGGGTGAGCAGGGCGATGAGGTGACCATAGACGCGGCCACTTTTGCCGCGCACGAGTTCGGGCACGTCAGGATTTTTTTTCTGCGGCATGATGGAAGAGCCGGTGCAGAAACGGTCGGGCAGGTCGATGAAGCGGTAGGCGGCGCTGTTCCAAAGGATGAGTTCTTCGGCAATGCGGCTGAGGTGCATCATCAGGGTAGCGGCGGCGGCGCAGGTTTCGATGGCAAAGTCACGGTCAGAGACAGCATCGAGCGAGTTGGCGCAGGGCGCGGCAAAGCCGAGCGTGGTCGCTGTCATGTGTCGATCGATAGGATAGGTGGTGCCGGCGAGCGCGGCGGCACCCAGCGGGGATTGGTTCAGGCGGGCACGGCTGTCGCGGAAGCGCCCGGCGTCGCGGTTGAGCATTTCGTACCACGCCATGAGGTGATGGCCGAAGGTGACGGGCTGGGCGACTTGCAGATGGGTGAAACCGGGCATGATGGTGTCTGCTTCTTGCTCGGCCAAGGTAACGATGGCGCGTTGCAGGCGGCGGATTTCACCGAGGACGCGGTCGATGGCGGTACGGGTATAGAGGCGGATATCGGTCGCAACTTGGTCGTTGCGCGAGCGGCCGGTGTGCAGACGTTTACCGGCGTCGCCGATGAGATCCGTCAGGCGTTTTTCGATGTTCATGTGCACGTCTTCCAGCGCCGTGTCCCAGACGAACTCGCCACGCGCGATTTCATCGGCAATGCTGTCCAATCCGCTGGCAATGGCATCACCATCGGCGGCGCTGAGGACGCCTTGTTGAACCAGCATCGCGGCGTGTGCTTTGGAGCCGGCGATGTCTTCGGCGGCAAGACGCTGGTCAAAGCCGACGGAGGCAGTGAAAGCGGCGACGAAGGCGTCGGTAGATTCCTGGAAGCGTCCGCCCCAGGCGCTGTTGGTTTTCGCTTTGTGCATACAGTAAACTCGCGGGTTGTTTCTTTCCGCGCATTGTAACCGCATGAATCTGTCTATCCCCGAAATCCGCATCGCCACCCGCGAAAGCAAACTTGCCCTGTGGCAAGCCGAACACGTCGCCACCCGCTTGCGCGAATGTTATCCGCAACTCACCGTCCGCCTAGTGCCGATGACAACACGCGGCGATCAGTTGCTGGACGCGCCGCTGGCAAAAATCGGCGGCAAGGGCCTGTTTATCAAGGAACTGGAACAGGCGCTGGCTCGCGACGAAGCGGATATTGCCGTGCATTCGATGAAGGATGTCGGTGTGCACCTGCCGGAGGGTTACGCTATCGCTGCCATCCTGCCGCGCGAAAATCCTTACGACGCTTTCGTCAGCAACCGCTTCGCCCGCTTCACCGATCTGCCTGCCGGGGCAGTGGTCGGAACGTGCAGCCTGCGCCGCCGCATGCAAATCGCCCGCGTCCGCCCCGATGTGGTATTGCGCGACCTGCGCGGCAATGTGCAAACCCGTCTCGCCAAACTCGACCGGGGCGATTTCGATGCCATCATCCTCGCCTGCGCCGGGCTGATCCGCCTCGACCTGCACGACCGCATCCGCGAAATTCTGCCTGTTGCCCTGTCGCTACCCGCTATCGGCCAGGGTGCCATCGGTATCGAATGCCGCCTGGACAGTCCCGTTTACCCGCTGCTTGCCGCCCTGAATGACGCCGACACCGCCCTGTGTGTGCAAACCGAGCGCATCATCAACCGCTATCTTGAAGGTTCCTGCCAGGTGCCACTCGCTGCCTTCGCTACCCTGCACGGCGAGCGTATTCACCTGGAAGCACGCATCGGTATGCCGGATGGCAGCGATTATCTCGCCGCAAGCGACGATGCCCCGCGTACCGATGCCGCCGCGCTGGGCGAGCGCATTGCCGCTCGCCTGATTGCCGGTGGTGCCCGCGATATCTTGCGCCGCCTCAGCCATGTCTGAACTTAGCGGCTGCATCATCCTCTACACCCGCGATAGTAGCCACTACCCTGCCTTCCGCACCCGCATCACCGCGTTGGGCGGCACTACCTACCATCTGCCGCTGATGACAACCGTCCCACAACCGCTCAGTGCCGCTGACCGCACCATCCTTGATAGCAGCGACACCCTCATCTTCACCAGCGCTGCCGCTGTGCAACACCTGCTCGCCCAATATCCCCTGCACGGACAACAAACCATCGCTATCGGTACCGCCACCGCTGCCGCCCTGCCCTGCCCGCCCAACCGCTGCGCCCCGCCGCCCTATAACAGCGAAGCACTACTCGCTGACTGGCAACCGCATGGCGCGTGCATCGCCCTTATCGCCGCACCGGAAGGCAGACAGATGCTTGCGGAAACCCTCAGTCAAAACAATACCGTGCACACCATCTATCCCTACCGCCGCACCAACCCAAGCACACACTATCCATCCGCCCTGCCAATCCCGCACATCATCACCATTGCCAGCCAGCAAACCCTTGATCACCTGCTCGCAATAGTCCCGCAAGAAAAACGAAAACTGCTAAAATGCCGCACCTGTATTGCTGCCATCAGCGAACGAGTGGCGCAATATGCGGAAAAACAAGGCTTTCATACGCATATCCATGCCGAAAAAGCCGGTGAAACAGAGCAAATCGCAGCCATCTGCCGCTGGTGGCAGACGGTGGAATCCAACTCAGGAGCAACTCCATGACTGACCCGAACCAACCCGAAAATCAGCAAGAAACACTCCCCGTAACACAGCACGGCCATGACGAACAAAAAACGCCACAGAGCGGCAGCGGGCGCGGGCTAGCGTTCCTTTCCCTCGTGGTCAGCCTTGCCATTGTCGGCGGTGGTACCTTCGCCCTGAATAAAATTACCACCCATTACAACGACGCTATCGCCAAACTGAATCTCAACCTGAACGACACCGCGCCAAAAACCTACGCCACCATCAGCAAAATGGACGAGCTGGAACAACAAGTCTCCCAACTCGACCAGCAAACCAAAAATATCGACAGCGCCATCAACACCGCTGTGAATGCCGCCGTCGCCGCGAACCAAGTCAGCGACGATCAAATCGCCGCCATCGCCGCACAACACAGCATCAGCCGCGAACAAGTCGAAAGCCTTATCAAGCAAGAGCTGGCAAGCTTCGCCCAAGGCGAAACCAAAATCGACCTCAGCAAAGAAATCGCCGCCGTACAACAAAGCGAAGCCGCCGCTAAAGCTGCTGTGCAGCAAATTGACGAAAAACGCGTCCTTATCGAACACGCCTTGGCACAGAACAACAGCAGTGCCAACCCCTACCCGCTGCTGAACGCGCTGAAAATGGCAAAAATCGCTGCCAGTGACGGCAACTACAGCGCTGCCAAAGCCTACCTCGACCAAGCCGGCGAAACCTACACCCTCTTCAACCTGAACGGCACCGTATACGCCAAATACCAAAATGCGCTGACCGAACTGCGCACCGAATACGGCATCCTTGCCGCCAAACCTGCCCCGGCTGCCCAAATAGAGGCCATCATCGCCACCCTGCCGAAATGGCCGTACAAAAACGTCAACGCCGTCAATCTGCTTGCAGCAAAAGAACAAACCGCTCCGGCTGACTGGCAAGATAAACTCAAAGATGCCGGGCAAAACCTTCTCGAAAAAACCATCACCGTCGTCAAAATAGACGACGCTGGCAATGCTTGGATACAAGCCAACGACGCCCTGCAAATCATCCACAAAGACAACCTGCGCTTGAACCTCGCTTTTGCTCGTAACGCCCTGCAACTGCGGGATCAAGCGGGCTACAACCACATCGCCAAAGAACTCTACGCACAAATCGAGCGCCTCTTTGACACTGCAAACAGCGACGTTGCCGCTGCACTGGCTACCCTCGAAAGGCTTGAAACTAGCGACGATAAAATTCCAGACATCGGCGCTCTGATTGAGCAAATCGAAAAAGCGGCGAAGGAGTAAACCCATGGTACGCATCATTCTCATCCTGCTCGCCCTCTGCCTATGCGGCGTGGCAGGTTACGCAGTCAACCTGCTCCCACAACAACGCGTTTACGTCTTCGCAGCCGGCTACTACGTCGAAACCTCGCTCATCGTCTGGCTTATCCTCTCACTTATCGCCTCCGGCATCATCTTCTACTGCCTGCGCATACTCTGCGTTCTCTGGCACAGCCCGCAAATCCTCAGCCGTAGCAGCAGTGTGCGCCGCCGTCACAAAGCCGAGCGCCTGCTAAAAAGCGGCCTCGCTGCCATGCTGTCTGGCCACTATGGTCGTGCCGAACGCGATCTTGAGCACGGTGGACGCCTGATGACCGCACTTGGTCAAGACGCCGTTATCTACTACGAAAACGCTGCCATTGCCGCCGACCGGCAAAACGCCAAAGACCGCCGTGATCACTACCTGCTACGTGCCCGTGAAGGTGCCCGCCAGCAACAAAGCAACCTGACCCGCTTGACCGAGGCCGAAATCCACGTCCAGAACGGCGCTTACGAGCAGGCACTCAAGCTGCTGGAACAACTGCACAACGAAGAACCGCGCAACAGCAAAATCATCGCTCTGCTTGATCAAACCTATGCCGGACAGCAAGCCTGGGATAAAGCCTGGAGCAACCTCTCCGCCCTGCGCCCACAACTGGACACTGCCGCCTACGACAGCCGTCGCAAGACTTACGCCCAAGGCATCCTGCACGATGGTGCCAAAGGCGACATCCAGGCGCTCGAAGCAGCGTGGAAACGCCTGCCGTCTGACCTGCGCCGCGACAAAGCCCTCATCCTGCAATACGCCGGCGCACTGGCGGCGAACGACCACCCGGAAGAAGCCGAAAAACTGCTCGCCGGCGAAATCCGCCAAAGCCAGGACCTCGAACTCATCCAGGCATACAGCCAACTGCGCCGCGCCGACTTCCGTGCCCAGCTTGAACACATGAAGCAGTGGGAAAGCAAACACGCGAATGACGCCATCTTCCTCTACGCCAAAGCGCTCATCGCCTACAAAGCGAAAGACCTTGATACCGCGCTGCAAGCCATCGAAGAAGCCGTCAAACGTGGCCAGGCGCCAGAAGCCTTCGCCCTCTACGCGCAAATCCTCGACGCAAAAAACCGCCCGGAAGCCGCGTTGCTTGCCTATCGACAAAGCGTCGCCCCGGCTCACCCGGAACAAGCACTGGAAGGCGACCTGCTACCGGCAGCGCCTACCCCGCCAGCGGTCGAACTCAATAAAGAAGCTGTCGAACCGCCTGCCGTTGCAGACCAAAGCGGTGACGATAAGCCTAACGAAGAAAACAAAGCCTAAACCACGACACCCGCGCAAGCGGGTGTTTTTTCATTGATAACGTTTGAAAAATAGAAAAGATACAGAGTTGACGCACCTTGCCATACTCATTGTGTACTGGCTGCGACACATCACCTCGTCTCTTTCCTGTTTACAGGCGTTCTACGCATCCGTCCATCACGCTCTTTCCCGCCTACCTCAATGCCCTGCACATCCTCTATCGCGACTATAGCCTTGAACCCCTGCGCACCTATCCCCCGGCGAGTGCGGCTAACCTCGCTGCTGCCGAAGCCGCACTTGGTTTTGCCCTTGATCCTGCGCTCAAAGCTACCTGGCAAAGCGCAAACGGCAGCGATGAATGGCAAACCGTTTTTGCCCGCCCCGGCTACATTACCGGCTACAGCTTCCTCTCCCTGGCAGACTCCCTGCGCGAGCGTGAGTATATGGCGCACCGCGCGCCACAATACGACGGCTACGAACAGGAACAACCACGCGACCCGCGCATCTGCAGTGGCTGGTACCAAGCGGGCTGGCTGCCCTTTGCTGCCTTTTCCGCCCCCGATCTGCTGCTGATTGCTGACCACAGTCCCACCGCCAGCGGACAATGCGGGCAAATCATTGCTTTTAGCCACGACCCGGATACCATCAGCTACGTCTGTACCGATTTCGCAACGCTGCTCGAACAATCCCTCGCCACCATCCGCGAACACCCAGAAGACTGTCTGCCGGAAGAATGAGCAGCGCTACCCGCCAAACCTACATGAGCGGACAAAAAAACCGCGACCCGTGTCGCGGTTCTTTATCTCCTCACCCTCAGGCAAGAAATGCCCCATATAACGCCATTGCCCACAGGGTAAAGACGAAGGCCAAGCAGGTGTATTGCGCCGCTGAACCCGCGTCTTTGGCCCGTTTGGCAAGCGGGTGGATGGCAGTTGAGGTATGGTCAACCGCTGCTTCCAGCGCGGTGTTGAGCAGTTCGGTGACAAGCGATGCGCCTGAGGCGAAGACGAGCAGCATTTTCTGCGTCAGCGGGAAAGGCAGGAAAATCAGCAGGATAAGCAGTACCGTATGCAGCATCAGCAGTTCGCGGAAGCCCGCTTCTTCGATGGCGGCCTTAATGCCGTCCAGCGAGTAGCGCAGGGCGTTAAAAAGGCGGCCGAGGCCACTTTTCGTGCCTTTGAAGGCGGAGGCGGGATTCTCTGGTGTGAGGGAGGAAGGTTCTTTTTTGTCCTGCATGGCAATATCTCGGCAAATAAAAACCCGCCGTAGGAGCGGGTTTGGGGAAAGCGGTAGCAATCAGGCGGCAACAGCCTTGATGCGGGCGCTCAGACGGCTTTTCAGGCGGGCCGCTTTATTTTTGTGGATGAGGCCCTTGCGTGCAGCGCGATCCAGCGCGGAAGAAGCTTCGATGAAAACGGTCTGCATGGCGCTCTTGTCGCCACCTTCGATGGTGCGCAGCAATTTTTTCACGGCAGTACGCATGGCGGAACGCTGGCTGGCGTTATGGGCGCGGGCTTTTTCGGACTGGCGGACGCGTTTTTTTGCTTGTGCTGTATTAGCCAAGATATTTCTCCTAAATAATCAATGAAAAAGGGGTAAAAGAGGGCGCGGATATTGCCCTTTTTCTTTAATTTTGTCAATGACTTTTCCCCTGTGACAAGCCCTTCCGGGCCTGTGGTTGTAATCCCCCTGCCGTGCTTCCATAATGCCGCCCTTTCCTGTTTTTGAGGTACTTTCCATGTCGTCGCAAGATGCTTTTCTCGCCGCGCAAAAGGTTATTCCGGGCGGGGTCAATTCGCCCGTCCGCGCTTTCCGCAGTGTCGGCGGCACGCCGCGCTTTATCGCCCGTGCTGAGGGGCCTTATATTTTTGATGTGGACGGCAAACGCTATATCGACTACGTCGGCTCGTATGGTCCGGCCATTGTCGGTCATGCCCACCCGGCCATTGTCCGTGCGGTACAGGAAGCGGCGACACGCGGTTTCGGCTTTGGCGCACCGACGGAAGCGGAAACGGCGCTTGCCGAAGCCATCGTTGCCCGTGTGCCGGCGGTGGAGATGGTGCGCCTGTGCAATTCCGGCACGGAAGCGACGATGAGCGCCATTCGCCTTGCGCGCGGCTACACTGGCCGCAGTGATTTTTTGAAATTCGCCGGTTGCTATCACGGTCACAGCGACGGCCTGCTCGTCGCCGCCGGTTCCGGTGCACTCACCCTCGGCGTGCCGGATTCGCCCGGTGTCCCCGCTGCCTACGCACAACACACCTTGACCGCGCCGTATAACGACATCCCCGCACTGGAACAGGTATTTGCCGACTACGGCGACCGCCTCGCCGCTGTCATCGTCGAACCCGTCGCCGGCAACATGAGCTGCGTCCCGCCCGACCCTGCCTTTTTGCATACCCTGCGCCGCCTGTGCAGCGCACACGGCGTCGTGCTGATTTTTGACGAAGTGATGACCGGTTTCCGCGTCGCCCGCAGCGGCGCGCAAGAGTATTACGGCATTGAGGCCGACCTCGTCACCCTCGGCAAAATCATCGGTGGCGGGATGCCGGTGGGTGCCTTCGGCGGGCGGCGCGCCATTATGGAACAGCTTGCCCCGCTTGGCGGCGTCTATCAGGCCGGAACGCTGTCCGGCAACCCCGTATCCGTCGCCGCCGGTATCGCCAGCCTCCGCCTCACCGACGACCCTGCGTTTTACCAACGTCTCAGCGAACACACCACGGCACTGGCCGACGGCCTGCTTGACCGCGCCCGTGCGCACGGCATCCCGCTCGTCGTTAATCACCTTTGCGGCATGCTCGGCCTCTTTTTCAGCAGCGAAGAACGCATCGACAACCTCGAAGCCGTCAAACGCAGCGACACCGCCCGCTTCGCCCGCTTTTTCCACCATATGCTCGATGCCGGTGTGAACCTCGCGCCGTCTGCCTTTGAAGCCATCTTCACCGGCAGCCAGCACAATGCCGCCGTGATAGACGCAACCCTTACCGCCGCAGACCAAGCCTTTGCCAAACTCGCCAAGGGGGAGTGAACATGGACATCGGCAACATCCGCAAAGACTTCGCCGACCACCCGCCGCTCGAACGCGCTGACCTGCATGACGACCCCATCCGGCAATTCGAGCGCTGGTTCAGCGAAGCCCTTGCCAGCGGCATCGCCGAAGCCAACGGCTTCGTCCTCAGCACCGTATCCGCCGACGGCCAGCCCTCGCAGCGCGCCGTCCTGCTCAAATACTTCGACGCCGACGGCTTCGTCTTCTACACCAACTACGACAGCCGCAAAGCGCAGGAAATCGCCGCCAACCCGCGCGTTTCCATGCACTTCCCCTGGTTCGCCCTGCAACGCCAGGTAAAAATCGAAGGCAGCGTCGAAAAAGTCTCACGCGAACAAACCCTCAAATACTTCCTCTCGCGCCCCAAAGGCAGCCAGCTTGGCGCCTGGACCTCGCCACAAAGCCAGGTCATCAGCTCGCGCCAACTGCTCATGCAACAATGGGAGCGCATGAAAGCCAAATTCGCCCACGGCGACATCCCGCTGCCCGACTTCTGGGGCGGCTACCGCATCCGCCCGCATGCCATCGAATACTGGCAGGGACAACCCAACCGCCTGCACGACCGCTTCCTTTACACCTTGGGCGACAGCGGCTGGACCATTGACCGCCTCGCCCCCTGAGTCCGCGCCTATGAACATCGACAAAACCGACCTGCAACAACTCATCCACCAATACAGCATCGAAATCGTCCCCAAAACCCTGCGCCAAATCGGCGACATCCGTCCCTGGCTCGCTCCCGGCACCGAAGTGTACGTCCCCAACCTGCGCGGCCACAAAATCAGCGACACCATTGACGCCTGCGCCCAACTACAAAGCCAGCATATGCAGGCCGTGCCACACCTCGCCCTACGTAACATCGCAAGCGAAGACGAACTGCGCCACACCCTCGACCGCATCACCGCCCTCGGCATCCGCCGCATCCTCGTCCTCGCCGGCGGTGCCAAAGAGCCGCTCGGCCCTTACGGCAGCGTCAAAGACCTGATGAAAACCGGCATCCTGCAAACCTACCCCTTCGAGCACATCAGTTTCGCCGGCCACCCCGAAGGCTCACCCGACATCCCCCCAGACGAACAAGAAGCCGCCGAAGCCCAAAAACAGGGCTACGCCCTCACCTACCCGCACGACTACTACCTCACCACCCAATTCTGCTTCCAGATCGCGCCCATCATCACCTGGCTTGACCGTCTGCGCGCGCGCGACATCACCTTGCCCGTACACCTCGGCATCCCCGGCGTCGCCAGCACCACCTCGCTCATCCGCCACGCCCAGGCCTGCGGCATCGGCCAATCCATCAACTTCCTGTGGAGAAACGGGCGCAACATCCGCCGCCTGATGGGCCTCAGCACCCCGGACAAACTACTCACCGACCTCGCCATCTACCGCAAAACCCAGCCGGAGAACGCCATCCGCAAACTGCATTTCTACCCGCTCGGCGGCTTCGAAACCACCATCAACTGGCTGCGCGCCATAGAAGCGGGCAACATCACCCTGACGGACGAAGGATTCACCGCCAACACCTGATGCCCGCCAAGCGGGACAACCACGCGCATTTCCATCACAACACACCCATCTTATGAACAAAACTCTGACCCTGACCACCGCCCTGCTCCTTGCCGCCTGCGCAAACAGCACCGCCACCTTCCTCGAAGGCACCCCGCCACTCGCCGACGGCGACAACGAGTTCTGGATGTACTACTGCACCGATGGCAACGACAAAGGACAAGAACTGCAAGTGGACTACGCCAACATGGGCGGCGAATACAGCGCCACCCCCAAGCTCGCCAGTGGCAAACGCGTCCTGTCGCGCCAAAGCGCCTACGACTTCAGCGACGGCGAATACCGCTGGCACAGCGACGATGGTGGCCGCTACTTCCGCCTGAGCCACCACGACCAAACCGAATACAGCCACTGCGGTGCACGGCGCAAACTGGACAAAGATGCCGTGTACCTGCGCTGAACCATGACCCTCCTCAGCCCCGAAACCCGTGCCATCCTCGCCGCCCGGCATTTCACCCTGCACGAAACCCCGCCCCGGCACATGACCATCTCCGATATCCTCCACAACCCCTACGGCCTGCTGCACGACATCCCCTACAGCTACATCAACCTGCGCTGCATCCGCTACCCCGACCAGCTCATTACCCTCAGCCGCGATGGCGAAAACTGGCGCTGCTTCGCCACCTACGGCGAAAACGGCTGCCTGCTGCTGGATGATGCTGGCCGCATCCGTGCCCTGCACGACGACGGCAGCATCACCCCCGTCAACCATAACTTGGGCGACTTCACCTGCTGCCTCGCCTGGTACCAGTCCGCGCTCTACGCCATCCAGGCCAGCGGCCACCAAACCGGCAACAAGCACTTTGGCGCCGCCTGCGAACGTGCCGCCCGTTTCGCCCGCCGCCGCATCGCCCCGCTCGCCGATACCCGTACCGGCAGCTTCTGGGACGACATGCTCTTCTACCTTGAAGACTGGCTGGGCGGCTTCAACCCCACCATCAACGACTACATCCAGGATGGCCGCGCCTGACATGAACGACGAACACTACATCCGCCTCGCCATCGCCCAAGCCGCGCAAGCCGAAGCCCTCGGCGAAGTCCCCATCGGCGCGCTCATCGTCGTCAAAGGCGAAATCATCGCTGCCGCGCATAACCGCACCATCACCGAGCACGACCCCGCCGCCCACGCTGAAATCCTCGCCCTGCGCGCAGCGGGACAGACACTCGCCAACCACCGCCTGGGCGGCGCCACCCTCTACGTCACCCTCGAACCCTGCACCATGTGCACCGGCGCACTGGTACAAGCCCGCATTGACCGCCTCGTCTTCGGTGCCTACGACCTGCGCGCCGGCGCCTGCGGCAGCGCCCTTGACCTCGCCCGCCACCCGCAGCACAACCACCACATCCGCGAAGTCAAGGGCGGCGTATTGGAAGACGAGTGCCGCGCGCAACTGCAACAGTTCTTCCAAAAACGCCGCACGGCAGGATGATGGCTACCCGCCAAGCGGGATGGATGCTGGGTTTGCCGCCAAGCGAGGTAAACGCTGGGTTTTTATTCCGGCCTTCGGCTATCTTCCCCCGCAAGCGGTGCGGATGCTGGGTTTTTATTCCCTCCCTTCCGGCCTTCGGCCACTTTCCCCCGCAAGCGGGGGAAGGGATTTTTTGCGGAATGCGGAATTAGGTAGCTGTCAAGCGGGATGGATGCTGGGTTTGCCGCCAAGCGGCGAAAATACTGGGCTCGTCAAACGGGATAGATATTAGGTTTATAGGAAACGAGGTAAACGCTGGTTTTTTATTCCCCCTTCCGGCCTTCGGCCACCTTCCCCCGCAAGCGGGGGAAGGGATTTTTTTGTGCGAAATTTGGAATTAGGCGAACTCCAAGCGGGATAAATGCCAGGTTTGTGGCCGTCATCAAGCGGGAGTTCTATTATTTCCCCATACTTATGGACTATTTCTGTTGAGATGCTCCATCGGAATTTCCCGAAGCTCTATCCATCATTCGCGTGAATAGTTCTTCCATTGGTATTTTCTCGGCTGTTGACTTATCCAATAAAAGTGCTGGATTTAATCCCATAGATTCAACAGCAATTCGAGAAAGAATTTTTCGTACTTTTCCATCATCATCTAAATATGGTTCCTTATTGAGCATCTCTAGAAAGTTTAGATATGTCCTTGTAACCACCTCCTTATGTTTATAGGTTTGTTCTATTTTTCTATCTTCCCTTATATTCTTTATGGTAAATAAAATCATCCAGACCAACGGAATTATAGCTAATAATTTCGCAAGATAGGAACTTACAGATTCGCTATTCATTCCTAATTTTAATGTAAACCAATGCATAACGATATGTACAACAGGAATGGCAAAAAGGAGAAATATTAATGTTCGTATGTTTGTGCTGATTCTTTTACTTACTTCATCTACCTGTTTTTTATACTCACTATAAAGATATACTTCATTAGCTTCACCAAGCAATTCTGCAATTTTTTTATCATATCTTTCCTTGGCTTCCTTAATAACTCTATCACCTCTACTGTAGAGATCTATGTAAATATTAATATATTCTATTTGCTGAAAGACACTCTTTAATTCATTTAGTTTCTGCTGATATTCTTCTTTAGATTCTGGAGCAAATTCACGTCTGCTATACACCCCGGAAATGTTTTTTAAAATCCTATCTGCATTGTCACGAATATATTTATGAAATTCAGACAACTTCATTTCCAAATATTCTATTGCATCTAACTCCAGTAATTCTAAAATTGCAGGATTAAAACAGTTTTTTAAATATGATATATCATTTTTAAATTCCTCAGGTGAAAAAAATGGCGGGTCAGGTTGAAAGCTACTAATTGGTAGATAACATTTTTTTTCCCAGGTTTTTAAGATATCATTGATTCTTTCCTGTTTATTATTCATGCGTCATTTCCTATATATAAAACTTATTTTTGCTTAGAAGGCCTTTCAGATAATCCCTTCGCGTTTGGCCTGGTAGCGGCTTTCCGCATCGATGCGGGCGAGTATGCCGAGCGAGACGCAGACGATGACCACGGAGCTGCCGCCGTAGCTGACAAGCGGCAGGGTCAGGCCTTTGGTCGGCAGGAGGCCGGTGGTCACGCCGATGTTGACCAGTGCCTGAATGGCGATGGTGAGGCCGATGCCGTAGGCAAGGAGGCTTGCGAAGCGGCGGCGGACGCGGTCGGCAAGATAGCCAATGGTAAATGCTCGCCAGACAAGCAGCACAAAAAGGGCAATGACGACCAGGGCGCCGATGAGGCCGAGTTCTTCGGCGATGATGGCGAAGATGAAGTCGGTGTGGGCTTCGGGCAGGTAGTCGTGTTTTTGTACGCTCTGGCCGAGGCCGCTGCCGAAGAGGCCGCCGCTGCCGATGGCAATCAGCGAGTTCACCAGTTGGTAGCCTTCGTCGTATTGGTGTTCCCAGGGGTCGAGGAAGGTGAGCAGGCGTTTGACACGGTAGGGCGCGGCGACAAGCACGGCGGTCATGAGGCCGATAACGGCGAGGAAGAAGAAGGTGAAGCGTTTGGCGTTCACGCCCGCCATGTACATCATGCCGAGGACGACGGCGACCATGACCATGGTGGTGCCGAAGTCGGGCTGTTTGATGAGGATGGCGGCGAAGATGGTGGTGATGGCGAGGAGTTCGATCATCGGCCGCCAGCTGCGGTCAAGGAATTGGTTGTTGCGCTGCAGGAAGGCAGCGGCGTAGATGGTGATGGCGAGTTTGACGATTTCGCCGACTTGCAGTTTGAAGAGTTGCAGGTTGATCCAGCGACGCGCGCCGTTGACGGAGACACCAACGCCGGGGATGTAGATGATGCCGAGGAGGATGAGCGAGATGACGAGCAGGCGGCCGCTGTTCTGGTAGTAGTAGTGGGTCGGCATGCTGTAGCAGATGTAGGCGGCAAAGAGGCCGCAGAGGTAGTAGGTCGCCTGGCGCGTGGTGTAGTGGTACATGTCGCTGTTGTGGCCGACGGCTTCGCTCATGGAGGCGGAGGTGACCATGATCATGCCGATGGCCATCAGCGCCAGCCAGGCGAAAAGCAGCCAGATGTCGGGAAATTCGAGTCCCTGCCAGCGCGAGATGTGCTGTTTCTGGCTGTGGTGGAAGGCGTTGATGTGGGTCGCAGCGTTTTCTTTGCGGGTGAGGGTCGGCTCGATACGCTGGGCTTGTTTGCCGGGTTCGTTTAGCGGCATATGCTGGTGACCTCGTAGGCGAAGGCATTGCCGCGCGCATCGTAGCCGCTGTATTGGTCGAAGCTGGCGGTGGCCGGGGCGAGGAGGACGGTGTCACCCGCTTGGGCGAGGCTGCGGGCGCGCTCGACGGCTTTGTCCATGCTGCCGCAGTCTTCGTAAGCGACGTTGGCAGCGTTGAAGGCGACCTGCATGGCGCGGTTGTCCACGCCGATGAGCAGGACGTGGCGGACGCTGCTGGTTTTGATGATGGCGGCGAGTTGGGCGAAGTCCTGGTTTTTGCCAACGCCGCCCGCGATGAGGATGACCGGGCCGTTAATGCCTGCCAGTGATGCGGCAGCGGCACCGATATTGGTCGCTTTGGAGTCGTCCACCCAGTGGACGCCGCCTTCTGTGGACACGGTTTGCATGCGGTGCGGCAGGCCGGCGAATGTTTCGATGGCGGGCAGGGCCTGGCTGGGGCTCACGCCGTAGGCTTCGAGCATGAGCAGGGTGCAGAGGATGTTGCTGTGGTTGTGCGCGCCGTGCAGGTTGAGGCGGGCGGTGTCGAGAACACTGTGGCCGTGCAGGATGATTTTGCCGTTTTCGACGCGGTTCGGCAGGGTCGGCGCGTTGCCGTAGTAGATGATGTTTTGTCCTTGTTCGGCGGCGGCGACGCAGTTTTCGTCGTCGCCATTGACGATGGTGATGCTGGCCTGGCGCACGAGGTTGGTTTTGGCGGCAGCGTAAGCGGCGAAGTCGTCGTAGCGGTCGAGGTGATCGGGGGTGATGTTGAGGATGGCGGCGACGCGCGGGTAGAGCGAGGGGCAGAGTTCGAGCTGGTAGCTGGAGAGTTCGAGGACATAGCAGTCAGCAGGTTCGCCGTCAAAGAGGGCATCGAGCACGGGGCGGCCGATGTTGCCGCAGAGTTTGGCGCGTTGTCCTGCATGGTTGAGGGCGGCGGCAAGCAGGGTGACGACGGTGCTTTTGCCGTTGCTGCCGGTCACGGCCAGCACGGGTTTGTCGTTTAGGAGGGCGAAGAGTTCGATGTCGTTGATTTGTCGCGCGTAGTTGTGGGTGAAGGCGGCACGGCGGCGGTCCACACCGGGGCTGACGACGAGGGTGGCGGCACCGGCAAAGGCGTCCGGGTCGTCGAAGTTGCGTCTTTCGATGCGGCGTTCGTCCAGGCGTTCGTCTAATCCGATGGCGTTGTAGCCCGCTTCGCGCAGGAGGTCGAGGGTGACGTGGCCGGATGCGCCCATGCCGACGACGTAGATGGGTTCGGCGAGCGCGAGGGCGCGCAGTTTGCTGGTCAGGGTATCCATGGTGTGCTCCGGTTAGCGTAGTTTGAGGGCGGACAGGCCGATGAGGACGAGGACGACGGTGATGATCCAGAAGCGGATGGTCACGCGCGATTCGGGCCAGCCCGAAAGTTCGAAGTGGTGATGCAGGGGGGCCATGCGGAAGACGCGTTTGCCACGTGTTTTGTAGGAGATGACCTGGATCATCACCGAAAGGGCTTCGGCGACAAAGATGCCGCCCATTAGGGCGAAGACGAGTTCCTGGCGGATGGCAACGGCGATAGTGGCGAGTGCCGCACCGAGGGCGAGGGCACCGACGTCGCCCATGAAGACGAGGGCGGGGTGGGCGTTGTACCAGAGGAAGCCGAGTCCCGCGCCGGCGATGGCGGCGGCGAAGACGGCCATTTCGCCTGCGCCGGGAATGGCGGGCTGGTGCAGGTAGTTGGCGAAGTAGGGGTTACCAGAGATGTAGGCGAAGACAGCAAGGCCGCCAGCGACGAGGACGACAGGCATGATGGCGAGGCCGTCGAGGCCGTCGGTGAGGTTGACGGCGTTGCTCGCGCCGGTGAGGACGAAGTAAACGAAGGGGATGAAGATCCAGCCCATGTTCCAGCTGAGGTCTTTGAGGAAGGGGACAATGAGGGTGGTTTCTACCGGGCTGGCAGCGCTCAGGTAGAGCCAGACGGCGGTGAGGAAGGAGACGAGCGAGAGCAGGGCGTATTTGTGTTTGGCGCGCAGGCCTTGCGGGTCTTTGAGGATGAGTTTGCGGTAGTCGTCGATCCAGCCGACGGCGCCGAAGCCGAGCATGACGAAAAGGGCGATCCAGGTGTATTTGATGCGCAGGTCCGCCCAGAGCAGCATGGCGATGCAGACGCTGAGGATGATGAGCGCGCCACCCATGGTGGGCGTACCGGCTTTTTTCAGGTGGGTTTGCGGGCCGTCGTCGCGGACGTACTGCCCCATTTGCAGGCGTTTGAGGAGCCGTATCATCGGGCCGCCGCAGCCAAGCGAGAGAAACAGGGCGGTGAGGGCACCGAGGATGATGCGCGAGGTGAGGTAGGTAAAGGCGTTGAGCGGGGTGATGTAGCCGCTGAGCCATTCGGCGAGGGCGTAGAGCATGGTCGTTTAGTCCTGGGGGTGGGTTCTGTCGATGGCGGCGGTGTCGAGGACGCCTTCCATTTTCGCTGCGCGCGAGCCTTTGACGAGGACGGTAGTCGGCGGTGTCGCCGGGTCGGCGAGCAGTTGTTTGAGGGCAGCGCCTGCGGCAGCGGTGTCGAGGTAGTGGCGGGTGGTCTGGTCGTCGCTCAGGGTGTCGTCATCAGCCCAGTCGCCATCGCTTTGTTTGGCGGCGAGGTAGGTGGCGGGGTATTCGCGGGCGAGGCCGTCGCCGACCGCCCAGAAGGCGCCGATGGCTTTTTCGGCAGCATAAGCGGCGACTTCGCGGTGCATGGCGGCGGCGCGTTCACCCAGTTCACCCATGGCTCCGGCGATGACGAGGCTGTGCGGCGCGCTGGCGATGACATCTATGCCCGCTTTGAAGGAGGCGGGGTTGGCGTTGTAGGTGTCGTCATAGATGGTATGCGGGCCAACGCGGTAGGCGGTGAGGCGCGATTGGTGCAGGACGAGGCCGTTCAGCGCGGCCTGTATTTGTGCGCCGCTGATGCCGGCAAGGGTGGCGGCAGCGGCAGCGGCCAAGGCATTGGCGATGTTGTGGCGGCCAACGAGCTGCCAGGCGACGGGATAGGCAGCGTCGTCAATGTGCAGGGTGAAGCGGCGGCCATCGTCGCTGATGTCGCTGGCGTAGAGGTCAGCACCTTTCAGCGGGTCCAGCGCGAATTTTTTTTGCGGGCGGTGCTGGTATTCGTCGCGCCAGCGTCTGCCCGCCGGGGCGTTGAGGTTGATCACCAGCGCGCCGCTGCTTGCTGCGTAAATTTCGCTTTTTGCGGTGATGACGCCTTCCAGCGAGCCGAAGCCGGCGAGGTGCGCCGCTGAGGTGTTGGTGATGACGGCAATGTCGGGGCGAACAAGGGCGGTGAGCGGGGCGATTTCGCCAGGGTGGTTCGCGCCGATTTCAATGACGGCGTAGCGGTCTTCGTCGGTCAGGCGTAGCAGGGTAAGCGGCACGCCGATGTCGTTATTGAGGTTGCCCTGGGTGGCCAGGGTTTGTCCTTGTTGTTGCAGGAGGCGTTGCAGGATTTCTTTGCTGGTGGTTTTGCCATTGGTGCCGGTGATGGCAATGAAGGTGGCACGGCTACGTTCGCGGCGGTCACGAGCCAGGGCGGTGAGCGCTGCGAGGCTGTCTTTGACGACGATTTGCGGCAGGTCGATGTCGCGTCGTGCTTCGACGATAGCGGCAACGGCACCGCGCGCTTTGGCGGCTTCCAGATAGTCCGCACCGTCGAAGTTTTTGCCTTTGAGGGCAACAAAGAGCGCGCCCGGCGGCAGCTTGCGGCTGTCGGTGCTGATGTTGAGGGCGCGGAAATCGGCGCCGTGGTGTTCGCCGTCGCAGAGGGCGGCGATGCGGGCAGCGTCAAGCGGGGCGTTTAGGGACTGGTAAGCCATGTGCGGACGGTTTCCTGGTCTGAGTAGTGGTGTTTGGTCGTGCCGATAATCTGGTAGTCCTCGTGGCCTTTACCGGCGATGACGACGGCGTCACCCGCCTGCAACTGCGGCAGCACCCAGCGGATGGCTTCTTCTCGCGGTCGCTTGACCCAGATGTTTTCCCGCTTACCCGTACCGCGCAGGGCATCGGCGATGATGTCGGCGGGGTTTTCTGTGCGCGGGTTATCGTCGGTGATGACGGTGGCATCGGCGTAGTGTTCTGCCGCTTGCGCCATCAGCGGGCGTTTGCCGTGGTCGCGGTCGCCGCCGCAGCCAAAGATGCACCACAGTTTGCCGGGAACGTGCGGACGGATGCCTTGCAGGATGTTGACCAGTGCTGCCGGGGTGTGGGCGTAATCGACGATGGCGGCAGCGCCGTTAGGCAGGCGGATGCGTTCGGCGCGGCCAGGAACGCCGTGCAGGGTAGCGAGGATGGCGGGAATATCGGTAAACGGGGTGTCAAGGGCGAGCAGGCAGGCGGCGGTATTCAAGAGGTTATCAACGTTGAATCTTGCCAACAGGTGCGAAGTAACGGGGGCGCTATGGCTGGAAACCGCGTGGTTATCTCGCTTGGCGTCTTCGTATTGCAGGGTGAAATGGATGCCGTCGGCGTCCAGCGAGATATTCCCGGCGCTGACGGTCGCAGCGGCGCGCGGGTGGTGGTTGCCTGCGCTGCTGACAGCGATGATGCGCGTCGCGGGGTGGACAAGGTTGTCGTCAAGCAGGCGGCGGCCATGGGCGTCGTCGATGTTGATGACGGCACACGGCAGCGGGCGCGCAAACAGGCGGGCTTTGGCCTGGAAGTAGTCTTCGAGGTCGCGGTGGTAGTCGAGGTGGTCGCGGCTGAGGTTGGTGAAGACGCCAATGGCAAAATCCACTCCGGCGACGCGGTGCTGGGCGAGGGCGTGTGAGGAAACTTCCATCGCGACGGTCTTGATGCCGCGTTCGCGCCAGGCAGCGAGGTGTTGCTGGATGCGTAGCGGGTCAGGGGTGGTGTGGCTGGCGACTTCGAGTGCGTCCAGCGGGCCGTAGCCGATGGTGCCCAGCATGGCACCGCCCGTCGCCTGGGCGAGAAAGTGAACCAGCGAGCTTTTGCCGTCGGTGCCGGTAACGCCGATGACGGTCATGGCGCGCGCGGGATGGTCGTAGTAATGGGCGGCGATGTCGCCGAGGTGCGCGCCAAGATCAGGGCAAGGCAGGGCGCCTGCCGGTGGCGCCGGATAAGGCGGTTCGTAAACGATGGCGGCGGCGGGTTCGCCGTGGTAGTAGTCGAGGGCGTGATGGCTGACGCCGCGTGCGGCAAGCCACAGGGTATCGGCATCAAGCTGGCGGTTGTCGGTAGTGATGGCGCCGATCATTCGTTCGGCGGCGGGGTCAAGGGTGAGGTAAGGAGCGAGGAGGCTACTGAGTGATTTCTTTGGCTGGGACATCGGGGGCTCCGACTGTGTCGTTGTCTTCAAAGGGTTCGCCGTTATCGTTGACCAGCGCAATGTCGCCGGTCTTGGTGATTTTATCCGGCAGGACGTTGAGCATTTTCAGCGAGGCTTCGGCGATTTTCGCAAAAGGCGGCGCGGCGACGAGGCCGCCATAGTAGTCGCTGCCTTTGGGATCGTCCACGACGACGACCATAGCGATGCGCGGTTCGTGTGCCGGAGCGTACCCGGCGAAGATGCCGCGATAGTTTTTTTCAGCGTAACCGCCGCTGGCGCGGACTTTGTGCGAGGTGCCGGTCTTGCCCGCCACGGTGTAGGTGTCGGTGTTGGCGCGGCGTCCGGTGCCGCCGTCGCCGACTACGGCTTCGAGCATTTTGCGCACACTACTGGCGGTTTTTGCTGACATCACCCGCTTGCCTTCCGGCGGGGTGTGGACTTTCAGCAGCGACAGCGGCATGGCGACACCGTCGTTGGCAATGGTGGCGTAGGCATGGGCCAGTTGCAGGGCACTGGTGCTGACGCCGTAGCCGTAGAAGATGGTGGCGTATTCAAAGTTGCCCAGTTTTTCGGTGCGCGGGAAGTGGCCGCGCTGTTCGCCGGGGAAGTTGATGCCGCTGGCCTGACCGAAACCGAGTTCGTGCATGAAGGCGCGGTATTTTTTGCGCGGGGTGCGCTCGCTGATCATCGCCATGCCGACGTTTGAGGATTTGCGGATGATGCCGACAGTGTCCTGTGTGCCGTAGTTATGCGTGTCGCGCACGGTGTTTTTGCCCATCTGGTAGGTCATGCTCTTTTTGAAGCGCGTGTTGGGCGAGATGGCACCAAGTTCGATAGCAGCGGCAACGGCCAGCGGTTTCATGGTTGAGCCGGGCTCAAAGGTGTCGGTGACGGCACGGTTTTTCAGCAGTTCAGCGCGTCGCTCGGCGGATACGTTCGGGTTGCCCGCCGGCAGCGACACCATTGAAAGAATTTCGCCGCTCTTGATGTCGATGACGACGGCAGTCACAGAAGCGGCGCGGTACTGGTTCATGGTGTCCTGCAACACCTGATGGGTGATGAACTGGATGCGCTTGTCGATGGAGAGTTGCAGTTGTGCCCCGCTAGCGGCGGGCGCGACTTCTTCCACCACGCGCAAGGCGCGTCCGGCCCGGTCTTGCAGGACTTTGACCTTGCCGGGACGGCCGGCGAGGGTATTTTCGTAGAGTTTTTCCAGCCCTTCCTGGCCTTTGTCTTCCACATCGGTGTAGCCGATGATTTGCCCCATAATTTCGCCGGAGGGATAGAAGCGTTTGTAGCCGTTTTCGCTGCGCAGACCGGGGATTTTCAAGTCCAGCGCTTCTTTGCCAAGATTGGGCGGAATCTGCCGCCCAAGGTACATGAACTGGCTGTCGCTGCGCTTGATGAGCTCTTCGTAAAAACGGGCGAGATCTTCATCCAGAAGACCGGCCAGCGGACGCAGGATTTCGTAGTGATAGCGCAGGCGGGTTTCGTCTTCGTCGGGGCCGTTCACCCAGGAACAGTCTTCGCTGTATTTTTTATCGCTGAGGCAAGCCTCGCGCAGGCGGTCAAAGTCGCCATTCAGCGTCGCCCACAGGCGGGTCGGGTCGGCGATCAGGGTGCTGACCGGGGTCGAGATGGCCAGCGGCTCGCCTTCGCGGTCGAGGATCATGCCACGCAGCGCATCTTCGGTCTGGATGCGCAGACTGCGGTCATAGCCGCGCGCGGTGAGTTCACGCGCGGTGGTTACTTGCAGGCGGATAAGCTGGCCGATGAGCAGCGCCGTCATCAAGACCAGCGCGGCAATGACCACGTTACGCCGGGTCGTGGCTCCGTAGCGGGAAGCGGAACGCGCCACTGGCTCAGTCCAGATAGACGACTTGCGTCGCTTGCGGCATGTGCATATCCAGTCCGTTACGCACTGCGTGGTCAATAACGCTGTCATCCACCAGCATTTTTTGCTCCAGGAGCAGTTGCGTCCATTCGGCGTTAATCTGGTCGCGCGTCTTTTTCAGCGATTGCACTTCGTTGACGAGGTCGCTTTGCTCATGCGCGAATTTCGCCGCCTGCACCCCGCTGAAACACACACCGCCAAGCAGCGCCGTCAGAATTAACATCATGATTTTCATATCTTTACTGCCTTTCTCAGTCTTGCACTGCGACTTCTGGGATTATCCGCCACTTCCCCGGCGGACGGCTTGATCACGGGCGGTACCAGTCGCAGCAAAGGGTTCACCCGGTCATGCGCCGACGGGATTTCCGCCGGCAAAGGCGCGCCCTCGCAGGCGCGGATAAAACGTTTAACGAGCGCGTCTTCCAGACCGTGAAAAGTAATCACGGTCAGCACTCCGCCACTCGCCAATAAATCCGTTGCGGCACGCAAGCCGCGCTCAATCTCGCCGACCTCGTCATTAACCGCGATGCGGATTGCCTGAAAGGTCTGTGTCGCCGGATGAAAACCGGCACGGTGCAACTTGCGCGGCACAGCGTCAGCAACCACCGCAGCAAGATCCAGTGTCGAATGCAGGCGCGGACGGGCAGCCATCACGGCGCGGGCGATGCGGCGCGCCACCGTATGCGGCTCGCCGCCCCAGTCGCGGATCACGCGGGCAAGCGTCGCTTCATCGGTTGCGGCCAGCCAGTCAGCGGCGGTCATACCGCTTTCATTGTCCATGCGCATATCGAGCGGGCCTTCCTTGTTAAAAGAAAAACCGCGTTCCGCCTGATCAAGTTGTGGGGAGGACACACCGAGATCAAGCAATACGCCATCCAGACTGCCCGCGCCAACCTCGGCAAAAGCCGTCGCCATCTGCGAAAAAGGACAGCGGGCGAAAGAAAAACGGGCGTCGTTCCAAGCAGCGGCGGTAGCAGCCGCCTGCGGATCGCGATCGAGGGCGAACAAATGGCCGTCGGTACCAAGCCGGTCGAGAATGGCACGACTGTGCCCGCCGCGTCCGAAGGTGCCGTCGAGATAACACCCCGCTGGCCGGATAGCGAGCGCATCCACCGCTTCTTGCAGCAATACCGTGGTATGCACACCGTTCATAGCGCCAGCGTCTCCAATGCGCCCGTGAGATCCAGGCCATCGGCGCGCAATTCATCGGCATCTTGCGCATTGATCGCGTCCCACGCCTCTTGCGCCCACAGTTCGAACTTGTTACCCATGCCGCTCAGCACCACCTTTTTGTCGAGACCAGCACGCTGCCGCAGCGGTGGCGGAATCAGGACGCGCCCGGTAGAATCCAGTTCGCATTCGGCGGCGTTGCCCATATACAGCCGCTTCAAGCGGCGGATTTGCGGGTCGAAGCTCGGCAGTTTGACCAGCTTTTCTTCCACCTTTTCCCACTCCGGCAGGGTGTAAAGCAAAAGCTGCCCTTCCAGCTCGGCGGTCAGAATCAGTCCATCCGCACTTTCCGCTTCAAATTGCGCCCGCACTTTGGCCGGAACGGATAACCGACCCTTGGTATCAAGCGTAATGTGATAAATCCCGCGAAACATGTGTGTGAGCGATCCTGCGCTATTCGTTGCACTTTTTCCCACATTATAAAGCGTTCATGAATTTCAACAATAAATTCAGGGGGTAAAAATAACAAGCACCTTAAAAAGCAGTAAAAATTTTTTCATCTGCCTGCCGTTTTTGGCAGCTTTTGTCGAAATGGTGCAAGAAAGTGGGAGAAGCAGGGCAAACCTCCCGTACGCTTCTGTGAGGAAGCGCACACGTATGGCTCAAGGGTTTTGGTCATGTTGCGGCAATATAGTTGAATAGATAAAAAAGCGTAACAAGGCGCGTCGCCGCAGACAGTACAGGTAGTACGGCAAGGCGACGCAACGCCGTTACGATTTTTTAGATGTTTAACTATAAAAAAACCCTGCATAAAGCAGGGCTTGGGTAAGTAAGGTGTGTGTCGCTGTCTGATCGCTTACGACCCCGCGTTAATCGTCGGCTGGCTGCCGCGTTCCGAGCACAGCACCACCAATAGATTGCCGACGATTGCCGCTTTTTGCGCGTCGTCAAGTTTGACCGTGCCATGCGCCTGCAACTGCGCCAACGCCGCTTCCACCATGCTGACGGCGCCCTTAACGATGCGGCTGCGCGCAGCGATGACCGCATTGGCCTGCTGCCGTTGCAGCATCGCCTGGGCGATTTCCGGCGCGTAGGCGAGGTGGCTGATGCGCGCATCAAGCACAGCGACGCCCGCATCGGCAAGGCGGTCAGTCAATTCGCTTTGTAGATGCGCCGAGATTTCGGCGGCGTGACTGCGCAACGAGAGTTGCCCCTCTTCGTGCTGGTCGTAGGGATAGCTGGTCGCCATTGCACGCAGCGCCGCTTCGGACTGGATATGCACAAAACTCTCGTAATCGTCCACGTTGTACACCGCCTCAGCAGCGCCCTCGACCTGCCAGACGATGACGGCGGCGATTTCAATCGGCGAACCGTCCAGCTCGTTTACCTTCAAGCGACCGCTCTCGAAATTGCGCACACGCAGCGAAATTTTCTTCTTTTGATACAGCGGGTTGTTCCAGCGAAGACCAGTATCGCGCACCGTACCGCTGTATTTGCCAAAGAAGCTCAGCACCGCCGCCTGATTCGGTTCTAGCTTATAGCAGCCGCTCATAACAAAAATCACCAGAGCCAGCAGCGGGAATCCGAGGATGATGCTCGCTTCATTTTTTGCATCAATGGACGCAATGAAATAAAAACCGAGGAAAAGCACTGCCGCAATCAGCACAGGGAGGCCGGAGAATGAAGCCTTGGGTTTTTCTGTCATTTATGCTCCTTTGCGAGGAAGCTGGCCGTTATTTACAGGTGAGCGAGACAACGATTCCGCTGTTGCTGATGACGGCACTGCATTGCCGCCCATCACCATCCGGGTAGTACTGCTGGCACCAGCCGATATCAATGCTGCGTCCGCCGACGCTGCAACTGCTGAGGACGCCGCCGCTCGTGCCGAGGCTGAGAATGCCGTTGGCACGGGTGAAGCCTTTGTTGCCGCGCGGTTTGGCGGCGGGTCTGCCGGCGCTTTGCGCGAGGATGGGATCGCTGGCGGTACGCAGGGCGTTTTGGGCTTCGACGCGGGCTTGAGCGGCGCTGCGTGCAGCAGTCTGTGCCTGTTGCCGCGCCTGTTCTTCAGCGCGGCGCGCCGCTTCGGCTTGCTGGCGGGCGCGTTCGGCTTGAGCCGCCGCAGCGGCGCGGCGGGCGGCGCGTTCTTCGTTGAGGCGGCGCTGTTCGACTTCGCCGGGGTTGGCGTTACTGATGTTTTGTGCCTGAGCGCGCAGTTGTTGGGCCTCGCGGGTTGCCGCTTCGGTTTGCTGACGGGCGGCGGCAAGTTCGGCGGCGTTACGGGCAGCGCGTTGTTCGTCTTCGATGCGTTCTTGTTCGGCGATGCGGCGTTCTTCTTCAGCGGCTTCTCTGGCGGCGGCTTCGGCGCGGGCGCGGGCTTCGGCGGCCTTACGCTGGTTTTCCGCGCTGCGTTGCGCTTCTTCCTGTTGTTGCGCTGCGTTTTGCGCGGCAAGACGTGCACGACGATCGGCGCCTTTGCGTTTGTCGGTTTTTTTGCCCGCTTCGTTTTCGGCCAGCATGAGCTGGTAGATGAGCTGGTCATCGAGATAGCTGCCGCTTTTGGCCATTTTGCGCTCTTGGCGGAAGGCCTGGATGGCGGTGCTGATGCCGGTGTTTTTGCCGGTTTTGTAGCCGAGGTTTTTCAGGGTGTTTTGCGTCTTTTTGCCAAGTTCTTTGTTGAAGGCGGGTAGCCAGGCGGCATCGATTTTGCCGCTTTGACTCAGGTGGTTTGCTCTTTGGAAGGCTTTGATCGCTTTAGCGGTGGCAGCGGTCTGTTTGCCGTTCGCCGCACCGGCGTCATGGCCGAGGTAGCGTAGGCCGGTTTGCACGAGTTTAACGAGCGCGCTGCTGTATTGGTTTTTCTGTGCGATTTTGTTAGCGACGAGCCAGTCAGTGATGTTCTTGCGACCGTTTAATGTGGCGATGTCGTAAAGCGTGAAGCCGCGCGGGTCGGTTTTTTTCAGGTCGCATTTGTTGTTTTTGTGTTGTTTTAAGGCATCAAGACGGCCTTCAGCGGCAGCCTGGAAGACAGCACTTTGTGCTTTGCCACAGGGTGTCTGCACGGTTTTGGCCGGTGCGGCGGCTTTGCCATTTGCGGCGGGCTTGGCGGTTTTGCCGACAGCGGCAGCTTTGCTGTTTTTGCCATTGGCAGCGGGCTTGGCCGCCGGGGCGGTTTTACTGTTTTTGGCGGTACTTTTACCGCTGGTGGTTGGTTTGCTGACGGCTTTATTTGTATTTTTTGCAGCGGGTTTGCTCGTTTTACCTGCCTTGGCGGTCGCAACAGCTTTGTTGGCGGCGGGTTTGGCCGGAGCAGCGTCGGTAATGGGAACAGCAAGGGCAAGGATGGTGCTCAGGATGAGGCGGCGGAAGGTGGTGGTGTGGATCATAGGGTTGCCTGTGAATGTTGTTGTGCCGCGAGATGCGGATGGCGCAGCAGGAAAGCCTGCATGGCGATAAGGGTGTTTGCGTTGTCGAGTTTGCCGGCGGCGAGCCAGTCCAGGGCTTCGCGGTAACTGAGACGGTGCACGGCGATGTCTTCGCCTTCAGCGGCAATACCGCTGTAAGCGACGGTTTGGCTGCTGTCGATTTCGGCGAGGTAGAGGTGAACCTGCCCAGCGCTGCCGCCGGGGCTGCCGAAGTAGCCGGCAACGTATTCGAGGCGGCGGGCGCGGGTGCCGATTTCTTCTTCGAGCTCGCGCTGAATGGCGGCTTCGGGGGTAGTGTCTTTTTCGTCCATGAAGCCGGCAACGATTTCGCGCTGCCACGGATTGACGCCTGCCACCATCGCGCCGATTCGGAATTGTTCAACGAAGATGAGTTCGCCGCGTTCGGGGTCGTAAGGCAGGGCAGCAACGACGGCGCTGCCCGCCCGACCCAGGCATTCACGTTCGACTGGCTCGCCCATGCCACCGCGATAGCGTTCGTAAGCGACGGTGTAGCGACGCACACGGAAGAAGCCGCGATAGGTTTCGGTGTCGTTTTCGACGCGGTAGCGGTAATCCATGCGGTTTCTCAATAGCGGGGGGTGGTGCCGATGTAGGCGTAAGGGTTGACGGATTGGCCCTGTTTGCGGGTCTCGAAGTGCAGGGCGGGGATGTTCTGCGGGCTGATGCCCATGGTGGCGATTTGCTGGCCGCGCTGTACGCGTTGTTTCTCACTAACCTGAACATCGGCAAGATAGCCGTAAGCGGAAAGGACTTTGTCTTCGTGACGCAGGATGATCATGCGGCCAAAACCGGAGAGGCCGGAGCCGACGTAAGCGACTTCGCCATCGCGGGCAGCACGGATGGCCTGCCCCCGGCTACCGGTAATTTTCAGGCCCTGCCCGCCTGGGGTAGCAGGATCGTATTCACGCACGACGCGCCCCTGGGTCGGCCAACTCCAACCGGGCTGCCCGGCACTAGAGATTTGCGGGGTATAGACTGGGGTGCGCATGACACCACGCGGCGGCTGGGTATGCAGACGCTGGCCAACGAGGATGCGGTTGGGATCGCTGATGCCGTTCCAGCGGGCGAATTCCTGCATATCAAGGCCGTAGCGCCAAGAAATGCCAAAGAGGGTATCGCCGGGGCGGACGATGTAGTCGGCGCCGGGACGCAACGCGCCGCGCTGTCCGTGCAATTCGGCGGCGGTCGGGCCGTGACGGTAATGGGTGCCGCAGGCGCTGAGAAGCAGGGCAAACAGGGTAAGGGTGGTGAGGCGTTTCATCGGGCATCCTCCAGCCAAGTGCCAAGATCGTGCAGCTGATCGTGCGCGGTGAGATCAAATTGCAGCGGGGTGACGGAAACGTAGCCAGCCTCGACTGCGTGGAAATCGGTGTTGTCGCCACCACCGGCGAAATTACCCGCCGAACCGATCCAGTAGAGGATTTTGTCGCGCGGATTTTTAATCTGTTGCAAGGGTCCTGCGGGATGGCGCGCGCCGAGAACGGTAGCGCGGATGCCTTTGATGTCCTTATAGGGCAGGTCGGGGATGTTGATGTTGAGAAAGAGGTTGCGTGGCAAGGGACTTTCACTCATATGGCGGTAGAGATCGGTGGTGATTTTCACGGCACTGTCGAGGTGGGCTGGGTTGCGCGCCGCGATGGAGACGGCGATAGCGGGCAGACCGAGGTTGTGCCCTTCGAAGGCGGCGGCGACGGTACCGGAATAGAGCACGTCTTCGCCCATGTTGGCGCCGTGGTTGATGCCGGAGATGACCATGTCGGGACGGATGTCGAGGTAGCCGGTCAGGGCGAGGTGGACACAGTCGGAGGGGGTGCCGTCCACGCTCCAGATGTTGGCGCCGTGTTCGGTGATACTGAGCGGGCGTTTTAGGGTAAGAGAATGGCTGGCCCCGCTGCAATCGCGGTCAGGGGCGATAACGGCGAGGCGATTCACTTCATGGTGCAGGGCATCGGCCAGGCGGCGCAATCCCGGAGCAAGATAGCCGTCGTCGTTGGACAATAAAAGGAACATGACGCTTCCGGATGGTGAGTTGGGCGCAGTTTATAACGGTGCCCGCCGTGTTTTCAATTGGCGGGGCAGTGGTAAAAATGAGACGCGGCGGGCATGGTGACGCTGTTTTTCGGGAAGTTACCGCCGGTTTTTGCGCTTGGGCAGCGGCGTATAATCCGCCCGTCTTTACTATTTGTTATGAGGTGTGTGATGCGTCCTTTGTGGAAATCCGTGGATTTGGCGGCGTTGCGGCACAACGTGCGGGTGCTGGCCACGCAGGCGGGGGCGGCGCAGGTGGTCGCGGTGGTCAAGGCCGATGCTTATGGGCACGGGGTGGCGGCGCTGTTGCCGGTGTTGCGCGAGATGCCGTGTTTTGCCGTCGCCTGCATGGAGGAGGCATTGGCATTGCGCGCGCTGGGGCTGACGCAGCCGGTGCTGCTGCTGGAAGGGGTGTTTGCCGCCGATGAGCTGGATGTGTGTGCCGCCGAGGGGTTTGAGCCGTGGCTGCATGACGGGCGGCAGCTGGCCTGGTATCGCCACGCGGTAGCCAAACCCGCCTGCTGGCTGAAGGTCGATAGCGGGATGCACCGCTTGGGATTTGCGCCAAGCGAGGTGCCGCAAGCGGTGGCGGCGTTGCAGGGTCTGCCCTGCCGTGGGCTTGCCACACACTTTGCCTGCGCCGATGAAGCGGATTTGTCCCACGCCGAGGCGCAGTGGTGCGCGTTTGATGCGTTGCCGTTGCCGCCCGGCTGGTTGCGCACGGCGGCCAATTCGGCGGCGCTGTTTGCCCTGCCGCAGGCGCGCGCGGATTGGGTGCGGCCCGGTTTGGCGCTGTACGGGATGTCACCGTTTGCTGACCGCACAGCGGCGGATTTGGGGCTGCGTCCGGTGCTCGGTCTGCATTCGGCGGTGCTGGCGACGCATTTTCTTGCGCGCGGCGAGGGCGCAGGGTATGGCTGCGGTTTTGTCGCCGCTGAGGATGGTTATTTGGCGACGATTGCGCTGGGTTATGGCGATGGTTTTCCGCGCGCGATTGCGAGCGGCGCAGTGCGGGTGCGCATTGGTGCGGCGACGTTCCCACTGGTCGGGCGGGTGGCGATGGATATGGCGCTGGTCTGGCTGGGGCGCGAGGCGCTTCCCGTCGGCAGCCCGGTGCTGGTGTTTGGCGACGTGCATCCGGTGGAAGTAGTTGCCGCGCAGGCAGGGACGATTCCTTATACGTTAACAACGATGTTGTCGCCGCGTGTGCACACGGTGGTGAAAAATGGCTAAAGCGAAGTCGCAGTTCGTCTGCCGCGAGTGCGGCGCGGTCTATCCGAAGTGGCAGGGGCAGTGCCGCGATTGTGGCGCCTGGAATGCGCTGGATGAGGAAGCGGTGCAGGCGACGCCGTCGCGCGGCAACAAAGGCGGCGGTTATGCGGGCGTTGCCGCCGGCAAGGTGCAACGGCTGGATGCGGTGGAACTGGTTGAGGAAGCGCTCCTGCCCAGCGGCATCAGCGAGTTTGACCGTGTTCTCGGCGGCGGCCTGGTCAGCGGCGGCGTGGTGCTGATTGGCGGCGATCCAGGCATTGGTAAATCAACGTTGTTGTTGCAGACAGTGCATCACATCGCTGCCACGCGCCGCTGTCTGTATGTGAGCGGCGAGGAATCGCCCCGGCAAATCGGGCTGCGCGCCGAGCGGCTCGGTCTGGCGCGCGAGCGGATTTTGTTGTTCAGCGAAACGCAGGTGGAGAAGATTCTGGCAACGGCGCTGGCGGAGAAGCCGGAGGTGCTGGTGGTCGATTCGATTCAGACGCTGTACAGCGAGGCACTATCTGCCGCGCCGGGGGCGGTGAGCCAGTTGCGCGAATGCACGGCACAGTTGGTGCGTTTTGCCAAGAGCACCGGCACGACGGTGTTCCTGATTGGCCATGTGACAAAAGAGGGCTCGATTGCCGGGCCGCGTGTGCTGGAACATATGGTGGACACGGTGCTGTATTTCGAAAGCGAGGCGGGCAGCCGCTTCCGCATGCTGCGCGCGGTGAAAAACCGCTTCGGGCCGGTGAACGAGCTGGGGATGTTCGCCATGCTGGAAGGCGGCCTGAAGCCGGTCGCCAATCCGTCGGCGATTTTCCTCTCGCGGCCGGACGGGCAGCAGCCGGGCAGCGCGGTGGTGCCGGTGTGGGAAGGGACGCGCGCGCTGCTCGTTGAGGTGCAGGCGCTGGTGGACGGCGGCGGGGGTGGCTATCCGCGCCGCGTCACCCTGGGGCTGGACGGTGGCCGTCTCGCCATGCTGCTTGCGGTGCTGCACCGCCACGGCGGCGTTGCCCTGCACGATATGGATGTGTACGTGAATGTCGTCGGCGGTCTGAAAATCAGCGAGACCGCAGCAGATCTGGCGGTGCTGGCGGCGGTCTGGTCCAGCCTGCGCGAACGCGCCCTGCCGCGCGAACTGGTGCTGATGGGCGAGGTGGGGTTGTCCGGCGAACTGCGTCCCGTCGCCAACGGCGAAGCGCGCATCAAGGCGGCGCAGCAGCACGGCTTCAAACAGGTCATCCTGCCCGAAGCTAACCGCCCGCGCGCCTCTGCTACAATGCGCGGCCTGAGTATCCACCCGGCCGCGACCCTCGCCGCCGCGCTGGATGTCCTCACATCCCTGTAACAAGAGGTATAAAACAATGAGTGAACCCGTCAGACTCGCCGTCTTCCCCGTTGCCGGATTCGGTACCCGCTTCCTGCCTGCGACCAAGGCCACCCCGAAAGAAATGCTGCCCGTCGTGGATAAACCACTGATCCAGTACGCCGTCGAAGAGGCCTACGAAGCGGGCATCCGTAACATGATCTTCGTTACCGGCCGCAACAAATGGGCGATCACCGAACACTACGACATCGCCTACGAACTCGAAAACGAACTCGAACAGCGCGGCAAAAAAGAATTCCTGCAACTCGTGCGCCGCATCAAGCCGCGCGACATGAGCGTCACCTACATCCGTCAGGAAATGGCAATGGGCCTCGGCCACGCCGTGCTCTGCGCCCAGCCCATCGTGCGTGACCGCCCCTTCGCCATCCTGCTTGCCGATGACCTCGTCATGAACGAAGGCAAACCCGTGATGAGACAAATGGTGGAAGTCTTTGAAAAACACCAGCAGGGCGTACTGGGTGTGATGGACGTGCCACGCGAAGACACCAAACGCTACGGCATCATCACCGAAGGCGCGGCACTGTCTGAACAAATCGTCACCGTGGACGCCATCGTCGAAAAACCCGAAGCAGCAGAAGCGCCTTCCACCCTCGCTGTTATCGGCCGCTACATCCTGCCGGGCTACATCATGCAGCTCCTGCAAAACACGCCGAAAGGCGCAGGCGGTGAAATCCAGCTCACGGATGCCATCAGCGCGCTGATCAAAGAACGCACCGTGCTTGCCTACCGCTTCGAAGGCAAACGCTACGACTGCGGCGACAAACTCGGCTATCTCGAAGCCAACGTCGAACTCGGCCTGCGCCACCCTGAACTGGGCGAAGGCTTCCGCGAGTATCTGAGAAATCTTGAACTCTAAGCCGGACGCAACGACCACAGGGCTGCGCGCCGCGCAGCCCTTTTTTTACCGTCCGCCGCCAAGCGAGACAACTACGCACCATTTCCCCTCACACCGATCCTTTATGACCTCACCAACTGCCGCCGTCCTCCTTATCAACCTCGGCTCGCCCGATGCTCCAACCCGTCAGGCTCTACGCCCCTACCTCAGCGAATTTCTCTCCGACCCGCGCGTCGTTGACCTGCCGCGCTGGAAATGGCTGCCCATCCTGCACGGCATCGTCCTCAATACCCGCCCCCAGCGCAGCGCCCATGCCTACCGGCAAATCTGGCAGGAAGATGGCGCACCGCTGATTACCATCAGTGCGCGGCAGACTGTCGCCCTGCGCCATGCCCTTGCCGCACGCGGGCAGCACATTGCCGTCGAATACGCCATGCGCTACGGCCGCCCCAGCATCGGCGATGCCCTGCAACGCCTCGCTTCCGCCAACATCGACAAACTGCTCGTCATCCCGATGTACCCGCAATACAGCGACGCCACCACCGCCAGCGTCTTCGACGGCGTCGCACAAGCACTCACCAAACGACGCGGCATCCCCGAACTGCGTTTCGTGCGCGACTGGCACCGACACCCCGCTTACATCGACGCCCTGGCCGCCAGCATCCGCCGCCACTTCCTCGCCCACGGCCAGGCGGAAAAACTGCTCTTCTCCTTCCACGGTGTGCCGGAACGCTACGTCCGCGAAGGAGACCCCTACCGGCAACATTGCGAAGCGACCACAGCCGCTGTCGTCCAAGCCCTCAACTTGCCCGCCGAACGCTACCAGCTCGTCTATCAATCCCGCTTCGGCAAAGAACCCTGGCTGCAACCCTACGCCGACGAGACCATCCGCGCACTCGCTGAGGCAGGCTGCGACAGTGTGAGCGTCATCTGCCCCGGCTTTACCGCCGACTGCCTCGAAACCCTGGAAGAAATGGCGATGACCAACCGCGACCTTTTCCTGCAACACGGCGGCAAACACTACGATTACATCCCGGCTCTGAACGATGATCCCGCCCACATTGCCCTGCTTGCCGATCTGGTCACCCAGCACACCCAGGGCTGGGGCGGGTGAAGAACGCGCCACAGCAGCGCCTGGCGGATCGCACCAATAGCACCGCCCCGCGCTTTCCCTTACCATGTAGGCGTTTCAAACAGGACTGAGACCAGGCGGCGAGCCGAAGACAGTACAAACTGGTACGGCGGGCTCGCCAACACCGTATCCGTTCTATTTGGGACGACTACAACGCCACCCACCCACCGGAAACCCCCATGGCAGAGAACAAACCCAAAAGCATCCTTATCACCGGCTGTTCTAGCGGCATCGGCTATACGGCGGCGCACATGCTGCACAAACGCGGCTGGCAAGTCTTCGCCAGCGCACGCGATGCCGCCGCTGTCGAACGCCTGAAACAGGAAGGCCTGAACGCGGTGCAGCTCGATTTGAACGAAACCGACAGCATCCGCATGGCGCTGGACTGGGTGCTAAAACAGACCGGCGGCACCCTCGATGCCCTTTTCAATAACGGTGCCTTTGCCATCCCCGCCGCCCTCGAAGACCTGAGTCGTGTCGCGCTCGCCTACCAAATTGATACCGGCCTGCTCGGCTGGCATGAACTCACCATGGCCGTGTTGCCCGTCATGCGCGCGCAGGGACATGGCCGCATCGTCAATACCGGCTCGGTGATGGGACTCTCGGCCATGCGCTTTCGCGGCGCCTACTGCACCACCAAACACGCGCTCGAAGGCTGGAGCGACGTACTGCGCCTCGAACTCGCCGGCACGGGGATTTACGTCAGCCTGCTTGAAGCCGGCCCGATCAAAACGGCCTTTCGCGGCAACTCCTTCCAGCAATTCAAACAGTGGATCGACATCGAAAATAGCCCGCACAAAGAGCGCTACCTCGCCATGCAAAACCGCCTGCAAAGCGACAAACCGATCCCTTTCACCCTGCCGCCGGAAGCCGTGGTCGCCAAACTCATCCACGCAATTGAATCACCACGCCCGAAAGCGCGCTACTACATCACCGCCCTCACCTGGCTGATGGCGGGCGCCAAACGCCTGCTACCGACCTTCCTTATGGATAAGTTCATCCTCTGGCTGGCCACGCGCGAAAGCAAACGCTACCAGAACAGCTAACCTTCACCCCGCCCGCAGCAGCGGGCTTTTTCATAGACAATTCACGGACCGCCTACAGGGCCCGCAATGACGCCGCTTGACGAGCCAGTAGCCACAACACTTGACGTCTTTTGAAGTGGCACGGCAGCGCTACGGCAGAAAGGAAAACGTAGAGACGTTGCCTGCAACGTCTCAAAAGCAAAAGGCGCAACAACAAAGCCCGCTAGCCACGCCGCTTGGTGGCGTCATTTCCGAGCCGGATACTGATTAACTGCTTTCTGTCGGCAAATGTACAATTTTTCCACACCTTCATCAAAATCAGGCAAAAATTCTCAATGAAATTCACCCGCACCCTTTTGACAGTCTCTGTATTGAGCACGGCACAGCTGGTATCCGCACAGGGGAATAAACCGGATACGCTTGTGCAGCAGTTATTGGAGACGCATTATCCGGACAATCAAAAAGCACTGGAGGCCTTTAATAAAGGCAGGAATGCTGAAGAGGCCATCAGACAATGTCATTTCAGGAATGATAAAGAACGGGACGATAAAGAAGAAATCATCGCAGGTTATTGCATGGATTTTATTGGCGAGAAGATGGTTGATACTGCACAAGGCAGGCGGCGCTACCTCTTTTTTTCCGGCGAGAACCTGAATCACGCACACGCGATGTCAGGTCTGGACAGCCTGTTTGTGTTTGATTCCGTTAATGGCAGGGACTGGCGGCTATTAACTCGTAAAGAGACAGATGCTATGGGTGGCTGGGGTTGGGGGCAGGCAACCCGTAGCATTCAGTGGCTGGAAATCGGACCCGGTTTATGGGCTGTCATGAGCAAAAGTGGTTTTAGAACGGGTGGGGAAACGGACAGTTCTGCACGGATTTTGTATGAAGATGACGGGAACATCCGCCACACTGCGATTCCCATAGCGTTCAATATCCACGACGATTTTTGCGACCCGGCAGTCACGGATTTTTGCGATAACGATTGGCAGGATGAAGCGGGGGCTGCGCGAGAACTGGCGGAAAGTGCCGCCTTGCGCGGGGTGTTGTCAGTGCGTCGTGATTTGCCGCCGGAGGCTGGTTTTTATCCGCTGCAAGTGACGGTTGACGGCTATCGTGGCCGGAAAATCACCGACCGGCGGGATAATGGCGCCTTTGTCATCACACCAGTACAGGCATTCCAGCGGCAACCCTATCTTTTTCACTATGATGCCGCGCAGCAGGATTATGTGATGCCTACCGATTTTCCCATTCGTTTCACCACTGATTGACCACCATTTGGCTGTAAGCGTTTTATTCTGCTTGGCGGCGAAGCCAGTATTTGTCTCGCTTGGCAGTCAGCCCAGTGTTTCTCTCGCTTGGCGACGAACCCCGTATTTATCTGGCTTGGCAACGAACCCCGTGCTTGTCTCGCTTGGCGGCGAACCCCGTATTTATCTCGCTTGGCGGCGAACCCCGCATTTATCTCGCTTGGCGGATGATTCAGACGCGGCAACTGTGAGATTTATTGGTTTGTCCGCTATCAGGCGATACCGGTGGCGTCGTTTTCCTCTATCCTATTGCACTTTCACTCACACATTTTCGAGAGTTTTCATGCCTATTGCTGCAAGTGATTTGAATGTTATGGACAAGCTCGATCCCGCCCGCTGGCAGGGCAAGCGGGTGTTGATGATGGCCGGTGGGACCGGCGGGCACGTGTTTCCCGCCCTCGCTGTGGCCAGTGCCGCCCGTGATTTGGGCGCTGAGGTGCATTGGCTCGGCAATGCCAAGGGGTTTGAGGGGCAGAAGGTGCCTGCAGCGGGTTTTGTTTTGCATGACATCGCGGTGCGCGGACTGCGCGGCAAGGGTCTGCTCGGCTGGTTGCAGGCACCGTTTATGCTCGCTCGCGCGTTTTGGCGGGCAAACGCGGTGTTGCGTCGCCTGCGTCCTGATGTGGTCATC
This sequence comes from Cardiobacterium sp. Marseille-Q4385, assembly GCF_916618745.1. Classification (GTDB taxonomy): domain Bacteria; phylum Pseudomonadota; class Gammaproteobacteria; order Cardiobacteriales; family Cardiobacteriaceae; genus Cardiobacterium. The sequence continues at coordinate 480,567 of NZ_OU745373.1, forward strand.
GGTATGGGCGGGTTTGCTTCCGGCCCCGGCGGTCTGGTCGCGCACTGGCGGCGGGTGCCGCTGGTGGTGCATGAGCAGAATGCAGTAGCGGGTTTGACTAACCGCCGTCTGGCGAAGGTTGCCGACCGGGTGCTGCTCGCCGATGATCGCGCGGCAGCAGGGATGGGGCTGGCCGAGGGGCAGTTTGTGGTTACGGGTAATCCGGTGCGCCCCGAAATTGCCGCGATGCCTGCACCTGCGCAGCGTTTTTTAGGGCATCGCGGGCCGGTTCGTTTGCTGGTGCTGGGCGGTTCGCAGGGGGCAAAGGCACTGAATGCGCTGCTGCCGCAGGCGCTTTCGTTGTTGCCGGCGGAATCCCGCCCCGCTGTCACGCATCAGGTCGGCGAGCGCTGGCTGGATGAGGCGCGCGCGGCGTATGCGGCTGCGGGTGTCGAGGCCGAGGTGGTGCCGTTTATTGTGGATATGGCGGCGGCGTATGGTGCGGCGGATTGGGTGATTGCCCGTTCGGGTGCACTCACGGTTGCCGAGGTGGCCTCTGCCGGGCTGGCAGCGCTGTTTGTGCCGTTCCCGTTTGCGGTTGATGATCATCAGACGGCAAATGCGCAGGCGCTGGTGGATGCCGGCGCAGCGGTGGTGGTGCAGCAGCGGGATTTGTCGGCAGAGTCACTGGCCGCGCTGATCGCTGCCCGTCAGGATCGCGGCGCGCTGTTGATGCAAGCCGACCGTGCCCGCAGCCGTTCGCATGCGAAGGCGCTGGGGCAGATTCTGGCCGAGGTTGAAACGCTGTTGGCGGGCAAGGCGGCACGCTAGTTCTTGTTATGTTCACTCTTTTTTCGCTGGCGCGGGGCTTCCCCGCCCTGCCCTTCCCCGCGTTTTTTCGCGTGGTTGTCGCGCTTGGCGGGGGCTATCCGAACTCGTCATGCGCGTTTTCTGCTTCCCCCAACCCTTCTTCGCGGGGTTTTGTCGCGGGGTTTGTTTTTTTGTTGTTAACTCACTTTTCAGGTTTAGGTTTTTCAGATGAGTGCTGATATTCATTTTGGGCGGATTGAACGCCGCCAGATGCGCCGTGTGCGTAATGTGTTTTTTGTCGGAATCGGCGGGGTCGGCATGAGTGCCATCGCCGAGGTGTTGATTACGCTGGGTTATGCGGTGAGCGGTTCGGATTTGAAGGCGTCCGCCAATACGGAGCGTTTGCAGGCAAAGGGCGCCACGGTGTTTTTCGGCCATAGTGCGGAGAATGTGGGTGATGCGTCGGTGGTGGTCACGTCTTCGGCGATTGACCCCGCCAATCCGGAAGTGCTGCGCGCGCGCGAGCTGGGGATTCCGGTCATCCGCCGCGCCGAGATGCTGGCCGAGCTGATGCGTTTCCGTTTCGGGATTGCGGTCGCGGGTACGCACGGCAAGACGACGACGACGAGTTTGATTGCCTCCATCCTCGCCGATGCCGGGCTGGATCCGACGTTTGTCATCGGTGGGGTGCTCACGGCAGCGGGCAGTAATGCACGTCTGGGCGACGGGCAGTATTTGGTCGCGGAGGCGGATGAGTCGGATGCGTCGTTTTTGTTTTTGCAGCCGATGATTTCGGTGGTAACGAATATTGATGCGGATCATCTGGAGAATTACGGCGGCAGTTTCGATAATTTGAAGCAGGGTTTTGTGCGCTTTTTGCATAATTTGCCGTTCTACGGGCTGGCGGTGATGTGTGTGGATGATGAGGGGGTGCGCTCGGTGTTGTCTGAGGTCGGGCGGCCGGTGCGCACGTATGGTTTTTCGGAGCAGGCGGATTTGCGCGCGGTGAATGTGCGTCAGGTCGGCCTGGATATGCTGTTTGATGTGGTCGATAAGGCGCGCGGCGAGACGTTCCCGCTGTCGCTGTCCATGCCCGGCAAGCATAATGTGCTGAACGCGCTCGCGGCGCTGATTGTGTGCAGCGAGCTGGGGTTGCCGCATGAGGATATTGTCGCCGGGCTGCGCCAGTTCAAAGGCGTCGGGCGGCGTTTTACGTATCACGGTGTGATTGCGCATGAACACGGCACGGCCGAGGTGTTCGAGGATTATGGGCATCACCCGAACGAGATTCGCGCGGTGCTGGCAGCGGCGAAGGAAGGCTTTGCCGGACGGCGAATTTTTGCGGTGTTCCAGCCGCACCGCTTTACCCGCACCCGCGATTGTCTGGATGATTTTGCCGAGGTGCTGGCGAATTGTGAGGCGCTGGTGCTCACGGATGTGTACAGCGCGGGCGAAGCGCCGATTGCCGGTGCGGACAGCCGGGCGCTGGCGCGCGCCATCCGCGCACATGGCAAGGTCGAACCGGTGCTGATTGCCGACAAGGGCGCAATTAATCAGCAGTTGTACGATAATTTGTTGCAAGACGGTGATGTCGTGATTTATTTCGGCGCGGGCGATATTGGCCGCGTCGCCAAAGATATGGCTACGGAACATGGGGTAACGCAATGAGTATGGATTTTGGCAAGGTCGCCGTCCTGTATGGCGGGACGTCGGCGGAACGCGAGGTATCGCTGGTCAGCGGCGCGGCGGTGCACGAGGCGCTATGTGCGGCGGGCGTGGATGCGCATTTGGTCGATACGCTGGATATGCAGGCGCTGTTTTCTTTGCGGGAACGCGGTTTTGCGCGCGCTTTTGTGATTTTGCACGGGCGCGGCGGCGAGGATGGGCAGACGCAGGCGATTCTGGATGCGTTGACCATTCCCTACACGGGCGCGGGCGTCGCCGCTTGCGCGATTGCCATGGATAAGGTGTTGACCAAGCGGCTGTGGGCGGCAGACGGACTGCCGGTGCAGCCGGATATGGTGATTGACGAATCGACGTCGTTCGACACGCTGGCCACCCGCTTGTGCGCATCGTCGTTTGCGGTCAAACCCGCGCTGGAAGGTTCAAGCGTCGGCATCAGCCGCGTCTCCAGCCAGGCGGATTTGGTCGCGGCGTATGCCAAGGCAGGCGGTGCCAGCGAGAAGGTCATGGTGGAACCGTGGGTGGTCGGTCGTGAGCTGACCTGCGCCATCATCGGCAACGAGACCCTGCCAGTGGTGGAAATCCGCCCCGCCAACAGTCATCAGTTCTACGATTATGACGCCAAGTACCGCGACGACAACACCCGCTATCTCTGCCCTGCCCCGCTGGATGCGGCGTTAGGCGGGGAAATTCAGGCACTCACCAGACGCGCGTTTGCCAGCATCGGCGCGAAAGGCTGGGCACGCGTCGATTTTATTCTCGATGAAGCGGACCGCCCGTGGCTGCTGGAAATCAATATGGCACCCGGCATGACCTCGCATTCACTGGTGCCACTGGCGGGCAAGGCGGCGGGACTCGATTTTCAGGCAGTCGTGCTGAAAATCCTCGCGCAGACGTTGTAAGTCATGGCCACGCCCCCGAAAAATCGCTATTTGACCCGTTCCTCGGTCAGCGTACCGCGCGAGGAACGCACGCTGTGGCAAATCGCCTGGCTGATTGGCGAATGCACATTGGCTGTCCTGCTCTTGATCGGCATCGCTTACGGGATTTATGTGACCTATCAGCGCCTGACGCAGCAGGCGTTTTTCCCGCTGAAACGGGTCATCATCGCCGAACCGCTGCGCTACGGCGACATGGCCGACATCAGCGACATCATCCGCCATCACCACCAGAAAGATTTGCTGCATATGGATGTGTCGCTGCTCGCCGGCGAAATCCAGCAGCTTGACTGGATTGCCAAGGCAGGCGTTTACAAGCGCTGGCCGGATGCGGTGGAAATCAAACTCGTCGAACGCGTCCCCATCGTGCGCTGGGGCAAGGAAGGCTTCCTTGACGCCAGCGGCACACCGTTCACCGTGCCGGACAGCGACAAGCTGCGCGGCTTGTTCAAACTGCAAGGGCCGGACGGTTACGAGCAGCAGGTGCTGCAATATTACGAAGACATCGCACCGTGGCTTGCCGCACGCCATCTTGATGTCGCCCGCCTTACCCTCGACCCGCGCCTCGTCTGGCATGTCGAACTGAGCGGCGGCACCGACATCATCCTCGGTCGTGATCAACTAAACGAACGTCTGAAAAAACTCGTTGTGGTCAACGACAAAGTCATCAAGCCCTACCATCCGTACATTGACGCCATCGACCTGCGCTATCATGACGGCTTCTCCGTGCGCTGGAAAGCCGGCGTCAGACCCGTGACCACAGAAGCAAAAGACAAGACAAAAGAGAAAAAATGAACGAACAGGCCATCAAAGTCGTCATCGACCTCGGCAGCTCACGCACACGGGTGACCATCGCTGAAATCGGCAGCAACCACAGCTACTTTGAAGTGCTGGGCTGCGGCATTGCCGCCGGTAGCGCCGTCAAGGCAGGCATCGTCACCAACATCTCCGCCGCCACCGCCGCCATCCGTCAGGCGGTCGCCATCGCCGAACAAGAAGCCGGCGTCAAAATCAACAGCGCCATCGTCAGCATCAGCGGCCAACACATCCTCGGCGTCAACAGCGACGGCCAGACCCATATCCGAAACCGCCGCATCCGCAATAACGACATCGTCCACGCCGTCATGCGCGCGCGCAACCTCGCTCACAAAGGCGGGCAAACCCTGCTGCACGTCCTCGAACAACAATTCATCGTCGATGGTCACAAAGGCATCACCGACCCCAAAGGCATGACCGCTGACGAACTCGACGCCCGCGTCCACGTCATCAGCGCCCGCAGCGCCGCCGTGGACAACCTCAGCCAGTGCGTGCGCGAAGCCGGCATCGAAATCGAACAAATCGTCTATGCCGGCCTCGCCTCCGCCTACGCCGCCAGCAGCACGGACGAACGCGAACTCGGCGTCTGCACCGTTGACCTCGGCGCCGGCACCGCCGACATCATGCTGTGGCTGCACAACCAGCCCATGCACGCCGCCACCCTGCCCATCGGCGGCGAACAAATCTCCAGCGAAATCGCCACCGCCCTGCGTACCCCGCGCTCCGCCGCCGAAACCCTCAAATGCCGTTACGGGGCGCTGCGCAACAAATACAGCCAGCAACATCGCATCCCGCTGCCCAGTACCGGCCACCTGCCCGACCGCCAGCTCGCCGGCAACGACATGGTCGAGCTGCTCGCCATGTGCTACCAAAACCACTTCACCCACATCAACAAAGAACTGCACCGTGTCGGCCTGCGCAAAATGCTCGACGGCGGCATCATCTTCACCGGCGGCGCCGTGCAAATCCCCGGCCTCGCCGAAGCCGCCGGCGAACACTTTGAATGCCCGGTACGCGTTTTCATCCCCCCGCCCATCGAGGGCCTGCCCGAACACCTGCAACGCGACGCGGGCATGGTCACCACCCTTGGCCTCTTCTACCTGCAACAAGTTCCGCTCTCGGACTACGTTTGGGCCAAAGAAGAAAACGACGGTATAATCCAAAACGTTACAAACTTTTTAAAGCGTTACCTGTCACCCTAACGCATCACACATTGGCTCACTGGCACACAAGAGGTAAAACATGGCCTTCACAATACAAATGGACGAGACCGATAACACATCCCCCGTCATGATCAAAGTCATCGGCATCGGCGGCGGCGGATGCAACGCCTTGAAACAAATGATGGATTTCGACCTGCAAGGCGTAGAACTCATCGTGGCCAACACCGACAAACAAGTCCTGCAAGAAAACCCCATCCAGAACAAACTGCAACTCGGCGTCAAAACCACACGCGGCATGGGTGCAGGCTCCAAACCCGAAGTTGGCCGTCAGGCCGCCGAAGAAGACCGTGACAAAATCCGTGACGCCTTAAACGGCGCCGACATGGTCTTCATCGCTGCCGGCATGGGCGGTGGCACCGGCACCGGTGCCGCTCCTGTCATCGCCAACGTCGCCCGCGACATGGGTATCCTCACCGTCGCCATCGTCACCAAACCCTTCACCTTCGAAGGCATGCCGCGTATGCGCAAAGCCGAAGCGGGCATCGAAGTGCTGAAAAGCGAAGTGGACTGCCTTGTCGTCATCCCCAACGACCGCATCACCTCCGTCATGGGCGAAGACGCCACCCTCATCGGCTCCTTCAAAGCCGTGGACAACGTCCTGCGTGATGCCGTGTACAGCATCGCCACCATCATCCAGAAACTCGGCGTCATCAACACCGACCTCGAAGACGTCAAAACCATCATGAGCGAACGCGGTATTGCCATGATGGGTTCGGGCGAAGCGAAAGGCGAAGACCGCGCCCGTGCCGCTACCGAACGTGCCATATCCTCGCCGCTCCTGGAAAACATCGACCTCGCCTCGGCACGCGGCCTGCTCGTCAACGTCAGCGCCAGCTCCAGCGTCAAAACCGCCGAATACCACATGGTCGGCCACGTCATCTACGACATCATCGACCCCGAACAAGTCAACCTCAAAATCGGCCTCATCGTTGATGACAACATGGGCGACACCCTGCGCGTTACCGTCGTTGCAACCGGTATCGAAAGCAGCGACGACAACGGCTACTTCGGCGACACCTTCGGCACCTACGCCAACAGCAACAACAGCAGCAGCGGCAGCCGCAACGCCGGCGGTTACACCGACCTGAGCGATCTCGGCTTTGGCGTGCGTGCCAACAGCGACAACAACACCTATGACGACAGCGCCGACGATCGCAGCGACTACCGCAACGACAACGACAGCGGTGGCTTCAGCCTCAGCAAAATCCTGCGCCGCCGTACCCACTGATGGCCAGACAACGCAGCATCCGCGAGCCCATTGCGGGCTCCGGTATCGGCGTACACAGCGGCAGACGGGTGGACATCCGCCTGCTGCCCGCACCTGCCGATAGCGGCATCCGCTTCCGCCGTACCGACCTTGACCCCGTTGTCGAACTCCCTGCCCGCGCCGACCTCGTGCGCGATACCCAGCTCTGCACCGCACTTGCCAACGAAGACGGCGTGCGCGTCGCTACCATCGAGCACCTCATGTCCGCCCTCGCAGGCCTCGGCATCGACAACCTCACCATCGAACTGAACGCGCCGGAAGTCCCCATCATGGACGGCAGCGCCGCCCCCTTCGTTTACCTCCTGCAACAGGCGGGCATCCGCGAACTGGATGCGCTGAAAACCTTCATCCACATCAACGACACCATCGAAGTGCGCGAAGGCGACAAATGGGCTCGTCTCAGCCCGCACAACGGCTGCTGCTTCGACTTCACCATCGAATTTGACCACCCCGTCTTCCGCCACCGCAACAACCACACCCGCCTCGACTTCACCAGCCGCCGCTACATCCGCGACATCAGCCGCGCCCGCACCTTCGGTTTCCTGCGCGACATCGAATACCTGCAAAGCCACGGCCTGACCTTGGGTGGCGGCCTCGACAACGCGGTTGTCGTGGACGACTACCGCGTCCTGAACGAACACGGCCTGCGTTTTGATGACGAATTCGTGCGCCACAAACTGCTGGACGCCGTCGGCGACCTCTACCTGCTCGGCGCACCACTCATCGGCCACTACCAGGGCTACAAATCCGGACACGACCTCAACAACAAACTGTGCCTGGCCCTGCTCGCCAGCCCGCAAAGCTGGCAACGCATCCAGCTTGATCGCGACAGCGACATCCAGATTGACTACGGCGAAAACCTGCCGCTACCACAGGCCAGTTGAACGCTCTGCCCCGCTTATCCGCGATATAGAAAAGAGACGCCGCCAGGCGTCTCTTTTCTATAAACATCTGTACGGCCTTCGGCTTGCCTTTGCTATCCATGCCTTTGTGGCTTTACTTCATCCGGAATGGCAGCGAGGGAACGCGACAAGGTTTGCGGCGATAAGCGCGGTAAAGGGGTATTTTTCACGGATTCTCCCCGCTTTGTTGGGAAAGATGACGCAAGAAAAGGGTTTTTTCTTTGCCGATAAGCCAAACGAGGATGAGGACAAAGAGGCCGGTTTGGATAATTTTGCTGTCCGGATGGGTCGCAAAGATTTCGTTACCGAGATTGGCACAGAGGTGAAAGACGACGGCAATCCAGATGTTGCGCGCGTTTTTGAGATAAAGCCAATTCATGATGAAGACGAAGCAGATCATGCTCACCATGAAGTTGACGCCGTGTTGCCAGCCTTCAGCGACGAGGTTCGCCTGGTAGTAACCTTTGATGCTGGCAAGCGGGAGGTGCCAGAGAAACCAATAGGCGAAGAAGATGAGGTTGGCAGTGATGAGGCGAAAGCGGGCGAGCAACACGTCGGTACCGTAGCTGTGCCAGGCAAGTTCTTCGAGCAAGGGCGCAAGGGCAAGCAGCAGCCACGGCGAGAAAAGGGCGCTGGTGAAGCTGGGGTGACCGGTGATGCGGAATTGCCCGGCGCTGTAACCGAAGGCAAGCGAGATAAGCTGGGCGAGAACGAGGGTAACGGGGCCGATAAACACGGCGGCGAGCAGGTAGCGCAGACGGATGGTGCGCAGGCTGAGGCGAGGTTTGAGGTCGGCGAGCAGTACCGGTTTTTGCAGGAATAGCCAAGCGGCGACGACAGTCGGCGCAGCCAAACCTATGATGCCGAGGGCACCTTGCAGGGTGGTGTGGATATCAAGACCAGGGGTGTGGCTAATATAGCCCGCTGCCAGCCAGCAGACGCAAGGGATGAGGAAGGACCAGAGGTAGAAGAAGCCGGGGCGGTCGTAGGCATTAAGATTGTTCATGGAGATACTTCCTGATTGTAAGTTCGGCGGAATTGTACGGGGTTTGCAGGTGATGGGTGTTAAGCGGTGCGGTTACCGGAGTTTGCCGCGATCGCGATTTGCCGCCGCTCTACAAAAGTTTTCCCCAATGGGGCTTTCTGCGCTAAGCGGGATAAAACCTGGGTTCGCAAGAGGACGCGTTAAAAAACAGGTGACCGCAATACTTTGCAAGCAGGGACGCCATGAAGAAAACACTTTCCGATTATTGATGCGTAGAGCGTGAAAAACACGGATATAGCCATGGGAAAAGGCTACGATGCCAGCAAGAAAGTTAGCGGTATCAAGCGGCATATATCGGTGAAGGCTGCATTGATTTCCCCGCTGTCTTTGCCACCCTGCAACGCCTGAATTATCGTGGTGCCTTCCTGATCGAAATGTGGACAGAAAAAGCCGCCGAACCTGTCGCCGAAATCATCCATGCCCGCCGCTGGATCGAAGAACAAATGCAAAAAGGAGGATTCACATGTTAGAAGCACTCAAAGCCGACGTGCTCAAAGCCAACCTCGATTTACCGCGCCACGGCCTCGTCGTCTTCACCTGGGGCAATGTCAGCGGCATTGACCGCGAAAAAGGCCTCGTCGTCATTAAACCCTCCGGCGTGGACTATGACACCATGACCGCAGACGATATGGTTGTGGTTGACCTCAAAAGCGGCAAAACCGTCGAAGGCAGCAAAAAGCCTTCCTCCGATACCCCAACCCATCTTGAACTCTACCGCCAGTTCCCTGACATCGGCGGCATTGTCCACACCCACTCACGCCATGCCACCATCTGGTCGCAGGCAGGGCGCGATTTGTCGGTGCTCGGCACCACCCACGCCGACTATTTCTATGGCCCCATCCCCGCCACCCGCCGCATGACGGCTGCGGAAATCGCGGGCGAATACGAACTCGAAACCGGCAAAGTCATCGTCGAGACCTTCCGCGAACGCGGCATTGCACCCAATGACGTGCCCGCCGTCCTCGTTCACTCGCATGGCCCCTTTGCCTGGGGCAAAGACGCACACAACGCGGTGCATAATGCCGTCGTCCTCGAAGAAATCGCCTACATGAATCTCTTTACCTACCAGGTAAACCCGAATGCACCCGATATACAGCAGGAACTGCTCGATAAACACTACCTGCGCAAACACGGTAAAAACGCCTACTACGGGCAATAAAGCGGTAGCGCGTCTGACCGGGGACCATAAAATTTGCGCCGTGGTCCGCATACTGCCCGCGTCACACCATCTCCTCGGCTTGATAGCCTAAGAGCGTGTTCATAGTCTTCGTAGCAGGACTCCCAAGAAAGCCAAAGCTACCATTTGCAGACTGGTACTCAACTTACGCTCGCAGTTTTTCCAAAGCCGTCTGTTCTTTTCCAACCAGGAAAAACTGCGCTCGACTACCCATCGCTTTGGCAATACCGCAAAGCGGTGTAATTCGTTTCGTTTGGCAATCTCTACCTCCGCACCAATCAACTCCTGTACTGACGAAGCAAATGCCTTACCCGTGTAACCACCGTCAGCAAGGATTTTTTGTACCGCCCCAAGATTATCCCGCCCACGTTCCAATGCTAGCAGGCAGCCTTTTCTATCCGTAACATCCGCCGTCGTTACCGCAAGCGCATGCGGCAAACCCTGCGTGTCAACCGCTATATGCCGCTTGATACCGCTAACCTTCTTGCCCGCATCGTAGCCTTTTTCCATGGCGGTATCCGTGTTCTTCACACTCTGCGCATCAATAATCAGGAAAGTGGTTGCTTCATGATGCCCCTGCTTGCGGCGCTCCGCAACTACCTGATTTTTTTAATGCTTCCTCAAGGATGCTGATGCCACTCTCGCGTGGCTCAGTCCATCTCTGGAAGTAGGAATGCACGGTGCGCCATTTGGGGAAATCGCCCGGCAAAGCGCGCCAGGAGCAGCCAGTGCGTTGCAGGTAGAGAATGGCACAAAAGACATCGTACAAGTCCACCTGACGTGGCGCTGTGCGTTTACGGGCACTTTCCAGCAGGGGGAGGAGAGGCGCAAATTGCTCGCGACTGATATCGCTTGGGTAGGTTTTTCTGTTCATGCCGATAGTTTACAGCAGAGGCTGAGACAATGAACACGTTCTAAGCAAGACCCCCGCTCTCGCGGGGTCTTCTTTTGCGCTACCTCAATGCGAGCGCAGGCGTTGCAGGAAGGCTTTGGTGCGCGCGTGTTGCGGGTTGTCGAAGAGTTGCTGCGGCGAGCCCTGTTCGGCGATCCGACCTTCGTCCATCACAATCACCACGTCCGCCACATCGAGGGCAAATTTGATTTCGTGGGTGACGACGACCATCGTCCACCCTTCCCCCGCCAGGGCGCGCATGGTGTCAAGCACGTCCTGTACCAGTTCCGGGTCGAGCGCCGAGGTCGGTTCGTCAAAGAGCATCAAATCCGGCTGGATGGCGAGTGCGCGGGCGATGCCTACCCGCTGCTGCTGCCCGCCGGAAAGTTGGTACGGATAGAGATCCGCCTTATCGGCCAGCCCGACTTTATCCAGCAGTTGCAGGGCTTCTTTGCGCGCCTGCGGCAGCGGTTTGCGCTGCACGTAAACCGGGCCTTCGGTCACGTTTTCTAGCGCGGTTTTGTGCGGAAAGAGGTTGTATTGCTGGAAGACCATGCCGGATTTGCGCCGCAGGGCGAGGACGGATTTTTTCGCCGCCGGATCGGCGAAATCCATGTGCAGTGGCGGTTCGCCAGCGAAGGTGATGGTGCCCTGCTCCGGCCATTCCAGGGCATTGAGGCAGCGCAGCAGCGTTGTTTTCCCCGAACCGGAAGGGCCAAGGATGACGACCACTTCGCCTTTATTGATGTCAAGATCGATGCCACGTAAGACGGTGTGCGCGCCGAAGGTTTTATGAAGATTTCTAACGCTGATCATGATTTCCCCGCTTAATGCACAACGTAGCGCGCCATGCGTTTTTCCACTTTCGCCTGAATCAGGAACAGCACCCAGCAGAAGCACCAGTAGATCATGCCCGCTTCGATGTAAATCGGCAGGAAGTCATAGGACATGTTCGCCATTTGCTGCGCGACGCGGAACATTTCCGTCACCGTGACCACGGAGGCGAGCGAAGTGTCCTTGAACAGGCCGATGAAGGTGTTACTGAGCGGCGGCACGGCGACGCGGAAAGCCTGCGGTGCGATGATGCGGCGGAAGGTCTGCATATAAGTCATGCCGACGGTATAGCCCGCCTCCCATTGCCCTTTCGGCACGGAGGCAATCGCCGCACGCACAGTTTCCGAGGCATAAGCGCCGATATTGAGGGAAAAGCCGATGATGGCGGCGGGAATCGGGTCGATAAAGATACCGATGGCGGGCAGGCCGTAGAACACCACGGAAATCTGCACCAGCATCGGCGTGCCGCGAATGATGGAGATGTAAAAGCGGACGAAAAAGAGCAAGAGGCGGTGACCGAAGCCGCGCACCGGCGTGACGCGGACAAGCGCCACCGCAACCGCTATCACCATGCCGATCAGGAAGGAAAACAGGGCGAGCGGGACGGAAACCAGCACCGCCGCCTTGACCATCGGCCAGAATGCCTCGATGACCAAAGCCGCGCGGGCTTCGGTCATGAACGGCAGCGAGAGAAGGAGACTATTTAACACTGATGTCCTTGCCGAAGAACTGTTCGCCCAGCTTTTTCAACGTGCCATCCTCGCGCAATTCGACAATCGCCGCGCTGATTTTTGCCAGCGCTTCATCGTTGCCCTTATTGGCAATCAGCCCCGCGCCCAGCTTTTCATCCGCCGGCGCTTCCCAGGCGGTTTTCAGCCCCGCATCCGGATTCTTTTTCAAATAATCCAGCAGGGCGAGGCTGTCGTTAAAAGTCAGCTCGGCACGTTTTTGCCGGATCAGGAGCAGCCCCTGCGCCATGCCGTCAATCGGCACGATTTCCGCCTGCAATTTCGTCGCCAGCTCACCGTAGTTACTGCTCAACGTTTGCGCCGCCTTGCGACCCTTCACATCTTCCAGGGATTTGATGTCGTCATTATCCGCGCGCACCAGCATCATCGCGCCCGACCAGCTATACGGCTCGGATTTGTCGAACGTCGCCTGCCGCTCCGGCGTGGTCAGCGCCACCTGATTCGCGACGAGGTCAAAACGTCCCGCTTTCAGACCCGCCAGCATCGCGTCCCACTGCGTTTCCTTGAATTCGACGGTCACGCCTAGTTTGCGGGCGATGGCGCGGGTCACTTCCACGTCATAACCGGTCAGGGTGCCGTCCGTTTCATGATAAGTAAACGGCGCATAAGTACCTTCGGTGCCGACGGTAATCGTGCCTTTCGCATTGATGCGATCCAGCAGCGAGTCGGCCGCCATCGCGGGGGAAACACCTGCCGCCCAGGCACAAGCGGCGAGTAAAGCCAGTTTTTTCAACATAGAGATTCCAGTCTGTGGGTAAAAGAAAAGGGTGGCTATTGTCGGGGAAAAAGCAGACGGTGGGAAATGGCGGAAAACGATAGCGGTATCACGACAAGTTATAAGGGCGAGCCAAGCGGGATAAACACTGGATTTGTGCCTGCCACCTCAATCCACAAATTGCCCGCGCTCTATCACCACATGATTACCCCATTGCAGCAGGGCATTGAGGGCAGGCAGCGCGCTGCGACCAAAATCCGTCAGCGCATATTCCGTTTTAAGCGGTGGTTTTTCGCCGAACACCTGCCGCGACAGCAAGCCGTCCTGTTCCAGCTGTTGCAGGCGACGGCTCAATACCGCTTCCGTCGCCCCCGGCAACAGGCGGCGCAGAACGGTGAAGCGTTGTGGACCGTCCTGCAAGTGATAGAGGATGACTGCCTTCCATTTGCCGCCGAGCAAATCCATCGCCACGCTGAGTGGGCAGGGGTAAATCTTGTCATGCAGAGCAAAGCGCTCGCTGCGGCATTCCGTCTTCATCGTTTCCACCTATGCAAAAGGATAGTTATTGAGCACCTGCAAGCGGCTTTCTACAATCCGCCGCCCGTTCATCATTCAGGAGCATTCATGGCACTCGTCATCTTAGCCCATCCCGATTTCAGCCGGTCTATTGCCAACAAGGCCGTCATCACGCGCTTGCAACACAGCGGCCTTTCGCTGGAAATCCGCGATCTGGCCGCACTGTATCCTGATTACCGCATTGACCCCACCGCCGAACAGCAGGCCTTGCTGCGCCATCACACGGTGCTTTTCCAGTTTCCGCTCTACTGGTACAACGTTCCCGCCATCCTCAAACAATACTTTGACTGCGTGCTGACCTATGGCTTCGCCTACGGCACGGGCGGTGACCAACTGCGCGGCAAAAATTTTGTCGCCAGCATCACGATCGGCGCCCCTGCTGAAGATTACCGCGCCGACGGTGCTGCGCATTTTCGCGTACAGGAATTGTGCAAACCCCTCGAACAGACCGCTTACTACACGCAGATGCGCTATGTAGACCCGTTTTATTTCCACGGCACTTCCCCCGCGCTCTATAGCGCAGACGAAATCCGGCAACGCGCGGAGCACTGCGCGCAGGAACTGGTGACGCTGTTGCAGCGGTTAGAGACTGAGAAATAACCCAAGAATCCGCCGTCGGGACAACCGGCGGATTCCTGGATAACTACCAAGCGGGATAAACACTGGATTTGTGCACCAGCGAAAAAGCCCCTCACCTGATCGGCAAGGGGCTTTTTTGTGTGCGGTTTTGTGTTGGGTTCGCCGCCAAGCGGGATAAACGCTGGGTTTGTATTCCCCCCTTCCGGCCTTCGGCCACCTTCCCGGGTACCCATGAAAAAAATGCGAGCATTTTTTTCATGGGTACCCCGTCCCCCGCAAGCGGGGGAAGGGATTTTTTCCGTACAAGGTTCGGGATTTGGCGCGCGCCAAGCGGGATAAATGCTGGGTTTGCGGGCAGCCGCCAAGCGGGACGAATGCCGGGTTCTATTCCTGCACCAGTGCCACCGCTTCTTTGCCGAGGCGTTCGACTTCCGCCCAGTTTTGCGCAGCGAGCAGGCTTTTTTCCACCATCCACGAGCCGCCGCAGGCGATGACGTTTTTGATGGCGAGGTAGTCGCGGATATTTTTTGCGTTGATGCCGCCGGTCGGCATGATTTTCAGCATGGCGTAGGGTGCGAGCAGGGCTTTGAGCATGGGGATGCCGCCGCTGGCTTCCGCTGGGAAGTATTTGACGGTATCGATGCCGTGTTCGAGCGCCGCTTCGATGGCGGTCGGGTTGTTGATGCCGGGGGTGATGGGGATGTGCATATCCTGGCAGGCTTTGACGGTGTTCGGGTTGAAACCGGGGCTGACGATGAAGTCCGCGCCCGCCTGTTGGGCGGCTTTGGCCTGGGCAGCGTTGAGGACGGTGCCGGCGGCAATCAGGATGTCCGGGTCGGCATCGCGCAGGCGGCGGATGGCTTCGGCGGCAGCGGGGGAGCGGAAGGTGATTTCGGCGACGGGGATGCCGCTTTCCCGCAGGGCGGCACCAAGCGGGACGGCGTCGGTGGCGTTATCCAGCGCAATGACGGGGACGATTTTGATGGTGCGCAGTTTTTCAGTGAGGGTGGTGATGTTCATGTGGGTTCCTTTCGGGTTGGCTATTGGGGCAGCAGGCTGAAGCCCGCCCTACGGCTTAGAACGTGTTCATAGTCTTCGTAGCAGGACTCCCAAGAAAGCCAAAGCTACCATTTGCAGACTGGTACTCAACTTACGCTCGCAGTTTTTCCAAAGCCGCCTATTCTTTTCCAACCAGGAAAAACTGCGCTCTACTACCCATCGCTTCGGCAATACTGCAAAACGGTGCAATTCGTTTCGTTTGGCAATCTCTACCTCCGCACCCATCAACTCCTGTACCGACGAAGCAAATGCTTTACCTGTGTAACCACCGTCAGCAAGGATTTTTTGTATCGCACCAAGATTATCCAGCTCGCGTTTTAATGCCAAAAGACAACCTTTTCTATCCGTAACATCCGCCGTCGTCACCGCAAGGGCATGCGGCAAACCCTGCGTGTCAACCGCTATATGCCGCTTGATACCGCTAACCTTCTTGCCCGCATCGTAGCCTTTTTCCATGGCGGTATCCGTGTTCTTCACACTCTGCGCATCAATAATCAGGAAAGTGGTTGCTTCATGGCGCCCCTGCTTGCGACGCTCCGCAACTACCTGATTTTTTTAATGCTTCCTCAAGGATGCTGATGCCACTCTCGCGTGGCTCAGTCCATCTCTGGAAGTAGGAATGCACGGTGCGCCATTTGGGGAAATCGCCCGGCAAAGCGCGCCAGGAGCAGCCAGTGCGTTGCAGGTAGAGAATGGCACAAAAGACATCGTACAAGTCCACCTGGCGTGGCGCTGTGCGTTTACGGGCACTTTCCAGCAGGGGGAGGAGAGGCGCAAATTGCTCGCGACTGATATCGCTTGGGTAGGTTTTTCTGTTCATGCCGATAGTTTACAGCAGAGGCTGAGATTATGAACACGTTCTTAGTTCAGGCGGCTGTGTTCTGCCGCGATGATGGCGCCTTTGTGCTGGATGACGCGGGCGGCGAGGCGGTTGCCATTTTTGCAGCTGGTGACGGGGTCGGCACCTTGCAGGCGCGCGGCGAGGTAGCCGGCGTTGAAGGCGTCGCCGGCGGCGGTGGTGTCCACGATGTGTTCGACGCGTTCAGCGGGGATGTGGTGGCGGGTGTCGCCCGTGGCGTAGGTCGCCCCCGCTGCGCCGTTTTTGAGGACAATTTCGCGGACGCCCGCTTGTTGCAGGCGGCGGATGGCGGCTTCCGGATTGGCGTCGCCCCACAGGGCCTGTTCGTCGTCCCAGGTCATCAGCGCCAGTTGCACGTGCGGCAGCAGGCGGGCGTAGGCGGTGCGGGTCTCGGCGGGGTCTTTCCACAGTGCCGGGCGGTAGTTGCCGTCAAAAGTGATGGGGACGCGGCTGGTGTTGAGGATATCGATAAGGTGTTCGCGGTCGGCAGGCGGCAGGATGGCGAGGCTGATTCCGCTCAGGTAGAGGTGGTCGTAGTTGGCGAGCGCGGCGGCGGTCTGCGGCCAGACAGGCTGTTGCAGCAGGTGGCGCGCGGCGCTGTTGTTGCGCCAGTAGAGGAAGGTGCGTTCGCCGTCGGCATCGAGCTGGATCAGGTAGAGGCCGGGCGAGTGCGCGGGGTCGGTATGGACGTGGCGGGTGTCGATACCGTCTGCTTCCCAGCGCACGCGCATTTCGCGGCTGAGCGGGTCGGTGCCGAGCGCGCTGATGTAGTCCACGCGCAGGGTGTCGCGGGCGGTGTTACGGGCGAGGTAGGTGGCGGTGTTCAGGGTGTCGCCGCCGTAGGTTTGTTGCATGGTGCCGAAGGGGGTGCCGTTCAGTTCGATCATGCATTCGCCGATGATTGCGATGGTTTTCATGGGTGTTGTGCTCTGGGTTGTCGGGTTCAGTGGTGGCGGCCGGTTTTTTTCGGCAGGGCGCAGTGGTATTTCTGTCCTTTGTACCCTGTGACGGGCGGGGCGGCGCAGGTGCGCGGGTTGACGGCGGGATCGCTGCGGCAGCGCTCGAGTGCATCGGCTATCGGCGCTTCGACCATTGTCTCGGCGGTACTCCATTCTTCGGGGTCGGTGTGATAGTAAGCGCCTTCGCCGTAAGCGTTGCCGCCGTAGGCGCGGCGGGCGGTGTAGATGCGCACGCCGCTGTAATCGGTGAGCCAGCCGACGGCGTAGGCGTTGCAGGTGTTGCGGTAAACGCTCGCCAGCACACAGGGTTTGCCGTCACATTCTTTCGGCATGTCTGCAACGACACTTTCAGGGTGGTCATAGTAGGTGTCGCGGAATTGGCCAATGGCGCGGATTTCGTAAGGGAGGTAGTCGCCGTTGATGGGGTCAAGCTCTTTTTCCATGTCGATCTCGGCGGGGTTGTTTTTGCCGTTGAT
Source organism: Cardiobacterium sp. Marseille-Q4385 (assembly GCF_916618745.1). Classification (GTDB taxonomy): domain Bacteria; phylum Pseudomonadota; class Gammaproteobacteria; order Cardiobacteriales; family Cardiobacteriaceae; genus Cardiobacterium. Next base: position 498,105 of record NZ_OU745373.1, read on the forward strand.
GTCGTGTTGGTTGAGGTAGGCTTCCCAGCTGAAGGGCATTGGTTCGTGGTTGTTGTCAACGAGGGCATCGTCGCGGTACATCACCGCCAGGCCGCCGTGGTTGTCGCGCAGTCCCGTCATGTGCCACTGGATGTATTCGCCGCCCCCGGCGGGCGCGGGGGGTTGGCAGCCGTGGCCGTGGGCGTCGCCGCAGCGGGCGATGTTGCTGTGGATGTGTCCCATCAGGGCTTGTTGCTGTTGTTGTTGCTGCTGGTAGGTGGCGGCAGCGCTCTGCCGCATCATTTGCGCTGGTGTGGGGGCCTGGGCGAAGGCGGCGGGGACGGCGGCAAGACTCAGGGCGAGGAGCAACGCGGGAATGGGGCGGTTTTTTGTCGCGGTCACGCGCGCAATGCGTCCCCATCCCGAGTGGGGATGGGGAGCGCTGGTTATGCCGCTTGGCGGTTTAGTGGGCGGCTTTTTCATTGGCTTCGCGGATGTTGCTGGTGTAGTTCGGCAGGCTGTTCCAAGCGCCGCTGGGGAAGCCTTTGCCGCACAGGCCGTTGCTGTTTTTGCTCGCAAGGACGAAGTCGGTGCCGTTCCAGAGGTAGAGATCGTTGATGCCGCAGCCTTTGTCGTCTAGCTGGCGCGCGCCGAGGATTTCGCCGTAGCCGTTGTAACCGGTGCTGATCGGGCCGCCAACGGTTTTTTCGACTTTTTTGAGGTCGGCGCTGAGGATGGCAAAGAGGTAGAAGCCTTTTTCTTCGCCGTACTGGCAGATGGTTTCGGCCAGGGTTTGTTTGTCGTTCAGCGGGTAAAGGGTGATGTTTTGTCCGCGCTTGTCGGGGGCGCTGCTGCTGAAGGCGCAGTTTTTTTCTTGGCCGTAGGGTTGGAGCAGTTTCAGCAGGGCAGCGTGTTTTTTGTTCTCCGGGGTAATGGTGTCGCCACCGCTGTCTTCTTTGACGGCGGCCGCGCTGATCTCGGGCGCGGGGGCGGGTGGTGGCACGGCTTTGTCGCTTGTGCCCGGGTTGAGCAGTGCCGATGGTGTGCCGCTGCGTCCCTGGTATTCGTCCATTTTGGCGAGGATGGCAAGGTGTTCGCGGTTGCTGTATGGCGTCCAGTAGGGGGCGTTGTCGCTGCCGTCGTCCGCGATGAATTTGATGCTCGGCTCCGGGGTGCGTAGGTGGGCAAGCAGGGCGGCAGTTTGGCTGTCGCTGAGGGTGGCGATGCCTTCGTCGTCTGTCTGGATGGGGCCGTAGTCCACCGGTTTGGCGTTTTTTTGGCTCCAGTCGGTGAGTTGCAGGGTGATGCCGCCTATTTTTTGTTCTTGCCCGGCTGCGGGCAGGAGGCGCACTTGCGCTTTGACTTTGGCGTCCGCCCCGGCCTGGCGGGTGAGCAGCAGCGATACGGGCAGGAAGGTTTGGTGTTCGGTGTTGTTGTGCTGGTAGCCGGCGGCGCGGCAGGTGCCGGTGTTGTCGCAGACGAGTATCCAGTGCGGCGGCTGCATTCCGGCGCCGGTTTCGATGGGGCCGCCGTCGTAGGTGAGGCCGTCAAAGGCGTAGGCAGCGGGGGCAGCGGCAAGCATGAAGGAAAGGAGGTTTTTTTTCATGGGTGTCTCCGGTTGGGTGAGGACGGGGGCTGGGCGGCAGCGCGGGGAAATGCGTGTTTGCTCCGCTTCTGCGCATCAAGCCGTGGGGTGATCTTGGTCACGATGGGATTTTAGGGTGTTTTTGCGGCAGGCCAAGTTCACTCTGCGCTTGTGTACAGGCGGATGTTGCTGCAAGCGGCGCGGTTACGCGTTTTGTCGCTACGCGAACGCTGCAAGTCCTCAGTCCCTCCCCCGCTGGGGGAGGGTTTTTTGTCCCGCTGGGCGGCTGTTATTCCGGCAGGTATTTTTGCAGGGTGGCGCGCACGGCCCCGTTGCCGGCGAGCATGTCGCGCAGGTAGCCCTCCACTTTTTCGCCGAGGCCGACGTCGTAGAGGTTGACGCCGAAGATGTCCGCATCGCTCAACAGGGCGCGGACGTCGCCGAGGTGGGTGCTGCCGATGTGTACGTCTTTGAGTTTGCCCTGGGCTTCGGCGAGGCGCGGGTCGGGGCTGCAGGTGAAGGGTTTGCCGTTGTCGTCCACGCCAAGCAGGTAGCGGCACCAGCCGGCCAGCACCAGCGGGATGGCGGTGAGGTGGGCGGCGTTTATGCCGTGCGCCTTGATGGTGTGGCCGAAGCGGATGGCGAGTTTTTGCGAGGTGTCGGTGGCGATGCGCTGCGGGGTGTCCGGGATGTAGGGGTTGGGCAGGCGGATGTTGACGACTTCGTCGATGAATTGTTGCGGGTTCAGGATGCCGGGATCGACCACAACGGGCAGGCCTTCGCGGTAGCCGACGGCGCGCGCGAGGCGGACGAGGTCTTTGTCCTGCATTTCGGCGTGGATGCTGGTGTAGCCGAGCAGGCAGCCGTAGATGGCAAGCGCGGTGTGGATGGGGTTCAGGCAGGTGGTGACTTTCATGGTCTCGACTTTGTTTACGGTGTCGCGGTCGGTGAAGTGCACGCCTGCTTTTTCCAGCGCGGGCCGGCCATTCGGGAAGTCGTCTTCGATGACGAGGTATTCGAGTTCTTCGGCGTTGACGTAGGGCGCGGTGTAGCTGTGTTTGCCGGTTTCCAGCGGGGCGATGTCTTTAAGGCCGTCGGCGGCAAGCAGCGCGGCAACGCTGGCATCGGGGCGCGGGGTGATTTTGTCGATCATGGTCCAGGGGTAGCTGACGTGTTTGCTTTCCAGCCAGGCGACGAATTCGGGCGGGACGTGGCCGGTCTGCTGCCAGCCGTGCGCAAATTCGAGCACGGTGGCGCGCAGTTTTTCGCCGTTATGTGACATGTTGTCCATGCTAACCAGTGCCAGCGGGGCGGCGCCTTTTTGCCAGCGGGTGTAGAGCAGGGTGACGAGGTTGCCGATGTAGCTTTGCGGGCGGGCGGTGCCGTTGGCAAGGTCGTTCGCGACGGCCGGGTAGTAGTGGCCGTCCCGATCTTTGATGTGGTAGCCCTTTTCGGTGATGGTGAGGCTGACCATTTGCAGGCTGGGGTTGGCGGCGATGTCGCGCAGGCGGTCAAGGTCGTCCTGCATGGTCAGCGATTCAATAACGCTGGCGAGGATGATTTTGTCGAGGCTGCGGTCGCCTTTGAGGCGGACGTAGATGCTGAGGTTGTCGTAGGGGCGGTAGGCTTTCTGGATGATTTCGTCGTCGTAGCCTTCGGCGACGATGATGCCGGTCTCGGCGTCGCGCTGGTCAAGCAGCCGCTGTTGCAGGTTGGCCAGGAAGGCGCGGAAGATGTTGCCGGCACCGAGGTGCAGCCAGCGTGGCGCGGTGAGGGTGGCGGCGCGCACGCGCGGGATGTCATAAAGCGGCAGTTGGTAGCCGCGTTCTTGCCAGTAGGCTTTGTTGAGCAGGCCGTTGTAGGTGAGTTTCATGGTGTGTGTCCGTTGTTAAGGGTTGGGTTAGCGGAATTCGCCGAGGTTGCCCGGCAGGGCGCAGTAATATGCCTGCTCTTTGGCGGAGCGGGCAGAGCAGCTCGCCGCCAGGACAGCGGGATCGCTCTGGCAGCGGCTGAGGGCATCCGCGATAGGGGCGGCCACCATGGCACGGGCGGTATCCCAGTCTTCGGCGTCGGTGTGGCCGTGATAGCCTTTGCCGTAGGCGGTGTTGCCGTGATGCGCCTGGCGCGCGGTGTAGATGCGCACGCCGCTGTAATCGGTGAGCCAGCCGACGGCCACGGCGTTGCAGGTGTTGCGGTACACGGCGGCGGTGGTGCAGGCATCTTCCCCGCATTCTTCGCGCAGTTTGGCGTGAACGTCCGCTTCGCTGCCGGGCTGATTGCGGAAGTTTCCCGCGCTGAACACGACATACGGCAAGTAGGAGCCACTGCCGATGGGGCTGACTTCGTTCATCGCCATGCCGTCAATTTCGGCGGTTTGGTCGCGGTAGGCCTCCCAGCTGAACGGCAGTGGATTGGCGTAGTTGTCGCGGATGATGTCGTTTTTATAGGCGATGGCGATGCCGCCGTAGCTGTCTACGAGACCGGTCATCGTCCATTCGGCGGGGCGCGAGTTATCGACCGCCTGCTGCGGTTGCCGGCAGCCATAGCCGTGGGCGTCGCCGCAGTGGGTCAGGTTGTGCTGTATCTGGTTCATCAGCTGTTGCTGCTGGAATTGCTGCTGCTGGTAGGTGGCAGCAGCGCTTTGCTGCATCAGCTGCTCCGGGGTTTGCGCGCAGGCGGCGCCACCGAGCAGGGCGAGAAAGAGGCGGGAATATCGCGGCATGGTGGTACTCCTCAGGGTTGCGGGACGCTGTAACAGCCGACGTTGTATTTGCATTCGACGATGCTGTCGGCTCCGTAAAGGATTTCGCCAGGCGTAGCCTGGAAGGTGCCGCGTCCGTCGGCGCCGAGGGACTGGCAGCCGCTGAGGAGCAGCATGACGGAAAGGCAGAGGATGATTTTCATGGCGCGTGTCCGTTCTTGAGATGGGTTTAGCGGTATTCGCCGCGTTTATTCGGCAGGGCGCAGTCCTCTGCTTGATCAGGCGGCGCGGTACAGCTTGCCGTCAAGACGGCAGGATCGCTCTGGCAGCGCTTGAGGGCATCCGCAACGGAGGCTGCCACCATGGTGCGGGCGGTATCCCAGTCTTCGGCGTCCGTGTGGCCGTGCCAGCCGTGACCATAGGCAGCATTGCCGTGGTGCGCCTGACGCGCGGTGTAGATGCGCACGCCGCTGTAATCGGGCAACCAGCCGACGGCCAGGGCATTGCAGGTGTTGCGGTACACGGTGGCGACGGTGCAAGGGGCTTCCCCGCATTCTTCGCGCAGTTTGGCGCGGACGTCTGCCTCGCTGCCGGCCTGGTGACGGAAGGCGCCTGCGCTGTGCACGTTGAACGGCGAGTAGGGGCCGATGGGGCTGACTTCGTTCATCGCCATGCCGTCAAGTAAAGAGGTGTGGTCGCGATAGGCTTCCCAGCTGAACGGCTGCGGCTTGCCGTAATTGTCGCGGATGATGTCGTCGTTATAAGCGATGGCGATGCCGCCATAGCTGTCTTCAAGGCCGGTCATCGTCCATTCGGCAGGGCGCGAGTTATCGACCACTTGCTGCGGTTGCCGGCAGCCATGACCGTAGGCATCGCCGCAGCGGGCGAGGTTGTCGTAGATGTGTCCCATCAGTTGCTGCTGCTGGAATTGCTGCTGCTGGACGGCAGCGGCAGCGCTTTGCTCCATCATCTGCGTAGGCGTGAGAGCTTGAGCGCAGGCAGCGCCACCGAACAGGGCGAGAAAGAGGCAGGAATATCGCGGCATGGTGGTGATCCTCAGGGTTGCGGGACGCTGTAACAGCCGACGTTGTATTTGCATTCGACGATGCTGTCGGCCCCGTAAAGGATTTCGCCGGGCGTAGCCTGGAAGGTGCCGCGTCCGTCAGAACCGAGGGACTGGCAGCCGCTAAGCAGCAGCATAACGGGAAGGCAGAGGATGATTTTCATGGTGTCTCCCTTTGTTGGTAAGTATCTGGCTTAACGGCTATCCGGGCAGCGCAGGGTCGCGAGGATTTGCGCCGCTTGCGGCTGGAAGTCTTGTTGCGCGCTTTCTGCGGCGGTAAAGAGGTGCGCACCGTCGGCGGTCGCGGGATGCTGTTCGCCGTATTGCAGTCCGGCGAAGCCGCAAGGCAGCGGCTGGTAGCGCATCAGGTTGCTTTCGTAGCCGGCAAAGTGCGGATGTCTGGGCTGGGGCGGGTAGAGCATGGTGAGTTGCAGGGCGCCATCCTGTTTATCCAGACGGTAGCGGACGTTTTCCTGTTTGAGCAGACGCTCCATGTTGGCGGCAAAGTCGTCAAAGGTTTTTCCTTCGGTCACAAACATCAGGGTGAGCAGCTTGCTCCAGTCGTAGTCCCGTTCACCGCGCAGGTAGTATTCGCCGCTTTCGCCGTCCCAATGTTGCAAGCGATAGGTTTGCCCGTTGTATTGCAGGCTTTGCGGGACGCCGGCAGGCAGTTGCGCAGCGGGCGAATCCTGGACGCTACTGCTGTTGCCACGCAGGCAGCCGCCGAGCAGCAGGGCGAAGGTCAGACAGAGGATGGTTTTCATGGGCTTCTCCGGTGGGGCATTGAGCGGTGCATTATCACGGTGCGGCGTTGTGTACGGCAAACTTTTGCCGCTGGCGGCAGAAACGGTTTACCAACTGCTGCCAAGCGGCGTGGTTACCGCGATTTGCCGCTGTCGTGCGTTATCCCGATACCGCCCCAGGCGGGGCGGTTGCTGCTCAGGCCTTACCCTTGCGTTTCTCGCATTCGTCCCACACGCCCTGCACATACATGACGCCGAGGGCGCGGTCGTAAAGACCATAGCCGGGACGGCACTGTTCCCCCCAGATGTGGCGACCGTGGTCGGGGCGCCAGTAGCCGGTGAAGCCCACATCGTGATAAGTGCGCACAATTTCGGCGATATCGAGCGAGCCGTCGCTGCTCAGGTGCGAAGTTTCGATGAAGTCGCCGTTGTCAAAACGCTTGATGTTGCGGATGTGGGCGAAGGGGATGCGGTCGTGGAAATCACGAATCATCTGCGGAAGATCGTTATCCGGATTCGGGCCGAGCGCGCCGCTGCACAGGGTCAGGCCATTGCTGGGGCTGTCCACCATTTCCACGATGGCTTTGAGGTCGGCGTAATTTTTGACGATGCGCGGCAGGCCGAAGATGGAAAACGGCGGATCGTCGGGGTGGATACCCATCTTGATGCCGGCAGCTTCGGCGGTCGGGATGATGGCTTCGAGGAAATATTTGAGGTTTTTGCGCAAATCGTCTTCGCTTACGTTTTTATAAGCGTCAAAAAGCTTGTCGAGATGCGCGAGCCGCTCCGGTTCCCAGCCGGGCAGGGTCAGCCCTTGCGAACCTTCAGCGACGCTTTTCACCAGTTGCTTCGGATCAAGGTCTTTCATTGCGCCATGATCGTAGAAAAGCGCGGTCGAGCCGTCGCCGTTGAAACTGGGGTGGAAAAGGTCGGTGCGCATCCAGTCGAAAACGGGCATGAAGTTGTAGCAGACGACCTTCACCCCGTGCTTGCCGAGATTTTTCAGGCTTTCTTTATAGTTTTCAATGTACTGCTCGCGTTCCGGCAGGCCGAGCTTGATCGCTTCGTGGACGTTGACGCTTTCCACGACGTCGATATTGAGGCCGTATTTCGCCGCCTGTTCTTTGACTTCGATGATGCGGTTTTCCGGCCAGACTTCACCGGCAGCCATATCGTGCAGCGCCCAGACGACGCCGGTCATGCTGGGAATTTGCCGGATGGCTTCGAGGGATACGGTGTCGTTGCCTTCGCCGTACCAGCGGAATGTGGTTTTCATAGTGGCTCCTGTATGGGAAGTGTTAAACCAATTTTGTTTGCCCGCTCCGCTTTTTGATGATGGGCATCGCAGGATTTTTAATTTTGAGCGGTGCTATATTGCCATTAAATAGATAGATGGCGCAATAAATGGTTAACCAATATGCTGATGGCGTTTGACCGGCGTTTGTTGCAGTCGCTCAGGGATAGTAGTGCACCAGATGGGCGAGGTAGTCCTGCGCACTTTGCGCTACGGCAGCACGGGCGGTGTCGTCATAGGCGGCGTTGCTGTCAATGCCGTGCCAGTGAAAGAGCGGCTGCCAGGCGGCACGACAGTAGCGTAAGGTCAGCTCGAAGGAACGCAGCACTTCAGCGACGGTGCAGCCGATGGCACCGTCAGCAGTGTAATCAGCCGCTGGCGCACCAAGCGAGACGGCGATACCCGCTTTTTTGCCAACAAGGGCGGTGGCGCGTGAACCGTAGGCCCAGCCGTGGGTAAGCACGTCATCCAGCCATTGCTTCAGGAGCGGTGGACAGTTAAACCAGTACACGGGGAATTGCAGGATGAAGGCAGCATGCGCATCCACCAATGCCTGTTCAGCGGCAACGTCAATGCGCCCGCCGGGATAGCGACGGTAGAGCTCATGCACGGTGTAGCGCTCAGGTTGCTGCGCCAGCGCATCCGCCCAGGCGCGGTTCACGGTGGATTGGTCGAGGTTGGGATGGGCGAGAATGACGAGGGTTTTCATGGGTGTCCTTTGATACAAGTGTGGGGTGCAGCTTACAATCCCGCGCCTTCCGCGCCCAGTACGCACGCCTGCGTAAGCCACTAACCCCAAGGAAAGTCCATGCTGCACACCCCCTGCCAAAAAGAAGCACAATTGCTCGTCGATACTGGCTTCGGCCATACCCTGTCGCTCATTGGCGGCAAATACAAAATGGTGGTTCTCTACTGGCTGGGCAAGGAATCGCCGACCCGCTTCAACACTTTGCAGCGGCGCATCGGCGGCATCTCTTATAAGACGCTGGCTGCCACCCTGAAAGCACTGGAGCGCGACGGTCTCATCTCGCGCACGGAATATCCGCAAATCCCGCCGAAAGTTGAATATGCCCTGACCGCGCGTGGCCGATCGCTGCTGCCAGTGCTGGATGCGATGTGCGCCTGGGGGCGGGCGCACCGCGAAGCGTCCTGGTGAAGCGTGTTTGTCTGTCGTCGGCAGACCTCATTTATGCGGCGATAAAACCGTCACGAAATCGCTGTGATAACCGGGGTAGATAGCGGGTTTTGTCATGATTGCCCGCAGTGCTTTTGCGTATCATGGCGCTGTTTTCTTCCAGGAGAGTCGTATGAACCGGCGCGTGGCGTTTTCCCGTGAATTGTTGGCCGAACTGCCCCAGTGGGAGGCAAGCGGCTGGATTTCCCCCGAACAAGCGGCACTGTTGCGGGCGCGTTATGCGCTGCCCGTGCAGCATCGGGGACAGTGGTGGCAAATGGTGCTGTCGCTTTTTGCCGCGCTCTGTGTCGGCGCGGGGGTTATCGCGCTTTTCGCCGCCAACTGGGCCAGTTTGTCGCGCCCGCTGCGGGTGGTGCTGTCGCTAACGCCGCTTGTCCTCTCGCAGGCGGCGCTCTTTTTTGCCTGCTGGCGTCGCCCGGCGAGTACGGTATGGCGCGAAGGCAGTGCGCTCCTGGTTACGCTGTCGGTCGGCGCGGCGATTGGCCTGATCGCGCAGACGTATCATGTGGAAGAAAATCTGCCCGCGTTTTTGCGCGTCTGGTTGCTGCTGACGCTGCCGCTGGTCTATGTCGCGCGCAGTTGGGCGGTGGCGTTTTTCGCGGCGTTTCTAGCGCATGTGTTCGGTTCGCATGGTGGTCATACCTTGTCCGCCTTTGTCTTAGAACGTGTTCATTGTCTCAGCCTCTGCTGTAAACTATCGGCATGAACAGAAAAACCTACCCAAGCGATATCAGTCGCGAGCAATTTGCGCCTCTCCTCCCCCTGCTGGAAAGTGCCCGTAAACGCACAGCGCCACGTCAGGTGGACTTGTACGATGTCTTTTGTGCCATTCTCTACCTGCAACGCACTGGCTGCTCCTGGCGCGCTTTGCCGGGCGATTTCCCCAAATGGCGCACCGTGCATTCCTACTTCCAGAGATGGACTGAGCCACGCGAGAGTGGCATCAGCATCCTTGAGGAAGCATTAAAAAAATCAGGTAGTTGCGGAGCGCCGCAAGCAGGGGCATCATGAAGCAACCACTTTCCTGATTATTGATGCGCAGAGTGTGAAGAACACGGATACCGCCATGGAAAAAGGCTACGATGCGGGCAAGAAGGTTAGCGGTATCAAGCGGCATATAGCGGTTGACACGCAGGGTTTGCCGCATGCGCTTGCGGTAACGACGGCGGATGTTACGGATAGAAAAGGCTGCCTGCTAGCATTGGAACGTGGGCGGGATAATCTTGGGGCGGTACAAAAAATCCTTGCTGACGGTGGTTACACGGGTAAGGCATTTGCTTCGTCAGTACAGGAGTTGATTGGTGCGGAGGTAGAGATTGCCAAACGAAACGAATTACACCGCTTTGCGGTATTGCCAAAGCGATGGGTAGTCGAGCGCAGTTTTTCCTGGTTGGAAAAGAACAGACGGCTTTGGAAAAACTGCGAGCGTAAGTTGAGTACCAGTCTGCAAATGGTAGCTTTGGCTTTCTTGGGAGTCCTGCTACGAAGACTATGAACACGCTCTTAGGAGAGTGGGAATATCTGGGCTATGTCGCCGCGTTTTTGCCGTGGCTCTTCTGGCAGCGGCAATGGCTGCAGCCTTATGGCGCCCAAGCGGGCGTGTGGCGCACGTTTGCCGCGCTGCATAGTGTCGTCTTTATCCTGATTCTCTGCGCCAACAGCCACAACCTTGGCTCCTTGTCCGCCTGGGTCTGCCTGTCCGCTTTCTACCTTGCCAGCCGCACCCTGTTGCCCGCCTGGCGCAATGTGATGGTACTGCTCAGTAAAATCGCCCTCGCCTTGCTGCTTCTGTTCAGTGCGGATTTCTTGATGTACAACAACTTTATCGACTCACTGCTGGCCGATCTGCGGCTGCTGACGGTAAGCGGCGTGTTGCTGCTCTTTGCCGCCTGCCGCTGGCGACGGCTGGAATGGTGGGATGTGCTGTTCGTGGCAAGCGGTATCGCGGTGCATCTCCTCGCCTCGCAGGGGATGCCTATCCGTTACGGCGATGCCTGGCCGTGGCTGCCGACCGTCTTCATTATCGTCCTCGGTCTGTGGCGGGCACGGCTTGATCTTGACCGCAGCCTCTTTGCCGTCAATTCAGCGCTCATCTGGGTACTGATGGCGCTGTTCCTGCGCTTCGTCGGCGATAACATGCCGCTGTGGATCAAGGGGCTGGTCTTCATTATCGCCGGTCTTGCCTTCTTCATCGTCAACCTGCACCTCGCCCGCCGCCCACGTCCGAACGGAGTATCCGCATGAAAAACCGTCTCGTCTTATTGTTGCTACCCCTGGTTTTTGCCCTGCAATGGGCTGTGCCCCTGATGCAGGTGGTGCGTGGTGAGGGCATTCTGCGTGAAGGCGTCGCACTGCGTCTGGAATTGCAGCCGGTTGACCCGCTTGATGTGCTGCGCGGCCGCTATCTGGCGTTAGCCTTCCCGGAAGAGGAGAAAGAGCACACCCTGCCCCCCGGCGTACAAGGCGGCGACACCATCTACGTTGTGCTGGAAGCGGGAAAAGACGGCCTCGCCCACATCACCCGCCTGAGCCATAGCGCGCAAGACGGCGCCTTTGCCTACACTATCCCGGACGGATACAAGGCGGGCGACTCCATCCGCATCAACATCCCGCTCACCCGCTACTACCTGCCGGAAGAAGATGCGGTGAAAATCGACGAACTGTTCCGCTTCCGCAACAACGAAAGCCCGCACAGCAACGCCACCCTCGGCGTACGCATCAAGGACGGGCAAATTGTCGCCGAAAGCCTGTGGCTCGACGGCCAGCCTTACCGCGACTGGCTGCGCAACTACCAGAGTACGCAGAGCAAAGCCGCCGCGCAAACACCCTGAAGAGGAAGTACTTGCCATGCACACCATCCACGTTGAACATTTGGGCGCCCTGCATAACCGCGCCACCCGTTATGACAACCAAAGCAGTGTCGCCAGCGATGCGCCAGCGGGCAGCGGCGGCAAAGGCGAGCACTTCTCGCCGCTGGATTACTTCGCCGCAGCGTTGGCCTTCTGCTGCCTGACGCAAATGGCAAAAAAAGCGGCGGCGCAAGGTATCGACAACCTGGCCGTCAGCGCGGACGTCGGTAAAAACATGGCCAACGACCCGCTACGCGTCAGCGAAATCATCATCGATTTCCATCTCAGCCGGACACTGGACGCCGATACCCGCAGCATCATCGAAGCCGCCGCCCGCCATTGCCCGGTCGCGAACAGCCTGTCCGCCGAACTCAAACAGACCATGCGCTTTCATTACGATGCCTGATCTGTCCCGAAACAGACAACACAATATAGGTGGCCTACTGCCGCCTGTATTGATTTCGACCGCCCATAACCACATGACCAAAGCGTGCACCTGGGCTTTTCTCAAACTCAACGGAGTATCAAAACCACGATGAATACCGCAAATCACCTCTATCACGCTTGGCATGAGGCGGCCAAAAACCGCGACACCGATGCCCTTATCGCCCTCTACCACGATGACGCCGAACTAGAATCGCCGCTGGTGCCTATCATCCTGCAACGTGAAGACGGTACTCTGCGTGGCAAAGCCGAAATCCGAGCCTTCCTCGAAGAAGGTACACGCCGTCGCCCGAATGAATGGGTACGCTGGTACCGCGACGCCAACTACTACACTGGTGGCGACATCCTTATCTGGGAATATCCACGGCAAACTCCGGACGGTAACCAAGTCGACATCCTCGAACTCATGCAGCACCGCGACGGCAAAATCTACCGCCACCGTATCTACTGGGGCTGGTTCGGCACACAAATGCTGATTCACTCCGCGTTAGCCAAACAGGCATAGGCATCAGCCTGTCTTGGCAAGCGGAAAATCTCTAATCCGCAAAGAAGCATCGCCTCCCTCGCTGAACGAGGCAATGCTTACGCTGCTTGGCAGCGAACCTGTATTTATCCCGCCCAATGGCTATCCGGCAAACTCGGCATCTTCGTATTCACCGTCGGCGTTGATGCTGACCATGATGACGTGGCCCCAGAAGATGTTGTCGTCGTCAAACCAGGCGGTAAAGCCGCCTTCTTCACTAATGGTGATTTCTTCCAGGCGGATGCGGCGGGCAAATTCGGCTTCGCTGAGGTTAGGGTTACCGTTTTCTGCGTCTTCCTGCCATTCGCGGGCGGTTGTAATGAGTGCGCGCGCGGCGTGAGCGGTGAGGCGGTCGTGCCAATCCTGTGGCGCGGCGTAGAGGCGGTGCAGGGTGGCGATAGCGGCGGCGGTGGGGCTTTCTTGCTCGTCGTCGCTATCAAGCGCGAGGCGGATGGTATGCCCCAGCCATTCGACTTCGCCGTTGTAGGTGTTGAATTTTTTGTTCAGCACGAAGGGGGCAAACGGCGCTTCTTGCCAGGTGATGGCTTGCTGATAAGCGCTGCGGATGGTTTCCAGCTCACGATCGGCGGTATCTGCCGCGAGTATATCCAGCAGCCGGAAGTAGTGCGGCGCGGTTTTGTGCGGGCAGACACGCAAGCGGTAAAGGGTGAGGTCGCGGAAGCGAGGGCGATCGTCGCTTTCGAGTTCGGCATCGTTTGCCGGCCAGGAGACACTGCCTTCTTCGTGGTGCAGTTGGTCACCGTCTTTGTAGGCGATGATGTCGCAATTGGCAGACCAGATAAGCGCTTTGCCCGCTCTGCCTGCCCCTTCGCAGTCTTCACCGCTGAGGATGGTGATTTCCCGGGCTTCGTCATGGTAAAGGGCGGCGAAGGCGGCGCGTTCGCTCTTTTCTTGGGCGTTCATGGTTGTCCTGGCTGGTGTGGTTTGTTTGGACAGAGCCCGTGTTTATCCCGCTTGGCGGCGCGTCGCTCAGAACCAGATGACTTTGCGGCGGTTGCGCGGGGAGAAGGTGCCGCCGACCATTTCGCAGTTGCTTTGCGTCATTTCTTCGCGGTATTCGCGGCCATCCGCGCGGATGCCGCGACAGTCGCCTTTGGAGAGGTTATGTTTGCCGACGGCGGCGGTGGTATCGCCACGGGCGCAAGCGGTAAGGGTGAGGGCGGCAGCCAGGCCGAGGATGAGCAGGGTTTTGTTCATGGGATTCATGGGGTTTGTGTGGGTGGGTTATATCCATTCCAGGTTTTAAGCTGGGAAGGCGGCGCGCGAAGTCCGTGTATGTTTGATACGGCGAGACGCGCTAACACGCTCAGGTTTTTTCCCGGGATGGGTCTTGCTGTTTGTGAAAGGTTTGGATGGCCGCCCAGAGGATGTCCGGCTGGGCTTTGATGGCTTCGTGGCCGGCGAAGGGGATGTGCAGCAGGTGCGCGGCAGGGTTTTGTTCGCGCAGCGCTGCCCAGTCGGGCAGGTTCAGCAGGAAATCGTCTTCGCCGCGTACTGCCAGGATGGGTTGTTTGATGGCGGCGACGCGTTCGTTGGGGTAGCCCGTCGCGCTGTTGTCCAGCCACAGGCGGCGCAGGTCGGCGGTCAGGGTGGTGAGGTCGGGTTGCGGGTTTTGTTGTTCGTAAGCGGCGACTTGGGCGGACATGTGTTCGCGGAGGAAGTCGGGGGTGAGGCTTTCGTACATGTCGCGCGCGGGTTCGATTTGGCTGCTGTGCCAGTGGGCGCCGATGGTCAGCACGCTTTGTGCGCGTTCGTCGTTGAGGGCGAGGTGGTAGGCAGCGGTGCCGCCATCGCTGAAGCCGAGGATGTGGTAAGTGTTGAGGCGGAGGGTGTCGATGAGGTGTTTGGCGTCAGCGGCGATTTGCGCGTAGGTGAGGGGAACGCTGCCGCGCGTGGATTGGCCGTGGCCACGCGTGTCGTTTTCGATGACGCGGTAGTGTGGGTGCAGGCGCGGCAGGAGCGGGGCGAAGTCGTCTGCCGCTGTACCCAGTCCGCCGTGCAGGAGGAGGAGCGCAGGGGCGTCGGTTTTGCCGTTATCGCGGTAGTGGAGGATGGCGTCGTGGTAGGTGTGGCTGGTCATGGTTTTTTTCGGTTGGGGTTGGGCGGTGCTAAGGCGTGGGGTGAGGGCGGCGAGAGCGGCGGCAGTGAGCAGGGTGCGACGGCTGGTCTTCATGAGGAATCAGCGGCGCAGACGGCCCAGCGGGTCGGCGGGGTCGATGCCGTCCATGAATTGCAGCCGTCTGTCCTGGTGGGTGAGTTGGTAAACGAGGCCGAGCCAGTTGGCGAAGAGGGCTTTGGCGGTGTCGCGCCAGGTCACGTTCACTTCTTCGAGTAGCGCTGCTTCGGGGAAGTCGCTGATGGGGGCACCGCTGGCAAGGTAGGCGTTGGCGAGGCGGATGCCGGCCGGGGTGAGGTAGTGTTCGGGCAGGTAGGGCGCGCGTTCGCTGTTGCCTTCGCGGTATTGTTGCAGGTCGCGGCGGTATTCTTTGAGCAGGCTGTTGTGGTCGTATTCGGGGTGGCCCTGGAAGTAGATTTGCCGGAAGCCGTCCGGCGAGCTGGCCATCGCCACGCCGCTTTCTTCGCCGGCGACGAGGACGGGCAGGCCGCAGGCGGCAAAGGATTCGGCGCCGACGTCGTTCCAGCGGGAATGCGGCATGTCGAAGCGGGTGTTGATGTTGGTGAGCATGGGGTGGCTGCGGTCCAGGACGCGGTGGCTGTACACGCCGAAGAGTTTGTTGGCGCGGCGCAGACGCGGGATGCCGTAGAAGTGGCGCAGGGCGAGGTGCGAGGCGAGGCAGGAGCAGAGGACGGAGGTGACGTTTTTGTCCGCCCAGTCGAAGACGCGCTGGACATGCGGCCAGTAGTCTTCTTGGGCAAGGTCGGCGTGGACGGGGTTGGTGCCGGTGAAGATGATGGCGTCGAGTCCTTCGGCGGCGAGGTCGTCGAAGTTTTCGTAGTGGGTGTCGATGTAGGCCTGGATGTCGGCGCTGCGCGGTACGCCAGGGACGGTGAAGATGTGGACGTAGAACTGGGCGATGCGGTTCGAGTTGCCAATCAGGCGCAGGAATTGGCGCTCGGTGGCTTTGAGCGCGCCGTCGGGCATGATGTTCAGCAGGCCGATGTGCAGTTCGCGGATGTCCTGGCGGTGGGCGCGTTCGACGTCGAGGATTTCTTGTCCTTCGGCGCGCAGGCGATCCAGGGCTGCGAGGGGGCGGTGGGCAACGAGCGGCATGGGTCAGTTCCTTTGTGCGGCGTTGAGCAGGTCGTGGAAGTCGGCGGCGTCGCGCAGTTGCCAGATGTCGCGCGCGTTCAGGATGATGCCGCCGTATTGGGCGATGAGTTCGCGGTAGCGTTCGCGGCGGTGCGCCATCATGCGCGGGGTGACGTAGCGGATGAAGTCGTCGGATTCGAAGCGGTCGGGGGTCAGGCCGCCTTTCATCAGGCCGTATTCGCCGATCATTTGTTGCAGGAAGTGCGGGTGGTAGCAGATGGGTTTGGGGTAGGCAATGGCGCGCGCTTCGAGTTCGGCGTAGTGGGCTTCGTCGGTGTCGATGTAGATGTAGCAGGTGTGCGCGGCCAGCGTCTGGAACATGGCGGGGTCGTCGAGTTCGCAGATGCTGCCGCCAGCGTCGTTGATGAAGGCTTTGTAGCCGTAGAGGCGTTCGGCGCGTTCGATGAAGGCGGGTACGTCCTGCATCGCCGCTTGTTCGGCGGCGCGAAAGAGGTGCTGCCGCTCGATGAAGGTAGTGGCGTCGTAGCCGTCGCGCCCCAGTTTGCCGATGTAGGCGGAGAGGATGTGCAGCCGCTCGATGCTGACTTTGCCCTGCACGCTCACGGCGTCATCGCGCAAGAGGGAAGCGAGGGTCGGCTCGCGACGGGCGAGTTCGGTCAGCCAGTCGCTGATGGGTTCGTTCAGGTAGCGGGTGGCGATGCGGTAGTCGCCGGAGTAGTGAAACCAGCCGGCGGCAGCAAGCATGGTCGCCAGGGTAGTTTTGCCGACGCCTGAGGTGCCCATCAGGGTGATGCGGGATATTGGGGTCATTTCATCATCCGTTTGCACAAAAACGCGCGCTATATTACACCAGCCAGCTAAAATGGATTTTTCCCTACGGTAGCGCCGCTTATGAACGTCATCCGCACCCAGATTTATCCCTCCCCTCTCGGCGATTTGCTGCTCGGCGACTGGCGCGGCGCGCTAGTCCTCTGCGATTGGCTGTTGACCCGCAACGGCTACGCCAGCGACAGCCGCGTGCCGCATCATTTGCGGGCGGTTATGCAGGAAGCGGTCACGGATCTTCTCCGCGAAGCGGCGGTGCAGTTGAACGCGTATTTCGTTGGCCGTCTGCGCACGTTCAACTTGCCGCTGCACGGCGCGGGCACGCCCTTCCAGCAAAGTGTCTGGCTGGCGCTCAGGGAAATTCCATACGGCGTGACGCGCAGTTATCAGGACATCGCCCAAGCCATCGGTAATCCGCGCGGCACACGGGCGGTCGCGGGCGCTATCCGTCACAATCCGCTGTCCGTGATCGTCCCCTGCCACCGCGTCATCGGCAAGAACGGCCAACTCACCGGCTACAACGGCGGCACCGACGCGCTCTATATCAAGGAACGGCTGCTGGCGCTGGAACAACGTGTCGCCGCAAGCGCGGCACCAAAAAACTGACAAAACCGTTATAATCGCCGCCATCCCGCTAACCACCTGAACCCGCATGAATTCCTTTCCTCGCCTGCTTGGCTTCATCCTGCTGCTAAGTGCCATCTTCTTCCCCGCCTGCATGGGAATCTTCCGCTGATGACCCGCGACCACAAAGCCATCGTCAAGCAACAATACCTCGGCATCCGGGGCATGGCGCTGTACCTCGTGCAACTGCCGCTGTGGCTGAGCATCCCGATCAACCTGATCTTTTTCAAGCCGCTGAATATCATGAGTGCAGGCGTTGCCAGTGCCCTGCTCTGCTACGCCGCTTACCTTACCCAGCGCCACTACCGCTCGCGCCGCGACAACTACGTCAAAACCGGGCAAGACCACGCCGACGAAGACAACCGCCTCTACGCCCTCGGCTTCACCGCGCTGGCTGCCGCCGTCCTCGCCTTCACCGCCCGTCCGCAGCCGCTCTTTGGCCTGATAAACGCGCTGATTGCTGCTGGCGGTTACTACCTCAGCTACCTCTATAGCGACACCCCGACTGCCGACGTGCGCCCGCCGCGCGACATCCCCTCCGCCCTGAACGACACCCTGCGCGACATGCTTTCAGGGGGTTACGACGCTGTCGAACAACTCGAACACTACGCGCAACGCCTGCAACTGCTTGCCGAAGAACGCGGCATCGCCGCCCAGCTCGACAAAATCGCCGCCCAGGCGCGAGCCATCATTAAACACATCGGGTCGAATGCCGAACGCATCCGCGCCGCGCGCAGCTTCCTGATCGTCCACCTTGGCGAACTGCGCCGCATCAGCGAACAATACATCGCCGACATCGGCAACCCCGGCCATAGCGCACAACAAACCCGTTTCCTCACCCTGCTGCACGACAGCGAACAATCTTTCACCGCGCAACACCTGCAACTGACGAGCCAGCAGCAAATCCAGCTCGACACGCAAATGCAAGTCCTGCGCGAACAACTCAACCCGAGCAAATCCCATGACCAACACTGAACTCACCACGACGACTACGACGACCACTACCGCCCCGGCCCATCTGGACGACGTGCGCGTCAAACAACTCGCGCAAACCCTTAACATCACCGATACCAACAGCATCCTCAGCTTCGGTGCCGCCGCGCAAAAACAGCTGACCGCCGTCGCCGACACCATGCTCACCGACATCAAAAGCGAAGACGCGGGCAAAGCAGGACAACTGCTTTCCAACATGGTTTCGCTGCTGCGCGGCTTCCAGGGCGCAGAACTAAAAATGCAGGAAAAGCCCTCGCTTCTTACCCGCCTCTTTAACAAAGCCAAGCCGCTGCAAACCTTCCTGCAAAAATTCGACACCATCAGCGAACAAATTGACCAAATCAGCAACGCCCTCGAAAGCCACAAACAAAAACTGCTGGTGGACATCAAATCGCTGGACAAACTCTACGACGCCAACCTCGACTACTACCGCGAACTCGAATACCACATCGCCGCCGCTGAAGACGTGCTGGCCACGACCGACGCCGAAGTTCTGCCCGCGCTCGCCAAAGCCGCTGAAGACGGCGAAATGGAAAGCGCGCAACGCCTGCGCGACCGGCAAATGCAGCGCGACGAACTTGACCGCCGTCTGCACGACCTGCGCCTGACCAAACAAGTCTCGATGCAAGCCCTGCCGAGCATCCGCATGGTGCAGGAAAACAACAAAGGCCTCGTCAACAAAATCAACACCACCCTCGTCAATACCGTGCCGTTGTGGCGGCAACAACTCGCCCAGTCCATCGCCATCTACCGTTCCGGCGAAGCGGCGATTGCCCTCAAACAAAGCAGCGATCTCACCAACGAACTGCTCACCGCCAACGCCGAAAACCTGAAAATCGCCAACCGCGAAAGCCGCACCCAGCTCGAACGCGGCGTTTTCGACATTGCCTCCGTCGAAAAAGCCAACCAAATGCTCATCGAAACCATCGAAGAAAGCATCCAGATTCACGAAACCGGCCGCAAACAACGCCAGGAAGCCGCCGAAAAACTGCTCGCCGCCGAAGAAGCCCTCAAACAAAGCCTGAAATCGGCCGCGCAAATCACCCAGGAAACCCCGCATGAAAGGACTGTTTGACACCCTGCTCAACAAAATCCGGCCCATTGTCAGTGCGCGGCCACGCGTCCTTGCCGCGCACTTCCCGCCGGACGGCCTGCTCTACCATTACAGCCAGTACAACCTGCTCGAAAGCAGCACCCTGCACATCGACGCGGGGCAAGTCGCCTACCTCATCATCAACGAACAATACACTCCCGCCTACCGCGAAGGCGAATACCCGCTTGACCCGGATAACATCCCGCAGACCGAAACCGCCGACATCCTCTTCCTCAACACCGTCGCCATCGCCAACCGCCTCTGGCAAAGCGCCTACCAGCCCTCGCAGCGTCCGCTGGACCAGCCGCTTTCCGGCACATACAGCGTCAGCATCCATGATGCCGATGCCGTCTGCCGCACTGTCATCGAACATCAGGCCATCAACCTGGATGACGACCTCATCGACCAATGGGTGAGCTACACCATCGATCACACCCTCATCAACGAACACATCAGCGCGGACGACATCGAAAACCAGGCCGAAGCCCTGCAAAACTTCCTCAAAGCCCGCCTGCGCACCCAGCTCAACGCCCAGGGACTCACCCTGCACGACCTGCGTATTGGCCGCCGACCACCCGCCGCCAAAGCCGAGCGCGAACGCCGCGCTGCCTACACAGAAACGCCCGTCTTTGCCCCGGCGCGCGAAAACGCCGCCCCCGCTGCAACCATCGCCGCTGCCAACAGTGCCACCGTCAGCGATACCCCGCGCAGCCCGCTGTCCGAAGACAAAATCTACTACCGCGTCCACCACGGCCAGCAAATCGGCCCATTGAGCGCGCTCGACATCCAGAAACTCATCGACGAAGGCCAAATCCTCGCGCGTGACCTACTCTGGCAAAAAGGCATGACCGCCTGGCTGCCCGCCCAGGCATTCAGCCACTTCAACTGGAACTGATCCCACATGGAAAAAACCTATAACAAGGCCGGAAGCCTCGCCCTGTGCATCCTGCTCGCCCTCAACCACCCCACTGCCCACGCTCAGGATGCCACCGCCGGCCTTTACATCTGCACCGGCACCGACGGCATGAACAACATCACCAGCCAGCCAAGCGGCGGAAACTGCCGCCCCTACCAAAAAGGCGCCATCGGCGGCGATAGCGCGCCAGCGCCCGCTGCGCCCGCAATGCCCGTCGCCCAACCGACCCCGCAACCCGCACCCATGCCGCTTGCTGCCCCGCCTGCCAGTGACGACGGCACTTTCACCTGGGACGACGGCGAAGCCCCTGTCGCCGCCCCGCAACCTGCCAAAACCCCAACACGGAAAACCCCCGCTGCCAGACCAGCCCCACAAGCCGCTGCTGCCCCCGTTGCCCCGCAAAGCGAAAACAACGACGCCGGCGGCTTTACCGGGGACGACGGCGACGCTCCGGCCAAACCTGCCACCCCCGCCAAAGCGGACAAAAAAGTAGCTGGCAAAAAAGACAAGCCTGCCGCCAAACCCACAGAAACCGCCGATAAAACACCGCCTGCCGCCCCCCAGCCACCGGCAGCGCCCACACCACCGGCCAACAACAACCCCCTCTTCCCGCCAGCGCCCGGCTACACCAGCAGCCCGCAAGGCAGCGGCAAATACTACCAACACATCGCGCGCGGCACGGGCAAAGCCCCCGCCCAGCCCGCTGCCCCCGCCGCCGAACAAGAAGAAAAAACCATCGCCACCGTCACCCCGCAGGGCACACAAATCTGGATGTGCCCACAACTCGACGGCACCCCGACCATCGTTGAAACCGCCAACCCGCCGCAAGGCAACTGCCAGCCGCTCGGCCGCAAAGGCGGCAGCGGTGACGTATCCGCCCCTGCCCCGCCCGCACCGAACCGGGGCAAACCGCTGGTTGGCGAAAGCACCCCGCAAGAAACCCCGGCACAAGACATCTACAAATGCTTCGACAACGACGGCAAACCCAACTTCGTTCCTGCCGACAAACGCGACAAATACAAAGGCTGCACCTTCTTCTCGCGCTCATACAGCGGCGTCAAACAACAATTCATCCAGCAGGCCAACCAGACCCAGTCGCTGGAAGCCCTTGCCAGCGCCGGCGTCCAGAAAAACAAAGACGGCAAAATCACGGGCGGCCCCGGCCTGCAATGCACCGGAGCCGGTGCCGTTACCTTCAATGGCGAAACCCGCGAATTCAACTGCGCCACCCGCTCCTTCGACTACACCCCGGGTACCAGCGGCGGCGAAGCGCGACTTGGCAACCGCCAGACCAGCGTCGCCGCGCATAACCTCGACTACCTCAACACCCAGGGCAGCTGCGGCGGCACCGTCACCAGCGAGAACGGCCGCGTCTTCCACCTCGAACCGACCAAAGACTGCCCGCAAAGCTACATCATCGAAGCCGAGCGCATCGCCGCGCAAGTACGCAAAGAACTCAACATCAACGTCAGCGGCGCCTTCCGCGAACGCCAACGCAACCTCAGCGCACAAATCAACCAGATTGCGCGCGAAGTTGGCGTCGAGCCGCACTTCGTCCACGCCATCATCTCGGCCGAATCCGCCTACAAACCCAGCGCCAAATCCCACGCTGGCGCGATGGGCCTGATGCAGCTCATGCCAGGTACCGCCCGCCGCTTCGGCGTCACCGAACCCTACAACACCGGACAAAACGTCCGGGGCGGTGCAACCTACCTCAAATGGCTGCTCAACGAATTCGGCGGCGACATGCAACTGGCGGCAGCGGGTTACAACGCGGGCGAAGGCAACGTGCGCAAATACGGCCGGAAAATCCCGCCCTTCATCGAAACCCGCGCCTACGTGCCGAAAGTCATGGAATACTACCGCCGCTACAAAAACAACCCGAGCGAGATCGGCCTATGACGCGGCATGACTACCTGCCTGCGCGGCTCCCAAACCGCGCAGTTGCCCCGCTTGACCACCTAAAAATGCCCCAAATTGCCCTCCCCCGTCTGGCGGGCATCCTCCTCGCTTGCGCCCTCATCCAGAGCGCACAGGCCGCCACCTGTGGCACCGTCGTGTACCAAGGCAAAAAAACCAACATCTCCTGTCGCGTTGCCCTGCCCGGCGGCAAAAAACCGTCAAAACCCGCACAACCCGCCGCCGCGCCTGCCAGCACCACCGGCAACGCGACCGCCCAGCCCGCATTACTCAACAACAGCCCGGCGGCAGCGGCCAAACCCGCCGCTCCCGCCTACGGCACGGGCTACTGCACCCGCACCGGCACCTTCAACGGCAGAAAAATCAAAATCCGCCAACACTGCCCGCTCCTGCCGCTCAGCCCGCTTGCCGCCCCCAACGTGCGCGAACCCAGCGGCGACTTCAAAACCCGCCAGACACAGCACAAACAACTCATCAACCAGCTGGCTGCCAAATACCAAATAGACCCCGCGCTCGTCCACGCCGTCATCAGCGTCGAATCCGGCTACCAAAGTAACGCCCGCTCCCACGCCGGCGCCATCGGCATGATGCAGCTCATGCCCAGCACCGCCGGCGAACTTAACGTCGCTGACCCCTACGACCCCGCGCACAACATCGAAGGCGGCATCAAATACCTCAGCCAACAACTGCAACGCTACCAAAACACCGAACTCGCGCTGGCCGCCTACAATGCCGGCCCGCAAAGCATCCTGCGCTACGGTGGGCAAATCCCGCCGTACAACGAAACCCGCGCCTACGTCAAACGCGTCATGCACTACAAAGAACGCTACCAGAACGACTGGCAACAACACATCAAATAAGGCACACCATGCACAAAGTCCTGCTTACCCTCGTCCTCAGCCTCGGCAGCCTCACCGACAGCAACGCCGAAAACATCCTTGACGCCGAAAACGCCATCAAAAACGGTGCCCCGCTTGCGGCCTACCAGCACCTCGCGCCGCACCCGCTCTACCCCTACCTGCAAGCGCGCGCCTACCGCGACGACCCCGCCACCCCAGTTGAGACCATCGTCGCCTTCCTCAAACAATACCCGGCCGACCCCTTCTCCACCCAGCTTGCCAAACAAAAATTCCCGTTGTGGCTCGCCAGCGGCAACAACGACGCCATCATCGCCGCCTACAGCGCCGACTACGCCGATGCCGGCATCGAATGCGACTACCGCCTGGCCCAACTCAACAAAAACCACACCCGCGCCGCCACCCAAAAACTCGACGAACTCTGGGAACAGGACAAAAACCTCGACGCCGAATGCAACACCCTCTTTGACCGCCTTGCCCACAGCGGCCATATCAGCGAAACCCAGACCGCCGCGCGCTTCCGCCAGGCGATGGAACAAAACAACCGCCTGATCGCCAGCTACCTTGCCGGCGCCCTGCATGGAGCCGCTGCCCAGGCCGCGCAAACCTGGCTCGACATCGACCAGGGCAACCTGCCGCTGGATGCCGCCTACAACCTTGCCCCCGACTGGCGCAGCGCCCTGCTCGCACAACAACTCGGCAAACGCCTGAAAAAAGACCCGGGAGCCATCGCCCAAGCTGCAAACGCCGCTGCCTTCGGCTACCTTTCGAACCCCAAAGACGCGGGCAAACTCTACAACCCGCTCCTGCGCAAACTCGCCGACAACGACGACCCGCACACCCTCACCATCTGGAACGCTATCCCTGCCGGCGAACACGAAGACAACACCATCTACGACCTCATCGCCTACGACCTGCGCCGCAGCGACTGGCGCGGCCTCGCCTCACACCTCGGCAAACTCGGCCCCGAAGCGCAAGACAAAGCCGAAATCCAATACTGGCTCGGCAAAGCCCTCGAAAAAAACGGTGACCGCGCCGGTGCCGACACACACTACCGCCGTGCCGCCGGCAAACGCGACTTCTACGGCTTCCTCGCCGCCGAAAAGCTCGGCGAAACCTTCCGCCTGAACGACCGCCCCGTGCGCCGTGACCAGCACTACACCACCATTGTCGGCCGTCCCGCCGCCTACCGCGCCCGCATCTTCCGTAACCTCGGCGACGACGCCCGCGCCAGCCAAGAATGGCAGGCACTCACCAAAAACCTCAGCCCTGCCGAAAACGCCCAGGCCGCCCTCTACGCCAGCGAAATCGGCTGGAACATCCAGGCCATCACCACCCTCGGCAAAGGCAAAAACTGGGACGCCCTCGAACTGCGCTTCCCCGTCGCCTACGAAAACCAGGTACGCCAACTCGCCAGCCGCCACGGCATCAGCCCGGCACAAATACTGGCCATCATCCGCAAAGAAAGCATCTTCCAGCCGGGCATCGCCTCCAAAGCGGGCGCCATCGGCCTCATGCAAGTCATGCCTGCGACCGCCAGCCACACCGCCCAAAAAAACGGCATCCCGTACAGCGGCAAATGGCAGCTGACCGAACCGGACACCAACCTCGAAATCGGCAGCCAGTACCTCGCCGACCGCCTGAACGAATTTGGCCACCTTGCCTACGCGGCGGCGGCCTACAACGCCGGGCCCGCACGCGTGCGCCAATGGCAGGCACAATTCGCCGGCCTGCCGCTAGACGAATGGATCGCACAAATCCCGTTCAACGAAACCCGCGACTACGTCAAACGCGTCCTCGAATACGAAAAAGTGTACGAATACCGCCTCGGCCTGCCGCACACCTCCTACAACAACGGCGCCGTCCGCCTGTGGTAAAGGAACAGCCATGAACAACAAACAACTCGCCCCCGCCCTCATTCTCTCCCTGCTGCTCACCGCCTGCGGCAGCGGCAACCCAACCCCGCCGCACATCACCCTGGAAAGCGAAACGCCGGACGAGGTGCCCGAATACCGGCACACGCCCCGCCAGCTCGACCTGCCCATCACCAACCAGTGGGACAACTGGCACTGCAACGAAGGCGACCTCACCGTGCGCTACGCCGACAGCAGCAAAACGCGCCTGCAAGTGCGCTACGCAGGCGGCGAACAAACCCTGGAAGCGCGCCCCGGCAATAACCCTGCCACCTTTGAAAACGGCCAGCTCGCCTTCCACTGCGACGGCAAACAGGCCGTCCTCGCCCGCCCGGCCTCCGCCGACATTCTCATGAGCGGTTGCCACCCCTGACACATCGCCAGATAAAAAACCGCTGACCGTGCAGCGGTTTTTTTATGCGACAAGCGGGGTAACCACATCGTTCTTTACCACCGCTTGGCTATAATCCTGCCGTCCCCACCACCATTGCGCACCCATGAGCGAAAAACGCCGCATCGTCGTCATCAGCTTTCTCGGCACCGTCCTCGACAGCGGTCAGGGCGAGGGCCGCTGGCAGAAATGGCGGCCAAACGTCGCCCTCAACCAGCGTCAGGACCTCAGCGTGGACCGCATCGAGCTCTTCTGCGCCGAAAAATTCCACGATCTCGCCGAACACGTCCGCGCCGACATCCGCCATGTCGCGCCGCATACCGCCGTCAACCTCGTGCCGATGGAACTGGAAAACCCCTGGGATTTCAGCGAAGTCTATACCCGCTTGCACGACTGGGCAGCGGATTACCCCTTTGACAGCGAGCAGGAAGAATACTGGGTGCACATCACGACCGGCACCCACGTCGCGCAAATCTGCCTTTTCCTCCTCGTTGAATCGCGGCAAATTCCCGGCATCCTCCTGCAAACCGCGCCGCCGAAGAACCAGAAACGGCAAATGATGCGCGGCGAAGTCGGCAGCGTCGAGCTGATTGACCTGGATCTCGCCCGCTACGATGCCCTGGCCGCCCGTCTTGCCGCCGTGCGCGATGACGCCGTGCGTTACCTGAAAAGCGGCATCGCCACGCGCAACGCCGCCTTCAACCGCATGATTGCCGAAATCGAGCAAGTCGCGCTGAACAGCCCCTCGCCGATTCTCCTCAACGGCCCGACCGGCGCGGGCAAATCCATGCTGGCACGGCGCATCTACGAGCTCAAAAAAGCGCGGCATCAGGTACGCGGTGCCTTCATTGACGTCAACTGCGCCACCCTGCGTGGCGACGGCGCGGCATCCGCCCTTTTCGGCCACAAAAAAGGTGCCTTCACCGGCGCGGTGGAAAAGCGCGACGGCTACCTGAAAAGTGCCGACGGCGGCGTCCTTTTTCTCGACGAAATCGGCGAACTCGGTCTGGACGAACAGGCCATGCTGCTGAAAGCACTGGAAGAAAAACACTACTATCCCGTCGGCAGCGACACGGAAATCACCAGCAACTTCCAGCTCATCAGCGGCACCAACCGCGACTTGCGCGACGACGTGCGCGCGGGCCGCTTCCGCGAAGACCTCTACGCACGCATCAACATCTGGAATTACCCGCTGCCCGCATTGGCCGACAGACGCGAGGACATCGAGCCCAACATCGCCCACCAGCTCGCCCTCGCCTCACAAGAGCTTGGCCGCACCACCCGCTTCAACAAAGAAGCGCGCGCCGCCTACCTCGGTTTTGCCCTCTCGCCGGAGGCACCGTGGCGCGGCAATTTCCGCGATCTCGCCGCCAGCATCATGCGTCTCGCCACTCTCGCGCCACAGGGACGGATCACCACCGAACTGGTGCAGGCGGAAATCGCCCGCCTGCGCTGGCTGTGGCAGGACACGAGCGCCCCTGCCGCGAGCCTCATCCCCGCCAAAGCAAATCCCGACGGCCTTGACCTTTTCGACCGCCTGCAACTGGAAAACGTCATCACCGTCTGCCGTCAGCATAAAACCCTCGCCGCCGCCGGCCGCGCCCTCTACCACATCTCGCGCGAACAGCGCGCCACCGCCAACGACAGCGACCGCCTGCGCAAATACCTGCACAAATTTGGATTGACGTGGGCGGATATCACGGCGTCTTCATAAAATTGCCGCTATTTGCGCCCCCATCGCGCATCGCTGATAATCGCTTGGGGCATTTACTAACAGCCCCGCTCATTCCATCACAAAGGAGACCCACATCATGACCGAAACCGTCAAAGCCTACGCCGCCCAATCTGCTACCAGCCCACTTACCCCTTTCACCTTCGAATACCGCACGCCGCGCGCCGACGACGTCGTTATCGACATCCTCTACACCGGCGTCTGCCACAGCGACCTGCACACCGCCCGTAACGACTGGGGCGGCACGATATACCCCGTAGTGCCGGGTCATGAAATCGTCGGTCGCGTACGCAGCGTCGGCGCGAAGGTCAGCAAGTTCAAGGCCGGCGACCTCGTCGGCGTTGGCTGCCTCGTCGATAGCTGCCGCCACTGCGAACCCTGCAAACACGATCTCGAGCAATACTGCGAAAACGGCTTCGTCGCGACTTACAGCAGCATCGACAAACACGATGGCCAGCCCACCTACGGCGGCTATGCCAAAACCATCACCGTCAGCGACGCCTTCGTGCTGAAAGTGCCGGAAAACCTCAATACCAAAGCCGTGCCGCCCATCCTCTGCGCCGGCATCACCACCTGGTCGCCGCTGCGCCACTGGAACATCGGTAAAGGCAGCAAAGTCGCGGTTATCGGCCTCGGCGGCCTCGGTCATATGGCGATTAAACTCGCTCACGCCCTCGGCGCAGAAGTCACCCTGTTCTCGCGCAGCCCCGGCAAAACGGCTGACGCCAAACGCCTCGGCGCGCACAACGTAGTGATTTCCACCGATGCCGCGCAGATGCAAAGCGTGGCGAACCAGTTTGAGCTCATCATCGACACCGTGCCCTATGCGCACGACGTCAACCCCTACATCCCGACGCTGAAACTCGACGGCACGCTGGTGTACGTCGGCCTGCTGGGCGAAGTCACCCCGCCGCTGAATACCGTGCCGATGATCCTTGGCCGCCGCACGGTCGCTGGTTCCCTTATCGGCGGCATCAAAGAAACGCAAGAGCTGCTGGATTTCTGCGGTGAGCACAACATCACCGCCGACGTGGAAATGATCAACATGGCCGACATCAACGCCGCCTACGAGCGGATGCTGAAAAGCGACGTCAAATACCGCTTCGTGATCGACATCGCCACGCTGTAAAGCGTTTTACCCCTACGAGAAAAGCCCGCGCAAGCGGGCTTTTTAGCAAGCAGAAAGCCACCAAGCGGGATAAACGCTGGGTTTGTGGGTAGCCGCCAAGCGGGGTAAACGCTGGTTTTGTATTCCCCCCTTCCGGCCTGCGGCCACCTTCCCCCGCAAGCGGGGGAAGGGATTTTCCCATGCACGATTCGGGATTGGATGCGTGCCAGGCGGGGCGAACACTGGCCTCGCGAACAGCACCAAGCTGGATAAATCCTGGTTTTGTATTCCCCCTTCCGGCCTGCGGCCACCTTCCCGGGTACCCATGAAAAAAATGCGAGCATTTTTTTTTCATGGGAGCCCCGTCCCCCGCAAGCGGGGGAAGGGATTTTCCCATGCACGATTCGGGATTGGGTGCGCGCTAGGCGGGGCGAACACTAGCCTCGCGAACAGCACCAAGCTGGATAAATGCTAGGTTTGCGGGCGGCTGCTAAGCGGGATAAACGCTGGTTTTGTATTCCCCCCTTCCGGTCTGCGGCCACCTTACCCCGCAAGCGGGGGAAGGGATTTTCCCATGCACGATTCGGGATTGGGTGCGCGCTAGGCGGGGCGAACACTAGCCTCGCGAACAGCACCAAGCTGGATAAATGCTAGGTTTGCGGGCGGCTGCTAAGCGGGATAAACGCTGGTTTTGTATTCCCCCCTTCCGGTCTGCGGCCACCTTACCCCGCAAGCGGGGGAAGGGATTTTCCCATGCACGATTCGGGATTGGGTGCGCGCCAAGCGGGACAAATACTGGGCTTGTGAGTGACCGCCAAGCGGGATAAATACGGGGTTTGTGAGCGGTCGCCAAGCGGGATGAATACTGAGTTTGTGAGTGGCCGCCAAGCGGGATAAATACGGGGTTTGTGGACGCCCGCCAAGTGGGATAAATCCTGGTTTTGTATTCCCCCCTTCCAGCCTGCGGCCACCTTCCCGGGTACCCATGAAAAAAATGCGAGCATTTTTTTCATGGGAGCCCCGTCCCCCGCAAGCGGGGGAAGGAATTTTCCCATGCACGATTCGGGATTGGGTGCACGCTAGGCGGGCGGGGCGAACACTGGCCTCACGCGCGGGATGGACTTTTGCGCACCGAGCAAGTGCCGACTGCTTCCGGCGTTCTTTGCAAGAACACTGCCAAGCGGGCAGGATAGGCACACGCAAGATGGCTATTTTATTTTCTAGATAACGATTTATCTGGATAGTTTCCTTACGATTTCTGGATAAACTTCTTGCTACATGCTATTCAATTTATCTATTTATTATCAGTGTGTTGTGAAAGTTTTTTGCCGCCTTTCGCGATTTGGCACATTTTCGGCAATAGGGTAGGTGCAGATAAATGCTGAAGGAACTACATTGGAGGGGAGAGTCCTCAACGCACTCATCACCTCAGCGTGCTAATAACACGACTGTTTTCTTCATCCCTCGTTATCTGTACGCGCCGAATGCGCGGGGAACTACAGGAAAACAAGGTCGCGGGTTCGAGTCCCGCCCCGTTGGCCCGCCAACGGGTAGTTCAGTTGGATAGAACATGTCGCGTTTCCCGCTACCTCGTCGGCGCGGCGCTATGCCCTTGCGGTGTAGCGCAGGGCAGTCAAATGCCGAAGGAATTACAGCCTCCAACGCTCGTGGTCGTGGGTTCGAATCCCGCCCCTGCCGCCATCAATGCCAATCCCAGAATCAAGCTGGGAAGGCGGCGCGCCGCAGACAGTATCTTTGAATACGGCAAGGCGCGCCAACACCGCCAGATGATTTCTGGGATTGGCATTTGGCAGGGTAGCTCAGAGGTAGAGCACGTAAAAATTTCTTCCCCCCTCGTTGACTGTCCTGCGCTGCGTCGCGCGCTGTAGCGCAGAGCGGACAAATGCCGAAGGAATTACAGCATTCCCGGGTCGTGGCGCGGGTTCGAATCCCGCCCCTGCTGCACGATGGCAGGGTAGTTTAGCGGTAGAACATGACCGTCTGTTTCTTCACTCTTGTTGTCCGCTCTGCGTTGCGCCGCTGTGGCGCGGCGGGTTGCATAACCGTTTTGTTTGCCGGATGTCCGCTGTGGGCATCCGGGCAACCCGCCGCGACACGCTGCCGTGCAGCACGGCGCATCTGGCGAATGCCGGCAGGACTACATCTCGAAAATGACGTCCTGTCACCACTTGTCGCCATCACAAATTCATATAAGAAGGACAAAAATCATGGCTAATTTCAAACTGTTCCCATCGCGCAAACAAAAACAGACTGCCACCGACACCTACAACGAAGCGGGCGGCCGCGCCTACACGCAAACCCCGGCACAACAACTGGCGCAGCTTGCCGCCACCGGTTGCCTGAACAGCACCTACTACGCAAGCGCGGAAATCCAACTGACGCAAGTGCTCAAACTCGCCCGGCAGGTTTCCCCCGAATTTCTCGCCAAGACTGCGATTTACGCCCGCGAACGCGGCTACATGAAAGACATGCCCGCGCTGCTGTTGGCGGTGCTGGCGGTGCGCGACGTAGCGCTGTGCGCGGCGGTGTTTGACCGCGTCATGGATAGCGGCAAGATGCTGCGCAACTTCGTGCAAATCGTGCGCAGCGGCGTGGTTGGGCGCAAGTCCTTCGGTACCCGCCCGAAAAAACTCATTCAGCACTGGCTGAACACCGCGACGGAAACGCAGCTGCTTAATGCCGCCATCGGCAAAAACCCGTCGCTGGCGGACGTGGTGAAAATGGTGCACCCGCAGCCGCGCGAAGCATGGCGCGCCGCCTGGTTTGCCTGGCTCATCGGCAAGCCGTACGAATACGCCGCCCTGCCGCCTTTGACTGCTGCCTTTGAAACCTACAAACGCAAAAAAAACAAACCGCGTGGCGCGCTGCCGCCTGTCCCCTTCCAGATGCTGACCGCGCTCGACCTGGGCGGCGATGCCTGGGCGCAAATCGCAAAGAACGGCTCGTGGCAGCAAGTGCGGCAGAACCTCAACACCTTCGCGCGCCACGGCGTTTTTGATAAAGACAAACACAACAAAGACAGGCACATCCGCAGCGTCGCCGCCAAACTGCGCGACCCGGCTGCCATCGCCCGTGCCCGCGCCATGCCGTACCAACTGCTGACCACCTGGCAGGCCGCCGGTGATGCCATACCGGGCGCCATCCGCGACGCCTTGCAGGATGCGATGGAAATCGCGGTGCAAAACGTGCCGCAGCTACCGGGCAACATCGTCGTCTGTCCGGACGTCTCCGGCTCGATGCAAAGCCCCGTCACCGGCTATCGCGCAGGTGCAACCAGCAAAACCCGCTGTATTGACGTTGCCGCGCTCATCAGCGCCGCCGTGCTGCGCCATAACCCGCAGGCGCGGGTCATCCCGTTCGAAATGGTCACAGTGAACGTGCGCCTCAACCCGCGCGACAGCATCATGACCAACGCCGAAAAACTGGCGGACATCGGCGGGGGCGGCACCGCATGCAGCGCGCCGCTGCGCCTGCTCAATCGCGAAAAAGCGCGCGTTGACATGGTCATCATCGTCTCGGACAACGAATCGTGGGCGGATCGGATGCACGGCCACAAAAGTGCCCTGCTCGCCGAATGGGATACCCTGAAACGGCGCTGCCCGCAGGCCAAACTCGTCTGCATCGACATCCAGCCGTATGTGACGACGCCCGCGAAAAACCGCGCGGACATCCTCAACATCGGCGGTTTCAGCGACCAC
Organism: Cardiobacterium sp. Marseille-Q4385; assembly: GCF_916618745.1. Taxonomy (GTDB): domain Bacteria; phylum Pseudomonadota; class Gammaproteobacteria; order Cardiobacteriales; family Cardiobacteriaceae; genus Cardiobacterium. The sequence continues at coordinate 529,825 of NZ_OU745373.1, forward strand.
GTCTTCACCCTGCTCGGCGACTTCGCGACGCACGACAACGGCGACGACCACTGGGTACGCAGCATCGAAGCCATCGAACTGCTGCGCGAAGCGGCGTAACGCCCAATCCCTTCCTCCGCTTGCGGGGGAAGGGAGATGCGAGAACGCATTGCCCAGGCAAGTAGGACAACATAAAGTAGCCGTACATCACCGGAAAAAGGAAAACACCATGCACCAAAGCCACTACACATTCAGCGTCGACGATGCCCTGCAACAAGCCTTTAACCGTGCTGCCCGGCAACACAACCACGACGCGGCGGAATTACTGCGCGGCTTCATGCGCGCCTACATCGCCCAGCCCGACAAGACCGACGACGACACGTTACAAAGCTGGATACAAGCCCTTGGCGGCTACCATCCCGCCGCAGAAATAGAAATCGAATTCGAGCGTGACAAATCATTACCTCGCACTATTGAGTTTGATTAATGTACTTGCTGGACACCAATATCGTTTCCGAATTGCGGAAACTGGAAACAGGAAAAATACATCCACAAGTTTATCGCTGGATAAAAAGCAACGGATTTACCCATACCTATATCAGTGCCGTCACTCTGGCAGAAATACAAACGGGCATACTTTCCCTTGCCCGCAAAGACAAAGCACAGGCGGCATCGCTGGATAACTGGTTCGCCAACCGCCTGTTGCCTGCCTACCGCACAAAAACATTACCTGTTGATACCAAGGTTGCTCTAATTTATGCGCAATTAAACGTACCAAACAAACGACCAATTAATGATGCCTACATTGCAGCAACCGCAATAGCGCATAAACTCAAATTGGTAACCCGTAATATTCAGGATTTCCAAGGTATGCCGATAACTCTGGAAAACCCATTTGAATAAAAAGGAACAACAACCATGAAACTTGCCCAAGCCCTTATCGAACGCGCCGACCTGCAACGCAAACTGGCGCAACTCGGCGCCCGCCTGCAACAAAACGCCCAATACCAGGAAGGTGAAGCGCCTGCCGAAGACCCGCAGGACCTGCTCACCGACTACCGCCGCAGTGCGGCGGCGCTGACCCGTCTTATCGTTGCCATCAACCGCGCCAACCACAACGTGACCCTCGCCGACGGCACCACCATGCTGGCGGCACTGGCCGAGCGCGACCGCTTGAAAGCCGAACACGCCATGCTCGGCAAAGTCGCCGACGCCGCTATGGCCGACCAGTCCCGCTACAGCCGCAGCGAAATCCGCACCCTCGCCGCCGTGGACATCCGTGCCCTGCGGGTTGAGGCGGACAACGTCGCCAAACGCTGCCGCGAACTGGACATCCAAATCCAGCAGGCGAACTGGGAAAACGACATTGCGGAAGAGGAGGCCAGCTAAGGCATAAAATCATGGCGTTAATGGAAAAAACATTCCTCATAACCCTTACGCCATGCAGCAAAAAGGACCATAAAACCCAAGCGGCATAACCGTTTCAGTAGTTACTTCAAGATGTGGATGTCAAACCCTTAAAAGCAATTGCAGCTGGTAGCGGGCTACCGTTAAACCGAACAACGACCGCCCAACATCGCTCATCCAACAGCGCAACAGCAACCCACACAACGAACCCATACAACCAGATATCGGCTTGAAATAACGAGGGAGGGTGGCGCGGGAAACCGTTATGCCGCACAAACATCATCAAGCGGGCTCGCCCCCAGACAAATACAAAGCCCCGCTTGCCGGGGAATCCCGGATGGTCGCCAAAGACCAGAAGGGGAGAAAAAACAGGCACGCTTGATGCCAACCCACAACCGGAAACCCATCATGAGCCATTACAGCGCCATCGGCTTCGACAGCCAAAACGACGACGCCTTCGAACACCTCATCCACCGCTGCATTGACCACATCAGTGCCACATACGAAGGCAAAACCATGGAATACCACCGCTATGACGACGAAAGCGGCGCACAACTGTGGCTCAATACCGACAAACACGGCAACATCCGCGCCGTCGAACCCGCCTACCACGCCACGACCGTGCAACACGTCGCCATTCAGGGCATCTCGCGCGTTGACGACGACGGCACGGCGGAAATCCACCTGTGGCTGAATGGCCGCACCTTCGACGGCGACGAATGCAGCGACGGCGATTACCCGCTCATCGTCTCCGTCCCGAACGGCCAGCTGCTGCCGCGCAAACTGCCCGGCAAAACCACAACCGCGCGCCTCATCGCCATCGCTGACGACGACATCAGCACCTACGCTGATGCCGCCGCCTACGCCGCGACACAAACCGGCGAAGGCAGCATCGCCGCGAACGCCATCATCCCCGCCGGCATGTTCACCAACAGCGGCCTGCCGCGCCCGACCGCCATGATCAACGGCACCGTCCTCGCGACTGCCTGCAAAACCAACGCCCTCACCGGCCAAACCTACTACTGGTGCCGCCTCGCCACCTACGGCATGGAAATCGAAGCCGTCTATCCGGCAAAAGCCTTCACCACGCCGCCACAAGCGGGCAACATCATCAGCGGCCTCTACTGGATGACCGGCAGCATCGACACCCCCGCGCAAACCTAAAACAGTTCAGCCCGCCAAGCGGGATAAACACAGGCTTTGCGCGCAGCGCAGCATCCCTTCCCCGCTGACCCGTCACGCAATGACAGAAAAAAAACGCTGGGCGACTCCGCCAAGCGGGAAAAAACCTGGGCGCTTGACCCCCATCAAACAAAACCCCTATCACCCGACAGCCATGAAAACCCTGCCGCCAACCGGCCTAATCATCGAGGAAAACCCTGCCATTGCCGCCGCTATCCGCGACTACCAACGCTGCGGCGGCGTCCTGGACATCAGAACCTGCACCAGCGCCGACAGCGCGCCAAACTATTGGCAACACCTGCGCGTAGCGACATACACCCTGCACAGCGTCATCGCCGCCCGCAGCGCAGAACGGCAGCAACTCGCCGCCCGTGCCGGGGCGGACACCCTGCCCGACGCCTATCGGCAATATTTCCCGTTGACAGAACAACATGGCAGACGCATCAGTGCCGCCGATTTTTGGGGGCCGACATACGAACCGGCGCGACAACGCCTGCTCATCCGCGCGCAAGAAAACCGCTACTACCGCCATGACGCCGCCATTACCCCGGACAACGCCGTCATCCTGCGGGAAAACACCCCCGCCTTCTGCCACGCCTTCCTGGAGCCGCCCTATCCGGCTACCTTCGGGCGCAGCATCCGCGAGAGCGGCCAATACTTCCTCGACTTCTGCACCCTGCTGTTCGGCACAGCGCACGACATCGAAGCCTACGCCTGGGACACCGCTTGCAGCGACTACTTCGATGCCGGCAAAGAATGGTGGGGCGCCCACTTCTGGACCGTGTACAGCCCGCACAATGGCCGCTACACCGGCATCATCGCCTCGGCGACGGATTAAGCGGCATGACAGGCAAATGCAATATTCCTCCCGCCTGCGGCAATTTCGGCCTGCAATAACCCAAAATCAACAGGACAATTAATGGACACAGGATTCAAAAAGTTTTACGCCAAATCTCTGGAATTTCGCGAAGCATTACACCGAAAAATCAAAGAAGTGCCCTATACCGAAAAAACGGAAAAGCGCATATTGGAAGCACTAACTTTGTTGGATATAGCGACAGAACATGGCGAAAGTATTCATCTATTAGCCGCCAATAACTTCTATATCTCGGCAACCAGCCTGCTACGCCTGCAATATGAAGCCACACTCAAAGCGGCATGGATATACTGGGTAGCAAAAGACCATATTATTGATAAATGGCACCAATCCCTGAATGAAACAAACATCAAGCGCGTCGATAACAGTACACCAACGCTTACCGAAATCCTGCAAGAATTATCCATAGGGGTAGAAAAAGGCATTGTGCCTAATAAAGCATTTACATTGCTCAAAGAATTTAGGCAACAGAATAAGATGTCGAACTCCTATGTTCATAGCAGTATGCTGGCATTTAGCAGGAAGAAAGAAGGCTACCCTACCGGATCCATGATTCAAATTATGCAAAACTCTAATGGATTAGAAGCACTATGTTGCATGCTAGTTGGCGATATGATGCGAGATGGGAAAATCATGCAATATCTCTTAAATATCCAATTACTTTATCTGGATTGTCTACCCATGCAACTACCTGACATCATCAATACTTTCTATAAAAACTGAAAACCAATAAGGAAACCCCATGCAACAATTCATCCTCCTGCGCGGCCACCAAGGATCGGGCAAAACCACCTTCGCCCACGCCCAAATCGCCGCCTTCCAAAAACAATACCCGGACGCGCACATCGTCCACATCGAAAACGACCTGCTCCTGACCGATGAAAACGGCGCATACCGCTTCTCCGGCCCAGCGGTGGACGCCGCACAACGACAAGGCCTCGCCATGATGCAGAAAGCCTGCGAACGCGGCCGCGCCAACCCGCACGAACACATCCTCATCATCAACTCCAACACCAACCAAAAATCCGCCGCCTGCATCCACCTGCTGCGACTCGCGCGCAAACACAAATTCGCCGAAAAAATCTACCGCCTGCACAACTTCTATCCGAACGTGCACGGCGTGCGCGAAGCCGAAGTGCTCGCCGCCTACGTCCGCCTGAACCACAACCGCCTGCGTGACGAAGAAGACGTGCCGCCGACAAAACCGATGGACGCTGCCACCGCCGCCCTCATCGCCGAAATGGAAGCGCACCAAAGCCGCAAACCCGAATACGACACGGCCCGCCACACCTACATCACCGCCGCTTACCTGCGCGGCGGCCACCGCGACTACATCGCGAAAAAATCCGTGCGCTACCCCGCCCTGCGCGTCCTCAAATACGCGCGCAGCGTCTTCTACGAAAACCGCTTCGACGACGCCCTGTTGGAAATGCGCGGCATCATCCTGGATGACGACGACAACATCATCGTCCGCCCCTTCAAAAAAGTCTTCAATTACAGCGAACGCACCGCCAAAAACAGCCGTTACCCGCTGCACCTTGCCGACGACCACCCCGTCGAAGCCGTACAAAAAATCAACGGCTTCCTCGGCTGCTGCACCTACGTTGCGCGCGCGGACGACGCGGCAAACCACAACCACCAAGTGCTCTACTCCACCACCGGCTCGCTGGACAGCCGCTTTGCCGACCTGACGCGCGCGCATTGCCAACCATACGAAGACCTCTTCCGCGCCTACCCCAACCACACCTTCCTCTTTGAAATCACCGACGCCGACGACGTGCACATCATCAAAGAAAGACTGGGCGAAACCCTGATCGGCCTCATCGACGTGGCGACGGGCCGCCAATACAGCGAACGCGAACTGAACGACATCGCCGCCGCCTACAACGCGACGCACGCCAACCCGCTGCACCGCCCGCCGCTCCTGGAAAACCTGACCTTCGGCGAACTCAAAGAAAAACTGAAAAGCGTCGAACACGAAGGCTATATGGTCTTTGATGGCGAAAACAAAAAAATGCTCTTTAAACTCAAATCGCCGTATTACCTCATCTCTAAATTCCTGGGACGCAGCAACGAAAAAAACCTCAACAACAAACTGGATAAAAAACACGTGGACGAAGAATACTACCCGCTCATTGACCACCTCAAAGAAAACCGCGAGGCCTTCAAGGCGATGACCGAACTGGAGAAAATCGCCTATATCCAGGAATACCTGCGCAACAGCATCTGAATAAACCATAGAGCGGACTTCATCTGGAAAACAACAAAGCCCAGTAACGACGCCGCTTGACGGCCACCCAGAGCGTAGGGTGCCGGGCAGTAGCCTGCATTCCTGCACAGATTTCCGTCAAGCGGGCCAATCACGAACCCTGCACAAAGCAAAAACCCAAAGGACAACCCATGGACACCGGATTCAAAAAGTTTTACGCCAAATCGCTGGAGTTCCGCGAAGCACTACACCGCAAAATCCCAGAAGTACCTTATACCGAAGAGACAGAAAAACGCATATTGGCAGCGCTGACTTTACTGGATATAGCGACAGAACATGGCGAAAGCATCCATCTATTAGCCGTTAATTACTGCTATATCTCGGCAACCAGCCTGCTGCGCCTGCAATACGAAGCCACACTAAAAGCAGCATGGATATACTGGATTGCGAAAGACCACATTATTGACAAATGGCATCAATCTCTGAATGAAGAAAATGTCAATCGTGTCAATAACAGTACACCAACCGTTACTGATATTCTGCAAGAACTGTCTATAGGGGTGGAAAAAGGTATCGTACCTAATGCATTACTTGAAAAACTTCGAGAATTCAGACAACTGAATAAAATGTCGAACTCTTATGTTCATAGTGGAATGTTGGCATTTAACAGAAAAAAAGAAGGCTATCCCATAATGGGCATGATTCAAATTATGCAAAACTCTAATGGCTTAGAAGCACTATGTTGCATGATGGCTGGCAATATGGCGCAGAATAGGGAAACTATGCAATACCTCTTGAATATCCAATTACTTTATCTGGAATGCTTACCTATGCAAATACCCGACATCGCCAATACCTTCTATAAAAACTGAAAAACAACAAAGAGCCTCCATGCAAAAATTCATCCTCGCGAAACTCATTTAAATGGCGGACTGAAGCCCGCCCTACGCAGCTCCCCCTTACGACGAAACCTCCGGAAACACCATGCCCACGACCTACTTCACCTCCGACCTGCACTTCGCGCACAAAAACATCATGAAATTCTGCCCGCAGTTCCGTTCCTATGCCTCCATCAAAGAAATGGACGCGGCGCTGATTGCCCAATGGAACGCGACTGTTGCGCCAGAAGACACCGTCTATAACCTCGGCGACATCTCCTTCGTCCGCGACGCCGCCAGCATCGCCCGCGTCCTGCATCAGCTCAACGGCGAACACCACCTCATCCTCGGCAACCACGACGAAGTCATCGCCAAAAACCGCGACTACTTCCTCCACACCACGAAAGCCGACGGCAAGCCTCTGCTCGCCTCCATCAAAAACTACCGCCAGGTGGTATGCGATGGTTGCAGCCAGCCGCTGGTGCTCTTCCACTACCCGATCCAGGAATGGGACGGCTGCGGCAAAGGCCGCTACCACCTCTACGGCCACGTGCACGACCGCCTCGCGCCACTGCCCGGCCGCCTGCTCAACGTCGGCTACGACCTGCATGGCCGCCTGCTCAAAGCGCACGACATCGAAAACTACCTGCGCGACCTGCCGGCCCTCGTCCACCACGACGGGCAAAACACCCTCCGCCCGACAGACACAAACGACGCCCGCATACAAATCGCCGCCGCCCTGCGCCGCCTGAACGAGTGAAAAACGTCGCGAGCCCAGAATTTATCCCGCTTGGCGTTTTTTATTCTGCGGACGCACCCCACCCTGCCCTCCCCCACTAAAAGCCGAGGGGTTTTTATGCTCGTTTCGTGATTATGTACGCAAATCAGGTAGTGCCTTGCCAAGCAGGCTGAAGCTACTGCATAAGAATCCGCCCTTATTCCGCCCGCTAGCCATTCCGCCCATAAAAAATCCCGCCGCAGCGGGATTTTTTATGGGCCATAGCGGTTATACGTCCACCGTCGCCGCTACTGCGTTGTAGTCCTCAATTTCGTTGAAATTGAGATAGCGGTACACCTTGCCGTCCGTCGGGTCGATGGCACTGATGGCAGCGCGGTATTCTGCCACCGTCGGCAGGCGGCCCAGGCGGGCGCTGATGGCCGCCAGTTCTGCCGAAGCGAGGTACACGTTCGCATCTTTGCCGAGGCGGTTCGGGAAGTTGCGGGTCGAGGTGGAGACGACGGTTGTGCCCGCGCGCACTTGTGCCTGGTTGCCCATGCACAGTGAGCAGCCCGGCGGTTCTATACGCGCACCGGCACGGCCAAAGGTGTTGTAGTGCCCTTCTTCACTGAGTTCACGTGCGTCCATTTTTGTCGGCGGCGCCAGCCACAGCCGCACTGGTAGGTCGCTCTGTCCGGCGAGCAGGGTGGCGGCGGCGCGGAAGTGGCCGATGTTAGTCATGCACGAGCCGATGAAGACTTCGTCGATCGGCGTCCCGGCGCGCTCGGAGAGGAGGCAGACGTCATCCGGGTCGTTCGGGCAGGCGATGATGGGTTCCTGGATGTCGTCCATGTTGATGTCGATGACGGCAGCGTATTCGGCGTTGGCATCTGCTTCCAGGAGTTGCGGGTCGGCCAGCCACGCTTCCATTGCCTTGATGCGGCGTTCGAGGGCGCGTTTATCTTCGTAGCCGTCGGCAATCATGTTTTTCATCAGCACGATGTTGGATTGCAGGTATTCGATGACCGGCGCTTGGTTCAGTTTGACGGTGCAACCGGCGGCGGAGCGCTCGGCAGAGGCGTCGGTCAGCTCGAAGGCCTGTTCCATTTTCAAATCGGGCAGGCCTTCGATTTCGAGGATACGACCAGAGAAGATGTTTTTCTTGCCCGCTTTGGCGACGGTGAGCAGACCCTGTTTGATGGCGTAGAGCGGGATGGCATTGACGAGATCACGCAGGGTGATGCCCGCTTGCAAGGTGCCGCTGAAACGCACCAGCACGGATTCCGGCATGTCCAGCGGCATCACTCCGGTCGCGGCGGCAAAGGCGACAAGGCCGGAGCCAGCGGGGAAGGAAACGCCGATGGGGAAGCGGGTGTGCGAGTCGCCGCCGGTGCCGACGGTATCGGGCAGAAGCAGGCGGTTCAGCCAGGAGTGGATGACGCCGTCGCCGGGGCGCAGCGCGACGCCGCCGCGTGTGGCGATAAAGGGCGGCAGTTCTTTGTGCAGTTTGACATCGATCGCTTTCGGATAGGCGCTGGTGTGGCAGAAGGACTGCATCACCATATCGGCGGAGAAACCGAGGCAGGCGAGGTCTTTCAGTTCGTCGCGGGTCATGGTGCCGGTGGTGTCCTGCGAGCCGACGGTAGTCATGCGTGGCTCGCAATATGTGCCGGGGCGTATGCCCTGCCCTTCCGGCAGTCCGCAGGCGCGGCCAACGATTTTTTGCGCGAGGGTAAAGCCCGCGTTACTGGCGGCAGGTGCTTGCGGCAGGCGGAACACGGTGGACGGTGGCAGCTCCAGCGCGGCGCGCGCCTTCGCGGTCAGGCCACGGCCAATAATCAGGTTGATGCGCCCGCCTGCCTGTACTTCGTCCAGCAGTACCGGCGAGCGCAGGGTAAATTCGGCGACCGTTACGCCATCTTTCACAATCTTGCCCGCATAGGGCTGGATTTCGATGACATCGCCGGTGGCGAGCGCCGACACATCCACTTCTATCGGCAGCGCGCCGGAATCTTCCTGGGTATTGAAGAAAATCGGCGCAATCTTGCCGCCGAGGGTAATGCCGCCGCTACGCTTGTTCGGCACGAAAGGCACATCCGCACCGAAATGCCAAATCAGCGAATTGGTGGCGGATTTGCGCGATGAGCCCGTGCCGACCACATCGCCGACGAAAGCGACGGGATGCCCCTGCGCTTTGAGGCGCTCAAACAGGCGGATTGGGCCGACTTCACCGGGTTTATCCGGCACGACATCCACGCGCGCATTCTTGAACATCGCCAGCGCGTGCAGCGGAATATCGGAGCGGCACCAGGCATCGGGAGCGGGTGAGAGGTCGTCCGTCGTAATCTCGCCCGCCACCTTGAACACCGTCGCCGTGATGCTTTCCGGCACTTTCGCCCGCGTGGTGAACCATTCCGCGTCTGCCCAAGATTGCAGCACCGCACGCGCAAAGGCATTGCCCTGCCCGGCTTTTTCCTGCACATCGTGGAAAGCGTCAAACACCAGCAGCGTGTGCTTCAGCCCCTGCGCGGCAATCGGTGCCAGCGTAGCGTCATCAAGCAAATCGATCAGCGGTTTGACGTTATAACCGCCCTGCATCGTGCCCAACAACTCGGCAGCGCGCTCACGCGTGAGCAGCGGACTGTGCACACTGCCCTCGGCGACGGCAGCCAAGAAAGACGCCTTCACCCTGGAGGCATCATCAACGCCGGGCGGCACACGGTTGGTGAGCAAATCGAGCAAAAACGCAGGATCTTCATCCGCCGGCGGACTGATGAGCAACTCGACCAGCGCAGCGGTCTCTTGGGCGGTAAGCGGTAACGGGGGGATGCCGAGGGCGGCACGTGCGGCGGCGGCTTGACGATAAGCGACGAGCATTGGGGGATTCCTCATGTTGATTATGGTGATGACTGCACTGGCAGTGGCGAAATCATAAACAAATAGGTCTATTTTTGCTATGAAGTGCCGCCGCAAAAAAATCCCGCCGGAGCGGGATTTTTTAGGAGGAAATCGCGGTATTCACTCATCCACTTTCGCAGGCGGTGCTTTGGGCAGGAAAATGGACAAAATCAGGGCAGAGAATATCGGGTAGGGGGCAAAGTCACGCCACACCCAGAGAACGTCCCAGAGTTTGATGAATTCCTCCCAGTTAGAGGGGGTGAACAGGAAAAGTGGCAGACCAACAAAATAGATGGCAATAGTGATGACGACAGAGAGGCTGATACCCGCCACGTTACGCCGCAGCCGCAAACGGCTTACGATAAATCCTGCAATGCAGCTTGCCGCAAGGAGAGGCATGCCGAAAAGAAAATAGTGGAAAAGTAACAAAGCCCATCCGTCAAATGTGTGACCAGACGACCATACGTTTTTCCCCGTAACGGAAAACGCGCATGCCAGTACAGACATCAGCCCGCCCAGCAGGTCTTGCATACGGACGTAAGGATTATATTCGGGTGAACGGCGCAGAAAGCTGAGGTTCATGACATTGTCCATGTCGAAGGGGGAAACCCATTGTACGCGCCGCTGCCCACAAAAAAATCCCGCCGAAACGGGATTTTTCAGGCAACCGCAAAGGCATCACACCGCAGCCACCGTGAAATGCTGATGCAGATGCGCCTTGCGCTCAACGTCATCGGCAATCGCCACCGCCAAGTCGGCCAGGCCGATACCCGCCGGGCCGTCATTGGCCAGCAGCAGCGTATCCGTGCCCAGACGATAACGGCCTGTGCGGGCGGGACGGGCGGCGCGGTCTTCGCCAAAACGCAGCGGTGGGGCGAGAAAAGCCCAATTCACTTCACGCTTCCCGCACAAATCGAGCCACAGATTGCGCTCCGCATCAGCGACGGCAAACAGCTGTAGCGGGAAATCGGGCGTATCGACCAGCGCCACACCATCCACCAGCAAACTGCCCGCACCGCCGATAACTAACAAATAAGGCACTTGTGCCGTCTGCACGGCAGCCACAATTGCCGCATAAGCCGCCGTGAACTCGCGGGCAAAATGCGGATTATCCCAGCCGGGGCTGAACGCGCTGACTACGGCATCGAAGCCCGCCAATTGCGCGGCAAAATCTGCATCGTGCACATCGGCCCTGACCGCCTGCACATTCGGCGCGGCGAAGACCTTATCTGTGTGGCGCGCGAAGGCGGCGACTGCATGACCACGCGCGGCGAGTTCGCGCACCACGGCATCGCCGACATAACCGGTGCCACCAATAACTGCGTATTTCATAAACACCTCGTTGCATGATTAAGTGAAGGAGTGCTTATTGTAGGCAGGGCTGATACGCCTGATAATACCGCTTGCGCTTCACCCATTATCAAGCAGGACTAAATAATGCACGAAAGAACCCTCTACCTCGGCTGCGACAGCATCGAACACCGTCCCGGCAATAAATGCGTCCTCGAATCCTGGTTTGAAGAGACGCCTTACGGCATCGTCTTTGAAGATGACGGCAATACCGGCTACTTCTACGCTGCCCATACGGAGCAAGGCATTCTTGACGCTTTGCACATTTACGACGTCGAAGACGTAACCGACCGCGATACTCCCTCAACCATTAGCCTCCTTTGGGACGAAACCTTCGACCTCGCCGCACTGGAAATCAACGGCTACATCCATGCCGTCTTCGACTTCATCGTCCACGCGGGCTACTGCCGCAACGCCTTCCCCGAAGCCTATGGCGACTGGCTGCGCGAGCCAAACCGCCTTCTTGACGATGCCCTGCTCACCCGTCTGCTGACCCTACACTGATGGACGATCTACGCCCCCTGCTTGCCTTCGCCGCCGTCCTCGAACATGGCAGCATGAACGCCGCCGCGCAGGCGCTGGGCATGAGTCCATCCGCCGTCAGCCAGCACATCAGCCGTCTCGAAAAACTGCACGGCGTCAAATTGCTGCACCGCAGCACACGGTACCTCGCCCCGACCGACGCGGGCAGCGCACTGGGTGAACACTGCCGCCGCCTGCTCGCCAGCGTGCAGGACGCCCGCCTGACGCTGACCAATCTGAAAATCGACATCGCTGGCGAGGTGCGCCTTGCCGCGCCGACCGGCATGGCCGACGCTGCCGCCTTCCAGCAGGCCTTGCGACGCATCCGCCGCGAACATCCGGCGATACGCCTTGCCCTCTACTTTGACGAGGCGCTGGCCGACCTGCGCGACGGCAGTATCGACATTGCCCTGCGCGGCGGCGCACATGCGCTGGATGCGCCCGACCTCGTCGCCCGTCACCTTGCCGACTGGCGCTGGCATATCTACGCCGCGCCTGCCTACCTGCACGACGCGCCTGCAATCACCCACCCCGCCGACCTTGCCGCACACACCTGGATTTATCACGAACTGCCGCGCGGCGAACTGCGCCGCGACGGTGAACACCATCTGCTCAACATCGAAAGCGGCCTCTACTGCAACCGTCTCGCCGCTGTGCGCCGCCTGTGTGCGGCGGGCTTGGGGCTGGCGCTGCTGGCCGACGGTGAAGCGGCAGATGCGGTGGCTGATAGTAGCTTGCGCGTCGTCCTGCCTGACTGGACGCTGCCGCCGTTCGCCATCTACGCCGTTACCCCGCACCGCGTGCAAGCGGGCCGCGTCGCGGCAGTGCTGCATATCCTGCGCGAGAGCTTTGCCTCCGATACGGTTCATCATCCCCTGGTAGCCGATAAGGTGACGAAAAAGGCACAAACCTGACGTAAAACGCGTGATACACGATGACAACGCCGTCATTTTCCATTAGGATTGCCGCAACACACGTCCACCCTCACACTCATTCCAAAGAATATGAAAAAAATCATCCTGATCGCCTGTCTGCTGGTCTGGCAAGGCGTGGTGGCGGCACCGGCAAAACCCGCCGCCCATACCGGTAAACCCGCCGCCAGCGCGAGCAAAAAAACGGCAGCTAAACCGGCCACTGCTGCAGAAAAGAGCAAAGAAAAAGTTAAAACAGCCGCTAAAACGGCGGAAAAGAGTAAAGAAAAAGCCAAACCTGCCGCCAAAGCCGCCGCAGAAAAGAAGACTGTAGCCAAAACGGCAAAACCTGCTGCAAAGCCCAAAGCGGAACAGAAGAAGACCGTCGCCAAACACGATAAAGCGACCGACAAGAGCAAAAAAGCACATACATCCCTGGCCAAAGTGGACAAACCCGGCAAAGCCAAAACGGCATCGCTCAGTGGTAACGCCAAGACCCGCCACACCGTCCTGCTGAAAGGCAAGAAATACATCGGCACCCCCTATCTGTGGGGCGGCACGACTCCCAAAGGCTTCGACTGCTCCGGCCTTATCCATTACCTCTATCATCAAGAAGGCGTGAATATTCCGCGTAACAGCCGCGAACAGTTTTCCCGCCTGCAAGCCACCAGCGAGCCGCAACCCGGCGATCTCGTTTTCTTCCGCAAAAAAGGCGTTATCAATCACGTCGGCCTCTACCTCGGCGGCGGACGCATGCTGCACGCCCCGCAAACCGGCATGCGCGTGCGTGTCGAGAATATCAAGCGTGGCAAATGGCCGGGCCGTTACGCCGGGGCGCGCAAAGCGGTGAAAGACAAATCCGCCTTCATCCTCGCCGCTAACGGCAAGAGTAAAAAAGCGGCGGCAAGTGGCAAACTCCTCGCAAAGAACAACAAGACGGCGCGTAAAGCGGCGGATAACAAAGCTAAACTCGCCCGACGCCAAGCCATCGCGGCCAGCAACAAACGGCTTGCCAAAGAAAGCAGAACCATCCACAGCAAAGGCCGCATCGTTAGTGCCCGCTGAATCCTGCGCCCGCTTCACCATCGCCCGCCGTTGCGGGCGATTTTTTATTGCCGTCGCGGACTTCTTAATCTTTACAGACAGCCATAGACAACTATCCATAAAATTGCGACGGCCATATATCGCCATCACTTATTATCGCGTTGGCTTACAAGATAATCGCCTGTTTATTATTGTCTTTTTTCAACAGCAATCCACACTGCCGTGCGACAAACATGCAGCCGTGCTACAATCCAGGCGGCTAGTGCACCGGAGCACGACTATTTGCGTATTTTTTCGGAGTAAACACCAAGATGAAAAAAGACATTGACCCCCAAGAGACCAGGGAATGGCTGGCATCGCTTGCCAGCGTATTGCGCGAAGAGGGCGAAGAGCGCGCCCACTTCATTATTGAGACGTTGCTGGAGCAGGCTTCACGCGATGGCCTGGGCTTCACCAGCGGCTTTACCACCCCTTATTACAATACGATTCCGGCCGAGCGCCAGCCCGCCTATCCGGGCGATCTCGCGCTGGAAAAACGCATCGAGGCTTTCGTGCGCTGGAATGCATTGGCGATGGTCATCCGCGCCGGCAAACACACGAATGTCGGCGGTCATATCGCCAGTTTTTCGTCTTCAGCCGTGATGTATGAGGTCGGGCAAAACCACTTTTGGCATGGCCAAGATGGCGATCAGGGCGGCGATCTGGTTTTCTTCCAGGGTCACTGTGCGCCGGGAATGTACGCCCGTGCTTTCCTTGAAGGCCGCCTGACGGAAGAACAACTCGACAACTACCGGCAGGAAGTCGGCGGTGACGGTCTTTCTTCGTATCCGCACCCGTGGCTGATGCCGCATTTCTGGCAGTTCCCGACGGTTTCCATGGGCTTGGGCCCAATGATGGCGCTGTATCAGGCGCGTTTCATGCGTTATCTGGAAAGCCGCAACCTGATTGAGGCGAAAGGCCGCAAGGTATGGGCTTTCCTCGGCGATGGCGAAATGGACGAGCCGGAATCACGCGGGCAAATTGGTCTCGCTGCACGCGAAAAGCTCAACAATCTGGTTTTCGTCGTCAACTGTAACTTGCAGCGCCTGGACGGCCCGGTACGCGGCAACGGCAAAATCGTGCAAGAGCTGGAAGGTGAATTCCGTGGCGCCGGCTGGGATGTCATCAAGGTGCTGTGGGACAGCAACTGGGACAAAATCCTCGCCCGCGATGTGGACGGCGTATTGCGCAAGCGCATGATGGAAGTTGTCGACGGCGATTATCAGACGTATAAATCCAAAAACGGTGCCTATGTCCGCGAGCATTTCTTCAATTCGCTCGAATTGAAGGCGCTGGTATCCGACATGACTGACGATGAAATCTGGGCGCTGCAACGCGGCGGTCATGATCCGCTCAAAGTCTATGCGGCGTACAAGGCGGCACAGGAAAGCGGCAAACCGACACTGATTCTGATGCACACGGTCAAGGGTTGGGCGATGGGCGGTTCGGCCGAATCGCAAAACGTCGCACACCAATCCAAGAAGATGGATTTGCAACAGCTGCTCGCTTTCCGCGATCGCTTCCACCTGCCGCTGACTGATGAGCAAGTCGAAAAGGTTGAGTATTTGAAATTCGCCGACGGCTCGCCGGAGCAGGAATATCTGCTCGCCCGCCGTCGCGCATTGGAAGGCTTCGTGCCGTCACGCAATGACCGTGCACCGTCCCTGCCCGTGCCGGCGATGGATCTATTCTCTTCCATCACCGCCGCGACCAAGGAAGGACGTGAAATTTCCACCACGATGGCATTTGTCCGTGTGCTGGGCGCACTGATGAAAGACAAGGCCCTGGGCAAGCACATCGTGCCGATCGTGCCGGACGAATTCCGCACCTTCGGTATGGAAGGCATGTTCCGCCAATACGGCATCTGGAACCCGCTCGGCCAGCAATATACGCCGTCCGATGCCGACCAGTTGATGTACTACAAGGAATCCGCCAACGGACAAATCCTGCAAGAAGGGATTAACGAAGGCGGCGCGATGTGTGACTGGATCGCGGCTGGTACCGCATACAGCGTGCACGGTGTGCCGATGATTCCGTTCCTTGTCTATTATTCGATGTTCGGCTTCCAGCGCTTCGGTGACTTCGCCTGGGCAGCGGGTGACCAGCGTGCGCGCGGCTTCCTGCTTGGCGGTACTGCTGGCCGCACCACCCTGAACGGTGAAGGCTTGCAACACGAAGACGGTCACAGCCATATGCATGCGGCGCTGATTCCGAACTGTATCCCTTATGACCCGACTTTCGCCTATGAAGTCGCCGTTATCGTGCGTGACGGCATCCGCCGCATGTACGCCGAGCATGAGGATGTGTACTACTACCTGACCCTGCTCAACGAAAACTACCCGCATCCGGAAATGCCGCAAGGCAGCACGGAAGGCATCCTCAAAGGCCTGCATCCCGTCGCCGCCCACAAAGGCAGCAAGGGACACGTACAGCTGATGGGTTCCGGTTCCATCCTGATAGAAGTGCTGGAAGGCGCCAAATTGCTGGCGGATGAATGGGGTATTGGTTCCGATGTATGGAGTGCTACCTCCTTCACCCTGCTCGCGCGCGAGGCCGCCGATGTTGAACGCTACAACCGCCTGCATCCGGAGAGCAAACCACGCACCGCCTATCTGAACGAAGTGATGCATGGCAAAGAAGGTCCGATTATCGTCTCGACCGACTACATCCGCGCCTATCCGGATCAAATCCGCGCTTACTTGCCGAAAGGCCGCGAAATGCTGGTACTTGGCACCGATGGCTACGGCCGTTCCGATACCCGCGAAGCCCTGCGCCGCCACTTTGAAGTGAACCGCTACCATGTTGTCGTGGCTGCATTGAAATCACTGGCCGATCAAGGCAAGGCGACTGCTGCCGACGTGAAGAAAGCGATCGACAAATACGGCATCGACACCGAAGACAAATACCCCTTGTACCGTTAATTCCAGAATAGAAACAGGATATTAAAATGAGCAATGAAATTCGCATCCCCGACATTGGCGATTTTGACGCCGTTGATGTCATCGAAGTATTGATCAAAGCCGGTGATACCGTCGAAGTCGGCCAATCCGTGCTGGTACTGGAATCCGACAAAGCCTCCATGGAAGTACCAACGGAAATCGCCGGTAAAGTGGACCGCGTTGCCATCAGAGTCGGCGATAAAGTCAAACAGGGCGATCTGGTCGCCACCGTTAGTGGCGGTGCCGCTGCTGCGCCAGCCGCAGCACCTGCGGCAGAAGCACCACAAGCAGCACCTGCTGCCCCGGTAGAAGCGCCCAAATCGGCGCCCGCTCCTGCGCCAGCCCCAGCGGCTGTTGCTGCTCCGGCCGCTGCCAATACCAAAATTGACGAAGCCGCCTTCGCCACCGCTCACGCCAGCCCCTCCATGCGTAAATTCGCCCGCGAAATGAACGTGGATCTCGGCAAAGTCCAAGGTACGGGACCGCGTGGCCGCATCCTCGAAAGCGACATCAAGGCTTACGTCAAAGGTCTTTTGGTTGATGGTGCCCCCGTTGCCGCCGCTGTCAGCGGAGGGAGCGGCATCCCGCCGGTACCTGCCGTGGATTTCTCGCAATTTGGCGAAATCGAAGAACAGGCACTGTCGCGCATCAACGTGCTGACTGGTGCCGCGATGATCCGTTGCTGGCTGAACATCCCGCATGTCACCCAGCACGATTATGCCGACATCACCGAACTGGAAGCCTTCCGCGTCTCGCTCAAAGCTGAAGCGGAAAAGCGCGGTGTGCGTGTCACCATGCTGGCCTTCCTGATGAAAGCCCTGGTCAGCGCACTGAAAGAACTGCCGCGTTTCAACTCCTCGTTGTCACCAGATGGCAAGACACTGATTCTGAAGAAGTATTACAACATCGGCATTGCCGTTGACACGCCGAATGGCTTGGTCGTGCCGGTCATCCGTGATGTGGATAAAAAAGGCATCTTCGAACTGTCCAGCGATCTCGCTGCCATCAGCAAAAAAGCGCGCGATGGCAAGCTGACCCCGAAAGACATGTCCGGCGCATCCATGACCATCTCCAGCCTGGGTGGTATCGGTGGAACGTTCTTTACCCCGATCGTCAATTCACCCGAAGTTGCGATCCTCGGCGTCTCCCGCTCGGCCATGCAGCCGGTGTGGAACGGCAAAGATTTCACCCCGCGCTTGATGCTGCCCATGTCCCTGTCATATGATCATCGTGTAATAGATGGAGCGTTGGGGGCGAGAATGACGACATTACTCGCACAAATCCTCGGCGATATGAAGCGAACCTTGCTATAACAGGATGACATGAAACGGCTTATCCGGATTGCTACCGTCACTGCTTTTGTGGCGGTAGCTTGTTCATTTTGGGCGAGCGGCAGAAACCTGCCGCAGATCCTGCGTGCGGCGGTGACCAAAGACCCACAAATCGTCGAAGCGCAGGCCAATCAGCGCGTGGCGCAAAGCACCCTGGAACAAACGGAAGCCGAACTGTGGCCCAAAGTACGGGCTGGCGTGAACCAGCCTGTACTTAATAGCGGCGGCAAATACAAATTCACCCCCGGCGTTGAAGCCGAATGGCGTCTTTACGATTTCGGTGCTACCCGAGCGGGTATTGAGCGTGATCGCGTCAAAACCCAATACTACAAACACAAAACCAGCGAGACCGCAGAAGAACTCGCCTTTCAAATCGCATCCGATTACCTCGAAGCCTTGCAGGCGCGTGAATCGCTGCGTGTCGCCAAAGAAAACCTGGCGCGGCACGAACATATCGTCAAGCAGCTGCGCATTATTCTTGAATATGACCCCGGTCGCCGCTCCGAATTTACCCAAGCCGAAGCACGGCAAATACAAGTACAAGAAACCATCATCAGTTATGAACGCTCCTTGGGGCTGGCACTACGCCGCCTGGCGCGCTATGTTGACCCGCCCGTGACCGAAGGCGAGCTGGCCGACCCATTTGCCGAAATGCCGATTACCGACATCCTCAATAAATACAAAGTCAGCGAAGAAGATGCGTTGGCGCACCCCAGCTACCGCGCGCAGGCACGTGAACTGGAAAGTATCCAGGCGGCATTGAAAGCGGCGGAACGCTCGCGTTATCCAGCGGTTGGTCTGAAAGGCGAAGCCAATACCAACGATTCCTCCGTGTATCTCACCATGTCGGTAGACGTCTTCAACAAGGCGACAACGCCGACTATCGAATTACAACGCCATCAGGCACAAGCGGCGCAGGCCAAACTGGATCAAATCCACGACAGCTTGGTGCAACGCGCCGAAGTCGCCGCGCTGCAAATGCGTGAAGACCAATCGCGTATCGAAATCAGCGAATCGCAGGCGCGCGCGCTGGAACAAGTCGTGGTGGACTACGAAGACCAATTCAAGATAGCTACCCGCACCCTGCTGGATGTGGTGAACGCATACAGCGAACTGGCCAGCGTCAAACAATTGCGCGTGCAGGCACAATACGATCTGATGAAAGCCAAACTTGACTACCTCTCTGCCACCGGTAATTTGGCGCAATGGGCAAAAATTCCGGACGTCAGCAAAGCGGGAGATCCAGAGGCAGATCAAGAAAATGATAAAGACAAGAAAAAAGGCGGCAAAGATAAAGCTGAACAGCCGCTAAAACTGACTTCGCTGGATGGTGAGGCTGATGATGCCGCCGCCCCTCTTGATCTCGAATCCTATAACGACGACGAAGACGAAGGTGAACCCTATACCGGTCCGGAACAAGTCTTTGTCCACGTCAGCGACTCCGGCGAGCTCATCATGGAAACCGGTAACCTCGACATCCGAACAAAAGCCAAACCGCAGCCGGCAACTAGAGCATCTGGCAAAGCCGTTGCCCAGAATGCCAAACCCGCGCCGAAGAAAAAGAGCAAAAGCACCACACTAGCAGCGGACAATGGCAAAAAAGCCGACAAAAAAAGCAAGACCATGACTAACCCACGGCGACGCCGCTAACCACAAATAACCAAAAGGAAAAGGCATTCCATGCAAGCCCTGCTCGAACATATCAGCCTGCTCACCCGCCTCATGGGAACCCCGTTGGCCAGCGTGACATTGGCGACCCTGACCCCGCGCGACCAAGTCGGCGATTTTGATTTCCGCGAACTGTCCGAAGTGTTGAAATACCAGGGCTTTGACAACTATCTGCAAGAGCGTCCGCTGCGCAAAATCCCCAACCTGGCTCTGCCTGCCGTCATCATGCTACGCGACAACGAAGCCGCCGTGCTGAAAAAAATCGAGGGGGAAGAAGCGCTAGTGGAATTTGCCGGTATGGGCGAACGGCGCATTGCCCTTGCTGACCTGCAAAGCCAATACCTTGGCTACACCTGGTTCATCAAACCCAAAGCCGAAAAAGACGTGCGCTCCGAACTGCCCGAATACGAACTACCGAAAGGCTGGTTTTGGCGCGTCATCTGGCGTTTCCGCCGCTACTACTACCAAGTCATCGTTGCCACCTTCATCATTAACTTCCTGGCACTGGTCAGCTCGCTGTACGTCATGAACGTGTATGACCGCGTCATCCCGAACAAATCCATGGAAACCCTGTGGGTGCTGAGTATCGGCGTGACACTCGCCATCACCTTTGAATTTATCGCCAAACTCATCCGCGGCCACCTGACCGATATTGCCGGCAAAAAAGCCGACCTCATCATCTCTTCCGCGCTGTTCCGCCGCGTCATGCAGCTACGCATGGCGGACAAACCCGCCTCCTCCGGTTCCTACGCCAACAACTTGCGCGATTTCGAATCCGTGCGCGACTTCATGACCAGCGCCAGCCTGCTTGCCTTCGTGGACATGCCGTTCTTCCTGCTCTTCATCTCGGTGATGCACATGGTAGCCGGGCGACTTGCCATCGTACCGCTCACCATCATCCCGGTGGTCATCCTTGCCGGCGTAATCGCGCAAGTGCCACTGTCGCGTTCCATCAACGAATCCATGCGCGAGTCCTCGCAGCGGCAGGGGCTCGCAGTTGAAGCCATAGAAGGCATCGAAACCCTGAAAGCCAACAACGCTTTCAGTTGGGCGCAGCGCCGCTGGGATGCCTACACTGCCAAAACCTCGGCATCAAGCATCAAAACCCGCGACATCAGCAACTTCGTCACCAGCTTCTCTGCCGCTGTGCAGCAACTTAATACCGTCATCCTCGTCGTTTACGGTACCTATCTCATCCATGCCGACAACCCGCACGACCGCATCACCATGGGCGCCCTCATCGCCTGCGTTATCCTTTCCGGCCGTGCTCTCGGCCCCGTTGCCCAAATTGCCGGACTGGCCGTACGCTTCCAGCAGGCGCGTCTCGCCTTACAAGGCGTGAACAACATCACCAACCGCCCGATAGAGCGCCACGCTGACCGCCAATACATCACCCTCGACCACCCGCAAGGCAAAATCACCTTCGAAAACGTCAACTTCGCCTACGGCAAAGAAGGCAAGCGCGTACTCGATAATCTTACCGTCCACATCCGTCCCGGCGAAAAAGTCGCCATCCTCGGCCGCATCGGTAGCGGCAAATCCACCCTGCTCAAACTCGCCTCCGGCCTGTACGAACCACAAAAAGGCCTAGTCGCGCTGGACGACGTGGACGAGCGGCAAATCGATCCCTACTACCTGCGCAACACCATCGCCTTCCTGGCCCAATCGCCGCGCCTCTTCCTTGGCAGCCTGCGCGACAACCTTGACCTCGCCCGCGCCGACAGCTTTTACAGCGACGAAATCCTTTTGAATGCCCTGAAACGCTTCGGCCTCGAACGCCTCATCCAGTCGCATCCGCATGGCCTAGACATGCAGCTCGGCGAAAACGGTGCTGGCCTCTCCGGCGGACAACAACAAATCGTCAACCTTGCCCGCCTCACCTTGCGTAACCCGCGCGTCGTCCTGCTCGACGAACCGACCAGCGGCCTCGACCAGAATACCGAACAACAAGTCCTGCACGCGCTCGCCGACTGGGTACGCGACCGTACCATGATCGTCGTGACCCACCGCCCGCAAATCCTCATGCTGGTGGATCGCATCATCGTCATGGAGCAAGGACAAATCGTGATGGATGGTCCGAAACAAGCCGTACTTGACCGCTTGAGCGGCAAACCGGCCAGCCCGCCGCCACCGGCACAAACAAGCAGCCAAACCATCATTGCCGGCCACGGCAAACAAGAAAACATCTGAGGCGCACATGGCACTTAGAAAAAAACAAAAACTGTCGCAAAAAGACCTGAAACTCGTCAGCGATCTCAGCGCCGCCCTGCAAGAAGAAAAACATCGCGGCCTGTGGTGGAGCATCTTCTTTCTCGCCACCTTTCTCACCGCTTTTGTCGTCTGGGCCTACAACAACGAGCTCGAAGAAGTCACTCGCGGGCAGGGATCCATCATCCCCAGCAGCCGCCTGCAAGTCATCCAGAGCCTCGACCCCGGCATCCTCGCCGAACTGCACGTTAAAGAAGGCGACCAGGTCGAAGCGGGCGACGTCCTCGTCACCATCGACGATACCCGCAGCTCCGCCGTCCTGCGTGAAAGCGAAGCCAAAGTCGTCAATCTCGAAGCCATGCTGGCGCGCTACCGCAGCGAAGCCTACGACAAACCGCTCAAATTCCCCGACATTGTCTCCAAAGAACTGCGCGACCGCGAAACCAGCGCCTACAAAGCTCGACGCAAAGCGCTGGATGAAGCCGTCACCGGCCTGCAACAAAGCAAACGCATCCTTGACGAACAAATCCGCCGCACCGCCGCCATGGTCAAACGTGGCGTCTCCTCTGAAATCGAACTCCTGCGCATGCAGCGCGAATCTGCTGACCTCGCCCTGCAAATCAACGAGCGCCGCAACCAGTACAAAACCGAAGCCAACAACGAACTCGTCCGCACCGAAGCCGAACTCGCCCAGGCACGCGAAAACCTCGCCATGCATGCTGACCCGGTCGAACGCTCAAAAATCCGCTCACCAGTGCGCGGCATCGTCAACAACATCAAAGTCACCACCGTCGGCGGCGTTATCAGTGCTGGGCAGGACATCATGGAAATCGTGCCGATGGACGACAACCTCCTGGTGCAAGCCTACATCCGCCCGCAGGACGTCGCCTTCGTCCGCCCCGGACTACCTGCCGTCGTCAAACTCTCCGCTTACGACTATGCCATCTATGGCGGCTTGGACGGCACCGTTACCCTCATCAGCCCAGATACCCTGAGCGACGAACGCCGCCGTAGCGAACTCAACCTCGATGCCAACCAGTCCTACTACCGTGTCCTCGTCGAAACCAAAAATAGCCACCTCACCGACAAAAACGGCAAAGAACTGCGCGTCATCCCCGGCATGGTCGCAACTGTGGACATCAAAACCGGTAAAAAAACCGTCTTCCAGTACCTCATCAAACCGATTACCCGGATGAAGCAGGCACTGCAAGAACGCTGATACGACAAGAGCCGCCCGCTTGGGCGGCTTTATCATCGCGACACCCGCGCAGAAAACCCCCACCGGGCGGCAGAAAAATCCCATGAAGCGGCGTCTTTCCCTCTCCTTTCTCATCCTTATCTGCACTGCCGCCGCCGCCATCACCATCGAACTCGACATTGGCAGCGGCAAAATCGGCGGCGTGCCGGTGAACAACCTGCACCTGCGCGCCGAAAGCGCAGACGGCAGCGACTGGCGCATCAGCGGCGACCTGCCCGCAACCCGCCTTGCCGGCAGCCCGCTGAAAAACACCCGTCTCGACGCCCGCCTGCGCCGTGCGCACGACACCCTCACCCTTGAAACCCTCCACCTGCGCGGCACACTTGGCCGCACCGCGCTACACCTGCATAGCGACCGCCTCATCCTCGCGAACATCTTGCGCGGTGAACTGCACCTCCCGCCGCATAGCCGCCTCACCCTGGAAGCGGGCAAACACCGCCTGCACACCACACTTGCCTATGCGGATAACACCGCCGCTATTGACGCCGAACTGCCGCTTGCCCTGCTCGAACCCCTGCTCAAAGCGCAGCAACTCGGCGGCGAAATACGCCCCAAGCTCACAATCCGCCGCGACCACACGGGTTACCACGCAAACGGCAACATCACCCTGCACGACGTCCGCTACAACAGTGCCGACAGCCTGCAAGCGGCAGAACACCTGCGCGGCAGCATCCAGCTCGACCTGCATGGCAGCGGCGATCGCTGGCAGGGCGATATCGCCCTCACCCTGAGCGCGGGCGAAATCCTCCTTACCCCCTACTACTACCGGCACGAAGGCGCGCCGCTTACCGTCCGCGCCCACATCGATTACCGCCCCGACCGACTGCAAATCCGCAACCTCAACCTCGATGACGCCCACGCCAGCGCCCGTGCCGACCTTGAGTGGAACCGACGCACAAACCGCCTCACCGCTCTCACCCTGCACCAACTCACGGGCGACGCCGATCACCTCTACCGCCGCTACCTCAAGCCCTACCTCGGCGACGGTCTCTTTGGCGACGCCACGCTCAAAGGCAGCCTCTACCTGCGCGGGACTTACCGCGACGGCCACCTGACCGACCTCGCCGCCGTCTTCCACCACATCCACATCGAAGACCAACAAGACCGTTACCAACTGCGCGACCTCGACGGACAGACTGGCAATAACGGCACGCCCTCGCGCCTCACCCTCGCCGGCGGCCGCTGGCGCAAACTGCCTATTGGCGCCATCCGTGCCGACTACCGCTGGGACGCACGCGGCATCACCCTCGCAAAACCCCTGCACATCCCCATCCTCGATGGCGGCATCACCGTGCACCGCCTCGAACCGCAGCGGGAAGCCTACAAAATCAGCGCCCGCATCGAGCCCATCAGCCTCAGCCAACTCGGTGCAGCGCTTGACACCATCCGCTTCCCCGGCACCCTCGGTGGCACCCTGCCGGATATCCGTCTCAACCGCGACGGCCTGCAACTACAACAGCCGGTTAACCTCCATACCTTCGGCGGCACCATCCATATCGACCACCTGCACATCAGCCGCTTCTTCAGCGACGCCCCCTATGCCGGCTTTGCCCTGCGCCTGCGCGACCTTGACCTGCAACCGCTGACCCAGGCTTTCGGCATCGGTGAAATCGAAGGGCGCATCGAAGGCGAGGCAACAGACGTCATCCTCACCAACTGGAAACCGCAGCACTTCCGCGCCGCGCTGCACACGGCGCATCACAACCCGGGGCGCCGCCGCATCAGCCACGAAGCCGTGGCCTACCTGGCCCGCGCCGGCGGCGGCAACGTCATGCTCAACCAGTTTATCCGCGTTCTGAACCGCTTCCCCTACGACCGCCTCGGCTTCACCGCCCATCTTGAAAACGGCGTGCTGACCCTGGATGGCATCGCCCCTGCAAAAGACGGCAGCGACGGCTACTTCCTTGTGAAAGGACGCGGCATGCCACACCTCGACATCATCGGCCACACCCGCGAAATCGATTGGCAGGAACTGCTCAACCGCCTGAAAAGCGCGGGCGAGAGCGAAGGCGCGCAAGTGGAAAGCAAGCTGGGGCGATGACCTGAATCACCCGCCCACAAATTCAGGTTTTATCCCGCTTGGCAGCGATTCGGAAACTCAGCATTTATCCCGCTTGACGGCAGTTCAGGAGCCCAGCATTTATCCCGCTTGGCGGCAATTCAGAAACCCAGCATTTATCCCGCTTGGCAGCCACCCCAGAACCCAGTGACCATCCCGCTTGGCGGCAGTTCGGGAACCCAGCATTTATAGCTAAGATGTTTATTTTTTCATACAGGAGAATGATTATGGCCTACTCTCCCGACTTTCGTAAAAAAGTCCTGGAAACATTAAGTCGTGGATTATCGGTTCGAACTACTGCTGCACTATTTGGGATCCATTTCACGACCATTCAAAATTGGAAGAAACATCCTGAAAAAGCTAAAACACCACAAAAACGACCACCGAAAAAGATCCGCACAGAAGAACTCCTGGCTGATATTGAGATGTATCCAACAGATTATCTAAGCGAACGTGCCAAACGATTCAAATGCACACCCGCTGCTATCAGAAAGGCTATGCTACGCAATAAATTTAGTAAAAAAAGACGATACTGAAACACCCCAAGGCTTGTCCGATTAAACGGAATTGGTTCCAACGTTTTCAGACCTGCTTCCGTAAGCGCAATCTACCTTTGGTATATATTGACGAGAGTGGCTTCCGCAAAGACTGGATCAGGCGATATGGTTATTCACTTAGAGGACAGCGTTGTTACGCTGAGCATGATTGGCATGGTAAAAATCAAGTTAATGCTATAGGTGCGGTATATGAGAACAAGCTATTTGCTGTTGCTTGTTCGAGCATAGCATTAATACTGATATTTTTAAGGCGTGGGTGGAGCAAACCTTGTTACCTGAACTGCCAAAGAACAGTGTAGTTGTGATGGATAATGCAGCTTTTCATAAAAGCAGCGAGATAGCTGATTTATTAAAGAAGAATGGGCATAGGATATTATGGCTTCCACCTTATAGCCCTAACTTAAACCCAATCGAGCATAAATGGGCATGGATTAAATCTATTCGCAATAAACTTCGATTAAATAATATTGACCTATTATTTAACATCTGTATGAATAATTAAGTACATTAGCCATATCCAGGAACGAACCCAGCAAGCCGCTTTTGCCATCGCAGATAATGCTTTGTATCACAACGCCTCTTTCTTGCAGCGCTGCGACCTCTTGTCGGTAGTGCTCAATCGTCTCATTCTTGACTTCGAGCACCGACAGCGCTCGCTTGCTGATCGCGTCATACAGCACCATGACACCCCATTTTCGACCGAAATAGGTGGTGTCCATGATGAGGTTAACAGGTGCTTGTGGCAGCGTGCATTCGGCCTGTGTAGCGGCTTTGGCGAGGTGGCGACGGATGGTTTTGATGCTGCATCCGTACTGCGCGGCAAGCTGTGCGGCGCTTTGCTTGCCTTCGCTGTAGCACTGCCAAAGGGTGTTGGGATTAAGGCGTGGGCCCCCTATGAATTGGCGCTTACAGGAGCCGCAATGGTATTGCTGTTTCCCGTTATCACGATGCCCGTTTTTCTTGACCTGTTTGGAGCCGCAGAAAAAGCATTTTTTGTGTTCAAAGGTTTTGACCTCGCGTAAAGCCTTGCAGCGTAAGGGCTACAGCGATTTTTAGCATGAAATTTGTCCATTACGCCCTAAAATAACCGCGTCTGAACAACCCGTTACCCCCTATGAGCCTCAACACCTTCGTCAAAACCATCCAAAACATCATGCGCTCTGACGCCGGCATCAACGGCGACGCACAGCGCATCGAGCAGATGACCTGGCTACTCTTCCTCAAAATCTACGGCAACAAAGAAGAAAACTGGGCGCTAGTCGAAGAAAACTACCAATCCATCATCCCGCCCGCCTACCAGTGGCAAAACTGGGCGACCGACCACAAAGACGGCAACACCCTCACCGGCGACGACCTGCTGCACTTCATCGATGCCGAGCTGATGCCCGCCCTAAAAAACCTGCGCATCAACGAACAAACCCCGCTGCGCCAGCGCATCGTGCGCGACGTCTTTGCGGATGCCAAAAACTTCATGAAAGACGGCGTGCAACTGCGCAAAGTCATCAACGAAATCGACGCCATCGATTTTGACAGCAGCAAAGAGCGCCACGCCTTCGGCGAAATCTACGAAACCATCCTCAAAAGCCTGCAAAGCGCGGGCAACGCCGGCGAGTTCTACACCCCGCGCGCCGTTACCGACTTCATGGTGCAAATGATGGCGCCCGTCCTCGGCGAAAGCGTGGCGGATTTCGCCTGCGGCACCGGCGGCTTTCTCGTCTCCGCGCTAAACCACATCGAACCGCAAGTCAAAACCGTACAAGACCGCGCCACCCTGAACCAAAGCCTCTACGGCGTAGAAAAAAAACCGCTGCCGCACCTCTTGGCCATCACCAACCTGATATTGCACGACATCGACAGCCCGCGCATCCGCCACGGCAACGCGCTCGAACAAAACGTGCGCGACTACCGCGACGCCGACCGCCACGACATCATCCTCATGAACCCGCCCTACGGCGGCAGCGAGCAGGACATCATCAAGCACAACTTCCCCGCCGAACTGCGCAGCAGCGAAACCGCCGACCTCTTTATCGCCCTTGCCATGTACCGCCTGAAAACGCACGGCCGCGCCGCCATCATCATCCCGGACGGCTTCCTCTTCGGCAACGACGGTGCCAAAACCGCCCTCAAAACCCGCCTGCTCACAGACTACAACCTGCACACCATCATCCGCCTGCCGAAAAGCGTCTTTGCGCCCTACACCTCAATCACCACCAACATCCTCTACTTCGACAAACCCGCCGCCGGCGAAGCGCCGAGCAAGCAGCTCTGGTACTACCGCGTGGACATCCCCGCCGACCGCAAAGCCTTTTCCAAAACCAAACCGATGCAGCTGGAGCATTTCGCCGACTGCATCGCCTGGTGGCACAACCGCACAGAAATCCGTGATGAACAAGAAGGCAGCTACAAAGCCCGCGCCTACCACAAAGCCGAACTGCTGGCAGGCGGCGCAAACCTCGACCTCTGCGGCTACCCCAACGAAGAAGCCGAAATCCTAAGCCCCTTTGACACCATCCGCGACTACCAGCAAACCCGCGACCGCCTGAACGAACGCATAGACACACAACTGGCGACCATCCGCGCCCTGATAGGCATCGACCTGACAGCGGAGGACGAATAAATGCGCACCCCACAACTGGCGGATAACCTGCGCCGCGCCGTCTTGCAGGCAGCGATAGCAGGCAAACTCAACGACAGGACGAGCGAAGACGCCCGCGACCTGCTCGCTGCCATCCAGACAGAAAAAACCGCACAACAAAAAACCGGCAAACAGAAAAAAAACAAACCGCTTGCCGCCATTAAAGAAGAAGAAATCCCCTTTGCCATCCCGGAAAATTGGGTGTGGGTGAGGTTGGGGGAAGTTTTAGAGCTAATAAATGGTCGCGCCTATAAACAAAATGAGCTACTTGCAGAGGGAAAATACAAAGTTCTTAGGGTTGGTAACTTCTTTTCTAACGGAAGTTGGTATTTTTCAGATTTAGAACTTCCCTCAGAGAAATATTGTGATAAAGGCGATTTGCTTTATGCTTGGTCAGCATCTTTCGGCCCCAAAATATGGGATGGTGAAAGAATTATCTTCCATTACCATATATGGAATGTTAAATATGGGATGCTAAATCGGGATTTTGTCTATTATTTTTTAATGGCGGATACGTTCAATATTCATAATGATTTGAATGGCACGACAATGAAGCATTTGTCTATGGAAAATATGATTCAGAGAATAATCCCCCTTCCACCCCTCACCGAACAACAACAAATCGTCGCAAAACTAAACCAACTCCTAACCGAAATAGACGAACTGAAAGCCCAAGAACAAGCGCTACTTGCGACACAAAACGCCTTCCCGAAAAAACTGCGCGCGGCAATACTACAAGCAGCGATGCAGGGCGAACTCAACGAAAGAACAAACGAAAACGCCCGCGACCTGCTCGCCGCCATTCAGGCAGAAAAAGCCGCCTTACAAAAAACAGGCAAACTGAAAAAAGACAAACCGCTTGCCGCCATTAAAGAAGAAGAAATCCCCTTCGCCATACCAGAAAACTGGGTTTGGGTGAGGTTGGGGGATGTTGCAGAAATTAATCCACGAAATAAAGCTCAAGACGAAACAGAGGCAGGATTTATGCCGATGAATCTATTAAATGGCGGTTTTCAAAACTCGTTTGCTTTTGAAAATCGCAGTTGGGAGAAAATTAAAAAGAGTTTTACCCATTTTTCAGATGGCGATGTAGTTATCGCTAAAATTACGCCTTGTTTTCAAAATAGGAAATCCGCTGTGATAAGTGGTTTGCCAAATAAAATTGGAGCGGGCACAACAGAGTTACATGTTTTGCGTCCTTATGCGGCAAAAGTTTTGCCCGAATATCTCTTATTGATCGCAAAAACCACCGCTTTTATAAACGGAGGTGTGGCGAACTTTACAGGCACAGCAGGACAACAACGAGTAAGTTCCGATTTTATTAAAAATTATCCAATTCCCCTCCCACCCCTCACCGAACAACAACAAATCGTCACCAAACTCGAAGCACTATTGGCAGAAATCGACACATTGGAGAACGCCGCATGAAGCAGCCCATATTCAGCGAAGAAGACATTAAAAATCGCCATATTACCCCCGCCATTGAAGCGGCAGGCTGGGCAAAAGAACAGATTTTTATGGAATATTGCTTTACCGACGGCAGAGTTAGCGTGCGCGGCAAAACCGCCCGCCGAGGCAAAAAGAAACAAGCCGACTATATCCTGACCGCGCCCAACGGGCGCACGCCGCTGGCGATTGTCGAAGCCAAGCGCGGCGATAAGATGTTGGGCGACGGCATGCAGCAGGCGCTGGAATATGCCGAGATTTTGGATATTCCTTTTGCCTACACCAGCAATGGCAAAGGCTTTTTGGAGCATGACCGCTTGACTGGCACAGAGCGCGAATTGGCAATGGATGAATTTCCCGCTTATGCGGCGTTATGGGCACGATTTTCCGGCGAAAGCGCACTTTCTGCCACGCAGCAAACCGCCCTGCTTTCCGATTATTACTTTGACGGCGACCGGCAAATCGCGCCGCGCTATTACCAGCGCATCGCCATTGACCGCACTGTTGCCGCAATCAGCGGCGGGCAGCAGCGCGTTTTATTGGTCATGGCGACCGGCACGGGCAAAACCTACACTGCCTTTCAGATTATCTGGCGGCTGATAAAAAACAAATTGAAAAAGCGCGTTCTCTATCTCGCTGACCGCAATATTTTGATTGACCAGACCATGCAAAACGATTTCCGCCCGTTCAAAAAAATCATCACCAAGGTGGAAAATAAAACGCTGGACAGCTCTTATGAAATTTATATGAGCCTCTATCAGCAATTGGCGGGCGAGGAAGGCAGTGAGCCGTTCCGCCAATTCCAGCCCGGTTTTTTTGATTTAATTGTAGTGGATGAATGTCATCGCGGCAGCGCGCGCGAAGAATCCCAATGGCGGCGGATTTTGGATTACTTTAGCCAGGCCACCCATTTGGGTCTGACCGCCACACCAAAAGAAAGCGATGAGGTGAGCAATATTGGCTATTTCGGCGAACCGGTTTACATCTATTCCCTAAAACAAGGCATCGAAGACGGCTTTCTCGCCCCCTATAAAGTGATTCGCGTCGGTTTGGATAAAGATTTGGAAGGCTGGCGCCCACCCAAAGGTAAAACCGATATAGATGGCAATGAAATCGAAGACCGCCTTTATCTGCGCGAAGAGTTTGAGAAATATATCGTCATTGATGAACGCACGCGAGCGGTTGCCCGCCGCATTACCCGCTGGCTCAATGAAAATGATCCTTTTGCCAAAACCATTGTTTTTTGCGTCGATATTGACCACGCCGAGCGGATGCGCCAAGCGCTCGTTAATGAAAACCGCGAGCAGGTAAAAATCAATCCAAAATATATCATGCGCATTACTGGAGACAATGCCGAGGGCAAAGCGCAGCTCGATAATTTCATCGACCCAAATGAGCAATACCCGGCAATTGTAACCACTTCCAAATTGATGACCACCGGCGTCGATTGCAAAACCTGCAAGCTGATTGTGCTCGATAATGAAATCAAGTCGATGACCGAATTTAAGCAAATTATCGGGCGCGGCACACGCATTAACGACGCCTACGACAAGCGCTTTTTTACCATTATGGATTTCCGCAATGTTACCAATCTCTTTGCCGACCCTGAATTTGACGGCATGCCCGTTTCCATAATCGATGATGACGAAGAATTTGTCATTGATGGCGATAATTGGCTGCCGGATGAAAAGGATGAAAAAACGCCAGACAATGGCGATATTGACGGCAATGGAAACGGCGGGGAATTTGCACCGCCCAGCGAAGGCGAGGTAAGGAAAAAAATCCGCGTGCGCGGCGTGGATGTCTGCGTATTAAGCGAGCGGGTGGAAATTTTGGACGAAAACGGCAAGCTCATCGTGGAAAGCCTCACCGATTACAGCAAACGCAATATCCTGCACGAATACGCCACGCTCGATGTGTTCTTGCAGGCATGGAACGCCGCCGACAGAAAGCGGGCGGTACTTGACGCGCTGGCAGAACAAGGTCTGCCGCTGGACGTGTTGCAGGAAGCCTACGGCGAGGCGGAAGACATCGACCCCTTCGATATGATTCTGCACCTCGCCTACAACCGCCCCGCCATGACCCGCAAAGAGCGCGCCCGCCGCCTGGAAAAAGACGGCTTTTTGCAGGCATACAGCGCAGAGTGCCGCGAAGTATTGAGCGCGTTACTTGACAAATATATGAACGAAGGCATCGCGCTGGACGAGCCCGCAATCTTGAGCAACGCGCCGTTCAAAAGCATCGGCTCGCCGAAGAAAATCATCGGCCTATTCGGCGGCAATGCGCAATATCAAGCCGCCATCCGTGATTTACAGCGGCATTTATATGCGAGCCGCTAGCGTGCTGACAATTGAAACATCCCCCTCCTCCGCAGGGCGAAGCCCGCAGCGGGGGAGGGTCGGGGTGGGGGTGAGCGGTGTTGTTTATGAACAGATGTCTGCATTTTTCGGCGTATAGGACAAAAAAGGAGCCAAGAATCGCTGTAAGCCTTATGCTGCGAGGGTTTAAGCGGGGTCAAAGGCTTTGAACACAAAAAAAGCTTTTTCTGCGGCTCAAAGCAGATCAAAAAAGATGGCTGGCAAAATGGCAAGCAACGATATAAATGCAAGGCTTGCGGCAAACGTTTTGACGGCGGCAAGCGCCTTCAAAACGACGAGCTTTGGACAGCTTATAGCGCAGGCAAACAAACGGCCGCGCAGCTTGCCAAGCAGTATGGATGCAGCAGCAAAACCATCTATCGCCGCCTTCGCAGTGTGCAAATCAGGGAGCGCTACCCGCTGCCCGAAAAAGCCAACATCATCATGGATACCACATACTTCGGGCGCAGTTTCGGCGTGATGGTGCTGATGGACAGCATCAGCCAACAGGCTCTGTCCGTCGATGAAGTCAAATACGAAACCAACGCCCTGTATGCCGCGGCGCTGAACGAGCTTCGGGAAAAAGGCGTTGAGATACAAAGTATTGTCTGCGACGGGCGAAAGGGATTACTACAGATGTTTCCCGAGATTCCCGCGCGGCTATGCCAGTTTCACCAGGTCAAAACCGTCAGCCGTTATCTGACACGTAACCCGAAAACGGCGGCAGGCAAGGCGCTGTGGCGACTGACGCTCACCCTGAAGGACAGCGGCAAGACAGCGTTTCAAGGCGCGCTGCAGGCATGGTTTGGGCAGCATGAGGGCTTCCTCAACGAACGAACGGTCAACGAGGAAACCGGCAGTTCGCACTAAACGCACAAGACGCTGAGAAGCGCGTATTTGAGCCTGAAACGGAACTTGGACTACCTGTTTACCTTTGAAGCGTATCCCGTTTTGGGCATGTGCAACACCACCAATTTGCTGGATGGGCGCTTTGCCGACTTAAAGTGCAAATTGGGGTGTCATCACGGGATGAAAAGAGAGAATAAAGTCAAGTTTATAAAGGATTATTTCGCCATGCCTGACGATAGATAGCTCCTTTTTTGTCCTATAGACACAAGGTCCTCCAAGATAGCTCCTTTTTTGTCCTATACGCCAGCATTGCGATAGATAGGAGCCTATGAACAAGCGGAAGCAAACCAGCATTTGCAAGAAGGGCAGGGCAGGTGCCAAGCGGGATAAATGCTGGGTTTATGAGAAGGGTAGGGGCAAGTGGGAAGCGGCAGTTCAGGAGTCCAGTATTTATCCCGCTTGGCGACAGTTCAGGAGTCCAGTGTTTATCCCGCTTGGCGACAGTTCAGGAGTCCAGTGTTTATCCCGCTTGGCGGCCGTTCGGGAACCCAGCATTTATCCCGCTTGGCGGCGGTTCGGAAGCCCAGTGTTTATCCCGCTTGGCAGCGATTCGGGAGACCAGCATTTATCCCGCTTGGCGGCAATTCAGAAACCCAGCATTTATCCCGCTTGGCAGCCACCCCAGAACCCAGCGACCATCCCGCTTGGCGGCAGTTCAGGAGCCCAGCATTTATCCCGCTTGGCAGCGGTTCGGAAGCCCAGTGTTTATCCCGCTTGGCAGCGATTCGGGAGCCCAGTGTTTATCCCGCTTGGCGGCGATTCGGGAGACCAGCGTTTATCCCGCTTGGCGGCTGCGCGAAGGGTTTATTTGCCGATGCAGAAGGTGGAGAAGATGTGGCCGAGCAGGTCGTCGCTGCTGGTTGCGCCGGTGATGCTGCCGAGGGCGTCGTGGGCGAGGCGCAAGTCTTCCGCCAGTAGTTCGCCGTTGCGGGCGCCATGCAGTTGGGCGAGGGCGTCGCGGTGGTGTTGCGCGGCCTGTTTGAGGGCGCGCAGGTGGCGTTCGCGCGCGATGTAGGGGGTTTCTTCGCGTTCGTCACGACCAACGGCGGCGGCAATGGCGTGGCGCAGGTCGTCGATACCGTCGCCGGTTTTTGCTGATAGCCACAGGCCTTCGCGGTGGTTTGCCTGGATGTCCGCCGGGGTTTGGTCGGCTTTGTTGTAGGCGAGCAGGCGCGGGGTGGTAGCACTTTCCGGCGGCAGGTCGGCGGCGGGGTCGTCGCCGCTCGCGAGGGTGCTGCCGTCCACCAGCAGCAGGATGAGGTCGGCACTGGCAAGCGCCTGTTTGGTGCGGCGGATGCCTTCTTGTTCGATGTGATCGGCGGCGTCGCGCAGACCGGCAGTGTCGAGGATGTTGACCGGGACGCCGGCAATGTTGAGGGTTTCGCGCACGATGTCGCGGGTGGTACCTGCCTGGGCAGTGACGATGGCACGCTCTTCGCCAACGAGGGCGTTGAGCAGGCTGGATTTGCCGGCGTTCGGTTTGCCGGCGATGACAAGGTTGATGCCGTCGTTCATCAGGCGGCCCTGGGTGCTTTGTGCAAGCAGGCGGGCGAGGCGTTCGCCCCAGTGGTGCAGACGCGCTTCGAGATCGCCTTCGCTGAGGTAGTCGTTTTCTTCTTCAGGGAAGTCCAGCGCGGCTTCGATGTAGGCGCGCAGGGCGAGCAGTTCGGCGGCAAGCGCGTTCACTTCCTGGGAGAAGGCGCCTTGTAGTGAACGTGTGGCAGCTTTGACGGCAGCGGCGGTGCGGGCGTTGATGAGGTCAGCGATGGCTTCGGCCTGGGCAAGGTCGATTTTGCCGTTCTGGTAGGCGCGACGGCTGTATTCGCCGGGTTCGGCCAGACGGGCGCCGGCGTTCAGGACGGCGGCGAGGACGGTTTGGCTGACGGCGATGCCGCCGTGGCCGTGGATTTCGAGGGTGTCTTCGCCGGTGTAGGAATGGGGCGCGGGGAAGTAGAGCAGCAGGCCCTGGTCGATGAGGCTGCCGTCCGCGTCGTGTAATGCGGCGAGGGTGGCGCGGCGCGGCGCCGGGGTTTTGCCGCTAAGGCGGGTGCCGATGGCGAGGGCGTCGTGGCCGCTGATACGGATTATGGCAACGCCGCCCGTTCCGGGCGGCGTTGCGAGGGCGGCTATGGTGTCGTGTGCCGTCATTTTTTGTTGGGTGCTTTGTTGTGTTTTTTGCCGTGGGCGTCGTGCGGCGGGTGCTTACGGTCGCCGTAGCGTTTGTTCATGATGTATTGCTGAACGATGCCGAAGGCGTTACTGACGGTCCAGTAAAGGACAAGGCCGGACGGGAACCACATGAACATGAAGCCGAAGACGAGCGGCAGCATCATCATGACTTTGGCCTGGGTCGGGTCGGGCGGCGGCGGGTTGAGTTTTTGTTGCAGGAACATCAGCGCGGCGTTGATGATCGGCAGGATAAAGTAGGGATCCATCGCCGAGAGGTCGTGTATCCAGCCGAGCCACGGCGCATGGCGCAGTTCGACGGATTCGATGAGGACCCAGTAGAAGGCGATGAAGAAGGGAATTTGCAGCAGCATCGGCAGGCAGCCGCTGGCCGGGTTCACTTTTTCGTCTTTGTAGAGTTTCATCATCGCCATGCTCGCGGCCTGACGATCGTCGCCGTATTGTTCTTTGATGCGCTGCATTTCCGGCCCCAAACGGCGCATTTTCGCCATAGATTTGTAGGCCCAGGCGGATGGGGTGAAGAAGAGCACTTTGATGAGCAGGGTCATGAGGATGAGCGCCCAGCCCCAGTTGCCGACGATGCCGTGGATGAAGTGCAGGACGTAGTACATCGGCTGGCCGATCATGAATAGGAAGCCGTAATCGACGGTTTTGTCGAGGTTGGGGGCGACGGCTTTGAGGTCTTTCTGGATTTTCGGGCCAATGTAGATGTTGTTGGTAAAGCTGGCGCTTTGGCCTGCGGCGATTTGTTGTACGCCGCTGCTCACGCCAATGAAGTGATCGCCGCTGGTAGCGTTGGTGTTGGTGTAAAACTCCTGCGTTTGTCCTTGCGGCGGGACGATGGCACCCACGAAGTAGTGCTGGATCATCGCCACCCAGCCTTTTTCGGTTTTGGCGTTGAATTGGGTGCCCAGTTTGATTTTTTCGTAAGGATCGCTGTCGTAGGACACAACACCACCAGTGTAGGTGCCGACTTGTCCCATACCGCCGGATGGTAGCGGTTGGCCGAATACCCATTGTTGGTAGGCGTTGCCCGACCAGGTTTTGTCGCTGTCGTTCTGGACTTTTTGTTCAAGGGTAAAGTCGTAGGCACCGCGTTTGAAGGTGTAGGTTTTGGTGACGGTGATGCCGTTTTCTTGCCAGGTAAGCGGCACGCTCAGGCTGTCCTGACCGTCGGCCAGGGTATATTCGCTGGCGGGCGCAGTGAAGGTGGCGTGGTGGGTCGGTGCTTTGTCGCCATTGCCTGAGGTCAGGCCGCTTTGCAGCAGGAAGCGCGCGGGGTTGTCAGGATGGAGCAAGGCCAGCGGCTGATCGCTGTTCTTGTTCGCGGCGTAACGCAGCAGGTCGGCATGGACGATGGAGCCGCCTTTTGTAGCGATTTGCAGGGTGAATACGTCGGTTTTGACACGGATGGTGGCGCCGGTTTCTGTGTGCGTCGCCGGGATGTCACCACTGGTGGCGGTGGTCGGGATATCGCTGCCAGCTGTTGCCTGAGGCACATCCGCTCCGGTATTACTCGGGGTAACGGCCGCAGGGGTCGCCGCAGTCTGCGTCGGCGCGGGCGGCAGGTTGGCGATTTGCCATTTTTGCCACAGCAAAAACGCCAGGATGGCGGCACTGATGTAGAGAAGTAATTTAGGGTTGTTTTTCATGCTTCACCAAGAATGTGTCAGGTACGGGGTCATAGCCACCTTTGCACCACGGACCGCAGCGCAGGATGCGCCAGAGGGTCAATAATGTGCCGCGCCATGCGCCGTGTTTTGCAATGGCTTCTTCACCGTAGTGTGAGCAGGTCGGCTCGAAGCGGCATTGTTGCCCGATGAAGGGACTAAGGGTGCGGCGATAGAGGCGGATAAGGACGATAAGCAGCCGTTTCATGGAATGATCCGCTGAAAGTGACGGTGTAATGTGCGAAATAAGGCAGCGTTGTCGGTATCCTGCGCCGCCGCCCGCGCGATGACGACGATATCCAGCGCAGCCTCTTCACGTTGCGGTAGTTGGCGGAAGGCCTCCCGCACCAGCCGCTTGACGCGGTTGCGCTCGTGGGCGCGGCGGATTTGCCGTTTGGCGACGACCAAGCCGAGGCGGGTCGGCTCGCCCTGTAAACGAGAACGCCCCAAAACGGTAAAACAGCGGTCGCTGCTTTTTCGTTCGGGGGCTTGAAAAACGTGGTCGTATTCGCGGCGCTGTGTCAGCCTTGCCGTGTGGGGAAAAGATGCGTTCACGGCGCGACGACCCGCGTTATCAGACGGTCAAACGGTGGCGTCCTTTGGCACGACGGCGGCTCAGGATTTTACGACCGTTTTTGGTAGCCATACGGGCACGGAAACCGTGTGTACGCTTGCGGGAAATATTGCTCGGTTGGAACGTTCTTTTTGACATTTCGGTAACTCCATCGGGGAAAATTCAAAGCGCGCAATCATACGGACGCCCCTATATAAAGTCAACGGCAGGGCTACCGTGCACGGTCGGATTACGTTACATTACCACTTTCTCACAAACCACCGCCAAGACCCATGCGCAAACTCTCTTACCTCGTCATGATGCTGCTTGCTATCGCCGCCCGCGCCGAAGAACGCAATCTATGGCAACAACTCTTTACCCCCAAGGAAGGCGTGATTCTGGAAACTCCGGAAGTCACCATCGAAAAGCCGAAAGAACCGCTGGTCGAACGCGTACCGGAACATATCCTGAACGGCAGCGACCGCTTCCTCACCCTCAATATTGAAAACGACAAATTCGGCAGCGGCTACGATCGTGACTACACCAACGGCCTGCGTATCACCTGGTTTAACGTGGGTGCCGAACAGCCCTTCTATGCCGACTGGATCGACCGCCTCGTGCCAACTTTCGACGCCAACAAAACCACCAGCACTTACCTCTCCTTCGGCCATAACCTCTACACCCCCAGCGACATCGATCGCAGCACCCTCGATGTGCGCGACCGTCCCTATGCTGCTTTCCTCTACGGCTCAGCAGGCATCAGCACTATCACCGACCGCCACATGGACGACGTCGAACTCACCCTCGGCTGGATCGGCCCCTCCGCGCAGGGCGAATTTATCCAGGACAAATTCCACCGCCTCATCCACGCCGACTACCAGCCGCACGGCTGGAAGTACCAACTGCGCGACGAACCCGGCGTTATCCTCTCCTGGGAACGCTCCTGGCCGGGCTGGTACACCGCCGATATTGGCAAAAACCTGCACGCCCGCTTCGCCCCGCATGGCGGCGTAACCCTCGGCAACGTCTACACCTACGCCAACGCCGGTTTCACCATCGACTTCACCCCCAGCAACCTGCGCTGGCAGACCCAGCCGGTGCGCGTCCGTCCCGCCATTCCCGGCAGTGGTTACTTTGAATACACCGACGGCCACGGCTGGATGACCTACCTCGGCTACGACGCCCGCCTCATGGCGCACAACATCTTCCTTGACGGTAACACCTGGAAAGACAGCCATCACGTCAAACGCCGCCCCTTCGTGCACGACCTTGCCCTCGGTGCCGCCTACAACCACAAAAACTTCCGCATCAGCTACACCGTCAACTGGCGCAGCCGCGAATTCAAAAGCCCGCTGGCGAAAAGCTCCAGCTTTGGCGCGATCTCCGTCGGCTACCGCTTCTGAACCATGTGTCGCCTGCTTGCCACACTCACGTTAACCGCCGCCTGCATCGCCCATTCTGCCGTCTATCGCGGCAACGATGCGGGGCGCATCCTCGTCCTCGACAGCGACACCCTGACTCATCACTACGAAGACGAGCGCCTGCCGTTCCCGCTGGCACCAGGCGATAACTGCCCGGCAGAGACCCGCTGCTACCGCACCATTGCCGGCAGCTACCTCGAACAACGCAGCGATAACTGGCGCATCCGTGGCGGCACGACGCTCACGCCCTACACCCCGCCTGTCCACGATCCTGCCAACTGCCTCTTCGCCACCGAACTGCCCTACGAAGCGGCGCTGCTGGATGATCTCACCTTCACGCCGAGCCAAACCACTGCTCACAACGACAACGCCATCAAGCTGCAATACTGGCGTGAACCCGCCAGTGGTCTCGAACACTTCCTCATCAGCAGCGGCTACGACGACAACCGCGACACCATCAACCCTTACCTGCGCGCCCAGGCACTCACCACCCTCTACGCACGCCGCCAATGCCTTGCCGCCCTACCGGCGGACAAACGCGCCGCGCTTGACTACCGCGTTAACACGGAACCAACCTACCTCAGCCCGCGCTACATCAGCGCCCATATCCACGAACAAACCCCCTGCGGCTTTGGCGGCCACTATGGCATCACCTATGACATTGAGCAGGCGCGCGGCCTCGAACTCGAAGACCTGCTCTGGATTGGCGATG
Source organism: Cardiobacterium sp. Marseille-Q4385 (assembly GCF_916618745.1). GTDB lineage: Bacteria > Pseudomonadota > Gammaproteobacteria > Cardiobacteriales > Cardiobacteriaceae > Cardiobacterium. The sequence continues at coordinate 569,749 of NZ_OU745373.1, forward strand.
GCGCACCGTACCTCCTCGCCGATGACATTCCCGCCGACCAAACCCTACGCGAAACCCGCGCCGCCTGGCTGCTGGATGCGCTGCAAGCGGCGGCACCACAAAGCATGCACCGCTATCCCTACCGCGCCCAGGATTACCAATACCCCTACTTCTACCTCACCCCGCGCGGTCTCTACATCGGCCCGCTGTTGCCGCCCAGCAAAGCCGCCCACGCCCATCCCGAAGATACCATCCTGCCCTACGACCTCATCAGAAAGCATCCCGGCATCCTCGGCGTGAATGCCATCCCCTGAACCTGCCGGGTGACACGCCACAATCTCCACCGCATCACCCTGACAGCCGCCTCTTATTGCTCCGCACAACCCCATACCAGCACAACATATAGTGCTCCAACCGTTAATTACACCCCATATTTTGCGTTTAACAAAAATCTCCGCCATTTCAGCCGACTAAGTTGCCCCGCATTTTGTCAAGACTAGGCACCTCCAAAATCCTCCCTAAAATGCCACCTCATAGGCTCTAGTCAGCCACCCTCATTTCACCGGACGGAAACCCTATGAAACCCCGCAACCTCTTCGAAAAACGCCTGGAAATCAAACCCTACGAATACCCGGAACTGCTCGAATTCAAAGACGCCATCCGCCATTCCTACTGGCTGCACACCGAATTCAACTTCACCGGCGACATCCAGGACTACCGCACTGTTATTAACGAGCGCGAGCGCAGCGTCCTCACCCGCGCCATGCTGGCCATCTCGCAAGTCGAAGTCAGCGTCAAACGCTTCTGGGGCGACCTCTACCGCTACTTCCCCAAACCCGAAATCGACGACGTCGGCGGCACCTTTGCCGAAAGCGAAGTGCGCCACAAAGACGCCTACTCCTTCCTCCTCGAAAAACTCGGCATGAACGAAATGTTCACCCAGATCAAGCAGATCCCCGCCCTGATGCGGCGCATCGAATACATGGAAGACTTCATGCGCGACAAAGACATCGGCCGCGAGCGCTTCGTCCTCTCGCTGGTGATGTTCTCGCTCTTCGTTGAGCACATCTCGCTCTTCGGGCAGTTCCTCGTCATCATGTCGTTCAACAAACACCGCAACCTCTTCAAGGGCATCTCCAACGCCGTCGAAGCCACCTCCAAAGAAGAAGAAATCCATGGCCGCTTCGGCATCGCCCTCTACGGCATCATCAAAGAAGAACACCCGCGCCTCTTCACCCCCGACTTCTACGACGAACTGAAAACACTGGCCGATCAGGCGCTTGAAGCCGAACGCGGCATCCTTGACTGGATGTTTGAAGAAGGCGACCTCAGCTTCATCACCCGCGACACCGTGGAAAACTACATCGTCAACCGCTACAACAACTCGCTCAGCATCCTCGGCATCAACGCACCCTACCTCGTGGATGCGCGCAAACTGCGCGAAACCGAGTGGTTCGACATCGAAATCCTCTCCGGCAAAGAAAGCGACTTCTTCTACAAACGCAGCACCGATTACAGCAAGAAGACCAAACAAATCACCGCCGACGACCTTTTCTAACCCCCACACAGCAACACCAACAAGCGGGCGGGAAAGCCCGCCTTGCCATTGCGCCCACACACAAGGAAACACCATGACCGCAACCAACAGCACCGCTGCCTCCCGCCCCGACTTCGCCTGGCTGAACGAAGACAGCCGCCTCTTTCTAGAACGCGGCTACCTGCTCGACGGCACCACGCCCGAAGACCGCATCCGCGCCATCGCCAACCACGCCGGCAAAATCCTCAATGACCCCACCTTTGTCGACCGCTTCCACCACTACATGGCGCGCGGCTACTACTCCCTCTCCTCGCCGGTGTGGTCAAACTTCGGCCTCAGCCGCGGTCTGCCCATCTCCTGCTTCGGCAGCTACATCGGCGACTCCATCTACGACATCATGCGCACCACCGCCGAAGTCGGCATGATGAGCAAAATCGGCGGCGGCACCAGCGCCTACTTCGGCGACATCCGCCCGCGCGGCAGCGCCATCAGCAACAACGGCAAATCCGACGGCTCCTTCAACTTCAGCAAACTCTTCGACACCATCATCGACGTCATCTCGCAAGGCACCTCACGCAAAGGCCAGTTCGCGGGCTACATCGACATCGACCACGGCGACATCGACGAATGGCTGGACATCCACACCGAAGGCAACCCCATCCAGCTCATGTACTACGGCGTCTGCATCAGCAACCAGTGGCTCGAAGACATGAAAGCGGGCGATGCCAACAAACGCCGCATCTGGGCGAAAGTCCTGCAACGCAAAGCCGAAACCGGCATCCCCTACCTCTTCTTCAAAGACAACGCCAATGCCGGCCGCCCCGACGTCTATCAGGCGCTAGACCTGCCCATCTACGCCTCCAACCTCTGCACCGAAATCATGCTGCCGGCCAGCGACGAAGAAAGCTTCGTCTGCTGCCTCTCCTCCATGAACCTGCTGCACTACGAAGAATGGAAAAACACCGACGCCGTCGAAACCCTCACCTGCTTCCTCGACGCCGTGATGAGCGAATTCATCACCAAAAGCGCGGACATCCCCTTCCTTGACCGCGCGCACCGCTTCGCCAAACGCCACCGCGCCCTCGGCCTCGGTGTCCTCGGCTGGCACAGCTACCTGCAATCGCAGCGCATCGCCTTCGACAGCTTTGCCGCCATGCAGAAAAACAACGAAATCTTCCGTCTGCTGCAAGAAAAAACCCTCGCCGCCTCGAAAAAACTTGCCGCCGAATTCGGCGAACCGGAAATCCTCACCGGCTATGGCCGCCGCAACACCACCCTGATGAGCATCGCCCCGACCAAATCGAGCAGCTTCATCCTCGGCAGCGTCTCGCCCTCCGTCGAACCCTTCAAATCCAACTACCACGTCAAAGACCTCGCCAAAATCAAAACCACCTACAAAAACCCCTTCCTCGTCGAACTCCTCGAAGAAAAAGGCCTGAACACCGAAAAAACCTGGGAAAGCATCCTGCTGAACGACGGCTCCGTGCAACACCTCGCGGCACTCACTGACGAAGAAAAAGAAATCTACAAAACCTTCTCCGAAATCAGCCAACTGGCGGTCATCCAGCAAGCGGCACAGCGGCAGAAATACATCGACCAGGGGCAAAGCATCAACGTCATGATCCACCCCGACACCCCGACCCGCGACATCAACCAACTCTACCTCACCGCCGCCGAACTCGGCCTCAAATCCATCTACTACCAGCACAGCATCAGTGCGGCACAACGCTTTAACCGCAATTTGCTGAATTGCAGCAGTTGTGAGGGATGAATTTTTCGAATACAAACTAGCTAACTTATAAAGGAAATGAAGAATGAATTTTAATTTTAACATCAAGACTTTTCGGGATTTACTTGGGACCAATTTTAACCAGCTGGTAATTCCTAGATTTCAACGAGATTATTCTTGGGAAAAAGAACATATATCAGAATTTCTTGATGATTTAGTATTCGGCTTAAATGCTGAAGAAACTTCTAATAAATCTCCATACTTTTTCGGTACCATTTTAGTTGTTGGAGATATAACTGGCTCAAAAGGAAAACTAGAGGTTATAGATGGTCAGCAAAGAATAACAACAGCAACCATTTTGTTATCAGTAATTGGAAAATTGCTGGATATGAATGGAGAGAATAGTTTAGCAATTCGCGTTTGGGAGTATATTGTTAAAACAACGGACAATGATGAAAAAATTACAATCTTGCAGAATGATACTTTAGATGACTTCTTTAAAGATAATGTTCAAGATAGAAAGCAAGAATTATCTGATATTTTGAAGAAAGGAGCTGATATACCAGATGATGAAACAAGAAGAATATTTGAAGCTATAAAATATTTTTTCCAAAAATTAAAAAAGGAACAGATAAAAAAGTTAGTTAAGAAAGAAGATGAAAGCTACATAGAGTCTTTAAAAAGAATTAGAGATGCTCTACTAGAGAGTCAAGTGATTTGTATATCTACGGTAGATAAAGGTAATGCAAATTTAATATTTGAAATATTAAACTCAAAAGGAAAGAAATTAGAAGATATTGATTTAATTAAAAATGAAATATTTAGATACTTAAATAATATAGAACCAAAAGACAATGCAAACAGTAAATGGAAGAAAATAAAGATACAATTAGCAGAACGCGAGAAGATAGAAATTTCTACATTTTATAGACACTTTTGGTCTTCTAGATACAGTATAAATAAAAGATTAGCTCTTTATGAGCAATTTAAGGCTCAAGTGTCGAAAGAAAAATATGAAGATTTCTTAAATGACCTACAAAAGGCGGCAGAAAACTATAAAAAAATAATATCACCATATTTATCTGATTATGATAAGAAAGATAAGTATATGGTAGATTCATTAAATTATTTAGGCGCGTTTAACATAAAACAATGTAGACCATTGCTATTATCTTTGTTAAGAGCAAAAGAAAAAGGTATATTAACACCAAAAAATTGTAAAAAAATATTAACATTTCTTCCCAGATTCCATTTTGCTTATAATGCTCTATGCAAGAAAAATCCTAACGCTATAGAAACTAAGTACACAGATTTTTCAGTACTAGTATCTAAAAGCAATAATTCAAACGACTTAGGAATAATTATTGATGATATCATAAGGACTTTTAAAGACAAATTGCCTACGAAAAATGAGTTTTTAGAGAAATTTATAAAACTATCTTACTCAAGCAATGAAGAATACGATAGTAATATATTATCTAAATTTGCCATTTCTGAGATTGAAAAAAAAATGTCAAATAGAGTCTGTATCCCAGATAATTATACTATTGAGCATATTGTTTCTGAAAAAGATACCAGATATAGACATTATTCTCTAAATATAGGCAATCTTATTTATTTAGAAGATAACCTGAATCAAAAATGCGGAAATAGCACCCTAGAAGTTAAAGTTGAAATTTATAAAAAATCAAACTCAAAATCTACTGAAGATTTCTTGAAAACATTATCTGACAAAAAATTTTTTGAGGAAGAAGAGATTGAAGAAAGATCCAAGTATTTAGCAAATTGTTTTTATGAACTGTTTGAATAATTGGTCGTAGTGTCCCCTTCCTCTAGCTAGGTAGAGAGGAGGGGATTGGTACAGCGCGCGTCAGAGAGTACAGCAGACAATCCCCGCAGAACAAATCCGAAAATACCGCCAAGCGGCTCAACCACGCCGTTGTCCATTCCATCCAACCCCCAAAAACCATGACCTCCCGCGAAACCTTCCTTCACGCCTGCACGCAAATCGCCGCGCAACTGGACGGCTTCCGCCTCCTGCAAAAAGGGCAGGTGTTGAAAAAAGACCTGTCCGACCGCGACACCGTCTGCGAAATCCGCTTTCAGGGCAGCCGCAACAACGGTGCGCATAACATCACCATGCTGGTGCACATCGTGCTCTCCTCCAGGCAATTCAAACAATGGGTGCAGAGCCAATCCCTGCCGAACGGTGACGTCAGCGGTGTTTTCTATGCCAACCAGCTTGGTTACCTGACCCCTAGAAAAGACTGGCGCCACTGGCAACTGGCGGGCGCCAGCCTGCCGCACAGCGTGCGCGGCATCGTCGCTGATTTGCAACAATACGTCCTGCCCCTGTGCGACCTATTTACCGACAAAGCCGTCGCCGTTGCCTACCTGCGCCAGCACGGCAGCGCTTTGAGTCCCTGGCTGGATAATAAAAACCTGCACACCGGCCTCTTTTATTACGCCTTCTGTTGCGGCGGCAGCGAGGCGGCGCACGATTTCCTCAGCCACCATATCCGCGCCTGCGGCTACCGGAGGCGCTATGCCGATCTTTACGCCGCCTTAGCCAGCGGCCAGACAGATGCCAGCATCAACAGCGACTTTATCGGCGCAGACGAACTGCGTTTTGCTTATGCGCAAGGCATCCGCTTCGATTTCTAGCCGACACCAAGTAAGGCTAAAATCCGCACCAAGCGAACACCTACCGGAGAACCCTATGCCCATCAACATCTACCGCTTCAAAATATCGCTCATCGAATACCACGCTGTGCCGGCCAACAAACTGCACCGCATCCTCGACATCGCCGGCAATGCCACCTTTGAAGACCTGCACGACCTTATCTTCACCGCCTTTGACCGCTACGACCCGCACCTCTACCAATTCATCCTCACCCGCGAAGAAGCAAAAAGCGACCACGCCTTATACGATTGCAAAGAGCGGGTTCTTGACCCGTACAGCATGGAAGATGCCGACATGATGATGGATGAAGGCGATATCGCCCACAACGCCGCGACCTTCACCCTCGACGACGCGAAGCTGCAAGAAAAAGATTTCATCTACTACCGTTTCGACTTCGGCGACGACTGGATGCACCGCTTGTGCCTGGAAAAAATCTACCCGCTGGAAGCGGCAGCCATTGGCGACGAACCCTGTGCCGTCATCGTGAAAAAAGTCGGCGAATCCCCCGCGCAATACGAAGACGAAGATGACGAGGAAGACGACACATAAAGCGACATGCCCCGCCACGGCGGGGCTTCTTCTTTTGTCGCCCGCATTCCGTTCGGACGCAAGCGCAGGCATCACACCAAGCAAGACAACCGCATACGTTCCCAACTGCCTGTACAATCTGCCGCCCATTCACTATTCCCCCTCCCCCATGTCGCAACACTCTTCCATGATGCAGCGCATCATTAAATTCTGGCTGCCCCTCGCCGTTGTCTTTCTCGGCATCGCCTGGTTCTCACAGTGGCATTATGACCCTGACAAAGAAGCGAAAGCGGGGCTGGAGCGCCTCAACCACTGGCGGGCACAGGCGGGAATACAGGAATTGCGCCCCAATCCCGCGTTGACCCAAGCGGCGCAGAACCACGCCGCCTATCTCGGCAAGGACGCGCATGGCCACAAGGAAAACAACCGCCGTAACCCGCACTACACCGGCGCCGACCCGCAGGTGCGCGCCACCGCCGCCGGTTATCCCGCCCCGGTGGTGGAAAATCTCACCGCCGGCAACTTCGCACGCAGCGGCATCCGCAGCACCGACGGCCTGATGACCGCCCTTTATCACCGCCTCGCCCTGCTCGACCCCGACCACGATGAAGCGGGTGTCGCCTGGGTCCGCAGCCGCCACGCCGCCTTCGTCATCGTGCAGGGCAGCAGCCGCGAACGCGAGTTTTGCGCGCAGGCGGGCAGTCAAGCGAGCAAACGCTACGTTCTCACCATGGAATGCAACGGCCAGACGGTGAAAATCCCGCTTGATGCCGCACCGCGCCGCTACATCGGCGCAGTCAAATACCCCGCCGGCAGCAATATCGAACCCGCCTACGACGGCAAGGAAATCCCCAACCCCATGCCCAGCACAAAAGCCGTCGGCAATCCGGTCAGCATCGCCTTTTATGGCACGACTGCCCCCGTGGAAATGCGCACTTTCACCCTGCGTTCCGACAAAGGCGAAATCCGCAACCCGATCATCCTCACCGCCGCGAACGACCGCCACCGCCTGATGCAGGCGAACGAATTTGCCCTGTTCGCCCCCGCCCCGCTTGATTACGACACCGAATACACCGCCGAATTTCACTACACCCAGGGCGGCAAGGAACAAACGGAACGCTGGACTTTCCGCACCCGCAAACGCAGAACCCTGGAGTGGTAACAGGGCGTCAAGAATAGACTGTCAATTTATAGCACAACGATCAATAAAACCTGACCGTAGGGTGGGCCTTGGCCCACCATCTAAATCATATAAATAATGGATAAAAACCACCCTACGTTATTATCGTTCTTTACTAATCTAACCGTATTGTCAATTTACAGGAGCACATCGTGAGCGAATGGGAATTTCTTTATGAAATGCGGGATGCCGGGTATAGCGCCGATGAAATTGCAGAAGCCGCTGCCAATGGCTATGCCCCGTGGGAATATTTTGATGAGGACGTATTGAATGATGCCGCTATTCCTTTAGGCAATACCAATCCCTATCCCAACTCCGGAGCCATTTTGCCCAAAAGAGAAATTTTGGCAGATTTACTGCAATCAGCCGAAGCATATTTCGAACTGACCGGGCGATACTTACAAATCTGGGGTGAATTGGGGGAACTCTATGCCGAAACAGAATTCGGACTGATACGACATCAAAATCCCCATCAAGCAGGGTCGGATGGTTTTATCGGAAAGAAATTGACAGAGGTTAAAACCATCTCGCCCGAGAATGACAGCAAACAAGTAAAGGTTAAAATGCAAGGCAATTTCCAGCAATTGCTCATCATTAAAATTGACGGGGATTTTAACTTTTCCGGGAAGTTGATTGACCGCGATAAATTGCAGAAATTATCCGGTGCCTATCTTGGCGGGAAAATATAAATATCGCTGCCATACTCCGCTATTACGGCAATATCGCCATCTCGCTCGCCAGCGCAATGCCCGCCGCATCAAGGGTGACATCCATCTCCCGTCCGCTCGGCTGGCGCACGGTACCAGCCCCGCAAACCGCAGCAGCGGCAATGGAGCCGCTGCCGCAGGATGATTCGTAAAAGAAGCTGTCCACTTCCCGCACCCACACCACCGGATGAATGGCGACACGCCCATGCGCGCGTTCGCACCAGACTACACCGACGGCAGGACGCGCCGCCAAATCCAGCTGCGCACACAGCGCACGATGGCGGGCGCGAAACGCCTCCGCTGCGGCGGGGAACGCCGCTTCCAGCACGACATGGACGATGCCGCCCAAATCCACCAGCGCCGCCGCACTACCGTCATCCAAGCGGACAGCTCGCGCCACCGCCTGCATCCCGGGGAAGCGGCAGTGCACCCAAAAATCCGCCGCACGGCGCACCACCTCCGCCTGCACCCGTCCGGCAAAACCGGACATCGAAAACGACACCGCGCCTCCCTGCGGCGCCAGCAGCAACGCAGCGGCACGGGCGGCATTGCCGCAGAATTCGCCACCTGCCATCTCAAAATGGGCAGCGTTTGCCGTCCGGATTAAAAATCCTGCCTGCTCCACGCCTTGCGCGGAGTAGGCGGCGACCAGCGCCTGTCCACGCGCGGCATAAGCGGCTCGCGTTAGCGGGGCGGCAAGTGTGTCAATGGCGGTGGCATTGCCACCGGCGGCGGTGATGATGGTGGTCATGACGGGCTCCTCTGGTTGAACAAGGCGAGCATAGCCGTTGGACGGATTGCCGTGGATTTTTTCTGCGCCCGTCATTACGTGTATGACGAAACTGCCTTCTGCATACCGGGGATGATTCCCCCCTTTCTCGCTCCGTGAGCCATTCCAGCCCCACGGGTTGAGGAGATTTTCGTGCGAGATTTCCGTTTGCGTATGCGTCAAGCGGGATAGACACCGGTTTTACCGAGATGTGACGAAGCACACTGACTGCGCCTGCTTGCTGGGTCAAGCGCCACCTTACTTTTGCCTGCTCCTGTTCCCGAGCATTTCCTTCACAAGCCCAGATTACCCTGCCTGATCAAAGCCGATACTCGCGCTGATAGGCGATGAGCGCCGCCTTGTATGTGCGCCAGTCGGGTTGAGCGGCGTCCATCAGGGCATAAAAGGCGGCGCTGTGGTTGTGCTCTTGCAGGTGGCAGAGTTCGTGGATGATGACGTGGCGGATTTGTGCCGGCGGGTACTGAATCAGCGCGGTGTTGAAAGTGATGATGCCGTCCCTGCTGCAATTGCCCCAGCTGCGGCGCATATGGCGGTAGCGCAGCGGCGGCATCGCGGCAACCCACGGGCAATGTGGCAGGGCAGCGGCGACGAGGGCGGGGATGTGCGCCAGGCTTTGCACGCGATGGAAGGCGCGGAAGCGGGCGGCAAGGGTGGCATCATCCGCCGGAGTGGTGGTGAGAATATCGCCAGCAAGCCGGATGCGGGCGGTGGCGTCCGCGCGCAGGGCGAGGCGGTAAGTGGCGCCGAGCAGTTGCTGCGGGCTGCCATCAGCGTAGGGGGCGGGTGGCCGCATTTCTTGCGGATGGGCGTGAGCGGCGATCCAGTCAAGATTGCTGCGGATGAAATGTTCGATGTCGGCACGGCGGCTGCGCGGCGGATGCGAGAGGTAGAGGGTGCCGCTGCCATCCACGCTGAGGCGCAGGCGGCGGTTGTTGCGGCGCGGCGGGCGCAGGTGGATGCGGTAGGTGTGGCCGTGGTAGGGGATGTCGAGGGTGTGCATGGAGGTTCAAAGGGTGGCGACGGTCTCGCCGTCATCAAAGACAAGCGTTTTTTCCGGCCAGCGCAAAGCGGCGAGGCGGTAAGCGGAGCGTTGCGGCGCAATGCCTGCCTTGCGGTCGCGCCAGCGCGCGCCGACGGCGTAGTCGCAGCAGAAAACGTTGTGCCGGGCGCCGAACCAGTGCTGTGGCGGGCAGGGAAAGAGCGAATGATCGCCACGCCAGCGGCGCCAGTAGTGGCCGATGACAACGGCAGGCGCATCACGATAATCCTGCCACCACGGCGTGCGTTCGACGAAGCGCCAACGCCCGCCGGCGTAATGCGGCGCGGTGGCAGGGCTTTCGCTGCCGCAAGTCAGGGCGCGGACAGGATTGCCCCGGCTGTAGTAGCTGTCACGCGCGGCGGTCGCGGGGCGGTAGGCGGGCGCATGGCCGGGGTCGTGCAGATCGCCGTCGCGCGCCTCCTCCGCCTGCCAGGCGGGATACCACGGCTGTTGCCCCGCTTCTTCGGCAAGCGCTTTTTCCCAGCGACGGTGGTTAGCGACGAGACCGTCGTCCGGCGCGGCGCGCAGACGGGCGATGGCGGCAGGCAGCCAGGCGGCGTGAACGATGCGCAGGTCGTCCCGCTCCAGCACGAGCGGTTGTGCGGCGAGAAAGCGGTGCAGCGTCGCTTTGCCGGCGGCAGGGTAATGCTGCCACGGGGCGAAATCAGCGGCATCCTTGTCGGCACGCTGCGCGAAATACCAGCCGGAACCCGGCTTGGCATCGCCCAGCAGCAGGTTGATTTCATGATTGCCAAGCACCATTTGCGCATACCCGGCGGCGTGAGCCCGCATGAACCAGTCCAGCACGGCGGGAACATCGTTGCCGCGATCAACGAGGTCGCCGACGAAGACGAGGCGCCGCCCCTGTGGATGACTGCCATCCGGGCGGTAACCGAGGTGGCCGAGCAGTTGTTGCAGGGCGGCGTATTCGCCGTGGATGTCGCCGATGATGTCGAGAGCTCCGGCGGGCAGCGTATCAATATGGGGCATGGGGTGAATAAGGTCGTGTTGCAAATAGGGCTGGGACAAGGCGGCGAGCCAAAGATGGTGCAGATAGTACAACGAGACTGGGGCGAGCCAACACCGCATCCGACTTCCCCTTGCCCTACCCCATCGGAAACCGGGAGAGCATTTTATGCGGGCTTTCGGTTTGAACACGCGCCAAGCGGCGTAAATGCTGGCTCCGTCAAGCGGCGTAATTACTGGGCCCGCCAAGCGCTGTAAATACTGACCCCGCTAAGCGGCATCAATGCTGGCCCCGCCAAGCGGCATCAATACTGGCCCCGCCAAGCGGCGTAAATGCTGGCCCCGCCAAGCGGCATCAATGCTGGCCCCGCCAAGCGGCTTCAATGCTGGCCCCGCCAAGCGGCGTCAATGCTGCCCCCGCCAAGCGGCGTAAATACTGACCCCGCGAAGCGGCGTCAATGCTGGGCCCATCAAGCAGCGTAAATACTGGGCCCCGCCAAGCGGCGTCAATACTGGGCCCGCCAAGCGGCGTAAATACTGGTCCCGCCAAGCGACGTAAATGCTGACCCCACCAAGCGGCGTAAATACTGGCCCCACCAAGCGGCGTAATTACTGGGCCCGTCAGCCGTTCGTGATGAGGACGTATTGTTTGCGGAATTCGCTGCCTGTGCCCGGCCAGGTTGCGGCGTAGGCTCGCAGGGCGTCTATGCCCGGCGTGTAGTCTTCGCCGTTGACGCGGCAATCGGCATCGGTGCTGCCGTCATCGTTGCGCGCGGCGAAGAAGCGCAGGGCGTAGTTGTCCTGCGCTTCCAGGAGCGGTTGGTAGGCGTCCATGCTGTTGGTGAAGAGGCAGCAGGGGCAGAAGGGATGATGGGCGTCATCGTCTTCACTGTCTGCCGGGACGGGCGCCGGGTTTTCCTGCCAGTATTGCGGTGCGCCGAAGTGGACGCGGCGCGAGCCACCGTCGGAGAAGGTCATGGTCATGCCGGTGTGGTCTTTGTCATCGTGGGTGGCGACGGCGTGCAGCAGTTGCCAATCGCTGGATAGCCACAGTTCGAAGCCGTAGCGGATGGCCTCTTCCGCGCTTTCGCCAAAGCTGTGCTGGTATTCGAAAATGCCCTGCGGGAAGAGGTCGGGGTGGTGGATTTGGATGGTGGTGGTGCTTCGCACGCGTTCGCCGAGGTCCAGCGCGGCGATTTGCACCAGCAGCGCGTAGCCACTGGCCGCGTGATGGAGCCAGTCGCCGTGGCGCGTGGTGGGGTAGCCTTCGGCATCGAGTACGTCGGCGAGCAGGGCGGGCAGGTCCCAGTTATCGGCGCTGCCGTCGTCGTAATTGACGCTGAACTGGGCGCTGATGCCGGGGTTGGCGTCAAGTGGGGTGTAGTTGGGGATCATGGGGTTCTCCGTGTTTCAAAGCAGGCCGTTGCTCACCAGCAAGGCTTCTTTGCCGTAATGGCACAGGGCTTGTTGTATTTCTTTGGCTGATTTTCTGCCCACAGGTACTGAGAGGATAAGGTTTATGGTGATGAAGGCTATAACCGCATAGACTTTACTGACAAACATTATGAATATAATAAAGGCAGGAATGATAAGGATCAGGTTGACATCAATATGATCACCATTTATTTCAGCAATGTTAATGTCAATAATTTTGCTGTTTTTCTTGATGATCCGCATGGTGCCAATATCTTTTCCTATTGTCCCTCTATGCGAGAGATACTTACGGGTAAGCGTTATTTTTAATATTTCATCCCATGCTATTTTTTCTTGCTGCGTAGCGCGGCAATAGATAATGCCATGGTGATTGATTTCTATAAATTCTGGCTGTCGAAAGGATGCTATCCAGCTTCGCAATCCAATGTGATAGGCACCGTAAGCAATAGCAAGCATCAGCGTAATGAAGAGAATCCCAAACAATAAATTGCCCCATGAGTATTGGTTATGGATGACATAGACCATGTAACGATAACCTCCTGTTACGCCAAATATGATAAAGACGAGCATCATGCTCAGGTAGCTGAAGAGGTATTTTTGCCGGAATTGCCAGCGATAGTGTCTTTTGGTTTGCATGGGCGTTCTTGTTTTGCATTGGGGTGATTATAGGACGCGTCGGCTCCCTGTGTTTTTCCCGCTTGTTTATCTTTCGGGAATCCAGTATTTGCCCCGCTTGGCGGTGTTTGGCGCAACCGGCTTTGTTGTTGGGCTCTGTGCTCAGGCGGTCGCTTTCGCGCAGAGTTCGGCAACGTAGTCCCAGTTCACGATTTGCCACCAGGCGTCGAGGTAGTCGGGGCGTTTATTCTGGTAGTGAAGGTAGTAGACGTGTTCCCACACATCGCAGCCGAGGATGGGCGTACCCTGGACGGTGGCGGTGCCCATCAGCGGTTTGTCCTGGTCCGGGGTGCTGGTGATGGCGAGTTTGCCGTCTTTGCAGGCGTCCACGCTGCCGTCGTCGTAGTTGACGCTGAACTGGGCGCTGAGGCCGGGGTTGGCGTCAAGTGGGGTGTAGTTGGGGTGCATGGGGTTCCTTGGCTTGGGTTAATCCGCGTGGTTGTCCCGCTTGGCGGCAGCTCGGCGGTGTTTTTCATGCGCTTGTTCGACGGCTGCTTTCCAGGTAATTCCTGCCCGCGAGAGCGGCACGATGTAGAGATGCAGCAGGGCGTAGCTGATCCAGGCGAACAGGCCAAGGAGGATCACCGCTGCCGGCTCACGCAACCAACCCGTACCGATGGCGAGCACAATCAGTGCCACAGGCAGCATCGCCGCTACAGCGGGCAGTGGCGAGACTGTGATTTTCAGGCCACAGTATTGGCAGGGCACGGCACGACCCCAGCCGAGGACAAGTTTGCGCCAAACGGTGATGCCTCGCTGGCCGCAGTGGGGGCAGGTAAAAGCTGTCATGGTTTCCTTTTATGGTTGATGTAGTGGCAGATTATATGGCTGCGCCCGCCAGCTGGGAAAAAGGCGTTAGTGGCGGAGGATGTCCCAGACTTTAATAGCTTGGTTTTTAATGGGTTTTGTGTGCCCGACACATGGCTTTATGCCAAAAAGCTATTATCAGTATCGCAGCAACGATAATAATGCCGTAAGGAATTGCCCCATTGTTATTTTCGTAAGCGGAACGCCCACCTGGAAATCCTGTTCGTGCGGTATTGGCAACGGTATGACACATAATCAGTACAAATACTGAACCACCGCTCCCGTTGTATAACCAGACATATATTATGCGTACTGCTATTGTCCCAGCCAGTCCCCAAGCAATGAGTTCGGCATTCTGTCCTATCGCTATCATTGACGGCAAATGCCACAATGCCCAAGGCACTCCAATGATCAGTGCTGTAGCAAGTGGCGTAAAATATCGTTGTAAACTTTCTGTCGCGTAGGCGGCATAACCTAATTCTTCGGCAATGGCGGCAATAAAGAACATGATAAAGGCTCCCAACAGAGAGATCTGTAATGGAATATGTGCCGGTATACTTTGCCCTGTTTGACGTATTGCCAGATAAGTGAATAAATAGAGCGTGGGAAATAAGAGTATTGCAGTCCATAAGTAAGCCACTCGTTTTATCCGCCGATAATCCAATATTCGCAAGAATAATTGACGCACTGCTGTCATTCCCCCTTCTCGATAACGCAGCAAGGCGGCGGCGATTGTAGGGGTAAGTGCCGCGCCAATATCCGTAAGCGGAAGGTTATCAGGCAAAGCGCTATGCTGAATGAATAAAGACAGTAACCAAAACGGAGCACTTAAGAGATATACCAACAGAAAATACTGCCATGGATGGGAATAATGTATTCCCAAATGGTTTGGATTCTGGTCTTTCATGTATTACCCCTTTATTCATTAGGCATCTCTGTTTGCCAGTTCCCGCCCGCAAGCCATGTTTGCCGCAAAAGGATGACTGGCTTTTTCTCCCGTCTGGCAATTCACCAAACGGCGTCATGGTATCAATGGTTTCTTTCCAGGAGCAGCGGAAAAGATGACGAATGCGCAAAGGCAGGTTGTTCTATTCCTCGCACGCTCCTGCTGACGCGGGCTGTTCTGGTTTCAATAGCAGTCGCGCAAACCCAGTGTTTATCCCGCTTGGCGCCTCTTGGCATGAAAAAAGCCGGACTTAGTCCGGCTTTGTTGTGAGCGGTGTGCTCAGGCGGTCGCTTTTGCGTAGAGTTCGGCGACGTAGTCCCAGTTCACGATTTGCCACCAGGCGTCGAGGTAGTCGGGGCGTTTGTTCTGGTAGTGGAGATAGTAGGCGTGTTCCCACACGTCGCAGCCGAGGATAGGCGTGCCCTGGACGGCGGCGGTGTCCATCAGCGGGTTGTCCTGGTTCGGGGTGCTGGTGATGGCGAGTTTGCCGTCTTTACCGACGATCAGCCAAGCCCAGCCGGAGCCGAATTGTTTGATGCCGGCGTCTTTGAAGGCGGCTTTGCAGGCGTCCACGCTGCCGAAGGTGCTGTTGATGGCATCCAGCAGGGCGCCGCTTGGCGCGTTGCTGCCGTTCGGGCGCATGACGTTCCAGTAGTGGTTGTGGTTGTAGTAACCGCCAGCGTTGTTGCGCAGTGCCGCGCTTTCTTTGCTGATGTGGGCGAAGATGGTTTCCAGCGGCTGGCCGTTCAGCGGGTTGTCTTTGATGGCGGCAAGGAAGTTGTCGTAATAGGCTTTGTGGTGGCGGCCATGGTGGATTTGCATGGTGGTCGCATCGATGACGGGTTCGAGGGCGTCGTAGGCGTAAGGCAAATCGGCAAAGGTGTAGGTTGTCATGGTTGTTCCTGTGTTTTTAGGGTGGGTGGCTATTATGCCGCTGCTTGTTGGCGGGTTTTTCTTATTGTTTTCCGTTTTTGGTTTGGTTTTGTTTATCGTCGCGCGGTTTGAAGATGTGCGCGCGGTAGTGGCGCAGTTCGGCGATGGATTCGCGGATGTCGGCAAGGGCTTCGTGGCTGCCTTTTTTCGGGTAGGTGTGAGCGGGATACCAGCGGCGCACGAGTTCTTTCAGGGTGGAGACGTCGAGGTTGCGGTAATGGAAGTAGTGTTCGAGGGTCGGCATGAGGCGCGCCATGAAGCGGCGGTCCTGGCAGATGCTGTTGCCGCAGAGCGGTGATGTTTGCGGCGGGACGTATTCCCGGATGAAGGCGAGTGTTTGCGCTTCGGCGGCGGCGGTGTCGATGGTGCTCGCGCGGCAGCGGTCAAGTAGGCCGCTGGCGCCGTGGTGTGTGCGGTTCCAGTCGTCAAGGTGGTCGAGGATGCTGTCCGGCTGGTGGATGGCGATGACGGGGCCTTCGGCGAGGGTGTTCAGTTCGGCGTCGGTGATGAGGGTGGCGATTTCGAGGATGTGGTCGTGCTGGCTGTCGAGCCCGGTCATTTCGAGGTCGATCCAGATGAGGTTGTCGGGGTGTTGCATGAGCGTTCCTGTGCGTTTTTGGCTGCGCGGCATTGTACGCGCTGCCGCCCGCTTCTGCGGTATAGTCGTTTCAAATAGGGCTGAGACAAGGCGGCGAGCCGAAGGCAGTACAGAATAGTACGACAAGGCGAGCCAACACCGTATCGGTCCTATTTGGGGCGACTATATTGTTGGTATGATATTCGCCCGGCTTTAAGCCGGTTCTTTGTTTTTTGTTTTAGTGAGGATGAGTTGATGAATATTGGTATTCCGAAGGAATCTCTCGCCGGTGAAACCCGCGTCGCTTGTACGCCCGCGACGGTTACGCAGTTGCAGAAACTGGGTTTTGCCGTGGTGGTCGAGCGTGGCGCGGGCGCCGGGGCATCTTTGGCCGATGAGGCGTATGCCGCTGCCGGGGCGTCGCTGGCTGATGCTGCCGAGGTATGGCAGTGCCCGCTGATTTATAAGGTCAACGCGCCCTCGGATGCGGAAGTTTCCCGCTTGTCCGCCGGGCAGACACTGGTGAGTTTCCTTTGGCCGGCGCAAAATCCTGATTTGGTGAAGAAGCTGGCTGACAAGAAGGTCAATGTGCTGGCCATGGATATGGTGCCGCGTATTTCCCGCGCGCAGGCGCTGGACGCGCTTTCTTCAATGGCCAATATCAGCGGTTATCGCGCCGTGATTGAGGCGGCGAATGCGTTTGGCCGTTTCTTCACCGGGCAAATTACCGCCGCCGGTAAGGTCCCGCCCGCACAGGTGTTGATTATCGGTGCAGGTGTCGCCGGTCTCGCCGCGATTGGCACGGCCAATTCGCTGGGCGCAATCGTCAAGGCGTTTGATACGCGTCTGGAAGTCGCCGAGCAGATTGAATCCATGGGCGGCAAGTTCCTGAAACTCGATTTCCCGCAGGAATCCGGCGGCAGCGGCGATGGCTACGCCAAGGTGATGAGCGACGAGTTCATCGCCGCCGAGATGAAGCTCTTTACCGAGCAGGCGAAGGAAGTGGACATCATCATCACCACTGCCGCCATTCCGGGCAAACCCGCGCCGAAATTGATTACGAAAGAGATGGTCGCCAGCATGAAGCCGGGTTCGGTCATCGTTGATTTGGCAGCCGCAACCGGCGGCAACTGCGAGGTCACCAAGCCGGGCGAGCTGTTCATCACCGATAATGGTGTGAAAGTCATCGGCTTCACCGATATGGCAAACCGTCTCGCCGGCCAGTCTTCACAGCTTTACGCCACCAACCTCGTCAACCTCGCCAAATTGCTCTCACCGAACAAGGACGGCGAAATCACCCTCGACTTTGACGACGTCATCATCCGCAACATGACCGTCAGCAAAGACGGCAGCATCACCTTCCCACCGCCGCCGATTCAGGTTTCGGCCGCGCCGCAGCAAGCGAAAGCTGCCGCACCGGTGCAGGAAGAAGCGAAACCGACGCCGTTCTGGAAGAAACTCGCGCCCGCCGTCATCGGTGCCGCGCTGATCCTCTGGGTGGGTGCCGTCGCGCCTGCCGCCTTCCTCAACCACTTCATTGTCTTCGTCCTCGCCTGCGTCATCGGTTACTACGTCGTCTGGAACGTCAGCCACTCGCTGCACACCCCGCTGATGTCGGTCACCAACGCCATCTCCGGCATCATCGTCGTCGGCGCGCTGCTGCAAATTGGCCAGGGCAACGGCTTCGTCTCAACACTCGCGTTCATCGCGGTGCTGATTGCCAGCATCAACATCTTCGGCGGCTTCTACGTCACCCGCCGTATGCTCAACATGTTCCGTAAAGGCTGAAAATAAAGGGAAAATACATGAAAGTCCTGATTATCAATGCACACCCCGACCCGCATTCCGCCACATCTGCGACCAACCGTGTAGTAAAACACCTGCTCGACAAACTGCCCGTAGGCAGCGCAGAAGTCGTCAATTTGGCAGAAACTGACATTCAGCCGCTTAACAAAACCGCTCTTGACGGATTTGCTGCTGCCATGAATCAGCAGCAACCTACGGCTGAGCAAAGCGCGTCATTGGCTCGCTTGAGCGCAACTGTAGCCCAGCTTAAATCTGCGCCACGCTTGGTGCTCGCCTATCCGTTTTACAACTTCAGTATTCCTGCCCGCTTGAAAGACTGGCTGGATAATATCGTCATCCCTGGTGAAACCTTCAAATACGATGAAAACGGCAATCCACACGGTCTGATGGGTACACATAAGGCGCTGATCTTGCAAGGCAGTGGCAGTGTGTACAGCAGCGGACCAATGGCATCTATGGAACATAGTGTCCCTTATCTGAAAACCCTGCTTGGCGGTTTTCTGGGCTTTGCTGACGTGGATGTCGTCCGTGCCGAAGGTACACAGCAACAAATTATCGGGCTGGAAGCAGCAGTACAAAAAGCCTGTGCCGATATTGATGCCAAAATTGATGGCTTCATGAAGGCATAAACGCTGTTTCAGAACGGCTCAACACCCAACATCGAGGTACAACAAATGTCCCACGGACTCGTCACAGCGGCCTACATCGTCGCCGCCATCTTCTTCATCTTCTCGCTCGCGGGTCTGTCCCGTCAGGAAAGCGCGAAAAACGGCAACGTCTTCGGCATCATCGGCATGGCCATCGCGCTCATCGCCACCATCTATGCCGACGGCACCAAAGGCTTCAGCTACATCATCGTCGCCATGCTCATCGGCGCCGCCATCGGCATCCAGAAAGCGCGCAAAGTCGAAATGACGCAAATGCCGGAACTCATCGCGCTGCTGCACAGCTTCGTCGGCCTCGCTGCCGTGCTGGTTGGCATCAGCAGCTTCGCCGCCCCGGGTGAAGTCGCACCGGATATGCACACCATCCACCTCATCGAGGTTTTCGTCGGCATCTTCATCGGCGCCGTCACCTTCACCGGTTCGCTCGTTGCCTTCGGCAAGCTGAACGGCAAAATCAGCAGCAAACCGCTGCAACTGCCGCACAAACACAAGCTGAACCTCGCCGCCCTCGTCGTCTCGCTCATCCTGCTCTTCGTCTTCCTGAGCAGCAGCCACGCGCCTGCGACCGAAACCCTCTACCGCATGGTGGACGGCCAACCTGTCGCCGCGCTGGTGCGCCCGGTCAGCAGCCAGGGGATCATGATCTTCGCCCTCGCCGCCATGACCCTCATCGCCTTTGCCTTCGGCTGGCACCTCGTCGCCTCCATCGGCGGTGCGGACATGCCGGTGGTCGTCTCCATGCTGAACTCCTACTCCGGCTGGGCGGCAGCAGCGGCGGGCTTCATGCTCTCGAACGACCTGCTCATCGTCACCGGCGCGCTGGTCGGCTCCAGCGGTGCCATCCTCTCCTACATCATGTGTAAAGCGATGAACCGCTCCTTCATCTCCGTCATCGCCGGCGGCTTCGGCACTGACGGCTCGGCAGCGGCAGATAGCGGTGAAGTCGGTGAATACCGCGAACTGCAACCGGCAGATGTCGCTGATATGCTGAAAAACGCGCACAGCGTCATCATCACCCCCGGCTACGGCATGGCCGTCGCACAAGCGCAATATCCGGTGGCGGAAATCACCGAACTGCTGCGCAAACAGGGCGTGAACGTGCGCTTCGGCATCCACCCCGTCGCAGGCCGCCTGCCGGGGCACATGAACGTGCTACTCGCCGAAGCGAAAGTGCCTTACGACATCGTGCTGGAAATGGACGAAATCAACGACGACTTCCCAGATACCGACGTCGTCCTCGTCATCGGCGCGAACGACACCGTCAACCCCGCTGCGCAAACCGACCCGCACAGTCCGATCGCCGGTATGCCCGTGCTCGAAGTGTGGAAAGCGGCCAACGTCATCGTCTTCAAACGCTCGATGAATACCGGCTATGCCGGCGTGCAAAACCCGCTGTTCTTCAACGAAAACAGCTATATGTGCTTCGGCGACGCCAAAGCAACCGTGGACGCTATCCTCGCTGCCCTGCGCGGTTGAGCGGCATCCGTCCTGCTTCCCCCTGCCGCCCGGCAGGGGGAATTTCTTTACCTGTCACCGAGAGATGCCGCGCCTGCGTAAACCACTAAATACACCAAGAGAAAACCCATGACCTACCAAGGCACCATCATCCGCTGGAACGACGAGCGCGGTTTTGGCTTCATCCGCGAAGAATCCTCTACCGCAGAAATCTTCGCGCACATTTCCTTTTTTGCACAGCGCGCCCCGCGTCCACAAACAGGCGAGCGCGTCAACTTCACCCTTATCGATAACGCCAAAGGACGTAAAGAAGCAAAAAACATTCGCTATCTTGACCGCCCTGCCCCACCCAGACCATCGCGCCCCCGGCAGCACACACCATCCAGTAATCTAAAGCTCCTCTTCGTCACCGTCTGCTTTATCATCGTCGCTGCCTTCGCCTACCGCTCATACCGAGCTTGGCGGCAAGACAACCATTCGGCTCCGCTAGTTGCCCACGAAACATCCGCTCCGGCAAACTTCACCTGCGACGGCAGAAAATACTGTTCGCAGATGACCTCATGCGCCGAGGCCAAAAACTATCTGAAATACTGCCCCGGCGTCGAAATGGATGGCGACCACGACGGCATCCCCTGCGAATCGCAGTGGTGTCAATAAAGCCCGTGAGCCCTAAAACAGGCAAAATCTGCATAAAAACTCAAAAGGAACCCGCATGAGCGCACTCCTCACTGCCAGCCAACTCAGCAAAACCTTCGGCAACTTCACCGCCGTAAACAAGGTGGACATCCACATCAACGCCGGCGAAATGATCGCCCTCGCCGGACATAACGGGGCCGGCAAATCTACCCTGATGAAAATGCTGCTCGGCCTGCTCACGCCGACAAGCGGCAACATCAGCATCAACGGCCACAGCGCAACCAGCCTCGCCGCGCGGCAGCTTATCGGCTACCTGCCGGAAACCGTCGCCCTTTATCCAAACATGACAGGCTTTGAAACGCTGGTTTTCTTCGCCGACCTCAAACACGTCAGCCACGAGCGCAACCGCGAACTGCTCACCCGCGTCGGCATTATCGAGGCGGCGAAAAAACGCGTCGGCACCTATTCCAAGGGGATGCGGCAGCGCCTCGCCCTCGCGCAAGCCCTGCTCGGTCAGCCGAAAATCCTGCTGCTGGACGAACCGACTACCGGCCTTGACCCCGCCTCACGGGCCGATTTCTACCGCATCCTCGACGAACTGCGCGCACAAGGCACCGCTATCCTCCTTTCCTCGCATGCCCTTGCCGAACTTGCCGACCAGGCCGACCGTATCGTCATCATGAAAAGCGGCGTGAAAACCGCCGATGGCGACCTGCACGCCCTACGCCGCGACGCTGGCCTGCCGACGCGCCTGCGCGCCTGGTTTGCCGATGCCATCAACCTGCCCGCACCGTGGCAACCAGAAGGCGACGGTTGGATCTGCGCCAGCAGCGAAGCGGACAAAGTCGCGCGTCTCGGTGAACTGTGGCAAGCGGGACAGCCGACAAACATCGACATCCTCCCGCCCGCACTGGATGACCTCTACGCCCACTTCCTGCGCCGCGAAGAAAACACACCTGCCGCCGAAACAGACCAAGGAAACCCATGAAAACACTCCTCACCCTCGCCCGCAAAGAAATCAAAGATGGCCTGCGTAACCGTTGGGTGCTGGCTATCGCCCTGCTACTCGCCGCCTTTGCCTTGACGCTTGCCTTCCTCGGCAGCGCCCCGGCGGGCGAAACCAAAGCCAGCCCGCTTGCCATCACCGTGGTCAGCCTCGCCACACTGAACATCTACCTCATCCCGCTCATCGCCCTGCTCCTTTCCTACGACGCCATCATCGGCGAAATCGAGCGCGGCACCATGGCACTCGTCCTCACCTACCCGCTGGCGCGCTGGCATATCGTTATCGGCAAATTCCTCGGCCAAAGCACCATCCTCGCTATCGCTATCGCCATCGGTTACAGCATCGCGGGGCTGGCTGTCGCCCTGCTGCACAAAAAAACTGGCTTCAGCTGGGCGGTGTGGCAACCTTTTATCAAAATGACGGTCACCACCCTGCTGCTCGGCGCTGTCTTCCTTGCTATCGGTTACGTCCTCTCAGCGCTGGCTAAACAGCGCGGCAGCGCCGCAGGCATGGCCATCGGCGTGTGGCTCTTCTTCGTGTTGCTCTATGACTTCGCCCTGCTCGGCGCACTTATTGCCGACAAAGGCCAGCACATCAGCGCCAATATCTTGAACGCGCTTCTGCTCGCTAATCCCACCGACACCTACCGCCTCTACAACCTGAGCGGTAACGTGGCAAGCGGCCTTGGCGCACAAAACGGTATCGCCAGCGGCGTACTGCTTACCACTCTGCTGTTGTGGATCGCCGCCCCGCTGGGCCTGGGTATCATGCTGTTCCGGCGGAAAACGTTGTAATACCAATCTTGGGAAATAATCTGGGAGTGTTGGTGCAGCCAACCGGGCATCCACAAGAAACATGCAGCGATTTTTGTAGAGAAACCTGCGCCGTAACGTGTAATGTCTGCGGTACGCCGCCTTCCCAGCTTAATTTCTGGGGCCGATATAACCATGCGGAAATCAGTAGCCGTGTAGAAAATTTCAGACGAGTATCGACAACGAGACGCAGCCCTCCCCCATGATCTTTATATAGTTAAACATCTAAAAAATCGTAGCGGTGTTGCGCCACCTGACCGGGCCCCATAAAAATCGCTACACGATTTTTATGGGGCCCACCGTACTACCTGTACTGTCTGCGGCGGCGCGCCTTGTTATGCTTTTTTATCTATTCAACTATCTTTCACGGGGAAGGGCTGCGCATATAGTCATTTCAAATAGAACTGATACGGTATTGGCTCGCCTCGCCGTACTATCTGAACGTTCTTCGGCTCGCCACTTTTCCCATGCCTATTTGCAACGACTATAAAATCCGGGCATAAAAAAACTACCGTTACGGTAGCTATCATGAATGCGATGCTTGGCGGAATGGACGGGACTCGAACCCGCGACCCCCTGCGTGACAGGCAGGTATTCTAACCAACTGAACTACCACTCCGCGTGGCTATGGATAAACAAAATTAAAAAAGAAAAAGATGGCGGAATGGACGGGACTCGAACCCGCGACCCCCTGCGTGACAGGCAGGTATTCTAACCAACTGAACTACCACTCCGCGTATTGGTGGGTACTATAGGACTCGAACCTATAACCCTCGCCTTGTAAGGGCGATGCTCTACCAATTGAGCTAAGCACCCGCTATGTGAAGGCGCGCATTATAGTGTTTTTTAAGTTTGGGGCAAGCGTTTTTTCATGATTTTTTGTTCCGGCATTTATTGCGCCGTTGCCGTGCTGTTCTGCCGACTGCCGGGCAGCGGCAGGGTGACGGTTTGCATCCCTTCTTCGTCTTCGTGATCAGGGTAGCGGGTGAAGGTCAGGGTGTTGTTTTCGATGTGATAGCCTGCCGGTGGGGGATCCGTGGGGTGGCGTAGGTAGTCCAGCGCGGTAAGGTAGCGGTTGACGTTGAGCAGGCGCGCTTGGTAGCGGGTGTAGTCCAACCCTTCTATGGCGATGCAGATGCCGTTGTATGGGCTGCAATATTGCGCTTTGGCCTCAATGCTCGCGCTAAGGTCGGGCAACTCGCCACGTGCGACGGCAGCTTTAGCCTCCGCTGTACAGGCACGCGCGACTTTATGCAAGGCGTAGGCGAGGGTTTGTTGCCGAAAACTAGCAGCGATGATGTGGGTTGAGGGATCTATGCCGGATTCTTTGTAGAGTTTTTCGTCGTTTTTCTTCAACTCCTCTTCTTGCAGGGCATTCTGTAACCGTTCAGACATGCCGCGCCATTCGCCGTACATACGCGGACACAGGGACAGGTTTTCCGCAGGCTGCACTTTGACTTCGTCGCAGGCAGCGGGCAGACGGGTGCCTGCCGGGCTTTCCGCCAGCATTTCAGCAAGCAGGGGCACGTCTCGACCGATCATGGATGCTCCGATGATGCCATCCAATATTTGGCTGTGTGCGGTGTTGATAAAGTGCAACCCGAGTGCGGCATCGGTGCAAACGCTTTGCATCGCCGCTTCTTTTTCTCCATCCACAAAGCGGTAAGTAGCACGGAAGCGTTCGCTAATCATGCGCCCGTAAGGCGGTGCATCCAAATTGGCAAGGTAGCGGAAGTGTCCATATTGCAGCAGAGCAGCAATGGCGTTTTCCTGTTTCTGCCAGGCTTTTTGGTGTTGTTTGGCTTCTTTGTGGTAGGTAGCGAGGTTCTGCCTCGCTTTAGCAAGACAATCGGTACTGTCTGTCTGACATTGAAGTACCGGTACCGTAGGAACCTTGGGCAGGGCAAAAAGGGCATCTGCGCCGTTTTTGCCGACGGTAGCAGGGCGTTCTTGTTCGAGTTGCGCGATCAGTGCCGGATCGGGTTCGACTTGCGGAGTGGTTGCGATAGTGCTGAGTGCACTGAGTAGCACATTGGCAATGAACGGAGTCATGTTTTTCCCTTCTGTTTTAGTCAGTTATTGTGCTTTTGGGTTGTTATACCGGCTGCCGGGCAGCGGCAGGGTGACGGTTTGCATCCCTTCTTCGTTTCTGCGTATCGGGTAGCGGGTGAAGGTTAGGGTATTGTTTTCGATGTGATAGCCCGCGGGTGGGGTGTCTGTGGGATGGCGCAGGTAGTCGAGCGCGGTGAGGTAGCGGTTGACGTTGAGCAGCCGCGCTTGGAAGGGAGTGTAATCCTGTGCCCAAGCGATGCAGAGAAAATTATACGGGCTGCAATATTGCGCTCTGGCATTGGGATCGGGATTGAGATCGGGCAGTTCGCCACGCGCGACGGCAGCTTTGTTTTCGGCGCTGCAAAAACGAGTAGATTCATGCACGACATAGGCTTGTGCCTGCTTGAACATACTGGTGAAGGCTTTCCGGGGCGCGGGGGTTGTAACGCCGTTTTGCCGCGCTTCTTCTTCCATATCTTTTAAGCCGTCAAGGATTTCTTGCAAGGATTTGTCCAGTTCTGCGGATTGATACTCCCATTCTGCCGCCAGGTACGCGCACAGGGACAGGTTTTCCGCAGGTTGTACTTTGATTTCATCGCAGATGGCGGGCAGATGGGTGTCGACCGGGCTTTCGGCCAGCATTTCTGCCAGCATGGTCGTGTTTGCTCCAATCAGCCTTGCTGCTATCGCGCTGGTGAACAGGCCATTTTGGTCGTTGTTGAGGAGGTGCAAACCCACTGCCGTCGTGGTGCAGAGGCTTTCGATGGCAGCTGTTTTTTCGCCATCGGCAAAGCGGTAAGCGGCGAGGATGCGCTGCCGGAAAATCCGGTTATAGGGCGGTAGCGGGCCTTCGAGGGTTGTGGTGTAGCGGAAATGGTCGTATTGCCGCAGGGCAGCGATGGCTTTTTCTTGCACCTGCCAAGCTTTTTTGTGCTGTTGGGCGGCTGCGTGGTAGGCGATGAGGTTTTGCCGCGCAGCGTCAAGGCAGTCGGCCTGGTCGACATTGCAAAATAGGGTAAGTTCGCCTGTCGGGGCTTGGGGAATGGCATAAAGGGCATCCGCGCCGTTTTTGCCGACAGCAGCGGGGCGTTCTTGTTCGAGCTGCGCAATCAGTGCCGGATCAGGTTCGACTTGCGGAGTTCCCAGGATAGTGCCGAGAGCGCTGACGTAAACGCTAAAGAGGTATTGGAGGATGGTCATGTTGTTTTCTTGGTTTCAGGGTTTGATAGCTACCCACGCCGGGGCGTGGTCGGAAGGGCGTTCCCAGTAGCGTGGTTCGGTGTCGATGCCGGCATCATGCAGGGCGAGGTTGTCGCTGCACAGGGTCAGGTCGATGCGCATGCCGATGTTGCGGCGCAGGCCGCCCATGCGGTAGTCCCACCAGCTGTATTGCACGGTGTCGGGGTGCAGGTTGCGGTAGGCGTCGCGGTAGCCGAGGGCGAGGATGTCGGCAAGCGCCTGTCTTTCCGATGCCGAGCAGAGGATTTTGTCGCGCCAGGCGTCCGGGTCGTGTACGTCGAGGTCAGCCGGGGTGATGTTGAAGTCGCCGATGATGATGGTTTTGTCGTGTGCGCGTTTGAGGTCGTCGATGTAGGCGGTAACGGCGTCCAGCCAGCGCAGTTTGTAGTGGTATTTTTCGTCGCCGACCGCTTTGCCGTTTGGGACGTAGAGGTTGAGGACGCGCACGTCGCCAACGGTCGCCGCAATCGCCCGCGCCTGTTCGTCGGCAAAACCGGGGATGCCACAGACGACGTCCGTGAGCGGTTCACGCGCGAGCAGGGCGACGCCGTTGTAGGTTTTTTGGCCAAAGATGGCGCTGTGATAGCCCGCCTGGGCGAGGGCTTCGCTGTTCACGGCGTCAGTGGTTTGTTTGAGTTCTTGCAGGCCGAGCACGTCCGGCGCGGCTTCTTTGAGGTATTGCAGGACGTGCGGCAAGCGCACGTTCAGCGAGTTCACGTTCCAACTGGTAATTTTCATGTGGTGTCAATTTTTGTCAGTGGGGGTAAAATGGATAAGTCATTAAATCACGGATATTTTTCATCCTCAACGGAAGCTGTATGCGGGAAATTCGGGTGTTTTCGGCGCTGGTTCTTCATGCCGGAATGGAGATTGAGCTGGACGATAATGCGCATCGTCATGTTGCCCGTGTCCTGCGTTTGGCCGCAGGCGACGCGCTGACGCTCTTCAATGGCGACGGTTTTGATTATGCCGGCGAGATTTGTTTCTGCGACCGCCGCGCGACCCGTGTCCGCATCCTCGGTCAGGAGAATCCGGGCAATGAATCACCGCTGCATCTCACGTTGTTTGCTGCCCTGCTTAAAGGCGAGGCCATGGATCGTGTGATGCAGAAGGCTGTCGAGCTCGGCATCAGCCGCATTGTCCCCGTCGCCGCCGCGCGCAGCGAGGCACTACCAGCGGGCGAGCGGCGCGACAAGAAGCTGGCGCACTGGCAAGGTGTTATTGTCGCCAGCGCCATGCAGTGCGGGCGGGCGGTGCTGCCGGCGCTGGATGAGATCACGCCGCTTGCTGCGGTGCTGAATGCTGCCGATGGTCTGCGCTGGATTTTTTCCCCGCATCATGCCCCAACCGCCGATGCCCCCACCTCTGCCGACCGCCTCAGTCTGCTGATTGGCCCCGAAGGCGGTTTTACGCCAGATGAGGTCGCATCAGCCCAGTCTGCCGGCTGGTTCATCCAACATCTTGGCCCGCGTATCCTGCGCGCCGATACTGCCGCCACCGTCGCCATCGCCCGCGCCCAGTCGCGCTATGGTGATTTATCCCGCTGAACCCGCTTTTCCCCATGCTTGCCCTGAAAAAGAACGAAGACCTGCAAATCCCGCTCCACGACCCCGGCCGCATCATCAAGATTACCGGCGAGGAAAGCATGCACTATCGCGCCGCCATGCTGCGCGTTTTCAATGTTGTGCGCATCGTCACGGCGCTCCTTTTCATGCTTGGCTTTATTTTGAGCGATCAGGCAGCGCGTTCACCGCTGCACGGTATCGGCTTCGGCGGCACCAGCTGGTTTGTGCTGCTTGTTCTCATCTACATCACCGTCCTCGGCGTGCACTGGTTCGTGTCCCTGCATGACCCCGTAAGCGACGGGCTGTTGCTCAGTAACGCCCTGTTTGATCTCCTGCTGATGGCCGCTCTCATCATCCAGCTGGGCGCATTCAGCAATACCAGCCTGCTGATGATGACTATCCTCAGCACCGTCCTCCTCTCCGCCCTCACCCTGACCCTGCGGCAAAGCATCTTCTACGGCATCAGCATCATCCTCCTTTGGACCGGCGTCGGCGGCTGCCTGCTTATCCTGCCGCAAATCCCCTGGCAACAGCTCAGGGCGCTCAATGCCTACGACCGCTTGAACACCATCGCCACCGCCCTCGGCCAAAATACCCACCTCTACCATGAACCGGCGCTGATTGCTTTCGGCACCGCTTTCCTCGCTGTCCTCGTCAGTTACCTCTCCACCCAGGGGCGTGACAACCGCATCAACGCCGAACTCAACCGCAGCTACACCCGGCAACTGCGCAAAATGAACGACTCCATCATTGAGGATATGCAAAACGGCCTTATCGTCGTCAGCGGCGACAGCGCCATCCTCACCCTGAACCGCCAGGCACGTACCATCTTCGGCCTCAGCGAACAGGGCAAAGTGCCGCGCACCCTCGGTGAACTATTGCCAGAAATGGCGCGGCGCTTCGGCCGCTGGCAACACATGCGCTACAACGACAGCCGCACCATCGACATTGGCAAAGGCAGCTACAGCCTCAGCTTCAATGCCCTGCGCAGCGACGAAGACATGCAGCTCACCCTGCTCATGCTGGAAAGTATTGACGAAAGCTACCAGCGCGTGCGCGAAACCCGCCTTGCCTCGCTGGGGCGCTTGACCGCCGGGATTGCCCACGAAATCAGGAACCCGCTCAGTTCCGTGCAAAGTGCCGCCGATCTCCTGGAAGAAATGAGCGACGATCCGAAAATCCACTTCCTCACCGGCAAAATCAGAAACAACACCCAGCGGATGAACACCATCATCAGCGACATCCTGAACCTCTTTTCCGACAAACCGCGCAATACCCAGCTCATCCGCTTAAACCCCTTCCTGCAACGCATCATCCAGGAAGCACAGACCAACAACGAAACCGGCGCGACTACCATCCTCGCCGACATTGCCGCGACGCAGGACTACGCCGTCTTCTTCGACATCGGCCACCTCGAACAAATCCTGCACAACCTCATGCTGAATGCGGCCAAACACGCACGGCGGGACAACGTGGAAATCACCGTGCGCACCCGCTTGGGCGACGTTGGCCGCTTCCTCTACATCGACATCCAGGACAACGGTTGCGGCGTCGCCGCCGAAGACGAAGAACGCATCTTCGAACCCTTCTTCAGCAAACGGCACGGCACCGGCCTTGGCCTCTACCTCGTGCGCGAAATGTGCGTGGCAAACCAGGCACAAATCGTTTACGTGCGTCGGGAAAGCGGCGCCTGCTTCCGCCTGACCATGGAACGCTACCTCGCGAGTGACAACAACGAGGACGACTACACCTGAACACCGCCGAGCGGGACAACCGCGCGGCCGAACCCTAAATTACCCAGACACCCAACCGGAACCCACAACCATGACCAAAGCCCTCATCATCGACGACGAACGCGACATCTGCGAACTCATAGAAATGAGCCTCATGGGACAGGACATCACCTGCACCAGCGCCTACAGCGTCAAGGCCGCCATCAAGGCTCTGAAAGAAGAGCAGTTCAACTTCGTCATCTCCGACATCAAACTCCCCGACGGTGACGGCCTCGACCTCCTTGCCCACATCCAGAAACACTATCCCGGCCTGCCTGTGTGCATGATCACCGCACATGGCAACATGGACACCGCCATCCGCGCCCTCAAACTCGGCGCCTTTGACTTCGTCAACAAACCCTTTGACCTCAAACAACTACGCAGCATCTGCAAAGCCGCCCTCAAAGAAAACCCCGGCACGGACGGCGGCGCGGGTAACACCAAACCGACCGCTACCACCGGTGGCGGCCGCTCCACCAATAAAGTCGAACTTATCGGCGACGCTGACATCATGCAGCGCGTACGCGACATGATCGCCCGCGTCGCCCGTTCCCAGGCCCCCGTCTTCATCCACGGCGAATCCGGCACCGGGAAAGAAGTTGCGGCCCGCTCCATCCACCATCAGAGCAACCGTGGCGAAGGTGCCTTCATCGCCGTCAACTGCGGCGCCATCCCGGAAAACCTCGTCGAAAGCGAATTCTTCGGCTACAAAAAAGGCGCCTTCACCGGTGCCAACCAAGATCAGGACGGCCTTTTCGTCGCTGCCAACGGCGGAACCCTCTTCCTTGACGAAGTCGCCGACCTGCCTCTATCCATGCAAGTCAAACTCCTGCGCGCCATCCAGGAACGCGCCGTGCGCCCCATCGGCGGCGACCGCGAAGAAGCTGTGGACGTGCGCATCATCTCAGCCACCCACCACGACCTCGCCAAGCGCGTCAGCGAAGGCAAATTCCGCGAAGACCTTTACTACCGCTTAAACGTCATCGAACTCACCATGCCGCCCCTGCGCGAACGCGACGGCGACATCGCCATCCTCTCGCGCCATTTGCTTGCCAAACTCGCGCGCGACTCCGGCTACCCCCAAGCCCAGCTTACCCCCAAAGCCCTGCGCAAACTGGAGAACTACGACTTCCCCGGCAACGTGCGCGAACTCGAAAACATCCTCGAACGCGCGCTCACCTTCGTCGAAGGCAACATGATCGAAGCTGAAGACATCCACGTGAACGAAAACCGCCTGCCCGCGCACAACGAACCCGCCACCGCGCCGCAACCCGTCCACGCCTACCAACCGCCGCCGCAGCCCTACCCCTATCCGCCGCAACAGCCTGCCTACACGCCGCCACCCCACTACCCCCATCAACACAGCCGCGACGAAGACAGCGCACCCTACCCGCAAGAAGCGGCCACTTACCCCCCGCCGACACGCAGCGCCGCCCAACTGCCGGACGACCTCGAAGACTACATGCAGACCATGGAAAAAAACCTGCTGCTCAAAGCCCTCGAAGACTGCAACTACAACAAGACCAAAGCCGCCGAAAAACTCGGCATCAGCTTCCGCGCCATGCGCTACAAACTCAAAAAACTCGGCATCGACTGACCACGATGGTGGGCTTTGCCCCACCATCGCTTGCATCCACTACCGTCCATGCACCCCGCCAAAGTCCGCCGCGACCACCTGCACCAACTCACCGACCTGCCCAACATCGGCCCGGCCAGTGCCGCAGACCTACGCCGCCTAGGCATCCACCATCCCAAAGACCTCATCGGCAAAAACGCCGATACCCTCTACCACACCCTCTGCGCCCTCGATGGTATCCACCACGACCCCTGCGTCCACGACATCCTGCAATCCGTCGTCGATTACATGCACGGCAGCGAAGCCTTAGCGTGGTGGACATACAGCGCCAAGCGCAAACAAAAAGAACCCGGAAACACCTCATGACCCTCGCCCACGAACCCCGTCTGCAACCCGAACTCTACTTCCTCGAAGGCTACTACACCGCGCCACCGCCTATTGACCCCGCCGCCTGGCAAACCCGCCTTGCCGCCTACCTCGGCCACGTCGAAGCCATCGGCGATGGCGACACCCCAATGTTCGCCCTGCACGACTACCGCTGCGACTACGCCGACCGACCGGGAGCGCCAACCATGATCACCCTGCTTGCCGCTCCGGCTGAAGCACCTGATGCCGACGCCCTGCAACAAAGCTGGGGTTGGATGGAGGCCGCCGACATCGTCCCGCAATGCCCATACCGCCTCATCATCAACGAATTCCTCGGCCGCCTGCTTGACCCCAACCAGCGCCTGCACATCATCCGCAGCATCAGCCGTGTCCTCATCGAACTCACCGCGCCGCAAGCCGTGCGCCCGCTAGCCACCAACCGTTACTACCACCCGCAAAGCTGGCTGGACGCAGGTGATGAACAGCCTTACTACGGCCTCATCAACGTCCGTTACTACACCATCAGCAACCATCCCGGTGACAGCATCATGGACACACGCGGCCTCAGCGTCTTTGGCGTCCCCGATCTGCAATGCCACTACCGCGACCTCGAACCCGATGCCGTCGCCCAACAGCTCTACAACACCGCCATCTACCTCCTCGAACACGGTGACATCATTGCCGACGGCCACACCCTCACCGGCAGCAACGGTGAACCCTGGCGCTGCCGCCACGAAGACAGCCTGCTCGAACCCAGCCGCCTCGTCCTCGACATCTGCCCCAATGCCCCATACGCCGCTGGAAACCGCGACGACTAACCCGTTTCAGACCATGCAAACCGAATACCACGCCGACCTTGCCCCGCGCCACACCCTCGCCTGCCTCGCCACCGCGCGCGAACTCATCCACATCGACCACCCCGACGAATGGCGCATTACCGCACCCGGCGACCGCATCCTCGGCGGCGGCAGCAACATCATCTTCCGCACGGAAGTACGCGAACGCCTGCTCTGCCCGCGTTACACCGGGCGGCAAATCACCGGCGAAGACCCAGAACATCTCTACCTGCGCGTAGCCGCCGGCGAACGCTGGGACGACCTCGTCGCTTGGACAGCAGCGCAAAACTGGTACGGCATCGAAAACCTTGCCGCCATTCCCGGCAGCGTCGGTGCCGCGCCCGTGCAGAACATCGGCGCCTATGGCCGCGAAATCGCCGATGCCGTCCACATCATCCACGCCTACAACCGCGACACCGGGCAAAGCGAAGACATCCCCGCCGCTGCCTGCGGCTTCGCCTACCGGCAAAGCCACTACAAACAACACTGGCGCAGACGCTACATCATCAGCGCCATCACCCTGCGCCTTGCCAAACGCGGTCAGCCGGACACCGCCTACCCCGGCCTTCGCGAACAGGCAGCAACCATCCACAACGCTCAGGACGCCTACACCGCCATCTGCCGCCTGCGTGCCACCCGCCTGCCCGACCCCAAAACCGAGCCCAACGCGGGCAGCTTCTTCCACAACCCCATTACCGACCGTGCCACTTTCAGCAATCTGCAACAGCGCTACCCTGACATCCCGCACTACCCAACGGCGGATGGCCGCGTGAAAATCCCCGCTGCCTGGTGCATCGAACAAAGCGGCTACAAAGGCCTGCGCGACGGCAAAGTCGGTATCAGCGACAAACACGCCCTGGTCCTCACCAACCACGGCGGTACCGCAGCGGAAATTCTTGCCTTCGCCGCCCGCATCCAGGCGGACGTTCACGCCCGCTACGGTCTGAGCCTCGCCATTGAGCCGGATATCATCGGCGAAGACTGAACTGAATGCCACCGATAAAAAACCCCGCCGTAGCGGGGTTTTTTATCGGTGCTTAATGGGCGTCGCGGCGCAAATCCACCTCGGTGAGCGGGATCTTGCGCGTTTTGTAGCGCAGCTTGTGATAGAAGTAGAAGGTGAAGAAAACAGGCAGCCCCATGTAGGTAATCAGCAGACGCTGCCAGTCCAGATGAGCGTTCAGCACCAGCTCGGTGTCCTGACCGATGATGACGAGGATACACAGGCCGAGCGCGAGCAGCGGACCGAAGGGGAACCATTTGGCGCGGTAGGTGAGGGCTTCGAGCGGTTTGCCTTGCGCGATGTAGGCGCGGCGGAAGCGGTAGTGGCTGATGGCGATGCCGAGCCAGGCGATGAAGCCGGTCAGCCCCGAAGCGGCGAGGATGTATTCGTACATATGCTTGCCGACGCGGTCATCCAGTTGCAGCAGGAAGATGGCGAGGATGACGAGGGCGGTGGCGAAGACCGCGTTGTGCGGCACGCCGCTGCGGCGGCCAGTGCGGGCGAAAAGCGGCCAGGCAAGGCCGTCTTTGCCCATGGCGTAGAGCATCCGTGTTGAGGCATACATGCCGGAGTTGCCCGCCGAGAGGATAGAGCTGAGGATGACGGCGTTCATGAGCGCGGCAGCAAAGGCCAGTCCTGCCCGTTCGAAGACGAGGGTGAAGGGCGATTTGGCGATTTCGTCCACGTCCGCGCCGAGTAGTTGCGGGCTGGTGTAGGGGATGAGCAGGCCGATGACGAGGATGGCGAGGATGTAGAAGATGAGGATGCGCCAGAAGATTTGCTTGACCGCGCGCGGGATGCTTTGTTCCGGATTTTCCGACTCGCCGGCGGTAATGCCGATGAGCTCCGTGCCCTGGAAGGAGAAGCCGGCGATGAGGAAGACGCCGAGAATGGCGAGGAATTTGTTGCCGATGCCATCGCCGAGGAAGGGGGCGTCGCCGACGGTAAAGTTGGTGAAGCCGACGTATGCGCCGCCAAGGATGCCGAAGATGGTCAGGGTACCGATGGCAAGGAAAACGATGACGGTGAGGACTTTGATGAGGGCGAACCAGTATTCCGTCTCACCGTAGGCTTTCACCGAGAAGAGGTTGAGCGCGGTGATGAGAGTGAAGAAGACGATGCTCCAGCCCCAAGCGGGCAGGAAGCGTAGCGGCTCCCAGTAGGTGACGACGATGGCGGCGATGGCAATGTCCACCGCCACGGTGATGACCCAGTTGAACCAGTAGTTCCAGCCGAGGGCGAAACCGAGCGAGGGATCAACGAAGCGGGAAGCGTAGGTCGCGAACGAGCCGGAGGTGGGCAGGTAGGTCGCCATTTCGCCGAGCGAGGTCATGAGGAAATAGACCATCAGGCCGATGGCGGCGTAGGCGAGCAGTGCGCCGCCGGGGCCGGCATCATGAATGGCGCTGCCGCTGGCCATGAAAAGGCCGGTGCCGATGCAGCCGCCAATAGCAATCATCGAGATATGGCGGGTTTTGAGGTGGCGTTTCACCTCGGTGTTGGGGGCATTTTCTGTCATGGGTTTACAAGTTAGTCATGTTGAAGGCGTGCATGATAGCGGATTTATCTGCCGCCGACGCTTGCAAGTAGCGAAGTTGCCGCCTACGTTGCCGTTTTTATTCGCGCGGTGGTTCTTCCTGTTTGAGATAGCCGCGCAGCAGGTAGATTTGCGCGGCCATGAACAGGAATGTCCCGCCCAGTGAACCCCATAGCTTGAAGCCGACCCAGAAACTTTCGGAAAAGTTATAGGCCACAATCAGGTTAAGTATCGCCATAAAGACAAAAAACAGCGCCCAGGCGGTGTTGAGACGGCGCCACAGGCCATCCGGCATATCAAA
Source organism: Cardiobacterium sp. Marseille-Q4385 (assembly GCF_916618745.1). Classification (GTDB taxonomy): domain Bacteria; phylum Pseudomonadota; class Gammaproteobacteria; order Cardiobacteriales; family Cardiobacteriaceae; genus Cardiobacterium. The sequence goes on from NZ_OU745373.1 coordinate 604,886, forward strand.
AGCGCTGCCAAGCATTTCCCGGATAGGGTTGATTTTGCCGAGCCATTGCGCGCCCAGCAGGCCGCAGGCAAAGACGAGGTAGGTAATGCTGACTTTCCATTTAATGATCATGGGGTTCTTGACGACCAGCGTAATGCTGCCGAAGACCAGGATGAGCAGCGCCGTCAGCCAGTGTTTTTTCTCAATTTTATGGCGGCGCAAACGCATCCAGGTGAGTTGCAGGATCACGCCGATCATGGCGGCTGCGGTCGCCCAGTAGATGGCCTGAGCGCCATAGCCGCTCCTGCCGGCAATAAAGTAGGCCGCGACAAAAGCGAAAGCGGGGAAAAATTCTTGCATGGTGTTCCGTGTAATCTGGGTGTTAAGAAGTACCGCGATGAGCGGCGGCGATGGCGAGGGCGACGACATCCTGCACGCCTGCTGTTCGCAGGGCTCGCGCTGCTTCATGCAGGGTGGCGCCGGAGGTCACGACGTCATCCACAAGCAGGAGACGCGCGGGTAAGGTATCGCGCACGGCAAATGCGCCACGAATGTTGCGCCGCCGCGCGGCATGGGTGGGCAGCAGCGACTGCGGTGCGCGTCCTTCTTTATAGAAGACGCCTTCGGCAACAAGCGGCACGCCGAGCAGGCGCGCTGCCGCACGGGCGGGAAAGAGAGTCTGGTTAAAGCCGCGCTGGTGCAGGCGACGGTTGGCAATCGGCATGGCAAGTACGGCATCAACCTGCACAGGATGGGCATGCAGCAGGCGGCGGGTTTCGTCTTCCAGCACACGCAACGCGCAGCGGTCGGCATAAAACTTGCCACGCAGGATGGTACTGCGCACCACATCACGAAACTGCCAGCGCACCAGCAAGCGGCTGTAAGCGGGCGGGCGGCGCAGGCAGGTACCGCAGGCAAAACGGGCATCGGCGACACCATTGGCACAGGTGGGGCAATGGATGCCAAGATGCGGCAGGCGTACCGCGCAATCGTCACACAGGCCGACCACTGCCGCTCTGCCGCAGCCGATACAGCGCGGTTGCAGGAAGCGGGTCAGCCAGCGGGCAATCATGCGGCGGCAGCAAGACGTGTCAGCAGGATTTTGTGCAGGTAGATATTGCCGGCGACGATTTCACCGCGTTCGAGCATATCCTGCCCCCCACTGAAATCGCTGGCTATAGCGCCCGCCTCCTGGGCAATCAGCATCCCGGCGCAGATGTCCCACGGCTTGATGCCCATCTCGAAATAGCCATCGAGACGGTTCGCAGCGACGAAGCACAAATCCAGCGCCGCCGAACCGAGGCGGCGCACATCGGCGATTTCCTGCAACACCGATGCCAGCAGCGCATACTGACGCGTTAACAAATCGGGATCGCGGAAGGGGAAACCGGTCGCGGCGATAGCGCGGCCACCGTCACGCAGACCGCTGACCCGCAGGCGACGACCATTCAGTTGTGCGCCTTCGCCACGGGCAGCGGTGAACCATTCCTCGCTGACCGGGTTGTACACCACGCCGAGTTCCGGTTTGCCACGCTTGAGCAGACCGATAGAAACGGCGAACTGTGGCAGGCCATGCAGATAATTCGTTGTGCCGTCGAGTGGGTCAATCACCCAGCAATATTCACTTTCTTCGGCTGATGCGCGCGTTTCGCCCGATTCTTCGCCAAGAAAATCATGCTGCGGATACTTGTCCAGCAACACGTTTTTAATCACTTCCTCAGCGCGGCGATCAACCACACTGACCAAATCACCGCGCCCTTTTTCCTCAATCTGGATCTGATCAAGCTGACGCTGCCCCAGTTGCAGTATCTTTCCCGCCTCCTCGGCGGCACGACGGGCAATCGTAAGCATCGGATTCATCGCCATAACACTAAACCTCACTAGAAAAAAACGGCGTGCATTGTAACAGCACGCCCTTGTCACACGGCAAAACCCCAATTATCGGCAGGGCAAAAAAAACCCCGCAACAAAGCGGGGCAATAATCATCATGAGGCAATGTGACAGTTAGCATGAGCTGTTCCGTCGGAGATAATAATAAATGTTCCTATTACCCCAATCAAGACACATTCAGTACTTTTTCCAAAAAATATACAAGCTACTGAAAATTCAGATTATAAAAACAATCACCGCTGACGAACCTCCGTACAATAACGCACTTTTTCATCCTGGAACCATCTGTGAGCTCCTATCCCGCCAGCGATCATTACAACCCGCATACCCGCCGCTTCCACGCTGCTGAACCACCGCGCCCGCTGCAACACGGCCTTGCCGCCTTATCGAAAATGATCATTCACAGCCGCCACACCTACCCACCCGCGCCGCTGCCGAGTCTGCGCCCTGACTGGGCCACGTTCCTCGCCCCTGCTGCCAAAAGTCGCTTCATCTGGTTTGGCCATTCCACCCTGCTGATGCGTATCGGTGGACAAACCCTTATCACCGACCCTGTTTTTGGTGGTAACGTCTCGCCCGTGCCCTTTACCATGCGACGCTTCCAGCCGCCTGCCGCGACCGTCACCGAATTACCGCCGCTGGATGTCGTCCTCATCTCACACAATCATTACGACCACCTCGAACGTGCTACGCACAAGCGCCTGGCACACGGCCACGCACATTACCTCGTCCCGCTTGGTGTCGGCGTGCAATTGCAACGCTGGGGTATTCCCGCCGCGCGTATCAGCGAGATGGACTGGTGGCAAAGTATTGAGCGCAACGGCATCCGCTACACCGCCCTGCCCGCGCGTCATTACAGCGGACGCGGAATGTTCGATCACAACCGCAGCCTATGGGCGGGTTATCTCATCGAATACGATAACGAACGCTACTACTTTCACGGCGATTCCGCCTGGGGACAACACTTTGACGCCATTGCCGCCCGCATCGGCCGCATTGACATTGCCTTCATCGAAAACGGTCAATACAGCGAACACTGGCCGGACAACCATCTTTTTCCTGAAGAAACTGCCGCTGTTGCCGCCAAACTTGCCCCCTCGCGCTTTATGCCCATCCATTGGGGTGCCTATCCGATGGCGCTGCATCGCTGGAATGATCCCGTATTGCGCAGCATCCCCGCTGCCCGTGCCTACGGCGTCAATCCGCTCACCCCGTTGCTCGGCCAGATTTTTGACATGGACACGGCATGCGATGATTGGTATCACCATGTGCCATAAGAACGTGTCCATAGTCTCTGCTGTAACCTATCGGTATGAACAGAAAAGCCTACCCAATCGATATATGGCTAATATACTTAATTATTCATACAGATATTAAATAATAGGTCAATATTATTTAATCGAAGTTTATTGCGAATAGATTTAATCCATACCTATTTATGCTCGATTGGGTTTAAGTCAGGGCTATAAGGTGGAAGCCATAATATCCTATGCCCATTCTTCTTTAATAAATCAGCTATCTCGCTGCTTTTATGAAAAGCTGCATTATCCATCACAACTACACTGTTTTTTGGCAGTTCAGGTAACAAGGTTTGCTCCACCCACGCCTTAAAAATATCAGTATTAATGCTATGCTCGAACAAGCCAACAGCAAATAGCTTGTTCTCATATACCGCACCTATAGCATTAACTTGATTTTTACCATGCCAATCATGCTCAGCGTAACAACGCTGTCCTCTAAGTGAATAACCATATCGCCTGATCCAGTCTTTGCCGAAGCCACTCTCGTCAATATATACCAAAGGTAGTTTGCGCTTACGGAAGCAGGTCTGAAAACGTTGGAACCAATTCCGTTTAATCGGACAAGCCTTGGGGTGTTTCAGTATCGTCTTTTTTTACTAAATTTATTGCGTAGCATAGTCTTTCTGATAGCAGCGGGTGTGCATTTGAATCGTTTGGCACGTTCGCTTAGATAATCTGTTGGATACATCTCAATATCAGCCAGGAGTTCTTCTGTGCGGATCTTTTTCGGTGGTCGTTTTTGTGGTGTTTTGGCTTTTTCAGGATGTTTCTTCCAATTTTGAATGGTCGTGAAATGGATCCCAAATAGTGCAGCAGTAGTTCGAACTGATAATCCACGACTTAATGTTTCCAGGACTTTTTTACGAAAGTCGGGAGAGTAGGCCATAATCATTCTCCTGTATGAAAAAATAAGAATTTTAGCTATAGTTAAACAGCTAAAAACCGGACCTTGCCAAGCGGCGTAAATACTGGAATCGTCAAGCGACGTAAACACAGGGTTTATGGGTGTTCACCGGGCAAAAAAACTCCCCCAGCGGGGGAGTTTTTTGTGGTAGCGAGCCGAAGCCCGTTTTTCGCCGCTTGGCGCTGTTTACAGGATGCTCACCGCCGCCAGCACTTCTTCCTGCGTCAGCGCGTGACCGTCGTGCGCGTTCACCGTGATGCTGTTGTGGTAGCTGCGGTTTTCGCTGTCGTGCAGGGTGTAGCTGAGGAGGCGGCTGTCGGCGTCGTATTGCAGGTCGCTGATGGTTTCGCCTTTGCCTGCGACGAGGCGGATGCGGTCTTCCCCGCTGTTGAGGTCGAGGATTTGATTCAGCGCCGGGCTGTCCCCGTCTTTTGGCTGGGTGATGAAGATGAACTGGTCCGTACCTTCGCCGCCTTTGAGGGTGTTCGCGCCGCCGACCGCGACAAGGTTGTCGTTGCCGTCCGTGCCGGTGAGGGTGTGCGGGGTTTCGCTGGCGTCGAAGGTGAAGGCGTCACTGCCGCGTTCGCCGAGGCGGTCAAGGATTTCTGCGCTGCTCTTGTCTGCCAGTTCGGCGTGATCCGCGGCGTTGAGGGGCGCGCTGAGGTGGATGGGGGCATCGCTATCGCCCAGGGTCTGCGCGGCGTTGTTTGCGGCGCCGTCGTGCTGCGCGTGGTCAGTGGCGGTATGGGTATCGCCGCTTTCCGCGTGGTTTGCCGCTGCGCCGTGGCCGTCGCTGTTTTGACCGCTGTGGTTAGGGCTGTCTGCGCTGTCGGCGTCGTGTTTGTGCAGGGCATCAGCCGCCTCGGTGGCGCTGTGGATATCCACAGGTTCAGGCGGCACGTTGTTGCCGCTGGGCGGGTAGTTCGGATCGTCTTCGACGTGCAGGGTGAAGGTTTTGCGCATGGTCATGCCGCCGCTGTTGCTGACGGTCACGCTGACGGCGACGGTTTGTTCCTGGTCGTAGTTGATTTTCTGCCCGGTTTTGAGTTTGAGGGTGCCGTCCACGATTTCGAAACGCGGGTCGCTGACGTGGTAGGTGTAGTCTTTGCCGACGCTGCGGTCGCGCAGGGTGAGTTTGCCGACGCTGGCGCCATCCTGGCCTTCCATCAGTTTGTTGGCGGACAGGGTGAGGTCGTAGTAGTCGAAGCCGGGCATCCCTTTCGGCGCGCGGATGTAGGCGGTGAAGGTTTTGCTGACACTCGCCCCCATCTGGTCAGTCGCGGTGACGGTGAGGGTGACGCTGTTCACTTTGTCGTAGTCGAGGCTTTGTCCTTTTTTCAGGCGCAGCATGTCGCCGTTGATTTCGAAACGCTCGTCATTGACGGTGTAGGTGAAGCGGTCACCCTTGTCCGCGTCAATGGCTTTGAGGGTGCCAACTTCGGCCTGGTCTTCGTTGCCGTAGATGACGAGTGGATCGAGGGTGATGTCGGTCGGCGCGTGGTTTTCGTAGCCGACTTTCATGTCGGTCGAAGCGGTCGCGATTTCTTCCTGCCCGGCGGTGTCGGTATAGGCGATTTTGACGGTGATTTTCTTGCCTTTTTCTGCCTCGGTCAGGGTGTAGGTGGATTCGTGTGCCCCTTCGATTTCCACGCCATCGGCATACCAGCGGTAGCTGGTCACGGATTTGGCTGGCACTTTAATGCTGATGTGGCGGTACAGTTCGCCGTAATCACCGTCATAGACTTCGGCAGTGAGGGTTTGTCCCGGCTGGGCAATCCCCTTGATGTACACGGCGCTCTTGAAGTGGTTGGTGCCGATGGTGTTGCCGCTGGTCTGGCGGTCGATAACGTTGCCGCCGTAGAGGTCGTTATCGCTGACGGTAACGCCGGTGGTCGGATGCACGGCCCCGTTGCGCAGTTCTATGCCGTACTGGTGGTGATAGGGGTATTTCTCGGGCATATCGTGTTTTTGACGCACGGTGTTGTGGCGGATGGTGCCACCTTCGACGCCGACGTAAAGGATGCCAACGTGGTTATCCTCGACGATGTTGTCTTCGAAGGTAATATTTTTCACCGCCGTGCTACCGCCGTGCATGTGGTTCGAGGCAACGATACCGTAGCGGTTGCCAGAGAAGGTGTTGCCGCGCAATTCCACGTCGCTGACTTGCTCGTTTTTGTTCGGTTCGATGTCGATGCCGGCGCGCGGGTCGGTGCCGTCGGTGTCCTTGAAAATGGAATTGAGGACTTTGATCCCCTTGCCGTGGGTAATGGAGATGCCCTGGCGGCGGTTGTGATCGGCGTTCACCTGATAGAAGGTGATGTTTTGGGTCTCGATGTCGCTGCCGCCGCGCTTGCCGACGTAGAAGCCGTCACCCCAGTTTTCTTTTGAGGTGACTTTCTCGATGACGACGTTGGTGGAATTGGTGATGCGCACACCGTGACCCCATTCGCCGTATTCGCCAGTGTGGATGCTGCGGTCGCCTACTACCGTGCCGCCGTACATATGGGCGTTGTCGGCGTCTTTGATGGTGATGACGGAGGCGAACTGGGAGTCGTTCGGCAACGATTTGAGCACGGTGCCATCGGCCATGCGCAGGATGACGTTACTCTTCAGGACGAGGCCGCTGGTTTCGTAGGACGAGGTTTCCTGGCGCATGGCGTCAATCAGATAGGTGCCGTTCGGAATATCGACGATACCGCCGCCTTTTTCCGCGACCGCATCAATGGCTTTCTGGATGGCAGCCGTGTCATCCGTTTGTCCGTCGCCCTTGGCGCCGTATGCGGCATCTTTGACGTTGGCAATAAAGTCGGTGGTCGGCTTCGGTACATATTCGCCGACTTTGCCAGACGGCGGCGGCATGGGAATGTCCGTCCCGTCACTGGTCGGGTTTTCATCATGTCCGGCATTGTCCTGATAGGTGGCGCGCACCGTGATTTTATGCCCGGCGTCGTCTTGGGTCAGGGTGTAGGTGCTGCTGTTGGCACTATCAATAGGATTGCCGTCGCGCAGCCATTGGTATTGCACTTTATCAGCGGCGAAATCGTCGCCGTCGCTGACAGTAGCGGTGAGGGTGCTACCCACTTTGGCATCGCCGCTGATGGCAATGCTACCCGGCTGATTCGGCGGCGGTGCAGGGATGTCGGTCACATCACTCGTCGGGTTTTCATCATGCCCTGCGTTGTCCTTGTAGGTGGCACGCACGGTGATTTTGTGTCCGGCGTCGTCTTGGGTCAGGGTGTAAGTCTTGCCGTTCGCCTGATCAATAGGCTGACCGTCGCGTAGCCATTGGTAGGTCACGCCCGTATCCGGCACACCGTCTGCGTCGCTGATGTTGGCGGTGAGTTCGCTGCCGACTTTGCCTTCGCCCGTGATGCTTACCGTGCCTTCGTTGTTGGGCTGCGGCTGCGGCGGGGTTGGGTTGTTTTCCACATCCAGCGCGGCACTGGTCGGTTTTTCTGCCGTGCCTTTGTTGTCGGTGTACTCGACGTGCACGCTGATTTTGTGTCCGGCATCGTCCGGGGTCAGGGTATAGGTTTTGCCGTTTGCTTGGGTGATCGGTTGTCCGTCACGCTGCCATTGGTAGGTCACGCCCGTATCCGGTACGCCGTCGGCATCGCTGATGTTGGCGGTGAGTTCGCTGCCGACTTTGCCCTCGCCCGTGATCTTCACCGTGCCTTCGTGATTCGGCGGGGTTGGGGTGCTTTCCACCTCCAGCGCGGCACTGGTCGGTTTTTCTGTTGTGCCCTTGTTATCGGTGTATTCGACATGCACGCTGATTTTGTGTCCGGCATCGTCCGGGGTCAGGGTGTAGGTCTTGCCGTTCGCCTGGGCGATCGGTTGCCCGTCGCGCTGCCATTGGTAGGTGACGCCCGTATCCGGCACGCCATCGGCATCGCTGATGTTGGCGGTGAGTTCGCTGCCGACTTTGCCCTCGCCCGTGATGCTCACCGTGCCTTCGTGGTTCGGCGGGGTTGGGTTGTTTTCCACCTCCAGCGCGGCGCTGGTCGGTTTTTCTGCCGTGCCCTTGTTGTCGGTGTATTCGACATGCACACTGATTTTGTGCCCGGCGTCGTCTGGGGTCAGGGTATAGGTCTTGCCGTTCGCCTGGGCGATCGGTTGCCCATCACGCTGCCATTGGTAGGTCACGCCTGTATCCGGCACACCGTCTGCATCGCTGATGTTGGCGGTGAGTTCGCTGCCGACTTTGCCCTCGCCCGTGATGCTCACCGTGCCTTCGTTATTCGGCTGGGGCGGGGTGTTTTCCACCTCCAGCGCGGCGCTGGTCGGTTTTTCTACCGTGCCCTTGTTGTCGGTGTATTCGACGTGCACGCTGATTTTGTGTCCGGCGTCGTCTTGGGTCAGGGTGTAGGTCTTGCCGTTCGCTTGGGCGATCGGTTGTCCGTCACGCTGCCATTGGTAGGTCACGCCGCTATCCGGTACGCCATCGGCATCGCTGATGTTAGCGCTGAGTTCGCTGCCGACTTTGCCTTCACCTGTGATGCTCACCGTGCCTTCGTTGTTGGGCTGCGGCTGTGGCGGGGTTGGGACGTTCTCTACATCCAGCGCGGCGCTGGTCGGTTTTTCTGTCGTGCCCTTGTTGTCGGTGTATTCGACATGCACGCTGATTTTGTGTCCAGCGTCGTCGCGGGTGAGGGTGTAGGTCTTGCCGTTCGCTTGGGCGATCGGTTGGCCATCGCGCTGCCATTGGTAGGTCACGCCTGTATCCGGCACACCGTCTGCATCGCTGATGTTGGCGGTGAGTTCGCTGCCGACTTTGCCCTCGCCCGTGATGCTCACCGTGCCTTCGTTATTCGGCTGGGGCGGGGTGTTTTCCACCTCCAGCGCGGCGCTGGTCGGTTTTTCTACCGTGCCCTTGTTGTCGGTGTATTCGACATGCACGCTGATTTTGTGTCCGGCGTCGTTCGGGGTCAGGGTGTAGGTCTTGCCGTTCGCCTGGGCGATCGGTTGTCCATCGCGCTGCCATTGGTAGGTCACGCCGCTATCCGGCACACCGTCTGCGTCGCTGATGCTGGCGGTGAGTTCGCTGCCGACTTTGCCCTCGCCCGTGATGCTCACCGTGCCTTCGTTGTTGGGCTGCGGCTGCGGCGGGGGTGGGTTGTTTTCCACCTCCAGCGCGGCGCTGGTCGGGTTTTCTGCCGTGCCCTTGTTGTCGGTGTATTCGACATGCACGCTGATTTTGTGTCCAGCGTCGTCCGGGGTCAGGGTGTAGGGCTTGCCGTTTGCTTGGGGGATCGGTTGGCCATCGCGCTGCCCTTGGTAGGTCACGCCCGTATCCGGCACGCCGTCGGCATCGCTGATGTTGGCGGTGCGTTCGCTGCCGACTCTGCCCTCGCCCGTGATGTTCACCGTGCCTTCGTGGTTCGGCTGCGGTGGGGCGCTTTCCACATCCAGCGCTGCGCTGGTCGGTTTTTCTGCCGTGCCCTTGTTGTCGGTGTATTCGACCTGCACGCTGTTTTTGTGCCCGGCGTCGTCTGGGGTCAGGGGGTGGGCCTTGCCGTTCGCCTGGGCGATCGGTTGCCCAGCACGCTGCCATTGGTAGGTCGCGCCGCTATCCGGCACGCCGTCGGCATCGCTGCTGTTGGCGGTCCGTTCGCTGCCCACTTTGCTCTCGCCCGTGATGCTCACCGTGCCTTCGTTGTTGGGCTGCGGCTGTGGCGGGGTTGGGCTGTTTTCTACATCCAGCGCTGCGCTGGTCGGTTTTTCTGCCGTGCCCTTGTTGTCGGTGTATTCGACGTGCACGCTGATTTTGTGTCCGGCGTCGTCTTGGGTCAGGGTGTAGGTCTTGCCGTTCGCTTGGGCGATCGGTTGTCCGTCACGCTGCCATTGGTAGGTCACGCCGCTATCCGGTACGCCATCGGCATCGCTGATGTTAGCGCTGAGTTCGCTGCCGACTTTGCCTTCACCTGTGATGCTCACCGTGCCTTCGTTGTTGGGCTGCGGCTGTGGCGGGGTTGGGCTGTTTTCTACATCCAGCGCTGCGCTGGTCGGTTTTTCTGCCGTGCCCTTGTTGTCGGTGTATTCGACATGCACGCTGATTTTGTGTCCAGCGTCGTCGCTGGTGAGGGTGTAGGTCTTGCCGTTCGCTTGGGCGATCGGTTGGCCATCGCGCTGCCATTGGTAGGTCACACCGCTATCCGGCACGCCATCGGTATCGCTGATGTTGGCCGTCAGTTCGCTGCCGACTTTGCCCTCGCCCGTGATGCTCACCGTGCCTTCGTTATTCGGCTGGGGCGGGGTGTTTTCCACCTCCAGCGCGGCGCTGGTCGGTTTTTCTGCCGTGCCCTTGTTGTCGGTGTATTCGACGTGCACGCTGGTTTTGGGTCCGGCGTCGTCGGGGGTCTGGGTGTAGGTCTTGCCGTTCGCCTGGGCGATCGGTTGTCCATCGCGCTGCCATTGGTAGGTCACGCCGCTATCCGGCACACCGTCTGCGTCGCTGATGCTGGCGGTGAGTTCGCTGCCGACTTTGCCCTCGCCCGTGATGCTTACCGTGCCTTCGTTGTTGGGCTGCGGCTGCGGCGGGGGTGGGTTGTTTTCCACCTCCAGCGCGGCGCTGGTCGGGTTTTCTGCCGTGCCCTTGTTGTCGGTGTATTCGACATGCACGCTGATTTTGTGTCCAGCGTCGTCCGGGGTCAGGGTGTAGGTCTTGCCGTTCGCTTGGGCGATCGGTTGGCCATCGCGCTGCCATTGGTAGGTCACGCCCGTATCCGGCACGCCGTCGGCATCGCTGATGTTGGCGGTGAGTTCGCTGCCGACTTTGCCCTCGCCCGTGATCTTCACCGTGCCTTCGTGGTTCGGTTGCGGTGGGGCGCTTTCCACATCCAGCGCTGCGCTGGTCGGTTTTTCTGCCGTGCCCTTGTTGTCGGTGTATTCGACGTGCACGCTGATTTTGTGTCCGGCGTCGTCTGGGGTCAGGGTATAGGTCTTGCCGTTCGCCTGGGCGATCGGTTGCCCATCACGCTGCCATTGGTAGGTCACGCCCGTATCCGGCACACCGTCGGCATCGCTGATGGTGGCGGTGAGTTCGCTGCCAACTTTGCCCTCGCCCGTGATGTTCACCGTGCCTTCGTGGTTCGGCTGTGGCGGGGTTGGGTTGTTTTCCACCTCCAGCGCGGCGCTGGTCGGTTTTTCTGCCGTGCCCTTGTTATCGGTGTATTCGACATGCACGGTGATTTTGTGTCCGGCGTCGTCTTGGGTCAGGGTGTAGGTCTTGCCGTTCGCCTGGGCGATCGGTTGGCCATCGCGCTGCCATTGGTAGGTCACGCCGCTATCCGGCACGCCATCGGCATCGCTGATGTTGGCGGTGAGTTCGCTGCCGACTTTGCCCTCGCCCGTGATCTTCACCGTGCCTTCGTGGTTCGGTTGCGGTGGGGCGCTTTCCACATCCAGCGCTGCGCTGGTCGGTTTTTCTGCCGTGCCCTTGTTGTCGGTGTATTCGACATGCACACTGATTTTGTGCCCGGCGTCGTCTGGGGTCAGGGTATAGGTCTTGCCGTTCGCCTGGGCGATCGGTTGCCCATCACGCTGCCATTGGTAGGTCACGCCCGTATCCGGCACACCGTCGGCATCGCTGATGGTGGCGGTGAGTTCGCTGCCAACTTTGCCCTCGCCCGTGATGTTCACCGTGCCTTCGTGGTTCGGCTGTGGCGGGGTTGGGTTGTTTTCCACCTCCAGCGCTGCGCTGGTCGGTTTTTCTGCCGTGCCCTTGTTGTCGGTGTATTCGACGTGCACGCTGATTTTGTGTCCGGCGTCGTCTTGGGTCAGGGTGTAGGTCTTGCCGTTCGCTTGGGCGATCGGTTGTCCGTCACGCTGCCATTGGTAGGTCACGCCGCTATCCGGTACGCCATCGGCATCGCTGATGTTAGCGCTGAGTTCGCTGCCGACTTTGCCTTCACCTGTGATGCTCACCGTGCCTTCGTTGTTGGGCTGCGGCTGTGGCGGGGTTGGGGCGTTCTCTACATCCAGCGCGGCACTGGTCGGTTTTTCTGTCGTGCCCTTGTTGTCGGTGTATTCGACATGCACGCTGATTTTGTGTCCAGCGTCGTCGCTGGTGAGGGTGTAGGTCTTGCCGTTCGCTTGGGCGATCGGTTGGCCATCGCGCTGCCATTGGTAGGTCACACCGCTATCCGGCACGCCATCGGTATCACTGATGTTGGCCGTCAGTTCGCTGCCGACTTTGCCCTCGCCCGTGATGCTCACCGTGCCTTCGTGGTTCGGCGGGGTTGGGGTGCTTTCTACATCCAGCGCGGCACTGGTCGGTTTTTCTGTCGTGCCCTTGTTGTCGGTGTATTCGACGTGGACGCTGATTTTGTGTCCGGCGTCGTCGCTTGTGAGGGTGTAGGTTTTGCCGTTAGCTTGGGCGATCGGTTGGCCGTCGCGCTGCCATTGGTAGGTCACACCGCTATCCGGCACGCCATCGGCATCACTGATGTTGGCGGTAAGTTCGGTACCGACTTTGCCCTCGCCCGTGATGTTCACCGTACCTTCGTTGTTCGGCTGCGGCGGCGGATTCGGCGCCGGGGTATCGGCGACGGTAGCGGTAGCCTCGCTTAGTGGATTTTCGTTGTGTCCGGCGTTGTCTTTGTAGGTAGCACGCACGCTGATTTTGTGTCCCGCGTCGTCGCGGGTGAGCGTGTAGCTGCTGCCCGTCTGTCCGCTGATGGGCTGACCGTCACGCAGCCATTGGTATTGCACGTTGTTGGGTACGCCGTCGTCATCGCTAACGGCAGCGGTCAGTGTTTGTCCGACTTTCGCTTCACCGCTGATGCTGATTTTGCCTTCGTGATTCGGTTGCGGCGGCGGATTCGGCGCAGGGGTATCAGCGACGGTAGCGGTAGCCTCGCTTAGTGGATTTTCGTCGTGTCCGGCGTTGTCTTTGTAGGTCGCGCGCACGGTGATTTTGTGCCCTGCGTCGTCGCGGGTGAGGGTGTAGGTGCTGCCTGTTTGTCCGCTGATCGGCTGGCCGTCACGCAGCCACTGGTATTGCACGTTAGCGGGCGCGCCGTCGTCGTCGCTAACGGCAGCGGTCAGCGTCTGCCCAACTTTGGCCTCGCCGATGATGCTGATTTTGCCTTCGTGATTCGGTTGTGGCGGCGGATTCGGCGCAGGGGTATCGGCGACGGTAGCGGTAGCCTCGCTTAGCGGGTTTTCGTTGTGTCCGGCGTTGTCTTTGTAGACCGCACGCACGGTGATTTTGTGTCCCGCGTCGTCGCGGGTGAGCGTGTAGCTGCTGCCCGTCTGTCCGCTGATGGGCTGACCGTCACGCAGCCATTGGTATTGCACGTTATTGGGGACGCCGTCGTCATCGTTAACGGTAGCGGTCAGCGTTTGTCCAACTTTGGCCTCACCGCTGATGCTGATTTTTCCTGCGTGATTGGGCTGCGGCGGCGGATTCGGCGCAGGGGTATCGGCGACGGTAGCGGTAGCCTCGCTTAGCGGGTTTTCGTTGTGTCCGGCGTTGTCTTTGTAGACCGCACGCACGGTGATTTTGTGTCCCGCATCGTCTTTGGTGAGCGTGTAGCTGCTGCCCGTTTGTCCGCTAATCGGCTGGCCGTCACGTAGCCACTGGTATTGCACGTTAGCGGGTACGCCGTCGTCATCGTTAACGGCAGCGGTCAGCGTTTGCCCGACTTTGGCCTCGCCGCTGATGCTGATTTTGCCTACATGGTTAGGTTGCGGCTGCGGCTGCGGATTTGGATTGGGTTGTGGGTTTGGGTTAGGTTGTGGTTCGGGTTGCGGCTGTGGTGCCACGTTATCATCGTGATGATGTTTGTCGTGGTTGTGTGCAGCAATGGCAATGCCGCCCGCCGTCAGCGCTACACCGCCGATGATGCCGGCGATCGCTGCCGGTGGCAGGCTGCTGCCTGTTGCCGTCCCTGCACCGATTTCGCTTGCCAGGATGTGTTCCGGGGCGTTATCCACCACCGGGTAGATGTACGGCGTGCCATCGGCCTGCATGCCGACTAGCGCCCCCTGGCCGTTGGTAAAGTAATCTTTGATGATCAGGCGGTTATTGTTGTCAATGCTCACCACGAGGTCATCACCGCTGCGCGTACCGCTGAGTGCCGCCGGGCCGCGTCCGCCAGCTTCGGCAAATTCGTAATAGACGTTGTTCACCGCTTCGATTTGTAGCGGCGCACCGCTGCTATCAAGCGTGTAGGTGGCAAGGATGTCGCCGGCGGGATTTTTCAGGGTCAGGGTGATACGGGCCATGACGGGTCTCCTGGTTAAGCGGTTGTTTTCCCGGCCCTTTCATACCTTGTAAATAGACCGGTAATGTGACGGTAATATTTTGCCACGAAACGGTAGGTTGCGGGGCTCTGGTAGGTGTCATTCTTCTTTAATCTGATAGCAGCAACCATGCCATCACTGCGGTTTTTAGCGGACGGTTATGAAAGGGCGAAGTCCAGGTCGAGATAACGGGCGATGTATTGCCAATGAGCATCAGGGGTGGCGTGCAGGTTAAGCGCTTCGCCACTCCACGGATGGGGAAATTGCAGGCGGGTGGCATGTAGCATCAGGCGCAGGCCGGGACCCATCATTACCGTGGTATAGCGCGGATCGCCGAGGTGGCTGCCGAGAACGCGATTTTGGCGGTTGTCGCCATGGCTGGTATCACCGAGGATGGGATGGAAGATGTGTTTCAGGTGGCGGCGCAGTTGGTGTTTGCGACCGTGCAGCGGATTGAGCGCGACCAGGCTGTAGCGCGAGGTGGGATGGCGGCCATCGCTCGCCAGCGGGATTTCGCTGCGATGCAGGCAGCGGTAGTGGGTCAGCGCTGCTTGTGGTGCTTTGTCACGGCTGCGGTCACGATCGGCGATTTTGTCCGGCAGGTAGCTGAGTGGGTAGTCAATGTCGCCCGCATCCGCCAGCCAGCCGCGCACGATGGCGTGATAGGTTTTCTGCAGACGGTTCGCTGCGATGTGGGCGCCGCACAGGCGCGCGGTTTCGGGATCGAGCGCGAAGAGCAGGACACCGCTGGTCGGGCGGTCAAGACGGTGGACGGGATAGGGTTTGCAGCTTATTTGTTGTTGCAGTTGTTCAACGACGCTGCTCGTGGCATGTCGGTCGAGCGGGCTGGGATGGACGAGGAGGCCGGCCGGTTTGTTGACGGCCAGCAGACGGTCATCGCGGTAAAGGATGGCAAGTGGCGGGAGCATAGCGGTTTGTCATGCGAACGAAAAAGCCCGCCGGAGCGGGCTTTGTGCGGTGTGTATTACCAGCTGTTACCGCCGAAGTTACCGCCGCCAAAGCGGTCGCGGCGCGGACGTTCTTCGCGCGGGCGTGCTTCGTTGATTTTGAGCGGTCTGCCGCCGACTTCTTTGCCATTCAGGGCTTCGATGGCACGCAGGCCTTCGCTGTTGTCGTGCATTTCGACGAAGCCGAAGCCTTTGCTGCGACCGCTGCCGCGCTCGGTAATGATGCTGGCGTTGCTGACGCTGCCGTAAGGCGCGAAGAGGTCGCGCAGTTCTTGTTCGGTGGCCCGGTAGGAGAGGTTGCCGACGTAGATGTTGATCATAGAGATGGGTTCCTTTTTTTCATGCGTTATCAATGTGCAACTCCCGGAATCTAACGCATGATTTCGACAGTGTTTTGCCGGATTGGCAAGATTTGGGTTTGTGGTCCGTTATGACGCGGCGGCAACGGCTTTTTCGATGCGTGTCAATGCTTCTTCAAGCATGTCGCGCGGGCAGCCGAAGTTAAGGCGGACGAAACCGGGGGCGCCGAAGTCCGCACCGTCGTTCATACCGACGCCGTGTTCTTCGAAATAGCGCTGCGGGTTGTCCACGCTGAGGCCGCGCGCATCGATCCAGGCGAGGAAGGTTGCCTCGACCGGTGTCATGTGCAGTTTGCCGGTGGCGTTGATGCGTTTTTCGGCAAGTTGGGCATTTTCGCGCAGGTAGGTAATCATTTTCCGCCGCCATTTTTCGCCGTGTTCAAGGGCAGCGATGCTTGCGGTCATGCCGAGGATGTTCACATCGCCGGTCATGCCCGCGCTGACGCGGCGGTATTCCTGACGCAAGGTGGCGTTCGGAATGATGGCAAAGGCACAGGAGAGCCCGGCGATGTTGTAGGTTTTGCTCATCGCCATCAGGGTGATGGTGCGGTCGCGCGCATCGTCATCCAGGCTGGCAAAGGGGCGGTGGCGGGTGCCGTTGAGGACGATGTCGCAGTGGATTTCATCCGAGCAGACGAGCAGGTCGTATTTTTTGGCGATGTCGTGGTAACGGGCGAGTTCGGTATCGGTATAGGTGCGGCCAATGGGGTTATGCGGGTTGCAAAGGAGCAGCAGGCCGGTCTCGTCGTTGATGTTGGCTTCAAGCGCATCAAAGTCGGGCACCCAGCGGCCGTTTTCGAGTATGCAGGGTGAACCGGCATTCTCGTAGCCGGGCAGGATAGCCGAGGTTTTACGCAGGTGCGGATAGACGGGTTCTACGGTTACAGCGCGTTTTTTACCGCGCAGGTAGGCGATGGCGCGGCTGAAGTTGAGGCCGGGGACGCAACCGGTGAGCGGGATAATCCAGTCGGCATCCACATGCCAGTCGTATTGGCTGCGGCAGTGATGGATGATGCCGTTGATGAAGCGCGGCTGGGTGTAACCATAGCCGAAGACGCCATGCTCAATGCGCGATTGCAGGGCGTCGTTGATAGCGGGCGCGGCGAGGAATTCGGTGTCGGCAATCCACATCGGCAGGATGTTGGTGCCGCTGTATTTGTGCCATTTGTCTGAGTCGCTGTGGGCGCGGCTGTCACTGCTTTGTAACATGATGGGTTCCTTGTTTGGGGTATTCAGTTAACGCTGGTTTTTTTCAGCCATTGCCACAGGCCGGTCGCGGCCATGAGGCTGAGGACGGTATGCTGGGCGGCGCCCTGCGGCTGGGCGGTGAGCCACAGGGTAACGGCGGCAATCAGCAGCAAGGTGCCGGCGATAAGGCGAGGGTTGCCGCTTGCGCCTCTGGTGCGCGGGCTGGGCGGCTGGTCGAGTTGTTGTTGCAGGACACGGCTTGCGAGCAGCGGCAGTTGCGGCAGGGCTTTGGCGTATTCGTGGGCGTGGTAGCGCATTTGTTTGATGACGGCGCGCGGGCCGATCTGGGTTTTCATCCAGGCTTCGAGGACCGGTTTGGCGGTCGTCCACAGATCAAGTTCGGGGTAGAGGCGGCGGCCCAGGCCTTCGACGTTGAAGAAGGTTTTTTGCAGGAGGACGAGCTGCGGCTGGATGTGCATGTTGAAGCGGCGCGCGGTCTGGAAGAGGCTGATGAGGAAGGTGCCGAAGGAGATTTCTTTGATGGGTTTGCCGAAGATGGGTTCGCTGACTTTGCGGATGGCGGCTTCGAAGTCGGTCACGCGGGTATCGCCTGGCACCCAGCCGGACTCGACGTGCAGTTCCGCGACGCGGCGGTAGTCGCGGTTGAAGAAGGCGAGGAAGTTTTCGGCGAGGTAGTGCTGGTCTTCGGGGGTGAGCGAACCCATGATGCCGAAGTCGATGGCGCAGTAGCGCGGCGTTTCGGGGTTAGTGGTGTCCACGAAGATGTTGCCGGGGTGCATGTCGGCGTGGAAGAAGCTGTCGCGGAAGACTTGGGTAAAGAAGATTTCCACGCCGCGCTCGGCGAGGACTTTCATGTTGGTGTGGGCGGCGTGGATGGCTTCCTGGTCGGCAATATTGGTGGCGTAGATGCGTTCCATCGTCAGGATGTTTTTGCGGCAGTAGCGCCAGTGGATTTCCGGGACGTAGAGCAGCGGTGAGTCGGTGAAGTTGGCGCGCAGCTGGCTGGCGTTGGCCGCTTCAAACATGAGGTCAAGCTCGTTCGCCATGGTGTTTTCGAATTCGCGCACGACTTCGACCGGACGCAGGCGGCGGCCTTCGCCGGTGCAGCTGGCAAGCCGCGCCAGTTGGTACATCAGCGCAATATCGGCAGCGACGGCTTTTTCCACGCCGGGGCGCAGCACTTTGATGATGACGTTTTCGCCACTGTGCAGGGTGGCGGTGTGGACTTGCGCGACGGAAGCGGAGGCGAGCGCGGTTTCGTCGAAGTCGGCGAAGTGGTTTTCCAGCGGCTCACCCAGGGCGGTTTCGATGATGCGGCGCGCTTCATCGCCAGGGAAGGGCGGAACCTGGTCTTGCAGTTTGCTCAGTTCTTCGAGCAGGTCGGGACTGAGCAGGTCGGGGCGGGTGGAGAGGGTCTGGCCGAGTTTGACGAAGATGGGGCCGAGGTCTTGCAGGGCGAGACGCAGGCGTTTGCCGAGGGTGGCGTGTTCGGCGGCATCGCGGTAATAAGCAGGATGCAGACGGGCAGCAAGACGCAGCCAGCGGAAGATGCCTTCGTCCGGCAGGTATTCGTGCAGGCGGTAGCGGATGAGGACACGGGCGATGTGGTAGCTGCGGCGGGCGGATGCGAGCATCAGCGGGTTTCCTTGGCGAGACGGGTTTCGAGGCGGTCGATACGGCTGATGAGCGCGGCGAGGCGGTCAGCGAAAGCGGCGGCATCGGTGCGTGTGGCGCAGCCGTGATTTTCGAGGTAGTCACGCAATTTTGCTTCGCAGGCGGCTTTGGCGCTTGTCCCCATGCTTTGCAGGCGGCGCAGGGCGTCGGCAAGCAGGCTGCCGAAGTCGTCGCCGAAGCGGGCGCGCAGTACGGCGGCGTAGTCGGGGGCAAGTTCGCCCATGACGCGCTGGAACTGTTGCGCGGTGTGAAGGTCGCCTTCGATATGCAGTTTGCCGCGCGGGGTGTCGCTGGGCGTGTGTTTGAAGAGTTGCAGATAGCCGGCGAGGTCGCCGCTGAGGCGCACGTCGCAGAGGGTGGCGTGGTCGTCGGAAAGGCGGACGGCACCGTCTTCGATTTCGGCAATCCACGGGGTATCTCGGCCGTTCAGGTCGATGCTGATGCGGCGACCATTCAGCGCCGCCAGTTTGTCGCGCGCCGCCGGATCAAGGCGCAGCGCGCCGTTGATGAGTTGTTCGACCAAAAGGCGCGCGTCGAGGTAGTTTTCAAGCATGGGGTTTTTTGCCTTTGTGGATGGCGACGATGCCGTTGCTGAGATTCTGGTATTCGCAGTTTTCGAGGCCTGCTGCCGCAAACATTGCTTTCAGTTCTTCTTGCGGCGGGTGCATGCGGATGGATTCGGCGAGGTACTGGTAGCTGTCGCGGTCACGGGCGATGAGTTCGCCCATTTTTGGCAGGAAGGTGAAGCTGTACCAGTCGTAGAAGCGGCTGACGACGGGGTTCTTTGGCCGCGAGAATTCGAGGACGAGGACGCGACCGCCCGGTTTGAGCACGCGCGCGATTTCCGATAAGGCTTTGTCCTGATGGGTGACGTTGCGCAGGCCGAAGGACATGGTGATGAGGTCGAAGCTGTTATCCGGGAAGGGCAGCGCTTCGACGTTGGCGATGACAAATTCGAGGTTTTTCAGCCAGCCCTTGTTGGTCAGGCGTTCTTCGCCGATTTTCAGCATGGAGGCGTTGATGTCGGATGACACCAGCCGTCCTTCGATGTCGCCGTCTTTACCGCGCATCCGTTTCGCGAGACGCAGGGTGATGTCGCCGGTACCGGCAGCGAGGTCGAGGACGTGTTCGCCCGGCTTGACTTCGGTCTGCCAGATGTACCAGTTCTTCCACATACGGTGGACGCCGGCGCTCATCACGTCGTTCATCAAATCGTATTTGGTGGCGACGGAATCGAACACGTCGGCGACGCGGCCTTCCTTTTCCTCGCTGTTGATGGTTTCGTAGCCGAAGTGGGTTTGCTCTTTCTCTGTCATCGTGTATCTCGTGTTTTGCCTTGAGCGGCAAGCGCCTGTTCATAGCGCTGCCAGTAATCATCTGCGTTGACCGCAAGGTCGTGTAACGTGTCCCAGGTGTAAATGCCGCTGAAATGGCCGTCGCTGAAATACAGGCGCACGGCATAACTGCCAACCGGTTCGACGCGGCGGATCAGCACATTGCGCCGCCCGGCAACCAGCGTCCACGCACCACCGTGCCCGCGCACCTCGGCAGACGGCGAGCAGACGCGCAAAAATTCGGCGGAAAGCGGGTAAGCGGTGCCGGCAAAGGAGACGGTCAACGTCGCGCCGCCTTTGGCCAGTCGCAATTCATCGGGAACCATATTCATCAAACAAACGCAGGACTTCATCGTGGTGGCGGATGGTGCGCCAGGCGCGCGCCGCCAAATCGGGGCTTATCATACCGTAACCCGGCAGAATCAGGGTAAGACAGCCTGCCGTGGTCGCGGCTTCCACGCCCGGCGGCGAGTCCTCGACCACCAGCAGATTGGCGGGATCAACGCCTAACGCTTCCGCCGCACGCACATACGGCTCCGGGTCAGGTTTCGGGTTCACCACATCCTCATAAGTAATGACGTGAGTAAAACAGGCGAACAACTCAGGACGACTGCTGCGGGCAAAATCGCGCTCGACATTGCGGCGGAAATCGCCTGTGACCAACGCCAGCGGCACACCGCGCGCGTGCAGAGCAGCAATCAGCGTATCCACGCCCGGCATGAACGGCGCGCCCTCGTCGGCAAAAATCTCATCGCGCAGCGCGAACCAGTGTGCGATGAAATCATCGAGCGACATCGCCTGCCCCAGCGCCTCGTTCAGCACCTGCAAATACACCTGCGGCGGCTTGCCGACCAATTCCTCAAACAGTTCCGGCCGGATCGGCAGGCGCTCGCGCACAATCAGCTCACGGAAAGCACGATAAATCAGGCGTTCCGTGTCGAAAATGACGCCATCCTTATCCAGCGCGATCGCCTTAATCACCGGCTTCATGACAAAAACTCCCACACCTCATCGTGATGACGGATCACGCGCAACACCGCCTGCGCCGTCGCAGCAGGCGGGGCAGCATCAGCGGCGAACAGCAGCGTCGGGCACCCCGCTGCCAGCGCCGCCTGCACACCCACCGCCGAATCCTCTACCGCCAACATCCGCGCCGTATCCACGCCCAAATAAGCAGCGGCGCGCAAATACGGCTCGGCATCCGGCTTGGTCTTCGCGACATTACCAGCGGTGATGACCACCGAAAAACACTGCAACAATTCCGGCTTGGCACTGCGCTGAAAATCGGCCAGCACATTCTCCTCATCATCCGCCGACACCAGCGCCAGCGGATAACCCTCGGCATAAAGCCGCTCAATTAATGCATCCGCACCAGGCATAAAGGGCACACCGTGCGCCTCAATGATGGCGTCACGTCGCGCAAACCAATCGGCAAAAAACACCTTCATATCCACCGTATCGCCCAGCGCCGCCTGCAAAATTGCGGCCGTCGCGGTGCTGCTCTCGCCGCTGCACCGTGCCGCCAGCGCTTCCGGTTCGGGATACGGCTTGGACAGGGCACGCAACGTCGAGAGTAACGCGTCGGCATAAATGCGCTCAGAATCGAAAGTAACGCCGTCCTTGTCGAGGGCAACGGCAGCGATAGGCAAAGCAGACATTGAAGGCTCCGGGTGGTGGATGAAGACAGGCATTGTAGCGCGCGACGGGGCTGATTTTCTGCCGCTTGGCAGCGAACCGCATCGCGTCAAATACAAGCACATTCAATAACGCATGTCACAAAAAAGCCCCGTAAGGGGGCTTTTCTTATGTATGGCAACTTTTAATCTGTTACGGCTCTATTGCTTTTTCAGTTCTTTCAAACTGCCATCCAAATTAAACAGAGCACGGTATTGAGCGCGCGGACTGTCTATATCTGGAGTAATCCATTGCAATTCCTGATTATCGACCAACAGTTTGAAGAGGATAAAATCAGGTTCGGTTTTTTTCGCCTCCACTTCTTTGGCTTTATCGTGCCAATTTTGGGCAACAATAGCCACGGTGGCGAATTTGATTTTATCCAGCGGGAAAACATTGTCTTTCATATTGCCACCGCCCGTAATTTGCACCGGCTGCGGCTCGCCCCATTGACCATTTTGATAAATATAGTGGTCTATATTGTCGGGCTTTTCGGGGTCTTGTATATCGACTTCAATTTTTGGGTGTCCGCCACCGTGAAATTCTATGCTTTGAAAAATATTGAGTGGTTTTCCGCCAAATTGGGGCAGGGATTTGAGAGTATCTTCCGCAGCTTGCAAAGCTTGGGTATCGCTTAAAAAGTTGTTTTGACTTTCAGTCTGCTGCTTGCTGTCGGTTGCCGCGATGGCGTTCTGATTTTGCGCCTGCTCTTCTTTTTTCGGCGCAGGTGCTTTGCTACCACCATCGCAGGCACTCAACCCGAACGCTGCCGACAGACACAGCAACCACAATACGGAATGTTTTGAATTCATATCGAACTCCTTGGTTGGAAAAACATAAAGATGAGGACAGGAATGGTAAATGATTTTTTAAAAACGGTAAATAAAGTAAACGAAATGTCGCCTGAACAACATGGGGGGAATATTTAAAGCGGACTTTCAGCCCGTCGCAAACCCAAAAACCATCCTGCTTGGCGACGTGTCCTGTGGTTTCGCCGCTTGGCGACGTGTCCTGTGGTTTCGCCGCTTGGCGACGTGTCCTGTGGTTTCGCCGCTTGGCGACGTGTCCTGTGGTTTCGCCGCTTGGCGACGTGTCCTGTGGTTTCGCCGCTTGGCGACGTGTCCTGTGGTTTCGCCGCTTGGCGACGTGTCCTGTGGTTTCGCCGCTTGGCGACGTGTCCTGTGGTTTCGCCGCTTGGCGACGTGTCCTGTGGTTTCGCCGCTTGGCGACGTGTCCTGTGGTTTCGCCGCTTGGCGACGTGTCCTGTGGTTTCGCCGCTTGGCGACGTGTCCTGTGGTTTCGCCGCTTGGCGACGTGTCCTGTGGTTTCGCCGCTTGGCGACGTGTCCTGTGGTTTCGCCGCTTGGCGACGTGTCCTGTGGTTTCGCCGCTTGGCGACGTGTCCTGTGGTTTCGCCGCTTGGCGACGTGTCCTGTGGTTTCGCCGCTTGGCGACGTGTCCTGTGGTTTCGCCGCTTGGCGACGTGTCCTGTGGTTTCGCCGCGTGGCGACGTGTCCTGTGGTTTCGCCGCTTGGCGGCGTGTCCTGTGGTTTCGCCGCTTGGCGACGTGTCCTGTGGTTCCGCCGCTTGGCGACGTGTCCTGTGGTTTCGCCGCTTGGCGACGTGTCCTGTGGTTTCGCCGCTTGGCGACGTGTCCTGTGGTTTCGCCGCTTGGCGACGTGTCCTGTGGTTTCGCCGCTTGGCGACGTGTCCTGTGGTTTCGCCGCTTGGCGACGTGTCCTGTGGTTTCGCCGCTTGGCGACGTGTCCTGTGGTTTCGCCGCTTGGCGACGTGTCCTGTGGTTTCGCCGCTTGGCGACGTGTCCTGTGGTTTCGCCGCTTGGCGACGTGTCCTGTGGTTTCGCCGCTTGGCGACGTGTCCTGTGGTTTCGCCGCTTGGCGACGTGTCCTGTGGTTTCGCCGCTTGGCGACGTGTCCTGTGGTTTCGCCGCTTGGCGACGTGTCCTGTGGTTTCGCCGCTTGGCGACGTGTCCTGTGGTTTCGCCAAAAAATCCGGCGCTCACGCGCCGGATTTTTTGTATCTGCCATCAAACGGCAGATACCACCTTGCAATGGCGGTCCTTTTTTCGGGGTTCGGTATCAGATGGGTAAATCGCGGCGTTCTGTGCGGCGCGGTTGTGCTGCGCGGGCAGCGAGGTAGGCGGCAAGGTATTCGTCCATGTTCTGGCTGGTTTCTACGGCAGCGCGGAAGGTCAGGCGGGCGGCAACGGCGTTCAGGTCGAAGTACCAGTACAGCGGCATCAGCGGGTTGATGAATTGTTCGCTGCCACGGGTGCGTGCGCTGCTGTGGTGGTCACCGAAGGCGCCACGCATGGCGCTGGCGATGGCGTTGTTGATGATGCTTTTGTGGCTCGGCAGGCGTTCGTTGAGGGTGTGGATGAGGTCAAGGTAGGCGGCGCCTTCGGGCATTTCCGCGCTCAGGCTGTGGCTGCCGAGGTAAGCGCCAAGCGCGGTGAGGTCGGCAATGTTGTGCAGCAGTGGGTAGTGATCCAGGCCTTGTTCGATGCCGAAGGCGTTGACGCTGAGGTAAGCAGCCGGGTAGTCCGCGCCTGCGGCGGCAATGACGGACAGGGAGTCTTCGACAAGGGTACCGACACCGGTTTCGTCGCCGCGCATGAGGCTGTCCGTGCCGCCGTCCACGAGGATGAGGGTATCCAGCCGGTGTTCTTCGCGCAGGTAGCGGTAGGCGGCACGCAGCGGCTGTACGCCGAGGCGGTTGCTGTAGGCGTAAATCTGCGGTGCAGTTTCGCCTTGTTGTTTAAGCCAGTCGTAGAGGTGTTTTTCGGGAAAGTACGGCATCGGCGCGGGGGTGTCGTCGATGCGGTAGCAGCCTGGGCTGGGTTGGGCGCAGTCGGTAAAGTCAAGTTGGGTGAAGGACAGGTTGGCAAAGACGACGGCCTTTCCTTGCGCGCGCAGGTAGTGCCAGAGCGGAATGGCACTGGCGACGTCGTATCCGCCACCGCAGCCGGCAAGCAGGACACTGCGGCTGTGAGCAAGGCGGCTGAAGATGGGAAGTTGCATTTGTATTCAGGGCGGGGTGTTGCCCCGCCCTGCCCTCGTCTGTGGTGTTATCGCTTCGCTTTTTTCCGATCGTTTTCGGTGAGCAGTTTTTTGCGGATGCGCACGGATTTGGGCGTAACTTCGACGAGTTCGTCGTCGTCGATAAATTCCAGCGCCTGTTCGAGGGTGTTGCGGATCGGCGGGGTGAGGATGAGGTTTTCGTCCGAGCCCGCCGCGCGGATGTTGGTCAGTTGTTTGGCTTTGAGCGGGTTGACGGTGAGGTCGTTGTCGCGGCTGTGGATGCCGATCACCATGCCTTCGTACACTTCGTCGCCGTGGCCGATGAAGAGGCGGCCACGGTCTTGCAGGTTAAAGAGCGCGTAGGCCAGCGCTTTGCCGGTCGCCATCGAGATGAGTACGCCGTTGTGCCGTGTTTTGCCCAGGCCTTCTTTTTTTGGCGCGTAGTGGTCGAAGGTCTGGAATTTGAGGCCGCTGCCGGAGGTGAGGGTCATGAATTCGGTCTGGAAGCCGATGAGGCCACGCGTCGGGATGAGGTATTCGAGGCGGATGCGGCCTTTGCCGTCCGGCACCATGTTGCGCAGTTCACCTTTGCGCTCGCCCATGCGCTCCATCACCGCGCCCTGGTGTTGTTCGTCAAGGTCAAGGACGACGAATTCGTAGGGTTCGTGGGTTTCGCCGTCGATTTCTTTGTAGATGACTTCGGGACGCGAGACGCCGAGTTCGTAGCCTTCGCGGCGCATGGTTTCGATGAGCACGGAGAGGTGCAGCTCGCCCCGGCCGCTGACTTTGAATTTGTCGGGGTCGTCCATTTCTTCGACGCGCAGGGCGACGTTGTGGATGAGTTCGCGCTCCAGGCGTTCTTTGATTTGCCGGCTGGTGACGAATTTGCCTTCGCGTCCGGCGAAGGGGGAGTTGTTGACCTGGAAGGTCATGCTCATGGTCGGTTCGTCCACGGAGAGGTGCGGCAGGGCTTCAACGTGGTTCGGGTCGCAGAGGGTGTCGGAGATGTAGAGCGGGTCAATGCCGGTAAAGGAGATGATGTCGCCGGCGGCGGCGCTGTCGACTTCGACTTTTTCCAGGCCGAGGAATTTGTAGATTTGCAGGACGCGGCCGTTACGCACGTCGCCATCGCG
Organism: Cardiobacterium sp. Marseille-Q4385; assembly: GCF_916618745.1. Lineage (GTDB taxonomy): Bacteria > Pseudomonadota > Gammaproteobacteria > Cardiobacteriales > Cardiobacteriaceae > Cardiobacterium. The sequence continues at coordinate 630,600 of NZ_OU745373.1, forward strand.
ACCGATGATTTTGACCTGGGTGTTGCCGCTGATGCTGCCGCGCTCGATGCGGCCGATGCCGATGACGCCGGTGTAGCTGGAGTAGTCGAGTGAGGAGACTTGCATGCGGAAGGGTTTGTCGCGTTCGACTTGCGGCGGTTTGACGTGGTTGACGATGGCTTCGAAGAGCGGCGTCATGTCGCCGCTGCGGATGTCAGGGTTGTCGCCGGCGTAGCCGTTCAGGCCGGAGGCGTAGATGATAGGGAAGTCGAGTTGTTCGTCGGTGGCGCCGAGGCGGTCGAAGAGGTCGAAGGTTTCGTTCAGCACCCAGTCGGCCCGCGCGCCGGGGCGGTCGATTTTGTTGATGACGACGATGGGGTTCAGCCCCATGTCGAAGGCTTTTTGGGTGACGAAACGGGTTTGCGGCATAGGGCCGTCCATGGCGTCCACCAGGAGGAGGACGCTGTCCACCATGGAGAGGACGCGTTCGACTTCGCCGCCGAAGTCGGCGTGTCCGGGGGTATCTACGATGTTGATTTGGTAGTCTTTCCAGCGGATAGCGGTGTTTTTCGCCATGATGGTGATGCCACGTTCGCGTTCGAGGTCCATGGAGTCCATCATGCGTTCGTAGACTTCGGCGCGCTCGGCAAGGGTGTCGGATTGGCGGAAGAGTTGGTCAACGAGGGTGGTTTTGCCGTGGTCAACGTGGGCGACGATGGCGATGTTGCGGATTTTGTTTACGTCTTGGATATCAGTCACGGGGTTCTCGGTTGGTTTGTGTTTTTGTTGCATAAAGAACGCCGCTGGTGCGGCGTCTTCTTGGGTTGGCAATTATAGCGCTTCATGGTAAGCATGGGTTGTCCCGCTTGCCGTCAGGCTTTGAGTTTTTCTTGCAGCAGGGCGTTGACGGTTTTCGGATTCGCCTGTCCCTGCGAGCGTTTCAGCACTTGTCCGGTGAGGAAGCCGAGCATTTTGCCCTGTCCAGCGCGGTAGGCAGCGACTTGTTCAGGGTGCGCGGCGATGACTTCGTCCACCCAGGCAGCGATTTGTCCGTCGTCATTCACTTGGCGCAGGCCTTGCGCGTCAATCAGTTCGTCCGCCGTGGCATCACCCGCCCACAGTTGCGGCAGCAGTTTTTTCGCAGCAGAGGCGGAGATGGTGTTGTCCTGTACGCGTTGCAACAGGCCGGCGAAGCGTTCAACGGTAAGCGGGATATCTTTGATGCTGCCCGCGAGTTCGTTGTACAGCCGCGCGAACTCGCCCTGCATCCAGTTCGCCGCCAGCTTGCCGTCACCACAGGCAGCGCTCAGCGTATCGTAATAATCGGCCATGTCGCGCGTTTGCAGGATGAACTGGATGGCGTCCGCATCCAGGCCGTAATCCTTCTGGTAGCGCGCCGCCCGCGCCTGCGGCAGCTCCGGCAGCATGGCGCGCGTTTCTTCAATCCACTCCGGTGTAAGGTCCAGCGGCAGCAGGTCGGGATCGGGGAAGTAGCGGTAGTCATTGGCTTCCTCTTTGCTGCGCATGGTGCGGGTTTCCATGCGATCGGGATCGAACAGGCGGGTTTCCTGCTCGACGGTTTTGCCGCTGTCCATAAGATCGCTCTGCCGCTCGATTTCCAGGTTAATCGCCTGCTCAACGAAGCGGAAGGAGTTGATGTTTTTCAGCTCAACGCGCGGATTGAGGTCATTGCTGCCCGCGACGCGGATGGATACGTTGGCATCACAACGGAAAGATCCTTCCTGCATGTTGCCGTCGCTGATGCCGAGATAACGCACGAGGTGGTGTAGCTGGCGCATATAAGCCACTGCTTCCGCCGCCGAACGCAAATCCGGCTCGGAAACCAGCTCAATCAACGGCACGCCGGCGCGGTTAAGGTCGATACCGGTGCGGTCGGAAAAGGCATCGTGTACAGACTTACCCGCGTCTTCTTCCAGCTGGCCGCGATTGATGCGCACTTTGCGTACGCCGTCTGCTGTTTCCACCGTCACCACACCGCCACGAATGATGGCGTCATCTAACTGGCTGATTTGATAGCCTTTCGGCAGGTCAGGGTAAAAATAATTCTTGCGCATGAAGAAGGCGTGCGGATTGATTTCCGCGCCAATTGCCAACCCGAACAGTGTCGCAAAACGCACCGCCTGCGCGTTCAAGACCGGCAGCACGCCCGGATAACCCAGATCGATTTCATTGACGTGAGCATTGGGCTCCGCACCGAATGCGGCGGAAGAAGGAGAAAAGAGCTTGCTGGCAGTCGCCAATTGAATATGCAATTCCAGACCAATCACGGGTTCATAGCGCATGGATATATCCTCAAAAGAAAGCCCCACCTAGGTGGGGCGAAGTGGTATGGAAAGTGTAAATGCCGCTTATCTATTTGGCAAGTTGGAGAACTTGTCGTTATCCACCAAGCGCTTATCAACAATACGCGGGGTAACGAAGATCAGCATTTCGCTCTTGTTGAAGGTGCGTGAGTTTTTCTTGAAGGCATTACCAATGACTGGGATATCACCCAAAAGCGGAACTTTATCGGTAGAAGCTTTTTGCGTTTGTTTATAAACACCGCCCAAGACTATCGTCTCACCGTTATCCACCAAGACATTGGTTTTCACGCCACTTATATTCTTGGAAAATTGAGTTTGTCCCGCAACGGAAACGTTATTACCCAGCTCATCATTGTTGATGTTCAATTCCATATCGACCATGTTATTCGGCGCGATACGTGGGGTAACATTCAGACGTAGAGAAGCTGATACAGTTTCCAAGTTATTAGTACCATCTTCATCTTTAGTGATGATCGGCACTTCAGTACCAGACCATACTTCGGCAACAGCACCATCTTGGGTGACAACGCGCGGGCTGGAGAGGATTTCTACACGCCCTTCAGTTTGCAGCGCAGAGAGTTCCAAATCCACCAAGAAATCGCCACTTAGAATGGAAAGACCATAGCTAGCAGGGTTTCCTGAACCTGCGGTCACCGGCATATTGACACCCAAGCGGTTAGACAAATCCGGTATAGTTCTCGGTGTAGTTCCATTTATCGTATCAACAGCAAATTGTGTCGTCGCCTCGTTTTTACCACTACCCACAACCAAACTGTTGCTATTAGGGTTAACGAAGGACACACCGAAGCGAGCGCCCAAATCACGGGCATAGTTATCTTCAGTAAGCACAATCCGGGAATCAATCAACACCTGTTTAACCGGTTTATCCAATTCAGCAACGAGCTCACGTACGGCTTGGATTTTTTCCGGAATATCATTAACAATAAGGGTATTAGTCCTTTCATCCACTGATACTGAACCACGATCAGAGAGAATAGAATCTACCGTATTATTATATGAGGTTCCACTCGTAGAAGAACCTGTATTTTTCTTAGCTTCTTCTATGAGTTTCTTAAGATCTACAGCACGCGCGAATTGCACTTGGATGCGATCAATACGCGTAGGCGTCAAATCCCTTTTCTCTTTGAGCGTTGAGAGAACTTTCAGCTCAGAATCTCTTAATTCGTCCAAGGTAGCAACATAGATGACACCACCACTTTCGCGTTTATCCAGTCCTTTGGTTTTCAGAATAATATCCAGCGCTTGATCCCAAGGTACATTATCCAAACGCAAAGTGATATTGCCAGTCACACCGTCACTCACCACAATATTGTTTTTGGTGAATTCCGAGATAATTTGTAAGACAGCACGCACTTCAATGTCCTGGAAGTTCAGGGATAACGGCTCGCCTCGATATTGCTTACCACTGCCAAAGCCCAGTAGTTCCTGCACTTTACGATCTTGGGCACTTTGCGCCGGTTTTCTGATTTCAATCGTATAAGCCGTGCCGCTTTGGTAGTTTACGAATTCATAGGCGTTACCGCCCATATCCAAGGTGATCTTGGCGCCACGACCGGCTCTTTGAATCGTTGCCGTATTGACAGGCGTGCTGTAATCGCGAACATCCAGTTGCTTTTGTTCATTATTAGCTATGCTGATACCCGGAATCTCAGCAACAACACGATTGCCATCTTTACGAAGATTAACAACTGTATCGGGAGAAGGAAGATTGAATGTAAACTGGGCACCGTTACCATTCCCCAACTTATTGAATTTAGGAGCAAGTGCAGTAACCGTATTAACCCCTCGGCCAACAGTCGCCGTGCCAGCACCAACCTGTCTATTAACAGCTCCTCGGAATCCACCGGTAGCATTATTATTGGCAGGTTTTGCTACCCGCCCGGTATTGGCAGCCACACTGACGACAACATCCTGCCCTTGCAGGCTAACGTTATACGTTGTCGGTGCGGACAGATTAATAACGGCACGCGTACGTCCTTGTCCCGGTATAACTTCAACGTTATAAATACCATTTTGCGCAACATCGACACCACGAGTTCTCATACTAGAAGTCGTATTAGGAAAATCCAGCACAATAGAGGAATCTGTATTAAAGGCTTGTGGTTTAACGCCGGCATTTTTGAATATTACCTGATATCCACCAGCACCGCTACCATGTTCTACGCCGCTAATGCTAGCTGCATACAGACTTGAGGAAAGCAACAATAAGCTACCGGTAAAAATGTGTTTCATATCCATAACCTCTAAAAATCAATAAGTAAATAATTCTAAAATGGCAATTCTATTCTGCCAACCACGCGGAATTCTATGTTTCTCACGTACTACAACTTGATCGGGCTTGATCGAGATAATCAGGCCATTATTTTTGCCCATGTATTCGCCTTGCACGACATTAACCACACCGGCATCCGGCGTTTGGATCAAAGCTGCACGCCGTTGATTCTTCTTAAGGACAGTACCCACCATCCATAATTGATTTAACTCGTAATTTTCAAGAAAATATTTTTCATGGGGCGTGGGGGCACCGTCACCACAGTCATCATCGGCACAAGCATTAGTACTGCCATCTGCCGGCACACTTGCATCAACTACAAACGACTTTAGTGCAAATGGATCAGCATCTTCCGCGCTATAGACATAAGGATGATACTCCTGGTTCACCGGCAATGGGCCCAAATCCAAATTAGCACTTGGTTTGACGGTATTCTGAGTATCTTGAATAAATTGAGTCGCCTCAGTCTCTGGATTACTTCCGATGAAACCTGTAGCAAAACAGATAGCGAATGGCAATACCGCAAGCTGATACAATATTGACTTATTGGCCATTTGCATTTTCCCCTCCACTATTCTTGAGCTGATTTATATCCTGTTTGAGGAATTCATCCAAATTTTGATTATAGACATAAGTCTGCAACTGACTTTTAATAGCCAATTTATTTGGATCTTTTTCATCAATCTTAATTGACATATCAGAGACATTCAAGATGCGCTGCAAGGCAGATATTCTACTAGTAAATTGAGAAAAGTTCGCATATTTAGTATCTGCATCCAAATCAATAGGCTTAACATCATAGAAGCTCAACTTCACATCAGCTTTTGGCTGGAACTGATTAAAGATAATGTTATTATCAATTCCTGATTCATATACATTATCAATCAAATCAGGCATTTCATCCTGTGAAGGCAGAAATTCCAGTAACGATTTTAGAATAGCAACCAGTTCCGCTGAACGCTCCTGATACTTTGGTAAATCCTGTGTATATTGATATAGCTGCTTATATTTTGCCTTTAAGGAATCAATTTCAACTTGGTTTGCACTCTGTTGCTCCATCAAAGGTTCTCGAACAAATTTATTGTAAACAAAGGCACCAAAACCAATAAGGGCTACCCATAATATGATCTTATAATATATTGGCCAAGTCCCAGGGTTACTGGTATCTAACTGGCCCGGCGATACAAATTTCATCCTTGACCTCCTTCTGTCTTAGTAGGTTCACGCTTTACTTTCACATGAATGACGAATTCTTTTACTTCGCTATTTGGGGGTACGGTAAAACTCTTTTCATCACCAACGGTACCCGTAATTCTTTCCACATCAGCCGGTGGCGAGAAATAGGAAAATTTTTCCATATTACGGATAAATTGTGCTACCGCACTGTCGTTCATTGCAATACCCTTAATTGCAACGCTTCCATCCTTACCAATTTCACCAGCTTGGTAATCTACGGATCGTAAAAAGATAGTTTCTGGTGTGTTTTTTGCAATATAATCAAGCATTTCAGTAACCAAGCCGCGCTGTGCCTGTAATCCTTGAATAACCTCAATCTGCAAATTGACTTGTCTGTTCAATTCCGTCAATCGCTCAACTTCACTTTTAGCTTTAGACAGTTTTGCGGTTTCGCTCTTTATCTGCTCCTTAGCCACTTCCTGTTGTTCTATATAGTTGGTTTCGTACCAATAATTAGCAGCTAATGCAAGCGCACAGGCAATAACTATTGCTATCGTTGCATAGGTGAAGGTTTTTCTTTGCTCTTCGCGGCGTTGTGCCCGCCACGGTTGCAGGTTAAATTTTCTAGCCATTAGTTTGTGCCTTCCATCGCTAAGCCTATTGCCAAGGCATGATTGATACCAGACTGCAAGGTTTCATCTGATCGTTGTGAACCAGACAGTTTGACGTACGGTGCCAGATTCAACAATCTGATGTTATGGGAAACATTTGCAGCCCCCAGTGCTTCTACAAAGCCACTCAGTCGTGAACCACCGCCGGTTAGATAGATAGCCCGGATTGGATCAGCACTCTCGCTGACATTATTGGCTTCGTAGAAATCCATCGCCAAATGCAGCTGTTCTGTGAAGGTCTGCACATAAGGGGTCAGGACTAAATCTCTGTATTCATCGCCAAAGCTGCGGCCAATTTTGCGGTTCTCCGCTGATTCGGCATCAATATCGAAAACGTCCATGATGATTTCATTCACGGTATTACCGCCAATTTGCTGTTCGCGACTGAACAACAGTTCGCCACCTTTGCAAACATAGAAACGGCTGCGGTTAAAACCGATATCAATCAGCATCACGCGCCCTCCCTTACCAACAGCGCTATCGTTTCTGGCGACATAATTCAGAACGCGATTGAAGGCGAAAGCATCAACATCCACATGGGGCGCAGTAAAGGTCTTTGGCAGATTGTTGAGCAGTGCAGTTTTTTCGTCGGCAACGTCACGACGCACAGCAACTACGAGACGGGTACCTCTTTTATTAGGGACTTCGTCGAAGTCAAAATAGACTTGGTCCATGCCGAAAGGGATAGCGTCGTTCAATTCAAGCTCAATAGCACCTTCCAGTTCGTTACCGCGTAGACCCGCATCCACGGTGACTTCCCGCATAATGGCATCACCGGTATTGATATGCAGCACTGGCAATCCTTTGGAAAGCTTTTGTTTTTTCAGGGCACCTGCAACGATTCTGCCCAAGGTAACGCGATCCCGCTGCTGGCGTACATCCGGCGGTATCACTTCGTAAGCGAGGTGATTCGCGGTAAAACTTTTACCGGACTGTTTGACCCGGGCAATTTTGATGCTGTATTGCCCGATATCTACCCCGATAATCTCAGGTTTTCCCAACATATGTCATAACTCCTTTTAAGTCTGCCGCAAGGATGAAACGATTTGAAGGACAATGCGAGGCGTCGTTCTGCCAAGTTCGTTCCCGTTACCGGGTTTCATCGTTACAACAGTCTTGAAACGTTCTTATCAAATCCCAAGCTCAATTTAGCCACTTTCTGAACAAAAATCAATATTCGGTTAGTCTTTTATTAAGCATTTTGCAATGTTTCAGTTCATGCTTATGAAAGGTAAGGGAAATTTTTTCGTGTCCGGAAAACAACAAATTTTGCATGGGCGTATTGTAACATAAATTTCATGTTTGTCTGCACGCCCTTCTCTTGCAATCTTGCGTAGAACCTGCAAGGCGCATAACAACAAATACCCCAAGTTAACGGGGTGTCATATTGTAGAAAGTGTTTGGGATGCGGCGGTTTTCCGACCTCCGCCAAGCGGGATGTTTACTGGCCTCGCCAAGCGGGATGTTTACTGACCTCGCCAAGCGGGATGTTTACTGGCCTCGCCAAGCGGGATGTTTACTGGCCTCGCTAAACGGGATATGTACTGACCCCGCCAAGCGGGATGTTTACTGGCCTCGCTAAACGGGATATGTACTGACCCCGCCAAGCGGGATGTTTACTGGCCTCGCCAAGCGGGATATTTACTAGCCCCGCCAAGCGGGATATTTACTAGCCCCGCCAAGCGGGATATTTACTAGCCCCGCTAAACGGGATATGTACTGACCCCGCCAAGCGGGATGTTTACTGGCCTCGCCAAGCGGGATATTTACTGGCCCCGCCAAGCGGGATATTTACTAGCCCCGCCAAGCGGGATATTTACTAGCCCCGCCAAGCGGGATATTTATTAGCCCCGCCAAGCGGGATATTTACTGGCCCCGCCAAGCGGAATGTTTACTGGCCTCACCAAGCGGGATGTTTATCGGATCAGGTATTTCCACAGGTCTTTAAGGACGACAAAAGCCATCAGCGCATACACCAGTGAGCCGCCGAAGCGCAGTGCCCATTTCATGGTACGTGCGGACAGCGGTTTGCCGCGTATGGTTTCCAGGGCGTAAAAGAGCATATGGCCGCCGTCCAGCAGCGGTACCGGTAGCAAGTTAATGGCCGCCAGCGACAGACTGACCACGCCAAGGAAGTTCAGGAAGATGTCCCAGCCGTAGGTCAGCGTCCGTCCAGCGGCGTCACCGATGGTGATGGGGCCGCCAATGTTATCCAGCGAGACTTTGCCCGCGAACATTCTGCCGAACATGTTATAGGTCAGGCGGGTGTAATAGACGACTTTGCCCCAGCCGTGTTGCAGGGCTTGCCACAGGCCGTAACGTTCGACGGCAACGTAGGCGGATACGTCCGCGCGTTGCCATCGGGTGCCGAGGTAGCCCCGCTGTTTTTCTTTGTCATCGGGACGCACACCGAGGGTGCCATGCAGGATGTGTTCACTGCCATCGCGGATAACGGTTACGCGCACGGCATCGCCCGGTTTGCCGGCGGCGATACTGCGACCAATGCGGATCAGGTCGATGGCTTTGTCGTTAAGCGCGATGATGCGGTCGCCTTTTTTGATACCCATTGCGGCAGCCGGGCTGTCCGGCATGACTTCCGCCACGGTCGCGGGCAACCATTCATCTACGAGGTACAGACCCGTCGCTTCGTCCATTTTCAGCTCGTCACCTTTTTGCAGCCCGCTCAGGTCAAGGCGCAGGACTTCTTCTTGTCCGCCCCGTTCGATGACGATGGTTACGTCATCGCGGCGGGGTGCGCCAACCAGGGCGACGTGAGTTTCGCCGCCGAGTTTGACGTTCTTGCCTTCCACGGCACGAATCAGGTCGCCTACTTGTAATCCGGCGCGGGCAGCGAGGCTGTCCGGCGCGACGTAGGCGACTTCCGGACGCAGTCCCTGTACGCCAAAGAGGTAGAGGGCGGCAAAAACAAGCACGGCGAAAAGCAGGTTGACCGCCGGTCCGGCGAAAGCGATCAGGAAGCGTTGCCAGGCTTTTTTCGCAGCGAAGGTACGGCATTTTTCTGCATCATTGACCGCTTCGCCGTCGCTTTCACCGAGCATTTGCACGTAACCGCCAAGCGGTATCCAGGCGAGGGTGTAGAGGGTGCCGTCTTTTTTGCCGCGCCATTTCAGCAGCGGACGGCCAAAGCCAAGCGAGAAGCGGAGGATTTTGACGTCGAAGCAACGCGCCATCTGGAAGTGGCCCCATTCGTGGATGGTGACGAGGATACCGATGGTGATGGCGAAACCGATGATGCCCCAGAGGATGGGTAAGAGGGAGGTCATAAGGGTACAGGATGTTTGTCAGTAAAGACCGGCGTAAAGAAAACCCGCTGCCCACAGCACCATCGCCGATAGCCAGCTGTCGATGCGGTCAAGGATGCCGCCGTGACCAGGCAGGATGTTGCTGCTGTCCTTGATACCGGCGCGACGTTTCAGCACGCTTTCCCACAGGTCGCCGATGACGGCGTAGATAACGACCAGCACGGTCAGCGACAGGAAGTGGGGCAGCGATAGCGGTAATGACACACACAGCGCCAGCACCACGGCAGCCAGCATCGCCGCAACAAAGCCGCCAATGAAGCCTTCCACGGTTTTTTTCGGACTGATATGTTCTGCCAGTTTGCGTTTACCGTAGTAACGACCGGCGAAGTAGGCACCGATGTCGCTGCACCAGACGATGATGAACAGTCCCAGCAGGCCACCGCCATGAATCTGCTGCCGGATGGCAACGGTTGCCCAGACGAAGGCAAGCAGCATCACGGAACCGATGACGCTGAGGATGCTATCCGAGAGATTGAGGCGCTGATCGCGGCTGTAGCGATAGAGCGCATAGGGCACGATAAACAGCCACAGCAGGCTGGCGATAATCAGGAACCAGAACAACAGGGTCGTGTGTTGCACCTTGCATCCGGCTTCCACCACCAGCAGGCCGAGGAAGGCAAAGGCGGCATTCAACAGGGCAAATTTCCACTGCCGCACCCTGTCCCAGCGCAGCAGATTGCCCCATTCGCGGGCGGCGAGTGCCACCAGCGCCAGCCAGAAGGCATTGAACCAGAAGGTATTGGCGTAGAGGTTGACCCAAAAGAATAGCGGGGCGATGACCAGCACGGTCAGAATTCGATAGAGCAGCATAATAAATAGTCTCAGGAATGCGACAGGGCGCCAAAGCGGCGGTCGCGGTGATGATAGGCGGCGAATGCCGCGTCGAGTTGTGCCTCGCCGAAATCCGGCCAGAGCACATCGGTGAACCATAATTCGGCGTAAGCGAGTTCCCACAAGTGGAAATTGCTCAGGCGCATCTCGCCGCTACTGCGAATCAGCAGATCAACGGGCGGCAAATCAGGCATGGGGCGGTAAGTGGCAAAAGTTTGTTCATCCAGCATGGCGGGGGCGATTTCCCCGGCGGCAGCGGCTTGCGCCAAGCGGCGCGCAGTTTCGATCAACGCCCACTGGCCGCTGTAATTGATGGCCAGCACCACATCCATACACGAACACGCGGCGGTAAGGGTTTCCGCCGCGTCAATCGCGTCACGCAATGAACCGGATAACGGCAGGCGGTCGCCCAGCACGCGCAAGCGGATGTCGTTGCGCTGCATCTTCGCTGCTTCCTCGCGCAGTGCCGCTTCAATCAATTCCATCAGCACCTTCACTTCATGCGGCGGCCGCCGCCAGTTTTCCGTGCTAAATGCGTACAAACTGAGCGTTTTCACCCCGCGCTGCGCGCAAGCGGTGACGACACGATCCACCGCCAGTCGCCCGGCCTTGTGCCCAAACGCCCGCGGACGCAGATGTTGCTGCGCCCAGCGGCCATTGCCATCCATGATGATGGCAACATGGGCAGGCGGGGGAGGCGTGGCGGCCATCAGACCTCCATCAGTTCCTTTTCCTTTTCCGACAACACCTTATCCACCTGCTCGACATATTTATCTGTCAGCTTCTGGATTTCCGTTTCCGCGCGGCGTTCATCGTCCTCGGACGCCTGCTTGTCATTCACCAACTGTTTGACGCTTTGAATGGCATCACGGCGCACATTGCGGATAGCGACCTTGGCCTGCTCGCCCTCGCCACGCACGATCTTCACCAGGTCTTTACGGCGTTCCTCGGTGAGCGGCGGCAGATTAATATGAATCGTCTGCCCGGCGGTGTTCGGGGTCAGGCCTAAATCCGAATTGATGATGGCTTTCTCAATGACGGCAATCATATTGCGCTCCCAGACCTGAATGCTCAGACTGCGGTGATCGGTGACGGAAACATTCGCCGCCTGCGATAACGGCACCATTGAGCCATAATACTCAACCTGCACATGGTCCAGCAGACTCGTATTGGCACGGCCGGTGCGGATTTTGCTCAATTCATGTTCCAGCGACTTGACGGATTTCTCCATGCGGGCGCCGGCGTCCTTAAAAATATCTTGCAACATAAAAACTCCATTAAGCGTGGATAACAGTGCCGACGCCGTCATCAAACACGGCGCGGACAATCTCATCGGGTTTGGTCATATTAAATACCACCAGCGGCATGTCATTGTCGCGGCACATCACCACGGAAGTCGCGTCCATCACATTCAAATTGTCAGCAAGTACCTGACGATAGCTGAGGTCATCGTATTTTACCGCATCATCAAAACGTTTAGGGTCCTTGGAATAGACGCCATCGACCTTCGTCGCCTTGAACATCGCGTCCACTTCCAGCTCGACCGCGCGCAAACTGGCGGCGCTGTCAGTGGTGAAAAACGGATTGCCGGTGCCAGCGGCGCAAATCACCACCCTGCCCTTTTCCAAGTGACGAATGGCTCGGCGACGGATGAACGGCTCGCAGACCTGGTCGATAATCAGCGCCGACATCACCCGCACCGGTACCTCAATCTGCTCCAGGGCATCCTGAATGGCGAGCGCATTCATCAGGGTAGCGAGCATCCCCATGTGGTCGCCCGTCACCCGTTCCATGCCAAGCGCGGCAAGCTGCGCGCCCCGGAACAAATTGCCACCGCCGACGACAATGGCAACCTCTACGCCTGCCTCGGCGAGTTGGCGGATTTCTCCGGCGATACGGCGCACCACATTGGCATCCAGCCCGAAGGCCTGCTCGCCCATCAGCGCCTCGCCGCTCATTTTCAGCAAAATTCTTTTATATTTAGGGGACTTATTGATAGACATGTGAGTTCTCCGACGTTAAAAATCGCCGTGCATTATAGACGCGGCAGTAATACGGGCGACAAAAACCACTTGCCACCCTGCCTTTTACCTCGTTTACCGCACAAAAAAACCGCCGATGGGCGGCGGTTTTGCAGACAAGCGCTGGGCAGATTTATACGCCTTTGGCCTGTGCCATGACTTCGGCGACGAAGTCGGATTCTTCTTTTTCGATGCCTTCGCCCAGTTCGTAGCGGGTGAAACGCACGACTTCCGCGCCTTTTTCTTTCAACAGTTGCTCAACGGTGATGTCGCCGTTCTTGACGAAGCTCTGCCCTTTCAGGGTGACTTCGCTGAACAGTTTTTTCATGGCGCCTTCAACCATTTTTTCGATGATGTTGGCCGGTTTGCCGCTTTGTTCGGCTTTGGCCTGGGCAATTTCGCGCTCTTTGGCGATGAATTCCGGCGACAACGAGGCAGCATCAAGAGCAAGCGGGTTGCTGGCGGCGACGTGCATGGCGATGTCTTTGGCGAGTTCGATGTCGCTGGTGCTGATTTCCACCAGTACACCGATTTTTTTGCCGTGCAGGTAGGAACCAACCACACCGTTACCAGCGTTGTAGGTTTCAAAGCGGCGGATATTCATGTTTTCGCCAATTTTGGCGACGAGTTCGCGGCGGCGTTCGTCAGCAGTGACGCCCGGGGCAAATTCGGCAGCGTTCAACGCATCTACATCGGCGAGATTTTGGCTGCGGGCGATATCAGCGAGGCGCTCGGCAAAGCTGCGGAATTCGTCGCCCATGGCAACAAAGTCGGTTTCGCAGTTAGCTTCGAGGATGGTGACGTGTTTATTGTCGTCACTGGTGGATACGACCAGTACGCCTTCAGCGGCAACGCGGCCCGCTTTCTTGTCGGCTTTGGCGAGGCCGGTTTTGCGCATGTGCTCAATGGCTGCTTCGATGTCGCCCTTCATTTCGACGAGGGCTTTTTTGCATTCCATCATGCCTGCGCCGGTGCGTTCGCGCAGTTCTTTGACCAGTTTGGCGGATATTTCTGACATGGGTACTCCTGAAATAGGGACGGCTGCGGTTGTTATACCGCAGCCTTTTATTCACAGATGGGGATTGAAGAAATGGCGCGCTTTATTCGGCAGCCGGCGTTTCTTCGACAATGACGACTTCTTCTTCGGCCACGACGACAGCTTCTTCCAGCGCTTTTTCAGCGTTTTCACCACCGCCGGTGGTAACAGATGCTTTTGCTTCCTGGATGGTGTCGGCAACAGCGTTCACGTAGAGGTTGATGGCGCGGACGGAGTCGTCGTTACCCGGAATGATGTAATCGACGCCTTCGAGCTGGTTGTTGGTATCAACGATACCGACGACCGGGATGCCGAGTTTTTTCGCTTCCTGGATAGCGATGTGTTCATGGCCCACGTCAATGACGAACAGAACGTCAGGCAGGCGGCGCATGTGGCGGATACCGGTGAGAGAGCGGGCGAGTTTGTCGCGTTCGCGGCCGAGTACGATGACTTCTTTTTTCACCAGTTTCTGGAAGGTGCCGTCTTCGCCCATGCGTTCAATGGCTTCAAGACGGTTGACGGACTGGCGGATAGTTTTGAAGTTGGTCATCATCCCGCCGAGCCAGCGGAAGTTGACGTACGGCATACCGCAACGGGCAGCAGCGGTGCCAACAGCTTCGGAGGCGCTGCGTTTGGTGCCGACGAACATGACGGTGCCGCCACTGGCGACGACGGTGCTGACGAAATTCAGCGCGTCGTTGAGCATCGGCACAGTTTTTTCGAGGTTGATGATGTGAATGTCGCCCCGTTTGCCGTAGATATACGGCGCCATTTTCGGGTTCCAGAAACGGGTGCGGTGTCCAAAGTGCGCGCCTGCTTCGAACAGCTCGCGCATACTGACTTTACTCATTTGATTCTCCATTAAAGGGTTAAGCCTCCAAACGCGTGATCACCCCAACCGTTAAGGCACCCGGGGCGTCAATTACCGCGTTTGTGTGTTTTAGTTGCCAGAAAGGCGCGCGCTTTATACCATAGCCGCCCTTGATTACCAAACAGAAAATTCCATGACCATCACCCTGAAAAGCGACGCAGATTTGGCAAAAATGCGCGTCGCGGGACGCCTTGCCGCCGATGTCCTCGACATGATCGAGCCTTACGTCGTCCCCGGCGTCACCACCGCTGAACTTAACCGCCGCTGCCACGATTACATGGTCAACGAGCAACACACCATCCCCGCCTGCCTCAACTACGGCAGCCCGCCGTTTCCCGCGTCCACCTGCATCTCGGTCAACCACGTCATCTGCCACGGCATCCCGTCCGACAAGACCCTGAAAAACGGTGACATCGTCAATATTGACGTCACTGTCATCAAAGACGGCTGGCACGGCGACACCAACCGCACCTTCCTCGTCGGCGAGACCGGCGTCCTCGCCCAGCGCCTGGTGGACATCACCTACGAAGCCATGTGGCGCGGTATCCGCTGCGTCCGCCCCGGCGCGACCCTCGGCGACATCGGCCACGCCATCCAGCAATTTGCCGAAAACGAACGCTTCAGCATCGTGCGCGAATTCTGCGGTCACGGCATCGGACGCGGCTTCCACGAAGACCCGCAAGTCCTGCACTTTGGTCAGCCGGGTAAAGGCACCGTCCTCGAAGCGGGCATGACCTTCACCATCGAGCCGATGATCAACGCCGGCAAGCGCGACCTGAAAATCCTCAATGACGGCTGGACCGTCGTCACCCGCGACCGCTCACTGTCCGCACAATGGGAACACACCCTGGCGGTGACTGCTGACGGCTACGAAATCTTCACCCTGAGCGCCGCTGAACGCGCACGCGGCATCAGCCCCACCGGCACCGTCCCACCCGCCGACTGACCATGCAGACCTACGACGACTACACCGCCTACCTCAACGCGCGCCTCGCCCGCTACACCCGCCAGCAAAGCGCCACCTTTGCCCGTCGCGTCGCCCGCGCGCTTGCTGCCGACCTGCCCGACCCGACCTTTGCCACCGTATACCCCTACCTGCGCCCGCACCTGTGTGCCCTCTACGAAGAAATCAGCGAAGGCAGCTGGCGCCTTACCCACATCGGTGACGCCCTGAACGCGCTGGCGGAAGAAGGCGGCGTGCCAGATGGCAACATCCTCGCCTTCCACAACGCCCTCGAATACTGGTACAACATCCACGACCCAGCCAGCGACCACCGCGCCGAAGCCGCCGCCTGTGCCGACCAATACATGGCCCAGGCCGACCTCAACATCAGCGGCGACCCGCCCGACGACGCCCACTGGCTCACCCACCCCGCCATCAACGCCGCCTTCCGCCGCCTGCAACAATGGCTCCCCCCCGACAAACCCTGACCCTGCTGCCTGACTGGCAACCGGCAGAACCGCCCGCCCCGCCTGACACCGAAGCCCGCCGCGCGCGCGACTACCTGCGCGGCCTGCGCCCCGCCCTCGCCGCGCACATCAAAGGCCGCGACTACGACGTGCACCGCCTCGTCGCCCACTACACCGCACAAATCGACCACATCCTCACCGCCCTCTACCGACAAACCATCACCAACCCCGCCATCCGCCTCTACGCCATCGGCGGCTACGGACGGGGCGAACACTTCCCCGCCTCCGACACCGACATCCTCATCCTCGCGCCGGATAACAGCACCGTCGCCGACCACGCACAAATCGAAACCTACATCGCCCACCTCTGGCAACTCGGCCTCAACATCTCCCAACACGTCCACCACGACCGCGACCTCAACGCCGCTGCCAGCGCCGATACCGACCTGCTCACCGCCTTGCTCGAAAACCGCCAGCTTGCCGGCGCACCGCGCCCCATCGACCCCGCCCGCCCGCCGCTCATCGCCCGCACCGCCTACATCCGTGCCAAACAACAAGAACAACGCGCGCGCGACCACAAAGAAGAAGAAGAACACGGCCAACTCGAACCCGACCTCAAAAACGGCTGCGGCGGCCTGCGCGACCTGCACATGATCCGCTGGCTCAGTGCCTACTGCTACCATGACCACAGCTACACCACCCTCATCGCCAAAAACCTGCTCACCGCCAACGAAGCCGCCGCGCTGGACGAAAGCCGCGACACCCTCTGGCGCATCCGCTTCGCCCTGCACAGCGGCAGCGCGCACCGCAAAAACACCCTCGACTTCGGCCAACAACAACACCTCGCGGCGACCTTCGCCTACCACGACCAGCGCAACTACCCGGCCATCGAACAACTCATGCAGCACTACTACCGCCACACCATGCGCATCCGCCGCATCAACCAGCGCGTCGTCAGCCTCATCGAAGCCGACCACCAGCCGCCGCAGCCCGCCATCCCGCTAAACAGCGACTACGCCGCCAAAAACAACAAACTCATCCTGCGCCACCCCGAAAACCTCAACAACAAACCGCACCAACTGTGGGACATCTTCCACTACCTACAACAAAACCCCACCATCAACGACCTGCACCCCGACCTCGTCCGGCAAATCCGCCGCTCACGCGACCGCCTCACCGACATCGCCACCCGCCGTGACGCCGACGACCGCCGCTGCTTCCTCGCCCTGCTTGCCCAGCCCGGCAACGTCTACCCCCAACTCAAACGCATCCACCAATACGGCCTGCTCTACCGCTACATCCCCGCCTTCGCCTACATCACCGGCCGCATGCAATACGACCTCTTCCACCAGCACACCGTGGACCAGCACACCCTCAACCTCATCAACACCCTCGACCAACTCGTCCGCCCCGACCCCGCCTACCCAGAAGCCGCCGACACCCTGCGCCGCCTCAAACACCCTGCCATCCTCTACCTCGCCGCCCTCTTCCACGACATCGGCAAAGGCTACGACGGCGACCACAGCGACATCGGTGCTCAAATCGCTGACCTCTACGCCCGCGAAAACGACGCCATCAGCCCGGCCGAACGCGACCTCCTCGTCTACCTCGTCAAACACCACCTCGACCACAGCCACACCGCGCAAAAAAAAGACCTCGCCGACCCGGCCACCATCGCCGAATACGCCGCCCGCTTCCCGCAGCGCGACTACCTCGACTACCTCTACCTGCTCACCATCGCCGACATCCGCGCCACCAACCGCAACCTCTGGAACAACTGGCGCGCCAGCCTCATCCACAACCTCTACCGCCAGACCCGCCACCTGCTCGAACACCAAGAACACAGCCTGCATACCCGTCACCAGGCCGAACGCGAACGCGCCAAAACCCTCATCAAAAACGCCCAACCCGCCGCCATCGACGCGCTATGGGCCAACCTGCCGGACGCCTACTACCTCGGCGAAAGCGCCGAACACATCGCCGCCAAAACCGAACACCTGCTCGCGCGCGGCGACGCCCACGCCGTCAGCCTGAGTGCTGACTACCCGCCGCGCCTCATCATCAGCAGCCCGCATCCGGCGGACATCCTCTTCGCCCGCGTGACCCACTACCTCGAAAAACACAACCACAACATCCACGAAGCGCGCCTGTACAGCACCCACGACCACCGCCTCACCATCCAGCAATACACCCTGGACGACACCCCGCCGCCCGCACCTGACCTTGCCGCCGACCTCGAACACCACATC
This sequence comes from Cardiobacterium sp. Marseille-Q4385, assembly GCF_916618745.1. Taxonomy (GTDB): domain Bacteria; phylum Pseudomonadota; class Gammaproteobacteria; order Cardiobacteriales; family Cardiobacteriaceae; genus Cardiobacterium. The sequence goes on from NZ_OU745373.1 coordinate 648,784, forward strand.
GCGGACGACCGCCCGCCGCCGCCACTTGGCGCACGCCTGCCCAAACCCGCCTACCGCCACATGACCGTGCCCGCCCACGTCAATATCACCCACGACCCCGACCACGAGCGCACCACCCTCGAACTCGCCTGCAAAGACCGGCACGGCCTGCTCTCACACATCAGCCGCATCCTGCTTGCGCATCACATCCACATCAGCCACGCCAAAATCGGCACCTACGGCGAAAAAGTCGAAGACACCTTCCACCTCACCGACAGCGAACACCGCCCGCTGACCGACCCCGCCACCATCGCCGCCCTGCAACAAGACCTCATGCAGGCACTGCAATAGCGCCAACCCCGCAACTCCCCGCTTGGCGACTGCCCAGAATCCAGGGTTTATCCCGCTTGGCGCCCTACCCTTCCCACGAACCCAGGTTTTATCCCGCTTGGCGCGCGCAAAATCCCGAACCTTGTACGGAAAGAATCCCTTCCCCCGCTTGCGGGGGACGGGGCTCCCATGAAAAAAATGCTCGCATTTTTTTTCATGGGTACCCGGGAAGGTGGCCGCAGGCCGGAAGGGGGGAATACAAAACCAGCATTTATCCCGCTTGGCGGTTTCCACTAGCACGATGACGCTACGCAGAAAGGAAAACGTAGAGACGTTGCCTGCAACGTCTCAAAAAACAAGAAGCCCGTGGTTATCCCGCTTGGCGGCCACTCACAAACCCAGGTTTTATTCCGCTTGGCAGCCGCCCGCAAACCCAGCGTTTATCCCGCTTGGCGACCAGCTCAGTCTTTTTCGAATTCGTAGAGGAAGTCGATGGCGTTACCGCCGCTTTTGCCGCCCGCGCCGGCGCTCGCTTCCACGCTGAAGCGTTTGTTGATTTGGTAGCGGGCGATGAATTCGGTCACGCCGGTGAAGAAGTTGCTTTTCATACCGACGTAGATGTCCGAGGTGAGGTATTTGCCCGCTTTGAGGCCGCTGACGCCGAGGTCGAATACGTCCAGTCCGGTTTGTTTGCCGATGTCGCCGCCGGGCAGGACGCCGCCCAGCGACAGGCTGGCAGCGGTTTGCAGCAGTGCTTCGTTGTCCATGGTGCCGTCCGGTGATTTGCCGAAGAGGAGGTAGGAAAGGATGGCGGAGTCCGGCATTTTCGGGGTGGAGGTGAGTTTGAGGCGCAGGCGGTCTGCGGGGCCGGTCACGGAGGCACCGACTTTGATGTCTTTGTTGTCGATGTTGCGCAGGGCGAGGACGTCGATGGTGGGGTTGGCGATGCTGCCGCCGCTGTAAGTGGCGCGGCCATGTTTGATGTCGAGTTCCTGGCCGTAGAGTTGGTAGATACCGCTCGCGACTTCGATGGTGCCTTTGGCGGTGAGCGGGCGTTTCGGGCGCTCAATGATGGTGATGCCGCCTTTGAGGCGGATGTTCACGTCTTTGTTTTTGAAGTAAACCTTGTCCCCCAGGGTAACGGCGATGTCAGCTTTGAAGGGCACGGGGGGCGGTGCCGCCAGGCGCTTTTTTGCGGCTTCTTCTTTGCTTTCGCCTTCGCCAAGGACGACCACGTCTTTGGAGATGTCCACGCCGCCGCTGGTGTCGGGGATGGAGATGTTAGCTTTGGGGACGTGGATTTTGCCTTGTACGTCGATGCCGTCTGTGGGGTCGATGCGGATTTTGAAGTCCGGGCTGATGGTGATTTGCATTTTTTTGCTGTTCGCAATCAGCATGTTGCGCCCGTTCAGGCGCAGGTCGAGGCGGGTGGGGGCGAGGTTGAGGGTGCCTGTGGTGTCGAGGTTGCCATCCGGGGTGCCGATGTTGCCGTTGATGTCGATTTGTCCGCTGCGCGCGGCGCTGAGTTTGAGGCGGATGTTGTTGAGTTCGGTGGCGTATTCGGGGATTTTCAGGCTGCCGCCTTCGAGTTGCAGGCTGCCGCTCGCGACCGGGGCTCTGATGGTGCCGCCGAGGTTGAGGGTGCCGTTGATGCGGCCTTTGAGTTCGCTCGCTTTGGGGATGAAGTTGCGGTATTTGCCGATGTCGGGCAGGTTGAGGCTGATGTCGCCGCTCAGGTTTTGCCGGTGGTAGTCGCTGATGCGGGCGTGGCCGTTGATGTGGCCGTTGTCGCCCATGTCGATGGTGAGGGTGCTCTCGGCCTGTTTGTCGGTGAAGCGGGTGGCAAGGCGCGCGGTTTTGAGCGTCAGGTTGAGCGGCGGCTGGCCTTTGGCGCGGATGGTGATGTTGCCGGGTTTGAGTTGCAGGTCGGCATCGCCCCGGATTTGGCCACTGGCGCTGCGGGTGAGGTTGCCGTTGCCGGTGAGGGCGGTGTTGAGCGAGACGCTGGCCGGCAGGTGTTTGCCGAGGCTTTTCGGGTTGATTTCGCGGATGCGATAGGCGAGTTCGGTTTGTTTGTCGTGTTTGAGGTCGAGGCAGAGGCTGCTGTATTGGTCGGCGAGGCAGAGGTCGCGCACGGCGAGGTTTTTCGCGCCGAGTTGCAGGGCGGCGCGGTGTTGCAGGCGCAGGGTGTTGTCGTAGGCGGCGAGTTCGAGGGTGTTGAGGTCGCCGCGCCATTGGTCGGCGGCGCTGAAGCCGCCCTGCATGGCGAGTTTGAGGTTGGCTTCGCCGCCGGTGGTCGTGAGGTTGAGGCGGTGGTTTTGGTAGGTGCCGTCGGTGGTGAGCTGGATGTTCTGCCAGCGCTGGCCGCCCGTTTGTACGCCGCCGAGCTGGATGCGGTTGTGGTAGGCGCCGTTTTTTTGGTGCGCGGTGTTGATATCGGCTTGCAGGCTGGCGATTTTGTGCGCGCCCCAGGCGAGGTTTTGTCCGCTGAGTTGGCTTTGGATAGCGGGGTTCGTGAGTTTGCCGCTGAGTTTGCCTTTGCCGCGCAGGTTGCCGCCAAGGCCGGGGTAGAGGGCGGCGAGTTGTTTGCCGTCGGCGGTGTAGTTGAGATCGAGGTCGCTGCCGTGCAGTTTGCCGCTGGCGGTGAGGTGGTTGTCGCCGAGGCGCAGGTCGAGGGTGTCCAGGTCGAGGTTTGCCCCATCCAGTTTGATGGCGGCGTTGCCACTGAGCGGCTGTTTGCGCCAGTTGCCGCGCAGTTTGTTGATGCTGGCGGTGAGGGTGGTTTTGTCGTCACGGTAGCCGCCTTTGCTCGCAAGTTCGGCGCTCAGGCTGCTGTTTTGCAGTGTTTTGAGCAGTGGCCAGTCGCCGGGGTGCAGGTTTTCGGCGGTGGCGCGGGCGTCCCAGGCGACGTGCGGCAGGTAGTCGCTGCTGCCGGTGAGGTGGATTTTTCCTTGCAGGCTGCGGATGTCGAAGTCGATGTTTTCGACGCGGTGCAGCGGGTCGAGGGTGGCGGTGCCTTTGAGGGTGAGTGGCGGGTAGTGTCTGCCGCGTGCGTCGCCGTTCACGGTTACAGCGAGGCGGTTAAACGGGCCTTCGGCGTGGGCGCTGCCTTGTTTTGAGTAGGTGATGGGGTTTTGTTTGTCGCCAACGGTGAGGTTGCGCCAGTTGAGGTCGCCGTTGATGGTCGGGGCGAGCAGGTTGCCGCCGAGGTGGACGCGCGCCTGGATGTCGCCAGCCACGATGGGGACGAGTCGTTCGAGGGCAGGCACGGTGAGGTTGAGGTCGAGGTCGGCGCGCTCCGGTGCGGCGCTGCCGTTGGCACGGACGCTGTTGCCGGCGAGGGCGAGTTGCAGGTCGCGCGCGGTGAGGGTGTTGCCGTCGTAGGCTAGACTGCCGCTGCCGCTGACGGGGTGGTTCTGCCAGCGGCCTTTGAGGCTTTCGATGGTGAGGGCGGCGTGGCCGTCGCCGCCGTGGGTGCGGATGTCGCCGTCGAGTTGCAGGTCGAGGGCGGTGTTGTATTTTTTGCTGTCGATGTCGCGGATGGTGAGGGTGCCGTTCCAGGCGGGGCTGCCGCTGAAGTCGGCGTCGCCGCTGTATTCGACGCGGCCACCGAGGGCGGCGAGGTTGAGGCGGGTGTTTTTCAGGGCAGCGCCGTGGATGTCGGTGTTGAGGGTGAGGTGGGCTGGTGGGCTGTCGGGGTGGCTGTAGTCGGCGTCGAGGGTGGCGCTGAGGGTATCAAAGGCGCCGTTGAGGTCGAGGCTGCCGTGGCTACGGTGTTCTTCGTAAGCGAGGTTGTGCCAGGCGAGGGTGCCTTGTAGTTGGCGCCCGGCGAGGTCTATGTTGGCGTCGAGGTCGATGCCGCCGCTCGCCATGCCGCCAAGGGCGAAGCTGAGGCGGGGCTTGAGCAGGCTTTGTTGCCAGTCGAGGGTGAGGGTTTGCGGCGGGGTGGTGAGCGGGGTGTCACCGCTGAGTTTGAGGGTGAGCGGGTAGTCGTCGCGGGTGGTGAGGCTGGCGTCAAGGTTGAAGCTGCCTTTGTCGGTATGGGCGTTGCCGCGTGTGGTGAGGGTGCTGTCGTGGTAGGCAGCGGCGAGGTCAGCGTTTTCGATGTGCAGGATGGGTTTTTGTTGTTGCTTCAGGGTGATGTTGGCGAGGCGAAGTTGGCCGATATTGAGGTCAACGGGCAGGTCTATGGCAGGCAGTTGCGTGGGGATGGTCGCGGGTTCGCCGGTGCTGGCGGGTTTGGGGGCGTCGCTGCCAGACGGCAGGGTGATGGTGGCGTCGCTCAGGGCGACTTCTGCCAGGTGAATGTCGCCGTGCAGCAGTTCGCCCGCGCGCAGGTCGAGGTGCAGGTCGGCGGCGTGGATGTCGAGGCCGCCGCCGCTGAGGTGCAGGTTCTGCCAGTGCTGGCTGCCGAGCAGGGCGCCGTCAAGCTGGTCGTAGGTGAGGGTGTAGGGGGTGAGACGATTGATGAGTTTGGGCAGTTGGCGGTAACCGCTGGCGGTACCCAGCAGCCAGTAGGCGAGCGCAAGTATAAGCAGGAGGAGGGTGATGAGGGTCAGTAGGATGCGCTTGACAAGGCGGCGCCAACGGCGGGGGCGGCGCGGGGCGGGGACGGGGGCTTGGTCGGCAGTGGTCGGGGTGGTCATGGGAGGCTGGGTTCGTGTGGGTTATGTATGGGCTGGAGATGGGGAATAGTCTATCAGGCTTCGTGCAGGTCAATACCGGCAGGCGGGGCATACCAATATAATCAGATTTTTTCGGGGTAATGGAATTCGGGGTAATGGAGAAAGGCTGCGGGGATTCCGGGAGTTAAAAACCGAAGCTGTGCGACGCCTACTGCTGGCTAAAACGACATATGCCGTGGCTATTTATCTTTGAAGGTTTCTCCTCATTAATTTTGTCCATTACCTCTTGGTCGCCAAAATGGAGGTATGCAGCCAGGCAGTGTCGTCGATCAGCCAGCTTTACCGCCGAGTTTGGCAGCAGCACACGCGTTTGGCACGAATATCGGCAGGGGGCATGGAGAAACGAAGTCGTCGCCGGGTGGTTTAGGGTTCGTCAAGCCGCATGAATTTTTGTTCTTCGGGATAGCTTTGTCGTGGTGCTCTGTGTCTAACCGTTGTTCACTGCGCGTAAAGCCAGAGTTGATTCCGCTTGGCAGAGCTTCTGCCGCCACACGCACGGCAATAAAAATCCCCGCTGGAGCGGGGATTCGGGTTAGTCGTTAAGGAAGCTTTTCAGCAGTTCCGAGCGGTTCGGGTGGCGCAGTTTGCGCAGTGCTTTGGCTTCGATCTGTCGGATGCGTTCGCGGGTAACATCAAACTGGCGACCGACTTCTTCCAGAGTGTGATCGGTGTTCATATCAATGCCGAAGCGCATACGCAGTACGCGTTCTTCGCGCGGGGTAAGCGAAGCCAGCACTTCGTTGGTCGCCTCACTCAGACCGCGCGTGGTTGCGGCTTCGAGCGGCGACATGACGTTCGAGTCTTCGATGAAGTCGCCAAGATGCGAGTCTTCGTCGTCGCCAATCGGGGTTTCCATCGAGATCGGCTCTTTGGCGATTTTCAGCACTTTGCGGATTTTTTCTTCCGGCATGTCCATCGCTTCGGCCAGTTCTTCCGGGGTGGGGTCGCGGCCGTTTTTTTGCACCAAGGTACGCGAAATGCGGTTCAGTTTGTTGATAGTTTCTATCATGTGTACCGGAATACGGATGGTGCGTGCTTGGTCAGCAATGGAACGGGTGATGGCCTGACGGATCCACCAGGTGGCATAAGTCGAGAATTTGAAGCCGCGCCGGTATTCGAATTTGTCCACCGCTTTCATCAGGCCGATGTTGCCTTCCTGGATGAGGTCGAGGAATTGCAGGCCGCGATTGGTGTATTTTTTCGCAATGGAGATGACGAGGCGCAGGTTCGCTTCAACCATTTCTTCTTTGGCGCGCTTGGCTTGCGCTTTGCCGATGGAGAGACGCTTGTGGATGTCTTTGAGCTGGACGATGCTCATGCGGTAGCGCTTTTCGATGTCGAGGTATTTTTCTTGTTCGACCTGGATTTCGGTGATAAGCGGTTTGAGTTTTTCCGCGTATTTACGCCGTTGTTTGCTTTGCGCGACGATCCAGTCGGGATTGGTTTCGTTGCCCGGGAATTCTTGCACGAAGGTTTTACGTGGCATGCCAGCGCGTTCGATGATGAGGCGCATCAAGCGGCGTTCGACGGCACGGATTTCTTCGTTCGGGATGTTGAGCTGCGCTTCCATCAGGTCGATGGTTTTTTGCGGGAAGGAGAAGGCCGCGATGTGTTCTTTGATTTCGCCGTGCAGTTTCTGGTTTTTTTTGTCGTCCAGGGATTTGCCCTTGCTGAGCGCAGTCATGAGTTTTTTGTGCATGGCGGTGAGTTCGACGAGTTTTTCCCGCGCTTCGTTGAGGGTGTCCTGGTTGCCAGCAGCCTCTTCCGGCGGGTTACCGTCGTCATCCACGTCTTCGTCGTCATCGCTGCCGCCGCTGATGCTATCGTCTTCGCTGTCTTCGTCGCCGCTACCAGCGGCGAGGATTTCTTCGGTTTTGTCGGCATAGGGGTCGCCGTAGCCGTTGACGAGGTCGCTCAGGCGGCTTTCACCCGCTTCGGTTTTGGCAAATTCTTCGAGCAGGGCTGTGATCGCCAGCGGGAATTCGGCCAGGGTTTGCTGCACGGTGTTGAGCCCCGCCTCGATACGCTTGGCAATAGCGATTTCGCCTTCGCGGGTGAGCAGGTCAACGGCCCCCATTTCGCGCATGTACATACGCACCGGGTCGGTGGTGCGGCCAATTTCGGCTTCGTTGAGCGAGGCGGCGCTGGGAACTTCTTCTTCGTCGTTACTGGCGATAACGTTGTCGTCTTCCTGGGCGCTTTCGACGACGTCAATGCCCATTTCAACGATGAGCGCGATCATTTCGTCGTATTTATCGCCTTCGAGCGCGTGTTCCGGCAGGGCTTCGTGGATTTCTTCGTAGGTCAGGAAGCCTTGTTCGCGTCCACGGGCAAGCAGTTCTTTGACTTCGTCCTGGACGTCATATTCTTCGTGTTCTTGTTCTTGCTCAAATTCGCTCATGGTTTATCCCGTTGTTGTGGAAGTAGAAATCAGCCCTGTTTTATGTGGGCGGCAGTGAATTTTTCAAGGCGCGTCTGCTGACGGGCGTGGTTGTCGCGAATGCTCGCCAGCATGGCGGCAAATTCGTCACGCTGCTGTTCGCCGCTGAGACGACCAAGCAGTTGCGCGGCGGAGGTGACGCTGTCATAGACACCGTGTGTGCGCAGGAAGGTAGCGACCCGCGCCTCGCTTGCGCCATCGCTTTGCAGGGCGTAGCACAGCAACCAGAAGAGTTGCAGTTCGCCGTCTTGCGGCGGGTATTCCCAGCGGCGCAGCGGCAGGGCGTTTTGTGGTTGCAGCAGCAGATGAGCCATCAGGCGGATGCCTTTGTCTTTGGGTTTGGTGATGACGGTTTCGCGGGTAGGGTGGTAGGCAGATGCACCGCGCTGTGCGCTGTAAGCGGGGTGGTTGACTGCGCTACCAAGGGTAAGTACCGGCAGGTCAAAGCGTTTCTTCACCTGGTCGCGCAGAATTTCGCGGTAGTCGCCAGCAGGTAACAGGTTGAGCCAGCGTTGCGCTTCGCCTGCCAGTTCGGCCTGCGCTTCGGCGCTGCGTTGTACACCTGCGCCGTCGTCCAGCACTTGCATCAGGTAGGTGGAAGCGGGCAGGCTGGCGTCCATCAGCTGGCGGAAGGCCTGCACACCCGATCTTTCTACCAGCGAATCGGGGTCCTCGCCCGCCGGCATGAACATGAAGCGCCATTCGTGCTGTTTGTCGTGCTGGGCGAAGACGGCTTCCAGCGCTTTACGCGCGGCCTTTTGTCCAGCGGTGTCCCCGTCGAAGGAAAAGTAGGTTTTGTCAGCGCGTTTTTTCAGCTGGCTGATGTGAGTGTCACCAATAGCAGTGCCAAGGGCAGCGACGGCATTAGTGACACCGTGCTGCCACAGTTTGATGACGTCCATATAGCCTTCGGTGACGAGCAAGGTGCGTTCACGTGCCTGCATCGCCTGATACAGACCATAGAGTTCAAAACGTTTGTTAAACCAGGTAGTTTCCGGTGAGTTAAGGTATTTCGGCTGGGCGTCACCCATTGCACGGGCACCGAAAGCGATGATTTTTCCTTTGCTGTTGTGGATGGGGAAGATGACACGCTCACGGAACCAGTCGTAATAGTGGTCATCTTTTTTGCCGATCAGGCCGACATCCTGCAACAGCTGCTGCGGGTATTTGCTGCCAAGGTAGGTCAAGAGGGCATTGTTGGCCGGAGCATAGCCGAGCATGAAGGCATCAACCGTCTGTTTTTTCAGATGTCGCTGGCGCAGGTAATCACGCGCAGCCTTGCCGACATCGCTGTAAAAGGCTTCGTGAAAGAACGCCGCCGCATCGGCGAGGCATTCCAGGCCGAGGTCGTAGTGGTCTTTTTCCTGCGCATCATAGTGGCGTCCATCATCTTCGTAGGGCACATCCAGCCCGTTAAAGGCAGCAAGTTGTTCGACTGCTTCGGGGAAGGGCAGGTTGTCGTAATCCATCAGAAAACGGATAGCATCGCCACTGACGCCACAGCCAAAGCAGTGATAGAAACCTTTTTGGGTGTTGACGCTGAACGAGGGTGTCTTTTCTTGATGAAACGGGCAGCAAGCCCAATGGTTGCTGCCCGATTTGCGGGTAAAGTTAATCCGCGTAGATAGCAGCGCAAGTAAATCGGTACGCGCTGCCAGTTCGTCAATAAAGGGTTTGGGGATGCGTTTTGCCATCGGCAGCCGCCGGGCGGCCTCCGGCTCAGGATTGTAATAATGTGCGCAGGTATTGGCTGACAAAAGCCATATCTGCACGACCTTCCAGTTTGGGTTTAAGCTCCGCCATCAGCGGTTTCATGGACGCCATTGTGCGTGGCAATCCGGACGCGGTTAGCACGGCGTCCACTTCGGCACGCACTTCGTCTTCGCTGAGTGCTTGCGGCAAGAATTGCTGGATGATGACGATTTCCGCCTCTTCATGCTCAGCAAGATCAAGGCGGGCAGCATCACGGTATTGTTTCGCTGCATCCTGGCGCTGTTTGACCTGACGCACCAACTCGCGCAGGGCGATGTCATCAGTAATCTCAACGCGCTGATCAACTTCAATTTGCTTAAACGCCGCGCTTATCAGGCGCAGCGTTTGCAGGGTAACTTTGTCCTTGTTGACCATCGCCGTCTTGATAGCGGCATTGACGTTTTCCCGGATGCTCATCGTGCTAGGGTACGCTTAGTAGAGGCGTTCGAAGCGACCGCGTTCTTTTCTCAGGCGACGGGCGTTGCGTTTGACGGCGGCGGCGAGCTTGCGTTTACGTTCTTGGGTCGGTTTTTCGTAGAACTCACGGCTGCGGACTTCGGCAAGCACTCCGGCTTTTTCTACGGAACGTTTGAAACGGCGCAGGGCGATGTCGAACGGTTCATTGTCGCGTACTTTTACACTTGGCATTAGTTTCCTCGATTAGATGAAAAAATTTACATAAGAAAGGCGCGCATTATAGTGTCACCATCTTAAAAATCAACGCACTTTTCCCGCCCGGCGCGCGGCTTTACGCGCCTTGCGGCGGCTGCCGTCGTAGTTGTGCATAATCGTGCCGATTTGCAAAGAAATCGCGCAAAAGCAAATAGCCGCGCCCCACCACGGCTGTCCCCACAGCCAAATCACCCCGCCAAAAAAGAGATGCAGCGGCGCAAAAAGGGCGAGGACCGCGAACGCTTTGCCCTGCCGCCGCCAGACGAACGGCAGCCAGTACACGAGCGGCAGTAACGTCAGCAACACGCCGAGGAACATCTGCAATACGTTTGTGGTACGGAAAAGCAGCAGTGCCGCCGCATAAATCCCGATCAGCGTCACAAGCGACGCCAGCGTCAAGTAAAACCCTTTTTTCTGCCGCGACATCGCTGTTTCCTCCGCCAACACAAGGCGGCGCATTATGGCACAAGCGACTATAATCCGCGTCTCGACCGCCTTGTCCTCCTTATGCTTACCGCTCACGCCCCTGCCGGTTACATCGCTGCCCGTCTGCTTATCCGCCTCAAACCGCCGCATCTGCCCGCCTGGCAATGGTCGCTTATCGGCATCATCGGCGGTCTGCTACCCGACGTAGATATGCTCTGGTTCTATTTCATCGACCACGGCCACGTGCACCACCACCGCTACCCGACACACTGGCCCGTACTCTGGCTAACCTTGCTCCTTATTACCATCTGTTACCACCATTATCGCCGTAATACCGCTGCCGCTATCCTGCTGCTTACCGCCGTGAACGGCTGCGTCCATATCTGCCTGGATAGCATCGTCGGCGACATCTACTGGCTGCTGCCGTGGCACGACAGCGCTTACTCACTTTTCACCGTCACCGCACGCTTCCAGCCGTGGTGGCTGAACTTCATCCTGCACTGGACCTTCCTGCTCGAACTCGGCCTGTGGCTGTGGGCAGGCATCCTTTACAACCGTACCCGCCGTTTATGACCGATAACATCATCCGCGTCCGCATTCTCGCCGCTGACGCCTCCACCGTACAAATCGTCCCCGTGAATGACATCCGCGAATGCAAACGCTGCGCCGAAGGCAATGGCTGCGGCGGACTTCCGTGGTTTCGCGGCTTTGCCCGGGGCCAAGCTATCACCCTGGCAAACACTGCCGCCTGGCGCAGCGGCGACACCGCCGAACTGCACCTCAGCTCCGCCGGTCTCAACCTCAGCGCCGCGCTCACCTACGGCTTGCCATTGCTTGTCTTTCTCGTGACACTTGCCTGCACACAGACCTGGCACGAAAGCCAGCAGCTGCTCGCAGCCATTACCGCCGTCCTCGTCACCCCCATCCTTACCCGCCCACTGCGCCACCGCATTATCGCCCGTTGCCTGCGCCTCGAACGCACCAGTGGCAGCGCCCGCCCCTGCCGTTACGACGCCGCACACGAAAGCCCCACCCTGCGCGGGCGGCAGCGATAAAATAGCGCCCCCTCGTGGCAACTCCGCCAAGCGGGATAACTACGCGCCCACGCGCCGCGTCTCCAAACACACAACCGGAACCCCCATGCTCGACAAAATCTTCCAGCTCAAAGCACACGACACTACCGCCCGCACCGAAACCATCGCCGGCATTACCACCTTTCTGACGATGGCCTACATCATCTTCGTCAACCCCAACGTCCTCGCCAAAGCCGGCATGGATCACGGCGCTGTCTTCGTCGCCACCTGTCTCGCTGCCGCTATCGGCTGCTTCATCATGGGCTTTCTCGCCAACCTGCCGGTTGCTCTCGCGCCGGGCATGGGGCTCAACGCCTTCTTCACCTACACCGTCGTCCTGCAACTTGGCCATAGCTGGCAGACGGCGCTGGCCTGCGTTTTCCTCTCCGGCGTCCTCTTCATCCTCATCAGCCTGTTCCGCATCCGCGAATGGCTCATCAACGCCATCCCCAATGCATTGAAAAAAGCCATTGCAGCGGGCATCGGCGGGTTCCTCGCCTTCATCGCCCTGCAAAGTGCGGGCATCATCGTGGATGCTGACGGCGTCCTCGTCAAAATGGGCAGCATCATCAGCTTCGCACCGCTCATGACCGCGCTCTGCCTCCTGCTGATTATCGCCTTCATCCATTACCGCGTACCGGGCAGCGTCATGCTCGCCATCCTGATTGTCTCCGCCCTCGGTGTCCTCTTTCACAACCAGCCCCTGCCGCCAAGCCTTATTGCCACCCCGCCTTCGCTGGCGCCGACCTTCATGCAGATGGACTTCCGTAGCGCGCTGGATCCCGCCATGTACAGCATCATCTTTGCCTTCTTCTTCGTGGACCTCTTCGATACCGCTGGCACCCTCATTGGCGTGACAGAACGCGGCGGCCTTGTCCGTGACGGCAAAATCCCGAACCTGAAAAAAGCGCTGCTGGCCGATAGCAGCGCGACCGTCATCGGCGCTGTCCTCGGCACCTCCAACACCACCAGCTTCATCGAAAGCGCTTCCGGCGTCGCCGTCGGTGGCCGTACCGGATTAATGGCGGTCGTCGTCGGTATCCTCTTCCTCCTTGCCACCTTCCTCTCGCCGCTCGCACAAATGGTACCGGGCTACGCCACCGCCGGCGCCATCCTCTACGTCTCCGTACTGATGATGTACACCGTGGGCGAAATTGACTGGCACGACCTCACCGAAGCTGCGCCCGTCGCCATCACCTTCCTCACCATCCCGCTGACCTACTCCATCGCCGACGGCATCACCCTCGGCTTCATTAGCTACGCCATCATCAAACTCGTCTGCGGCCGTTACCGCGAACTCAACATCGGTGTCCTCACTCTCGCCGCTATCCTGCTCTTCCGCCTCATCTGGGTACACGGCTGAACCTGAGCAAAAATGGCGGGCACAGCCCGCCATTTTTTTCGTCCGGCGGCACTATCATCCCGCCTGCCAAGAGCCATTTATAAGGAAGACACATGGAACAGGAACTCGTCACCCTCACCCAACCTACCGCTTACGACATCCCGCTCTTGGCAGGCGGTCACCTGAGAATCGCCCACACCACCAATACCGCGCACGATATCCACTACAGCGTGCGCACCATCCGCAACTCAAATGACGACCTGCAAGACATCATCCCCAACATCCTGCACCACTCGCTGACACCGGTGCATAGCACCTTGCCGCAGCCATTCATCGCGGCCAAGTCACGCTACCGCGATGCCCCGCGCCACATATGGCAAACCATCCGCCTCAACACCACAGAATGCAGCGATACCCAACTCCCGGAACCGGATAACCGCTTCCCGGCGGAAGAAAATGCCGCTGACATCATCGCCACACTACGGCGCACACAAAACATCACTCGCGCAGACGACACCCGCCGTAGCCCTATCAACATCCGCTATCTCTGCCGCGTCGAAAATGCCAAAGAAAACCGCACCTGCGACCTGCCCCACGACCATTTTGCGACGAAGCTTGGCATCGTCAGCACGCATTACCCCATCGAGGCATGGGCAGATACAGACGATGACATCTTTGCCAATGAAGAAAACACCGTGCATGACACGGCAGCTACCCCCACATTTCTGCCTGGCGGAGAACGTACGGGCGACAAATCCCCAGATACCCTGCCGGAAAGCAGCAGCCGGGACAAACGCATCAGCAGCAGGGACGATGCCCTTCTTTACGGAAACGAAAATACCACTGACCTCGCCATTGATATTCTCCCAAGCAGTCTCGACGATAGGCGAGAAAAGTACCATTTCACCGCCCGTGGCAAATTCAGGAAATACCAACATGAATAATGCGCCCAATATCTGGCAAAAAATTGCAGAACATATTGACTACTACTATTGGAACCCGCCGCCCGGTTATCCACCGCGCTGGTTGAACGTTCTGATATTCACCATCTCGCTCTTCTTGTGGCTAGTTGCCTGGACGCCCATTAATGTAAAAACTGCTGAAGTCATGCCACTATCGCCGGATAATGGTGATGAAGTCTATATCATAGAACGCACCGGATTTGGCGCGACTTCGCATGGTATGCAATACTCGGAATGGGTCAGATTTAAAATTAATGATAAAAAATACTGGTGTATATGTGATTCGAACTTTTGTCCTCTTACGAGGAGAGGACTATTTGCTCGTGATCAAAGAGAGATAATAAACCGGGGCAATATCTCCGAGGTTATTATAATTAATAATAAGCATTGTCTAGTTACAAAGCGAATTCAAAAACATCCACTTACTGGCAAGATAGAAGGTGTTTTTTCATTATCGCCGAAAGCTATAAAGATTAGTCTTAAATTTTTTGTCTTTTATTGGCAGATAGTCTGGCAAATGTCATTATGGTTTACCTTTATGTTTTTCTATATACGTCATGTTTATAGCAGAAAAACAGAAGAGATCCAATAATCTGTATTTTCAAATCAAGGGTTATTTATGAGTGTTTTCCCTATTCTGGCACGCAATCCCGGTGCAACAGTAACGGATATCAATTACCCCGTTCTTTTTATAAAACATGCGCAGGATGAATACAACTTATTGCCCACGCAGATAAAAAGATATAAGAATTGAGAATTTGCAATGAATAGCACCACCTCAAATATCTTCCGGAAAATAGCAGATCATATTGACTACTACTATTGGAGTCCTCAACCAGGACATTCTCCTCGCTGGGTTAATATTCTTATTTTTATAATTTCAATATTTCTTTGGTTTGGCATTTGGGCTCCTATCAAAGTAAAAACTATCGAAGAACGTCCATTATCAGTAGAAAATGGTGATGATGCCTATGTAGCTAGACGAACAGGTTTCTCATTTGAAACCTTTAAACATAAAAGCATAATATTATACTCGACTTGGATGCAAATTAATATCAATAATAAATTATATTGGTGTATTTGCGAACTTGAATCATGCCCTAGAATTAGGAGTGCATCAAAACTAGCGCAAAAAGAAGACCGTTTTCAAAGAAATAAAATTGATAATATATTGATCATAAATAAAAGATATTGCATAGTAAAATCCATGTTTGATTATCAAAATAAGAGAGAATCTTTATCTTCTGACAGGATTAATTATCTAATTAAACATTTTGGACCAATGGAGAAATATTTATGGTTTAAGATATTCTTGTTATTTTTTTGATGATTTATCTACAATCTCAAGTGTATAAAAAGGTTGCTTGATTTTAGATTTTTATGGAGATTAAATATGGTTATATTAACCCTTTTCCTTATATCCGATAACAGACAATACTCTTTTTCCTATGGTTCAATAATAGCCTAGCAACTTTGTAAAGCCTAAGTAGTATAATGTAGGTAATTTATTGCTCGCACAGACAAGAAAAATCATACAAATTTGAGGACTATAATGAACAATGCCTCTTCAAGCATTTTCCAGAAAATAGCAAGCCATATTGACTACTATTATTGGAATCCTCAACCAGGACATTCTCCTCGCTGGGTTAATATTCTTATTTTTATAATTTCAATATTTCTTTGGTTTGGTGTTTGGATCCCCATCAAAGTAAAAACTATCGAAGAGCGTCCATTATCAGTAGAAAATGGTGATGATGTCTATGTGGCTAGGCGTACAGGATTCTCTTTTAAGAGTTTTAAAGAAAAAAGCATGACTTACTACTCAACCTGGATGCAAATAAATATAAATAATAAATTGTATTGGTGTATCTGTGAAATTAAACCATGTCCTAGACTTAGAAGCGCATCACTAAATGAAAAGAAAGATTATTCTAGAAGAAATAGAATTAATAATATTTTGATTATAAGTAATAATTATTGCATAGTTAAATCTATGCTTAACTATCGCAATGAAGAAGCAATTCTATCTCCTGATAGAATTACTTATCTAATTAAACATTTTGGGCCAATGGAGAGATATTTATGGTTTAAGATATTCTTGTTATTTTTTTTAGTGATTTATCTACAATCTCAAGTGTATAACAAGGTTACTTGATTTTAGATTTTATGGAGATTAAGACATGGCTACTACATTCACCTTTTTCCTCAGACCCGATACCAAACAGGGAGCTTTTCTATCCGGTGTTAATAATGGTCTGGCAGCTGGACAAAGCTTCGGGCTTATTAATGAAGGTACTGAAGATAAAGTACTGGGAACCGTGCAAACGGTACAGTCTGTGACTGATTTTGCTAAACCAAGCAAACTAGGAACTGATGTAAGCAATGTTCTTATATCTGGTGTTTCGATGGAAAAATTAGATACAGAAGCCTTAAATAAATATGCTGGATGGTTAGCAGTTACGGTGGTAGTAAGGAATCAAGTTACTGGTGGAGACTTGACTAATGTTACGGCTGCTAATGTAACAACTGTTATGGGAACAGTCTTGGGCGCAGTAGGTGCGGCTTTTGCGTCACCTGCGCTCTTGATATGGCTAATGTACTTAATTATTCACACATATATTAAATAATAGGTCAATATTATTTAATCGAAGTTTATTGCGAATAGATTTAATCCATGCCCATTTATGCTCGATTGGGTTTAAGTTAGGGCTATAAGGTGGAAGCCATAATATCCTATGCCCATTCTTCTTTAATAAATCAGCTATCTCGCTGCTTTTATGAAAAGCTGCATTATCCATCACAACTACACTGTTTTTTGGCAGTTCAGGTAACAAGGTTTGCTCCACCCACGCCTTAAAAATATCAGTATTAATGCTATGCTCGAACAAGCCAACAGCAAATAGCTTGTTCTCATATACCGCACCTATAGCATTAACTTGATTTTTACCATGCCAATCATGCTCAGCGTAACAACGCTGTCCTCTAAGTGAATAACCATATCGCCTGATCCAGTCTTTGCGGAAGCCACTCTCGTCAATATATACCAAAGGTAGTTTGCGCTTACGGAAGCAGGTCTGAAAACGTTGGAACCAATTCCGTTTAATCGGACAAGCCTTGGGGTGTTTCAGTATCGTCTTTTTTTACTAAATTTATTGCGTAGCATAGCCTTTCTGATAGCAGCGGGTGTGCATTTGAATCGTTTGGCACGTTCGCTTAGATAATCTGTTGGATACATCTCAATATCAGCCAGGAGTTCTTCTGTGCGGATCTTTTTCGGTGGTCGTTTTTGTGGTGTTTTGGCTTTTTCAGGATGTTTCTTCCAATTTTGAATGGTCGTGAAATGGATCCCAAATAGTGCAGCAGTAGTTCGAACCGATAATCCACGACTTAATGTTTCCAGGACTTTTTTACGAAAGTCGGGAGAGTAGGCCATAATCATTCTCTTGTATGAAAAAATAAGCATCTTAGCTATAGTAGCAGGAGTTTCAACTGTTGCCGACATATTTATGGGGCTGTACTAGGGTCTGTTGGCATTACCGCAAGGCAATAATGTCAACAGACCCTAGTACAGCCCCGAATTTTTTATACGTTTTGGGCTGGATACATGTTACTACGGAGGATGGGCTTTCCCGCTTGACGACCGCCCTGCTCTACCCTGCAAACCCGGCATTTACGCCGCTTGGTCGCATTCACAGGATGCTCACTACCCCCAGCACTTCTTCTTGGGTCAGGGCGTGGCCGTCGTGGGCGCGCAGGGTGATGCTGTTGTGGTAGGTGTGGTTCGCACTGTCGTCGAGGTCGTAGTCGAGGGTGTGTTTGTCCGCGTTGTAGTGCAGGTTTTTGATGGTCTCGCCTTTGCCGGCGACGAGGCGGATGCGGTCTTCTCCGGTGTTGAGATCGAGGATTTGGTTCAGCGCCGGGCTGTCCGCGCTTTTCAGCGGGTTGGTGATGAAGACGAATTGGTCCGCGCCTTTTCTGCCCACGAGGCGGTCTGCGCCGCTTGCTGCTATCAGCACGTCATCGCCCAGGGTGCCGATGAGGTTGTGCTGGGTCTCGGCGGTGTCGAAGGTGAAGGCGTCGCCGCCGCGTTCGCCGAGGGTGTCGAGGATGTCCGCACTGCTTTTGCCTATCAGTTGGGCGTAGTCGGCGTCTTTGATGTTCGGGGTGATGATGGTCGCGCGCGCGCCGCTGCCGACGGGGATGAGGCTGTCGTTGAGTTCGGCGCCGTTGTGGGTGTTGTTGTGGGCGTGGATGGCGGCATCTGCGCCGTTTTTTTGTCCGCTTTCGATCCAGTTAGCGGGGATGTTTTGTCCGTCGTCGGTGGTGATGTGGTTTCCTGCAACGGCGAGGCTGGGTTTGGCCGTGTCGCCGTAGCCGTAGATGCCGATGATGGGTTTGTCGATGTTGCCGTGGATGTTGAAGGTGTTGTCGCGCACGTCGTAGTGTTCGGCATTGCCCAGCACTTGCAGGATTTCGGCGACGCCGTCGCTGCTATCGCGGATGGTGATGCGGTTGTCGGCGATGGTGACGCCGCCGCGCAGTTTGCCGTCGCTGTTGCTCTCCTGGATGTAGATGGGCATGGTGCCGGGGGCGATACGGCCGATGTCGGCGGTGTTACCGCTGATGTTGATGGTGCCGCTGCCCGCGCCCTTGCCACTTTGTCGTCCGGTATCGTTGATGATGCCGATGAGGTATTTGCTGCTGTCGCCGCTGATGTGGTTGTTGGTGATGTTCAGGGTGTAATCCATGTCGCGTTCGTGGTTTCTGTATTCGATGGCGTAGGTGTGGATGTTGTCCTGATAGACGGCGAGGTTTTTGATGGTGTTGCCGCTGATGGTGTATTGGCCGTTTTGGCTGCCGAGGTTGCGGAACTGGGTGTTGGTCTGGATTTGGATGCCGGTGTAGCCGTGGTAGGTGACTTTGCCGCTGTAATCGCCGTCGTCTTCGGCCAGGCGGAAGTTGGGGTCGGCGCTGACGGTGTTGTTGCGGATGGTGACGTCGGTCATGCTGAAGCGGCGGTTATAGACGGCGATGCCGTTCAAGCGGTCGCCGTCGCTCCGGTTGTTTTCGATGTGGATGTGTTCGCCGTCGTGGATGTCGAGGCCTTTGCGGTAGTTGTGGTCAGTGTGGTTGTTCCGGTAGGTAACGCCGATGTTGTAACTGCCCGCCATGCTGGCCGCGCCGTAGCCGGTGCCGCCGTCGGCTTCGTGCCCGTTGTAGGCGAGTTCGTTCCCTGCGACGGTGAAGTTTTTTTGATAGGCAAAGAGGACGCCGGCGACGCGGTTGTGGTGCAGGTGGCTGTTGATGACCTGGTTGTCGCTGCCGCCCGGTGCGCTGTGTTCGTCAAGTTCGCCGCGCGCGAAGCGGTCGTGCGCGTTTTCGGCGACGGCTTTGGTTGAGGTGAAGTGGATGCCGGCGCGGTTGGCGCCACTGACTTCGACGCTGTCGATTTTGGTGCGGCTGGCGTCGTTGACGAGGATGCCGTTCACTTTGCCGAAGTAGCTGTCGGCGGGGCGGTAGAAGTCGCGCCCGCTTTGGTGTTCGTAGCGCAGGCTGAAATGGGCCAGCGTTTTGCCGCTCTGGCCGTCCACGAGAATGCCCGCCTCGCTGCGCACGTCGTCGAGGTTGGTATTCCAGTTGAAGTCTTTGCCTTTTTGTTGCCAGTTGTAGGTGACGGTGGTTTTGCCCATGCCGTCGCCGAAGATACCGGTGACTTTGTCGTGCGCGGCGTCAATGGCGAGTTGTTCGCTGATTTTCAGGGTGCCTTTGCCAAGATAGAGCGCTGCCCCTTCTTTTTGCGCGGCGCTCAGCGCGGCTTTGAGCGCGGCGGTGCTGTCGGTCGCGCCTGTCGGGTCAACGCCGAATTCGCCCGCATCAATGTATTTGCCGTAGGTCGCGTGCTGGTGGATGCCGTATTGCACGGTGTCGCTGTGGTTTTCCGGCGCTTCCGCATGGCCGCCGTGGTCGGTGTAGCTGGCTTTGACGGTGATGGTGTGACCGAGATCGGCGGCGGTGAGGGTATAGGTTTTGCCGCTGGCGTCTTTGATGGCGACGCCGTCCCGCTGCCATTGGTACTGTACGTTATCAGCGGTGAAACCGTCGCTGTCCTCAATGGTCGCCGTCAGAGTGTTGCCGACGCGCGCCTCGCCCGTGATGCTGACTTTGCCCGGATGGTTCGGCTGCGGGTTATCGGTGATCGAAGCTGTCGGCGTGCTGGTCGGGGCTTCATCGTGTCCGGCGTTGTCTTTGTAGCTGGCTTTGACGCTGATGTTGTGTCCCACGTCGTCGCGGGTGAGCTGGTAGGTTGCGCCTGTTTGTCCGCTGATCGGCTGGCCGTCACGCAGCCACTGGTATTGCACGTTGTTGGGGATGCCGTCGTCATCGTTAACGGCAGCGGTCAGTGTTTGTCCGACTTTCGCCTCACCGCTGATGCTGATTTTGCCTGCGTGGTTGGGTTGCGGCGGCGGATTTGGTGCAGGGGTATCGGTAACAGTAGCGGTGACCTCGCTCAACGGGTTTTCATCGTGTCCGGCGTTGTCTTTGTAGCTGGCTTTGACGCTGATGTTGTGTCCCGCGTCGGCGCGGGTGAGCTGGTAGGTTGCCCCTGTTTGTCCGCTAATCGGCTGGCCGTCACGCAGCCATTGGTATTGCACGTTAGCGGGGACGCCGTCGTCGTCGCTAACGGCAGCGGTCAGCGTTTGCCCGACTTTCGCCTCACCGCTGATGCTGATTTTGCCATCGTGGTTGGGTTGTGGTGGTGGATTCGGTGCAGGGGTATCAGCGACGGTAGCGGTGGCCTCGCTTAGCGGGTTTTCGTTGTGTCCGGCGTTGTCTTTGTAGCTGGCTCTGACGCTGATTTTGTGCCCGGCATCGTCCGGGGTCAGGGTGTAGGTCTTGCCGTTGGCCTGGGCGATCGGCTGACCGTCGCGCTGCCATTGGTAGGTGACGCCCGTATCCGGCACGCCATCGGCGTCGGTAATGGTCGCCGTCAGTTCGCTGCCGACTTTGCCCTCGCCCGTGATGTTCACCGTGCCTTCGTGGTTCGGCTGGGGCGGCGGATTTGGTGCCGGGGTATCGGTAACGGTAGCGGTGGCCTCGCTCAGCGGGGTTTCATTGTGTCCGGCGTTGTCTTTATAGACCGCACGCACGGTGATTTTGTGTCCGGCGTCGTCCGGGGTCAGGGTGTAGGTCTTGCCGTTGACTTGGGCGATCGGTTGGCCATCGCGCAGCCATTGGTATTGCACGTTATTGGGCACGCCGTCGTCATCGCTAACGGCAGCGGTCAGTGTTTGTCCGACTTTGGCCTCGCCACTGATGCTGATTTTGCCTTCGTGGTTCGGCTGCGGCGGCGGATTTGGAGTAGGAGTATCAGCGACGGTAGCGGTGGCCTCACTCAGCGGGTTTTCGTCATGTCCGTCGTTGTCTTTGTAGGTGGCGCGCACGCTGATTTTGTGTCCCGCGTCGTCGCGGGTGAGGGTGTAGGTGCTGCCTGTTTGTCCGCTGATGGGCTGGCCGTCGCGTAGCCATTGGTATTGCACGTTAGCGGGGACGCCGTCCTCATCGCTAACGGCAGCGGTCAGGGTTTGTCCGACTTTTGCTTCACCACTGATGCTGATTTTGCCTTCGTGGTTGGGTTGTGGTGGTGGATTTGGTGCCAGGGTATCGGCGACGGTAGCGGTGGCCTCGCTCAGCGGGTTTTCGTTGTGTCCGGCGTTGTCTTTGTAGGTGGCGCGCACGGTGATTTTGTGTCCGGCATCGTCTTTGGTGAGCGTGTAGCTGCTGCCTGTTTGTCCGCTGATCGGCTGGCCGTCACGCAGCCATTGGTATTGCACGTTATTGGGAACGCCGTCGTCATCGTTAACGGCTGCGGTCAGCGTTTGTCCGACTTTCGCTTCGCCGCTGATGCTGATTTTTCCTTCGTGATTCGGTTGCGGCTGTGGATTCGGGTTCGGTTGTGGGTTCGGGTTCGGTTGTGGATCCGGAATCGGCTGCGGGTTTGGCTGTGGATCCGGAATCGGCTGCGGGTTCGGCTGTGGATCCGGAATCGGCTGCGGGTTTGGCTGTGGATCCGGAATCGGCTGCGGGTTCGGCTGTGGATCCGGAATCGGCTGCGGGTTCGGCTGCGGATTCGGGTTGGGTTGTGGTTCGGGTTGCGGCTGCGGTGCTACGTTGTTGTCGTGATGGTGTTTGTCGTGGTTATGCGCAGCAATGGCAATGCCGCCGCCCACCAGGGCGAGTCCACCGAGGGCAGCCAGTCCGGCCTTATCCACCGTGTTCGGCGCAAACGCTTGTGCTGTCGCAACTTCTGCTGCGAGTTCGTGTTCGCTAAGGACGGCGACGGGGTAATTGTGCAGCCCGCCGTTTGCCTGGGTGCCAACCAGCGCGCCCTGTCCCTGGCTGAAGTAGTGGTCAATGATCAGGTCGGTGCCGTCATCAAAGGCGATGTAGAGGTCATCCCCCTTGCGCTCGGTGATCAGCTGCTCTGGCCCGTTCCCGCTCGCGGCGTCCGTAAACTGGTAGTAAGCGCCGTGCATGGCCTCAATATGCTGCGGCGCTCCGCTGGTATCCAGCGCGTGGGTAGCAAGGGTGTCGCCGGCGGGGTTTTTTAGGGTCAGGGTGATGCGGGCCATGTCAGGTTTCCTGGTGATTTTTCTGTATGGTTAGAGCATTTTTAATGCCAATGGGCAAATGGTAATGTGATTGTAATATTGTGCCACAACGTCATGTTTTTAGGTGAAAAATGTGCTTTTCCGTTTGGTACCAAGCGGCGTAAATACTGACCTCGCCAAGCGGGATAAACATAGGATTTTTGGAGATCGTCAGGCAAAAAAACTCCCCCAGCGGGGGAGTTTTTTTGCGACGGCAGGCCGAAGCCCGCCTTGCGCTACTTGGCGGTATTTACAGGATGCTTACTACCCCCAGCACTTCTTCCTGCGTCAGCTTGTGACCATCGTGCGCATGCACGGTGATGCTGTTGTGGTAGCGGTGATTGGCGCTATCGTGCAGGGTGTAGCTGAGAAGGTGGCTGTCGGCGTCGTATTGCAGGTCGCTGATGGTTTCATCTTTGCCTGCAACGAGGCGGATGCTGTCTTCTCCGGTCTCTAGATCGAGGATTTGGTTCAGCGCCGGATTGCTCCCGTCTTTTAGCGGGTTGGTGATGAAGACGAACTGGTCTGCGCCGTTACCGCCTGTGAGGATGTCCGCACCGCTGGCGGCGACGAGGATGTCGTTGCCCTCTGTACCGGTGAGGGTGTGCAGGGTCTCACCCGCGTCAAAGGTGAAGGCGTCACCGCCGTGTTCGCCGAGGTATTCAAGGATGTCGGCGCTGCTCTTGTCCGCCAGTTCGGCTTGCGCGGCGTCTTTGAGGTTCGCGCTGATGTGGATGGGGGCTTCTTCATCACCCAGGGTGAGCGGAGCGTCGTTTGTGTCCACCTGGTTGTGAGCGCTGTCCACGGTTTCGCTGGATGCAGCGCTGTTCGTATCGGCTATGTTGGCGTTAATGTGTTGTCCGGCGTCATCGGCGGTGAGCTGATAGCTGTCGCTTTCCGCGCTGTCTATGTCGTGACCGTCGCGTTGCCCTTGGTATTGCCCGCTGTCGTGGGCGCGTTCGTCATTCTCCACGGTCTTCGCCTTCTGGATGCCGTCCTCTTTGTCCTCGCTACGCATGATGACGGGCTCAGGCGGGACGTACTTGGCCCTATGCACCTTCGCCGGGTAGTTTGGATCGTCCTGAACGTGCAGGGTGAAGGTTTTGCGCATGGTCATACCACCGCTATTGCTGGCAGTAATGGCGATAGCGATGGTTTTTTCCAGGGCATAATCGATTTTATGCCCGGCTTTGAGTTTGAGGACGCCGTTCACAATTTCGAAGCGTTTGTCGCTCACAGAGTAGGTGTGTGTCTTGCCGATGCTGCGATCGCGCAGGTTGATTCTGCCGACGGTTGCGCCTGCTTTGTTTTCCATCAGTTTGTTGGCGGAGAGGGTAAGGTCGTAGTAGTCGAAGCCGGGCATACTCCTCGGTGCACGCACGTAAACAGTGAAGGTTTTTTTATAGCTCGCTCCCATTTGGTCAGTCGCGGTGACGGTGAGGTTAAAAGAGTTCACTTTGTTATAGTCAATGCGTTGGCCCTTTTTCAGACGCAGCATGTCGCCGTTGATTTCAAAGCGGTTATCACTCACGGTGTAGGTGAAGCGGTCTTTATGATCAGGATCAATGGCTTTGAGGACGCCAACTTCAGCCTGATCTTCGTTGCCGTAGATGACGCGGGGCGAGAGGGTGATATTGGTCGGCGCGTGATTTTTGTAGCCGACCTTCATGGTGGCGGCGCTGGTGGCGCTTTCACTGTGCCCGGCAGCATCGGTGAAGGTGACTTTGACGGTGATGGCTTTGCCTCTTTCCGCCTCCGTCAGTTTGTAGGTGGATTCGTGCGCGCCCTTGATTTCCACACCGTCGGCGTACCAGCGGTAGCTGCTGATGAATCTGGACGGCACTTTGACGCTTACGTGGCGGTACAGTTCGCCGTAGTCGCCGTCATAGACTTCGGCAGTGAGGATTTTGCCCGGCTGGGCGGTGCCGTGGAGGTACACGGCGGATTTGAAGTGGTTGTTGGTGATGGTGTTGCCTTTGGTGTGGCGGTCGATGATGTTGCCACCGTAAAGGTCGTTGTCCTTCACCGTGATGCCGGACACTGAATGGACAGCGCCATTGCGCAGTTCGATGCCGTACTGGTGGTGGTAGGGGTACTTGCCGGGCATATCGTGCTTCTGATGGACGGTGTTGTGGCGGATGGTGCCGCCTTCGACGCCGACGTAGAGGATGCCGACGTGGTTGTCCGCAACGGTGTTGTTTTCAAAGATGATGTTTTTCACCGAGGTGCTGCCGCCATGCATATGGTTCGAGGCGACGAGGCCGTAGCGGTTGCCGGTGAAGGTGTTGCCGCGCAATTCCACGTCGCTGACTTGTTCGTTTTTGTTCGGCTCAATGTCGATACCGGCACGCGGATCAGTGCCATCGGAGTCTTTGAAGACGGAGTTGAGGACTTTGATACGCTTGCCGTGGGTGATGGACATCCCCTGACGGCGGTTATGCTCGGCGCGTACCTGCTCAAAGATGATGTTTTCGTTGTTGATGTTGCTGCTGGCGCGTTTGCCGACGTAGAAGCCGTCACCCCAGCATTCTTTGGCGGTCACGTTTTTCACCGTCACATTGGTGGAATTGAGGATGCTCACACCGTGAGCCCATTCTCCGTATTCTCCGGTATGGGTGCTGCGGTCGCCTTCGATGGTGCCGCCGATGAGGTGGACGTTGTTGGCGTCCTTGATGGTGATGATGGCGGCGAATTGGGAGTCGTTGGGCATCGCTTTGAGCAGGGTTGTGCTCGTCATGCGCAGGGTGACATTGCTCTTCATGACGAGGCCGCTGGTTTCGAAGGATGAGGTTTCATGCCGCATGGCATCAAGCAGATAGGTCCCGCTTGGGATATCGACGATACCGCCACCTTTGGCGGCGACGGCGTCAATGGCTTTCTGGATGGCGGCGGTGTCATCCGTTTTGCCGTCACCTTTGGCGCCGAAAGCGGGATTCTTGACGTTAACCACAGTGTTGGCCGCTGCTTTCACCGCATATTCGCTATACGGGCCGGATGACGGTGATGCGGGAATGTCCCGTATATCGCTGGTCTGATCTTCATCATGTCCGGCCTTGTCTTTGTACGCTGCCTGCACGCTGATTTGATGGTCAGCGTCGTCAGGCGTGAGGATGTAAGTCTTGCCGTTGGCCTGGTCGATGGCCTGTCCGTCACGTAGCCATTGGTAGGTGACACCGGTATCCGGCACACCGTCGGCGTCGCTGATATTAGCGGTGAGTGTGCTGCCGACTTTGTCTCCGCCGGTGATGCTGACCGTGCCTTCG
The DNA here is from genome assembly GCF_916618745.1 of Cardiobacterium sp. Marseille-Q4385. Lineage (GTDB taxonomy): Bacteria > Pseudomonadota > Gammaproteobacteria > Cardiobacteriales > Cardiobacteriaceae > Cardiobacterium. The sequence continues at coordinate 674,356 of NZ_OU745373.1, forward strand.
TGATTGGCCACCGGGGTTTGGGTGATGTTTTCCACATCCAGCGCCGTGCTTGTCGGTTTTTCTGCCGTGCCCTTGGCGTCGGTGTATTCGGCGTGCACGCTGATTTTGTGCCCGGCATCGTCGCTGGAGAGACGGTAGGTCGCGCCGGTTTCCCCGCTGATGGGCTCGCCGTCGCGCAGCCATTGGTATTGCACGTTATCCGGTGTGCCGTCACCGTCGCTGACTTGTGCGGCGAGGGTTTGCCCGACTTTCATCTCGCCGCTGATGGCGATTTTGCCCGCGTGATTGGCCTGCGGATTTGAGCCTGGCTGTGGTTCGGGTTGCGGCTGTGGTGCAACGTTATCATCGTGATGATCTTTATCGTGGTCACGTGCGGCAATGGCAATACCACCACCAACCAGGGCAAGCCCGCCGAGGACAGCCAGTCCGGCCTTGCCCGCCGTATCAGGCGCGGAAGCGGCTGGCGCTGCTGCGACTTCCGCCGCCAGTTCGTGTTCACCAAGGGCGGCAACGGGATAGTTGCGCAGCCCGCCGTTCGCCTGCTGTCCGACCAGCGCACCCTGCCCCTGGCTGAAGTAGTGGTCAATGATCAGGTCGGTGCCGTCATCGAAAGTAATGTAAAGGTCATCACCCTGACGCTTGGTGATCAATCCTTCCGGTGCCAAGCCGCTTACGGCATCCGTGAACTGGTAGTACGCCCCATTCATTGCCGCTATGTGCTGCGGCGCGCCGGTGGTATCCAGCGCGTGGGTGGCAAGGGTGTCGCCGGTGGGGGTCTTCAAAGCAAGGGTAATGTGAGCCATGTTGGGTTTCCTGATTCAATGATTGTTCTCCCGGTTTTTTCTGCGACAGAATCAACCGGTCGTGTGGCGGCGGCATTGTGCCATGAAGTGGGTGAAGAATTGGCGGAAAAGCGTGTTTATTTGTCCGGCGCCAAGCGGGGTAAACACTGGGTTTGCGGACGACCGCCAAGCGGGATAAATGCTGGGTTCTTGGGCTGCCGCCAAGCGGGATAAAACCTGGGTTCCTGGGCAGCCGCCAAGCGGGATAAACACTGGGCTCGTGGCATCAGGTCTGCGCAAACTAAAAAGTCCGGCTTTCGCCGGACTTTGGGTGCGCAAGCGCGTCATCACATGATGGTCACGGCTTTCATGATTTCTTCTACGCCGAAGAGGTGGCCGTCGTGTGACTGGATGTGGATGGCGTTTATGTAGGCCTCTGAGCCTTTGTAAACTTTGTATTGCAGGCGCTGGACGTGTGCGTCTGCCACAAAATCGACTTTGTCGAATTGTAGTGTCCAGCCGTCGCCGCGCGTCAGCACGATGCGGTCGCCTTCTGCCGGGTTGAAGTCCAGGATTTGGTCGTTGTTCTGGTACGGGAAGCTGTTTTTCCCGTCCATGATGTACACGAAGGTGTCCGCTCCTTTGCCGCCGGCGAGGTGGTCCACGCCGTAGCCGCTGACCAGGATGTCGTCGCCATCGCCGCCGCGCAGTACCGGCGACGGGGTCGGGTTCTGCACGTTTTGCAGGATGTTGTGGCCGTGCTGGTCGATGTAGTCGATCAGTTCCTGTCCGTCGAGGCTCACCAGTTTCGCCAGTTCGTCGGGGTTGACGTTCGGGCTGATCAGGACGCCGTTGCCGTGGGTGCTGTCGGCTATCGGGTTTGGCGCATCGTTGACTTGTCCTGTGCCTGCACTGCTGTCCAGCAGGTTGCCGTTCGCGTCATGCAGCGCGGCGTTCAGGGTGACGCTGTCGGTCTGCTCGAAGTTGTTGTGGGTCAGGGTCGGTACGTTGATGTGTACTTCGGTTGCGCCTGCCGGCAGGGTGATTTCGCCGCCCGTGATGGGGACTTCCTGGCCGTTGATGCTGGCGGTGGGCTGGGTGTTGCTGTACACGCCCGCGTCTTGTCCTTTGTCGTTCCAGCCGACGGGCGCCCATTCGACGAGTTCCCACGGGAAGTCGTTGATGTTCATGTTGCCGCCGACTTTTTGCGCGATTTCCCCGCCTTCGCGCCACGGGTCTTCTTTGCCGCGCGCGAGGTAGTTGTGCGCGCTTTCGGCGTTGAAGGCGAAGTTGTTGAGGTTTTTGTCCGCGCCGTAGCCGCCGTAGGTCTGGACGGCTTTGGCAATCATTTTGGTCAGTTCGCCGAGCGGTTTGCCGCCCCGGGTGTAGGTGTCGAGGTCAACGCCCGGTTTGATGCGGAACCATTGGCCTTCGGCCGGGGCGTTCGGGTTTTCATCGGTGCCGTCGCTGTCCTGGGCGGGGAAGGAGATGACGCCTTTTTTGGCATTCGGCAGGGTGACGGAGACGGCGTGGTTGATGCGCCCGGCCAGGATTTCCGAGATGCCTATCTGGCTGAGAGGGTTGAGCATGCGGACGACGGCGGAGCCTCCGTGTTCGTGCTGCATCCAGTAGTTTTTCACGCCGAGGTCATCCAGCCCCGCCTGCCCCTGGAAGTATCCGGCAGCGCTGACTTTCCAGCTGCCGTCCGGCTGTTTTACGGCGTAGAAGTATTCGCGCATCAGCCCGGTCGCTTTGTCGTACACGGCGAAGGATCTGTCGCCGCCGCCGGCAGGGGTAGCGTATTCCGGCAGCGGGATTTTGCCGGTGGTGTGGGCTTTGATGTCCGCCGAGGCGTTCACCCGCGCGTCATCAGAGGTGATGGTGGCGTAGTGTTGTTTCGGGTCGGATGAATCCACGATGTAGATGGGGATGTTGTAGCTCTTGTGGTTCAGTCCGGTGACGACGCCGTAGTTGTTTTTGGCCATGCTCGGCGCGTATTGGGTGATTGCCGCGCTGTTATCCGCCAGCGGCATGTTGGCGACGCTGCGGGTGAAGACGGTGCCGTTGCCGAGGTATTCGCCCGGCTGGAAGGGGTCGGCCGTCTGTGCCAGTTTGTCTGCTTCCACGGCGCTGTTATGGTGGCTCGCGCTGATTTTCAGGGTTTGGCCTGCCTGCGCCGGAGCATCGAGCTTGATGGTGTAGTGCAGGCTGTTGCCTTCGCTGACGGCAGCGGCGTTGCTGACCTGGATTTTGTTCGTCGCCGCTGGTTCTGTGGTGATGCTGTCCTGCGGGTTTTCGTCGTGCCCGGCGTTGTCTTTGTACGTCGCTTGCACGGTGATTTTGTGCCCGGCGTCGTCTTTGCTGAGCGTGTAGGTGCTGCCGTTGGCTTTGTCGATGGGCTGGCCGTCGCGTAGCCATTGGTATTGGACTTTGTCGGCGGTGAAGCCGTCGCCGTCGCTTACGGTCGCGGTCAGGGTGCTGCCCACTTTGGCGTCCCCCGTGATGCTGATGCTGCCCGGTTGATTCGGCGGCGGCGCGGGGATATCCGTTACCTCGCTCGTCAGGTTTTCGTCGTGCCCGGCGTTGTCTTTGTACGTCGCCTGCACGGTGATCTTGTGCCCGGCATCGTCTTTACTGAGCGTATAGGTGCTGCCGTTGGCCTTGTCGATGGGTTGCCCGTCGCGCAGCCATTGGTATTGCACGTTAGCGGCGTCGAATTTATCGGCATCGGTCACGGTAGCAGTCAGTTCACTACCCATTTTCGCCTCACCGCTGATGGTAACGGAACCCGGCTGATTGGCGGACTGTGCTGCGACATCAAGACTGTCGCTGTCGTGGGCTTCATCATGCAGACCGTTATCACGGTATTCGACATGGACGCTGACTTTTTTGCCTGCGTCTTCAGGGCGCAGGGTGTAGGTTTTTTGTGTCGCCCCCTGCACAGCTACGCCGTCAATCAGCCACTGGTAGCGGATGCTGCTGTCGGACACGGTATCGGGGTCGCTCACGTTCGCGGTAAGGGTACTGCCCACTTTGGCATCGCCGCTGATGGTGACGCTGCCTTCACGATTGGGATAATGCGGGTCGTCATCCACGCGCAGAGTGAAGGTTTTTTCGACGCTAAGGCCGCCTTGATCAGTCGCGGTGATAGTGAGGTTGATGCTTTGTTCCGTAGCGTAATCGATATGCACGCCGTCTTTGAGTTTCAACACGCCTTTGTCGGTGATTTCGAAACGGTTGTCACTGATGGTGAAGGTATGTTTATCCAGCAGATCAGGGTCCTTTACCTGTACATCATCTACGATGGCGCCGTCTTTCCCTTCGTTGATAGCAGGGAATTGAATGATGATGTCGGTCGGCGCCCGGTTTTCCGTCGCGGGATAGTCCGGGTTGTCCTTGACTGCCAGCGTGAAGGTTTTATCCACACTGAGTCCGCCCTTATCGGTCGCGGTCACGGTCACGGTCACGCTTTGTTCGTTGGCATAATCAATATGCTGTCCGTCTTTCAGTTTCAGATGGTGTTCAAAACCATAGTACGAAACAACTTCAAAGCGCTCATCGCTGACGGTAAAGGCGAAGCTGTCATCACGGTCGGGATCACTCACGTCCAGCGAACCGATATAGTCCCCATCCTTGCCTTCATCGATAGAGGCGCTGCCCCTGAGGAAAATATCGGTCGGCGCGTGGTTGACCGCATCAATATCGGTAACAGAAGTGGTGACACTGAGGAACGGATTTCCATGCTCTTGTTGCAGCCACATATCAACGAAAGTGTTGCCGACATCATTGGCCGTTTGCGTGTAATCGGCACCCGGGACGACTTCCCGCTGGGTCAGGAAACCTGCCTGGGTGTAATGCTCCTGTCCCTGCTGCGAGGCCGTCAGGGCATGACTGTCCTCACCACCGGCAATCCATTTCATCCGGAAATGCTCTTTCAAACTGTCGGATGGCATTTTGCTGAAAGCGGGAATGTTACCTGAACCGCCACCACCTATCAGCAACGCACCGCCGCCGCTGAACAGATCATTATGTGCAGGCAGCAGGTAGTTGCTGATGAGATCGGCGCCACCGCCATTGCCTACTAACAGAACGTTGCCCTTGTCGATATTGTATTTGCTATAAATCTCTTCTAGCAGGGCGCGTAGGTAGCGGGCGTTTTGCTCGCCATTCGGTCCCCACGAACCGCTGGCCGCATCCGGTGTCTTCACAATCAGTGCGGAAACCCCCGTATTTGACACAAATTCAGAAAAAGCAGACCGTTGTCCGCTGTATTCATAACGGCCTTCTCCGGGCAGGAATACCACCAGCGGTGTGGGGCCGCCGCTGGCAGAAAGCATATAGTAATCCCCCTGTAAACCTGCGGCACTGAAGGTGCTTTGCCCCCAAGCTGGATCGCCACCGTTGCCATGAGTCGGATCGGCGGGTGCAGCGGAGGTAGTAATGCTTGCCCCATCCGCACTCTTCACGTGAACGGAGAAACTGCTGCCGCCGTCTTCCTTACCGTTGTGCGTGGTTTCCACCGTAAACGGCAGCGCTGTCTCGCCTTTGGCGATCGTCAACGTTCGGATTTCGCTTTGTACGCCGTGCGTCGTCGTGTTGCTCTGAATTTCCACCTTAACGGTAACATCCTGCTCGGCTGCCCGGCTGAGCAAGAGTTTGTACTGCGCGGTGCCACCTTCCTGAATCCCCGTTTCCCCCTGCAGACTGAGGACGGGTGTCCTCTGCGGCTGGGCGGGATAGTTGGGATCATCTTGCACGGAGACGGTGAAGGTTTTGCTGAACGTGCCACCGTGACCGTCGTTCGTGGTCACGCTCAGGTTGACGCTTGGCTCCTGGGCAAAGTCGAGATGCTGCCCCGCTTTCAGTTTCAGGGTGCCGTCGGCTGTCACTTCAAAGCGATCGTCGTTCACGGTATAGGTGTGAACATCGTTGGCGTCTTCGTCCGTCGTCGTCAGCTTGCCGATTTCTGCACCGTCTTTGCCTTCCATCACCTGGTTCTGGCTCAGGGTAATGTCGGTCGGCGCGTGATTTTGCGGCTGGGCGGGATAGTTGGGATCATCTTGTACTTGCAGGGTGAATGCTTTGCTGTAGGTGCCGCCGTGCCCGTCATCTGTCGTCACGCTCAGGTTGACGCTTGGCTCCTGGGCAAAGTCGAGATGCTGCCCCGCTTTCAGTTTCAGGGTGCCGTCAGCGGTCACTTCAAAGCGCTCGTCGGTCACGGTATAGGTGTGAACATCGTTGGCATCTTCGTCTATCGTCGTCAGCTTGCCGATTTCTGCACCGTCTTTGCCTTCGATCACCTGATTCTGGCTCAGGGTAATGTCGGTCGGGGCGTGATTTTGCGGCTGGGCGGGATAGCTAGGATCATCCTGGACTTGCAGGGTGAATGCTTTGCTGTAGGTACCGCCGTGCCCGTCATCTGTCGTCACGCTCAGGGTTACGCTCGGTTCTTTGGCAAAGTCCAGGTGTTCGCCCGCTTTGAGTTTGAGGGTGCCGTCAGCGCTAACTTCAAAGCGGCTATCACTCACACGGTAGGTGTGGGTGTCCGTCGTGTCTTCGTCTGTTGTCGTCAGCTTGCCGATTTCTGCACCGTCTTTGCCTTCTATCACCTGGTTCTGGCTCAGGGTGATGTCGGTCGGCGCGTGGTTGGTGCTGTCCGCTCCCGCTATTTCCGCCGTCGGCATGCTGCTGATGTTTTCGTCGTGTCCGGCGTTGTCTTTGTAGGTCGCCTGTACGCTGATTTTGTGACCTATGTCTTCTTGGGTCAGGGTGTAGGTCTTGCCGTTCGCCTGGGCGATAGGTTGACCATCGCGTAGCCATTGGTAGGTGACGCCCGTATCCGGCACGCCGTCGGCGTCACTGATTTTGGCCGTCAGGGTTTCGCCTGCTTTGGCGTTGCCGTCGATGGTGATCACGCCTTGCTGGTTCACCGGTGGGGGCGGGGTGTCTTTGCCGATATCCAGTTCTGCACTGGTCGGTTTTTCTGTCGTGCCCTTGTTGTCGGTGTATTCGACATGCACGCTGATTTTGTGTCCGGCATCGTCCGGGGTCAGGGTATAGGTCTTGCCATTGGCCTGGGCGATCGGTTGCCCATCACGCTGCCATTGGTAGGTCACGCCTGTATCCGGCACACCGTCTGCATCGCTGATGTTGGCGGTAAGTTCGCTACCGACTTTGCCCTCGCCCGTGATGCTCACCGTGCCTTCGTGGTTCGGCGGGGTTGGGCTGTTTTCCACCTCCAGCGCGACACTGGTCGGTTTTTCTGTCGTGCCCTTGTTGTCGGTGTATTCGACATGCACGCTGATTTTGTGTCCCGCGTCGCCACGAGTGAGCTGATAGGTTGCGCCCGTTTGTCCGCTGATCGGCTGGCCGTCGCGCAGCCATTGGTATTGCACGTTAGCGGGGACGCCGTCGTCATCGCTGATTTGTGCAGCGAGAGTCTCTCCCACTTTGGCCTCACCGCTGATGCTGATTTTGCCCGTGTGATTGGGCTGCGGCGGCGGATTTGGTGCTGGGGTATCGGTAACGGTAGCAGTGGCCTCGCTTAGCGGGTTTTCGTCGTGTCCGGCGTTGTCTTTGTAGGTCGCACGCACGGTGATTTTGTGTCCCGCGTCGTCGCGGGTGAGCGTGTAGCTGCTGCCTGTTTGTCCGCTGATCGGCTGGCCGTCGCGTAGCCACTGGTATTGCACGTTATTGGGGACGCCGTCGTCATCGCTGACGGCAGCGGTCAGCGTCTGTCCGATTTTCGCCTCGCCGCTGATGCTGATTTTTCCCGTGTGGTTGGGTTGCGGCGGCGGATTTGGTGCAGGGGTATCGGTAACGGTAGCGGTGGCCTCGCTCAGCGGGGTTTCGTCGTGTCCGGCGTTGTCTTTGTAGGTGGCGCGCACGGTGATTTTGTGTCCGGCGTCGTCGCGGGTGAGCTGGTAGGTTGCCCCCGTTTGTCCGCTGATCGGCTGGCCGTCGCGTAGCCATTGGTATTGCACGTTATTGGGGATGCCGTCGTCATCGGCAACGGCTGCGGTCAGTGTTTGTCCAACTTTGGCCTCACCGCTGATGCTGATTTTGCCTTCGTGATTCGGTTGCGGCGGCGGCGGTTTTGGTGCAGGGGTATCGGTAACGGTAGCAGTGGCCTCGCTCAGCGGGTTTTCGTCATGTCCGGCGTTGTCTTTGTAGGTAGCGCGTACGGTGATTTTGTGTCCCGCATCGGTGCGGGTGAGGGTGTAGGTGCTGCCTGTTTGTCCACTGATCGGCTGACCGTCTCGCAGCCACTGATATTGCACGTTAGCGGGGACGCCGTCGTCGTCGCTAACGGCAGCGGTCAGCGTCTGTCCGACTTTCGCTTCGCCGCTGAGGGTGATTTTGCCTGTGTGATTCGGTTGTGGGTTCGGCGCGGGGGTGTCAGCAACCGCCGCTGTTGCCTCGCTTAGCGGGCTTTCATCATGTCCGGCGTTGTCTTTGTAGGTGGCGCGCACGGTGATTTTGTGTCCCGCGTCGTCACGGGTGAGGGTATAGGTGTTGCCTGTTTGGTTGGCAATCGGCTGGCCGTCACGTAGCCATTGGTATTGCACGTTATTGGGTACGCCGTCGTCATCGCTAACGGCAGCGGTCAGCGTCTGTCCAACTTTCGCCTCGCCGCTGATGCTGATTTTGCCTTCGTGGTTCGGTTGCGGCGGCGGATTTGGCGCAGGGGTATCGGTAACGGTAGCGGTAGCTTCGCTCAGCGGGTTTTCGTTGTGTCCAGCGTTGTCTTTGTAGGTGGCGCGTACGGTAATTTTGTGTCCCGCGTCGTCGCGGGTGAGCTGATAGGTTGCACCCGTTTGTCCGCTGATGGGCCGACCATCGCGTAGCCACTGGTATTGCATGTTAGCGGGTACGCCGTCGTCATCGCTAACGGCTGCGGTCAGCGTTTGTCCGACTTTGGCCTCGCCACTGATGCTGATTTTGCCCGTGTGGTTCGGTTGCGGCGGCGGATTTGGTGCAGGGGTATCGGTAACGGTAGCGGTAGCCTCGCTCAGCGGGGTTTCGTCATATCCGGCGTTGTCTTTGTAGGTAGCACGCACGGTGATTTTGTGTCCCGCGTCGGCGCGGGTGAGGGTATAGATGCTGCCTGTTTGGTTGGCAATCGGCTGGCCGTCGCGTAGCCATTGGTATTGCACGTTAGCGGGTACGCCGTCGTTATCGCTAACGGCAGCGGCCAGTGTTTGTCCGACTTTCGCCTCGCCGCTGATGCTGATTTTGCCTTCGTGATTCGGCTGAGGTTGCGGCTGGGGATTCGGATTAGGTTGCGGGTTCGGGTTGGGTTGCGGATTCGGGTTAGGTTGTGGATCCGGGATCGGTTGCGGATTCGGGTCAGGTTGCGGATCCGGAATCGGCTGTGGGTTTGGGTTGGGTTGCGGATTCGGATTTGGTTGTGGTTCTGGAATCGGTTGCGGATTCGGATTTGGTTGTGGTTCTGGAATCGGTTGCGGATTTGGATTGGGTTGCGGGTTCGGGTTGGGTTGTGGTTCGGGTTGCGGCTGCGGTGTCACGTTATCATCGTGATGGTGTTTGTCGTGGTTGTGCGCGGCAATGGCAATGCCGCCGCCAACCAGGGCGAGGCCGCCAAGGGCGGCCAGTCCGGCTTTGTCCACCGTGTTTGGCGCAAAGGCTTGTGCTGTCGCAACTTCTGCTGCGAGTTCGTGTTCGCTAAGGGCGGCGACGGGGTAGTTGTACAGCCCGCCGTTTGCCTGGGTACCAACCAGCGCGCCCTGTCCCTGGCTGAAGTAGTGGTCGATAATCAGGTCAGTGCCGTCATCAAAGGCGATATAGAGGTCATCACCCTTACGCTCGGTGATCAGCTGCTCCGGCCCTATTCCGCTTGCGGCGTCCGTGAACTGGTAGTAGGCGCCATGCATGGCCTCAATATGCTGCGGCGCACCGTTAGTATCTAGCGCGTGGGTGGCAAGGGTGTCGCCGGCGGGGTTTTTCAGAGTCAGGGTGATATGGGCCATAACAGGTCTCCTGGTGATTTTTTTGCCGGGTTAGAGCATTTTTAATGCCAATGGGCAAATGGTAATGTTTCCGCAACATTCTGCCACAAAGTCATGTTTTTAGGGCAAAAAAATGTGCTTTTCCGTCTGGTACCACGCGGCGTAAAGACTGACTTCGCCAAGCAGGGGAAACACGGGTTTGTGGATATTCGTCAAGTAAAAGCCCTCCCCAGCAGGGGGAGGGCTTTGGGTGGTGGCGAGCCGAAGCCTGTTTTACGCCGCTTGGCGCTGTTTACAGGATGCTCACCACCGCCAGAACTTCTTCCTGCGTCAGCGCGTGACCGTCGTGCGCATTCACCACAATGCTGTTGTGGTAGCTGCGGTTTTCGCTGTCGTGCAGGGTGTAGCTGAGGAGGCGGCTGTCGGCGTCGTATTGCAGGTCGCTGACGGTTTTGCCTTTGCCTGTAACGAGGCGGATGCGGTCTTCCCCGCTGTTGAGGTCGAGGATCTGGTTCAGCGCCGGGCTGGCCCCGTCTTTTGGCGGGTTGGTGATGAAGATGAACTGGTCCGCACCTTCGCCGCCTTTGAGGGTGTTCGAGCCGCTCGCGGCGACGAGGTTGTCGTTGCCGTCTGTGCCGGTGAGGGTGTGCGGGGTTTCGCTCGCATCGAAGGTGAAGACGTCGCTGCCGCGTTCGCCGAGGTGATCGAGGATTTCTGCGCTGCTCTTGTCCGCCAGTTCGGCCTGCGCGGTGGCTTTGAGGTTCGCGCTGAGGTGGACGGGCGCGTCGCTATCTCCCAGGGTGGGCGGGGCGTCGTGTTGGCTCAGTCCCGCGCTTTCTCCGCTCAGGAGGGGGGCTCGGTTGTCGGCTTCGTCCCGCTGGGGTGTGGTTTGGGTGTGGGTCTGGTCGGGGTTGGCGATGCCCAGCGGGTTTTCCCAATACCAGTAGTTATCCCGGAAGCCGGGGGTTTCGGTGTTTTCCGGCGTGGCCGGGTCGTCCGACAGGGTGCGCACGGAGAGGATTTTGCCGAGGTCTCCGGCCTGGATGGTGTAATCCGCGCTGTGTGCACCGTCAATGGCCACGCCATCGGCATACCATTGGTAGTGGATGTTGGCGGGGATGCCGTCGGGATCGTGGACCACGGCAGTCAGGGTTTCGCCTTCTGCAATTTTGCCGCTCACGGTGATGGTGGCTTTGTGGTTGCTGATGTTTTGTACGGCGGGTGTCGCTGCGCTATGCGGTGTTTCGTCGTGGTTGCCGGCGTCGGTGTAGTGCGCTGCGACGCTGATGGTTTTGCCCGCCTGGTTCTCGCGTGGCATAAAGGTGCTTTGGGTCGCCCCCGGTATGGCTTCGCCATCGGCATACCATTGGTAGCGGATGATGGGGTCGCCGTAGCGGTTGATCGGCTCTCCACGGTCGTTCACGTAGTTGCCGTTGTCATCCATTCCGGCGTTGAAGATGTTCACTTCTTCGCCCGATGCGGTGAGGTATTTACCGTTTTCTTCGTGGATGCCGTCGGGATTGGATGGCGGCAGTCCGTCCGGATCGTCGATGACGGTCGTCAGTTTCTGCCATTGTTTGAGGTGCCCGCTGTCATCGGTTTCGCCGTTGATGCGGATGGTGGCCGCACGGTTGGACGCTGGGTTGCCGTCAATGATGCCCTCCGCCTCGGCGCTGATTTTTTCGACGTTGGCGTGGTGGTCGTAGTATGTGACGGATACGCTGATTTTTTTGCCAAGTTGCGCCGTGTTTGGCGTGAATGTTTTGCGCACGGCATCGGTGATGGCGACGCCATCGGCATACCACTGGTAGTAGAAAACGGTGTTATCGCTGAAGCCGTTGCCGTCTTGTACTTCGGCGGTCAGTGTCTGCCCGATGGCTGTGCGGCCATTGATGGATACGCTGCCCGGCTGGTTGGCTTCGTAGCCTGCAAAGTCACGGGCATCGCCGGTCAAGCGGTTGTCACCGAGGCTGATGATGCGTCCGTCGTTTTGTGTCAGTTTGTTGTTGCTCACTGTGTTGCCGCTTGAGGCGGGCAAGAGTTGCACGGCATAGCGGCTGTTGTGCTCTATGGTGTTGTCGGCAATGGTGCTGTCGCTCAGGCCGTCCGCATATAAGCCGCCGCCTTGGTTATCGCCGGTAATGGTGTTGTGGTGGAAGTTCACCTGGGTGATGCTTTCGCTTCTGCCCGCTTCGCTGAGGAACAGCACGGCGGCATTGGCGTTGCCGCTGAATTTGGTATACGCGACTTCCAGGTCATGCACGGATTCGCCATCTTCCGGCTCGACATCCAGCCCTGCGCCGGGCAGTGTGCCGCCCGTATTTTTAAACTCGGAATGCAGGACTTTGATTTTTTCGCCATCCAGTATGGAGAGTCCCTGACGCCGGTTGCCGTCGGCAACGACGTTGTTCAGGACGATGTCTTGTGTGCGGGTTTTCGGTTGCAGGTTGCTGTCGGTAATGCTGAAGCCGTCGCCCCAGAAGTCTTTCGCCACCACGTTTTCCACCACGATGTGTTGCGAGGAGACGATATCCACCCCATGGCCCCATTCGCCGGGATTCGCTTCGTCGCTGACCGGACTGTCTTCGACTATGGTGCGGACGGTGCCGTCGGGATCCTGGATCGTCCTGCTCACCGTCACATCGCCGGGATGGACGATATGGGTATGGCGGTCGCCGATCAGTGTCCCGCCGCTCAATTTGGCGTTTTTCACCTGGTTAAACGTGAAAATGCTGTATCCCTTGTAATCGTTGGTCATCGCCTGCAACACCGTGTCCGGCTGCATCTGCACGGTCACGTTGTCACGCATCAGCAAACCGGACGAACCGCTGCCCCATGATGTTTTGTGCGCCACCGCATTTATCAGATAGGTGCCGGACGGAATGACGACTGTGCCGCCGCCGGCATTGCCTGCCGTATCAATCGCTTTTTGAATGGCGGCGGTGTCATCTGTCTGATCGTTGGCCGTCGCGCCAAACGCGGCATCCGTCACATCAAGAACGATGCGGTCTTTCACGGTAACGGTTGCCTCCGACTGGACTTGTTCGCTGTGGTCAGCGTTGTCGGTATAACTCGCCTGCACCGTAATGGTCTTGCCCTTTTCGGCGGCCGTCAGGGTGTAACGGCTGCCGGTCGCACCGTGGATGGCCTGGCCATTGGCAAACCATTGGTACTGCACGCCGCTGCCCGGCACCCCATCCTGATCGTGGATATGGGCGGTCAGTTCGCTACCGACTTTTGCCTCACCGCTGATGGTAATCGTGCCGTCCTGATTCGCAGGCGGCGTGGGAATGTCGGTCGCCTCGCTCGTCGGGTTTTCGTCGTGCCCGGCGTTGTCTTTGTACGTCGCGCGCACGGTGATTTTGTGCCCGGCATCGTCTTTACTGAGCGTATAGGTGCTGCCGTTGGCTTGGTCGATGGGCTGGCCGTCGCGCAACCATTGGTATTGCACGTTGTCAGCGGTGAAGCCGTCGCCGTCGGTTACGGTGGCAGTCAGGGTGCTGCCCACTTTGGCGTCTCCCGTGATGCTGACCGTGCCTTCGTGGTTTTGTTGTGGCTGTGACGGAGCTCTGTCGTCTTTGCGGTAATGCGCCGCCCAGTCGATCTGGATGTTTGAGGCGGCAGGGGTGTGCGCGCCGGGGATGGCGTTATCGATGCTTTCGCTCTGTGCCGCGCTGCCGTTGGGGTCTTGCGAGCCGGTCTGCATGCCCAGCCACATCATTTCGCTGGTGGCGGGGACGTTTTTCAGGGTGTACCACGGTTTGCCGTCGAAGGTGTAGGTGATGGTGCCCGCATCGGGGTCGATGATGGCGCCGTAGGTGTGCCAGTCGGTCAGGTCGGCGTTGCGGAGGTACTGGTTGTCCTGCTGGTGATCGGCTGCCGTGCCCCAGTGGTAGGTGCCCATGATGTTCGGGTCGCGTACGCGGCCTTCGGCAAAGTCCACTTCCGGCGGCCAGTTTTCGCTTTTCGGCCAGAGCAGGAAGGCGTAACCGATGCCTTTGGCGTCGGAGAATTTGGCGCGGATTTCCCAGCGTCCGCCACTCGCGGCGAAGGTGTCGCCGCTGCTGATGCCAGCGCTGGTCCAGGCGCCGTTGTGGTATTGGTTCTGGATGTTGAGGACGCCGTCGGCGGTGTAGGCGTTGCTTTGCTGGTAGCGCCCCATGCCGCCGTGTTCAGGGGTTTGCCAGCCCCAGCCGTAGCGTGTCCAGCCGCTTTCTTCGACGGATTTGTCGAAGGTGTCGTGCCAGTCGAGTTTCCAGCCGTCGTATTCGGCGACGGCGCTGTTGCGTCCGCCTGCGCCGCTGTTTTGGCTGTCGTTGTTGTGCGCGTGTACGCGGCCGCCGGCAGCGAGGATGCTGGATGGCAGGGTAACGCTGCCGCTATCCGGGTCGATGCTGGGCGCGGTCGTGCGTTTGTCCGGGTTGACTTCGCTGAGGTGCCAACGGTTGTTGTCATCACGCCAGGCGTTCAGGGTGACGTTGCCGAACTGGTTGTCCTGGTAGGTGATGTGGATGTGCTGCGCGCCTGCTGCCGGGGTGATGGTGGTGCCATCGGCGCCTTCGTGCACGTTCGGCGCGGCGATGGTGCCGTCGTTATCGCGGATTTCGCCGGTGAGCGAGGCTTTCCAGTCCGGCACGGTCGCACCGCCATCGGCGCTCGTGATGCTGACTTTGTAGGTTTCGATGCGCTCGGCACTTGTGTCGTCGCGGGTGTCGATGCGGAAGGTGGCGTGGCTTTCGCCGGCGCGGATGGTGACGGTCTGGGTGCTGGCATCAAGGTCGCCGGCGTCGGTGTCTTTGTGGCTGACGCGGACGTTGAAGGTCAGGTCGCGTTCGGCGGGGCGGTTCAGGCGGATCAGGTAGTGTGCGCTGTCGCCTTCGTTGACTGGGGCGTCGCTCGCGGCAAAGAGGTAGGCTTCGAGCGGGGGGTTATCGGCATTGCTGCGCAGGGTGGTTTCTGCGCTTTGTGCGCCATTTTGTCCGCCGCTGGCGAGGACGGTGCTGTTGTCGAGGATGCGCTCTGGCGGCAGGGTGATGGTGCCGCTTGCCGGGTCGATGCTGGCGCTGGTTCCGGCAGCGGTGATGCGCCACTCGCCGTTTTCTTTGGCGGCGCTGAGGGTTCTGGCGATGCCGTTGTTGTCGGTGTAGGCCATACTCAGGCTGTCGTTGTCAGCGGCGGGGGTGAGGGTGATGCCGCCGCTGTGGGCGGGGTCATGCGCGAGGGTTGGCACGCCGATACGGCCACTGTCGCTGTCGGCAGTCAGGGTGGCGACGCGGTCGGCATGGATGCCGCGCGCGGCGTTGCCCGCCATGATGGTGCTGCCGTCTTGTACTTGTCCGGGCGCGAGGGTGATGACGCCGCTTTGCGGGTCAACGTTCAGGCTGCTGTCGGACGCCTGCCAGCGGCCATTGTGTTTGACGAGGTCGATGTCGTGCGTCCGCCCGCTTTCGTCGCGGTAGCGCAGATGCAGGCTATCTGCACCGTTGGCGGGGGTGATGGTGATGCCGCCGCGCTGCGCGTCGTCGCGGGCAATGTTCGGCGCATCGGGCACGGTGATGCCCGCTTGCGGGTCATGCGCGGGGGCGGCGGGCAACGGGCTGGCCGCGCCTTTGTTGCCTTCGTCTTTGACTTGCACGGCGATGTCCCGGCTGTACGCCGCGCCGTGGTTATCGGTCGCCGTCACAGTGAGCTGGATGCGTTTTTCTTCGCCGTAGTGCACGCTCTGCCCGTCTTTGAGTTTGAGGGTGCCGTCGGCGGTGATTTCAAAGCGACTGTCGCTGACGGTGTAAGTGTGGGTATCGCCGCTATCGGGATCGCTGACACCCAGTTTGCCCACAGTTGCCCCGCCGCTCCCGGCTTTGACCCAGTACGAGGCGCTGTCGCCCGCGTTCAGGGTGATGGCGGTCGGGCTGTGGTTCGGCGTGCCGCTGTCGATATCCAGCGGGCTACTGAGCGGTTTTTCGTCGTATCCGGCGTTGTCTTTATAGGTGGCGCGCACGGTGATTTTGTGCCCGGCGTCGTCGCTGGTGAGCGTGTAGGTGCTGCCGTTGGCCTTGTCGATAGGCTGGCCATCGCGTAGCCATTGGTACTGCACTTTGTCAGCGGCAAAACCGTCGCTGTCGCTGACAGTCGCGGTGAGTTCACCGCCGACTTTTGCCTCGCCGCTGATGGTGATTTTGCCTTCGTGATTTGTGGGCGGGGTTGGGACGTTCTCGACATTCAGCGCTGCGCTGGTCGGTTTTTCTGCCGTGCCCTTGTTGTCGGTGTATTCGACGTGCACGCTGATTTTGTGTCCGGCATCGTCTGGGGTCAGGGTATAGGTCTTGCCGTTGGCATTGGCGATGGGATTGCCGTCGCGCAGCCACTGGTACTGCACGTTGTCAGCGGCAAAACCGTCGCTGTCGCTGACGGTCGCGGTGAGTTCACCGCCGACTTTTGCCTCGCCGCTGAGGGTGATTTTGCCTTCGTGGTTTGTGGGCGGGGTTGTTTCGTCGTGGATGGTGGTCGCGACGCTGTCTTTGCCTGCGGTGATCGTCGCCCCTTGCGGGTTGCGGATTTTGACGGTGTAGGTTTCGTCGCCCTCGGCCTTGCCGTCGGCGGTCACGTCCACGGTGAAGGTGGCACTGCTTTCGCCTTTACGGATGGTGACACGGTGGGTGCTGAGGGTGAGGTCGCCGTCGTCGGTCGTGCCGTGTTCGACGGTTACATCGACGCTGATATCGCGGTCGGCGACGCGGGTGAGCAGTAGTTGTTGGGCAAAAGCCTTGAAGTTTTCCGCCAGTTCTTCGCCCGCTTTCGGGACGTAGATGTCGTTATCGCCCCAGTTCGCCCAGGTCATCATGTAGGCGATTTTGCGCGCATCCGGATCGGCGAGGATGCCTTTGAGCAGGTCGGTGTAAAACTCAGGGTCAACGTTGCCATGTGGCTTGATCATCTTGTCGCCGCCGCGCCCGAATTCGGCCAGCGCCGCAACCTTGCCACGCGCTTCGGCCATGCGGGCGAGCATCGCCATGTCTTCCACAACTTCTTTGACCCAGCCGTCTTTGGCGAGTTTGGCGGCATTCATGTCGTAGCCGTCATAGCCGAGGATGTCCACCACGTCATCGCCCGGATAAAGCAGGCGGTAGCGGCTTTCATCGCCGTTGAAGTTGCCGTTCGGTGCAAAGGCGGTGAGGATTTGCCCGTCTGCGCCGTGTTCCTTGACGTAGTTGACGACGTAACGGAAGAGTTCCTTGTAAGTTTCCGCGCCGCCGCGTTCGTAGTACCACCACGCCCATTCGCCGTTGCCTTCGTGCAGCGGGCGGAAGATGAAGGGGATTTTGCTGCCATCGGCGCGCACCGCGTGCTGCGCCATCGCGACGATGGTATCCAGCCATTCATTCAGCGTGCCGTTCAGGTCACCGCCCGGCAGCAGGCGTTTGAGGTTGACCTGGGAAAAATCATTCGCGCCGTTCGGGCCCGGCATCGGGTTGTCCCAATGCGCAGATACGGCGGCGATACCGCCCAACGCATCGACTTTGGCGATTGCCGCCCCCATCGCCTTGCCGTTTTCAGCGACGCTTTTGCTGCGATCCATCGGCGGTTCCATCATCGCCAGACCGACGATGGAAGGGTAACGGCCAGTCAGCGCGTGAATATCAGAGACATTTCCCTGCTCGTCGGCAGCGGTGCGTCCGGCGCTCAATCCCTGGTGCTGACCGAAAAGAATGCCGTGCCCGGCGTTTTGCCGCAGGGTGTCGAGCAGCTCGGCAGCATTATGTGCCCTGGGTAGCGGCGCAAGATCGAGATCAACGGTGTACGTCGCCTTGCCGCCCTCGCTGATTTCGCCCGGACCACGCAGAGTGACGCCCGGCACATCGGCAGGCGGCGGATTGGCGGCGATATCCAGCGGGCTGCTGGTTGGTTTTTCTGCCGTGCCCTTGTTGTCGGTGTATGCGACGTGGACGCTGATTTTGTGCCCGGCGTCGTTTCCGGTGAGCGTGTAGGTACTGCCGTTAGCCTTGTCGATAGGCTGGCCATCGCGTAGCCATTGGTACTGCACTTTGTCAGCGGCAAAACCATCACCGTCGCTGACGGTAGCGGTGAGTTCGCCGCCGACTTTCGCCTCGCCGCTGATGGTGACGCTGCCTTGCTGATTGGGTTGCGGGCTCGGTGCGGGATAGTCCGGATCGTCCTGCACGAAGACGTAGATACGTTTCTGCACACTAAGACCGCCGCTGTCGGTAGCGGTGACGGTGAGGTCAACAACTTTTTCGGTGGCGTAGTCGATGTGATAGCCCGCTTTCAGTTTCAAGGTGCCGTCACTGGTTACTTCAAAGCGGCCATCGCTGACTTTATAGGTGTGCGTGTCGCCGGCATCGGGGTCGCTAGTCGTGAGTTTGCCGACTTCCGCTCCGTCTTTACCTTCGGCAATTTTATCGGCACTGAGGCTGATGTCGGTCGGGGCATGGTTGGTAGGAGCGGGATTCGCGCCATCATCGAGGATATCCACGGTGAGGGTGTTGTGCGTGGTACTTCCCGCTTGTCCGGTTGCACTGCGGATGACGCCGACGGCAGGTTTCTCTTTGCCATCGTGTGTCCACAGGCCGAAGTAGTGCTCCGGATTGGCTTTATCGAGGGCATCGGGAATGCCGTTACCGTCGGCATCAAGGTTGGCATCGGCTTTGCCATCGCCGTCGGTGTCGATATTTACATCCAGTTTGCCGTCGCCATCAGCATCGCGGCTGACGATGCCTGGCACATAGGGGGCACGGTCATTCTGCGCCTGGTAGAGGATCATCGGTCCCTCACCAGTTTTGGCGTGCTGTTCGAGCAGGGTTTTAATGACGGTGGCCTGTTGTGTTTCGTCCAGGCCCTGATACATGGCCTCGCGGCCAACTTCGGTTGCCCAGATTTTTTTGTCGCCGTCGCCATGTTCCTGCATGATTTGTTTCAGGTTTTTTTCGCCAGGGGGCGGGGCAACAACGTCGCCGTTCATCAGTGCCCAGCCATTTGATTTGAATTCGCGCGAGGTGATGCCGTAAGGGTGGTGCGAGAGGGTATCGAAATGGCCTTTGGCGCCCGCCGCATACATCTGTTCGAGAAAGTCACGCGGGTCAATGTAGCCATCCGAGCTACGCGTCTCACCCACAGTCATGCCGCCCGCCAGCACATTGACATCAGGCGCGGCATCATGCGCGGCTTTGTAGGCGAGCTTGAGCAGGTTGGTGTAGTGCGCGGCGTTAGGTTTGAGGTTGCCTGGGCTGTCGTGCCAGAAGCCGGGGTTGCCCGGTTCGTTCCAGACTTCGTAATCCTGGATGCCCTGCGGCGCATAACGTTTGACCACAGCGGCCATGAATTTGGCGTAGTCAGCATCGTGTTCGGGTTTGGGCGCAAAGTTGCTGACCCAGAATCCCCGCTTGTCCAGCGCCTCTTTTTCAGCGGCACTGAGCTGGTCGGCACCACTCGCCCATTCCGGTGTGCCGCTGACCTGCATCAGCACTTTCATGCCGTATTTCTGCGCGAGTTTGACAGCAGCGTCGAGGTCTTCCCAGTTGTAATCGCCGTTTTCTGCCGCTTGCGCACGGTGCCACGAAGCAACAATGCGCACCCATTTGACGCCCAGTTTTGCCGCGCGCGCGTAGCTTTCTTCGGCGGCGGCAAGATTTGCGCCCCAAGCGGGGTTGAGCGGCTGTACGCCGATGCCGTTTGTGCCGCGGAAGCCTTCCCGTCCGGTCGCGATATCGATGGTCTCGCGCACATTGTCGAAACCTGGCTGCTCTTTTGGGTCGTAGGTGTAATGCAGGGTGCCGCTCGCGCGGTCGTAACCCGTAAGCGTCAGTGTGCCCTTGTCGTTATCCAGCACGGTCTGCGGCTGCTGCGCAAGGTTGCCCAATCTGGTGAGATTGAGGGTGCTGTGGCCGATGGTCACGGCTTCACCGTCGGCGAGATTGCCGATGTGCATGGTGCCCGCGACAGGGCCGTCGGTTTCCTTGATGGTGAGGTGACTGGCATCCTGCGGGGCGATGGTCTGCGCCTCGCTCGTCGGGTCTTCATCGTGTCCGGCGTTGTCTTTGTAGATCGCTTGCACGCTGATTTTGTGCCCGGCGTCGTTTTCGGTGAGCGTGTAGGTGCTGCCCTTGGCATTGTCGATAGGCTGACCATCGCGCAGCCATTGGTATTGCACTTTATCGGCGGCGAAACCGTCGCCATCCGCGACCATCGCGGTCAGTTCACTACCTACCTTGGCCTCGCCGCTGATCCTGATGCTACCTGGCTGGTTGCTGCTGTCGGCATCAATGATGGTGGTTTCCACACCGGCAGTGTCGATATGGGCTCCATTGAGCACCGGCAAAGTGCCGCTACGGTTCGGGTCAGCAGGTGTCGCGCCCAAGTCGTTGATGTGATCCACCAGTTTGGTGAAATCCTGCGGCAGATCGTTGTAGGGGCGGCCATCCGGGTGAATGCTGTCGGTGGTGAGATAAACCCAGCCGGCATTGCGGCTGCGCGTCAGCTCGATAATCTTGTCGTAATCGCTCGCGCTCGCGTCATAGATGGTGTGCATGATGCGGTGGGCGTTCGCTGGATCGTTTTCAAACGCCGAGGTCGGGTTCTTGTAGTGGTTGATGTAGTCGTCCGCTGTGCTTTCATTGAGCATGAAGAGGTCGGCATAGGGCGCGATGGCATCCGTGATGTGCGAACCCGGATTCGCCACCACCAGTTTATTGCCGTAATGGCTCTTGATGTGGTTGTAGAGTTCGGCGAGGTAGGCGACGGCAGCGTTGTTGTGCGGGTTGATTTCGTCCAGGTAGATGCCGTGGATGTTGTCCTTGCCGTAGAGCTCGAAGTATTTTTCGATTTCGGCTTTGACCTCGGCCAGATCGCGGGTCTGCTGGATAGTGCGCACATAGACGACGTTCTTGAAGCCCATTTCGATGTTTTTCGCGATGACTTTCACATAGCCCGGATCGAGGATAGCGTTGGGCCTGGCATCTGGCGTGACAAGGACATAGGGGATTTTCTTGATGCCCGCGTTATGCACCGCCTGCCAGTAGTCGGAATAGATATCGGTGTTGGGCTGCGCCAGCGGGTATTTGTACGACAGCATGAAGACGGACTGAGCGCTAACTTTGTCTTCGATCGGCTTGACGTTCGGCGCATAGACGGTGCCATACACGGCATTGCTGATGCTGAGTTTGTAAGTTTCATTGCCTTCGACCACGCCGTCTTTGGCGGTATCGACCCAGATGCGTGTGCTGGTTTCGCCCGCCTTGATGGTGGCGCGCTGCATACCCCAGCGCACGCCAACATCGTCCACCGTGGTGCTGCCATGCTGGATTTTGATGTCCACGCTGACGTCTTTATCGACGGGTTTGTCGATAGAGACGGTATAGATGATGGTGTCGCCTTCCTTGACGGTGTCCGCACCGCTGATGGAGACACGCGGCGCATCGGCTGCCGGCGGGTTGATGCCGGCGCCCGTGCCGCCGCCGTGATCGGGCAGAATGGTGCCGCTGAAGCGGCTGATAATGTCCTCGTGATGGCCGGCTTTGTCGGTGTAACTTGCTTTCACCTGCAACTGCATCCCTACCTGTTCTTCTGTCAGGGTGATGGTTTTGCCGCTGCCGAGGTGCTTGCCGTAGAACTCGTACCATTCATAAGTCACGCCGCTGTCCGGCACACCGTCCGGATCATCAATTACGGCGGTAAAGGTATAGCCGACGCGGTTGGTACCCTCGACCTTGATCGTGCCGGGGTGGTTCGTCGTCGCGCCGTTATCGGCAACGGTATCCGTCGGCGGACTGAGCGGGGTTTCGTCATGCCCAGCGTTGTCCTGATAGGTGGCGCGCACGCTGATTTTGTGCCCGGCATCGTCTTTGCTGAGCGTATAAGTGCTGCCGTGAGCCTTGTCGATAGCCTGGCCGTCGCGTAGCCATTGGTATTGCACGTTATTGGGGATGCCGTCGTCATCGGCAACGGCTGCGGTCAGTGTTTGTCCAACTTTGGCCTCACCGCTGATGCTGATTTTGCCTTCGTGATTCGGTTGCGGCGGCGGCGGATTTGGTGCAGGGGTATCGGTAACGGTAGCAGTGGCCTCGCTCAGCGGGTTTTCGTCATGTCCGGCGTTGTCTTTGTAAGTAGCACGCACGGTGATTTTGTGTCCCGCGTCGTCGCGGGTGAGGGTATAGGTGTTGCCTGTTTGGTTGGCAATCGGCTGGCCATCGCGCAGCCATTGGTATTGCACGTTAGCGGGTACGCCGTCGTCATCGCTGATTTGTGCAGCGAGAGTCTCACCCACTTTGGTCTCACCGTTGATGCTGATTTTTCCTTCGTGGTTGGGTTGCGGCGGCGGATTTGGTGCAGGAGTATCGGCGACGGTAGCGGTAGCCTCGCTTAGCGGGTTTTCGTCATGTCCGGCGTTGTCTTTGTAGGTGGCACGCACGGTGATTTTGTGTCCCGCGTCGTTGGCTGTGAGGCGGTAGGTTGCGCCCGTTTGTCCGCTAATCGGCTGGCCGTCGCGTAGCCATTGGTATTGCACGTTATTGGGGACGCCGTCGTCATCACTAACGGCAGCGGTCAGTGTTTGTCCGACTTTCGCCTCGCCGCTGATGCTGATTTTCCCTTCGTGGTTCGGTTGCGGCGGCGGATTCGGCGCCGGGGTATCGGCGACGGTAGCGGTAGCCTCACTTAGCGGGTTTTCGTCGTGTCCGGCGTTGTCTTTATAGACCGCACGCACGGTGATTTTGTGTCCCGCATCGGCGCGGGTGAGCTGGTAGGTTGCGCCCGTTTGTCCGCTAATCGGCTGACCGTCACGTAGCCACTGGTATTGCACGTTGTCAGCGGTGAAGCCGTCGCCGTCGCTTACGGTGGCGGTCAGGGTGCTGCCCACTTTGGCTTCGCCGCTGATGGCGATGCTGCCTGGTTGATTCGGAGGCGGCGGATTTGGTACCGGAATATCGGTAACAGTAGCGGTAGCCTCGCTCAGCGGGTTTTCGTTGTGTCCGGCATTGTCTTTGTAGCTGGCTTTGACGCTGATGTTGTGTCCCGCATCGTCGCGGGTGAGGGTATAGGTGTTGCCTGTTTGGTTGGCAATCGGCTGGCCGTCGCGTAGCCACTGGTATTGCACGTTATTGGGCACGCCGTCGCTATCGCTGATTTGTGCAGCAAGGGTTTGCCCAACTTTCGCTTCACCGCTGATGCTGATTTTGCCTTCGTGGTTAGGTTGCGGCTGAGGATTTGGATTGGGTTGCGGATTCGGGTTAGGTTGCGGATCCGGGATCGGTTGTGGATCCGGGATCGGCTGCGGGTTTGGGTTAGGTTGTGGATCCGGAATCGGCTGCTGGTTTGGGTTAGGTTGCGGATTGGGTTGGGGGTTAGGCTGCGGCTGTGGCGCCACGTTATCATCGTGATGGTGTTTATCGTGGTTATGTGCAGCGATGGCAATGCCGCCCGCCGTCAGTGCTACGCCGCCGATGATGCCGGCAACCGCCACTGGTGGCAGACTGCTGCCTGCTGCCGTCCCGGTGCCGATCTCGCTCGCCAGGATGTGTTCCGGGGCATTATCCACTACTGGGTAGATGTATGGCGTACCGTCAGCCTGCATACCAACTAGCGCCCCCTGGCCGTTGGTGAAGTAATCTTTGATGATCAGTCGGTTATTGTTGTCAATGCTCACTATAAGGTCATCGCCGCTGCGCGTGCCGCTGAGCGCCGCCGGGCCGCGTCCGCCGGCTTCGGCAAATTCGTAATAGACGTTGTTCACCGCTTGGATTTGTAGCGGCGCACCGCTGCTATCAAGCATGTAGGTGGCAAGGATGTCGCCGGCGGGATTTTTCAGGGTCAGGGTGATACGGGCCATGACAGGGTCTCCTGGTTATGCGGTTTTTCTGCTTCCAAATCAATCGGTAATGTAATAGTAACATTCTGCCACGAAGTGAGCGAAAGTTTGGCGGAAAAGTGTGTTTATTTTGCTCAGTGTCAAGCAAGATAAATATCAGAGTTGGAGAGGCGGGAAAAACTCTGGGCATCATCGTTTCCTCAACCGTTTGTTCCATACCTACGTTTTCTCTATCGGGTTGAAATCCGGCTATAGGGCGGAAGCCACAGCACCGTATACCCCTTAATAAAAAAGACGTTGCCCAGCAACGTCTTTTTTATAGCGTTCTTTCACCAAGCCGCGTTACGCCGTGCCGTTATTCCGCTGTTGCAGCAGCTCAATGGTGCGGCGGATTTGCGTCGCTTTTTCGTGTTCCGGATAGCGTTTAAGCAGTTGTTGCAGCAGTTGCTGCGCTTTCAGGACTTCCCCTTTTTTGCTGAGTGCCCGCGCTGCCAGGAAATAGTTATCCACAATATCCGGCGATTCGGGATAGTGTTTGGCGAAGTTGCGGGTCAGCGTCAGCACGGTGTCGTGATGCTGTTTGCCTGCCGCCGCCTGCGCCAGGGGCAATATCCATTCGGCAGGCAGCGTGCCGTCAGGAAGCGCGTCCAGGGTGGCGTGGATGATGGGATAGCTGTGCGTATTGCCGCTTGCGCTGGCCTCGATTAGGCGATATTCCATTTGCTCGAGTTCTTGCTGGCGCTTTTGCCGGCGATAGAGATGGTGCAGACGTTTGCAGGCGGGCAGGTACTGATGAATGTCGCGCGTGCCGTCGGCATAGGATTCGAGCACGGCTTCGGCCTCGTCTTCTTTGCCTTGCAGCAACAGACGGTCAGCCTTCATCAGGTCGCTGGCGAACTGGCGCTGCTCTTCGACGCTCATATGTTCGGTATTGGCTTCCCGTAGCAGGGTGAGGTCCACCGGCGGTTGGCGCCGCTGTAATTGCGCGACTTTTTCTTCTTCGGCTTTGAGGCGCGTCAGCTGTTGCAGGAGTTCGTCGCCCATGTCAATGTTTTGCGCCAGTTCGTGATCATCAATGTCGATTGCATTCGGGTCAAGGGTTTCTTCCGGCGGTGGGTAGTACCAGGCAAAGTAAAACCACGGCAGGCTGAGGCAGAGGGTGCGCACCAGACCGCGCAGGATGGCATTCAGGTAGTAACCGGGTGTGCCGACGGTATCCACAGCCGGGATAACCAGGGCGATAGCGCTATAGAGGGCAGAAATGACCAGGGCAATACCGAAAGGCAGGAGGATGGCGATGAGGTAGCGGCCACTACCGATGTCGTTGATAGCCCGCTTCCAGGCGCTGGGGTTGAAGACAGCGCCCAGGCCTTCGCCATTAAAAAGGCTGAGGATGACAGCCGGGGTGATGATATAGATGAGGAAAATGCCGCTGTACAGGATAAGCGGGCGGTTTTCTTCATCGGGGGTGATGAGATAGCAGAAGTAGATAAGCGCGCCATAGACAGTCATGCCGCCGAGGTATTGCGCGACGATACTGCGCGGCAGAACAGAGACGGTCTCCATCGGCACAGGCTCGCTTTCCAGGCCGAGGGTGATACGCTTCATGCTGTCGAGCATTTTGCAGGCATAGAGCACCAGCAGGACGTACATGATGCTTTGCAGGAGGAGGCTGATACCCTGGAGGGCGGGATCGCGCAACAACTGTGCCGTGATCAGTACGGCAGCCAGTGCCCCGCAATAGATGAGATTGCCTTTTTGCAGGAGGTAGTCGATGGTGCGTTTGAGGTAACCGGTGGCGGTATCACTGTGCATGGTGGGGTTTCCTGGTTAAATTCCTTTTAGGTTTCAAAGTCAGCGCATGATACGCCGCGTCGTCAATAGGATGAAGGGATGGGTCATGTTTTGCCGCCGAGCTGTTCAAGGGCGTAACGGATATGGGCGGCTTTGGGGTGTCCGGGGTAGCGGGTGAGCAGTTGGGAGAGCAGTGCCGTGGCTTTATCTGTCGCGCCGAGTTTCGCCAGGGCGCGGGCAGCGTGGTAGTAGTTTTCCACGAGATGCGGATGTTCGGGATGGGCTTTGCCGAAGTTGCGGGTGAGGTTGATGACGCTGCGGTGTTCTTGCGCTTTGGCGGCGAGCTGCACCAGCGGCAGGATGTGGTTGACAGGGATGTCTGCCGGGTCGAGGGAGGCGAGTTCGGCGGCAATCAGGCGGTAGCTCTTGCTGTTGCCACGGGCGGCAGCTTCCAGGAGACGACTGCGCAGGGCAGGCTGCGGGTCAAGCGGGTAGAGACGGGCATAAGCAGGGAAGTAGGCGGCGATGTCGTGTCGCGTAGTGGTCCAGGCCGCGAGGATGGGGATGGCTTTGTCAGGCGCGCCGCTGCGGATGTGGGCATCAGCCTCCGCCAATGCGCGGGCAAAGGCCTGCTGGGTGTCCATGTCCATGCTGCTGGTATCGGCATCTTGAAGGAGGCTGAGATCAGCTGGTGGTGTCTGATGGCTGGAAGCCGCAGGTAATGGTTTGCCGCCCATCATGCCGAGGTCAGTGAGGTGAAGGATACTGTCGGCGTCAATGATGCCGTCATCGTCATCTTCTGGCACAGGCGGATAAAGGAAGGCGAAGAAATGGCCGTTGATGGCGGCAATCACGGTAAGGAGAAGGGCGGAGCCGATGAAAAACGGGTAAGAAGGATTGCCATGATAATAGCCGTGCGTTGCTGAAACGCCGGAGCTTTCGTCGATATTAAGGGCAATAAACAGGAAGGCAGCGCTGGTGAGGAGCAAGCCGATGATAGTCATGGCAATGTAACGGCCGGTGCCGATATCGGCGATGGTTTCCCGCAGACGCGAGGACTCGAAGGCGCCGTAATGGACAAGGTTGCAGATCAGGGCGGGCAGCACGAAATGCGCAATGAGAGGAATGCCGAAAAAAAAGATGGCAAAAATGGGAAGGGGGATGCGCACAAAGATGGGGAGCAGGTAGAAGAGCAGCAATATAAAAAACAGTTTTTTGGCGAGGCTTTTTGAATCAACCGTGGCAAATGAACTGAGCGGTACGGGATCTTGCTTCATGCCCCGGCAGATACGCGCGCTGTTGTCAGTGATTTTGCTGAGAAGGAGGGGGATTGCCGCGACAATCAGGAGTTGCGGGCGGAGGAATACACCAAAATACAGGGATCTGTTTAGCCCACAAACGACGGATAGACCGATGGTCGTGCCTATCAGGGTGATGTAGGCAATATTGCCCGGTTTGCAGGTGTAGATGATGCTACTGAGGAAAGCACCAAGCAGGCTGGGGCGTTCATTCATAAAGCGTTCTCCGTTGGTAATTGTTTTTATTGACATGGCCAATCAGCTTGTTTATGCAAATTTCATGCCTATCGGTTTGGTGTTGTCCGGAGACGGAGACAACCGTATCACCGGTATTCGCAGCCTGATCTCTCCGAATGTCCCCGCTCGCTTTTTCGGCATCACCGCTGCCGCAGGGTTTCGTTGATTTTGATTTGCAGCGAGCCGGGCAGGCAGTCAAAAACGCGGCATTAGCCGGTTTTGATTTCGGTGGAGATGTTTATAGAGGTGGCAGCCTGAAAAGTATGCCGGACCTGAGCAGAGTCATGGTTTATGCAGTGAAGACACCATTCTTTGAAAGACCATGGTTTTCCCGGTATTGCTATTACTGCGCTTTGAGATCCAGCAAACTGAGGCGAGCGTTTTCGTTGCCTTGCGCAGCCGCTTTTTCCAGCCATTCCCGTGCTTTTTTCAAGTCTTTTTTCACGCCGTCGCCGCGTGCGTACAGGCCGCCGAGGTTATTCTGCGCATCGGCGTCGCCCTGGGCGGCGGCTTTTTCGTAGTATGCGCGCGCTTTGCCGTAATCCTGCGCCACGCCTTCGCCGGTTTCATAAGCAAGACCGAGGTTGTATTGGGCGTTGACGTTGCCCGCTTCGGCTGCTTTTTGGTACCACGCCAGCGCTTTGTCGCTGTCTTGCGCGACACCTTCGCCTTTTTCGTAAAGTACGGCGAGGTTGTATTGCGCTTTGGCATCGCCTGCTTCGGCGAGTGCGGCGAATTGTTGCGCAGCAGTTTCGAGTTCGCCTTTCTGATAGGCGGCGACCGCATCTTCCAGGGTTTGTGCCTGGGCGCCGGTGGCAAGGGCGAGCACAAGCAGGATAGGTAGTTTTTTCATGGGTACTCCTTGTGTAGGTAAAAGGGTCAGTCGTCTTCTCCGCTTTCTTCCGGCTGGCAGGTGATTTCGGCACTGCCGACGATACCGTCGGCGAAGTCCAGCACGCGCACGCGGCAGCCGGGGAAGTCGAGTTCGGTTCCCGCTTCGGGGAAGTTGCCGAGGGTTTCGATGATAAGTCCGCTCAGGGTGTTCGGCCCGTCCAGCGGCAGTTTTAGGCCGAGTTCGCGGTTTATTTGGCGCAGCGGGATGCCGCCTTCGACGGTGTAGAGGTTTTTTTGTTGTTCGACGATTTCCGGCGGTTCATCCGGGGTGTTTTCGTTGCCGATGTCGCCGACGATGTGGGTGAGGATGTCTTGCAGGGTGATGAGACCCTGGATATCGCCGTATTCGTCCACCACGAGGCCGCTACGCGCTTTGGCGCGGCGGAATTGCAGCAGTTGTTTGCGCAGCGGCGTGCTTTCCGGCACGAAGATGCAGGGACGCAGTGCTTGTCGCAGGGCGGTGCGGTCGAAGGTGTTGTCACGCATGAGCAGGACGATGTCGCGGATGTGCAGCATGCCTTCGACCTGGTCGAGGTGGTCACGATAAGCGACGAGGCGACCATGCCGACTGGTGGTGATTTGCTGCATGATGTCGTCCCAGTCGTCGTTGAGATCAACACCTTCGAGTTCGTTGCGCGGCACCATCGCTTCGCTGACGGAGACGTCTTCGAGTTCGAGAACACCGAGCAGCATGTCCTGCTGTTCGCTGTTTTCGGCGTCGTCCCCGCCGGACTGGACGATGCTTTTCAGTTCTTCGTTGCTCAGTGCTTCTTCGACGGCGTTGTCGGTTTTGATGCCGAGCGGGCGCAGGATGAGGCGGACGATGAGGTTAATCAGGGCGACGATCGGCGAAAAGAGGCGCACCAAGCCAGCAAGGATGCCGGCGACCGGCAGGGCGATGCGCGGCGCGTGCAGCGCGGCATAGGTTTTCGGCGCGACTTCGGAAAAGATGAGGACGGCAATGGTGAGGGTGATGGTGGCGTAGAGAACGCCGAGGTCGCCATAGAGACGGATGCCGATGAAGGTGCCGAGCGAGGTAGCGGCGATATTGACGAAGTTGTTGCCGAGCAGGATGGTGCCGATGAGGCGATCGGGGCGTTTCAGCAGATGATGGGCGCGTTTGGCGCTTTTGTTGCCTTCGTCCGCCTGGTGTTTGAGTTTGTAGCGGTTGAGCGACATCATCGCGGTTTCCGAAGCGGAGAAGAAGGCTGAGAGGGCAAGGCAGAGGATTAGCAGGAGGATTAACAGTCCTAGCGGAATGCTGTCCACGGTGGCTCCTTGGTGTGGTTAGTGTTGAATGATGAATTGCAGGACGATGTTGCTGAGGACGTAGCCCATTAGCAGGAGAACGAACACCGCGCACAGCTCGACGACCAGCGTCATGCCGCGCTGCTCGCGGATGTAGTAGGAAAAGAGCATCCAGCCGAGGGCAATCCAGGCGAGGATGGTCAGCACGGTTTTATGCACAAGGTGCTGCGCGAAGAGGTCATCGACGAACATCCAGCCGGTAACGAGGGCGCAGGCGAGGAGGATGAAGCCCGTTACCGCTTGCAGCATCATCACCCGTTCCAAGCTGACCAGTGAGGTAACGCTGATGTCTTTCAGCTGTTTGCGTTTCAAGCGGCGGAACAGCCAGCCGTAAAGCAGGGCGTGCAGGAAGGCGAGCGAGATGAAGGTCCAGGCGGCGATGGAGGTGAGAATATGCCACCACATGCCGGGCGTGAGATTCGAGGAAAACGGCTTTTCGCTGACGAAGAGAAAAGGCAGGGCGACCACGACGGCGTTAACGAGGCAAATGATGACACCGCCCAGCGCCATCGACGCCCGCCACAGCCAGAACACGGAAATACAGGCGACAAACCAGGCGTTCACCGACACCATATTAAAGATGGAAAGATTGAGCGAATCACGGCCCTGCATCGACACAAGCAACGACAAGGCATGGCCCTGACAGGCGCAAACCAGAATGCCCAACACCCAAAGCGGGTTAACGCGGCGCGGCGGATGACGATAAACGCGGACAAACCCGGCGGCAGCGGCAAAATAGGCGGCAATAGAAAACAAAGGCAGCCAAAGCTGCATAAAAAATCCTGCAAAAAAGGTAAGTCGTTATAATACACGAACAAAATTTAACCTTCACCAATCAAGGAACTACCCACCATGTTTGACAATCTCAGCGAACGCTTGCAGGGCACATTCAAAAAACTGCGCGGCCAGGCCCGCATCACCGAAGACAACATCAGCCAGGCACTGCGTGACGTGCGCATGGCGCTGATTGAAGC
Organism: Cardiobacterium sp. Marseille-Q4385; assembly: GCF_916618745.1. Lineage (GTDB taxonomy): Bacteria > Pseudomonadota > Gammaproteobacteria > Cardiobacteriales > Cardiobacteriaceae > Cardiobacterium. Next base: position 704,428 of record NZ_OU745373.1, read on the forward strand.
CGACGTTGCCCTGCCGGTGGTCAAGGAAGTCATCGAGACCATTAAAAATGCCGCCATCGGTCAGGAAGTCAGCCTGAAACTCTCGCCCGACCAGGCCTTCATCAAAACCGTACAAAGCGAGCTAGTGCGCATCATGGGCGAAGAAAACAGCGCCCTCAACCTCGCCACCCAGCCGCCCGCCGTTATCCTTATGGCAGGCCTGCAAGGCTCCGGCAAAACCACCTCCAGCGCCAAACTCGCGAAAAAACTTATTAACGACAAGAAAAAAGTCGGCCTTGTTTCCGCCGACGTGTACCGCCCGGCGGCGATAGAGCAGCTGAAAACCCTAGCCGAACAAGTCGGCGCCGTCTTCATCCCCTCGGAAGCCAGCGAAAAACCGGCCGACATCGCCGCGCGCGCGCTGGATACCGCCAAGCGGCAACAAATGGACGTCCTCATCGTCGATACCGCCGGCCGCCTGCACATTGACGACGCGCTGATGGACGAAATCCGCGACCTGCACAACCTGCTGCGCCCGATCGAAACCCTCTTCGTGGTGGACAGCATGACCGGTCAGGATGCCGCCAACACCGCCAAAGCCTTTAACGACATACTGCCGCTGACCGGCGTCATCCTCTCGAAGATTGACGGCGACGCACGCGGTGGTGCGGCACTTTCCATCCGCCACATCACCGGCAAACCGATCAAATTCCTCGGCGTTGGCGAAAAAACCGACGCGCTCGAACCCTTCCACCCCGACCGCATCGCCTCGCGCATCCTCGGCATGGGCGACGTCCTCGGCCTCATCGAAGACCTCGAACACCAAGTGGACGAAGCAAAAGCGCGCAAACTCGCCACCAAAATGGCGAAAGGCAAAACCTTCGACCTCGACGACTTCCGCGAACAGCTGCACCAGATGCAGCTCATCGACATGGACAAAATCCTCGAAAAAATCCCCGGCATGGGCAACATCCCGCAAGCGGTGAAAGACCAGCACCTCTCGCCGAAAAAAATCCGCCGTCAGGAAGCCATCATCCAGTCGATGACCATGCAAGAACGCCGCAACCCGGACATCATCAAAGGCTCGCGCAAACGCCGCATCGCCGCCGGCGCCGGTGTGGACGTGCCGGAAGTGAACCGCCTGCTCAAACAATTCAAAGAAATGCAGAACCAGATGAAAAAATTCCGCAGCAGCAAAATGTTGCGAATGCTCGGCGCCGCTAAAGGGGCGATGCCAATGGGCAAACTGCCGTTCAAATAAGCGGCTGCCCGTTCATAACAGAAAACCCCGCGGCGGCGGGGTTTTCTGTCTCTAAGCGGAACTGTTCACCCCGCCCCGCCGCCATCCGCAGCGCAGGTTGACGTGAAATACACGCCCCAGGCAATCAGGGCAAAATCTTCATCCAGCAGGCGCACATTCAATTCGCAAGCATTTTTCCCCGCTTTCAGGTGCAGATAATGCAGTTTGCTGCCAGTGGTATCGTTGCTCAGCTGGCAGGCCGGATCGCCCAGCGCGTAGAGCATGCCCTGCGCCGCATCGCCTTCCACCCGCTTGAGCGGGCGGGCGGCATCACCGCAAATCGACCATTGCAGGCTGTCTGCCGTCAACGAGAACTTGCCCGCACTTTCCAGCGCCTTGCTGAACGGTTCCCAGGTTTGCTGCCACGCGGCCGGGACGACTTCTCCATCGTCCGCGGCATTCTTCGTGCCGGCAGACATTGCGGCGGGTGCGGCTGCGCCCAATGCCGTCTTGACGGAATCTGCCACCTGCGCGGTGGCCGCATTATTGCCGACAGCAGCATCCGCCGCTTCGCCGGCGGCTTGTGCCACAAGCGGCAGAGATAGCGCCAATACGGCGGCAAAAACGGATTTATTTGTCATGAACATAGGCCTCTCCAAGTTAAACGATAGCGTTATTGTAAGCTTGCACGGCAGCCGTCACGCTAACCGGATTTTCACCCTCCGCTCATCTCTTCAATGCAGCCGACTGTAATTTTTGATGTCGGCACAGACGGTGGCAAGGTAGTCAAGGTATTTCGGGTCTTCATCCGCCCATAAATCCGGATCGCCCATAGCGTAGGCACGGATCAGTTCGTCGGCGGCACGTTCGCGGTTACCCAGTTCGTACTGCGCTTCGCCGAGACGCATATGCAGAAAGGGATTGCCGAGGCTGTCCGGGCAATACACAACGGCATCTTGCAGGGCGTCGCGGGCGGCAGCATAGTTGCCGCGCAGGAATTCGGCATCGCCGATGGCTCCCAGTATCCAGGTGGCAGCATCCCAATCGTGCGCGGGCGGCGGCAACAGCGCCCAGGCTTTCCAGTAACAAGCCAGTGCCTCTTCGTAATATTCCCCATCCGCCAGGGCATCACCCCCAGCGCAGAGCTCGCGGATTTGTTCATAAATGGCGTCGTCCAGTACTTTCATGGTTTACCTCTCGGTATTGCGGAAATGGGCGGGAATGCGGACGGTGTCGCGGCCAACATGGTGGCACTTTCTGCTGCGTTTTCATATAGCTGTCGGGCGGCCGCCGCCGTCATGGGCACAGCGGCAATAAAAATCTCTTTCACTTCACCTATATCAAGCGATTTCTCCCGCATATCCCGTAACTTTTCGCAGGTGATAATTAATGAAGACTATTGATTGTCCATACTTGTTTCCTCTTTCCAGCTTATTGAATTTACAGGAGAATCCATGCCCCGCGATCTCAGCAAAATGACTTGCATTGAAGACCTGCGCCGCGTCGCCGAACGCAAGGTGCCGCGTATGTTTTTCGATTACGTCCGTTCCGGTTCCTGGACGGAAAGCACCCTGCACCACAACAGCCGCGATTTTGATCCGATCAAGTTCCGCCAGCGCGTGCTGGTCGATATGACCGGCCGCACCCTGGAAACGACGATGATTGGCGAGAAGGTGCATATGCCCGTCGTTATCGCCCCGACCGGTTTTACCGGCATGATGCATGCCGATGGTGAGATCCTCGCGGCGAAAGCCGCCGAGAAATTCGGCATCCCCTTCACGCTTTCCACCATGTCCATCTGCTCGATTGAAGATGTGGCGGCGAACACGAGCAAGCCGTTCTGGTTCCAGCTTTATGTGATGCGCGACCGCGAATTCATGGAAGACCTCATCAAGCGGGCAAAAGCGGCAAACTGTTCCGCGCTGATGCTCACTGCCGACCTGCAAGTGCTCGGCCAGCGCCACCGCGACATTAAAAACGGCCTTTCTGCGCCGCCGAAGCCGACCCTGGCAAACATGATCAACCTCGCCACCAAGCCGCAGTGGTGCTGGGGCATGCTGCACACCAAGCGCCGCACCTTCGGCAACATTGTCGGCCACGCCAAGAACGTATCCGACCTGTCCTCGCTTTCTTCCTGGACCAGCGAACAGTTCGACCCGCGCCTTAGCTGGGACGATGTCGCCCGCATCAAGGACCTCTGGGGCGGCAAACTCATCATCAAGGGCATCATGACCGCTGAAGACGCGGAAAAGGCTGCCGCTTCCGGTGCCGATGCCTTGGTAATTTCCAACCACGGCGGCCGCCAGCTTGACGGTGCACTGTCCAGCATCAAAGTGCTGCCGGAAATCGTCGCTGCCGTCGGCAGCAAAATCGAAGTGTGGCTGGATAGCGGCATCACGAGCGGACAGGACGTCTTGAAGTGCATGGCGCTTGGCGCCAAAGGCACGATGATCGGCAAGGCCTTCCTCTACGGCCTCGGTGCCTACGGCGAAGACGGCGTGCGCCGCTGCCTGGAAATCCTCTACAACGAAATGGATACGACGATGGCATTCTGCGGTCACACCGACATCAAAAACGTCGGTACGGACATTCTGGTGCCGGGAACGTACTAAGCCCGTAAGGCAGCCGGCGACGGCTGCCTTTATGAATAAAACGCCCGTCAAGCGGGATAAACACTGGGTTCCCGCCAAGCGGGATAAAACCTGCGTTCCCGCCAAGCGGGATAAAACCCGCGTTCCCGCCAAGCGGGATAAAACCTGGCTTCTCGCCAAGCGGGATAAAACCTGGCTTCCCGCCAAGCGGGATAAACACTGGGCTCCCGCCAAGCGAAACAACCAAGCGCCTTTTGCCCCTAACCTATCCACTGGAACAGTCTATGGAAACCACTGCTACCACTGCCGGCTACCTGCCACTCATCCTCAGCATCGCGCCCATCATCCTGCTCATCTGGCTGATGGTGAAAAAAAATGCCGTGCCGTCTTATATCGCCCTGCCCGGCACAGCGCTCATCATCTACCTCCTGCAACTCTTCTACTTCAAAAACGACTTCATGCTGCTCAATGCCAACGCGGCAGCGGGCATCGTCGCCACCCTCACCCCCATCACCGTCATCTTCGGCGCGATCTTCTTCAACCGCATGATGGAAGCGACCGGCTGCCTTGCCGTCATCCGCCAGTGGCTGGGCAACATCAACCCCAACCCCATCGCGCAGTTGATGATCATCGGCTGGGCCTTCGCCTTCATGATCGAAGGTGCGAGCGGCTTCGGCACACCTGCCGCCATCGCCGCGCCCATCCTCGTCGGCCTCGGCTTCAAACCGATGCAGGTCGCCGTCTTCGCCCTCGTCATGAACTCCGTGCCCGTATCCTTCGGCGCGGTCGGCACGCCGACCTGGTTCGGTTTCGGCGAACTGAAAAACACGGGGATACTGAGCGACGCCGACATCCTGCAAATCGGCAAACAGACCGGCATCATCCACTTCATCGCCGGCCTCGTCATCCCGGTCATCGCCCTGCGCTTCATCACCAGCTGGGCGGAAATCCGCAAAAACCTCGGCTACATCTATCTCAGCATCCTCGCCTGCACCGTGCCGTATGCCCTGCTCGCGCAGGTGAACTACGAATTCCCGTCGCTGGTCGGCGGCGGTATCGGCCTGCTGCTCTCCGTCGTCCTCGCCAACAAGGGCATTGGCCTCGCCAAAATGACAGACAGCGGCGAACGCGCCACGCTCACCACCGGCCAGGTGCTGAAAGCATTGATGCCGCTTGGCATGCTTATGGTCATCCTCATCGTCACCCGCGTGCAGGAACTCGGCCTGAAAGGACTGCTCAATGACGCTACCCCGCTCTTCACCTTGCACCTCGGCGTTTGCGATTTTGAAGTCAGCCGTGCCCTCATACTCAGCTTCAAAAACATCTTCGGCGAAGCGGTAAACGAGAGTTACAAAACCCTCTACGTCCCCGCCTTCATCCCGTTCGTTATTACCGTCTGGCTGTCGCTGGCCATCTACCGCGTCAGCTTCCGCGACAGCTTCGTCGTCTGGCACACCACCCTCGCGCAAACCATCAAACCGCTGCTCGCCCTCTTCGGCGCGCTGGTCATGGTCAAATTCATGATGGTCGGCGCGGACGGCTCAATGGTAAAAATCATCGGCAACAGCTTTGCGCAGATTGCCGGCGACAACTGGGTGTACTTCGCCTCCTACCTCGGCGCGATAGGAGCCTTCTTCTCCGGCTCGAATACCGTGTCGAACCTCACCTTCGGCAGCATCCAGCACAGCATCGCGCAGAGCGTCGGCCTGCCGGGCAACAGCGTGCTCGCCCTGCAATCGGTGGGCGGGGCAATGGGCAACATGGTGTGCATCAATAACATCATTGCCGTCTGCTCGGTACTCGACGTGCAAAACCAGGAAGGCGCGATTATCAAGAAAACCGTCATCCCGATGGCCATCTACGGCGTCATCGCCGCCCTCATGGCCGTGCTGTTCATCTACGTGTTCTGACCCCTCACCGACACCATGCAAACGCCCCGTAAGGGGCGTTTTTTCGTGCCAAACGATAAAATACTGACAAACTGTAATAAAATTAAATCTACTACCAACAGCTACTCCTTACTAATTTATAGATAAAACAAGGGTGAACAAAAATAACTGGTATTTAATCTGAGAGTTTTGTAATATTCACAGCAATGGAGCGGGGTATCCCGTGAACTACGGTTCAGGAGAACAACCATGGCAATCAAACTCACCGTCAAAGAAGGCAGCAGCGAACGCAGCTGGGATGTTGTGAATGGACAGCAAATCGATATCCGCATGGCGCAAGATGCGCACTATGACCTTATCGATACCCAAACCGGACGGGCACCTGATGGATTGCGCATCACCCGGCATTACGGTCAGATAGAAATCTACGGCAGCGACAGCTATCCGTGGGTGACCATGCACCATGGCGACACGGCAGCACCGCCGCAGCCGGCCGAAGCCAGCGAACCCGCCGCTCCGCCACCTGCACAGGATATCCTCGCCACATCGCCGGCAGAGGCCACTCTGCCGCAGGAAGCCTTGCCGGTAGAGCATCTGCGTGCCGACGAAGTTGCAGAAAGCCCGCCTGCCACCTACAGCGGCGGAGAAGCTGAGACTCCATCCATGGGCTCCATGCTGCTGGCCGGCGGCGGTGCCCTGGTCGTCGGCGGTATGGCAGCGCTGGTCAGCGGCGGCAGCAATGGGGGTGACGGCATTGCCCAAAAACCCGTAGATACGCCGCGCGACAACGTACAGGGCTATACCCTGCAACTGAACAACGAAATGCTGGACATGACGCGCATCGCACGGGACGGCAAACTGGATCTGGACAACGGGCGCAACGACCTGCTCAAACTGAGCGCCCAAGACCTGCTGGGCGATCCCGCCCAGCTGACGATTGACGGCAACCACGGCGATAACGTGCAACTTGCCGGTCATCACTGGACACAACTGGCAGACGAAGGGAAATATCACGTCTATCAGCACAACAACCTGATCGCGCGCATTGAGGACGATATCAGCGTCACGATCATATAAGTACCGTTTGCTCCTTGGGGGAGGGCGTCGCAAGGCGTCTTCCCCTTCTTCTTTTCTGCGGCGGGTCAGTTGATGTCCCAAGAGCATAGAAAGTTCTTCGTAGATACCTATAGCCAAGCGGCGTAAATGCCGGAGGCTTTGTAGAGACGTTGCCTGCGACGTCTCAAAAGCAAAAAGCGCGTAGTTTTCCCGCTTGGCGGTCACGTCTACCTGAAATGCAAAAAGCAGGTTGCGCCTGCTTGGTGGGCCTTGCATTTATGCCCTTTAGCGGCTGTTCAGACAGCACAACAGCGCTACGGTAGAAAGAAAAACGTAGAGACGTTGCCTGCAACGTCTCAAAAGCAAAAAGCGCGTAGTTTTCCCGCTTGGCGGTCACGTCTACCCGAAATGCAAAAAGCAGGCTGCGCCGGCTTGATGGGCTAAAGCCCATCCTACGCCCGTCAAGCGGTGTAGATACTGACCTCGCCAAGCGGGTTGTTGCAAGGGTTTTTGTCGTGTACGAAGGGGATCGGTATCAATCCGCCAGCGCCGCTTCCTCAATCCCGCGCAGGGCGGGGTGGGCGCTTTTTTCGCGACACCAGGCGGGATCGCGTGCGGCATAGGGTTCGCTCAGGTGGATGTCGGCGAAGCATTGCGTCGGTTTGCCGCGCAGGCAGTAGATATGCCGGGCAAGGCGCACAGCTTCCTGGGCGTCGTGGGTGACAAGGCAGACGGCGGTGCCTGCATCAATGAGACGGATGACGCGTTGTTGCAGTTCGTCACGCAGGCGGGCGTCCAGCGCGCTGAACGGTTCATCCATCAGCAGCAGGTCGGGCTCGGTAATCAGCGCCCGCGCCAGCGCCACGCGCTGTTGCATGCCGCCGGAGAGTTCGTGCGGGTATTTGCGCAGGTCTTTGTCATCCAGCCATAGTTCGCGGAAGAGCGTCTGGATGCGCGCTGTATCCGCTTCGGGGGCGACGAGGCGGACGTTTTCGTCGGCACGCAGCCACGGCAGGAGGCGCGGTTCTTGAAAGAGATAGGCGAGGCGGCGGGCGTGGCAACGGATGCTGCCATCTTCCAGCTCAACCAGTCCGGCGATGGCGCGCAGGATGGTGGTTTTGCCGCAGCCGGAGGCACCGGAGAGGGCGAGGCATTCGCCGGCAGCGAGGTGCAGGCTGAAGTTTTCGACGATGGTCTGTCCGCCGAGGTCGATTTGGATGTTGTCTAGCGTCAGCATGTTCAGGAGCGGCGTTCGGTGATGAAGAGGCGGCGCAGCGGTTCGAGTGCGCCGTATTCGATGGCCATGATGATGGCGACGATGAGGATGATGTAGGCCATCACGTCCACGGTGTCGAGCATGGCGCGGGCACTGGCGATGGCGCTGCCCATGCCGTTGTTACTGCCGAGCAGCTCGGCCATGACGGTGATTTTCAGCCCGCTGCCGACGGCAACGATGAGGGCGGGCAGCAGTTGGCGCAGGATATGCGGCAGGTAGAGGGCGCGCAGGCGGCGCAGCCACGGCACGCGATAGGTTTCGAGCATTTCGGCGAGCGGCGCGGGGATGCTGACGATGCTCATCTGCGCGGCGGCAAAGACCAGCGGCAGCACGGTGATCCACACGGTGAAGACGACGCTGGTCGAGCCCATGTTGAACCAGAAGATGGCGAGCACGACCCAGATAATGGGCGGTGTGCCGAGCAGGACGGTGTTGACCGGGCGCAGCAACAGGGCGAGGGTGCGGCTCAATCCGGCGATGAAGCCCGCGCTGATACCGCAGGCAAGGGCGAGCGCGATGCCGATGCCGCCACGCGCAAGGGTGAGCAGCACGTCGCCACGGGCGGCGGTCATGAGGATGTCGCCGGCGCGGGCGAGAACGGTAAGCGGCGCGGGAATGAGCATGGTGCCGAGGCGGTCGTGCCCGAACTGCCATAACGCGGTGATAGCAAAAAGCGAAGCGAGGGCGGGGAAGATGCCCCAGCAGTAATCGCCGATACGCCAGGCGAGCGGACGGTCGATGGGCTTGCCGTCTTCGAGAATCATGATGTCTCCTGAGCTGCGGCGACGGCGGCGCGCGCCAGCGCGTCGGTAGAATCGATTACGGGGCGGCTGTCCTGCCACCACGGCAGGAATAGCGGCAGCTCGGTGCAGGCGAGGATGAGACTGTCGGCGGCAATCGTGGCGACCGTATCCGCCAAGAGCGGGACGTAGGCGGCGGTGTTGCCCGCTTTGGCGCCGTCATAGATGCAGCGCATCAGGGCAGCAGTCTGCACCTCGTCGGGTTCGACGGGGTGATAACCCGCCTGTTGCAGGGCATCACGATAGATGCCGGAATGCCGCGTGCCTCGTGTCGAGAGGACGGCAACGCGGCTACCCGGCGGGCAGCGCGTGCTCAGGGCGGCAATGGCGCAATCGGCGATGTGCAGGAAGGGTAGGATGGTGCGTTCGCGCAGGGCGCGGATGTAGTGGTGCGCGGCATTGCAGGGCATGAGCAGCAGTTCGGCTCCGGCAGCTTCAAGACGGCGCGCGCTGCGGACGAGGTAAGGCAGCGGATCATCGCCGCTGCCACAGATGTGCGCCGTGCGGTCAGGGATTTGCGGATAGCTGTCGATGAGGATGTGCAGATGATCCTGATCGCGGGTGGCGGCGGTGTGGTCGGTGATTTTCTGATAGAGGTCAATGGTCGCTTGCGGCCCCATGCCGCCGATGATGCCAAGGGTTTTCATGCGCTGACTCCGTTACGGGTTCACGGCGATTGTAGCGCAGACGGGCGGGCTCGGTTTCGGAGAGTAGTTTGCTAGAATGGCGCTGTTTTATCTGAAATTAAGGAATACGGCGATGTTTTACCTATTAGTTGCAGTCAAGCTGATGCTCGGCTTCATGGCGCTGCTGCTGGTCATCAACCTGACCGGCAAGGGCAATCTCGCGCCTGCCTCAGCTAGCGATCAGGTGCAGAACTACGTGCTGGGCGGGATTGTCGGCGGGGTGATTTACAACCCCGACATTACCATTCTTGAATTTCTGTTAATCCTGATGATCTGGTTCGCGCTGGTGCTGTCGCTGCGCTGGCTGAAAAAGCACAACGGCCTGGTCAAGCGGATAGTGGACGGGCATCCGGTGCTGCTGATTTCGCGTGGCCAGCTGGATGTGGAAGCTGTGCGGCGGGTAGGCATATCCGCGCATGAACTCGCCTTCAAACTGCGTGCAAAAGGCGTGTATACGGTGAAAGACGTCAAACAGGCTATCCTTGAGCAGGACGGGCAGCTCATCATCACGCAGATGGACGAAGAGAAGCCGAAATACCCGCTGATTACCGACGGTGTCATCCAGCACGCCACGCTGGAAATGATCGACAAGGACGAAGCCTGGCTACTGGCGGCATTGCAGGCGCAGGGCTATGCGGAAGCGGTCGCGGTATTCCTCGCGGAATACGACAGCGGAGAGATAACGGTGACGGGGTATTGAGGCATCGGGAAACCAGGTTTTATCCCGCTTGGCGAGCCCGGTATTTATCCTGCTTGGTGGGCCCAGTATTTATCCCGCTTGGCGGGTCCAGTATTTATCCCGCAAGGATTTTGGACATCCGGCCAAAAGCACCAACGTCACCTTGTTTCCCTAGCCGCCTCGTGCGAAAAAGAAGCCCACCGTGAGCGGTGGGCTTTTCCGTTTACAGGCGGGGCGTCAAATGATGTGGATGTAGTTGGCGTTCAGTTCGAGGTCGCGGCCGATATTGGCGATCAGCGTTGCCGCAGCGGCGCCGCTGCCGTCCGGATCGTAAGCAAGTTCGCCTGTCGCCGGGTTGTAGATGATGCGGTCATCTTCATCCTGCGCCGCGCTGCCTCTGACAAATTGTCCGGCATTCAGGGTGCCGCTCTCTTGCAGGGCGGTGTAGATGCGGTGGTCAAGTTCGAGCAGATCGCCTTCGCGCAGGTTGAAGTCGGTGATGGTGTCGTGCGTGCCGTCAAGCGGGCTGGCGAAGCGGAAGGTGTCTGCTCCGCGTCCGCCGGTAAGGGTATCGGCGCCGCGCCCGCCTTCGATCTGATCGTTACCCGCGCCGCCGTCAATGCTGTCGTTGCCGTCGTAACCGAAGAGGTAGTTGGCGGCGCTGTTGCCCTTGATGGTGTCGTGACCTGTACCGCCTTTCGCGCTTTCGATCTGCGTGCCGTAGCCGATGAAGAGCTGGCCGCTGTTCGGCTGGCCGTAGTCGTTGAGCGCGAGTTGTGCCGTCTTGCTGCCCGCGTAGTTCCAGCTGCCCGGGGTGAGATCGAGGAAGAGGTTTTGTGTCTGGTCGGAAGCATCAAGCATATCCTGCCCGCCACCGTCGAAGATATAGATGCCGTTGCCGAGGACGGCGGGATCAAAGCGGCTGAAATGGTAGGTGTCGTTGCCGCTCTTGTAGTCGGGGTTGACTCCGTAGCGGTAATGCAGGGCGATGAGGTCATAGATACCCGGCTGGGTCGGCGAGAGCGGTACATCGTTAATGTAGTACCGCTCGCCGTTCAGGGTGAAGCTGATCTGCCCGGCATGATGCGCCGCCGTGTAGGACATCAGGGTGAGGTCGTCACGGTTTTCGCTGCGCGACAGGCTAATGCTGTTCTGATCGCCGAAAGGGTGGGTCAGGCCAATGCTGTGCCCGATTTCGTGGAAAAGGGTCGCCCAGCCGGCAGGGAAGAAGTTGCCTTCACCGTTGATGATGTATTGTTTGCCGTGGCGGAAGGCATCGTCAGCGGCGAAGCCCCGGACGTTCAGGTGGACGTCGCCGCCGTAGCGCGCGTAACCGGTGACGATGGTGTCTTCGGCGTGCCCTTCCTGTGCTATGGTCAAATCATCAAGATAGTAATGCAGGGTGGCCTCGCTCGCTCCCGCTTCGATGAAACGGACATTGGTGTAGCGGCTGATATTCGCCATCGCCGCACGGATATCGGCTTTCTGTGTCTCGCTGAATGCCCGAAAGCCGCCCAGGTAGAAGCCGCCGATGCGATCGTAGGCGTCGGTCGCGAAGTGGTAACGCACGGTCAGCGGTTGTCCCATGACGTGTCCGGCGAGGTGGCCTTCGCTGTTGTCCGTGTTGTTCAGTGCCTGGATGAAATAGTAGTTATTGGTCGAGCGGTCGCCGGCGAAGCGACTGTCGCTGACGCTGCCATTGTGGCGGGCGGGATCATCACCGCTTGCGGCAGGCGAAGCCGGATGATTGGGCTGGGCGTCACCATTGTTGCCATCCTTTTTGCTGCCGCCTCCGCCCGCCGCCAGTGCCGCCACCCCACCGGCTACGGCAATGCCGCCGATAACAAAAGGCAGCGCCCCCGGACTGCCGCCACCGCTGGGCGTGGTAGTGGTCGCGGTACTATGCGGCAGGGTCGTCGCGTTATCCGTCAGCGGTGGCGGGGTGTAGTAATCCGCCGTGTTGTAAGCGACGGCGGGAGCACTGCTGTGGTAGGCGTAGTAGTCCTGCACCACGGCGCGCAGTTCACCGTCCTGATAGATCCAGAGATCCTGCCCCTGCTGCACGGTTTCCGCCGCCCCTGCCGCCTGAATGTCATAGTCTTCATCCGGCTGGGCAAGGATGGTCTGCACACCGCTGCGGTTAATATCAATCACGCGGACGCGGTTGGGGGTATCTTCCATAATAAAATCGTACATAGTGCTTCGCTTAGGGTGGTGGAACGGGGTTTTATGATAATACGATTACATTATTTTCATCTACTGCCACTTGCGCTGTGACTTTTTGTTATAAAACGCTTGCACAATTGGTGCTTTTCTTTTTGAGGTAACACATCATGTTGAAATTGCATTATTTTCCCGGTAGTTGTGCCTTTGTGCCGCATGTTGCGCTGGAATGGTCTGGCCTGCCCTACCAGGCGCAGGCGGAAACGCGCGAAAGCATCAAGGAACCTGCGTATCTCAAGCTCAATCCGCTCGGACAAGTGCCGCTTTTGGAAGATGACGGCTGGACGCTAACGCAGAACGTTGCCATCGTCGGCTACATCCATGATCTCGCCCCCAAAGCAGGCATTTTCGGTCACGGCGATACGCGCACCACGGCGAAAGCGCGACAATGGCTATCCTTTGCCAACAGCGATCTGCACCGCCAGTTCAGCCTGGTCTTCGGCCCGGCACGTTTCGTCGCGGATGAGGCAGCGCAACAGGCGCTGACTGCCGGCGGACGCGCCGCCATCCTCCGTCTCTACGGCATCGTCAACGACGCCCTGCACGCGCAGAATTATCTTGCCGGCGAACTGAGCATTGCCGACATTTATGTGTACACCACCCTGCGCTGGGCACGCACCCTGCAAATCGACCTCGGCAGCCTCGATCGCCTCGATGATTACTACGCGCGTATTGATGCGAATCCGGGGGTGCAAAGCGTCAAAAAACAACAGCAAACCCATTAAATTCTCGAACAAAGTCGTGCGGGCGGCGGGGCAAAGCCCCCGCCGCTTTGGTATCATGTGCGACTTTCACACCTCACCGTTCGAGCCTCTTAATGTCGTTCCTGCAAAGCTTTTTTTTCGAATATGGCTATTACGCCGTGTTCAGCGTCCTCGTTCTCTGCGGCATGGGATTGCCCTTGCCGGAAGACATCACCCTCGTGACCGCCGGCATCATCTCTGCCCTCGGTGAAAAAAACGTGCACATCATGCTGGTGGTAGCTTACTTCGGTGTGCTTTGCGGCGACTGGATGATGTACATCATCGGCTGGAAATTCGGCCCGCACCTGCGCAAATCGCGCTGGTTCTCCAAACTGCTCACGCCGAAGCGGATGTTGCAAACCGAGACCCTCTTTCTGCGCTACGGTAACCGCCTCGTCTTCATCGCCCGCTTCCTGCCCGGCCTGCGCGCGCCTATCTACGTCATGACTGGCATCACCCGCCGCATCAGCTTCTGGCAATTCACCCTCATGGACGGCCTCGCGGCATTGCTCTCCATTCCCATTTTTGTCTATATCGGCTTCTATGGCGCGGAAAACAGCGAATGGATGATGAAGAAAATGCACGAATTCAAGTATCTGACCATTGCACTCTTCATCGCGCTTGCTGCTTTCATCATCTACTACCTGTGGCGGCGCAAACGACGCATCGCCTTTTTTCGCGCCACCCGCGCCCGCCTGCGTGCGCAGCGCAAGGAAAACAAACCGGCGTAAGCGAGATTCAGACAGCAACAAGGCGGCCAATGGCCGCCTTTTTTATAGCCGTTTCACTTTGCCCCAAACAAAAAAAGCCCCTCCCCGCTGGGGAAGGGCTTTTGCGCCGGAGCGCTGTCTTTTTCGCTTGCTACCGGGGCGGGCATCAGAAGGATTTGCTGAATTCGAGATACACGTCCTGGTCGTGATTGTCGTAATAGAAGTGGTTGCTGGCGGTACGATCCCAGCTGAATGTCAGGCGTGGGGTGATGCCCCAGAAGTAGAGGTTGCGATTCCATAGGCTGAGGGTAACGCCGTATTCGTTGTCCTTGCGCTTGATGCCGAAGAAATCGAGGCCGTCGTAGTTGCGCCTTGCGTAGGTGCCAACCAGACGGCTGGACATACCAAGACCCCATTCTTGTCCCCAACCAAGGTTCAGTCCATAGCGTTTGAAGGCGTCCGACTGATCCTGTGCCTGGCTGCGCATGGCGTTGATACCACCAAACCAGTATTGGCGCGCATTCGGCGCGTAGAGGGCACTCAGACTACCATAATACTGGTTGCCATCCAGCCAGTCGCGACGGTCATGCTGTTTGCGCATCGCCTGGGCAAAGCCGCTCAGACGCCATTTCGGGGTAATCCAGTAGGAGGCTGAAAGGTCAGCCCCCATGTTGGTTGAGTAGCCCTGGTTGCCATAGATGCGGCGTTGTACGAAGGGGATAAGGTTGATGTCCCAGCGGGCATTCTGCCAGCCGCCGCCCATACCGAGGCGGAAACGGAAGTCGTCGTAGTTGTGCGCGTTCCAGTACCAGTCGCTATTCATGCTGCCTTCAACTTGCGCATACCAACCGTTTGCAGCGGGCAGGCGACGTTCGGCAGAGAGGTCAAGGTGGATGCCATGCGCTTTTTTCGGCTCAGGGAAGGTCCAGGTGCCGCGGCCACCCTGGCGCTCACGTTCGCGTGGCGCACCGTTGATGTTATTGTCGTAACGGTAGTAGGTGGCAGCGTTGAAGGTCCAGCTACGCCGTTCGCGCAGGGCGGCAAGAGCATCGTCCACAACTTTGCGGATATCGTCCGGCAGTTTGTCGGAGCGCAGTTTTTCCAGCTGACCACGCGCCGCTTCATCCTGGTGATCGGCCATAAGCGCCATCGCCAAGTGCAGACGCACCGGTTGCAGGCTAGGATCTTCGGCAATCATTTCACGGAAACGGGCGATGGCCAGCGAAAGATTACCAGTGCTGCGTGCCTGCATCGCTTCGCCGAAGCGCAGCAGCATTTTGTCCTGTTTGTCGGCGGGCAGTTTGCGGTAGATGGGCAGCAGTATGGCGACGGCATCGGCATCACCGTTAATGATGGCGCTATCCAGCGCATTGGCGAGCAGGGCGGGGTCAGCCAGTAGTTGCTCTTCAGTCACTTCTATGACGTTTTCTTTTACCTGCTGGTTTTTTTGTTTATCGGCTGCCGCTCTTTCTGCCGAGGCAGGCAGTTTTTCGTCCGGTGTATGCAAATCGGGCGTGGTTACCGGATTGGGGGCTGCGTAGAGGGTGGTGGCAAGCAGAGCGGGGAAAAGTGTGGGAAGGAGGCGCATGTTTGTATTGGCTCTCGTTGTAAAAAATGACGCGCAAGTATAGCGCCTGACAGGTGTTTCTTCTCAATTACGACGCAGTGTGTTTTGCCGTTTTTTACCGTGCTTTTGTCGTTGTTTTATGTGATTTGTTTGCGGATAATGTGGGTTAGTTGTTCAACTGTGAGGTGCTTATGATTGTCCTGTGGTTGGTTCTGGTCATCGTCTTCATTGTGCTGGCGACGGCCAAGTTGAAATGGCATCCCTTCCTCGTGCTCCTGCTCGCCTGCTTTGTGACGGCCTTCTGCTATCAGCTGCCGTTGACTGGCAAAACCGGCATCGCCGCCGTTATCGGCACGGGGTTTGGCAATATTCTCGGCTCAATCGGTCTGGTCATCACCCTGGGAACGATTATCGGCCTGGTGCTGGAAAAGACCGGGGCGGCGCTGGTCATGGCGGAATCGGTGGTGAAGGTCATCGGCCCGCGTTTCCCAACACTTGCCATGTCAATCGTCGGCGCAATCGTTTCTGTGCCGGTGTTTTGTGATTCAGGCTTCGTCATCCTGCATTCGTTGAAGGAATCGCTGGCGAAGCGGATGAAGGTGTCATCGGTGGCGATGAGCGTCGCTCTTGCTACTGGTCTTTATGCCACGCATACGTTTGTACCGCCGACGCCGGGACCGATTGCCGCCGCCGGCAAGCTCGGGCTGGAAAATCAGCTGGGGCTGGTCATCGGTATGGGTCTGCTTGTCGCCGTCGTGCCGATTTTGAGCGGCTGGTGGTGGGCGAACCGCTTTTTGCATGAAGCGCCGGACGGTGCCGCTACTGCTGCGGATACCGCCGCTGTCGACAAGGCACAGGCGATTCGCGACGGCTACGGCACACTGCCCTCGCCTGCCGCTGCTTTCATGCCGATTGTGGTGCCGATTGTGCTGATTTGCCTCGGCTCAATCGCCGCTTTCCCGACGCATCCGTTTGGTGACGGCACGGCGCTCGAGACATTTACTTTCCTCGGCACGCCGCTCAATGCGCTGCTGATTGGTTTGTTCCTCTCCTTCCTGCTGCTGCGCGGTGACAAGTTGGCGCATATTGGCACGATTATCAGCGACGGCATCGCCACTTGCGCGCCGATCTTGCTGATTACCGGCGCAGGTGGCGCCTTCGGCGAGGTGTTGAAGGCAACGCCGGTCGCCGCTTATGTCGGCGAGACACTGAGCCGCAGCGGAGTCGGGCTGTTCATGCCGTTTATCGTCGCCGCCGCGCTGAAATCGGCGCAGGGTTCGACCACGGTCGCACTGATTACTACCGCTGCCATCGTTGAACCGCTGCTGGCGCAAATGGGGCTGGACAGCGAAATGGGCCGCGTGATGTGCGTGATGGCCATCGGCGCCGGAGCGATGACGGTATCGCACGCCAACGACAGCTTCTTCTGGGTCGTCACCCAGTTCAGCCGCATGAGCGTCGGCCAGGGCTACCGCACGCAGACGACCGCCACCGCTATTCAGGGTATAAGCGGTATCGTTTGGGTATGGCTACTTAGCAAGATGTTCCTATGAAAATCGTGATTGCGCTGGATTCTTTTAAAGAATCGCTGACAGCGGCAGCGGCCTGCGATGCGGTCGCGCGCGGCTTCCGTGCCGTGTTGCCACAGGCGGCATACCACTGCGTGCCAATGGCCGACGGCGGCGAAGGCACGACGGCAGCGCTGGTCGCGGCGCGCGGCGGCGAGTGGCGGGAAGTCCTTGTGCAAGGTCCGCTTGCTCGTCCCGTCACCGCCCGTTATGGCCGCCTGCCCGATGGCAGCGCGGTGATGGAAATGGCGGAAGCAGCCGGCTTGCACCTGCTTGCCCCCGCCGAACGCGATCCGCGTCTGACCTCCACCTTCGGCGTCGGCGAAATGCTGCGTCACGCGCTGGCCGGCGGCGCGCGCCACATCATCCTCGGTATTGGCGGCAGCGCAACCAACGACGGCGGTGCGGGGATGCTGCAAGCGCTCGGCGTGCGCCTGCTGGATGAGAAAGGCAGCGAGCTGCCACGCGGCGGGGCAGCATTATCCCGCTTGGCGCGCGCCGATTTCAGCGATCTGCTGCCCGATTTGCGCGACTGCACCCTGCAAGTCGCCTGCGACGTGAATAATCCGCTCTGCGGCGAACGCGGCGCCAGCGCTATTTTCGGCCCGCAAAAAGGCGCGGATGCGGCGACTGTCGCCGAGCTGGACGCCGCCCTGGCTCACTATGCCGCCGTGCTCACCGCTGCCGGCCTGCCCGATAAACGGGAAACGTCCGGTACCGGTGCCGCCGGCGGTCTGGGCTACGCGCTGGCACTGCTCGGTGCCGAACTTACCTCCGGCATCAGTCTGGTGATGCAGGCAGCGGGACTGGCAGAGGCCTTGCGCAATGCCGATCT
This sequence comes from Cardiobacterium sp. Marseille-Q4385, assembly GCF_916618745.1. Classification (GTDB taxonomy): domain Bacteria; phylum Pseudomonadota; class Gammaproteobacteria; order Cardiobacteriales; family Cardiobacteriaceae; genus Cardiobacterium. The sequence continues at coordinate 722,270 of NZ_OU745373.1, forward strand.
GGTCATCACCGGCGAAGGACGGATTGACGGGCAAACCCGCCTCGGCAAAGTGCCGTTTGGCGTGCTGCAACTCGCCCGCGCGCAGGGCGTGCCGGTGATTGCCCTTGCCGGCGTCCTCGGCGCAGGCGCAGAAACCCTGACCGACGACGGCTTCACCGCCATTTTCCCCTCTATCGCCACCCTCGCCCCACTCGCCGATATCCTGGCGCAGGGCGCGGCAAATCTTGAACGCACCGCGCGGCAAATCGCCGCTGTGTGGCAACTGGGACGGCGCGGCTGAGCCGCGCCCTTTGCCCGTCTTCCCGTGCTGTGGCACAATTTCGCCCGCCATTTCTTTAACATTGCAGATAAGACAAATATGACGAGCGAAATCACGATAAATCCCAACGATGTACAAATCGAAAACGGCTGGAAGACCGCCCTTTACGACGAATTCGGCAAACCCTACTTTGTCCGCATCAAGCAAATCCTGATGGATGCCAAGGAAGCGCACATCCCCGTTTACCCGCCGGGCGGCCTCATCTTTAACGCCTTCAACCGTACCCCGTACGACAAAGTACGCGTGGTCATCCTCGGTCAGGACCCTTACCACCAGCCCGGACAGGCGATGGGGCTCTCCTTTTCCGTGCCGCATGGCGTGCGTGTACCGCCCTCGCTGCAAAACATCTACAAAGAACTCGAACGCAGCATTCCCGGCTTTGTTCCTCCCGATCACGGCGACCTGAGCGCCTGGGCGGATCAGGGCGTGCTGCTGCTCAACGCCAGCCTCACCGTTGAGCGCGGCAAAGCGGGCAGCCACAGCCGCATCGGTTGGCAGACCTTCACCGATGCCGTCATCGAAACCCTGTCCAAAGAACGCAGCGACATCATCTTCATGCTGTGGGGCAACTACGCCAAGGACAAAATCCGCCTGATCGATGCCGACAAGCACTACATCCTCACCGCCGTGCACCCCTCGCCACTGGCGGGCAACGGCTTCATCGGCTGCTCACACTTCGCCAGCGCCAACCAGATCCTCGAATCGCGCGGCGAAACACCGATTAACTGGCAGGTGTAAGCGCTGCCGCCATCCACAAAAAACCCGCTATCCAGCGGGGTTTTTTCTTCATGTACGAGGGCCGGGCAAAGCGCAGCGACGGCAAAACCCAATATTCGTCCCGCTTGATGGGTTCTGTATTGACACCGCTTGACAGGTTTTGATCGTGTACGAAGTATCTGGCTATAAAAAACGGCGTCCCGCAGGCCGCCGTTTGCGTGGGCATGTTCTGAAATCAGAATTCGTGCCGTAGCAGGATTTTTGTCAGATAACTGTGTTCATCCCCCTGGGTGCGGTATGCACCTTTTACTTCGGCAAAGGTACGTTTGCTGAAATAATAGCGGTGTCCCAAATGGAATTGCTGCCAGTTTCTTTGTTTATCGTAATCCAGCATTTCCCAACCGGCGCGCAATTTCTGTGAGCCGAATGAATAATCGGCAGACGTGGCAAAGAAATCGCCAAAACTTGCATGGTGCTGATAGTCAAAAGCGAGTTCCAGCGATTGTTTTTTGTCTTTATTCTCGAAAGGCGTGTAGGCGATAGATGCCCCTATAATTTCATTTGTCTTGCCGCCTAATTCCGTTTCAATAGCATCCACGCTCGTCCGCTGATAACCCAGTGATGTATCCAGCCCATGCCCTTTATAGCCAATTGCCGCGTCATAAGCATTAAAGGCGCGCGTCTTGCCACCTTTAATCACTTCATGCCTGCCATCGAGAATGCCATCAACGGCAAACTTGAATCCGCTGCCGCCAATCTTGTCGAGATCGTAGCGAATCACTTTACCGGGGCGCGCAAGACCAATTGCGGCATCATCGAATACCGATTTGCCCATATAGCTTTTCCATACGGTTGCCTGCCTTCCCAAAGTCAATTTGCCGAAATTGCCTTTCAAGCCGATATAGCCTTCGCGCAAACCATTCAACCCGCTGCTTTCTTTCTTTTCTTTATGGGTCATATAGATATTGAAAAATGCCTGCAACCCATTGCCCAAAGCCTCTTCGCCTTTAATCCCGACACGGACATGGTCGCTAAGATAATCCGCACGTGTTTTTTCTTCTTTGTTGCGGTCAGTTACGACCACCCCTTGTGATATTGAACCATATAAAGTCGCACTGCTACCGCTATCCTTGTCGGCGGCAAAAGTTGTGCCGCCGACAACAGTGGGTAAGACAAACATCAGCAAAGTCAGATGATTACGTATAAATAACAAGTCCTCTCATTTAGATTACGGATGCGCAAGCATAGCGATAACTTTAAGAAACCACAACAGGAATCCGGCTGACGGCAAGAGACGGTGCGGCATTGCTGCGTTTTTTGCCTTATGCCCCTCTATCGTTGCAGGGGCAGACGGGGATGATGGCGGTGTAGTGGCTGGGTGTGGTCACGATTTCCGCCTCGATTTCATAGACTTTACGCAGGCTGGCTGCCGAGACGATTTCGGCGAACGCGCCCTGTCCGGCGACGTGGCCTTTGTGCAGCAGCAGGATGGTCTGGGTATGGCGTGCGGCGAGGTTGAGGTCGTGGATGGCGATGACCACCAGCGCACCGGTGCGCGCGACGTAGGCATTCAGGCGGTCGAACACCTGCATCTGGTGGCGGATGTCGAGCGCGCTTGTCGCTTCGTCGAGCAGCAGCAGCTTGGGTTCGCGCAGGAGACGCTGGGCGAGGAGGACAAGTTGCTGCTGGCCGCCGGAGAGTTGCGTCATGCAGCGGTCATGCAGGTGGCCGATGCGGAAATCTTCCAGGATGGCGGCAGCGGCGTCGATATGCGCACTGCCCACGCGCAGGCCGAGGTGGTCGTGTTTGCCGAGCAGCACGGTTTCCAGCACGCTCAGTTCGGCTTCCACGCGGCTGTTCTGCGGCATAAAGCCGATGTCGCGCAGGTTGACCGGCGCGTTTTGCCAGCTGATGGTGCCGCTGTACGTCTGCACGGTGGCAATCGCCTTGATGAGGGTGGATTTGCCGGTGCCGTTCGGGCCGATGAGGCCGACGATTTGCCCGGGTTCGAGGTGGGCGTTGATGTCGGCGAGGATGTTGGTGTGTCCGTAATTGACGCGGACGTGTTCGAGGATAAGGCTCATGCTGCGCTCCTTCTGCCGTTGCGGATGATGATGGCAAAAAGCATCGGCACGCCGGCGACGGCGGTGATGATGCCGACGGGGATGCTGCCGGACGGCGAGATGATTTTGCCGAAGACGGCGGCACCGATGAGGATGACGGCTCCGGTAACGGCGGCAAGCGGCAGGGCGAAGCGGTGGTCTTCGCCGACGAGCGAGCGCGCCATATGCGGCGCAATCAGGCCGACGAAGCCGATGGTGCCGACGAAGGACACGGCGGCGGCGGTCAGCAGGGCGACGGTAATGAAGGTGCGGCGGCGCAGGCGGTCCACACGAATGCCGAGGCTCAGTGCATTGGCATCGCCGAGGCGCAGGGTAGTGAGCGCCCAGGTGTCGCGGATGATAAACGGCGCGCAGAGGGCGATAACGGCAGTGATGACGGTCACCGAGGTCCAGCTCCCTTTGAGCAGGCTGCCGAAGAGCCAGTACACAATTTGCTGCAAGGCTTCCGGGCTGGCGATGAATTGCAGCAACAACTGGATGGACTGGAAGAAGAAGAGCACGGCGATGCCGCCCAGCACGAGGATTTCCGGTGCGGCGCTGCGCAGGATGGCGATGAGGTAGATGAGGCCGCAGGCGGCAAGCGTCATCAGGAAGGCGCTGGTGGGGACGATAAGGAACTGGTAGTAGCCGTGGTGGGCGAGGCCGGGCACGAGCCCGCCGAACATGATGGCCAGTGCCGCGCCGAAGCCTGCCGCTGCCGAGAAACCAAGGGTGAAGGGGCTGGCGAGCGGGTTGGCGAGGATGGTCTGCATCTGCAAGCCGGCGAGGCCGAGGCTGATGCCGACGAGGATGCCGGTCAGCGTCTGCGGCATGCGCAGCCCCCAGAGGATGGTCACGAGTTTGCGCAGGCGCACTTCTTCAGCGAGAGCGTCGCGCAGCCCCTGCCACAGGGCATCGGGCAGGAATGATGCCGACGGCAACGCGTTCAGCAGCGTTTCGGCGCGCACACTGCGGCTTTTGTCGTAAAACGGCCCGGCGTGCAGCGCCTTGAAAATGTCGGCAAGCGGCATTCCGGAAGGGCCACTGGCGAGATCGGCGAGGGTAAGGAGGAGCAGGATGACGGCAGCGGCAACGAGGATGAAGAGACGCTTGTCTGTACCGTGGCGGTAATGCGCGTGCAGGGAAGGTGGGGGCATAGAGGTTCCTATGGGTGAATGGGATTAGGCAGCCGCCAAGCGGGATAAATCCTGGGCTCGCGGGCTGCCGCCAAGCGGGATAAAACCTGGGCTCGCGGGCAGCCGCCAAGCAGGATAAACACTGGGCTCGCGGGCTGCTGCCAAGCGGGATAAACACAGGGCTCGCGGGCTGCTGCCAAGCGGGGTAAACACTGGGCTCGCGGGCTGCTGCCAAGCGGGATAAACACTGGGCTCGCGGACTGCCGCCAAGTGGGATAAACATGGGGTTCGCAGCCTCTCAGGAAAGCAGGCGCAGGTGTACGCTCTGCCCGTTGGCGACGGCTTGTTGCAGCACGGGTTCGAGCAGGTTGATGTCGTCCAGCACATCTTCCAGCCCGCAGGCTTCCAGGTCTTCATCGAAGCTGTCGGGGTGGGCGGTGTAATGCTCGCGCAAGGCGCAGATACTGCGCAAAAGGCCTTGCGGGTCATGCCATTCGGCTTCGACGCCGTCGTGCTCTGCGCGCATCTCTTCGGCCAGCGCCTGCATCTCTTCGGCATGGCCGTTTTCTTCGATGAAGTCGGCCAGCACGGCATCAAATTCATCGCTGTGCAGGAAATCACCCATATCGTCAACCAACTCAGCACTATCGACAAATTCGCTGATGCGGGTGACACCGAGGACATCGCATTGATCATCCAGGGTTTCTTCGGCAAAGAAGAAGCCGGGCAGGTCTTCTTCCACGGCGGTCTCGTTGCCGTCACGGTCACGCAGAATTAGCCAGAGGGTCATCATGATGGGCTCCTGGGTCATGAATGGACGGAAGCCCGCGCGTTGCCGCGCGGGCGATGGTTTTATTTGTGATACTGCGTCATGAACACGCCATCAGCGGGGATGGGCAGCCATTTCTGGTAGTAATCACGCAGGTTTTGCACGGGATCCACATCCTTGAAGGCTTCCGGATAGAGCTGCTTGGCGATGAATTGCGCATAGACGTAATCCGCCAAAGTGCGCGCGCCGCCGTGGTAAAGGGCGAAGACTTCCCCTTTCTGCACAGCCGGCAAATCCGCCCAGCCGGGGCGTTTGAGGTAAGCGGCGATGCGTTCGTTCACGATTTTTTCATCCGCACCGAAGCCGACGGTCACCGCCTGCGGCTTGTTCAGCCATTCGGAACCGGCGAGGAAGATGAGGTCGGGCGCTTCACTGATGATGTATTCAGGACTGAGCGGGCCGGAGCTGCCGATCTGGTCTTTGGCGATGTTCTGCCCGCCGAGCTGGGTGATAAGCGCGCCCCACATAGCATTGCCATAGCTGTTGCCGAAGGTGTCCACGCCGTCGCGCGCCAGTTCGACGTACACTTTTTTCGATGACGGTTTCAGCGAGGCGATGCGTTTTTCAATATCGGCGAAGGCGTTTTTGTAGTTATCTGCCAGTTCTTTGGCGCGTTCTTCCTGACCCAGCAGGGTGCCGAGGGCAAGGGTGGAGGTGACGTGCTTGTCCACGGTTTGCGCGTTGTAATCAAGGACGACGTAAGGAATGCCTGCGGTGTCAAACTGTTTGACCGATTCGCCGAGGGCATCGTAGTTCCAGGCCGCAAGAATGACGAGATCAGGGTTGGCGGCGATGACCTTTTCGATGGAAAAAGTGCCATCTTCGGTGTTGCCGATATCGGGGATGTCTTTCAGCTTGGGCAGGGCTTTTTCATAAAGCGCGTATTGCTGTGGCCGCCAGTCTTTCCAGGTGGAAAGCGCAAGGGCGACGACTTTGTCCATGGCGTCTTTGCCGCCGATGGCGAGATAGTCTTCGTAGTAGAAGCCGAGAACGACACGTTCAGGCACTTTGGGGACGGTCACGGTACGGCCTTTCACGTCAGTCGCGGTCAAGTCGGCGTGGGCGGTGAGCGCGCTCAGGGTCAGCGCGGCGGCAAGGAGCAGTTTTTTCATGCGGAACCTTTTGTTTGTAAGGGGAAATGTGAGCACGGCTGTGCGGTCGCGATTATAGGTTAAGGATTTTGCGGATGCGATCGTTTCTTATCCTGTTGACCGTGTGCCACTGCAGCGAAGCGGCTATAATTTCCTCACATCTCACCAAAACCAAGGAGCACATCATGCCTATCGATCTTTCTTCCCAGTTCAGCGGCGGCACCGTCTTCATCATCGTCCTGATTATCCTCGCATTTTGGTTTGGCCGTCGTGCCATCCAGATTGTGGATCAGGGCACGGAACGCACCGTGCTCCGTCTTGGCCGCTACAACCGCACCCTCGAACCCGGTTTCCACTTCATCGTACCGCTGTGGGAGCGCGCTGACCGCAAGGTCAACATGAAAGAAACCGTGCTGGATGTGCCGCGTCAGGAAGTCATCACCAAAGACAACGCCCAGGTAACGGTGGACGGCGTCGTCTTCTTCCAGATTACGAACGCCGCCCGCGCCTGCTACTCGGTGGACGATCTCGAACTCGCTATTCTCAACCTCGCCACCACCAACCTGCGTACCGTGGCCGGCTCAATGACGCTTGACGACCTGCAATCACAACGCGATGCCATCAACGTCCGCCTACTCGGCATTATCGACGACGCCACCGATCCCTGGGGCGTGAAAGTCACCCGCGTCGAAATCAAGGACATCACCCCGCCCGCCGATCTTGTTGACGCCATGGCGCGGCAGAAAAAAGCCGAACAAATCAAGCGGGCGCAAATCCTCGAAGCCGAAGGGCAGCGGCAGGCGGAAATCCTGCGCGCCGAAGGCCTGAAACAATCGCAAGTGCTTGAAGCCGAAGGCCGCAAAGAAGCTGCCTTCCTTGAAGCCGAGGCGCGCGAGCGGCAGGCGCAGGCCGAAGCACGGGCAACAGACATGGTCTCCAAAGCCATCGCCGAAGGCGGCACCAACGCCATCAACTACTTTGTTGCCCAGGAATACGTGCGCGCGCTGGCCAAATTCGCCGAAAGCGAGCAGCAAAAAACCGTCTTTATGCCGATGGAATCCAGCGGCATCATCGGCGCCCTCGGTGGCATCGCAGAAATGTTCAAACACGGCAAAGACGACTCGCAGCTGGGTAAACGGGCATGAAACGGCTGGCGCTGAGTCTGGGGCTCGCCCTCAGTCTGACGGCGACGGCAGAAACCCCGCTGGAAACGGCAAAAGCCGCTTTCGAGCGGGGCGATGCGGCAGAAGCCGTGCGTATCTACAGCGCCCTGGCCGCAGACGGCAATGCCAAAGCGCAATACAACCTGGCGTATTGCTATCAGGAAGGCCTCGGCATCGCTGCTGATCGCACTAAAGCCCGCACGCTGCTGCAACAAGCCGCTGCGCAGCACCTGCCCGAAGCCGAATACCGCTTCGGTCTCCTGCTCCTCTACGGCACGGACGGTGTCATCACCTACGAAGCCCCGGCCATGCAGTCATACAACACCCCGTCACCGCCAGTGCGCAGCTACGCCATGGCCCTCATCAACCGTGCCGCCGCACAAGCGTACCTGCCCGCCATCGAAGAACTGGCCGCCATCTATGACCGGGGCATCGGCATCCCCGCCGACAGCCGCCGCGCCGTCTACTGGTACCACCGCGCTGCCGCAAAAGGCAGCACCGCCGCCCAAAATACCCTGGCCTATCACTACCTGCGTGCGGATGGTGTCGTGCGCAACTGCCCCGTCGCCCGGCAACTGCTCGAACAGGCCGCCGCCGGAGGCGACTGGGCGGCAAGCGGTGAACTGTCTGCCCTGTACCGCAACGGCGAATGCGTCGAAAAAAGCGCGGTGCAAGCCGAAATCTGGCAGAAAAAAGCCCGCGACACCTATCTGCGCGCCACCCACGGACAAGGAAAATGACTCCCCTCCCGCCCGAACTCCCGACAGACCGTAACCGCTGGTACTACAGCCGCTTGCTGGGCGGGGCGGCGCTTGTCCTCATCAGCACCACCACCTTCGCCCTCTATCTCTACAACCCCGACCTTTTCCGCCGGGAAAAAGTGCAGACCATCAACATCCCCATCGCTGACCTGCCCGCGCAGGCGGTGGAAACCCCGCACGACGCACCCGATGACGACCCCATCCGCCACTGGCAGGAACAGGCCGTGCAGGGCGACGCCGAAGCCCAATACCGTCTCGGCCTCGAATACCTGAATGCGCCCTACCCCGTGCAGCGTCGTGCCGGGCTGACCTGGCTGCGCGAAGCCGCCGCCCAGCACTATCTGCCCGCCGAAGAAACCCTGATGAACTACCTCTGGGACAAAAACCGCGCCGAGGCCGAACGCTGGCTGCAACAGGCGGCGGAAGAAGGCTCGCATGATGCGCAGACTGCCCTGGCGGAAAGTCTCACTCCGCCCGACCCCGCCGATAAAACGACGGACAAACAGCCATGAAGCGCCGCCCGCCCTGGCTCGACTGGGCCACCGAACTGCAAAGCCTCGCCCAGGCGGGGCTGGCCTACAGCAAAGACCCCTTCGATATCGAACGCTTCGCCCGCATCCGCGCCATCGCTGCTGAGATTCTGCACCACCACACAGACCTGCCCGCTGAAAAAATCCGCGACCTCTTTTGCAACGAAAGCGGCTACCAAACCCCGAAAGTGGATGCCCGCGCAGCCATCATTGATGACGATGCCCGCATCCTGCTCGTGCAGGAAAACAACGGCCTGTGGGCGCTACCTGGCGGCTGGGCCGACATCAACCACAGCATCGGCGAAAACGTCGCCAAAGAAGCCCAAGAAGAAGCGGGGTTGGACGTCATCCCCGAACGCCTTATCGCCGTGCAGGACCACGCCCGCCACAACCACCCTGCCAACGCCTACACCATCTACAAAATCCACATCCTCTGCCGCGCGGTAGGCGGCACCTTTCGCGCCAACAGCGAAACCATCGCCAGCGCCTGGTTCACCGAACACGACCTGCCACCGCTCGCCGAAAACAAAACCACCGCCGCACAAATCGCCCTCTGCTATGCCGCCTGGCGCGATCCCCACTGGCAACCGCCCTTTGATTAACCCAACCACAAGGAAAACCCATGTTTGAACCCGCATACTGGAACTGGCTCATCCTCACCGGCGTCTTCATGCTGATTGAAGTGCTGACCGTCTCCTTCTTCTTCCTCTTTTGGGGCCTTGCGGCGCTGGTGCTCGTCATCATCACCTTTGCCGCCCCCGGGCTCGACTGGCACTGGCAGGGCGCCATTTTTGCCGCGCTCTCGCTCATCGCCATCCTGCTGTGGCGGCAACTGGCGCGCCGCTGGCAAAGCCGCAAAGACGACGCCGCCTCGTTGCTCAACAAACGCGGCGCCCAATACATCGGGCGCGAATACACGCTCGACACCCCGGTAGAAAACGGCTACGGCAAGCTGAAAATCGGCGACAGCCTGTGGACCATCAACGGCGAAAACCTGCCCGCCGGCACCACCATCATCATCACCGCCGCCGAAGACAACCACCTGCACTACCGCAAAAAATAACGCTCATGTGTGCGCCTGAACCGCACAAACACCGTAGGGTGGGCCTTGACCCACTGGGTTGAAGCCGCCCTACCCCATCACCGTTTGCGCGCTTTACCGCCCTGCCCTCCCATGAAACACTACCTCCTCCTTATCCTCACCTTTTTCTTTATTGGTACCAGCCACGCCGCCATGCCCGAACTCCAGCCGCTGGCGGCGGGCGGTGCCTACGCCAACTTCACCTTCCATAACGTCCGCTACGGCGTCTATCGCGCCGATCCGGCGAAACTCACCCTGCACTGGAAAAACGCAAAAGGCACGCCCTACGCCGGCCTCGGCACCCTGCGCCGCAGCCTCGAAGCGGAGGGCAAACGCGTCATTTTTCTGACCAACGCCGGCATTTACAGCGCGAACGATGCCCCGGCGGGTCTGTGGGTCGAAAACGGGCAAACCCTCGTCCCGCTCAACACCAGAAACGGCAAGGGTAACTTCCACGTCCAGCCGAACGGCGTCTTCTATATCGAAAACGGCCGCGCCCACATCAAAACCACCGCCACCTACCAGCTAGTCCCACACCACCCGCAATGGGCGTTCCAGTCCGGCCCCATCCTCATCCTTGACGGCCAGATAAACCGCCGCTTCAACCAGACCCACAGCAGCCCGCACAAACGTAACGCCGTCTGCACCACCGACGACGGCGGCCTCTACTTCATCCTCAGCGAAAACTACGGCTTCGACGGCGAATGGCCCAGCCTTTACCGCTTCGCCGCCGCGCTGCAACACATCGGCTGCACCCAGGCGCTCTACCTCGACGGCACCCTCTCCACCTGGTACATCCCAACCGTCAGCAGCACCTTCCACTGGACCCACCTCGTGGGCATCATTGCCATCACCGACACCCCACCATGAGCGAAAACACCTACGCCGCACTCGACCTCGGCTCCAACAGCTTCCACCTCCTCATTGCCCGCGCCGACAGCGACGGCATCCGCGTTGTCGATAAAATCAAGCACATGGTGCGCCTCGGCGAAGGATTGGACGACGACAACCGCATCGACGAAGCCGCCTGGGCGCGCGGCATCGCCGCATTAACCCAAATGGGGCAGCGCCTCGCCGAGATACCCGAAGACCACTGCCGCGCCGTCGGCACCAACACCCTGCGCGTTGCGGCAAACGGCGACGCCTTCCTTGCCGCCGGCGAAGCCGCGCTCGGCAAACCCATCGAAATCATCAGCGGCAGCGAAGAAGCGGCGCTCATCTACCTCGGCATCAGCGCCCACAACCACTTCACCGAACGCAGCCTCGTCATCGACATCGGCGGCGGCTCCACCGAAATCATCCTCGGCGAAGGCAATACCCCGCAAACCCTGCGCTCGCTCACCATTGGCTGCGCCAACATGGCCAAGCGCCACTTCCCCAAAGGCAAAATCACGAAAGCCGCCATCAAAAAAGCCTGCGACTACGCCGGTACCATCATCGAGCCACACATCCGCACCTATCTTGACGGCGAACCGTGGCAGCGCGTCGTCCTCAGCAGCGGCACCGCCAAAGCCATCGCCCGCGTCCTCAAAAGCGACCTCATCAGCCGCGCCGACCTTGAAACCCTGCTCGACAAACTCGCCGACATCGGCAGCGCCGACAAACTGCCGAAAAAACTCGGCGTGGATGACGCGCGCGCCTTCGGCTTCACCGGCGGCGTCTGCATCCTCGCCGCCCTCTACCAGCACCTCTGCATCGCAGACGCCATCGTCAGCCAGGAAGCCCTGCGCGAAGGCGTGCTGCTCGACCTCATGGGACGCGGCGACAGCAGCTACGACGAACGCGATGCCACCACCCGCGCCCTGCAACAACGCTTCGGCGTCGATACCGCACAAGCCGAACGCGTCGCCACCCTCGCCACCCACCTCAACCGCCAGCTGCCGGAAAAAACCCCGTCGCGCTTCGTCCCGCTCCTGCACTACGCCGCCGCCCTGCACGAAATCGGCTGGGCCATTGCCCGGCACGACCTCGACAAACACGGCGCCTACATCCTGAAAAACGCCGACATGCCGGGCTACTCGCGCCTGATGCAGGACATCACCGCCATCCTCGTCAAAGCACAGAAACGCAAAATCCCGGACAAAGACATCGCCGCGCTACCAGAAGCGCACCACGCCTGGGTATGGCAAAACACACTGGCACTGCGCCTCGCTGTGCTCATCCAGCGCAGCCGCAACCCGATCGCCGCCATCGACTACCCGGACATCCGCCGCTTCGACGACACCTACCGCCTGCGTTTCCCGGACGGCTACCTCGCCGCCCACCCGCTGACCCGCGCCGACTTGCAGGAAGACCAAGCGCTGTGGCAGGCGGAAAGCCCCTACAAACTCGACTTCGAATAACCGCCAGCCCAGTATTGACGCCGCTTGGCGCGTGCCCAACTCAAATCTTGCACGAAAAAAAGCCCTTATCCCCGTGGGGGAAGGGTTGGGATGGGGGTTAGACAAATCCGCGAAGCGACAAAACCCAGCAACAACGCCGCTTGACGGGCTCAGCAATTACACCGCTTGGCGCGTGCCTAACTCAAAACTTGCACGAAAAAAGCCCTTCTCCCCGTGAGGGAAGGGTTGGGATGGGGGGTTAGACAAATCCACGAAGCGACAGAACCTAGTAACGACGCTGCTTGGCGAGCCCAGTATTTTCGCCGCTTGGCGCGCCCAGTATTGATGCCGCTTAGCGGGCCCAGCAATTACACCGCTCGGCGTCTCCAGATGTCGCCAAGCGGCGTTTCCCCGTTACGGCACTCAGCGCGCGAAATCCTCCGGCAGCAGAATCTTGCCGCAGTCATCCGTCTCGCCCACGCGGATTTTGCGCAGATAGCAGGTGCGGATAGCTGCCGTCGCTTGCAGGGCAGCGAGATTTTCTTTGAGCTTGCGCGCGGCGTAATCGGGTTTGTAGGCAACGGATAGCACCACGGTCTTGCCGTCACCCGTCTTTACCTGTCCGAGATAAATATATTGGCCGAGAACAAAATCGGCGGAAGCGACATAGGCCAGTTCATCATCAAGATTCAAGATAGTGCTCATAAAAAAACTCCGGATACGAAAGGGAGCGCCATCATCCGCCTCCGCGCAGCCATCGTCCATGACCTGCGGCAAACCCCGCCGCCCGGCGGCAGACACCTTATAATGCGCGCCGTTACCACCCTACCCTTCAGGACTACTTTCATGACCCTTTTGCACGACACGTTCCGCCATCTCGATACCACCCGCCTGCCGACCCCCTGTTTCGTCGTCGATGCCGCCCTGCTCGAACGCAACCTGCAACTCCTGCACCACGTGCAACAGGAAAGCGGCGCAAAAGTCCTGCTGGCGCTGAAAGGCTTTGCCATGTACCACTACGCGCCGCTGATTGCCCGCTACCTGTCCGGCGTGTGCGCGAGCGGCCTGCACGAAGCGAAACTTGGGCGCGACTATTTCGGCGGCAAAGTGCACACTTTCTCCGCCGCTTACCCGGCTGCGGATATGGCGGAAGTGCTGGCGCTCTCCGATCACGTCATCTTCAACTCGTTCAGCCAGTGGCAGCGCTACCGCGAGCAGGCGCTCGCTGCCGCCAAACATAAGCCGCTGCACTTCGGCCTGCGCATCAATCCGCAGCAATCGGAAGGCGCGGTGGAAATCTACGACCCCAGCGCCCCCGGCTCACGCCTCGGCATCGTGCGTGATGCCTTCCGTCCGGAGCTGCTTGACGGCATCAGCGGTCTGCATTTCCACAACCTCTGCGAGCAGGACGTGCCGCCGCTGCAACGCACCCTCGCCGCCGTTGAGCGGCAATTCGGCGAGTTCCTGCCGCAAATGCAGTGGGTTAACTTTGGCGGCGGGCACCACATCACCCGCGAAGACTATCAGGTGGACGAACTCATCACCCTCATCCGCGCCTTCCGCCAGCGCTGGGGGGTGGAGGTTATCCTGGAACCGGGTGAAGCAATCGCCATCAATACCGGCGTGTATGTCACCGAAGTGCTGGATGTGACCAAGAACGGTATCGACATCGCCATTATCGACGGCTCATGCAGCGCGCACCTGCCGGACGTGCTGGAAATGCCCTACCGCCCGGACGTGCTCGGTGGTGCTGCGCCGCACGACAAGGCGCACACCTACCGCATCGGCGGCCTGACCTGCCTCGCCGGCGACGTCATCGGCGATTACAGCTTCGACCACCCGCTTACCGTTGGCGAACGTCTCATGTTCATGGACATGAGCCACTACACCATGGTCAAAACCAACACCTTCAACGGCGTCAAACTGCCCGCCATCGTCGCTTGGGACAGCCGTGACGACAGCCTGACCACCGTGCGCAGCTTCGGCTACGACGACTTCAAAACCCGCCTGTCCTGACCCCCACCACCAGAGAGCACACATGAATATCGGCATCCACAGCGACCTGCACACCGAATGCAGCCTCTGCACCATCAGCAATCTTTCCGAACTCGACGTCCTCATCCTCGCCGGCGACATCGGCGATCCGGCCACCGTCCGCCTTTTCTTCGACTACCTGCGCCGCAAGACGACAAAACTGCCGGTGCTCTACGTCCTCGGCAACCACGAATACTACGGCTTTGCCATCAGCGAGGCGAAAGACATCTACCGCAGCATCAGCCAGGAATACGGCATCACCCTGCTCGATGACGAAAGCATCACCCTCAACGGCATCCAGTTCAGCGGCACAACCCTATGGAGCGACTTCACCCTGGCGGATAAACCGGCAGACGCCATGCGCTGGGCAGACGAAGTCCTGCCGGATTTCCGCGAAATCTATGATGACAACGGCGAACCGCTAACCCCGCAAAAAATGGTCGCCCTGCACAAACAAAGCTGCGCCTTCCTCAAAGAAGCCCTGCAACAGCCAGCGGAAAAACACGTCGTCATCAGCCATTTCCTGCCGCGCAGTAACCTCATCGCCAAGCGGCACTATCACAAAAAAGAAGGACTAACCCGCTCGGCCTATTGGGCGAACGAACTGCCGGAATTGACTGCCCGCGCCGATCTCTGGGTTTACGGGCACAGCCACGACAACATCAACACCTACATCGACGGCACCCGCTTCGCCAGCAACCAGCGCGGCTACAGCAAAGCCTACGACGGCAGCGAGCTGCGCGACTACAACCGCGAATACTACATCCTCCTCTGACGCTGAAGCCGCTTCCCGCTCAGGCGCCGCCTGCCCAGAAATACTGCACGCAGTGGAAGAACACCGGAGCGGCGAAGCACAGCGAATCCATGCGATCGAGCATACCGCCGTGCCCTTCGATCAAATGCCCCCAGTCTTTCACGCCGCGATCGCGTTTGATGGCCGACATCACCAGTCCGCCGAGGAAGCCCATCACGCAGGTCAAAAAGGCGATAGCGATGGCTTCCGCCGGGCGGAACGGCGTAATCGCATAAAGCGCGCCGCCGAGCAGCGCCGCGCTGCACACCCCGCCGACCGTGCCGATGACGGTTTTTGACGGCGACAACATCGGCAAAATCTTGCGTTTGCCAAACAGCTTGCCCCACACATATTGCAACACGTCGCTTGCTTGCACGACCGCTACCAAAAACAGCAGCAGCAGAATATTGTGCGAATAACCGGGGATGCGCAGATTCAGCAGCGCCGGAATGTGCGAGATGCAATACACCGCAATCATCACCGCCCACTGCGCCGTCGCCGCGCGGCTCAGGAAATAGCGACTGTCGCCGGACAACGATGCCGCAATCGGCATGAACAAAAACGCATAGACCGGAATAAAAGTGAGGAACAGGCTCAAACTGCCCCAGAACACCAGCAGGTATTGCAGCGGCAGCACGAAGTAATAACACAGCACCAGCACGCGATAATCGCTGCGACGACTATACAACAGCGACAGAAACTCGCGCAACGCAAAAAACGACACCAGCCAGAACAACACAATCGTGCCACCACGCCCCAAGGCGAACGCCGCTGCCAGTACCGCCGACATCACCCACCACGCATGCACGCGTGAGCGCAG
The DNA here is from genome assembly GCF_916618745.1 of Cardiobacterium sp. Marseille-Q4385. Classification (GTDB taxonomy): domain Bacteria; phylum Pseudomonadota; class Gammaproteobacteria; order Cardiobacteriales; family Cardiobacteriaceae; genus Cardiobacterium. Next base: position 737,967 of record NZ_OU745373.1, read on the forward strand.
GTTGAGCAGGGTTGAGGTCGCCCCATAGCGGGCAAACAAAAGACGCGTCGTCACGCTCGCCGTACACAAAATCGCCAGCATCGTAACAAACAGCCACAGCACCGTATGCTCATTCATAATCCACGCTCCTCTTGGCGCAGCACCGGCTGCAAGGCAAGTAACGACGCCTGCGCGAAGGCAAGAAAATCTTCCTTCTCCGGAAAATCACCGCCCCGGAAGGCCTGGCCGAAACGCACACTGCACAACATCGGCACCGGCAGCAGCTTGCCCTTCGGCAGCACGCGCTGGATATTGTGAATCCACACCGGCACCAGCTGACAATCCGGCCGCGCTTCCGTCAAATGAAAAATCCCGCTTTTGAACGGCTGCAACAGCACATTGTCGTTACCGTTGCGCGTACCTTCGGGGAAAACCAGCAAATCCGCGCCGCTATCCAGTGCCGCCACCATCTGATTGACTGCTGCCTGCGGTTCGCCGCTCTTGCGCGTAATCAGCACCATGTTGAACACCTGATGGGCGATGAAACGGCGCAGCGGCGAGGACTGCCAATAATCGGCAGCGGCAACGGGGCGCACCTGCCGCCGCAGGATGAGCGGCAGCGATACCCAAATCAGCATGAAATCACCGTGGCTGTTGTGATTGGCGTAATACACCCGCCCGCCCGGTGAACGCTCGCGCAAATGCGGCAAAGGCTGTGAACGCGCCCCCGTCAATAAAATCACCAGCCAGGACAATAATTTGTCCACCAACAGGGCGAGCCAGCCACCCTCACGACGCGATCGCAAACGCATGGAATTTCCCCATGAAGAAACGGTAAAAATAGTAAAAACGGCGGAGATTATAGCGGCTTTGCCACATACTCATGGCACAAGGCATGCGGTGGCAGCCGCTGCTCTCTCTGGCGGCGGTTGCTAGCAATCTTACCGCTGCTCAGGTTCAAGCGCACGCTGCATCGCCACAAAATAGGCTTGCAGCGCTTCTTCACCAAAGCCCGCACCATAGGCGAGGAAAGGGGGATTGATGGTAGAACGGGCACCATAACTGCCCGGAAGGTTACCGTAATAGCGCAGACCGCCGCCTGCTTCGCGCAGCAGGATGTCGCCTGCGGCGGTATCCCATTGACTGGTGGTGGGAGAAAGTTTGGGGTAGATGTCGGCATGACCTTCGGCGATGGCGCAGAACTTGAGGGCGCTGCCGCAACAGATGTGGTGATAATGACCAAAATTGGCGTCGAGATAGTCGCGCATGATGCGGCTGAGACGTGCGCGCGCGGTAATGATAGTCGGCAGCGACGGCGCATGACGGCAGTGCAGGCGGGCATGTTCCGTGCCATCGTACTTGTAGGCCCCTTTATCATGCAGGGCATACCAGTAAGCACCACCAATTGGCGCATAAATGAAACCAAGAGATGGTTTGCCGTGCTGTATCCGGGCAATAGCAATGCAGAATTGGCCGCTGCGTTCAATGAATTCGCGCGTGCCATCAATGGGGTCTATCAACCAGTAATCGTCAGGCGGATGCTGATGCACACGGGCATCAGATTCTTCGCTAAGACAAGGCAGATCCATCAAGTGCGGCAATCCGCGCACGAGCATATCATGCGCAGCGAGATCCGCCTCGGTCAGCGGGGTATGATTGTCCTTGACCCGGACATGGTAGCTATCCGGATGATCGTAATATGACAAAATCGCCGCCCCCGTCTGTGCGGCGAGGGCGGCGATTTCGGCAATGAGGCGCTGTTCGTCAGCGTTCAGCATGTGCCATCAAGCGTTATTTTTTGGTATCGAGTTTTTCAGCGATACGTGCAGCTTTACCTTCAAGACCACGCAGGTAGTAAAGTTTGGCGCGACGGACATCACCACGACGCTTGACGGTAATGGAAGCAACCAGCGGGCTGTGCGTTTGGAAAACGCGCTCTACGCCTTCACCGTGTGAGATTTTGCGTACCGTGAAGGATGAACCCAGACCACGATTACGTTTGGCGATGCAGACGCCTTCAAAGGCCTGCAGACGTTCGCGGTTGCCTTCGATAACTTTAACTTGCACGACCAAAGTATCGCCCGGGTTGAATTGTGGCAGGTCCTGCTTGAATTGTGCTTGTTCCAAGATGTCAATGATGTTGCTCATGACGGCTCTCCAAATTGCTGTTCGGTTAAAAATTCGTTGAGTAATTTTTGCTGCGCGTCGCTGAGATCAAGTTGACAAAAGATGTCGGGACGGTGCAAAAAAGTTCTGCCCAACGCCTGTTTCAGGCGCCACCGTTCGATAAGCGCATGATTGCCGCTGAGCAGAATTTCAGGGGCGCGAATTGTAGCAGTATTTTCCGGGCGCGTATAGTGCGGATGGTCAAGCAGTTTTTGCTGAAAAGAGTCTTCCAGCGCGGATTGTTCGTCGCCCAAAACACCGGGGACAAGACGCAGAACGGCATCAATGACGATAGCGGCTGCAATTTCCCCGCCGGAGAGGACAAAGTCACCGATAGAGATCTCCGCATCTATGTATTCATCAATGAAGCGCTGATCAATGCCTTCGTAACGTCCGCACCACAGGGCGAGGTGCGGCTTGCGCGCAAGTTCTGCGGCAAGCGTATGGTTGAAGGTGCTGCCCTGCGGGCTGAGATAGATATGCAGCGGTTTATCACCACCCGCATTGATAGCTTGAGCGATACGCGCCAGCGGTTCGTATTGCATGACCATGCCGGGACCACCACCGAAAGGACGGTCATCAACGCGCTGATGGCGATCATCACTGTATTCACGCGGGTTCCAGTAATGCAGGGTTGCCGGAGGATCCTCTTTTTTCTGCAAGGCACGACCGACAACACCTTGGTTGAACCAGTGGCGAACAAGCTCAGGAAAGATACTGACGATATCAATATGCACGGTTTTAACGGTCGTCTTCGGTCACTTGCGACCATTGTGGTTCCCAATCCACTTGCATCACGCCGCTTGCCAGATCGATATTCTCGATATAGTGCGGACGGATGAAGGGAATCAGAATTTCCTCGTTTGTATCATCAGCACGAACAGCCACTACGTCATTCGAGCCGGTTTCGAAGAGCTCAGCGACCCGACCAAGGGTGATACCCTGGCGGTTTTCCACCCGCAGTCCAATAAGGTCTGCCCAGTAGTATTCACCGTTACGTGTGGGCGGAAGTTGCTCGCGTCGGATGCTCAAGGTATAGCCGCTAAGTGTCATGGCCTGATCGCGGTCATTGATACCGTGGAAGGCAGCGATCAATCCTTTCCCTGTCGCCTGCCCGCGCAATAGTTGCAGTTGCAGTTCGGGTCGGCCTTCACTACGGGCAATGAATTGACAGTACTGAAAAAGCGATTCGCGGGGGCGACAGTCCGAATAGACTTTCACCTGCCCGCGAATACCATGCACACCGACTATCCGCCCGACGATGATGTCTGCGGTGTCGTGCGACACAAATCAGGCCTGTTGCTTGAATTGCTTGACCAAAGATTTCACCCGGTCGCTGGCTTGACCACCAACACCAACCCAGTGCTCGTAACGTTCCATATTGATATTGAGCGGCACTTCCTGACCTTTGGCGATCGGGTTGAAGAAACCGAGGCGTTCGATGAAGCGCCCGTCACGTGCGTTACGGCTGTTAGTGGCAACGATGTGATAGAAGGGACGTTTTTTTGAACCGCCACGGGCGAGTCGAATTGCTAACATGTTTTTCCTCTTGTTAAGGGGGTTATAAAAAGAGGGCATATTTTACGGATTTACCTGCAAAAAGGAAGTGAAAAAACCCCGCTGAGAAAGTCACAGGCAAGAAAAAGGCACCTTACGGTGCCTTTTTCTATAAGAACTATACGTTCAGCAGCTGCTTACTTGTATTGTTTGCCACGGAAAGTGCGGTTGATTTTTTCGCTGTTTTCTTGGGCTTGTTGACGTGCAATCATCGCATTTTCGTTAGCTTGCATAGCGATAGATTTAACTTCGGCGATATCGGCACGCAGAGCAGCGATTTCAGATGCATGAGCATCTTCTTTCGGTTGGCTGGCGCAACCAGCAGCGATCATGACAATGGCGGCCATAGAAGCGATTTTCAAAGATTTCATATATGAACTCCTAAAAGTTGTTAACGTCAAAAATGACGGCGTTAATATACACAATCTTTAACAATCCTTACAAACCTTAACCGTTAAAAATTTTTTAACATCCGGGTGCACCAATTCGCCAACATCACCGCCAAGGCGCGCCGTTTCACGAATCAAGCTGGAGGACACAAAACTATAACGGTCGGCGGTAATCAAAAAAACCGTCTCGACGCCAGGCAAGAGATGGCGATTCATACCCGACAATTGGTGCTCGTATTCATAATCGGCGACGCTGCGAATACCGCGAATAATGAGAGAAGCCCTGTATTGCCGGCAGGCATTCACCAGCAATCCATCAAATGCGACCGGTATTACCTCACCATTCCCATGCAAATCGGCGCAGACAGTGCGCATCAAATCCAGCCGCTCCTCCAGCGAAAACAGCGACTGCTTGTGGTGTCCACGAGCGACAGCGACATAGAGCCGGTCACACAACGTCCCCGCACGGCGGATGATGTCTTCATGTCCACGCGTCACAGGATCGAATGTCCCTGGATAAATTCCGATCCGCATCATTCTGCCGCCTCACGCTGTAGCAGGCCGAAATAGACACGTCCTGCCCTGCCCTGTTTGTGCCAGCCCCAACCGGCAGGCAACGGCAGATCCCCATGCTTAAACGGTATTTCCACATACACCTTGCCATGCGGCTTCAGCCAACCGTCATGCAAAAAATGGGAGAGCGCCTGTTCGTGCACGCCGTCGGCAAACGGCGGATCAAGGAAAATCACGTCATAACGCGTACTCGGGGCAAGACGCAGTGCATCACCCTGCTGTACGCGGGCATGCGGCTCCTGCCATTCGGTCAGCAACGCACGCAGGCGGGCTACCACATCCGCCTCACGTTCGACGAATAACACGCTCGCCGCACCACGCGATAACGCTTCTAGTCCCAACGCTCCGCTGCCGGCGAAGGCATCAAGTACATAGGCACCGCCGATTTCCCACTGTAACCAGTTAAAGACCGTCTCACGCACGCGATCCGGCGTCGGTCGCAGTCCCTCACGCTCCGGCACGGCAATCCGCCGCCCGCGATGTTTGCCGCCGATAATGCGGATCTTGCTTTCCACCACCTTCATGGCTCCTCCTGTATAGAAAAACGATCGCCCAAAACCATCAAAACGCGCTCATCATACGCTTTACGCGGCTATGGCGGTTTGAGCGATTGGTCGTGTCCGTTCTCTCCTGATGAGAGCAAGCGATATTTACCAGACGCCACTCCGCTCCGCATACCAAGGCCGCTACATCATAGCGATCGCTTGGAACTGCGACTGACGCAGCTACACAGTGCCTTTATCATCGCCTGAGCGTCTGAACGGACACAAAAAACCCGGCACAAGGCCGGGTTTTTATTGCCGTAGTCAGTTGGTTTATGACTGGCTGGCGGTGCTGGCTGCGGCAGCAGGCGTTTCGGCTTTACCAGCCGGGCTGTCGCCACCTTCGCGGTGCAGCAGGCCTTTGACGATTTGTACGCCGAAGGCTACTGCGCCGAGGATGAAGACCACGTCGCCGACGGTGCGGAACCAACGCAGCGTGTGGATGATTGGGTTCTGTTCGACGAATTCCGCACTGCGCGCCCACCACAGACCTTCGTTGATGGTGGCGTTCGCCTGGATGATGCCGATCGGCAGCAGGCTGGTGAAGAGCATCAGCACGAGGCCGAGGTTCATGGCCCAGAAGGCGGTGAACATCAGTTTTTCGTTCCACTTCATGGTCGGGCGAATGTAGCGCAGTACCATCAGGGTGAAGCCGAGAGCAAGGAAACCATAGACACCGAAGAGAGCGGCGTGACCGTGGTTCGGCGTAGTATTCAGCCCTTGCAGGTAGTAGAGCGAGATCGGCGGGTTAATGAGGAAGCCGAAAACGCCCGCGCCGAGCATGTTCCAGAAGGAGACAGCGATGAAGAAGGTCAGCGGCCAACGCATCGGTTTCATCCAGTCGGCTTTGTGCTGCGCCGTCCAGTTATCAAAGGCTTCGTAGCCCAAGAGGACAAGCGGTACGACTTCCAGCGCCGAGAAGAGCGCGCCCACCGCCATGATCGGCGTGGTGGTGCCGGCGAAGTAGATATGGTGGAAGGTACCGGGGATACCGCCGATGAGGAACATCATCGCGGCAAGCAGCGCGGCAGCGGTGGCGGCACGTTTGCTGACCATGCCGAGGTTGTAGAAGATGAAGCCGACGGCACTGGTTGCAAAGACTTCAAAGAAGCCTTCTACCCAGAGGTGCACCACCCACCAGCGCCAGTATTCCATGACGGAGATGTGGGTGTGTTCGCCGTAGAACAGCGCCGGAGCATAGAAAAGGCCGATAGCAGCGGCGGCGAGAGTAAAGAGGATGAGCAAGCTCTTGTCGCCAGGCATTTTGAGCGCCGCCCAAATGCCGCGCAGCATGAGGACGAGCCAGAAGACAAGTCCGGCAAAGAGGGCGATCTGCCAAACGCGGCCGATTTCCACGAATTCGTAGCCCTGATGACCGAACCAGAAGTTCAGTTTTTCGTTCATCCAGCCTTTCAGCGCCACGAACTGGCCGAGGAAGGAGCCGGCGACGACGACGATGAGCGCCCAGAAAAGGAGATCAACGCCGAGTTTCTGGAATTTCGGATCTTTGCCACCGTTGATGATGGGCACGAGGAAGAGGCCGCCTGCGAGGAAACCGGTCGCGATCCAGAAGATAGCGGCCTGGATATGCCAGGTGCGGGTCAGGCTGTATGGCAACCAGTCAGCGACCGGGATGCCGTAGAAGTCTTGTCCTTCGACGGTATAGTGCGCAGTGAAACCGCCGAGCATGACTTGCACGAAGAAAAGGGCGGCAACGATGAGCAGGTATTTGCCCAGCGCTTTTTGCGATGGGGTGAGGTTGACGAGGGTCAGCGGATCGCGACTGGGGATAGCCACTTCTTCGTGTTCGTGGTGGGTGAAGAAGGCCCAGATCCAGATGACGCAGCCGATACCGAAGATGAGGGTGACAACGGAGATAATGGACCAGATGACGTTCTCGGCGGTTGGCTGGTTACCGATCAGCGGTTCATGCGGCCAGTTGTTGGTGTAGGTCACATTCTGGTCGGGGCGGTTGGTGGAAGCAGCCCAGGCTGACCAGAAGAAGAAGGCGTTGAGCTTGGCGCGACTTTCCGCTTTCGGCAGAGTATTTTCTTTCATCGCGTAGGCTTCACGCAGTTTGTGCAGGGACGGATCGTCGCTGAACAGCTTGTCGTAGTAGGCGGAGACCGCTTCGACGGAACGCACACGGTCGGCAGAAAGGGTGACTTTGCCGGTTGTTTTGTCGTAGGTATTTTTGCGGAAGGCCTGCTGTGCGTCATAGTGCAGGGTGGCCTGATCGCGTTCAGAGAGTTCGGCGTATGGCTTGCCGTATTCACGCTGCGCCTGCTGGTCGAGCCAACCGAGCACTTCGCGGTGAATCCAGTCGGCTGTCCAGTCCGGAGCTTGATAGGCGCCGTGTCCCCAGACAGTACCGACGGACATACCGCCGATGGATTGCCAGGCAGATTGACCGGCCATGATGTCGGCTTCGGTAAACAGCACTTTGCCGTTTTCATCAACAAACTCCGCCGGGATGGGCGGGCGCTCGTTATAAACTTCTTTGCCGAAGTAACCGAGCAGGATGAACGAGCCGATCGTAATCAGACCGAGCACAATCCACATTCGTTTGAATTCTTTCATATTTTTACCTCTTGTTGAATGGTGCATACGGCGGATGCCGTAATGAAGGCATTTTCACAAAGGGGTAATGCGGCGTCCCTTGATAAAGGTCAGGGTTAATAGGAAATTTTTAGGATTTTTCTATTTTTAAATGATAATTCCAATCATTGATGAGTGATGTGCGTCTGCCCTTTCCGCTTGCGGTAAGAGGTATAGTCGTTTTACATACGAATGAGACAAGACGGCGAGGCGATGCTTCCTTAATTAAGGAGCCTTGTAGAAACCAAAAAGGCAGACTCACGGTCTGCCTTTTTGGTGATTGTCGCGACTGCGACGTTATTGGCGGATGAGGTAGTCAAATGCCGAGAGCGCTGCTTTTGCTCCTTCGCCCATTGCCACTATGATTTGCTTGTACGGCACGGTGGTCACGTCGCCTGCCGCAAAGATACCCGGCACGTTGGTTTCGCCTTTGGCGTTGATGACGATTTCGCCGAAGCGGGTGCGGTCAACGGCGTCACCGAGGAAGTCGCTGTTCGGCACCAGGCCGATTTGCACGAAGACGCCTTGCAGCGGCAGGTCGTGCACAGCGCCGTCGGTGCGGTCGGTGTAGCGGATGCGGTCTACTTTGCCGCCTTCGGTCGTGATTTCCTGCGCAGCGGCGTTGGTGATGACGCGGATGTTGTCGCGTTTGCCGAGTTGTTCGACCAGCACTTTGTCCGCTTTGAGTTCGGGCATGAATTCCATCAGGGTCACGCTTTTGACGATGCCGGCCAGGTCCAGCGCGGCCTCAACGCCGGAATTGCCGCCACCGATAACGGCGATGTCTTTGTTTTTGAAGAAGGGGCCGTCGCAGTGCGGGCAGAAGGCGACGCCGTTGCCGATGTTTTCTTTTTCACCGGGGATGCCGAGTTCGCGCCATTTCGCGCCGCTTGCCACGATAAGGGTGCGGGTTTCGATGGTCTCGCCGGTGTTGAGGGTGACTTTATGGGTTTTGTCTCCCGTCGCGACGCTTTTCACGCTGAGGTTTTCACGGATGGTGATGGGGTAGGCAGCGAGATGGCTCTGCAGTTTGCCCGCGAGTTCGGGGCCCGTGGTTTTCGGCACCGAGATGAGGTTTTCGATGTCCATGGTGTCTTTGACCTGACCACCGATGCGGTCGGCAACGACGGTGACGCTGAGGCCTTTGCGCGCGGCGTAGATGGCGGCGGATGAGCCTGCCGGACCACCACCGATGACGACCACGTCTTGCAACGGCAGGGCTTGCGCGGGCGCGGCGTTTTGCGCGAGCCCGGGGTGTTGTTCGAGCAGTTTTTCGACAAGGCGGGCCGTGTCGATTTTGCCGTTGGCAAAGCTTTCGCCGTTCAGGTACACGGCGGGCACACCCTGGATGTTGCGCGCTTCGATTTGTTCCTGGAAGAGGCCGCCGTCAATCATTTCACTGCGAATTTGCGGGTTGAGCAGGGCGAACTGGTTGAGGGTCTGCACGACGTCCGGGCAGTTGTGGCAGGAAAGGGAGATGTAGGTGGTGAAGTGCAGCGGCTGCTGGATGCTACGGATGAGCGCCTGGATGCTGTCGTCGAGTTTGAGCGCGCTGCCGCCCGCTTGCAGGATGGCAAGGATGAGCGAGGTAAATTCATGGCCACCGGGGATGCCGGTAAAGATGATGCCGGTATCCGTACCATCGGCGCGCAGGGTGAAGCTGATGGGGGTGGTGAGTGCGGGATCAGCCGCTTCTTCAAGGTGCAGGCGTGGTGAGGTAGAGGCGATTTGCGTGAGGAAGGCTTTGAGTTCGTCGCGTTTTTCGTGTGCGCCGGGCGCGAGGACAAGAGTGATGTCGCGGCTGAGGATGTTCATGTGCTGGCGGACAGCGTCCAGCATGGCTTGGTCAAGTTGCATGGGGTTCCTTTTGTTTGTGGTTTGGGGAAAACCGCGTGGTTATCTCGCTTGGCGGCGCCCCAGATATGGAAACAGCGCCCGCAGGCGCTGTCGTGATCGGGCGGTAGCCGTTAAATTTTGCCGACTAAATCGAGGCTGGGTTTCAGGGTTTCTTGTCCTGCTTCCCAAGCGGCCGGGCAAACTTCGCCGTCGTGCTGGGCAACGTATTGGGCGGCTTTAACTTTGCGCACCATGTCTTTGGCGCTGCGACCAATGCCGTTGTCGTGGATTTCGGCGACTTTGATTTTGCCTTCCGGGTTAACGAGGAAAGTGCCACGGTAGGCGAGGCCTTCTTCTTCAATCATCACGTCGAAGCCGCGCGCGAGGACGCCGGTCGGGTCACCCAGCATCGGGTATTTGATGCCGCTGATGGCCGGGCTGTGATCGTGCCAGGCTTTGTGGGTGAAGTGGGTGTCGCAGGACACGGCATAGACTTCGACGCCGAGCGCTTGCAGTTCGTCGTAGTGTTTGGCCATGTCTTCGAGCTCGGTCGGGCAGACGAAGGTGAAATCCGCCGGGTAGAAGAGGAAGATGGACCACTTGCCTTTGACGCTGTCACTGGTCACGGTTTTGAATTCACCGTTGTGGAAAGCCTGTACGGAAAAATCGGGGATGCTGCGGTTGATAATGGGCATGGAAAACCTCGTATTGTGGAATGATTGAAACCGTCAATTACGGCAACGCGCGCTATTATAAAATCTGCCAAGCATTTGAAAAGACGTGCAGACTGTAATCTTTAACTTTTATTTTCTTTATGTATAATCGCTGAACAATTTGTTTAGGTAAACATCAAATGATAACTCTCCGCCAAATCCAGTTCGCCCTCGCCGTCGCCCGGCACAAACATTTCAAACGTGCCGCCGAAGAATGCAACATCTCCCAATCGGCTCTCTCGCTCGGCATTGCCGAAATGGAAAAGAACCTTGGCGTTATCGTCTTTGAGCGCAATAACAAACAGGTTGTTATCACCCCCATCGGCGAAGAACTGCTGCGCCGCGCCCAAAAAATCTATCTGGACGCGCAACAGCTGGTCGAACAAGCGCACGCCAGCCACGAAACCCTCTACTTCCCGATGGCCATCGGTTTCATCCCGACCATCGCCCCCTTCCTTCTGCCACAGGCCTTGCCCGTCATCCATAAAGCCTATCCCAAATTCGAGCTAAACATCCGCGAAGACGTAAGCGAACGCCTGGTCAGCGCCGTGCACAACGGCATGCTGGATGCCGCCCTCATCGCCCTGCCCTACGACACCCCCGGCCTTAATACCTTTGAAATCGGTAGCGAGCGCTTCTACGTCGTCCTGCACCGCAACCACCCACTCAGCGAACAGGCAAAAATCACCGCCAAACAACTGCGCAACGACAATACCCTGCTCCTTCTCGGCGACGGCCACTGTCTCAAAGACCACATCGTGGAAATCTGCAAATTCCGCAACGAAATCAGCCCGCACAGCTTCCGTGAAGCCAGCCTGAACACCCTTGTGCAAATGGTAGTGAACGACATGGGGCTAACCCTCGTCCCGGAAATGGCGCTACCTTCACTGCGCCCCTTGCCGGACATCCGCACCATCCCGCTGGACGTACCCGCGCCGCACCGCCGCCTTGCCCTCGTCACCCGCCCGAACTACCCGCGCACTGTCGAACTCGAAGCCCTGATGGGCCTCTTCCGCGACGCGCTAAACAATATCCGCGCCTCCATCCCCACCGCATGAAGGCACTGCACTGCCTGGCGGAAGCCTTCACCTGGCTCTTCCGCCCGGGCATCCGCCGCTACATCCTGCTGCCGCTTGTGGTTAACATCATCCTCTTCACCGCCGGCAGCTACGCCGTCTGGCATTACAGCACCACCCTCATCGACCGACTCCTGCCCGACTGGCTGGCGTGGCTGGACTGGCTGCTCTACCCGCTTATCGGCCTCACCCTGCTCATCCTCACCTACGCGACCTTTGCGCTGATGGCAAACCTCATTGCTGCCCCATTCAACAGCCTGCTCGCTGCCGCCGTCGAAAAAACCGAGCGCGGCGAACCGGAACCGCCGGCACAACCGCTGTGGCGCGACATCCTCGCGAGCCTCATACAAGAAATCCACAAAGCGCTGTACTTCCTCGCCCTCGCCGTCCCCACCCTCATCCTCGCCCTCATCCTGCCCCCACTGGCACCCGTGCTCTGGTTTGCCTACGCCGCCTGGTGCGCCGCACTGCAATACCTTGACTACCCGATGGCGAACAACGGTATCTCCTTCCGCGAACAGCGTCGCCGCCTGCGACAACAACGCGGCAACAGCCTTGCCTACGGCAGCGGAGTCAGCCTCATGACCACCGTTCCCCTACTCAACCTCATCGCCATGTCCGTCGGCGTCATCGCCGCTACCCTCTACTGGATGCGCTACCTGCGGCAGGAAAACTGAAACTCACCAAAATACTCCGCATGAACTACCTGCTCATCACTGTCCTTACCCTCAGCTTCATCACCATCCAGGTGCTTATCTGCCACTGCCTTTACATCCTGCCGTTTCGCAGTCCGCGCGAACGCCGTCACTACGCCCTCGCCGCCTTTCCCCTGCTAAACGCCTTCTGGCTGCTTGCCGCCCTCACCAACATCAGCAGACCCCTGATACTCATCCTCTGGATAGCCACACTCTACGGCCTACACTACTGGGCGAAGAAAAAACTCATCCGTTAAGGAGACAACTGAAAGCGGGAAGACGCACCTTGCAAAATCCGCCCCCGCCACCATAACCACAGCGACCCCACTTAACCCAAAGAGACAACCATGACCATCCCCTCCCTGACACGCATCAACGAACTCGCCGCCATCGCCAAAAGCCGCCCCCTGACTGCCGACGAACTTGCCGAACGCGACGTGCTACGGCGCGAATACCTCGCTGCCATTCGCGGCCAGATAGATAACAACCTGCTCGTCACCCGCATCGTTGATAGCGAAGGCAACGACGTCACCCCGCAGAAACTGCGCGCCGCCCAAGCCGCCAAACAAAATCCGCAATGATCCGCCCCGCCCGAGCGGATGAGGCTGCCGCCCTCGCCCCACTCATCCTGCACGTGCTGGAAGCGATGGAGTTGCCCTTCCTCGCCGCCCACGGTATCGAAACCACGCGCAGCCTGCTCACTACCGCTATCCAGGCGGCGGAATACCGCTACGGCTACGCGCGCGCCATTGTCAAAACCATTGATGGCTGCATCGCAGGTGCCGCTTTCGGCTACCCCAGCGAAGTAGAACCACTGGTTGACCTACCTTTCACCACTGCCCTGCGACAGAGCCACCTTGACTCTACGCAGCGCCTCTTCACCGACCCCGAAAGCTACCCCGACGAATGGTATCTGGACACCATCGCCGTCGCCCCCACCTACCGAGGGCGTGGCATTGGTGCCGCACTTCTGGATGCCCTGCCCGCCCAAGCACTCGCCGCCAGCAAACAGCGCATCGGCCTGAACGTGGACGAAGCCAACCCTGCCGCACGCCGCCTCTACCTGCGCCACGGCTACCGACCGGTCGGCAGCCGTATCCTGAGCGGGCACCGCTACGAACACCTACAAAAGCCGCTCCTGCCACAACGTACCCGACAAAAACACTGACCGCCCACTCAAATCCTACATCGCTAAAACTATAGATAGCGTCCCTATCCTCAAACTCGTCAGTTCATCGACTGGGGAGTCATAGAAGAGCAGTTGCATCAGAACAAAAACGAAATCGCTCACACGATGAATGCCCCGCTACCCGCTACTCGCCATGTTCAAGGCCGTGCTTCTTACCCAATAATCTAGTCCTAAGAGCGTGTTCATAGTCTTCGTAGCAGGACTCCCAAGAAAGCCAAAGCTACCATTTGCAGACTGGTACTCAACTTACGCTCGCAGTTTTTCCAAAGCCGTCTGTTCTTTTCCAACCAGGAAAAACTGCGCTCGACTACCCATCGCTTTGGCAATACCGCAAAGCGGTGTAATTCGTTTCGTTTGGCAATCTCTACCTCCGCACCAATCAACTCCTGTACTGACGAAGCAAATGCCTTACCCGTGTAACCACCGTCAGCAAGGATTTTTTGTACCGCCCCAAGATTATCCCGCCCACGTTCCAATGCTAGCAGGCAGCCTTTTCTATCCGTAACATCCGCCGTCGTTACCGCAAGCGCATGCGGCAAACCCTGCGTGTCAACCGCTATATGCCGCTTGATACCGCTAACCTTCTTGCCCGCATCGTAGCCTTTTTCCATGGCGGTATCCGTGTTCTTCACACTCTGCGCATCAATAATCAGGAAAGTGGTTGCTTCATGATGCCCCTGCTTGCGGCGCTCCGCAACTACCTGATTTTTTTAATGCTTCCTCAAGGATGCTGATGCCACTCTCGCGTGGCTCAGTCCATCTCTGGAAGTAGGAATGCACGGTGCGCCATTTGGGGAAATCGCCCGGCAAAGCGCGCCAGGAGCAGCCAGTGCGTTGCAGATAGAGAATGGCACAAAAGACATCGTACAAGTCCACCTGACGTGGCGCTGTGCGTTTACGGGCACTTTCCAGCAGGGGGAGGAGAGGCGCAAATTGCTCGCGACTGATATCGCTTGGGTAGGTTTTTCTGTTCATGCCGATAGTTTACAGCAGAGGCTGAGACAATGAACACGTTCTAAGAATCGCTGTAGCCCTTACGCTGCAAGACTTTACGCGAGGTTAAAACCTTTGAACACAAAAAATGCTTTTTCTGCGGTTCCAAACAGGTCAAGAAAAACGGGCATCGTGACAACGGGAAACAGCAATACCATTGCGGCTCCTGTAAGCGCCAATTCATAGGGGGCCAACGCCTTAATCCCAACACCCTTTGGCAGCGATACAGCGAAGGCAAGCAAAGCGCCGCACAGCTTGCCGCGCAGTACGGATGCAGCATCAAAACGATCCATCGCCACCTCAGCAAAGCCGCTACACAGGGCGAATGCGCGCTGCCACAGGCACCCGTGAACCTCATCATGGACACCACCTATTTCGGCCGAAAATGGGGCGTCATGGTGCTGTATGACGCGATCAGCAAGCGAGCGCTGTCGGTGCTCGAAGTCAAGAACGAGACGATTGAGCGCTACCGACAAGAGGTCGCAGCGCTGCAAGAAAGAGACGTTGTGATACAAAGCATTATCTGCGATGGCAAAAGCGGCTTACTGGGTTCGTTCCTGGATATATAGTCAAAACCCAGAAAAAGGATATCAGTAACCAGGACTTATCTTTGCACTATAAAAAACGCTAAGCGGTAAAAATACTGGGCTGGTTTAGGCTAGGCTTTAGCCTACTGTTTTTTCTCGTTGTTACTATTCCCAAGCGATTCAACTATACCCGTGCAGATGTGCCAATTTCACCAAATAAAAATCATCGTGCGCCACCTGACCAGAAAGCCTAAAAGCCCGGCGGCACAGGCGCTGCGGGCCCTGTCATTGACCCTGACGGAGACTACTCAGGCGGCGTTTGAAGCGGCGCTCAAGCGCTGGTACGAGCAGTACGCCGCCTTCCTGAACGAACGCAGTGTGAACGAGAAAACAGGCCACTCACACTACACGCATAAGCGTCTGCGCGCCGCGTACAACAGCCTGAAACGGCATCTGCCATGGTTGTTTACCTGCGAGCATTTTCCCGACCTAGGTATCCCGAATGCGACCAATTTGCTGGAAGGGAAATTCAGCGAAATGAAGCAGCTTTTGCGGTGTCATCGGGGCTTGAAAAAGGAGAGGAAGTTACGGTTTATAAAAGATTATTTCAGCAAAAAATAGAGGGGAGAGCATGAAATTTGTCCATTAGGGCGCAACGTCTCAAAAAAAGCATGAAATTTGTCCATTACGCCTAGATTGTTATAAATGGCTTTTCCAAAATAAGATTCTTTCTAAACGACGATTTTGTGAAAAACCAGTGTTAATGCACGAATCTGAAAAGCCCCTCTTCCTGTGGGAGAGGATTGGTGTGATACAAAAATTAGCATTACCATCAAATCACGCCATGCTGGTTATTGCCCAGTTGCCGCAACAAATCATCCACCGCACGATGATCCAAATTCGCATCAGCGAAACGGAAATGCTCCATGCGACCGCTACCCGCATGATTTTCAATCACAATCGAACCGTCGCCATTGTGAAATTCCAGCAGCAAATCTTTGCCGCGCAGCAGAAAGCGGGTATCACTCTGACGGATACCGTCAAGAATCAGAGTGTCCTTGCCTTGACTATCATGGATCGTGTCATGGCCATCACCTGCACGATAGCGGTATTCGTCATTGCCCCAATCGCCTTCCATACGGTCATTGCCTTTACCGCCATCCAGCACATCATTACCGAATTTTGCCTTCAAATAATCGTTGCCATCTTCGCCATACAAACGGTCATTGAAGTTACTGCCAACAAGATGATCATCACCATCCTTGCCATGTATCGTACCGCCACGCCATGAGGTTTTCACCGTTTGCGGCGGCTCGGTTAAAGCCAGCGAAAAATTAGCGTGAGCCTGATTACCGAGTGGGTCTGTGGCAATCAGCGACAGCGACAAATCCGGCGTCTCCACCGGAGCATTACCAGAAACCGTACCGCTCTCCGCATCAAAATGTAGCCAATCGGGTAATGCCTCGCCATTGCTCTGCAGCAACTGTAAATTGAGCGGATCACTTTCCGGGTCAACAAACGTATCAGACGGCAATTGGAAACTGAAATCCTGCCCTTCCACGGCGCGATGAGGTTCAAGCGAATGCGCCACTTTCGGTGCGGCATTGACCTGCAAGGAGAAATCCGTAAAGGCGCTTGCCCCGGCGTGATCCGTTCCGGTCAGACGCAAATGCAGCAGGCTGCTGTCCGCTGGAGCATGACCACTAATCGCGCCGGTCTGCGCATCGAATTGCAGCCACTCCGGCAGCGCAATGCCATCTGACATCGTCAATTGATACGTCAGCGGCTCGCGATCCGGGTCACTGATAGCATCGAGCGCAATCTGCCCGCCAATATCGCTATCCGCCTTGACTGCGAGATTATCCAAAGGCCGCACTACTTCAGGCGGGTGGTTGACAAGGTGATGTGGTGGATGCCAACTGCCATCATCGGCAAAACGGATGGCGTTAATAAAATGCCAAGGCTCGGATTCCGAAAAATGCTTGAATACTGTCACCTGGTGCGCACCATCCAGTGTACGGATAACCAAATTATCATTCTCGCGCAAAATTTCTACTTCATCGCGCCGTGTTTCTAGAAAATGAATATAATCAAAGCGACCCTTGAGACGATCATTATTGTCGATAACGTCATGACCAAAATCGCGTTTGAAATAATAAACGTCATTACCCAAACCGCCATTCAGATAATCATCGCCGGTGCCGCTGCGCAGAATATCATTCCCTTCGTCACCAAAGAGCCGGTTGGTACCGCTGACACCATACAATGCATCATTCCCTTCACCACCCAAAAGCGTGTCATTCCCCGCATTGGCATAGAGCAAATCATTGCCCTCATCACCATGCAGCTCGTCATCGCCATAACCGCCATCCATCTGGTCATCGCCACGGCCACCAAAAAGATGATCCGCGCCACCGGCATTGGGGTCAGCATCCAGGGAAGCTACCGGCCAATCACCCCGCACAATATCATTGCCATCGTCTCCATAAACATAATCATCACCCGCGCCCCCGGCAACATCATCATTGCCATCGCCGCCAAAAATATGATCATCGCCGAAATAGCCCAATACAATATCGTCGCCTTCGTCGCCATAAACCCAATCGTCGCCATTACCGCCATCAAGGTAATCATTGCCGGCACCACCATAAATATGATCGACGCCGGTAATGACATAAGGATTTCCCCATGAAGACTGGCCTTCATCACCATAGATACGATCATCGCCTTCTTCACCATATAACCAGTCATCGCCGGCAAAACCGGTAATTAGGTCGTTATCTTCACCGCCATAAATATAATCAGTATTACCAGCTCCAATTAGGAGATCTTCCCCTTTCTCACCAAATAAATGGTTAACCCCATCATCACCTTTGTCATAACTTAATTTACCATAAAGTTTATCATTGCCATCTCCGCCGTGTAATTCATCACCATCACCACCACAGCCAGACATGGCATCATTGCCACTGCCCCCTTCCATATAATCCATATCTTCCAGCTCTGGTGGACAATAATCACCATCACCATACATATCATCATTTCCATCATCTCCGTAAAGATAATCCACGCCTGCGCCTCCACGCAAAATGTCATTATGCGCACCGCCATATATTGTATCTATGCCATATCCACCATTAATTTCATCTTCGCCTTCATCCCCCCAAATCTTATCGTTACCAAAAGCGCGACTGGTAGCTTCAGGCGTGCCGTAGTCTCCCCAGATTCGATCATTTCCGGCTCCGCCGTGTAATCTGTCCCCATTTCCTCCTCCCATGATTGTATCGTTGCCGGAGTCGCCATAAATACTATCCACGCCCTGAAACTCATTAGATAAATAATCCACTTCTGATGCGGAAAAAATACCTATTCCTTGATCTCCATATAACCTATCATCACCAGCTCCACCATAAATAGTGTCATCATTGCCACCACCAATAATATCGTCGTTTCCATAGCCACCCGCTAGTGTATCCTGACCATGATTTTTTGGGTTTACATACTTTATATCATCAATCTGAGTATAACCATCACCATAAATAGTATCATCGCCACCGTTCCCTTCAATAATATCGTCTCCGCCCAAGCCGGCAATGTCATCATTACCATGTTGTTCTATTTGGGGTAAAGTCATATCGTGATTACGGTCACCATAAATATAATCGCCCAAATTGCTACCATATATCCGGTCGTTGCCACTGCCGCCAAAAAGACTGTCTCCTTCATCGCCGGTATCATCCGTTTGCTGGTAAATACCGGAAATACGCCCTTTTCCGGCGGATATTTTATAAACGCCCCATGTTCGTCCGGCAAATATCTCCTCTATACCATTATCTGGCATCTTCCAGCGTTCATTCGGGAGAATACGCTCTGACGCATACAAACGACTATTGGAATAAATAAAATCATCTCCAGCGCCACCATCCAGTAAATCTTTACCACCAGCACCCGCGATCAGGTCACGGCCTTCTCCGCCATAAATATAATCGTTACCTTCGCTACCGCCCAAGGCATCATCTCCACTAAAACCATAAATTTTCAGCTTGTTTACTTTGGTTCTCATACCGTTAATGACATCATCAAAATCCTTCTCGTAAACGCCATGTGGCGTATCAATGGCACCATCCGGATTACGTTTATACCAGTGGTTCCAGTCATATTGACCGTAGTATTTCCGCTCCACATTGTCCGGGATATATTCCTCACCCATAATTCGGGTACGCCAATCACCCAATAAAGTCATATTTACGGAAGGATCAATCGTGGAATTATATTCCCGCAGAATAATTTCCAGTCCCCTATCGCCCATCGCTTTCCAACCAGGAATGGTAATTCGATGATTACCCTGCAATGTGTGCAGAATGAGATCGCCGTTGTCAGTCAATACCGCCTGCCAGTCATAATCTCCAATCTTCGCTGTCCAGACATTTGCCGCGCCCTCCTTGGGGTCAAAGAAATGACCCAACAAAGATTCTCCATCAATAATGAGCTGGCCTTTACCGTCGCTGTCAATAATGGTGTCGTCAAAATCGCCGTCGGCCGTGTTGAAATAATAGAAATCGCGACCATCATCCCCCTGTAATAAATTTCGTCCACCACCGCCATTAAGGTGATCATCTCCTTTTTTTCCAAGTAGGATGTCATCCCCACTTCCGCCATTAAGTTGATCATCGCCTTTGCCGCCAAATAATTTGTCATTTCCACCTTCACCATTTAGGATACTCCCCTTGTTACTGGCAACAAGTATATCTGAGGCATTATCTCCTGATATACTGTCATCGGCAGAATCGGCAGCAAACACTAACTTGTGAATATTTCCCGGCTTGCCCATAAGTTGCTTGAAAGATTGATCAGAAACATGGTCTTCTATATATAGCAGATCATCAATACCCAACCCAAATTGGCTGCGCATGACGAGCACCTTTTCGATGAGTTCCTTGTAGAATTTCTTGGATTGATGATTGACAATGTTATCAGCCACTTTATAGAACTCATTACCTGCAACTTCTCCCAGCTCTAGAAAAGCTGCATAAGGCAAATTGAATATTTTAAGTTTTTTGAGGCTTAAACCCAGTTTCTCATTCTTGTCTTCATGGTAATCTATTGCACGATTAAGCATATATTCCCATACCATCCAGGTTCTCAGCTTGATCCAATCCTCACCGGCGTCATCAATAGTTTTCGCAACAATCGGCTTTTTGGGATTAATCACAACAACCGGATTTATCTGCTCCAATGCATGAATGTAAGCAGATACTTTATCAGCCTCACCATTTGCCTCCCATATTTTTAACTGCTCAAGCAATGCATCAGGAAATCTATCAATAAATTTAATCTGATAATCTCTTAAAATTACGTCTCCCGTTGGAGTACGAAGTCCTGCATTACCCGCGTAAGTTTTTTCTCCATAGATATAGTCTAGTGCCATGTCTTTGTAGTTATTGGAGTGTATTCCTGTAATAAATCTATGCTCAGGGCTTACAGGCTTAAAATCCTCAATCGCTGAAATGACCCAACGCAGGATTTGTGCACCGCCCAAACCGATATTCATGGATTCATACGTATTAAGATCTACTGTATCCCACAAATCGTTGGTAAAGCCGAACATCGCAGTTTTTTCATAACGATAATAAATTTTTTCCCCAGTAATTTTTTCATGGTTTACATCTGAATTATACAGATATAGTGCGCCACCCAATGGAGCGAGAATAAGACCAGCCGTTTCTATTACGGCACTATCAATAAATAGTCCGGCAAGAGTTACACCACCAGATATAAAGGTATTTAAATCCGCTAAATCTAATCCGTTTCCTAATGTAGTTAGCTCTTTATTGTCCCACACTATATCTTTTATTTTTATAAAAACATATACTTCTGATGCTAATCCACTAATTAAATTAGCACCTTTATATATATCACTCCCCGTTTTTGTAGTAGCGGCGGCTAATTCAGATATTGTTTGTACTGCTGCGACAGTTCCAAGAGAATTATTTCCACCAGAGTAATCAGTGTAACTGACAGAAGCCCCCACAATAGAATTGACATCGTGAGGTAGCTTGTCTCTTTTAAAAATAATATATATAGATGCTTAGTTAGCCATTTACTACTCCTCTTTAGTTTTCTTAATACTGATTAAGTTAGAAATAAAAGATAATAATAAAGATATTATGAAAACTGTATAGGCAATAACTCTATACTCTACATATTGCATTGGCTCAACATCTCTTAAATACTCATCTTGCAGAAACATTTTGCCATGACCGTTATATGCCGTATTTAAATCATAATCCTCTCCCAAATAGCGCATTTTGCTGACTACACAATACCGATGCCGGTTGGTTTGCAAAACCTCTATGCTTTCTATCAAGGCCGTACGGCGGTTCCTTGCAGGATCATCAGGAATCCTGCTGTTCGGCGGGTTACTAAAATAATCCCGGCTGTAGCAGTGATTAAAATAGCACTGGCAATACCAGTTTTTGCCATTGATTACAATCGTCATAGACGGAAAGACGGGATATTGCTTCTTGGCTTCTGCCGAGTCCGTCCGCGATGCCCTACTGGGTATTCTTGAGCTGCTTTTGACATAAATGACGTCTCCTTTTTGCTGGTCAAAGCTCAAATACCGCTTGAATTCCATGCCTCTTTTGGGGAACAGAACAAAAACGACCAAGACCAGCCCGGCGATCAGCCCCAAATAAACCCGGTTATAGTATTGCTGCGACCGGGGCGGCCTCACTTCAACATATTCGTTCAGTTTCATGGAATTCCTCCTGCCGTAATCCAGCAAATATCATATTTGCACCTTCACCAAGAATACCTTTATTGGCGTGCCTGTCGCCATTCTGCGTGACAGCTAGAAATCCGTCTGTCCATATTTCCGTTCGTCATCATTATCCATGTCTTCCCAAAAATATATCATCATTCCAGGAATTATTCCCACTATAATAATTCTCATGAACTACTGCCGCCGCTCCTCGCCTGCATCGTCATCCTGCGCACCTGCCGCGCCCTCTTCCCGGTAGTCGATGAAGCCAACGACGAGCCGGCCTCGCGCACGACCTCGACCTGCGCCCGATTGAAACCATCTTCATCGGCGGCGGCACGCCCAGCCTGTTGCGCGGTGCCGCCTTTGACGCGCTGCTCGACGGCATCAACCGCTAAGCCCCTTGCCGGACAGCTGCGAAATCACCTTGGAAGCCAACCCCGGCACCTTTGAACAGGCGAAATTCGCCGACTACCCCGGCATCGGCGCCGGCGCGCACGGCAAACAGACGCGCGACGGCAGCATCAGCCGCAGCAGCAAATACCGCGCGCCGGGGGCGTAGCAAAAAGCGGCGGGCGCGGGCGACAGCCCCTACCGCGACCAGCGCTTCACCGTGCCGCGCGACGAACAGGTATTTGAATTCATGATGAACGCCCTGCGCCTGAAAGACGGCGTGCCAACCGCCTATCTGCACGAGCGCAGCGCGCTGACCCTGGACGAACTGCGGGCAACGCTGACGCAGTTCATCGCGCAAGGGCTGATAGAAGCCGACATCGAACAGCACCTGAAAACCAGCGAACGCGGCTTTGCCCTGCTCAACAACGTGCTGGATGCCTTTCTCTAAGAACCTGTTCAAAATCTCAAAAAAGCAAATTTTTTAGTGCACTGAAGCGCGGTAAACCGCGGCGTAATGGACAAATTTCATGCTAAAAATCGCTGTAGCCCTTACGCTGCAAGGCTTTACGCGAGGTCAAAACCTTTGAACACAAAAAATGCTTTTTCTGCGGCTCCAAACAGGTCAAGAAAAACGGGCATCGTGACAACGGGAAACAGCAATACCATTGCGGCTCCTGTAAGCGCCAATTCATAGGGGGCCAACGCCTTAATCCCAACACCCTTTGGCAGCGCTACAGCGAAGGCAAGCAAAGCGCCGCACAGCTTGCCGCGCAGTACGGATGCAGCATCAAAACGATCCATCGCCACCTCAGCAAAGCCGCTACACAGGGCGAATGCGCGCTGCCACAGGCACCCGTGAACCTCATCATGGACACCACCTATTTCGGCCGAAAATGGGGCGTCATGGTGCTGTATGACGCGATCAGCAAGCGGGCGCTGTCGGTGCTCGAAGTCAAGAACGAGACGATTGAGCGCTACCGACAAGAGGTCGCAGCGCTGCAAGAAAGAGACGTTGTGATACAAAGCATTATCTGCGATGGCAAAAGCGGCTTGCTGGGTTCGTTCCTGGATATACTCGTGCAGATGTGCCAATTTCACCAAATAAAAATCATCGTGCGCCACCTGACCAGGAAGCCTAAAAGCCCAGCAGCACAGGCGCTACGGGCCCTGTTGACCCTGACGGAGAGCACTCAGGCGGCGTTTGAAGCGGCACTCAAGTGCTGGTACGAGCAGTATGCCGCCTTCCTGAACGAACGCAGTGTGAACGAGAAAACAGGCCACTCACACTACACGCGTAAGCGTCTGCGCGCCGCGTACAACAGCCTGAAACGGCATCTGCCATGGTTGTTTACCTGCGAGCATTTTCCCGACCCGGGTATCCCGAATACGACCAATTTGCTGGAAGGGAAATTCAGCGAAATGAAGCAGCTTTTGCGGTGTCATCGGGGCTTGAAAAAGGAGAGGAAGTTACGGTTTATAAAAGATTATTTCAGCAAAAAAATAGAGGGGAGAGCATGAAATTTGTCCATTAGGGCGCAACGTCTCAAAAAAAGCATGAAATTTGTCCATTGCGCCCTTTTTTCTTTAATTTGCAGTGTGTTATCTTCATTTTTGGAGGGTAACATATCTGCTATCTAGTACAGCCCCTTTCATAAAAGCAGCGAGATAGCTGATTTATTAAAGAAGAATGGGCATAGGATATTATAGCTTCCACCTTATAGTCCTGACTTAAACCCAATCGAGCATAAATGGGCATGGATTAAATCTATTCGCAATAAACTTCGATTAAATAATATTGACCTATTATTTAATATCTGTATGAATAATTAAGTATATTAGCCATAGAACGATACTGGTAACAGAATAGAAAGGAAAGGCAGAAATTTACACCAATGTCAGAATCTAGGAAATTTAGAGAATTGAAGAAAAATTAAGAGAAATGGATGATGGAGTAAGAAAGCTGTTTTGCAAAGGTCTCATCCTGAGCATATTTAAGAAACTAGCACTTTTAAAGTGCTTTTGATGCATCAATATATACAAAAAAGAGTTGGTATAATAAAACACCAACTCTTTTTCATAAAAAAACAAAAAATTAGCGCTTGGAAAATTGGGTTGCTCGACGTGCTTTGTGCAAGCCTACTTTTTTCCTTTCAACCTTACGAGCATCACGAGTTAAGAATCCAGCTTGACGTAATGGCGCTCGTAGTTCTTCATTATATGAACGCAATGCTCGCGCAATGCCATGCCGAATGGCACCTGCTTGCCCGCTAACTCCGCCTCCATTCACTGTGATATAAAAATCAAATTTATTTTTTACATCGACCATCTCTAATGGTTGACAAACAACCATACGAGCGGTTTCCCGGCTAAAATATTCATGCAATGGCTTATTATTAATAATAATATTACCGTTCCCGCGTCGAAGAAAAACACGTGCAGCAGAGGTTTTGCGGCGACCGGTAGCATAATATTGTTCTAACATATTACTTAATCCTCTTAAATTTCCAAATTAATTGGTTGCTGAGCTTCATGTTTATGCGATTCACCCGCATAAATTTTTAATTTATTTAACACAGATCTCCCAAGTGGTCCTCGAGGCAGCATACCTTTAACAGCAATTTCCAACACCTTACCTGGTCTTTTTATTTGCATATCATGAAAATTAGCGTGTTTTAAATTACCTATATAGCCGGTATGGCGATAGTAAACTTTATCTTTATTTTTCTTCCCGCTTACATTTATCTTGTCTGCATTAATAACTACAATATAATCACCCACATCCATATTTGGTGTAAATTCAGGTTTATGCTTACCTCGTAAACGTAAAGCTATTTCACTAGCAAGTCTGCCTAAAGTTTTTCCTGTTGCATCAATCAAATACCATTCACGCGTCAGTGAATCAGGTTTCGCAGTATAAGTTTTGAACATTGAAAGTACTCTCCGTACGATAAATCAAAGAAGGCTATTATACCCAAGCTTCTGTTATCAAGCAATCTTGGGGTGAATACAACATAAAACCATCCCTCCTATTAAGGCGGTGGTTTTCTTTATCATAAGTAATAATTATCACATCATTCATCGCCATATTTTATATGGACACTCTCTTACGTTGCTCCATCCTCATGTCTCTTTTGCACCCTTTGATTTTTCTTGTAAAACAATTATTTTTCCAAACCCAATATCTAGGCGCATATGTGTATGCAACATATTCCAAATATCGACTCTACACTCTACACATGGAAACACGTGCTATAAAGTTCTGCATCACTTACATTCAAGAGCTGAGTAAGTAGCTTTATTTCTTGATACAGTTGTGAACGTATCAAATCCATAATTATCATTCCAAACAAAGCTCCTATTCATAGGAGCTTTGAACAGATTGATTTCTTTATTCACTCTCTAATAGAGAGCATTTTATTTTTAGCGCTGACGTGCTTTTAAGCGCTTATCAGTCTTACAAATAACAAACAGCTTTCCACGTCGTCTAACCACTTGACAATCACGACTACGATTTTTAGCCGATTTTAATGAAGATACAATTTTCATAAAAACTCCTTAATTTCTTTACAATGCAATTCAAATATTATTGCTATTTAACACAATAAAATTGTCAAACCCAAGTGAAAAAACCTTTTATCACAAAGAATAATATTGTGCCTTATGGTTTTTTATGTTCTGACCGTTTCTTCTCTTCACTTTTCTTCTTATGTTCTATGGCATCTTTGGATGTTTCTTCTGCATTAACATCAGACTGGACTTGTTTATCATCAGAGGATTTATCCTTTACTTCAGCCTTACCCTTAGTTTTAGCTTCTGCCTCATTTTTAACAACAAGCTCCTGACGTAATTTTTCCAAGGTGGCTTTACCGATACCCTTAACATTTGTTAGCTCATCAACATTTTTAAACTCACCATGAGCTTCCCTATAAGCAACAATCTCGGCTGCTTTCTTAGCTCCAATACCTTTTAATTGCTGCAATTCTTCGACATTGGCAGTATTAATATTGACCGCTGCAAATACACATGTTGACAAACTAGCAATTAACCCTAACAGTATTTTACAAATTTTATTCATATCCTTGACCTCGGACAAGATTGAAACAAACGAGACTTCCTCTCTTTTTTATGAAGAGGCAAACCCTAAGTAAAAATTCGAAGAGACGTTTTTTAATTTTACGTATTTTTTACCATCCATGCAAGGACATCGTGTTCCACTGAAAAGCAGACCGCCATTCCTTAGTTGTAAGGCAAGTTCTCTCTTACCACGCTTTTACGCATAACCGCACCGGCTCAACCGCCAATCTGGTCTGTACGAAAAACAAGTTTAGCATCTTACCCTCCATGTTCTTCGTTACGCAAGCACGGGCGTAGAGCTCTTTTTGAGGTTCTTGCCAATCCTAAGGCTACGAGCGCACCGCTTACAGTATTTGTCCCGCAGCAACCAGTGTAGCGCGCAGCATGGCGCTGACAGTATCCTGGCTATACGCGATCCCAGTGCGCAGTTCGTCGTCAATCATGAGTTGGACGTAAGCGACTGCCTGGGCGTCGGTGCTTTTGCTCATTGCGTGTTCGGCGTAGTTAGCAACGCTGATGGTTTTACCGCTGTGTTGTTGCAGGGCGTCAATGAAGGCGCTCATTGCCCCACCGCCATGGCCTTTGAGGCTGATGCCGCGGCCATCAGTGCGGGTGAGGCTTGCTTCGAGACTGTGTTCTTGCCGCTCGATGCGGCGGATGGCGTAGTCATCGAGATGTAGCGGGCTATCGTACAGGTAACTGTTTTCAAAGAGAGTGATGATGTCTTGGCTACTCAGTTCTTTTTGGGTGCGCTCGCTTTCTGTCTGCACTTTTTGCGCGAAGTCAATTTGCAGCCAGCGGGGCACGTTCAGACCGTAGTCGCGCGCAAGGATGTAGGCAACACCGCCTTTGCCCGACTGGCTGTTGATGCGCACAACATCCTGATAGCTGCGGCCGATATCGAGCGGATCGATGGGCAGATAGGCGATATCCCAGATGCCGTTTTGCGGTTTTTCCAGCGATTTTTTGATGGCATCTTGATGCGAGCCGGAAAAGGCGGTGAAGACGAGTTCGCCAATGTAGGGATGACGCGGGTGTACGGGCAGGTTGTTGCATTCGCTGACGATACGCACGATGTCGTTCATACGGCTGAAATCCAGGCCAGGATCGATGCCCTGTGAGTAGAGGTTCATCGCCATGATCATGATGTCCATGTTGCCGGTGCGTTCGCCGTTGCCAAGCAGGGTACCTTCGACACGATCTGCCCCTGCCATTACTGCGAGTTCGGAGGCAGCGACGGCACAGCCCCGGTCGTTGTGAGTGTGCACGCTGATGGTGACGTGTTCGCGACAGCTGAGGTGACGGCAGAAGTATTCGATTTGGTCGGCGTAGAGATTCGGAGTGCAGGCTTCAACGGTGTGCGGCAGGTTGAGGATGACTTTGCGCCCCGCCCACGGTTGCCACACTTGGCAGACAGCTTCGCAGACGGCGACGGCAAAATCGGGCTCAGTCTGCGAGAAGCTTTCCGGCGAATATTCGAAGATCCACTCGCTTTCCGGGTAATACGTGGCGCGCTCTTGCAGCAGGGTCGCGCCTGCGACGGCTATGGCAGTGATATCTGCCAGATTTTTTTCATAGACTTTTTCCCGCTGCACACGCGAAGTAGAGTTATAAACGTGGACGATGGCGCGTCTGACGCCGCGCAGGGATTCAAAGGTGCGGTCGATGAGGTGTTCGCGCGCCTGTACCAGCACTTGAATGGTCACGTCGTCAGGGATGTGGCCACCTTCGATGAGCAGGCGGGTGAAGTCGTATTCAATTTGTGAGGCGGCGGGGAAGCCAATTTCGATTTCTTTGAAACCGCAATCCACGAGGAGCTGAAAGTAGCGCAGTTTTTGTTCGATGGTCATCGGGTCGATGAGTGCCTGGTTGCCATCGCGCAAATCGACACTAACCCAGATGGGGGCTTTGTTGATGATTTTATCCGGCCAGGTTCGGTCGGGGAGTGCAGGGGCAAAGGCAAAGGGGCGGTATTTTTTATAGTCGAAGCGGCTCATGGATAATGTCCTTTGAGAATGGTGCGCGCATTATAGTAGCTACCAGTCGTTGTTTTTCACTTTTTATCGCGCACTTTGTCAGTATAATGAGCTAATTTCACTACCATAGGGATTTTTATGAGCGAAAATCACTTTGCCCTAGATGACACGGATCGCAAGATCCTGCGTATTCTCGCGGTCAATGGCCGTATTAACAATCTTGCGTTGGCTGAGGCGGTGAATTTGTCGCCAACGCCGTGCGCACGGCGAGTCCGTCGTTTAGAAGAGGCGGGTATTATCGAAGGCTATCGCGCTGTTCTCAACCGCAATGCACTTGGTTTTGGTTTGAGCGTGTTCATCGCCGTCACCTTGGACAGTCACACACCGGAACGCTTTGCCGCCTTTGAAGAAGCGGTTAAATCTTTCCCCGAGGTGGTGCGGATGAGCATCGTCACTGGTCGCGCTGAGGATTATTTGTTGCAGGTACTGGTCAGCGGCATGGAGTCGTTCGAATCATTCTTGCTTGGCAAGTTAAGCCGCATTCCGGGCGTGATGCATGTGCATTCAAGTTTTGAGATGCGCAATGTCATTGATCGCCAAGCGCCGGCTTAATGTCTTCACAATAGAGAGTGCCTAGATTTTCCAAGGGTGAGCATCAGCGGTAAAACCGCATGGTTATCCCGCTTGCCGCGCGCTGCGCCTAGCTTCAATGTCGTAGCCCGCGTATCATTAACGCCGTCGTGGCACAGCCATAATTCAAGAATTTAAAAGGTCGCCTATGCCGAAAAAAAGAATTGCCAATCTAGTCAAGGAAACGGCCGGATTTTCTTACGAATTTATCCGACATCCGAAAGGAATGGGCAGCATCATTCCCTCTTCCCGTTCTCTCGCCCGTGCCATGCGCCGCACCGCTCAGGATTATGGGCATCCGGAAAGCATCATTATCGAAGCGGGGGCCGGTACTGGCGCGATTACTCGTGAACTGGTCGCGCATTTTCCCCGCGAGCGCCTGATTATCAATGAACTCAATCCCCGCCTGGCCCGCCGTCTGCGCGATCGTTTCAAGGGTAACACCATCCGTCGTGGTGGCGTTGAGCAACTCGACGTTTGGGCGCATGCGCAGCCGAAAACTATTGTTTCCTCGCTACCCTTCCGCTCGCTACCGCAGGAAATTGCGCACAGCATCGAAACCCTATTTTTCACCGCCCTACGCGAAAACCCCGCCAACGTGCTGGTACAGTTCACTTACGGTCAGCGTTCGCCGCTGCATCTACCGCCGGAAGCGGATATTCAGGCAGAAAAAGTTAACTATGCCTGGCTGAACTTTCCGCCTGCGCATGTTTGGTTGTACCGCTGCAAGCGGCAAGAATCCTAGCCTCCCCAACCCCGCCGTTCCCGTTCCGCCACCGAATCCCACGCTCCCCGTATGAACAGCAAGCAGAAAAACACCCTCCTCCATCAGGTCGAACAATACTGCGTCAAACGCGGCGCCCGCCTTACCCCTATCCGCAAACAAATCCTCTCCCTTATCCTCACCTACCCCAACGTGGTCAAAGCTTATGAAATTCTTGCTGACCTACGGAAAATCAAAAGTAACACCTCTCCGCCGACCGTCTATCGCGCTCTAGATTTCCTGGTGCATATCGGCGTATTGCATCGCACTGACTCGTTGAATGGCTATGTACTGTGCAGTCACTTTGGCGAAGAACACACCAGCGTCATTCTGAACTGCACCCACTGCGGTGCCACGGAAGAACTGGCGGCGGAAGAACCGGTGGATATTTTGCTTGCCTTCTGCCGTGAGCGGGGCTTTACCGTGCAAGACGGCCCATTGGTGCTATCCGGTGAATGCGCGCGCTGCCATGCCGGACATGCACTGGCGAAAGGCGCATAACCTCCAATCCATAGAAACCCCATGCAATACATCAGCGTTATCCTCGCCCATCCCTACACCCACAGCCTGAACGCCGCCATCGCCGCGACCGTGGTCTCAACACTGGAAAAAAACGGCTACGGTGTGTACTTTCACGACCTCTACCAGGAAGGCTTCAACCCGCTCATCAACGGGCAGGAGCTGGTTGCAGACGACAGCAGCGACCCCCTCCTGCGCCAGCACCAAGAAGAAATCTGCCGCGCACACGGCATCATCATTGTCCACCCCAACTGGTGGGGGCAGCCGCCCGCCATCCTTAAGGGCTGGGTGGACCGCGTCCTGCGGGAAAACACCGCCTACACTTTCCCCACCGGCGACAACGGCGGCGGCCTGCCCACCGGCCTGTTGCCGGCCAAAGCCGCCTTGATCTTCAATACCTCGAACACCCCCGCCCAGCGCGAACAGGACGTCTTCGGCGACCCGCTCGAGCGCATCTGGAAAGACTGCATCTTCGCCTTCTGCGGCGTCCACACCTTCGAACGCCTTACGTTTGGAGTGGTCGCCGACAGCGACGAAGCGACACGACAGCACTGGCTGCAACAAGCGGCAGAAATGGTCAACAAACACTTCCCTGCCACCGCATAAAACCCCGCCGCATCCCTTATAATGCGGCGTTTTTTACAGTACAGGCAGACCACACTATGGAACTCAACCTCACTTACGAACGCATCAAAGACCTGCAAGCGCGCGAGGCGGCGCTCAGGGGGTATCTTTGACTACGCCGTAAAAGCCGAACGCCTCGAAGAAGTCGAACGCGAACTCGAACGCCCCAGCATCTGGGATAACCCCGAAGAAGCCACCAAACTCGGTCAAGAACGCGCCGCCCTCATCAGCGTCGTCCAGGGACTGGATGCCATCAAACAAGGGCTGCAAGACGCGTTCGACCTCATTGAACTCGCCGAAGCCGAAGACGACGAAGCCACTGTCAACGCTGCCATTGCCGACATCGATACCCACGAAAAACACATCGAAGACCTCGAATTCCGCCGCATGTTCGCTGGCGAACTCGACGCCAATAACGCTTTCCTCGACATCCAAGCCGGCTCGGGCGGGACCGAAGCACAAGACTGGGCCTCCATGCTGCTGCGCATGTACCTGCGCTGGGGCGAAGCGCGCGGCTACAAAACCGAACTCATCGAAGAATCCCCCGGCGACGTTGCCGGCATCAAATCCGCCACCATCCAGTTCAGCGGCGAATACGCCTATGGCTGGCTGCGCACCGAAATCGGCGTACACCGCCTTGTGCGCAAATCCCCCTTTGATTCCGGCAACCGCCGCCACACCTCATTTGCCGCCGTCTTCGTGTCGCCGGAAATCGACGATAACATCGAAGTGGATATCAACCCCGCCGACCTGCGTACCGACGTGTACCGCGCTTCCGGTGCCGGTGGTCAGCACGTCAACCGTACCGAATCCGCCGTGCGTATCACCCACATCCCAAGCGGCATCGTCGTGCAGTCACAACAAGACCGCAGCCAGCACGTCAACCGCGACATCTGCATGAAGCAACTGCGCGCCAAACTCTACGATCTCGAACTGCAAAAACGCAGAGCCAGTGCGCAAGCCATCGAAGACAACAAATCCGACATCGGCTGGGGCAACCAGATCCGGTCCTACGTCCTCGACCAGTCGCGCATCAAAGACCTGCGCACCGGATATGAAACCAGCAACACCCAAGCCGTCCTCGACGGCGCCCTTGACCCATTCCTGCAAGCCAGCCTGAAACAGGGAGTAGAAGCATGACCACCCCGAACACAGTCCCCGCCGACGAAAACAAACTCATCGCCGAGCGCCGGCAAAAGCTCGCCGCCATCCGTGCACGCGGCATCGCCTTCCCGAACGATGCCCGCCCGACCCACAACGCCGCCGCCCTGCACACCGCCTATGACGGCGTCGAAGATGCCGAAGCCCTGCATAACGCGGGCGAAATCGTGGTTGCCGGACGCATGATGAGCAAACGCATCATGGGCAAAGCCAGCTTCTGCGCCATCCAGGACGGCAGCGGCGCGCGCATCCAGCTTTACCTCAGCCGCGACGAACTGCCAGAAGGCTGCTACGCCGACTTCAAAACCTGGGACGTAGGCGACACCGTTACCGCCAGCGGCCACCTTTTCCGCACCAAAACCGGCGAACTGAGCATCCACCTCAAAAATATCCGCCTCCTGACCAAATCGCTGCGCCCGCTGCCGGAAAAATACCACGGCCTCACCGACCAGGAGACCCGCTACCGTCAGCGCTACGTTGACCTCATCATGAACGAGGACAGCCGCGCTGTCTTCCTCACCCGCAACAAAATCGTGCGCTACATCCGCCGCTTCTTCGAAGAACACGACTTCCTCGAAGTTGAAACCCCGATGATGCACCCCATCCCCGGCGGCGCCACCGCCCGCCCCTTCATCACGCACCACAACGCGCTCGACATGCCGCTCTACCTGCGCATCGCGCCTGAACTCTACCTCAAACGCCTCGTCGTCGGCGGCTTTGAGCGCGTCTTCGAAATCAACCGCAGCTTCCGTAACGAAGGCCTGTCCACGCGGCACAACCCCGAATTCACCATGCTCGAATTCTACTGGGCCTACGCTGACTACCGTGACCTGATGAACCTCACCGAAACCCTCTTCCGGGGCATCAAGCGCGACGTGCTGAATAACCAGAACATCACCGCTGGCGGAGAAACCATCGACCTTGATCAGCCCTACGAACGCCTGACCATGCTTGATGCCATCCGCCGCCACGCCCCGGCATACAGCGACAAACTGCACGACGCCGCTGCTCTTGCTGCCATCCTGCGTGACGAATACAAACAAAAAGTGGACGAAAACACCCCGCTCGGCCACCTGCACACCCTGCTCTTTGAAGAAACTGCCGAGACCAAACTCATCCAGCCGACCTTCATCACCGAATACCCGGCGGTGGATTCCCCGCTATCGCGACGCAACGATGAAAACCCCGACATCTGCGACCGCTTCGAGCTCTACATCGGCGGTCGCGAAATCGCCAACGGCTTTTCCGAGCTCAATGATGCCGAAGACCAGGCCGAACGCTTCCGGGCGCAGGCCGCTGCCAAAGATGCCGGCGACGACGAAGCGATGCACTACGACGCTGACTACGTCCGCGCCCTCGAATACGGCATGCCGCCGACCGCCGGTGAAGGCATCGGTATCGACCGCCTCGTCATGCTGCTGACCGGCGCGCCTTCGATCCGCGACGTCATCCTCTTCCCGCATATGCGTCCGGAATGAGCCGCTGATACGCACTATAAAAAACCGCCCGAAAGGGCGGTTTTTTATGCGATAGAAGGATAGACACCTTACTTATAAAGGTTTTCAGCACGTTGGCTACCAATCGGGACTAGCAAGGTGGCAGTATTGCTGTATTCGAGGCAGGTTTTTTGATCCTCAAACGGTGCTTTGTGGGCAACTTTGATTTTCCACAGGCCCTCCAGCTGCGGGATGACGTTGACCTTGCCATCTTTATCGGTCTTGCCGGAGAAGGCTTGCGGTGGACGTTCATCGCGGGTGGCATCCAGATCTTTTGCCATGAAAGTATCGGAGGTGGCAATGACGGTCGCACCTGCCAACGGTTTGCCCTGATAGTAGATTTGCACTGGGAAGCGCTCATCAACTTTAACTTGCGTCGGGTCGGCCAGCGGCACGATTTCCAGATTCTGCCCGATTGGCTTGCTGATGGCAGCAACGTCCACCGCGCCATCGCCCACAACCAGCAGTTTCTTGCCGAACATCTGCGCCTGCTGGCAAGCTGTGGCATCCGTCATTTCCGTCAGGTTTTGCTGTTTCCAGCCGTCCTTGTTCTTCGACCAAAAGGTCGGCTGATACACGGCACTCAACCAGTAGCTACCTGCGGCCAGTTTATCCTTGGCTTCGTACTGGTAATTTTCGCCTTTCTGATTCATGTCTTGCGCCTTACCATCCGTACCGTGAATAGCGAGCGGCTTGAAAATTTGCACACGGTCACCGGCGATAGCTTCCAGGGTAGGGAAGTAGTCGCTGTAACCGAGATCGGCTTTGAGTACGTCGTCAGCAGCGATTTTATCGGGCGCGCTGACCCAAAGTTCGTGTGCGGATGCGAGGGAAGAAACGGCAACAAGCGCTGCCAGCAGGGTTTTTTGCATGGATGACTCCGGTTTATTGAGGAATGTGGTATGAAACCGGTGCGGATTGTACTCATGTTGTCAGGAAAGAAGCAAATGCGAAATTGTCGTATTCGTGATTTTTTCTGCAACGGCTATCTTGTCCATTTTCCCATTTAATGGCACTATACAACTCCCACATCAATTGGAGCCCGTCATGCGTGCCTTCCTGCTTATCGACCTTCAGAACGACTTTATGCCCGGCGGCGCCCTGCCGGTCACGGACGGCGATGCCGTCATTACGCCCATCAATGCCCGCATGGGCGATTATCCGCTCATTGTCGCCACCCAGGACTGGCACCCCGAGGGGCACGAAAGTTTTGCCAGCGCCCATCCAGGACAAGCGCCCTTTGCCACGATCGACCTGCATGGCCTACCGCAGACGCTCTGGCCGGATCACTGCATCGCCGGTAGCACTGGCGCCGCCCTGCATTCTGCGCTGGATACCCGCCGTGTGGCCGCTATTTTTCGCAAGGGGATGGATAAGCGTATTGACAGTTACAGCGCGTTTTTTGATAACGGCCACCGCCATGACACCGGCCTTGCCGCTTATCTGCGTGCTTGCGGGGTGACAGATATTGATGTCGCCGGACTCGCCGCCGATTTTTGTGTGTATTTCAGTATTCTAGATGCGCTCGCCGCCGGTTTTCGTGTGCGCCTGCTGGCAGAAGCCACCCGCGCCATTGATCCGCAAGGCTACGCGCAGAAGCAAGCGGAATTGTTGCAACATGCGGCGTTCTCGCTGGGGTAATCGGCAAATCCGTATCCATCGCTGCCCATAAAAAAACCGGCGGGTTTCATAAGCCCGCCGGTTTTTTTATGTACTTCGTCTCAAAGCGCCATCACGGCTTCGAGTTCGATCTGCGCATCCCAGGGCAGTGCGTGCACGGCAATGGCGATGCGCGCTGGGTAGGGTTCGTGGAAGTAGGTTTTCATGATTTTATTAACTTCGGCGAAGTGCTCCATGTCGAGCAGGTAGATGTTTAGCTTGATGATGTTATTGAGGCCGCCGCCCGCCGCTTCGCAGACAGCTTGCAGGTTGGTAAAGACGCGGTGCACCTGATCGGTGAAGGCGTGTTCAAGCTCCATGGTGGCCGGATTGATCGGGATTTGCCCGGCGAGGTAAACAAGGTTGCCGGTACGCACGGCTTGCGAATAAGGGCCGATGGCGGCAGGGGCTTTGTCGGTGTGGATAATTTGTTTACTCATGGTGTGGGTTCCTTGTGGGTGATACGGCGGATGCCGATGGTCTCTTCGAGTTGGCGCAGGCGGTGCATGACTTGCGTCAGATGTTCGAGGTCGCGGACTTCAAGCCAGACGGTGAGGCAACGCCGCTGTTCGTCGCTATTCGCGTGGTTAATCTGAAAATCGGTGATGTTGGCCTCGCTGTCAGCAATTGCGCCGCTAACCCGTGCGAGCAAGCGTGGATGGGCGTAGGCCTTGATGGCGAGTTCGCTGGGGAAGAGGCCTTTGCGTTCGTCTGCCCAGTCAGCGGCAATAGTGTGCGTGGCCGTTTCGAGTAGCGGGCAGTCACGGCTATGAATGAGGATGCCGCTACCGGCTACGCTGTGACCAGTAATGGCTTCAAGCGGTAACGGGTGACAGCAGGGGGCAAGGGTAATGCCGCTTTCAAAGGCGCTGTGCACGAGGATTTTCTGTTCGCTGTCAGTGACTTGTTTGCTCGATGTGGCAAGGCCGGCATTTTTCCGCGCGAGGCGGTTCAGGTAGCGGTTGATGCCGATGTGGGCTTTACCGCCGGGAATGGTGAATTGCAGCCAGCTGTTGTGCGGATGTGCGTCCGGATCGGTGAGGATTTCCACGGTTTGCGCCATTTTCAGCGGTTTGTAGATGGGGTAAGGCTGGCCGTTCACTTTGGCGCCGACGATGTGGTTACCGATTTCGGTATGGATGGTGTAAGCCAGATCCACCGGTGTTGCCCCGTGCGGCAGGGCAATGATGTCGCCTTTCGGGGTGTAGATTTGCATTTCCCCGGTGACGAGTTCTTTTTTGATGGCGTTGTAGAATTGCAGCGGGTCATCGGTGATGTTCTGCACTTCTTTGAGGCGCGATAGCCATTCGCGCATGGTTTTTTCGGCTTCAATGCTATGCGCTTCGATTTTCACCGCGCGCTGTTTGGCGTATTGGTGCCAGACGGAAATGATGCCCGCTTCAGCCAGGGTGTGCATGTCGCGGGTGCGGATTTGTACGTTCAGCGCGGTACCATCGCCCATGATGACGCTGCTGTGCAGTGAGCGGTAACCGTTACTTTTCGGGGCGGCAATGTAGTCCTCAAATTTGCCGTGCACCGGGCGATAGAGGCTGTGCAGGGCGCCGAGGATACGGTAGCAGTTGTCTTCGCTGTCGGTGATGATGCGGATGGGGACGGTGCGGATGGCTTCCTTGAAGCTCTCTTTGCGCTTCATCCGCTGATACACGCCCCAGAGGTGGCGCTGGCGCGGGTTGATGGAGGCTTTGATACCAAGTATTTGCAGACGCGCTTGCAACTCGCTCCTCACGGTACGCAGGGTTTGTTCGTGAGTGCTGTCTTCGTTGTAGTGTTTGCGCAAGACAGCATGGCGCCACGGGTAGAGATACGAGAAGGCGAGGTCTTCGAGCTGGATGCGGAAATAAAAGAGACCGAGACGACCAGCAATAGCGGCATAGACATCCAGCGTTTCGTGAGCGATGCGTTGCTGTTTGTCGCGACGCAGGGCGCCGAGGGTCTGCATATTGTGCAGACGGTCGGCGAGTTTGATGATGAGGACGCGCGGGTCGTCAGCAGTCGCCAGGAACATTTTGCGGAAACTGTCGGCGACAGCGGCCTGCGGCGCGGTTTTTTTCAGACGATCGAGTTTGCTGACACCATCGACAAGACGGGTGACGTCTTCGCCAAATTCGGTCGCCATGTCCTTTTTATTAAGGATGGTGTCTTCGAGGACGTCATGCAGGAGCCCCGCTTGCAGTACCGGCAGGTCGAAACGCTGGCGGGCGAGAATACGGCAGACGGCGATGGGATGGACGAAGTAGGGTTCGCCGGACTGGCGACGTTGCCCTTCGTGAGCGGCGGCGCCGTAGATGGCGCAGCGCAGGACTTTATCGATGTCTTCGGGATCGAGGTATTTTTTCAGCTCAACCGCGAGATCGTCGTAAGCCGCTTGCAGGGTTGCCGCGCCGGTAAAGACACCGAAGGGCTGGTATTCGAGGGCAAGCGGCGCGTTCATGATCAGTCGCCCCGGCTTGCACCGTTGCCTGCGATGCTGTCTTCGTCACCATCGTTTTCGTCATCAGCAGCGATGATGATTCTTTCGGCGACAACGGGGGGAGGCGCCGGAGTGACGGGTTTGTTGTCACTGAGCAAGCCATCAATGGTGGTTTTCCCTTCCTGAATTTCGCGCAGGGCAATGACGGTTACTTTGTCGTGATCCGGTTGAACCAGCGGCAGATGGCCGTTGGCGATTTGCCGCGCGCGCCGGGAAGCGGCGAGTACGAGGCGGAAGCGGTTGTTTTGGTCTTTCAGGCAGTCTTCTACGGTTACACGTGCCATGGGTTCCTCTGAATTAAATACGGATTAAGGGTTGGACATTCTAGCAAGTTACGCTGTATTCGGGGCAAGGGATGCGGCGGCGCTATTGCCTGCTTGGCGGTAATACAAAGATGTTTAAGGCGGGTTTGCGCCCGCCTCATCGTGAGTTAGCGATTGCCGTTCGGCTCGTCGCCGCCGGAATTATGGTGCGGATTGCGACGGCGGCGATGGTTTTCCGGTTTGCCGCGTGGCTGGCGGTCGCTCCTGCGGTTGCCATTACGGGCGAGACGTTCCGCTTTTTGTTCGTTCAGCGCCTGCAAGGCTTCTTCGCTGGGGGGTACAACGTCGGCCAAGAGGTCTTCGTCCAGCGGCAGGGTCGGGATTTTGCCGTGGATGTAGTGCTCAATTTCCGGCAAGGAGTACACGTATTCTTCGCAGGCAAAGCTGATGGCAGTGCCGGAAGCACCGGCGCGTGCGGTACGACCGATGCGGTGCACGTAGTCTTCGGCGACTTGCGGCAGGTCGTAGTTAAAGACGTGCGTAATATCCGGGATGTGCAGGCCGCGCGCGGCGACGTCGGTGGCGACGACGATGTTGATGGCACCGCTTTGAAAGTCTTTGATGATTTTTTCGCGTTTTTTCTGCGGGATGTCACCGGAGAGGGCGGCATTCGGATAGCCGTTTGCTTCCAGCACGATGGAGAGGCGTTCGAGGTCGCGCTTGGTGTTGAGGAAGATCATGCTGCGCGCCGGTTTTTCTTTATTGAGCAGGCCAATAAGCAGCGGCGTTTTTTCGTGCTTGGCAGTGTGATAGAGGCTTTGCGTGATGTTATCGGCGGTGCCGTGCTCGCTTTCTATGCTGACGGTTTCCGGCGCATTGAAGTATTCGTAGGCGAGTTCGCGCACTTTTTCCGCCATTGTCGCCGAGAAAAGCAGATTGAGGCGTTCGTGTGCAGGCGGCATTTGCCGCAGCAGGTAGCGCACGTCGTCAATAAAGCCGAGGTCGAACATGCGGTCAGCTTCGTCTAACACACAGACTTCGATGTTTTTCAGGCGGATGCTTTTTTGTTTGTAGAGGTCAATGATGCGCCCCGGTGTGCCGATGATGATGTCGATGGGGGCGTTATCGAGCAGGTTTTTCTGGTGTTCTATGTTGACCCCGCCGTAGATGGCGAGGCTGTTCAGACCGGTGTAGGCACCGATTTGATCGGCGTCTTTTTTGATTTGCACGGCGAGTTCGCGCGTCGGTGCCAGTACGATCGCCCACGGCCCTTTGGCTTTGGGGTGAACGGGGTTGGTGAGCAGGTAGTGGTACAGCGAGATCAGGAAGGCAGCCGTCTTGCCGGTACCGGTTTGCGCCAGGCCCATCACGTCATGCCCGCTGAGGGTCAGCGGCAGGGTTTTTTCCTGTATTGGCGTGGTGTGGGTCAGGCGGTGGTCTTCCAGCGCTTCCTGGATGGCCTCATGGATGGGCAGGCTGCTGAAAGTGGTATCGGTTGTATGGTTTTCTGCCATGTCGTGTCCTTGTTTTTGGAAGGATTTTTATCGCGCAAATTATACTGTTTTTTCATGTACCGGTCATTCGCCCCGCCCTGTCTGGCTTTTTGCGCGCGGGGTTTTATGCCTCTGCTATACTGCGCCTTTCTTCCTTTTTCTTTATTTCAGCCGGGACTGCATTCATGAAAAAGCTGGTATTTTTCGTTGTGTTGCCTCTGCTTGTGCAGGCGTGCGCCTTGCGTAGCGAGCAGGGGATGTATGAGGTCAAGATGATGGCGGGCGATGTGCTGTATGCCAAGAATTCGCCCAAGCTGGACGGTAAGGGTTTTTATCGTTTCCGCGATGTGAACGGGCGCGATTATAAGGTGAAGAGTAATCTTGTCCTGTATATCAAGCCGGCCCGTTTCAAACGTTAATTGTAAGGAGTTTTTTGTGTCGGTTACCAGGGTTCCCCTCAGTTGTGAGTTTTTCCCGACGGCGACGCCGGAAGGGGCAGAGAAGCTGGCAGCGGTGCGCCGCGATTTGGCGGTGTTTCAGTTTGAGTATTTTTCGGTAACGTATGGGGCGGGCGGCAGTACGCGCGATCGCACCATGAATCTGGTGGCCAGAATGTGTGCCGAAAATGGTCCGCCGGTGATGCCGCATTTGACCTGCGTCGCTTCAACTGAAGCAGAAATCCGCACCCTGCTCGATGATTATCAGGCACTGGGCATTAACCGCCTGATGGCGTTGCGTGGCGATATGCCTTCCGGTGCATTTGAAAATGCCGGTTTTACAACGGCCACCCAGCTGGTGTCCTATGTCCGCCAACTGTGGGGCGA
The DNA here is from genome assembly GCF_916618745.1 of Cardiobacterium sp. Marseille-Q4385. Lineage (GTDB taxonomy): Bacteria > Pseudomonadota > Gammaproteobacteria > Cardiobacteriales > Cardiobacteriaceae > Cardiobacterium. The sequence continues at coordinate 777,932 of NZ_OU745373.1, forward strand.
GAACGCGCGCATTTGCGTTGCCGCCTACCCTGAGGTGCATCCGCGTGCGCGTACGCCCGCCGAGGATTTGCACGCTTTCCGCGAAAAGGTGATGGCAGGCGCGACCGATGCCGTCACCCAGTATTTTTACAACGCCGACGCCTATCTGCGTTTCCGTGACGATGCGCAGGCGCTGGGCGTCGAAATCCCGCTGGTGCCGGGCATCATGCCGATCAGCAATTATGTGCAACTAAGCCGCTTCTCCGACGCCTGCGGAGCGGAAATCCCGCGCTGGCTGCGCAAACGTCTGGAAGCCTTGCAGGATGACATTCCTGCCCTGTGTGATTTTGGCGCAGACATAGTCGCGCAGATGTGTGAACGGCTGATTGGTGAGGGTGTGCCGGCGCTGCATTTTTACAGCATGAACCGCGCCGACCTCATCCGCGAAATCTGCTCTCGCCTGGGCTGGCACTGATGGCCGCGTCGCTCGGCAGATCGTCCGCCGTCTTCGCCGTGATGACGCTCGCCTCGCGCGTCCTCGGCCTACTGCGCGATATGCTGGTGGCGCGTTACTTCGACGCCGTGGTCACGGATGCCTTCTACGCCGCGCTGCGCATCCCCAACACCCTGCGCCGCTTCTTCGCCGAAGGCAGCTTTGCCAACGCCTTTGTCCCCGTCTTCTCGGCGACGCGCACCGAGCACCCTGAAGAACTGAAAGACCTGTTGCGCCACACCAGCGGCACCCTGCTTGGCATCCTGCTGGCGGTAACGGCACTCGGCGTTATCTTCTCCTCGACCGTCATCGCCCTGGTCGCCAGCGGCCTGAGCGAACGGCCCGACCAATACCTGCTGGCGAGTGACATGCTGCGCCTGATGTTCCCCTACATCCTGCTCATCTCGCTTACTGCAATGGCGGGCGGCGTCCTCAACACCTTCGGCCAGTTTGGCATCCCTGCGCTAACCCCCGTCCTCCTGAACATCACCCTCATCGCCGCCTGCCTGTGGCGGCATTACCACGGTACCCCGGCGCACGGCCTCTACGGCATGGAACTCGCTTGGGCAGTGCTTATCGGCGGCATCGCCCAGCTTGCCCTGCAACTGCCCTTCCTGTGGAAATGCGGCATGCTGCTGCGCCCACGCTGGGGCTGGCGGCACAGCGGTGTGCGCCGCATCCTCAAACTGATGCTGCCGACCCTCTTCGGCTCATCCGTCGGCCAGCTCACCGTGCTGATCAACACCTACCTCGCCTCCTGGCTCGTCACCGGCAGCATCTCCTGGCTGTACTACTCTGACCGCCTCGTCGAACTGCCCGTCGGCCTCATCGGCGTCGCCCTCGGCACCGTCATCCTGCCACGCCTCAGCACCCTGCGCGCCGCCTCCAACGACACCCAATTCGCCCTCACCCTTGACTGGGCCCTGCGCTGGGGTTTCCTCGTCGGCAGTGCCGCTGCCGTTGGTCTCATCACCCTTGCCCCCGCCATCATCTCCAGCCTGCTCTACGGCGGCCGTTTTGATGCCCACTACGTCGAAATGACCACCCTCAGCCTGCGCGCCTATGGCATTGGCGCCCTCTTTCACATCATGGTGAAAGTCCTCGCCCCCGCCTTCTACGCCCGCCACGACACCAAAACCCCGGTCAAAGCGGGCATCAGCGCCATGGTGTTGAACATCGCCTGCGCCCTCATCCTCAGCGGCCCCTACAAACACGTCGGCCTGGCGGCAGCAAGCAGCATCGCCGCACTGGCCAACATGGCCCTGCTCGCCTGGTACCTCTACCGTGCGGGCGTCAGCCTGAAAAGCGGCGCCTGGGGCTTCGCCCTGCGTATCCTCATGGCCAACGCCGCGCTTGCCTCCATCCTCTACACCCTGCAAGGCGACCCTGCCGCCTGGCTGGATAAAACCGTCCTGCTGCGCCTGCGCGACCTCATCCTGCTCATCGCCATCGGCCTTGCCAGCTACACCGCCGCCCTGCTCGCCCTGGGCCTGCGCTGGCGACAACTCAAACTGGGCTGACCCAACCCAAGGAACGACACCATGCAATACAAACTGCTTACCGCCTTCCTCACTGCCCTGCTCGCCCTGCCCCTGCACGCCAAACCGGCCACACCCGCCGTCAAACCGAAAACGGCAAACGCTGCCGCACCTGCGCAACTCAATGCTGCCAACCTCATGGGCAAAACCATCCTCGATATCGACATACGCGGCATCGACAACATCCAGCAACACGACAACGCCAAAACCTATCTGACCCTGGAAAAATCCGTCGGCGAAAAAATCGAACAACCCGACTACATCCAGTACCTCATCGAAAATGGCCGCGAAGAAATTCGCCGCTCCCAACAACCCTTCGGCTACTACAACAGCGAAGTGGATGCGCACGTTCAGGACGAAGGCGACGGCCTGCGCATCACCTACACCGTGCACCAGAACCAGGTCACCCAACTGAACAAAGTCAACGTACAAATCACCGGCGAAGCGGCGCAGGACGAGGCCTTCCAGGAAGTACTCGCCGACAACCCCTTGAAACAGGGCGGCGTCCTCAACCACGAAACCTACGAAACCTACAAAGCGCGCCTCGCTGCGCTTGCCAGCGCGCGCGGCTACTTCGACGCCGAATTCCGTGAACACAACGTCCAGGTCAACCCGGCGGACAACACCGCCGAAGTCAACCTCGTGCTGGACAGCGGTATGCGCTACACCTTCGAAGCGGTTGACTTCAACGAAACCCCGCTCGACCCCGACCTGCTGCAACGCTTCGTCCAGTTCAAACCCGGCCAGCCCTACCTGTCTTCCGACGTCGCCACCCTGCAACAAGACCTGCAAGGCAGCGGCTACTTCGCCGAAGCGCTCGTGGGCGACGAACCCAACCGCACCACCAAAACCGTGCCCGTCAACGCCCAACTCACCATGGACGAAAACAAACACTACGTCCTCGGCGTCGGCTACTCCACCGACGGCGGCGTACGCGGCAAAGTCGAATTCGACCGCCGCTGGATCAACAGCCGGGGTCACCAATTCAGCAGCAAACTCTACGCCTCGAAGAAAAACAGTAGCCTCGACACCCTCTACCGCATCCCGGCGCAAAACCCCACCAGCGACTACTACTACTTCCGCCTCGGTGGCCACATCAAAACCGACAACTACGACAGCCGCAAACTCTTCGGCGAAGGCGGCTACAACTTCCGCCTCGGCAACTGGGAACACCGCTACGGCCTCGTCGCCGCCTGGGAAAAATACGAAATCGGCCTGATAGACGACAAAACCCTGCTCGTCTATCCCCAGGGACAGTGGACCTACACCTCGACCAAAAACCGCCTGAACCCCAAAGACGGCTACCAATTCCGCTTCGGTCTCCTGGCCGCCGGCAAAGCCCTGCTCTCGGACGCCAACCTCGTGCAAGGCAACATCGACGCGCGCTACCTGCAAAGCATCGGCGAAAAACAGCGTCTCATCGCCCGCGCCAGCCTTGGCGCCAGCTGGACAGACAACTTTGACCGCATCCCGCCCAGCCTGCGCTACTTCGCAGGCGGCGACCGCAGCATCCGTGGCTACGCCTTCGAAAACATCGGCGCCCGCGACAGCGAAGGCAACAACATCGGCGGACGCTACCTCGGCGTGGGCAGCCTTGAATACGAATACTACTTCAAGCCCGACTGGGCAGTGGCGGCCTTCGTGGACGGCGGTGACGCCTTCATAGACGACTTCAAACTGCGTGTTGGCGCGGGCGCGGGCGTGCACTGGCAATCCCCCGTTGGCCCCATCAAAGTCGACGTCGGCCACGGCTTCGACAAACAATACGGCGACAACATCCGCCTGCACATCAGCATCGGCGCCGAACTCGACCTCTGATAGCCGCAACGGCACAGTGTGAATAACCGCCAAGCGAGATAAGCACGCGGATTTCCCAACCACCCCCTACCCCCTCATGCTGAAAGCCCTCGCCCTCTTCGCCCTTACCTACGCCCTCCTCAGCGGCCTCTTGCTGCTGCCTACCCCGCTGGCCCTCCATGCCCCGTGGTGCTATCCGCCGTTTGCCTTTGCCGCTGCCATGCTTGCCGCACCGCAGCGCCTGTTACCGTTTACCCTCATCGCCCTGCCGCTGGTTTACCTGCTCAATTTTGCCCGCTTCATCGGCGAGACCGTGTGGTATATCGGCCTGGATACCCTCCGCCAAATGCATGACGTCATGCTGCCGATGATGCTCGCCCAGCTGCGCGATAATCTCGATGCACGCGAGATTGCCGTCATCGTCCTCAATATCGCCCTCGTCCTGGCCGCCATCGCCCTCGGCGGCAAACTCACCCCTGCCCGGAGCCACTGATATGAACGGTTGTGCCGCTGCCTTTGTCTATTTCACCTTCATCCTGCCGGCGAGCATTGCCCTGGATTTCGCCTTCGGTACTGAAGGGATGCTGACCGTTATCGGCCTGATTTTCGGCTTCTGCTGGCTTGTCGCGCGCGGCAATAAGGCGCAGCAGGACGACAGTGCCGGCGCACCCGACCAGCCCCGCTCGTACTACGGCTATGGCGACAACGATGATGCCCAACACCGTGCCCGTAAACCCGACCAGACCCGTTCGTATTACGGTTATAGCGACAACCATGACACCCGGCACAACGCTGACGAAACCGCCCTGCGTAGCGAACTCACCGTGCTGCAACAGCAAATCGCCACCCTGCAAAGCGACGTGCGCGCGATAGAAATGCGCCTCGCCCGTCTCGCCGCGCAACCGGGCACAGCACGCGCCATGCCGCTGGACGACATCCGCCGCTACATCCACACACCACTGCCTACGGCGGAACCCGCCCCACCACCGCCCACGCCCGACAAAGAAACAGACCGCGTCTGGGCATACGACCTGCCTGACGTGGCCACCACTCCGGCCACGACGCCACCCAAAGCGCAGCCTGCCGAAGCGGACAAACCCGCTGCCGCACACAATGCGACCCCAGAAACTGCCGCTCACTACCGCCCCGCACAACCCGCCATCAACTACAGCGAACCGGCTCCCCGTCCTGCTGCCCCTGCTGACAACAACGACATCGCCAACGAACCCAACCCCCTCACCGCCTGGCTCAGTGAAAACCTGCTGCTGAAAACCGGCATCGCCATCCTCTTCCTCGGCCTCGCCTTCCTCCTGCGCTACGCCTCGGCGCGCATCCACATCTCCATCCCGCTGCGCTACTGCGCCGTCGCCGCGACCGCCATCGTCCTCGGCTTTGTCGGCTGGCGCCTGCGCAACAAACGCCGCTACTACGCCCTCGCCGTACAAGGCGCATCGCTCGCCATCCTCTACCTCACCACCCTCGCCGCCCTCAAACTGCACGGCCTCATCCCGCCGACCTTCGCCTTCATCCTCATGGTGGCGATCACCGGCCTGCTCGTCGCCCTCGCCGTGGTGCAAGACGCCCTCATCCTCGCGCAAATCGCCCTGATCGGCGGCCTCGCCGCGCCCATCCTCACCTCCAGCGGCAGCAACAACTACATCGGCCTTTTCAGCTACCTTGCCCTGCTCAACAGCGGCGTCGCCCTCATCGCCCGCTACAAAGCCTGGCGCTCGCTCAACCTCATCGGCTTCATCGGCACCACCTTCATCGCCGGTGCCTGGGGCAGCCGTTACTACCAACACAGCGACTACCTCGCGGTGCAACCCTTCCTCATCTACCACCTCGTCCTCTACACCCTCATCGTCTGGCTCTACGCCCGCCACCGCATCGACGATGCCGACCCGCCGACCCTCGACAACAACGCCAGCCTGCACACCATGTTCAGCTACTACCTGAGCGGCATGCAGCGCATCGGCGTCCTTGACAGCGCCCTGCTCATCGCCTCGGCGCTCGGCTTCTACACCCTGCAATACCACCTCGTGACCTGGGCACAATACGGCGCCGCCATCTCGGCGCTGGCCTTCGCCGCGTGGTACACCGTCTGCGCCCTCTACGTGCGCGGCAGCGACGCCCGCCTGCACACCCTCGCCAGCGCCCTCGCCATCCTCGCCGCCCTCTTCGCAACCACGGCTATCCCGCTCGCGCTCGATCCGCGCTGGACCGTCAGCAGCTGGGCCATCCAGGCCGCGCTGGTGTACACCCTCGCACACGGCACCCGCAGCCCCATCACCCGTTTGGGCGCGCTCCTCCTCTACCTCCTCGCCGTCATCACCCTTTGCGGCCAGTACCGCCTGAGCGGTGGCGACCCGGAACTTACCGGCCCGCTACACCCAACCATCCTCGCCCTGCTCGGCGGCATCACCATCCAGCTCGCCTGGTGGCGCAACCGCAGCGAAGACAGCGCCTACTGGGAAAAAAGCCTCACCGCCACTTGTGCCATCCTCACCCTCGGTACCGCGATGGCCTTGCCGCACCTGCTGTTGCCTGCCGCCTGGGCCAATACCGTGTGGCTCATCGAAGGAACCCTCCTCTACAACCTCGCCCTCTACTGCGGGCACAATACCCTCCGCCACAGCGCCAGCATCCCCTACCTTGGCGGCGTCATCGGCCTGCTCTTTGGCGGTGCCTACCACTTCACGCCAAGCGGCGCGACCCTGCTCACCGGCTCCATCCCCATCACCCTGACTATTGCCCTCTGCGGCAGCCTGAACATCCTCGGTTGGTGGCACCACGCCCGCAGCCGCGACGGGGGTGAACCGCCCGAACTCCTCATCCACATTATCACCGTTGCCGTCGCCATCCTTGCCCTGCCGCTCCTCCTCCTGCCGACAAGCTGGGCGCTGGCCGTGTGGCTCATCAAAGCCGCCATTGCCTACCACATCGGCATGCGCAGCGGCATCCGCGCTCTCAGCCACACCGCATTCACCATCCACATCGGTGCCATCGCCCTCATCCTGCTGCTGGGCGAATACCGCATCACCCCTTACGCCGAAACCCTCATCAGCGGCCCCATCCACACCACCCTAATCATCATCGCGAGCGGTGCCGCCAACATCCTCAGCTGGTGGAACTATCCCGGTGATGCCAACAACCCGGCTGACACTGCCGCCCAGCGCCTCTTCGCCATTCTCACCTACGCCGCCGCCCTCGTCCTGCCACTCAGCATCCTGCCGCCAGCCTGGGCCGCTACCCTCATTGCCACGACTGCCGCCCTGCTCGCCCTCATCCAGCAGCTCTACTGCGAAGAAGAACGCGGCGACAGCCACCCGGCGGGACGCGTCTATGGCAGACTCGTTACGCTCATGGTGACGTGCAGCGCCCTTCTCGCCCTGACACTTGCTGCCGGAGAAAACGTGCCGCTCACCGTCACTGCGCTCATCACCCTCGCCACCGCCTGGCTGCAACAACGCCGCGACACCGCCGACACCCTGCGCGACCAAAGCGGCTGGCTGCTGCTCATCGCCAGCAGCGGTGCCCTCATCTGGGTAGCCTACACCGCACCATGGTTTGCTGCCCTTGCGCCTGCCCGTGCTACCTGGGCAGTCAATCTCACCATTGCCATCCTCACCATCGCCGGATACCTGCGCTGGCGCCAGGCGGCACAAAGCACACTGGCTTACCTGCTGCTGCTCTTCCTCGCCCTGCTGCTCGACCAATATCCGATGACACTGACAGACCCCGGCAGCTGGTTTATCGCTATCGCCGCCGCAGCCGTGCTGCACCTCATCCTGCTCGCGCGCTACGAAGCGAGCAGCGATCCTGTCATCCAGCGCCACCGCGCTGCGGCCCACTTCGGCGGCGTCAACCTCTTCACCCTGGCCGGTCTCCGCCTCGGCCACCTTTTCGGCGTTACCAACCTCGCGCCGGACAGCATCTGGCAACTGCCGCTGCTGCTCGCCACGCCGCTTGCCATCCTCTGGCTCACCACCCTGCCCGCCGTGCAAGAAAAAACGCGCCGCTATCCTGCCGCCTACCACCATCCGGCGAACCTCGCCTGCGGCCTCACCCTGCTCATCCTCGCCTGGTACAACCTCAGCCACGACGGTAACGCCGCGCCCTTCCCCTACCTGCCCGTGCTCAACCCGCTCGAACTCGCGAGCCTCGTCGCGCTCTACATCCTCTGGCGCTGGTGGCAGACCTGCATACCGCTGGGAGAAACCGCGCAGAGCGCCGCCGTGGCGTCAGGCTGGGAAAAACAAAAAAACCTGCTCCTCGGCTTTACCCTGTGGCTCATCATCAGCCTCGACATCCTGCGCATTTGGCACCACTACCTCGGCGTGCCGTGGGAAGCGCGTGCCCTGCTCGCCTCCTTCGGCGTGCAGGCGACCCTGTCGCTGGTATGGAGCATATGCGCCATCGCCCTGATGCTGCGCGGCCACAATCAGCGCCGCCGCAGCCTGTGGCTCGCGGGCGCGACCCTCATCGGCATCGTCGTCGTCAAACTCTTCCTCGTCGAGCTGGCGGACACCGGCGGCATCGCCCGCATCGTCAGCTTCATCGGCGTCGGCATCCTGCTGCTCATCGTCAGCTACATCGCCCCAGCACCCGGCAAAGATGCAGAAAAAGACACCTGATGATAGGCCGCCCATCCCGCCTGGTAGCAGGCGGGATGGCCCGTTTAACCTGCCATTTTTCCACCGGATTTTCAGATGACTCCTAGCCCACGCGACGCCGCCCTCAGCAAATTCCTCAGCTTCATCCTGCGCCATCACCCCGAAACCATCGGCCTCCACCTGGATGCGCAAGGCTGGGCGGACGTCGAAACCCTCCTGCGCCTCATGAACGCACACGACAGAACGATTGACCGCGCCCTGCTGGAACATATCGTCGCCACCAACAACAAAAAACGCTTTGCTTTCAATGCCGACGGCACGAAGATCCGCGCCAGTCAGGGGCATTCCATCGCCATTGATCTCGCCTACACACCGCAGGAACCGCCGGAAATGCTGTATCACGGCACCGCCGCCGCCACGGTTGCCGCCATTTTTGCCAGCGGCGGACTGGAAAAGCGCGCACGGCAGCACGTGCACCTCAGCGCCGACCCCGACACCGCTGTCAAGGTTGGACAGCGACACGGCAAGCCCGTCGTGCTGCGCGTCCTTGCCGGACAGATGCAGCGCGACGGCTTTATCTTCTACCGCTCGGACAACGGCGTCTGGCTTACCGAGCATGTGCCTGCTGCCTATCTGCAACAGCCGTGAACCGCTCGTCCCGCCAAGCGGGATAAACACTGGCCTCGCCAAGCGGCGTAATTACTGGGCCGACGGCTACCTACAAAAAAACCACCGCAAGCGGTGGTTTTTTTGTGCGCGTGTGCGACTCAGTCATCGTCGCTCATTTGCACGGAGGAGAAGATGTTGTAACCGCCGTCCACATAGGTGATTTCGCCGGTGATGCCGGAGGCGAGGTCGGAGCAGAGGAAGGCGGCGGTGTTGCCGACTTCTTCGATGGTGACGCAGCGTTTCAGCGGTGCGGTTTTTTCAAAGCCTTTCAGCATCTTGCGGAAATCTTTGATACCGGAAGCGGCAAGCGTGCGGACGGGGCCGGCGCTGATGCCGTTGACGCGGATGCCGTCTTGTCCCAAATCGGCGGCGAGGTAGCGGATGGCCGCTTCCAGCGAGGCTTTGGCAAGTCCCATGGTGTTGTAGTTGGGGATGGCTTTGACGGCGCCGAGGTAGGTGAGCGCGAGGGCGGCGGCGTTGCGTCCTTTCATCAGCGGGGCGGCACCGCGCATCAGGGCAGCGAAGCTGTAGGCGCTGATGTCATGCGCGAGAGCGAAGTTTTCGCGGGTGCAGCCGTCCAGGAAGCGGCCTTCGATGGCGTCTCTGGGCGCGAAGGCGATGGCATGGATAAGGCCGTCCAGTCCGCCCCAGGTTTCAGCGAGGGTGGTGAAAACGGCGTCGATTTCCGCATCGCTCGCCACGTCGCAGGGCAGAAAGATGCTGCTGCCAAATTCGGCGCCCATTTTTTCGACGCGCGGTTTTAATTTGTCGTTCTGGTAGGTGAAGGCGAGTTCGGCGCCTTCGCGGTGCATGGCCTGGGCGATGCCGTAGGCGATGGAGAGGTTGCTGGCGAGTCCCGTGATCAGGATTTTTTTGCCATTCATGAAGCCCATAGTGTGTTCCTTGGGTTAGAGGTTATCGAAGAATTTTTTGACTTTGTCGAGGAAGGATTTTTCCTGCGGCGCGTGCGTGTTGCCGCCCTCGTTCAGGGTGCTGCCGAATTCGGCGAGCAGGTCTTTCTGTTTTTTGGAGAGGTTGACCGGGGTTTCGAGGTTGACGGTGCAGTAGAGGTCGCCCGCCGCGCGGCTGCGCACGGATTTGACGCCTTTGCCTTTCAGGCGGAAGCGTTTGCCGGTCTGAGTTTCAGGCGGCACGTTGAGGACGACCCGGCCGCCGAGGGTCGGCACTTCAAGGTCGCCACCAAGGGCGGCGGTGACGAAGCTGATCGGCATTTCGCAGTGCAGGTCGTCGCCGGTGCGGGTGAAGATGGGGTGTTTGCGCACGCGGATGTCAACGTAGAGGTCGCCCGCCGCCGCGCCGCGTTCGCCCGCTTCGCCTTCGCCGGCGAGGCGGATGCGGTCGCCAGTATCAACGCCGGCCGGGATGTTGACGTTGAGGGTTTTTTGTTGCTTGACGCGACCGTCGCCGTGGCAGTCCGTGCAGGGGTTTTCGATGATCTGCCCTTTGCCGCCGCATTGCGGGCAGGGCTGGGCGATGGAGAAGAAGCCTTGCTGGATGCGGATTTGGCCGGATCCGTTGCAGCTGGGGCAGGTACGTTTGACGGATTTGGCAGTAGCACCACTGCCGTCGCAGCTTTTGCAGCGGATGTAGGTGGGGATGCGGATGCGTTTTTCGATGCCGTTGACGGCTTCTTCGAGGGAGAGGTCGAGTTCGTAGGCCAGATCGTGGCCGCGTGTTTCGGGACGTGCCTGTCGCTGGCGGCCACCGCCGAAGATGTCGCCAAAGATGTCGCCGAAGACATCGGCATTAAAGCCGCCGAAGCCGCCCCCGCCGAAACCACCGCCTGCGCCATTGCCGCTTGCGGCTTCAAAACCGTAGCGGTCGTAGGTGGCGCGTTTTTGTTCGTCCGAGAGGATGCCGTAGGCTGCTTTCATTTCTTTGAATTTGCGCTCGGCTTCTTCGCGGTTGTCGGGGTTGCGGTCAGGGTGCAACTCCATGGTGAGCTTGCGGTAGGCGCGTTTGAGTTCTTCTTGGGTTGCGTTTTTATTGACGCCGAGGATTTTGTAGAGGTCTTTGTCTGCCATGAAGGTTGCTTTGTGATGTGGATAGGGCGGGTTCCTGATGCCGCCTGCGCGGTGGTATCAGGAACCCGTCCTGGTGGACGGGTTAGGTTGGGGCTTATTTGTCGTCGTCTTTGACTTCCTGGAAGTCGGCGTCAACGACGTTGTCGTCTTTCGGTGCGCTGTTGCTGCTGCCCGCGCTGCTGCTGCCTGCGGCCTGGTCGCCGCTCATTTTGTTGTAGGCTTTTTGCAGGACGGGTTCGGCCGCTTTGGTCAGCGCTTCGGTCTTGCTGTTGATGTCATCGACGCTGCCTTTGTCCATCACTTCTTTCAGCGCCTTGATGGCATCTTCCACCGCGCTCTTTTCGGATGCGGAGACTTCGTCGCCAAGATCGCTCATGCTCTTTTCGATGGTGTGGATCATCGATTCGGCGTTGTTCTTCGCGCTCACTTTTTCCTGGAAGGCTTTGTCTTCTTCGGCGTGCGCTTCGGCATCTTTGATCATCCGCTCGACTTCGTCATCGGAAAGGCCGGAGTTGCCCTTGATGATGATGGACTGTTCTTTGCCGGTCTTCTTGTCTTTGGCGGTCACGTTGAGGATGCCGTTGGCGTCGATGTCGAAGCTGACTTCGATTTGCGGCATACCGCGCGGTGCGGGTTCGATACCGGAGAGGTCGAAGCGACCCAGCGATTTGTTGCCGCTGGCCTGCTGACGTTCGCCTTGCAGGACGTGGATGGTCACGGCGGACTGGTTGTCTTCGGCGGTCGAGAACACTTGCGATTCTTTGGTCGGGATGGTGGTGTTTTTCTCGATCAGCTTGGTCATCACGCCGCCCATCGTTTCGATACCGAGCGACAGCGGGGTAACATCAAGCAGCAGTACATCTTTGACGTCGCCGCCGATAACCCCACCCTGGATGGCGGCACCGAGGGCGACCGCTTCATCCGGGTTCACGTCTTTGCGCGGTTCTTTGCCGAAGAAGTTCTTCACGGTTTCCTGCACTTTCGGCATCCGGGTCTGGCCGCCGACGAGGATAACGTCGTGAATGTCTTTGGCAGAAAGTCCGGCATCTTTCAGCGCCTGACGGCAGGGTTCCAGCGTTTTCTCAATCAACTCGCCGACCAGCGATTCCAGTTTGGCGCGGGTCATCTTGATGTTGAGGTGTTTCGGGCCGGAGGCGTCAGCGGTGATGTAGGGCAGGTTGATTTCGGTCTGCTCGCTGGATGACAGCTCGATTTTCGCTTTTTCCGCTGCTTCTTTCAGACGTTGCAGGGCAAGCGAGTCTTTCGAGAGGTCGATGCCGCTGTCTTTTTTGAATTCGGCGACGAGGTAGTCGATGATGCGGGCGTCGAAGTCTTCACCGCCGAGGAAGGTGTCCCCGTTGGTGGACAGCACTTCAAACTGCTGCTCGCCGTCAAGATCCACCGTTTCGATGATGGAAATATCGAAAGTACCGCCACCCAGGTCATAAACCGCGATTTTCGCGTCGCGCGCACCACGGTCCATGCCGTAAGCGAGCGCTGCGGCGGTCGGTTCGTTGATGATGCGCTGCACATTCAAGCCCGCGATACGGCCGGCGTCTTTGGTCGCCTTGCGCTGGTCGTCGTTGAAATAAGCGGGCACGGTGATGACGGCGTCGGTGATTTTCTCGCCGAGGAAATCTTCCACCGTTTTCTTCATCTTCATCAGCACGCGCGCGGAGACTTCTGGCGGCGCCATTTTCTTGTTCACCGCTTCCACCCAGGCGTCGCCGTTGTCGGCCTTGACGATTTTATAGGGGACGAGGTTGATGTCTTTCTGCACCTCTTTTTCGTCGAAACGGCGGCCAATGAGACGCTTGATGGCGTACAGGGTGTTTTTCGGGTTGGTCACCGCCTGACGTTTCGCCGGCTGGCCGACCAGCACTTCGCCATCGTCGGTGAAGGCAACGATAGACGGCGTGGTGCGCGCGCCTTCAGCATTTTCAATCACACGCGGCTTGTCGCCGTCCATGATGGAGACACAGGAGTTGGTGGTGCCAAGGTCAATACCGATAATTTTGCTCATAAGATTCTCTCTATCAAAAAATAAAACAAAAACAGGTTAACCGCCTAAGTGGGGCGGGCTGCCGCAAAATCAAGCCTGCGGCGGATTTTTCTGCGCAGCGTCGGCGACGATGACCTGCGCGGCGCGGATAACGCGACCGTTGAGCAGATAACCCTTCTGCGCGACGTGCAGGATGGTGTTTGGTTCCGCATCGGGGCTGGGAATGACCGACAGCGCCTGATGCAATTCGGGGTCAAGCTTTTCGCCGACCGGATCCAGCTCGCTCACGCCGTTCTTCTGCAACACATCCAGCAGCAGCTTCAGCGTCATTGACGAGCCCTCAATAAAATGATCCAGCGCCTGCCGGCCTTCCGCCTCATGCGCCTTCGCCGCTTCGAGCCCCAGAGTGAGCGAATCGATGACCGGCAAAAGTTCCTTAATCAGCTTCTCGCTGCCGAACTTCAAGGCGGATTCCTTCTCGCGCTCGAAACGCTTGCGCAGATTGTCGCTGTCGGCGCGCTCGCGCAGCACCGCGTTCTTCAATTCCGCGATCTGCGCCTGCAAGGCTTCAATCTCCGCGCCGCGCGCATCAAGAAACGCCTCCTCGGCGACAAACTCGGGGGACGACTCGGCGCCCTCTTCCTGCGGCGGCATATTCGTGGTCATCTCTTCATCCTGCATAAAGCACCTCTCAAAAAAACAAAAAAAGCAGTCCCTCCTAACTGGGAGCAGGGGGTAAAAAATTCAAGGGCTGGCATTCAGAAATAAAAACGCATGACCGCCAGGCAGGGTCGCCAGTGGTGCCATACCGCCGAACTATTGCGGGCAGGGGCTGTTTCAGTACACTAAGCCGCGTCGCCTGACGGCGCAGCACCTGCAACATCCACAACGAGGAACATCCCATGTCCACACCCCGCCGCACCGCCCTCCTTGCCACCCTGCTCGCCGGCCTGCTTGCCGCCTGCGGCAGCGCACCACTTGAGGTTGCCCGTCCCGAAACGACCGCCGCCCACAACGCCGTGCAAACCGCCAAAGCCGGCGAGCGCCTCGGCACCGAATGGGGCAACGAAATCGACTCGCGCGTACAAGAAGCCTACGGCCTGCACCGCACCACCACGACGCCCGTCGCCGAAAAACAGATTCACTACGCCGCCAAAAACTACCGGGGACGCAGCATCCTCAGCATCGCGCTCGCCGCCGGCAAAATCGCCCTCAGCATCGAAGACGAACGCGGTGCCAAACTGCCGCTCTACCGTGAACGCGACAACCACTACCTGCAAGGCAAAAACGGGCAGACCTACCGCCTGCACTACAAGAACAACAGCAACACCACTTATGAAATCGTCGCCAGCGTGGACGGCCTGAACGTGCTGAATGGCCGCGCTGCCAGCCGTCAGGATGCGGGCTATGTCCTGCGTCCGCGCGGCGAACTCACCATCGAAGGCTTCCGCAAAGACGACAACACCGTCGCTGCCTTCACCTTCGGCGCCCCGCAAGACGCCTACGCCGCGCACAGCACTCACGGCAGCGTGCAGAACACCGGCATCATCGGCACCGTGGTGTACGAACTGCAAGGCGACACCCCGCGCACGCCCAATGCCTTCCCCGCCGATGGCCGCTACGCACCGCCGCCCTCACGTTAAAAGCTGAACCCGCTTGCCGGCCTGATCGGATAGCACGACGCTGCGACGGCAGGATGGAAGAGATAGCGAATTTGTCGATAACGTCCCCCCAAATCAACGCCTATCTCGCATAGTGGTTTCTCATCCTGCGGACGAATCTTGCAAGCGAGACGAATAGGTACGAGACGAATAGGTATTTTTGCCCTCCTCCGTCGCTTCGCGACATCTCCCGCAAGCGGGAGGAGGATATCTTGGTGAGCCCAGTATTGATGCCGCTTGGTGGGAAGTCAGGTCTTAGAACGTGTTCATAGTCTCGCTGTAACCCATTGGTATGAACAGAAAAGCCTACCCAAGCAATATGAATCTCCCCCCTCCCCTCTTTTGGGAAGTGCGCTGTAAGCGCACCACATCACGCAAAGTGGACTTGTACGATGTCTCGTACCATTCTCTATTTTCTGCGCAACAGCTGTGTCTGGCGTGCCTTACCGGGCAATTTTCCCAAATAGCGCACCGTTCATTCCTACTTCCAGAGATGAAGCGAGCTCCGCGAAAGTGCATCAGCCTCCTTACGGAAGCGTTAAAAAATCAGGTGGCAGCAGCACGTCACCAGCAGGGGGCTATGAAGAAACCACTTTCCTGATTATTGATGCGCAGACCGTGAAGAACGCGGATACGGCCATGGAAAAAGGCTACGATGCCGGCAAGAAAGTTAGCGGTATCAAGCGGCATATAGCGGTTGACACGCAGGGTTTACCGCATCCTTTGCGGTAACGACAGCGGATATCATGGATAAAAAAGCTGCCCGCTAGCATTGGCGCATGGCAGGAATAATTATCTTGGTACGGTACAAAAATTCCTTGCGCTGACGGTGGTTACACGGGTAAGGCTTTTGCTTCGTCGGTCCTGGAATGGATTGACGCAAAGGTAGAGATTACCAAAAGAAACGAATTGCATCGTTTTGCGGTATTGCCGAAGCGGTGGGTAATAGAGTACAGTTTTTCCTGGTTGGAAAAGAATAGACAGTTTTGGATAAACTACGAGCGTAAGTTGAGTACCAGCCTACAAATGGTAGTTTTGGCTTTCTTGGGGGTCATGCTACGAAGACTATAAACACGTTATTAGATTATTGAGTACACAGAGGAATCGCTAGAGGTTCATAACACTGAAAAAGATAAAGGAAGCAGCACAGCGGATGTTAGGAAGAATATAGGTGTATACCTATACCTTTTCAAATACAATCTAGCCGTTAACCATTAGCATAGTCTTACAATAAATGCTGTAGGTCTAATAAATTTTGGTGCCCAGAAGAGGACTCGAACCTCCAAAGGATTGCTCCCACTAGGACCTGAACCTAGCGCGTCTACCAATTCCGCCATCTGGGCTATTAAAGTTTCTTGTAATGGAGCCGGAGACAGGAATTGAACCCGCGACATCCTCATTACAAGTGAGGCGCTCTACCAGCTGAGCTACTCCGGCTACTACACTTGTGTAGCAGTGCAGATGTGAATTTTATAATATTCTTTGACCATGAATCAAGTTTTTTTCCTGCACCGATCGTACATAAAAACTTGATAGCCTTTCAAAGATGGGCCGATCACATTTTTATACGCGACAACTTTTCCGACATCTTAGAACATGTTTATAGTCTTACATGGCAGGACTTCCCAAGAAAGTCAAAACTACCATTTGCAGGCTGGTACTCAACTTACGCTCGCAGTTTTTCCAAAGTCGTCTGTTCTTTTCCAACCAGGAAAAACTGCGCTCGACTACCCATCGCTTCGACAATACCGTAAAACGGTACAACTCGATTCGCAATTTTTACCTCCGCTCCCATCAATTATATGCCGCTTGATACCGCTAACTTTCTTGCCAGCATTGTAACCTTTTCCATGCCGTATCCGCGTTCTTCACACTCTGCCAGAAAGATGGTTTTTTCATGGCATCCCTGCTGGCGACGTGCTGTTGCCACCTGATTTTTTAACGCTTCCTCAAGGAGGCTGATGCCATTTTCGCGGGGCTCGCTCTATCTCTAGGAGTAGGAATGAACAGTGCGCCATTTGGGGATATCGCCTGGTAAGAACGTGTTCATAGTCTTCGTAGCAGGACTCCCAAGAAAGCCAAAGCTACCATTTGCAGACTGGTACTCAACTTACACTCACAGTTTTTCCAAAGCCGCCTATTCTTTTCCAACCAGGAAAAACTGCGCTCTACTACCCATCGCTTCGGCAATACTGCAAAACGATGCAATTCGTTTCGCTTGGCAACCTCTACCTCCGCACCAATCAACGCTTGTACCGACGAAGCAAATGCCTGACCCGTGTAACCACCGTCAGCAAGGACTTTTTGTACCGCACCAAGGCTATCCCGCCCACGTTCCAAGGCTAGCAGGCAGCCTTTTCTATCCGTAACATCCGCTGTCGTTACCGCAAGCGCATGCGGCAAACCAAACCCTGCGTGTCAACCGCTATATGCCGCTTGATACCGCTAACCTTCTTGCCCGCATCGTAGCCTTTTTCCATGGCCGTATCCGTGTTCTTCACACTCTGCGCATCAATAATCAGGAAAGTGGTTGCTTCATGATGCCCCTGCTTGCGGCGCTCCGCAACTACCTGATTTTTTTAATGCTTCCTCAAGGATGCTGATGCCTCTCTCGCGTGGCTCAGTCCATCTCTGGAAGTAGGAATGCACGGTGCGCCATTTGGGGAAATCGCCCGGCAAAGCGCACCAGGAGCAGCCGGTGCGTTGCAGATAGAGAATGGCACAAAAGACATCGTACAAGTCCACCTGGCGTGGCGCTGTGCGTTTACGGGCACTTTCCAGCAGGGGAAGGAGAGGAGCAAATTGCTCGCGACTGATATCGCTTGGGTAGGTTTTTCTGTTCATGCTAATAGTTTACAGCAGAGGCTGAGACAATGAACACGTTCTAAGGCATGCCAGGCACAGCCGTTGCAGAGGGAAGAGAATGGCACGAAACATCGTACAAGCCGACTTTGTGCGGTGCTGTACGTTTACGGGCACTTTCCAAGAGAGGAATAAGGGGGGGGCAAATTATGTGCGACTTATATCGCTTGGGTAGGCTTTTCTGTTCATGCCGATAGGTTACTGCAGAGGTTATGAACACGTTCTTATACCGCTTGCCATCCCGCTTTTGGCGCTTTTAACAAAAACAGTCCGTCAAGCGGGAGGAATCCTGAATCTTTGTCGAACAGGTCAGGCATCCGGCGGGGTCAGGATGGTGAAGCCGGGCGGGAAGCGGGATTGTTCGGCAGCATCGGGCAGGCGTTCGCTGATGAGCAGGTCGATGTCGCGGAAGGTAGCAAAGCAGTACAGGCCTTCAGCGCCGAATTTGCTACTGTCGGCGAGGAGGATGCGTTTGTCCGCCTGTGCCAGCGCGCATTCTTTCACGGCGAGTTCGGGGTAGGCACGAATGGCCGGGCCCTGGGTATGAAAACCGTCACAGCCGAAAAAGGCGATGTCGAAGCGCACCTGACGCACCGCACGTTCCGCCCACTGGCCGATGTAGCCGTAGCTTTTGTGGCGCAGTTCGCCGCCGGTCACCATCACCTGGTTGTCGCTGCCGGCGAGTGCCTGCGCACTGCTCATCGAGTTGGTGATGATGGTGAGGTCGTGTTGCCCCGCCAGCAGGCCGGCGAGACAGGCGACGGTGCTGCTGGCGTCAAGATAGACCACCGCCTCACTGGGAATGAGGCTGACGGCGAAGGCGGCGATGCGGTGTTTGGCTTCCTGGTGCCGCTCGGCTTTGCGTGCATAGACGTTTTCCAGGTAGGCGCTGGCGGGCAGGACGATGCCGTGCCCTTTGTGCAGGATGTTGCGGTTGTGCAGTTCGTTCAGGTCTTTGCGGATGGTTTCGCCCGATACCTGGAACATTTCCGCCAGTTCGCCCACCCGCGCTTTGCCGTGGCGTATGACGTATTGCACGATTTTGTCACGGCGTTCGCCGTCAACGGGTTTGGCCATGGTTCAGTCCTTGTGCTGCAAGGCACTGGCGAGCGCCTGCTGGTGGCGCGGTTTGTCGGGGAAGATGGCGGCGGGGTCAATATCGCGGTAGTCCATGCCGTGCAACTGCGTGAGTTTTTGCGGCGCGGCAAAGATGGTCAGCCCCTGCATGAGGATGCTGTCGCTGACGCGCTTGTCGCCGTCAAGGGCGAGGATGATGAGGATTTTGGGGGTGAAACGGCCATTGGAGCGGCCGACGCCGAGGTAGGTGCTGTGGCGGGCGAGTTCGGCGTAGGCGTTGTTGAAGCGGCTGATTTGCCAGTAGCCGAGGATGATTTGCGCCGTCCAGGCGACGGCAGCGGCGGTAAGCAGGGCAGTGGTGAGGGTCATGGGTATTCCTGTGTGTGGGCGGTGGCGTGTTGTACGCGTTCTCTGCACGGGGCGCAATGGTTTTTGTGGCGAAGCCCCGGCGGGGCGGGGCTGTTGATGGTGGCTGTTGTGTGTACTGATGTTGCGTCAGGCGGCGTGTTTGCGGGATTAGTCGCTGACGCGTGCTTTGCTAAACCTCCCACCCCAAATCCCTCCCCAGTGAGAGAGGGGCTTTGGGGGCGGGGCCTGTCGCCGGATTTATTTCAGCCGTCCCGGCCGCTCTTTGTAGCCATAGTAGGCGTCTTCAAGGATTTCTTTGAGATCGCTGACCACCGCCAGTCGCGGGTTCGCCGGGGTGCATTGGTCTTCGTAGGCGAGGTAGGCGATTTCTTCTGTTTTCTGCATGTAATCCTGTTCTTTGATGCCCTGGTCGCGGAAGTTCATCTTGATGCCAACGCGCTCGCCGAGGTCGTACACCGCCTGGGCTAGGCTCTGCACGCCTTCTTCCGGGGTGGCGGCGGGCAAGCCGAGCAGGCGGGCAATGTCCTGGTATTTTTCGTCAGCGCGGTAGTAGTTGTATTTCGGCCAGGTCGCAGTTTTCGCCGGACGGGTGCCGTTGTAGCGGATGACGTAGGGCAGGAGGATGGCGTTGGTGCGGCCATGCACGGTATGGAAGAAGCCGCCCAGTTTGTGCGACAACGAGTGCGAGATGCCGAGGAAGGCGTTAGCGAAGGCCATGCCCGCCATGGTGGAGGCGTTGTGCATTTTTTCGCGCGACTCAAAATCAACGTTTTTCACCGATCTTTCGAGGTGGGCAAAGACGAGTCTGATGGCTTGCAGGGCAAGGCCGTCGGTGTAGTCGTTCGCCAGTGTCGAGACGTAGGCTTCGATGGCGTGGGTCAGCACGTCCATGCCGGTGTCGGCGGCGACGAAGGCCGGTACGGTCATCACCAACGCCGGATCGATGATGGCAATGCTCGGGGTGAGCGAGTAGTCGGCCAGCGGGTATTTGCGGTTGTGCTTTTTATCGGAGATGACGGCAAACGGGGTGACTTCCGAGCCAGTGCCGGAGGTGGTCGGGATACCGACGTATTTGGCTTTTTCGCCAAGTTCGGGGAATTTGAAGGCGCGTTTGCGGATGTCCATGAATTTTTGCACGAGGTCGCGGAAGTCGATATGCGGCTGTTCGTAGAAGAGCCACATGACTTTCGCTGCGTCCATGACCGAGCCGCCGCCGAGGGCAATGATGGTGTCCGGCGCAAAGGTTTTCATGATTTCCGCGCCACGGGTGACGGTGGTGATGTCCGGATCAGGCTCGACGTCGGAGAAGACGGTATAGGTAACGTGGTTACTGCGCAGTTGCAGTTGTTCGATGATGCGTTGCAGGAAGCCGTGTTCGACCATGGTTTCGTCGGTGACGATCATGGCTTTGGACACGTCTTTCATCGTTTGCAGGTATTGCACTGCATCGCGCTCGAAGTAGATTTTGGGGGGGACTTTGAACCATTGCATATTGTTTCTCCGGCGGCCGACTTTTTTGATGTTCAGCAGGTTGACGGCGCTGACGTTGTCGCCGACCGAGTTGCGCCCGTAGGAACCGCAGCCGAGGGTGAGCGACGGCAGGAAGGCGTTGTACATGTCGCCGATGCCGCCGAAGGTGGAGGGTGAGTTCCAGATGATGCGGATGGCGCGGATTTGCCGCCCGAATTCTTTGGCAAGCGCCGCGTCTTTGGTGTGGATGGCGGCGGAGTGGCCGAGGCCGTGGAATTCGACCATTTGCCGCGCCTTGTCAATGCCGTCCTGCGTGCTGTCGGCTTTGGCAACGGCGATGATGGGCGAGAGCTTTTCGCGGGTCAGCGGTTCTTTTTCGCCGATTTCACTGACTTCGGCGGCAAGGATATTGGTGCCGGGCGGCACGCTGAAGCCGGCCTGTTCGGCAATCCACGCTGCCGGGCGGCCAACGATATCGGCGTTGAGTTTGCCCTGCGCGCAGTCTTTGCTGTGCGCTTTCACGCCGAAGCAGTGTTCTTCCAGGAGCGCTTTTTCTTTTTTGTTGATGAAATGGACGTGGTAGCTTTTCAGCTCTTTCACGAAGTCGTCGTAGATTTCCTTGTCGATGATCACCGCCTGTTCGGAGGCGCAGACCATGCCGTTGTCGAAGGATTTGCTCATCACGATGTCGTGTGCGGCCTGGCGCAGGTCAGCCGTTTTTTCGACGTAGGCGGGAACGTTGCCCGCGCCAACGCCGAGCGCCGGTTTGCCGCAGGAATAGGCGGCGCGCACCATGGCGTTACCGCCGGTGGCAAGGATGGTGGCAATGCCGTCGTGCTTCATCAGGGCATTGGTTGCTTCTATCGAAGGCAGGGTAATCCACTGGATGCAGTGTTCGGGCGCACCGGCGGCGACGGCGGCGTCATAGACGACTTGCGCGGCGTGCGCCGAGCTTTCCTGGGCGGAGGGGTGGAAGGCGAAGACGATAGGGTTGCGCGTTTTCAGGGCAATCAGCGATTTGAAGATGGCGGTGGAGGTCGGGTTGGTGGTGGGGGTGATACCGCAGATGACGCCAACCGGTTCGGCAATCAGGGTCAAACCGGTTACCTCGTCTTCGCTGATGACGCCAACGGTTTTGGTGTGGCGCATGTTGTTGACGACGTGTTCGCAGGCAAAGAGATTTTTCGTCGCCTTGTCTTCAAAGACGCCGCGCTTCGTTTCATCCAGTGCGTGTTTGGCGAGCACGCCGTGCTGGTCCAGCGCCGCCACCGACGCCTTGGCGACGATGTAATCGACTTGTTCCTGGTTGAGTTGCCGGAATTCATCCAGCGCTTTCAGGCCACGACGCACCAGTGTGTCAACGTGGGCTTCGGCTTCGGCCTGTTTGTCGGTTTTGGGGTCGGCCATGGGTATCTCCTGTGTTCTCTTGATGGTTTTCGGGCGGGACACATCGCCCCGCCCGGTAGGTTTTGGCTCAGAACATCACTTGTCCGCCGGTGATGTTGATCGACTGCCCCGTGCAGTAAGAGGCTTTGTCGCTGGCGTAGAAGAGCAGCACGTTCAGCACGTCCTGATAGTCGCAGCCGCGTTTCAGCGGGACTTTGTCGATGTAGGTCTGCTCGACCTGATCTTCCGGAATGCCGAGTTTTTTCGCGTATTCAGGGATCAGCGACTGGAACATCGGCGATTTCAGCAGGTTGCCCAGCATCAGCGCGTTCACGGTGATGCCTTTATCGGCAAGGTCAAGGGCGAGCGACTGGGTGAGGCCGACCGCGCCGAATTTGGCGGCGCTGTAGCCGGAGTTGTATTTGCTGCCGACTTTGCCCGATTTGGAGTTGATTTCGATGATGCGGCCATGGATGCCGTCGCGGATCATCAGGCGGGCGAAAGCGCGGGCGCAGAGGAAATAGCCGGTGAGGTTGACATCCAGCGAGCGCTGGAAGTCTTTGAGCGGGAAGTCCCAGATAGGCGAGGCTTTGGCGACGCCGGCGCTGTACAGCAAAAGATCGCTACGGCCAAAGGTGCGGTCCACAGCAGCAGCCAGTTCGTCCACTGCCGCTTCGTTGGTGGCATCCGCCGCAAATCCGGCGGCAGTGCCTGCGCCGTGGGCAGCGTTGATTTCGGCGGCGACGCGTTCGGCGTTATCGCCGTTCAGGTCGGCGACGGCGACGCGGTAGCCGGCATCTGCCAGGCCTTTGCTCAGGAAGGCGCCGAGGGTTTGTCCGCCGCCGATGACGATGGCTGTGGGTTTGTTATTCATAGTTGTTCTCCTCTTAGCAGGTTTCGATGATGAAGTCGCTGTCTTCTGTCAGCGTGTCGGCGGGCAGGTGGCCGAGCAGGTGCACGGTGCCGGGCAACTTGGCTTCTTCTGCGCCGTCGAAGTAGATGGTGATATGGCCGAGTGAGCGGAAGTTGTCGAGGGCGTTCTCGCCGACAGCGGTCAGCGGGAAGCGTTTGCCGCCGAGGATAAAGAGGTCGCCGGGGGCGAAGTCCTGTTTCAGCTCGCCGTGGCTGTGCAGGAAGCAGTATTCCGCCATGTCCGCCGTCGCTTCCGTTTCCGCGAAGGTGATAAACATGCCGTCCGGGAAACCCTCCCGCGCGGCACTGCCGGCGCGGGTGAATTGAGCCTGATAGATGACGCGCATGATTTAGCCCTGATAGATGAAGCCGGAGACGAACCAGGCGAGCAGCACGGTCGGCGCACCGGTGAGGAAGCGGCCAAGCAGTACCGAGGGCACACCGACCCGCACCGTATCCTGCTTCGCTTCCGCGAGCGAGAGACCGACCGGGATGAAGTCGCAGGCGGCTTGCGCGTTGATGGCGAAAAGGGCAGGCAGCGCCAGATGCGGCGGGACAACGCCCTGTCCAATCATGGTGCCGACCAGCACGCCGATGACTTGCGCGATAACAGCGCCTGGGCCAAGGAAGGGCGAGAGGAAGGGGAAGGAACAGATCAGCGACAACGCAATCAGGCCGATGGGGCTTTTCGCCAGCGGTTCGAGACCGTGCGCAATCCAGTCACCGAGACCGGAAGCGATGATGATACCGATCAGCGCCGAAACAAAGGCCATAAAGGGCAGGATGGTTTTCAGCACCGTATCGATGGTGTCGCGTCCCGCCTGGAAGAAAACGGCGATGACCGAACCCATGCCGATACCGATGCGCGCCAGAAGGCCGTCCGACTGCTCAGTGATCTTCTTGCTGGCGTCATAATCGCGCGGCGCGTTGGCCGCTTGCGCAGCGGGCGCAGGCGTCGCGGCAGGCGCTTCACCATCGGCGAGATGGATGTCATGCGGACGCACGGCGGAAACATAAATATCTTCGACGATGAACTCCGCCAGCGGGCCGGATTTACCGGTAGCGTGAATATTGATGGTCGGGATGCGCCGCTTCGGATAAAGGCCGCAGCGTAGCGTGCCGCCACAGTCGATAATCGCGACGCCGATTTCCTCCGCCGGCGGTTCGCCTTCCTTGAAACCGTCCACCGCTTCCCAACCGGTCAGCTCAACCAGACGGTCAACAATATCCGGACGGGTACCGGCGGTCATATAAAGAATCTTCTTGCCTTCCTCGACATTCAGCAGCAACGGGCCGCCCCAGCCGCCATTACCTTTGACAATGCGGATAACCTTGCTCATGACGTGCTCCTTTAATTACTGCTGCTGAGATTGACGGTGCGGTCAAGACGGATGCCCATGCGCTTCTCGAACAGCGCCGTTGTCCAGTCATTCACCCAGCCCCGGAAGAAATTGGTCACCATGCCGACCAGCAAATAGCAGACGGCAAGCGGTGCCAAATCCAGCCCCAGCGTTTTCAGGCCGTTGGCGATACCGAGATAAACGAACAGCTCGCCCGGATTGATGTGCGGGAACATGCCGTTCATCGAGTGACAGCTATACGACGCTGCCGCGTAATAACTGGGCTTGTAGCACTCCGGCATGAAGCGGCCCAGGCTGAGCGTCATCGGATTACAGAACACAAACGTGCCGATGACCGGCAATACCAGATAACGGGACACCGGATTGCCCGCACACTTCTGCGCCAACCGCTCGATGCGCTGCTGACCGACAAAGGCAATCACCGCATTCATCACCACCAGCAAGGCAATCAGCAACGGCAGAATCCCCGTCACCATGCCGACGAACACCTCGCCGCCCTTTTGAAACAGGCCGATAAACCACTCGGCCCCATGCGTTACCGCATTCATAGCGTTCATAAACACCTCTTGAAGAAGGAAGAAAACCCCGCCGTACCGCCGCTTATACCCATCCCAAACCTGAGTGTGTGGGTGCACCTTGCCGTACTAATGTGTACGGCTTGCGGTGTACCGCCTGCTCAGCTTGATGCCTGGGATGAACACTGTGCAGCCTGCGCGACGTCAGTTTGAATTGTAGCGATAAGAATAGATGAATAGCAAGTTTTAGCTTGCGATTCATAGCAATTACCCTTGATTTGTCTTGGAATTTTGTTGAGGAATACCGTGACGACTTCCGTGAAATTCACGTTAATATCACATAACACCATGAAATAGATGAATTAAAATCGCATATCCTGCATGTAATGAAACCAAGCAATCACCCTTAAACACTTGGGAAAATGCTTGCATTTATCGCGCAGGTGCTGCTTACGGCTTGTGCAGTGACGGAACATGCGCTGTTACCTATATACAAAAGGCAGCCATCCCGCGAAAATCCTGCTTCTCGACGGCGGCAAAGTCTTCCGCTTCATTGAAGTGTTGCCCGTTCCGCGACAAAAAACCGCCCCGAGGGGCGGTTTTTTTGTCGCAGGATAGGAAGCGAAGGTTACGGAGCAATTGTTTATCCCGCTTCCCGCTGCCGTTTGTGTCAAAACATAGGCAATGCCGCCGTGTCGAAGGCGTCGAGGTTTTCGGCGTGGTCGCCGTTGGTTTCTATCCACTGGCGGCGGTCGGCAGCGCGTTTGTCCGCGAGCAGCATGTCGAGCAGGGCTTCGGCGCTTGCCGCGTCGTGGTAGGTGAGGCGGACGAGGCGGCGCGTGTCCGGATTCATCGTGGTTTCGCGCAGTTGCGGCGGGTTCATTTCGCCGAGACCTTTGAAGCGGGTAACGTTGATTTTGCCGTGGTAGCCGTCGCGGCGGATAGCGGTGATGGTCGCGTCACGTTCGGCTTCGTCCAGCGCGTATTCGATGCGTTTGCCGGCGTCAATGCGGTAGAGCGGCGGCATGGCGACATAGAGGTGTCCCGCTTGGACCAGTGCTGAGAAGTGCCGCACCATCAGGGCGCAGATGAGGGTGGCGATGTGCAGGCCGTCCGAGTCGGCGTCAGCGAGGATGCAGATTTTGCCGTAACGCAGGCCGCTCAGGTCGTCGCTGGCCGGGTCGATGCCGACGGCGACGGCGATGTCGTGGATTTCCTGCGAGCTCATGACGACGGCGGAGTCGTCTTCCCAGGTGTTTTTGATTTTGCCGCGCAGGGGCATGATGGCTTGGTATTGGCGGTCGCGCGCCTGTTTGGCCGAGCCGCCCGCCGAGTCGCCTTCGACAAGGAAGAGTTCGGTCAGGCGGTTGTCCTGGCTGATGCAGTCGGCGAGTTTGCCGGGCAGTGCCGGGCCGCCGGCAGTGCGTTTGCGGGTGATTTGTTTGTTGCTGTTGAGGCGTTTTTGCGCGTGGCCGATGGCGAGCGCGGCGAGGGCTTCGCCGATGTCGGCGTGTTTGTTGAGGTAGAGGCCGAAGTGGTCTTTGACGGTGTTGCCAACCCAGGCGGCACATTGGCGCGAGGTGAGGCGTTCTTTGGTCTGGCTGGAGAATTGGGGTTCGGGGATTTTCACGGAAAGGACGTATTGGCAACCTTCCCAGATGTCTTCCGGCGCGAGTTTGACGCCGCGCGGCAGCAGTTGGCGAAATTCGCAGAATTCGCGCAGGGCATCAACGAGGCCGCTGCGCAGGCCGTTGACGTGGGTGCCGCCGCCGATGGTGGGGATGAGGTTGGCATAGCTTTCAAAGGTGCCGTTTACGCCGCTGCCTTCTTGCCAGGTGAGGGCGAGGTCGATTTGGCCGTCGCTGTCGCTATGGTTCAGGGTGTAGGGTTCGGCGGGCAGGGTGTCGTCGCCGGTCTGTTCGCTAAGGTAGGCGATGAGGCCGTCCTGGTAGCACCATTCGTCGTGTTCGTCGCCCGCTTCGTTGGTAAAGCGGATGTTGAGGCCGGCGCAGAGGACGGCTTTGGCTTTGAGGGTTTGTTTGAGGCGGGAGATGGCGTAGTTGGGGCTGTCGAAGTAGGCGGGATCGGCCCAGAAGCGGACGGTGGTGCCGTGGCGGCGTTTACCGATATCTTCGACGACGGTCAGTGGTTCAACCACATCGCCGTGCGCACAGGCAAGGCGGTAGCGCCGCCCGTCGCGTTCGATGTCCACTTCAAGGCGGGTGGAGAGCGCGTTGACGACGGAGACGCCGACGCCGTGCAGGCCGCCGGAGTAGTTGTAGTTTTTGCGGCTGAATTTGCCGCCCGCATGCAGGCGGGTGAGGATGAGTTCGACGCCGCTCACGCCTTCTTCGGGGTGGATATCCACCGGCATGCCGCGCCCGTCGTCCTGCACGCTGAGGGAGCCGTCGCGATGCAGGGTGACGTGGATGTTTTTGGCGTAGCCGGCCAGGGCTTCGTCCACGCTGTTGTCGATGACTTCTTGCGCAAGGTGGTTCGGGCGGGTGGTGTCGGTGTACATACCCGGACGACGACGGACGGGGTCAAGTCCTTTGAGGACGTCGATGTCGGCGGCGCGGTAGTGATCTGTCATAGTTTTTGGCCTGTGTGGTGAGTGGTGAATTTGGTATTTATCCCGCTTGGGGCAGTTTTTGTCTTGGTTATGCTTCAATGGGACGTGTGCCGTGGCAGCGCGGATATTTGCTGCATCCGTAGAAGGCTTTGCCTGCATGGGGACCATTTTGGGCAATGCGCTTTTCCATTTTTCCACCGCAACGTGGACAACGTGGTTCGCTGCGGATTTGTTCGATGTAAGCGATGTGGCGGATGCGGTTTTCGGCGGTGTTTTCGAGGCGCAGTTTTTGGATAGCGGCGATAAGGCGCGGCAGTTCTGGCAACGGGATACGGGCTTCGCGCGGTTCTTTGATGTAGTTCAGGTAGGCAGCGCCGCCGTTGCAGACATTTGCAGGTAGTGGGGTTTTAAATTCGCTGTCTCCGATAAAGACGATCACGGAGTGAACCAGGCTATTATCAATGTTCAGCGCGCTGGCGATAACCTGGCAATGTTTGTAATTTTGACGCAGCGGGTTTTGGAAGGTGTTTTTCTGTTTGTACAGGACTTGTGTCCATTGGCTGTCATATTCGTTGCCGTATATCCAGCCATCCATGTTTTTGGTTTCGATGATGTATAGACCGTAAGGCGAGACCACAATGTGATCTATTTGGGTCGTGCCGCCATCCGGTAGGGGGATAAGGATGTTGTCCAGACCGATGTAGTTTTCATCCAATCCGCTTTCATTCAGGATGCTGATGCGGCTTTCACCGATATCGCCCTTGTTTCTACGGCGGCGGGCAGGTTTGGTTTTGCCCGTCCCGGCAAGCAGGCCGAAGGCGGCACTGATGGCAAGTATCAGGGCGATGGCGATGATAGTCAGGGTATTCATGTGGGATAGATGGATGGTGTGGTTGCGATGCTGTTCTTCCCCCGCTTGGCGGGGCGAGGATTATAAACGGCGAAGGCAGGCGTTGCCGCCTGCCTTGTCCGTGTTCGCGATGTGGTTTGTGGCTTAGAGTTTGCCTTCACGTTTGAGACGCTCGCGTTCTTCGCGGTCTTTGCGCATGAGTTCGCGAGAGAGCGCATCGTCGCTCTTGACCGAGAAGATTTCGCCGCGTGATTGCATTTCCGGCGGCAGGCGACGGTTCGATTGGGCGCGCAGGCGGATACGGAAGTTGTTTTCGGATTCGACGTAGTTGATGGCATCCTGGAAGGAGATAACGCCGGATTCGTACAGTTCGAAGATACTGTGATCGAAGGTGAAAACACCTTCTGCCGGGTTGCCGCGTTCCATCGCTTCAGGGATGGAGCCGAGGTCACCTTCGGAGATAAGGTGACTGATGTACGGAGTGTTCATCATCATTTCCATCGCCACGATTCGTCCCGGACGGTCGGAGCGGGGCAGGAGGCGCTGCGAGATAAGGCAGTGCAGGTTTTCCGCAAGCTCTGGCTGAATTTGGTGCCGCTGTTCGCGCGGGAAGAAGTTATAGATACGTTCCAAGCCTTGCACAGAGTTGGTAGCGTGCAGGGTGGCGAGGCACAAGTGACCGGTTTCGGCGAAGTGCATCGCATATTGCATGGTGTCAATATCGCGGATTTCCCCGATGAGGATGACGTCTGGCGCCTGACGCAACGAGTTTTTCAGAGCCATGCCGTAGGAAGCGGTATCAATGCCGACTTCGCGCTGGATAACCACAGATTTTTTCGGCTTGTGCACGAATTCGATCGGGTCTTCGACAGTGATGATGTGGTTCTGCGAGTTTTCGTTACGGTGGTCAATCATCGAGGCGAGGGTGGTGGATTTACCATTACCGGTTGCCCCGATAACGATAACGAGACCGCGCTTGACCATCGAGATTTTTTTCAGGATATCTGGCACCGGCAGTTCGAGATCATCCAGTTTCGGGATGTTCGCCGGGATCAGACGCAGCACCAAGCCGGGCACGTTTTTTTGCAGATAGACGTTAACCCGCAGGTAGGTGACATTCGGCACTTCCACCATCATGTTGAGTTCGTGCGTACGCAGGAATTCGTTATAGGCTTCAGGGCGGGCGATGACTTCAATGAGGTTGTAGACGTCGCCTTCTTCCATGTATTTTTTGGTGTAGTTCAGCTGACCGTCAGTCTTGATACTGATGTAGTTCTCGCTATTGATGAAGATATCCGAGGCGTTCTTTTCAGCAGCGTGCGCCACCAGTTTGTCGAACATCGGCCGTAGGTCTTCGCGCGGCATGCTGGTTTTTTTCTGCGCGATATCGGTCCGGCTGATGGGCGTGAGGATAGTAGGGGAATCGAGGGATACGGCTTCCATGGGGCAACTCCGTCGGTTTATCCGTGGGTAAAGAGGGTTTTGTCGTGCGCTTTGGCGGCAGCAGTCTGTCTGTCGATAAGACCTTGGGCAACGAGGCGTTGCAGGGACTGGTCAAGGGTCTGCATGCCGTACTGCGCACCGGTCTGGATAGCGGAATAAATCTGGGCGATTTTGTCTTCGCGAATGAGGTTTTTTACCGCTGAAGTAGCAACGAGGATCTCGTGTGCTGCGACCCGGCCACCGGCAATTTTTTTCAGAAGCGTCTGGGCGATAACCGCTCGCAATGATTCAGATAGCATCGAGCGCACCAGTTGTTTTTCTTCGCCGGGGAAGACGTCGATAATCCGGTCAATGGTTTTTGCAGCGGAGGAGGTGTGCAGGGTGCCGAACACCAAGTGCCCGGTTTCTGATGCGGTCAGCGCGAGGCGGATGGTTTCCAAGTCACGCAACTCACCGACAAGGATGATGTCCGGGTCTTCCCGCAGGGCCGCGCGCAGGGCATTGTTGAAGCTCTTGGTATCACGGTGCACTTCCCGCTGGTTAACCAGGCATTTCTTCGATTCGTGCACGAATTCGATCGGGTCTTCGATGGTAAGAATGTGTTCGTGGCGGTGGTTATTGATGTGATCCAGCATCGCAGCAAGCGTGGTGGATTTACCGGAACCGGTCGGCCCCGTCACCAGCACCAAGCCGCGCGGCACATCAATAATGTCCACAAATTTTTCCGGCGCTTTCAGGTCTTCCAGTGACAGCACACGGCTGGGGATAACCCGGAACACCACAGCAAGGCCACGGTTCTGGTTGAAGACGTTCACCCGGAAACGGGCAATCCCTTTGACTTCCGTGGAAAAGTCCGCTTCCCAGTGTTCTTCAAAGTCCTTGACCTGGGTATCGGTCATGATCGAATAAATCATATCGCGCAACTGCTGGCGGTCAAGCGGTGGCAGATTGAGTCGCTTGATATCGCCGTCCACCCGAATCATCGGCGGCAGTTCGGAGCTGAGGTGCAAGTCAGACGCTTTCTGTTTGTCGGTAAAACGCAACAGGTCATCCAGCTTAGCTTCATTCTTTTCTTTTTCAATATTCATGACAACATCCTTTTCCAATTCTTAAAAAATATCAAGGTGCATATATTACCGCAAAACGCCGTAAAACAAAGCCAAACTTCCGCTCACACAGGGTAAACATGGTAAGATTCGCGCCGTTACGCCTCTCCCGACCAGAACAAACATTACAGGATATACACATGGCCACAACCATCGGATTCCTCGGTGCCGGCCACCTCGGCTCCGCCATTATTAGTGGCATGCTTGCCGACGGTGCTAACGGCTTCTCGGCCAAACACATTCATGCCACCTGCAAAAGTGCCGCCAGCGCTGCTTACCTCAAACAAGCGCACGGCATCAACGCTCATACCGACAACCGCAAGCTCGTCGCCGATAGTGACTACATCATCCTTGGCGTCAAACCCGTGCAGATGAAAGCGGTGCTGGACGAACTTGCTGACTGCAATCTTGACGACAAAATCATCATCACCCTCGCCGCCGGCATCCGCATTGAACACTACCGCCGCATCCTCGGTGACGACGCCATCATCATTCGCGCCATGCCGAACGTCGCTGCCTCACGTCAGGCCTCGCTTACCGGTATATATAGTGATGACGACCTTGACCCCAGCGAAGAAGACCTCATTAACGCCGTCTTCACCGCCATTGGCGAAACCGCCTGGCTGGACGACGAAACCCAAATTGACGGCATTACGGCGCTTTCCGGCAGCGGCATCGCCTACTTCTTCCGCCTGATGCAGGCGATGCTGGACGCAGGCGAACGCTACGGCTTCGAGCGTGACGAACTCTACGACATCATCACCTGGACAGCCGTCGGCGCGGGTACCCTCGCCCTGGATAACGACCATACCCCGCCCGAATTTGACGACTACTGCCAAAAAATTGCCGTCCCGGGCGGCACCACCGAAGCGGCGCTTGCCGTTTTCGACCGTGCCAAACTCGATACCATTGTGGACGATGCCATGACTGCCGTCGCTGCCCGCAGCCGCGCCATTGCCGACGAACTCACCAAAGACTGGTAAACCCATGCAAAACATCCTTCTCTTCATCAGCAAACTCCTCATCGCCCTCTTCCTTATCCGCTTCCACGCCAACCTCTACCGTCTCGGCTTCAATCCGCTGGCGCAGCAGTTAAACCGTCACACCGACCCGCTGGTGCTGCCCTTCCGCAAACTTTTGCCACCCTCGCGTTACGACTTTGGCGCACTTGCCGTTGCCGGCATCATCGCCCTGGCCATCTCCCTCGTCTTCACCGCTGCGATACACGCCTCCTTCGGCGTCTTCATCGCCCTGTTCCTCACCCTCATCATCAACACCTGGCTGAACACCATCTTCTACGCCATCCTCATCATCGTCATCGGTTCCTGGCTGCAAACCGACCCACGCCAGCCGGTGATGCAAATCGCCCTCGCCTGCGCTGACTGGCTCATGGCACCACTGCGCCGCATCATCCCACCCATTGGCATGATTGACTTCACCCCGATGGCGGCGCTTTTCGTCCTCTATCTCGCGCAAAGCGGCATCAACCGGCTCCTCCTCGGCGGACTTATCGACTGATGGCTGCCGCACACTGGCAGGCGGATACCCTCGTCCTTGCCGTGAAAATCACCGCTCGCGCCAGCCGCGAACAATACCAGGGTATCCATGACGACCGCCACAAAATCGCCATCACTACCGCCCCCGAAGACGGTAAAGCCAACGCCTACCTTTGTCGCTGGCTGGCCGAACAATTCGGCGTAAGCAAACGCGCCGTGAACGTGCAAAGCGGTGAACGCAGCCCGTTAAAAATCCTTGCCATCACCGCGCCGCAAAAACTTCCTGCCGACTGGCAACTACCCGCCCAACCCTGACATATGCAATCCCCCTACACCTACCAAGTCCTCGTTATCGGCGGCGGACACGCCGGCGTCGAAGCCGCCTGCGCCGCCGCACGCATGGGCGTCCGAACCCTGCTCCTCACCCACAACATCGAAACCATCGGGCAAATGAGCTGCAACCCTGCCATTGGCGGCATCGGCAAAGGCCACCTCGTCAAAGAAATAGACGCCCTCGGCGGCATCATGGCACGCGCTGCCGATCGTGCCGGCATCCAGTGGCGCATCCTGAACCGCCGCAAAGGCCCCGCCGTGCGCGCCACCCGCGCCCAGGCTGACCGCAACCTCTACAAAAGCGCCGTGCGTGAAATGGTAGAGAACCAGCCTAACCTCGACATCTTCCAGGCGGCTGTTACCGACCTCATCATCGAGAACGGGCGCATATGCGGCGTGCGCACCCAACAACAAATTGACTACCGCGCCGAAGCAACCATTCTCACCACCGGCACCTTTCTCGGCGGCAAAATCCATATCGGCCTGAACAACTTCCCCGGTGGCCGTGCCGGCGATCCACCTGCGAACGAACTCGCCGCCCGCCTGCATGACCTGCCGTTCAACCTCGCGCGCATGAAAACCGGCACCCCGCCGCGCCTTGATGCGCGCACCGTCGATTACAGCCGCATGGAAGTCCAGCCCGGCGATACCCCAGTACCCGTCTTTTCCTACCTTGGCAGTGCCAGCGAACACCCGCGCCAAGTCAACTGCCACATCACCCGCACCAACGAACGCACCCACGACATCATCCGCGCCTACATCGACCAGGCGCCCATGTACGCCGGCGTCATCAAAGACGCCTACGGCCCGCGCTACTGCCCGTCCATCGAAGACAAAATCATGCGCTTCGCCGATAAAACCAGCCACCAAATCTTCATCGAACCCGAAAGCCTGACCACCGGCGAACTCTACCCGAACGGCGTCTCCACCAGCCTGCCGTTTGAGGCGCAAATTGCCTATATCAACAGCATCGCCGGCCTCGAACACGCGCGCATCACCCGCCCCGGCTACGCCATCGAATACGACTTCTTCGACCCGCAAGACCTCGAACACACCCTGGAAAGCCGCCACATCCAGAACCTCTACCTCGCCGGACAAATCAACGGCACCACCGGCTACGAAGAAGCGGGGGCCCAGGGCCTGCTTGCCGGTATCAACGCTGCCCTGCGCGTGCAGAACCGCGAACCCTGGTACCCCGAACGCGAAGAAGCCTACCTCGGCGTCCTCATCGACGACCTCATCACCCAGGGCACACGCGAACCCTACCGCATGTTCACCAGCCGCGCCGAGCACCGCCTACTCCTGCGCGAAGACAACGCCGACGCCCGCCTCACCCCTACTGGCTACGAGCTCGGCTGCGTGGACGAACACCGCTACAGCCACTACCGCCGCAAAGAAGAAGCCGTTGCCCGCGAACAAGAGCGCCTGCGCCACACCCACATCAGCCCGGCGCACCTTGCGGGCATCAGCCAGAAAACCAGCGCCGCCGAACTGCTGAAACGTCCCGAACACGACTACGCTCAACTCGCCGCCCTGCCTGGCTTTGATGCCCCACCGCTGGACGATGCCGTCATTGAACAAATTGACATCGCCGCCAAATACGCAGGCTACATCGAACGCCAACAACACGAAGTCGAAAAACTCAAAAACAACCGTGCGCACAAACTGCCACGCCCCTGCGACTACCGCGCCATCCACGGCCTTTCGGCGGAAGTCGCGGAAAAACTGGATAAAATCCAGCCGGAAAACCTCGAACAGGCAGCGCGCATCCCCGGCGTTACCCCGGCAGCGCTATCCATCCTCCTCATCCACCTCAAAAAACACCCGCAACCCAAATAAGGAACCCTCATGGCTATCAACGCAATCAAAGACCTCATCTTCGGCAACAGCTCGCCTGTACTCAACTGGCAAAAACTGAAAAGCCGCAACAACAAACATACCCCGGAACTCTATCGCACCCCTGTCCCCGGCGGCTGGCTGGTGAGCCAAAGCGAGACCGGCGGCCTGGTGTACATCCCCGACCCCGATCACGAATGGGATGGTCACTCGCTGAAAACCAACAGCTACCTAGACGAAGAAGAAGACAGCACCGATAACTAAATTCACCGACAACCACGCATAAAAAAGCCACCGATCGCGGTGGCTTTTGCATCAAAGAAGCCTATGACAAGCATCATATAGTTAACCATCTAAAAAACTGTAACAGTGGTGCGTCGCCTTGCCGTACTACCCATACTGTCTGCGACGGCACGCCTTGTTACACTTTTTATCTATTCAACCTTCGTACACGACAAAAAAATCCCTCATCCCACATCCTCCTTGACCGCCAGTAAATCCGTCACCTCAACGCCCAATACCCCCAACAGACTGACATCAACCTGTCTATCTTCGCCGGTGCGGTCATATGTGTGTCTTCCAGATTGAACCCTTTGCTTTTCAGGCAGCCAAACGGCGTCTCTATCTGCCAACGTTCGCCGTATGCTTCAATCACCTTGCCCTCTTTGTCACTGCAAACCACCAGCAGTTGCCCGTCGGTCAGACGGGTAGCCTTAAGATAGTGCTGTTGCCCATACAGCATCACCGGCCCCAATCTTTTCCCTTCACCTGTTTTCAGCGCCCGAAAGTGGCTCTTCAACGCCCGCCTTGTGCCACCTTTTCCCGCTATCTGCGCGTTTTCCTTGCAGCGGATGCAGTAAGAAATCCCTGCTTGACGCAGATACGCCAGCCATTCATTGCCAATGAACTCCCGGTCAGCATAGAGGGTTTCGATATGGACTTCGGGAAAGGTCTCACGGAAAAGTTCCAGCAAACCCATTCGTTCGCCTGTGTTGGAGTTTCCCTTTTTATCCAACGTTTCCCACAGTACCGGGATAGCGACACCACGCCAGACGACGGCGAGCACCAGGATGTTGATACAGGATTTGCCGTATTCCCATGTCGTGCGGTCGAGGGTGAGGCGGACGTTTTGCCAGCCGAAAACCGAGAAGACGAAGCGGGCAACATCGGTTCTGCCGATAAGAGCCCCGGCAAAGAAACGCTGCATACGGCGATAGATAGATTCCGGCTTGGCCTTTGAGGAAAAGGCGTTTTTGAGCGCGGATAGATTGACGGTTTGGCGGACAAACAGTGCGGTGATGATGCTGGCGAGGCAGTTGATTCTTGCTTTGTGCCAGGAAAGGTGTTGCTTTAAGATGTCGGAAAACCCGCTGGAATTTGGCATGGTGTGCGTCGTCGTAAAACTTACACTTTGCTATGTTTTTCAGCGGGTTTTGTTTTTTTGTCGTGTACGAAGCTATTCAACATAACCAAATCGCTAGAACGTGTTCATAGTCTTCGTAGCATGACTCCCATGAAAGTCAAAACTACCATTTGTAGGTTGGTACTCAACTTACGCTCGCAGTTTTTCCAAAGCCGCCTATTCTTTTCCAACCAGGAAAAACTGCGCTCTACTACCCATCGCTTCGGCAATACCGCAAGACGGTGCAATTCGTTTCGTTTGACAATCTCTACCTCCGCACCCATCAACTCCTGTACCGACGAAGCAAATGCCTGACCCGTGTAACCGCCGTCAGCAAGGATTTTTTGTATCGCACCAAGATTATCCCGCCCACGTTCCAATGCTAGCAGGCAGCCTTTTCTATCCGCAACATCCGCCGTCGTTACCGCAAAGGCATGCGGCAAACCCTGCGTGTCAACCGCTATATGCCGCTCGATACCGCTCACTTTCTTATCGGCATCGTCGCCTTTTTCCATGACGGTATCCGTGATCTTCACGCTCTGCACATCAATAATCAGGAAAGTGGTTGCTTCATGGCATCCCTACTTGCGACGTGCTGCGGTCACCTGATTTTTTTAACGCTTCCTCAAGGAGGCTGATGCCACTTTCGCGGAGCTCGCTTCATCTCTGGAAGTAGGAATGAACGGTACGCTATTTGGGAAAATTGCCTGGTAAGGCACGCCAGACACAGCTGTTGCGCAGAAAATAGAGAATGGTACGAGACATCGTACAAGTCCACTTTGCGTGGTGCTGTGCGTCTGCGGGCACTTTCCAAAAGAGGAAGAAGAGAAGCAAATTGTTTGCGACTTATATCGCTTATGTAGGCTTTTCTGTTCATGCCGATAGGTTACAGCAGAAGCGGAGACTATAAACACGTTCTTAGAACGTGTTTATGGAAAATAGCTAATATTAAAGTTCTCTCCTGCATGCAAGAGAGAACTCTAAGTTAACGGAAGTCAATAGTCATAAATAAAATATAACGACTCACTGCGTCATATCCATCTTCATTAATAATGAACTAGAAACTAGTTTGACCAACATTGTAATGAGGTCTCATCGCGACTACCACTTGGAGGTGTCGCCGCAGTTTTTGATGCCATCTTTGCACCACTTTGGTTATAGAAAAAATAGGCACAATCCTTGTCTCTCTGCGCCTGTTTACCAATAGCTTGTGCCTGCAAGGTGTATCCAGTCGGAGTAACACTATTTGGCACAAAACTAATCTCATAACGCTTATTAGTATTACTCGGAATATTCGCAAATCCCCAACTGCTTATAGTTGCATTACTAAGCGTATTTCCATTTGTCAATTTACTATAATCACGAGTTACTCGATAATTCTGATCAATTTGCTGAGCGATAGCTTGCAAAGCATTACGTGCTTCTACGCGCTGAGCTCGAACGACATATCGCGTATAATTAGGTATCGCAATAGCTACAATTATTGCTATTATTGCAATAACAATCAGCAATTCTAGCAAAGTAAACCCTTTATTTGTTTTCATTACATTAAGCTCCTCTTAAACGTCCACCTGATGAAACATTCACTTTTAATTCATGGTTATTAAGTTTTACCGTAACAGAACCACCTGCATTGATATCTAGGCGACCATTCCCTAAAAATCTTAGTTGACCAGCAGTCGCGATCGAACCATCCATAATAATCTCAACTTTTTTATCAGTTCGAGGACTATCTTGTAAGATTTCTGGATCCTGCCCTGCAACTTCATGTAAAACAAGCCAGCCATTACTAAAATCACTACTGCCACTACATCCTGTTCCATTTGCATTAGATGCACAAAAAACCACACCGTCTTTTAGTCGTAAAGCTTCGCTTTGAGCAAAATAAAAAGAACTTTTCCAATCATTAAGCACGGAGCGTACTTTATGTCGCTCCATCATGTTTCTATAGTTCGGTGCAGCCAAACCCACCAAAATTCCTAGAATTGCTATTGTTATTAATAGCTCAAGCATGGTAAAACCCCGCGAAGTTTGGCATTTACCTCTATTTTTTTTTAGCATAGTCATCTCCTTAGCCATTTAACAAATAAATTGCCTGCATAACCGCATTTGTTGTTTTGACTGCACTACCACCATTGCCATTACCAAAGCCCACTGCAGTGATACGAAATACAACGACATCACCGCTCTTGAGTTCTGTCCCAGCAGCAAGATCAGGAAACTCCATGGCATTGATTTCCTTGGCGAGGAAACGCTCGATGATATAACGTGGTTTTAGTCCTGATGTTGTCGAACATTCCTTACACTCTATAGAAGGAAGTATCGCATTAGCAGTGGAATTCATTTGCTTTCCCGCTACTTTTACTTGGTTAGAGTTTATCGACCAATCTACACATATCCAAAACGGACGACACGTTTTATCATATTTTTGGGAAAGGACATATTGCTGTGTATAAACTCCATTATTCAAAATCTCTTTTTTTCCCACCTTATCAAAGGCATCTTCAAGCGCTTTCTTTTCCTTACTCCAGAAGGTATTCGCCCACTCTGCTTGATTCTGTTCATCACAATATTTCTCTTTTGTCTTTCCTGGAGTAAGTGTAATAGAACCATCTTCTAGACAAAGTTTACGTCCTTGCTCAAGAATAAATCGTTCCGCCGCTCGTAATGCAGTATCAGCAGATTGCCGCGCTGTCAGCATCTCAAAATCCGCCCCAGCCTTTCGTTCCTCTAAACGAGAACTGGTCATGGCAAACCGAATTATTCCTAATAAAATTAACAAGAAGACAAGACAACTGAGTAGCACGACACCCTGCTCCCGCTTACTCACAAAAATATTTCTTTTCATTTCAACCATCCTCAATATTCCCATTACGGGATGTATAAACTATTAGGCATGCTAATTACTTGTACATACCGTTTATAAAGACGAGAATCTCCTCCCGCTCTTGCTTTATCTGCAGAAAATGGAGCTTCTGCAGTGATTGCATTAACGCCTGCCTGACGTGCACAAGTAGGTACGCTAGGCTGTACCTTAGCAAAGGATGCTTCCTTAGTACCATCCATGGGTTCAACTGCAACAATTAAACACACTTCTACACCTACCACACTTGCCCACTTTAAGTCTTCTTCTTCTACTTTTGATGCTGAAAGATATTTTAAAACTTCTCGTCCACTGGTAGATTCACTTATATTTACAGTTTCACCAGCTGGCGTATTGTTGGCGGGAGTTATCAGATAGCGGAAAGTCATTTCCTCAACGCCTTCAATAATACCCTGCCAAGGACCTCCTGCTTCAGAACCTGTACTCGCACTGCTACTACAACCAAAGCTACCTATGCCATTATCTATGCGCACACTGTAACGGTTAACAACCAATCCATTAGGGTCTCCTACTTTCCTGCCGATACAATCTCTACCGGCGCCACTAAGACTGTCAAATTCCTGTCCTTTAGAAGCTAAGGAAGGAGAGGGTGCTGTTTTATTTTTATTCTTAATTTCCTGATTCTTGAGATTATCAGGAGCAACGGTTTGATAACCTATTTGTATGGATTGCCGTACTTGAGGAGTGGTGTTAATACAAGTCGCCAATTCTGTAAGAGACGGTCGTGATGAACCACTAAATTCACCATTACAGCCTAGCAGTGGCACCACTTTACCATTAGTAAATTTTCCTAATGTTGTCGCCTCTTTAAGATTGCCTGTCAAGT
Source organism: Cardiobacterium sp. Marseille-Q4385 (assembly GCF_916618745.1). GTDB lineage: Bacteria > Pseudomonadota > Gammaproteobacteria > Cardiobacteriales > Cardiobacteriaceae > Cardiobacterium. Next base: position 817,429 of record NZ_OU745373.1, read on the forward strand.
TATCTTTTTGCCTCGCATAAATAGCAAGTACATGTGGATCCTCTAGATCAAAAGCACTTTTTGCTGCAGATGCACTGGAAAATGGATCAAGATATCCTGCTTCGTGTAAATCATAGTTTAGCCTTTCCATTACCTGACGAGCTACTTCATCCAGATTTTCCGAGGTAGAACGTCGCTTTGAAGATTCATTGGCAGTAATAAAAAGGGTTGTTAATGCCATTAATAACAGCACACCCAATACCATTGCTACCATGAGCTCTATCAGTGATAGGCCTTTTTGTTTTTTTAATGACTTCATTTTTATAGCATCTCCGTTCATAACGTAAACCATACCCGTGTTCCCTGTACTGGCACATTTTCATCATGACCAGTTTCGGAAACGTGGCTCCACATCACGACGACTTCATATTGGTTGTTCCTTTGTCTGATAATCCCTCTGCCGCCCGGTAATGAACGAATTTCATCTATCCACGCCTTCATATCCTGCTTGGCGTTATTTTCCGCTTCTGTACATCCACTACTGTTCTTGCATCTAAGATTTCCAGTAATGTCTGGCGAACCATAAATTGCATTCAGATTATTATATAATTGATTATAGTCAACATCACCTTGCGGTGCGGTATTTTGCCAATCCAGTAAATAGGTCTCTCGTGCGATACTATTGGCACGCATGGCATCAATAATCTGCTGACTCTTCTGCTGGGCAAACGCTGTAAATTCTGCGGTATCGCCAAAGCGGTTAGCCGTTTGAATCATGGATACACTCATTGCTAAACCTAAGGCAACGATCAACATGGAAATGACAATCTCCAGTAAAGTCATTCCTTTTTGGTGGGTACATGACATACCCACCAATCCTCTTTTTTTAATTTCCATAAACCCCCCTGTTATAACAGGATTTCACGTTTAAGGCCGCGAATAAAGGAAGGATCACCACAACGTTTACCACCCAATGGTTGCACTCGTACAGTACCCGCTCCAGTAGCAGGAGCTCCACCAGTTCCAGGATCTTCCTGGATAGCCTTCAGGTCTCCCCACTTGGACGTTTTAGCGAGACAATCGTTTCTGCCTAGATTTTCACCTGCAGCCTCAAGATCCTCTGCCGCACCCTGCCCTCCTAAGTTGCCATTAACACCTAGCTGCCTTACATTCGGCTCAACTTTTGCGGCATCAATGATATTTACGGCTGAAGTAATAAACCCTTCATCTTTCCCAGAGTAATCTTGGGGTTGACCATTCTCATCAGTAAAGTAACCACCTCTTTTAAGATCCGGACCAGCGCCGGTAAAGGCATTGATTGCCATGGTCCAGCTTGTACCTTTGGTATCTGCACTCGATTCCGATTCATAACAGGTCATTGTTGGATTAGCTTGCGATGGCAGCTTTGTTTCAACTTCTTTCACGCGATAAATCCGGGTAGAAATAAAGGCTGTACTGAGTAGCATACCCGGCTGGGATACGGCTTTCTCAGCTCCTACTAGATAGTCGCCATCTGTAGAGGACGCCTTTAGCAAGATTTTCCAACCTTTATTAACATTTTTATCAAACCCCGCATCTACAATGTAACGTTTATCACCAGATTCGGTAAATGTTTGCGTAAAGAGAGAGCTATTAGTCAATACAGCAGGCGTAGCTACGGTCAGATCATCATAGATACCAGCTATCATCTGTTGATTAGTGTCTTTAAGATCGTGTTTGAAAACATCAGAGCCTGTACCAAAGACAACGACATAATCTTTCTCACTATTACGATAAACAGCCGGAGCAGCAGTAATAGGTTGTCTTTTATCGCCCCTGTAAATCATAACTGCTTTCCAAGCACTGGGCTCACCGCGCAGATCAAAGCGATACAGATTACCGAACTGATCACCAGCATAAGCCACATCAACAACACCGTTAATATCAGTATCTACCAGAAGTGGTGTAGACAATGCTCCCGGACCAACATCGGGACCAGGCGGTACAGAAATTTTCTTCACTAAAGCTCCTGGTTTTGCTCCTTCCGTCAACGATCCAGCTCTAGCATTTAGGCCAAATTCCTGTCCCATCATCTCATAGACATAAAGAGTTGGCGTTTTGTCATAAGCGCTCACGCTGAGATTGGGCGTAAAGTTGCCCGTATTATCATAAGTCCCCGGTCGATAGCCATTAGCAAGGAAGGCATAGACGCGAACGCCTGTTTCCAACTTGGGTTTTTTGATACCTGTATCCCATTGAGTAGCAACTTGCGCAATAGTTGGTGAGCTGACGGTATAGCCCAAGCCATTACTTGCACCTTTTTCGGTTTCCCACATTGGAACGGACGTTTTCCATTGAGCCTGTCCACCTGCTTCCAAGCCTGTACTTCCAGCACCATCACGTTTTTCTCCGGCAATAGACAGCGCATAAGCACCGCGACCGCCCTGTCCCATATTGCCCATCATGACATATTGCTGTTTAAAGCCACGTGTTTTGGCTGTCAACAACCAGCTGATACCGCCATTATTCAGATACAGGTGTGGTTGCTGGACATTTTCTTTGCCATAGCCATCTTCGGCGATGAGTGGTAGCGTTTTGCCTACGGTCAGGCTGTCATCGCTACTTTCACGCTGCATTCCTGCTGGCAAATAATTTAACTTGAGTGCGTACGGTGCCGTTACCCCTGTGCCTGCGGTAGATTCAAAAATATAAGTCATGCCATCATTAGCAGCGGTAATGACATATTTTTGCTTACCCGCAACGTCTTTGCCTAATGCAATAGTCGGCGTCCCCAAGACATCACCCATTTGTCGTTGCATATCAGTCGCTGCATCTGTACGGACACGGTATGTCGTGATTCGACGTGGTGTAATATTTTTGGCCGCATTCTGAATTTGCTTATCCGTTTTACTTGGATCTCGCAGTATCCATGGCACAAAAGCATCGCGGAATTCCTGTTCGGATGTCAGCGCAAAATCGACTCTGCGAGCAGTATCAGTGGCAGTCAGCCAATAGATACCACTGCCATCAGTTTTGCCATTATTCACCAATACGACACGATCATCATATTTAGCCGGCTCAGCTTTTTTAGTTGTATCAATCGCCGTACCATTAGCGTTGAAGAAGTTAAACAGCAGGACACTCGACCATTTATCGGTATCAATTGATAAGCTTGCAGCGATAGCGGCAATACTGCTACCTGATACCGATGGGGTGGACGTCGAACGGGTATTTACCGGTACCGTTGTAATTTCGCTAGTAATCTCTTGCAAAATTTCGTCAAAGATAGATTTTAGTCTACTACCATCGTTCGTTTCATAGTAACAATTAGGACAACTTGCTGCACCACGCAAGTAGGTTTTCCCTTCCGACGATAAATCATCGCCAAAGCCGACCGCAAAAGTCTTGATTGTTTGATTCGGATATTTGGGGTCATTCCAATCCCCCCCCTCGGCATCTTTCCGGTCATTAGGCATATCGTCTCTACCGTTTGCCCCAATAATATCCTTAGTTGCCAGCATACGACTGAATAAGCCTATGCCATTCCATTCATAACCTCCGTAGTTGGTCCAACCACGATAAGGATGGTACCAGGAATAATATCCGCCTGAGTTGGGTGGATAATAGTAATACCAAGGGCCACCATCCCTATCACCCCATTTGCTAAATGTCCCATAGTAATCTTTTTCCCATTGCAAAAAACCTGTGGCATTTTTATATTCCCGTTCATATGTATACCCCGGAATTTCATCCGTGTTGGCATCGCCATCAGACAGGACAACTATATAATTCTTCTGACAACGATACTTAATATTTTTCCTAATTTCTCGAATCGCACGAACATAACGATCCGTCGTCGGTGTATCCAGATAAGGAGAAAGTGAGCTAACTAAATCCCGTACATCCACTGCGTTATGCCTGAATCCAGTGAATGTAGGGATTTCCGTAGTCTTCCATCGGTCATCAGCCGAATCCATCCATCTACCCCAATCCGGGAATCCATTCATTACAAAACGTCTTTCCGTACCCCATAATGAATAAATGCCCCAATTTACCTTGCCCACATACTTCGGATTATCCAGTATGGCATGCATTCCATCAATGGCAACCTGCATCCGGGTTTCTTGCCTGAAGGTATAAAAATTTCTAGCCCCATTCTCAGTCTTACCCGTTAGATAGTTAGAGTTCATAGGATAATAAAACACAGCAAAGCATTTCTTTTTATTCCTTCTATTGTATTCCACGCTCCATGTACATCTATCTTGTCGCGCCCAATGTTTATAATACTGGCCAGGATACCAAGCAGCAATTGTTTGCTGCATACTGCCCGAATCATCAATAAAAAATATGATATTAGCAGGTATACCTTGTGCACCATTCTTAACCGAGTACGTATTAAATTGTGGCGGGCGCGGCAGGAAGGGAGAGGTTCGCGCATCAGCAGTGACGGCGGGAGTAGGTGTTGGTGTTGTTTGCGCCATGGCATATTGCTGGCAGGCTACGCCCACGACCGTGGTCAGTAATAGCGGACGAAGAGGAATTCCCATTTTTCTCTGTGTTTTCATCATGTGCTCCATGTTTTTGGTGCCGCATAGGTTGTCACGCGGCAAGGTGTGTATTCAAAGTATCAAGCAAGAATGGTGCCAAGGATTTTCTTGTTTAATTTCAAATAATTAGACAATTGTTTTGCTAGCTGTAGCGAATGTTCGCTATCGCTAGGTTTTATCAAGAAATATGTATATCAAATTGATTTTCAAAAGAAAGATTACGTTTAAAAATCTTATATCAAGGTGGCGTTGATATGGTTCCTGTTCCATAAGACGCAATAGCGATTCCATGTAATCTATTGAAAATATTATTTTTATCCCAAGAAAGTTCGCTTGCATCTCACAACATCAACCGTCTCCCCTTCTACTTACGCGGCGTTTTACATCCCCACGAGCGGGCAGATAATTGCAAAATGTGGCCATAATTTTACGCACCAGTGCTAGATCCCGTTATGACATCCAGGTCTTTTTGAACAACGTTTTATCTGTTCCAAAATCCTCACCTTCCTGCCCCGCAAGGAGGTTATACCAATCCCGGAAAATCATCTAAGTGTGTTGGCACAGCGCACCGTGCTATTCGTACTGCCTTCTCACCTTAATTTTTGGGATTGGTATGACAACTAAATGTTGTTATTGACTTTGCAAGAATGCTCGCAGCCAGCGGTTACTGCGCTCCACGCTAGCGATATTGACTTTTTCGTTCGGCGAGTGTGGCGAGACAATGGTCGGGCCGAAGGAGGCCATTTGCCAGTGCGGGTATTTGGTGAAAAGAATGCCGCATTCAAGACCGGCGTGTACGGCTTTGACCGGCATATTGTCGCCGTAGATGGTCGCGCCAATTTTTTTCAGTTTTTCGACGAGGTCGGAGTGCGGCAAGGGTTGCCAGCCAGAGTACGCGCCGCTGTATTCACTGCTGCCACCCGCAAGGCTGACGAGTTGTGCAATACGCGCGGCAAGATCATCGCGGGCACTATCCACCGAAGAGCGCAACATGCAGCTGATATGCAAGGCATCGTCCCCGGTTTTGGCAACGGCGAGGTTGTTAGAGGTTTCAACCAGACCAGGGATGTCAATGCTCATGCGATCCACGCCGTTGTGCAGGTTACGCAGGACGCTGATGACTTGAGCCGTGCTTTTTTCGCTGAGGGCGCGGCTGATGGTTTCGGCTGGTTCGAGGCTGATGTGCAGGGTTTGGTCTTCTGGGGGCAATTCGTTGCGGATGTGTGCGGTCAGTTCTTGCAGGTTTTGTTGCGCAGTGGCGAGGTTGCTGCCGTTCAGGGTGATGAGGGCATCCGCTTCGCGCGGAATGGCATTGCGCAGGTCGCCGCCTTCCAGATTGACGATGCGCAGGGCGTTGGCCGCGTCATCCTGCAAGGCTTGCAGGGCGCGGGCGAGGATTTTGATAGCGTTGCCGCGTTGCAGGTGGATTTCTACACCGGAGTGACCGCCTTTGAGGCCACGCACATGCAGGTGGTAGCCTTGCCCAGCGAGGGATTCGTATTGCAGCGGCAGGGTGTAGTTGCCGTTGACGGCACCGGCACAGCCGATGCAGAGTTCGCCTTCGTCTTCGTAGTCGAGATTAAGCAGGATGCTGCCTTTCAGCCAGCCCGCCCGTACTTCCTGCGCGCCTTCGAGGCCGATTTCTTCACTGGCGGTGAAAAGGGCTTCCAGCGGCGGGTGGCTGAGGCTTTTATCCGCCAGCACGGCCAGAATCATCGCCGCGCCAATGCCGTCATCAGCGCCAAGGGTGGTGCCATCGGCATGAACCCAATCGCCGTCCACAATGGTGCGGATAGGATCTTTGCTGAAATCGTGGCTGGAATCTTTGTTTTTCTGCGGCACCATGTCGAGGTGCGCTTGCAGGATGACGCCCGGCTCGTTCTCGCGCCCCGCGCTCGCCGCTTTACGCACCAGGATGTTGCCGCGCTCATCGCGTTCAGCTTCGAGGCCGAGGCGTCCCGCTTCGTCGAGGATGTATTGTTCGACGGCTTCTTCCTGGTGTGTGGGGCGGGGAATTTGTGTCAGCTGGTGAAAGTATTGCCAAACCGCACGGGGCTCGAGTTCGGTTATGTTCATGACAGTTCCTTTTTGTGTGTGGGAAGGGAGTGTCAGCGGAGGCGCGCTTTCAGCGGGCGGGCGCTGATGTTGCCGAGAAAGCGCTGTTTGAGTCTGTCGTACCAGCGCTGTTTGCTTTTTTCTTCGAGTTGCAGCAGCTGGTGGCTGTGCAGGTGGGCGAGGATGTAATCATCGCTGGTACCGACGGTATCAATCAGGCGGTTTTCCACGGCTTGTGCACCATACCACGTTTCCCCGGTCGCCAGCGCGTCGATATCCAGCTGCGGGCGGTAGGTGTGAATGTGCTGTTTGAAGAGGTCATGGGTGACGGCGAGTTCGTGGCGGAATTGTTCGCGGTCGGCTTCGCTATTTTCACCAAAGACCGTCAGGCTGCGTTTGTGTTCACCGGCAGTGTGTTCTTCGTAGCGGATGCGGTGCTGTTTGAGCAGTTCGTTGAAGTTGGGTAATGCGCCAACGACGCCGATGGAACCCAGGATGGCAAAGGGTGCAGCGATGATTTCGTTTCCGATGCAGGCCATCATGTAACCACCGCTGGCGGCAACTTTATCTACGGCGACGGTGAGCGGGATTTGCCGCGCGCGCAGCCGGGCCAGTTGTGAAGCGGCAAGTCCGTAGGCGTGTACCAGTCCGCCGCCACTTTCCAAGCGCAAGAGGACGCGATCTTCGGTGCTGGCGACCTGGATAACGGCGCTGATTTGTTCGCGCAGTTGGGCGACGGCGGAGGCTTCAATGTCGCCATCGAAATCCAGGACGAAGATGCGCGGTTTTTGTGTCTCTGCTTCGTCCTTTTCAGCCTGTTTCTGTGCTTTTTGTCGGGCTTTCAGGGCTTTTTTGTCGAGCAGGGCTTCGTAGAGGAGCTCTTGCTGTTCTTCGTAGTATTCGTTCAGCGAGCGAACTTCGAATTTGTCTTCGTCATCATCGTTATCCCGCTTGGCGGCGGCAATGCCAAGGACGGCTAACAGCAGGCAAATCAGGATAGTCAGTGCCTTAGCCAGGAACAGGCTGTATTCAAGAAGAAAGGTCATCATCGGGTATCTCGTGTCCAAAGGAGGGGCATCAGGGTGATAAAGAGCAGGCTGTGTATGGCGATGTATATCAGCGTCTGCACGGTGACAATGCCGCGATAAAGCAGGCCGAGGTGCTCAAAGGGCGAGAGCCAGCGCAGGATTTGCACCAGCCACGGCGGGTTGGTCGTCAGTACGGGCAAGAGCCACAGCAGCAGCCAGATGAGTGCCAGCAGTAATGAAGCGGGCAGCGGCTGTTTCTGCGAGGCGGATATGGTGAGCGAGAGCAGGGCCGCATAAAGGGCAATGAAGATTTGCGCCAGGAGCAGCGCCAGGAGCAGCTTGCCATCCCACAGGTTGCTGCGTGCGATCCAGGCAACGGTCAGCCAGAACGGCAGGGTAAGCAGGGTAAGCGCACTCAACAGCACGACGGTTTTGCTGACGAGCAGACGAGGCAAGCCGCCACGCACACCACGCAGTAATACGTCGGTATGCCAGAGTTTTTCGCCTGCAAGACTGCGGGCGCCGAAGTAAATTGTCCACAGAATCATCAGCCATTGCATCAATTGCGCCGCACTACCAAGCAGGGTTTCCGTCGCTCCGCGCCGGTTTTCCAAGCCTGCCAGTTTAGGAGCGATCGCTTGGTATTCCACTAGGCCACTAGCGAGATACAGGCCGAGCGCCAGCCATGATGCGGTAAGGGCGGCAAAGAAGGCCGGTGTCGCCAGCAGGCGGTATTCTTTATGTAACAGGCTGCGCCACAGCATTGAGTTTTTCCTGAAAAGCTTCGCGTGGATATGCGGGATAGTATGCACAGATACCGGGATATGCAGCGAGGCGCTGCCACAGTGATTGACGAGCGGCATCACTACCATCATGGGCAAAAGCGGCAAAGCGTCCATCCAATAGTGTTGGCTGAGGTAATGCCTGTGCCTGTGCGGTGTCGTCGCAAGCGACCCATAAATGGGGACCATCCACACGCGGGATAGGTATTTCCTGCAAGATTCCGTTATGCAAGTAATAAACGCGGTGTGCGGTTGCCAGCACTTCGTCCCAGTCATGACTGGTCATCAGTACGCAGCAGCTGTCTGCCAGACCAGCTAAAAGTGGGCGCAGCAGCAGACGCTGATCACTGTCCAAACCATTGGTGGGTTCATCTAAAACGATTAGCGATGGCTTATGAATTAGCGCTTGTGCCAGACCAACCCGTTGCCGGTAGCCGTGCGATAACTCACAGCAGCGTTTATGCGCCACCGCTTGCAGACCGCAGCGTTGCACGACATCAGTCAACGCAGCTTTACTGTCACGCACACCATGTATCTGCGCACACATCTGTAAAAATTCGCGTACCCGCCATTGCGGATAAAGAGGTGCCTTATCCGGCAAATAACCCAGCCAAAAAGCGGGCAAGCCTGCTTGATAGTGAACACTGCCAGCATCCGGCGTCAGTGCACCCGTCAAGATTTCCAGTAACGTAGTTTTACCTGCACCGTTACCACCAATCAGTGCAACCACTTCACGAGGGTGCAATTCCAATGACGCATCGCGCAGGATTATTTGTCTGCCACGTCGTAAAGCGAGGTGTTGAGCAGAAAGAAGCATACGGGGTAAATATAGGCTATAAAAAAACCCGCCAGCGCGGGTTTCTTGAATAGGTGCCGCGATTACTTAATCTTGGCTTCCTTATACATAACGTGTTTGCGTGCTACCGGATCAAATTTCTTAATTTCCATTTTTTCCGGCATGTTGCGTTTATTCTTGGTCGTGGTATAGAAGTGTCCGGTGCCTTCAGAAGAAACGAGGCGGATTTTTTCACGAGCGGTTTTCTTGGCCATGTTTTACCCCTTACACCTTTTCGCCACGTGCACGAATTTCTTGCAGAACCGCATCAATACCTTTTTTATCAATGATGCGCATACCGTGGGTAGAAACTTTCAATTTAACAAAGCGGTTTTCACTTTCAACCCAAAAGCGGTGTTCTTGAATATTGGGGAGAAAACGACGTTTATTTTTATTATTTGCGTGGGAAACGGTGTTGCCGACCATCGGCTTTTTACCGGTCACCTGGCAGATGCGGGACATAGCCGGACCTCATTCAATCTTTGAAAATACGGAAAATGGTGGTGGCCAAGGGCGGAATCGAACCACCGACACGCGGATTTTCAATCCGCTGCTCTACCAACTGAGCTACTTGGCCGTGGAAAGGACGCGCATTAAACAGGAAATCACGGAAACGGTCAAGCACTATTTACGCCATTTGTCTCAATCCGGACATTTGCACCGCCATGTTAAAATCACGTTATTTATTTCGGAGCAGACATGAGCGCAGTCATCATCGGCATTGCAGGCCCTCAGCTACAACCCCAAGATACCGCACAACTGAAGCAACCTGCCTGCGCGGGCGTGATTCTGTTTAGCCGTAATTACGAATCGCCGCCACAATTGCAGGCACTCTGCACCGCCATCCGTGATACACGCCCAGACTTGTTATTGTGTGTTGATCACGAAGGCGGGCGTGTACAACGCTTCCGGGCAGGATTTACCGCCATTCCCGCTGCGGCTGCCTTTGGCCACTGTTTCGACCACCGGCCGTTGCTTGCCTGCCAACTGGCTGAGGCAGCGGGAACCGTTATCGCCTATGAGCTGCGTCAGTACGACATCGACTTCAGCCTTACCCCCATTCTGGATCTTGCCGACCCTGTCTCGACGGTTATTGGCGACCGTGCCTTTCACGCCAATCCTGCCGTCGTCGCTATCCTTGCCGATGCCCTGCGACGCGGTCTGCACAAACTTGGCATGGCGGCTGTCGGCAAACACTACCCCGGTCACGGCCGGGTGAGCGGAGATTCGCACCACACCCTGCCGCACGACCTGCGCGATCTTGCCGAACGCGAAGTCGATCTTTACCCCTTCCTACATCAAATCGAAAGCGGTATCGAAGCACTGATGCCTGCGCACATCGTCTATCCGCACATTGACGAACGCCCGGCTGGATACTCGCCACAGCACATTGCCGCGTTACGTCACTACGGCTTCGACGGTGCCATTATCAGCGACGACCTTGACATGGCTGGCGCACAGGGTATTGCCGATCCTGGCGAACGCATCCAGGCCGCTCTTACTGCCGGTGCCGATGTGACACTGATGTGCAACGACCTTGCCGCAATCCGTCAGGCACTGAGCCGCGACTACCACCTGCCCGACGCTGCCAACAGCGCACGCCGTCTCGCCGCCCTGCGCGCCCACCCCATCGACACCGCATCCGCCGCCGCACACTACCGCGCCGCGCAGGAACTGCTGCAAGCTCACGCCGCCGACCTCGTATAATGCGCGCCTGACCCGGAGTCCCTAATGGCAGAAAAACTCGTCATCATCATCCTCAATAGCAACCCGCAAAACGGCGCCGAAATCCTCGAACCCGTCTATCACGCGACTATCGCCGCTTCCATGGATTATCACACCGAAATCATCCTTGCCGGTCGCGCGGGCGAACTCGCCATCCGGGGCGTTGCCGACAAAATCGAATCACCGCGCAAAGCCGGCGAGACCCTTTATGACCTTATCAAAGAAGCCTACCAGAGCGGCGTCGTCATCAAAGCGAGCAAATTTGTCGTGCAAAAATGGGGCGATAACCTCATCGCCGAAGTGAGCGAAGTCGTCAGCGGTGGTTACATCGTTGGCGAAATCATGAACAGCAACACCACAACCCTAAGCTACTGACCATGCAACACCTCAGCAACCAAGAACTTGAAAACGTCCTGCGTAACAGCGAATGCCTGATTGACAGCGGTCGCATCAACGCCGCCTACGACCACCTCGCTGCGCAACTCAACCTGCACTACGCTGGCCTCAACCCGCTTATCCTCATTGTCATGAACGGCGGTCTCATTCCGGCGGGTCAGCTACTCACCCGCCTCTCCTTCTTCCACCGCATGGACTACCTGCACGCCACCCGCTACCGCGACAACGTCGGCAGTGGCGACCTCATCTGGAAAATGCGCCCGTCTGCGCCGATTGCAGGCGAACACATCCTGCTCATCGACGATATTTTTGATGAAGGCATCACCATTAAAGCCATCATTGACGAACTCAAGGCGCAGAACCCGCAAAGCCTGCGCAGCGCCGTACTGCTCAACAAAAAACACGAGCGCAAAGTCGCCGACTACAAACCCGACTTCGTCGGCTGCGAAGTCGAAGACCGCTATATCTACGGCTGCGGTATGGACTATCACGGCTACCTGCGCCACCTGCCGGGCATCTACGCCCTCAAACAGGCATGACGACGCGTATCCTGCTCGCTGCCCTGCTTGCCCTCGGTGGCTGCACCCAAAGCGACTACTACGGCAACTACTACGACAGCAGCACCGTCACCTACGGCATGGCGGGCAACACCATGCGCAGCGAAAACAGCGGCTATTGGCATGAAAGCGGCATGACCACGCCGCAAGCCGACGTCGCCATCTGGAACGACAACGTCCGCATCAATATCGACAGCAACCCGCCGCGCATCGGTCGCCACCGCCGCGCCAACCCCTGCTACATCGAGCGCACCGTTTACCAGCGTGGCCGCCCGATGACCATCTTGCAGCCCTGCGACCAGTCACCTTACTACTGACCATCACGACAGTCGCACACAAAAAAGACGGCGCGAAGCCGTCTTTTTTATGCGGTGAATCCTCACAGCCCATGCACACGCAGGCGCGGCGCGATGTCTTCGTATTTTTTCTCACCTGCCGGGGCGGCAATGCCGCCGAAGACAAGTTCGGCGCGCAGTTGCCAGTCGCCGGGGATGTCCCAGGTTTTCGCTACTTCGGCATCAATCAGCGGGTTGTAGTGTTGCAGGTTGGCGCCGATACCGGCAGCGGCAAGCGTCGTCCAGATGGCGTACTGGTGCATGGCGTTGGCGTGTTCCGCCCAGACAGGGAAGTTGTCGGCATAAGCGGGGAATTGCGCTTGCAGGCCTTCGACGACGCTTTTGTCTTCATAGAAGAGCACGGTACCAGCAGCGGCGCGGAAGCCTGCCAGTTTTTGCGCGGTCGGCGCGAAGTTTTCCGCCGGGACGATGGCGCGCAGGGCGTTTTCGGCGATGTCCCACAGCTTCTCGTGCTCCGCGCCAAAGAGGACGAGCAGACGGGTGGATTGGCTGTTAAACGAGGAAGGCGTATGGCGCAGGGCGTGTTCGATGATGGCGGCCACATCAGCGGCGGGCAACGGCAGGTTGCGGTTCAGCGCGTACACCGAGCGACGCGTTTCGGCGGCTTGTTGCAGGGTTTGGTAGTCGGCTTTTTTGTTGAAGAACATGGTGGTTTCTCCCGGTTGATGAATGACTTAGCGGCGTGATTGTAATGCGTTATCCAGCGACAGACTACCGCCGCCCGCTGCGGCGAAATAGAGGAAGATGAAACTGAACAGCACCGCCGATTCGCCGCCGTTCAGCAGCGGGAAGAGGGCATTCGCCTTGGCATGGAACATGAAATAGGCGACCGCCATTTGTCCGGAAAGGAGGAAGGCAACGGGGCGGGTGAAAAAGCCGAGCAGGAGCAGCGCACCGCCGAGGAGTTCCAGCGCGGCGGCAACGCCGAAGATGCTATTCCAGCTGAAGTGCGCGCCCATGCTGGCATCGGGGAAGGCAAAAACCTTTGATGTGCCGTGCAGGATGAAGAGGTAAGCGCTGACGATGCGTACCAGGGAAAGGATGAGATTTTGATAAGGGGCGAGGAATCGCATGGGATACTCCTGTTGGTTGATGAAAGGCGGCGCAGTATAGGGATTGCTCTTTTCCTCACCTATACTCGCGCCGTTGAAGCAACTTTTCCCGACAGGAAACCATGGATACCCTGACCAGCCTGCACGTCTTCTGCCAAATCGTCGTGAGTGGCAGTTTTACCCGCGCCGCCGACACCCTCGGCATTTCCACCGCAATGGCCAGCAAACACCTGCGCCATCTGGAACAACGCCTCGGCGTCCGCCTGATGCAGCGCAACAGCCGCAGCCTGCACCTCACCGCCGAAGGCGAGGCCTACTACCAGCGCGTGAGCGAGGCGCTGACGCTGCTTGATACTGCCGCCAGCGAGGCGGGCAGCAACCATCCGCAGGGACATTTGCGCCTCACCGCGCCCATCTGGTGCGCGAACCCCGTTTTTGCCCGCTGGATGGGCGAATACCGCGAGCGCTATCCGGCGGTCAGCCTCGACATCATCCTTGATAACGGCATGCGCGACCTCGTCAGCGAAGGTATCGACCTCGCCCTGCGCGTCAGCAAAACGCCTGCGCCAACGTTGGTGGTACGCCCACTCTTTACCGTGCAATTTGTACTGGTGGCGAGCCCCGCCTACCTGCGTCGCCACGGTGTGCCGCAAACCCCGCAGGATGCCGCAGCACATCAGGCCGTGTTGCCGTCATACGCTGATATCAGCGAAATGCCGTACAGCACGGACGACGGCAGCGACACCCTGCAACTCGCCAGCCCGTTGCAAAGCAACAGCACCCTGATGCTGCACCAGCTGCTGCTGGCAGGCGGTGGCATCGGCTATCTGCCGCTGTGGCTGATTGAAGGCGACCTTGCTGCCGGACGGCTGGTGCGCCTCCTGCCCGCCTGCCGTTTCAGCAGCGTCACCCTGCACGCCGCCTACCCGGAACGCCGTCACCTCAGCGCAAAAGTGCGCAGCATGATTGATTTCATCGTGGAAAAAGCGGCAGCGATGTAGCCGCCCAGGTTAATCTGCTGCGGCAGGCGCGCAGAAACGGGCAATATCGGCGGCATCAAAGGGATAAATCAGCTCACGGTCGCGAGCGGGATCGTAGAGGACGGGCACCAGCGTGTCATATTGCGCCCGCAAGGCGGGATCGCGATCGATATTGACGCGCTGGGCGGGCACATTCGCCGCCGCCAGCAGCGCCGCCGCATCAGCACAGAGATGGCAACCCAGGCGGACATAAAGCAGATAAGACATGAACATCACCAGAAAAAACAGACCGTCATTGTACTGGCGCTTCCTGCCGCGTGATGCTACAACAGCACCATGAACACCATCCCCTATATCGGCCGCTTCGCGCCTACCCCTAGCGGGCCGCTACACCTCGGCTCACTCGTCGCCGCCATCGGCAGTTTCCTGGATGCCCGCGCGCACGGCGGGCGCTGGCTGCTGCGCGTGGAAGACGTGGACAGCAGCCGCAGCCGTGCCGACTACATCGCCGCGCAAATGCACTCGCTGCACTGCCACGGCCTGCATCACGACGGCACGGTGCGGGTGCAATCGGCGCATCTTGCCGACTACCTAGCCGCGCTCGACCGCTTGCGCCCGCAGCTCTACCCCTGCGAGTGCAGCCGCAAACACTGGCACGAGGGCGCCCGCATGGGGGCATTAGGCTCAATCTACCCCGGCACCTGCCGCGAAAAAGCCCTCACCAGCCTCACCCCGATGGACGCCGCCATCCGCCTGCGCCTGCCGGATACGACCGTGACCTTCCACGACCGCCTGCTGGGGGATTGCCGCTTCTCGCTGGCGGACGACATCGGCGATCCCGTCCTGCGTCGCCGCGACGGCGATATCGCCTACGCGCTGGCAGTGGTGGTTGACGACGCCTTGCAAGGAGTGACGGACATCGTGCGCGGACAAGACCTGGTAGCAGCGACGGCCATCCACCTCACCCTGCAAAGCCTGCTCGGCCTGCCACAGCCGCGCTACCTGCACCTGCCGCTGCTGCTCAATCCGGACGGCAGCAAACTGAGCAAGCAGAACCACGCCCCCGCCCTGAACGACGCAACCCCGGCAGCCAACCTGCTCGCCGCCCTGCACCACCTCGGCGAAGACTGCACGGACTACACCAGCACGATGCCGGTGCCAATGCTGCTGGAAGAAGCGGTGCGGCGCTGGTCGCGACGAGCGGCTTAAATACCGGCTTCCCGCCAAGCGACGTAAATACTGGCCTCACCAAACGAGCCAATCACGGGGTTTTTAGAGATGGCTCAAGGATGAGCGCTGTCTATAATTTTTCTTTTATCTGGAGCACTGTCATGTCTGTTTCTTCGCCTGCTGCACCGTCGCGCAAGTTTCCGGTTCCGCTCAGTTACTTCAGTATGCCGCTTGGTTTGTCCGCGCTGGGGTTGTCGTGGCGTTATGGGGCGACCAAGGGGTTTGCACCATCCTGGTCGGCTGAAGCGCTGTTGGCGGTCGCCGCGCTGTTGTGGCTGCTGTTAATCGCCGCTTATGCCGTTAAAGTCTGGCGTTTCCGCGCGGATTTTCTCGCCGATTTGCAGGATTTGGTGCAGTGCTGTTTTTTGAGCATGATCCCTATCACGCTGTTGTTGCTGGCGATGGCGCTGTTGCCGTATGCCCGTCTGCCGGCGATGCTGGCCGTGATGCTGGGGGTTGGCGCGCAGCTGGCGTTTGCCATGTATCGTGCGGCGGGTTTGTGGCGCGGTTCGCACACGCTCGCGGCGACGACGCCGGTGGTGTATTTGCCAACGGTTGCCGCTGCGTTTGTCAGCACCTCGGCATTCGCCGCGCTGGGATTCACGGACTACGCCTGGCTGTTTTTCGGAATGGGGGTATTTTCGTGGCTGAGTCTGGAAGGGGCGATTTTGTTGCGGCTGCGGGTTGAACAGGCGCTGGCGCCAGCGGTGCGCGGAATTGTCGGGATTCAGTTGGCACCGCCGTTTGTCGCCTGCGGCGCGTATTTCGCCGTGCATGGTGGGGCAGTGGATGGTTTTGCCCTGATGCTGATCGGGTATGGCTGCTTGCAGGGGCTGTTTTTGTTGCGGCTGCTGCCGTGGCTGTTAAGCGATGGCTTTTTTATGAGCTTCTGGGGGTTTTCGTTCGGCCTTGCGTCAATGTGCGGCTGCGGCCTGCATTTGCTGGCACAAGGCATGATGCCGTTCCTGGCATGGGTGATGGTGGTGACTGGCAGCGGCGGGATTGCGCTGCTGGTGCTGGCGACGTTTGCGGCGATGCGGCGTGGGCGGTTTTGGCTGCGCTAGTTGGCAGCTGACGTTCGCTTACCTTGTTTTTTTCTGCCCTGCCCCAAATGTTTTTCCTGCGGGTGTGCGGTGCGCCCGTCTCGTTACCTCATATAAAGGATTTTTATGACTTCCCTTCTCTCTTCTGCATTTGTCTATTTGGGGGCAGCGGTGCTGGTCGTGCCGGTGTCAAAACGGCTTGGTCTCGGTTCGGTGCTGGGTTATCTGCTGGCGGGCATCCTCATCGGCCCGGTATTTCATTTCGTCGGCGCAGAAATGCACGATGTGCAGCACATTGCCGAATTTGGCGTGGTCATCATGCTATTCCTTATCGGGCTCGAACTGGAACCGGCGATGCTGTGGAAACTGCGCGCCAAACTGTTTGGTCTTGGCGGTTTGCAGGTGCTGTTGACGATAGCGGTGATTGCCGGCTGCGCCATGCTGCTGGGTCAATCGTGGCGGGTGGCGATCGCTGCCGGCTGTGTGCTGGCGCTGTCATCCACCGCGATCGTGTTGCAGACTCTCGGCGAGAAGGGATTACTCGGCAGTCCGGGCGGACAATCGGCGTTTTCCGTGCTGCTCTTTCAGGATATCGCCGTCATTCCAATGCTGGCGCTATTGCCAATGCTTGCCCTGCCGGGGCTGACTGGACACGCAGAGAGTCATGAAGCGGCGACCCTGCTCGACGGCATGTCCGCCTGGCAGAAAGCGGCGCTGATTGTCGCGGTCATCGGCGGAATCGTCGGCGGCGCCCACTTCCTCACCCGCCCGTTTTTCCGCTACATCACCCGCTCGCACCTGCGCGAGATGTACACGGCGACGGCGCTGGCGCTGATAATCGGTATTGCCGCGCTGATGAGCCTGATCGGCCTCTCGCCTGCGCTTGGCGCCTTCGTCGCCGGGGTGGTACTGGCCGATAGCGAATACCGGCACGAACTGGAAAGCACACTGGAACCCTTCAAGGGTCTCCTGCTCGGCCTCTTCTTCATCACCGTCGGCGCGGGTATCGATTTCGACCTGCTCTTTAACGAATTTGGCACCATCCTCTGCCTGACGCTGGCAGTGATGCTGGTGAAAGCGGCGGTGCTGCACGTCCTTGGCAAACTCTTCCGCCAGCGCGGCCTGAACAACCGCCTCTTCGCCCTCAGCCTTGCCCAGGCGGGGGAATTCGGCTTCGTTCTGCTGTCCTTTGTGGTGCAAAACGCCGTGATGCCGCAGGCCGTGGCAGACCGCCTGTTACTCGTGGTGGCGCTCTCCATGCTGTTCACGCCGCTGCTCTTCATCGCATACGAAAAATTCTTCATCCCGCGCGCGGCCGCTGTCGGACAAGACCCGCGCCAGGCCGATACCATCGCCGAAGAAAACCCCATCATCATCCTCGGCCACGGCCGCTTCGGGCAGATAATCGACGGCCTCCTCGAATCCTGTGGCTACCACACCACCGTCATCGACTACGACGTGGAAACCGTGGAAGGCCTTGCCAAATACGGCATCAAAACCTACTTCGGCGACGCCTCCCGCCCGGAACTGCTGGAAGCAGCGGGCATTGCCAAGGCACAACTGCTGGTGGTCGCCATCGACAACGCCGAACAGGCCACCGCCATCGTCGAAGAAGCTCGCAAACGCTACCCACAGCTGCCCATCCTTGCCCGCGCCTACGACCGCCTGCACGTTTACGCACTCTACCGCGCAGGCGCACAGGAAATCGTCCGCGAAACTTTCGACGCGGCGATGCGCAGCGGGCGGATTGCCCTGGAAATGCTCGGCATGGACATCGCGCTGGCGCAGAAAATCAGCGACTTCTACTATCACCGCGACCGCCACAGCGTGCGCCTGATGGCGGATGCCTACGACCCCGACCTGCCCCGCTTCGGCAACGAACGCATGGCGATGATTGCCAAAGCCGACGACGCCGAAACAGAGGCGATGATTGCGGCGCTACTGCGTGGCGAAGAAGTGGACTGGAAGCCGGAAGCGGATTTGACCGCGCCGTCGCCATAACCACTTGCCGGATCAAGAAAACACCCGCCACGGCGGGTGTTTTTACAGGGATTGCCGCGATACACGCTGTGCTACCATCTCAAGCGGCAAAACATTCACAACCCACGGAGAAACCCATGAAAAAAACCTGCCTTGCCCTGCTTGCCGCTGTCACCTTACCCGCCTTCGCCGCCCTTGATATCGCTTCGGTGGATATTGAAGGAATTAAATTGGGAATGAAGGGGAAGAAGCGGCAGCCTTAGTAAAAGCATATTGTGAGAAGACAAAAAATGGAAAATATGAAGAGCAACCTATAACTATGGGCAATATCAATTTAAGCTCTCTCGCTTGTGGCAAAGAAGAATTTGGCGTTCTTTTGCTAGACTCCAAGACAGTTGCCATCTTTGCAGCACAAAAAATCGACCTAAACGATACGAGTGACAAGGACTTTATCAATAACTGGCAACTTGCTGTACGGGAAAAAGCTGTACAGAAATACGGTGAACCCTCTTTGGAAACCAACAGTGCGGTTATTGCGCTCTATGGTGAAGAAATTGCCCCATCCCAGCGCCTATTATGTTGGGGTGAATGTGATAAGACACAGGCTTCAGAGCCCACTAAAAACTTATTCAACGTTAAAAACGTATTAAAAGTCAAAGGCCAGGGTCTCTTCATTGGTCTTAATATTAATGGAAGTAAAGCTGTTATTATCCGAACATTTGTGGACGAAGCCGCCACTGCAACACAAAAAAATACCTCCCAAACCGAGGCAGAAAAAGCCGCAGCCAAAGTCAATTTATAACTCCTTCCCAATCCTCACGGCGGACAACCGTCCGCCGTTTTTTATGGAACATCTGCGCATGACAAAATTGCGCCGCTTGCCACAAAGATGCATAGGTATCTGCCATCTCAACAATTGCAAAAATAGCTGAAAAACAAAGAGAATCCCCTCGCCCGCTTGCGGGACTGGAACAGCTCGCGTAGCGAGAAAGGGGTAGGGGTGAGGGCGTTCGTCCGCAGGACGAATCTCGTCAAGCGGGACAGATAAGCGTTTTTTGCCCCTCCTCCGTCGCTTCGCGACACCTCCCAGGTACCCATGAAAAAAATGCAGGCATTTTTTTCATGGGAGCCCCTCCTCCTGCAAGCGGGAGGAGGGATTATCCGCTGTTTTTAAAAAGATTTTCTCTCACTGCAAAATGTATAGATAGCTATGCACAAAGATGTGCACCAATGCCCCGCCAAGCAGGATATCGGCCACTTTCCCCCGCAAGTGGGGGAAAGGGTTTCGTGCCAAGCGGCATGGTTACTGGGCCCGCCAAGCGGCGTCATGACTGGCCTCGTCCGATATCCTCGAACGCAAAAGCAGGCTTGCGCCTGCTCTTCATAAAGACCTCCCCACCGGGGGGATTTTTTATCGCGCACGAAGGCGCTCCGCTACACCTGCAACCAGAACGTCACCGGGCCATCGTTGACCAGCGCCACCTGCATATGCGCACCGAAGACGCCGCTTTGCACGCGCGGGTATTCCCGCTGCACGTCGGCGCAGAAGCGGGCGAACATCGCTTCCGCCGCATCCGGCGGCATCGCCGGGTCGAAGCCGGGGCGGTTGCCTTTTGTGGTGTTGGCGGCGAGGGGGAATTGCGAGACGAGCAGCAGTTCGCCCGCCGCATCGATCACATTCAGGTTCATTTTGCCGTCGGCACAACTAACTGATTAATATAAACTTACATATGATGGCACAATTATTGCTTGGGCAAAAAGTAAATAATCTTATTATCTCAACTCGGTTTGGAACCTATTTAGCTGGAACAGTTATGACGTAGTGTCACTTATATATCATGAACGCGTTCTAAAACTGTCTTGCGAGATGGATTTTTAGGTATATTTTTATTTTAGGGAGAATTCCATGTACATTCGAGATTGGCAAAGAAAAATGACTGATATTTATGGAAAAAACAACAAAGCATTAAGCATTGATTATAAAATGCTTCATTTTTCAACAAAAACAGGACAAATTGCCAAAGGCTTTAACCATAATCATCTTGATGTTAATGTACAAGAAAAAGTAAATACCTATATTGCAAAATCATTTGCATGGCTATTCGCTATTTGCGAGCATTTTAATCTTGATTTAGAAGATGCCCTACAAAAAGGATTCCCTGGAGTTTGTAGATACTGTTTAACTATACCATGTAGTTGTTCAATTACGAAAAAGAAATCCTTTCATCCGAATACAGGTCAAGAATTGAGTCAGGACGAATATAAGAACGAGCTCTTTATGAAAGAGAGTGCTATTCGGAACTCAAATGCTCGTTTATCATTAACATCTTTTGCAGAAAGAATAAATAAGATTTACCCATCAAATAAAATCTTGACTACATATGGCTATTTTTCTTTCCCACTAGGGAAATTAGAAGAGGAAAAGGGTGAATTACATGCTGCATATAGCAAATATCTATTAACCTATAGTTTAGAACCCCAAAATAAAAACGAGAAATTATTACATGAACTTAAAGATGACATTATATATGAGGTATCAGATGTAAGCGCGTGGTTAATTTCATTATATGGTGAAAGACATCAACCTATTGATTTTCTTATGTCATCTTTATATATTAATGGCTGTCCATCATGCAACAATGCTGAGTGCACTTGCCCTCACTACTCGTTATCAACAGATGCTGATGAAATAATTATTGAACTTAGAAAAACACTAAATGAATTACGTGAAAAAATGAAAAATATAAATACCAAACAAGCTAAAAGTATTATTAAATCAATAGACAAACTAAATAATAGCACTAATATAAGAAAGCAAGATGGAAGCATAGAAGAAATATTAAACAAAGCCTCTAGATTCGAAGGCTTAACTAATATATTGGAGAAATTATCTAATATTCTTCTTAATTTTAAAAATATTATTACCTAAAAACCATTATTACCCTCTTACTTATAAGTTTAGGATTGTGTATAGCTATCTCTATCCCACTTGCTGGGATCTGTCGCGCTACACCTGCAGCCAGAACGTCACCGGGCCGTCGTTAACCAACGCCACCTGCATATGCGCGCCGAAGACGCCGCTTTGCACGCGCGGATATTCCCGTTGCACGTCGGCGCAGAAGCGGGCGAACATCACTTCTGCTGCATCCGGTGGCATCGCCGGGTCGAAGCCGGGGCGGTTGCCTTTTGTGGTATTGGCGGCGAGGGTGAATTGCGAGACGAGCAGCAGTTCGCCCGCCGCGTCAATCACATTCAGGTTCATTTTGCCGTCGGCGTCGGCAAATACGCGGTAGTTCAGTAGTTTCTGCTGCAAGCGGGCGGCCTGCGCGGCGGTATCGGTTTTTTCGATGCCGATAAGCGCCAAGAGTCCGTGCCCGATGGCAGCGACCGTCGCGCCATCCACCGTCACCGAGGCTTCATTAACCCGCTGAATCAGGGCAATCATCAATTTTCTCCGACTGTTTACGACAGGTCTATAATGCGGCAAATTCACACGGAGCCAAAACCATGTCACTAGCCGGTCGTCATATCCTTTCCATCGACCAATTCACCCGCCCCGATCTCGAAGCCCTGCTCGCTGTCGCGCAGACGCTCGAACCGGTCGCCCGCCGCCAGTACCGCTGCAATGTCCTCGACGGCGCGGTCATGGCCAACCTCTTCTTTGAAGCCAGCACCCGCACCCGCATCAGTTTCCACACCGCCTTCTCCCGCCTGGGCGGCCGCGTCTGCGACACCACCGGTTTCACCTTCTCTTCCATTTCCAAAGGCGAATCGCTGGAAGACACCGCGCGCGTTATCGCCGGCTATGCCGACGCTATCGTCATGCGCCACCCGGAAACCGGTTCGGTCGCCCAATTCGCCAAGGGCCTGCGCGTACCGGTCATTAACGCGGGCGACGGCACCGGCGAACACCCCAGTCAGGCACTGTTGGACTACTACACCATCAGCAGTGAGTTCGACCGCCTCGGCAAGACCATCGATGGCATGACCATTGCCATGGTCGGCGACCTGAAACATGGCCGCACCATCCATTCGCTCTGCCGCCTGCTGCGCCTCTTCCGCAACATCACCTTCCACTTCGTCGCCCCGTCTGCCCTTGCCGCGCCGCAGGAACTGCTCGACAGCCTGAAAGCCGCCGGCCACCATGTGCGCGAATTTGACAGCATCGCCAACGGTCTGCCCGGCGCGGATGTGGTATACGCCACCCGCATCCAGCGCGAGCGCATCGAAGGCGGCGAAGAAATGGAAGGCTACAGCGAGGATTACCGCATCAACCACACCGCCATCACGGAATACGCACCGAAAGACATCATCATCATGCACCCGCTGCCACGCGACAGCCGTCCCGGTGCCTTCGACCTTGCGACCGACCTCGACACCCTGCCGAACCTCGCCATCTTCCGCCAGGCGGATAACGGCGTGACCATGCGCATGGCGATGTTCGCAATGGCGCTGGATGTGCACAAGGACATCGACCGCCACTTCCATAAGTGGGAAGGTTACCGTCCGCGCCGTTACAGCGACAGCGACGCCGATTTCTACCAATTCGACTGAGTGAGGCACGCCGATGAAGATGATCACCGCCATCATCAAGCCGTTCAAACTCGATGACGTGCGTGAAGCCCTGTCCGACATCGGCGTGCAGGGCATCACCGTCACCGAAGTAAAAGGCTTCGGACGGCAGAAAGGGCACACCGAACTCTATCGCGGCGCGGAATACGTCATCGATTTCCTGCCGAAACTGAAACTGGAAATCGCGGTCAGCGACGATCTTGCCGAGCGGGTGGTGGAAACCATCCGCGATACTGCCAACTCCGGCAAAATCGGCGACGGCAAAATCTTCGTCACCTCGCTGGAACGGGTGGTGCGCATCCGCACCGGCGAACTGGACGACGAAGCACTATGAACAACCATCCCACCAACAGAGGAGCACCTATGCAAAACAACATCCGCCTATCCCTGAGCCTGAGCACCGCCCTACTACTGACCGCCTGCGGTGGCGGTGGTGGTGGCGACAACAATCCGCCGCTTGATCCCGGCACGCCGCCCGCCAATATCCCCGGTAACAATGCCGGTAACAGCGTCAGCGGTATCTATCGCGGCACGGCGGTCGTCGTCCCCAGTGGTAGCACCATCAACAGCAGCCACCGCACCCTCAACATCGGCAGCGACAATCTCAATACCCTGAACGTCAACGGCAAGCAGTTCAACCTGCGCCCTGTTAACGAAAACGGCAGCATCACGACGACCAACATCCGCAGCCGGGACGGCAAAAGCTATGAAATCTTCGTCGTCAGCAACTTCGATTACCAGAACAGCCGCTACGGCTACATCAAATCCGGCAACGAAGACTACATCTTCAGCCAGGGCACGCCGACCGCCCGCATGCCGGGCAGCGGCACCGCCCAATACGTCGGACAGGCGGCCTTTGTACGCAACGGCGAGGCCGGCACCGGCGATACCCGTTTCACCGCCGACTTCGCTGCCAAAACCCTAAACGGCACCATCACCTCGAAAGACCACAGCGTGACCTTCACGCCGGTGACCATCAACGCCACCATCAACGGTAACAGCTTCGCTACCGCCAACGGCGCTGCCGTCAGCAGCGGCGGCCACTTCTACGGCGACAATGCCCGCGAACTCGGCGGCCTGTTCAGCGACACCGTGCAACGCCTCTCCGGCAGCTTCGGTGCTATTCGCCAATAACCAGCACTCCTGCAAACAAACCGCGCTCCGGCGCGGTTTTTTGTGCGCGCGGCTTTTACGCTGGAGCCGTCAAGCGGCATCAATACTGACTCCCATCAGGCGGAATGGTGAGGTATGACCATTATCATGACCACACCTCCTGTCGCAGAAAACCCAACAAAACCCCTTTTTCCCTACAATAGCCGCAGATCCCTACCAGGAAGCACCATGTCCGACATCCTCGCCCTATTACAGCCGCACCTTCCCGCCGATGTTCTCGCGCAAGCCCGCGCCACGGCGCGTCCCTCCATCCCTTATCGCCTGAGCGTAGCCGCCGATTTGCCGCTTACCGCTTTGCGTGTCGGCGGTATCGGCTACTGGCCGCAGGCGCAGCATTATCTTGTCCCCCGAAGGGCTGCCGCTGCGCTCTTGGCGCTGAGGACCATCTGCCTCACACCCGTGGGCGTGAAAACCTCACACCTCCTGTCGCAGAAAACCCAACAAAACCCCTTTTTCCCTACAATAGCCGCAGATCCCTACCAGGAAGCACCATGTCCGACATCCTCGCCCTGTTACAGCCGCACCTTCCCGCCGATGTTCTCGCGCAAGCCCGCGCCACGGCGCGTCCTTCCATCCCTTACCGCCTGAGCGTGGCCGCCAATTTGCCGCTCACCGCTTCGCGTGTCGGCGGTATCGGCTACTGGCCGCAGGCGCAGCCTTACCCCGTCAACCCCGAAGGGCTGCCGCTGGCGCTGTTGGCGCAGGTCAATCTTGAAGAACTGCCCGCAGGGGCGGCGCAGGCGCTCGGCCTGCCAGCGCACGGCATCCTCGCTTTCTACATCGACGCTTATGACGATGTGCTGGGGCAGGATTTCGACGACTTGCGCGGCAACAGCCGCTACCGCTGCGTTTATTTCGCCGACACAGCCGCCCCGTCGCTTGCGCGCGCAGCGCAGCAGGCGCTGTTTGACCGGGTACAGGGGGAAGAGTGGTATCACCCCGCCGCCGGCGAATATGCCATGCACTTCGCGCCGCCCGCACCGCACTATCTCCTCACCGAAACCGCCGATTTTGCCGCGCTCTACGGCATGGAATACGGGCAATGGCTGAACTGCTACGACAACGATGTGATCAATGCCGCCTTCACGCAGCAAGGCACAAACCATCTCGGCGGTCACGCCTTCTTCACCCAGACCGACCCGCGCTTTTATGACAGCAACCTCGCCGCTTCCACTCTCCTCTTCCAGCTCGATTCCTACGTCGGTGAAGGGGTGGACATCTGCTGGGGCGACATCGGCGTCGGGGCTTTCTTTATTGAGCCGGCCGATCTCGCCGCCCGCCGCTTCGAGCGTGCCTGGTACAACTGGGACTGCGGCTGAGGAAGCCATGTTTACCCTGAGCGTTCTTATTCCCCTGCTGACGGCTGGCGCACTGGCCGGATTTCTCGCCGGACTGTTCGGCATCGGCGGCGGCCTGCTTATCGTGCCCATCGTCCTCTGGTTGCTGGAAACACGGCATCTCGGCGGTATGCACATCCAGCACCTCGCCATCGGTACCTCGTTCGCCGTCATGGCCTGCACCACATTCAGCGGCGCACTGGCGCACGCCCGCCGACGCAGTGTGCGTTGGGATATCGTCTGCCGCATGGCCCCGGCCATGGTCGGCGGTGCCCTGCTCGGCACCTTTATCGCCGCCCGCATTCCCGCCCACTACCTGCAACTCTTCTTCGTCGCCTTCGTCTGCGCCATCGCCCTGCAAATGCTCTGCCGCTACCGCCCGCAGACGGGGCGACACCTGCCCGGCACTGCCGGCATCTGCCTGAGCGGCGGCGTGATTGGCCTGCTCTCAAGCTGGGTAGGCATCGGCGGCGGCACCCTGTCGGTGCCGTTCATGCTGCGTGGCAACGTGCCCGTGCATCAGGCAATCGGCACCTCGGGTGCACTGGCCTGGCCGATGGCGCTGTCCGGCGCCGTTGGTTACCTGCTCGCCGGCTGGCACGTCACCGGCCTGCCGTCAGGTTCACTCGGCTACTGCTACCTGCCCGCCGCTGCCGTGCTAGCGCTGAGTACCCTCTGTCTCGCACCCGTGGGCGTGAAAATCGCGCACCGTCTGCCCGACAGCACCCTGCAACGCGCCTTTGGCCTGTATCTCCTGATCATCGCCGCCCATATGCTGTGGAAAGTACATCCCCACTTCTAATATAGTCGTTGCCAATAACGACTAACCCAACCCAAGGAGTCCACCATGACCACATCCCCCTCTGGCGAAACCATCCGCTACGACAACGGCCAGTGGCACGTTCCCGCCCAGCCGCGTATCGGCTGCATCAGCGGCGACGGCATCGGCCCGGAAATCATGCAGGCCGCGCGCCGCGTCTGGGACGTTGCCATCGCCCGCAGCTACGGCGATGCCCGCCACATCCACTGGGTCGAACTGCCGCTGGGCGAAAACGCCTTCGCCCAATACGGCACCTACTACCCGGACAGCACCCGCGACGCCCTGCGCGAGCTGCGCATCGCCATCAAAGGGCCATTCACCACGCCCGTTGGCGGCGGCTTCCGCTCGCTCAACGTCAGCCTGCGCCAGACACTAGACCTCTACGCCTGCGTCCGCCCGGTGCGCTACTACCCCGGCGTCCCCTCGCCGATGCTGCGCCCGGAAGAAGTGGACGTGGTCATCTACCGCGAAAACACCGAAGACGTCTATGCCGGTATCGAATACGACGCCGGTAGCGAAGAAAACCGCAAACTCGCCGACTTCCTGCGCCGCGAACTCGGCGCGCACTTCTTCGAAGGGGCGGGACTCGGTATCAAGCCCATCTCCGAATACGGCAGCAAGCGCCTGGTGCGCATGGCTATCGAACACGCCATCACCCATAAACGCAAAAGCGTAACCCTGGTGCACAAAGGCAACATCATGAAATACACCGAAGGTGCCTTCCGCACCTGGGGCTACGAAGTGGCGCGCGACGAATATCCGGCAGAGACCATCAGCGAAAAAGAAGTGGATGAAAAACACGGCGGCGTGGTGCCTGACGGCAAAATCGTCATCAAAGACCGAATCGCCGACGCCATGTTCCAGCAAATGCTGCTGCGCCCGGCGGAATACGACGTCATCGCCACCCCGAACCTGAACGGCGACTACCTCTCGGACGCTCTCGCCGCACAAGTGGGCGGCATCGGCATCGCGCCGGGGGCAAACATCGGCGAAGGGCTGGCCATCTTTGAAGCGACACACGGCAGCGCGCCGAAACACGCGGGACAAAACCGCGTCAACCCCAGCTCGATACTGCTCTCCGGAGTGATGATGCTCGAATACATCGGCTGGCAGGAAGCGGCAGACATCATCAACCGCGCCTTTACGGCGGTGATTGCTGACAAAACCGTCACCTACGACTTCGCCCGCCTGATGACCGGCGCGACCGAAGTCACCACCAGCGCCTTCGCCGACGCGCTGATTGCGAAGATTAACGGCTGAGATACCCCGCTTGGTGAACCTAGAACCGTAGGGTGGGCCTTGGCCCACCACACCATTTTTCATCGGCTTCATGGTGGGCTAAAGCCCACCCTACATGCGAAGCCCGCATTTATCCCGCTTGGCGCACCCCCGATCCTGAAACTCGCACAAATACGCCGCTTGGTATTTTGCCCCCCCTCCGGCCTGCGACCACCTCCCCCCGCAAGCGGGAGGAGAATTGATCGTGTACGCCGTTTGGCGGATTCAGAACCGTAGGGTGGGCCTTGGCGGCCCACCACACAATTTCTTCATCGGCTTCATGGTGGGCTAAAGCCCACCCTACGCGCTTGGTCGCTACACCATCGAGCAGGTTGGTGGCAGCATTTAGGCGAGGTGCGCCGTATCGTTCACGCGCTCAACCTGGAAATGGCCGCTGTCGTCATCGTTTTCCGCCCGGTAGCGGACGATGTTGATCGCGGTGTTGTGCAGGGTTTCGCTGCGCCCCGCCTCGCGATGGTTTTGCCAGGTCGCGCCCTGCATCAGTGCCAAGAGCAGGCGCAGGGTGTGGCCGTGCGAGACGATGAGCAGGTTGCCGCTTTCATGCACGCGCACGATGTCATCGATAGCCGCCTGGGCGCGCGTGGCAAGTTGTGCCCAAGTTTCGCCGCCGTTCGTCTCGGCACGGTACGCTGCCGGAGCGTTGACGAGTTGCTGAAACTCCGCCGTGGCGCGGATGTCTTCCACTTTCCGCCCTTCCCAGTTGCCGAAGTGTTGTTCGTTCAGCCCGGTGTGCTGAAAGAGCGGTACATGAGCGGCGCGTTCGTGCAGGATATGGCGGGCGGTGGCGATGGTACGCGGCAGGCAGCTGCTGTAAGCGGCGGCAAAAGGTATGTCGCAGAGGGCGCGCCCGGTCAGGCGGGCAGCGTGGATGCCTTGCGCGGTGAGCGGCGAATCGCCCCAGCCCTGCATCAATCCCTGCACGTTCCATTCGGTCTGGCCGTGGCGGATGAGGTAGAGGGTGAGGGTTTTCATCGCTCAGTTTCCTTTGCCGATGAAGAGCGAAAGGATGCCGGCGGCGATGAGCGGGCCGACCGGCACGCCTTTGAGGAAGGCAACGCCGATGACGGTGCCGACGATAAGCCCCGGCACGACGCCGGGTTGGTTCAGCATCAGGGTTACGCCGCGCCCGCCCAGCCAGGCGACGGCGACGCCGACGCCCATCGCGGTCAGCACTTTCCAGTTGCCGAAATCTGCCATGCCGAGGGTGACTTTGCCGCTTGCCAGCGGACTGAGTACGCCGATGGTGAGCAGGATGATGCCGAGGCTGACGCCGTTTTTTTCCATCCATGGCAGGTAGCGGGTGAGCGGGGTTTGCTGAACGAGCAGCAGCAGGGTCGAGGCGATAATAACGGGGGCGTTGTGGCTGATGACGCCGAGGGCGGCGAAGACGAGCAGGATGAGGGCGGTGGGGTCGATGTTGAGCGGCATGGCGGTTATTCGGTGGGGTGTAGGGTCATGAGCAGCGCATCAGTGCGGCTGCCGTCGGGATTGGGGTAGTAGGCTTTGCGCCGCCCGCTGACGCGGTAGCCGAGGCGCTGATAGAGCGTCTGCGCGCCGTGGTTGTCCGCGCGCACTTCGAGGTAGGCGGTGGCGGGAGCAAGGGCGGCAAGGGCGGCGTGATGCAGGGCGGTGGCGATACCTTGTCGCTGCGCGGCGGGGGCAACGGCAAGCGCGAGCAGTTCCATTTCGTCCAGCACGCTGCGGCAGGCGATGAAGCCCAGCGGCGTGCCGTCTGCTGCCGCCAGCCAGACGCTGTCGCCGCTGTCGGGGCGGCAGACGTGCGCAGCGTCGGCGAGTGCGTGCAGGGCGGGCAGGTCGGCGCTGCCGGCGCGACGGATGGCGGGCACGGCGCTCAGTCCTGGTATTCGTTGTGGAAGACGAAGTGTTCGGGGATGTGCGAATGGACGAAGTAGAAGCTATGATCGTAGCGCTTGCGCCGGTTGAGCCAGATTTCCCCGCTTTTGATGCGCGGCGCCATGGCTTCTTCGAAGGCATCGATGTTGATTTTGCTGCCGAGGTAGCGGTCGTCGGTGCCCTGATCTATCCACAGCGGCAGCGGCGCGGCATCCGGATGGGCGAGATACCATTGCAGCGGGTCGAATTCGGCGGGTAGCCCGTAACGGGCAAGGTGCTCTTCATACCACGGGGTGCCGTAGAAACCGAGCCACGGGGCCAGCGCCGAGAGGCTGCGGTAATGGTCAGGCTTTTTGCGGGCTAGGTGGAAGGCGAGCGTGCCGCCGAAGCCGTAGCCCATGATGCCGCGCCCGCCGGTGGTGGCGAGGTGGGCGCGCAGCACAGCGGGCAGTTCTTCGAGGAGGTAGTCGTCCAGCGCGTCGCGCTCGTGGACGTATTGGCCGATGCGCGCGTCGTCGTCGCCCTGGTAGATGTTGAAGAGGTCGGGGATGACGAGGATGGAGTCGTAGCGATTGGCGTAGCGCTGGTAGTCGCTCTGGCTGGCGACAAGGCGGGCGCTGGTCTGGATGCCCGGCAGGTAGTAGGTGGTGTGGCAGGGCCGCTCTTTGAGCAGCATGGCGACGGGGACGTACACCGCGATTTCCAGCGGGCGGCGCAGGGCTTCTGCGTAGTGGCGGTAGATGCGTTGTTCGCCTTTGAAGCTGGTGTGGGCTTCCAGTTGTTCAAGCGGGTTCATGGCGGGTTCTCCAAAAAATGCGGACATTTTTGTCATGGGAGCCCCGCCCTGCCGCAAGCGGGAGGAGGGGCTTTTCAGGGTTTTTTAGCGCATGTCTCATGGCGACGGGATGTTCGAACTTCTATGGGCAATAGCTCAGCTGATTTTCATCCCGGCTTTGACGCCGTCGCCGGGATTCAGCAGATGCAGTTCACCACCGCTCGTGGCGGAGAGGATCATGCCGGTGGAGACGCCGAAACGCATTTTACGCGGCGCGAGGTTGGCCACATACACAACCATGCGGCCGATGAGCTCTTCCGGCTGGTAATACGCTTTGATGCCGGAGAAGACTTCGCGTTCACCGAGTTCGCCGACGTCGAGTTTGAAGCGCAGCAGTTTGTCCGAGCCGTCGATGTGGCCGCATTCGAGGACGCGGGC
This sequence comes from Cardiobacterium sp. Marseille-Q4385, assembly GCF_916618745.1. Classification (GTDB taxonomy): domain Bacteria; phylum Pseudomonadota; class Gammaproteobacteria; order Cardiobacteriales; family Cardiobacteriaceae; genus Cardiobacterium. The sequence continues at coordinate 848,221 of NZ_OU745373.1, forward strand.
GATGCGCAGGTCGGGTTTGGCGAAGTCTTCAATGCTGATCCAGTTTTCGCTTTCCACGGGTTTGGCTCCTTTGTTGATGCTGGTTTCTTCTTTGAGGTCTTCTTTGCTGTCGTTGATGACGGCGGTGATGGTTTTTTCGTCGATGCGCTGCATGAGCGGCTGGTAGGGCTTGATGGTATGGCCGAGCAGCGGGTGCTGGGCGTCATCCCAGGTGAGCGGGGCGATGTTGAGGAAGGCTTCGCTCGCTTCCGCCAGTTGCGGCAGCACAGGTTTGAGGTAGGTGATGAGCTGGCGGTAGGCGTTCAGGCCGACGGTGGCGATGGTTTGCACGGCGGCGCGGCTTGCCTCGTCTTTGGCTTTGACCCAGGGCTTTTCTGCATCGATGTATTCGTTGGCGGCATCGGCCAGTTTCATGATGTCGCGCATTGCCTGGCTGTATTCGCGCCGCTCGTAGGCGTCTGCGATGTCATTCGCTTTGGCGGTAATGCTGTCGAGGAGGGCAGTGTCGGGCAGCGCGTCCGCCAGTTGGTTGGCGAAGTGTTTTTCGAGGAAGGGCGCGCAGCGGCTGGCGAGGTTGACGAGTTTGCCGACGAGGTCGCTGTTGTTTTTCTGGCGGAAGTCGTCGAGGTTGAGGTCAAGGTCTTCGACGCGCGCGCTCAGTTTGGCGGCGTAGTAGTAGCGCAGGTTTTCCGGTGGCAGGTGTTTGAGGTAGGTCTCGGCTTTGATGAAGGTGCCGCGCGATTTGCTCATTTTTTCGCCGTTCACGGTGAGGAAGCCGTGGCAGTACACGCCGCTCGGTTTGCGGTAGCCCGCACCTTCGAGCATGGCCGGCCAGAAGAGCATGTGGAAGTAGGCGATGTCTTTGCCGATGAAGTGGTAGAGCTCGGTGTCGCTACCGGCGCGCCAGTAGGCGTCGTAGTCGATGCCGTTACTGTTGCACAGGGCGCGGAAGGCGCCCATGTAGCCGATGGGCGCATCCAGCCAGACGTAGAAGTATTTGCCCGGCGCGTTCGGGATTTCAAAGCCCCAGTAAGGCGCGTCGCGTGAGATGTCCCAGGGTTGCAGGCCGGCCTCGAACCATTCGGCGAGTTTGTTGCGCATGGCGTCTTGCAGGTCGGCGGTTTGCAGCCAGTCGCGCAGGAAGGCATCGAAGGCAGGCAGATCGAAGAAGTAGTGCTCGGAATCGCGCAACACGGGCGCCGCGCCGGATAGAACGGAATAAGGCTGGATGAGGTCGGTCGGCGCGTAAGTGGTGCCGCAGTTTTCGCAGTTGTCGCCGTACTGGTCTTTGGCGTGGCATTTCGGGCATTCGCCTTTGACGAAGCGATCAGGCAAAAAGAGGTTTTTTTCGGGATCGTAAAGTTGCGAGATGGTGCGGCGCAGAATGTGGCCGTTGTTATCAAGCTTGTTGTAGATGTCGGTGGTGATGGCGCGGTTTTCTTCGCTGTGGGTGCTGTGATAGCAGTGGTGGTCAATGAGGAAACCGGCAAAGTCGCGGCAGTGTTCGGCGCGACTTTTGTCGATAAGCGCCTGCGGGCTGATGCCTTCTTTCTCGGCGCGCAGCATGATGGGGGTGCCGTGGGCGTCGTCGGCGCAGACGTAGTGGCATTCGTGGCCGCGCAAACGCTGGAAGCGCACCCAGATGTCGGTCTGGATGTGTTCGACCATGTGGCCTAGGTGGATGGCGCCGTTGGCATACGGCAGGGCGCTGGTTACGAGAATGCGGCGTTTGGGCTGCGTCATGTGTGCCTCTTTTAATAAATTGGAAAGGGCGGCATTTTAGCAAATCCGCCGCTCCCTCCCGTTGTGGCGGGCCAACACACTCAGCTTATTTCCGGGCTGGGTATAACCGCATTCCCGCTGCCTGCCCTGCTCGCCGCTTGCGACAAACCGCGAGCGGATAAAACGGCAATGGCATTCGCTATAATCCGCCGCGTTTTTTTCGGAGCCTTGATTTATATGATGCTGGATTCTTCTTTATTTTGGCTGCTGCTGCGTTATGCGGAAGCGGTACACGCGCATGATCCGTTTGCCGCCCCACCTCCGCCGCGAACGCCGCCCGCCTATATGCAGGACTGCCTGCGCAAGAGCGGCAATCCCGAGGGGGCGCTGGAAAGTTGCGCTTTTCTGGCGATGACGCAGCTTGACGGCGATATTGAGCAGCGGCACCTGCGCCACAGCAATGATGCGGACTGGCAGGACAGTTTGCAGCGTTTCAAAGACTTCCGCGCGGCGCGCTGCCGCCTGGAGCGGGAAGCGCCGGATGAGCTGCTGTGCCGGGTGCGTTTGTCGCAACAATATCTGGAAGGTTTGCCGCGTGTGCCGTGAGGATTTCGCGCTGTTTTCTGTGCTCTTGAGACGTTCGCACATTGACGGATGAATTTTTCGTTAAGTATAGTGCGCCGTCTTTTGCCGCCCGGGGCGGCGGGATACTTCTTTTTTAATCACCTAACCCTATGAAGAAAGAAACTTTTTTGGGCATACTGGCGCTCGCACTCGGAGGTTGCAGCAGTATGTCGCGTGAGACCGTGGCGCTCAATCACGGCATTGAACTGGAAAGTCTGAAAAGCGATACGCCTGCCGCTCCGCCGAAACGGATGCTCCCCACCGATTCCACCCGTCACCGCCTGATTGCCGGCGGCAAGAAATTGATCGGCACGCCGTACCGCTACGGCGGTAACAGCCCGAAAGGCTTTGATTGCTCCGGCCTGGTGCAGCACGTCTTCGCCGAACAGGGCTTCCGCCTGCCGCGCAACAGCAGCGCACAATTTAACGCGCTCCTGCCGGTACGCGACCCGAAACCCGGCGACCTGGTCTTTTTCCACCGTGGCAACGGCAACATCAACCACGTCGGCATTTATCTCGGCGACCAGAAGATGCTGCATGCCCCGTCACCCGGGAAGCGGGTGGAAATCGCCCGCATCGATCAGGGTTACTGGAAGAAGCGCTACGTCGGCGCCCGCACAGTCATCCACGAACGCGCCACGGTTTCCCGCTGAAGCGTCTATATCAAGAAGCCCCGCTATCGCGGGGCTTCTTTGTTTTCCCACTCCCACAATTCACGGCGCTTGGGCGGATCCAGTCATGACGCCGCTTGGCGGGATTAGGCGCGCGGCAGGGTAACGCCGGTCTGCCCCTGATACTTGCCGCCCCGATCGCGGTAGGACACGGCGCAGGGTTCGTCCGCCTGCAAAAAGAGCATTTGCGCCACGCCTTCGTGTGCATAGATTTTCGCCGGCAGCGGCGTGGTGTTGGAAAATTCGAGGGTCACATGCCCTTCCCATTCGGGCTCAAGCGGGGTGACGTTAACGATAATGCCGCAGCGGGCATAAGTGGATTTGCCGAGGCAGATAGTGAGGATATCGCGCGGGATGCGGAAGTATTCGACGGTGCGCGCGAGGGCAAAGCTGTTCGGCGGGATGATGCAGACGTCGCTTTGAATATCCACGAAGCTCTGCGGATCAAAGTGTTTGGGATCGACAATGGCGCTGTTGATGTTGGTGAAGATTTTGAATTCGTCCGCACAGCGCACGTCGTAGCCGTAGCTGGAGGTGCCGTAGGAGATAAGACGCTCACCGCCCGCATTGCGGCTGATGAGGGTAGGTTCGAAGGGTTCGATCATGCCGTGTGCGGCGGCCATGTGCTGTATCCAGCGGTCGTTTTTGATGCTCATGGTTTCTTGTGAATGGAGTGTAGGCGGCGATTATACGGTGGTGGCGCATCAACCGGCGGGGCTCTTCGCCGCTCGGTCATAACGGCAAAAGGTCAGGGCGTAGGGATTGCGGGCATCGGCGGGGGGCTCCTCGCGCGCGGTTTCCCGCCACGCAGCGGGATCAATCGGCGGAAAGAAGCGGTCGGCATCGGCGATTGTCGTATGGACGTGCGTAACCAGCAGGACATCGGCCAGCGGCATGGCGCGGTGATAAAGCTCGCTGCCGCCGATGATGTAAAGCGCCTCGCCCTGCGCAGCGGCAAGGGCGGCAGACAAGTCGGGGCAGACAGTCGCATCGGGCAGAGTCAGCGCCGGATTGCGGCTGACGACGAGGTTTTGCCGCCCCGGCAAGGCGCGGCCAATGCTGTCATAAGTTTTGCGCCCCATGATGACCGCATGGCCGAGGGTATGCCGCTTGAAATGTTGCAGATCACGTGGCAGGTGCCACGGCATCTGATTGTCGCGGCCAATGGCGCGGTTGTCGCTCTGCGCCACGATAAGGATGATTTCAGGCATGGAGAAAGAGAAGGCGGATAAAAGGGCGCTTCTTATATCAAGCCATGCGCAGCGTGACAAGGCACGCAGGACGATCTGGGCGGCAGCCACGCCGCTTGCATCTGCCTTGCCGGAGGGCTACTGTCCGCCCCACACCCATACATCCCCGCAAGGAGGAAACATGAAGCAGCAACGACAGCAGCGACCATTCGAGATGCCTTGGCAACAAAGCCGCATCACGCACAGCAGCGCTGTGGGCGATGCTGCTTTTTTTGCATCCGCGCAGTGAAGGAGGGGCACGATGTTCACCCTGTCCGACCTTGCCATGCTGCTCTTCATCGCCGCATGGGGCATCATCATTCTGACCATCGTCATATTGATCTGGCTCTTTCGCAAAATGCGCGGCCTGCCCCTGTGGGTCAGGCTGATTCCCACCGCACTTGTCTTGAGCTTCTTCGTCCTGCCTGCCATTTGGGAACACTACACAGAACGACTGGCCGAAGAAAAAGACTGGGCGGAATACCGCGAATACCGTGCCGTATTCGACGAACGCTGCAAAAATGCCGGCGAAACCATCTATCAAACCGTGCAAGACGTGGAAGGCATTACCCTGCTTAAAGTATGGGGCGATTCGCCCAATAACAATGCGCATACTAAAATGACCAAACAATGGGAATTTGCGGGATTGCCACGAGAAAGCAGTGGCACGAGCTATATTAGTAATTTTCTATACTGGTGGCGAATAGTACCAGACCTATATAGTGAAAGACTTTATATATATGAATATAATCCCATATCGCAACAAAAAAACATTCAGAAACTTAAGAAGAAATATCAAGTACATCCTGGTTATAAATTTGTTGATGTTAAACAACAAGATGGTAATTTTTTGCGCTACCAATTTATAACAGAAGATTGGAAAGAAAGTGAAAAGATAACTTTACAATCTGCTCGCTATGCGGTAACTTTTGATAACCCCATTATTCAAGAAGACCGTAATCGCTGGATTGCGACAACAATCGTCACTATCCTGGATACGGAAACGAATACTATCCTGGCGAAAAAACAGTGGTATGCGTTTGAAGAAACCAGAGGGCAACGCTATCAGGAACCCACCCAGTGGCTTGGTGCTATAGTTTGCCCTTATCCTGGAGAAAGTTCTGCAATCTATCAATTTGTAGAAAATGTCCTAATTCCCAAACAAGAAGAAATATAATGAACAGGGCACAAATATTATCCCAAGATAGTACAGTTTATACGGCATAGGCATCTGCCAAGAGGCATAAATATCTAATTCATTAAGCGGATAAATGCTGAACCCGCAAGCAGCGTAATTACTGGGGTTTTATTCCCCCCCTTCCGACCTTCAGTCACCTTCCCCCGCAAGCGGAGGAAGGTTTTTTGCGTCAAAGCGGTGTAAACACTGGCCCCGCCAAGCGGCGTCAATACTGGGGTTGTCTGCAACGTCTCAAAATCAAAAAACGCGTAGTTTCCCCGCCTGGCGGTCGCTTTTACCGAGAATGCAAAAAGCAGGTTGCACCTGCTCGATGCCTGAAGCCTATCCTACGCCCGGCAAGCGGCGTAAAACCTGAGGTTGGCAAGCAGCTCAATACACATCCCGCTGGTAGCGGCGTTCTGCGCGCAGGTTGTCTAGGTACTCTTCCGCGTCTTCCGCACTCATGCCGCCAGCGCGGGCGATAGCATCCATCAAGGCGTGTTCGACATCGCGCGCCATACGCGCCGCATCGCCGCAAACATAAATGTGTGCGCCGCGTTGCAGCCATGCCCATAGCTCGTCCGCATTCGCTGCGATTTTGTGCTGCACGTATTCTTTTTCTGCGCCCTGGCGGCTCCAGGCGAGATCGGCACGAGTCAGCAGCCCGTCTTTGCGGTATTGCAGCCATTCGGCCTGATAGAGGAAGTCATCGGTGAATTTGCGGTTGCCGAAGATGAGCCAGTTATCACCCGTCGCACTATTGGCAGCGCGCGCCTGCATGAAGGCGCGGAAGGGCGCAACACCGGTGCCAGCACCGATCATGATGATGGGAGTCACGCCGTCTGTGGGCAGGCGGAAGTTGGCGTTGGGCTCAATGAAGACGCGCACGCTGTCGCCTTCGGTGAGGCGCACACCCAGATAGCCGGATGCGGCGCCGGTGTAGTGCTGGCCGTGGTGGTCGTATTCGACGACGCCGACGGTGAGGTGCACTTCCTCGCCGACTTCGTCCTGGCTGGACGCGATGGAATAGAGGCGCGGCGTTTGCGCGCGGAAGAGCGCGGCGAGGTCGGCGGCGGCGACAGGCGCAGGGTGCTCGGCGAGGATACCGACGGGCGGGGTGGCGGCAAGGTAAGCGGCAAGCGCATCGCGATCGGCAGCAAGGGTTTGCAGGGCTTCATTGCCTGTCAGCGCTGCGTATTGCTGCACGAATTGTGGCGTGCTTTGCGTGATGTCGCGCGCGCTTGTGAGCAGCTCGCGCAGCGGTGTGCCATCTATTAGCGCGTCACCATCCGCGCCGCTCAGTTGCAGGATTTCCGCCACCAGCGCCGGATCGTTTTCCGGCCAGACACCGAGCGCGTCGCCAGGCTGATAGCGGATGCCGCTGTTGCTGAGGTCGATTTCGATGTGGGCGACGTTTTTATCCGCCTGCCGTGCGGTGATTTTCTGCCGCGCGCTAAGGCTGGCGGTGAAGGGGCGTTCTTTGTTGTAGGTAACGCCGCTTGTAGTAGCTGTGACCGCCGTGGCGCTGCCGGAGGGAACCACTGTGGCAGAAAGCGCCGCGATGCTGGCGGTAGCCGCTTCTATCCAGGCGGTAGCAGTCGCCTGGTAGTCAAGGTCACAGATACCGGGTTCGGCGAGCCGGGTCGCGCCGCATTGTGCAAGTAAGCGGTCGAAGTCGCGCCCTGCTTGGCAGAAATCGGGGTAGCTGGAATCGCCGAGGCCGAGTACGGCAAAGCTGAGGTCGTCGAGTTTCGGCGCTTTCTTGCCGCTTAGCAGCTTGAAAAGCGGCACGGCTTCTTCCGGCGGCTCACCTTCGCCCTGGGTTGAGGTGACGATGAGGATGATGTCTTCATCGGGCAATTGTTTGGGTTTGTAATCGGCAGCATGGATGTGCTGCACGGCAAGCCCGGCAGCGCTGAGCTTGTCGGCGAGTTGTCCGGCAACTTTGCGCGCGTTACCAGTCTGCGAGGCGGAAATGATAGTGATGCGCCGCGCGACCGGGGTGGCGGCGGGGATGATGTCAGGAGTCGGGATCGTGGCAGGGATGGCAGCACCCTCGCTCTTCGCCCAGGCGTATCCAGCGAGGAAGGCAAGTTGCGGCGCGGAGAGGTGTTGCAGTTGCGCGAGCAGTTCGGGAGTCAGGGGGATGTTCATAGTAGGCGCTCATGATGGTTTTCCCCACTGTACCGGCGTTGCACCGCGAAGGGAAAGACGCAATGGTTGGGTGGTGATGCGCTTTGGTTATATGGCATGTAACGGATTGCCGGGAGGAGCAGCGCCGCCAAGCGACGCTGCTTTGCAGCTGCTCCAGTAAGAACTTGCGGTAACGACGGCGGATGTTACCGATAGAAAAGGTGCCTGCTAGCCTTGGAACGTGGGCGGGATAATCTTGGCGCGGTACAAAAAATCCTTGCTGACGGTGGTTACACGGACAAGGTATTTGCTTCGTCAATACAGGAATGGATGGGTGCGGAGATAGAGATTGCCAAACGAAACGAATCGCACCGTTTTGTGGTATTGCCGAAGCGATGGGTAGTAGAGCGCTGTTTCTCTTGGCTGGAAAAGAACAGAGAACTTTGGAAAAACTGCGAGCGTAAGCTGAGTACCAGTCTGCAAATGGGAGTTTTGGCTTTCTTGGGAGCCCTGCTATGAAGGCTATGAATATGTCCTGATACCAATAAATTATTTGCATTTGGGGGATACTTCCTGGCAGTCCAAGAGAGCAGCGGTTTTTACAGGCAAAAAGAAAGCCCCTGATAGGGGCTGATAAGTAGGTGTGGAGCGGGTGAAGGGAATCGAACCCTCGTCGTAAGCTTGGGAAGCTTCTGCTCTACCATTGAGCTACACCCGCCCGTGATGGGCGCGGATTATATAGTGGCCATTTTATGAAATCCATACGGGAAGTCCGCTTGCGCCGCATCTTTCCAGCAGTATGGGTCTTCGTCTGGTATTTGCGGATGACAATTCTGTGGCGGCATGATTCACCGGGCCCGGCGAAGTAAAGCGATACGGCTCTGGGTTGTCAGTACGTTTACTCAATTTTTTCGCCCGTCAATTATTGCCAACAGTGCCTGTAGATGGGGGGCGGCATCGGGTAGTCGTGCTGCCGCCGCGCGTGTCTGTGCGCTGTATGTCGTAAAAGCGGCGCGGGCGGCATCAAGGCCGAGCAGGGCGGGATAGGTATTTTTCCCTTGGACGGCATCTTTACCAGCTGTTTTGCCGAGAGTAACGCTGTCGGCGGTTGCGTCCAGGATGTCATCGGCAATTTGGTAGGCAATCCCGAGGGCAGTACCCAGCGCGTCAAGGGCGGTACGGTGTTCGTCGTAGCTGGTGGCCGGGATGGCACCGCAGTGCAGCGCGGCACGAATTAAGGCTCCGGTTTTGCCAGCGTGCACCGCTTGCAGTTCGTCCAGGGTCAAGCGGCTACCGGTTGCGATGATGTCGCGCATTTGCCCGCCAACCATGCCACGCCAGCCGGCCGCGTCCGCCAAGATGCGAATTTGGGCTATTTGGGCGGCTGGCGGCAGCGGACTGGTTGCCAGGAGTTGAAACGCAAGGGTATTCAGGGCATCGCCGGCAAGGATAGCGGTCGCTTCGTCGAAGGCTTTATGCGTGCTGGGGCGACCACGTCGCAGGTCGTCGTCATCCATCGCGGGCAAGTCGTCATGGATGAGTGAGTAGGCGTGTAGCGCTTCCAGAGCGCAGGCGGCGGCATCCACTGCGTCCAGCGGCACGGCAAAGTCGTCCGCCGTCGCGTACACCAGCGCGGCACGCAGCCGCTTGCCGCCGCCAAGGGTGGCATAACGCATCGCGTCGGCAAGGCGTTCTCCGGCAGGTGGCAGGCAGGCGGCAAGGGCAGTTTCGAGGCGGTTTTGGTAGGCGGCAAGCAGGTCGGACATGGTAGTCATGCGGTTGGGGAAAGCGCTGGATTGTACTGGAAATGCGTCACCGCCCCTACCGTTGCTCACTTTTTTACGTTATCTTGCCAAACCCGAGTTTTTTTATGGAATGCACCATGCAACCTTTAGATGATTTACGCATTGCCAGCATTGATGAATTAATACCGCCCGTTACCCTGCTGGAACGCCACCCTCTGACGACATCCGCCGCCGCCACGATCAATACTGCACGTGAAGGTATTCATGCCATTTTGCACGGCACAGACGATCGCCTGCTGGTTGTGGTTGGGCCCTGTTCGATTCATGACGTGGATGCTGCTCGCGAATATGCGACCCGCCTGCGCCCGCTGACTGAACGCTACCGTAAGCAGCTGCTGATTGTGATGCGCGTCTATTTTGAGAAGCCGCGCACCACGGTTGGCTGGAAAGGCTTGCTCAACGATCCGTTCCTGGACGGTTCGTTTGCCATCAATGAAGGGCTCAGCATCGGGCGCAAACTGCTGCTGGATTTGGCGGAATTGGGTATTCCAACCGCCGTTGAATATCTTGATGTCATCAGCCCGCAATATATCGCTGATCTGGTCAGTTGGGGGGCAATCGGCGCCCGCACTACGGAAAGCCAGATTCACCGTCAGCTTGCCTCAGGGCTTTCCTGCCCGATCGGCTTCAAGAACGCGACCAATGGTGATGTGCAGATTGCGGTTGATGCCATTGTTTCGGCGCGCTGTGCGCACAGTTTTCTCGGCGCCACCAAAAGCGGGCATGCCGCAATTGTCAGCACACGCGGCAATGAGGACTGCCATCTCATCCTGCGTGGTGGTAGCAATGGGCCGAATTACGATGCTGCACACGTCAAGGCCGCCGTTGCCACGCTGGCAGCGGCCCATGTACCGCAGAATGTCATGATCGATTGCAGCCACGCCAACAGCAACAAGCAGTACCTGCAGCAAATGACGGTTGCCACCAGCGTTGCTGCACAGATCGCCGCCGGTGATCGCCATATCATCGGTCTGATGGCGGAAAGCAACCTGGTCGAGGGCGCGCAAAAACTTGAGGCGGGCAAACCGCTCACTTATGGACAAAGTATCACCGACCCTTGTATCGGCTGGGAAGATACGGAAAAAATGCTGGCATTGCTCGCTGATGCTGTGATGGAGCGGCAGAAAAAAATCCCGCTGTAACCGCATGAATATGCAATAAGAAAGGCGCTGTTAGACAGCGCCTTTTTAGTGCTGGTTGATGTCAGCAGTAAATGCGCTTCCCCCGCAAGCGGTGGAAGGCTTGATACACGGTGAATAGATGTCTCAGTGCTCGTCGTTGCCTTCGGTATTTTCACCATCTTGTGTCGCTTCGGACGCTTTCGGGGGCAGGGTTTCTACCGCCTGATCCGTTTCAACGGCAGGCATGGCACTCTCGTCATCCGCAGCGGCTTCGTCATTGACTGAGGGGGCAACTTCTGTCGCTTCGGTTGTCGCTGGCGTGGCAACATCGTCAACTGCTGGTTCAACCGGAGTATTTACCTCTGGCATTTCTTCAGTCTCTGGTGCAGCTGCGGTATGTTCTTCTACCGCTTCTTCGACGCTATCACCCTCATGCATCGCTGTTTCCGCAGCAGGTGCAGCGCTTTGTTCAGCCGCCTGGCGCAGGGTTTTGATTTTGCCTGCGAGGGTGGCAAGCAGTTCGCTGAAGGCTTTTTCAAAGCCTGCCAGGCCTTCTGCTTCGAGTTCGACGTAGAGCTGTGCCCAGTCAATGCCCGCATCGCTGATTTGTTGCAGCAGTTGCGGGGCCTGATCAATGTTGCGCAGCAGGGTTTCTTCAGCTCGACCATGGTCTTTGTAAGCGGCATAGGTCGCAGGCGGAATGGTATTGACGGTGTCGCGGCCAATCAGCAGTTCGACGTAGCGCACATCCGAGTAGGCGGGGTTTTTGGTACCGGTACTCGCCCACAGCAGGCGCTGCACAGCGGCACCTTTTTTGGCGAGATCAAGCCAGTCGTCGTGGCTGATGCGCTCAAGGTAGTAACTGTATGCCGCCTGGGCATTGGCAATGGCCGCCCGACCACGCAGGTCGGCGTGTTCGTCGGCAAGCAGGGCATCGATTTTGCTGTCCACGCGGCTGACAAAGAAGCTGGCGACGGAACGCAGCAGGTCGATGGATTGGCCACTGGCAACGCGTTCTTTCAGGCCGTCGATATAGGCTTCGAGGGTCTGGCGGTAGCGTTCCGGCGAGAAGAGCAGGGTGGCGTTGACGTTGACGCCTTCGGCGGTCAGGCGGCGGATGGCGTCAATGCCGGCCAGTGTCGCCGGCACTTTGATCATCAGGTTTTCCCGCGCGACACGGCGGTAGAGGTCTAGTGCTTCGGCCACGGTTTTGTTGCTGTCGTGGGCGATGTCGGGCGAGACTTCCAGCGAGACCATGCCGTCGGTGCCGTTGGTTTTTTCGTATACGGGCTGCATCAGGTCGCAGGCGCGGCGGATGTCTTCGATGGCAAGGGCATAGAAGGTGTCGCGTACGCCACCGGTGTTGTTTTGCAGCCAGTGCTGCAGGGCGCTGTCATAGGCATCGCCAGCGAAGGCTTTTTGGAAGATGGCGGGGTTTGAGGTGATGCCGCGCAGGTCGTCTTCGGCAATGAGGCGTGCCAGTTCGCCGCTGTCGAGCAGGGTGCGGTCAATGTTGTCGTACCAGACGCTTTGTCCCAGTGCCATCAGTTGGTGCAGCGGGTTTTGTGCGGTGTTTTTGGCGGCGGGGACGTGCAGCGGATAGTGCGCGTCTTCGCGCAGTTTGTCGCTGGGCAGCAGGGCGGGCGCTTTGGTCGGGGCATCATCCAGCAGGGCGACAAGTCCCGGTGCTTCGGCATCCGACGGCGGCAATGGCTTGATTTTGGCAAATGACGGCGCTTTTTTGACGGGCGGTGTTGTTTCGGCCTCGCTTTGTGGGGCGAGGTCTTCTATCAAGCCAGGGGCATCGATTTCGACGTCGTTTTCCGGCTGCGCCTGCGGGATGTAATCCGCTTTGCCCTGACCGCGTACGGCGTGGATGTCGCGCGGACGGCCTTTGCGCACGGTACGGCCATTGATTTCTTCCGGCGGGTTGAGCAGGCTTTCCAGTGTCGGGTTGATGTCGTCTTTCGGTACGGCACTGCGCGCGGTTTTTTCGCGTTCACGACGCGGTGCTGCAGTTTCTTCGCGCGGGACGTTTTGTTGCAAGGCTTCTTCGTAGCGGCGTGCGGCTTCTTCCTGGCGGCTGTTGTCGCGTGAGCGGCGCGGTTCTTGTGCCACGGGTTCAGCAGGCTTGGTTTCAGCCTGTTTGTTCGGTGCAGCAGTGCGCGGTGTTTGTTCTTGCCGTTCGCGACGGTTACGCGCAGGTGCGGTGCGTTCGCGGCGTTTATCGGCAGCAGCCTGGGATTCTTGCGGCTGGGACGCGTGGCTGTTGTCCTTGAACAGGGCAACGACTTTGGAAAAGAGGGCTGCCAGTCCGCGTTTGTGTTCGCTGCTGTTGCTGACTTGCGGCGCAGGCGCGCGCGGTACGACACCTTGCACGGCGGCTTGCTCGGTCGCCATGTCCTCGGGGTGAACGACGGTGTCGTTTTCTTCGTGGCTTTCGTGGCGGGTACGCAGGCGGTAGCTTGGCGTCGGTGCGGCGTCATCGTCGATTTCGTCATCGCGTTGGCGCGAGATGTAGTAGTCCGGCGTATGCAGATCGGCATTCGGCACGAGGACGACTTCGACTTTGTTGCGCTGTTCGATTTGCCGGATAGCCGCACGTTTTTCGTTAAGCAGGTAGGTGGCGATGCTTACTGGCAGTTCGCCGGTGATGCGCTGGGTGCGGTCTTTCATCGCTTCTTCTTCGATGAGGCGCAGCAGCGAGAGTGCCATGGACTGGATACCACGGATTGAGCCCTGCCCTTTGCAACGCGGGCAGACGCGGTGGCTGGATTCGTCCATGGACGGGCGCAGGCGCTGCCGCGACAGTTCGAGTAGGCCAAAACGTGAGATGCGCCCGATTTGTACGCGGGCGCGGTCAATTTTGGTTGCGTCGTAGAGGCGGGTTTCCACGTCTTTACGGTTGCGGCTGATGCTCATGTCGATGAAATCAATAACGATGAGGCCGCCAAGGTCGCGTAGGCGCATTTGGCGCGCAATTTCATCTGCCGCTTCAAGGTTGGTCTGGTAGGCAGTTTCTTCGATGTCGCCACCTTTGGTCGCTTTCGACGAGTTGATATCGATGGAAACGAGCGCTTCGGTGTAGTCAATGACGAGTTCGCCGCCAGATGGCAGCTGTACGTTGCGCTGGTAAGCGGTTTCTATCTGCCCTTCGATTTGGTAGCGGGTAAAGAGCGGGATGTTGTCCTGGTAGAGTTTGAGTTTGTTGAGGTTGTTCGGCATGACCAGGGTCATGAAGTCACTGGCCTGCTGATAGACGCGTTCGTCGTCGATGAGGATTTGCCCGATATCCGGACGCAGATAGTCGCGCAGGGCGCGGACAATGATATTACTTTCCTGGTAGATAAGGCGTTGCAGCGGGGCTTTACGGTATTCTTCAGAGATGGCTTCCCACAGTTGCAGCAAGAAGTCGAGATCCCATTGCAGTTCTTCCTGGGCGCGCCCCACCCCGGCAGTACGCACGATGATGCCCATGTTGTCCGGCACGTCGAGCAGATCAAGGGTTTCGCGTAGTTCTTTGCGGTCATCCCCCTGAATGCGACGTGAGACGCCGCCAGCGCGCGGGTTGTTCGGCATCAGGACGAGGAAACGTCCGGCAAGGCTGATATAGGTAGTCAGTGCTGCGCCCTTGTTGCCGCGCTCTTCTTTGTCAATTTGTACCAGCACTTCCTGCCCGACTTCTATCATATCCTTGAAGCTGGGGTGGTCGTCGTGAGTGGTGGTGGATCCGGTCAGATATTCTTTGGCGATTTCCTTGAAGGGCAGGAATCCGTGCCGCTGGGCACCGTAATCTACGAAAGCCGCTTCCAGCGAGGGCTCAATACGGGTGATTTTACCTTTGTAAATATTGGCTTTTTTCTGTGCGGAATAAAGGGTTTCAATATCAAGGTCGTAGAGTTGCTGGCCGTCAACCAGCGCGACACGCAGTTCTTCCTGCTGGGTCGCGTTTATAAGCATTCTTTTCATTATCCGGGCTCCGCAACCGCATGCCGAGACACACGGCTGTCATTAAGTAAAAAACAATGCCCGATCAAGCATCGTGCTTTTGTCGGACTTTATAATAAGCGTATGAAATCTAAGGTGTCGGACGGCTTCCGTAGCCGTGAATCCGGCGCGAAACTATACCAAATCAGCCCTCTTACACGCAACGCGACGGGCGGGGCTTGCGCCTTGCGGCGCGCTTGTGCCACGATATGCGCCCTCTTCGCACCGATAGCGCTCCACATCATGCCGATCAGTCCAGAAACCCAATGCCAATTAAGCACTTACGAACAGCCGCTCAATGAACGCATCCGTCTGTTCATGCGTCTGGAATCCATGTTTTTCCAAATGAAAAACTTCCACCGTGCCGACGAATACTATTCCATCCAGCTCTTCCTTGATGCCCTCTTTGACGTATTGGATTTTTTGCACCGTTACGAAATTCGCTCGGAAATCATCAAAGAATTACAAGGATACAAAACGGGTATTGACCGCGAACATTTTGCCCTGTCATGGACACTGGACGAGCGGGTAGCGACACTGGAAAGCATTGATATGTCGCTGCAAGAAGCCTATGCGCTAAACTTTAATCCCATCAGTGCCTTACGAGAAAACGAACTCTTCACCAGCCTGCGCCAGCGCAACTTCAATCAAAGCGGCAACTGCCTCTTTGAAGTCCCCGCTTACCAATACTGGTTGCTGCAAAACGAAAATCACGAAAACCCCTTCCTGCGACAATGCTATGAAATGTTCCTGCCCATCGCGCGTGCTGTTGCGCTAGTACTACGCCTGGTGCGTGCCGGAGCGGAACTGACCAACGAATACACCGATGACGGCATCTTCCTGAAAACCCTCGACAGCAACCGTCGCAACCAGATGATCCGCATCCATCTCGACGACGAGCACCACGTCTTCCCGCGCATCAGTGGCGACAAACACCGCTTCTCGGTACGTTTCATGACCCAGGAAAACCCGGAAGAACGCGCCAAACAAGTCGAAACCCCGGTACGCTTCGCCCTGCAAACTTGCGTCCTCTGACCATGAACGCCAAAAACCCCAAAGGCTTCCGCCCGCATACCTTCGCCAGCCTTGTCAAAAAACCCGTCCACTTCTTTGCTTTCGGTCTTGGTAGCGGCCTGATACACCCCGCTCCCGGTACTTGGGGTACCCTCGCCGCCACCATCCTCTACTACCCGCTCTCATTCCTGCTGACAGGCCCCATCACCACCGCTATCTTCCTGCTCGCCACCTTTGCCATTGGCTGCTGGCTCTGCGACAAAACCTCGCACGACCTCGGCGTGCATGACTTCGGCGAAATCGTCTGGGACGAATTCGTTGGCGTGTGGATCGTGCTCGCCTACCTGCCGCCTGTCCTATGGCAACGCTGGGGAATACTGCCCTGCTACCTTGCCGCCTTCCTGCTCTTCCGCGTCTTTGACATCGCCAAACCTCCGCCCATCCGGCAAATCGACCGCCGTACCCCGGGCGGTTTCGGCATCATGCTGGATGACGTCCTTGCCGCCATCTACGCCCTTATCCCCTTATGGCTCATCGCCGCCATCATCTAACCCAACCCAAGGATTTCCCATGCCTATCCAAAAAAACAGCGTCGTCGAACTCGCCTACGAACTCTATGACGACCAGGGACAACAAATCGTCCACGACGGTGCCCCGCTTACCTACCTGCACGGCGGCTACCACGGCACCTTCCCCAAAGTCGAAGCAGCACTGGAAGGCAAGAACATCGGCGACGAAATCGACCTCACCCTCGCCCCTGCCGACCACTTCGGCGACTTGCAACAAGAACACATCCGCCGAGAACCGCGCGACATCCTGCCGCCGGAAATCAAAGTGGACGACATCCTGGAAGGCGAAGACGGCCACGGCCACATCCGCTACTTCCGCGTGACCGACATGGACGATACCCACGCCACCCTGAACGGCAATCACCCGCTGGCTGGCCTCACCCTGCGCTTCAAGGCAAAAGTGCAGAGCCTACGCGAAGCGACCGCCGACGAAATCGCGCATGGCCACGTGCACGGCCCGCACGGACACCATCACCACCATTAAAGCCAACACAAACACAGGCAGCGCAAGCTGCCTTTTTTGCCATGAATGCCTACGCCGATGACACACTCTACGAATACAGCGCTCTACACGGACTGGAATGCTGGCTGCGTCGCTTCATCCGCGCCTACCAAATCACCGCCGTCTTCCTCGGGCTCGCTTTCATCACCACCGTCTGCCTCGCCCTCGCTTGGCTGTTCTGCGCCAACGAAAAGCTCACCTTCTGTTGGTGGACGACCTTTCTCGCCGTTGGCATCTGCGGCATTATTGCCGACAACATAAACGCCGTCAGCCTTGCCGACATCGCTATCACCGCCCTCATCCAAATCACCCTGTACCTGCTGGCGATTACCTCGGCGCACACCCTCGCTACCATCACCCGCCCCCAGCAAACCTACTTCGCCGCGCGTCCATTCACCGCAAAAAAGGGAGCACAGCCATGAGCCGAAAAACCTACCACTACCAGAATCCCGCCACCTACACCCGCTTGCTGCGATACTTTACTTGGACCTGTATCGCATATACAGGCAGCATGATTCTCTGCTTTCTGTTCCTTATATTTATCTTATATACCAAAGACTACATATCTTACGAAACCATTGGAAGATTGATAATACAAAATCAAACTGCTATGGCGGCTATTGGATATTGGATAACTATCATTTTTACCATATGCCATATGATAGTCATCATCTTTGTTTCATTGTGGACATATCGCGCAACTGCCAATACACACGCCCTTATTCCCAAGCCAAAACAGCCACACTATGCCTCGCCGGGATTGGCAGTCGCTTACTATTTCATCCCGATTATCAACATTTTTTGCCCGCGTCTGACGATGCTGGATCTTTGGGAAAAAAATTTAGCGCTCAATAACGACAAGCGGGAAGAGGATAGCGGTGTCGTCCAACTATGGTGGGTTGGTTTTGTCGTCTTTGTCATATTGGCCAGCTACGGAAAATACTATGGCGAACATAACATAATCAACGAATCCACCCTCAAAACAAGATTCATCATAGGAATAGCCTTCCTCACCAGCTACCTCATATCCGCCCTATCGCTCATCCGTATTACCCGCACCATCAGCCAGGCACAACAAACCTACGCCACCATGCGGCCCGCACCAAGCGAAACCAGGGAAACCCCATGAATGCCTACGCCGATGACACCCTTTACGAATACAGTGCTTTGCACGGACTGGAATGCTGGCTGCGTCGCTTCATCCGCGCCTACCAATATACGACCATAGCGGCCATCCTCACCCTGCTAACCATCGGCTACCTCGCTTGGCGCGGCAACCAGGCTGCCGCTGATTACTTCCGCTACCTGCCCTATTTGCGTCATGCCGACACTCTCTACCAAATCCTCACCGTCTTTACGGCTATCTTCTTCATCATCAGCGGCCTCATGACCTTCGCTTGGCTCTTTTGCGCCAACGAAAACCTGCATGCTCTCAGCCCCAAGCACGCCAAAATCCGTTACACCCCGGGACGGACTATCCTCTGGTGGTTCATCCCGATCCTGAACCTCTGCTATCCATACAGCATCATGGCGGAACTATGGCGCGGCAGCCTTGCCCTTGCACACGATCCTGAATACGACAACGAAAACCTCATCTTCCGCTGGTGGATAACCTTCCTGGCTATAGGCGGCAGCAGCATGATTGCTGGCCATACCGCCAACGCCGTTATTACGGGTATTTTCTTCCTGCTGACCATGCACACCGTTGCCCTGATTTCAGCGCAGACCCTAAATATCCTCATCCACCGTATCAACCAGGCACAAGCCGCCGTTTACCAACAGCAGCAAAACATCGCCCGCTAGGATCAGTCCCCCAAGCCATAGAGGAATCCCCATGAAGGACTATAAATACAACAAATTACAATCGCTCACCCGCTATCTGCATTACATCCTGTATCTACTCACGCTTTGCAGCTGCTTTAGAATATTGTTCCTTGCTTTTACCTATTTTCTAACTACAAATAATAACGCATTCAATAAAAACCACTTTCCAAAAGAATTTCTAGAAAATTTAGGCCATATTTACTTGATAATATGCTGCATTGAAATAATCAGCTTCATAATTTGCGCAATATTGTCATTAAAATGGATTTACCGCAGTGTTGCCAATCTTCATTCGTTCAACATACCGAATGTACATTACCAACCATATCAAGCCGCATGGTGCTGCATTCTCCCCATTATCAGCCTTATTGCCCCTTACCAAATCGTCTCTGAATTATGGTTCAAGAGCTTTGCCGTTTTAGATGATAAAACCTGCTATAAACGAAATATCATTTCTGTTTGGTGGATATGCTTCCTGTTCAATGCTCCAACTTATAGGATGTCTTACGCATGGATACAAAAAGATCCGTTTAGTCCATCAGGCTATATAACAGGAATTATCAATTGCTTATTGGTTACTATAGCAGCCCTGTTATTTATCAAAATCACCCGCGCCATCAGCCAGGCACAACAAACCTGCGCCACCATGCGACCCGCACCAGGCGAAACCACGGAAACCCCATGACCCCCAACCTCAGCCCCGCCAGTTGCGACCTGTTTGACCTGCCCTGCTACCAGTTCGCGCAACTGAAAAAATACGCCCCCGAAGCCATCCCGCAAATCAAGGCCGACTACAAAGCCGCTTGGGAAAACTGGCGCGCCGTTATCAACCGCGTGAGCGAACACCTCGGCGAACCCTTTGCCGCGCCGCATATCGAGCGCTGGTGCAACGGCTGGCAAGTGCGCGCCCACTTCTTCGCCTACTACAAATACCGCGACTGGCAGGATACCGCCGCCATTCTCTCCGTCCTGCTCAACCAGCGCCGCCTCACCGTCAGCCTTGACTGGCACTGCTACAAAGCCGGCATCTCCACCACTACTCTGGCTCACTACAACCACTGGCTGGACGCGCTTGACCGCGAACACTACGCCGCTTACGACCTCTGGCACGGCGACGAAGACGAGTACGCCGACTACCCGACCGTTGCCCAAACGGCGGACATTCGCCTGCGCAACGTCGACGACTACTACAATATCGGCAAACACATCGAGCGCGACCAGCTCGGACGCGAAGATAGCGCGACCTGGATAGCGGCAACCATCCGCGACCTGCAACCGCTTTACGAAGCCTGCCATCCCTAGCGGCTCGAAGCGCCGCCAAGCGAGACAACCACGCGCTTTTCACCCAAAACCAACCCAAAAACCAAGGATTCCCCATGCTTGACCCCCTCTACGCCCTCTCCCCGCTTGACGGTCGCTACGCCAATGCCGTCGCCGCTCTGCGCCCCATCCACTCCGAATACGGCCTGATGAAAGCGCGCGTCACCGTCGAACTCGAATGGCTGAAAAGCCTTGCCGCCGCGCCGGACATCGGCGAAGTCCCGCCATTTAGCGCCAAAACCCTTGCTGTCATCGAGCACACCATCACGGCCTTCAGCCATGAAGACGCCGCTGCCATCAAGCAAATAGAGACAACCACCAACCACGACGTCAAAGCCGTCGAATACTGGCTCAAACAACACTTCGCGGATAACGCCGAAATCGCTGCTGCCAGCGAATACATCCACTTCGCCTGCACCAGCGAAGACATCAACAACCTCGCTCACGCCCTGATGCTGCGCGACGCGCGCGACAACGTCCTCCTGCCCGCCCTTGACCGCATCACCGCCAAACTGCGCGACATGGCGCACACTCACGCCGCCGTGCCCATGATGAGCCGCACCCACGGCCAACCGGCCACCCCGACCACCCTCGGCAAAGAAATCGCCAACATCCACCAGCGTCTCGCAAGACAAACCGCCCAACTGCGCGCCCAGGCGCTGCTCGGCAAAATCAACGGCGCCGTTGGCAACTACAACGCGCACCTTGTCGCCTATCCCGACAAAGACTGGGAAAGCCACTGCCGCAACTTTGTCGAAACCGCGCTCGGCCTCAGCTACAACCCCTACACCATCCAGATCGAGCCGCACGACTACATGGCCGAATACTTCCACACCCTCGCGCGCATCAACACCATCCTTATTGATGCCAACCGCGACATCTGGGGCTACATCTCGCTGGGATACTACCGCCAGAAAATCAAAGCGGGCGAAGTCGGTTCCTCCACCATGCCGCACAAAGTGAACCCCATCGACTTCGAAAACTCCGAAGGCAACCTCGGCATGGCAAACGCCATCCTGAACCATCTCGCGGAAAAACTGCCCGTCTCGCGCTGGCAACGTGACCTCACTGACAGCACCGTGCTGCGCAACATGGGTGTGGCCTGCGGCTACACCCTGCTCGGCTGGACGGCACACCTGCGCGGCCTTGACAAACTCGAAGCCAACCCGGCAGCGCTTGCTGCCGACCTGGACGCCACCTGGGCACTGCTCGCCGAACCCATCCAGACCGTGATGCGCCGCTACGGCATCGAACAGCCCTACGAAAAACTCAAAGCGCTGACACGCGGCAAAGAACACATCAGCCGCGAAGAAATCCACGCCTTCATCGCGAGCCTCGACCTGCCGGCTGAGGCCAAAACCCGCCTGCTTGCCCTGACGCCTGCCGACTACACCGGCAAAGCAGAGGCACTCGCGCAACGCATCTGAAGCACACCGCCCCACCCGTTGGGGCGTTTTCTTGCAAGCACACCGAGCGGAACCCCAGCATTTAATCCGCTTGGCGGGCCCAGTAACGACGCCGCTTGACGAACCCAGTCACTATGCCACTCGGCGGCGTTTTCCCTCCTGCGAACAAGCGCCTCCACCCCTTGTATGCTTTCCCCGCAGGGCGCATGAAGCGGCTTGCACAACAATCCCCGGCCGTAGCTTGTTACCTCTCTGACCAAAATCGCGGGAGAACCCAAAGCATGGTCGGGCCCATCACTCCAAATCGAACAGTGCTTGGCTAAAACCTCATGCACAATGACGATTCCCTGCTAAAAAGAGGTTTACATGAGTGAAAACACCTACTGCGGCATCGATGTCGCTAAAGAACATCTGGTCGTTGCCCTGATCAATCAGGACGACACCATGACTTTCAACAACGATCACAAGCAATGATCTACCATATCAGGCAATTTCCGGTACATGTCGCCCTACTTGAGGCCACCGGCGGTCTGGAGCAGGAGGTCGCCCTCGTCCTGCATAAAGCCGGCTGGCGGGTCAACATGGCCAACCCGCGCAAGGCAGCACACTTCATCCGCTCGCAGGAGAACGCCAAGACGAACAACAGCGACGCCAAAATGCTAGCGCGCTATGCCCGTAATCTGATTGAGAACAGCGCCAGACCTGTCAACTACTTCATGCTCCCTGATCCCAAGCGGGTTGAGCTGGAAGTCCTGATCAAGCGACGCAATGAGCTGATTGGGATGCAAGTGGCCGAGCAGAGCCGCCTGAGCGGCGCACACAAGCGGATACAAGGTGAGATTCAGCGCAACATTACCTCGCTCAACAAACGCATCACTAAACTGGAACTGATCATAGAGAAAGCTAGCAACCACTTCCGTGAGATTTTTGACAAAATCTGTATCATCAGGGACATAGGCAAGAGTACGCTAGCGGTGCTGATAAGCATGATGCAGGAGCTTGGTAAGACGAACGGCAAGCGGATTGCGTCACTGGCGGGGCTTGCCCCACACGCGTGCGACAGCGGTAAGTTGAAAGGGCAACGTTTTTGCTGGGGTGGACGCACTGAGGTGCAACTGGCGCTGTATATGGCGATACCGACGGCGGTGCGATACGAACCTGCGTTCTGGGAGTTTTATCAGCAGCTGCTTTCACGCGGCAAGGCGAAGAAAGTGGCTTTGGTAGCCTGCATGCGCAAACTGCTGATGTGCATAAATACGCTACTACAAGAGAAGTTGGACTGGGATCCACGACGTTATTTGAGTGTAAAAGAGTGCCAATCAGCGGCTTAGGCCAAACTATTCCGAGCTTGACTTGGAACACAGTTGCTCGCCCTCTTTTGGGAAGTGCCTGTAAACGCACAGCACCGCGCAAAGTGGGCTTGTACGATGTCTTTTGTGCCATTCTCCTTCGTACACGACAAAAAAATCGGCGTAATGGACAAATTTCATGCTAAAAATCGCTATATAGCTAATGCTCTTAATTCTTCATACAAATCTTACCTGAATGCTGCGTAAATGCTGCAAGTCTGGCATTAATGTTGTATGAAAAAATAAGCTAATTAGCTATAGCCCTTACGCTGCAAGGCTTTACGCGAGGTCAAAACCTTTGAACACAAAAAAATGCTTTTTTGCGGCTCAAAACAGGTCAAGAAGAACGGTACCCGTGATGGCAAACAACGCTACAAATGTACCGCTTGCAACAAGCGTTTCAGCGGCAGCGGCAGACTTGAGTCTGACACCCTCTGGCAGCTTTACAGCGACGGCAAGCAGACCGCCGCACAGCTTGCCGCGCAGTACGGATGCAGCATCAAAAGCATCCGCCGCCACCTCGCCAAAGCCGCTACACAGGCCGATTGCACGCTGCCACAGACACCCCATGGATACCACCTATTTCGGCCGCCAGTGGGGTATCATGGTTCTCTACGACGCTCGCAGCAAGCGAGCCTTGACTGTGATGGCAATCAAGCGGGAAACCAACGCGATCTACACGCAGGAGGTCGCTGCATTGCGAGAGAAAGGTGTTGTGATACAAAGCATTATCTGTGACGGCAAAAGCGGTTTGCTGGGCGTTTTCCCGGATGTACCCATACAGATGTGCCAGTTTCACCAAATCAAAATCATCGTGCGCCACCTGACCAGAAAGCCCAAAAGTCCGGCAGCACAGGCGCTGCGGGCCCTGTCATTGACCCTGACGGAGAGCACTCAGGCGGCGTTTGAAGCGGCGCTCAAGCGCTGGTACGAGCAGTACGCCGCCTTCCTGAACGAACGCAGCGTGAACGAGAAAACAGGCCACTCACACTACACATAAGCGCCTGCGCGCTGCGTATAACAGCCTGAAACGGCATCTGCCATGGTCGTTTACCTGCGAGTGTTTCCCCGAGCTGGGCATCCCGAATCCGACCAATTTGCTGGAAAGAAAATTCAGCAACATGAAGCAGCGTTTGCGGTGTCATCGAGGCTTAAAAAAGAGAGTAAATTACGGTTTTAAAAGGTTATTTCGTAAAGAATCCGTCCTAAAAACACCTATTTTGTCCATTACACCTTAATTTAGGTACGGATGACCATACGCTCGGCGGGTTGTAGCTGTTTCTTCCAGGTGGCGAGGGTGTTGGGATTGATACGGTGTCTGGCTGCCACTTCGCGATAGGTGCTATCTTCGAGCTCTGCAAGGATTTTTTTATGGATATGGGCTGGATAGGTAATGATTTTGATGGTTACTGTTTTTTTGCTATTTAACTATAGCGCGCAGTCATCTCGTTCTTGACCTCACGCTCCGACAATACCTGCTTTACAACAATCACAGAACCGTTATTCACAAATGAAGAAAGCCTCCGCATTAGATGCGGAGGCTTGATAATAAACCCTGACAGTGTCCTACTCTCACATGGGGAAACCCCACACTACCATCGGCGATACTGCGTTTCACTTCTGAGTTCGGCATGGATTCAGGTGGTACCACAGCTCTATGACCGTCAGGAAAACCGGTTACATTCAATTAATAAATGTTCTCTATCTATTTAAAAGAGAATCATCGTCTAAAACTTTTGAGCGCTAAAAATAACTTGAGCGTTGTATGATCAAGCCTCACGATCAATTAGTACTCCTTAGCTGCATATATTACTATACTTCCACATGGAGCCTATCAACGTCGTAGTCTACAACGGATCTTTAGGAGACTTATAGTCTCAGGGAGATCTTATCTTGGGAGGGGCTTCCCGCTTAGATGCTTTCAGCGGTTATCCCTTCCGAACATAGCTACCCGGCTGTGCCACTGGCGTGACAACCGGTACACCAGAGGTTCGTCCATTCCGGTCCTCTCGTACTAAGAACAGCTTCCCTCAAATCTCCAACGCCCACGGCAGATAGGGACCGAACTGTCTCACGACGTTCTGAACCCAGCTCGCGTACCACTTTAAATGGCGAACAGCCATACCCTTGGGACCTGCTACAGCCCCAGGATGTGATGAGCCGACATCGAGGTGCCAAACTCCTCCGTCGATATGGACTCTTGGGAGGAATCAGCCTGTTATCCCCGGAGTACCTTTTATCCGTTGAGCGATGGCCCTTCCATTCAGAACCACCGGATCACTAAGACCTACTTTCGTATCTGCTCGACTTGTCTGTCTCGCAGTTAAGCGGGCTTCTGCCTTTGCACTCTTGGTGCGATTTCCGACCGCACCGAGCCCACCTTCGCACTCCTCCGTTACTCTTTGGGAGGAGACCGCCCCAGTCAAACTACCCACCAGACACTGTCTGCAACCCGGATCACGGGTCTACGTTAGAACATCAAAACAAGCAGGGTGGTATTTCAAGGATGGCTCCACAGAAACCAGAGTCTCTGCTTCTTAGCCTCCCACCTATCCTATGCAACTTGTTTCAATGTTCAGTGTCAAGCTATAGTGAAGGTTCACGGGGTCTTTCCGTCTTGCCGCGGGTACACTGCATCTTCACAGCGATTTCAACTTCACTGAGTCTCGGGTAGAGACAGCGCCGCCATCGTTACGCCATTCGTGCAGGTCGGAACTTACCCGACAAGGAATTTCGCTACCTTAGGACCGTTATAGTTACGGCCGCCGTTTACCGGGGCTTCGATCAAGAGCTTGCACCCCATCAATTAACCTTCCGGCACCGGGCAGGCGTCACACCCTATACGTCCACTTACGTGTTTGCAGAGTGCTGTGTTTTTGTTAAACAGTCGCAGCGGCCTATTCTCTGCGGCCTCCAACAGCTATTCACCATCAGAGGCATACCTTCTCCCGAAGTTACGGTATCATTTTGCCGAGTTCCTTTACCCGAGTTCTCTCAAGCACCTTGGAATTCTCTTCCTACCCACCTGTGTCGGTTTGGGGTACGGTTAATCATAATCTGAAGCTTAGAGGCTTTTCCTGGAAGCAGAGCATCAACCACTTCATTTCCGTAGAAATTCGTCATCACGTTTCAGTTTTAAAGACCCGGATTTGCCTAAGTCTTCAACCTACGCGCTTAAACACACATCCAACAGTGTGCTGGCCTAGCTTTCTCCGTCCCCCCATCGCAATTATGATCAGTACAGGAATATTAACCTGTTTCCCATCAGCTACGCGTTTCCGCCTCACCTTAGGGGCCGACTCACCCTGCGCCGATTAGCGTTGCGCAGGAAACCTTGGGTTTTCGGTGTGCGGGTTTTTCACCCGCATTATCGTTACTCATGTCAGCATTCGCACTTGTGATACCTCCAGCATGCTTCTCAACACACCTTCATCAGCTTACACAACGCTCCCCTACCACTTGCATTTGCATGCAAATCCGCAGCTTCGGTAGACAGTTTAGCCCCGGTAAATCTTCCGCGCAGGACGACTCGACTAGTGAGCTATTACGCTTTCTTTAAAGGATGGCTGCTTCTAAGCCAACCTCCTAGCTGTCTAAGCCTTCCCACTTCGTTTCCCACTTAACTGTCATTTAGGGACCTTAGCTGGCGGTCTGGGTTGTTTCCCTTTTCACGACGGACGTTAGCACCCGCCGTGTGTCTCCTGTAGTAATACTTCACGGTATTCGGAGTTTGCATCGGGTTGGTAAGTCGGTATGACCCCCTAGCCGAAACAGTGCTCTACCCCCGTGAGTCAATCTACAAGGCACTACCTCAATAGTTTTCGGGGAGAACCAGCTATCTCCGAGCTTGTTTAGCCTTTCACTCCTATCCACAGGTCATCCCCGCATTTTTCAACATGCGTGGGTTCGGTCCTCCAGTTGATGTTACTCAACCTTCAACCTGCCCATGGATAGATCGCCCGGTTTCGGGTCTACATCCAGCGACTATTCGCCCTATTAAGACTCGCTTTCGCTACGGCTCCCCTATCCGGTTAACCTCGCCACTAAATGTAACTCGCTGACCCATTATACAAAAGGTACGCCATCACCGGTCTTCTCCGGCTCTGACTGCTTGTATGCACACGGTTTCAGGTTCTATTTCACTCCCTTCACCAGGGTTCTTTTCGCCTTTCCCTCACGGTACTGGTTCACTATCGGTCGACAACGAGTATTTAGCCTTGGAGGATGGTCCCCCCATATTCAGACAGGATTTCACGTGTCCCGCCCTACTCGATTCATTACGCATGGCTTTCGCATACCGGGCTATCACCTTCTATGGCCACCCTTT
>NZ_OU745373.1:880000-1327500 GCF_916618745.1 Cardiobacterium sp. Marseille-Q4385
CAGAAAAACACATATCACCAGCGAAAATAACGCTGAACTTTGCTAACATTGCCGCAGCATTATCCGCTAAACCATTAAGGAAACTCCCCATGAATCTACATGAATACCAAGCCAAAACGCTCTTTCGCGCCTATGGCGTGGATACCCCGCGCGGCCAGCTCGCGCAGAGCCCGGATGAAGCCGTCGCTGCTGCCGAAGCCCTGGGTGGCAACGTTTGGGTCGTCAAAGCCCAAGTACACGCTGGCGGACGCGGCAAAGCAGGCGGCGTCAAAGTCGCCAAAAGCCTCGATGAAGTGCGCCAGTACGCCAGCCAGATGATTGGCAGCACCCTGAAAACCAAACAAACCGGCGAGGTTGGCCTGCCCATCCATAAAGTCCTCATCGAAGAAGGCCTCGACATCGTCAAAGAACTCTACCTCTCCGTTGTGGTCGATCGCGCCAGCAAACGCGTATCCATCATCGCCAGCGCCGAAGGCGGTATGGACATCGAAGAAGTCGCCGAAAAAAGCCCGGAAAAAATCCACAGCATCGGCATCAGCCCCGCTGCCGGCTATTTCCCCTACATCGGCCGCCGCCTCGGCTTCGCCATGGGACTCGACAAAAAACAAGTCGGCCAACTCGCCACCCTGCTGCAAGGCCTCTACACACTCTTCATCGAAAAAGACCTGAGCATGGTCGAAATCAACCCGCTCATCATCACCGGCGACGGCAAACTGCTCGCACTTGATGCCAAAATCGGCACCGACGACAACGCCCTCTATCGCCACAAAGACCTCGCCGAAATGCGTGACCCGACGCAAGAAGACGAGCGCGAAAACAAAGCACAAGAACTCGAACTCAACTACGTCGCCCTCGACGGCAACATCGGCTGCATGGTCAACGGAGCGGGGCTGGCCATGGCGACAATGGACATCGTCAAACTGCACGGCGGCGAGCCGGCGAACTTCCTCGACGTAGGCGGTGGCGCAACCGCCGAGCGCGTCAAAGAAGCCTTCAAACTCATCCTCACCGCGCCGCAAGTCAAATCCATCCTAGTCAACATCTTCGGTGGCATCGTCAGATGCGACCTCATCGCCGAAGGCATCATCAACGCCGCCAAAGAAATCGACCTGAAAGTGCCGGTCGTCGCCCGCCTGCAAGGCACCAACGTCGAACTGGGCCGGAAAATGCTCGACGAAAGCGGCCTCGCCATCACCTCGGCGGAGGATCTCACCGACGCCGCGCAAAAAGCCGTTGCCGCAGCCAAATAAGGAATCCCCATGAGCATCTACATCAACAAAAACACCAAAGTCATCTGCCAGGGCTACACCGGCTCACAAGGCACCTTCCACAGCGAACAGGCCATCGCCTACGGCACGAACCTCGTCGGCGGCGTCACCCCCGGCAAAGGCGGGCAGACCCACCTCGACCGCCCCGTCTTCAACAACTGCCATGAAGCCGTGCAGGCCACCGGCGCGAATGCCAGCATGATCTTCGTGCCGCCCCCCTTCGCCGCCGATTCCATCCTCGAAGCGGTGGATGCCGGCATCGAAGTCATCGCCTGCATCACCGAAGGCATCCCTGTGCTGGACATGATGAAAGTAAAAGCAGCCATCAGCGGCACCAACGTGCGCCTCATCGGCCCGAACTGCCCCGGCGTCATCACCCCCGGCGAATGCAAAATGGGCATCATGCCGGGCCACATCCACCAGGCGGGCGTCGTCGGCATCGTCTCGCGTTCCGGTACGCTGACCTACGAAGCCGTGCACCAGACCACCGGCATCGGCCTCGGCCAGTCCACCTGCGTCGGTATCGGCGGCGACCCCATCAACGGCACCAGCTTCGTGGACGTACTTGCCGCCTTCCAGGCTGACCCGCAGACCAAAGGCATCGTCATGGTTGGTGAAATCGGCGGCAGCGCCGAAGAAGAAGCGGCAGACTACATCAAGGCCAACGTGACGAAACCCGTGGTTGCCTACATCGCAGGCGTTACCGCTCCGCCTGGCAAGCGCATGGGCCATGCTGGCGCCATCATTGCCGGTGGCAAAGGCACCGCCGCCGACAAATTCCGCGCCCTGGAAGCGGCTGGCGTCGCCACCGTCCGCTCCCCGGCTGATATCGGCAGCACCCTGAAAAAACTGATGAACGCCTGATCCGCTCATCACAAATGAAGCCCGCGTCAGCGGGCTTTTTACTTAATAGTTGAATAGATAAAAAAGCGTAACAAGGCGCGTCGCCGCAGACAGCACAGGCAGTACGGCGCGGGTTTCCCAGCTTAATTCCCGAGATTGGGATGGCGCAACAGCATTCCCGCACAGATGTTCAGCAGCAGGACAAGGAGAAAAAGGGTAACAAGGATGCCGTCCACACCGGATACAGGGCGCTGGATAATCGCGACAGGAAGGAACAGGCACATCGCTGTCCAGTAGGCGACGTTCAGGCAGAAGAAATATTTGGCACGCGGCTCGGGCGGAACCGCAGCACTAGCAGTAGGTTCAGGCGGCAGGGGGCTGCCGTGTATGATAGCGGTGGCGAGGGTGGCAATGTAGCCGCTAGTATCGGGCGTGACATCGCTGGGCAGCCAGATAGTGCGATCAAAACGGTCAGTGACGACAAGATAAGAATTGATGGGTCTGGTACTGAGCATTTCAGAAGTTACGGTACGCAAATCTTGCCAGCGCAGCGTGCGGTGGCGCCAATGAATACCCGCTTGGTCGATACGCAGACGGATAGCCATCATTGCCTGGAAGTAGTCGCGATACATACCAAAGAGCCCGATAACAAGGGCACGGCAGGCAATGCCGATGATGGCAACCGTGAGTGGATACAGCAGGATCAGGATAAAGGGCGGCGCGCCGTGGTAGTTCTGCCACGGATTGAGGAAAGTCAGCAGGAACAGCAATGCCCATATGCCCAGCATCATGAAGTAGCTGTTACAAATAAATCTGCCCGCCGTGTAGCGTTCATCTTCACAGCGGTAATCCACTGCGACGACAGGAAGCGGCAAGGCAGACGGCACCGTGCCGTGCAGCCAGTCTTGCGCGACAGCGGCGATGGCACGGTAAGTGCCGAACTCACGTTCCAGACGGCTGTCGCGATAGTCAAACGGCGCGCCGTCGCGCGGGGTGATGCGCAGAGTGTGCAGGATGCCGTAAGTGGTGACGCTTTCGATGTCCTGCCAGCGCCATTGCCAGCGAATACCGCCCCAGCGGGAATAGATGGTCAGCCCCTGCGGATCGCAGATGAGGCAGGGCGGCGGCAGGCGACCGTAGCGGTGCCAGGCGATATCCCGCCGGAGATAATGCACACCGCAAGCGAGCCACAGTGGCAGCCATAGCCATGCGCTGCCAATCAAAAAGCTGCTCAGATCGCGGTCGTTATAAAGCACGCTAACAAGGAGAATAAAACCGAAACTCGCCCAGCCGACGCTGCCCAACCAGGCAATGCAGGTGATACCGCCCCAGCCACGGCTGCTTGGGTCCTTGAAATTGGGGGTAAAGTGCGGCATGGGCAGCTCTAATTATTGAGTGATGCCGTCATTATCCCGCTTGGCAGCATTTTTGTCCTGCCAACGAACGGCGCCAAGCGACGTGGTTGCTGGGCCCGCCAAGCGGCATAAATACTGGATTCGTCTAGCGGCCAAGAAGGGGGTTTTGTCGTGTACGAAAATTGATTCAAAAAACGCTTCCCGTGGGAAGCGTTTTTTATGGGCAGCGGCAATGTCATCAGCGGATACCGCTCTGTTGCAGCAGCGCATCCACGCGCGGTTCGCGGCCACGGAAGGCGATAAAGCTCGCCATGCTGGGGCGGCTGCCGCCGGTCGCGAGGATTTCGTCGCGGAAGCGGGCACCAGTCGCCGCATTGAAGACGCCTTCTTCTTCAAACGCAGCGAAGCTGTCTGCCGAGAGGACTTCCGCCCATTTGTAGCTGTAATAACCCGCCGCGTAGCCGCCCGCGAAGATGTGGCTGAATTGCATCGGGAAGCGGTTTGCCGCATAGGCGGGGGTAACGGCGACGGCAGCGCGCACGGCGGCGTGTACGTCCAGCGTTTTGTCGCGCCATGCTGTGCCGCTGTGGTAGCGGAAGTCGAACAGAGCAAATTCGAGCTGGCGCAGCATCGCCATCGCGGACTGGAAGTTTTTCGCGGCGATCAGTTTGTTGTAGAGCTCGTCAGGCAGCGGTGCGCCGCTGTCTTTGTGCCGCGTCATGCCAGCCAGCGCTTCGCGGTCGTAGCAGTAGTTTTCCATGAACTGGCTGGGCTGTTCGACGGCATCCCATTCGACGCCATTGATGCCGGAGATGGAATAGATGTCCACGTCGGTGAGCATGTGGTGCAGGCCGTGGCCAAATTCGTGGAAAAGGGTGGTGACTTCTTGATGGGTAAGGCAGGCTTCACTGTCGCCCACGGGCGGGGTGGAGTTGCAGACGAGGTAGGCGACGGGCAGTTGTAATGCGCCGTTGTCGCGGAAGCGGGAAACGGCGCCATCCATCCACGCGCCGCCGCGTTTTTTGGCGCGGGCATAGGGGTCGAGGTAAAACTGGGCACGCAGGCTGCCGTCGGCGTTCAACACGTCGTAGGCAAGCACGTCTTTGTGCCAGGTGCTGAGGCTGTGGTTGGCGCGGAAATGGACGCCGAAGAGGCGCTGGCTGATGGCAAAGAGGCCGTCGATGACGGTGCTGATGGGGAAGTAGGGGCGCAGGTCTTCTTGCGAGAGGGCGTATTGCGCCTGGCGCAGTTTTTCGGCGGCATAGGCCACGTCCCACGGGGCGAGGTCGGCAAGCGAAAGTTCACGGGCGGCGTAGTCGCGCAGCGCCGCCATTTCTGCTTCGCCCGCTGCTTTGCTTTTGTCGATGAGGTCGTCGAGGAAAGCGAAGACGGCTTGCGGCTGTTTCGCCATTTTGTCGGCAACGGATAGCGCGGCGTAGTCGGCGTAGCCGAGGATTTCCGCCTGGCGCGCGCGCAGGCGCATGGTTTCTTCGATGATGGCGGCGTTGTCATACTGGCCGTCGTCGGCCAATTCGCTGGCGCGGGCGTTATAGGCGCGGTACACGGTTTCGCGCAGCTCGCGGTCATCGGCGTAGGTGAGGACGGGGATGACGACGGGCGCATCGAGTG
The DNA here is from genome assembly GCF_916618745.1 of Cardiobacterium sp. Marseille-Q4385. Classification (GTDB taxonomy): domain Bacteria; phylum Pseudomonadota; class Gammaproteobacteria; order Cardiobacteriales; family Cardiobacteriaceae; genus Cardiobacterium. The sequence goes on from NZ_OU745373.1 coordinate 885,096, forward strand.
TCAGGCAGTAGCCGTCCATGCCGCGCTGGCGGGCAAGGTCGGCCAGCAGGGGTTTGATAGCCTCCGGCAGTCCGCTGAGGCGGGCATCGTCAGCCAGCGGCAGTTGCCAGGCGTTGGTGGCGTCCAGCACGTTGTTGGAGAAGCGGCTGGCAAGTTCGGTGAGGCGCTGGCTGTTGGCGCGGAATTCGGCTTTGGCGTCATCCGGCAGGGCAACGCCGTGGCGCTCGAAGGATTCGAGGCTGTCGTTGATAACTTTCTGCTGCGCAGCGCTAAGGCGCGGGTATTCGTCGCCCGCTTGCAGCGCGCGCACCGCCTGGTAGAGGCCGTTATGCTGGGCGAGATCGGCGCCGTAGGCGGCAAGTTCAGGCAGGATCTTTTCGTAGGCGGCGCGCCATTCGTCGCTACTCTGCACGCCATGCAGGTGGCTGATGGGCGAAACGGCCTTCGCGAGGCGGTTCGCCATGCGTTCCAGCGGCTGCATCAAGGTGTCCCAGGTTGGCGCGGTCAGCGTCGCGAGGCGTTCCGTTTCGGCGCGGTTTTCTTTAATGATGGCGAAGATGGCATCAATGTGTCCGGGCTGGATACGGGCGAAATCGGGCGCGGCAGGCGGGTGATAGAGCGGGTTTTGGCTGAAATCGGTCATGGGGTTTCCTGTGGATAATCGTTAAAGGGGGCGAAGTATACGCCGCAGACGGTGAGAAGGACTTTAACATTTGCGGTGTTTTCATTGCCGCCCGGCGGTAGCTTGCGTTAAAGTATGTGGCGATTTTTGGACGGTTATCGTGTTCAAAATGTCAATTCCCGAATCCTCATCAATTAGGAGACTTTGAATGATGAAACGTAAGCTTTCCGTGCTGCTGACTTCGGTCGCCATCGCCGCCCTGGCGCAAGCACAAGAAAACACCGAGGCCCAAGGCGAAGCTGCCGCCCCTGCCGCTTCCGAAGGCATGACGCTGACCGTACCGCAAGTCAAAGCTGGCGAATGTCAGGCGCTGGTGGTTATCCCGGCCAAGTTTGAGCCGCGCACCGAGCAGGTTGTCATTAAAGACGCGTCCAAAACCTATGAAATCGTCCCGGCCGAATATGAAATGACGGAAGAACAAGTCGTCATCAAACCGGCCAGCAAAAAACTGGAAATCGTCCCGGCTGTCTTTGAAACCGTCGAAGAACAGATCGAAATCGAACCGGCGATGACCAATCAGGAAGTCATCCCGCCGCAATATAACGAAGTTAAAGAAGAAGTCGTCGCCAAGCCGGCTTACATGACCGCCCGCAGCGAAGGCCCGGCGCGTACCTTCTCCTCCACCGGCGAAGCACTGCGTATGGTGGAAGTCCCGGCAGAAATGGCGAACATTACCAAGCAAGTTGTGCAGGAAGAAGCCCGCATCAACCCGACCCAGGTCGAAGCCAAATTCAAGACCATCAAGAAACAAAAACTGGTCAGCGAAGAAACCACACGTGAAGTGGAAGTTCCTGCCGAATACGAGACGGTCAAAGTCAAGAAACTGGTGAAAGAAGCACAGCAAATCGAGAAAGAAATCCCGGCTGAATACGCAGAAGTCACCAAATACGAAAAAATTTCCGACGCGCAAGTCCGCTGGGAAAGCGTGCTGTGTAACGACACCGTGAACAGCAAAACCATCGAAGCCGTCCAGGCCGCGTTGAAAAAAGAAGGCTACCGCGTCTCCGTTGACGGTGCCCTCGGCCCTGGCACCATGAAAGCGCTGGAAGCCTACCAACGCAAACACAACCTCGGCGTTGGCGGCGTAACCCGCGAAACCCTGCAATCCATGGGCATTGAGCAATAAACCGCCGCTCACCCGTGATGCAAAAAGGAAGGCGCAAGCCTTCCTTTTTTATCAGCCTGACGATGCACCAAGCGGGATAAACTCTGGGTTCCCCAACGCCCGCCAAGCGGGATAAACGCTAGGTTCCCCGACGCCCGCCAAGCGGGATAAAACCTGACTTCCCCATGCCCCAAGCGAGATAAATACAGGCTTCCTGCCAACCAACACCACACCATGCATTACACACTTATCACCCAAGACGGCGACGCGCGTCGCGGCACCATCACCTTCCCTAACGGCCAGCTCGTGCAAACACCGGTTTTCATGCCGGTCGGCACCCTCGGCACCGTGAAAGGCCTCGCGCCGGAAGAGCTGCACGCCATCGGCGCGGAAATCATCCTCGGCAACACCTTCCACCTCATGTTGCGCCCCGGCGAAGACATCGTCGCCGCGCACGGTGGCCTGCACCAGTTCATGCATTGGGACAAGCCGATCCTCACCGATTCCGGCGGCTTTCAGGTCTTCAGTCTGGCAAAAATCCGCAAGCTGACCGAAGAAGGTGCGCGTTTCCGCTCGCCGGTGGACGGCAGCGAAGTCTTCCTCAGCCCGGAGCGCTCCATGCAAGTACAGCGCGCGCTCAATTCCAACATCGTCATGCAGCTCGACGAATGCACCCCCTACCCGGCGACGCACGAAGAAGCCGCCAAATCCATGCGCCTGTCGCTGCGCTGGGCGGCGCGCAGCAAAGCCGCGCATGAAGGCAACCCCAACCACCTTTTCGGCATCGTCCAGGGCGGCATCTATCCCGACCTGCGCCGCGAATCGGCGGAAGGCCTGGTCGCGCTCGACCTGCCCGGCTATGCCGTCGGCGGGCTGGCGGTCGGCGAACCGCTGGAAGCGCGCAACGACACTCTCGACCACACCCTGCCGCACCTGCCCGCGCACAAACCGCGCTACCTGATGGGCGTCGGCAAACCGGAAGACATCGTCGAAGGCGTGCGGCGCGGCATCGACATGTTCGACTGCGTCATGCCGACGCGCAACGCCCGCAACGCCTACCTTTTCACCCGCTTCGGCACCCTGAAACTGCGCAACAGCGTGCACAAACGCGACCTGCGCCCCATTGAAGAAGGTTGTGATTGCTACACTTGCCGCCATTACAGCCGGGCGTACCTGCACCACCTCGACAAATGCAACGAAATGCTCGGCGCGCGGCTCAACACCATCCACAACCTGCGCTACTACATCCGCCTCATGCATGACATGCGCGCGGCCATCGAAGCGGGGCGGTTCGCAAGCTTCGCCGAGGACTTCTACGCCATGCGGCGCGCCGGGGCAAGTACGCTATAATGCGCGCCGTTTTTACCCTTCCATAACACAAAAAGGACAAACCCATGCTATTCATCCAAGACGCCTACGCCCAAGCCGCTCCTGCCGCCCAACCCGGTGGTGGAATGGGTTCCATCATCATGCTGGTCGTGCTGTTCGGCGCGATGTGGTTCTTCATGATCCGCCCGCAGCAGAAAAAAATGAAAGAACACCAACTGCTCATCGGCAGCCTGAAAAAAGGCGACGAAGTCATGACCAACGGCGGCCTGATGGGGCGTGTCATCAACCTTGACAACTTCGCCATTGACCTCGAAATCGCCAAAAACACCGTCGTGCGCATCCAGCGCGGCGTCGTCGTGCAAATCCTGCCGAAAGGCTCGCTCAAAGCCAGCCTCGGCAGCAACAGCGCCGCTAACGACGACAAAAACGAAAAAGACGACAAGGCGGATGAAGCTAAAGACGACAAAGAAAAAGAATAAATACCGCCCCCCGAAGGCTGCCTCCGGCAGCCTTTTCACTTACCAGTAACCCGGAAAACCGCCATGTCCAAGAACTACCCCACATGGAAATACCTGCTCATCATCGTCGTGATCCTCTTCGGCCTGCTTGTCGCCCTGCCGAACTGGTACGGCAAAAGCCCGACCGTACAAATGCAATTCCCCACCCCGGAAGCAGCGGCGACGGCAGCAGGCGACATCACCAAACAGCTCAATGACGCCAACCTCGCCCCCGTGCGCTGGAAACAGGACGGGCAAAACCTCAACCTCTTCTACCCGCAGACCGACGTGCAAATCCAGGCACGCGACCTGCTCGCCGCCCAATACCCGGACAACAGCGTCTCGGTCAACCTGATGGCAAACACCCCCGCCTGGCTGCAAAACCTCGGCCTTGCCCCGGTCAACCTCGGCCTTGACCTGCGCGGCGGCATCTCCTTCCTGCTGCAAGTGGACAGCAACGAACTCTTCAGCCGCAAATCCGCCGAACTCATCGATCTCGCGACCACCACCACCGCGAAAAACAACATCCCGATGCAGGGCGCGGAAGCTGCGGCAAACGGCGGCGTCATCCTCAACTTCAGCAGCGATAACGACCGCGAACAGGCGCTGGATGCCCTCTACCGCTTGCTGCCCATCGGCCTCGAACAAATCCAGTTCGAAGAAAACGGCCAGTACCGCGTGGGCATGCAATACACCGAACAAGGCATCAGCGAAATGAAACGCCGCGCCGCCGACCAGAACCGTATGCGCATGGCCAGCCGCGTCAACAGCCTCGGCGTTGCCGAACCCTCCATCCAGGTCGTGGGCGATGACCGCCTCCTCATCCAGCTCCCCGGCATCCAGGACGTCGCCAAAGCCAAAGAAATGCTCGGCTCCACCGCCACCCTCGAATTCTATATCGTCGATACCCAGGGCGACGTCGCCCAGGCGGTGCAGATGAAGCGTGCGCCCTTTGGCAGCAAACTCGCCTACTTCGAAGACGGCACACCGATACTGCTCAAACGCAAAGTCGTGATGAGCGGCGAACACATCGTGGATGCCGCCGTCGATACTGCTAACCAGAGCGGCATCGCTGTCAGCGTCGTCCTCGACTCCCAGGGCGGGGCACAAATGTCAGAAATCACCCGCGAAAACCTCGGCAAACCGATGGCAACTATGTACGTCGAATACGTCCCCGTCACCAAAAACGACGCCAGCGGCAACCCCGTGACCACCGTCGAAAAACGCGAAACCGTGGTCAACTCCGCCACCATCCAGGGCCTCTTCGCCGAACGCTTCCAGATCACCGGCGTCGAACCCATCTCGCGGGCAAAAAAACTCGCCGCCACCCTGCGTGCCGGCTCGCTCGTCGCCCCGGTGTACATCATCGAAGAACGCACCATCGGCCCGAACGCCGGGAAAAAGAACATCGACCAGGGCGTAAACGCCTCGCTCATCGGCTTCTCCCTCATCGTCGTCTTCATGCTCGCCTACTACCGCAAACTCGGCCTTGATGCCACCCTCGCCCTGCTCGTCAACCTCATCCTGCTGGTGGCCGCGCTGTCACTGGTTGGTGCAACCCTGACCCTGCCGGGCATCGCCGGTATCGTCCTCACCCTCGGCATGGCGGTGGATGCCAACGTCCTCATCTACGAACGCATCCGCGAAGAACTGCGCCACAACGTCGATGCCCGCACTGCCGTGCGTCTTGGCTTCGAAAACGCCCTGCCGACCGTCGTGGACGCCAACATCACCACCCTCATCGTCGCCATCCTCCTCTTCAGCTTCGGCGCGGGGCCGATCAAAGGCTTTGCCGTCACCCTCTCCATCGGCATCCTGACCACCATGTTCACTGCCGTGTACGTCACCCGCGCGCTGGTCGAATTCACCACCCTGCGCAAAGACAACCCCCGCATCAACCTCTGAGGCTGCCATGCAAATCAAACTCCCCTACATCCCCTTCATGAACTACGCCCGGCACGGCTTGTGGTTCTCACTCATCCTCACCATCGCGGCTATCGCCCTCATCGCCACACGCGGCTTCAACTTCGGCCTCGAATTCACCGGCGGTGCGACCATCGAAGTGCAATACCCGCAAACGGCGGACGTAAGCCACATCCGCAGCGTCGCCGCAAACGTCGTGAACGATGCCGGCGTGGTGCAATACGGCTCCTCGCGCGACATCCAGATCCGCTTCGCCGAAAAAGAAGGCAGCAACATCGACGACACCATGAGCCAGATGGTCAAAGCCATCCAGGCGGATAACCAGGACGCCAAAATCACCGGCCAATCCAAAGTCGGCGGCCAGTACAAAGAAGAACTCGTCAGCAAAGGCCTGCTTGCCATCGGCCTCGCCTGCGTCGGCATGATCATCTACCTCGGCCTGCGCTTTGAATGGAAATTCGCCCTCGGCGCGGTGCTGGCACAGCTGCACGACGTCATCATCACCGCCGGCATCTTCTCGCTGATGCAATGGCAATTTGACCTGAACGTGCTGGCGGCGCTACTCGCCATCCTCGGCTACTCGGTGAACGACACCGTGGTGGTGTATGACCGCATCCGCGAGAATTTCCGCAAACTGCCCGCCATCACCCCGAAAGACATCATCGACACCTCCATCAACCAAACCCTCGCCCGCACCATGGTCACCAGCCTGACCACGCTGCTCTCGGTGATCGCCCTCTTCCTCTTTGGCGGCACCATCCTGTCGGGCTTCTCCACGGCGATGATGATCGGCATCATCTTCGGCACCTACTCCTCCATCTTCGTCGCGAGCGCCATCGTGTACAAAATGGGCGTGCGTCACGAAGACCTGATGCCGCGTTCCAAGCGTCCCATCGACGACTTGCCGTAACCCGCGCAGACCCACAAAAAAACCGCTGCCCCGTGCAGCGGTTTTTTTACACATCCCCCACTGAACATGCCACAAAAACGTGGGAAACAGTGGCGGGTTGGGGACTCAAAATACTCGCGCGAATGGGGAAGCGTTGAATATATAGTTAAACATCTAAAAAACCGTAACGGCGTTGCGTCGCCTTGCCGTACTACCTGTACTGTCTGCGGCGACGCGCCTTGTTACGCTTTTTTATCTATTCAACTATAAAGCCGCGCAGCCGCACAGTCACAACAGAATCTGATGTTTACCCGCTCGGCGGTCGATTGCTGACTTAAGCGGGGTTTTCCGGGGCGGCGATGTCTTCTGCCGGCACTTCAACGCGGTCAACATGGCGATAGCCTTTCGGCAGGTGGTTGCCTTTGTGCCCGCGCGGGGTGTGGTAGTTGTCGCGTTCGCTGGCGCGGATGGTCATTTTCTGTTTGCCGCTGTACAGGGTGATGTCGCGTCCGCGTGCATAGGCGCAGATGTGGCTGAGGCGCACACCGTTTTGGTCGTAGGTTTTTTTGGCAATGGCGATGGTCTGGCTGCCTTTGCCTTTGCCGAGTTCGGGGATTTCGGCAGCGTCGATGAGGGCGATTCTGCCTTCGTTGGTGATGGCGAGGATGTCCACATCGCCGTCCGGCAGGGCTTGCAGGGTGATGGCGCGGCCCTCGCCGAGGTTGATGAGGGTTTTGCCGGTTTTGGTTTTGCTGGTGAGATCGCGCCCGCGTGTGATGAAGCCGTAGCCGTTGTCGGCAGCCACGAGGTAGCGGCGGTCGTCGTCGATGATGGCGGCAGCGATGATGTGTGCGCTGGCGTCGATGCTAAGGCGGCTGGTCAGCGGTTCGCCGTTGCCGCGTGCCGACGGCAGGCCGTGCAGGGCGAGGGTGTAGCAGCGGCCATCATCGGCGAGCAGGCAGGCCTGCTGGTTGCTACGTCCGGCGATTTGGGTGAGGTAGGCATCGCCGCTTTTGTAGGTGAGGGTTGCGCCGTCGATGTTGTGCCCTTTGCCGCCGCGTATCCAGCCCATTTTGGAGAGGATGAGGGTGACGGCTTCGCTGGGGGTGAGTTCGGTTTCATCCAGCGCCACTGCCGCTTCGCGTTCGCAGATAACGGTGCGGCGCGCGTCGCCGTAGGTCTCGGCGTCAGCGGCGAGTTCGTCGCTGATGAGGGCGAGCAGGTTGGCGCGACTGCGCAGGAGTTCGTCGAGTTGCTGTTTTTCGGCGGTGAGGGCCTGTTCTTCGGCGCGGATTTGTTGTTCTTCGAGGCGGGCGAGGTGGCGCAGGCGGGTGTTCAATATGGCTTCGGCCTGGGCTTCGCTGAGGTTGAAGGTGCGCATGAGGACGGGTCGTGGCTCGTCTTCTGTGCGGATGATGCGGATGATTACGTCGAGGTTGAGGTAGGCGATGAGCAGGCCTGCGAGGATGTGCAGGCGGTCGTTGACGGCGATGAGGCGATAGTTCAGGCGGCGGCGCACGGTGTCTTCACGGTAGTTCAGCCATTCGCTGAGGATTTGCCGCAGGTTTTTGACTTGCGGGCGACCATCGAGACCGATCATGTTCATTTGCGCGCTGTAGCGTTTTTCGAGATCGGTGGTAGCAAAGAGGTGCTGCATGAGGCGCTCGTTATCGACGCGGTTCGAGCGCGGGATGAGGACAAGGCGCACGGGATTTTCGTGGTCGGATTCGTCGCGCAGGTCGTCCAGCCAGGCGAGTTTTTTCGCCTGCATTTGTTTCGCGATTTGTTCCTGGATTTTGCTACCGGAGACTTGGTAGGGCAGTTGGTCGATGACGATGTTGCCGTCTTCGAGATGCCAGGTGGCACGCAGGCGGACGGCACCGCGCCCGGTGCGGTAGAGGGCAGCGATTTCTTCGCGCGGGGAGACGAGTTCGCCACCGGTCGGGAAGTCCGGCGCGGGGATGTGCTGCATGATTTCGTCATCAGTGAGCAGCGGGTCGGCAAGGAGGGCGCGGCAGGCGGCGACGACTTCGCGCAGGTTGTGCGGCAGGAGGTTGGTCGCCATGCCGACGGCGATGCCGCTGCCGCCGTTCAGGAGGATGTTCGGCAGCCGGGCGGGCAGGCGCGCGGGCTCTTGCAGGGTGCCGTCAAAGTTGGCGACCCAGGCGACGGTGCCCTGTTCGAGTTCGGCAAGCAGGGTTTTGGCGTAGCCGGTCAGGCGGCTTTCGGTGTAGCGCATGGCGGCGAAGGATTTGGGGTCGTCCGCACTGCCCCAGTTACCCTGCCCGTCCACCAGCGGGTAGCGGTAGGCGAAGTCCTGCGCCATCAACACCATCGCTTCGTAGCAGGCGCTGTCGCCGTGCGGGTGGTATTTGCCGATGACGTCGCCGACGGTGCGCGCGGATTTTTTGTGTTTGGACTGGTGCGAAAGGCCGAGCTCGCTCATGGCGTAGATGATGCGGCGCTGCACGGGTTTAAGACCGTCGCTGATATGCGGCAGGGCGCGGTCGAGGATGACGTACATGGAGTAGTCGAGGTAGGCTTTTTCGACGAAGCCGGCCAGGGGTTGTTGTTCTTCGTGGGTCGTGAGGGTCATGGTGTGTGCGTTTCAGGATGCGTTATTTAGCCGAAGAGTTCGGCGTGGGTGCCCATACGGTGCAATTCTATGGTGTCGCCATGGATGCGGTAGATCAGCACCTGATCGGGCTTGATGTGGCAGTCGCGGTAATCTTGCCAGTTCCCCGTAAGGGCGTGATCACGGTATTTTTCGGGCAATCTGCTGCCATGCAGCAGATGCCCCAAGACGTCAATCAGGGGTGCGCTCAGGCCAAATTTTTGCAGGTCTTTGTCAAAGCGGCGGCTGGTTTTAATCTTTCGCATGGGCAAATGCCTTGGCCAATGCTTCCACGCTGTCAAAATGGCTGACGGCACCATTTTCCATATCCCGGATGGATTCGCGCAGCATCTCTTCGCCGTTGCGACTTAGCGTGTGCGCACTGCTTTGCCGTGCATAATCCAGCGATAACGGCACGCTGTCGGTCTCGGCGATTTGTGTGAGAAACATGCGCATCGCCTGCGTCGGGGTCAGGCCAAAACGTTCGATGACGGCAAAGGCGCGCGCTTTCAGGTCGTCGTCGAGACGGATGTTGAAGTTGGATGTGGTCATGTAAGTCTCCTGTAGTGCTGTTTGCTGGGCATTGTATAGCGTTTGCGGCTGTTTTGCCGTTAAGCAGGATAAGGTTCAGGCTGTCGGGCGATATATAGTTGAATAGATAAAAAAGCGTAACAAGGCGCGTCGCCGCAGACAGTACAAGTAGTACGGCAAGGCGACGCAACGCCGTTACGATTTTTTAGATGTTTAACTATAAAGAAACCCGCCGTAGCGGGTTCTCTTTATGCCTCTGTCTTGCGGTAGCGCAAGTCCCACACGCCGTGGCCGAGCCGTTCGCCGCGCCGCTCGAATTTGGTCTGCGGACGCCAGTCAGGGCGGGGGGCGAAGCCGTCGGCGCCGCCGAGGTTCTGCCATTTGGGATCGCCAGCGAAAACGTCGCGCATCCATTCGGCGTAGTTTTCCCAGTCGGTCGCGCAGTGGATTTCGCCGCCCGCGCGCAGTTTGCGCCAGATGAGGTCGGTAAAGGCACGCTGCACGATGCGGCGCTTGTGGTGCCGCGCTTTCGGCCAGGGATCGGGGAAGTAGATTTGCACGCGGCTGAGGGCACCATCCGGGACGTGGTCGCGGATGATGGCGACGGCATCGTGGCGGATGACGCGCAGGTTGTCGATGCCCGCTACTGCCGCCAGCACCAGCGCGTGACCAACGCCGGGGCGGTGCACTTCGATGCCGACAAAGCCCTGCTGTGGTGCGGCTTCAGCCATTTGCACGAAGCTCTCGCCGTTGCCGAAGCCGATTTCGAGGATGAGTTCGCGTGCGTCACCAAAGAGGCTTGCCGCGTCCACACGCAAGTTTTCATCCACGTCCAGCCCGTAGCGCGGCCAGTGTTCGGCCAGCGCCCGTTCCTGGCCGCTGGTGATGCGTCCCTGACGCAGGACGAAGCTGCGGATGGTCATACGCGTTTGTCGCAGGTGATCTGCGCGTAGGCGGAGTGGTTGTGAATGGACTCGAAGTTTTCCGAGGAAACGCGATACGCCTGGATGCGCGCATCATCGTTCAAGCGGGCGGCGACATCGCGCACGATGTCTTCAACAAATTTCGGGTTTTCGTAGGCGCGTTCGGTCACGTATTTTTCGTCCGGCCGTTTCAGGGTCGCCCAGATTTCGCAGGAGCCTTCTTCTTCGCCGATGCGGATGAGTTCTTCGATGGCAAAGGGCGCAGCGGGGTCGTACACGGCATTGATGATGATGTGCGAACGCTGGTTGTGCGCGCCGTATTGGGAGATTTCTTTCGAGCAGGGGCAGAGGCTGGTAACGGCAACGGTTACTTCCACGCGCACTTCGCAGTGCGCACGGTTACCATCGGCGAGCAGGCGCACACGGTAATCGAGCAGGCTTTCGGTCTTGCTGACCGGCGCCTGTTTTTTGATGAAAAACGGGAAGGTGAGTTCGATGCTGCCTTCTTCGGCTTTGAGGCGGGCGAGCATTTCCGCGTGTAGCGCCGCGAAGGTGGCAGGATCGAGGACGGCGGTTTCATTCAGCAGATGAATGAAGCGCGACATGTGCGTGCCTTTCTGGTGATGCGGCAGGGCGACGGTCATTTCAGCGGTAGCGACGGTGTCCTGGGTGCTGCCGTCTTTGTTGATGACACGCAGCGGCAGGCGGATATCGCGGATGCCGACGCGGGTAATGGCGATGTGGCGAGTATCGGGTTTTCCCTGAACGTCAGGGATAGTCGTATCGGTCATGGTGTTTTCGATTGTGGATAAAAGGCGCGCATTATAGCGGCATCCATAGCGCTTGACCGCGCCACCGCCGCGCCCGCAATATGCATGCCTTTCCGTTTTTCCCCTGAATATATGCAACTTGAACCCGCAAACCCGCACCGCTTCTGCGTGGCGCCGATGCTCGACTGGACGACGCCAGAATGCCGCGCCCTGCACCGCCTTTTTTCCCGCCACGCTTTTTTGTACAGCGAGATGGTGACGAGCGGTGCCCTGATCTTCGGCGACGTGCCGCGCCATCTGCATCATGCGGCAGATGCCCCCTGTGCCCTGCAACTCGGCGGCGGCGAGCCGGAAGCGCTGGCGCGCGCCTGTGAAATCGCGCTGCCCTACGGCTACCAGGAAATCAACCTGAACGTCGGCTGCCCCAGCGACCGCGTGCAGCACAACCGCATCGGTGCCTGCCTGATGGATGATGCACCGCTGGTCGCCGAATGTCTGGCGGCAATGCAAGCGGCGGCGGGCGCGGTACCGGTCACGGTCAAACACCGTCTCGCCATTGACGAGCAGGACGAACGCAGCGTCTTCGCTTTTGTTGAGACACTGGCGGCGCGCAGCCCCTGCCGCGTTTTCATCATTCATGCGCGCAAGGCGTGGTTGCAAGGCCTCAGCCCGAAGGACAACCGCGACGTGCCGCCGCTCAACTATCCGCTGGTGTATGAAGTCAAGCGGCGCTTCCCGGAGCTGACCATCATCATTAACGGCGGCATCACCACCCTCGCCGAATGCCGCGCCCATTTGCAGGCGGTGGACGGCGTAATGCTGGGCCGCGCCGCCTATCAGAATCCTGAACTGCTGCTGGCCGTGGACGAACTCTACGGTGCCCCCGCCCGCACCCTTGCCGAGGTGCTGCCCGCCATTCGCAGCCTGCTGGTTGAAGCATTGGGGCGTGGCGAAATGCTCGCACACTACACGCGCCACTTGCTCGGCCTTTTCCCCGGCGTGCGCGGCGCCAAACAATACCGCCGCATCCTCAGCGAAGAAGCACGCGCGGCGGAGGCGGGAATAGCGGTGTTTGACCGCGCGCTGGCAGCGGTGGGGATGGCGGGATAAGCGGCGCAAATCCGGGTTTTATCCCGCTTGCCCTCCCGCTATGATTACCGCATGAAGACACCAGGCCATGACCGCTACGAGCAGCATTTCGCCCGCGCCCTGCACTACCTGCAAACCCATTACAACAGCGACATCAACCTGCACCACATCGCCGCCGCAGCGGGGATGTCGTCGTGGCACTGGCATCGTCTCTATCACAGCGTGATGGGTGAGACCCTGCACGACACCCTGAAATGGATGCGTCTGCACCGCGCCGCCTGGCTGCTCTGCCATACCGACAAAAGCATCGCCGATATTGCCCTCGCCTGCGGCTATCGCGGTAATGCCCAATCCTTCACCCGCATTTTCCGCCGCGACTACGGCCTCAGCCCGCTTGATTACCGCCACCGCCCAGCACCGGATTACGCTGTCAACATCGAGGAACTCGCACCTGTCCCCGTTGTCATGATCGAACACCGCGAGCAAGACAGCCAGCGCTTGGGCAACGCCTTCTTGCGTCTCAGTAGCTTGCTGCGTCTGCGTGGCTGGCAGAATGACGGCACCACGCGCGCCTTTTCCATCCACTATCCGCCGCACACTGCCGCCTATCTGCCGCAACTGGCCAAGTTCAATATCAAAACAGCCGGTATGCGCTACGCCGCACTGACCACCCTCCCCTTGCTGCAACTCGCTGCACCACCACTGCAAAGCGGTGTGATTGCGGGCGGACGCTACGCCGTGTTGCAACATTACGGTGCCTATGCCGACCTTGATACCGCTTCCGACTGGTTCCTCGACTGGTTTCGCCACAACGGCCTGACCATCGCCGCCGCGCCCGTGATACTGGAATATCTTGACATGCAATGCTGCGACACCAGCCCCGCACAAACTCGCGTCAACATCTGCGTGCCACTGGCGTAAACCGTAGCGCTTGCCGCTCCGACCGGCGGCAAACTGCAATAGTCGTTTCAAACAGGACTGAGCCAACACCGTATCAGTTCTATTTGGAACGACTATACAATGCCGTCAAACCCATCCGGAGATACCCCCATGAAACTCTACACCAGCACCACCTCCCCCTACGCCCGCATGGTCATGCTCGCCGCCCTCGCGCGCGGCATGGACGAACTGCAACTCGCCTATGTGGATCCGTGGACGACACCGGCCGAACTCACCGCCATCAACCCGCTTTCGCAAGTGCCGACGCTCATTACCGACAACGGCACCATCATCACCAACAGCCCGCTCATCCTTGACTACCTCTTCGATCACCCCTTCCGGGGTGCGCAGCAAGCGGCGCTGGCGGGCTACGGCTACGAACTGCTTGACCAGGTCGTAAAAGCCTACTCACTCGCCCGCTTCCAGCCGGAAAACACCCCGGCACACCCGCATATCGCGCGCGCCCGTGATGCGGTTGCGCGGGGCCTCGCCCACTGCCCGCCGCTTGATCCGGCCAGTAATGAAGTCGCCACCCATGTCCTCGGCATGGCGCTCTCCTACGCCGAACTGCGCCACGGCGACCTCTACCGCGCCCATCTCAGCGCTGCCAACCAGCAAGCATTTGCCGCCTACTGCGAACGCCCCGATGTGCGCGCCGTCGCCATTGCCCGACTGGAGCAGCATCCTGCCAGCATTGGCGAACTGCGCCGCGCAGTGTCATAAACCCCTACCGGAAACACCTGATGAAACTCTACCTCAGCACCACCTCGCCCTACGCCCGCCTCGCCCTTATCGCGGCCCTGCGCAGCGGCAAAAACGACCTGCAACTGCAATTCGTCCTGCCCTGGGAAGATCCGGCGGCACTGCTCGCGGTCAACCCGTTCAGCCAAATCCCGGCGCTACACTGCGACGACGGCCACCTCATCACCGAAAGCCTCATCATCATGCAGTACCTGGATGACCGTGTCCTGCGCGGCGGCGGCACCTGCGCCCGCGCCGGCTGGGGCATCGCTGCCATTAACCAGACCGTGCGCGCCTTTGCCCTCAACATGCACCAGCCGCCGGGCAGCATTCCGCACCCGCACATCGCGCGCAGCCGCGCCGCTCTCGCCCGCGCCCTGCCGCTTGCACCACAGCTTGACGCGTCCAGCGAAGACTGGGGGCACATCATCCTCGGCGTGGCGCTGAACTACATCCGCATGCGCCTACCGGACATCTACGATGCCCACATCACACCGGACAACCGCCGCGCCGTGGACACCTTCCTGCAACGCGACTTCATGCAGAAAACCGACACCGCACAACTGCAAAAACTGCCCGCCCGCGTCGCCGACCTTTGAGCGCGACACAAAAAAGCCGCTGTTCACACAGCGGCTTTTTCATGCACGGCGTCTCTACCCTGCTACTTCTTGCAGCGCCTGTAACACCTCCGCCACATGTCCCGCCACCTTCACCTTGCGCCATTCGCGCACCACGACGCCCTGCGGGTTCAGCAAAAAAGTACTGCGCTCAATGCCCATATAGGTTTTGCCGTAGTTCTTCTTTTCCTTGATAACGTCGAAGGCGCGGCACAGCACCTCGTCGGGATCACTGACAAGCGGGAACGGCAAGGCCTCTTTCGTGCGGAATTTATCGTGCGCAGCAAGACTGTCGCGCGAGACGCCGACAATCTCCGCGCCCAGCGCACGGAAAGCGTCGTAGTGATCGCGGAAGTCCTGCGCCTCGCTGGTGCAGCCCGGCGTCGCGTCTTTCGGATAGAAATACAGCACCGTCCAGCGGCCCTGAAAAGAGGCTGTGGAAAAATCCTCGCCACCGCTTGCGGCGAAGTGGAAATCTTGCGGAATATTCATACGTTAACCCTTTGTGGATAGCCTGTGGTGCGCTTGATTTTAGCACTGTGAAGCGCATACCATGACGCCTCCATTTGCTTCAGGAAACCCCATGTTTAGAGGCTCCATCGTCGCCCTGGTCACACCCATGTTTGCCGACGGCAACATTGACTGGGCGCGGCTCTCCCAACTGGTTGAATGGCATGTCGCAAGCGGCACCGATGCCATTGTCGCCGTCGGTACTACCGGCGAATCTGCTACTCTCAATCCCGCCGAACACAAAGCCGTCTTCCGCTACATTGTCGAAAAAGTGGCGGGACGCGTCCCCGTCATCGCCGGCGCAGGCGGCAACGCGACCGCCGAGGCTATCGATCTCTCACTCGCTGCTTATAACGCCGGCTGCGTTGCTACCCTGCAAGTCGTCCCCTACTACAATAAACCGCCGCAACGCGGCCTCTACGCCCACTTCAAGGCCGTAGCCGAAGCGGTGCCAATGCCGCACCTGCTTTATAACGTCCCCGGTCGTACCTCCTGCGACTTGCTGCCTGAAACCGTCCGTGAACTTGCCGCTATCGACAACATCGTCGGCATCAAGGAAGCGAGCACCATGCAGCGCATGCAGGAACTGCACGCCATCTGCCCGCCGGATTTTGCCGTGCTCTGCGGCGAGGACGGCCTTGCCGCAGAAGCCATGTGCAACGGCCTCGCCAGCGGCGTCGTATCCGTCACCGCCAATATCGCCCCGGACGTGATGCATGCCATGACCGCTGCCGCGCTTGCCGGCGAACATGAACGCTGCTACGCACTGAACGACCGCTTGAAAGACGTGCACGAAGCGATGTTCTACGAATGCAACCCGCTGCCGGTGAAATGGGCACTCTCCCGTCTTGGCAAAATCGATGGCGGCATCCGCCTGCCGCTGGTGCCGCTTGCGCCGGATATCCAGGAACGCGTCGAAGCTGCCCTGCGCCGCGCTGCCCTTCTATAACAAGATCCATCCACAAGAGGACCCCGTGAAAACCCACATATTCATCGCTCTCGGCTCCGCCTTCGCCCTCGCTGCCTGCTCCAGCGCCGGCAATCTCACCGACAAACTGCCCGATCGCCGTCCCGACTACCGGCAAAGCAACGTCAGCCGTACGCTGGAAATCCCGCCCGACCTCAGCCGCAGCACCGTGGATGACCAAATGACCGTACCGGGACTAAACCCGGGCGCTGTTGCCAGTTACCAGGCCTATAACGAAGACAACGTCGTGCGCAACCAGCGCGGCTACATTGAGGTCCTGCCGCAACTCTACGGCGTACAAGTCATCGAACAGCCCGGCACCCTGCCTTACATCCGTGTCTCCGCCGATACCTCAACCGTTTGGGCAGCCGTCAAAAAATACTTCGAGAATAATGGCATCCGCCTTAAAACTCAGGAACCCGCTATCGGCTTGATGGAAACCGACTGGCTGGAGAACCTGTCCGACCTGCCGCGCACCGGCTTCAGCGGCCTGCTCAACAGTATCATCAGCCTCACCCACGACAGCGGCACCCGCGATCGCTACCGCATCCGCTTCGCCCGCGAAAGCGATAACACCACCAGTGTCACCCTTGTGTACAGTCAGGCCGAAGAAAAAGCCGTGCGCGACCGCCAGGGTAAAGAAGCGCAGGGTTACCGCTGGCAGACCTCGGATAACGACAACCCCGAAATGCAGCTGGAAATGACGCGTCGCGTTGCCCTCTTTGTCTCGGCTGAATTGCGCCGTCAACAACAAATCGCGCAGAACCCGGCAACGGGCGGCGGCGATATCACCAGCGCCCGCGCCACCCTGACCACCGCCGGCGGCCAAACTGCACTTGCCATTCCCGGCAGCTACGCGCAAGCCTGGCGCATCCTCGGCATTGGCCTTGATAAAGCCAGCTTCGCCCTGGAAAAACAGGACTACAACAGCGGCACCTACCAAGTGCAATACCAGCCGCAAAGCGCAGAAAAACAGGATAAACAGGGCTTTTGGTCGCGCCTGTGGGGTAGCAAGAAAAAGGCGGACAAAGCGAACGCACCACGTTACCGCATCCGTCTTGCCGACCAGGGCGGACAAAGTATCGCCGTGGTGCAAACCCTTGACGGCAAACCCGCGCCGGAAAACGAAGCCAAGGCCTTGCTTGAAACCGTACAAAGCGCGCTGTGATACTGCCGCATCACGCCCAAAGCCCCTCGCTAGAGGGGCTTTTTCTTTGGCGCGATGCCCACCGCTTGGCGGCCCCCGTAACGACGCCGTGGCGGATTTTTTCGTGTCCGCAGAGCTATCACGTGATAGCGCAAGAAATGGCAGCTGCTATCGCTCATCGCCCTTTTTTAAGGCAATACTACATGGCGATTCTTATCCCTTTCGTGATAGTAAGCGGCTGTCTTTTGTTATACCTCTGTTGGAAAAGAATTGGCTGAAAAAACCGCCTGATAGCGTTATCTAATGACTATAACCTTGGGATATTAATTTCTGATTGCCGTTTGTTAAAGATACCGATATGCTCGCGCCATCTTTCACCACAAAAACAGAGGGAAATAACCATGGGTAGTAAATATATCGGTCTGGCCGTTTCGCTGGTACCTATGCTGGCCATCGCTGCAGATAGCGACAGATTGCTGGCTAGCGCTTCCAGTACAACGCTGTACGGCTCCATTGAGCAGGGGATAAAGGTCGGCGACCTCAACAAGGACGACAAGACGCGCGCCGAGTATTTAAGCGATCACGTCCGCCTAGGGATTCGCGGTGAAGAAGCGCTGAATAACGACTTGCGGGCCTTTTTCAATTTCCATTTTTCCCATGAGGAGAAAGACGGCAGCAGCGGGCTGAACGGTGTGCGCGAGGCGCATGTCGGCTTGGAAGGCAGCTTCGGCAAATTGACGCTGGGGCGGCAAAAAACCTCCTGGAAAACAACCATCGGCAAGGCGGTATTCGACGAATTGACGCCAGGTATTGAGCGCATGAGCAAGATGATCCGCTACGATCTCGACAATATTGCCGGTTCCGGTTTCCATATTTCCTTGGACGGCGTGCTGGACGGCAGTCATGAAGTAATCATCAATGGCAAAACCCGCGCCTTTAATGCTTATGATGCCGCTGCCGGTTATCAGGGGCGCAATTTCTATGCTGGGGTTGGTTATCAGCGCACCAGTGTGGATGCCATCGAAACCAAACTGGGTGGGAAAACAAATGAACTCATTGGCGCTTCTGTCGGTTATACGCCTTATGAAAACAAGGACCGCGAGCAATCACTGACATTGGCGCTGGATTATCACCACCATGCCAGTTTCGGTGAATATTTTGCCGCTTCCGCCGATTATGCTTTCGGGCGACAAAAAGTACGCGCCGGTTGGGAAATGCTGGATTATGACAAGCAAAAAGATTTGAATCTCTACCACTTGGGCTACCGCTATTATTTCAGCCCGCGCACGTATTCGGAATTGAAAGGTTTTTACCGTAAACACGGTAGTGATGACGGCTATGTGACGAAATTGATGCTGCATCACGATTTTTAATTAAAGGGTCCGTCAATATGACGGGCAAAAAATGGGGCATATGCCCCGTTTTTTGTTTACCGCCACTTCATTCCGCCAGCAACCGTTCAACGATGTAGCCTGCCATCATGATGCCGAACAGCGCCGGCATGTAGGAGATGGTACCGTTGACGGCGCGGGCACGACCCGGCGTGCCGCTCACCGGCTGGTGCGGCAGCGGTTTGCGCGGAACTTCGTCGGAAAAGATGACAGGGTAATCAAGGCTGCCGCCCCGCCCGCGCAGGACGCGGCGCATTTCCCGCGCCAGCGGGCAGCCAATGGTATCGGCGAGCGGCAGAATGTGGACGCGACTCACATCGAGACGGTTGCCCGCCCCCATCGCCGAAATGACGCCAATGCCGCGCTGTTGTGCGGCGTGGACGAGCGCCGCCTTGCAACCGATGGAGTCGATGCAGTCGGCGAGAAAATCGAGTGCGTACGGGGCTAGGAAGGCTTTGCCCTGACTAGGATGGAGGAAACGTTCTTCGATGGTGAGGCGCAGTTCCGGGTTGATGTCGCGCAGGCGTTCGGCCATCACGGCAGTCTTGGCGCGGCCAAGGGTGCTGTGCAGGGCAAGCAGTTGACGGTTAAGGTTGGACGGGGCGACGGTGTCGTGATCAAGCAGGATGAGGTGGCCGACACCGGCGCGGGCGACGGCTTCGGCGCAGTAGCCGCCTACACCGCCGAGGCCGGCGATGAGGACGGTTTTGTCGTGCAGGCGGCGGACGCTATCCGTGCCAACGAGGATTTCGGTGCGGGCATGGGGGGTGGTCATGGGGTTCCTTAATTTACCGGCAGACTGATGCCGGTCAGTTTTTTGTAAAGGGAGACGGCGTAGCTGTCGGTCATACCGGCGATGTAGTCGCAAACACCGAGCAGTTTTTGATAGAGGCTGTCGCGGTTTTTGCGGAAACGTTCCGGCAGTAGCGCCAGTAACATCTGGTCGGCGCGGGTGATGTTGTCACGGCCATGGGTGTTGGCGATGGCCTGGCAGTAGATGCCCATGAGGCCAGTCAACACGCGGTGTCCAGCGATTTGTACTTCAACAACCGGACGGCTGATGTAGATGTATTTTTCCGCGTACTCGCGCAGGGCGCGCAATTTTTCGATGGAGGGGATGTCTTTCAGAAGCGGCGCATCGTGTTCGCCCGCCAGCAGCGCGCTTTCGTTGTCCTGGAAGACGGCGACGGTTTCGTGCACCAGGCGGCCAATGGCTTTGGCACGAAGATAGGCGAGCTGATCGCTCTTGCTTTCCATCGCGTTAAGGCGTGATGGATCCACCATGTCGCCCGCCAGGTCAGCGAGCAGTTCCAGGGCGCGGCGATGGTCAATTTGCCGGATTTGGTAGGCGTCTTCGATGTCCACGATGAGGTAGCAGATGTCGTCGGCAGCTTCCATCAGGTAGGAAAGCGGGTGACGGTGCCAGGCCTGGCCGCTGTCGCCGCGCGGCGGGATGCCGAGGGTAGTGTAGAGGGTGGCGAAGTCAGTGAGGTCATCCTGATAGACGCCATTCTTTTTGTACGGACTACGGTAGGCAGTCGCCGGATATTTGCTGGCAGCAGCAAGGGTGGCGGCGGTGAGGCGCAGGCCGCCGTGGTTATCCGGGCTTTCGAGACGGTTCATGATGCGGAAGGCGTGTGCGTTGCCTTCAATGTTGAGCAGATCAGCGCGCTGTGCATCGTTGTCGAGGCGGTCGAGAATGCTCGCAGCGTCAGGACTGGCGAAATAGTCGCGCATCGCCTGTTCACCGAAGTGGCCAAAGGGCGGGTTACCGATATCGTGCGCCAGGCAGGCGGCAGCGACGATGTCGCCAATGTCAGCGGCATGGATACCGTGCGCAGCGAGTTCGGGATTTTCCGCGACGAGGCGGGTACCAACGCTGCTGCCGAGACTGCGTCCGACGCAGGAGACTTCCAGCGAATGGGTGAGTCGGGTGCGGACGTAGTCGTTTTTTTCCAGCGGGAAAACCTGGGTTTTGTCTTTCATGCGGCGGAAGGCAGCAGAGAAAATAAGGCGGTCACCGTCGCGCTGGAAATCGGAGCGGACGGAAGGTTCCGGACAGGCGGCCTGGCCAATGCGGTAAGTAGAGAGGAGCTGAATCCAGTTCATAGCGGCGGTTAGTGGGGGAAAGACCGGATTTTAGCACTTCCCCCACAAACGGCGGTGCGGCTGCTTTTGCACGCATCGCGGCTATAATCGGCTTTCCCTGTCCAAATGAGGTTTTTATGAAAACGTTCCTGCAATCCTGTTTCCGCTTCGGCATCATCCTGACTATCGCCGGCTTCGGTGTCGCTTTTTTCCTGCAACTTGCCGATTTGATGCTGGCATTTGTCCTGCTCGCACTGGCAGCGGTGTATCTCGGCTGGTCGGTGTGGACGGCGAACAAGTCTTCCGGCTATGACCATCCCAAACAGTGTTTTGGCGACATCATGGGCGACATCACCACTTACACACTGCTGATGGTGGCGCTATTTGTCTGGCTGGTGCTGCCGCGCTATATGCAGCTGCCATTTCGTGACGAGCAATATTGGATTCTCACCGCATTTCTTGGCGTGATGATTGCGGTCACGCTGGTGGAACTGGTAATTACCGTGCACACCTGCCTGATTGCGATGTGGCGACAGAATCCGGTGACGATTACCCGTTAAACAGGTAAAGAAAAAGCCCGTCAGTACGACGGGCTTTAATGTTCTGGTAGGCACAATTGGACTCGAACCAACGACCCCCACCATGTCAAGGTGGTGCTCTAACCAACTGAGCTATGCGCCTAGGTGAGGCGCGCATTATAGGGAGTTCAACAATGATTGCAAGCGCTTTGTGCATAAGGACAAAAAACATCAGGAAAAAGCACGTAAGCATATGGCGTCGCTATTGAATTCACCGCATGGCGCCAGTATAATTCGCCGCCTTTGACAGCGGGCAGAACCCTGTTCGCGCATGAATTTTTTGGAGAACAACATGTTTGCAGTTATTGAAACCGGCGGTAAACAGTACAAAGTCAAACCCGGTCAACGCCTGAAAGTGGAAACCCTGCCGGGTGAAGCAGGCGACAGCATCGCTTTCGACAAAGTACTGCTCATCGCCAGTGGTGATGACAATGTCAGCGTTGGCGCGCCCTATCTGGAAGGTAAAACCGTCAGCGCCAAGATCGTCGAACACGGTCGCCACAAGAAAATCAAGATCATCAAATTCCGCCGTCGCAAGCACCATATGAAACGCATGGGGCACCGTCAGAACTACACTGAAGTGGTCATTGACGCTATCGACGGTCAACAATAAGGAGTAAGAGACTATGGCACACAAAAAAGCAGGCGGTTCCAGCCGCAACGGTCGCGATTCCAAATCCAAACGCCTCGGCATCAAACGCTATGGTGGTGAATTTGTCAGCGCCGGTTCCATTCTGGTTCGCCAACGTGGCACCCCGTTCAATGCAGGTGAAAACGTCGGCGTCGGTCGCGATCACACCCTGTTCGCCACTGCGACCGGTACCGTTATGTTCAGCAAACGCGGACCGGAAAAGCGTCGCTACGTCAGCGTTGTTGCCGAAGCAGCAGAAGCCTGATTAACACGCGTTTTGCCGCAAGCCCTGCATCATGCGGGGCTTTTTTATTGCCACCGGCGCCGACGGACGAACGGCTATACAATAAAAACAGACACACAGAGGAATCCCCATGAAATTCGTAGATGAAGCACGCATATATGTACGCGCAGGCAAAGGCGGCAACGGCATCGTCAGCTTCCGCCGGGAAAAATACATCCCCTTCGGCGGACCAGATGGCGGCGACGGCGGCGACGGCGGCAGCGTTTACCTGGTCGCCCAGGAAGGCATCAACACCCTTGCCGATTTCCGCTACAACCGCAGCTATCAGGCGGAAAGCGGCAAGGCTGGGGAAGGGCGCAACAAGCGCGGCAGCAGCGGCGCAGACCTCATCGTGCCGGTGCCGGTCGGCACACAAGTCTTTGTGGACGAGACTGACGAACTCATCGGCGATTTGACGGTTGACGGACAGCGTCTGCTGGTCGCGCAGGGCGGCTATCACGGCCTCGGCAACACCCGCTACAAAAGCTCGACCAACCGCGCACCGCGTCAATGCAAACCCGGCAGCGAAGGCGAAGAACGCTATCTGCGTCTCGAACTGAAACTGCTTGCCGATGTCGGCCTGCTCGGCATGCCGAATGCGGGCAAATCCACCCTCATCAGCCGCGTCTCTGCCGCCCGCCCAAAGATCGCCGACTACCCCTTCACCACGCTGCATCCCAACCTCGGTGTTGTCCGCGTCGGTATGCTGCAAAGCTTCGTCATGGCGGATATTCCCGGCCTGATTGAAGGCGCGGCGGAAGGCGCCGGCCTCGGTCACCAGTTCCTGCGTCCCCTCGCACGCACCCGCCTGCTCTTGCACGTCCTTGACTGTTCACCGCTTAGTGATTCGCAAAACCCGGTGCGCGATTTCGAGCAGGTCAGCTTGGAACTCGCCAAATACGATGCCGTTTTTGCCGATAAACCGCGCTGGCTGGTGCTGAACAAAATGGACACGCTGACTGCCGAAGACGGCGCGACGCTGGAACAAAACATCACCACCGCCCTCGGCTGGCAGGGGCCGGTGTACCGCATCTCGGCGGAAACCGGCATGGGCACCGAACAGCTATGCCACGACATCATGCAGGCGCTGGAACGGATGGACGAAGAAGCCGATTACCACTAACCCGAACCGCTCCGCTACCAACTGCCGCCCCGGCGGCGGCGCTCTTCCGCGACAAATGCCGCCGCCCACACCTCGCATTTCGCCTGTGCCGCTGCTGCGGCAAATTCCCCTTTATCAATGACCACATCTACGCACCACAGGCGCGGCAAAAACGCAGGTGCGCGCGGATTCACCTCCTGCAAGGCACAGGCAAACATCCAGGACAACAGACCATTGCCAATGTTACAGCGCGACGGGGGTGGTACACGCCGCTCGCCAACCGCTTCCAACCAGCCCGGCTGGTTAAACAGCGCCAGCCACAACTGTTGCACATAACGCGACGGCTGCGGCAGCGGCGCGCCATAGCGATGGCGGATCATCAGCCAGTCGCGCAAAGCCTCGACCAGCAGCGCACGCTGCTCCGCGTCGAGGACAACGCCTTTGAGCAGGGCGTCCTTCCATACCGCTTCCGGAACCGTGACTTGCGCCAGCCGCTGCAAGGCTGCATCCGGCCGCCCGCCGCGCAGCAATCGCGACAGCCACCATGCCGCTGCCACGACCCCGCCCGTCGCCAGCCAGCGTCCAAACGTCCAGCCCTCGCCAAGCCAGATTGCCAGCAGTAACACCGCCGCCACAAAACATACCCCGGCCAAGCGCATATCCGGCGCCGTTCCCTGCGGCCGCTGCGCGGCAAACTGACGCGGCGCGGACAATCCCAATAACGCATTCATCACCGATCCCTCCATCACAAACCCGACCCATCATATCCCGCCCGCTGGGCAAATTCCTGTCGCTGCAGGAGAAAAAAACCACCCGGCACGCTGTGCTACACTTCCCGCCGCCAACCCCGATAATATCCGGTAATACCATGATAAATATGGATAAAAAACTCGTCCTCTTCGACCGTGATGGCGTCCTCAACGAAGCTGGACGCATCACCCGCCCCGAAGAACTGCGCCTCCTTTCCAACGCCCTGCGCGGTATCGCCCGCCTCACCCAGGCCGGCATCCGCGTTGGCATCTGCACCAATCAGGGCGGCATTGCGCACGGCGTCCTTGATGAAGCCTCCCTCACCCGTATCCACGATAAACTGCGGCTGGTCGCGGGTGAATTTGGTGGCCACATTGACCGCATCGTTCACTGTGCGAGCGCCGACAGCGACCACCCCCTGCGCAAACCCAACCCCGGCATGCTGCTTGACCAGGCACGCCATTTCGGCCTGGCCGACCTCAGCGGCGTCCCCTTCGTGGGCGATAACCTCGTTGACGTGCAGGCGGCGCAAGCGGCGGGGGCCGTGCCCGTCCTCGTCCGCACCGGTCACGGCAAAAACACCGCACACAAACACCGCGCCGCCCTGCGCGATGTCCTCAGCTATCCCAACGTCGAAACCGCCGTCAACCACTGGCTCAAGGAGGCCGCCTGATGAACACCCTGCGCACCTGGCTCTTCAAAATCCTCTTCGTCCCCGCCACCATCCTCTGGTCGGCCTTCATCGTCTGCCTCATCGTCCTGCCCTTCCCGCTACGCCTGCGCCTTGCCTTCGGCTGGGGCTATACCACCATCTGGCTGGCGCGCCTCATCGTCGGCATCAAATGGCAAATCCACGGCCTCGATAAAATGCCGCAAGGGGCCTGCGTCCTCATGGTGAACCACCAGTCCACCTGGGAAACTGCCTTCCTGCCCAACCTCAAACTGCGCCAGGTGTGGGTGCTGAAAAAAGAACTGATGATGCTGCCCTTCTTCGGCTGGGCGCTGGCCGTGCTGCGCCCCGTACCGATTGACCGCAAACAGAAGCGTCAGGCCATGCAGAAAGTCATCGAAGAAGGACGCCAACGCATCGAGTCGGGCTACAGCGTCATCCTCTTCCCTGAAGGCACGCGCGCGCCAGCGGACGCGCCGCTACCGTTCAAACTCGGCGCTGCCCGGCTTGCCACCGCCCTCGGCGTCCCTGCCGTACCGGTCGCACACAATGCCGGACAATTCTGGCCGAAACGCGGCCTGATGCACCCTGGCACCGTGCACGTCGTCGTCGGCGAGCCCATCGACCCCCACGGCAAAACCCCGGCGGAAATCAACGCCATCGCCGAAACCTGGATTAACGACACCCGCGCCCGCCTCGTCGCTGCCGAAGAAACCCGACGCGGAGAAGCCTGATGGCCGATTTCGAACAACAAGAAGAACGCCTGCGCCAGCCGCCGCACTCGCAAGATGCCGAACAGGCGGTGCTGGCGGGCGTGCTGCTTGATGCCAACATGTGGGATCGCGTCACCGGGCGAGTGAGCGCGCCAGACTTCTACAACCGCGCCCACCAGCTCATTTATAAAGCGATGGAAAGCGTCGCCGGGCGCAACCAGGAAGCGCTGGACGTTGTGACCGTCGCCGATGCCCTGCGCGAAGCGGGCGAACTCGATAACTGTGGCGGTACCGCCTACCTCGCCAGCCTCGCCGACGCCTACGGCAGCGCGCAAAACGTCGCCGCCTACGCCGACATCGTGCGCGAAGCCTCCATCCTGCGCGCCCTTTTAAAAAGCAGCGGTGAAATCGCACAAAGCGTGTACCAGCCCGAAGGCCGCAGCGCCGCACAACTGCTGGACAGCGCCGAACAGCGCGTCTTCGACATCAAAAACCAATACCAGCAACACAAAGAAGACGGCTTCCACCAAATCAAAAACGTCCTCGCCGACACCGTGCAATACCTGCAAGAAGTCAGCCAGCGCGGCAGCGACGTCATCGGCATCCCCACCGGCTTCAAAGATCTCGACAAAATGACCGCCGGCATGCAGGCGGGCGACCTCATCATCATCGCTGGCCGCCCCTCGATGGGGAAAACCACCTTCGCCATGAACATCGCCGAAGCCGTCGCCATCGGTGCCAAACAGCCCGTTGCCGTCTTCTCGTTGGAAATGCCCGCGCGGGCGCTGGTGCTGCGCATGATGTCCTCGCTGGGCAACATTGACCAATCACAACTGCGCAAAGGCGACATCAAAGGCAACGACACGCGCGGCAAACTGGCGCTTGCCGTCAGCCAACTGCAAAACGCGCCGCTCTACATCGACGACGGCTCAAACCTCACCATCACCGAACTGCGCGCGCGGGTGCGCCGCCTGAAAAGCGAAGTCGGCGCGCTCGGTCTCGTCCTCGTTGACTACCTGCAACTCATGCAACTGCCGGACAGCCGCGACGACAACCGTGCCTCGCTCATCGGCGAAATCTCGCGCGGCTTGAAACTGCTCGCCAAAGAGATGGACGTACCCGTCATCGCCCTCTCCCAGCTCTCGCGCCAGGTCGAACACCGCCCGAACAAACGCCCGATCATGTCGGACATCCGCGAATCCGGCGCCATTGAGCAGGACGCCGACGTCATCATGTTTGTCTATCGCGACGAAGTCTATAACCCCGACTCGCCGGAAAAAGGCATCGCGGAAATCGTCATCGGCAAACAGAGGAACGGCCCCATCGGCACCGTCAAACTCAGCTTCCTCGGCCAGTACCTCAAATTCGGCGATCTCGCCCAGGGCTACTCGGAAGGCTTCGACGAATGATGCCCGCCAAGCGGCGTAAATACTGACTTCTCGCGCAGGGCAGGTCTTGCCCCACCGTGACGGAGGTAAAGGAACATTTGCGGCGGGCTCAAGCCCGCGCTTTTTCGCCGCCGTCCGCGCAAAAAATTTGCATAATAAACAAGCCGTCACGCGTGGCGGCACCCCATCCCCACCACAGGAGTATCCATGCAACTCACCAACGCCCTTATCCGTCTCGGCGCCACCGCCAGGGACAAAACGGACGCCATCCGCCAGGTCGCGGCCCTGCTTGCTGAAAACGGCAAAGTCGAGCCCGCCTATGTGGACGGCATGCTCGCGCGTGAAGCCCAGGAAAACACCTACCTCGGCAACGGCGTCGCCATCCCGCACGGCACACCGCAAAGCCGTGACCTCATCAAGGAAACCGCCATCGCCGTGCTGCAAGTGCCGGACGGCGTCGATTGGGAAGACGACGAACCCGCCTACCTCATCGTCGGCATCGCTGCCGGCGATAACGAACACCTCGGCGTGCTGAAACGCCTCAGCACCGTCGTCGGCGACGAAGACGTCGCGGCGCGGCTCGCTAAAACCACCGATCCCGACGACATCCGCGAAACCCTGTCCACCGTCGCTGCCGACGCCGCGCCTGCCGCTGCCGCCCCCGCAAGCGGCAAATACATCATCGGCATCACCTCCTGCCCGACCGGCGTCGCCCACACCTACATGGCGCAGGAAGCCCTGGAAATCGGCGCGCGCGCCCTGGGGCACGAAGTCAAAATCGAAACCCAGGGCAGTGTCGGCGCTGCGAACGTACTCACGCCGCAAGACATCGCCCGCGCCGATGTCGTCATCATCGCCGCCGATACCAACGTTGACCCCGCCCGCTTCGCCGGCAAACGCCTCTACCGCACCGGCACCAAAGCGGCCATCAACGATGCCGCCAAAGTCATCAACACCGCCTCAGCGAAGCGCCCGTCTTCGCCGCCGACAGCGCCGCTGCCGCAGCGGGCGACGCCAAGCCGGAACGCAGCGGCGTATACAAACACCTGATGACCGGCGTCTCCTACATGCTGCCCTTTGTCGTCGCCGGCGGTCTGCTGATCGCCCTCGGCTTCGCCTTCGCCTCCTTCCAGTTCGGCGAAAAAGGCATCTTCATCTACGAAGACGCCTACAAAGGCACCTTCGCAGCCAATCTCTTCTGGGCGGGCAAAGCCGCGTTCGAGCTCTTCATCCCCGTCCTCGGCGGCTACATCGCCTATTCCATCGCCGGACGGCCCGGCATCGCGCCGGGCATGGTCGGCGCACTGATTGCCAACCAGATTGGCGCCGGCTTTTTGGGCGCGATACTGGCGGGCTTCATGGCCGGCTACCTCGTCGCCTTCCTCGCCAAAACCATCAAACTGCCGCGCGAACTGGAAAGCCTGAAACCGATGATCATCCTGCCGCTCCTCGGCACGGCTATCGTCGCCCTCATGATGTATTACGTCGTCGGCAAACCCGTTGGCAGCCTCATGGCCGCGCTGACCGCCTGGCTGGAAACCCAGCAAAACGCCAAAGGTTTCGCTGCCTTCCTCCTCGGCGGCCTGCTCGGCGGCATGATGGCGCTCGACATGGGCGGCCCGGTGAACAAAGCCGCCTACACCGTCTCCACCGCCCTCATCGGCAGCAACATCTTCTTCCCCATGGCTGCAACCATGGCCGCCGGCATGACCCCGCCGCTCGCCATCTTCTGCGCGACGCTGCTCTTCAAAAACCGCTTCACCGTCGAAGAACGCGAAGCCGGCAAAGCCGCCGGTATCCTCGGCCTGTCCTTCATTACCGAAGGCGCGATCCCCTTTGCCGCGAAAGACCCGCTGCGCGTCATCCCGGCACTGGTCATCGGTTCGGCGGTCACGGGCGCCCTCAGCGTCGCCTTCGGCTGCGGCCTGCATGCCCCGCACGGCGGCGTGTTCGTCCTTTTCATCCCGAACGCGGTTGATCACGTCCTGCTCTACGCCGTTGCCATCCTCGCCGGCACCGCCGTCAGCACCGTCTGCCTCGGTCTCTTCAAAAAACGCCTTACCGCTTAAATCACAGCCGCAGGGCGGCCCGCCGCCCTGCCCTACCCCGCCTGGAAACCCCATGAAAAATACCTGCCTGCTCCTCACCGCCTTCGCCTGCCTCCTCACTGCCTGCGACCAGCCCACGACGCCCAAAGCGGACAACACGCCCGCCGCCAAAGCGGAAAACACCGCTGCCACAAGCGACAAACCCGCCACCAAAGCAGAAAACGCCGCTGCCACAAGCGACAAACCCGCCGCCAAAGCAGAAAACACCGCTGCCACAAGCGACAAACCCGCCGCCAAAGCGGAGAACACCGCTGCCGCCGCAAGCGACAAACCCGCCGCCAAAGCGGAAAACGCCGCTGCCGCAAGCGACAAACCCGCCGCCAAAGCGGAGAACACCGCTGCCGCAAGCGACAAACCAGCTGCCAAAGCAGAGAACACCGCTGCCGCAAGCGACAAACCCGCTGTCGGCGACAACAAAACCGACACTACGCCCGCTGCCCCGCCCACCTTCAAAACCGCCGCTGAAGCCCTGCCGTACCTCGAAAGCCTCCTGCCCTACGACATCGCCGATAGCCACTTCCACAGCGTCAGCCTCGACAACAACACCTACACCTTCACCGCCGTCATCAAGGGCGTGGAAGACGCCGCCGCCTTCCAGGCCGGACACGACATGGCCGCACTGCAAACCGCCTACCGCAAAGGCAGCCTGCCCTACCTCTGCGCGCAAGAACCGTTTGCCACCTTGTGGGCGAAGAAAAAAATCCGCAACATCCACCTCGATTACCAGGACGAACACGGCAATCCCATCATGCAAAACGACATTGACGCCGCCGCCTGCACCGATGTTGAAGCCCCGGCAACCCCGATTACCCCGAAACCCGCACCCGCAGCGGCGGGCTGACACAGCCCCGCCCGAAACCCGGTCAGCGACGCAACCACGGCCTATCCGCTTGCACATGAAACCTCGCTTGCGGAAACGGAACAGCCCACGTAGCAAGAAAGGATCGGGGTGGAGACGTCCGCAGGCCGAAATCCCGCAAGCGCCATAAACACAAACTTCCCGCTCGAACCGCAAACCCATACCACAGCTCCATGAAAACCCCGCTCTTTCTCCTCCTGACCCTGAACCTCGCCGCTCACGCCGCCGACATCGCCGTTCCTGCCGATGCCGACCTGCAACACTATCTGGATAGCGCCCAAGCGGGGGATCACCTGACCCTCGCACCTGCCACCTATCGCGGCAACTTTGTCATCAACACCCCCATTACCCTCAGCGGCAGCACGACGGGCGAGAGCATCCTTGACGGCGGCGGCAAAGGCAAAGTGCTGCATATCAAAGCTGCCGACAGCACCATTGAGCACCTCACCGTGCAACACTCCGGCAGCAACCTCTTCGACATGGACGCCGGCATCTTTGCCGACCGTACCGCGCACAACATCCGCATTCATCACAACCACGCCCGCGACAACCTCTTCGGTATCTACGTCTGGGGACCGGAAAAAGGCATCGTCGAACACAACACCGTCACCGGCCAGACTACCGGCCGCACCAACGACCGGGGTAACGGCATCCAGCTCTGGAAAAGCCTGCACACCATCATCCGCAACAACACCATCAGCGGCGGGCGCGACGGCATCTACGTCACCAACAGCAAATACAACCTCTTTGAAAACAACACCATCAGCGGCATCCGCTTCGGCATCCACTACATGTACACCGAAGACAGCGAAGTGAAAAACAACCACCTCTCCGACCTCGAATCCGCCTACGTCATCATGTTCTCGAACCGCATCACCGTGCGCGATAACGAAAGCGACAACAGCCGCGAACACGGCCTCATGCTCAACGCCGTCAACCAGTCGGAAATCAGCGGTAACCGCATCAACGGCGCCAACAAATGCGTCTTCCTCTACAACGCCAACCAGAACGGCTTCCACCACAACCATTTCAGTAACTGCACCATCGGCGTGCATTCCACCGCAGGCTCGACGGACAGCCGCATCCACGACAACGCCTACATTGGCAACCAGACCCAGGTCATGTACGTCGGCACCCGCCTCATCGAATGGTCGCTTGACGGGCACGGCAACTACTGGAGCGATAACAGCGCCTTCGACCTGAACGGCGACGGCATCGCCGATATGCCCTACCGCCCGAACAACATCCTCGACCAAGTGCTGTGGCGCGCGCCGAACGCGAAAATCCTCATCAACAGCCCGGCGGCACAACTGCTCAAATACGCACAACAACAATTCCCCGCCATCCACCCCGGCGGCGTGGTGGACAGCTACCCGCTGATGAACCCACCGACGGTCGCGCCATGAATCACCACCAGAGCCACCCATGCCTCTCTTCACCCCCGACCTCACCAATCCGCACAGCCGTGGCTGGGGCGGCAGCAGCCATTCCCCTTGGCGGAACAGCCGGGGCTGGCTGGCCGTCGGCGTCATCCTTCTCAGTATCCTCTATGACCCCAAGGCATCCGCCCTCTTGGGTCTGACGCACTACGGCTGGCTATGCCTGCTGCTGTGGCTGGCCGTCGCCGTCCACATTTTGCGCAGCGACTATGCCGCCAGCCGTACCGCCTATTTCGCCCCCTGCCTCGTCTGCGACCCGCAGGGGCTGACCATCTACGCCCGCAGCGGCCGCATCCAGCAACAATGGCGCTGGCAGGACATTGAAAGCGTCGCCACCCACGGCATCCTGCAAACCCTGCGCATCACCCCGCGCGACGGCGCGCCGTTTGACTACCACGACCGCCGCCTCGAACGCGAAGGCAATACCTACCGCATCATCGCCGCCACCGCGCAAGACTGCCTGCGCGGCATCCTGCCGCCCGTCTTGCCCGCCCCGCCTGCCGACTTTACCCATATCTGGTACGAGCAGCCGCACAAGCATTTCGACAAAAGCCATACCCGCGATAACTACATGCTGACCCTGCTGCTGTGGGTGCTGCTTTTCCTGCCCGCCTTCCTCGGTGCCCGCCTGCGCGCCTGGCCGGACGGTGCGCCGCTTCTCCTGCGCATCCTCCATCCGCTCACCCTCGTCGCCATCGCCCTCGGCATCCTCTGCATCCTGCGCGTGCTTATCCACAACTACCGCCGTACGACTCCCGCCCGGCGACAGGCGGCCATGGATGACAACGGCCTGCATATCTACCGCACGGGTGGCGTTCCGGCACTCAGCCTGCGTTGGGCGGACATCCTGGGTGTCGAATGGCGGGAAGTCCGCATCGAGCGCCAGAAACACTACCTGCTCTATTTCACCGACCGCCTCGACCACACCTACCGCCTGGACGTCACCGGCCTGCAAGAGGCCAAAGAGACCTGTCGGGAAATCGCCGCCGTCGTTACCGCTGTTACCGGCAGGCAGCCGTTGCCGCCGCTTGCGCCGCAATCTCCTGCAACGACGAGCCCAAGCGGCGTCGCCCCGCTGTTCTGGCTCAACCTGCTGCTGACCGCCTGGCTCGTTTGGCTGACCCTGCCCTGCGCCTACTCCCCGGCACATTGCACCGCCTTCGAGCCGCGCCGCTTCCTTCCGTTCCTTGTTGCTTTCTTCACTGTGAGCCTGCTCAACCTGTACATCGGCGACCTCTACCGCCTGTTCGGCAAAAACCGCCGCTGACCCATGCCCGACGATACCCGGTCGCACTTCGCCCCCGACCTCGCCAATCCGCACAGCCGTGGCTGGGGCGGCAGCAGTCATTCCCCCTGGCAGAACAGCCGGGGCTGGCTGGCCAGCGGCGCCATCCTCCTCGGTATCCTCTATGACCCCAAGGCGTCCGCCTTCTTGGGTCTGACGCACTACGGCTGGCTGTACCTGCTGCTATGGCTGGCCGTCGCCATCAGCGTTTTGCGCAGTGACTATGCCGTCAGCCACACCGCCTATTTCGCTCCCTGCCTCGTCTGCGACCCGCAGGGACTGACCATCTACGCGCGACGCGGCAGTATCCAGCAACAATGGCGCTGGCAGGACATCGAAAACGTCGCCACCCACGGCATCCTGCAAACCCTGCGCATCACCCCGCGCGACGGCGCGCCGTTTGACTACCGCGACCGCCGCCTCGAACGCGAAGGCAATACCTACCGCATCATCGCCGCCACCGCGCAAGACTGCCTGCGCGGCATCCTGCCGCCCGTCTTGCCCGCCCCGCCTGCCGACTTTACCCATATCTGGTACGAGCAGCCGCACAAGCATTTCGACAAAAGCCATCCCCGCGATAACTACATGCTGACCCTGCTGCTGTGGGTGCTGCTTTTCCTGCCCGCCTTCCTCGGTGCCCGCCTGCGCGTCTGGCCGGACGGTGCGCCGCTTCTCCTACGCCTCCTCCATCCGTTCACCCTCTCCGCCATCGCCCTCGGCATCTTCTGTATCCTGCGCGTGTTTATCCATAGCTACCGCCGCTACCGCCGCACAACTCCCGCCCGGCAACAGGTGGCCATCGATGACAATGGTCTGCATATCTATCGCGCGGGTGGCGGCGCAACACTCCACCTGCGCTGGGCGGACATCCTGCACATCGAATGGCGAGAAACCGGCAGCGGGCACCGCCAATGCTACCAGCTCCTACTCACCGACCGCCTCGATCACATCTACCGCCTGGACATGACCGACCTGCAAGAGGCCGAAAATACCGGCCGGGAAATCGCCGCTGTCATTACCGCTGTTACCAGCGGACAACCGTTGCCGCTGCTTGCACCGCAACCACCCACGCCAACTGCCGCAAGCGGCCTCACTTTCTATTTATGCCTCAATCTGCTGCTGACCGCCTGGCTGCTCCACCTGACCTTCCCCTGCATCTATTTCTCGGCAGATTGCACCACTGCCGACGATCTCCCGTTTCTCGCCTTCTTTATTGCCCTGAACCTGCTCAATGCGCCTATCGGCGACCTCTACCGCCTGTTCGGCAAAAATCGCCGCTGACCCATGCCCGACGAAACCCAATCGCACTTCACCCCCGACCTCGCCAATCCGCAGACTCTTGTCTGGCGCAACCGTCAGGTTGATTACCGAAGCGGCATTGCCGCATCGCTCTTTATCCTGATTTTCCTGTGGCTCAGTCTGTTGCCACCAGCGGGCGTACAGCAATCATGGCGCACGGCAGGAGTGCTCCTTACCGTCTTCCTAACAGCACTTATCTACTGGCGTCATGCCGTTTACGACTTCTTCTGCGACCCGCCGCTAGCCATCTGCGACCCGCAGGGACTGACCCTGTACGGCTACTACGGCAAAATTAGCCACCAATGGCGCTGGGACGCCCTGGAACAAGTGACAATCAGCTATGACGCGACACCCTTTGAAGAACTCCTTGACAGTTCTCACGCCATTTTGTGCATCACCCTGCGCAACACCGGCGACGGCTACCTACCACCACTGAAGCTGCATGTGGACGGTCTGGACGGAGCTTCAGAACTCAACGCACTTGCTATTGCCGCGCAGCGCTACATTGACGGCGAAACGCCCGTGCCCGTTACCCTGCCCACAGGCTGGCAACGCGACTGGTACAAATACCCCGACCTTGTCCAACGCGGCAACCTCAACCACTTCTGGCTGCTCCTGCCCCAGCTGCTATTGCTGAAAATGACGATCACAGCGGGCAAACACCTCCATGCCGCCACAGCGGACGATATCGTCTTCTATATCCCGCTATGGTGCCTTACAGCGATTGCCACCATCGCCGTCTGCCTCAATATCCGCCACAACTTTTTCCAACGCACACAGCCGCTCGCCCGCGCCGACTGCCACGGCCTGCATCTGGCACTGCGTCGTACTCCCATTCGGGGTATGCCCCTGCTCTTCACAGGACCGCTGAATACCCATATCCCATGGCAGGAAATGCGCAAATGTGTCAAACACCTATCCCCCAATCTCTCTTGGGGTGGCAACTACACACAACACATCGGCCTTATCAGCCGCGACGGTCAGCACCGCATCATCATCACCGAATGCCTCGGCAAAAACGATGCACCGACCGAAGACCTCTGCGTCACCATCCGCGCCATCCTTGACGGCACCGTGTCACCCACTACCTCGTCCTACCCGCCGCTGCGCGTCCGCCCCTTCGCCTGGTACCTCTTCGCCGCGAATACCGGTTACGCCCTCGCGCTCTGCGGCAGCCTTCTGCCCATATGGACGCTCTGCATCGCCGCTTTTGCCAACCTCGTCATCCTCGCCCTACCCTGGCAGTGGCAGGCAGAATTTAGCGCCCCGCCACCGGATGCCCCGCCGCTGATGCGGGAAAAACCGCACGCCTGATGCCTGCCTGCGGGAGCATCAGGTACTTGTGCGCCTGCGGTAGTCTAGTTCGATGAAGAAAGCGGCAGCGGCCAGCGTCATGTAGGCGACGACGAGGGCAAGCAGGGCCTTAGAACGTGTTCATTGTCTCAGCCTCTGCTGTAAACTATTAGCATGAACAGAAAAACCTACCCAAGCGATATCAGTCGCGAGCAATTTGCTCCTCTCCTTCCCCTGCTGGAAAGTGCCCGTAAACGCACAGCGCCACGTCAGGTGGACTTGTACGATGTCTTTTGTGCCATTCTCTATCTGCAACGCACTGGCTGCTCCTGGCGCGCTTTGCCGGGCGACTTCCCCAAATGGCGCACCGTGCATTCCTACTTCCAGAGATGGACTGAGCCACGCGAGAGTGGCATCAGCATCCTTGAGGAAGCATTAAAAAAATCAGGTAGTTGCGGAGCGCCGCAAGCAGGGACGCCATGAAGCAACCACTTTCCTGATTATTGATGCGCAGAGTGTGAAGAACACGGATACCGCCATAGAAAAAGGCTACGATCGGGCAAGAAGGTTAGCGGTATCAAGCGGCATATAGCGGTTGACACGCAAGGTTTGCCGCATGCCCTTGCGGTAACGACGGCGGATGTTACGGATAGAAAAGGTTGTCTTTTGGCATTAAAACGCGAACTGGATAATCTTGGTGCGATACAAAAAATCCTTGCTGACGGTGGTTACACGGGCAAGGCATTTGCTTCGTCGGTACAGGAGTTGATTGGTGCGGAGGTAGAGATTGCCAAACGAAACGAATTGCACCGTTTTGCAGTATTACCGAAGCGATGGGTATACGCCGCGGTTTACCGCGCTTCAGTGCACTAAAAAATTTGCTTTTTTGGGATTTTGAACAGGTTCTTAGAACGTGTTCATTGTCTCAGCCTCTGCTGTAAACTATCGGCATGAACAGAAAAACCTACCCAAGCGATATCAGTCGCGAGCAATTTGCGCCTCTCCTCCCCCTGCTGGAAAGTGCCCGTAAACGCACAGCGCCACGTCAGGTGGACTTGTACGATGTCTTTTGTGCCATTCTCTACCTGCAACGCACTGGCTGCTCCTGGCGCGCTTTGCCGGGCGATTTCCCCAAATGGCGCACCGTGCATTCCTACTTCCAGAGATGGACTGAGCCACGCGAGAGTGGCATCAGCATCCTTGAGGAAGCATTAAAAAAATCAGGTAGTTGCGGAGCGCCGCAAGCAGGGGCATCATGAAGCAACCACTTTCCTGATTATTGATGCGCAGAGTGTGAAGAACACGGATACCGCCATGGAAAAAGGCTACGATGCGGGCAAGAAGGTTAGCGGTATCAAGCGGCATATAGCGGTTGACACGCAGGGTTTGCCGCATGCGCTTGCGGTAACGACGGCGGATGTTACGGATAGAAAAGGCTGCCTGCTAGCATTGGAACGTGGGCGGGATAATCTTGGGGCGGTACAAAAAATCCTTGCTGACGGTGGTTACACGGGTAAGGCATTTGCTTCGTCAGTACAGGAGTTGATTGGTGCGGAGGTAGAGATTGCCAAACGAAACGAATTACACCGCTTTGCGGTATTGCCAAAGCGATGGGTAGTCGAGCGCAGTTTTTCCTGGTTGGAAAAGAACAGACGGCTTTGGAAAAACTGCGAGCGTAAGTTGAGTACCAGTCTGCAAATGGTAGCTTTGGCTTTCTTGGGAGTCCTGCTACGAAGACTATGAACACGCTCTTAGAGAAAGGCATCCAGCACGTTGTTGAGCAGGGCAAAGCCGCGTTCGCTGGTTTTCAGGTGCTGTTCGATGTCGGCTTCTATCAGCCCTTGCGCGATGAACTGCGTCAGCGTTGCCCGCAGTTCGTCCAGGGTCAGCGCGCTGCGCTCGTGCCGTGCAGATAGGCGGTTGGCACGCCGTCTTTCAGGCGCAGGGCGTTCATCATGAATTCAAATACCTGTTCGTCGCGCGGCACGGTGAAGCGCTGGTCGCGGTAGGGGCTGTCGCCCGCGCCCGCCACTTTTTGCTACGCCCCCGGCGCGCGGTATTTGCTGCTGCGGCTGATGCTGCCGTCGCGCGTCTGTTTGCCGTGCGCGCCGGCGCCGATGCCGGGGTAGTCGGCGAATTTCGCCTGTTCAAAGGTGCCGGGGTTGGCTTCCAAGGTGATTTCGCAGCTGTCCGGCAAGGGGCTTAGCGGTTGATGCCGTCGAGCAGCGCGTCAAAGGCGGCACCGCGCAACAGGCTGGGCGTGCCGCCGCCGATGAAGATGGTTTCAATCGGGCGCAGGTCGAGGTCGTGCGCGAGGCCGGCTCGTCGTTGGCTTCATCGACTACCGGGAAGAGGGCGCGGCAGGTGCGCAGGATGACGATGCAGGCGAGGAGCGGCGGCAGTAGTTCATGAGAATTATTATGGTGGGAATAATTCCTGGAATGATGATATATTTTTGGGAAGACATGGATAATGATGACGAACGGAAATATGGACAGACGGATTTCTAGCTGTCACGCAGAATGGCGACAGGCACGCCAATAAAGGTATTCTTGGTGAAGGTGCAAATATGATATTTGCTGGATTACGGCAGGAGGAATTCCATGAAACTAAACGAATATGTTGAAGTGAGGCCGCCCCGGTCGCAGCAATACTATAACCGGGTTTATTTGGGGCTGATCGCCGGGCTGGTCTTGGTCGTTTTTGTTCTGTTCCCCAAAAGAGGCATGGAATTCAAGCGGTATTTGAGCTTTGACCAGCAAAAAGGAGACGTCATTTATGTCAAAAGCAGCTCAAGAATACCCAGTAGGGCATCGCGGACGGACTCGGCAGAAGCCAAGAAGCAATATCCCGTCTTTCCGTCTATGACGATTGTAATCAATGACAAAAATTGGTATTGCCAGTGCTATTTTAATCATTGCTACAGCCGGGATTACTTTAATAACCCGCCCAACAGCAGGATTCCTGATGACCCTACAAGGAATCGCCGTACAACCATGATAGAAAGCATAGAGGTTCTGCAAACCAACCGGTATCGGTATTGTGTGGTCAGTAAAATGCGTTATTTGGGAGAGGATTATGATTTAAATGCGGCATATAACGGACACGGCAAGATATTTTTACAAGATGAGCGTTTAAGAAATATTGAGCCCATACGGTATGTACATTATAGAGTGCTTGCTTATACAATATTTGCAATATCTTTATTTATGAATATTTGTTTTAATGTAATTGATATTAAGAAAGATAAAGGGGATATAGAATGGCAGCTTTAAGTTCTAAATCTATATATATTCTTGCAAGAAGAGATGAATTGCCCCATGAAATTAACTCTATTGTTGGTGCTTCTGTTAGCTACACCGATTATTCCGACTTCCCATCTACACCAGGAGAAATACTATGATGCAAAAATATTTTAACTGGATTAATTTGGTTATATTTTGTGTGATCCTGCTGATGGTATACATAGATGCACGTGTTATGACACAAAAACAATTTAACTGGATATATTTATTTCTATTTTTTGCATTCTTGCTAACGCGCCATGTCATTTTTCCGATAACGACGATTGAGTTCAAAAAGAAATTGGTTTTTGATAGTGCCAAAGGAGATGTGATTATTGCAGATGGCGATTCCAGAACGCCAATCATGTATGCCCAACGCAGCCTTAGGCCTGATACCCGCCGTTCTCTAAATCCTTTTATGGAATTAAACATTAATGGAAAAACGTATTATTGTGATTGCAATTTTTCGCCATGCAAGAATCGAGATTATTTTAACAAATCTTCTGGCAATGATGCTATTGAAAAACTAGAGATACTGCAAATTAATAAAAAAAGAAGCTGCCTGATGCTGAAAATGAATTATCTAGATATGGATTATAATCTTAGTTCTTTTCAGGTAAATTATCTATTGCAAGATAATAAGCTGAAAGAAATTGAGCCTCGGAATAATGTAGAAAATAGGTTTATTGTTTATTGCTTTATTGTATTTTTGCTGATATCTACTCTTTTCAAAAATGCAAAAAACATTTTTCATAACGAACCTTAAAGGAGAAGAAGATTATGCCTAATAAAATTGCAAATACCGTTTATGCTATTTTTACGGCGTAATGGACAAATTTCATGCTAAAAATCGCTGTAGCCCTTACGCTGCAAGGCTTTACGCGAGGTCAAAACCTTTGAACACAAAAAATGCTTTTTCTGCGGCTCCAAACAGGTCAAGAAAAACGGGCATCGTGATAACGGGAAACAGCAATACCATTGCGGCTCCTGTAAGCGCCAATTCATAGGGGGCCAACGCCTTAATCCCAACACCCTTTGGCAGCGCTACAGCGAAGGCAAGCAAAGCGCCGCACAGCTTGCCGCGCAGTACGGATGCAGCATCAAAACCATCCGTCGCCACCTCGCCAAAGCCGCTACACAGGGCGAATGCACGCTGCCACAAGCACCTGTTAACCTCATCATGGACACCACCTATTTCGGTCGAAAATGGGGTGTCATGGTTCTCTACGACGCTCGCAGCAAGCGAGCCTTGACTGTGACGGTAATTGAGCGGGAAACCAATGCGCTCTACACGCAGGCGGTCGCTGCATTGCGAGAGAAAGGTGTTGTGATACAAAGCATTATCTGTGACGGCAAAAGCGGTTTGCTGGGCGTTTTCCCGGATGTACCCATACAGATGTGCCAATTTCACCAAATAAAAATCATCGTGCGCCACCTGACCAGGAAGCCTAAAAGCCCAGCAGCACAGGCGCTGCGGGCTCTGTCATTGACCCTGACGGAAACCACTCAGGCGGCGTTTGAAGCGGCGCTCAAGCGCTGGTACGAGCAGTACGCCGCCTTCCTGAACGAACGCAGTGTGAACGAGAAAACAGGCCACTCACACTACACGCATAAGCGTCTGCGCGCCGCGTACAACAGCCTGAAACGGCATCTGCCATGGTTGTTTACCTGCGAGCATTTTCCCGACCCGGGTATCCCGAATACGACCAATTTGCTGGAAGGGAAATTCAGCGAAATGAAGCAGCTTTTGCGGTGTCATCGGGGCTTAAAAAAGGAGAGTAAGCTACGGTTTATAATAGATTATTTCGCAAAGGAGCCGGCCTAAAAACACCTATTTTGTCCATTACGCCGAAAAAGGCTACGATGCGGGCAAAAAGGTTAGCGGTATCAAGCGGCATATAGCGGTTGACACGCAGGGTTTGCCGCATGCCATTGCGGTAACGACGGCGGATATTACGGATAGAAAAGGCTGTCTGCTGGCATTGGAACGTGACAAGGATAATCTTGGGGCGGTACAAAAAGTCCTTACTGACGGTGGTTACACGGGTAAGGCATTTGCTTCGTCGGTACAAGCGTTGATTGGTGCGGAGGTAGAGATTGCCAAACGAAACGAATTGCACCGTTTTGCAGTATTGCCGAAGCGATGGGTAGTAGAGCGCAGTTTTTCCTGGTTGGAAAAGAATAGGCGGCTTTGGAAAAACTGTGAGCGTAAGTTGAGTACCAGTCTGCAAATGGTAGCTTTGGCTTTCTTGGGAGTCCTGCTACGAAGACTATGAACACGTTCTTAGGGCTGATGGGGACAATGCAGCGATGCAGGTACAGACAGCTGCCGTAGCCGAGGATGACCACAGCGGTGAACAGAACATTTGCCCAAAAGAAACGGCGGATAGCAGGCGGTATCTCGGCCAGGATGATGGGGATCTTGCCGGAGGTAAGCGGTGGCAGCGGGCGATGATCGATGATGGCCTCAACAGCAGCAACGATTTCCCTACCCGGCCATACATCCTCTTCCCCACTCAGCGTTCTTTTGTGATAGTTGCTGAGGCGGTCGGTGATGCGCAGGTAGTTGAAGGTATGGCGCCCTTTCTTCTCTTCTGTGATTTCGATATGGGCGATGTCCGTCCAGGATATGGAAAGCGGGGGAAGGACGCTGCCTCTGTTGCTGGTTTCGAGGAAATGCAGACCATTGTTATCAATGACGATGCGCCGACACAGCCCGCTGTTTCTGTAATAGCGATGGTAGTGGTTCAAGATCTCAAACAGGTCAAAGAAACCGACGACGATGGCGACAGTAATGGTTCCCTGCGGGAGATCGGGCCAGTATTGAATGAGACCAGGCCAGCAGAAGGCCAGCGCGAGGACGGGCAGCAGCAGATTGCTGCTGCTCAACCAGACAATATCATCCTGCGGTTTGTACCAGATGTGGTTAATGTCGGCAGAGGGCGCGGGCGGGACGGACGGTGCCCGACCGTGCAAGTAGCCGGTGGCGACAACGGCAATGGCGAGGAGGGTTTCCATATCGCGCCCGAGGCGAAAGTCGCGGTAGGTCAACGCTTCGTCATCGCGCGGGATGATGCGCAGGCCGTTATTGCGCGCACTAACGCTATCGAGCGCCTGCCAGCGCCATTGGTACTCAATGCGCTGGTTACTGTTATAAATGGTCAACCCCTGCGGGTCGCAGATAACGGCGGGCGCATGCAGGTTGCCGCCTGCCTGACTGGTGGCGTAATAGCTGGGTGTCAAGATGCCAAGCATCAACCACAGCAGCAGGGTAGCGATTAGTATGCCGCCCGGCGTCTGGGTGAAAGGAAGGGCGAAGAGGACGATAAAACCCAGCCAGGAGAAGATGAAGTAGCCACGATCATCGCCACAGTCGTATTCATATTCATGCCCGCCCCAGCCACGGGTGCGCGGATCGTTGAGATCAGGAATAAAGTTAGACATGAAAAATCCTGTGATGAGATGGTGGGTGCCAGGAATTTTGTGGGGTACGCAATGCCGGCGCAAGCGCTTGCTACGCGGATGAAGCGCTTGGTAGGCGTAAGCGGAACAAACACCGGACTATATAGTTAAATAGCAAAAAACAGTAACCATCAAAATCATGACTTATCCAACCTATATCCGTAAAAAAATCCTTGCATAACTCGAAGATAGCTCCTATCGCGAAGTAGCTCCAGACACCGTATCAGTCCCAACACCCTCGCCACCTGGAAGAAACAGCCACAACCCAAAGGCAGCCGCCGTTCTACGCCCCGCCTTCTCACAGAAGAACTCATCCGGCAAGACGTGGCCGAGCACCCTGATGACTATCAATGGGAAAGGGCTTGCACGTTTGGGCTGCTCGTAGAACGGCATCTGCAAGGCGCTCAAGCGCTATCGCATCACCGTTAAAAAAAGACTTCCACCATCGCAAGGCGGACGAAGAAAGACACCGTGAATTCCTCGAAGTAAAAAGCATCTATGAAGAACGGCTGCCTCCATTTGTTTATATCGATGAAAGTGGCTTCAGAAAAGACATTTCCCGTCCTTACGGCTATGCAGCACGCGGGCAAAAATGCGCAGGCGTATCCGGATGGAGCAAGGCACAAACCAACGTTATCGGCGCCCTGCGTGGCACGGTGCCATTTGCTTTCACTGCCTTTGATTGCAGCATAGACAGCGATGTTTTTCACACATGGGTGGCAGAAATACTGCTGCCGGAACTACCCGCGTGCAGTGTGATCGTGATGGACAACGCCTCCTTCCACAAACGGCAGGACACGCTGGATGCGTTGCAGGCTGAGGGGCATACGGTGCTGTGGCTTCTTCCCTATAGCCCGGATTTCAACCCGATAGAGAAGATGTGGACATGGATCAAGCGATTGAGGAAACAATGGCGGTTGGCCGATGT
Organism: Cardiobacterium sp. Marseille-Q4385; assembly: GCF_916618745.1. Lineage (GTDB taxonomy): Bacteria > Pseudomonadota > Gammaproteobacteria > Cardiobacteriales > Cardiobacteriaceae > Cardiobacterium. The sequence goes on from NZ_OU745373.1 coordinate 927,920, forward strand.
GAATGCCCTGCTGTTTTAGTTCTTTATCCTTGTTACTCCTTATTAGCGATTTGACTATAAGTGAAGTTTGCGCTGACTTGCCTCAAGGTGAAAGTTAGGGAAAAGGCGTTTTTGCAGAGGCACCAGTTGAATACCCCTGCTTGCAGCATTTATGCATAAAAAAACGGCTACTTGCGTAGCCGTTTTTCGGGTAACAATCAAGCTGTAAGAACTGCTTGATATATTTGGCGATTAGTCGCTGTATACGTTGTTACCGTCATCACCTTGGAAGGTGTTGGTTTCGCCGCGGGTTGCACCGAATACACCACCCCAATCATTGGTACCGTAAGCGTCGCCGTAACGATCGGTATCTTTGACGCTGTTGAAGGAACCACCCATTTCTTGAGCTTTATCACCGAAGAAGGAGGCCTTAAAGGTAGCATCATCATCACCAGTGATGTACACACGGTCAGCTGAACCAACTACAGTATTACCAGTAATGGCACCTTGGAATTGGACCAGCTTGTCTTTGGTTGTGGCATTCTTGGTCGGGTCAAGCAACCAGGTGTTATAAACTTCACCGGTAACGCGTTTGTCGTTGAAGTTCACACGAGCTTCGACGAAGTTACCCAAGCCGATGCCACTTGTGGTGCTGCCGGCAGGAGCAAAGGCGTTAGGCAGATCGCGGCCTTTATTGCCGGTGCTACCGTGGAAGCTGTTGTCGATACCGTACATGAGGGCGTGACCATGGTAAACAGCGCTTTGGTTGCTCGGCAGGGCAGCCATTTGCTCGATGCTGGTAGCATCAGTACCACGGTAGAAGTAGTTATCTACACCACCGTCATTGTTCTTACGAACAAAGTCGCTACGCATGAAGTTGTCCTGATATCCAGTTTGTCCGGCATCCAGGTCAAGGTTGTTGCTAACACGACCATACTGAACACGAGTCAGGGTCATCGGTCGTGCACCCAAGCTGTATTGGGTAGCGAGGTTTTCATTGTTGGCATCGTACTCAGCAACGAAGGTTCTTGCGCCAGAGTAGCTGTTCAGCGACAGCGGGTTAACAACGTTGTTGTCAGCATAGGCCAAGTGATAACGACCGAAGATACGGGTAGTAGTGTTGTGATGATCTACCCATTTACCTCCGTCATAGTTCAATTCTTGACCCAAGGTTGACAGACCGCCACCGACACGGACGAGACCGTTGGTTGCTGCACGGCTATCACCTTTCAATACTGTATTGGTGCCATCAACTTCACCGAGCGCTGCGTTAGCTGGATCGAGTTGGGCAGTCGGGATGCTGTCAGTACCACGACGGGTAAATTCGTTTTCGAATGCGGTTTCCGGGGTGCTCCACCAGACCAACCCTTTACCGTAGCGGCTGCCATTGGTGTGGTTATGGGCAAATTTAGCCGTTACAGTACGCTTGGTTTCTTCAAGTGCAGTACCAGCAGCGTTCACTTCTTTTGTAACGCCTCTGTAGTAGTAGATATCTTGGCCTTTACCATCTTTCGTGTTGGTGCTGCTTTCCAAGCCGTAAACAGGAGTGCCCGCAACTACCCCGGTTTGTCTGGATTTCTTCCAAGTTGCCGGATCAATAATCGCAGTGAAACCATCAGCACCGTCGGTAGAATAGACGCCTGGACCTGTAGCACCAGCTAAAGCGCCAGTCAAGGTAGACCACGCTCTCGGGCTCGTGTTATAAGCCTCATCGGCAGCCGCGATGGCAGACGGATCGTCGGGGTTAACTGGAGTTGTTAGAGGTGTAACCACCCGTGCATATTTGGTTGCCGCAGTTGAACCAGCTTTTGTTACTACCGCGTTGAAAACTTTGGCACCATCGTCCTGCAATGTACGTTTGATCGCACCATTGCTATCTACGTTATTGTTGACTTGGAGACCTGCTGCGCCTGCTCCATCATTATCCCGGTCGACGTACATACCAGCCAGCACGTCAACGTTCTTATAGTTTTCTTCCTGCAAGCTGACACTGTCCAAATCGCCACGCAGGAATGCACCAGTAGCTGTCAACGGTTTGGGGTTACTGCTACCAGCAAACTGTGCTTTTACCGGCTGACCATCGGCACGAACCAGTTCTTGACGAGCGAGAACGATGTTGGTCAGGCTCGGGTTTTGGTCATTCAGGGTTACACCCAACAACGGAGAAGCTGAAGCCTGTTTGCTCGGGTTGTTGGCGCGGTCATATTGAGAACCTTCGCGACGGACATATTGCAGGGTACCAACGGTAGAGACTTTAGTCAGGTCTTTGTTATCCACAACTTTGGTCCCGGTCGGGTCAACAGTCTGTTGCTCGTCGGCCTGATTGTTGTTGTTATTGTTGTTATTGTTATTGTCCGGAGTTGACGGAGTTTTCGGATCCACCGGACGGTTGCTGTTGTTGTCATCACTGCCACCGCAAGCGGCAACGCCTACTGCTACCAAGATAGCGAGAGAGAGATTAGTCAGTTTCATACAGGATGTACCTTCTTGAACTTGAGTTGAAAGAAAATTTTCCATAGCCACAACTTGGCTGGCGAGCATATTAGCGAAAGCATTTTGGCTTTGCAAGCTTTCCGATGGGGTTTTTGTAGTTTTTTTGAGACGACAGGCTTGACAATCAAGTTTTTTGTTGTTTTTTCAGCCGAGTAGTCTTAGGGAAGGTGATACCTCTCTGTCGCATGACGGATACAGACGGTTCTTCGCTTGCGACTAAATGCGTTTTCCATCGGCCCAGCTTCTTTGTGCGAATCCCGGGATTATGTGCGTCAAACGGCGTGGTTGAGCGTTCCTTGATTCTTTGGATTCGCCCTGAGGATGCCCTTTCCCCATCCGCTTGCGGGGAAAGGATGGCCAGAGCGGGGTGTCCGCCAAGCAGGTCGAATACCGGGTTCGCACCAAGATAAAAAAGGTGGACCAAGGCCCACCTTTGCGAATTGTGGCTATTGCTCGGCCATTTCACGATAAATACCGCCCCGGCGGGCGGCACAAGCATGTGTTTTTATTCTTGCCGATGACGTTGCGTAAGCGGCGTAGATTAGCCTCAGAAGTTGAAAAATGCTTCGTGTTCGCCGCTCGCGGTTTTAGCGATCAGCGCTTGTTTCAAAGTAGCAATGATGTGCTCGTGCGCTTTGCCGTAGCAGTCGGCGGGAAGGGTTTCTTTGAGCTTGTAGAGTGTGATGCGCGCCGAGGTCAGCGGTTCGGGTTCAAGCAGGAAACGGTAATACTCGCCGTGGAGGCGGAGGTAGTAGTGCCAGAGGAAGTCCAGCGGTGCGGTGTCGGCTGCGGGAGCTGCCCAGAGAGCAGCATCGTGGTCGGCATCTACCCACCAGCTGTTGGGAACGGCGGGCGGGGGAAATGGCAGGATGCCGCTATCGATAACGTGTTGCAGGGCGGTGCGTTCGCTGTCGCTGAGGGTAGCTTGATGGAAGGGCATGGCGTTCTCCTCAGGGCATTTCGCGACGCACCGCGCTTTGCAATTCTTCTTTGCGCGCGGTGACGGCGTCAATTTCCGCTTGCACTGCTTCTTCCGCGACGTAATCGCCGTTCGCGTTCCAAGTGCTGCTGTCGCCGCCGTCGTCTTCGCTGGTGCGGAAGTGCATGAGCGGGCTACCGTCGGCGCGGTAGTAGAGTAGTTCGAAGTTATCAGCGTCTTCCAGGTCTTCAAAGGCCATGATGCGACCATCCGGGTAGTAGTAGCGGTTGCCACGGCTGATATCGCCGACGGCGGCATAGGGATCGCCGTCTTCTTTGGCGATGTCAAACGGCAACGCGCTCTGCATGGCAAGGATGCCGTTCTGGTAGTAGTTGTGGCGGCCAAGATCGGCGCCACCTTTGTAGTCCTGGGTGGCGAGGATGCTGCCGTCTTCGCGGTACCAGACGATTCTGCTGTCGCTCATGCCGCTGTCGAAGTCGTGTAGTTTGGCCTCTTTTTTCAGGATGATGGGGGCGGTTTGCGGCTTGCCGTTGTCCTGATAGTAGTCTTGGATGACGTCGCGACCGTCGGCGGTTTTGCCAAGGACGACACGGTAATAACCGCCAGCGGTTGCCTTGTTGACGGGGGCACCGCCCGCGTCGAAGTAGTAGGTTTTTTCATCGCCCGGGGTGTAATCAAGGTTGATGATGCCCGCCTGTTCGGCGCGCAGGATACCGTCCGGCAGGGTGGCGGTGAGGCGTGGCGGCAGGGTGTAGGTGTTGATGCTGATGGTTGGCGTGTCGTCTGCAGGGGCGGCTTTTTCTGGTGCAGAGGCGAGGGTTACGGCAAGGACAAGGCCGAGAATGACGGGGAGTTGGATCATGGTCATGGGCTCCGGTTGAGGAAGATGCGCATTATATGGGGTTTTTTGTGGTTATTTCGGGAAGAGATTGGCGCAGACAAGGGCGCAGAGGGCGATACTGAGGATGCCGCCGAGCAGCATTTTGCCGTAGTCGCCGAGGCCGGGTGGGTCTTCTGGGTCTTTTGGCAGCAACAGGAAGGTGAGCGCGAGGGCAATGACGGCAAAGCGCAGGGTAAGCGGCAGCGGCGCAGCGCTCTCTTCGTAGCTGCGGTACAGCATGAAATGGCCATAAGCGACGAAGGTGGCGACGGCAACCGCTTGGGGGATGCCGTAAACGCTGCGTCGCAACCGCCAGGCGGCGAACCACAGCGCACAGGCGAGATAGGGCACGAGCAGCTGCGCGCTGCGGTTGAGAAAAAAGTACTCGCTGAAACGGCTGGTATCGCCCGCGACCGGCAGCAGTAGATGGCAGATGACAGCGCCGAGGACGGGGAAAGCGAAGACGATGCGCCAGTAGGGATAGCGACGTGCGCGCCAGTCGCGACGGTCTTCAAAGGTCGGCTCCGGGCGTGGCAGAAGCGAATACGCGAGCTGTGCGAAGGCAATCATCCTGATCGCGAGCACGATAAGGATTTCCCCCAGAAAGGGCGGCGCAAAATGGACGTATAGCGCCTGCTGGTAGGGGAAAAACGTCTGCGGCAGGCTGAAAAGTCCGATCAGCATCATGGCGCGGCCAACGCCCTGCTGTTCGCGTTCGGCACGGCCAAGAAACAGCGGCAAGGCGGTGAGGACAGCGGCAATAACGGCAGCGCCGCAGAGTACGGCGAGAGTACGGGGGTCAAACGGCATCATGCTGCCAGCGAGGAAGCCGGGACGGAGGAGGAGATAAAGCAGTGCGGTGAGGATGACATTGCCGAGGATGAAGCCACCAAGGATGCGGGCGTAAGGGTAAGGCGGGCGATAGGACATGGCAGTGCTAAAAGATAAGAGTGTACAGATAAGGGAACAGCCCAACAGTCAGCACGATGCAAAGCGCCGCCCAGCTGAGGCCAAGGATAGCCAGCATAATAAAATCGACTGTGGTCGTGTGCCAGTGCGGTTCGGGTGGCAGGAATATCAGAGCCACAATCAGCACCGCAATGGCAAGGCGAGCGGTAAGGATGGCGGCAAGGTTCATTTCTACCCCGCTACCGCCGTAATACACCGAATTTGCTGCGAGCAGGGGAAAAATGAACATCGCCGGCACAATGACGGCAGTCAGCACATGAATAATACCTGTTGCCGTGCGCCGCACCCGCCAGGCGGCGAGCCACAGCCCCAAAAACATGCCGGGCATGAAGAGCAGACTCATATCTTTGGGAATATTGCCCAGCCGAATCGAGCGGAAGAGGACGAGTATCAGCAGACAATACAGCACGCCGTAGAGCAGGCCCGTCAGCAGCGGGAAAGCACAGATAACGCGTACATAAGGATAGTCGGGCGGGGCACTATCGATATCATCTGTATCTTCGGCAGGCGGCAGGAAACGGGTGGAGAGCAGGCCATAAATCACTGCTGTCAGTGTTACCTCCCCCAAAATGGGCAGAAGCTGGGACAGTAGCAACGCGAACGACCACTGTTCACCCGGCAGAAGGGGAAAATCTCGCAAGGAATAAACCATGATGCCTAAGTGCACCAATAGCCCCAGCACGACCGCCATCCATATCGTGCGACGGATACCGTCCCGGGTGCGTGTGACACGCCGCCACAGCAGCCAGGCGGTGAGCGGCAGGGCACAAGCCAGTTGCAGGAGGACGATTGATCGCAAAACGGGCAGCAGACTGCTAGGGCTGCCAAGAATAAACGGATAACGCAGGATAGCGGAGACAAAGGCCAGCAGGATGCCACCACCAATGAAACCGAGAGCGACACGCATGTAGGGGTACGGGGCTGGATAAGACATAAAAACTCCCTGCGCAGATGAACGATACTCGCATGATACTGTGCCTGACAGCAGAGCCGCCAAGCGGGATAAACACTGGGCTCAAGCCGCCGCTCATGGCCTGGTTAATGCAATAGTGCCTATCCTCTGCCTCGTTTTCCGTAACGGTATCAGGAAAAATGAAAAAGCGTGTGCTTGCGCCGCTTGGCAACTGTTTAGGTACGCTGGTTTTATCTGCTGCCCACCCGGCGATTGCTACGTCATTCACCCGCAGACAGCGCTTGGGGCATTAACAGGTGTTGCAGGGCGAAGCGCAGATGTGCCTGTTTGAGGGTGAGTTGCGGTTTTTGGCGGTAGTAGTTGGTGAGGCTGTTGTATAGGGTTTGCCGGTAGGGTCGCGCGAGGCGGCGCAGTGTGTCGCCGTGGCGGCAGAGTTGCAGGCTGCTGGCGGATGTGTCGGTGTTGAGGGGTTGCCATGCGGGCGCTTGGCTGAGTGCCGGCCCCTTCGTCAGCAAGCGCTGGTAGGTGCTTTGCGGGTTGGGATCATCGGGATCGTCGGCGGCGAGGTAGTTGTAGAGGTAGGCGATGGCGGTTTCGCGGGCGCGGTAATCGTCGTTATTGTCGGGGATGCAGGTGGCGCGCCAGGCGAGGTAGGCAGTGTGTTCGTAGCGGCTGAGTTCGCCGTCGTGCTGGATGAGGCGGCGGATTATCGGGTCAAGGTAGCGTTTGGTGGCGATGTTGAAGTTCAGCGCGGCGCGGCTCAGGTAGGCGATGAGGGCGAGGCGTTGCAGCGGGTCGCTTTGTTCGATGGTGCTGTAGGCCCGGCGGCAGGCCGTTTGCATGGCCTCAGGCAGGAGGGCGGCTTTTTCGAGTTCGGCATAGGCCGCGCCGCTGTGGTAGGCGAAGTAGGCAAGCAGGGCGGCGACGGGATCGTCAGGGGCGGGTTGCAGCTTGGCGGCAAGGAGGCGGTCGTAGGTGGCTGGCGGGTAGCTGGGGTTGGGTTCGGGCGGCGGCGCGATGGGTTGCAGGGGTGCGGCGGCCCGGTTGTTGCGGCAGGCGTCAATGTTGCTCAGGATGGCGCGCAGTTCGGCGCCGCTGATGTTGCCGCCGCCCCAGGTTTTGATGCGCTCGCGCAGGGTGGGATGGGTTTGCAGGCGTCGCCAGCCGGGGCGGCGGTAGTCGATGAAGTAGATGTGGGCGCGGTCAAGCAGCGAGCGACGCGGATGGATGCCCTGGGTATGCAGGGCGTAGGCTTTTTTCAGGGCACCGACGAGGGCGCTGCTGTCGCGGGTGTATTGCACGGCGCGGGCGTCCGCCATTTCTTCACGGTGCCGGGCGAAGGCCGCTTGCAGGAGGCGGCCATAGAGGTAAAGGATGCTGCTGCTGGTGATGAGGTTTGTTTCGTCGTCGGTCATGCGCAGGATTTGTCTGCCACCCCTGACTTCAGGGGTGTAAAGGTGTTCTTCGCCACGCCGGCCGCCGCCGTTGCTGTAATAGCAGGAAAGCATGGCGGTGAGGCGGTTGTAGAGGACGGGGTCGCCGTTTTCGATGTGGCCGAATTCGTGGGCGAGGACGGCTTGCAGTTCGTCGCGGCTGAGGTTGTCGAGTGCGCCCTGGCTGACGGCAAGGGCAAGGTCGCCGTTTGTGTCGCTGAGGGCGAAGGCGTTGATGCTGTGGTCGTCGCGCAGGACGTAGGCGTCGGGGTCGTCGATGTCGGCAGCGAGGCTGAGTTCGGCGATAAGGTTGGTGTAGCGGCGTTCTGCCGGGTCGTTATTGGGGCAGGCAGGGGTAGCGCCGAGGGACGCCGCCTGTTCGTCCACTGTCATGGCATCCAGGGTGCGCCGCATGGTGTGGTAAGCGGTGAGGATGCGGGAGGTGGGATAGAGCGCCGCGACCAGGCTGATGATGACCGGCATGGCAAGAAAACCGATAACTCCGCCGCTGGCGATGATGGGGTGGGGGGACTTGCCGAGGGTGACAAGGCCGATAAGCGGCAGGAAGAAGACCGAGGTGTAGCCAAGATGGGCCAGCAGCAGGCTCAACCAGAAAGCGAGTTGCAGGCGGCGGCTGGCGCGCTTGGCGCGGCGGTGTTTGTCGTGAAAGCGGGTGGGCATGGCGGCCTCGTGGTGGGTGAGCAGGCGGAGTATAGCGGGGTCTGCTTTTTTCGGTTTAGCACTGCGACAAGCGGGGTAAACTGCCGGTGTTGTCCGGCAGCAGGTGTCGGCAGCGTCATCTGGTTACAAGGAGTCATTACATGGAACCCATCCGTCAAGCCTTCGCGCAACTCATCGCCGCTCACAACGGCGAGTTGCGTCAGCAACTGCAACATGCCGCTGCCGCCTGCGCGCAGCAGGATTTTGCCCCTGCCCATACCGTGCTTGTCCCGCTGGCTGCCGCCGGCGAGGCGCAGGCGCAGTTCATCCTCGGCACGTTTTATTTGTATGCGCAGGGGGTGACGCAGGATGTGCATCAGGCTATTGTCTACTGGCAGCAGGCGGCGGCACAGGGCATGGCGTTGGCGCAAACTTCCCTCGGCGCGCTCTATGCGGCGCAGGGGCGGGACGATGAGGCACGCGGGCTTTTGGCGCAGGCAGCCGCTCAAGGCGAAGGTTATGCGGCAAGCGCCTTGCAGATGTTCGGTGAACAGCCGTCGGCAGCGGTGCAGCGCGCTATCCGCATTTTGCGGGAAGGGGATGCAGACGGCGCCCGGCGCAAGCTGGAAGCGCTGGCACGCGAGGGCAATGTGGAAGCTATCCGCTATTTGGCGGTGATGTTCCAGCGCGGCATCGGTGTAACGCAGGATTATGCGATTGCGCGTGAGTGGTGGGGCGTCGCCCTGGCGTTACAGGATGATGTGGCGCAGTACGCGATGGGCGAGCTTTATTTCAACGGCGATGGTGTCACGCGTGACTATGCGCAGGCGCGTAGTTATTGGGAGCAGGCAGCGGCGCAGGGCAACAGCGAAGCGCAGCGCGGCCTGGGCATGCTTTTCCGCGACGGGCATGGCGTGGCGCAGGATTATGCCGAGGCGCGGCGGTGGCTGGCGCAGGCGGCGGAACAGGGGCTGGCGGTGGCGCAGTATGAGTTTGGCGCGCTGCATCAGGCGGGCTTCGGCGGCGCAGTAGATGAGGCGGCCGCGCAGCACTGGTGGCAACTGGCGGCATTGCAGGGGCATGTGGATGCGCAGTTGGCGTTGGGCTCGCTATTTTTGCAGCGGCAGGATTTCACCGGCGCACGCGAGTGGTTGCAGCAGGCGGCGGCGCAGAATGACGCGCATGCGCAGTATTTGCTGGGCCTCAGTTATGTGTTTGCCGATGATGTTGAGGAGCATCTCGACGATATTCATACGCTATGGCACCGCGCCGCCGCTCAAGGACATGAAAAGGCGCAGGAGGCGCTGCGGAAACTGCACGGGGAATCGTAGAGGGTGGTGCCGCAGGTTGGGTGACGAAGCGGATGTATCCCGCTTGACGCGAGCCCAGGTTTTATCCCGCTTGGCGGGCTCAGTATTGACGCCGCTTGGCGGGCATGGTTGCGTCAGCGGCATGGCGTTTTATTGGTTTATCACGCTTTTGCGTTTTGCGGGTGGCTGCGTGAGGCGACGGCGGGCGCGGCGGCGCAGGTACCACGGAAGGAAGGCCCAGAGGATGAGGAAAGGAGGAATCAGGTCTGTCAGCCAATAGGGAACTCCGGATGCGAAGTCGGTCGCGAGGTTCAGGATGAAAGCCAATAATGGCAGGAAGTATAGGTACACCCGCCCAACTTGGCGCCAGTGAAGCGGCTGTTTTTGTATGTAGCAGCGGCTGGTATCGGTGTAGGGGATTAGCCAGAACAGGCGCTGTTCTTCGGCAATTTCCCACACACGCAGACTGTATAACGGGATGAGCGGGACGTACAGGGCGATAATCCAGCAGGTGGTGATGTAGCTGCCGTCTGTATGGAAGTCGCTTTTGCCGTACCAGGTGATGCCGAAGCCGTTGATGGAGGTGATGGAGCTGTTGAGCCCTGACATGATTGTTCTCCTGTGGGTGGTGTTTTATATCTGCCCGTGTTTGAGGGCGCGGATAAGGTAGCGCGTGGGGTTGATGCGTTCGAGTTGCGGCGCAGGCAGCGGAATGGGGGTGGCGTTGATGATGGCGGTGAGGATGTCGGCGTTCAGCCAGGCGTAGGTGCAGCCTTTGGAGCCGAGGCCCTGGTGCATGTATTGGCGCGGGTGGTGCGCGATGTCGCGCATGATGGTTTTGTGGGCATCGCGGCGCAGGGCGGCGTATTCGCGCAGGACGCTGGCGGTGTCGCCGATGGCACCGACGAGCGGCATGTGGTCGCGGCTGGCGCCCCGAATGCCGACGAAGTGTCCGCGCAGGCGGGTTTGTGCACCAGGCAGGTGTTGCAGGATGGCGGCGAGGTTTTTGGCATCGTCGCTGTCGCGCGGGGTCAGGTCGGTGTCTTCCGGGTCGAAACCGGCGCCGCTGTAGATGCTGTCGTCATCAGGGATGAGGGTGCGTTCGCCGCAGTACACGCCCGGCGGCACACGGTCGCTGTAGTAGGTGCTGCCCTGTCCGCGCAGGGGACGGATGGTGTCGCGCAGTGCGGTTGCCGGGTTGAGGGTTTGTTGCCAGCCGCAGCAGTGGATGATGGCAGCGTAGTCATCAAGCGCGGCAAGGCTGGTGATGGTGGTGTTTTCGCGGCGGATATTGGGATGGTCGGCAAGGGTAGCGAGCAGGGTGGGCAAGTGGATGACGCCGCCGCGCGGGTAGGTGAGGTCGGTGGCGTCGCCGCTGATTTCGTCGGCATTCAGCAGCTGGGCGTTAAGCAGGGCTTGCTGGCGTCGTGCTTCGCGCGGGTTTTCGGCGTGGTTGGTGACGCCGCAGGGGTTGTAGATGTTGCGCGGGTAGGTGTGCAGGGCGCGCATGGCGTGATGCCAGGTGGCGAGCTGGTAGGGGCGGTCGGGTGAGTCCTCGCTGTCGGGGTTGAGGTAGGGTACGGCGAGTGGAACGTGGCTGGCGGCGGGGTGGGCGTCGCTGTGGTAGAGGGTGACGCGGCGGCCGCTTTCAGCCAGGGCGCGCGCGGTGGTGCTGCCGGCGATGCCCGCGCCAATGATGGCGACGGGGCCGTCTGCGGCGGCGGGCTGGTTATTCCAGTGCGGGCGCGGTGCAGGCAGGGTGGTGAGGGTGGCGGTGAGCATGTCGCGTTTTGCGCCGTAGCCGGGGATTTTTTCGGGGGTAAAGCCGGCCTGGCTCAGGGCGTCGCGCACGGTAGCTGCGGCGCTGAAGGTGGCAATGGTCGCGCCCGGCGCGCTGTGGCGGGCGATTTCCTGCATGAGCGCAGGCGTCCAGCAGTCGGGGTTTTTCGCTGGTGCAAAGCCGTCGAGGTACCAGGCGTCCACACGGGCACGCAGCGGTGGCAGGGTATCGCGGATGTCGCCGAGGATGAGGTGCAGGTGGATGCGCGGGTGGATTATGAGCAGGTGGTGGCCCGCGTGGTTGTGCGGGTTTTGCGCCAGGATGGCGGCACGGAGGGTGGGCTGCGGCCAGTTTTGCCAGAGGCGGGCGAGGTCGTTTGCGGCGATGGGATGGCGCTCGAAGCTAAGATAGTGCAGGCGGGCGCTCGGCGGTGCGTCGTGTAGGAAGGTCTCGGCGGTGTGGATGAGGTTGAGGCCGGTGCCGTAACCGATTTCACCGATGGTGATGTTGCCGGTGCAGCGGGCAAAACGTTCGTGCAGATGGTTGCCGTTAATGTAGGTGTGTTCGGTTTCGGCAAAGCCGTTGCCGCTGTAATAAATGTCGTGGTAGCGCTCGCTGCGCGGGTTGCCCGCGTCATCCAGGTTGAGGTGGGCGTAATCGAGCAGCATGGTCAGGCAATGAGTTGGCGGATATGTTGCGCCTGGTGATTCAGGTAGTGGGTCAGGTTCTGCGGGTCGTCGATGGCACTCAAAGCAACAGACAGCGGGCGCTCTTCGGGTTTGATATCGAAAGCGGCAGCAAAGAGGGCTTCGTCGCCGCGCAGCAGTTCTTCGTTTTCTTTGCTGAAACCGTGACGCAGGCAGCGCAGCGGACGGAGGGTGTACTGGCGGCTGATTTCGCTGTCGTATTCGCTGGCATGGATGATGCGTTCGCGGATTTCCGGGTCAAGGCCGTTTTCGGCGCAGGCGAGGAAGGGACGATCGAGCATCACCGCCTGTGCACCGCTGATGATGGCTGCGACGATATCGGCACCGTCGGTGAAGTCGCCCCAGAGGACGAGCGGTTTGTCGCTGTATTTGCGCACTTGTTGCAGGAGCGAAAGGGCGCTTTGTTCGACGCGCGGCAGGTCGTTGCTGAAGTAGCTGCGTTCACCGCCCGCTTCCATGCCTTGCAGGACGAGGGCGTCCACGCCGTAGTCGTCCGCGCTGATGGCTTCAAGCAGGTTGCCGACGATAGCGAAGGTGAAGATGTTTTGTTCTCGGATGAGAGAGAGGGTTTCGCGGTCGGGCAGACCCTGGGCAAAGCCGATGGCGCGCGGTTTAGCGGCCATGGCGATGTCGAGCAGGTCAAGGAAGTGGTCGCCGCGCTGCGCCGTGAGCGGCTCGGTGAAGAGGCGGCGTTGCAGGATTTCGGCGGCGAAGCTGTCAGGGTTGTCGCCCTGCGGCTGCTGCGGCAGCAGGTGGGCAAAACAGAAAGACGGCGCGCTATGGTGTTTGCGGTAGGCGTTGATACGGGCGGTGAGGCTGTCGCGGTTGTCATGCGCGGCAATGCGGATGATGCCGTGTGCGCCATGAGCGCTGATTTTGCCGGACATTTCAGCGTCGATGAGATCAAAGGGCAGCGGCGCCTGCCAGAAGGGATATTGGCTTTCCAGTTGCTGGCTGAGGACGTTGGGGACGAGGTACATGCGTAATTTCCTTGATTGGTATATCTGCCGGAAATTATAGCGGAAAGCCGTTTGTTCAGCCGCGCATGCGGGATGAATGCTGTTTGGCCAGGCCATGTGGCTCCGCGATGCGATTAAAGGCAGCCGGGCTTTGTTTACGGCGTAAGGCGATGCTTGCGCTTAAAACAGACATAAAAAAAGCCGGGCTTTGCAGCCCGGCAAACAACCACCAAAGGAGGATATAGAGGAGATAACATCAATGATGTCGGGTGTGGATTATAGGGAGGTGCTATGGGGGTGTCAAGCTGGTGTGCGTTTGTTTTATTTTAATATCACTATTGCTTGTTTTTGCATCGTTTTTTATAAAGTTTTGAGGCTTCCTCCAGTCTGTTACCAACAATTTTTTGTGGAGTTGTTTGTTTTTTTGAATCTTGTTTGCGCCTTTGTTAGGTGTTATTTGAATTATTTTGATGCTTTTTGTGTATTCGGCGGCGTCGGATGGCAGTCACTCACGATGCAACATAAGTTTTCTGTGACTTCATTATGAATTTTGATGATGCAGTGTTTGTTCTTATCCACAGAGTGTCTGCAATACGGTCGTGCTTAACACCGATGGCTTGTGCCGTTTTAAGACTTATCGCGCAAGACTGACGCCCACCGCGTTAACGTGGTGGGCGTCAGCCGTTCTATTAATCTACGTTCAGAGGGTTTCGGCGATGATCTCGCCCATATGGATTTTCCGCCCGTCGTTCAGCGCTGCGCGTTCCCAGCCAATGACGCTGTTTTCGAAGAAGAGGATGACGGTCGAGCCAAGGTTGAAGCGACCGATTTCTGCGCCTTTCGGGTAGTGCAGGTTATCGGCGCGGTAGTCATAGTCGTTGTGGTTGTCGCGATTAAGGACGACGCCGTGCCACACAGTTTCGATGCTGCTGACGTTCAGTGCGCCAACCATGACGAGTGCCATCTTGCCGAAGGGGGTTTCAAAGAGGCAGACGACGCGCTCGTTACCCGCGAAGATGCCTGGAATTTTGTCGAGCAGCGGCAGGGCAACGCTGTGTTTATCGCCGGGGCAGAAGCGCATGGCGAGCAGTTGACCGTCGCAGGGCATGTGGATGCGGTGGTAGTCGTCCGGGGCGAGGTAGAGGGTGGCGCTGCTGCCACCGACGAAGTATTCCGCCCATTCTGCGCTGCCGAGCAGGGCGGCGACACTGTATGGCAGGCCTTTCGCTTGCAGGATGGTACCGGTGTCCACCGTGCCGTAAGTGGCGCAGCGTCCGTCCACCGGGCTGGTGATGGCGCTGTTTTCTGGAGCGATGGGGCGTGCGCCATCAGCGAGGGCGCGGGTGAAGTAGTCGTTCAGGCTGCGGTAGGCATAGGGATTCTTTTCAGCGGCGAAGTCGGTATTCGCACCGGTAATGCGGCTATAGGCGGCGATGATGCGATTTTTCAACCAGCGCGGTTTCTCGATGCGCGCGAGACGGTGCATGAGGGCACTCGTCAGGCGGCGCGGGATAAGGACGTAGAGGTGGATGTTCATGTCTGTGACTTCCTGTGGTTTGTTGTGCGCGCAGTGTATAGCGGGACTGGGGGGAATGCTATATGACCCAAAGCGGTGGTGAAAAAGCCGACGCTGACGTCGGCTTGCGGGTGTTTATTGGACGGCGGGCGGCGGTGGTGGCGGGCTTAACGGATGCGGTGGTGGTTCCGGAAGCGCCGTTTCTTCGCTGTCGCTTTTTTCGTTCTCGATTGGCTCGGGGTGTTTGTTCAGAATGGTTTCAAGGTTGGCAGGGGCGACGAAGCCGGGGATAAGGGTGCCGTCTTCAAGAATGATGGAAGGTGTGCTGCTGATGCCGAGTTTTTGCGCGATGGCATATTGTTCACGAATAATTTTGCTGCAATCGCCGCGCGAGTTGGGCAGAGGCTGGTCAGTCTGGGCGAGGAGCAGGGCACTCAGGCGGTCGGATGTGCACCACACTTGTGCCATGCGGAGGGCGGCGCTGCTGTTCGGGCCGCTGCGCGGGTAGGCGAGGTAGTGGATGGCGATGCCACGCTGGGTGTATTCAAGGATGTTTTGTTGCATCAGGCGGCAATAAGGACAGTCCACGTCGGTAAAAACAGTGATGTGGTACGCCGGCGCATTCGGCAGGACGCTGATCATGGTTTTTGGGTCAAGGGCGGCGAGGGTTTTTACCCGCTCGCTGGCGCGGAAAGTTTCAGTGACGTTGATTTGGGTTTGCAGGTCGATCATTTCACCCTGCATGACGTAGCGGCCATCGGCACTGATGTAGAAGACTTCGTTGCCTTGAGCGAACTGGTAGAGGCCGGGGACGGGGGATTCGACGGCATTGCTCATGATGCGCGGGTCGAAGACGGATTTGGCCAGTTCCATATTGGGTGAAGCGGCGTATGCCACCGTTATCCATACGGTGGTCAGCAGACTGAGGAGGATGCGCATTGTGTGGGTGTTTCCGGACGGTTCTTGCTGTGTATCTTACAGACAACAAAAGCGCCCTGTCATGAGGTTATTTTTAGATTACGGCCTGCGATCTTTGCAAAAATCGCTTTCTCTACTCCATCACCCACTCCTCTTAATTTTTCTTCCATTCCCTAAATTTCCTAGACCCAGAATTAGCGCACCATTCCAGCCCTCCCCCTCTATTTCCTCTTTCGTTATCCGTATTGCCCCACCAATAGCAGGCAACTTTCTTCATATGCGCCGCTTTCAGGAGACTTAAGCAAATCGCTTTAAATTGATCCCGCTTGAGGCGAGCCTGGATTCAGCCGCCGGGTGGCGGAAGTCGCATTATTGCCGTTTAAGGCGGAAGTCTTCGTCCGGCAGTTCCGGGTCGATTTTTTCGCCGTCGGGTTGGCGCAATTCGAGGTAGCCGTCGCCGATGTAGAAGGTGAGTCTGTCCGTCTGGTTGTCGAGTTGCAGGTATTGTTTGTCGGTAGTGGTGCGATACACGCCGCTGGTTTGTTCGCTGTTTTCGTCCAGTCCGAGGCGGATGCGGGTGAGATGGTAGTGGCCGTCATCGAGGGTGAGTTTGGTCTGGATGCCGTCGCAGACGGCGCAAGGCAGGGTGCCGCTGTATGTGCCGGTATGGTTGAGGGCTTGGGTTTCGGGGCTGTCGTCGCTGGCAGGCTGCGTGTCTGCGTCGGTGGCTATCTGGGTTGCGGCGCTGTCGTCGCTGGCAGCCTGGGCATAGGTGGTGGCGAGGAGGATGGTGGCGAGGGCGAGGGTTTTCATGGGGTGTGTGCCTCTGGCTGCGGTCGTGCTGCTGCGTTGTCTTGCAGGCTGCCGCCGAGGGCAAGGTGCAGGGTTACGCTGCGGGTGAGTTGCTGGTAGCGGTTGGCAAGCAGGGTTTCTTCAACGCTTCTGGTGGCGTCTTCTTTTTCCAGCACGTCTTGCAAGCTGGCGGCGCCTGCCTGGTAACGGATGCGGGTAAGGGCTTCGATGTCTTTGGCTTGTGCCAGGCGTTCTTGCAGGCTTTGTGCTTCTTGCTGGCTTTGCGCAAGGTTCAGGATGGCGTTTTGTGTTTCGCCGAGGGCGCGGTAGAGGGTCTGACGGAAGCTGGCGAGGCTTTGTTGGTAGCCAGTTTCGGCTTCGCGGCGCGCGATGTCTTTTTTGTGGTAGTTCAGGAATGGCAGGGTGATGTTGGCACTCAGTGCGGCGACGGGGTTTTGCAGGATTTGCAGGATGCGGTCGGCGCCGGTCGAGAGGTTCGCACCGAGGCTGAGGTCGGGGTAGTAGTCGCGTTCGGCGATTTGGATGTTGCCGATGTTTTGTTGCAGGCGGTATTGGGCGGCGCGCAGGTCGGGTCGTTGTGCCAGCAGGTGGGCGGGGATGGCGGCATTTATCGGCGGGACGCTGAGGCGGCTGAGGCTGGGTTCTTGGGTGATGACGCGCGTCAGTGGTTGGCCGCTGAGGCTGGCAAGGGTGGTTTCGGCCTGCTGGCGCTGGTTTTCGAGGGTGTTGCGGGTGTTTTCGAGGTTGGTGCGGTTTTGTTCGGCCTGGCGCAGGTCGAGACGTGAGGCGCTGCCCGCGTCCACTTTGGCCCGGGTGAGGCGCAGGGTTTCGGCGGCGTTTTTTTGGTAGGCGGCGTTCAGCGCGAGTTGGTCGTTGGTGTAGGCGATTTGCAGGTATTGGTTGGTGATGTCGCCGATGAGGCTGAGGCGGGTGGCAAGCAGGTCTTCGGCGCTGGCTTCTGTTTCCCAGCGTGCGTTGTTTTCGGCGAGGCGCAGTTTGCCCCACAGGTCGGTCTGGTAGTTGATGCCGAGGCCGGTTGTGTAGTTTTGTCCGGTCTTGCCGCCTTCGCTGAGGTTGCGGTTGGCGCTTGCGCCAAGGCTGCCGCTGTAGTCAGGCCCCCGGTTTGCGCCGGCGTTTTCCAGCGCCAGGCGGCTTTTTTGCCAGGCGTAGCCGGCGGCGGCGAGGTTCTGGTTGTGGGCGAGGCTTTGCGCGATGAGGTTATTGAGGGCGGGGTCGCCGTAGTCGCGCCACCATTCGGCCTGGCCGTTTTTTTGGTCGGCATGGGCGAACATCCATTGTTGCGGGATGGCGCTGGTCTCAATGTCTTGTTGCAGGTTGTGCGGGGGGGGGGTGGCGCAGCCGCTGAGGAGGAGGGCAAGGATGAGGGTTTTGCTGTTTTTCATGTGGGGTCCTTTGTGTTCGTGTCATTCGCGGCTGAGGGCTTCGACGGGGTCAAGGCGGGCGGCGTTACGCGCGGGCAGGTAACCGAAGAGGATGCCGATGCTGCTGGAGCAGATGACGGCGGCGATGACGGAGCTGGTCGAGTAGATGAGGCGGATTTCCGCGCCGCTCTGGTTGAAGAGCCAGCCGATGCCGTAGGCCAGCGCGATGCCGAGCGCGCCGCCGAGCAGGCACAGCATCAGGGCTTCGATGAGGAATTGCATGAGGATGTCGCTCTGGCGCGCACCGACGGCCATGCGGATGCCGATTTCCTGGGTGCGTTCGGTGACGGAGACGAGCATGATGTTCATCACGCCGATGCCGCCAACGACGAGGGCGATGGCGGCGATGGCCGAGATGAGCAGAGTGAAGACCTGGGTGCTGCTGGTGATGGCTTTGCGCAGGCTGTCGCTGTTGAAGAGCGAGAAGTCCTGGCTGCCGTGGCGGCGGGTGAGGATGCGGGTGATGGCGTCTTCGGCGGCGACGGGGTCGGCGTTGTCGCTGATGCGCAGGGTGATGCTGGAGACGTTGTTGCGCCCCAGCAGGCGGTTCATCGCCGAGGTGTAGGGCATGTACACGTTGATGCTGTTGCTGCCGCCGAAGCGGTTTTGTTTGTCGGTGTCGGCGATGCCGATGATGCGCACCGGAACGTTGTTGAGTAGCAGCACTTGACCGAGGGCGCCTGCATAGTTGTCCGTCGCGGTGCTGTTGTAGAGGGTTTCGGCGCCTTTTTTGTCGAGGATGGCGAGGGCGGCGTAGTCGTCGATGTCACGCGCGCTGAAGTTGCGTCCGGCGGTAATGGGGATGTTCTGCACCTGGAAGTATTGGTCGCCGACGCCGGTCAGGTTGCCGGTGTAGTCTTTGTTGCCGTGGCGGATGGTCGGGCTGGCGTTGACGGTCGGGGTGGCGCTGTCGATGAAGCTTTGCTGCGCGAGGATGGCGGCGTCCGCCGGGACGAGGGTGCGGATGCGACCGGCGCGACGATCGCCGAAGCGGCCGGGGAAGATTTCGATGGTGTTTGAGCCTAGGTCGCTGATTTGGCTGAGGACTTGTTGTTGCGCACCCTGGCCGAGGGCGACGACGCTGACGACGGAGGCGATGCCGATAATGATGCCGAGCATGGTGAGAAACGCGCGCAGTTTGTGGCCGAGGATGGCGCGCCAGGCCATGTGGATGGCGGAGGTGAAGCGCCCCGCCGCGCCGAAGGCGGTTTTTTTGCCAGTGGGGGCGGTGTCTGCCGTGCTACTTGCGGTTTCTTCGTGCTGCTGGCGGTGGTCGGCGATGATTTGGCCGTCCTTGATTTCGATGACGCGGTCGGCGTGTTCGGCGATGTGGCGGTCGTGGGTGACGAGGATGATGGTGTGGCCTTCGGCGTGCAGTTCGCCGAGGATTTTCATCACTTCTTCGCCGCTGTGGCTGTCAAGCGCGCCGGTGGGTTCGTCGGCGAAGATGATTTGTCCGCCGTTCATAAGCGCACGGGCGATGGAGACGCGCTGTTGCTGGCCGCCGGAGAGTTGGCCGGGTTTGTGTTCGGTGCGTTCGCCGAGGCCGAGGCGGGTGAGCAGCGCTTTGGCACGTTTTTCCCGCGCTTCGCCGTCCGTACCGGCGTAGATGGCGGGGATAGCGACGTTTTCCCAGGCTTTGAGGTCGGCGAGCAAGTGGTAGCGCTGGAAGATAAAGCCGATGTATTCGCGTCTGAGTGCGGCGCGTTCCTGCGGGCTGAGGTCGGTGGCGTTTTTGCCGTTGATGTAATACTCGCCGGCGCTGGGGCGGTCGAGGCAGCCGAGGATGTTCATCAGGGTGGATTTGCCTGACCCCGACTGGCCGATGATGGCGACCATTTCCCCCGCTTCGATTTCCAGGTTGAGGTCGTTGAGGATGGTGACCTCCCCTTCCCCGCTCTTGAAGCGGCGGTAGAGGTTTTTGATGCGGATAAGTGGTTCTGCCATTAGAACGGGCCTCCCGGTCCCATCGGGATGCTGCCTTCGCCGCTGCCCGAGCTGATGACGACTTCCTCGCCTTCTTTTAGCCCTTCTTTTATTTCGGTGTTGACGCCGTCGTTGATGCCGAGTTTCACCACGCGCGGCTGTGGCTTGCCGCCAACCATCACCTGCACTTCGTCCTCACCCTGGGCGTTGGTTTGCAGCGCCGTCATCGGGATGGTGAGGACGCCCTTCGCTTCTTCCACGGCAATGACCATGTTCGCGGTCATGCCGATGCGCAGTTTGCCGTCGGGATTGGGCACGTCCATCTTGCCGTAGTAATAGACGGCGGTATCGCTGCTGCCGGCGGTGGCGGTGGTGGTGTTTTTCGAGGTGGCGAGCGGGGCGGGGTCGATACTCTTCAATTTGCCCTCGTAGCGGGTCTTGTCGCTGCCAAGCAGGGTGAAATAGGCATTCATACCGGGTTTCAGCTCGCCGACATCGGCTTCGGCAATCTCCGCTTCGACCGTCATCGTCTTCGTCTGGGCGATAGTCGCCAGCGTCGGGCTGTCCTGCACCGCGTTCACCGTCTGCCCCTTTTCAACCGCGACGGAAATCACCACACCGTCCATCGGCGCCGTCACATTCGTATAACCGAGGCGCAGTCCGGCATTATCCAGTTCCAACTGGTTGCGGCGGATATCCGCTTTGGCCTGCTCAACGCTGCTCTGCGCCGCTTTCAACGTCGCCTGCGCCGCATCCAGCGTTTCCTGCGCTGCCGCGCCCTTCTTCACCAGCGACTGCTGGCGGTTGAAATTCTGTTGCGCCTCGCGCAACTTCGCCTGCGCCGAAGACAGCGCGGCCTTGCTGGAAGCGAGCGAAGCGGCGGCACTGTCGCGCGTGTTCTGCTGCGTGCTGGCATCAATCTCCGCGACCGGATCCCCCTGTTTCAACTGATCGCCAATCTGCACATAAAGCGCGCTGATCTCGCCGGACACCTGCGCGCCGACCTTGACCGATTTCAGCGGCTGCAACGAACCGCTGGCCAGCACCGTGTGGGCAATATCGCCCTTCGCAACCGGGGCGGTGATGTACTTGATACCGCCGTTGTCATCGACGGGTTTGTGGCTCGCCTGCCAATACCAAAAACCGCCCGCGCCCAGCACGAGCAGGAAGAACAAAAACTTCAAGGAAACACGACCGGATTGCTGATGCAGCATAATGACCCTCTATAAAGTCCGTGAGAAAATACCGATTGTAGCGGAAAGCCCTAAAGCGAAAATTAGCTGATAATTAGAAAGCGGCGAATCCGCGCAACATTGCCTAGCCTTCATTCAAACACAGGAAAACCTCCATGAAACACACTCTCCTCGCCCTGGCTCTCGTCGCTGCCCTGCCCGCTGCAGAAGCTGCCGGACGCCTCACCATCTATTGCAGCATGCAGAACGAAGTCTGCGAAAAAGCGGCCAAACGCTTTGCCGCCGAATACGGCGTGGAAACCCAGTTCATCCGGCAAAGCACCGGCACCATCCTCGGTAAAATCAAAAGCGAAAAAGACAACCCGCAGGCGGACGTGTGGTACGGCGGCACCGTCGAGCCGCACCTGCAAGCCGCCGACGAAGACCTGCTCGATTTAAGCGTGACCTCGCCCAAGCAGGCCGACATCCTGCCGCAGTTCCAAAAACTCGCCGAACAACCGCACGGGCGCCATCTCTCCCTTATCTACCTCATGCCCTTCGGCATCGGCGTCAATACCAAAAAACTGGCCGAACTCGGCATCGAGCCCCCCAAATGCTTCACCGACCTGAAAGACCCCAAATACCAACACCTCATCCAGTACGCCGATCCGCGCACCACCGGCACCGGCTACACCACCCTCGCCACCCTCATCACCCTGTGGGGTGAAGACGAGGCCTTTGCCTACCTCAAAGCCCTGCGCCCGAACATCGCCGAATACGTCAAAAGCGGACTTGCGACCAAAAGCCTCGCGACCGGCGAAGTCGCCGTGGATATTGGTTTCCTGCACAACTACATGCACGAAAAAGAACGCGGCGCGCCGGTCGCTGGCATCCTCCCCTGCGAAGGCGTGGGCTACGGCCTGGGCGCGGTCAGCGTCATCAAAGGCGCGCGCAACCGTGACAACGCGGTGAAATTCGTGGACTGGGCACTCGGCGTGGAAGCGCAAGAACTCGCCTGGCGCGAAACGAACTACTATCAACTGCCAACCAACCGCCACGCCAAAGCCCCGCCGCAAATGATCCCGGCTGCCGAACTGCAACTGATCGACATTGACTTCATCAACCGTTTCGGCGCTGCCAAAGAAGGCAAACGCCTCACCGACAAATGGCAGAAAGAAATCAAAGACGGGGAATGAAAACCGCCAAGCGGCGTAAATACTGGGTTTGT
Organism: Cardiobacterium sp. Marseille-Q4385; assembly: GCF_916618745.1. Classification (GTDB taxonomy): domain Bacteria; phylum Pseudomonadota; class Gammaproteobacteria; order Cardiobacteriales; family Cardiobacteriaceae; genus Cardiobacterium. The sequence goes on from NZ_OU745373.1 coordinate 949,958, forward strand.
AGAGACGTTGCCTGCAACGTCCCAAAATCAGAAAACACGTAGCGTAGTTTCCCCGCTTGACGGTACGCTTGCCCGGAACGCAAAAAAAAAGCAGGTTACGCCCGCCCTATGCCCGTCAAGCGGCGTAGTTATTGGGTTCGCCAAGCAGCGTCAATACCGGACTCACCGTAACGTACTTTGCGCAGCATGAAAAAGCCCCTCTTGCGAGGGGCTTTGGCTGACACCGTGCTTTATTTCCCATTGCTGACATCATCGAGCAACTGCAGCACCCGCGTCATCGCGGCATCCAGTTCTTCTTTTTTCACGCTCTCCGGGCTGGCGGCAGGTTTGCCTGCGCTGTCCCAGATATTGAGATCCAGTTTGCCGTTGCTGACAGTTTGCCGCATCAGTGGGCTGCCGTCTGTGCGGTAGTAGAGCAGCACCGAAACATCGGGTTTGCTCAGGTCGCCCAAGGCGAGGAGGCTGCCGTCCGGGTAGTAGAAGCGGGTGCCGCGCGCCAGTTCACCTGCGGCACTGTACGGATCGTCTTTTTCCGGTGTTGCGGCGTCGCTTTCCAGGGCAAGGATGCCGTTCTGGTAGTAGCGGTTGCGGCTGGTGGGAATACCGTCTTTAAAGTCTTGTACGGCCTCGATACTACCGTCTTTGCGATACCAGACGGTTTTGCTGTCATTGATGTCGTTGGCAAAGCTGTGCGGATTCGCGTCTTTTTTCAGGATGACTGGTGCGGCTTGTGGTTTGTCGCCATCTTGATAGTAGTCCTGCACGACTAAACGACCATCGGCGGTTTTGCCGAGGGTTTTGCGGTAGTAGCCGCCAGCTGTAGCTTTGTCCACGGGGTTGCTGTCAGCGTCGAAGTAGTAGGTGTCGCCTGCGGCGGCGGTGTAGTCGAGGTTTATTTTTGCAGCTTCTTCGGCGCGCAGGATGCTATCTGGCAGGCGCGCGGTGAGACGGGCAGGCGCCGCTGCTTCGGTAACGGTGGGTGCAGACGCTTGTGGGGCGGCGATGGTTGGGGTGTGCGCACCAACGGCAAGGGCAATGGCGGCGGCGAGGATGGTGCTGAGTTGTGGCATGGATAGGCTCCGGTTATTGGGGGGGCGCATTATATGAGGTTTTTGTGATTTTTTCGGGAAGGAACCGGGTGATGCCGGGGATGTTGCGCTTGACACGGACCGTGCCACGGCAGCAGCCCCGCTATACTGGCATCATCACATAACCGCCCAATACCGGACCATCGCCAAGGAAACCCCATGCCGCCCAAACCTGCCCCGCGTCTGCTCACACCGGCCGATCCGCCCCGTGACCGCTCACGTTTCACCACCACCCACCTTACCCTGCTTGTGGTGCCTATCGTGCTGTGGTTGCTTTACAGCTGGCTGCGCCCCGCGCCGACCATCGTCGTTCCGCCGCCGCCCGCTGTGACCGCGCCAACCGCAGAAACAGCGCCCGCGCCAGCCGTGCGGCAGAAAGCCGCTCCGCCTGCCCCGCCGGCAGCGGATAACGCTGTGGCGCAGCAAGACCCGCTGGTGAACTATCCGCGCGCAGATAGTACCTGGGGCGACGTGCTCAATCCGCAAAAGCTCATCCCCGCCGAGGGTTACACCGCCTATTACCTTGACACGGGGCAGTCGCGTTCCCGCCACGTCGCTGACGATGGCCGGCCGCGCAGCATGTCGCAGACGCTGGATTACGTCATGCCCGCCTACACGCCCGAACCACACCATCTCCGCCATACAGAGCAGACCGAGCACATCCGCGTGCCCGATGTTGATACGCAGATCCCTTACGGCATTCCGGCCTACCGTTTTGCAGCGTACTGGGTTGGGCGGCTGCATGTCCCGCAGCGGGCGCGGTATCACCTCAACCTGACGCAACGCAGCGGCATAAGCCGCGTCCTCCTCGACAAACACATCCTGATGACCGGCAAGCCCATGGGCAGCCGCCTCTCCTTCGAACTGGAGGCGGGCGATCACCTGGTTGAGATCGAATACACCAACGATTGGAGCAGTGCCGATTTTCAGCTCTACCTTGACGCCGAAATTCCCGAAGTGCGCGTTGCAGACCTGCCCGCTACCCTGGCTGCCCTCGCCCTACCAACGAGTACCGTGGTCTATCTGGTCGATGTCCACGGCAGCGATGCCCCCAACGACAGCATCCGCCTATACGCGCCGCTTGATGGCACGCCCTACATCCTCCTCCTCAACAGCCGCCGGGCGGTGCAATGGACGCTGAACGGGCACCTACCCGCCGTCGTCGTCTATAACCTGGCCAACCGGGGCAGCCGCGTTCATGCCGACGGCCGGGTGCCGCTCCTCACCTGGGGCGAAGGTATCGAAACCGCACCACCTGACGAAACCCAAAACCCGCCGCAAAAGCCCGAATGCGAATGCCGGCAAGACGATTTCTATTGCCGCGAACGCAACCTCACCCTCTACGACTACGCCACCGCCATCCGGCAACTGACCGGCTACCCGCTGGCGGGCTTCAACCACGATGACAGCGTGCGGGAGCTGGCTATCCCCGCTATCCCCGTGACCGCACAAGACCTCGCCCCCGGAGAAAAAATCGTGCGCGAGATCAACGAACAGCGTATCTATTGCTACCGTACCCTATCCCGCTGACCGGAGTCCCCATGCCGCCAAAGTCCCCCAAATCCGCCCCGCGCCTCATCACCCCGGCTGCGCCGCATTACCGACCTTCGCGCCTTACCGTTACCTACCTTGCCCTGCTCGCCGTACCCGTCGTGTTATGGCTGCTCTACGCGCTGTTTCGTCCCGTGCCGGAAAAAGTCGTCCCGCCGCCTGCTGAAATCACCGCTCCCGTACCCACCGCCGATACCACAGCGCCGCCTGCAAGCGCACCGCCTGCACCGGTGGAAGCCGTGCCCTCCGCAGAAGAACGTGTCGCGGCGGCAGTCGCCGCAGCCAAGCAGCAAGCAGCGCCACCCGTGGTGCCGCCCTCCGCGTCCGTCGATCCCGCCGCCGTCCTGCATTACAGCGAGTCGGTGACGACGGAACCCGACGGGCAGGTGCAGACAGCTGTTGATATTGACCCGCTGGCGCACTATCCGCTGGCGGAGCACAATTGGGGCGACGACCTGAGCCCAAGCAGACAAATACCGGCAGCGGGTTACACCGCCTATTACCTCAATCTCAATACAACCAAGCCGCAGCGCAAACAGATCGTTGCCCGCGCACATGTAAGCGAGATCGCCGTGAATTACGGTTGGAGCGATTTCCACAACATCCCTTCGCAACAGTTCGCCGCCTACTGGGTTGGCAAACTGCGCGTACCCGCATCCACATCGGGGCTGTATCACATTGAGGGCGAAATCGGTCAGGCGAACGTGCGCGTCATGCTCAACCGGCGCATCATCCTTGATGCAAAAGGCAACCTTGACCATCAACCGTTCCGGCTGAATACCGGCGAATACCTGCTGGAAGTCGAATACAAAAGCCGCTGGCATACCACCGAATTCCGCCTCGACATCGTCCCCGCCCCCATCCTCAGGAATTCCCGCTGAAGCAAGATCCTTTAATCGGCTAATCGCCGCCGATAACGAATGGACTCAACCCATACCGCTGCGCAACCGCTATCCCTGCCCGTTACCAGCGGCAGCACCCAACAAAGTCAGGTATTCCCTCGCTTGGCGCAGTTTCAGCCTCTGTCGCACAAAGAGTTGGTTACACTGACTTCCCCCAATCACAGGAGAAAACATGAAGACCCAGCCCCTGACAGCCGTCCTTACCCTCTCCCTGCTCACCGCCTGCGGTGGCGGTGGTGGTGGCAACAATCTGCCTGCGGACAAACCCGCACCGGACAACCCGAATACGCCGACGCCGCAAGTCATCGATACCGTTGATGTCGGCGACATCAAACTGCCGCCGCATGCCGTTGCCCGGCCTCATGTCGAAATCCAGAAAAAAACACAGGAAGCACTCACCCTCGTCAATCAGGTGCGCGCCGAAAAAGGTCTCGCACCACTGCGTTACAACGAAAGCCTCGCGGCCTACGCCACCCTGCGCGCGCAAGAACTCGCCACCCTGAATGCGCACAAGCGCCCGAACGGCGAAAATCCGCTCGACGAACGCACCCTGACAGGCGGCGGCAACAAGGCGGCGGTGGGCGAAAGCATCGCCACCGGCAGCCCGTTTGCCCAGAACACCGTCGAACAATGGCGCAACAGCCCGAATCACTACAAGAGCATGACCGAAGCCGCCTACACCGACACCGGCATCGGTTACTACTACCGCAAAGGCAGCCAACACCTTCATCACTGGGCGGAAATCTTCGGCAGCAGCGGTGTGCGCAGCCACTACTTCTACGTTTCCCCGCTTTACGCCGTGACCATCCGCGCTGCCGTCGCCAAACTCACCAGCTATGACGCCAATGGCCGCCTCAGCCTGCACGGTATGGAAAACGCTGCCAACGCCAGCAACCATCGCGGCATATACAGCACCGCACAAAGTCTCGCGCTGGATAACGAACACACCATCATCCTGCGCCCGCATCAGGCAGCTGGCTGGTCATACCAGACCTTCGGCGAAATCGCCTCAACCCGGGGCGGTATTCCCGAAACCTACCTGAACGTCGGCAAACCCTTCATCCCCACAGAAAGCACCACCCTGCGCGCCAACTACAAAGGCAACGCTATCGGCGACATCAACCAAAGCAGCCGCGCCATCGCCGAAGTCAGCGCCAGCGTGGATTACAGCCGCAACAGCAAAACCATGACCCTGAGCCTCGGCAACAGCCAGAGCGGCAATCTTGACGGCAGCAACCTGCGCCGCGACAGCCGTCTGGATTTCAACGACACCCTGCACTGGGATAGCGGCACACAGCGCTTCCAGAGCAACAGTGGTCATGCCCGCCTCTACGGCCCGAATGGCGAAGAACTCGGCGGCCAGTTCAGCCGCAGTATCAGCGGCGGCGCCAGCTATCGTGGCGCTTACGGCGCAAAACGTGTCGAACCCTAAACGGCACTGCTATCGCCGGTTTTAGAGCGTGTTCATAGTCTTCGTAGCAGGACTCCCAAGAAAGCCAAAGCTACCATTTGCAGACTGGTACTCAACTTACGCTCGCAGTTTTTCCAAAGCCGTCTGTTCTTTTCCAACCAGGAAAAACTGCGCTCGACTACCCATCGCTTTGGCAATACCGCAAAGCGGTGTAATTCGTTTCGTTTGGCAATCTCTACCTCCGCACCAATCAACTCCTGTACTGACGAAGCAAATGCCTTACCCGTGTAACCACCGTCAGCAAGGATTTTTTGTACCGCCCCAAGATTATCCCGCCCACGTTCCAATGCTAGCAGGCAGCCTTTTCTATCCGTAACATCCGCCGTCGTTACCGCAAGCGCATGCGGCAAACCCTGCGTGTCAACCGCTATATGCCGCTTGATACCGCTAACCTTCTTGCCCGCATCGTAGCCTTTTTCCATGGCGGTATCCGTGTTCTTCACACTCTGCGCATCAATAATCAGGAAAGTGGTTGCTTCATGATGCCCCTGCTTGCGGCGCTCCGCAACTACCTGATTTTTTTAATGCTTCCTCAAGGATGCTGATGCCACTCTCGCGTGGCTCAGTCCATCTCTGGAAGTAGGAATGCACGGTGCGCCATTTGGGGAAATCGCCCGGCAAAGCGCGCCAGGAGCAGCCAGTGCGTTGCAGGTAGAGAATGGCACAAAAGACATCGTACAAGTCCACCTGACGTGGCGCTGTGCGTTTACGGGCACTTTCCAGCAGGGGGAGGAGAGGCGCAAATTGCTCGCGACTGATATCGCTTGGGTAGGTTTTTCTGTTCATGCCGATAGTTTACAGCAGAGGCTGAGACAATGAACACGTTCTTAGACATGACGCTGAGAAGGCGTTGCATTGCAGATAGTAGTAATCCCCCGCTTGCGGGGGATTTTTTATCGCGTGCCAAGCGGAATAAGCACTGGTTTTTTATCCCCCCTTCCGCCCTTCGGGCACCTTCCCCCGCAAGCGGGGGAAGGGATTTTTGTACGGAATTCGATATTGGGTAATCACCAAGCGGCGTGTGCTAGCCTCGCCAAGCGACGGAAATACTGGGCGCACCAAGCGGGATAAATACTGGCCTCGCGCGTAGGGTGAGCTTCAGCCCACCTTGACGTCAGAGCGTTGCGGTGGGCCAAGGCCCACCCTGCCTTAATCGGCCTTGCGGCAAGCGGGATAAATACCGACCTCGCGCGTAAGGTGAGCTTCAGCCTACCTTGATGTCAGAGCGTTGCGGTGGGCCAAGGCCCGCTCTACCTTAATCGGCCTTGCACCAAGCGATGTGTGCCGGGCTTGCCAAGCGGGTTTTTCAGGCGCGGTGGTCGAGCCAGGGTTGTAGCAGCGGGGCGTAGGTTGTAAGGGCGGCGGCAATGTGGTCGGCGAGGATGGCTTCGTTGCCGCGCCACAGGTGGCGCCACAGTTCGCCGCTGTCGGCTTTGCCCTGGTCGTCGTCTATCCATTTGTGGATGAGGAGCCGGTTTTTGTCCGCGCCGTCTTTTTTGTTGAGGTTGTCGAGGTAGGCCGGCATGAGTTCGATGGGGGCCAGCCACAGTTGTTGTTGTGCGCTGCGGCGCACGGCCAGCCAGGTGTGCAGTTGTTCTGCGGCGTCTTCTGCCGGCAGGACACGCAGTTGTTCGTCGCCATCGGCGTAGTGGATGTGGCTGTCGCCGCCGGTGCCAAGCGCGTTCCAGGCGAGGTGTTCGAGCCAGTAGCGGTATTGGTGTTTGGCTTTTTGGCGGCGGGCGGAGAGGCGCGGCCAGGTGTTGCCACTCGTCGGCAGGCGGGCGGTGAGGAGGGTGTCGCCGAGGTCCAGGGTCTGTTCGGCAAGCGCTGGCGGGGTGGTGCAGCCGCTCTGGGCGAGCAGGGCGCGGTAGTGTGCCTGGTTTTCGGCGAGGCGTTGCACGAGGAGGATGTTGCCGCTGATGCCTGCGGGCAGGAGGGGCAGGCGGGCGAGGCAGGCGGCAGGGTCGCGGCCTTCTTCGAGGGCGCGGTTGATGGTGTCGTTAATGTGGTAGTTGTCGAGGGCACTCGCGGCCAGCGGTTCGCGGGCGGCGGGGGTGTCGTCGTGGTTGTCGTGGCTGATGTTGTGGGCGCGGGCGTAGGCAGCGGCGGGGCGCAGGGTGTCGCGGATGAGTTGGTCCAGCGGGAGGGTGTCGGGGTCGGTAGGGTCGGCGGCGGAAAGGGTGGCGTGGCGGAGGCTGAGGAAGGGCGGCGCCGGCGGACGGGCGCGCCAGGGTTTGTCGCACGTTGTGCCAGAGCGGCGCAGGGCGGTTTCGGCGGGTCGGGTTCGAAGGTGGCGGGGTGGGTGATGTGGTAGTGGCGCGGGGCTTCTGCGCGCTGTTCGTCGAGGTATTGCAGGAGTTCCTGGATGGGGCTGGCGGGCAGGCGCGGTTCGTTGTCGCCGGGTTCGGCGGCGTTGTAGTAGATCCAGTAGGTTTCTCCGGCGCGGCTGATGCTGTCGAGCAGGGCGGCAAGGTCTTCTTGTTCGCGGTTGCGATCGCCGGGGCGGGGGCGGTCGAGGTCGATGAGGTTGTAGCGTTCGTCGTTTTGTCGCGCCGGGTAGCGGTCGTGGTCGGCGTTCATGAAGGCGATGAGTTTGTAGGGCAGGTTGCGCAGGCCGGTGAGGCTGCCGATGGTGATGACGCCGCTGGGTTCGCGGCTGTTTTGTTGGGCGCTGAGGTGGGTTTCGATGTTGTCGAGGATGAAGGGCAGCGGCAGGTAGAGTTGTTCGTTTTGCGGGGCGAGGTCGCGGTGCGCGCTGAGTTGTTGTTCGAGGCTGGTGAGGGCGCGGTTCAGGGTTTGCCAGGCGGTGCTGTCGTGGGCGTGCTGGTAGTCGCGGTGCAGGGTGTCGCGGATGTCGGCAAGCCATGCTTGGGCCGGGGTGTGGGCGGCAAGTTTGCGCCGCAGTTCGCGGCTGCGGTTGGCGTGTTTGGCGAGGGCTTCGAGGACGGGCAGGTCGGCGAGGCTGAGGCCGGGCAGCGGGATGGTGTCGCGGTTGTCGTCGTCGCTGCTGTCGGGCATGAGGACGCCGGCGATGAGGCGGTCGAGGGCGTAGGTGTAGGTGTAGCGGTGGTCGTGGTCGTCGGGGTGCAGGGTTTGTTGCAGGTGTTCGCTGTCGAAGCCGCGTTTGTAGCCAGCCTGGATGAGGGCGGCGGTGATGCGCTGGATGTGTTCGTGGTCGCTGCCGAGGCTTTGTGCGGTGTCGTCGTTGTGCAGCCAGTCGGTGATGGTGGGGGCGTCGTAGCGGCCACTCAGGTGGGTGTAGTGGCCGGCGAGGCTATGCCAGAGGCTGGTGGTGCCGGTGTCGGGGGTGCCGACGATGCGCGCGGGCAGGCGGTAGCCGTCGTAGTCGCCGCTGCTGGGGAAGACGGCGCGCAGTACGCTTTGTTCGGCGATGGGGTCGGGCAGGAGGATGAGGATGTCAGAGAGACGGCGTGTCGGGTCGGCGTTCAGCCAGGCGATGATGTCGCCGCGCAGGGTTTCGGCCTGGCGCAGGGTGCCGTGGCAGGCGTGGATGCGCAGGCTGTCGTCGTGGGCGTCGTGCGGGGCGGCGGCGGTGTGGGTTTCGTTTTGGCTGCGGATGTCGGCCTGCACGGCGCTGAGGAGGTTGCTGACGGTGATGGCGGGGGCGTCGTGCTGGGTGGTGTTGTCGTCGGTGCTGTAGGCGTGCAGGAGGCGGGCGCGGTCGCGCTGTTGTTTGCCGTAGCGTGAGAGCAGGGTGTTGCCGTGGTCGTAGTGTGCGGCTTCAGCCCGCGCCGGGTCGCGCAGTTTGAGGCGGCGCAGCCAGCGGCTGTCCACGATGTCGCTGTATTCGCCGTCGGCGGCGGTAAGGTGGTAGAGGCGGACTTCGCTGTATTCGCCGAGGCGGATGAGGGTGCGCAGGGTGGTTTCGGTGAGGTTGGTCGGCGCGTAGAGCGGGATGTAGGGCGGGAGTTTGTCGCGCGCGGCGGCGTCGTGCGCGAGTTTGTGCCAGAAGGTGCGGATGCGTTCGGCGCGGGCGGCGTAGGTGGCGGCGAGGGTGGCCTGCCAGAGGCGGTGTTGTTGTTGGTAGTGCTCGCGGTAGTGCCCGGCCAGCCAGGCGGGTTGGCGCTGCAGGCTGTTGCCCTGGAGGAGGTCGTCCAGCGCGGGCGGCGGGTCGTGCTGCCAGGCGTCCAGCCAGTCGGGACGCTGGTTGAGATAGTGGCTGTACAGGTTGGCGAGCTGGCCGCTGTAGTGCCAGAGGCGGCGTGTCATGTCGGCGGTGAGGCGGGTGGCGTCCGGCCAGTGCTGGTGCAGGTGCGGGTGAAGCGGGTGCGCGGGGTCGGCGAGGATGGTATCGCCGTGGCGGTAGAGATAGGTGTAGAGGTGCCAGCGGATGGCGGTGTTGTTGAGCGGGGTTTGCTCACCGCGCGGGGTGTAACCGGTGATGTGTTCGACAAGGCGCCAATAGAAGCTGGTCCAGTAACGCGGGCGGACGCCGCTGGCGATGCCGCGCGCATCCGCCAGTTTTTGCAGGAGGATGTCGCCTTCCGGCAGGGTGCTGATGATGAGGTCGTATTCGCTGAAAACGCCGCCGGTGTAGTGGTCGTGGTCGGCAAGGTAGGCGGCAAAGAGGGTGTCGTAGTCGGCGCTTTCGATGAGTTTGTACATGGTGGTGTTCAGCGGTCTTCGGCGAGGCCGTCCCGGATGAGATGGTAGTGGTCTTCGTGGAAGCGGTCGCGGTGCAGGTCGTTCAGCGGGTGCCAGTAGGCTTTGGCGGCGTCATCCGCTGCCTGCACGGGCGGCAGTGTGCCGTCGAGGTGGTAACGGTGCACATGGGTGATGACGCGGCCAATGGCGCTGCGGTCGGGGCGGTCGGCCGTGCGCACGCTGATGAGTTCGGCGGGATCGAGACGCAGACCGGTTTCTTCATGGAGTTCGCGCAGGGAAGCGGTGAGCAGGGTTTCTTCGGGATTCAGGAAACCGCCGGGCAGTGCCAGGAGACCGCAGCCGGGCTGGCCGCCGCGTTCGACGAGGAGGACGTGGCCGTCGCAGGTGATGAGGTTATCAACGGTAACGAAGATCGGCGGGTAGGGGCTGGCCGCCCAGGAGGCTTTGTAGTCGCAGACGTAGCGGGTTTCCTCGGCGAGGCGACGGTAATCGGGCGTGGTGCGGAAGGTGCGCAGCGCGGCTTCGACCGCGGGCGGCAGTTCGTCTTCACGCCAGTCTTCGCCATCTTTGAGCAGGAAGTAGCGCTCGCGCAGCGGTGTGGCGCTGAGATCGCGGTAGCGCGGCGCGCCGAGGTAGTCCCACTGCGGGAAAAGGCGCAGGTAGTAGGAGCTGGCGTCTTTTTCGTAGCCGTAGAGGGCGACGCTGGCATCCGCTGTGCCGCGCGCAGCGAGAACCTCGGCGACGGTGCGCTGGATTTGCGCCACCCAGCGCTCGTCGTGATAGGGGTCATCGTGAATGGGGCGCAGGGTGATGCGCGCGTTTTCTTCCGGGGTGAGGGCGGCGCGGATCATCGCTTCGCGTTCGGCGACGGTCCACGGATTGCGGCTGCTGCGCGCCACGTCTGCCGAGCCGCAGAGGATGATGAGGTGGTCGGCATGAGCGAGCGCACCTTGCACCATGTGCAGATGGCCACGATGGAAGGGCTGGAAGCGGCCAATATAGATGAGGGTGTCGTAGTGGGGCATGAGCTGTGATCGGTTGGGAGGAGGACGGCATTGTATAGTCGCTTGGCCGATTTTTTCCGCTGCGGCGAGAATCCGCCGCTTGGCGGCGGTTCAGGTAGCCCGACCGCACGACGGCAGAAAGAAAATGTAGAAACGTTGCCTGCAACGTCTCCCACCCAAAACCCAGCATTTACGCCGCTTGGTGTCGTTCTTACCCAAAATGCAAAAAGCAGGCTACGCCTGCCCGGTGGGCCGAGGCCCACCCTACGCGGACCCAGTGTTTACGCCGCTTGGTGGCTGTTCAGGTAGCACGACCGCACGACGACAGAAAGAAAATGTAGAGACGTTGCCTGCAACGTCTCCCACCCCAAAACCCAGCATTTACGCCGCTTGGCATCGTTCTTACCAAATATGCAAAAAAGCAGGCTACGCCTGCCCGGTGGGCCGAGGCCCACCCTACGCGAGTCCTGCGTTTACGCCGCTTGGCGGCTGTTCAGGCAGCACGACGGCAGGAAGAAAACGTAGAGACCTTGCCTGCAACGTCTCCCATCCCAAGATCCAGCATTTACGCCGCTTGGTGGCGTCCCAAAACGTAGAGCGGACTTTATAGTTGAATAGATAAAAAAGCGTAACAAGGCGCGTCGCCGCAGACAGTACAAGTAGTACGGCAAGGCGACGCAACACCGTTACGATTTTTTAGATGTTTAACTATAGTCCGCTGCAAACGTTCCTTCACTTCTTTTATGGCGGGCTGAAGCCCGCCCTACGCAAAAGCCGCTTATTTCCGCCGCAGGTAGATGAGCGCCTCGTAGGGGCGCAGCGGGGTGTGGGCGCTGAGGGCGGGCGCGGCAGGGTAGTTGCCGAGCAGCAGTTGGTAGTCGCCGGGGCGGGCGAGAGTTTCCGGCGGCAGTGCGGCGCTGCTTGCCTCGTCGTAGAAGTTGGCGAGCACGATGAGTTCGGCGTCGGCATTGTCGCGGCGGTAGGCAAAAATCTGCGGATCTTCGGCAAGCAGCAGAGTGTAGTCGCCGTCCTGAATGACGCTTTCCTGTTTGCGCAGGGCTATCAGCGCGCGGTAGTGATGGTAGATGGAGTGCGGATCGCGCACGGCATCGGCGGCGTTGATGCGCGGATAGTTAGGGTTGACGCGCAGCCAGGGCGTGCCGCTGCTAAAGCCCGCTTGCGGGCTGTCGTCCCACTGCATCGGGGTGCGGGCGTTGTCGCGGCTGCGCGCGCGCAGGAGGGTGTGGATTTCCGCCGCCGGGCGGCCTTGCGCCGTGAGTTCGGCGTAGAGGTTGGTGCTTTCCACGTCGCGGTAGTCATCAATGTCGTCGAAATAGGCGTTGGTCATGCCGATTTCTTCGCCCTGGTAGATGTAGGGCGTGCCACGCAGGCAATGCAGCACGCTTGCCAGCATGGTCGCCGAGGCATGGTGGTGTTCGCGGTCATTGCCGAAGCGGCTGAGGGCGCGTGGCTGGTCGTGGTTGTTCCAGAAAAGAGCGTTCCAGGCGTTTTCCGCCGCCATGCCGGTCTGCCAGTCGCTGATGAGGGTTTTCAGGGCGGCGAAGTCGAAGGGTTGCAGCGCCCATTTTTGCTGGTTTTTGTAGTCCACTTTGAGGTGGTGGAAGGTGAAGACGCTGCTGAGTTCGCCACTCTCCGCCCCGGCATAGTGGACGCAGGCGGCGAGCGTGGTCGAGCTCATTTCGCCAACGGTAAAGCTGTCCGGATCCTGCCCGAAGCTGGCGCGGTTCAGTTCTTGCAGCCATGCGTGGACGTGCGGGCCGTCGGTGTAGTACTGGCGGCCGTCGAAGTGGTTGGGGTCGTCCTCGAAGGCGCGTTTGCTGATGAGGTTGATGACATCGAAGCGGAAGCCGTGCACACCTTTGCCGCGCCAAAAGTTGACGACAGCGGCGAGTTCGGCGCGCACGTCGGGGTTTGTCCAGTCAAGATCGGCCTGGGTTTCATCAAAGAGGTGCAGGTAATACTGCCCGACTTCCGGCGCGTAAGCCCAGGCGGGGCCGCCGAATTTGGACTGCCAGTTGGTCGGCGCGCTACCGTCGGCCTTGCCGGGGCGGAAGAGGTAGTAGCGGCGGTATTTTTCCTCGCCGGCGAGGGCTTTCTGGAACCACGGGTGCGCGGTCGAGGTGTGATTGAAGACCATATCGAGCATGATGTGGATGCCGCGTTTTCCGGCCTCCTCGCAGAGACGCTCGAAATCGGCCATGCTGCCGTAGGCGGGGTCAATGGCGCAGTAATCGGCGACGTCGTAGCCGTTATCGCGCTGCGGCGAAGGGTAGATGGGATTGAGCCAGAGGTAGTCCACGCCGAGAGCGTGCAGGTAGTCGAGTTTGCTGATGATGCCGGGCAGGTCGCCGATGCCGTCGCCGTTCGTGTCGCAGTAGGATTTGGGATAGATTTGGTAAACGACTTTGTCTTTGAAGTTCATGGGGTTGTCCTGTTTGTAGTTTGTTCTCCTTACTCTTATGGGCAAGGGGTTTTCTATCTCTAGAGGTCAATAATGCCGCCCTCGCCGCGTGTGATGTCCACGTTTTTCTGCCGCACGGTAATGGCTTCGCCGTCGGTGAAGACGATGGGGGAAACCAGCGGTTTGCCCTGCGCCTTGATGTAAGCGAGATCGACTTCGGCCAGCACGTCGCCCTGGCGCACGCGGTCGCCCTGTTTGACGCGGGCGGTGAAGCCTTTGCCGCCGAGTTCAACGGTATCCATACCGATGTGGATGAGAACCTCCCGGCCGTTGTCGCAGGCGAGGCCGTAGGCGTGACCGGTCGGGAAGGCAACGGCGACGGTGCCGCTGTATGGCGCGATGACGGTGCCGTCGCTCGGTTCGATGGCGATGCCGTCGCCCATACTTTTGCTGGCAAAGCCCTGGTCGGCAACGTCTTCGAGGGCGATGAGGCGGCCGGTCATCGGCGCAATGAAGGTTTCGCTGCTGATGAGCTCTGCGGGCGCAGGGGCGGGCGTGTGGCCTTTTTCAGCGGCGCTGAGGCGGCGTTGGCCGATGAGACAGGTGAGGATGAAGGGCACGACGATAGCGGCAGCCATGGCGAGGGCAAAGGTTTGCCAAAATTGCGGGTTGATGGAGAGGATGCCGGGGATGCCGCCGACGCCGATACTGAGCGCCTGTACGCCACCGCCGACGGAGATGACGGCAGCAGTGGCCGAACCGATCATGCCGCAGATAAGCGGGAAGCCGTATTTGAGGTTGACGCCGAACAGCGCCGGTTCGGTAACGCCGAGGTAGGCGGAGACGCAGGCGGGTACGTTCACCTGCGCGGCGCGCGCGTTGTGGCGCTGCAAGACGCTCATGGCGAGCACGCTGGAACCTTGCGCGATGTTGGAGAGGGCAATCATCGGCCAGAGGATGGTGCCGCCGAATTTGGTGGTGAGCGTCATGTCGATAGCGTTGGTCATGTGGTGCAGGCCGGTCATGACCACGGGCGCGTAGAGGAAACCGAAAACAGCGGCGAAGAGGACGTTCCAGTCGGAGGTCAGGCCGTTATAGACGACATCGGCGATGCCGGAACCGATTTTCCAGCCGATCGGGCCGACGAGGACGTGAGCGATGATGACCGCCGGCACCAGCGAGCAGAAGGGCACGACGATCATGGAGATGACGGCCGGGGTGATGCGGCGGAAGAGGCGTTCGAGATAGACCAGCACGAAGCCCGCCATGATGGCGGCGATGACCTGCCCCTGATAGCCGATCATGTTGACGCGGGCGAAGCCGAAATCCCAATGCGGGATGTCCGCCGGGGCGGTACCCGCAACGGCAAAGGCGTTCAGCAGTTGCGGCGAGACGAGCGTCGCGCCAAGGACGATGCCGAGGATGGGGGTGGTGCCCATTTTGCGGGTAATCGACCAGACGATGCCGATGGGCAGCATATGGAAGACGGCTTCGCCGATGAGCCAAAGGAACTGGTACATCCCCGCCCAGAAGACGGAGGTCTGCGCCAGCGTCTGCCCGTCGAACATTTTGATTTCGCCGATGAGGTTGCGGAAGCCGAGGATGAGACCGCCGCAGATGAGCGCGGGGATGATCGGCGCGAAGATTTCGCCGAGGGCGCTCATGATGCGCTGCAACAGGTTCTGCTGGCTGCTGGCCGCAGCTTTTACCGCATCTTTGGATACGCCTTCGATGCCGGCCAGCGCGGTGAAGACTTTATAGAACTCGCTGACTTCGTTGCCGATGATGACCTGGAACTGCCCCGACTGGGTGAAGGTGCCCTTGACGCTGGTGATAGCCTCAATGCGCGACACGTCCGCCCGCTTTGGATCTTTGAGGACGAAGCGCAGGCGGGTAACGCAGTGGGTGATGGCATTGATGTTGTCCTTGCCGCCGATGGCATCAAGCAACAGGGCCGCGTCTTGCTGGAATCTGGACATGCAAATCTCCTTTTTTCAGGGTGGTATAGGAAAACCGATTTGCCGGATTATAGCCGCTGCCGCAGGAAAACCGGCACCGCCGCCCGGCATGCCACCGATCGCTGTTCTAACCCGTCAAGCGGGATAAACACAGGGTTCTGCCGCTATCGCCCTTTTATCGTTAAACCTCTAGAGAATGGCGTTGCGCCGCCTGAACAGGCCCCGCACAGACGCGCTATGCGGAAGAAATGTGTCGCACGGACAGAAAGCAGCGCATGACGTTCCTACCCAACGTCCATCTCTGTGTTTTCTTGTGGTTTTCCTGTTGATATGCATCAAATCTCCTGTGGTCTTTTTTTTGCTATGATGCGCAGACAACAAAAGCAATAATCATCGTGGGGCAAATCATGAGACAGTTAGCTTTCGCCGACTCGTTAGTACGGCGTTTTGCGGTAATGGTCATGTTGACCATTGCCGCTTTATTTTTTGCAGAAACCGCGTTAGCAGCACCAATGCCGACGGCGAAGGAGCTGCGCGCAGCGCTTTTCCACAGCGACGGCTCGTTGCAGGAATTCACCAGCAAGGTACCGGCGACGGAGTTCTTTCCGGATGCAACCGGCTACGGTGCGATTCAGGAACAGCCGCCGCTGGTGCCGGTGTTGAAAGGTGAGGAAACGATCGGCTATGTCTTCCTCAACTCGGATTATGTGCCGTCCGGTGGTTATTCCGGCAAGCCGATTCACATCATGATCGGCGTGGACAAGGATTTCACCATCACGAAGGCGAAGCTGGTCAAGCACTCGGAGCCGATTGTGCTGATCGGCATTCCGATCGAGAAGGTCAACGCTTATATCGACGCCTATACCGGGCGTAATTATCCGCGCGACGGCATGAATCAGGACGCGCCCGATGTCATCAGCGGCGCGACGGTAACGGTGATGGTCATCAACGAGACGATTGCCCGCTCGGCGATTGCCGCTGCGAAGGCGATGCAGGGTGGCGGCGCAGAGGAAGCCGCGCCCGCGCAGCCGAAGGAATTGACTGTCGTCGATATGGACAAGCAGGAGAAAAGCAGCTGGCAGGAGCTGACTGGCAGTGGCGCGGTGCGTTCGTTCCAGCTGCACGTCGGCGAAGTCAACGAGGGTTTCATCAAGGCGAAGCACCCTGAGGCAGCGGAGCGCGCGGAAAGCAGCAATCCGGAAGACGAATTCATCGAGATGTTTTATGCACCGGTATCGGTACCGTCTATTGGCCGCAGCCTGCTCGGCGACGCCGTTTATGAACAGATGACGAAACAGTTGCAGCCCGGGCAGCAGGCGATTTTAGTCGCCGGTAAGGGTCTGTATTCGTTCAAGGGTTCAGGCTATGTGCGCGGCGGGATTTTCGACCGCCTGAAATTGAAGCAGGACGGCAACGGTTTCCACTTCCGCGACCGCAACCACCGCCGCATCGGCGACATCATGGCCACCGGTGCGCCGCATTTCCCGGAAATCGCGCTCTTTACCGTGCCGGCCGAGCAAACGCTAGATGCCGCCCGGCCGTGGCAATTGGAACTCCTGGTACAACGCGCCACCGGCCCGCGCGACAAGGCTTTCATCACCTTTGATATGGATTACAACCTGCCTGCCGCCTACACCAAGCAAATCCCCAACCCGGATTACGTTGAGCCGCCGCCCACAGCCGCGCAAACCGCCGCTCCGGCAGATGCGGCAGGTGGTGTGGCTGCCGTCCATGATGACGGTGAATTGAGCGTGCAGGCGAAAATCGCGCAACAGGCGTGGCGTGACAAGACCGTCCAGATTGTCGTGCTGGGCATCGCCATCTTCGTGCTGGTCTGCGTTTTCATGTTCCAGGACTGGATTACCCAATACCCGCGCGCTTACAAGGCCTTCCGCAACTGCTACCTTGTCTTCACCCTGTTCTGGCTGGGCGGCTACCTCGGCGCGCAACTGTCGGTGAACGGGCAGTTATCGGTGGTGAACGTCCTCGCCTTCACCAACTCGCTCATCAAAGGCTTCGACTGGAACGTCTTCCTGATGGATCCCGTCATCTTCATCCTTTGGTGCGCGACGGCCTTCGGCTCGCTGATGTGGAATCGCGGCTTCTTCTGCGGCTGGCTCTGCCCCTTCGGTGCCTTGCAGGAACTCACGAACTACATCGCGAAAAAACTGCATGTGCCGCAGTTCAAATTCCCCTTCAAAGTGCACGAACGGATGACGGCCATCAAATACATCATCTTCCTGCTGCTCTTCGGCTTCTCGCTCTACGACATGGGGCTTGCCGAACATCTGGCGGAAGTAGAGCCGTTCAAGACCGCCATCATCCTCAAATTCGGGCGCGCCTGGCCGTATGTCGCCTTCGCCCTGATTTTGCTGCTCATCGGCCTCTTCATCGAGCGTTTCTACTGCCGCTACCTCTGCCCGATGGGCGCGGCGCTGGCCATCCCCGCCAAATTGCGTCTTTTCAACTGGCTGAAGCGCTATCCCGAATGCGGCAACCCCTGCCAAAAATGCGCGCAGGATTGCCCGGTGGAAGCCATCTTCCCCGAAGGCAACATCAACGAAAACGAATGTATCCAATGCCTGAACTGTCAGGTGCTGTATCATGACAAGTCGCGCTGCATGCACCTGCTGATTGCCATCGAAAAGGCGAAAAAACAGAAAGCACGCGAAGAGCGCAACGAAGAAATCCGCGCCGCCCGCGCCGGTGCCACTAAAGTGACACCTGAAAAGGCATAAACCCGTTAAACACAAACAACAGGAGAACACCATGTCAGACGAACAAAAAGCCGGCATCAAACGACGCGGCTTCCTCGGCGGTGTCGCCGCCGCTGGTGGCGCAGCCGTTGCCGGTGGCGCCGGCCTCTTGGCCTCATCACAAACCGCGAGCGCCGAAGCGGCCTCCGAACCCAGTGATCACGTTGCCCCGGGCGACCTTGACCAATACTACGTTTTCAACTCCGGCGGTCAGTCCGGCGAACTGCGCATCCTCGGTATGCCGTCCATGCGTGAGCTGATGCGTATCCCCGTCTTCAACTACTGCGGCGCCACCGGTTGGGGCCGTACCAACGAAAGCCGCCGCATCATGCGCGAAAAAATGCTGCCGGAAACCAAAAAATACCTTGAAGACAAGGGCGGCATCTACATGAACGGCGACCTGCACCACCCGCACATGTCCTTCACCGACGGCACCTACGATGGTCGTTACGTCTTCGTCAACGACAAGGCGAACACCCGCGTTGCCCGTATCCGCTGCGACGTAATGAAATGCGACGCGATAGTCGAAATCCCGAACGTCTCCGCCATTCACGGCATGCGCCCGCAGCGCTACCCGAAAACCGGCTACGTCTTTGCCAACGGCGAGCACATCATCCCGTGGCCGAACGACGGTAAAACCGTCCTCGACACCGAAGACCCGAAAAAAGACTACTGGACCGCCTTCACCGCTATTGACGGCGATACCATGGATGTCAAATGGCAAGTGCGCGTGGACGGCAACCTCGACAACCTCGATGCCGACTACCAGGGCAAATATGCCTTCTCCACCTGCTATAACTCCGAAAAAGGTCTGGACGTCGGCGAAATGTCCTCCAGCGAAACCGACTGGGTTGTCGTCTTCAACATCAAGCGCATCGAAGAAGGCGTGAAAAACGGCGACTTCAAAGAAATTAACGGTGTCCCTGTTCTCGACGGCACCCACGGCTCCAAATACACCCGCTACATCCCGGTACCGAACTCACCGCACGGCTGTAACGCTGCACCGGACGGCATCCACATCGTCCTGAACGGCAAACTCTCGCCGACCGTTTCTGTCCTCGACGTGCGCAAACTCGACGACTTCTTTGACGACAAGATCGAAGCCAAAGACCTCATCGTCGCCCAGCCCGAACTCGGCTTGGGGCCGCTGCACACCGCATTTGACGGCAAAGGCAACGCCTACACCACGCTCTTCATCGACAGCCAGATGGTCAAATGGAACATCGAAAAAGCGCGTCAGGCCTACCTGGGCGAAAAAGTTGAACCGGTTATCGAAAAAATCGACGTGCACTACCAGCCGGGCCACAACCACAGCTCGATGGGCGAAACCAAAGAAGCTGACGGCCAATGGCTGGTCTCGCTCAACAAATTCTCCAAAGACCGCTTCCTGAACGTCGGTCCGCTCAAACCGGAAAACGACCAGCTCATCAGCATCTCCGGCGACCACATGCGCCTCGTCCACGATGGTCCGAGCTTCGCCGAACCGCACGATATGATCATCGTTGCCCGCAACAAAGTGAACCCGCTCAGTGTGTGGAACCGTGACGACGACTTCTGGAAAGAAGCGCGCGAACAGGCGAAAAAAGACGGCGTCGATCTCGACACCGCCAACACCGTCATCCGCGACGGCGACAAAGTCCGCGTCTATATGACCGCGACGGCGCCCGCCTACGGTCTCTCCAAATTCGAAGTCAACGAAGGCGACGAAGTCACCGTTTACGTCACCAACAAAGAGCTCATCGAAGACCTCACCCACGGCTTCACCCTGGGCGACTACGGCATTGCAATGGAAATCAGCCCGCAGGCAACCGCATCCGTGACCTTCAAAGCAGACCGCCCCGGCGTCCACTGGTACTACTGCCAATGGTTCTGCCACGCCCTGCACATGGAAATGTCCGGCCGCATGCTGGTTAAAGCCAAAGCCTGATACGCGGTATAGAGAACGAACTCACGACGGCACTGCCGTCGTGAGTTTTTTTATGCCGGTTGCAAAGAGAGGAAGGCGAGGCAGTGCGGCAAAGACGGTACGGATAATGCAGCAAGTCAGCCAACACGGTGGCAGCCTTGCTGCCCTACTCTACCGCCGACGGAGAATCTCTTGGTTTCTCGCAAAAATGCCCCGCGAGCGGGGCTGTGTGCGAGGAAGTTTTTATGTTTTTACTGCCAGCCGCGTGTTATTCCGCTTGGCGGCGAGTCCAGTTCAATCGAAAACGTGCTCAAACGGCTCTTCTTCATCCCAGCGGTAGGCGCGCAAGCGGTATTTGGCACCCATCTGTTTTTTGTAGCGGGCGATGGCATCCGCCAGGTTTTCGACGACGACCTGCATGTGGTAGCCGCTGGCGTGGATGACGGTGTAGGCGTCGTTGGCCAGCATGACGTGACCCGGCAGGTAGATGAGGTCGCCCCGCATCAGTTCGCACAGTTCGACGCGCTGGTGCCGTTTCTTAAGAAGCATTTCTTGCAGATCGCTGTCGCGCGGGATGTTGCGTCCGGCGCGGCGATAGGCCCACTGGCTCAATGCCGAGCAGTCAAGCCCGGCGACGCCGCGTCCGCCCCACAGGTAGCTGCGCCCCAGTTGGCTGCGCGCGGCGGCGATGGGGTCGGCAATTTTGTCGGCAGCGGCGACATGGCGGCGGTGTAGCCAGTTACCGTCTGCGAGTTGCAGGTAATCACCCGCTTTGTCGATGATGGTGAGGCAGGAATCTTGCGGCAGGGCGGTGCGGTAGGGGCTTTTCAGGTCAGGTTCGGCAGTGATGGGGGTGATGGCAATCGTGGTGTAGGTGTAAGTGGGTTTATCAGGGACGGTTTCGATGGCATCTAGCGCCACCCAGCCGCTGTAATGGTCGCGCAGGGATTGGGCGTGGATATAGTCGCCGTCTTGCGCGTAGATTCGCAGCGGTTCGCCGTAGGTGTACTGGCTAAGGCGTGCGCTCGCGGTGTCGGGTGCGGCATACACCCAGGTTTCTGGCACGCGCACACGCGCGTAACCTTGCGGTTCTCCCGCCGGGTAGAGGCGGGCAGTGTTTCCGCTTTCGACTTCTATGTCGTACATAGTTGTTCCTTTGCCGCCAAGCGGCCATGGGTATGCCCGTCTCAGAAAGGCATCCGAGAAGGCGACGCGCCGCAGACCGTACTGGCGATACGGTCAAGGCGCGCTGATATGCTCAGGTGGATTGCCGGCCTGGCATCATTGATCGGGGTTGTCGCGGATCATCTCCATGACTTTGCCGACCATGTTTTTTGAGCCGACGTAAAGCGGCACGCGCTGGTGCAGGGCGGTCGGCTGGATATCGAGGATACGGCGGTAGCCATCGGTGGCACTGCCGCCCGCCTGTTCGGCGAGGAACGCTATCGGGTTCGCTTCGTAGTTCAGGCGCAGTTTACCGTTGGGGTAGCTGCTGCCGGATGGATACATATAGATGCCGCCTTTGAGCATGTTGCGGTGGAAGTCGGCGACGAGCGAGCCTATGTAGCGCGAGGTATAGGGGCGTTTGGTAGCGCTATCGAGTTCCTGGCAGTATTTGATGTATTTTTTCACGCCGAGCGGGAATTTGAGGTACTGCCCTTCGTTGATGGAATACATGCTGCCGTCTTCGGGAATGCGGATGTTTTCGTGCGAGAGGCAGAAGATGCCGAGTGAGGGATCGTAGGTGAAGCCGTTGACGCCGTTGCCGGTGGTGTACACCAACATGGTTGAGGAGCCATAGACGATGTAACCGGCGGCAACCTGTTTGTTGCCCGGTTGCAGGAAGTCTTCGAGCGTGACCGGGGTGCCGACGGGCGTCACGCGGCGGTAGATGGAAAAGATGGTGCCGACGGCGACGTTGACGTCGATATTGGACGAGCCGTCAAGCGGGTCGGTGAGGACGACGTATTTGGCGTTCTTGTTTTTCTCGCTGGGGAAGGCGACGAAGTCTTCTTCCTCTTCCGAGGCGAAGCCGGCGACGTTATCGCGCGCCATGAAGGCGGCCTTGATTTTCTGGTGGGCGAAAATATCAAGTTTCTTCTGCGCTTCGCCCTGCACGTTTTCTGAGCCCGCTTCTCCGAGGATGTCATTGACGAGACCGGCGCGGTTGATATCGCGGTGCAGCACCTTGGCGGCAAGGCGCAAGGCGGACAAGATACCGCTCAGTTCACCGCTCGCCTGCGGGTATTCCGCCTGCCGCATCACGATGAATTCACCCAGACTTTGCATGATTCCTCCAAAAATGCACAAAAATAAACACGACTTATTATAACGCCGCCTTGTCATGAGTCCAATGCCGCACAATGCGGGCAAAGGGGGCTAAAATTGCCCATTCATCCACAAAAGGAAATTCCCATGAGCGAACTCATCTGCCCGCAGTGCGGCTGCGACTATGCCTACCACGACGGCACCAGCAACATCTGCCCCGAATGCGCCTTTGAATGGCAGGACGGCGAGACCGTCGCTACTCATGACGACGATCAGGTGCTGGACGCTAACGGTACGCCGCTTGCCGACGGCGACACCGTCGTCCTCATCAAGGCACTGAAACCGAAAGGCAGCAGCCAGAGCATCAAGCAGGGCACCAAAGTGAAAAATATCCGCCTCATCCCCGGCGCTGACCACAACATCGACTGCAAAATCGACGGCTTCGGCGGCATGATGCTCAAATCCGAATTTGTGAAAAAGGCCTGACCATGCCCGCTCCGCTCTACCCGCAAGCGACTACCGCCGCCGAAATCACCGCCAACCTCGCCCATATCAACGCCCGCATCGCCGCCGCCTGTGCCGCCTGCGGACGCGATCCGGCCAGCGTGCGCCTGTTGCCCGTCAGCAAAACCGTGCCCGCCGAACGCCTGCACTACGCCTATGAAGCGGGCATCCGCCTGCTCGGCGAAAACAAAGTGCAGGAAGCCTACGACAAATGGCAGGCGCTGGCGGATCTGGATGGCCTCAACTGGGCCGTCATCGGCCACCTGCAAAGCAACAAGGTCAAATACGTCGCCCGCTTCGCCGCTGAATTTCAGGCGCTGGACAGCCTGGATATCGCCGAAAGCCTTGACCGCCGCCTGCAACAGGAAGGGCGCAGTCTGGATGTCTTCGTGCAGGTCAACACCTCGGACGAGCCGCAAAAATACGGCATCGCGCCTGACGCCGCCGCTGCCTTCATTCGTGCCTTGCCGCAGTACAGCAGCCTGCGCCTGCGCGGCCTCATGACCCTCGCCCTCTTTTCCGACGACAAAGACGCGGTGCGCCGCTGCTTCATCCGCCTGCGCGAACTGCGCGATGGCCTGCAACAACAAAATCCCGCCGTCGCCGAACTCTCCATGGGCATGTCCGGCGACTTTGAACTGGCCATCGCCGAAGGCGCGACCACCGTGCGCGTCGGCCAGGCCATCTTCGGTGCGCGCCGCACCCCGGATAGCGAATACTGGCCGGGACTCGCGCCGGAAGGACATTGAGCCACCGGCACTCGTCAATCTCCGGAAATTTCTTCTTCCGCAAGCGGGGCGCTAAGCGGGACAAAACCCCGCTTCCCGCCTGCTCACTGATGCCTTCGTAATCGCCATCGTTATCTCGTCAGCCGCCCTTTTCCCGTCTCGAACGAACCCCGCACATAAAGGAAATTACCATGTCCCTCGACTACGCCGCCCGCAACCCGCTACCGCTTGATGTCATCAGCATCCAGTCGCAAGTCGTCTATGGCACTGTCGGCAACAACGCTGCCCTGCCGACACTCGCCGCGCACGGCCTGCGTGCCGCCGCCGTGCCGACCGTCCTTTTCTCAAACACCCCGCACTACGACACCATCCACGGCGGCGCCATTCCCGCCGACTGGTTCGCGGGTTATCTCGCCGACCTCGACCGCCGCCGCGCGCTGGCAAGCACCCACGCCGTCATCCTCGGCTACCTCGGCAGCACCGAACAGGCGATACTGCTTGCCGACTGGCTCGACGCCCTGAAAGCGCGCGCCCCCACCATCCACATCGGCATCGACCCCGTTTTGGGCGACGATAACTGCGGCCTCTACGTCCGCCCCGAACTCGCTGCCTGCTACCGCGAACGCCTCGCCGCCTGCGCCGACCTCATCACCCCGAACCACTACGAACTCGGCTACTTGAGCGGCACCGCCCCGCAGCATGAGGCGGAAACCGTCGCCGCTGCGCGCAGCCTGCTCGGTGTACGGCTGCATACCGTCGTCGTTACCAGCAGCCCCGGCGGCGATAGCGACCACATCGCCAACCTCATCGTCACCCGCGATGACGTCGCGACTACCCGCCACCCGCGCATTGCCAGCGACGTCAAAGGCACCGGCGACGCTTTCCACGCTGCGCTCACCGCTGCCCTCCTTACCGGTAAACCGCTCCAAGACGCCGTGCAACAGGCGGGCGACTGGGTTGTCGCTGCCCTGCGCCACACCGCTGCCCACGACTATGGCGAGCTGGATTTCCCGCCGCGCGGTGCATAACGATGCCGCTTGGCGGCTGCTCAGGCAGCACAACACGGTAGAAAGGAAAACGTAGAGACGTTGCCTGCAATGTCTCAAAAACCACCCCCTCGCCTATCCCGCTTGGCATAAAAAAACCTCCCCACAGGGGAGGTTTTTTTATGCAGCACAGAGCAGGCATTCAGAGCAGCCCCTGCCGTTTCAGCTCGTTCTTCACATAGGCGTAATACACGGGGGCGATGATGATGCCGCCGATGCCGAAAATGCGCTCGAAGACAACCATCACCAGGAGCAGTTCCCAGGCGGTGGATTCGATTTCCGCGCCGATGATTTTGGCGTTGAGGAAGTATTCCAGCTTGTGGATGACGACAAGGAAGGTAAGCGAGGCCAGCGCCACATAGAGCGAGACGCCGAGACTCAGGATGATGATGACGGCGTTGGAGATGAGGTTGCCCACGACCGGAATTAGGCCGACGATAAAGGCAATCGCCAGCACGGTGAGGCGGAAGGGCAATTCAACGCCGAAGATCGGCAGCACCGCGTAGAGGTAGATGCCGGTGAGGGCGGTATCAATCAGCGAGATTTTGACCTGCGCGATGAAGACGCGCTCGAAGCTGCTCTGGAAGGTGATGACGCGGCGCAGCAGTTCGGCCTTGAACACGGGAATGACGCTGCGATCATGCTGTTTGTGCAAGCGGTGGAAACTGAGCATGGTACCGATAAGGATGCCGATGAGGATGTGCACGAAGATGGTGAGGCTGTTGCGGCTGATGCGGGTCAGGGTGTCGCTGTATTCGCGGATGAGGCCGGAGAGTGTGCTTTTGACTTCATCGAGATTGTCGGGGAGGAGGTTCAGGATAAAGGCGGGCAGGTCTTTGCTGTTTTTGGTGTCTTCGAGAATCGCCGCCAGCTTGCCGAGCATCACCCCGATGCGTTCACCGCTCAGCAGCTGAAAGGCGCTCAACGCGAACAGGAAAATGCCGAGCAGCACCAGGCCGATGGTCATGGTGGAGGAGAAAAGGTTGATGTGGCGCATGCTGGCGAAGCGTTGCAGTACGGTGTGACGCGGCAGCAAGCGGCGGCAGAGCCAGAGGATGAGGCCGTTGGTGCGGGTGATGAAGACGAAGGTGAGGATGATGGCGAGCAGGAGCGGCAGCAGGTGGTATTGCAGCACCGCCCACAGGGCGAGGGTCATCAGCAGGTAGGAAACGTTGCGGTAGAGCGCGTTATCGGACGGAGGCAGGGTGTGAGGCATGGTCATCAGGTAAAAAAACGGGGGGCGGGATTATAGCGGTTCCGCCTGCCGCGCGGCTTGCCCTGCGTGCTACCATGCCGCCCCCATCCGCAAGGAAACTCCGATGACCGCACCTGTTCCCGGCGATATTTTTGCCGCTTATTCCCCTCTCGGTGATTGTTATACCGCCTATCAATTCATCCGCTATCAGGAAACGAAGGCCAATCAACTGGCCACGACGCATATCCTGCCTTTTATCGGTTTTTATGCCCGCCCGGAGGATATCGATATTCATCATTTGACGCTGCCGCAAAAGCACATGATGTATGTCGGCGGACAGCATCATCAAACCGCCTTTCATGCGATTGAAGCTTTACACGGCTATATTCCGCAGGATCATATCCGCATCGGCCATTTGCCGCTCTTTGCCGATACCGAGCCGGTGATTTATGGCGGCAATATGAATGCCCCCGCCTTTATTCCTCAGGAAAACCGTGTGGCGCCTTATGACCGTCCCGTCGATAGCAGCGCCTGGCAGCACGATAGGGTGTTTGACATGGCTGCCTTTGTTGCCGCGCAGCCGCAGACGCGAGTATTGATCATGCGCAATGTCACGATTCTGCATTTCGAGAAAGTGACGCAATTAAGCCGATTGCGCGCGATTTCTTTTTTCGATGTGCGGATAGAAGCCGAGGTGATTCCCGATTTGTCGCTGTTGCCGGATTTGAATTTTGTCTGGATGGCGGGGGTGCCGCATGGCATCGGCAGTGCCGTGAAAAAGCAATTGCAGGCGCTTGCCAAGCAACGACCGCAGCGCATTACCTATGAAATGACCAAGTTGCGCAAACCGGAATGGTATGCCGCCTATGCGGACAATCCGTTATTTGCCTTTACCGAAGCGGAACATATTCCGCTGAAAGAGGCGAAAAAAGCCGTCAAGATTTATCAGGACACGCTCAAGCAGGCATTGGCTTTGCCCGCCGTCGCCCTGCAAGCCGGGCTGGAGCGCCTTGCTGCCGACTACGCCGCTGCTTTTAATCCGTTCGCCTGGATCGAAACGGAAGAACGCGAGTTGATCTGCGCCGCCTATTGGCAGATTGCCCATCTCGCCGCTGGGAAACACGGCGCAGAGGCTGATCTGGAAGCGGTACAAGCGGCCATTGACCGCGTGCGCGACTGGTGAACCCTCTCAGTAAAGGAACTTTGCATGACCGACCCGATTGAAGAACTGCGCAATACGATCCGCGCCCACGACCACGCTTACTACGTCCTCGATAACCCGACCATCGCCGATGCCGAATATGACGCGCTGATGCAGGAACTGCGTGCACTGGAAGCAGCCAGCGGCGCGCCGGTGCCCGATGATTCGCCCACCCGCCGCGTCGGCGGCAAGGCAGATGGCGCTTTTGCCCCCATCACCCATGCCGTGCCGATGCTGTCGCTGGATAACGTCTTCAACGCCGAGGATTTCGCCGCCTTCTACCGTCGCTTGCAAGAGCGCCTTGGCAGCGACGCGCTGCTGCATCTCTCCGCCGAGCCGAAATTCGACGGCCTCGCCATCAACCTGCGTTACGAAAACGGCGTACTGACCCGTGCGGCGACCCGTGGCGACGGCGCGACCGGCGAAGACGTGACCGCCAATGTGCGTACCATCCGCGCCATCCCTTTGCGCCTTTTGAGCGACACCCCGCCCGCCGTCATCGAAGTGCGCGGCGAAATTTATATGCCGAAGGCGGCCTTTACCGCGCTGAACGCGCAAGCCCTGCAAGCTGGCGGCAAGACCTTCGCCAACCCGCGCAACGCCGCCGCCGGCAGCCTGCGCCAGCTTGATCCCGCCATCACCGCCACGCGCCAGCTCAGTTTCTTCGCTTACGGCTACGGCGCGCACGACGGCTTTATCCTGCCCGCGACCTACACCGAGCTGCTCGCGCAATACCGCGCCTGGGGCCTGCCCGTCTGCCCGCTGCAACGCGCGCTCACCGGCGCGGATGCCGCCGCCGCTTATATGGTGGACATGGCTGCGCACCGCCACGACCTGCCTTATGAAATCGACGGCATTGTCTATAAGGCTGACCGTTTCGCCGAACAGCAGACCGCCGGATTCGTCTCGCGCGCGCCGCGCTGGGCGGTGGCGTGGAAATTCCCGGCAGTGGAAAAAACCACCATCGTCGAAGCCATCGACG
The DNA here is from genome assembly GCF_916618745.1 of Cardiobacterium sp. Marseille-Q4385. GTDB lineage: Bacteria > Pseudomonadota > Gammaproteobacteria > Cardiobacteriales > Cardiobacteriaceae > Cardiobacterium. The sequence continues at coordinate 977,566 of NZ_OU745373.1, forward strand.
TGCAAGTCGGCCGCACCGGCGCCGTTACCCCCGTCGCCCGCCTGCAAGCGGTGGAAGTCGGCGGCGTCACCGTCACCAACGCTACCCTGCACAACGCCGACGAAGTGGCGCGCAAGGACGTGCGCGTCGGCGATACCGTCTTCGTACGCCGCGCCGGCGACGTCATCCCCGAAATCGTCAAAGTTGTTCTGGAAAAACGCCCCGCCGACAGCCAGCCTTTCACCATGCCGACGCACTGCCCAATCTGCGCCTCCGAAGTCATCCGCCCCGAAGGCGAAGCGGTGGCACGCTGCTCCGGCGGCCTGCACTGCCAGGCGCAACGTGTGCAGGCGCTGATCCACTTCGCTTCGCGCAAAGCGCTGGATATCCAGGGGCTTGGTGACAAACTCATCGAACAAGTCGTGGCGAATGGCAGCGTGCAAAGCCCCGCTGACCTTTTCCGCCTGACGCTGGACGACTGGTCGGCGCTGCCGCGCATGGCGAGCAAATCGGCGCAGAACGTGCTGGACGCGCTAAATGCCGCAAAAGAGACGACGCTGTCCCGCTTCATCTACGCCCTCGGCATCCGCGAAGTCGGCAACGTCAGCGCCGAACTGCTCGCCCGCCACTACCGCGAACTGCCTGCACTGCTCGCCGCCGACGAAGAAGATTTGCAGGCCATTGACGGCATCGGTCCGGTGATGGCGCAGTACATCCGCCACTTCTTCCTGGATGACGCCAACCTCGCCGTCATCGCCGACTTGCAGGCCGCCGGTGTGCACTGGCCGGCAGTGGAAGCGCCTGTTGTCAACGCAGACAGCCCGCTCGCCGGTAAAACCGTGGTCATCACCGGCACCCTGCCGACGATGAGCCGCGATACCGCTGCCGCCCACGTCGCCGCTCTGGGCGGCAAAACGAGCAGCGCCGTGTCGAAAAAAACCGACTACGTGCTGGCAGGCGACAAAGCGGGCAGCAAACTGACGAAAGCACAGGAGCTCGGCGTCGCCATCATCGACGAAGCGCAATTATTGGCGTGGCTGGGCGAGCATTCCCACCACGCGGAGTAAATCCATGAACGACGACAACATCCTGCACATCTACACCGACGGCGCCTGCAAGGGTAATCCCGGCATCGGCGGCTGGGGTGCGTTGCTCTGCTACGGCCCGCACCAGAAAACGCTGAACGGCGCAGAAGCGCTGACCACCAACAACCGCATGGAGCTCACCGCCGCCATCGAAGCGCTACGCGCCGTCAAGCGCGCCTGCCCCATCGTCATCAGCACCGACAGCAGTTACCTGAAAAACGGCATTACCCAATGGCTGGCGGGCTGGAAGCGCAACGGCTGGAAAACCGCCGACAAGAAACCGGTGAAGAATATCGAATTGTGGCAGGCGCTGGACGCTCTGGTCAGCCAGTATCAAATCGAATGGCGCTGGGTAAAGGGACACAGCGGCCATCCCGGTAACGAAATGGCGGATCAACTGGCCAATGAGGCTATCCGCGCCTTGCAGCAGGGCGGTTAAGCGTGGCACCGTCCGTACTCGACATCGGTGCCATCAACCAAAGCAGCGGCGCTAACAAGCGGCGCAATTCAGCGCCGTAGCCGATTGCGGTACGCATTGTGCAGCGAGCAGTAGGTGGCGCTTTCGTCTGTCTGCATAATCTCGAAGCGGTGGATGATGCCGCTGTTGCGCCAATAACGGAGGCGGAGGGTGGTGGCGCTGCTCAGGGCAAGATGGGTGTCGAGACTGATACGCAGACTGTCGCCGCTGTCCGGCAAAATCAGGCGCTGGGCGAAAAGACGCGGGCGGGAACGATCGCAGCTTTCCAGGATAAAGTCGTGAACGGTGCGCGTCGTGGCGCCGCCGATAAGGTCAAGCCCGACAGGTGCGAGATGGAAAACGGCAGCGTATAAAGCGAGGGCGGCAGCGATCAGGCGCTGTTTCGGCGCATAAAGCAGCCAGGCCCCGCCGAGCAGGGCGATGCCGCCGAATGCGCGGGCGCAGAATGCAGCCATGCCTTCCTCGGGGAAAAGGATTTTCAGCGCAATCCAGCCGAGAGTGGACATGAGGCTGATGCCGCTGATGAAATGTCGCAACATGGGGGAAGCGTGAGACGAATAGACAAAAGCCCCGCCGAAGCGGGGCTCACAATTCTCCGCACAGTCTGCGGAAACTTTGCCGAAAGGGTTATTTGAGGAGATGTTCGATCGCAGCGCGTTCTTCACGCAGTTCGGCGGCGGTCGCATCCATTTTTTCACGGCTGAAGGCATCTATTTCCAGCCCCTGGACAATTTCGTAGTCGCCGTTTTTGCAGCGGCAGGGATAAGAATAGATGATGCCTGGGGCAATGCCGTAGGAACCGTCGGCAGGCACCGCCATGCTGACCCAGTCATCGCCCTGCGTGCCCAGCGCCCAGGTGCGCATGTGGTCAATCGCAGCGGAAGCAGCAGAAGCAGCGGAAGAAGCACCACGCGCCTTGATGATGGCGGCGCCACGTTGTTGCACGACGGGGATGAAGGTGTCCTTATACCAGGTGTCGTCCACCAAGCCTTTTGCTGCCTTGCCTTTAACGGTGGCATGGCTGATATCCGGGTACTGCGTGGAAGAGTGGTTGCCCCAGATGGTCATCTTGGCGACGTCGGTAGTGTGGGTGCCGGTTTTTTCGGCGAGTTGCGACAGGGCGCGGTTGTGGTCAAGTCGGGTCATTGCCGTGAAATTGCGCGGGTTGAGATCCGGCGCAGCCGCTTGCGCAATCAGCGCGTTGGTATTCGCCGGGTTACCGACCACCAGCACTTTGACGTCGCGCGAAGCGTGATCGTTCAGCGCCTTGCCTTGCGGCCCGAAAATGGCGCCGTTGGCAGTGAGCAGGTCTTTACGTTCCATACCGGGACCGCGCGGACGGGCACCCACCAGCAGGGCATAGTCGGTATCCTTGAAGGCTACGCTAGCGTCATCGGTCGCGACAACACCGGCGAGCAGCGGGAAAGCGCAGTCATTGAGCTCCATCACTACGCCTTGCAATGCACCCAGCGCCGGCGTAATTTCCAGCAGTTGCAGAATAACGGGCTGATCCGGCCCCAGCATATCGCCAGCAGCGATGCGGAAGGCCAGTGCATAACCGATATTGCCGGCGGCGCCGGTAATGGTGACACGGACGGGATTTTTCATGTGGATGCTCCGGTTGTTGAAAAAATGGGCAAAATGATTATAGCAGGATAGATTCTTGCCGAACAGTAATGTAGAATGCTTGCGTCCCTTCAGATAAGGAATTCACTATGTTTTTGAGAACTTCTGTATTGGCCTTCGCCGTGTCTTTCGCTGTTGCCAGCTCCGCGCAACAAGCGGCAACGTCGTCACCAGGCGATGGTAGCAATCCGCCCGCTCCGGAGATTTATCGCAACCCCAATGCCCAGCCGCAGCAGATTTTTTACAAGTGGTACTCACGCGGTCGTGCGCACTACGCAAAATATGCACCACGCGGTGTAAAAAACGTTATCAAAATTAATGGACAGGGGATGCTGGTCAGCGAACGTCCTGATAACAACACGTTTGCGGTTCTGCGTCCTGTACGTCCGGCAACGCCTAATGCACAAAATGCTAATGGCTCACAACCTTTGCCTGAGGGCACTATCACTCGCGAACAGCGTTGTGCAACGGCACGAAAAGATCTGGATACATTAAGTAAGCCCAAAGTTTTTCAGGATGATGGCAAAGGCAACTTGGTTCCGCTTTCGGCAGATGAAATAAGTGAGCGGAGCAAAATGGCTCAAGGCATTATTGATCAATTTTGTAACCCACAACCTAGTGTGCCTACCATTGGCGGTAGCCGTCCTCCGGCAGCCGGCAGCAGACCTGCACCCGGCGCATTGCCGCCACCTGCAGCACCCAGAAACCAACCACCGCAGCAACAAATGCCGGAAATGCCGGGTGATGTCCAGGGCAAAGAACGAGGATAAGACACAACACTATGCGCCTCTCACAATTCTGGCTCACCACGCAAAAAGAAACGCCGGCTGATGCAGAAGTTATCAGTCACCAACTGATGCTGCGTGCCGGCATGATCCGGCAAGCGGCGCTCGGCATATATTCCTGGCTGCCGCTGGGTTTACGAGTGCTGCGCAAAGTGGAGCAGATCATCCGCGAAGAAATGAATCGCGCCGGTTCGCTGGAAATTCTGATGCCGAGCGCCCAGCCTGCCGAATTGTGGCAGGAATCCGGGCGTTGGCAGGCGTATGGTCCGGAATTGCAACGTTTTATCGACCGTCATGAGCGCGAATACTGCCTGGGACCAACGCACGAAGAAGTCGTTACCGACCTGATGCGGCGTGATCTGTCCAGCTACAAGCAGCTGCCGCTCAACGTCTATCAAATCCAGACCAAATTCCGCGATGAAATCCGCCCGCGTTTTGGGGTGATGCGGGGTCGGGAATTCCTGATGAAAGACGCCTACTCTTTCCATCTTGACGAAGCCAGCCTGCAAGACACCTACCAAACCATGTTTGACGCCTACTGCCGCATCTTCGAACGTCTTGGCTTGGATTACCGTCCGGTACTGGCGGATAACGGCTCCATCGGCGGCACCGGCTCACACGAATTCCACGTTTTGGCGGCAACAGGCGAAGACGCCATTGTCTTTTCCACCAACGGCAACTATGCCGCCAATATCGAAAAAGCCGAGGCACAGCGCCCCGCCCAAATCCGCCCCGCTCCAAGCGCTGCGATGGAAAAACGGGAAACCCCGCACTGCAAGACCATTGCCGCCTTGGTCGAAGATTATGGCGTGCCAATTGAGCGCATCATCAAAACCCTGATGGTCGCCGGGGCGGAAGGTGGCGTCGTTGCCCTTATCATCCGTGGCGATCACGAACTCAATGCCATCAAGGCAGAACACCTGCCGGAAGTTGCCGCCCCATTGCGCATGGCCGAAGAAGCCGAAATTCGCGCTGCGCTGGGAGCAGGCGCCGGTTCCCTCGGCCCAGTCGGGGCAAACGTACCGATGATCGTGGATTACGACGCGGCGGTGATTGCCGATTTTGCGGCTGGTGCCAATGAAGACGGCTACCACTATTTCAACATCAACTGGGAACGCGATGTTCCCCTGCCCAAAATTGCCGACCTGCGCAACGTCGTCGAAGGCGATATGGCCCCTGACGGTAGCGGCACTCTCGCCATCCGGCGCGGCATCGAAGTCGGACACATCTTCCAGTTGGGAAAAAAATACTCCGAAGCAATGGGGCTGAAAATACAACTGGAAGACGGTGGCTCAGCTACCCCGCTGATGGGCTGCTACGGCATCGGTGTTACCCGTGTGGTTGCCGCTGCCATTGAGCAAAACCACGACGAACGCGGCATCATCTGGCCGCAGGCCATTGCCCCCTTCACCGTGGTCATCCTGCCGCTCAACGCTGCCAAATCGCCGGAAGTACAGCGTGCCGCCGAAACGTTATACGAACAACTGCTACAAGCCGGTGTGGATGTTGTGCTTGATGATCGCGGTAAACGTCCCGGTGTCATGTTTGCCGATATGGATCTCATCGGTATTCCGGAGCGGATCGTCATTTCGGACAAAACACTGGCCAACGGCGAAGTCGAATACAAACACCGCCGCTGCGAAAGTGCCGAAATGGTGCCGCTTGACGCTATCTTCGCCCGCCTGACCCAGGCATAAGCAAGCCATACCCAACCCAGGCCGTGATTCCCCGTGACTCACGGCTTTTTTTATCCACCTTGCGAGAACACACCATGAGCAAACCCACCGCCACCATCAAACAGCAACCGAGCGATTTTCATGTTGCCGAGCAGCTTGGCTTTGCCCCCAACGGACAGGGCGAACATCTGTGGTGTTATGTGGAGAAAACCGGCCTGAATACCGCCTATCTCAAACGCGAATGGGTGAGACTGCTTGGCTGCGCGCAAAAAGACATTGCCCACAGCGGTCTTAAAGACCGCCACGCCGTCACCTGCCAATGGCTGTCACTACCCGCCAAATACGGCACCCACCTGCCGGATAGCGGAGAAGGCTGGCGCATCCTGACACGCGCGCACAATGACCGCAAACTGCGCATCGGCACACATCGGGCTAACGAATTTACCCTTATCCTGCGCGATGTGCAGGGCGAACGCGCCGCTATCGACCATGCGCTTGCCGCACTGGCGCATGACGGCTTTGCCAACCTCTTCGGCGACCAGCGCTTCGGACACCACAATCTGCAAAAAGCCCGACACTGGGTTGAGCGCGGCGAACTGCCCAAAAAACACGACGAACGTGCCCTGGTGCTGTCCGTCCTGCGCGCTGACTGCTTCAACGCCCAACTGCAAGCCCGCATGGCGGCCAACACCCTGCACACACCACAAGCAGGCGACCGCGCCCTCCTGCGCGGCAGCAACAGCCATTTTCTCATTGAAAGTGTGGATGAAACCCTGCTGGAGCGCCTGCATAGCGGCGATATCGCACTCGGCGGCTGGCTACCCGGCAAGGAAAACAAACCGCTGCCGCCGGCAACGAAAACCTGGCTGGATAACGCTGATGCCGCCACACAAGCCGCCGTGCACTACCTCTGCCGCCATGCTGACAGCGGCTGGCGCGCCTTCACCGCCCGCGCACAAAACCTGCACCACGACTGGCAGGATGCGCACACCCTGTCACTCACATTCACCCTGCCGCGTGGCAGCTACGCTACAGCATTGCTGGCCGCCCTCTTTACCATTCATGATGCGGCGGAAAGCAAGCGGACATAAAAAAACGCAGCAAATGCTGCGTTTTTTATACGGATAAAAGATTCAGCCTTTACTCACGCTCACACTGCCATCGGCATTACGCAATGCGCTGACAAAAGCGTCCGCATCGAAAGAATCATCGTGGGTCACGACCACATTGTCATTATTGATATTGACCCAGCGGACACCTGCAATAGCCATGCCGGCGTCTTTGAGGGCATCTGCATTTGCCGGGGTCAGACCGGCTGCTTTAAATAAGGTTTGCGCCATGTTGTACTCCATTGATTAAGGGGAATGAAAACATGAATGACGATGCAAGCATTGTGCCAAAAGCCATCGTTAACCGATGAAATTCCACGTGTTTTTCAAAACAACATCATGAGCCTAAAATGATCATCCGCCTTGTCGCCCTCCGTCATCCCACCACCGGACACTGCCATGAACTTCTTCGAAAATCTCCTCGAAAACTTCCGCGAAGCCCCCGCCCTCACCGCCTGCGTCGTCTTTTGCGCCGCCGCCATCTTCTTCCTGCCCGATGAAGGCCGCATCGCCCTGCTGAAAAACCTCAGCGTCGGCGTCTTTGCCATCCCGCTTGGCATTCACATCTGGCGGAGAAGCAGACTCGATCACCTCGACGAAGGCTTCCCGCTCTTCACCACCCTCATCTTCCTCGCCGGCGGGGCCTACCTCGCCGTGCCGGCGCTGATCGACCTGCACCGCCCGCGTGTGACTGTTACCACCGAAGATTTCCACATCAAATGGCACAACTGCAAACATTGCTACGACAGCCGCTACCGCCTTGTCCTGCCGGAAAAACACGCCGAACTGGTGCTGGAAAAGAAACGCGTCCGCCCGTTGCAAAGCGCCCATGAAATCCGCGTCGAATACTGGCCGAAGAGCGACATCATCTACAAAATCGAGATCCTGCGCTGATGCCCCTGCCGCACAATTTTGCCGACCTTTATCGCGAAGCGCCTGTTTTCGCCGCTTGTGGTGCCGTCTATTTTGCCTGCGACATCTTCCTGCCAAACGAAGGCTGGCCCGCCCTGCTGCGCCCGCTCTTCCTGGCCCTTCTGCTTATTCCCTGCGCACGCTATCTGTGGCGCACCCGCCGACATGACCGCCTGGGCTGGCGTTACCAATACCCCCGCCTCTGCGTCGCTGCCGCAGGCACCGCTGCCATCATCATGGCCGCGCCCGTCTGCCTTGACCTCGTCGGCAGCAGCCGAAACCTGAGCACACGCGATTTCCACATCCGTGAGTCAATGCCTGACCGCGACAGCAGCGGCGATTTCCGCCTCGTTCTACCCGCCATCCGGCAGGATTTCCCTATTGATAACCGCCACTACCACCCGCTCAACCGCGCCACGAAGATCCGCGTCGCCTACTGGCCGCAGAGCGGCATCATCCAACGCATCGACATCCTGCAAAGCCGTTGAGCGGCACGAATCACTACTGGACAGCGACCTTCCTTCCATAAAAAACGGGGCGCACGGCCCCGTTTTTGATATTGCCGACACCCCTCAAGCGATGGTGATGCTTTTATCAAGATAGACATCCTGCACCGCATGCAGCAGCGCGACGCCTTCGTCGAAAGGTTTTTTGAAGCATTTGCGGCCAAGGATGAGGCCCATGCCGCCCGCGCGTTTATTGATGACGGCGGTACGTACCGATTCCGCCTTGTCGTTCGCGCCGCCTGCTGCGCCGCCGGAGTTGATGAGGCCGATTCTGCCCATATAGCAGTTGGCGAGCTGGTAGCGGGTGAGGTCAATGGGGTGGTCGGTGGTGAGTTTGCTGTACACCAGGTCGTCGGTGTTGCCAAAGCCGATTTTGCGATAGCCGTCGTTGTTCACCGCCTGTTTCTGTTTGACGATGTCCGCGCCGATGGTCACGGCGAGGTGGTTCGCCTGACCGGTGAGGTCGGCGGCGCTGTGGTAATCCACACCGTCGTGCTTGTAAGCGGGATTGCGCAGATAGGCCCAGAGCACGGTGAGCATTCCCAGCTCATGCGCACGGGTAAAGGCTGCGGCAACTTCTTCTATCTGACGACGGCTTTCCGGCGCGCCAAAGTAGATGGTGGCACCGACGGCGACCGCGCCAAGGTCGAAGGCCTGTTCAACGGTGGCGAACATGGTCTGGTCGTGCAGCGGCGGCAGGGTCAGGGTTTCGTTGTGGTTGAGTTTGACCAGGAACGGGATTTTGTGCGCGTATTTGCGCGCGACGCTGGCGAGTACGCCGTAGGTAGAGGCGACCGCATTGCATCCACCTTCGATGGCGAGTTTGACGATGTTCTCCGGATCAAAGTATTGCGGGTTGACGGCAAAGGAAGCGCCAGCCGAGTGTTCGACCCCCTGATCCACCGGCAGGATGGAAATGTAGCCGGTACCAGCGAGGCGGCCGTGGTCAACGATTTGCTGATAGGCGCGCAGCACGGCAGGCGAGCGGTCATTCTGCGCGAAGACGCGGTCGATGTAATCGGGGCCGGGCAGATAGAGGTTTTCTTTGGGAATCGCGGTGCAGCGGTGGTTGAGCAGGGTGTCGGCTTCTTGGCCAAGCAGTTGTTGCAAGTCTTGCATGATGAATCTCCGTACTAAGGGTGGTATGGCACGCGGTCGCCTGCGCACGAAGTCCAGAGGTTGCCGGAGGGCTGTCGGTACGGGTGGGCGGGAGACCGTCGAACCGCTGCGCAGTATAGCGCGTGGAAAGACGATGTTCACTGCCGCCGCCGGGCACAAAAAAAGCGCCTGACGGCGCTTTTTTATCGAGGGCTGTGAGGTTATTGGTAATAGGCGACTTCGACCGGCATACCGCTTTCTTCGCGCACCACTGCATCGATGAGATCGTTTTCGACACGCAGACCGCGTGAGGCGACGCTTTTATGTACGGTGTCGCGTGCTTCGGCGATGTTCTGCTCAAGGGTGCGCGCGTCCTCGCCCAGCGGTGCGTGAAATTCGAGGTACATGCTGTCGCCGAACCAGCCCACTTTCATCGGCTGGTTAACGATGTTGACCTGGGTGCCGACGCCCACCATGCCAAAGAGTTCTTCGATACCTTCCGGGTAGAGGCGGATACAGCCGTGCGAGACGCGCATACCCACACCTTCGGGCTTGTTGGTACCGTGCAGCAGGTAGGACGGGTTGGAGAGGCGCATGGCGAAGAGACCGAGCGGGTTATCCGGACCGGCGGGGACGACGGCGGGCAGCGGGTCACCGTTCGCCGCGTGTTCGGCGCGGATAGAAGCGGGCGGGGTCCAGGTCGGGTTGGCGCGTTTTTCCTTGATGCTGAGGATGCCTTTCGGGGTACCCCAGCCTTCACGACCGATGCCGATGGCGAAGACGTGAACGACATTGCTGTTCGGCGGGTAGTAGTAGAGACGCATTTCCGGCAGGTTGATGACGATGCCTTCGCGCGGCGCGTCCGGCAGGATGAAGCGGGTCGGTAGCAGGACCTGTTCGCCTTCACGCAGGTAGAGGCCATCCACGCCCTGGTTGGCGTGTTCCATCGCGTCGTAGCCGATGCCGTATTCACGGCCGATGTCGTAGAAAGTTTCGCCCTGCTTGGCGCTGATTTGCTGCACCTGGCCGATGACGTTGATGTCTGACGGCGGCAGGTCATATTTCTCGGCGAATGCCGTCGCCGCAAGCAGGACGGTTGCAGCGAGAAGAGTCTTTTTCATGGGGGCTCCGGTTATCTCGGGTTAACTGGTATTAAGCGGGGCTTTATATCAGGTCATGATGTGTCAGGCTAATGAGCGGATTTTCACGAAAACACCCTATTGCACGCCGCCTACCATCTGCGCGGACTGAAATACGCAACAGCTTCACCTATAATCACCCGCAAACACATAAAGCCACACAACTGCCACGAAATTCTCAATCTAATACGGAGCTAACCATGACCGACGCCGACATCGCCCGCCAGGCCACCATGCAACCCATTGACGCCATCGCCGCCAAAATCGGCATCAGCGCCGACGAACTCGAACACTACGGTAAATACAAAGCAAAAATCCGCCCGCGCGCGAGCGACAAGCCGGGCAAACTTGTCCTCGTCACCGCCATCAACCCGACACCGGCGGGCGAAGGCAAAACCACGGTCACCATCGGCCTTGCCGACGCCCTGAACCGTCTCGGCAAAAAAACCGTCATCGCCGTGCGCGAACCCTCGCTCGGCCCCGTCTTCGGCATCAAGGGTGGTGCGGCCGGCGGCGGCTACGCGCAAGTGCTGCCGATGGAAGACATCAACCTGCATTTCACCGGCGACTTCCACGCCATCGGTGCCGCCAACAACCTCCTCGCCGCCCTCATCGACAACCACATCCACCACGGCAACGCCCTGGAAATCGATCCGAAGCGCGTCACCTGGCGCCGCGCAGTGGACATGAACGACCGCCAGCTGCGCAACATCATCAGCGGTCTCGGCAAAAGCGTGGACGGCACCCTGCGCCCGGACGGCTTCGACATCACCGTGGCGAGCGAAGTCATGGCCTGCTTCTGCCTCGCGCGCGACCTTGACGACCTGAAAAACCGTCTCGGCGACATGATCGTCGCCTGGAACAAACGCGGCGAACCCGTGTACGCCCGCGACCTGCACGCACAAGGCGCAATGGCGGCGCTGCTCAAAGACGCCGTCAAACCCAACCTCGTGCAAACCATCGAAGGTACGGCGGCGCTGGTGCACGGCGGGCCGTTCGCCAACATTGCTCACGGCTGCAACAGCCTTATCGCCACCCGCACCGCCCTCGCCCTCGGCGACTACACCGTTACCGAGGCAGGCTTCGGTGCCGACCTCGGCGCGGAAAAATTCATTGACATCAAAAGCCGCAAAGGCGGCCTCAAACCCGATTGCGCCGTCATCGTTGCCACCGTGCGCGCCCTCAAATACAACGGCGGCGTCGCCAAAGACGCGCTCACCGCCGAAAACGTGGACGCGCTCGGCAAAGGCCTGCCGAACCTGCTGAAACACATCGCCAACCTCAAAAACGCCTTCGGCCTGCCGGTCGTCGTCGCCATCAACCGCTTCGTCAGCGACACTGATGCCGAACTCACCCTCATCGAAAAAACCTGCGCCGAACACGGCGCGAAAGTGGCCCTGTGCGAAGTGTGGGCACACGGTGGCAAAGGCGGCGAAGACCTCGCCCGCGCCGTCATCGACGCCTGCGAACAAGGCGAAAGCCATTGCGCCCCGCTTTATCCGGACGATATGCCGCTCGTCGACAAAATCCGCACCATCGCGCAGAAAATCTACGGCGCGGCGGACATTGCCCTGAGCGACGACGCGCGCAAAACCCTCGCTGATCTGGAAAAACTCGGCTACGGCAACCTGCCCGTGTGCATGGCAAAAACCCAGTACTCGCTCTCCGACGACCCGAAAGCGCTGGGCTGCCCGCAAGGCTTCACCCTGCACATCCGCGAAGTGCAAATCGCGGCGGGTGCGGGCTTCGTCATCGCCATCACCGGCAGCATCATGAAAATGCCGGGCCTGCCGAAAGCCCCCGCCTCGAACAACATCGACGTGGATAAAGACGGCAACATCACCGGCCTCTTCTAAGTATTCGCCGGATACACGAGAAACCCGCCGCGAGGCGGGTTTTTGCTGCGCGGAAGCAGGAACTAGCCCGCTTGGCGGGCGCAGTAATGACGCCGCTTGGCGGCCTCAACCCGCCGCAAGACTCTTTTCACGTTCTTGATGGTGGGCTGAAGCCTATTCTGCGCAAGAACCCGATATTTATCCCGCGTTGGCGCTTTTGTGGCGGCGGCGGCCCCGTCAGGATCTGTTGCAGGGCAAAGCGCAGGTAAGCCTGTTGCAGGGTAATTTCCGCTTTGCTGCGGTAATGGAGGTTCAGGGTGATGAGCAGATAGCGCCGAAAGATAGGGGCGAGGCGGCGCAGCGCCTCGCAGTGGTGGCAGAGTTGCAGGCCGGTTTTGCTACTGCCGGTATCGAGCGGCTGCCAGGCGGGCGTTTGCCCAAGCGGCAGGGCGCTGACTTCCAGCAGGTCCTCGTAGGTCGCTTGCGGATTCGGGTCGTCGGGGTCGTCGCAGGCGAGGAAGTTGTAGAGCCAGGCGATGTCGGCTTCGTGAGCGCGGTAATCGACGCCGCGACCAGTGATGCAGGTGGCGCGCCAAGCAATGAAGGCGGCGAGCTCATAGCGGCTGAGTTGGCCATCGTGCTCAATGAGGTGGCGAATGATGGGGTCGAGACGGTGCTTTTCGGCGATGTCGAAGGTGAACGCAGCGCGGCTGAGGTGAGCGGTGAGGGCGAGGCGCAGCAGCGGCTCACTTTGCGCGATGATGTCATAGGCGCGGCGGCAGGTAAAAAGACGTTCGCTGGGGAGGAGGCCCGCGCGTTCAAGATCAGCCAGTGCTGTGCCGCTGTGATAGGCGAAGATGGCGAGTAGCGCGGCGGCGGGGTCGGTAGGCGCAGGACGCAGTTCGGCAGCGAGGAGGCGGTCGTAGGCGGCAAGCGGGTAGGCGGGGTTCGGCTCGGGTGGCGGTGCGACGGGGCGCAGCGGGGTCGCGGCGCGGCTGCTGCGGCAGGCGTTGATGCGGGCGAGAATGGCGGGCAGGTCGGCATCGCTGATGTTGCCGCCCCAGGTCCGGATGCGTTCGCGCAGGGTGGGGTGGGTGCGTAACCGCCGCCAGCCCGGGCGACGGTAGTTAATGAAGTAGATGTGGGCGCGGTCAGGCGGTGGACGGCGCGGGTGGATGCCCTGTTGTTGCAGTGCCCAGGCTTTTTGCAGCGCGCCGATGAGGGCGGCGGGGTCACGGGTGTATTGCACGGCGCGGGCGTCCGCCATGGCTTCGCGCCGGCGGGCAAAGGCGGCTTGCAGGAGGCGGCCATAGAGGTAGAGGATGCTGATGTTGATACCGAATTGGTCTTTTTCGGGGCTGTCGCTGAGACCGCTCAGGCTGAGAACCTGGGTATCGGGGTCGGTGTAGAGCCGTTCTTGTTCTTCACGGCTGCCGGTGGCGAAGTAACCGGCAAGCATGGCGCTGAGGCGGTTGTAGAGCGCGGGGTCGCCGTTTTCGATGTGGCCGAATTCGTGGCCGAGGACGGCTTGCAGTTCGTCGCGCGTGAGGTTGTCGAGCGCACCCCGGCTGACGGCGAGGGCCAGGCTGTCGCCCGCGCCGCTGAGGGCGAAGGCGTTGATGCTGTCATCATCGCGCAGGACGTAGGCTGCGGGGGCAGGGATACCCGCAGCGAGGCTGAGTTCGGCAACGAGGTTAACGTAGCGGTTCTCCAGCGGATCATCATCGGGGCGGGCGGGACTGCCACCGAGGGCTTCGGCCTGTTCGCCCGCGCTTTGCTGCCCCAGCTCGCGTTTTCTGCCGTTATAGGCCTTTAACAGTTTGAAGACGGGCAGGAACACGGCAATGACAGCGACGCCAAACAGCACAAGCATCATGAGGTTGTTGAGACCAGCGTCGGGGCCGGTTGCGTTTGGCGTCATGAAGAGGGCCGCCATGAAGATGAAGAGCGGCACGATGATGATGAGGTAGCAAAGATAGCTGACGAGCGCCCCCAGCCAGAAGGCGAGGTGCAGACGGCGGCTGGCGCGCTTGGCGCGGCGATGTTTATCGAGGAAACGGGTGGGCATGGTGCTCTCGCAACAGAATGGGCAGATGGATTATAGCGAGACCCCTGCATCTCTGTGGGTGCGGCACCAGGGGGTAAGCGTGCACTTATCCCGCCTGGCGGTTTTTTTGTCCTGCGGACAAACCCTGCCAAGCGGGATAAAACCCAGGATTGTTGTTCAACGCCGTCCGCGCAGGTAGAGGATTTTGCCGTCGCCGCCGCTGATAATCATGCGGCAGGCGGGGCTTTGGATGCCGTAGCAGCCGTTTTCTTCAGCGATGGTGAGCGGTGCGGTCGGCAGTTGGTAGCGGGCAAGAATGGCGGTCGCGAAGCGGCGGGCGTCCCGGATGGTGGGCAGGCGGCGCATGGTTTAGTCCTCCTTTTTGGCTTTCAGGTTGTACCAGTCGAAGTTCCTGGTGCCGTACATCGTTGCGGCCAGGGCGGCAAAGAGCAGCAGGCTGCCGGCGAGCAGGGTGTATTCCTGGCTTTGCAGCAAGAGGTAGAGCACGGCGTAGGCGAGCGCGAGGATGCCGCCGAGGGTCAGGGCGCGGCTCGCACTGCCCAGCACGGCGCTGAGGTAGCCCGCGATAAGTCCGTTGCAGGCAAGCGCCGCAAGGACGTAGGCGGCGGTAAAGCCGATTTGCTCGCCGAGCGAGAGCAAGAGCAGGTAGAAGATGATGACCGCTGCGCCGACGAGGGTGTATTGCACGGGGTGGATGCGCAGGCCACGCAGGGTCTCGAAGAGGAAGCAGCCACCGAAGGTGATGATCAGGAAGAGGACGGCGTATTTGCTGCTGCGCTCGGTGAGGCGGTAGAGGTCGAGGCGGTTATCCAGGGTTTGGATCGCGCCGGGCTTGGGCGGGGTGTCCACCTGGGTGATGTTCTCGCGCGCGTGAGCCGCGTAGTGCTGGCGGTCGTTGATGATGCCGCTGAGTAGCTGCACGGCAATCAGCAGGATGGCGCTGATGACGGCGATGATGATGAGTTTTTGTGTGGTGTTTTCCATGTGGGGATTCCGGTGTGGGTGAGTGTGTAGTGTCGCGCCGTCAGTCCCGCCTTGCTTGAAGGCATCGTGAAGTGTCGGTGAATTTTCGTGCGGCAGGGTGAGCAGGGCGGCGACGGCGTGGATGCCGGCGAGGAGGACGGCGGGGTAGGTGATGGCAGCGGTGCTGACGCGTCCGCTGGTCAGGAGGACGAACGCGAGGGGGACGCAAAGCCAGGCACAGGCTCCGCTTGCGGCGGCAAGCAGGATGCCGCGCGTGTCGCGGCAGGCGCGACGGCGGGCAAGGAAGATGCCGCTGAGGACGGCAGGGGCGGGGTAGAGCAGCGTCGCGATGCAGGCGAAGATGAGGGTTTGCCGGTTATTGCCGCCAGCGAGTGGCAGCAGGACGAGCGCGGCGAGCAGGATGCCGAGGCAGGTGACGCCGGTAAAGCGGGTAATGACGCCGCCGGGATAGGGGGGTTGATGAGTCATGATGGGTTTCCATTGAGGGGGAAACCAGTATGGCGCGGTGCGGTCGGCGCTGTGTGAAGCGGTGGTGAAGTGTGTGGGGATTTTGGCGTGGGACAGGATGACGCCAGATTTGGCGCGGGGGCAGTATTTACGCCGCTTGGTGGCTTTTATTCCCCTTCCGCCGCAGTGCGACATTTTCCTACGCCAACGGGGAAGGGATTGGGGGTGTTTGCCGCGAGCCAGTGTTTACGCCGCTTGGCGGGATTTGGTACAGGATGATTGTTAGGATGGAGACGTTGCAGGCAACGTCTCTACATGTTCCTTTCTGCCGTAGTGCGGTCGTGCTATCTGAACAGCCGCCAAGCGGCGTCATTGCTGGGTTCACCAAGCGGTGTAGTTACTGGGCTCGCCAAGACTGAGCACGCGCACAAGTTCTGTGTTGTCCCGCTTGGCAACTTTTATTCTCCCCCTTTCGTCGCTGCGCGGCACTTCCCCCGGCAGCGGGGGAAGAGATTGGGGCGTTTGCCGCGCGCCCAGTGTTTACGCCGCTTAGCGGCGTTTTATGGGTCTTCGCGCGCAAGCAGCGGTTTGAGGAATTGGCCGGTGTAGCTCTTCGGGTTGGCTGCGATTTGTTCCGGTGTGCCGACGGCGATGATTTCCCCGCCGCCGCTGCCGCCTTCCGGACCCAGATCCACGATCCAGTCGGCGGTTTTGATGACGTCGAGGTTGTGTTCGATGACGACGATGGTGTTGCCGCCGTCGCGCAGGCGGTGCAGCACGTCCAGCAGTTGCCGCACGTCGTGGAAGTGCAGGCCGGTGGTCGGTTCGTCGAGGATGTAGAGGGTGCGGCCGGTGTCGCGTTTGGAGAGTTCGCGCGCGAGTTTGACCCGCTGCGCTTCGCCGCCGGAGAGGGTCACGGCGTTTTGCCCGAGGCGGATGTAGCTGAGGCCCACGTCGAGCAGGGTTTGCAGTTTGCGTTGCAGCGCCGGGATGTTTTCGAAGAAGTGCCAGGCTTCTTCGATGTCCATGTCCAGCACGTCGCTGATGGTTTTACCTTTGTAGGTAATGCCGAGGGTTTCGCGGTTGTAGCGCGCGCCGTGGCAGATGTCGCAGGCAACGTACACGTCCGGCAGGAAGTGCATTTCGACTTTGATGACGCCGTCGCCCTGGCAGGCTTCGCATCGGCCGCCTTTGACGTTGAAGGAGAAGCGCCCCGGCGTGTAGCCACGCGCGCGGCTTTCCTGGGTGCCGGCGAAAAGGTCGCGGATGGCGGTGAAGATGCCGGTGTAGGTGGCGGGGTTGGATCGGGGGGTGCGGCCGATGGGCGACTGGTCGATGTTGATGATTTTGTCGAACTGGTCGAGGCCGGTGATGCGTTCGTAGGGCGCGGGGTCGTCGCCGGCGCGGTTGAGGTGTTTAGCGGCGGCTTTGGCGAGCGTTTCGTTGACAAGGGTGCTTTTGCCGCTGCCGGAGACGCCCGTCACGCAGGTGAGGAGGCCGAGCGGCAGTTCGAGGTTGATGTTTTTCAGGTTGTGACCGCTGGCGCCGTAGAGGTGCAGCAGGCGCTTGTTGTCGCGCGGGGTGCGCGTGGCGGGCACGGCGATGGTTTCGCGGCCGGAGAGGTATTTGCCAGTGAGGGAATCGGGGTGGGCGCTGATTTCGGCGGGGGTGCCCTGCGCGGTGATGGCACCGCCGTGGATGCCGGCACCGGGGCCGATGTCCACGACGTAATCGGCGGCACGGATGGCGTCTTCGTCGTGTTCGACGACGATGATGGTATTGCCGAGGTCACGCAGGCGCAGGAGGCTTTCGAGCAGGCGGGCGTTGTCGCGCTGGTGCAGGCCGATGGAGGGTTCGTCGAGGACGTACATGACGCCAACCAGTCCCGCGCCGATTTGCGAGGCGAGGCGGATGCGCTGTGCTTCACCGCCGGAGAGGGTTTCGGCGCTGCGGGCGAGGGTGAGGTAGTTGAGGCCGACGTTGTTGAGGAAGCCCAAGCGGTCGCGGATTTCTTTGAGGATTTTGGCGGCGATTGCCCCGCGCGCGCCGCTGAGGTTGAGGTTATCCGCCCAGCGCTGTGCGTCGGCGATGGACCAGCGGTTAATGTCGGGCAGGGTGGTGTCGTCGATGTAAACGTGGCGGGCGGCGCGGTTGAGGCGGGTGCCATGGCAGGCGGGGCATTCGCGGTTGTTGAGGAACTGGCTGATTTCGTCGCGGACGTTGGCTTTGTCGGTCTCGCGGTAGCGGCGGTTCATGGTGGTAATGATGCCTTCGAAGGTGGCTTCGCGCAGGCGCACCGCACCGCCCGCGCCGATGCTCGGCATGGGGATTTTGGTGTCGCCGCTGCCGTAGAGGACGAGGTTCTGGATGTGTTCCGGCAGGTCTTCGAAGGCGGTGTTTTCGAGGTCGAAGTCGTAATGCGCGGCGAGTGCCTGCATTTGCGGGTAGAAGTAGGGGGTGCGGCGGTCCCAGCCTCGCACCGCACCGGCGGCGATGGAGAGGTAGGGGTGCATGATGACGCGGGCGGGGTCGATGAAGCTGTTCACGCCGAGGCCGTCGCATTCGGGGCAGGCGCCATGCGGGTTGTTGAAGGAGAAGAGGCGCGGTTCCAGCTCGCTCAGGGCGTAGCCGCAAACGGGGCAGGCGTATTTGGAGGAGAAGGTGTGCGTCGCGCCGCCGTCGTCCATGGCAACCAGCTGGACAATGCCATCAGCGAGACTGAGCGCGGTTTCCAGCGATTCGGCGAGGCGCTGCGCGATGCCGTCGCGGTTGACGAAACGGTCAACGACGACGCCGATGTCGTGCTTGCGTCGCCCGTCAATGGCGGGCAGGGTATCGAGATCGTAGGTTTCGCCGTCAATGCGCGCGCGCACGAAGCCCTGCTGGCGGATGTCCTGCAACAGTTTGCTGTGTTCGCCCTTCCTGCCCTGCACCAGAGGCGCAACCAGCATCCAGCGGCTTTCCGGCGGGAAGGCGAGGATGCTGTCCACCATCTGGCTCACGGTCTGCGCGTTCAGCTCGATGCCGTGTTCCGGGCAGCGCGGAATGCCGACGCGGGCGAAGAGCAGGCGCAGGTAGTCGTGGATTTCGGTGATGGTGCCGACGGTGGAGCGCGGGTTGTGCGAGGTGGATTTTTGCTCGATGGAGATGGCAGGCGAGAGGCCTTCGATGTGATCCACATCGGGCTTGTCCATGATGGAGAGGAACTGGCGCGCGTAGGCGGAAAGGGATTCGACGTAGCGCCGCTGTCCTTCGGCGTAGATGGTGTCAAAGGCGAGCGAGGATTTGCCGCTGCCGGAAAGACCGGTGATGACGATAAGCTTGTCGCGCGGCAGGTCGAGGTCGATATTTTTCAGATTGTGGGTGCGCGCGCCGCGTATGGCGATAGTGTCCATGTGAGTTCCGTATGGGTGAAAGGAAATATGATAAACCTTGCGCGCAAATGCCGTTACATAGCCGACACACAGCCGTATGCGTACGCTAATTTTCCCCTAACACAGGCCCGCCATAATGCGCAGCGTCGGCACCGCCCGACGACTCTTTTAAATCATTAAGGAGCCTTATATGAACCCCCTTCTCTTCGCAGGCAGCATTATCGCCGCTACTTTCGCCTTCGCCTCTGCCCCTGCTCTCGCCGATGATGATGACGCCTACTACGCCCGGCACCGCAAGCAGTTCATCACACACGAACGCGCCGCGCAGATTGCCCGGCAGGCCGTGAAAGGCGGACGTGTCACCAGCGTGGAATTTGATCACGAAGCCCGCGACGACCATTTCGATGTGGATGTGCGTACCGCCGATGGCCGCGAGTACGACGTAAAAATCGACGCACGCAGCGGCAAAGTGCGTTACGTCAAGCGGGACGATTAAATCCGCCGCCTATTCCAACAGCGCCACCCCGGCGCTGTTTTTTACGCCACTTGACGGGCGTAGGGCTGGCTTCAGCCCGCCGGGCAGGCATCGCCTGCTTTTTTGCATTTCGGGTAAACGCGGCCGCCAAGCGGGGTGAACTACGCACTTTTGCTTTTGAGACGTTGCAGGCAACGTCTCTACGAACCCCAGTATTTACGCCGCTTGGCGGTCCCAGTAATGACGCCGCTTGGTGGCCCCGGTAACCACGCCGTTTGGTGGCAGGATGGGATACGCGGCAGGGTGGGATAA
Organism: Cardiobacterium sp. Marseille-Q4385; assembly: GCF_916618745.1. Lineage (GTDB taxonomy): Bacteria > Pseudomonadota > Gammaproteobacteria > Cardiobacteriales > Cardiobacteriaceae > Cardiobacterium. The sequence goes on from NZ_OU745373.1 coordinate 997,454, forward strand.
GATGACGCCCCTGTTTACTACCCGCTCCCGCTATGAATTGCTGGCAAACCCTCGGCATCGCGCCGACCGGCGACGAAGCCGCCATCAAGACCGCCTACGCGGCACTCATCCGCCAACACCGTCCTGACCGTGATCCGGCAGGCTTCCGCCGCGTCCGCGCCGCTTACGAAGAAGCCCTGCGCCTGCGCCACCACTACGAAAACCGCCGCGACGAACCCCGCCGCCCCACGGGCTGGATGCCGGGCAAGCCGCCTGCTAGCGTCGCGGACAGTCGTGATAACAGCGTCAGCCCGCATGATCCCAGCCAGCCCTACCCGCTCGCTGAACCCGCCGCGCACAACTACCGCGATACCCCGCCCGCTGCCCCGGAACAACCTTACCCGCTCAGTGAGCCCGCCGCGCATGACTATCAGGACGGCAGCGCCCAGCCCACCTTTACCCCTTTCGAAGCCACCGTCCTCTTGCAGCAACTGCAACAGGCATGGCAGGGGCAGGACGACGCGCAACTGCTTGCCATCTTGCAAAGTCAGGCTGTCGAACCGGCACTCAGCAGCATCGACTTCCGCATCGACTATATTGCTGCTCTCAGTACCTTTTTCTACACGCACCGCGATCATCCTCTCAGCTACTTCTGGGCGCATGGACAATATCAACTTGGCCGTAACGACAGTTACGAACAGCAGCTTGCCGATTACTTGGAAGATTGCGAGATGGACTGGTGGAACAGCAATTCCGATGCCGATCTCTGCCGCCTCCTGCAACAACAGGCGGCAGAAGCGGCCCATGACATCATCGCCATCCATACCGCATGGCGCAGCCGCATGGCTGAATTTCTGCACAATAGTCTGACCTGCCCGCACAGTTACTACTGGGCAAGAGCCCGCTACCCTGAGGCTTTGCCTGAGCCTATCCCGCCTGTCTATAAAGATTACCCTGACGAACGCATTACTGAATTTGCCCGCGCCCTGACAGAAACAACGGATGATGACTCGCTGATAGCTCTGCTCGAAAATCAAGCCGCCGATCCTATTCTTGCCTATCCGCCTGCACGCCGTGACTACCTCACAAAACTTGTCATCCTTCGTAACGATTGGCACAACCGCCCCTCCGCGAACCACTGGCTGGAAACACACTACACCCTGCCCAACCTCAGCTTCGCTGACAAACAGCGCATCTATCTCAAATTGCTAATTGCCGACTGGCAGGATGCAGACGATGCCGAGCTACTTGACATCCTGCAAGCGCAAGCCTGCCGTCCAAGCCTTGAACACATTGATCTGCGCGGCGACTATGCCGCCGCCCTGCAGGCCCACCTCATGCAGCGACACCTGCCGCAAAGCACCCTGTGGGCGGATACCCATTACCAGCTTGGCCGCCACGACCCCGCCTGGCAGCAGCAGCGGCAGCTCGCATACATTGCCGAGGGCGACCATGCCTCCTTCATCGCCAGCCTTGATGACGCCTACCCCAACCTTGCCGCTTGGCTGGAAAAAACACCGCTGCGCCGCTACGCATCACTGTGGCGCGACTGGGCGGCAACGCGCATCCACCCCGCCTGCCGTGATTGGCAACGCCTGCGTACTGCTCTTGCCACCAGCATTCTCGCCATTCCCACTTACCGCTCGACGTGGCACAGAATCCGTCCCGTCCTCTTTGCCGCCGTCCTCATCCTTATCTTCCTTATCAGTAGTGCCGACATAGAAACTGTTGCCCCGCAAGAAGCCTTGCGCAGCATCATGATGCCAGTCTGCCTCTGTGTCTGTATCGTATTTGCACGGCTCACCTGGCCAAACAGGCCCATTACCTGCGATCCTGATCGCGTCCTCTTCAATGCCTGCCCGCCCTTGCGTATCCTACATGATCACTGTCGCCTCTTTCCCCAGGCGAGCTATTGGTTCGCTACAGATACTGTTATCGGCGTCATCATGTACCGCAGTGCCAACCAATTACTGCCATCATTCATGCCGCAACATCTCGTCTATACTCTCGGCACACTGTGGCTGATTGGCCGCATCGCGCAAACCCTGTGGCAATATAAACGCGCATTTGCCGCTGGCTGGCGTGCCATCTCCATCGAAGCCGACGGCAAAGAAATCTACTACATCCCCACCATAATCTGCCTGATCACCCTTTATACCAGCAACCCTCTGGTTCCGTGGCTACACAGCCTAGGGCTCAGTGCAGAGGCGGAAATGCCCGGCACCCGTACCCTCCGCATCATCACTCTCACCCTGGTAGCCATCATCTACCTCATTTACCTGTTGCGCATTCCGCTGGAAGAAAGCGCATTGCGCCGCGCCCTGTTCGATAACGGCTGCCTTGCCGTCCTCATCAGCTTGACCTTCGCCGCCTGCTACAACGAATCCGTTGCTTACATCATTGCGCTTGTCATGGGTCCCGTGACCGCACTGACCACCACCTACTACTATCGCGCATCACAACTTGCAGAAGACATCACCCAACTATTTGCACACCTTGCCACGGCCATTTTCTACCCGCTGTACGCGTCTGCCTGGTACTTCCCCCTGAGCACACAAATACCGCATAACGCGGCGCTGCTCACCGCACTCTTTCTTGCAGGTCTGACCCTCTACTACTGCCATCCCAGTGTCCTCTTCATCAAGGCCATCCTGCCCAATATCCTCTACTACCTCACCCGCACCTTGCTCTACCTCTTCACCGCCCAGGCGGCCATGCTCATCGCCGTGGTGCTCTTGGGTATCACGGGCAGTGCCATTCCTGCTGCCGCTTTTCTTGCCCTCATCGTCCTGCACATACTGGCTTCATGGAAAGCCGCATAAGCCGCGCCCCTTCCCAAACATGCCACAATATTCAGCCGCTCCATATCTTCCCCGCATCATGCCCATCCACATCCTCGCCCAATTCATCACCGCCCGGTGGCACCACGACAAATGGCAATACCAGCCCTTCTGGGGCCACACCCCATGACCGACCTCGCCCTCACCCTGCCCGCCGCGCTCAACATCAGCGAAAAAACCGCCGAACTCTTCGCCCGCGCCGGTATCACCACCCTGCGCGAACTCATCCTGCACCTGCCGCTGCGTTACGAAGACCGCTCGCACCTCACCCCCATTGCCGCCCTGCGCGACGGCGCGACCGTGCAAATCTGCGGCGAAATCGTCCACGCCGACCTCATCCAGCGCCAGCGGCGCATCCTCACCGTCACCGTACGCGACGAAGCGGGCGACCTGTGCAAACTGCTCTACTTCAACTACTACCCCAGCCAGCAAAAAGCCTTCGTCCCCGGGCGGCGCGGCCTCTACTACGGCAAAGCCTGCTGGACGCCACGCGGCTACCAGATCCACCATCCGGAAATCACCTGGCTCGAAGCCGGACAAATCCCGCAACTCGCCGAACACCTCTACCCCGTCTATCCCACCGTCAAAGGCCTCGGCCAAGCGCGCTGGCAGGGCATCATCAAAAAAGCGCTCGACCTCATCCTGCCCACCCTGCCTGAGGTCGACCCGCTCACCGCTGCCGGCTACCTCCCGCTGCCCGCCGCGCTCACCGCCCTGCACCGCCCGCCGGACAACAGCAGCCCGGACGCCCTGCTCGACCGCAGCCACCCCGCGCGCCGTCGCCTCATCCTCGAAGAACTCTGCGCACACCAACTCGCCATCCAGAACGCCCGTGCCCGCGTGCGCAGCCAGCGCGCCCTCGCCCTGCCTGCCGATGCCCCGCTCCTGCGCGACTTCCGCGCCGCCCTGCCCTACACCCTCACTCACGCACAAGAACGCGTCTGCGCCGAAATCGCCGCTGATCTCGCGCAAGCGACACCGATGATGCGCCTCGTGCAGGGCGATGTCGGCTCCGGCAAAACCATCGTCGCCCTCGCCGCCTGCCTGCAAGCCATCGCCGCCGGCAGCCAGGCCGTATTGATGGTGCCGACCGAACTGCTCGCCGAACAGCACGCCGCCAACATCCGCCACCTGCTCGCCAGACTCCCCGTCACCCTCACCACGCTCACCAGCAAAATGGCAGGCGCAGAAAAACGCGCCGCCCTCGCCGCCATCGCCGACGGCAGTGCCCAACTCATCATCGGCACCCACGCCGTCTTCCAGGAACACGTCGCCTACGCCCGCCTCGCCCTCGTCGTCATCGACGAACAACACCGCTTCGGCGTGCACCAGCGCCTGCAACTGCAAGAAAAAACCGCCGACTACGCCGCGCATCAGCTCGTCCTGACCGCCACCCCCATCCCGCGCACCCTCGCCATGAGCCTCTACGGCGAACTCGACCTGTCCATCATCGACACCCTGCCCGCCGGCCGCCGCCCCATCCAGACCAACGTCGTCGCGAACCACAAACGCGATGCCGTCATCGAACGCGTCGGTGCCAACTGCCGCAGTGGCCGCCAAGCCTACTGGGTCTGCCCGCTCATCGAAGAATCCGACGCGCTCGAATGCGAAAACGCAGAAGCGACCGCCAAACAACTGCAAACCCTGCTACCCGACATCCGGGTCGCCCTCATCCACGGCAAAATGGCGAACGACGAACGGCAGGCGGCAATGGCAGCCTTCATCGCGGGCGAAGCCCAACTGCTGGTCGCCACCACCGTCATCGAAGTTGGCGTGGACGTGGCGAACGCCACCCTGATGATCATCGAAAACGCCGAACGCTTCGGCCTCGCACAACTGCACCAACTGCGCGGCCGGGTCGGACGCGGCAGCGAACAATCCTACTGCCTGCTCATGTACCAGCCGCCGCTGGGCGACACCGCGCAACGCCGCCTGCGCATCATGCGCGAAACTACCGACGGCTTCCGCATCGCCGAAGAAGACCTTGCCATACGCGGCGCGGGCGAACTGCTCGGCACACGACAGACCGGCGAAGCCATGTTCCGCGTCGCCAAACTGCCGCTGGACGCCGACCTTCTCGGCGAAACCGAACGCCTCACCCGCGATTTCCGCGCCCATCACCCGGACTGGTGCCAGACCCTGCTTGATCGCTGGACGGCCTCCCGCGAACGCTACCTCAACGCCTGAATAGCCCCTCCCCTACCGATACGCGCCCGCTTGGCAAAAAATCAGCGTACATCCCGTTTAGCAACTGCCCACAAACCGGAAAGCGACACCAACACGCACCTCGCCCAGTGAGAAAAGCTCGGGAAGAGGTTAGACAAAACCCAGCGCTTGTCTCGCTTAACGGCCACCACGAACCTAGAATTTATCCCGCTTGACGGGGCATCCTCCCCTTCTCCAAGCTCTGGTTTGATCTCGCTTGACCCTGGTCAGGGAGCCCGCATTTACCCCGCTTGTCAGCTACCTGAAACGTAGGGCGGACTTTAGCCCACCAAGCGGCATACCTCGTGCGTCACCTGACCAACCGCCGCTAACGCAGTGTTTATTCCGCTTGGCGCATCTCCTCAAATAAATTGCATGACAGCCTCCCTCCCCTACCTTTGACAAGAAAGGGCTGCAGCATTTCATCTGCAAGACGCATGTATTCAACAAACCCAGCATTTATCCTGCTCGCGGCTACCTCAACCCCAAGATGAGCTTCAGTTCGCCAAACAGGTACAAGACCCAGCATTTACTCTGCTCGGTACTATTATCCCCCTTACGTCTACAGTCACCTCCCCCTCACGAATCTCATTCTGAAAGGATGAAATAGGCGCGCTACGCCGTCTATCCCGCAGCTTCAGCAGCAAGTTGGTCCAGCAGCGCTGCCAAAGCCATACGCTGATGTCCGCGAAAGCCACGGACACTCTCCGCACAGAGCAGGGCATCACGCACGGCATACTCGGTACCATCGGCAGCCGCACGGAAAAAGTCGTCCAGTGCACTTTCAGGATCAAGACGCCCCCCGCTGCGGTCGGTACTACATGCAAGAACAATATCGCCGGAACCATGCCCCCAATGACTGCCCATGCGCCCCAGCCCCGCTCCTGCCCGCTTGGCGAGACGGGTCAGCTGGCGGGCATCCAGCGGGGCATCCGTCACCATCACGATGATGATGGAGCCGCGTTCAGCAGGTGCAGGCGCGGCATCAAGAGCCTGTTGCAATACATCGCCACAGGGAATACCGTCCAGGCGAATATCCGGCAAGCGGCCAAAATTGGCCAGCACTAGCAGTCCGAGCGTGTGCGCACCAATGCGGCGCGATGCCGTGCCGATACCACCTTTGAGGCCAAAGCAGCTCATACCGCGTCCCGCGCCGACTGCGCCACGGGCAAAATCAGAGTGTGCAGCGGCGAGCGCTTCCGCCGCCATCGCTTCGCTGACGGCAAGACGCTGAATATCGTTGAGATAACCATCGTTGCATTCGAGGACGACCGGATTGACCGTTGATGTCTCGCGGCCGATATCGGGATTATCCGCGACAGCGTGGCGCACCAAAGCGGTATAGCAGGTACCGACGCTGAGCGTATTGGTCAAGAGAAGCGGAGTTTCAAGCGTACCAAGTTCACTAATTTGGATGAGCCCCGTACTTTTGCCGAAACCGTTCAGGACAGCGACACCACAGGGCAGTGGATCAGTGAAAAGATTACCGTCGGCGGGAATAATGGCAGTCACACCACTCTGACAATCACCATCCGCCAAGGTGTAATGGCCGACACGCACACCAGGCACATCGGTCAAGCGATCATATGTGCCGCTAGGCAAAATACTCGGCGGCAAAGCGCGGTGGAGACGCCAATAATCCAGCAATAATTGCAGACGAACATGATGATAGGCACTCATGGGGATACTCCGTGTTATGGATTTCCCCTAGCTTACACCGTTTATCCTGCATAGACAGCAAGAGTAAACTTCTCAACATACCCCGCAATAAAAGAGCCCTTTAACAGCAGAGGTGTTGCAAAAACCAATTGTCATAGACAAGGCTGTGGAAACGGGGCATAAAATAACTATACATACCACACAGATATTAACTAGGAGCATTCTCTTCCTTTAAGCGCACACATTGAAATGTAGTACGCCAAAACCTAGCAAAATATATAGTTGAATCGATAAAAAGCATAACAAAGTGTGCCACCGTAGATGTACAGACAGTAAGACAAGGTGATACAACGCCATTACAATTTTTCAGATGTTTAACTGAAAATTAAAACGTCCCTAATAACAGTAGCAAGAAGAATTAGGACTAGCTTTAGCCTTCACCATGTTATTATTCTTTATTTTGGCAATATCGTTTACAGTACGATATATCTTCATAATAATCACATAGTCATTTTATGAAATACCTGCCAAGCAGGCAACACAGCCAGATTATTTCTGGGATTAATACCACTTCCTACAATTGACAGATTCTTATATTTGGAAACGTAACAAGCTTTTACTTACTTCAGTGACTAGCTCCATAATACACATAGAATTAGTGCCTACAAACAGTATCATTTGTAGGCACTAAATTAACCAAGAATTATAAACAATTCTCTTACGACTCTTCTACCATCGCCGGACGATCAACAAATTCAACGTAAGCCATCGGCGCTTGGTCACCTGCACGATAACCACATTTCAGGATCCGTACATAGCCACCTGGACGCTCTTTATAGCGCGGTACAATTTCTGAAAATAATTTCTGCACAGCCTTGCGATCACGCAGACGCGAAAATGCAATTCGACGCCCCGCCACATCATCATGCCTTTTTGCATGAGTAATAATAGGTTCAATAACAGCACGCAGATCTTTTGCCTTGGGCAAAGTTGTTTTAATCAGTTCATGTTCAATTAGCGAAACTGACATATTTTTGAACATCGCTTTACGATGTGCGCTTGTACGATTAAACTTACGACCAGACAATTTATGTCTCATAAAAAACTCCCAATAACAAATGGAACGGGTTAGTGATTTTCACTACCAGACCAGTTATCTAAATCCATGCCAAGTTCTAAGCCATGTGCAGCTAGAACTTCTTTAATCTCATTCAGCGATTTCTTCCCTAGATTTGGTGTCTTCAAAAGCTCGACTTCCGTTCTACGGACCAAATCACCAATATTATTAATATTTTCTGCTTTAAGACAGTTAGCGCTACGTACCGTAAGCTCTAAGTCATCAACCGGCCGTAACAGCACTGGATCAACCTGAGCCTCTTCTACTGCCTCTGCCTCAATTTCTGTTGACTCCAAATTGACAAAAACAGCTATCTGTTTATGGAGAATAGTCGCTGCTTGTCGAATTGCTTGCTCCGGATCAATTGTTCCGTTTGACTCAATATCAATAACCAGCTTATCCAAATCAGTGTGTTGCTCAACACGAGCAGCCTCTACACGATAGGCAATACGCTTAATAGGGCTAAAAGAGGCATCAATACGCAAAATATTAGGCGTTGCATTATTCTCTTGAGCTGCGACCTGATAACCTCGCCCTTTCTCTACAACAACTGTCATATTGAAAGGAACATCTTGGGTTAGATGAGCAACTATATGTTCTGGATTACAAATTTCAATACTAGCAGGAGCCTTAAATTGTCCTGCTTTAACTGCACCAGCTTTACTAACGGACAAACGCATTTCTGCACGTTCACCTTCATGTAAAATCAAAGCTAGTCCTTTCAAATTTAACAAAACATCAATAACGTCTTCGCTAACACCCTCAATAGCTGAGTACTCGTGCAGAACGCCATCAATCTCACATTCAGTAACAGCAGCGCCTTCAATGGAAGACAGCAGAACGCGACGCAACGCTGTTCCCAACGTATAGCCAAAACCACGTTCCAGTGGCTCCAGCGTAACTCGTGACATATTCAATCCAATTTCTTGAATCTTAACAATACGCGGAGTCAACAATTCTGATAAAGCCATATCAAACGCCTATAAAAACAAAATAAAGAGACAGAAAATAACAAAAAATGCTTCACTTAGAATATAGTTCTACAACTAGCGATTCATTAATATCTGGAGACAAATCAATACGTTCAGGCACACGCTTAAACAAACCTGACATTTTCGCCGTATCCACCTCAATCCAATCAACAAATCCCCGTTGCGCTGCAACTTCTAAAGAACTTTGAATACGCAACTGCTTACGGCTTTTCTCACGCACTGCCACAATATCCTCTGCATTGACTTGATAAGAGGCTATGGTCACACGCTTACCATTAACTTCAATAGCTCCGTGTGAGACCAATTGACGTGATTCAGCACGTGTAGCACCGTACCCCATACGGTATACGACATTATCCAAACGCTGTTCCAAAAATTGCAGTAAGTTTTCCCCTGTAGAGCCTTTTCTCTGAGATGCTTTTTTATAATAATTACGAAATTGACGTTCCAACACCCCGTAAATACGCTTCAGCTTCTGCTTTTCACGCAACTGATTTCCATAATCAGACAACCGTCCACGGCGAACACCATGCTGACCTGGTGCAGAACCCATATTACATTTGGATTCAGTAGGACGAATCCCAGATTTCAATTCAAGATCAACGCCTTCTCTACGAGCCAGGCGACACTTAGGTCCGATATATCTAGCCATTAATCAAATACTCCGTGCAAAAATTAAACGCGACGCTTCTTAGGAGGACGGCAACCATTATGCGGAATGGGTGTTACGTCTGTAATGCTATGAATATTAAAACCTACTGTATTTAATGCGCGTACAGCAGACTCACGCCCTGGACCAGGACCTTTAATATTAACATCAAGATTCTGAACACCATATTCTTTAGCAGCATTACCTGCTCGCTCAGCAGCGACCTGCGCCGCAAACGGAGTACTCTTTCTTGATCCGCGGAAACCAGAACCACCAGCAGTTGCCCAAGAAAGCGTGTTACCCTGCCCATCAGTGATGGTCACGATAGTATTATTAAAAGAAGCATGGACATGCGCAACAGCGTCCACAACAACACGCTTTGCTTTTTTTCTTACATTTTTTTGTTTACTAGTAGTAGCTTTAGCCATAGGTTTTCTCTACATTTTATCGTTTAATTGGACGACGTGGACCTTTTCTAGTCCTAGCATTTGTTTTGGTGCGCTGACCGCGCACAGGAAGACTACGGCGATGACGCAACCCCCGATAACAGCCTAAATCCATTAAACGTTTTATACTCATGGAAACTTGGCGACGCAAATCACCTTCCACCTGATATTCAGCGACTGCCGCACGCAGAGCATCTACCTCTGCATCAGATAAATCGCGAATTTTTTTTGACGGTTCAACCTTTGCCGCTACACAAATATCTCGTGCGCGAGTCAAACCGATACCATAAATTGCTGTCAATGCAATAACAGCATGTTTTTGTGTTGGTACATTAATTCCAGCTATACGAGCCATTAAAAACTCCCAAAAATTACCGAATTATCAATATAATCCAGTTACAAACAAATTACAAGATAAATAACGGACAATAAAAATATAATGCGTTTATCTATTATAATAGCATAAAAAATCAACGCAACAAAAAGAATCTTCTAGCCTTGGTCGGGGCCAAACTTAGAGACCATTCCTATCAGCAAATCCGGATAGGTTCGCCCTCTTCATAAGTTGCTCATACTGTTTCGACATAACATAAGACTGAACTTGCGCAACAAAATCCATCGCAACGACAACAGCAATAAGCAAAGAAGTACCACCAAAGAGAAAGAGAACCTGACCGCTTGCCGAACCCATATTCAGTAAAGAAGGTAGAACACATACAAAGGCAACATACAATGCCCCTACCAAGGTAAGCCTCTCCTGAACCATATCCAAATACTCAGAAGTTTGCCTGCCAGGTCGGAAACCCTGAATGAAAGCATTTGATTTCTTCAAGTTATCCGCTAATTCACGATTTTCAAACATCATAGCCGTATAAAAGAAGGAGAATAGAACTATGAGCAAAGAAAATGTAGCAACGTACAACCAGTTCCCTTGAGAAAAACCATGAGCCATATCAGAAAAATATCGCCCGATTGCCCCAGACATTCCACCCAACAATGCAAGACCTGAAACTATCAAAGTTATTATTGCGGAAGCGAAAATTGCTGGTATAACACCTGCCATATTAATTTTTAATGGCAAATGTGATCTTTTTCCCATACCAAGAGAACCTAAACCTTGTCGCTTTGCATAATGTATTGCAATTTGTCGTTGTGCGCGTTCTATAAATACAATAAAAGCAAATAATGCTATTATAATCAACAACATTAAAAAAAATCTAAAAAAGGTAATATCACCTTCTTTAGCCTGCACTATTAAATTAACAATACCCGATGGTATATGGACAGCAATACCCGCAAAAATTAGCATTGAAATTCCATTACCAATACCACGTTCAGTTATTTGCTCTCCAAGCCACATCATGAATAAAGCACCAGTCGCTAAGGACATAGTTCCAAGGAGCAAGAAATGCTGTCCTTGATATAAGGTTAGCCCTTGAGCCATAACCATCTTGGAGATAGCATACCCCTGCACAAGAGCAAAGCCAAGAGCCAAGTAACGCGTATATTGACTAATCTTCTTTTGTCCACTACTCCCCTGTTGACGCAACTCTTTAAGCGGTGGATACATATGTGTAAATAGCTGCAAAACAATCGAGGCTGAAATATAAGGAGCGACACCTAAAGCAAGTAGTGATGCATTACTCAATGCACCACCAGAAAACATATTAAAAAGCTGAAATATCGAGCCTTCACCGCTCTCGAACAGTTGTTGAACCTTTGCATGATCTATACCTGGTACCGGAATATGTGCACCAATGCGATAAACTATTAATGCAAAAACTAAATACCAGAGCCTAGATACCAATTCTTTATTAGAATTACTAACCGCTTTCGACATGGTTAAGCATCCCCTGAAAAGTCACTCAACAACGGAACCACCCGCAGCTTCTATGGCTTTTTTTGCGCCTGAAGTGACATAAACTCCTTTCAACCGCAAAGGAACGGAAACATCTCCACTCAAAAACACCTTAGCCCCCAGGGCAAAAATAGGAACAAGATTATTTGCTTTCAAGATAGCTAAATCTATTGTTTCCGAAGCTGAAAATATCTTCAATTCTGAAGTTCGAATCTGCGCAATCTTTTGTGCAGATAAGCTACGAAAACCACGCTTAGGTAAGCGTCGCTGCAAGGGCATTTGCCCCCCTTCAAAACCAACCTTATGGAAGCCACCAGCTCTCGCCTTTTGCCCCTTATGTCCTTTACCGCTAGTTTTTCCTAGCCCTGAACCAACGCCGCGTCCTAAACGTTTACGCTTAACGTGAGAACCAGCCATCGGTTTTAAATTATTTAAAAACATTAGCACGCCTCTTCAATTTTTAAGAGATAAGAAATTTTATTAATCAGGCCTCTATTAGAAGGCGTATCATCTACAATGCATGATTGATGAATCTTCCTCAAACCTAGCGCAGATAAACACTGCTGATGATTATGCAATCGCCCAAATTTACTTTTAATCAACGTAACCTTTATTTTCTTATCCGACATTAGCCATCACCTCTTCAAGAGACTTTCCTCGCTTGGCTGCAATTTCACCAGGCGTAGTCATTCGCTCCAAACCAGCAATTGTTGCGCGCACAACATTTCCTGGGTTACGAGTTCCAATACATTTAGCCAAAACATCTTTAACCCCTAACACTTCAAAGACAGCTCTCATTGCCCCCCCCGCAATAATTCCTGTCCCTGCAGATGCAGGTTGCATATATACTTTAGCAGCGCCATGTGCACCTACAATAGGGTGTTGCAATGTATCATTATTCAAGATTATTTGAACCAAATTTTTCTTAGCTTGATCCATTGCTTTTTGAATTGCCATTGGCACCTCTTTAGCCTTTCCATAGCCGTAACCAACTCTACCGTTGCCATCACCGACAACTGTCAAGGCTGTAAAGGTAAATTGTCTCCCTCCTTTAACCACTTTTGTTACACGATTAACTGCTACTAGTTTTTCAAAAAACTCACTATCCAAAGGACGATCTTTTTGCTGAGCCATCAGTTACTTTCCTAAATCAAAAATTCAAACCTATTTCTCGAGCAGCATCCGCAAGCGCTTTAACTCGCCCATGATAGCGAAAACCACTACGATCAAAAACCACATCACAGAGCCCCAGTTCTTTAGCCTTCTGTGCAATTAATCTCCCAACTTTAGCTGCAGCTTCAATATTGCCTGTATATTTCAGATCGGTCTTAACTCCTAGTTGTAGAGTAGATGCATCCACCAAAACTCTAGAGCCATCTGCACTAATAATTTGCGCATACATATGCTTAGGTGTCTTGTGAACAACCAAGCTAAGTTTTCCAGCTTCCCGAATATTTAAACGCGACCGCTTGGCACGCCGCATACGATTGATCTTTTTTACATTCATTGTTATCTCCCTAAATTATTTCTTCTTAGCTTCTTTCATTAAAATTCTTTCCTCTGCGTAACGAACGCCTTTGCCTTTATAGGGCTCTGGTGGACGATAAGCACGTATTTTTGCCGCCACTTCACCAACTTGCTGTTTATCACTACCTTTAACGATAATTTCTGACTGGCTTGGCGTTTCAACAATAATACCTGGCGGAACAGAAAATTCAATGGGATGAGAGAATCCTAATGAAAGACTAAGCTTCTGCCCCTGAGCTTGGGCACGATAACCTACGCCGATCAGCTGCAAGCGCTTCTCAAATCCAACAGTAACGCCAATAACCATATTATGGACTAATGCGCGCATCGTTCCACACATGGCCCAATACGCCCCTTCTTGGCAGAGAGGTGACAAATAAAGAACTCCATTTTCTTGCTTAACCTTAATATAAGGATGCAACTCTAAAGTCAAAGACCCCTTGTCCCCTTTGACACTAACTGTCTGATCAGTAATTGAAACATCAACCCCCCTAGGTATAGATATCGGCTGTTTTCCCACGCGTGACATTTTCTTACTCCTTAAAATATATTAAGCTACATAGCAAATAATTTCGCCGCCTATCCCTTTCCGGCGGGCTTTCGAATCACTCATTACTCCTTGTGAAGTTGAAATAATCGCTATCCCTAAGCCACCGCGCACCAATGGAAGAGATTCCTTATTTCTAAAAAAACGAAGTCCCGGACGGCTTACACGCTTAATAAAATCTATAACAGGTCTACCCTGATAATATTTTAAGGTGATTACTAATTCGCTTTTTATATCTTCTCTTACGAAGAAGGATTGAATATACCCTTCTTCCTGTAGGACTGTAGCTATCGCTATCTTCTGTTTTGATGCTGGCATACTCACAACGGAGCGCCCTATGCGCTGCGCGTTACGAATACGTGTAAGCATGTCTGCAATTGGATCTGTTAACATATATACCTCATCAGTATCGGACATTATCTCGAATGTCTTGAACTTAAATTAAAAGAAATAAAAAAATAAATTACCAACTCGACTTCTTGATACCTGGAATTTCTCCTCGCATCGCCAATTCACGCAATTTATTTCGCGAAAGACCAAATCTACGATAAACCGCATGTGGACGTCCTGTAATTCTGCAGCGACGCTGAATCCTTGCTGGTGAAGCGTCCCTAGGAAGCCTCTGTAGCTTTTCCTGTGCTAGCAAGCGTTCCTCATCGGAATAAAAATCAATTTTACGAACAATGTCTTTAAGTTCTTTACGCTTAGCCGCAAACTTCTGCACAAGTCTAATGCGTTTGGACTCTCGATTTATCATGCTTTTCTTAGCCATTATCTTACTCAACTCCTAAAAGGAAATCCAAAAGATTCCAACAATGCCTTTGCATCAGTATCACTTTTTGCAGTTGTGGTAAAGGTAATGTCCATACCACGAACACCTTCCGTTTTCTCAAAATCTATTTCCGGAAAAATTATATGTTCCCGCACTCCAAAACTATAATTACCTCTACCATCAAATGATTTGGCGCTTAGGCCCCGAAAATCACGCGTTCTAGGTAAAGAAATATTAATCAACTTATCCAAGAATTCATACATTTGCTCTCTGCGCAATGTAACCTTACAACCAATAGGCCATCCATCTCTAATCTTAAAGCCCGCTATTGATTTTCTAGATTTGGTAATAAGAGCTTTTTGCCCAGCAATCAAGGACAAATCACGAACTGCACTATCCATTATTTTTTTATCATTTACCGCATCACCAACACCCATATTTATAGTTATCTTAGTTAACTTCGGCACTTCCATTATATTTCTTATCTTTAACTTAGATTGCAATTGCGAAACAAGCTCATTCTTATATTTTTCATATAATCTTGTCATATTGAACCTCAATCAATTCTTAAACCAGTAGATTTATAGATACGGAATTTTTTTCCTTCCTCTATCTTAAAGCCAACACGATCTCCTCTGTTAGTTTCTGGATTAAAAATCATAACATTTGAGATATGTATAGGGGCTTCTTTTCTTACTATATTTCCTTCAGTCTGTAGCTGTCGATTAGGCTTAACATGCTTCGAAATAAAATTCACTCCCTCAACAGTGACATACTCTTCACAGACAGAAGTTACCCTGCCACGCCTACCTTTATTCTCCGACTTACCCGAGATAACGATGACTTCATCACCTGTACGTATACGTTTCACTATACTTCTCCTTTACAATACTTCTGGAGCGAGTGATATTATTTTCATAAATTTTTCACCACGAAGCTCGCGTGCAATTGGTCCAAAAACACGAGTACCAATAGGCTCTAACTTATTATTTAGTAACACTGCCGCATTGCTATCAAATCGCAATACTGAACCGTCTCTGCGTCGCACCCCTTTTTTTGTGCGAACAATAAGAGCATTATACACGTCACCTTTCTTAACACGGGAACGCGGCAAAGCCTCTTTAACAGAGACTTTTATAACATCTCCTATTCCAGCATAACGACGATGCGATCCACCCAATACTTTAATACACTGCAACTCTCGTGCACCGCTATTATCCGCAACTGTTAAACTTGATTGCATCTGAATCATAATTCAACCTCCATCAATCTCGTGCATGTTCTACAATATCAACCAATTTCCAAGTCTTAGTCTTTGATATTGGTTTATTTTGCACGATTCGCACTACATCACCTTCATTACACTCGTTATTCTCGTCATGAATATGACATTTTAAAGTGCGTTTAATATATTTCCCATATACTGGATGTCGCTCATAGCGAACTATATTCACTGTTGCAGACTTATCTGTCTTATTTGAGGTCACTATTCCCTGAAAAATATGCTGTATATTATCTCTATTACTCATAACTATACCTTAACGTTATGCTGCCTTAATAAGGTTTTAACGCGCGCAATATTGCGTCTTACTTGACGAATCTGATGCTGCTTATCTAGATTGGAGCTGGCCTTCTGCATAATCAATTTCAGTTGCATTTGTCGCAGTACAATTAGCTCCTCACGCAAACCAGCAGTATCTTTACCTCGCAATAGACTTAACATTACATCACCTTACGCGTCTCAAACGTTGTTCCCACCGGAAGTTTAGCAGCCGCCAAGCGGAAAGCTTCACGCGCCAAATCCTCTGTCACTCCCTCAAGTTCATACATCACCGTCCCAGGCTGAACTTTTGCTACCCAATATTCAACATTCCCTTTACCTTTCCCTTGTCTAGTCTCTAGAGGTTTGTTAGTGACAGGAACATCAGGAAAAATACGAATCCACATTTTTCCACCTCGCTTAACATGGCGATTAATAGCTCGGCGTGCCGCTTCTATTTGACGTGCCGTAATTCTTCCGCGCGTAGTAGCTTTTAGGCCATATTCACCAAAACTAACCATATTGCCAGATTGAGCTAGCCCTCTATTCCGGCCTTTATGTTGCTTTCTAAATTTTGTACGTTTAGGCTGTAACATTATCTTTCACCTTTAATCCTTCTTTCTAGCTGCGCGAGTCTTATTATTGCGGCGCGACTTACGTTCCTCCGGAGAATCAGTGACAGTATCCGCCTGCAAATCCAAGCCCTCTAGATTCTCGCCCCTAAATATCCAGACTTTTACACCAATAACCCCATAAGTAGTATGGGCTTCTGCAAAACCATAATCAATGTCTGCACGCAAAGTATGAAGAGGCACCCGTCCTTCTCTATACCACTCTGTTCTGGCTATTTCGGCACCATTCAATCTTCCCGATATACTTATTTTTATACCTGCTGCACCTAGTCGCATTGTAGAGGCAACCGAACGCTTCATTGCTCTACGAAACATAACTCGACGCTCTAGTTGCTTTGCTATTCCGTCAGCAACAAGAAACGCATCCAATTCTGGCCGCCTAATCTCCTCTATATTCACTGAAGTAGGTACACCCATAATTAGGCTAATTTCTTGCTTCAATACCTCAATATCTTCACCTTTACGGCCGATTACAATACCTGGACGAGCCGTAAAAATGGTAATCTGCGCTCCATTACGTGGACGCTCAATTTGAATTTGGCTGACAGAAGCATGCGCTAGTTTTTTACGAATAAATTCCCTTATTACAAAATCTTTCTCTATAAAATTAGCGTAATCTTTACCCTCTGCATACCATTTAGAAGCCCAATCTCTCGATACCCCTAGCCGAAAACCAATAGGATGTACTTTTTGACCCATAATCCAAACTCCAATTTAGCGTTCCTGAACGCGAATAACAAGATTACTAGTGCGTTTAAATATGCGATTTCCACGTCCCTTAGCGCGAGCAGCAAAACGCTTCATGGTAATTCCTTCACCAACCTGAATCTCAGCAACATACAGCTCATCAATATCGGCCCCTTCATTATTCTCTGCATTAGCAATTGCAGCATTTAACAGCTTCAAAATAATACCTGCTGCTTTTTTATTGCTAAAGGTCAGAATTTTTATAGCATCTTCTATATGCTTTCCCCGAATTTGATCTGCGACCAGTCTAGTCTTCTGAGCAGATATCCTTACAGCTCTTAATTTAGCAGTTGATTGCATAATATTGCTCCTGTTATTTAGCGGCCTTTTTTATCTGCAGCATGTCCACGATAATTTCGAGTAGGTGCAAACTCGCCCAGCTTATGCCCAACCATATCTTCACTTATTAAAACTGGAATATGTTGCTTACCATTATACACAGCGATTGTTAACCCTATCATATCTGGCACAACCATAGAACGACGTGACCAAGTTTTTATGGGTTTTTTACTGTTGCTTTCCATCGCCAATTTAATTTTCTTCACTAAATGTAAATCAATAAAAAAACCTTTCTTTAAAGAACGCGGCATATTAACCTCTCTTATTATTTCGGCGCTGAACAATCATTTTATCGGTACGCTTATTTTTCCGAGTCTTATACCCTTTAGTAGGAATACCCCATGGAGATACTGGATGCCGACCACCGGATGTTCGGCCTTCACCACCACCATGTGGATGATCCACTGGATTCATTACGACACCCCGCACCGTTGGGCGAACACCACGCCAGCGTTTCGCGCCAGCTTTTCCCAATGCACGCAAACTATGTTCTTGATTGCCAACTTCACCAATTGTCGCGCGACAATCACTCAATATTTTGCGACGCTCACCCGACCTTAATTTAATGGTCGCATATTTACCATCACGGGCAACAATTTGAACTGAACAGCCAGCGCTACGAGCCAATTGAGCACCTTTTCCAGGTTTTAATTCTACACAATGAACGGTAGAACCTATGGGAATGTTACGGATAGGTAAACAATTACCTAATTTAATAGGAGCATCGTCTCCATTCCTAATAACATCATTATTTTTTAGCCCTCGTGGGGCAATGATATAGCGCCGCTCACCATCTGCATAGCAGACCAGTGCGATATGCGCCGACCGATTAGGATCATACTCTAAGCGTTCAACGATGGCATTAACACCGTCTTTGCGCCGTTCAAAATCAATACGACGATACTTTTGTGCGTGCCCTCCACCTTGGTGGCGCGTAGTAATCCGGCCAGTATTATTACGACCACCTGTAGAATTCTTCTTTTCAATTAATGCTGCATAAGGTTGGCCTTTATGAAGCATTGGGCGACTCACTTCTACCACAAAACGAACACCGGGGGAAGTCGGCTTTTTTCTAACAATAGACATTATATAGCTCCTCAGGCCTGCTGCTCAGACAATAATGCTTCCATATCAACATCTCTGCTCAAACTTATATATGCTTTTTTAAAGGACTTACGATAACCCTGGCGCTGACCAAAGCGTTTTAACTTACCCTTTAGATTAACCGTATTAACAGCGACAACTTTTACATCCAATAACTGCTCTACCGCCGTTTTTATATCTTCTTTATTTGCGTCACAAGCCACTCTAAAAACAATCTGCTTGTCTCTTATGGTCGAAGAGGACTTTTCGGTTACAACGGGGCCGCGAATAATTTGTAAAATTCTTTCTTGTTTCATGACAACCATCCATTTATTTTTTCAATCGCCATCTTGTCCGCGATAATTTCTTCATACTGAAGCAACGAGACTGGCGTCAATCCCTCAACATCAATAACCCCAATACCAGGAATATTGCGTGAAGCAAGGAACAAATGCTCGTTTAAAGAGTCTGTTATTATCAAAAAACTATTCTTCAATCCAAGCATATCCATATTGCTAATAAAATCTTTAGTTTTAAGCGAAGTAATTTTGAAATCCTCTACAACATGCAGGCGTTTCTGCCGGAGAAGCTCAGAAAAAATGCCGCACAAAGCACTACGATACATTTTTCTATTCACCTTCTTTGTAAAGGCACGCGGTTTTGCAGCAAAAGCCACCCCACCCCCCCTCCAAAGAGGAGAACGAATGGTTCCCGCACGCGCACGCCCAGATCCTTTTTGTTTCCACGGCTTTCTACCGCCACCAGAAACCTCTGAACGTGTTTTCTGAGCCTTAGTACCCATACGTCCACTTGCCAAATAACTGATGACAACCTGGTGCACTAAAGGCTCATTAAATGCAACATCAAAAACATCATCACTTACTGATACGTTCCCTGAATCATCTTTAAAATTAATATTCACGGTTGTTACCCTTTACGATTTGACTGATGGACGAATAACAATATACCCACCTTTGGCTCCAGGAACAGCACCTTTGATCAAAAGTAGATTATGCTCACCATCAATTCGGATGATCTCAAGATTCTGGACACTACGCATCACATTACCAAGATGTCCTGACATTTTCTTGCCCTTAAAGACCCTACCTGGAGTTTGATTTTGCCCTATAGAACCTGGCACGCGATGAGACAATGAATTACCGTGAGTTTTTCTTTGCCCACTAAAATGATGCCGCTTAATTGTCCCTGCAAATCCTTTACCAACACTTCTTCCCCTGACATCAACTTTTTGCCCCTCTGAAAAAAGCGCGACACCAAACGCATCACCAACAGAATAGCGAGAAACCTCACCCTCCGCGAGACGAAACTCTTTTGTTAAAAAGCCTGAGCTAATATTCGCTTTTACGAAGTGTCCTGCGACACCTTTTGTCAAGCGACTCTTTTTCTTTTCACCTATAGACACTTGCACAGCATCATAGCCATCAGTAGCTTGCAACTTTATCTGCGAAATCACATTTGGCTTCACTTCGATAACCGTGACTGCAACAGCGGTCCCATCATCATGAAAGATGCGGGTCATTCCTAACTTTTGACCCACTAAACCCATTTTCATAAAATTTCCTCATTTGTTAAATAAAAAAGGCGAGAGGAGGGCGGGAAACCCTCTTCGCCTTAGTTTAGAAAGGCGCGAAATTTTACTGCAATTCTATTTTCACGTCAACACCTGCTGCTAAATCAAGCTTCATCAACGCATCTACCGTTTTATCTGTTGGATCGATTATGTCCATAACGCGTTTATGGGTACGCATTTCGTACTGATCACGCGCATCCTTATTCACATGTGGAGAAATTAGTATAGTATAAATTTCCTTCTTGATAGGTAGGGGCACTGGTCCACGCACTTGAGCACCTGCACGCTTAGCTGTCTCCACAATTTGCTTTGCAGACGCATCAATAAGACGATGATCGTAAGATTTTAAGCGGATACGAATTTTTTGAGTATTTGCCATGTTCTTTACTCAACAATTTTAGAGACAACACCCGCACCTACTGTACGGCCACCTTCACGAATCGCGAATCGCAACCCTTCATCCATCGCAATCGGTGAAATTAAGTGTACGTTCATCTTGATGTTATCACCTGGCATGACCATTTCCACACCTTCAGGAAGAACACATTCACCGGTTACATCCGTAGTGCGGAAGTAAAACTGCGGACGATAGCCTTTGAAGAATGGGGTATGACGTCCACCTTCATCTTTAGACAGAATATATACTTCCGCCTCAAACTTGGTGTGTGGAGTAATTGTACCCGGCTTAGCCAACACTTGGCCACGCTCAACTTCTTCGCGCTTGGTGCCACGCAGCAATACGCCTACGTTATCACCTGCTTCACCTTGGTCCAGCAACTTGCGGAACATTTCAACACCGGTACAGGTGGTCTTTGCCGTTGGACGAATACCGACTATTTCGATTTCTTCGCCAACTTTGATAACACCACGTTCAATACGTCCGGTTACAACTGTGCCACGACCAGAAATAGAGAATACGTCTTCGATCGGCATCAGGAACGGTTTGTCGATATCACGTTGCGGCTCGGGTATGTAGCTATCCAACGCGTCTACCAGCTTGATAATGGAAGGAACTCCAATATCGGATTGATCACCTTCCAGCGCCTTCAAGGCTGAACCGATAATAATCGGGGTGTCATCGCCCGGGAAGTCGTATTCGCTTAGCAAATCACGCACTTCCATTTCCACCAGTTCCAGCAACTCGGCATCATCAACCATGTCAGCCTTGTTCAGATAAACAACGATGTAAGGAACACCTACTTGACGGGACAGCAGAATGTGTTCACGCGTTTGCGGCATAGGACCATCAGCAGCGGAACACACCAAAATAGCACCATCCATTTGCGCCGCACCGGTAATCATGTTTTTAACGTAGTCGGCGTGCCCTGGGCAGTCTACGTGCGCATAGTGGCGGCTCGGTGACTCGTATTCTACGTGCGCAGTTGAGATGGTAATACCACGAGCACGCTCTTCTGGTGCACCGTCAATTTGGTCATACGCTTTAAAGGTACCACCGAAGCGCTCCGCACCAACTTTGGTCAATGCTGCAGTCAGCGTAGTCTTGCCATGGTCAACGTGGCCAATTGTGCCCACGTTAACGTGCGGCTTGGTTCGGGTAAATTTCTCTTTTGACATATTTCACTCCAATAAAACTAAGATCTACTTTTTATAACTTCGTCAACAACGTTACTAGGCGCTTCGCTGTAGCAATCAAACTCCATAGAATAACTTGCACGACCTTGAGTCAACGAGCGCAGCGAAGTAGCATAACCAAACATTCTCGCCAAAGGAACTTGTGCACGGACAATCTTACCTGTCGCTTCGTCATCCATACCTTGAATAAGGCCACGGCGACTATTGAGATCCCCAATAACATCACCCATATATTCTTCAGGTGTTGACACCTCCACCTTCATCATTGGCTCCAGCAGCGCTGGCTTCGCTTTACGAGCTCCCAATTTAAAACCTTCCGAACCCGCCAGTTTGAATGCCATTTCTGATGAATCCACTTCATGGTAAGAGCCATCAAACAAGGTAACTTTCACATCTACCACGGGGTAACCTGCTAAAACACCATTTTGCATTTGTTCTTGTATGCCCTTATCAACCGCAGGAATATACTCTTTAGGCACAACACCACCAACAATGGCATTAACAAATTCATAACCAAAACCAGGTTCTTGTGGTTCTATTCTCAACCAAACATGCCCATATTGACCCCGACCACCAGACTGACGAACAAATTTACCTTCTTGTTCAACCGCTTCACGCAGCGCCTCACGGTAAGCCACTTGCGGGGCACCAACATTGGCCTCTACTTTGAACTCGCGCTTCATTCGGTCCACAATAATTTCCAAATGCAGCTCGCCCATACCAGAAATAATAGTTTGACCTGTTTCTTCATCAGTGTGTACACGGAAAGAGGGGTCTTCTTGGGATAGTTTGCCCAATGCCATCCCCATCTTTTCTTGGTCAGACTTGGTTTTTGGTTCTACTGCGACAGCAATAACCGGCTCAGGAAATTCCATGCGCTCCAAAATAATAGGATGATTAACGTCACAAAGTGTTTCGCCAGTAACAACCTCTTTCAGGCCAACACAAGCTGCAATATCACCCGCATAGACCTCCTTAATTTCTTCACGCGAATTGGCGTGCATCTGCACAATACGTCCAATGCGTTCGCGTTTATCTTTAACTGGGTTCAATACTGTTGTACCAGCTTCCAAAATACCTGAATAGCACCGGACAAACGTCAGCGTACCAACAAAGGGATCTGTGGCAATTTTGAATGCTAATGCGGCGAATGGTGCATCGTCATCGGCTGCTCTGCTATCTACCGCATCAGTAGTAGGGTTAATGCCTTGAATGGCATCAATGTCTATCGGGCTAGGTAATAGTTCAATCACTTTATCCAGCATTGCCTGCACACCTTTATTCTTGAACGATGAACCACAAACAACTGGAACAATTTCATTATTGATCGTACGATGGCGCAAACCAGCAATAATTTCTTCTTCGCTTAGAACTTCGCCGCTAAGATATTTTTCCATCAAATCTTCATTAGCTTCTGCCGCAGCCTCCACTAATATTTCACGCTGTTCTTCACAAGCGGCTTGCAAATCAGCTGGAATTTCTGCATATACAAAGGTCATGCCTTTGTCACCTTCATTCCAGATAATTTCTTTCATCTTAATGAGATCAACAACGCCTTTAAAGTTCTCTTCCGCCCCTACAGGCAATTGCAAAGGAATAGGCGTCGTATTCAGACGTTCTTTCATCTGTTTGACAACACGAAGAAAATCTGCCCCTGTGCGATCCATCTTATTGACATAAGCGATTCGTGGTACCTTGTATTTATTTGCTTGGCGCCATACAGTCTCAGTTTGGGGTTGAACACCACCAACAGCACATAATACCAAACAGGCACCATCCAAGACCCGCAGGGAACGCTCTACTTCAATTGTAAAATCAACGTGTCCCGGAGTATCAATAATATTGATGCGATGCTCATCAAACTGCTTAGCCATACCTTTCCAAAAGCAAGTTGTTGCAGCAGAAGTTATAGTAATACCTCGCTCCTGCTCCTGCTCCATCCAGTCCATAGTTGCAGCGCCTTCATGCACCTCGCCCAACTTATGTGACATACCGGTATAGTAAAGAATACGTTCTGTAGTTGTGGTCTTACCTGCATCAATATGAGCCATGATGCCAAGGTTGCGATATCTATTAATTTGTGTTTTGCGTGCCATAATATTTGTATTAACTCCTTTCGAGGATTTTCACGCTTACCAGCGGAAGTGAGCAAATGCTTTATTTGCTTCTGCCATACGGTGCATATCATCACGTTTTTTCACAGCGGCACCACGCTCTTCTAGTGCATCCAAAAATTCCGCTGCTAAGCGCTGCGACATGGATTTTTCATTCCGATTACGCGCAGCATCAATAAGCCAACGCATAGCCAATGCATTCTGCCGTACTGGACGGACTTCCACTGGCACTTGATAGGTGGCACCACCAACACGTCGTGACTTCACTTCTACAGCAGGGCGAACTTTTTCCAAAGCCTCTTCCAACACTTCCACTGGCTGCAATTGTTTCTTTTCTGCAGCTGCCGCCAGCGCTTCATAAACCACTTTTTCCGCAACGGACTTCTTGCCGCTAACCATGAGAATATTGATAAATTTTGCCACAACAACGTTTCCAAACTTGGGGTCGGGCAAAATTTTACGGACCGGTGCACGTACTCTTCTTGACATTGGTATTTCCTTACTAAATTAAGATTTAGGGCGCTTTGCGCCATACTTTGAACGACCTTGCTTGCGGTCTTTAACGCCCGCAGTATCCAAGGCACCGCGCACAATGTGATAACGCACACCTGGTAGATCTTTTACCCGTCCACCACGAATCAGCACCAAAGAGTGCTCTTGTAGGTTGTGCCCTTCACCACCAATATAAGCAGTTACTTCGTATTTATTAGTCAAACGCGTACGCGCGACTTTGCGCATAGCAGAATTTGGTTTCTTCGGCGTTGTCGTATACACACGAGTGCATACTCCGCGTTTTTGCGGACAGCCCTGCAAGGCAGGAACATTATTTTTCTCTTTCTGACGCGTACGCGGACTACGTACGAGCTGGTTAACTGTTGCCATGAATAAAGTTCTCCAAACTTTTATAAAGTCAATAAATTAGCGCCTCTAGGCCAAAGGTGGCGCATGGTATGCTCTTACTATCGGCTTTGTCAAGCATTGCGGTTTTTTCACTTTTAACTGCAATGTAGGCCTATGTGGTGGCTTACTCGGCGCTTTCACTACCGTCGACTGGCATTTCTGCTTCAGTCACCACAATTTTTTCCGACCGTTTCTCTTCGTTATTGTCTTTAACCATATCAAATAATGCCTGTTCTTCCGCGCGATTGATGCGGCGTTGCTGATGATAAGCCAAGCCGGTCCCCGCCGGAATCAAGCGTCCGACAATAACGTTTTCTTTTAAACCACGCAGTTCGTCAAAACTGCCCAGTACCGCAGCCTCAGTCAGCACGCGGGTGGTTTCCTGGAATGATGCGGCTGAGACGAAGGATTCCGTCGCAAGCGATGCTTTAGTAATCCCCATTAGCACCGGCTCGTATCGCACAGGCAATTTACCTTGCGCTTGCAATCGATCGTTCTCACTCAACACGCGCTGTAAATCAACTTGTTCACCAACGATCAACCGCGACTCACCTGCATCAAGTACGACGACTTTGCGCAACATCTGCCGTACGATAACTTCAATATGCTTGTCGTTAATTTTCACCCCTTGCAGGCGATAAACGTTCTGAATTTCACGCACAATATGGGCAGCCAATTCAGCCACACCACGCAAGCGCAGAATGTCATGCGGAGTCAACTCGCCATCGGCAAGTACATCCCCTTGTTTGACTTGTTCACCTTCAAAAACGTTCAAGCGACGCCATTTAGGAATCAGGATTTCGATCATCTCGCCGCTTTCTTCTGCATTGATAATCAGACGCTGTTTACCTTTCGTCTCTTTACCAAAAGATACTGTACCGGTCTTCTCCGCAAGAATAGCTGGTTCTTTTGGTTTACGTGCTTCAAACAGATCAGCGACACGTGGCAGACCGCCGGTAATATCTGCTGTTTTACCGGATGCTTGCGGCATCCGTGCTAACACGTCACCCACTTCAACTTTAGCACCATCATCCAAATGTACAATTGCGCCGCCCGGTAAAAAGTAGTTAACCGGGATATCAGAACCTGCTTGCTTTACCGGCCGTCCGTTGTCATCCAATAGTTGAATCAGCGGTCGCTTATCTTTAGCTGAAGTCGAGCGCAGCGCATTATCCATGATGGTACGCACTGTCAGGCCGGTATCGGCATCAGAGGATTCCTGCACGGTGACACCATCTTCAAAATCATGAAAAGCGATGCGTCCGCTGACTTCCGCGATAATCGGATGGGTATGAGGATCCCAGCTGGCAAGCAGTTGGCCTTGCTTCACTTCATTACCATTTTCAACGTTGAGCATCGCGCCGTATGGCAATTTGTAACGCTCACGTTCATGCCCGTTCAGGTCTATGACCGACAGTTCACTGGATCGCGATACCGCCACCAGCTTCCCGTCCTTATTGGTTACCGTTTTGATATTGGCAAGCCGTACCGTACCATTGGTTTTAGCTTCGACAGAACCAACTGCTGCCGCACTGGACGCTGCACCACCAATATGGAAGGTACGCATGGTCAGCTGAGTTCCCGGCTCACCAATGGATTGAGCAGCAATAACACCTACTGCTTCACCAACATTGACTCGATGGCCGCGCGCCAAATCGCGTCCGTAACATTGCGCACAAACACCATAACGTGATTCACAGGTGATGACAGAACGCACCACAACCCGATCCACACCGGCTTTTTCCAAAATAGTAATTTCTTTTTCTTCAAGCAGGGTTCCTGCATCCAGCACAATTTTACCATTTTGATCAGCAACCGGTTCAGCTAGAACTCGACCAAGAACACGATCACTCAGGCGCTCAACTACATCGCCACCCTCAACTACAGCCTGGATTTCGAAACCGCGAGTCGTTCCGCAATCTTCTTCATTAACTACCACATCTTGTGAGACGTCAACGAGACGACGGGTCAGGTAGCCGGAATTCGCCGTTTTCAACGCCGTATCCGCTAGACCTTTACGCGCACCGTGAGTAGAGATGAAATATTGCAAAACATTTAGACCTTCACGAAAGTTGGCGGTAATCGGCGTCTCAATGATGGAACCATCCGGTTTTGCCATCAGCCCTCGCATCCCCGCTAACTGACGAATTTGCGCTGCGGAACCCCGAGCGCCTGAATCAGCCATCATATAGACGGAGTTGAAGGATTCCTGCTTGACTGTCTCGCCTTCACGGTTGACAACATCTTCTTGCCGCAAGTTATCCATCATTGCTTTGGCCAGCTTCTCGTTAGCACGCGACCAAATATCAATGACTTTATTATATTTCTCGCCTTGGGTAAGCAAACCGGAAGCATATTGCTCTTCGATTTCCTTCACCTCTGTTTCTGAAGTGTGCAGAATTTCGGTTTTTGATTCCGGAACAACCATATCAACAATACCGATAGAGGCGCCTGAATAGGTCGCATAACGATATCCTGTGTACATCAACTGATCGGCGAGAATAACGGTTTCTTTTTGCCCCAACTGACGATAACACTGGTTAATCAGTGCAGAAATGGCTTTCTTATTCATTGACTTGTTAATCAAATCAAAAGACAGCCCTTCCGGCAAAATTTGTGAGAGCAATGCACGACCAACAGTTGTTTGAATACGGCGGAAGTGTTTTTTGTCACCTTCATATAAGTCAAGACGTACTTCTATTTTCGCTTGTAGATGCACTTCATCCGCTTGATAGGCACGCTCAACTTCTTTGATGTCCGCAAAACGCATCCCCTCACCTTTTGCATTGATACGCTCACGAGTCATGTAATACAGCCCCAAGACCACGTCTTGAGACGGCACAATGATCGGCTCGCCATTCGAGGGGGATAGGATATTATTTGAGCTCATCATCAGGGCGCGTGCTTCCAGTTGGGCCTCAAGCGAAAGAGGAACATGCACGGCCATTTGGTCACCGTCAAAGTCAGCATTGAATGCAGCACAGACCAACGGGTGTAATTGGATAGCCTTACCTTCAATTAAAATGGGTTCAAAAGCCTGGATTCCCAGACGGTGCAGTGTCGGAGCACGGTTGAGCATAACTGGATGTTCGCGGATAACGTATTCCAGCGCGTCCCAAACTTCCGGCTCGTCACGTTCCACCATCAATTTTGCCGCCTTAATGGTCGGTGCCTGCTCTTTTTCGATCAATTGCTGAAAGATAAACGGCTTGAATAACTCCAAAGCCATTCGTTTGGGTAGACCACATTGATGCAGACGCAAGGTCGGGCCAACAACAATCACCGATCGACCAGAATAATCTACCCGCTTACCAAGAAGGTTCTGACGGAAGCGTCCCTGCTTACCCTTAATCATGTCCGCCAGCGATTTCAGTGGCCGTTTATTGGAACCGGTAACAGTACGTCCCCGTCGACCGTTATCCAATAAGGAATCTACCGCCTCCTGCAACATCCGTTTTTCGTTGCGTACGATAATATCAGGCGCAAACAACTCCAACAGACGTTTCAATCGGTTGTTGCGATTAATGACTCGACGATAAAGATCATTCAAATCGGATGTGGCAAAGCGACCAGAATCCAACGGCACTAGCGGACGCAAATCCGGTGGTAATACCGGCAATACGTTGAGAATCAGCCATTCCGGTTTGCTCGCGACTTTATTTGGGTCATCAGGATCAGGCACAAAGGCATCAATTAGGTTAATCCGTTTGACCAGCCGTTTTTTCTTGGTCTCCGAAGAGGTTTGTTCCAACTCCTCTTTCAGATTTTGTAATACCTCGCGCCAATCGGTAGTACGCAGAATTTCCTGAATAGCTTCTGCCCCCATCATAGCCTTGAATTCGTGGCCGTATTCTTCTACTGCTTGCAGATAGGCTTCTTCGTTGAGTAACTGGTTCTTTTCCAGTGGGGTCATACCCGGATCAAGTACGATAAAAGATTCGAAATACAGCACCCGCTCGATTTCACGCAGGGTTAGATCCAGCAATAAACCAATGCGGGATGGCAGAGATTTCAAAAACCAAATGTGGGCTACCGGCGTAGCCAGTTCAATATGCCCCATGCGTTCACGACGTACACTGGCTTTGGTAACTTCTACCCCGCATTTCTCACAGACCACACCACGGTGTTTAAGTCGTTTGTATTTACCACACAGGCATTCATAGTCCTTAATCGGCCCAAAAATCTTGGCGCAGAACAAGCCGTCACGTTCCGGCTTGAAGGTTCGATAGTTGATCGTTTCGGGTTTTTTGACTTCACCAAACGACCACGAACGAATCATATCGGGCGAGGCCAGGCCGATGCGGATACGATCAAAATCATCCACACCGTCCTGTGGTTTAAACATATTAATGAGTTCTTTCATGATAAAACCTGCCTGCGTTGTTTATTCCTGTTCCAAATCAATATTGATGGCAAGAGCTTTAATTTCCTTGGTGAGTACATTGAACGATTCCGGCATGCCCGGATCAATTTGTAGATTGCCATCCACGATATTTTTGTACATTTTGGTGCGCCCTTCGACATCATCCGATTTCACCGTCAGCATTTCCTGCAAGGTATAAGCAGCACCATAGGCCTCTAGTGCCCACACTTCCATTTCTCCAAAGCGCTGTCCACCAAACTGAGCTCGTCCACCGAGCGGTTGTTGCGTGACCAGTGAATACGGGCCAGTTGAGCGCGCATGCATCTTATCATCGACCAAGTGATTTAATTTGAGCATGTACATGTAACCAACGGTAACTTCACGGTCAAAAGGCTCACCAGTGCGACCATCATAGAGACGAGTTTGTCCGGTTTTTGGCAGACCTGCCAATTCAAGCATCTTCTGCACTTCCGTCTCTTTCGCTCCATCAAAGACTGGCGTCGCCATCGGGACACCTGCACGCAGATTTTGACAAAGCGCAATAAAATCTGCATCACTCAACGAATCCAGTGATTCGCGTTGACCGTCATGGTTATAGACTTCATTCAGATAGGCGCGCAAAGGCTTGGTAGATTTGCCTTTCTGATCCAGCATTTCACCGATACGTAAGCCAATACCGCGAGCAGCCCAGCCCAAGTGGGTTTCCAATACCTGGCCAATATTCATTCGCGACGGTACGCCAAGCGGGTTAAGACAAATATCAACCGGCGTGCCATCGTCCATGTAAGGCATATCTTCCACAGGCACAATACGTGAGACCACGCCTTTATTACCGTGGCGTCCCGCCATTTTATCACCTGGTTGTAGGCGCCGTTTGACAGCAAGATATACTTTGACCATTTTCAATACGCCAGGAGCGAGGTCGTCACCTTGCGAGAATTTGGCCTTCTTCTCTTCATAGTAATCCTGCAGTTCACGACGTTTATCGAGCAGCAACTGATGCATTCCATCGAGCTGCTCACTGATGTCACCATCTTGCAGACGTAGGTCAAACCATTGTTCCGGCTTCAATTCATCCAACAATACCTGATCCACAAGATCACCCGCTTTACGCTTTGGTGCTTTTTTCACTGCTTGTCCGAGCAACAAGCGGGCAACTCGTTCATAGATGTCATTTTCGAATACCCGCAGCTGGTCTTTTATATTTTTCGCAATACTGGCGATTTCCATTGCCTCGATTTCTTTGGCACGCGTATCTTTCTCAACTCCATCGCGAGTATACACGCGCACATCTACGACTGTGCCATCCATACCGGCGGGGACACGTAATGAGCTATCTTTCACATCGGATGCTTTCTCGCCAAAAATCGCGCGCAATAGCTTTTCCTCTGGCGACTGCGAACGCTCTCCCTTGGGCGTCACTTTACCAACAAGGATATCGCCAGCCCTGACTTCTGCTCCGATATGTACAATACCGGTACTATCTAATTTGGCCAGCGCACTTTCTTTCACGTTTGGAATATCGCTACTGATTTCTTCCGAGCCAAGTTTGGTATCTCGTGCCACACAAGTCAGCTCTTCTATGTGGATAGTAGTAAAACGGTCTTCTTGTACTACCCGTTCGGAAATCAAGATGGAATCTTCAAAGTTGTAACCGTTCCAAGGCATGAAGGCGATCAGCATATTTTGTCCTAGCGCCAACTCCCCCATATCGGTAGACGGCCCATCGGCCAACACATCTCCCCGTGCGATTACATCGCCCGGCTTAACTTGCGGCTTTTGGTTAATACAGGTGTTCTGATTGGAACGTGTATATTTGGTTAGGTTGTAAATATCAACACCCAAGCCTCCTGGCTGCACTTCATCGTCATTGACCTTAACTACAATCCGCGAGGAATCGACCGAATCAATAACACCGCCACGCTCCGCTCTTACCAATACCCCAGAATCACTAGCCACAACCCGCTCCATACCGGTACCAACTAGCGGTTTATCAGCACGCAATGTCGGTACTGCCTGACGCTGCATATTCGACCCCATCAAGGCACGGTTCGCATCATCATGCTCAAGAAAAGGAATGAGTGAAGCAGCCACAGAAACGATTTGCTTCGGCGAAACATCCATGTAGTCAATGCGGTCGGCACGGGACAACATGAACTCATTTTGATAACGAGCGGAAACCAGTTCATCGCGGAAAGAGCAGTCTTCATTAAGCGCCGCATTCGCCTGCGCAATCACATACTTTGACTCTTCAATCGCCGACAGATATTCAGTCTCCATCGTTACTTTCCCATCGACAACTTTGCGGTAGGGTGTTTCGAGAAAGCCGTATTCATTGGTTTTTGCATAAACTGCAAGCGAATTGATCAGTCCAATGTTCGGACCTTCTGGCGTCTCAATCGGACAGAGACGTCCATAGTGCGTAGGATGCACATCTCGCACCTCAAATCCCGCTCGTTCACGGGTTAGCCCTCCCGGGCCAAGGGCAGAAATACGTCTCTTATGAGTAACTTCAGACAACGGATTATTTTGATCCATAAACTGCGACAACTGAGAAGAACCAAAAAATTCTTTAATTGCTGCAGAGACTGGTTTCTGGTTGATTAGATCTTTAGGAGTCAGTTGCTCAGATTCTACTTGACTGAGACGTTCTTTAATAGAACGTTCCAAACGTACCAAGCCTATACGGAAAGCATTTGCGGCCATTTCACCAACACAGCGGATACGACGATTACCCAGATGATCAATATCATCAACCGTTCCATCGCCGTCCTTAATAGCAATTAGGGTTTTCAGTACACGGATAACATCTTCTCGTGACAATACACCACTACCTGTATCTTCGGCGATACCAAGCCGACGATTAAATTTCATTCGGCCAACACGCGACAAGTCATAGCGTTCTTCGTTGAAAAATAAGTTATCAAACAGAGTATCTGCAGCATCTTTTGTCGGCGGTTCACCCGGACGCATCATACGGTAAATTTCGGCACGCGCATTATCTTGATCAGTGCTTTCATCTATTCGCAGCGTATCAGCAATATAGGCGCCACGATCTAGCTCATTGACGTATAAGGTTTCAAAAGACTTTACCCCCAATTCAACAAATTTCACCAAATGTTCTTCAGTCAAAATTGTATTGGCTTGTAAAATTAATTCTCCACTTTGTTTATCAATCAAATCCTTAGCAAGAATTTTACCAACAACAAAATCCATTGGCACAACTTGGCTAGTGACATTTTTATCTTCTAGCTGACGAACATGACGCGAAGTAATCCGTTTACCTGCTTCAACTAACACTTCACCATCCGCCATAATATCAAAAGCAACTGCCTCGCCTTTAAATTGGGATGGTTGGAATTTCATTTCCAATTTGCCTCTGGTGATTTTGAAACTTTGCGTTTCAAAAAATTCACTCAAAATATCAGCATTACTATATCCAAGCGCGTGCAACAGTACTGTAACTGGCAGCTTACGACGACGGTCAATACGACAATAGAGTAAGTCCTTAGCATCAAACTCAAAATCTAGCCAAGAACCACGATAAGGAATGACCCGCGCGGAAAAGAGCAATTTCCCGGAACTATGCCCTACACCTTTGTCGTGGTCAAAAAAGACCCCAGGAGATCGATGTAATTGCGAGACTATTACCCGCTCAGTTCCATTTATTACAAAAGTGCCATTGTCGGTCATTAAAGGCATTTCGCCCATAAAAACAGGTTCAGATTCAATAACTTGTCTTAATTTTCGCTTATCAGGATCGGGTTTGTCATAGATAGCTACCCGCATACGTACACGCAAAGGCGAGGAATAAGTAACGCCTCGCAGTTGACATTCTCGCACATCGAATTCGGGTTTACCCAAGTCATAACCTACGTATTGCAACTCAATGAGTCCATTATGGCTGACGATAGGGAAAATAGAAGAAAACGCTTCATGTAGACCTACATCCTCACGCTTGTTCGCTGGTATATTTTTTTGCAAAAAATCATGATACGAATCCAATTGCATTGCCAACAAATAAGGTGTATCCAATACGGTAGGATGTTTGCTGAAATTTTTGCGGATGCGTTTTTTCTCGGTGAACGTATAAGTCATAGCGGCATTAACCTCGGACGGCTAGAAGATGCGCAAAGCGCAGAAAAAATTTAGAAAGCTCATGCAACAATAAACGCCAAATTAAATAGCATTTCCAGTTGTATCAACTTTCGAAGACAACAAAAAGTACTGATGCAAAAACACCAGTACTTTTCAAAAAAATACAAAAGCGCTTACTTGAGCTCGGCTTTAGCACCAGCAGCTTCAAGTTCAGCTTTAATTTTTTCGGCTTCTTCTTTAGCGACACCTTCTTTCAAAGTGGAAGGCGCGCCGTCAACTGCTTCTTTGGCTTCTTTGAGACCAAGACCAGTAACAGTACGGACAACCTTAATGACGGCAACTTTATTAGCACCGGCATCAGTAAGAACAACATCAAATTCGGTTTGTTCTTCTGCAGCAGCAACGGGACCTGCAGCAACCGGGGCTGCCGCAACAGCTGCGGCTGCTGTAACACCGAATTTTTCTTCCATTGCAGAAATCAAGTCAACGATATCCATCACGGACATTTCAGCAATAGCATTGAGGATATCTTCTTTAGCGATAGCCATATGACAACTCCAAAAATTATTAAATCAGATAAAAGTTAAACAATACCCAAAGCTCTTAAGCGGCTTTATTTTGGCGAATAGCTTCGATGGTGCGAACCAATTTACCCGGAATCTCGTTGAGAGTACGCGCAAATTTATCAAGCGGCGCACGCATACATACCATAAGTAGCGCCAACGCTTCTTCTTTGGTTGGCAATTTTGCCAACCGCTCCAGTTCACTTCCCGGCAACAACTCGTTGGAGAGACTGACAAATTTGACCATTTTCTTATCAAGTTTATCATTTTCCTTAAAGAAGTCGCGCCACAGACGCGCCGCAGCACCGGGATCCTCCATTGAGAATGCCAAAACCAGCGGGCCAACCAAATGTTCTTGCGTGCAAGCAAAATCAGTTTCAGCTAGAGCCCTTCTGGCCAGGGTATTTTTAACCACCCGCAAATAAACACCTGTAGTGCGTGCACGGGCATGTAGTTGCGTCATGTGTTCAACAGTCAAACCATGATATTCCGTCGCAACCAGTGCGTGTGCTTTGCTAGCAATCTCGCTAATCTC
Organism: Cardiobacterium sp. Marseille-Q4385; assembly: GCF_916618745.1. Classification (GTDB taxonomy): domain Bacteria; phylum Pseudomonadota; class Gammaproteobacteria; order Cardiobacteriales; family Cardiobacteriaceae; genus Cardiobacterium. Next base: position 1,032,143 of record NZ_OU745373.1, read on the forward strand.
AGCAACAACGACTTTTTTGCTGGTTAAATTCAAGCCCATTCCATACTCCTTAAGTCGGATCGGGTTACCCTAAAAACCACCGATAGAATCGGTGGACCTTGGTATAGCCTTCAGATAGCTGAAATAGCCTACCATCTATGCAGGAAATTAAGTTTTAACAAACACCTGCAGTCTTTGACAATAGCTGCCATGCAGCTATCCCAAAATCTATCTTATGCCGCCCCACTAAGCGACGTAACATCTATAATAATCCCTGGCCCCATGGTAGTGGATAAGAAAGCTTTTCTCAAATAAACTCCCTTAGCTGCTGCAGGACGCAATTTATTAATCTCAGAAACTAAAGCGTATAAATTTTCAGCTAATTGCTGTTCGTTGAAGCTTATTTTTCCTATCATGGCGTGTACTACACCACCCTTATCCGCACGGAAACGAACTTGGCCTGCCTTGGCATTTTCCACTGCAGTTTTGACATCTGGGGTAACAGTACCTACTTTAGGGTTTGGCATCAAACCACGCGGACCAAGCACCTGCCCCAATTGTCCAACAACTCGCATAGCCGCTGGTTCAGCAATGACGACATCAAAGTCACTACGACCATTTTTGATTTCATCTGCCAATTCTTCCATGCCAACCAAATCTGCTCCCGCTGCTTGAGCAGCCTCAGCAGCTGCACCTTGCGCAAATACTGCAACACGTACGGACTTGCCCGTCCCGTTCGGCAATACCGCGGCGCCACGTACCACTTGGTCAGACTTACGTGGATCAATACCCAAATTTATCGCCACATCTACCGACTCAACGAACTTAGCAGCAGGAACTGATTTCAACAAGGCCAAGGCATCCATTACCGAATAGACTTTTCCATTTTCTACTGCACTACGGAGAGCCTGAACACGTTTACTTAATTTAGCCATTATTTAATCCTCTACCTTTAAGCCCATAGAACGAGCACTGCCAGCAATAGTATTAATTCCTGCCTGCAAATCAGCAGCGGTTAGATCAGGCTGTTTAATCTTGACTATTTCTTCCAGTTGAGCAAGAGTAATCTTGCCTACTTTCTCTGTATTTGGACGTCCACTGCCAGATTTGATTCCAGCTGCTTTTTTCAGCAAATAGGCTGCTGGTGGAGTTTTTGTAATAAAAGTAAAACTACGATCACTATAAACCGTAATTACGACCGGAACAGGCATCCCGGCCTCCATACTCTGAGTTTCTGCATTAAATGCCTTGCAGAATTCCATAATATTAACACCATGCTGACCTAATGCTGGGCCAACCGGCGGGCTTGGATTTGCTTTACCTGCTGCAATTTGCAGCTTGATATAGCCAGTAATTTTTTTTGCCATATACTACTCCAGATGGGTATAACGCCTCACGGCTCCCCTAATTTATAGCCCTTTCTCCACCTGATGGAACTCAAGTTCTACCGGCGTAGGGCGACCAAAGATAAGCACAGAAACTTTCAGTCTGCTTTTTTCATACATAACTTCTTCAACTGTGCCAGTAAACTCGGCAAACGGCCCTTCTACAATGCGGACCTCTTCACCAATCTCAAACAATGTTTTTGGACGAGGTTTTTCAACGCCTTCCTCAATACGCTGCAGAATAGCAGTAGCCTCATGCTGTGAAATAGGCGCAGGCTTCTCTGCCGTTCCACCCACGAAACCTGAAACACGAGGAATACTACGCACGACATGCCATGTCACATCATTCATTTCCATTTCTACCAATACGTAGTTAGGAAAAAATTTGCGTTGCGAACTGCGTTTTTTCCCATCCTTAATTTCAACCACTTCCTCTGAAGGGATCAGAATACGACCAAAATATTCTTGCAATTCCTCACGTTCAATGCGCTCTTCTAAAGCACGCTTAACTTGCTGTTCAAACTGAGAATACGTTTGTAACACATACCATTGCATGGACATCAGAGCAGAGCCTCAACTATTTTCACCAAGATCCAATCAAAGATACTGAGGACAATGGCAAATAAGGCAACCAAGGCCAAAACCACTAAAGTGCTTTTAGTAGCCTCTTCTTTAGTTGGCCACCGTACTTTTCGCATTTCTATTCGTGCGCCTCGAAACAGCGCCAACAAATAATAACGATGACTGGTTGGCCATAAGGCCATGGCTGATACAAGGAGGGAGACTATTGCAATACCAAAACGGGAATAGCCGGACAACCCGGCAAAAAAGGAACTATTGGAACCTGCACAATAAAAGCCACCCAAAAATAAAATTACGGCTAGTGCCGTAAAAAAAGAATCAAGAGGCTTTTTCTGTTGTTCTACTGAACCTTGTTGCATTACCTTCCCTCTTAAAAATGGCAGGCGAGGAGGGACTCGAACCCCCAACCGACGGTTTTGGAAACCGCAACTCTGCCAATTGAGCTACTCGCCTATCTATATAGTTAAAAAAGGTGGTGATTACGCACCACCCTTTAAGTTCTTGCAAGATACGTTGATCTTTATATTCTTTACTCAACAATTTTAGAGACAACACCCGCACCTACTGTACGGCCACCTTCACGAATCGCGAATCGCAACCCTTCATCCATCGCAATCGGTGAAATTAAGTGTACGTTCATCTTGATGTTATCACCTGGCATGACCATTTCCACACCTTCAGGAAGAACACATTCACCGGTTACATCCGTAGTGCGGAAGTAAAACTGCGGACGATAGCCTTTGAAGAATGGGGTATGACGTCCACCTTCATCTTTAGACAGAATATATACTTCCGCCTCAAACTTGGTGTGTGGAGTAATTGTACCCGGCTTAGCCAACACTTGGCCACGCTCAACTTCTTCGCGCTTGGTGCCACGCAGCAATACGCCTACGTTATCACCTGCTTCACCTTGGTCCAGCAACTTGCGGAACATTTCAACACCGGTACAGGTGGTCTTTGCCGTTGGACGAATACCGACTATTTCGATTTCTTCGCCAACTTTGATAACACCACGTTCAATACGTCCGGTTACAACTGTGCCACGACCAGAAATAGAGAATACGTCTTCGATCGGCATCAGGAACGGTTTGTCGATATCACGTTGCGGCTCGGGTATGTAGCTATCCAACGCGTCTACCAGCTTGATAATGGAAGGAACTCCAATATCGGATTGATCACCTTCCAGCGCCTTCAAGGCTGAACCGATAATAATCGGGGTGTCATCGCCCGGGAAGTCGTATTCGCTTAGCAAATCACGCACTTCCATTTCCACCAGTTCCAGCAACTCGGCATCATCAACCATGTCAGCCTTGTTCAGATAAACAACGATGTAAGGAACACCTACTTGACGGGACAGCAGAATGTGTTCACGCGTTTGCGGCATAGGACCATCAGCAGCGGAACACACCAAAATAGCACCATCCATTTGCGCCGCACCGGTAATCATGTTTTTAACGTAGTCGGCGTGCCCTGGGCAGTCTACGTGCGCATAGTGGCGGTTCGGTGACTCGTATTCTACGTGCGCAGTTGAGATGGTAATACCGCGAGCACGCTCTTCTGGCGCACCGTCAATTTGGTCATACGCTTTAAAGGTACCACCAAAGCGCTCCGCACCAACTTTGGTCAATGCTGCAGTCAGCGTAGTCTTGCCATGGTCAACGTGGCCAATTGTGCCCACGTTAACGTGCGGCTTGGTTCGGGTAAATTTCTCTTTTGACATCTCAATCCGCCCAAAGGTTTAAAAATTCGGAAAATAAAGAATGGAGCCCATAACCGGATTTGAACCGGTGACCTCTTCCTTACCAAGGAAGTGCTCTACCTGCTGAGCTATATGGACTTACTTTTGACACTGGAGCGGGTGATGGGAATCGAACCCACACCATCAGCTTGGAAGGCTGAGGTTCTACCATTGAACTACACCCGCAAGTTAAATGGTGGAGGGGGTAGGATTCGAACCTACGAAGGCTGAGCCGGCAGATTTACAGTCTGCTCCCGTTGACCGCTTGGGTACCCCTCCGGGAAAGTGGGGGCGCATTATATACATCGACAAGAGAACGTCAAGCGCTGAACGTCCTTATTTCAGTAAAATTTTTCTAACCACGCCGATTGCAAACAGATTATTTCGCATTAATGACCGCCGCTACGCGGTTGCGTAATACATCATAAGCGACCAACTGCCCGCCCCAGGCATAACCACCATCGAGGCAAATCGCCTGCCCTTCCGTACGCAAACCCAAGCTTGCCCAATGACCAAACAGCTGTAACCAGCCACATTGCTGCGGCACACTGAACCATGGCAGCAGGCCCTCAGTTTTCTTAGGCTGATCCTTCGCGCGCAGATTCAGACTGAGGTCAGCATTAAGATAACGCATCCGGCAGAACGCATTTACGGTAAAACGCCAATAATCCATCCCTTGCAAATCCGCCGACCACCGGTCCGGCTTATCGCCAAAAATCTCGCGTAGGAACTCGCGATACCCATCGCCGCGCAACTGCGCAGAAACCGCATCACTGGCCTTCTGCCCATCCTCAATTGACCACAGCGGGAACAGTCCCGCATGCGTCATCAACACCTGCAGCCGTGGCTCAACATGCAGCAGCGGAAACTGGCGCAGACCATCAATCAACTCCTCACCATCCTCGGTGCGCAATACATCCAGCGTGGACTGCTGCATTCGGCCGCCTGGAAACCGCTGTGCCTGCACCAGCATAGAAAAATCATGGTTCCCCAGCACCATCCGTTTCAGGCGCAGACCATGTACAAAACGCAGTACCCCGGCCGAATCCGGACCGCGATTCACCAAATCACCGACGAACCACAACTCATCACTATCACCATAGCCCACCTTATCCAGCAACCGCAGCAGCCCATCCAAATGCCCATGCACATCGCCAATCGCAAAAATCGCCATATCGCGCCCCTATAATAAGCAGCCACAAAACGGTCATTTTACTGCACCCATGAACACCCTCTACAACCTGCTGCTGCACCTACTCACCCCCTTCGCCCTGCTTCGCCTCTATTACAAATCGCGACAAAACCCTGCTTACCGCGAACACATCCACGAACGCTTCGCCCGCCACCTGCCCCCTGCTTTACCGAATACCCTGTGGATACATACCGTCAGCGTTGGCGAATTTCTTGCCATTCGCCCACTGCTGGACGCCCTGCTCGCCGCTCACCCCGACCACAATCTCTGGCTTACCTGTACCACCCCAACCGGCCGCGCACAAATCGCCCAATACCACGCCCAGTACCCTGAGCGTACCGTTTACAGCTACCTTCCCTACGACACCACCGCCAATATCTGCCGCGCTCTCGATCACATCCGCCCGCGCCTCATCATCCTCATGGAAACCGAAATCTGGCCGAACCTCATCCGCCTCGCTGCCAAGCGGAGTATTCCCGTCCAACTCAGCAACGCCCGCTTATCTGCCAAGTCTCTGCGCGGCTACTACCGCTACGCCCGCTGCCTCATGCGCGAACCGCTCACCACCCTGCGCATCGACGCACAAACCCGCTTTGATGCCCGCCGCTACCGCGTCCTTGGCGTCCCCGCCGCACACATCACCATTACCCCCAACCTCAAATACCAGGCGCCCACCATCCTACCCTTGCCTGCTGACATCGCCGCTGCCCGCACTCCGGACACCTGGATCGCCGCCAGCACCCACCCCGGCGAAGAACAAACCATCATCGCTGCCCACCGCCTACTACAACAACACCTGCCACACGCCCGCCTCATCATCGCCCCGCGCCACCCCGAACGCCGCGACACCATCGCCCAACACATCTGCGACGCTGGCTACACCCCCCGTCTGCGCAGCCAGGACGAAACGCCGCGCGACAGCCGCGACATCTACCTCCTTGATACCCTCGGCGAACTCAAGCACTACTACCGCATCAGCGACCTGGCCTACATCGGCGGTAGTCTCATCCCACGCGGCGGCCACAACCCGCTCGAAGCCCTGCATGCCGGCATTCCCATCGTCTTCGGGCGCAGCATGTACAACTTCCAGCACATCCGCGATGCACTCGTCCACCAGCCCTTTGTGCGTGAACTCGCCGACGACCGCCCCGAAACCCTTGCCGCCGAGCTGCTTGCCCTGCACGATGCCCCGCTCAAAGACGCCATCCGCGCCTACATGGCGCCTTACCACAACATCGTTGCTGCCCACCAACAACACATTGATGCCCTGCTCAATGAACAAAAAGCAACAACCGCAAACATTGCCCAAACCTGAACAGCGGGCTACATTACGCGCCACCCAATCCACAACATACGGAGAACCCATGAAAAAACTGACCCCAGCCGGCCTCGCCCTGGCCATCTTCCTCGGCGGTTGTACCACCTTCGGCCTGGGCGGCGGTAACAACAACCCGCCACCGGCTGACAACAGCGGCCAAACCGCCCAACAACAACCCCAAACCGCCAATAACGCTGCTTTCCTTGGCACCTACAACGGCGTTCTGCCTTGTGCTGACTGCGACGGCCTGCAAATCAGCCTGACCCTGACTGGCGGCAACTACACCATCCAGTCCACCAAACTCGGCAAAAAACAAGAAAACAAACAAGACAGCGGCGTGTATCGCACCACCACCGACAAACAATACCTGCAACTCGACAACAACGCGGGCAACCTCACCTTCCAGATTGGCAACGGCTACCTCGAACTACGCCGCCCGGACGGCGAAAAACTCGACCCGTCCCAGCCGGACGAAAAATTCCGTCTCAAACGCCAATAAAACGCAAGAAACAAAAAGCCGGTCACACGACCGGCTTTTTAATATCCCGATTCCATAGTCCCTCGCCTGACGGCGCATCTAAAAAATATCTATATTGCGAACAATTCCCATCCATACTACTATCGCCATCCCCAAAACATAGGAATCCCCATGAAAAAACACCTCCTCAGCACTGCCCTGCTCCTCGCTATTCCAGCCAGCGCGCTCAACCTCAGCCTTGATATCACCATTCCCGATATCAAAAGCAGCGAATACCACCGCCCCTACGTTGCGGTGTGGGTAGAAGACAGCGAAGGAAAACTCGTCGAACACCTCAGCCTGTGGTACTTCATCAAAGGCAAAGCGGACAACCCGCAAGAGGGTCTGAAATACCTGAAAGAACTGCGTAACTGGTGGCGCAAAGGCGGGCGCAGTCTGAAACCATTGCCCGACGCTATCACTGGCGCGACGCGCAAACCCGGCAAACACACCATTGAAATCAAGGCAGACGACCCGCGCCTTGCCAAACTTAAAGACGGCAGTTACACCCTGAAAGTTGAGGCCACGCGGGAAGAAGGCGGCACCGAAAGCGTTGCCATTCCCTTCACCCTGCCCGTCAAGGACAAAACCGAAGCCAGCGCTGCCGGTAAAAGCGAACTGGGCGACATCAGCCTGACCCTCACCCCGTAACCACAAGGACACACCATGCAACACCAATACATCGCAGCTCTCTGCACCCTGCTGCTCGCCGAAGCCGCCCTTGCCCACAACGTCTGGATACGCCCCAGCTCAACCCAGCTATCCGGCGACAAAGACTACGTTACCATTGATGGCGGTGGCGCTGACTTCCCCTTTGACGTTAACCACCGTGGTCGCCCGGCTGATGGTCTGCACGCCTACGATCCCAGAGGTAAAGAAATTGAAAAAGAAAACCTGATGGTCGGCAAACTGCGCACCAGCTACGATGCTCTGCTAAACCAGCACGGCACCTACCGCTTCACTGACGGTATCGAATATGTCCAGTTCAACTACCCGGACGACAAAGGCGAAAGTGCGCGCTGGCGCGGCAGCCCGGAAAAATACAAAAAAGAAAACCCAATGGCGGACAAAAAACGGGAAAAATACAGACAGCTCACCATGAAAATCGAGACGTTTGCCACCCTGGGAGAGCCAACAGACACCGTCGCCAAACCTGATGCCAAAGGACTAGATTTGGAATACCTCACCCACCCGAATGAACTCTACGCTGGGGAAACTGCGACTTTCCGCGTTCTCTACGACGGCAAACCGCTACCTGACGCGCGTGTCCGCCTTGCCAAAGATGGCCTGCGCTACCGCACCCACGACTTCATCGAAATGAAGAGCGACAAAGACGGCAAACTGACCATTGACTGGCCGGGTCCGGGCATGTACTGGATTTCCGCCGAGCACGAAGTGCCGAGCGAACTCGTTAAAGACGCACCACATACCTTCGAATACGTCGCTGGTCTCGAAGTCCTGCCGCTCTGAGCGCATTGTCGCAAGTCTCCACAGCCACCCTTCGGGGTGGCTTTTATTTATCCCGCCTGACACGGAGCCAGTATTTACGCCGCTCGACGCGAAACCCAGCAATGACGCCGCTTGACACCCATGCCATATGTGAAAACTGCGCATAAAAAACGGCGCCGCAGCGCCGTTTTTCCTAGCCATAGCAAAGAAGTCAGTCGTCCAGTGCCGGTGCTATACCGCCGACGGCTTTGGCATGATCCGGTTTGAAGGCGATGAAGAACAGCACGGTGAAGACTGCTGCAACGATCACGCCGCTGGTCATGGCTGCCTGCCACAGGCGTTCCGGTTCGCCGAAGCCCACTTTTGCCCAAATCCAGCCGAAACCGATCTTCTGGTCGAAGAAGAGGTAGCAGGCGCAGATTTGCGTCATGAAGATTGCCGGGATAGTGCATACCCAGTGGAATTTGCCGTGGCGGTAGAGATAGGCCGCTGCCGTCCACAGCATGATAGTTGCCGTCGTTTGGTTCGCCCAGCTGAAATAGCGCCACAGCACACTGAAGTCGATTTTGGTCAGGATGACGCCGACCACAAAAAGCGGCACAGTAATCATCAGGCGTTTGCCCAGGTTGCGCTGATCCGCGTTCAGACCGTAGCCGTTCAGGAATTCGGCAATTTGCAGACGGGCGGCGCGGAAGGCGGTATCGCCGGAGGTAATCGGCAGCACAACGACACCAAGCACAGCGAGGATGCCGCCAAAGGTGCCAAGCATGCTCATCGCCGCATCATAGACAACTTTGGACGGCGTGCCAGCTTTGATGGTTTCTTGCAGCACCTGCACATCGGGGTAGAAGCTGATGCCGACCATGCACCAGATCAGCGCAATCACGCCTTCGGTGATCATCGCGCCGTAGAAAATGAAGCGGGCTTCGCGTTCATTTTCCGTACATCGTGCCATCATCGGCGTTTGCGTGGCGTGGAAGCCGGAAATCGCGCCGCAGGTGATGGTCACAAAAATCAGTGGCCAGATGGGCAGTTCGTTGCCGCCTTTCGGCTGGAAGTTGGTGAAGAAATCGCTAAGGGAAACGCCGTTTTGCAGGCCAACCGTCTGGAAGAGCGGAATGCCCTCAAAGAGCAGGCCGAAGAGCATACCGGCAGTCATGAACATCAGCAGCGCGCCGAAGAGCGGATAAATACGGCCGATGATTTTGTCGATGGGCAGCAGGGTCGCGATGATGTAGTACACGAAGATGATGCAAACCCAGGTCAGCGCCAGATTGTCGTGCAGCGGATTGCCTTTCATCACCGCTTCGCCACTTCGTCCCAGTATCTGCTCGGTGAGGCTGGTGAGGAGACCGGCGGGACTGGTAACGAAAACGACACCAACCAGCACCAGCAGGATAAGGGCGATAAAGTTGATGATGTGCTTCATTGGTGCGCCGATATAGCGCCCGGCCATGGTCGGAATGGAAGCCCCGCCATTGCGGATGGAGATCATGCCGCAGAAATAATCATGCACGGCGCCGGCGAAAACGCAGCCGACGACGATCCACAGCATGGCGACCGGGCCATAAAGCGCGCCGAGGATGGGGCCGAAAATTGGCCCGGTACCGGCGATATTGAGTACCTGAATCAGCCATACCTTCGCGCGTGACATCGGTACATAGTCCACACCGTCACCCATGGCATAGGCAGGCGTTTGCCGTTGCGGCTTGATGACGAAGATTTTCTCCATCAGCGCGCCGTAGATGAAGTAGCCCGCCACCAGCAGGGCTACGCAGAAAAAGAAAAGAACCATAAAGACTCCTGACTAAAAGACAAAAAATGACGCTGCACCTACAGCTCGCGCGAATCCTGCTGATTCGCAGCGGCATGACGCGCCGTCTCGTCATTGCGTTTTTGCAATCCGTCCGGCCATTGCAGCGGCGGATCTTCCTTCACCAGCGGCACGCAACGCCGACATGCACCGGGCTTGGACAAGCCCGTTTCGTCGCAGAACTCGGTGTATTTGCGCCACAACCATTTGAACAGGTTTTCACCTTCTTTTCTCATGGATGATTACCTCAGTGTGAATTCGCGCGCATTATACGTCGCCCGCTTAATGGCAGACAGTCGCCCTTCGCACAAAAAACCAATAATTAGCAGGCCGTTTGCAAAACGGAAGCGGGGCGTCTTACCGCCCCAATTCCACAAAAAACAACGCTCGCCCACGGTCGATTAAAGCGGCAATTCTGTGGATTCCTTGATCGTTTGCAACACAATCTCGGATTTGACGTTTTTCACCCCAATTTCCTTATTCAAATACTTGGTCTTGATGCGGTGAAATTCATCCAAATCAGCAGCCCGTATCTTGACAACAAAATCATAATCTCCTGCCATTAGATGGCATTCCACAATATTCGGCACCAGTTTCATCTCAAAGATAAAGCGCTCGCGTTTGCTGTTATCTTCTTCAATAAACGAGCCGAAGACATAAGCGGATAATGGGCAATGCAGTTTTTGCGGATTAAGGATGGCAGTGTAGTGGTCAATAATTTCATTCTCTTCAAGAATATTGACCCGCCGTAAACAGGCGGAATTGGATAAACCAATTTCCTGCGCTAATTCATTGTTATGCAGACGGCCATTTTTTTGCAGGGCGCGCAGAATCCGAATATCGATATTGTCCAGCGGCTTTTCTTTCGGCATCAGGTGATCCTTGGGATGATGGGCGTTATCCGGCAATGATACGGCATTTATAAAAAAAAGGCCGCCTGAACGGCGGCCTGTGTAGCGGTTAGTGACTGTACATCGACACCTGGATGAGCAGGAGCGTTGCGCCTATCGCTAGTAGCACGCCGATCATCGGCAGGACAAATTTCACCCACTTGTTGAAGGGGATATTGAGCATTTGCAGTGTGACCAGCACCAGCCCCGTCGGTGCGAGGAAGAGCATGGCGTATTGCCCCCAGTTGTAGGCAGAAACCACGATGAAGCGCGGGATACCAACGGCATCGGCAAGCGGTGCCATAATCGGCATGGCAAGCACGGCGAGACCAGAGGAAGAAGGCACAACCAGACCGAGGAAGATGAAGACCACGAGCTGTCCGAGGATGAACAGGCTAGGCGGCATACCGCTGACCAGTTGCGAGGTGTAGTCCAGAATCGTGTCAGAAATCATGCCTTGTTCCAGCACCAGGTTGACGCCACGGGCAAGGCCGATAATCAGCGACACACCGACCAGCTCGGAGGCACCATGCGTGAAAGAGTCAACGATTTCTTTCTCTTTCAAGCCGGAGATGAACATGATGATGATGGTGATGGTCAGGAAGGAAGCCGCCATTTGCGGGAACCACCAGCCGCCGGCCATAACACCCCACACCATAATCGGGAAGGCGATACAGAACAGGGCAAGAATCAATTTGCGGCGCACGGTGAATTCGATCACGGTATTCGGGTCAAACCCTTTCATGTAGTGTTCGCGGAAACTTTCCCGGTCTTCATAGGTATAAGAAAAAGCAGGATTCGCTTTAATCTTTTTCGCATACCAGTAGAGATAATAGATGACACAAGCAGCGCCCAATACCAAACCGACAGCGCGGAAACCTATACCTTCGGTAAAGGGAATACCAGCGGCGTTGGAAGCAATGACGACCGAGAAGGGGTTAATGGTTGAGAATGCCGTACCCATGGAAGATGCAAGGAAAATAGCGCCAACGCAGATAATCGCGTCATAACCAAGAGCGAGGAATACCGGCACCAATATCGGATAAAACGCCACCGCTTCTTCTTCAATACCGCAAGTGGTACCGCCGATGACCATCAGCACGGAGACACTGAAGACAATCATGAATTCATTGCCTTTGGTCCGCCGCGCGAGCGCCATCAGGCCGGAATTGAAGGCACCGGTTTTATTGATGACACCAATCATGCCGCCGAGGGTAAAGATAAATACCATAATATCGGCAGCTTCAATCGTACCGTGAATCATGCTTTCCGCAATATCGCCGATACCTTTCGGATTTTGCTCTACCCGTTGATACGTTCCCGGAATGGCAATCGGTTTTTTAATCGTGCCTTCGGTAAAATTATTCAGGTCTATTTTAATATTGAGCTGATCCAGCGTTTCCTTGGTTGCAGGATAAGTTTTATCCTCCTGCTGATACGTCTTCACCACAAACACCTTGTCGGTGCTGTTATACGTTAATTTGGAATAAGAACCGGATGGCACAATCCACGTCAAGCCGACAGCAATAATCAGGATAACGAAGAGAATCGTGAATGCGGAAGGAAAGACAAATTTCTTCTTGGCCGTTTCCATAAATAATTCCTTAGTCTGATATACAAGGCGGGTGACGCATGATCACCCACCCTTATACTGCATCAATAATAGTTAATACCCGTTACATTCGTGCTGATACGCGTTCCTGCCTTGCCTTTGACAATATCGACAATATCGGAGAGCGAACCAATCACCGCGTCTTTACCGCTATAGCGGGCAAAATTGATGGCAGCCTGCACTTTTGGCCCCATCGAACCGCTGGCAAAACCGATCTCTTTAATGGCATCGGGATGCGCGCTGGCAATCGCTTTTTGCGTATCTTTACCCCAATCGATAAAGGCAGCTGAAACGTCGGTAGCGATAATGAACAAATCGGCATCGAGATTTTCGGCGAGCAGGGCAGAGCACAAATCTTTATCGATAACGGCTTCTACCCCGTGCAGATTATGCTGTTCATCATAATATGTCGGAATACCGCCGCCACCGGCGCATATCACAATACTACCGCGCTCTAATAACCATTTGACCGGGCGGATTTCAAAAATTCGTTTCGGTAAAGGACTGGGAACGACGCGGCGGTATTTATCGCCGTCTTGCGCGATAGACCAATTCTTTTCTTTCGCCAGACGTTCAGCTTCTTCTTTGCTGTATACCGGGCCGATAGGCTTAGTCGGATTTTTAAAGGCCGGATCGTTTTTATCGACTTCGACTTGCGACAGAATTGTGGCTAACGGCACATCAAACGGCACCAGATTGCCTAATTCCTGCTGAATCATATAGCCGATCATGCCGACCGATTCCGCGCCCAACACATCCAGCGGATAAGTCGGGACTTCGGTATAAGCGGCACCTTGCAGCGCCAGCAGGCCAACTTGCGGGCCGTTGCCGTGCGCAATCACCAGCTCATTATTCGGCCAAACTTTGGCTATCTGTTCGCAGGCAATCTTGATATTTTGCCGCTGGTTTTCAAACGTGAGCGGTTCCCCGCGCCGTAAGAGCGCGTTCCCACCCAGAGCAATGACGATTCTCATGGCACATTCCTTATGTCAAGCTGGCATACATAACCGCTTTAATAGTGTGCATGCGGTTTTCTGCCTGCTCGAAGGCGATATTCATCGGTGATTCGAAAACATCTTCCGTCACTTCAATACCATTCTTCAGTTCCGGATATTTTTCGGCAATTTCTTTACCAACTTTTGTTTCACTATTGTGGAATGCCGGCAAGCAGTGCATGAATTTTACTTTTGGATTGCCGCTACGTTTCATCAATTCCGGGGTTACTTGATACGGCAGGAGAATCTTGATGCGTTCGCCCCAGCTTTCCAGCGGTTCGCCCATTGATACCCAAACGTCGGTATGAACGAAATCCACATCTTTCAGTGCTTTATCAATATCATCAGTTACCGTGATGCGTGCGCCGCTTTCTTTGGCAAAGCCTTCGCACATTTTCACCAGTTTGTCTTCCGGCAATAAGGCTTTCGGGCCGCAAATACGCACATCCATACCGAGTTTGGCACCAATCAGCAATAAGGAGTTGCCCATATTATTGCGGGCATCGCCGATATAAACATATTTGATTTCATGCAGCGGTTTATCGCAGTGTTCAATCATGGTGAGAACGTCAGCGAGCATTTGTGTCGGGTGGAATTCATCGGTCAGACCATTAAAAACCGGTACTCCGGCATATTCAGCCAATTCTTCAACGATTTTTTGGCTGAAACCGCGATATTCGATGGCGTCATACATTCTGCCAAGAACGCGCGCAGTATCTTTCATACTTTCTTTATGCCCGATTTGTGAAGAGCCTGGGCCAATATAGGTTACATGTGCCCCTTGGTCATGAGCGGCGACTTCAAAGGCACAACGGGTACGGGTGGAAGTTTTTTCGAAAATCAGCGCAATATTTTTGCCAACCAGTTTGGGCTGCTCGGTGCCGTCGTACTTCGCCCGTTTCAAATCGCGGGACAAATCGAGCAGATAGCGGATTTCCCGTTCAGAGTGATGTACCAGACTAAGCAGATGACGGTTTTTCAGATTAAAGGCCATGGTAATTCTCCCGATTGTTGATGAAATACGAAAGTTGGATTTTGTTAAAACCCTCTGTTCTTTCGCGGCGCATCATAGAAAAATAACCTTAGAATTTTTCGCCTAATTTCATCACTGATCATGGATTTATTAAAATTTTATGCTGTATAAACCTGTAATAGTCGCATAAAATTTCAAGAGCGCTGCCAAACGCATCACAAGACACCACAAAACAACGCCCACAGTCATCAAATAAGCTCGGAAAACATCATGATTGACCAAGCATATCCACACCCTGCACAACGGCAATTCCCTCATCCCCTCCTTTATAATGCCCGCCCATCTATCCCTATTCCCCTTCATCATGAAAAATACTCTGCATAAACGTCTGCAACACTGGGGCAGTCCCGCCGGTTTTGAGCGCCTGAGCGGGCGCATCCTGCCGTGGCTGACGCCGCTCGCCTGGTTGTTGCTCGCCATCGGCGTCGTTTGGGGTCTCGCCTTTGCCCCGCCGGATTACCAGCAAAAAGACAGTTTCCGCATCATTTACCTGCACGTCCCCGCCGCGATGCTCTCCATGAGCATTTATGTGTTTCTCGCTGTTGCCTCGCTCGTGCATTTCGTCTGGCGCAGTCGTCTTGCCGCCTGGCTGGCGCGCGCCGCCGCCCCGTATGGCGCACTGATGACGGCGCTGGCACTCGCGACGGGTGCGATTTGGGGCAAACCAACCTGGGGGACATATTGGACCTGGGATGCCCGTCTCACCTCCGAGCTCATCCTGCTTTTCCTTTATCTCGCTTACCTGCTGTTACAGGCGAGCATTGAGGAACGCGACCAGGCTGACCGCCTCGCTGCCATCCTCGCCATTGTCGGCGTCATCAACATCCCCATCATTCATTACTCGGTGGTGTGGTGGAATTCGCTGCATCAGGGCGCGACGCTTTTCCGCGCCGACGGCCCCAGTATTGACGGCACCATGCTGCGCCCGCTCATCATCACGCTGCTCGCCTTCTACGCCCTTTTTGCCGACTACCTCATCCGCGCCGTCGACAATCTGATTCTTGAACACCGCATCCGCCGCCAACTGGAAACCTGATATGACCTTCGCCAGCCTCAGTGAATTTATGCGCATGGGCGCGCACGGTGCCTACGTCTGGACGGCCTACGGCCTCACTCTCGCCGCCCTCGTCGCCATTCACGTATTCACCGCGCGCCGCCGCCGCCGCCTGCAACACACCCTCGACACCCTGAAACAACACGATGACTCCCGCTAGAAAAAAACGCCTCACCCTCATCGGCCTCATCTTCGCTTCCTTCGCTGCCGCCGTCGCCCTCCTGCTCTACGCCATGCAGAACGACCTGAACCACTACTACTCGCTGGAACAAATCGCCGCGCATGCCGCACCGCAGGAACAACCCGGCATCCGCGTCGGCGGCATGGTGGAAGACAAATCCCTGCAACGCGAGGGCGACAGCCTCACCGTGCGCTTCCGCATCACCGACTACCGCCACCCGCCGCTTACCGTGCACTACACCGGCATGTTGCCCGACCTTTTCCGCGAGGGACAAGGCGTCATCGCGCGTGGCACCTTGCACGCCAACGGCGACTTTCAGGCGAACGAAATCCTCGCCAAGCACGACGAAAACTACCTGCCGCCCGAAGTCAAAGCCGACATGGACAAAAGCGGCCACCAGCACCAAAGCCAGCAGACACAACCATGACCATCGCCCTCGGACACTACGCGCTGTGGCTGGCGGGCGCGCTCGCCCTCATCCAGGCCGTCATCCCCGCCCTGCTCGCGGACGAACGCCGCGCCTGCGCCATCGCCGTGAGTGCCGCCAAAACCCAGGCGGCACTCTTCACCCTCAGCATCGCCGCCCTCGCCTACGGTTTCCTCGCCAACGATTTCAGCGTGCGCTACATCGCCGCCCATAGCAACAGCCTCCTGCCGTGGTACTACCGCGCGACCGCCGTTTGGGGCGGACACGAAGGCTCACTGCTGCTCTGGATTACCATCCTCGCCTGGTGGGCGGCGGCCTTTGCTGCGAAAAGCCGCGACCTGCCGGACGCCGTGCGCGGCAAAACCCTTGCCATCCTCGGCTACATCAGCGTTGGCTTCACCGGCTTTATCGGCTTCACCTCCAATCCCTTCACCCGCATTCTGCCCGCCCCGTTTGACGGAGCCGACCTCAACCCCTTACTCCAAGACCCCGGCCTCATCCTCCATCCGCCGCTGCTTTACACCGGCTACGTCGGCTTCGCCGTCGCCTACGCCATCGTCCTCGCCAACCTCTGGCAAGGCCGCCTCGATACCCTCTCCCTGCGCCGCGCCCGCCCGTGGACACTCGCTGCCTGGTGCGCCCTCACCCTCGGCATCGCGCTGGGCAGCTACTGGGCCTACTACGAACTCGGCTGGGGCGGCTGGTGGTTCTGGGACCCCGTCGAAAACGCCTCACTCATGCCGTGGCTCATCGGCGCCGCCCTCATCCACAGCCTCATCGTCAGCGAAAAACGCGGCGGCCTGCGCACCTGGACGGCGCTGCTCGCCATCAGCGCCTTCACCCTCAGCCTCATCGGCACCTTCCTCGTCCGCTCCGGCGTCCTCACCTCCGTGCACGCCTTCGCTGCCGACCCGACCAGAGGCGTGTACATCCTTGCCCTCATCGTTGCCAACACCCTGCCCGCGCTCATCCTCCTCATCCTGCGCGCGCCACAACTCGCGAGCGACGCCCGCCACGGCCTGCTCGCCCGCGAAACCGGCATCCTCGCCAACAACTGGCTGCTGGCGGGCGCCTGCCTCATCGTCTTCACCGGCACCCTCTACCCGCTGCTCGCCGACACCCTGAACCTCGGCAAAATCTCCGTCGGCGCGCCCTACTACAACCGCCTCATCGTGCCGCTGGCACTCGCCAACCTCATCCTCCTCGCCGTTGGCCCGCTCCTGCGCTGGCAACGCGACCGTGCCCGCCGCCTCCTCCCGCGCCTTGCCATCATGACGACCGCTGCCGCCCTCGCCACCCTCGCCATCTGCCACGCGGCAGACACCTGGCAATGGCGCACCATCATCGCCGTCGCCTGCGCCACCTTTGCCGCCAGCGCCATCCCGCTCGACTACCTTGATCGCCTGCGTCACCACATCCCCGCCAGCCGCCCCTACCACGGCATGCAACTCGCCCACCTCGGCTACATCGTGCTGGCGCTCGCCATCACCGCCGCGAACCAGTACAGCATCGAAGAAGATCACAGCATCAAAGAAGGGGCGAGCGTGAACATCGCCGACTACCGCCTCACCCTCATGACGCTCACCGCCGAAAAAGGCCCGAACTACAGCGCGACCGTCGGCAAAATCCTTGTACAAAAAAACGATGGCACACCGCTCACCGTCCTCGCCCCCAGCAAACGGCAGTACCACATGAGCGCCATGCCGATGACCGAAAGCGCGCGCCGCGTTACGGCAACGCACGACCTCTACGTCGCTTTGGGCGAAGCCATCAATGCCGACACCTGGGCCATCCGCATCCAGTACAAACCCTACATCAGCTGGATCTGGATCGGCGGCCTGCTCATGGCGCTCGGCGCTGTGCTGGCAATGGGCGGCAGACGGGCGCAGGTGGATAGCGCCTGAGAAAGCGCCCAGCAGCCCCCGCATGTACGCCGTTTGACGGGCGTAGGACAGGCTTCAGCCCACCGAGCAGGCGCAGCCTGCTTTTTTGCATACCGGGCAAGCGCGACTGCCAAACAGAGAAACGACGCGTTTTTTCAATTCTGAGACGTTGCAGATAACATCTCTCCAAACCCCGTAACCACTCTGCCTGGCGCCCGTAGCCCCGGAAAAGGGCAGGCGATGGCCCTGGGGCACAGCGTAAAATACCCGCGCATTCACACCCATCCACCCGCTCATGAAAAAACCCCACATCGCCATCCTCCTCCTCGTCGCTTTTGCCGCCCTGATCGCCCTCTTCGCGAGCGGCCTCGGCCACAACCCGCAAGAACTGCCCTCCGTCACCACCGACAAACCATTACCCGCCTTCGACCTGCCCGCTCTTGACGACAGCCGCCGCTACACCAATGCCGACCTGCCGCAGGACACGCCCTACCTCATCAACATCTGGGGCAGCTGGTGTCCCGCCTGCCGCGTCGAACACCCCTACCTCATCGAACGCTCCGCGCAAATCCCCATCATCGGCGTCAACTGGCCGGCGGATAACAAAAACGAAATCGCCGACGCCACCGCCATGCTGACAACAAGCGGCAACCCCTACCGCCTGAACCTGCGCGACCCGGACGGCACCCTCATCACCGACCTTGGCGTCTATGGCGCACCGGAAACCTACCTCATCGGCCGCGACGGCACCATCCGCTACCGCCACGCCGGCCCGCTCACCCCGCAAGACTGGGCAACCCATTTCCAGCCGCTGCTCGACTAAACCACACAAGGAGAACCCCCGTGTATAAAACCCTCTGCCTTGCCCTCTGCCTCGCCGCAAGCGCCGCCCATGCTCTGACGGCGGAAGAAAGCCAAACCCTGCGCCAGGCCGCCATCACCGCCGGCAAACAGGGGAATGACGCCACCGTCTTCGCCCACTGGCAAACCCTCGCGGAAGCGGGCGATGCCGAAGCCCAACTCACCCTGGGCCTTCTCCACTACCAAGGCGACGGCACCGCGCAGGACAGCACCCAAGCGCGCGCATGGCTGGAAAAAGCTGCTGCCCAAAACAATGCCACCGCCCAATACATGCTCGGCGTCCTCTACCAGCGCGGCGAAGGCGGCGCGCAAGACCACGCCAAAGCGCGAGCGTGGCTGGAAAAAGCCGCCGCGCAAGGCTCACCCGAAGCCCAATACCGCCTCGGCCTCATCTACGAAAGCGGCATCGGTGTCACGCCGGACGACGCCCAAGCCGCCGCCTGGTGGGAAAAAGCCGCCGCCCAGGGCCACCCCGAATCCCAATACAACCTCGGTATCTTCTACAAACAGGGGCGGGGTGTCGCACAAAACACCGCCAAAGCCCGCGCCTGGTTCGAAAAAGCCGCCGCACAAACCCGCGACGAAGAAACCCGGCAGGCCGCACAAAAAGCCTTGCAAAACCTCGACCGAAAAACCGGGAAGCAGCCATGAAAATCCTTGTTCTCCTTCTCCTCGTCTTTCTCGTCGCCGGCGCTGTTTACGCCCTGAACGACAGCAAAAAAAGACCCGCCTCAGGTGCTACCCATACCCTGAGCGACAGCGACAAAGCAACCCTGCTGACTGCCGCCCAACAGGCTTACCAACAACAGGACTACGCCACTGCGTTGGAAAAATGGCTGACCCTCGCCGAGGCGGGCGATGCCGAAGCACAATTCGATCTTGGAACTGCTTACAGCGAAGGAAAAGCTATGCCACGGAATGACGCCAAGGCGCGTGAGTGGCTGGAAAAATCAGCGGCACAGAACAACGCCGCAGCGCAATTTAACCTCGGCCTTCTGTACTACGAGGGCAAAGGCACACCGCAAGACATTAATAAAGCGCGTGAATGGTTTGAAAAAGCCGCCATACAAGGCCTTTCTGAAGCCCAATTCAACCTTGGCGTTTTCTACGAAAAAGGGCGCGGCATACCGCAGAATTACGAAAAAGCGCGTGAGTGGTACGAAAAAGCCGCTGCCCAGGGGAATGGTTTCGCCAAATATAACCTTGGCACTCTCTATGCTGACGGCAAAGGTACACCGCAGGATTACGGCAAAGCGCGTGAGTGGTTTGAAAAAGCCGCCGCCCAGGGCTTCTCCGAAGCCCAGCACACCCTTGGCGTCCTCTACGATAACGGCACAGGTGTAGCGCAAGACTACGACCAAGCGCGCGAGTGGTACGAAAAGGCTGCCGCGCAAGGTCAGGCCGAATCCCAATACAATCTTGGTCTCTTCTATGACAACGGCCAAGGTGTGCCGCAAGACAGCACCAAAGCCGCAGCATGGTGGGGAAAAGCAGCAGAACAAAATTACGCCGCTGCCCAATACAGCCTCGGCCTCCTCTATGAAAACGGGCGGGGCGTCGCGCAGGATTACGATAAAGCGCGTGAATGGTACGAAAAAGCCGCTGCGCAGGGAGAAGCCTCCGCCCAATTCAACCTTGGCAACCTTTACGCCCAAGGCGATGGCATAGCGCAGGATTACAACAAAGCGCGTCAATGGTGGGAAAAAGCTGCTATCCAAGGTGAAGCCAGGGCGCAATTTAACCTCGGCGCCCACTATTCCAAAGGCGAAGGTGTGCCGCAGGACTTCAGCAAAGCCCGTGCATGGTTTGAAAAGGCCGCCGCACAAAAAAACGATGAAGAAGTGCGACAAGCCGCACAACACGCGCTGCAAATCCTCGATCAAGTAACCGGCAAAAAACCATGAAGCGCCTCCTCCCCGCCCTCCTCCTCGCCTGCGCCCTACCGCTCCACGCCGCCCTGAGCGACGCGCCGGAGTTTACCC
Source organism: Cardiobacterium sp. Marseille-Q4385 (assembly GCF_916618745.1). Lineage (GTDB taxonomy): Bacteria > Pseudomonadota > Gammaproteobacteria > Cardiobacteriales > Cardiobacteriaceae > Cardiobacterium. The sequence goes on from NZ_OU745373.1 coordinate 1,053,034, forward strand.
AGCCGGGCGACAACGCGCGCTACCAGGCGCTCATCAAAAAAACCCGCTGCCCCACCTGCCAGAACAGCGACATCGCCGAATCGAACGCCCCGCTCGCCCGCCAGCTGCGCGAACAAATCGCGCGGCAAATCCAGGAAGGCCGCAGCGATAGCGAAATCGCCGCCTGGCTGCAAGCGCGCTACGGCGACTTCGTCACCTACGACCCGCCGCTGAAAAGCCAAACCCTCGCCCTGTGGCTCGCGCCATTTGCGGCGATGCTCGCCGCTGCCGCCTGGTGGTGGCGCGTGCGCCGCCGCCATCCCGCCGCCCACCGCTTGAGCGACGCTGAAAAACGCGAATTGCAGCAATGGGTCGCTGAAACAGAAAAAAACTGACCCGCGCCCAAGCCACCTAAGGAGAACCCCATGCACAAAACCCTCTGCCTAGCCCTCCTTCTCGCCGCAAGCGCCGCCCATGCCCTGGCCGCAGACGACGCCACCAGCAAGCAAACCGCCGATTTCAGGCAGTGGCAAAAACGTGCCGATGCCGAACAAGCCGCAGCGGACAGCGCCCTTGCCGACCTGCAACAACGCGCCGCAGCAGGCGATGCCGCCGCGCAATTCGGACTCGGCGCTCTCCACGACGAAGGCAAAGGCGTCGCGCAGGACTACGCCCAAGCCGCCGCATGGTGGACAAAAGCCGCCGCGCAAGGTCATGCCGCAGCCCAATACAACCTCGCCCTCCTCTACTACAACGGACAAGGCGTTGCGCAGGATTACGCCCAAGCCGCCACATGGTGGGAAAAAGCTGCCACGCAAGGTGCTGCCGTAGCCCAATTTAACCTCGGCCTCCTCTACGCCGAAGGCCAGGGTGTACCGCAGGACTACGCGCAAGCACGCGCGTGGTACGAAAAAGCGGCTGCACAAGGTGATGCCGACGCCCAATACAACCTCGGTGTCCTTTACGCCGAAGGTCAAGGCGTCGCGCGGGACATCGCCCAAGCACACGAATGGTTCAAAAAAGCCGCCGCGCAAGGTCATATCGTCGCGCAACGCAACCTCGGTCTCTTCTACTACAACGGGCAAGGCGTCGCGCAGGATTATGGCCAGGCGCGCGCATGGTGGGAAAAAGCCGCCGCCCAAGGTGATGCCGGTGCCCAATACAACCTCGGACTCCTCTATGGCAACGGCCAAGGCGTTGTGCAGGATTACGGTCAGGCGCGCGCGTGGTACGAAAAAGCCGCCGCCCAAGGTGATGCCAAAGCTCAATACAACCTCGGTGTCCTCTACGGCAATGGTCAAGGCGTGCCGAAAAATAATGCAAAAGCGCGCGCGTGGTGGGAAAAAGCCGCCACACAAACGGATGACAAAGAAATCCAGCAAGCCGCACAGCAGGCCTTGCAAAAAATCCCCCAATAAAACGGAGCCAAACCATGAAAACTACCCTCTGTCTAGCCATCCTCCTCGCCACAACCGCCGCCCATGCCTTGAGCGACAGCGAAAAAGAAACGCTGATGACCACCGCCGTGCAGGCTTACGAACAGCAGGACTACGCCACCGCGCTGGAAAAATGGCAAACCCTCGCTGAGGCGGGCAATGCCGAAGCGCAAAATAATCTAGGTATCCTCTACGATAACGGCCAAGGCGTCGCGCAGGACTACGGCAAAGCGCGCGCCTGGTGGGAAAAAGCTGCCGCGCAAGGCCATGCCCAAGCCCAATACAACCTCGGCACCCTCTACAACCAAGGCCAAGGTGTCGCGCAGAACTACGCGCAAGCGCGCGCGTGGTACGAAAAAGCCGCCGCCCAAGGTCATGCCCAAGCCCAAAGTAACCTCGGTTTCCTCTACGAAAACGGACAGGGTGTGACGCAGGACTACGGACAAGCGCGTACCTGGTACGAAAAGGCTGCTGCCCAAGGTCATGCCATCGCCCAATACAACCTCGGCGTTCTCTACAACAAAGGCCGGGGCGTCGCGCAGGACTACGGGCAAGCCGCTACATGGTGGGAAAAAGCTGCCGCGCAAGGTGACGCCGCAGCCCAATATAACCTCGCCCTCCTCTACTACAACGGGCAAGGCATGGCGCAAGATTATGGTCAAGCGCGGGCGTGGTACGAAAAAGCCGCCGCACAGAACCTTACCCAAGCCCAATTCAATCTCGGTGTCCTTTACGCCGAAGGCCAGGGTGTGGCACAGGACTACGCCCAGGCGCGCGCGTGGTATGAAAAAGCTGCCGCCCAAGGTCATGCCCAAGCCCAATTCAACCTCGGCGTCCTCTACGCCAAAGGCCTAGGCGTTGTACAGGATTACGGTCAAGCGCGTGCGTGGTACGAAAAGGCTGCCGCCCAAGGTTATGCCGATGCCCAATACAACCTCGGCGTCCTCTACTACAACGGCGAGGGTGTACCGCGTGACATCAGCAAAGCCGGCGAGTGGTTAGAAAAAGCCGCTGCACAAGGCGACGAAAGCGCCAAAGCAGCATTGCAGAAATTCGGCAAATGACACGGCAACGCGTCATGAACCCGCGCCGCAACAAAGCCCGCAACCACGCCGCTTGACGGTCATCCTCACCACCACACTGCCCGCCTCCAAAAACCTGCCACAAAATCCAGTTCCCAAACACCCGCCCCCCTGAACACCATGCCCTACCTCCTCCCGCCACTCCTCCTTACCCTCCTCGCCCTCCTGCCCCTGCTGCGCGCGGCGCACCGTCGCTATGCCCCCTCTGATCCTGCCGCCGAGCAGCGCGCGCTGATTGCCGCCTGGCGCGCCGCCGATGATCCGGCGGGGCAGGACGAGCGCGATTACCGTCTCTACCACGAACTCAAAGCCCTGCGCGCGGGCAAAACGCCGACCGCGACCCGTCTGCCGCCGTGGTTCTACCCCTTTGCCCTCTTTGCCGTCGCGACCGCCGTCGCCCTGTGGCAGCAGGCCGACCGTAACGGCGACCGCTGGCACAACCTGCAACAGCAACTCGCCCCCGCCCTCTTGCGCAGCCAGTACCTCGGCGACATTGAGCGCGTGCCGCAAGAAAGTCTCGCCATCTACTGCCAGGCCTTGCAGGCGCGCATTGACCGCCGCGACCCTGCGCAACTCGGCACCCTTGCCCGCTGTTACAGTCGCAACGACCAATACCCGCCGGCGGCGCAGATTTACGCCCGCGCACACAGCCTCGCCCCCGATGATGCCGCCATTGCCCTCGACTACGCGCAGGCCACCCTCTTTGCCCATCCCGACAAGCCCATGCCCGCCGACATCGAGACTATCCTGCGCGCGCAAAGCGCCAACCCACTCGCCAAAATCCTGCTGGCAGCGGGCTACACACAAAGCGGCAAGGTCGACCTCGCCACGCCGCTATGGGCGGAACTGCGCCACGACCTCGCGCCCGACCATCCGCTCTACCGCCTCATCCCGCCCGCCGCAGACAGCAAGGTGGCGGCCGCCGCGCCAACCATCACCGTGCATATCGCACCGGACACCCTTGCTGCCCTGCCGGATAAAGCCCGTCTCTACGTCAGCGCCAGCCTGCCGGGCGAGAAAATGCCGCTTGCCGTGCGCGCCCTCGCCCCCGCCGCCCGGCAAAGCATCGAGCTCACCGACCGCGACAGCATGACCGGCGAGAGCATCAGCCAGCACCCGCAACTCACCTACCGCGCGATTTTGAGCGCTGATGGCAACGTCAGCGGTACCCGTGTGGCTGAAGCGGAAACGACCGCTGCCGGCGACGCCGCCGTAATTCTCGAACTGCCTTAACCGCCTTGGGCGCGTGATTGCGCCGCTTGGCAGCTTTATTCCCCCCTTCCGCCCTTCGGGCACCTTCCCCCGTAAACGGGGGAAGGGATATTGCCCTGACGCGCAAAGCCCGTATTGCCGTCGCTTGGCGGGGTTGTGTTTACGCCGCTTGGCGACCCCAGCAATGACGCCGTCTGGTGAGATGAAGGGCGTCATTTATTCCGCTACGCGGAATCCCCTCATCCGCCCTTCGGGCACCTTCCCCCGTAAACGGGGGAAGGGATATTGCACTGACGCGCAAAGCCTATTGCCGTCGCTTGGCGGGGTCTGTGTTTATTCCGCTTGACGGCAACCCCAGCATTTATCCCGCTTGGCCATAGGTATCTACACATCTCAATAGTTGAGAAAATAGATGAAAAAACAAAGAGAAACCCCTCGCCCGCTTGCGGGAGAGGGGCAGGGGTGAGGGTGTTCGTCCGCAGGACGAATCTCGTCAAGCGGGACAGACAGGCGTTTTTTGCCCTCCTCCGTCGCTTCGCGACACCTCCTCCCGCAAGCGGGAGGAGGGATTATCCGCTGTTTTTAAAAAGATTTTCTTACTTTGCGAGATGGGTAGATATCTATGCCCGCTTGGCGGGTCATGATTGCGCCGCTTGGCGAAGCCAGCAATGACGCCGCCTGGTGAGATGAAGGGCGTCATTTATTCCGCTACGCGGAATCCCCTCATCCGCCCTGCGGGCACCTTCTCCCGCAAGCGGGAGAAGGGAAGTTCTGCCTGGCGAACCCAGTAACCACACCGCCTGGCAAGGGCAGTCATGACGTCGCTTAGCAAACCCAATATTTGCACCGCCTGACCCGAAATCCCTTCCCCTGCTTGCGGGGAAGGTGTCGCGAAGCGACGGAAGGGGGAAAAAACCAGAAATTACGCCGCTTGCCGCGATCCGGACGAAATGGCTCACTACGCCACCCCGCGCCGCCGCCGATATAATGCTGTCATCTTTCCGTCCGGTGTTCCTTATGCAAATCGTCCTCGCCTCCGCCTCCCCCCGCCGCGCTTTCCTCCTGCAAATGCTTGGTCTGGATTTCACCACCGCTGAACCCGCCATTGATGAAAGTGTGCAGGCGGGTGAGACGGCGCCGGAGCTGGTGCTGCGTCTGGCCTGTGCCAAGGCGGAAGCGGTCGCCCCCGATTTTCCAGATGCGCTTATCATCGCCGCCGATACGGTCGTTTCCTGCGACGGCGCCATTCTCGCCAAGCCGCAGGATAACGCCGAAGCGCTCGCCATGCTGCGTCAGCTTTCCGGGCGGCAGCATCAGGTCTTCACCGGCCTGGCCATGCGCTGCCGCCATGAACGCTTCACCCACGTCGCTTGCAGCAGTGTCACCATGCCTGAGCATCCCGACGCTCTCCTGCGCGCCTATCTCGCCAGCGGCGAATCGCTGGGCAAGGCGGGCGGCTATGGTATTCAGGGGCGCGGCGGCGTGCTGGTCTCCGCCATCACCGGCGATTTTTACAACGTGGTGGGGCTGCCGCTGCAAGCGCTGTGGCAGGGTTTCTGCGAACTGGGTTGCAGCGGCGAGTTTTTGCAGGCGCTAGGGAGTTGACATGGCAGACAACGTAACGGCGAGCACCGAGATTCTCATCAACCATACGCCCTACGAAACCCGCGTCGCCCTGCTCGGCGACGGCGTGTTGCAGGATATTTTTGTCGAGCGCGAGCGCAAGCGCGGCATCGTCGGCAACATTTACAAAGGCAAGGTGCAGCGCGTCCTGCCGGGGATGGACGCCGCTTTTATCGACATCGGCCTGGAACGCGCCGGTTTCCTGCACGTCAAGAACGTAGTGCGGCGCGGCGATAAGCCACCGACCCGCATCAGCGAGGTGATGCGCGAAGGGCAGTCGCTGCTGGTGCAAGTGCTGAAAGATCCCATCGGCAGCAAGGGCGCGCGGCTGACCATGGAAATCTCCATCCCCTCGCGTTTCCTCGTCTATTTGCCGACCGCCGAAGACATCGGCATCTCGGCAAAAATCTCCTCCGAAGAACAGCGGCAAAGCCTGCGCGAAGCCGTCGCCGGTTTCCACGAAGGCAAGCAGGGCGGCTTTATCGTCCGCACCGCGATTGAATCCGCCGATCTCTGGGCGATGCGCGCCGATATGCAATACCTGCAACGCGTCTGGGAAAACATCCTCTGCCAGCAGCGCCACTCCCGCCCCGGCGCCCTTATCTACGGCGAACTGCCGCTGTATCAAAAAGTGCTGCGCGACTATGTCACCCCGGAAGTGCGCCGCATCGTGGTTGACCACCCCAATGCCTACAAACAGATGCGGGCCTTTGCCGACAACTTCCTCGGCAACATGGCGGCCAGCCTAGAACTCTACGACGGCGACCGCAGCCTGTTCGAGCGCTACGGCATCGAGGAAGAAATCGCGCTGGCGCTGAAACGCCACGTCGCCCTCAAATCCGGCGGCTACCTCATCATCGACCAGACCGAGGCGATGACCACCATCGACGTCAACACCGGCGCCTTTGTCGGCAAACTCTCGCAAGACGATACCATCTACAAAACCAACCTCGAAGCGGCGCGCGCCATCGCCCGGCAACTGCGCCTGCGCAACCTCGGCGGCATCATCATGCTGGATTTCATCGACATGAACACCCCCGAACACCAGCAGGGCGTGATGGATGCACTGCTTGACGCGCTCGCCGGCGACCGCAGCAAATACACCATCAGCCCGCTCTCACCGCTGGGCATCATCGAAATGACGCGCAAGCGCACGCGGGAAAGCCTGCGCCAGGTGATGTGCGAACCCTGCCCCGCCTGTCAGGGACGCGGCTACGTCAAAACCATCGAAACCATCGCTTACGAACTCTTCCGCGACCTCATGCGCGAAGCACGCGACTTCAAGCCGAAGATGATGACCATCGTCGCCGCGCTGGATCTCATCGATTTCATCCGCGAAGAAGAATCGCTGACTTTCTCCGACCTGCAAGCACTCCTGAAAATCCCCATCCGCCTGCAAGTGGATGCGGGCTACCGCTACGGCCAATACGACATCGCGCTGGGGTGAGCAGGCAGCGACATGAAAAAAGCGGGGCAAGCCCCGCTTTTTTTATCTCTCTTCAGTGGTGTTTGCCGGGTTCATTCTTTGATGAGGGTGATGACGACCAGCGTGTCATCAACTGCTTCGCCGGCGATGAAGTTTTTGCCGTTAAAGACGAGGGTATCGCTCGCTTTCAGCTCATGCTCTTCACTGTCGTTCAGGGTGATTTTGATCGCGCCCTGCATGACGTTAAAGATGATGTCTTCACCTTCGTGGTTGTGTTTGTCGATTTTCTCGCCTTTTTTCAGCGCCTTGCGCACCACTGTGCCGTGATGGTTTGCAAAGACTTTACCTTCATCGGCAAGCACCTTGCCAGCGGGTTCAGCGGCAAACCCCGGCAGGGCGAGAGCGACAAAGGCAGTGGCGATCAGGACTTTTTTCATGGGATGGCTCCGGTTGTGAATGAAGGCCTGACTATACGACTAAATGCGAATTTCTGGTATTTACATTTATCAGCCACACATGTACCGTATGCTATTTCTCCTGTAAATACAGTCGGGTAACTAAGTTGAAATTGCGCATGGCCGTGCTTATTGTCACAATATCGGTTCTTATTTACGGAGTAGAATCCCAATGAGCACCATCCGCCGCCTTGTCGCTGCCTTGCTTTTTCTTTGCTGTCTGCCTGTCTTTGCCCAAGATTATCGTGCTTTTGCCGAGGACATCGCCGCACGGCTGGATGCTACCAACGAACTCTATCAGGCGGACAAGGTTGATGAGGCCAAGGAAAAGGTACAGATGGCCTATTTTGAGGTCTTCGAGAATCTGGAAGGGCCAATCCGCATCAATATTTCTGCGAAGAAAAGCGCCGAGATGGAAGCGGAATTTGGTGCCATCCGCCGCATGATCAGCCAGGGTGAGCCGAAAGACGCCGTCGCCGCCCGCTTGCAGGCGCTGCGTGACGAGGTGCGCGCAGTGGTGCCGACGCTGGAAAGCGGGCACAAGCTGGTGGCGCACGGCGCGCACAGCGCACTGGAAGGCATTGACCCCGGCTGGGCAGCAGCGTATCAAGCGATGGATGACCATCTTGCCGCCGCCGTCAGCGCTTTTGAGAAGAAAAATCCCGCCGAAGCGAAGGCGCGCGTGCAGCAGGCACAGTACGACGGCTTCAAGAACAGCGACATGGAAACCACCATCCGCATCCAGAAATCGGCGCGTGCAGCGGAAGTCATCAACCGCAAATTCGCCGCACTCATGAAGCAGGCGGAATCGGACGACACCATCAGCAGCTTCGGTTACAGCGTGACCACGTTGCTGGACGATGTGCAGGAAGCGCTGCAAGGCGTCCCTGCGCCGGTCGTTGCCGTGGCGGCGGATGATGCTGCCGCCACCGCCGACAGCGGCAAGGACTGGACAGCGGTACGCGGTGAGCTCTTCACCGCTTTGGGCGGGGCGAAGGCGACCTATCAGGCGGGGGATGCGAAAAAAGCGGTCAGCCAGGTGCAGGATGCCTACTTCGATATTTTTGAGGCGAGCGGCATGGAAAACGCCATCGGCGCCCGCGATACCGCCTTCAAAACGGAACTGGAAGGCCACTTCACCAAACTCGTCGGCTTGATGAACGCCGGCAAGGACGAAGCCGCCATCCAGGCCGAAATCACCGCCTTCTCCGTCAACATGGACAAGGCGATGGATATGCTCGGTGGCAGCACCACCGGTGTCGCCCTCTTCCTCGCCAGCCTCACCATCATCCTGCGCGAAGGGTTGGAAGCGCTGCTCATCGTCGCCGCCGTCATCGCCTACATCCACAAGAGCGGCCACAGCGACAAGCAGAAAATCATCACCGGCTCGGTGTGGTGGGCACTTGCCGCCAGCGTTGTGACCGCCCTGCTCTTCAAATGGCTGCTCGCGAACGCCGCTGCCGGGCGGGAAATCCTCGAAGGCGTCACCATGCTAATCGCCACCGTTATGCTCTTCGGCATGAGCTACTGGCTGCTCTCGAAAGTCGAGGCACAGCACTGGAAAGCCTATCTCGAAAAGAAAATCGGCACCTCGCTCAGCCAGGGCTCGCTTATCGGTCTGTGGCTGACCAGCTTCCTCGCTGTCTATCGCGAAGGCGCGGAAACCGTCCTTTTCTACTTCGCCCTTGCCGCCGAAGCGAAAACCGCGCTGGATTACGGCTACCTGGCAGGCGGCTTCGCGGTTGGCGTCGTCATCCTCGCTATTATCTACCTCATCATGCGCTACAGCGTGGTGCGTCTGCCGCTCAAACCCTTCTTCATGTTCACCGGCATTTTCATGTACCTGATGGCCTTCATCTTCGCCGGCAAAGGTGTCGCGGAACTCATCGAGGGCAAAGCCTTCACCCCGACCCTAATCGGCGACGGCACCGCCATTCCCGCTTGGATGACTAACTGGCTCGGCATCGCCCCCTACTGGGAAACCCTCTTGCCGCAAATCGTGTTGTTACTCGCGGCGCTCTTTGCGCTGTGGGTGCTGTTCATCCGCAAACCTAAAGCATCTTCCAACCGCTCGTAAACCTTCAGGAGGTATCCATGAGCATCAAAAAAACCGCACTGGCTACTGCCATGCTGCTGACCGCCACCGGCGCCTACGCCTTCACCGAATACCCGGCAGGCGAACCGCAAACCATCAACGAGATGGAAATCGCCGCCGTGTATCTGCAACCGATCGACATGGAGCCGCGCGGCATGGGCCTCTCGGCAGCCGAAGCCGACGTGCACCTTGAAGCGGACATCCACGCCACCAAAGGCAACAAAAACGGCTTTGGCGAAGGCGAATGGATGCCGTACCTGACCATCACCTACACCCTGGAAAACCTCGACACCAAAGAAAAACAAGAAGGCACCTTCATGCCGATGGTTGCCAGCGACGGCCCGCACTACGGCCAAAACATCAAAATGCTCGGCGTGGGCAACTACAAAGTGACCTACCACATTGAGCCGCCGCCGAAGGCCGGCATGCACCGCCACACTGACGAAGAAACCGGCGTGGGCAAATGGTGGAAACCATTCGACGTGTCCTACGAATTCAAATACACCGGCCTCGATAAGGACAAAGGCCAACCGGCGCCGAAAGTGAACAACTAAGCGGTACGGCTGCATAAAAAAACGGGCTTTACGCCCGTTTTTTGTTGTCCGTCCGCCGTTACGGCAGGAAGCGGAAGATGCCGAATGCACTATCCACATGGAAATCCGGCTGTGGCGTGTTCGGGTTAACCCACGAGATCCACTCCATCACCGGTTCTTCACCACCGCTGGGCGAGAATTCGGCGCGGAAAACGCCGGTGCGCATCTGGCCGTCGCGCAGCAGTTTCAGGTCTTGCAGGGTTTTCAGCGGGATTTTGCCTTCGACGCTGTAACCGTTTGCCGTCAGTTCAGCCTTGCTTTCCAGCCCCGGCAGGTTCCAGCTGCTGTCGAACTTGCGGTAATAGTCGATGGCATAGTCGTGCACCCGCCCCTGGGAATCGACTTCAATGGCGTAGTAGCGGCTCATGCCTGCTTCGCCCGGACGGTCAATTGGTTCACCTGCAAAGAAGAGTTCGACCCGGTCTTCGCCGTCCACGGTGCTTTCATCGCTCCAATGCTCGCTGGTGAGCACCTGCTTGTCGCTGACGACAAAGCTGAAATAGAAGTTCTCGCCATCGCTGAAAGCCTTGAAGATGGTTGCTGGAGCTTCTTTTTCCGCCCAGGGATAGTGGAAACTGCCGGCCAGGGCGGGAATTTGCGCCCAGATGTCTTCATTGATTTTGCCATCCAGCGCGACGGCTTCGCTGCGCTTCACCACGTCGTATTGGCTCATGCCGTAATTCGGGCTGATCACCGGGGTGTGCGCGGCCCAGGCAGCAGCACCGCCGCCGAGCAGGGCGGCAGCAAGCAGGTAACGGTAGTTCGGATTCATGTGCTTCTCCTGATTAAGAGATGGGGATACGCCCCAAGCGGGGCGTCGGGCGGATTATAGAACGCTTGGCAGGAGTGGTTAACCACTTCCCCAAAAAATCTCTGCCGTTCGCTATATCGCCGCTTGAACGGTCTTTTCCGCCTGCAATGCTCTCGTGAGCGGCGAATCAGGTTTGCCGCCTGCCGCCCAGCAACGGGTGGCAGGCGGTAGAATCAGCAGCTGTAATAGAGCTCAAATTCGAGCGGGTGCACTTGCAGGCGCATCCGTTCGACTTCCTGGCGTTTGATGTCTATGTAGCTGCGCAGCAGGTCGTCGTTGAAGACGTCGCCCTGTTTGAGGAAGGCATTGTCCGCTTCGAGCGCGTCCAACGCTTCTTCCAGCGAGAAGGCAACTTGCGGGATGTTGTCCGCTTCTTCCGGCGGCAGGTCGTAGAGGTCTTTGTCCATCGCCTCACCCGGATGCAGTTTGTTTTTGATGCCATCAAGACCCGCCATCAGCAGCGCAGCGAAGGCGAGGTAGGGGTTCGCGGTGGAATCCGGGAAGCGGATTTCGATGCGCCGCGCTTTCGGATTGGTGATGTAGGGGATGCGGATGGAAGCCGAGCGGTTGCGCGCGGAGTAGGCGAGCATGATCGGCGCTTCGAAGTGCGGCACGAGGCGTTTGTAGCTGTTGGTGGAAGGGTTGGTAAAGGCGTTCAGGGCGCGCGCGTGTTTGATGACGCCGCCGATGAAGTAGAGCGCCATGTCGGTGAGGCCGCCGTAGCTATCGCCACTGAAGAGGTTTTTGCCGTCTTTGTAGAGCGAGATGTGGACGTGCATACCGGAGCCGTTGTCGCCAACCAGCGGTTTGGGCATGAAGGTCGCGGTTTTGCCGGCGGCGTAGGCGACGTTATGGATGATGTATTTGAGCTGCTGGACTTCGTCGGCTTTGCGCACCAGGGTGTTGTAGCGCATACCGATTTCGCATTGGCCGGTCGCGACTTCGTGGTGCTGGACTTCGACGCCCTGGCCGACTTGGGTCAGCAATTCGCACATTTCGGCGCGCAGGTCGTGCAGGGAATCCACCGGCGCGACAGGGAAGTAGCCGCCTTTGATGTTCGGACGGTGGCCGCTGTTGCCGTTCGGCAGGTCGGCAGCGCTGTTCCAGATGCCTTCTTCGCTGACGATCTCGAACATGACTTTGTGCATGCTGGTTTGGTATTTCATTTCGTCGAAGACGAAGAATTCGTTTTCGGGGCCGAAGTAGGCGGTGTCGGCCAGGCCGGTGGATTTGAGGTAGGCCTCGGCGCGACGGGCGAGGGATCGCGGGTCGCGGGCATAGCCCTGCATGGTGTCCGGCTCGATGATGTCGCAGGTAATGTTCAGGGTTTTTTCGGCGTAGAAGGGGTCAATGTAGGCGGTCGCCGGGTCGGGCATGAGGATCATGTCGCTGTCGTGGATGCCTTTCCAACCGGGGAAGGAGGAGCCGTCGAACATTTTGCCTTCTTCGAAGAAGTCTTCGTCAATGTCGGCGGGATAGGTGACGTGGTGTTCTTTGCCCTTGCTATCGGTGATGCGCAGGTCGAGGTATTTGATTTTTTCGTCGCGGATGAGTTCGAGGATGTCGCTGGGGGTCATGATGGGCTCCGGTTGGTTTGAAGCGCGGTATTATGCATGAATCCGCCTTAGGCGGGGTGCGCTACAATGGCGCCCGTTTTTTGTTTTTTTGTGAGGTTTTTATGGTTGTTACGCGTTTTGCCCCCAGTCCGACTGGTGATTTGCATATCGGCGGGGTGCGCACGGCTTTGTATTGTTGGCTACACGCCCGGCAGCATCAGGGGACGTTCCGCTTGCGCATTGAGGATACGGACCGCGAGCGTTCAACCGAGGCGTCCACGCAGGTGATTCTCGACGGGCTGAACTGGCTCGGTCTGCATCATGATGGCGAGATTGTCTATCAGAGCCAGCGCTTTGACGCGTACAACGCGATTATTGACGAGATGATTGCGCGCGGGCAGGCGTATTACTGCTGGTGTTCTCCGGAGGAGCTGGATGCGATGCGCGAGGAACAGAAGCGGCTGGGTCTACCGCAGCGTTATAACGGCAAATACCGTGATGGCGGCGAGCCGGTGCCGGGAGTAACGCCGGCGGTGCGCTTCAAAAACCCGCTGGAAGGCAGCGTAACCTGGCATGACAAGGTGCGCGGCGTGGTGACGGTCAATAACAGCGAACTCGATGACTGGGTTATCCGCCGCTCGGATGGTGCGCCGACGTACAATTTCTGCGTGGTGGTTGATGATGCGGCAGCGAAAGTCTCGCTGGTAATTCGCGGTGAGGACCATGTCAGCAATACGCCGAAGCAGATTAATTTGTACCGCGCGCTGGGTTATGACGTGCCGGATTTTGCCCATGTGCCGATGATTTTAGGCGACGATGGCAAGCGTTTGTCCAAGCGACACGGTGCGACAAATGTGCTGGATTATCGTCGCGAAGGCTATTTGCCGCCGGCCATTTTGAATTATCTGGTCCGCCTCGGTTGGGCACATGGCGATCAGGAAATTTTCAGCATGGACGAGATGTTGCAGTTTTTCCGTATTGAGGACGTGCATAGTGCGGCGTCCACTTTTAATACAGAAAAGCTGCGCTGGCTGAACCAGCATTATATGAAGGAAGCTACGCCTGCCGATTTACTGCCGCAGTTGTTGCCGCATTTTGCCCCGCTGGGGATTGCGCCGGATGAAGCGGTTGTGCTAGGCGCTATCCCGCACTATCAGGAACGTGCCAAGACATTGAAGGAAATGGCAGAAAACATGGCCTGGCTGTTCCAGGCACCGCAATCGTTCCCGCCGGATGCGGCGAAAAAGGCGTTCAAGGGCGCAGATACCGTGCGTTTGTTGCAGGATTTGCAGTCGCGCATTGAGACATTGACGGTAGTGAACGAGGAAACCTTGCATGATGCGGTTGCCGCTTGCGTGGAAGCCAACGGTGTCGGCTTTGGCAAAGTCGGACAACCTGCACGTCTCGCTATTACCGGCGGCGCACCATCTCCTGATTTGGCCGTCACGCTGTCGTTGCTTGATAAAGCAGAAATCCTGCGCCGTCTGCAATTTGCAGCGGAATATATCCAGCAAAATCATGGATAAATAGAAAATATCCGGCAAGTTAAAAACGAACCATTGACGAAGGCGCGTTTTCTGCTAGAATGCCCGCCTTCCCGAATACGGGGCTATAGCTCAGCTGGGAGAGCGCCTGCATGGCATGCAGGAGGTCAGCGGTTCGATCCCGCTTAGCTCCACCAAATGTCCCCATCGTCTAGAGGCCTAGGACATCGCCCTTTCACGGCGGTAACAGGGGTTCGAATCCCCTTGGGGATGCCAATTCGGCATCACGTTATTTCGGGAACCCTCAAACCAAGTAGTTTCCATCACATTTTGTCCCCATCGTCTAGAGGCCTAGGACATCGCCCTTTCACGGCGGTAACAGGGGTTCGAATCCCCTTGGGGATGCCAAACGGTTATCCACGAAGCACGCATCAGCGTGTTTTTTATTGCCCATTTTCTCTATTTCGAGCCACATTGCCGAAAATTATGCGGAAGCGTATATTGCCCGCTTCCAAAGCAGTCCACGTCTTTTCATCATTTTCGGAGAAACCATGCGCAAAATCGGCAAATCGCACAAGCTGGACAATGTTTGTTACGACATTCGCGGCCCCGTTCTGGCGGAAGCGATGCGGATGGAGCGACAAGGCTACGACATCATCAAACTCAACATCGGCAATCCCGCCCCGTTCGGCTTTAATGCTCCCGATGAAGTGCGTGAAGACTTGATTGCTAACCTTGCCAAGGCGCAGGGATACAGCGAATCCAAAGGCGTTTTTGCCGCACGCAAAGCCATCATGCACGAGACTCAACGACTTGGCATCAAAGGTGTGACGGTAGATGACATCATCTTGGGTAACGGCGTATCCGAGCTTATCGTAATGGCCATGCAAGCATTGCTGGACAGTGGCGACGAAGTTCTGATACCGATGCCCGATTACCCGCTGTGGACAGCGGCGGTCAATCTTGCTGGTGGACGGGCTGTGCATTACCTGTGTGACGAAGAAAACGGCTGGAATCCTGCCGTGGACGACATTCGCGCTAAAGTAAATGCCAATACCAAAGCCATCGTCATCATCAACCCGAATAACCCGACAGGAGCTGTGTACAGCCCGGAAATCCTGCGCGAAATCGTGACAATTGCTGAAGAGCATGGCTTGGTTGTTTTTGCTGATGAAATCTACGACAAAATCCTTTACGAAGACGCCAAACACACGCCGACCGCTACTCTCGTTGAAAATACCCTTTGCGTCACCCTCAACGGCCTGTCCAAAGCTTATCGCGCCGCCGGCTTCCGCTCCGGCTGGATGATACTGTCCGGCAACCTGGCAATGGCGAAAGGCTACATTGAAGGGCTGGAAATGCTGTCATCCATGCGCCTTTGTGCCAATGTCCCCGCGCAATACACTATCCAAACCGCCTTGGGCGGCTACCAGAGTATCTACGATCTTACCCGTCCAGGCGGACGCTTGCGCGAGCAACGCGATCTCGCCTATGAAAAGATCAGCGAAATTTCGGGTTTGTCTATGGTCAAGCCAATGGGCGCACTGTACGGTTTCGTCAAGATAGATGCCAAGCGCTTTGGCATTCACAACGATGAACGCTTCATCCTCGATTTATTACGCAGCAAACAAATCCTGCTGGTACATGGTCGTGCCTTCAACTGGCATGCTCCGGATCACTTCCGTATCGTCTTCCTGCAATACAAAGATGACCTCAGCGCTGCATTAGACAAATTGGCCGCATTCCTGAAAATTTACCAACAAAAATAGCTTATTGTGAAAATAGTCAAATACTTGCTTGACGGTAAGGGGCGAGCTGCTTAGAATGCGCCGCCTCAAATGTATTCCCCGATAGCTCAGTCGGTAGAGCAAGTGACTGTTAATCACTGGGTCGGCGGTTCGAGCCCGTCTCGGGGAGCCACATTTTTCCTTCTAGATATTTTCATTATTCCCCGATAGCTCAGTCGGTAGAGCAAGTGACTGTTAATCACTGGGTCGGCGGTTCGAGCCCGTCTCGGGGAGCCACAACGCTTTCATCCTCCATCGCCGCTTGTAAAAGCGGCGATTTTTTTTGTCTTTACACTTATCTGTTCTCGTGTCTTTGCGACTTCATAGAAAAAACGCGTAACAAGACGAGCCAATATCGTATCGGTTCTACTCTACTGAAAACTGACTATAAAAATGTCGCCTACCGGTATGCCTCAACCAATCCCAAAGAATAGGCTTACCTTGCTGTACTGCCTTCGCCGCGCCTTCTTCCTACCTTAGAACGTGTTCATTGTCTCAGCCTCTGCTGTAAACTATCGGCATGAACAGAAAAACCTACCCAAGCGATATCAGTCGCGAGCAATTTGCGCCTCTCCTCCCCCTGCTGGAAAGTGCCCGTAAACGCACAGCGCCACGTCAGGTGGACTTGTACGATGTCTTTTGTGCCATTCTCTACCTGCAACGCACTGGCTGCTCCTGGCGCGCTTTGCCGGGCGATTTCCCCAAATGGCGCACCGTGCATTCCTACTTCCAGAGATGGACTGAGCCACGCGAGAGTGGCATCAGCATCCTTGAGGAAGCATTAAAAAAATCAGGTAGTTGCGGAGCGCCGCAAGCAGGGGCATCATGAAGCAACCACTTTCCTGATTATTGATGCGCAGAGTGTGAAGAACACGGATACCGCCATGGAAAAAGGCTACGATGCGGGCAAGAAGGTTAGCGGTATCAAGCGGCATATAGCGGTTGACACGCAGGGTTTGCCGCATGCGCTTGCGGTAACGACGGCGGATGTTACGGATAGAAAAGGCTGCCTGCTAGCATTGGAACGTGGGCGGGATAATCTTGGGGCGGTACAAAAAATCCTTGCTGACGGTGGTTACACGGGTAAGGCATTTGCTTCGTCGGTACAAGCGTTGATTGGTGCGGAGGTAGAGGTTGTCAAACGAAACGAATTGCACCGTTTTGCAGTATTGCCGAAGCAATGGGTAGTAGAGCGCAGCTTTTCCTGGTTGGAAAAGAACAGACGACTTTGGAAAAACTGCGAGCGTAAGTTGAGTACCAGTCTGCAAATGGTAGTTTTGGCTTTCTTGGGAGTCCTGCTACGAAGACTATGAACACGTTCTTACAACCGGGATTGGCATCATCCGTCAATTTTTGCCCGTTTCAGCCGCATCGCATTGCCCAGCACGGAGATGGAACTCAGCGCCATCGCCGCACCAGCGATAATGGGATTGAGGTAGCCGAATGCGGCAAGCGGGATACCCAGCACGTTGTAGATGAAGGCAAAGAACAGGTTTTGTTTGATGTTTTTCAGGGTGGCGCGGCTGATGAGCAGCGCATCCACCAGTTGATTGATGCTGTGCTGCATCAGGGTTGCTGAAGCGGTGTGCGCGGCGACATCCGCCCCGCCCTGCATGGCGAAACTAACGTTGGCGGCGGCAAGTGCGGGCGCGTCGTTGATACCATCACCAACCATTGCGACTACCTTTCCAGCAGTTTTGAGCGCCTGCACTGCGGCAGCTTTGTCACGCGGGCTCATGCCGCCAGTAGCCTGGGTAATGCCGAGTTGGGAAGCGATGTAACTAACAGTGTTTTGCGCATCCCCGCTCATGATGTGTGTGGCAATGCCGTACGCATGCAGGCGGGCGATGGCGGCGGCGCTATCGGCTTTAGGGGTATCGGCAAGGGCAAAGGCACCGATCGGGCAGTCGTCCACGGCAACAGCGACGATACTGGCGGTCTGCCAGATGGGATCAAGGTCGGCGGGCAGTTGCAGGCCACAGTAGTCAAGTTTGCCGACTTTGACGCTGCCAACGCCCACGATCTCTGCATGAATGCCTGCACCAGCATCAGTTTTAGCGTTGTAGGTTTCCGGCAAGTCGAGGCCGCGCGTTTGTGCCGCTTGCACGATGGCACGGGCGAGCGGGTGCGCGGCATGTCGTTCAACAGCAGCAGCGAGGCGATAGAGATTGTCTTCGTCGCCAGCAGGCGTGTAGGTGGCCACAATACTGGGTTTCCCTTCGGTCAGGGTGCCCGTTTTGTCGAGGACGACGGTATTGACGTGCGCGGCTTCTTCCATCGCAGCGGCGTCTTTGTAGCGGATACCGCGCTGTACTGCTTTGCCCATGCCGACCATGATGGCGGCGGGGGTGGCGAGACCGAGGGCGCAGGGGCAAGCGATGACAAGCACGGCAACGGCGTGCATCAATGCGCGCGTCCAGTCGCTTTTAATGAAGCCGGTGAGGATGAAGGTGGCGACGGCGATGGCAACGACGGCCGGCACGAAGATGGCAGCGGTTTTGTCGGCGAGGCGCGCAATCGGCGCTTTGCTGCCCTGAGCCTCGGACAGGGCGTTCATCATGTCACCGAGCAGGGTGTGGCTGCCGAGCTGTTCGGCGCGGTAGGTAATACTGCCATCGCTCATCAGCGCTCCGGCAAGGACGCGGCTACCCGCTTCTTTGGCTTCAGGACGCGATTCGCCGGTGAGGTGGCTTTCATCCGCCCAGCCGCTGCCACTCTCAACGGTACCATCGGCAGCGATACGCTCACCATGATTGGCGCGGATGTGGTCGCCGATTTGCACTTGATCCAGCGACAGGGTTTGCCAGTGGCCATCGCGCTCGACCATGACTTGCGGCGGGGTGAGTTTGAGCAAGAGACTGAGGCTGTTCAGGCTATTTTTTTTGGCGCGGTGTTCGAGGTATTTGCCGAGCGAGACAAAGCCGATAACCATCACCCCTGCCTCGAAGTAGATTTGTCCGCCGTGTGCGAGGTCATGTTCGCCGTGCGGGGCAAAGAAGAGCATGGCGGTGGAATAGGCGTAGGTAGCGACGGTACCGATGCTGACCAGTACGTCCATATTGGCCAGCCCGCCCTTGATGCTGGCCCAGGCGCTACGGTAGAACGGCACCGCGAGCCACAGTTGCACGATGCTGGCGAGTGCAAACTGCACATACGGCGGAATCATCCAGTCATGCCGCCCGAGCAACATCCCCGCCATGCCGATAAGGAAGGGGATGTTGATGGCAAAGAGCAGCCACAGCCGCCAGCCGATATGCGTTTCTGGTGCGGCCTGGGGTAACTCTTCCGTTTTTTCCTGTGCGCCGTAGCCGGTCTTCTGGATGATGGCGATGATGTCAGCGATGCTGGTTTTACTGTCGTCAAACGTGACCTGCGCCTCTTCACTGGCGAAGTTCACCCCCGCCGATTCGACAAAGTCTTTCTTATTCAGCACCTTCTCAATGCGCGAAGCGCAGGCCTGACAGGTCATACCCTCAATCTGGAAGCGGATTTTTTGTTGCATGGAATGTTCCTCTGTGAATGGTTAGGCGCATCTTGAGGCTTGACGCAGGGTCAGGGTCAAGCAGAAAAAACCCCGCCGGACGGCGGGGCGTCTCTTTTCTTTATAGGGAAGCGTCATAACCGCCGTCTTCCACGGCGGTAATCAGCACATCAACGCTGGTCTTCGTCGCATCAAACGCCACCTCGGCGCACTTATCAGCGAGGCTGACGGTGGCACTGGCCACGCCGTCCACACCTTGCAGGATTTTGGTGACGCTGGCGACGCAGCCGTTGCAGGTCATGCCGTCGATATTCAAAGTAATGTGTTGCATAAAAACCTCTTGAAAAACAAACAGAAAAAATGACGCGCGCTTGCATGCCCCCGCGTCGGGCGGCACTATAAACCTTTACCCGCAGACAAGGTCAACCCCCATGCACATCAGCGCCGCCGCCCGCCACACCGGTCTATCCGCCAAACAAATCCGCGATTACGAAAAACGCGGCCTGCTCGCGCCCGCCACGCGCAGCGCCGCTGGCTACCGCAGTTACGACAGCGCCGACCTTGCCCGCTTGCACTTCATCCGCCACGCGCGTGCCGTCGGCTTCTCCCTGCAACAAATCGCCACCCTGCTGCGTTTGCAGGAAAACCCCGCCCGCCACGCCGGCGAAGTGAAAGCGCTCACCGCCGCACACATTGCCACCCTGCGCGCACAAATCGGCGACTTGCAGGCGATGGTGGCGGAATTACAGCGCTGGCATGATGCCTGCCACGGTAACGACACACCCGCCTGCGCGATTCTGGACGGCTTGCAGCAGGATGACCCGCAGGGAGTGGAGGCATATAGTTGAATAGATAAAAAAGCGTAACAAGGCGCGTCGCCGCAGACAGTACAGGTAGTACGGCAAGGCGACGCAACGCCGTTTGTACGGCGCTTTTTTAATGTGCATAAAACCGGCTTTATTTGTGCATACCCAGCCAACTCCTCCGTTATTTAGATGTGCATAAAATGCAGATTTAAACGCCGCTAAATCCCCCTTAATTTTGACCCCCTATTTACCCCTCTGGCGTCAGCAATTTTGTGTCGGGGGAAGGCGGGTTCGAAGGTGGCGAGGGCGTCGTCCTGAGCGCGGTGAGGGAGCGCGCCGTCGGTGTGCAGGGTGTCCAGCGCCGCCATTATCAGCCTCACTCCCATCGGTGCCAGCTCGCGTCGCCACAGGCTCTCCGGGGTGTCATCCGGGCGAATGTGGCACCAGTCCTGCGCTACGATGTCACCGGTGTCGGTGCCGTCATCCATCAAATATACCGTGCCGCCCGTGACGGCCTCACGCATGTGGATGGCCCAGCGCACCGCATCGCGGCCACGGTGACGCGGTAGCAGCGACGGGTGATAGGCCAGCACGCCATGTCGCGCCCGCGCGCGGATAGCGGCGGGCAGGTAGTCATGCAGGTGGGCCGCCACTATCAGATCGCAAGCGGGGATCTGGGTGACAGTCTCGCCGTGCAACACTCCGGCAGCGTGAGCTGCGCGGCGGAAGGTGTCATCCCCGCCTGTTGCGACCGCCGAGATGGTGTAGTGCTTGGCGTGACACGCCTGCAATACCGCCGCCGCCAGCCATTTTTGCCCGACGATCACGACGTGCATGCGTCCTCCTCGCCCAAGTAGCGAAAGCCCTGCACCGCACGGAAATGCCCGCCGAAGCCCGACCCTGCGCCCGATTTGCGCAGGGTATCGCGTGACCGGCCCTTGTTGCTGCCGTAAAGCGTGCCGGAGACTTGCGTCCAGCGCGCGTCACGGCGCAACGCGGCGGCAAGGCCGGGATGACTGGTGTGGAAAAGCGTGCGCAGCGGCAAGCTGTAGCGATTTTGTCCGGCCAGCCACAGCGCGCAGCAGCCATTGAGGAAGCGCATCCCCACACCGGCGCCCTGCCACTCCGGCATCACAACCAAGCGGCAAGCGCGGGCCTCGGTCATCCCCGGTCGGGTGGAAAAGGCGATGTGCGCCACGGGCTGGCCGCCCACCAGCCCCATGTAGTGAGTGGCCGCTATCATCGGTGGCAGGTCTAGATAGTGATGCGCCGCAAACAGGGCCCAGTCGGCTTGGCGGCATTGGTATATTTCCAGGTCGATTGTGGGGCGTCGCCTGGGCCACCCCCATTGATAGGTGCCGCTGGCGGTGTCGAATACCCAATCAGGCGTAAGCCAGTCGAGGATGTCGTAGTGGCAGGATAGCAGCACCGCTTGTGGTCGTGCGGGCAGGCGGCGCCAGCTCTTGACAAAGGCACCGGCGCCAATTTGCGCGATTTGCCGGTCCACGACTGAGGAAAACTCGTCAATTACCACCAGTGGTGGTGCCTCGCAGATGACGCGGGCGAGGTTGGCGCGGAATTGTTCCCCATTGGAGAGCGCGGCGTAAGGTCGTAGCCACGCGGGCACCGTACCCAAACCAACGGAGGCCAGCGCCGCTGTGACGTCATCAAAGCTGCCGTCCGGTGCGATAGCGTCAACAATGGGACGGTCACGCGGCCAGGCGGGAGCGTAGAGTGCGCCCAGGCGTCTGCCGATGCTGGTTTTGCCAGTGCCGGAAGGCCCGACGATGACGCCGATTTGCCACGGCCGCGCATCAAGCGGCAGGTCGGCGTCAATGTAAACGTCCGCGCCGCTGTCCACGTTAAAGAGCGATTTAACCCGCGCCGCGCGGTAGGAGTTGAAGTCGGCGCAGCGGTGATGGATGCTGACCCTCATACACACACCACCTTGACCTTGAGGCCCAGCGCAGTGAGCTGTTTGTACAGCGCCTGTTGATGTGCCTCGTCCTTGCAGCGGACGATGACGCCGTATTGTGGCCGGTATTTATAGCCGTTTTTGCCGTATTGCATAAGCATCTCCGTGTAGATGCTCGCGGCATTCTTGATTGTTAAAGACCGCCACACGCTTGCAGCGCGGGCATTTGATTTCGAGCCGGCCGCGCAGGTTGTGGCTTTGCGCGAGCAGCTTGTGACAGACACAACAGCGGTGTTGCGTCGTGTATTTGTGCATAACGGTTCCTTTGATAAGATTCCGCCGCCTTCGCGAAGGTGGCAGCTTTGACTTGCAGGGACCATCTGCGGGTCGGCGCGCGCTGTGTTAGCGCACGGCGCGCGTCGCTGTCTTTGTCAGTGATGTTTAACCGCCTCGGCCAGCTGGCCGGGCGTCCATTGGCGTTTGCCGTCGTAACCGAGAGCGGCAGCGCACCACTCCGAGCAATACCAGCGCGAGTGCGCGGGCGGGAGAAAAGGCAGGATGAAGCGCAGGATGCCGATGTAGTCATAACGCCGTCCCTCCGTCTCACGAAACAGCGTCAGCAGCCGTCCATAATCCAGCGTGAGCGGCAACAGATCCCAATGCTCGCCGTCCAACACCATCTGCTTGCAGCGCACGCCACCGTCGGCAGCAAAGCTGCTGTAACACTCGAACACCCCCGATAGTCCTCTGACCGGCACGGCAATCTCGCAGTGCGAGTAGGGGCTGCGCGTAAATGCGCGGATGAGCCAGTCGCTGGCGTAGCGCCAGCGCACCCGCCACGCGGCATCACGCGGCGGCCGGTACTTATAGCAGGCGAGATAAGCGGTAACGGTACTCACGTGACCTCCGGCAAGGTAAATTGCACCTTGACCGCCTCCACTGCCGCCACATCGGCACAGGCCGCCACTTCATCCTCCAGCGCCTGCCGTTGTCCGGCAATAGCGGCGGTCAGAGTGGTATAGGCGCGGCTCTTGCTGAGGGCTTTTTGCCGCAGTAAATCGAGCGGCACACCACGCGCGGCAGCAATCCCAGCGAGGAGCGGCGTCTCCGCGTTGTTATCCGCCGCCCAGGCCTCGGCCTCACGCGCCTGTTGCGCCCAGCTCTCCTGCTCAAAGGCGGGAATGCCCGTAAGCCCCGCCGCTGTGCTGATAAAGTCCTGCGCGGCGGTGGCGATGGCGTGCAGCTTGTTCTCTTTGGCTTGCGCGAGGAGTGCCGCCTGTGCCTGCACATCCGCCTGCCAGCCCTTTTGCCGGTCGAAGACCATGCCGGGTGCGGGCGCGGGACCGCTCACGCACAGTTGCCCCTTGTCGTTAAGCCATACCTCGCCACCGTTAGTAATGCTGGCGCAGATGGCGTCAATACCGGCCTGTGAGGTAATACGTACCCAGCCGTCGCCGCTGGTGGTGAGGTTGCCCGCATCATCGCGGACGAGATCGGCAAAATAGTGATCACGCAAATGAAACTGGCGCATGTGTCCTCCTTACTTGTGATAGCCGATACAGATGAAATGGGCGATTAACCCAGCTGGTGCGGAGACGGCCAGGCCGTTACGACCATAAGGAGATACTCCGATGGCAAATTTGCCGGCACCAGAATCGCAACCGACGACGTTAAAAAAGCCCGAGAAGGACTCCGGCAGGTAAATCTGGCTGTTGCCGACGATGACGTCTGCGGTCATGGTGATAATTTTTAAGCCGCTGGCAGCGTGGTAAAACACCTGTGCACCCTTGTTGTGTCTCGGATACTGGTTCCAGGTCCAGCGTGCTTCGTCTTTCTTGGCGAAATAATCGTGCAACCAGCCGCCATAGGGCTGTAGCCAAAGCCCCGCGTTGTTGGCGCGCATAAGGGGGCCGACCAAGCCGGCCGAGTCGGCATTGGCGACATAGAAATCGCTGCCTTGACCGTCTGCGGTATAGCCCAGCCAGCCGCGTTGTTTATCGCCAAGCCACACATCAACACCAACGGCCGTATTGGTGGTCGTACCTTCGTTTTGTAATTTCAGCGCGGCGAAGCGTTGCCCCGGATAACTGCTCTTAACGGTCAGGGCGCCCGTCATCGTGTCGCCCGCCTTACTCACCTTGCCGTTGGCGTTTTGATTGGCCCCGCCGACGGCGGTGGTGACAATCTTGTTGATGGCTTTGAGCAGCTGCCCGTTGTCATTGTCATTAAGCGTCATCTCCGCCGCCTCAATCGGTGCAACAAGCTCGCCCTGCACCGCGTTGAGCCATTCGGCGGTGACGACCGTGCCTAACTCTTGCCGACCGTCGCCGTTATGAAACGTCTGGTCGGCACTCTTGATTTTTTGCATAGCTTAATCCTCGTATTGAAAAATCGCCGTCGTCCACGCCGGTTTGAGCTCTTGAAAAATATCCTCAATCTGCGGCGTGCCGTACTCGGAGAGGCGGTCGCCCGCACGCGAGACCCCGGCGCGGAAACGGGTACGGCGTACCGCCTGCCCGGAAACGCGGATGACCCACGTCCACACCGCATCCTCGCCGTTGAGACGCTCACCAGCGCGCCCAACGCCCGCGCGGAAGCTATCCAGCTCCTGAATGTCCACCGAAAAACCCTGCGCGGCGGCCAGGCGCTTGAAATAAGCGATGCTGAGACCACCGGTGGCATTGAGACGGGCGAGGACGGTGGCGGCGCGCAGCTGCATATTGCCGACGGGAGCAATCCCCAGCACTGCCTCCCAGCGCGCCAAAAAATCATTATCAGCGCGGGCAAAGGGAGCCAAAGCCAGCGCACCGGCGCGGCTCTCGATGCGGGTAAACGCTGCTGCTGCCGGCGCAAAGACGGCGGCCGCCTGCGGCTGATAGCTGACCGGCGGCAGCAGGGCGGCAAGCAGGTCGTGGTAATCCATCACATATCCCCGATTTGCAGCTGTCCGAGGCGCAGCCACGGCACGGCACTGGCGGTCACGGTGGCGCTGACATTGGCGGCGGGAGAGACAACGGCGCGGTCACGTACCCCGGCAACACCAGAGATGACAGCCTCCAGCTGGGAGCGCACCACATCCTCGCCGGGGCGCAAGCCTGCGAAATAGCCCCGGACGGCGGCGGTCACCGCCGCGTGTACCGTGGCGCGGTCGCTGCCCGCCACGAGGGCGAGGCGCAGCGACACATCCACCGTTTGCACCGTTGGCGCCAGCGCCAAGAAGCCGTTTTTCCGCGTCACCGGGCGGCGCTCGTCTACATAGGCCTGCACAGCGGCCAGCGTCTGCGCTGAGGGTAGTCCCTCAGCACCCAAAATCACCGCGTCCACAAAGCCATTGCCGCGCCGCAGCGGGAAAATCATCGCATCTGCCACCCCCTCGACCTCTAAGCACCAGCGACGAAAATCGCGGGCATTGCCGCCTGCCGGTGGATAGCGGAGACGGTCGAGATAACGTGCCAGCAATGCGGTGTCATCCTCAGCATCACTACCGCCCTGCATGGCGCCGACCGTAACCGCTGCCTCAACGCCGGACGGTGGCGATACCAACCGTCCCTCACCACCCCGCTCGCTGTTGCCGGCAATACCGGGACGGACGGCATGCGCCAGCACCGTGGCGCTGCCACCGCTGATAGTGACGGCGCTGTCGGTTTGATAGCGCACCTCGCCCAGCGTAAATGTGGTAGCGGCAGGGATGACGCTGCCATCACGACCGCGCAGGGTGACAGAACCACCGGCGGCGGCCGCCGCCTTGCGGTAGATACCGTACTGCACGGCGTGCATCTCGAGATAATCACTGTCGGCGCTGTCCGCAAACGACTGTTTGAGTAACCATGCCTGATGCTGATACAGCCCCTCGGCGACGGCGGCAAAGGCACTGGCGCGGACAAAATTGTCGCTGCCGGCGTGGGTGTGCGCGGTACTGTCCTGATTGGCGAGGTCGCGCAAATAGGCGTCGCGCACCTCCACAAAATTTTTCGCGATGCTCATAAGACCACCCGCAGATTGAGATGGGTGACGACGCCACCGTTATCCTCCGCCGCAATCGCGAGCAGCAGCCAGCCACGCGCGGGGCGGCTGACCGCAACAGCGATACGGCGCGCCCGCCCACCTTTGATGACGGGGTCCAAGGCCTGCTCGGCATATTGCCGTGCCAGCACCATCACGCGTGGCAGGTCTTTCTCGCGCTGCAACTCGTGCAGGCGTGAGCCCAAAGACGGGTCGGCCCACCACGAGCCCAGCGGCGTGAGCAGGCGGATGTAAATTTCGTTGCTGATGTCGGCGCAGCGGCCGTTAGCAATATAGCTGCCGGTGCGCGGATTGAGTTTGGCGTCCATTGCGCCATTATCGGCGGGCGTGGCGCGCGCGGCCGCCTGGCAGAGGTCAGTGAGGCGGCTGTGTGTTGTCGCTGCCGCCCTTGACGCCGCCGTGGGTGTGATGCACCAGCGACACACCGGAGGCAGTCACATCACCGCCGACCTCCACATCGCCGCTGATTTTGACTGTCTGCGCGGTAATCTCGACCACATTGCCCTCACGCAACACGATGGTGCTACCGTGCGCGCTGTATAGCGCCACCTCGCCGCTTTTGAGGCCTATTACCCGTGCGCCGCCGCCAGCGACGGCAATCACCACACCATGACTGGTCGCGCCACCCAGCGGCAGGACAAAACAATCGCAACCGGCGGGCGGATTGGCGGTCAATCCCCACGGCTCGCCGTGCTCCAGTGCCTGCACCGTCTCGCCGGCCAACCCCTCAATCTGGATGCGCTGCACTGCTGCGCCGCTGTCCACCTGCGCCACCGCGCCGCGAAAAGCACGACGCACACTGTCCAGGGCGCGCCGGATGCGACTGTCCACCTGTTTGCTGTCCATATAGCCCCCGTTTAACTCTGCCTTAAATGACCTGCAAGGCTTCATTGGCCTTCTTTTTATGGCGTTTCTTTTTGCGTCCGCCGCCTTTATCACCTTTGGGCGGATTGGCGTCCAGCACCCAGGCGCCGTCCTCTTTGAGGCGCAACTCGGTGACGGTGGGCTGATTGCGCCCGCCGCGCAGGGTGCGCCCCATCAGAAAATAGATGCCGTCGATGCCGTCCGGCTCGGACACCAGCCGCAAGCGCTGCCCGGGCGTCCATAAGGTGCCGTCATCGGTGCGGTGTCCCTGCACCGTCGCGGTGATGGACAACCCCGCCAGACGGCTGTCGGCAAGCAGCTTGCGTGCGCGCCGCTCCGCCTGTGCCTGACTGTCCACCTCGCCGTCTACCACCACCAGCGGGCGGTGATTGCCGACCTCGCTGTCGCGCGCCACCGCCTTGATGCCGCGCGCGCCCTTGTGGCTCTGCCCCAGCACCGTAATCTCGGAGTAGCGGGCGCTGATGTCGCGCTGGATGTTGAGGGTAAGGACATTGTTGTTGCGCCCGTCGCGGCGCAGCAGCAGATCGGCAACCGGCGGCGTGCTGTAATCGGGGCCGCCAATGACCAGCGTGCCGTCCGGGGTAAACCACGACCACACGCCATTAGCCTCGGCGTAAGCGGTGAGGGCGTCCCAGGCGCGCTGTCCGGGCTCAATTTGCACCTTGCTCTTTTTGCCGGCGGATTCAGCCGCGATGCGGATGTTGCTGATGCCCAGCGGCTTGACGATGCGTTCGGCAATCGCCGCCACGTCCATATCAAGGGCGTCAAAAAGCGGGCAGGAGCAGTCGAGCAGCACCGCCGCGCCGTCGCGGCCTTGTAGCGTCAGCTGCTTGCCGTCTTTGGCGGTCTCGGTGTTGACCTGGTCAATCTGGCCGGTGAGCACCACATCATCACCGACGCGTACCGTCACCGCCGCACCGGGCGCCACCACCTCCGGAATCCCCTCTGCCGGAAACGCCAGGCTGACGCGAAAATCATCGGCGGGGACAAGCAGGTCGGAATCAATCTCGTAGTCCGTCCAGCCGTCGTGTGCCTTGCCGCCGATGGCGAGGCTGACCCGCTCATCGCGCATAGGCATACAGCACCTCCCCGCGTAGCACAAAGCAGGGCAAACGCAGCTGCGGATTGAGGCGCAGCAACTCGCCGGCGCGGCGGTAATCGCCGTACCAGCGGTGTGCCAGCAGGTGCAGATTGCCGTCGGCCTCGACGCGGCGGCGGATCAGCGGCGGACGCAGGACAATCACCGCCAATGCCTGCCGCTGCACCTGTTGCGCCATCGTGCGCAGGGCATCGGCGAGTGCGGCGGTGGCGGCGAGATAATCTGCCTGCGGGCGCCAGCGGTCGTCGTACACCTCAATGCTGTCATTGCCGGCGAGGATGGCCGTCAAACGCCGCTGCATCTCCGCCTGCTGCCCCTTCGGCAAGACGTCGGCGAGTGCCTGCCCGCGTGCCACGGTGAGACTGCGTTGCAGGCGTTCGCGGGTGGCGGAGGCGATTTGCGCCACCTCGGCGGGAGTCATCTGTGGCGACTGCGCCTCGACGGCAAGGCGGTCGGCTGCCTCGGCGGCGAGCTCACAATGCACGATCAGCGCCACGGCGGCGGTCACCGCCACGGTGGCGGAGGCGTCCGGGCGTGCCTCGTCGGTGGCGAGCAGGGACGGCACGCTCTGCACCGCGCTGTCGGCGCTGCGTAACACCGCCTGCCAACCGCTGATGCCATTGTCCTTGTCGTGGCGGGCAAAGAGTAGGCCGACCACGGCGCGCGTCTCGTCGAAAAAATGACGCGGACTGCGGGCGAGGTCAACCGCACCCTGCCACAATGCACCTGCCTGCTGCGCCAGCGTGACCAGCACATGATTGACGGCGCGGGTGAGCGCCTGCACCCGGCCTCGCACCACATCCAGCCGCGCCAGCGCCTCGGTAAACGCCTGCAAACCCGTAAACTGCGCCAGCTCTGCCAGCGCGTCGAGTCCGTCGGCCAGTGCCTCCGGCAGCTCGCGGTCAAAAAACGGCGCGGCAGCGGTCGCCGGGCGGAAGGTCATCGTCACCTCGCAGCTGTCGGGACGGTCGGGGTCATGGCTTGCGCTGTAACCCTCTACCACGCAATCCGGCACACTGCCGTACACCGGATGCACCAGCTCGCCCGCGCCGCGCTCGCGCAGCACATTGAGCAGCGTTTGCAGGCGGCGCTCATAATCGTCGCCCCATAGCAACGCGGTGAGGCGGATGGAGAGACCGTCTGCGCCCATGTCCTCAATATCACTGCCTGCCACATAAGGATAGGCGTGCTCGTTGAGGGCGTGGCCGCCGTCGAGATTGTCGTCCGTCACGTCAAAACGCACCCCCTTGTAGGAGGCATCCAGCAAAGTGTCGCGCCAGCTCATGCTTGCTCCTTAATTTCTTCGTGCGTCGCGGGCGGCAGCCTCTTGCTGCGCCGCGACAATATTGCCGTTTTGCACGGATACCTCGACGCGCTGCGCCTGGCTGGCGGCACGCTCCATCGTTGCCGCTGCCGCCTGCATCCGCTGTGCCGCCGCATCCATATCACGCGCCTGAGTCGCCTGCGTGGTGGCGTGCTTGTCCACCGCGACGCGCATCACCCGCGCCGCCTCTGCCTCCTCGGCGGCAATCATCGCCGCGCGCTGCTCGTTAATCTCAAGATAACCTTGGGCATTGTCGTTACCCATTGCCGCCATTGCCCGACCGACACCCTCGCCGATGACGTCGTACAACCCCGACCAAAAGCCCGTGCTGCGCGCCGTGCCATCCGCTTCGCGCCGTGCAATGGCATCCTGGGCAAAATCCGAACCAAGTGTTGCCATCACCCGTGTGCCGACCTCGCCGATGGCGTCGGCGTACTCGCGTCCGGAGGCGGACTCGTCCAGATTGTTATAGACCTGTGTACCGTAGGACCATCCGCCGAGACCGGCGGCAAAGACGCCCAGCGCGCCACTGGCCTTACCAACCGCCGTGGCAAGGCCTCGTATGGCAGTACCAAGACCGCCGAGACCGCCGCCAAAGGCAATCGTCGCCAGTCCGGCCGCACCGGCCGCTGCCGCCAGCGCTTTCAGGGCGGTGACGGCGCCGGAGAGGGCCGCTGCCCACTCCGGATTGTCGGCGGCAGCATCGGCGGCCTTGCCTGCCGCCGCGCCGACTTTTTCAGCGGCGGGACTCATGGCACGGTATTCCGCGTCTGCGGCCAGTGCTTTGGCGCGTTCCGCTTGCGCCCAGCCGCGCTGGAGGATAAAGGCATTGTCCTGGGCAATCGTTCCCTTCGCGTTTTTTTGTCCCTCCATCAAGTCCCGCATCATCTGCGGGTTTTTCATGATCGGGATAAGGGCGGCGAAGGCTTGCCGGTCGGAAACCAGTTGCGACACCGCCGCGCCCTCAAACAGCTGCTTGCGCGATTCAAGGATGGCAATCGCCTCTTCGGTGTTGCCCGCTTTCGCCAGCTCTTTCATGAGCTGTTGGCTCTTTTTGTCCTTCGCGGCCACTTCGCGGGTGATGTCGACAAAAGCCTCCATCGAGCTCATGCCCTTCGCCATGCGGCGGTCAAGGCTTTTGTAATAATCAAAGCCCTCGCGCCCGTTGATGGTGATGTTTTTGGCCTTGTTTTTGGTGTCCTCACTGATGACTTTGGTGAGGAGATTGGCGAGGTTGTTGCCCGCCTCGTCGGCGCTACCGGCGGCGGTAAAGGCAATCTGTGCCCCCGACAGGATTTGCGAGAATTTGTCCTTGTCACCCGCCATACCGACTGCCTGCCCTTGCGCAAGCAGTTGCGGCAACCAACGTGCCATGTCGCGAAACTCAAAGCCGCCGTCCTTGCCGGATTTGACGGCGCGGTCGAGCAACTCCGGGATGTCGTCCAGCTTGAAGCCGTTTTGCAGCGCCTTGACCGTGACCGTTGCCACCTCTTCGGCGGTTGCGCCAGAAGCGCTCGAGGCGGCCATCAGCGACGGCAGCACCGTTTGCGCGTCTTGGGCGTTGACCGCGCCGGAAGACACCATCGCGGCAAGCGCCGCCACTGCGTCCTCACGCGAGCCGCCGGAGGAAGCCACCGCCTTGCGGATGGTCTCGTTAATCGTGGCAATACCCGTCGTTTTTTCGGCAATAGAGCCGCCCTCGTACATGGTGTTGGCGAGGTAGGTAAGCTGCTTGTCAAACGCCCAGGTGCGGTCTATCGGGCTTTTTAGTGTCGCCACGCCGGCGGTAATGCCGGCGCCAATAGCGGCCATGCCGCGCATCGCGGCCGCTACTTTGCTGGTGCCGCGCATCTCCGCGTTGAGCTCGCGCACCCGCGAGCGGTGCCGCTCCGTGGCGCGCGCCAGCTCGTTTTGCGTGGCAATACCGCTGCGGCGCAGATTGAGCAGCGCCCGCTCACTGGCGCGGATTTCCGCCTGGATTTGCCGCTCGCCTCTAATACCAAGCTGCGCCATCGCCCGCGACGCCTGGCCGCGCCGTTGCAGGTCGCGGTTAAAGTTATTGTTGGCGCGCGAGGTCTGGCCGGTCAGACGGGCGAGTGCCGCCGAGGCCTGGTCGCGCAACTGGATCGCGAGCTGGATGATGTTACTCCCCGCCATGCTGACTCCGTCTCTTGGCAATGATGGTGCGTCCGCCGCTGCTGTCGCTGCTCTCTTGTGGGGTGAGTGCGGCCAGCCACGCCAGCGCCTCGTCTCTGCTCATCGCGATGACCCTGTCATAAGGCAGGCCGGCGGCAAGCAGACGCATAATCAGGCGGCGCCAGAGGTTGCCGCGTCGGACAAACTCAGCCGCTTTTTTTTCAACGCGGCACTCGCTGCGTAGAGCGCATCAAAATCCGGGGCAGCGATGCTCGCGCGCAGCACCTCGTAATCCGGCACCTCTGTCAGCGAGCCGAGACGGGTGATGCTGGCAAGCGTCAGATAGATGGATTGTGCCAGTGGTGCCAGTCCACGCTCCTCCGCCGCCATCTGGTCGGCCAGCGTCGGCAGACGCAAGGCAAAGTCATAATGCAGCGTGCCGTCCACATCCGCGCCGAAAAGCAGGCGACCACTGGCGCTGCGTCCGTCATCGGCAACTTCCACCGCAAAGCGCTTGATGTCTGCCTCTAAGTCTTTTTCGTCGTACATAAAAACCCCGTTAAATCTGCTTTAAAAAAGCCCCCTTGCGGGGGCAAGCCTCTCTCTCTCAACAATCATTCGATAACGCGGCGGATGGCGAAGCCGGTGATATCAATCACGGCCTCGTTGTCCACGGTGTAGCTCGCGCCGACCTCGGTCGTGCAAAAGCCGAGATAGCTCTCGCTTTTTGCGCCGGCCACATCCGGCACGAGGGTGATCTTCGCATCCGAGATGCCGCCCCAGTCGATGGCGGTACCGTCGGTCGGGATGACCGCCGACACGGTCACGCTGTACTCGCCGACGCCACGGGTAAAGCCCTTGACGCGGTAGGTACGGTTCATGGTCTTGACCTGTTTGCGCCCGGTACTGTCTTTGACGTCAATCTTGGTGCATTCGATCTCGCGTCCGTCCACATACAGGGTGACGCTGCCCACGTATTCCACGCTCATGTTTCCTCCTTACAGATACAAATCCACAACCGCCGCGAAGACGTGCAGGCCGTTGACCACGTCTGCCGGGATGCGGGCGTCGAGCATCCCCGGATTCTGGCTGTCGCGCTCAACCAGCAGCTTGTCGAGGTTGGCCTCGACGTGTTCGAGGATTTCGAGCTCCTCGCAGCGCATCAGCACGTCAATCAATTCGCTTCTGACCCGCTGCGCCGTCTTGTCGTTCAATTTTTCGCGCGGGAAGCGCAGGGCGATGCGCTGGGTGACGGCGCGGCTGACGTAAATCAGGGTACGCACCGTAGTGACATCCAGCAGGCTCTCGTCGGCGGTGCCGTTACTTGATACGACGTAGGTCGTGATGGCGCGCACAATGCGCGCGGTGGTGCCGTCCGCGCCCGTCTCCACCGGCGCGACGCCGTTGTACAGCGCCGACTCCTGTTCGCTACGCAGGGTCTTGTCTTTGGAAGCGCAGACGGCGATGCCGGGCAGCGCCAGTGTGTTCAGCGGGCGTGCGGGGTCTTCTTCGCTCGCCATCACTACCCCGTAGGCGGCGGCGAGTGCCGATGGCAGCGACGGTGTACCGCGATACCAGGCACACAACATAAAACCGTTATTGAGCTTTTTCGCCAGCGTCGTTGCCTGGGCGAGGCTGCCGCTGTGCCCGTAAATGCCAATCGCCCAGCGTTTTTCATAGGGATTGGCGACGGTTTCGAGGTGGCGGCGCAGCTTGAGCAAGTTCTCCTCGCCGTTAAAGCCGCAGACGATGATGTCATGCCCCTCGGCGGCCACCGCCGAGAGCGCCGGCGCAATGTCGGGGTCGCCGTCGCCACCGCTGAGAGTAGTTGCCTGCACGCCAATCCCGGCGGCGCTGACCGTGGCGGCGAGCGTGATGCTGTTGCCCTCGGTGCCCTTGTTTTTGGCACTGATGTTGATGGTGGCGTCATTGGCGGCTGCCGTCACCGGCAGGCTGGTGTTATCGTTGATGGCCTTGGCGGCAGCCTCGGCGACGGTCTTGGCGGTGTCGTCGCGATTAACGGCGACCAGCAACGTATCGGCGGCGCCAAGGATGATGCGTAGGATGCCATCACTGGTTGCCGTGCCACTGATGACCAGGCTGCCTTTGGCGGCAACCCCGGCACTATGGTCGGCGATAGTAATCAGCGACAGCGCCGCATTGGCGTAGGCGGTGAGCGCGGCGCGCACCATCAAATGCGCCTGGCTGCCCGCGCCGTAGCGGTTGGCGATGGCATCCTCGCTGACCACTTCGGTCAGTTCGGTCAGCGCGCCGAGGCTCGCGGTGTGCGCGGCCAGCAGCAGCACCTTTTGCCGGTTGGTCGGCAGGTTGCGCAATGCCAGCTTGGTATTCCATTCGAGGTATTGCCCTGGCTTGCGGGTGCTGGAGAGGATTTGCTCAAAGCTGAAATTAGGACTTGCCATTGTCGGCCTCCTTCGCAGTGGCGGTGCGTGGCGCCTCGGTGCGGATGATGTCGCCGTCGGCCAGCGCACGACGGTAATAGGTGCTGTCCTCGACTTCGACCGCGCGCTTGTCGTCAATCAGACGCTGCGGTGCGTACTCCTGCGGCAGGGATAGCCCCGGCGCCGCTTTAATCCAGATGGTGTTGTTCATGGTTTCCTCAGGTTGATATGGGTTGGCATACGTTTCTCGCTGTCGGCAGCGGGGCGGTGCAGGTGGGTACCAACGGCCTCCAGCCATGTTGCGCCTTGGGTTTGCCCGCGATAGCGCAGCAGGATGTTATCGGCAGCGTCCACCGCCTGGCCGTTGTCCACCTCCGGCCAGGCACCATGCGGCAAGGCGGTCTCGATCCAATGCGTGGTAAATTCGCAGGCGAGTACCGACAGGGCCCGCCCCACCTCGCGTTGCGGGGTAAAGAGTGGTCGCACCGCCTTGGGCGTGAGCGGGTCGATGGCGAGGCCAAAGTCCTGCCGTGACAGCAGACGACGCACGCCATAGACGAGGTCATAACTGCCAATCTCCCAATGGCTGGTGCCACCATGACGGCTTGCCGCCTCGCTGCGCGCAGCGGTTGCGGCGACGATGACGGCAAAATCGGCAAAGACTTTGTCCTTGTTGCGCGCCGTCGAAAAGGTCTCGCTTTTGCAGCCGCCAAAGGCGACCCAGGCAGCGGGTAGTTGCACCGCTACCTGAAATATCCCCTCGTCGTCCATCTCGCCGCCGTAGCTGTGGACCCCCGCGACCAGCTCGCCGAGGCCGAGGCTCAGGCGGCGGATGATGGCGGCCTCAACAAGGTTTATCACGACCGAATACCTTGTCTGGCGGCGTCTGCATCACCACCGCGCCGACCGTGTCCACCTCACCCGCCAGCGGCAGCCCCGAAATCCCCGCCTGCCCGCGTGCCACCAGCTTTAAATAGCCGATAGCGGCGTCATAGCGGGCTTGGATGTCATCGGTCAGCTGACGCAATCCGGTAGCAAGACGGTAGCGGGCGATGTCGCAGCAATAGACGGTGAGGATGCGTGGCACGGTCGCAAAGGGACGGCGGTAGCGGTTGAGATAGCCGTCAATCTCGGCAGTGGCGTCATCCAGTGCCAGTTGCACCGTCGCCTCCACCATCTCGCCGCGCCGGGTTAGATCCGAGAGGCCGACCATCGTCGCCTCGCCGTAGCGGGCGAGCATGTCGGCGGGGGTGGCGTAACTCATGCCGCCTCTCCTGCCACTACCGCGCGCACCTCCAGATGCACATCGGCGGCAAGCCGTGCCCAGGCGCCGTCATCCGGCAGCTGGGCACGTGCCACGATGACAAAGGCAGAGCCAAACAGCAGGCCGCAGCGACGGTAAGGCGCGCCATGACGGCTCTTCACCGCGAGAAGCGTCTCCTGCATCACGTCTTCTGGTGCGTAGTCCAGGATGACGGGGGTACCGTCTGCCGGATGTTCCGCCGTGTCTGCGGCGGACATATCCTCGTTTTCAGTGGGCGCAGCCGAGCTCTCCGCACCTGCGGATAGCGTTTCCGTCGGGTTTTCCGTGGGTGTGTCCGTGTTTTCTGCCGGCGTCTCCGCGCTTGCCGTGATTTCGGTTGTGAGGTCATCATCGGCGTCCTGCGTGTCGTTGCGTTTTGCCATATGCCCTCCTTACGCCAACAGCGGCTCGACGTGCAGGCTGAGACGCCCCGCCCATATGTTTGTCGTGCCGTTCTGGATGGTTTGCTCCAGCAGCTCGCGCGCGGTTTCTTCGAGGGCGGGCGGCACCACCAGCAGCGAGGGACGGATGGCGAGCGTCTTGCCGCCGTCGGTCTTAATGGTTTTCATGGTTGCGACCACTTTGGCCAACGCCTCTTTGTTCAACTTGGTTTTCTCGGTCATGTGCGCGAGTTGCCACAAGCCAAAGCCGGCATTGCCACGAGCGCGCACGCCGTAGAGGTAGAGATCCTCCAAAAAGACCTTGTCCGATTTGCTCGGGTCAAACTTTTCTTCAAATTCTGGGCGGGTGCGCTCTTGGTAAATCAGCGGCATCACCACGTTGGTGGTGTCGATGACGTACCAGTTCGGCGCGTCATTGTCGGTGCCGGTGGTGAGGTTGCTCATCGTCGTCGGCGTGCCGGTGCCGTCTTCGTTTGCATACCAGACGTGGTCGGTATCGAAAAAGTTTTGCCCGTCGTAGCAAAGGGTGGTCTTGCCCTTGCCGAGTAGCGTCCAGACGAGGTGTCCGGCAGCTCGGCGGCGGCCACCCCCGCCTGTTTCATAACGGGGCGGTAGATGCCGACCTGGTCATCTTCAATGTCTGCGCGGGCGATGCTGACGGTGGTTTCAAAGGTTTTGTTCTCAATGGCCATCACCTGTGTTGCCATTTTTTTAATCAATCGCGAGCCGACCCATTCGCGCATCTGTGGAAAGGCGCCAAGCCAGCCGTAAGTGTTGGTGCGGGTGGTGGACGGGATGCGCATCGCCACCTTGT
This sequence comes from Cardiobacterium sp. Marseille-Q4385, assembly GCF_916618745.1. Taxonomy (GTDB): domain Bacteria; phylum Pseudomonadota; class Gammaproteobacteria; order Cardiobacteriales; family Cardiobacteriaceae; genus Cardiobacterium. The sequence continues at coordinate 1,089,162 of NZ_OU745373.1, forward strand.
TCCAGCTGGGCTCGCGGTGCTTCAGCCCATCGGCAAACTCTTTGCGAAAAGCGGCGGTGAGTGCTTTCAGAATTTCGGTTTTATTCATTTTTTATCCTCTTTTGCTTCGCCTTTAACAGCGGTCTGATACTCTTCGGCGGTCATACCCAGCATTTTTGCGGCAGCGGTTTCTTCCGCCGAGAGTGCCGCGACTTTCCCGGCTTCCGGTGGTGCCTTGCCGTCGGTCTGCGTCTTGGTCAGTGCCGCCAGTGGCTTGACGGTGGCGAGATAGTCGGTGAGCGCTTGTGGGTTGCTTTTCGCCAGGCTCTCCGCCCAGTCTTTTTGCGCGGGCAACAGCCGCCCATCGGCAAGTGCGGCGGTGACCAGCGCGGCGTTGTCGGCCTGAGTGCGTGCCGTTAATTGCGCCTGCAAATCGGCGACCTGCTTTTGCAGCCCGCTCATCACGTCAACGGACACATATTTGCCGGCGTCCGGCGGCGCGGAGAGCGCAGCTTTTAGCGTTGTCTGCCCGCCAAGCTGTTCGGTCAGCGCGGCGAGAGCGGCGGTCAGTGACGCCTTGTCCTTGTCAAAAGTGAGACCAAGCAGGGCATAGAGTTTCTCCAGTTCGTTCATGTCATCTTTCTCTTCGGGTTTTGGGGATTCATCGGGGGTGGCAAACAGCGACAGGGCAGCGGCCAGGGTGACCGCATCCATGCCGTCAAGTGCCGGGGTGTTGGTGAGCGCGGCGGGCAACAGGCTGAGGATGGCGCCGGAGGCGTCGTACTCAAACATCGGGCTGATGTAGCGGTACTCACCGGCGGCAATCGCCGCTTTGGCGGCAGCCGTCCACTGCACGCGGGCATAGAGCCCTTTGCCCTCCTGCCATTCGAGCGCCTCAATCCAGCCGGCGGCGGGGTTGGGGCGGCCATTCGTGCGGGCGTAGAGGGTTTGATGCTCGTAATCCACCAGCAGGCGCGTCTTGCGCGCGGCCAGCACGGCATTGAGGCGGGCGGCGGTCGCCGCGTCCATCTGCCAGTGCGGCGCGTCCGTAGGGCGACCGTCCCCCGCACGGAAATTACCGGCGGGGAAAAGCTGGATGGTGTCGGGCGTATCGGAGTTGGCGGCAAGCGCCGCCGTGTAGAGGGCAATCTTGTTCATGGGCCAAGCATAAGCCCCGCACGGGGGCGGGGCTGGCTGGCGGGTGTCAGTAGGATTGCGGTGGGATTGGCGTTTGTTTGTTTCAACACTCAGGATCGCGCACAACGTGCTATGCGGTGTGCAATCCTGCCGGCAGGGGTGTCTTCCCCTCCCGCATCAATCCTATTCCTGCGGGGGGCGCGCTTCAAGCCTGCCGCGTATAGCTATCGTGATGGCGTTTAAAACCCGTTTAAATCCATTTAATTTTGTTTAAAAGAAGCGGGGTGGTAGTCCTGCCGCGCTTTGCCCTTTACGGGCGTGGGAGGAGCTTATAGGGGGCTGCCGGGAAGCGGCTATTTGAGAATCCGCAGTGACGGTGTTGCCGTCTGCGGCGGTGTGCCCCCGGCTCCACCACCATCAAGCACCTCCGGGCCGAAGGTTAATTCCAGCAAGCGTGGCAAGCCGTATTGCAAATCCCGCGCCATGCCGCTCCGTCCGGGACCTAGTTGTTGCAGGGCGGCAAAGATTTTGTGCCACAGTTGCGATGCTTCAAACGGCAGACCGGGCTGCGGTTCCGTATTGCGTCCCATCTGTGCCAGGGTGATGCAGTTGCTGCGGTACATCCATTCGCTGATGCGCCCCAGCTTGTGCAGGCGGTAATTGAGCGCGGCAGCCGATACCCGCCAGCGCTGCTTGATGATGACCAGTCTGTCCAGCGTACCTGCCCCGACAGGTTCCGCCAGCATAGCATCGCGCGGCATAAGCAATGCCGAGGCAAACTGGTCGGCTTCCTGCTCCGCTTCCCGCCCTTGCGGCTTGCCGCGCGTATGCAGCAATAAATGCCCCAGTTCGTGAGCGAGGTCGAAACGGCAGCGCTCGGCGGTCTTTTGCCGGTTCAGGAAAATCATCGGCAAGCCGTTATGCCAGACGGAAAAGGCATCGACCACGGCGGTATCCATGGCAAGAGAAAACACCATCACGCCGTGGCTTTCCACCACATCCAGCAAATGGGCAATCGGCATCTGTCCCAAGCCCCACGCTTGCCGCAGACAGGCAGCAGCGGTTTCCGGGTCACAATCGGCATAATCCGGAATATCCACAGCGGGCAGGGCCAACCGGTCATTCAACCAGTCCCGGATCTCCGCGCCCATATGCATGGAAGCGACGGCAGTATCCGTTTGCCCTCTTGTCATCTTGCTTCTCGCACGGAAACTGATTTTGTCGCGGTCGGCCTTGTCAATCACCGGGGCATTTTCTTTGTCGAAGTATTCCGGCGGGAAACGCAGGATGCGTGCCAGCGCCAGCAAGGTAGCCCCCTCAGGCTGTTGTTGGCCTGTCTCGTAGTTGGTAATGGTGCGCACACTGACCCCCGCCTGCGTGGCAAGTTCTGTTTTGGAAAGGCCCGCACGGAGGCGGGCAAGGGTCAGACGGTCGGGATTGAACATGGTCAGCTGGTTGTTTTGATACCTACGGGAATGTCTATGGGAGGAGAATCCTGCACCACTGATATTGCCACAGGCAGGAGTTTGTCGGTTGGGATGATTATACGATGGGCAAATGCGGTAAATGCTTTTTCATTAGCCCGCACGGGTAATGACAATTCGGCGCGCACCGTATCGGCGGTGACATAAACCAGCAGATACCAGCGCGGTCGTTGCCCGATGGTGATTTCTTCCCCTGGAAATAATGATAGCTGTCCGTTTATTTCCACTGCCTCATGCGTCATTTTGCCGATACGGCTTTGCTGGCTTGCGACGGTGGACAGGATGCCGGTCCATTTATTGCCTTTCTTCACGGTGAGACCGTAGCCGACTTTTGTATTTACCGTCTGCTCGTCATTTCCCTTCTTGACGGTTTGCCAGTGCCTGCCCAGTGACAACAGGCGTTCGCGCACAATTCCCTGACCCTCGCCGAATACCTTCTGCTCCCGAAAGTTGACCGGCACAAGCGGGCTGGTATGGCGCCATGCCTGTGCTATCAGGGCCACTATTTCCTGCAGCAGCGACATGGACAGTTCCATTGCCTGCAAGCGGACATCGTCCTCCTGATAGTCCGGTAAATCAAAGGATTTCAGGCCATTCATTGTTTATCTCCTGTATATGAATTTCCTGAAATTCTACCTCGATTGAGGTGAAAAAACAAGAAACACACCCGCCGAAACTGGGAATCCGCTCCGCGATGCAACTTCGTCCAGTTATACCCCACCATGCTGAATGGTCCCGGTTTTAGCCCGGTCATACTGGTTTTGCAGATTCATCCATAATTCCGCACTCGTACCAAACGCGGTGGCCAGCTGCTGTGCCGTCTGTGCGGTAATGCCCACCTTGCCGGCAATAATCCGGTTAATCAAGCGTAGCGGCCTCCCAATCATTTTGGCCAGTTCTGTTTGTGTCCATTCGCGCGTATCCAGCTCATCCTTGAGGTATTCCCCCGGATGGAAGGCCGCTTTTTCAATCGTATCCATATTTATTCTCCCGTCAGGTAATCCCCTGCAAACTGCACCATCTCGGCCACATCCTCGTCAGTCAGCTGCAAAAAGGGACGCGCGGGAATGCCGGGGTGGTTGACGCTTTTCCGGAAAATCGTGCGGTTGCCGACCTTGAAAGCCAGCGCCTTGGCGCGGCGCGCGGTGATAACGTGCGGCGCGGTGCCAAACTGGTGATAGGGGGCATAGCTGAGGCTGGAGCCGACCACCGCCTGCTTGCTGTCGCTTTCTGCGGTGATACTGTCGCGCAGCCGTCCGGTATCGAGCAGCGGCCCGCCACGCCGCGCTTTGAGCCCCGCCCATGCTGGGCGGCCACCGGCGCGGAAATTGAGCATCACCGCGCGTTGCATTCTTGCGGCAAGCAGCGCGGTGAGGTCATCGGGGTGTGCGAGCGTGCCCTCGATGCTGTTGAGCAGATTGGTGAGGGGGTCGAGGTTAACGCGGATGTCGAGTTCGGCCATCAGTACGTCATCCCCGGCGGTAATGGTCCGCCCGGGCCGCGAATTCTGTTTATGATCCCGTTGTCTTCCGGCAGGATGTCGTAGCCCGCGTAGAGCAAGGCGGCGAGCAGGTCGTCATCATAGAGCTCCGGGTGCGTCACCGGCCTGTTATAGCTGGGCGGCAAAGCACCGTTGTCAATTCCATCGGCAACGGCGCGGGCAGCGGCGGCCTCAACCAGGGCGACGGCCTGTGCGTCCCCCTCGAAACGGCCCTGGACGAAGCCGAGTGGTGGTTTTAATACTCCCAGCCGCGTCCAGCGCACTGTGCCAAGGGCGGCGCCGTCCCGGCTCAAGACAAAATCAATAATGATGGTTTTGCTTTTTTTCATGGGGTGTACCTTACCAGTAGCGCCAAACCGAAATGCAGGAAATCCGGCTTTGCCGCAAGCTCGGCGAATTTGCGTGGGTCGCCGCCGAGCAGTGCTTCAAAGGTCATGCTCATCATCTCAAGCGGCTGCGGGTCGTTTTCGTCGCCGTACATTCTGCCATAGTAGGGGCTGGGGAAATCGTCGCGTTTGCCCTGCTCATGCTCTTTATAACGTTTGCTACCGGTCATGGCGTTCATGCTTTGTACCGCTTCACCGGCGGTACGTTCCCGCCATATACGGGAAAAATAGCTGTCCAACTCCGGCATGACCCGCTGCAAGCGGTGGGCAAATTCGTGGACGTGGGTGGAGATGATGTAGCGTTTGCTGCCAAAGCTCAAGTCATTCTTGATCAGGCCGTCTCCCTGTTGGAAAGCGGGATTTCTGCCTTTAAACGCCCAGCTAAATTGCTCATAGTCGTATTCGTCCCATAGCGGTAGGGCTTTTTTCCGCATGGCGGTGATAAAGGCAGCGGCATCATCCGGTGTGTGGTGCCAGGCGCGGAGCAGGCTGTTTTCAACCAGCATCCGTCCCATTTTGTTGGAGGCATCAACCCACGCCTTTGGATAGATTCTCAGGCTTTCCACCAGTTCTGCCGCCGTTTCGGCGTCGCTACTGTATGCCGCCACTTCTCCGTCAATGGCAATGCCCTCGCGTCTCATGATTTCGAGGATGCCGAGGTGCGGCTCCTTTTTGGCGATGTATTCGTCCATCACCTCTTTGTAACGTGTATATAGCTGCTCGCCTTCGTGGATGATGCTGTCGCTGCTCGTGAAGCGGCTTTGCTCGGCCAGCCGCTCGGCAAAGGCCGCGCCGTGCTTCTCCGCCGCAATCTGCTGCAATCGGTCGAGATAATTCGCGCCAACATTGCGGTCAAAGCCCACATCGGCGCTGATGACCTGCCCGTTGGGCATTTTCAGCCCACGCGTGGTCACGGTGTCGCCATCGCGTCCGACCAGCTGCTCTACGTCCTCCCACTGCCCCTCGCTGCTCTCGGCAACACGACCCATTGCTTCGAGGTCGCGCGTGCTGTGCTGGATGACATTACAGCGGCAATTAAAGCCATTGGGAGGATAAAACGTTTGCCAAAACGGGTCGTCAATGGGGTAAATATGCCCATCCAGTGCCGCGTGTTCGTCGCGGGTACGGTCATCCATCACCGCCGTGTACTCAAGGTAGGGCATGGCCTTTTGTACGCGCGTGATTTCCTGCCAGCGTCCGGCGGCAAAGGCATTTTTGACGTTGGTGCGGTAGATGGTGTTAAGACGGTGCTCACCAAAGCGCACCGCCAGTTGCTCGCCGGTCTTGCTGTCCACCATCAGGCCGTCATCAAGCAGCCAGCCGTGTTGCGCCATGCGGCCGCCGACATCCTCGCGCCACTCACGCTGCGATTTGCCCTGATTGATGGCTTCTTGCAGCGAGGTGCGCAGTTCCTCTACCACGTCCTCGCGGTAGAGACCCGTGATAAAAAACGCCTGCTGCTCGGCAGCGATTTGCGCCTCGCGCCAGTTGGCGGGGGTGGCGTAGCCTAGGCCCTCAAAATAGCGGACGGCGCGCTCCGGCGGCAGCCCGAGGGCGAAACCGAGGTCAGGCGCGGGCATGGATTTGCCCCCACAGATTGGCGACAAAGAGGGCGCGCGCCAATACCTGCTGCATCTGCGCCCCATCCCAGTCGGGATAAGCCGCGCGCACGTCGGTGGCGAGCGCATCAAGGCTCACGCCCTGTTGCAGCAGCTTGCCGAGATGTTTCGCCAGCGCCTCGCCGCCCTCGTTAAGCGGATTATGCGCGGCGTCGCGATCAAGTATTGCTTCTAGCAGTTGTTGCCCGCTGGCATTGGCCGGCGTGACCGAGAGGGCCGCCTGCCGTGGCGCGCAACAAGGACATCCCGCGCCGGCAAAACCGGCAGCGGCAGCGAGCGGCGCGGGTGTGGCGTTATTGTCGGGCAGGTGCAACACGGCCTCGCCCTCCACCGCCGCCGGAATGGCGAGCTTTTCGCGCGCCCAAGCGGCGGGAATCTGCATGCCGATGCCGACCAGTTTTGGCAGAGCGTCGGCGTAAACGGCAAGGTCTTCGGGTTGTGACAGGTCAAACTCGAAATACGGCATCCGCGCCGGATCAATGCCACCACGGTTGAGCAGTACCAGCGGCGCAATCAACTGCCGTGTCAGTGTTGCCGCCAGTTGACGGGCATCGCTGGCGAGCAGGTCGTGCCGCACCTCGTTATGGACGTTGCCAAGGGCGTTGGTGCTGCTTTTACCGTCGGCCTGGCTGGTCAGGGTGCCGCCGAGGATGATTTTGCTCGCTGTTTTCTCACACCAGCTAATCATGGTCATGTACGCGTCACCGTTGCCGTCGGCGGCATCGAGTAGCTCCAGCGCCATGCCCTCGGGGATGATGCCGGCGGCGTTGTGACCGATGCCGACCACGGCGCGCAGCAGGGTCTTTTTATCCTCCTCGGTGGCACCGGCGCTGTATTTGCCGATGCGCACCGGCAGGCCGTAAATTTCCAAAAATTCGGCGAGGTCGCGGATCGAGTAATTTTTGAAGAGATACGGCCAAACTAATGACCGCATCAACCCGCCGCGTGCGGTGATGCCGCTGCGCGCCTGGGCACGATGCACAATCCAGCCGCAAGGCCACAGCTCCTCGCCCTCCGGATTGCCGTCCACCGCGCGCAGCCGTAATACATTTTTCCGCAGCTGAAACCAGCCCTGCGGCCGGTGCGTAAAGGTGGCGGGCAGCCATAGCCCGTCGCGCTGTTGCCAGGCGATTTCACAGGCGGCAAAGCCGTGGCCGAGCGCGTCAAGCAGGTCGAAAAGCAACGCCTCAAAATCATCCAGTCCGTACAGCCAGCGCTTGACCTCTTCGGCGAGCGCCTGCTCCGCCGCCGTGGCATCCACCGGCGGCAATACCTGCCACGGCAGGCCAATCAGCGCCCGCTTGCGCTTGCTCATCTCCGCAAAAATATGGCCGTCTTTTTCCTCGGCATCGGCAAAAAGCTCCGCCTGCGCGGTGATGTCGCCGTCCTCGGCGGATTCGAGGATGTCGTGCAGTTTCAGCGGCGTCAGCCCGCGTCCGGGATGGTCAAACGTGGTGCCGAGCCGTGCGGCCAACGCTGCGCTCTGTGTGCCTTTTGGGGCTTTAATGCGTTGTTGCACGGCGCTTAATGCCGCCTTAAACCAGTGTTGCATTGTCTCCTCCTACCATGCGCCGTCGCCAAAACGTGCCGCGTCGCTATGACGCGGCACCGCCGTGTAACCCACCTGCTGCCCGCCGTGCGCCACCGCCCCCGCCCACAGCATATGCAGTGCATCCGGTCCGTCATCGTGGTCGGCCTTGGGAAAATGTCTTAACTGGCTGATAAGCGTCGCCTGCTCGCTGTGCAGGCGGATCAGGCCGTTCGCCATATGCGGTTGCAGGCTCTCAATGCGCAGCATCTTGTCACTGTGCGGGCTGACGGCGCGCGCGGGGACGGGGATGCCCTGCGCGGCACTGCGGCGGATAAGCTCCGTCCGCAAAAATTCCTGGAATTGCACCGCCTCGACAAACCACACCAGACAGCGGTAGCGCTGGTGCAGGGCAATGACGTCACTGATGATGCGGTCGGGCAGACGTTTTTTAATCTGCGCTTCGACGACGTAAAGCGTGCCGCTCTGGCGCTCGTAGCCGCCGACAAGGATGGCGGACGGGTCGCGCGCTGCGCCCGCTCTGCCCAAAGAGGGGTCCACCGCGCCAAAATAGACGAGGTCGTGCGGCAGCTCGCTCCAGTACTGGATGACATGGGCAAAGGGGGCGTCCTCGCCGCTGACCGGGTCGTTTTGGTATTCACTGTCGAAGGTGGCATGCCCGTCGCGGGCGCGAATTTTCATCAGTGCCAAAAGCGGTCGCGCCGCCCAGCTCACCACCGCGCCGGCGTCCATCGCGGTGCGGTGCTCGTGGTAATAACGGTCGGCGGCGGCCTCGCCGCTGGACAGATAGAGGCTTTCCCATTCGTCCCACAGCACCATGTCGCTTGGTGGTTTGAGCAGCGCCTTAAAGCGCGCCGTCGTCCACGCCTTGTTGTTGAGGGTGCGCGCCAGCACGCTGTCGTAGTGCAGGATGGTGCCGATATAGACCACGTCCAGCTTTTCGCCGGCGGCGCCCAGCGGCAGCACGGTCTTGGTCAGCCAGCTGTGCAGCTTGTCGCGCTGCTCGGCGCTCCTCACCTGTTCGTCGTTTTCGAGGTCGTCGAGGATGACCAGGTCGGGGCGGTGTGCGCCGTGGCGCAGACCGCGCAGCTTTTTGCCGCTACCGGCGATGGTGATTTTGATGTTGTTGGCGGTGACCACGGTGCCCGCCTGCCATACCCGCCCCTTGCCCGCCGCCTCCGGGAAATCTATGCGCAAACGCGGATTGGCTTCCAGTTCAACCTTGATGGCTTCGAGCATCGGGTAGGCCTGGTCAATACTCTCCATAATCAGCACCGCGTAATGCTTGCGCCCGGTGACGATGCAGTACAGGGTAAAAAGCTGGGTGACGAGGGTGGATTTGGCTTCGCCACGCGGCGCAGCGATGGCGTCCAGCTCGCTTTTCGGGCTTTGCAGGATGCGCGGTAGGCGGTCGAAGAGGTAGCGGTGCAGGTCGCTCTTTTCCGGATGGCGCGTGTAATGCGGGAAATAGTGGGCAACAAAGTAGTCATAGCCCGCGCGCGGGTCGAAGACCAGCTTACGCCGCGCCGCCACCGCCTGAGCGCTGTCGTCCCAGCCCGCATAGTGCGCCTCAATATTGGCACGCAACGACGCCGACAGCGCGGCGAGATTTTCAAAAAATTCGGCTTTTTTCATACAAAAAGACCCCTCAGGATTGAGGGGTCATTCTAGGCAGCGCGCGCGGGGCGCCGTAGTTGGCGGATGTCAGCGGGTTAGGATGCTTCCGCCTCCATTTCCGCTGCATCCAGTGCGGCGGCAAGCTGCGCCAGATAGTGGCGGATGACCGGGGTATAGGCGCTGAGGGTGTATTGGGTGTCGATTTCGTTGAGGGCACCGGTGACCGCGTCGTTGATAAAGCGCAGTTCGTAGGCGAGCGTCTGGGCGCGGCTGATGGCCTGCGAGAGTTGCGGGGTCATGTCACACCTCCCCGTCGGCGAAGCGCAGGCGGCTGCCCTGCGGGGCGGCGAGCGGTAGCGCCTGCTGCTCACCGAAACCGAGCTGTTTGAGGCGGGCGAGGCGGCGACTGATGCTGCGCACCGAGCAGCCGAGCAGTTGCGCGCATTCGCGGCTGCTGAGACCGAGGCGGCGGTAGCGCAGCAGTTTCAGGGCGTCGCCATGCGTCTTGGTGTATGCGTCCTGCAATTCGTCCACCAGCCACAGCAGGCGGCTGTTCTCCGCGCGCAGGATGGTGAGTTCGGCGGTGTTGTCGCGGCTGTTGTGCTGTTCGAGTTCCTGCCAGCGTTTGACGATGGCGGCGGTAAAACGGGGGCAGAGTTGCGCGGCGACGGTGATGCTGTCCAGCTTGCCTTGTTCGCCGCTGAAAAAGTAGGTTTGAGTAGTGTAATTACGTGAATTTCCTTTATTTTCTTGCACGTCCACCATTGGTGGACATGCAATAATTTCTTGCTCAACGAGGCGTTCGATGGTGCGTTTGACGCTGTCGTGGCGGGATTGCACCAGCTCGGCGATTTGCAGGCTGTTCATGTGCTGTGCGTCGTGGCCGTGGAAATCAGCGGCGGTCAGTTGGGGTTTTGTGCTATCATAATTCATGGTTGGATTCCTCGTTCATGGGGGGTTTGACTTGCAACACTTCTTGGATCTCGGTAGATGGGGAAGTGTTGCCCAAAAAGTTTTCAATGGCCGTAACCATAATGCGGTTGGTGCTGGTCTGCCACGTGGTCGCCCGTTCTTTCAGCCGTCGGCCCAACGCCTGTGGCATCCGCACTTGGGTGCGGTAGAGTGGTTTCTGCATATGGTTTCTCCTTACTCGCCCGCCAGTTCAATATTGAGCTTGCGGGCGATTTCTTTACCGCGCCCGTAAAGGCATTTGCTCTGTCCGTTGAGCACGCGGTACACCTCGGTGCTGGTGCAGCCGTTAGCGCGTGCCCAGTCGGATACGGTCAGGTTTTGATCGCGAAACCATTGTTTGGCTTCCGCACGGGTTCTCTTTTTCATTGGATTCTCCAAATTTTTGTCGGATTTCTGTCGCTTGTGTCGCGACAGGTGTTATTATACGTGTTGTCAAAATTGTAGTCAATTTAATATTGTCATATTTGACATATTTTTTAATAACTGGGTGATTTTTATGGCAAAAACTGAAGACCTAAAACGTACTGTGCTGCGTTTGCCGCACGAGCTATACGACGCCGTCGCCGCGCGTGCGGGAGAGGAAAGAACCGCTGTCAATACCATGTTAGTCAACTATATCGAGCGGGGGCTAAAAGACGAACAGCTGCAATTTGATCTTGACCAGATGGCTATTGATCAAATGATCGAAAAAGATTATGAAATCCCTGATGAAGAAGAAATTCTCGCCCTAGTCAATCGCGACTTGGACGATGCCGAACGCGGGCGGATAGCCAAGCGTGTCCTGCTGGAAGGGCTGGTCAAGGCTGTAGATGATGTGCAGATGGGGAAAATCTTTGATCTGCTGGTTTTTGCAATTAACGAATACGACCATTCGGCAAATAAAAAAGAAAAGGAATAGGCAACATACCTCCTACTTCAACTCCTTTTCGAGCATTGCCCCAAACGGGATCAGTTCATCCAAAAACGCCCCCAGCAATTCGGGGCGTTTTGCTTTTATCCAGGCCGCAAATTTTTCCAGCACTTCCAAGGCAACAGCGAGACGCGAGGTTTCCGGCAGCAGTTTTTTGTTGGCACTGATGGCTTTGTTGTAGCTGTCAGAGAGCGAGGTCAGGAGCGTCACCCGTTCGCTCGCCGGGATGTCTTCACGCGCCAGCGCCTCCATCGTCGCCCTAAATTGCAGGACGAGGTCGGTGAGCAGCTGGCGCGCGATGTCTTCGAGTTCCGTGCCCGCCATCGTGTGCGCGGCGCGCAGTTTTTCCCAGTTGTCGCCCGCCACCTCCGCCTTGTCTTTCCAGCGGCGCGCGGTGGCAAAGGACACACCACACTGCCCCGCCGCCACCTCCAGCGAGAGACGCTCAAAGACGTAGAGCCTGCGCAGTTTGTCCTTTGTCGCCTGATCGTGCGCCATGTTTTACATCCCGTATTTGCCGCGCAGCAGAGCGATGCCGACGTTGACGATGCCGCCGCCGAGGATGCCACCGGCAAAGCCAACCACCGCTGCGCGCCGCGTCTGTGAGCGTTCGAGGGTGTCAATACGGGTGAGCAGGCGCTCGTTTTGCGCACGGATTTCGCGCAGGATCAGCATCATGTCGGCAAATGTCGGCTCCTGCTGTTTTTTGTCGGTCATGATGATGTTGCTCATGTTTTGTCTGCCTTGTTGTCGAGTTTGTCGTTAATCCGTTGTGTTTGCCCCTTGACCTCGTTCAAGAGGTCGTAGAGGCGGTTAAACTGATCTTTGGCGTCATCACGACGCTGGTAGTGCTCACCGATGGTGCGCAGCTCGGTATTGAGCTGGCGTTCAATACTGTCCATGCGCTGTTTGTCTTCGTCCTGCCGCTTGTCAATGCCGCGCACCCAGTACCAGCCGATGGCGATCAGCAGGCTGATGATGGTGTTAAACAGCTGTTCTTGCGTCATGGCACAACCTTGCCGCCGATGCAGGCAGCACGCCAGGCACGGTTGTGGATGAGGATTTGCCGCTGCGTTTCCATCGTGTCCTGCCGCGAGGGGTAGATAACGGCGAAACGGTCGCAGGCGCTGTCAATGATGACCGGCGCGCGGCTGGCGCAGCCGGTCAGCAGCAGGGCGAGGAGGAGGGTTGCATACCCATTCCGGGAATTTGGCTGCGAAGGCGGCGCGGCGAAGACAGTATGTGTAATACGGCGAGACGCGCCAACACACGCAGACGATTTACCGGGAGGGGTATTAGTCGCGGTAGTCATCGGCGAGTCCCTCCTGTACGGCGGTGTCATCCATGCGCTGCACATCGGCGGTAATAGCAGCGCGGTCGCGTACGGCGGCGAGTTGTGCAGCGGTAGCGGCAAGGCGTTGTTCGCAGTCGGCGAGCTGTGCCTGCACGCGGTGCAGACGCGCCGTCTGCCATTTGAGGCCGCCGAGTAGCAGGCCGCAGACAGCGGCGGCAGCGAGGATAAGGTTAAGCGTCATCATTGCCTCCTTTATTGCGCTCGCGGTAGGCGGTTACCGCTCCCTTGCTCACGGTCAATCCGCCACAGTAGGCGGCAAACCAGGCGTAGAGGTCGGTGGCGCTGGCGCGGTCAAGGGCTACACTGACAAGCAGGGTGACGGCAAGGACAATAAAGCCGCAAAACTGCACCGTCGCGGTGGTTGAAAGCCGTCCGTCGCTGTTGGTGACGAGTTCGAGGACGCGCGGGCTCATACGACCTCCTCTGCGGTGTGGTCGGGCAGCGGCTGCATCCCTTCTTCCAGCCATTCGGCGACGTCAAAGCCCGGGCAGAGTTTGATCCATTCGTTCGCGGTGATTTTGCCGTCGCCGTTCAGGTCGGGCGAGAGATCGCGATGGCCGCAGATGATGGCGTCGGGATAGCGGCGGACGCAGTCCTGCACGATTTCCGTGAGCGCTGCCCATTGCGCGCGGGTAAAGGCGGTGGTGCCGACCATGCAGATGCCGATAGAGCCGGTGTTGTAACCTTTGACATGCGCACCGGTCTCGCCCTCGGCACGGCCGCTCTCCAGCGTGCCGTCGGTATCGATAATGTAGTGGTAGCCAATCGCCCGTAAATGCGGGTTAAAGGTGTTGATATGCCACGGGCGGCGGGCAAAGCCGCGCCGTGCGTGCATATCGTCGATACGTTGCGCGGCGGTTTGCCGCTCGTTACCGAGCCGCTTGCCGTTGGGTGTCGCGGCGCAGTGGATGATGATGCGTTTAATGGTGTTATCAGCCATAAAAAAGCCCCCTGTTTGTTCAGGGGGCATTGTGGAATTCGGAGCGCCGCCGCGCGGTGTGGCGAATGTCAGTGAGGTAGGGTGCGGACTGCGGTCATGGTAGCACGTTACCAAATAATGCGCGTCTGCCTTGACGCGGGAGGGGTCTGATCGACCTCTTTGAGGATGCGCCAGATGTGGCGGTCGGTGAGGTGGTAGCGGCGCGCAATCTCGCGCACGCTGTCGGCGGCGGTCATGCCGCCGCCAATGGTGTGCCGGTCAAAGGTGGCGCGGATGCGGCGATTGCGCAATTCCAGCGTCAGCCCCTCGCATTTGGGTACCCAGAGCTTACCCTGCGCGCCGTAGGCGTGGCAGAGACGGTCTGCCGCCTCCTCACCGATGATTTCAGCGAGGACGGCGCGGGTGGCTTTACCAGTCACCGTTTTGCCGAGGGCGACTGGAAAGGTGGTGCCGCCGTAGTGGTCAATCAGCATCAGGGTGGCGTCGATACCGATGACAGTAATCAGCGCCAGCACACTGCCCGGCAGCAGGTGAGCGATGTCCGGATATTCGCTTGCGTCAAATACTGCCACGGCCTGCCTCCCGCCGTTGATAGACGGCCAGCGCCTGCATCAGTTTGTGCAGCTCCGGCGGACGCAGCCATTCGACACGCTCGCGTTCAAACATTCGTTTCGCCATGCCGTGCGCGTAGGCCCACGGTAGCTGTTTGTTGGCAAGGATGGCACCGATTTTGTCGAGGATGACGCGGTTTTCCGGCGCCACGCGCGGACGAGCGGCGCGGCCGTGCGCCGGCGTAAAACCGAGGCGGCGCAGGGCGTCAATCACGCCTTTAAGCTCCGGTAGGGTGCAGTCGGCGGCACTGGTTTTGCCGACGGTGCGCGCCAGCAGGGCGCGGTAGTCGTCCTCCTGCATCATCAGCGCACGGCGCGCGGTGTGGATGACTTTAAGCAGGTTTTTGCGGTGGGCTGCCTGGGCGGGTGTCATGGTCATGATGGGGTCTCCATGTCGTGCAATATGGCTTGCAATTTGTTGATGGCGGCGCGTAGTTCTTGCGGCGTCTTGCGCTCGTTGCGCTTGATGTCCACCGCTGTTTGCAGCAGGTGGCAGGCTACGGCAGCAATAACCGCAGCAGTCGTATCGCGAGTCATGTCCGCCCCCAGCGCAGTTTGTCAACGAGCCTTGTCAGCCAGGCGGCGTTGTCCTGGTGGTCTGCCGCTGTCAGCACCGGTGCCGGCAGTGCCGGTGGTGGGGGCGGCGGCGGCAAGTGGTCAAAAAACTGCGCCGGTGACGGCCAGCGGCGGCAGGCGGCGCACAGGCCGGCAAAGGCGCGGGCGACACGCACAGCGTCATCCTCGCGCCACGTCCGCTTGTAGCCGAGGGCGTCCAGCCACACGGTGGCAGTGGCTTGCAGGCTGTCGGCAGGCGGCGCGCCTTCGAGGCGCAGAGCGTAGAGGCGCTGGATGCCGTCGATAACGGCGTTATGTATGGCTTTTGGCAGGGCTGACATGGGGTGTCCTTAGTAGCGTTTCATGTTGGCGAGGGTGGCAAGGCCGCCTCTGGTTTTGCTCGGCGCAGCCTCCATGACCCGCACCGTATTGCCACCGCTGCTTACCGCTGCTTCCGGTTGCCAGTTAGCCAGCACGGTGTAGAGGTAGCCGTGGTTTTTCAGTGGGGGCACGAGGCGGCCGCTATCGCGCGCCTCCAGCACTTGTTGCAGTGCCCACAGCCACGCTTCCAGTGGTGCGTCGCAGGTTTTGCCACCGCGCTCGATGCGCTGCGCGTCTATACCGGCTTGCAGTTCGGTGAGCAGTTTCGCGAGACGCGGCATGGAGAGCACTGATTTCTCCGGCCTAAACAGACCGCAGTAGCGGACGAGGAGGCGGGTCAGCTCGCCGCCGAGGTCAGCGAGCCGGTCCAGGGCGGCGCGCGCGTCATCGTGGGCGATGAGGGCGTCAAGGCTGTTCACCGCGCCACAGCAGGGGCAGCGGATGTTCATTGCTGCCCCCTTTTGCCACCCTGTTGCAGCATCAGCAGCAGCGTCAGCCCGCTGATTGCGGTGTTGCCCAGCAGCAGGCCAACCGCCCCCACGGCCATGTCCTGCCGCAGCATCCCGCCCAGCACCATCACCCCGCCCAGCAGGGCCAGCGTCAGCGCCAGCGCGCATAGTAGGGTCAAGGTACGCCCGTTCATGCTTGCCATCCTTTGAGCTGGGCGAGCAGCAGGTAATCGCTGTGCGAGAGCTGCACCCGCCGCCACCCCTGGCGGATGGTGACGCTGCCGTCGGCGGCGAGGGTGTAGCGCATCTCGGCGCGGCGGCATAGGCGGCGGAGGAGTGTGTTCAAGATTTTCATGGTTATTGCACCTTCGCATGGTTTTTCATTCTGAGATGTAGTTGGTCACCCACGATTTCGATTGCCTCAACGTTGTGTCTGAGTACATCCAAATCGTTAATTTCCAGGCCTTTTCGCTGGATGATTTTGATGACGTCATTCAGGGCATCGTCAAAATCAGGATGATCACGGTTTATAGCCATCAGACAGTCGCCTCGTTTTGTAAGTGTTGGGTGATGGTGGCGCGGTCGTCATCGCTCAGGTAGGGCATGACGTAGTCGCTTTGTAACTGTTGCCATTCGGCAAGCGTCAGTCCCATCGCGTCCACCAGCGTTGTCAGGTTTTCGCCGGCGCGGTGGCGGCCATAGCCGAGTAGTTGCGCTTCGGCCAGTCCCAGTTGTTGTTCGGCGGTCATGGTTGCGTCTCCACTTCAAAGGGGACAATGACAAAGTCTTCTTTGCCGCGCACGACGGTAATACCGGCGATGGTCGCGGCGATGTCCGGCTCGTTCAGCATCGCTTCTTTGTTGACTTCTTCCTTCTGCCGGATAAAGCGCGCGAGGCCTAGGGTGCGCAGGTTTTCCAGCACCGATTCGATACCACGCACCGCAATGGATGGCGGACGCTGCCGCCAGCTCACTTCACCGGTAATCAGGTTCGCGGTTTTGCCGCCGCCGGCAGTAAGTTCGGCGCGATTCGCCTCGCACCACGCCTGGATGCCTTGTTGTAGCGCGGCGGAGCGCTCGGCCAGTGCGTTGAGTGCCGGTTTGGCCTCGTCGGTGAGCTCGGCGATTTTGTCGTTGAGGTCGTGGGTCAGGCGGGCGTGTTCGCGCTGAGTGTCGCCGAGGGCTTTGATCCAGCTCTGGGTTTCCTCGCGGCTTTTCGGGGCTTCGAGGGTCGCGGCTTTGAGACGTTTGTTGCTGGGTTTTGCCATGTCGGGTTCCTGTTTTAAGGTGGGTTTAAGGGTTGGTTAAGGGCAAATCGGCCTGCGCCGCACGGCGCTCGGCCAGATACTGTTGCAGGGCGCGGTTTTCTGCGCGCAGCCAGTCGAGGTGCCGGCGGGCAAGGGTGTCGATACTGTCGTCGGCGGTCATGTCGGCATAGCGGCTGGTTTTTGTGGTCACAAGAGCTTTGTCGTAGTCGTTGCCGTAGTAAAAGAGACTGTAAACGCTGCTCACGCCAATGTTCATCGCCGCATGGGCACGGTCGGCAAAAGTCAGGGCAATCTCCACGGCGCCCCCTTGCCACTTCTCCGCATTGCGGACGAATTCAATTCGGGGCTCATCGCCGCAAATGTCCTGCGCGATTTGCAGCGCACACGTCATGCGGTTTTGGATGTCGGCCAGCATGGCGTTGAGTCTGTCCGCGAGGGGGCGCAAGTCTTCGTGGTAGAGGATAAGCGGGTCGTAATCGCGTTCCCGTACCGCACGGCGGAAGCCTGCCCACAGTTGTTTTTCGGCGTCTGCGCGGTTCATGCGGCCTCCTCGTTGTCGTCTTCCCAAAAACTGTCCATCTCCCAATCTTCGTCCGCACCTTCCGGGGCGATGATTTTTAGTGAGAGTTCGGCGTCTTTGCCGCTGCCTGTTGATAGGACGGGGGCGAGGCGGGTTATGCCTTGTGCCTCCATCACTGCGGCCAGTTCCAGTGAGGCGTTTATCCACGCCTGCATGGCTTGTTCTAGGTCCATGTTTTTCTCCCGTTCGTTGGTTAATCAATCAGCATCTCTGCCATGCGTTTAATCAGCGCCTCGTCCACGGGGCGGCCGTGGTTATCAGCGATTTTCAGCGACCCCCGCAGCAGTTTGGCGAGGCGGCGGGCGTTGCCGCCGCTCACTTGGTAGAGCAGTTCGTTGTGCTCGCCGTTGCCCAGGGTGGCCTCGGCAATCTTGGCGATGTCCTCGGCGGGCAGCGCGTTCTTGATGTCCTGGCAAAAGCCGATGCGGCTGTACAGCTGCTTGTATTCGCCACGTGCGCCGCGCAGGTTGGCGCGCAGGCGCGGCATTCCCGCCAGCACGATGCCGATGCCGGTCAGGTCATGGATGCGGCGCAGGATTTCCAGGGGCTTGAGGCCAAGTAGTTCCGCTTCGTCGACGATCAAGAGGCGTTCGCTGCCGCGCAATTTGTCGCAGATGGCGGTCATCATTTCGTGGTTGGTGCGCGCCGGGGTGAGGCCCAGTGCCGCCGCGATGGTTTGCAGTAACACTTTGGCGTTGTAGGTCGGCTCAACCTCGACCATGACAACGTCGGCATTTTTTTTCGCGTATTCGGTCAGCGCCATTGTTTTGCCCAGCCCAGCCTCACCGATGATGAGATAGATTTCGCCCAGCGAGTGCGCCAGCATTGCGGTTTCGTGGATATGTTTCGCCGTTTTGGTCTTTACAAAGCCGATGTTCACGGCTTTGGCTTTCTCGCGGCTGCGCGCTATCAGTTGCACAACTTTTTCGTCCAGGGCGGCGGTGTCGCCTTTGTACTTGCCTTGCAAGTATTGGTTGACCGTGGCGCTAGACACATCCAGCTTGGCCGCTGTCTGTTGCTGGGTCAGGCCGTGCGCGTCCATGTAAGCGCGCAGGTCGTCTCTTTTGTTGCTCATGTCGTGTTGTCCTCACATCATGCTTTTCAAAAATTGGTATTGGGTCTCTTGTTCCGTCCCGCCCTCGGCGGTGCCGAGCAGGTCGTGGAGGGTTTGCGTCTTTTCGTGTTCGAGGGTGGGGCGGGTTTCGGCGATGGCTTTGGCGCGTTCGTCATCCAGCTTGCGCAGGCGGCGTTCGGCGCGCTGCCGACGGCTCCGTTCCACCAGCGACTCCGGAAAGGCGGCGCGCTTGTTGCCGTCGAGCCTGGCGTCACACAGCCAGTGCCCGTCGAGGTCGCGGATGATCGCCAGCGCCGGATCGTGCTGGTCGATCAGCGCTAGCACGGTTTCGCCGTCGTAGGCTTCGAGGGCGCTGTGCCAGTACTGGTTGTTCAGTACGGTCAGCCAGCCGCGTTGTACGACGCGTTTAAATCCTGGGCGGAAGAGGTCGCGAGCCTCCACGTCAGTGAGCGGATGAAATTCGTCGTCCGCCATTTCCGTGAAGATGTGCGCCCGCATCTGCGCCGGCGTCATCCCGCCCAGTTCGCGATGCTGATGCTCCTCGTTGTACCAACGCACCGCCGCCTCGACGGTTTTCAGCAGGTCATCCCATGACGGCAACTTGCCTTGCGCCCATGCCTGCTTCGGCGTGAGCTCCTGTTTGCCTTCGCGTTGCGCCTTGGCCAGCGACGCGGTAGCGGTGTGGATTTGCCGCACCGTGTCGCGGTCGGCGCCCGGACCGTGGTAGGTTGCAAACTGGCGCGCGATGGTGTGCGCCAGTGTCTTCATCACCCGTTCGATGATGCCGCGCCCTTGCGGATTGCCGGGGATGCCGGTTTCGTGGTGGATGCCGAGGCGGTCAAAGATGCCGCTGATGTCGGCATCCAGCGTTTTGTTCGTTTGCCCGCCGCCGTTGTCCGAGTAGTACATGGCGGGGATGCCGTTCTTTGTCATCGCGTGGCGCAGGGCATCGGCGACGGCAATGCAACTCTCCGCGTAGGAGAGCGACCAGCCGACGACGTAACGGCAAGCGGTGTCCATGATTAAGGTGAGCTCCGGCACAAACGGCTGCCCGTGGTCGGGGTGTTTGACCTTCATCTTCAGGCTGTGCCCATCGCCAACCCACACGTCGTTGTTTTTCAGGGTGGACCAGTCCCGTTTTGTGTAGGTTTTAAGGGCGCGCATCCGCGCTCCGGTAATCCGCCCCTGCTCGCGGATATAGGCGGGCATTTGGCTCATCACCGTCTCCACCACGCCGAGGCTGGGCAGCAGCGCCGCGCCATGTCGTGCCGCGTAGGCCTTTGCAAAGCTGCGGTAAGCCTCGGCGATACAGACGCCGTTGGTGTTGCGGTACACGCCCAAAAACTCCGGTAGCCATTCGCGCCGTGTCAGGGTGATGGGCGGCTGCCCCTGCTTTTGCGGAGCGAGGGCGCGCAGCCGCTCGGCGCCGTTATCGCACAGCTCCTCGTCCAGCAGCCACTGGTAGAGGACGCGTGTCCCCACGCCCGGCTTGCCCCCCTTGCGCGCGCAGGCGATGGCGCACTGCCGGTTAAGGTCGCCGGGCAGCTCACCAGCGCGGCTTAATTCACTCACACGCCGCACCGCTTCCTGCCGCGTTTTGCAGACGGCCTCCACCTCGCGTACATAGCGCGCCAGCGCCATCCGTGCATCCGCTACAGCGCGCTGCTTGTCGCTTAACGCACCGAGGTCGCGGTCAAGGTGTTTCACTTCGCGGACGACGACGGGGTTTTGCTTGGCAAGCGCTTGCAGGTGACGCTCACGTATCTCGGCCTGCACCTCAGCGGGCAGCGACGAGAGGGCGTATTCATTACCGCCGCCGCGACCGGTGCGCCGCCGTGATTCCCAGCCTTCTTCAATCGCTCGTGTGCGGATGCTGCGGGCGGTCAGCTTGATGGTGTGCAGCGCCATCGCCGCCAGCTCGGCGGCTGAGTAGTAGGGCTGCGTGACAAATTCGGCCATCACGCCACCTCTAACATCGCCTTCAAGCTTTTGATTTGTTGCGAGCGTTGATATTTGCGCGCTTTTTTTTCGGCGTAGAAGGGAAATGCCTGTTCAAACGGCAGCTTGGCGGCGACCGCAACTGCCCGGGCAATCCGTTCGCTACCACAGCCGTCCCGAATAACGGTGGCGACGGATTGCGGGCGTACTTCCAACGCTTCTGCAACCTTGCTGGCGTTGTACCCGTGCTTCCTGAGTGCTTGATAGATTTCTGCGGCGTTCATTACAATTTACCTTCAATTTTTACCTTCATTCATTGGGTTGCTGCGCAATTTGCAACCGCTGAAAGCAATCATAGCCAACAATTTTTGGCATGACAAATATTTTTATCACCCCAAAGGATAAGCTTATGATTTCAAAGAAAGATATGGCAGCAAGGCTGGTGGAAGAACGAACAAGACTAGGCTATACACAGGCAAATTTTGCCCACCAAGCGGGAAAAACACGAGAAATATTAAGGAAGTACGAGCATGGTGAAACGATGGTTTCTACCGATTTTTTGGTACATGTCGCACAACTGGGAGTTGATGTTCAGTATGTTCTGACGGGGGTACGGTCAAGTAACATGGAAACGGTGGCGAAGGCAGTCATCCCCAGCGAAAACGCGCCGGTCAATCAGGTTTCCGGAAATGTGACCAATAGTGTTTTGGCTGGTGCCGGCGCGGTCGTCAATCAAATCAATACGCAGCGGCACATCACACGTACCAAGGCCATAGTAAAGCCCGGCGAGGAGCACGTAACAGATGAAGAAAAAGCCAACCTGACCCGTCTAGTAAACGAAATTGTCAGTTTGGAAGCCCAATACCGGAGCGCCGGTTCTGCGAAGAGCCATAGGGCGGTGTGGTCAGCGCTGAACAAACATTGCAAGGTCACGTCCTATCACCTGATTCCGCTGGAGAAATATGAAATGGCATTGCGGTTTTTGCGGCGTTGGATAGGACGACTTAATTCAATGTCGTCGGCACCGAAAAAAGGGAAGAAGGATTGGCGCAACCGCCGCTACGCGTACATCAAACTCAATGTGCGAGAGCAGGGACTGGATTCTTGGTTGTTGGCTTACCTGCAAAAGAACTTTGCTACTGCCAGCCTCACAACCCTCAGCGACGAACAACTCGACAAAACCTATCGGGCGGTTGCCGCTAAAAAGCGTCGGTAAAGTTGTGAAACAGTGAAATGGTTTCCGCGAAACAGTGAAATTCCGCTTCCATATTTCTTTTTGTTAATGTTTGCTAAGTGTTTTTAACATTATGAAATAAAAGGATTTATTAACATGGAAACTTCCATCTTCGACTTTACGGATTTTCCGAGTTAGTTGCCTGTTAAGTCGTGCGCGGGTATGTGTCGCGTAGTGCATTGCCTACACTTCTGTGCCGCGCGGCGAGAAAAAGCATATTGCTGCACCGAAGCCCGCAGATGCGGCACAAGCGGCAATAGCGGGCATAAAAAAACGGCCTTAGCAGCCGCTTCACCCGCTTTTTAAATCCGTTTAAACGCCGCGTAATTTATGCACAAATAAGCAACGCAACAGCGCAAGTTTTGCCCGTTTTTTGCGCGTTCCTATGCATATCCTTTCCGCGCCTTCCCGCCACCTTGCATTTCCCCGCAACCCGCGCCGTTATTGGGCTGACTGCCAAAATTTGGCGCCGATTTTTCCTCTTCCTCTTTATGCACATTTAAACAGTCCCCCACACGTTACGATTTTTTAGATGTTTAACTATAAGCTTCATCAAGCGGTGTAATGGCTAGGTTCGCGCAAAAGAAATCCGCCGCAATGCGGCGGATTTCTTTGTTTTCACCAAGGCGAAAGATGCCGGCATTTATTGGCGTTGCAACATTTCCTCGTTGACCTTGATCTTGGCGTGGCGGTAGAGCCAGTCGCCGTAGCTATTGTAGGTCGTCGCCATGTCCTGTTGCTGCCAGGTGAAGGCAGCGCCCTGGCGAATGTTATCCGGCAGGGCTTTGATGTCGCCGTCGCGCACGCTATAGAGGCTGGCGATGATAAGGTCGCCGTTGGCGCTTTTCTGGGTGCTGATGCGCGCCGGGTTTTCAAAGAGTGCCGGCACGATCGGGTTGTCGCTGAAGCGGTTGGTCGGCTCAAGGGTGAGGGTTTCCACACCGTATTCCCGCGCGAGTTTTTCCGCTTCGTCGCGGTTGTTCTCGCTGAGGGCTTTTTGCAGGGCTTCACCGCGTGTTTGCAGGCCTTTTTCTGCCTCGGCGTTACGGTAGTCGCGTTCGACGTCGTTTTTCACCTCGGCGAAGGGACGCGGCTGCGGTTTTTCACGGCGGGTGACGGTGAAGAAGACGGTTTGTTGCGGCGCAATTTCGACCGGGTCAGCGGTTTTGTTCTCCGCCAGCGGTTTTTCGCCGAAGAGTTGTTCACGCACTTTCGGGTTTTGCAGCCAGGCGGCATCTGTACTGGCGGCGGTGATGTTTTTCAGGCTGGCGATGTTGCCACCGGTGATGCCGGTAATGGCGGGCAGCGGCTGGCCGTTTTGCGCGGCATCAAAAGCCTGGTTGGCGCGGCTGTCGTAAGTGGCGAGGTTTTGTTGGGCGGCGAGGCGGCGCAGTTCGTCGTCGCTGAGGGTGCTGGCTTCGATGTTGCCGAGTTCGATCAGCATGTCGCCGTATTCGCTTTTGATGACGGGGCTGGTGTCGCCGCTTGCCGCCAGGGCAAAGAGGGCTGCGCCGATTTCCGGGGTCACGCTTTTGTCTTTGCTGGCGGGGTCGAGGGTGCCGGTTTCGCCGGCGGTGGTTTTATCGGTAACGGCCTGCCAGTAGTCAGCGAAGGTTTTTTCGCCTGCCTGGATGGCAGCGGCGGCGTCAGCGGCAGTTTTACTGTCGTCAAAGATGATGTAGCGGCCACTACGTTTTTCACTGGCCTGGCGTGCGGCGGCGATTTGTTCGTCGCTCGCGCCGAGGTCGGCGATGTCGTAGAGGGTGTAGTCAATGTCCACCGCTTCCGGGGTGGTGTAGTTATCTTGGTGGGCGTCGTGGTAGGCATGCAGGGCGTCGTCGCTGACGCTAACAGCCTCCGCCAGCGGTGCACGCGGCAGGGTGTAGAGGGTGTAGCCGCGTTCTTGTGCCAGCGTTTGCAGGTAGGATTGCAGGAGCGGGTGGTTATCGCCCGGGTCGCTCAGCAGGGCGCGGTAGTAGGCGGCAACGGTTTGTTCGTTGCGCACACTGTTCTGGTAGGTTTCGGCGCTGAGGTGGTTTTGTGTCAGCCATTGCTGGTATTGGGTGTTGTCGCCAAACTGGCTTTTGATGATGCGGTAGAGGGCGGTTTCCGGCAGGATGTAGCGGCTGTCGAGGGCGTGCTGCTGGAAGAGGTTTTGCGTGATGAGGCGGCGCAGGGTGCGGGCTTTGGTCTCGGCTTCGCCCAGATCCGGGGCTTGCTGCTGTATCTCCCGGTAAACGTTGTTGTAGGCATTGATCGGGATGCTGTGGCCATTAACGGTAGCGACGGTGGCGCGCTCTCCGCCCGGCTGGTTAAAGAAGGGAACGCCGATAAACAGCATGCCGATGCCGGCGATGATGACGAGGGCGTAGGTGATGCGGTTGGTCTTTTTTTCGCGGATGTCTTCGAGCATGGGGTTTTCCGTGGGTTGGTGTGGGCGCGGATTGTATAGTGCGCCGGGAGATGTTGCCACCGGCGGCAGCCGCCTGTTCAGGCGGTTGGGCCGCTTTTGATGGCGATGATGTGGGTGTTGTCGGCAGTGGCGCGGATGCTGTGGGTTTCCAGCGGTGCGAGGCTGATGATGCGGTCCGGCAGCAGGGTTGCCGTGCTGCCGTCAACGCTGCTGTGGATTTCCGCACTGCCGCTCAGGGTGATGAGGATGATGGTCGCCGGGCTTTGGTAGGGCGGGATTTCGTTACCCGCGCGCAGGCGCATTTCGACGATTTGGTGCCGCTCGCTTTCTTCAAGGATGCCGCCGAGCGGGCCGCTGTGGTGCAGGGGCAGGGTTTGCATGGTCGCCTTCTTTATTCGGGCAGGTTAAGCAGGGTTTCGATGAGTTCCGGTGAGCCCGCTGTGTGCATGAGTTCCTGCGGGGTCAGGTATTTCAGCGCTTCGGCGTAGTGCCGCGCTTCTTGCAGTTTGGCCTTGGCGGTGATGTGCAGCAGGCGGTCTTTGGTGCTTTGCGGCGCGTTCAGATCGAGGGCGGCGATATGGGCGGCGGCCAGGGTGCGATCGCGACCGAGTTCATGGATGCGGCGGCGGCGGCAGGCGGCAAAGGCGGCGCTGTTTGCTTCAGCGGCAGTCTCAATGGCCGGCGGGCGGGTTTCTTCGGGGATGAGCAGGATGTGTTTTTTCGCGAGCCAGCCACCCAGGCGGGTGTTGCCGCTGTGGCGCGACAGCCACGGCGAGAGGAAAAGGCCGATGATGATGGGCGAGAGCCAGATGATCTGGTTCGGCGCCTGCCAGATGAGGCCGCAGAGGACGATAGTGGCGATGGCGACGTAGAGCAGGTTGCGCTTAATGGCGTCTTTCCACGGCAGCAGGGCGCCTTCACGGTTTTGCGTGCGCCAGCCGCTGTCGCGGCCAAGGAAGATGTCGATGACGTGCCGGGTCTGGATGAGCATGAGCAGCGGCGCGTAGAGGGTGGAGATGATGAGTTCGACGATGAAACCCTGGGTGACGGCAAGGGTGCCGCCAAAGGCGCGGCGGCGTTTGCTGCTAATGAGGACGCGGATCCAGCCGATGAATTTGGGCAAGAGCAGCAAACTGATGGCAGCGAAGAAGAGCCACAGCATCCGTTCGGGGTCGAAGGTCGGCCAGTCGGGGAAGAGCTGGCGCGCACTGGTGAAGTATTTGGGCTTGGTAAAGAGGGTTTGCGCGGTGATGCCGGTACCGACGATAAGCATGATGAGCCAGATGGGGCTCATGATGTAGCTGGCGATGCCGATGAGGAAGTGGATGCGGCTTGGCCAGCGCAGGCCTTTGCTACCGATGATGCCGAGGTGCTGCATGTTGCCCTGCGCCCAGCGGCGTTCACGACCAACGAGGTCATCGAGGGTCGGCGGCAGGCCTTCGTAGCTGCCGCCAAGGTCGGGATCCATGCGCACGTGCCAACCAGCGCGGCGCAGGAGGGCGGCCTCGACGAAGTCGTGGCTCAGGATGTGGCCGCCGATGGGGTTGCGCCCGCGCAGGATGGGCAGGCCGCAGCTGTCGGCAAAGGCCTGAACGCGGATGATGGCATTGTGCCCCCAGTAGTTGCCGTCTTCGCCCTGCCAAGCGGCGACGCCGCGCGCGACGATGGGGCCGTAGAGGGCGCCGGCGAACTGGATGGCACGAGCGAGCAGGGAGTTGCCACCGATGAGGCGCGGCATGGTTTGCAGCAGGCCGAGGCGCGGTTCGGCATCCATGCGCGCGACCATTTCGATCAGGGTGTCCGCTTCCATCAGGCTGTCGGCGTCCAGCATGATCATGTAGGCGTAACGCCCGCCCCAACGGCGCACGAAGTTTTCGACGTTGCCGGATTTACGCCCGCTGTTTTGCGCGCGGCGGCGGTACCAGACGGGAAGCGGCGATTTTTCGCGCAGGACGTGCAGGGCGGCGGTTTCGCCCAGCCAGGCGTCGGGTTTTTGCGTGTCGGAGATGATGAAGATCTCGGCGCGGTCGGCGAGCGCGGTGTGGCTGAGTTCTTGTGCCATCGCCAGCAGTGCGGCGTGGGTCAGCGCCGGATCTTCGCCATAAACGGGCATAAGCAGGGCAACTTTGCCGCCTTGCGGGTCAAGCCTACCCTGGTGACGGCGCTGCGGTAATAACCCCGCGAGGCAGGCGGTAGTGGAAAAGGCAACCCAGTAGAAAGTGAGCGCGAAGAAGACAAGCAGGATGTATTGCAACAGGGTGCTGCGTCCGTCGCCAAAAGCTTTGAGCATGTGCCAGCTGCCGAAGGTACCGATGGCGAGCGCGCCACCGAAGGCGACGAGGCGGGCAAGGTGGGTGCGCAGCGGGGTGTGGATGGGCGGCCGGCCGGGTGCTTTGCGCAGGGACTGAACCCGCATGTTGAGCGGGGCTTCCGGCGGCACGGCGGGGGTGGTGGTGTTCATGGGGTCTAGGTTCAGGTGATGTTATATGGCATGAAGGCGGGCTGATGCCCGCCCTTTCTAGCCGACGCCCTAGCTTCCTCCTGCGGTGTTGGCGAGCCTCGCCGTACTCATTTGTACTGTCTTCGGCTCACCGCCTTGCATGAGAAAGCAAGGGTGTTGGCTATGACTTGGCATAGTGTTGCCTCAGAGCGGCACCCAGCGGTAGAACCAGCTTTCGGCGACAGGGACACCGTTAGTATCGGTGAGGCGCAGTTGCAGCTCGGCCATGGTGTTGCTTTTCGGCTGGTAGTCGAAGGCGGCGCGCAGTCTGCCGCCTTCCGGCAGGCGGACGAGGTGAACGGCATGGATTTCCCCGGCGCTGGCATTGGTCGCAAGTTTCAGGGTATCGGGATCCAGCGGAGCGCTGCCTTCGGGCATGGCGAAGTCCACGGTGAAGGTAAAGCGTTCGGGATTGTTGACCGCCGCACCGCTACGGGTGCCGACGATGCGCGCGCGCCCGGAGAATTCGGGGCCGGCCTGCGACCAGGTGAGGTCGTAGGCGAAGTCGTGACGCTGCCCCGCTTTGAGCGGTTCGGCGGGCGACCAGAAGGCGATGATGTTGTCGTTAAATTCGTTGGTGACCGGGATTTCGACGAGCGAGATGCTGCCTTTGTCCCATTTGCCGCGCGGGGTGACCCAGGCGGAAGGGCGTTTGTCGTAGCGGGCTTCGGCATCCTGGAAGTTGTCGAAGGCGCGGGCGCGCTGCAAGAGGCCGAAGCCTTTCGGGTTATCGTCAATGAAGGCGGAGAATTGCAGGTCGCGCGGGTTACACAGCGGTCGCCACAGGCGCGCTTCACCGCCGGTGTACATGGCGAGGCCGTCGTTATCGTGTACGGCATTGCGGTAATCGTTGATGGCGGCACGGCGGCTGGGGCTGAAGAAATACATCGACGTGAGCGGCGCGATGCCATAGTGCTCGATGTCCTTGCGCGGAAAGAGGCTGGCCTTGATGAGGAAGACGGTTTCCGCACCGGGGATGATTTCCATCGCATAAGCGCCGGTGAGCGACGGACTTTCCAGCAGGGCTTCGAGGCGGATACTGCGGTCGTTTGCTTCCGGCTGGTAAATCCAGAATTGGGTGAAGCGCGGAAATTCTTCGCCGCCCGGGCCACCGGTACCGAGAGCAAGGCCGCGTGCCGAGAGGCCGTAGAGGGTGTCGCGGGCGATGGCGCGGAAGTAGCTCGCCCCCTGGAAGACGGCAAATTCGTCCATGTAATCGGGCGAGTTGATGGCGTAGCGCAGGCGGAAACCCGACCAGCCGAGGCCCTGACGCACGTCGTCGGGGAATTCGAGTTTGGCGGCATCAAACAGGTTCGGATCGAAGTCGAAGGCGCCCGGATCAAAGGCAATTTCTTCGGCCTTGCCGCCTTTGACGAGATGAATGCGCACGCGGTCTTTGTAGAAGAAGCCGGGCGGCAACAGGTCGAGGCCGAACTGGGAGTTGGCGTTCGCGGCGTGGATGGGATCAGCTTCGCGACGGAAGCGGATGCCCCGGTATTGATCGTAGGTCAGGTCGGAAAAGATGCCGCCGAGTCTATATTGCTCGGGCTTGTCGGGGCTTTTGGCGCGTTCTTGCGCGAGGGTGATGACGCGGCCGAAACTGTGCACATCGGCTTCGGCTTGCTGGGGTTTGTCCTGAGCGAAGGTTTTGCTGCTGAGTACGGCGGCACCGATAGCACCGGTAGCAGTGATGAAATCCCGTCTGTTCATTGTGGAATGCTCGTAATGGTGTGGGTTTCTTGGGGCGCGCGAGTATAGCATGTTTGTAATGTAACGGTTTTGCCCTCTGGGCGCGTTTTTTCCCTGTTTTTGCGGGAGGTTGCGCGTTTTTACACCACCCGTTCAGGCACAAAAAAGCGACAGCCGGGGCTGTCGCTTGGATCAGGCGGGTGATGTCAGGATTTCGCCGGAGCATCTGATGGCGGTGCCGCGTCCTGGCCTGCCGGAGCAGGCGGCGGTGGAGGCGGTGGCGGTGCGGCCTGTTCTTCCTGTTGCAACACCTCGGCGGCATCTGCCGCATTCGGCGTGACGATGGGCTTGCTGCCGCGCAGGATTTTGCCGTCATCGGCGCTGATCTCGGCGAAGTAGCGTCCACCGTCGGCGGCCAGCAGCTTGATTTCGTACACCAGTCCCTGACGGCGGCCTTCGAGTTCGGCGTCAATCACTTTCGCGCCCACTTCTTTTTCGGCCGTTTCTATCGCTTGGCTCAAGGTCACGGTAGCGTAGCGCGGCATGTTTTTTTCGTACTCGCTTTCGCGCTTGATGATCTCACTGTTCGTGGCATCAATGCGAAATTCGTGTTCCTGCTTGTCGTCGCGCAGGTCAATGTCATAAACGGGGCGGCCCCGTTTCATTTCCAGCTCGATGTTATCGGCGCGTGCACCGCTTTCTTTCTCGGCGATGGCCACGGCTTGAGCGGCGCTGATTTTGCTTTGCTGCAAGGCCTGGAACAGTTCACGGTGCGGACCGTGCGGGCCGGGACCACGGTGTCTGCCGTGGTCATTATCGTCTTTGGCGGCAGCCATACCGCTGGCGAGCAGCATGGCGAGGCCGAGCGGGGCAAGGATGGTTTTTTTCATATCCGTTCTCCTGGGGTTTAGGGGGTAGCGCCGCGCAGGATTTTGCCGTCGGCGGCATCAACATCCACATAGTGGCGTTCGCCGTTACCGCCGAGCAGCTCGACTTGATAGATGAGGCCTTGCACGCTGCGCTCCAGCTCAATATCAACGACTTTCGCCGACACCGCTTTCTCGGCAGCAGCGATGGCCTGCGTCATATTGATGCCGGGATTGTGCGCCTGATCGTCGTCGTGTTCATGATGGTTCTTGATAATGTCGCCGCTTACGGCATCAACATGGATATCGTATTCTTCATGACCATTGCGCAGGTCAAGATCAAATACGGCACGACCGTTTTTCATGTCGAGTTCAAGATTGTCGGCACGCGCGCCGCTCGCTTTTTCGGCGATAGCGACGGCTTCGGTGGCGCTAATTTTGCTTTGCGCCAACGCTTGCTGCTCGTCGCGCTGATCGGCGAAGGCGAAAGTACCGCTGGTCAGGACGGCCAGGCTGAGGGTAGCGAGGAAGGTTTTGTTCATACGAATCTCTCCGCTTGTGGAATGGAAGGAAATAGCCATGGAATTTTCTGCATCGGCAGGTCTCTCTTACCGATGGGGTGCATTGTAGGCAGGCATTCTTAGGGAAAAATTAGGGCTGCGGATCACGCGTTCATGCCTATGCGCGACATGCGCCGCTCATGTGAACAGCGCCGGACCGCTGCCCCATCCTAATACCTGAATTCTCTCCATCACCCCCGCATCGCGGGCTCTTTTGAGGCCTAAGAACGCAAAAATTCACTTTAATTTGTGGATAGTGCGTGGACTTATGTTTACAAACCGTAAGAAAGTGATACTGTGCACCTGATATTTCTCAACCAAAAGGTGCATCATGGGCTTAATTATCGGTTTTCTCACTATTTTTCTGGTGGGCTTTCTCATCATTCGCGGCTATAACGCCAAAGGCGTGCTCTTCGTCGCCGGTGTGGCATTGATGTTGTTTGCTGTGGCTTTCCTCGGCAAACCCATCGGTGGCGAGAAGGCGACGGGGCTGTTTTACGTTGATATCAGCAACCTCATCTACAACCTGATGGCGAACCGGGGCGGCGGTCTGGGCCTGCTCATCATGGTCCTCATCGGCTTTTCCGCTTATATGTCGCACATCGGCGCGAACGACACCGTCATCCGCATCCTCTCGCATCCGCTCGGCTACATCCGCTCACCGTATGTGCTGATGATCGGCGGCTTCTTCATCGGCAGCCTGCTCTCGTTCGCCATTTCTTCAGCGACCGCGCTCGGTGCCTTCCTCATGGCAACACTGTTCCCCATCCTCACCAGCCTTGGTATTTCCCGCCCCAGCGCGGCGGCAGTCTGCGCCACCACGGCGATGATGACCCTCGCGCCAACCGCGCCGGATGTGGTACTCGCCGCCGAACAGGCACACATTGCCGTGAAGGATTACGCCTTCACCTACATGATCCCGATGAGCGTGCTCGCCATCCTCGCGACAGCCGTCGCCCATTTCTTCTGGCAACCCTTCTGCGACCGTAGCGAGGGGTTGGTCGGTCAAAGCAGCGGTGAACGCGTCAGCATGGATCTCTCCAATCTGAAAAAGGCACCGGCGTTTTACATGCTGCTGCCCTTCCTGCCGATCGCCGGCATGCTCATCTTCGACGGCAAAATCGAAATTGGCGGCCGGGTCATGCCGGAAATGTCGCTCGGCGCGGTGGTCGTGCTCACCCTCATCATCAGCCTCATCATCGAGTACATCCGCAGCCTTTACCACCGCCTCAAAGGCGAACAGCAAGGTTCAGGCGCCAAAGCGCTCTACGAAGGGCTTGAAGTCGCCTACCGCGAAATGGGTGCAGCATTTGCCGGCGTGGTCATCCTCTTGATTGCTGCCGGCGTGTTCTCGGAAGGTCTGAGCAGCATCGGCTTCGTCAATGACATGATCGCGCTGGTGGAAAAGAGCGGCTCGGCGGCGACCATCATGATGCTGGCGCTGGTCGGCATCACCCTGCTGGTGGTGGTGGCTTCCGGTTCCGGCAACGCGGCGTTCTATTCCTTCGTGGAAATCGCGCCGAAACTGGCGGACAAACTCGGCATCAACCCCGCCTACCTCATCCTGCCAATGCAACAAGCCTCGAACGTTGGCCGCACCCTGTCGCCGGTATCAGGCGTCATCGTCGCGGTGAGCGGCGCGGGCAACCTCTCGCCGATGCTCCTGGTCAAACGCACGTCTGTCCCGACGCTGGCCGCCCTGACCGTGGTCATCGTCTATACGCTCGTTTTCGTGCCGCTGCATCTGCCAACCTAAGAGCGTGTTCATAGTCTTCGTAGCAGGACTCCCAAGAAAGCCAAAGCTACCATTTGCAGACTGGTACTCAACTTACGCTCGCAGTTTTTCCAAAGCCGTCTGTTCTTTTCCAACCAGGAAAAACTGCGCTCGACTACCCATCGCTTTGGCAATACCGCAAAGCGGTGTAATTCGTTTCGTTTGGCAATCTCTACCTCCGCACCAATCAACTCCTGTACTGACGAAGCAAATGCCTTACCCGTGTAACCACCGTCAGCAAGGATTTTTTGTACCGCCCCAAGATTATCCCGCCCACGTTCCAATGCTAGCAGGCAGCCTTTTCTATCCGTAACATCCGCCGTCGTTACCGCAAGCGCATGCGGCAAACCCTGCGTGTCAACCGCTATATGCCGCTTGATACCGCTAACCTTCTTGCCCGCATCGTAGCCTTTTTCCATGGCGGTATCCGTGTTCTTCACACTCTGCGCATCAATAATCAGGAAAGTGGTTGCTTCATGATGCCCCTGCTTGCGGCGCTCCGCAACTACCTGATTTTTTTAATGCTTCCTCAAGGATGCTGATGCCACTCTCGCGTGGCTCAGTCCATCTCTGGAAGTAGGAATGCACGGTGCGCCATTTGGGGAAATCGCCCGGCAAAGCGCGCCAGGAGCAGCCAGTGCGTTGCAGGTAGAGAATGGCACAAAAGACATCGTACAAGTCCACCTGACGTGGCGCTGTGCGTTTACGGGCACTTTCCAGCAGGGGGAGGAGAGGCGCAAATTGCTCGCGACTGATATCGCTTGGGTAGGTTTTTCTGTTCATGCCGATAGTTTACAGCAGAGGCTGAGACAATGAACACGTTCTAAGCGAAAGAAAAAGCGGGGCCTGCCCCGCTTTTTTATTCCCGAACCGCTGCCGCCAGAGCATTGACAGGTCTAAACGGACACATTACGTTAGCCGCGATTCCTGCAAGCCATTGGTGCAACATGCTGAAAAAAGCCCTCTTTCTCGCTGTCCTGCTCGCCACCGCTGCCCACGCCGTGGACACGCCCGACGGCTGGCAAACCCGCCGCGACAACCTCATGACCCACTATACCCCGGACAATATCGGTGACCGTATCTTCATGGTCAGCGTCCTTGACCCGCTGCCTGACGACGGCAAGGACGAAGTCGCCTGGCTGACCATGATGGCCGACAAACTCGCGCCCAATTACGGCGAAGTGCTGCAACGCGGCGAAGCGGGTGCGGGGCGCGGCATCGCTACCGCCATCTACCGAGTCAGCATCGCGGGCAAACCCGTCACCATCATCTTTACCGCCGTTCCGGCAGGCGTGGGCAACATGCGCCTCATTCAGCTGCTATCCGAAGAAGACCCCGCCCTCCTGCGCGACCATATGGACACCGTCAAGCGCCTTATTTCGGCCTACTACGCTGAAGGCGACAGTGCCGAAACCAGTGCTACCGCCACGGCACAAGCGGCGGAAAAACCCACCGTCAAACCCGCCGCCACCACGCAGGGCGGACCCAAACCCGTCACCAGCAACAGCAAAGAAAGCGACGCCCTGCTCGCCGGCCTCAAGCGCGACAACATGACCATCGGCGGCGCACTCACCTACGGCGACTACGACTGCGCCGTGCAGATGGACAAAGGCATGAAATACACCCTCTCGCTCTACGACAACGGCCAGTACCGCATCACGGGTGACGGCAGCAGCGACGGCGAATACCAATACAGCCCGAGTGGCTACATCAACGTGAACGACGACGTTTTCCTCTACAACCACACCTCAACCTTCGGCCACGGCGTGCGCGAACTCGCCTTCTACTTCACCGACCACGGCAAACCCGGCCTCTACGGACAAAATATTGCCAACAACATCATCGTCGTCTGTGCATACAGCGGCGCAGCGAAGGGTCCATCGCCCGCGCAGGAAGCCGTTGACCGTGCCGAAGCCGCGCGCTTCAAATGGGTGACGGCGCCGGGACAGGGCGTGCAGGCCAAAGACATCGAAACCCTCCTCTTCCACGGTGAGGCCGAATACTTTGGCACGGACATAACCTTTGTCGAAACACAATACCTGCTGCTCAAAGACGGCTGGGCGTACGACAACCTGCAAGTACCGCCTGCCGATCTCGACGTTGCCGCCTCACGCCGGCACGAGCCCGAACACTGGCGGCGCTGGCGCAAACAGGGCGATAACTACCAATACGAAAAAGACGGCCAATGGCAAGCCTACGACGCCACACCCGTGCGCCCGGGCAAAGCAGGCGAAATCCTGGCCGGCACCTACACCTACAGTACCTCCAGCGGTACCCTCTATACCGGCAGCCACGTCTCCTTCACCTACCTCACCTTCGGCAAAGATGGCAGTTTCAGCAGAAGCGGCTACAGTTCCAGCGCCTCGACGAACTATATCGACTCCTCCACCTTTGCCAACAGCGACGGCGTCGTCAGCGGTGTGTACGACGGCTTCCAGGATTCTGGCACTGTCACCGTCGGCAGCACAGGAACCGGTGGCAAAGGCGAAGAGCGTCCCGGTCACTACAAAATCGACGGCTACACCATCGAACTGACCGGCCCCGACGGCAAGACCGAGCGCAAACTGTTCTTCTTCTGGGCGGACGACAAAAACATCAGCGTCGGCGGCACAACCTACTCCCGCGAGGACAAATAAGTGTTCAAAAAAGACAGCATCACCGCGCCCTCCCCCGCATCCGCTATCCGCCTGCGCCCGCTCGAACGCGGCGACCTCTACTTCGTGCACCGCCTAGACAACAACGCCAACGTGATGCGCTACTGGTTTGAAGAACCCTACGAAACCTTCGACGAACTGACGCACCTCTACGACGAACACATCCGCGACCAGCGCGAACGCCGCTTCGTCATCGAATACGGCCCGGACGAAGGCGGCAAACGCAACAACATCGCCGGCCTGGTCGAACTCGTCGAAATCGATCACATCCACCGCCGCGCCGAATATCAAATCATCGTCGCGCCCGACCATCAGGGCAAAGGCATCGCCACCCGCGCCACCGAACTGGCGCTGGAATACGGCTTCAGCGTGCTGAACCTCTACAAAATCTACCTCATCGTTGATGTGGAAAACGCGGGTGCCCGGCACGTGTACGAGAAAATCGGCTTTCAGGCCGAAGGCACCCTGCGCCACGAATTCTTCATCAATGGCCAGTACCGCGACGTCACGCGGATGTGCCTCTTCCAGCACGAATACCTGCAACGCGCACTAACGGCAAACCCCTGACCGCGTAGCAAGCCGCCAAGCGGGATAAATACTGGTTTTTTATTCCCCCCTTCCGGCCTGCGGCCACCTTCCCGGGTACCCATGAAAAAAATGCGAGCATTTTTTTCATGGGAGCCCCGTCCCCCGCAAGCGGGGGAAGGGATTTTTTCGTGCAATGTTCGGAC
This sequence comes from Cardiobacterium sp. Marseille-Q4385, assembly GCF_916618745.1. Lineage (GTDB taxonomy): Bacteria > Pseudomonadota > Gammaproteobacteria > Cardiobacteriales > Cardiobacteriaceae > Cardiobacterium. Next base: position 1,123,887 of record NZ_OU745373.1, read on the forward strand.
TTGGGCGCGCGCCAAGCGGGGTAAACGCTGGGCTCGTGGCGAGCCGCCAAGCGGGATAAATGCTGGGCTCGCGGACAGCCGCCAAGCGGGATAAATGCTGGGCTCGTGGGCAGCCGCCAAGCGGGATAAATGCTGGGCTTGTGGGCAGCCGCCAAGCGGGATAAACACTAGCCTTACGGACTGCCGCCAAGCGGGATAAACACTAGCCTTACGGACTGCCGCCAAGCGGGACAAACACTGGGCGCGTAGCGAGCCGCCAAGCGGGATAAACACTGGGCTCGCGGGTAGCCGCCAAGCGGGATAAATGCTGGGCTCGTGGTAAGCCGCCAAGCGGCGTAAATACTGGGTTCGTGGCTAGCCGCCAAGCGGGATAAAACCTGGGCTCGTGGCAAGCCGCCAAGCGGGATAAAACCTGGGTTCGTGGCTAGCCGCCAAGCGGGATAAATACTGGCCTCTACCAAGCATAAAAAACCCGCCTTACGGCGGGTTTTTTATTGCCTGCGGTGGCATCAGGCGGGTTTCTGATTTTGCGCCGCTTTGGCTTTTTCCCGTGCCACCAGTTCGCGGCGCAGGATTTTGCCGACGTTGGATTTCGGCAGTTCGTCGCAGAATTCGTATTCTTTGGGGCGCTTGTAACCGGTGAGGTTGGCACTGGCGAATTTTTGCAGCGCTTCCACTGTCGGTTTCGCGCCCGCACGCGGCACGATGCAGGCTTTGACTTTCTCGCCCGATCCTTCGTTCGGCACGCCGATGCACGCCACTTCCAGCACGTCCGGATGTTGCGCCAGCACAGCTTCGACTTCGCTGGGGTACACGTTGAAGCCGGAGACGAGGATCATGTCTTTTTTGCGGTCAACGATTTTCAGCGCGCCGTCCGGCTGCATCTGCGCGATGTCGCCGGTTTTCAGCCAGCCGTCCTGCATGGCGCGGCGGGTTTCGTCTTCGTGACGCCAGTAGCCTTTCATCACTTGCGGGCCGCGCACCCACATTTCCCCCGGCTCGCCCAGCGGCACAAGTTTGCCGTCGTCGTCGCGCAGGCTGACGTCAGTGCCGGGAATGGGGTAGCCGATAGTGCCGTTATAGGCCTTGGTGTCCATCTGGTTGACGCTGATAAGCGGCGAGGTTTCGGTCATGCCGTAGCCTTCGACGATGATGTTGCCGGTGAGCTGCTGCCATTCGTCCGAGACGGTTTTTTCCAGCGGCATCCCGCCGGCGATGACGAAACGCAGATGCGAGAAGTCGAGGCGGCGGAAGTCTTTGGTGTTGAGCAGGGTTTTGAAGAGGGTGTTGACGCCGGTCATCATGGTTGGCGGGTGGCGGCGCAGGATGGTGATGAAGGATTTGATGTCACGCGGGTTCGTCACCAGCACGGAATGCGCGCCGCGCCCGCTGAAAGCGATGCTGTTAATGGTGCAGCAGAAGATGTGGTAGAGCGGCAGCGCGGTGATGAGGACGTCATCCGGGCCGATGTTGTACGAGCCGATCCACAGGTTGATTTGGGCGGCGTTCGCGAGCAGGTTGGCGTGGGTGAGCATCGCGCCTTTGGCGACGCCGGTCGTGCCGCCGGTGTATTGCAGCATGGCCATGTCATCCGGTGCGGCCTGGTGCGGGGTATAGGGCAGGCGTCGCCCTTTGCGCAGGGCTTTTTTGAAGGAGATAACATCCGGCAGGTAGTAGGGCGGCACAAGTTTGCCGATGTGGCGCACGTAGAAATCGACGATGGGCGACCAGAACCAGCCCATTTCGTCGCCGTAGCAGGTAACGATGATGTCTTTGAGCCCCGGCACTTGCGGGCGCACTTCGGCGACGCTGCGGGTAAAGTTTTCCGCCAGCACGATGCCGCGCGCGCCGCTGTCGTTCAGCTGGTGTTCGAGTTCGCGCGCGGTGTAGAGCGGGTTGACGTTGACGACGACCACGCCCGCCAGCATGCAGCCGTAGAGACAGATGGGGAATTGCAGGATGTTCGGCATCATCAGGGAGAGACGGTCGCCGGGCTGGTAGCCGAGGTCGTGGCGCAGGTAGGCGGCGAATGCACGGGCACGTTCGCCGATTTCGGCGAAGCTCAGGGTGCGGCGGAAGTTGCTGAAGGCAGGCAGCGCCGCATGGCGGGCGAACATGGCTTCAAGGAAGGCGGCAAGGTTCGGGTATTCGCCACCCGCGCAGTCGTGCGGGACTTCAGCGCGGTAACTCGCCAGCCACGGGCGGGGGATGTCGTCTGTCGTCGTCATGGGGTTTTCCTTAAGTTGTGCGGGTTCAGTTGCCCGTAATACGTTCGAGTTCGGCGATCAGCGCCTGCCGCTCGCTTTTGTTGAGGCCGCCGATGGTTTTGAGTTTGCGGTCAAACGGCACAGCCGCGCCGCCATCGGCAGGTGCGAAAGCGAGGAGACGGGCAGTATCGCCGCTCACGTCCAGCAGCCACGGCTCCATTTTTTTGCCGAGGTTAATGGTGATTTTGCATTCCGTGCCATTGATGTCGGCGAAGAAGTGGGTGAGCGATTCGCCCTTGACGGCGGCATCGACGGTGGTCAAACGCCACGGGTAGGCGTCGCGCCCATTCAACCCGCGCAAGAGGGTGCGGACACGCGGCAGGGAGACGAACAACGCCTGTCCGGTGAGATAGAGGAAAACAATGCCCAAAACGGCGATGACGGCGGCGACAATCATGCGGTTCACCGCTTTCTCGGCGGCAAGGTCGAGGGTGACTTGACTTGGGTCGCTGTTGGCGGCAATCGCTACCACGCTGAAATCTTTGCCCATGCTGAAATCGAAGAAGAGGAAACTTTTTTCCCAGCTTTGGCCGCCGTCGCGGATGGTGGTATCGCAGTGCGTCACGAGGTAGTAATGGCTTTTGCACTTGCCGTCAATGTCGGCATTGAAGAGGACGCGGTGGTCTTGGCCGATTTGATAATCGGTGTAGGCGGCCTTGCCGAGATAAGCCGCCCACAAAAACAGTCCGACGGCAAAGAGCGGCAGAAATATCCCCGCCGCGAGGATTCTGCCCGGCGAATTGGCAAAGATACCTTTCATTTTCAGCGGTTTATCAGGAAGGTTAAGGGTGAAGTCAGTCATGGAGATTTCCGGTTAGTGAATGAAGGGCAATATTGTAAGCGAGCTTGGCAGACAGCTAAATCGTCCGCATGGTGCCCCATGTCGGCAGGACGTCAGCACGTTGAACGGAAAAACGTGCGGAGGATTTTTGCATCTACCAGCGACGGTTCTCTTCATCATGATTTTTAGCGCCACTCTACAGCCGCTTTGCTAGAATAAGCGCTCACGTTACTGTTTGTTTATCCATCGCCATGTTACTCACCAAACGTCAACTTCTGAGCCGCAGCGGGATGCTCGGCCTCGGTGCCGCACTGCCGCTTTACGCTCATGCCGCTACGCCACTCGAACAGGCCATCAATGAACGCGTGCAGCAATTGCGCGCGGAAGGTCGTCTGGCAAGCGATGAACGCACCGCCTGGCTGGTGCATGATTTGGTTGCCAATCGCCCGCTGGCGCAAATCAATGCCAATACGCCGTTGCAATGCGCCAGCCTGGTCAAGCCCTTTGTCATCCAGGCCTATCTGCTGACCCATTTTGTGAAAGATGCCGCCCTCTATCCAATGAGCGAGCGGGTGCAAAACGAAATGCGCGGCATGGTGGTGTCCAGCAACAACGAATTCACCAACCACCTATTTAAGCGCCTCGGCGGGCCGGAAGGCGTGCAGTGGATGCTGAAAAAACAGGCTCCGCAGATTTTCCGCAATATTCAAATCGTCGAGAATATTCCCGCTCAGGGACGTACTTACCGCAATCGTGCCTCCGTCGCCGACTATGACCGCTTCCTCCGCGCCATGTGGGCGAACCAGCTGCCCGGTGCACAGTTCCTGAAACAGATCATGTCCATTCCCAATCCCGACCGTATCCGCTCGAAAACACAATTCGTGCCGCAAACTGCCACGGTGTATGACAAAACCGGCTCTACCGCGATGCTCTGTGGCAATTTCGGCGTCATCGAATGCAAGGCAAACGGCCGCAGTTACCCCTACACGATTTCCGCCGTTATCGAAAAGGGCACCGCAGCGGGAAATTATTCGAGCTGGATTACCAGCCGCAGTAATGTCATCCGCGAAATTTCGGATATTGTGTACCTGCATTTTGCAGCCAACCATCAGATTGGCTAGGATTTATCGCTTTGACAGCCCAAAATGTTGAGAGTATGATGCGCCACCCTGCGACCCCGCTGTTACGGCATTTTGACCCATGGGCATATGCCAAAAACCGTTGCCGTGATTCCGGCACACTGCCACTGGCAGAAACGGAAACATTGCGACAATGGACGGGGACGCGCGATGACGTCGTGCACTACACCCTTGAAGGACAGATCGACAAGCACGGACAAACCCGTTTAAGCGGTAATGTGCGTGCTGTCTTGCATACCGAATGTCAGCGCTGCCTGGAGCCAATGGCGCTGGAAGTTGCTCATGACTTTGATTATGTCCTGATTCGGGATCAATCTCTGGAAGATAGAGTGGCCGATGGCAGCGAAACCCTTATTTGCGCCGGGGACGAACTGGACTTGGCGTGGTTTATTGAAGAAGAAGTCCTGCTGGCGATGCCGATGATTGCCAAGCATGATGATTGCAGCCTGCCGCAGATCGGCGCGCAAGACCCCCTGCCGCAGGCAGACGCGCAACCCAATCCGTTTGCGGCTTTGAAAGACTTACTGGAAGCTAAGGAGAATTCTCATGGCCGTTCAACAGAATCGTAAAACCCCCTCAAAACGCGGCATGCGCCGTGCCCACGATGCCCTTACCGGTAAAACCATTTCTACCGACAGAGCAAGCGGTGAGCATCACCTGCGTCACCACATTACCAAAGATGGTTTCTATCGCGGCCGCCAAGTGATTGTTCGCGCCAGCAACAAACAGATTGATATCGAAGAATAAAATCCACCTGCGCCATGAGCACGCACAAGCCGCCCGTCATTGCCATTGATGCAATGGGCGGCGATATCGGTTTGGACGTCACGCTGACCGCTATCGCCCTCATCCAAAAGCGGCATAACGACGTTCATATGCTGATCGTCGGCGATGAGAACGCTATCCGCGCCCACAAAGCCTTCCCCACCATTGATGATGGGCGTGTCCGTATTCGCCATACTTCCCAGGTTGTTGCCATGGACGAGGCGCCTGCCAGTGTGCTGCGTCACAAAACCGATTCATCCATGTGGAAGGCTATCGAAGCCGTTCGCGATGGTGATGCGCAGGCCTGTGTTAGTGCCGGTAATACCGGCGCATTGATGGCAAGCAGCCGTTACATCCTGAAAATGCTACCCGGCATCTCACGCCCCGCCATCTGTGCGGTGGTGCCTTCGCGTGGCGGTCATGTGCACTGGCTAGATCTTGGTGCGAATGTTGATGCCAAACCCGAGCAGCTGGTGCAATTCGCCGTGATGGGTTCGGAGCTGGTTAAGGCGGTGGATGAAAAAGCGCAACCGATCGTTGGTTTGCTCAATATTGGCGAAGAAGCCATCAAGGGAAATGACATCGTCAAGGAAACCAGCAAGCTGTTAGAACAAACCGGCCTCAATTACTGCGGTTTTGTGGAAGGCAACGACATCTTCCTCAAAGAACATTTGGATATCGTGGTTTGTGACGGCTTCGTTGGCAACGTCGCCTTGAAATCAGTCGAAGGTATCGCCAAATACATTCAGACCACCTTGGAACAAGAATTCCGGCACAGCATCTTCAGCAAAATCGCCGCACTCTTTTCCCTACCGGTTTTGCGTCGCACCAAGCGCCGCATCGACCCGCGCACCTATAACGGCGCTACCCTGCTCGGTTTACAGGGCATCGTCATCAAAAGCCACGGTAATGCCGACGCTTTTGCCTTTGCCAATGCTATTAACGTCGCGCGTCTAGAAATCACCAACGGCATCATCGGTCACATTCGTAAGCAACTCGAACAACCGCAACCCCGCATTCCGGCAGAAGATACCCCTGCATGATTTACAGCAAAATACTCAGCACTGGCAGCTATCTGCCACAGCAGGTCATGACCAATCATGACTTTGCCGAGCGGATGGATACATCCGACGAGTGGATTCGTACCCGCACTGGCATCGAACAACGCCATATTGCAGCGGCCAACGAAAGCAGCACCGATCTCGCTTACTACGCCGCACGTGATGCCCTGCAGGTGGCGAATATTGATCCCGCCAGCATTGACCTGATCATTGTTGCCACTTCCACACCGGAACACCTTTTCCCCAGTAACGCCAGCCAACTGCAAATGCGCTTGGGCTGCGGTAACATCCCGGCTTTTGACATGCAGGCAGCCTGCTCGGGCTTCGTCTTCGCGCTGGCTACAGCTGACAATTTCATCCGCGCGGGCAGCAGCAAACGCGCCCTGGTTATTGGTGCAGAAGTCTTCAGTAACATTCTGGACTGGAGCGATCGCAGCACTGCCATTCTGTTTGGTGACGGCGCCGGTGCCGTCATCCTTGAAGCCTCAGATACCCCCGGTATTCATGGCTCTGTGTTGCACAGTGATGGACGCTACAAGGATCTGCTACTGGTGCCGCGTGGCAGCGGTTCCCCGGCAGACAGCCTTGCTGACCGTCTGCCTTTCATCCACATGGAAGGGCGTGAAGTCTTCAAAGTTGCCGTGCGCACGTTATCTGGACTGGTGGGTGAATTGCTTGAGCAACAACACATGCAAGCGGAAGATATCGATTTTCTTATCCCGCATCAGGCTAATCTGCGCATTATCAAGGCGACTGCAGAGCACCTCAACCTCCCGATGGAGAAAGTCATCCTCACCGTAGCTGAACACGCCAATACATCCGCCGCATCCATCCCACTGGCATTGGACTACGGCATTAAAAACGGTACGATACAGCGCGGCCACAAACTACTGCTGGAAGCCTTTGGCGGCGGATTCGTTTGGGGCGGAAGCATTATTACTTACTAAGAGGAGCGTATATGACCACCATCGCACTCATCTTCCCTGGGCAAGGTTCACAAAGCACCGGTATGCTCAAAGAGTTGGCCACCGTCTATCCTGCCGTACAACGCCGCTTTGTCGAAGCATCCGATATCCTCGGACTTGATTTGTGGCACATCTCCCAAGAAAACCCAAGCGGCGAACTGGATCAAACTGCCATTACCCAACCAGCCCTGCTTGCCGCCGGCATTGCCTGTGCTGATATCCTGCATGAAACCTGTGGCTTCACTGCGTCTTACATGGCCGGGCATTCCCTCGGTGAATACACCGCGCTGTGTGCAGCTGGCGCTATGACCTTTGCGGAAGCAATACAACTCGTGCACATGCGCGGCAAAATCATGCAGGAGGCTGTTGCCACGGGCGAAGGCGCCATGGCAGCTATCCTGGGGCTGGACGATGAAGACGTTATCAGCGTTTGCAACCGCACCCCTGGTAAAGTAAGTGCGGCCAACTTCAATTCCCCCGGACAAGTTGTGATTGCCGGCGAAGCTAAAGCCGTTGCTACCGCAATAGAGAATGCCAAATTGGCGGGGGCCAAACGTGCCGTCCCGCTTGCTGTCAGCGTTCCTTCACACTGTGAACTGATGCGCGCTGCTGCTGCGCAACTCAGCCTGCACCTCAATAAAATTAACTGGCAACCGGCAAACGCCACCATCATTCACAACGTGGATGCCAAGCCCCGCGATACCGCAACCGGTATCGAAATAGCGCTCGGCGCCCAGCTCTACCAGCCAGTGCGCTGGGTAGACTGCATTGAGGCACTCGCTGCACATGGTGCTGATCTCTTCATTGAGGCCGGCCCCGGCAAAGTTCTGACCGGTCTGAACAAGCGTATTAATAAGAATCTACGCACTATCGCCTTTGATCACCCTGACAGCGTCGACGCCGTACGACAAGCCCTGGAGACAGCATGAACCTGCATAATCAAGTTGCCCTTATCACCGGTGCCAGTCGCGGCATTGGTCGCGCCATTTTAGATGCGCTTGCCCAAGCGGGTGCTACCGTCATTGGTACGGCCACCAGCGATAGCGGTGCAGAAGCCATCAGCCACTACATCGCTGAAAAAGGCTATCAGGGCAGCGGTAAAAAACTGCTGGTCAATGACAACGATGCCATTGAAGCCCTCATCAAAGATATTGCCGCAGAATTTTCTCCCGTCGCTATCCTTGTCAACAATGCCGGTATCACTCATGACAACCTGCTGATGCGGATGAAGCCCGAAGAATGGGACAAGGTCATCGATACCAACCTGAGCAGCGTGTACCGCCTCAGTAAAGCTGTCCTGCGTGACATGATGAAAGCCCGCTGTGGCCGCATTATCAATATCACGTCTGTGGTCGGCATCATGGGCAACGCCGGCCAAACCAATTACGCCGCTACCAAAGCGGGACTTATCGGTTTTTCCAAATCCCTGGCTCGCGAAGTCGGCTCACGCGGCATTACCGTCAACTGCGTCGCTCCGGGTTTTATCCAGACCGACATGACCGATAAATTGCCGGAAGAACAAAAAGCCCAGCTTGCCGCGCAAATCCCGCTGGCCAAACTTGGCCGGGTCGAAGACATCGCCGAAGCCGTCCTCTTCCTTGCCCAGGCTGATTACATTACCGGCGAGACCATCAACGTCAACGGCGGTATGTATATGGTGTAAAGCCGCTCTGTGGCAAACACCCCCTAAACCTTTTACAATGCCCCCCTCAATCACAACCTAGGAAAACACACACCATGAGTAATTCAATCGAAGAACGCGTCATCAAAGTGATCGCAGAACAACTGAGCGTTGATGAAGCGCAGGTCAAACCTGAAGCAGCCTTCATCGATGATCTTGGCGCCGATTCCCTTGACCTCGTAGAGCTCGTCATGTCGCTGGAAAAAGAATTCGACTGCGAAATCCCTGACGAAGACGCCGAAAAAATCACCACCGTGCAAACCGCCATCGACTACGTCAAAGCCAACAGCTAAGCGGGTCGAAAGGCAAGCCACGGTAGTACCCACTGCTGTGGCTTTTTTTATATCCCTTAACGGCAGAAACACATGACGCAACAAACTACCCACAGAGCCATACCTCGTGTCGTCGTGACCGGCATGGGCATCGTTAGCCCCGTCGGCAGCAGCATCGCCAGCGCATGGGACAACATCCTCGCAGGCAAAAGCGGCATCACCCCTATCACCGATTATGACCCGTCGGCATTGCCCGTGCGTTTTCGCGGTTCCGTGCAGGGATTTGACCTCGCCCGCTACCTGGACGCCAAAGAAGCCCGCAAAATGGACAGCTTCATCCACTACGGCTATGCCGCAGCGGTAGATGCCATCACAGACAGCGGCCTCGATTTCAGTAACAATCCCACCCTGCGCGAGCGCACCGGTATCATCATCGGCTCCGGCATCGGCGGCCTGCCCGGCACCCTGGAAGGCTATCGCGAATTTTTGGAACGCGGCGCACGACGCGTCTCGCCCTTCTACGTCCCGCGCAACATCATCAACATGATTGCGGGCAACATCTCTATCCACTACGGCATCACCGGCGCGACCCTCGCCACCGTTACCGCCTGCGCCAGTGCCACCCATTCCATCGCCCAAGCTTACCGCATGATCCAGATGGGTGATGCCGATGTCATCATCGCCGGTGGCGCAGAAAGTGCCGGTAACGACATGGGCATTGCCGGCTTTGCCGCCGCCAAAGCCCTCTCGACCCGCAACGACGCTCCCGAACAGGCCTCACGCCCGTGGGACAAAGACCGTGACGGCTTCGTTCTCGGCGACGGTGCTGGCGTCATCATCCTCGAATCCCTACCGCATGCTCTTGCACGCGGTGCCACTATCTACGGCGAAATCATCGGCATGGGTATGAGCTCGGACGCCCACCACATGACCGCCCCATTGGAAGACGGCTCAGGTGCCGCACGCTGCATGACCCTGGCGCTGGCAGATGCGGGCATCACTCCCGAAGACGTGCACTACATCAACGCCCACGGCACCTCAACTCCGGCCGGCGATATTGCCGAGACCCGCGCGATTAAAAAAGCTTTTGGCGACCACGCCTACAAACTGGCGGTGAGCAGTACCAAATCCATGACCGGTCACACCCTCGGTGCCGCAGGCGGTCTCGAAGCCATCTTCACCCTGCTCGCCCTGCGCGACCAAACCGCTCCGCCGACCATCAACCTCGACAATCCCGGCGAAGGCTGCGATCTGGATTACGTCCCGCACCAAGCCCGCCCGATGCTCATTGACATTGCCTTGTCCAATTCCTTCGGCTTCGGCGGCACCAACGCCAGCATTCTCTTCCGGCGGTATGCGGCATGAAACGCCTGCTGCTCAACCTCTTCCTCACCCTCATCCTGCTTGCCGGCTGGGGGGTGGGTATCTTCTACCTGCAATACCAAAAAACCCTGAATGCCCCGCTCGTTGCCGAGGGAGACGGCATCATCACCGTCAAGCGCGGCGACACCCTGGCTACACTCAATCGCGAACTCATTCGCCGGGGCGTCATCAGTGGCAGCGACTGGGTGTTGCCGCTCTACGCCCGCCTCAACCCGCAAGCTGCCAATATCAAAGCGGGCGACTACCGCATTGACGAGAACGCTACCCTGCCGTCGCTTATCAACGACATTACCAACGGCAAAGTCGTCGTGTATAGCGTTACCGTCATCGAAGGCAAAACCTTCAAAGACCTGCGCGAAACCCTCAGACAGACCGCCGGCCTCGAACACACCCTGAACAACAAGACCGATGCGGAAATTGCCACCCTGCTTGGCCTGCAAGGCAACCCCGAAGGATGGTTCCTGCCTGAGACCTACCAATTCAACCGGGGTACGACAGACCTTGACATGCTGAAGCGCATGTACGACGAAATGCAGCGTACCCTCGAAAAAGCCTGGGCAAGCCGCGCCGAGGGCCTGCCGCTTGCGACCCCCTACGAAGCGCTTATCCTTGCTTCCATCATCGAAAAAGAAACCGGCGTCGCTGCCGAACGTCCGCAAATATCAGGTGTCTTCACCCGCCGCCTGCAAAAAAACATGCTGCTGCAAACCGACCCGACCGTTATCTACGGCGCGGCAGACTACCACGGCGACCTCACCCGCAAACACCTGCAAACCGACACCCCCTACAACACCTACATCAACAAAGGTCTGCCGCCGACCCCCATCGCCCTGCCCGGCAAAGCCAGCATCGAAGCGGCACTGCATCCGGCAGACGGCGACAGCCTTTACTTCGTCGCCGACGGCACAGGCGGCCACACTTTCAGCGCCACCTACGAAGAACACCAACAAGCCGTCGCTGACTACCTGAAAAAACAACAAAACAAACCATGAACGGCCGTTTCATCACGCTGGATGGCAGCGAAGGCGTCGGCAAAACCACCCAACTCGCCCACATCCGTGCGTGGTGCAGCGCCAACCACATCGAAGCCTGCTTTGGCCGCGAGCCGGGCGGTACCCCCTTCGGCGAACAACTGCGCGCCATCCTGCTTGACCCCGCCACCCACGCCGACCCCATCAGCGAACTGCTGCTCATCCTCGCCGCTCGCCGTGCCCATCTCGAACAAACGATCCTGCCCTGCCTCGCGCGTGGCGCGTGGTACATCAGCGACCGCTACCGCGACGCCACCTATGCCTACCAGCACTACGGACGCGGTATCCCCGCCGCTACCATCGCTGCCCTCGAACAGGCAAGCGGCACCGACCGCGTCCCCGATCTCAGCCTCATCCTTGGCAGCAGTAGTGCCACCGCGCGTGACCGCCTGAGTGGACGCGGGCAAAGCGCCGACCGCTTCGAAAACGAAAATAGCGATTTTCATGCCCGCGTCGCCGCCGGTTACCGCGCCCGCGCCACCGCGCCACACGCCCGCTGGATAGACGCCGAAGGCGATCCGGATACCGTCTTCGCCCGTATCAGCCCGCATCTTGAAGCCCTGCTCCTCTGAAGCGGAAGGCATCAAGCGAGATAACCGCGCATAGCGCAATAAACCCCTCCCCGTGGGGAAGGGATGGGATAGAGGCATTCGTCCGCAGGACGACTCCTCAACGAACACTCAACTCAAAAACCAATCAACACATGCCCCTGCCTTGGACTGACCTGCACTATCGCGGCCTGGACCGCCTGGCCGACAACCTGCCCTCCACCCTGCTCCTGCTTGACCCGCAGCGCGGTAACGCTGACGACATGGCAGACGCCATCATCCGGCGCGCCCTCTGCCTTGATCCTGCCGCCCGCCCCTGTGGCCACTGCAAAAGTTGTCACCTGCTCGCGCAAGGCACCCATCCTGACACGGCGAGCTACTACGAGCCTTGCAAAATTGAAGACATCCGCACCATCGGCGACACCGTACAAACCACCCCCGCCATCGGTCGCCAGCGCCTCATCTACCTTGGCGCCATTGACAACTACAACCCTTACGCGCTGAACGCCCTGCTCAAAACCCTGGAAGAACCGCCGACGCACAGCCGCTTCATCCTCAGCGCCACCAACCGCCGCGCCGTGAAAGCGACCATCCTCAGCCGCAGCCACATCGTCACCCTGCCCAAACCCAGCCACCAACAGGCACGCGACTGGCTGATTACCGCTCATCACTTCACCCCTGAGCAAGCCGACGCCGCCCTCAACCTGCATCACGACAACCCGCACCGCGCTGCCGCCCACCCCGACGCGCCCGACCCCATGGCCGACATCGGCGAACTCATCGCTTACCTTGCCAACCCGCAGACGGCGACCGCCTACCTGCACCGTCTTGACCGTCTGAAAGACAACCAGAGCAACGACTACCTGCAAAACCAGCTGCACGCCCTCATCGCCTACCGCCAACTGGACACCCATGGGCAAACTTGGCACAATCGCCTGCGCGAACACGACGCAGCCCTGCAAGGACTCGACCTGAACCGCCTGCACACCCTCAACGCATGCCTCAGCGAACTGCGCCGTCCGGACCGGCAACAAATCGGGCAAACCCTGAACATCAAAGCCCTACTGCTGGAAACCTACGACAAAAGGAATAACACACTATGAGTGAACCCGCTCCGGCCGCCCAAGGCCAATCCAAACTCAAACAGGGCGTCATCAAAATCAACATTGACGACCTCAAAGACCTCTACCAGTACTACATGCCCTATGTGGACGGCTGCGGTATTTTCGTTCCCACCGAAGAAATCTACAGCCTCGAGCAGGAAGTCTTCGTCTTCCTCAAACTGCCGGACGATCTCGGCAAATTCGCCGCTTCCGGCCGCATCGTCTGGCTCAACCCGCCGAAGAAAGCCTCACGCCGGATGCCCGGTGTCGGCGTTCAGCTCAGAGGCAAAGAAGCACCACGTATCCGCGAAATCATCGAAGCGGGACTCGGCAAATCACTCGCCAGCGGACTGCCGACGGCCACCATGTAAAAACCAAACACCACCAACCAATACCCATCCCAGGAATTAAGCTGATAAGGCGGCGCGCCGCAGACAGAAAGTGTCAAAAGCGCGCTAACACACGCAGACTCTTTTCCGGGACTGGTATAAAACCAAAGGGCGGTAAAGGATGACCCCACATCCCTTACCGCCCTTTATCGTTGCCAATCCCAAAAACCGGAGCTCACCATGCAAAAGCCCCTTCTCATCACTGCCCTCGCTGCCGCGACCATCGCCACGAACGCCCAGGCGGATACCACGGCTGTGCCAGACGGCTACAAACTCGAAAAAGCCGTCATCCTCAGCCGTCACGGCATCCGCGCCCCGCTCATCGGCTACGGCAGCGCGCTGGCAGACGCCACCCCGCACACCTGGCCGACCTGGAAAGCTGAAGGTGGCCACCTCACCACGCGCGGCGGCGAACTCGAAACCCGCATCGCCCACTACGTCCGTACCTGGCTCGACAACACCGGCCTGACCAGCAAAGACAGCTGCCCGACCAAAAACGACCTGCTTATCTACGCCAACAGCCTGCCGCGCACCATCGACACCGGCAAGAGCTTCGTCAAGGGCGCCTTCCCCGGCTGCGACCTGCCCGTCCACAACCTTGAAGAAGTGGGCAAAATGGACAACACCTTCAACCCCATCGTGCGCAGCCCCGTTGACGACGCTTTCACTGCCAAGGCTGAAAAATCCATCGACGAGATGCTCGGTGCAGGCGGTTTCGCAGAGATCAACCAACGCCTTGCGAAAAACTACCAAATCCTCGAAAACGTGCTGGATTACGACCATTCCGCCACCTGCGAAAAAGAAAAACAGTGCGACCTCGACAAAATCAAAAACAGCCTGAGCTTCGCGCAAGACAAAGAACCCGGCACCAAAGGTCCGCTGCGTAACGGTACCGGTGCCGCTGACAGCTTCATCCTGCAATACTACGAAGGCTACCCGGAAGCGGACGTCGCCTGGGGCAAAATCAAGACCGCCGAAGAATGGCAGGCCATCGTGGATCTCAAAAACATCTACACCGATGTCCTTTTCACCTCGCCGGTGATTGCCAAAGAAGCCGCTTCACCGCTGCTTGCCTTCATCCAGAACAGCTTTGCCGACCACGGCTACGACCACCCGCTCATCAAGGACGCGCAAAAAGCGCGCACCGTGCTGCTGGTTGGCCACGACTCCAACGTCGCCTCGCTGCTGGCACTGCTCAACACCGCGCCCTATCAACTGCCCGATCAGTACGAAAAAACGCCGATCAGCGGCAAAGTGCTGTTTGAACAGTGGCGTGATAAAGACGGTAAGGCGCTGATGAAGATCGAGTACCTCTACCAAAGCACGCAACAACTGCGCGATGACAGCGTACTGGACGAAAAAAATCCGCCACAACGCGTCACCCTGAAACTGGCCGACTGCCCGACCGACACCAACGGCTACTGCCCGATGGACGACTTCAACCGCATCGCCAGCGCCGCCCTCAAACCCTGAGGCAGCATGTGCAAAAATCCCCGCTCAGGCGGGGATTTTTTTATGCCCTAACGCCGTCGTCATCGACACACATCAGGCAGAGCCATGCTTCTTGCCGTTAGCGTTTCCCTTCCGCCAGCAGGGCATCCAGTTCGGCTTTGGTTGAGGTGCCTTCCATCGGGCCGACGCGGGTCACGGCGCGGGCGCCGGCGGCGTTGGCGTAGCGCAGGGCGGTGGTGATGTCTGCGCCGTTTTTGCGGAGCGCGATGTAGGCACCGCCGAAGCTGTCGCCGGCACCAGTCGGGTCGGTCTCTGTCACGTTATGTGCGGCGATGTCCACGCGCCCTGCCTGGCTGTAATGGCTCGCGCCCGCCGCACCGCGTTTGAGGATGATTTCCGCGATGCCGCGCGCCAACAGTTCGGCTATCGCTTCTTCTTCGTTTTGTGCGCGGGTGAAAAGGTAGAGCTCGTCGCCGGAGGGCAGGAAGATGTCGGTGTGCACCAGGGTTTGTTGCAGGGCGTCATGCAGGCCGGGGGCGTCGAGCAGTTCGCGGCGCAGGTTGGGATCAAACGATATGCTGCCGCCGCGCGCTTTGATGGTGTGCAGGGCGTCGAGGGCGAGATCGCGCATGCCGGGGGCGGCCAGGGCGCTGCCCATGAGGTGCAGGTGGCTGCATCCGTTGATGAGGTCGGCGGCGGCCTGGTTTTTTTCGAGGCGGCCACAGGCACTGTGCGCGATGTTGAAGACGAAGCGGCGGCTGCCGTCTTCGCGGTAGCGGACGAAGGCGCTGCCGGTGCTCTCGCCGGGCGCGATGGCGATGCCGTTGGTATCAACGCCGTCGGCGACGAGGCGGCGCAGGTTGAGGGTGCCGAAATCGTCGTCGCCGACGCGCGAGATGATGGCGCAGGCGGCGCCAAGTTTGCCGACCTGGTCGATGAAGATGGCAGGCGCACCGGAGGGGTAGGGGCCGGTGAGCGGCTGGGCTTCGAGGAAACCGTCGCCTTTGGTTGTCGCGACGATTTCGACGAGGATTTCGCCGATGGTGAGGATTTTTGTGGTCATGGGTTAGTCCTTGCGTTGTTTGGCGCGCACGTCCAGCCAGACGGCGACGAGGATGACCGCGCCTTTGACGATGAGCTGGTAGAAGTAGGGCACGGAGAGCATGTTCATGCCGTTGTTGAGGACGCCGATGATGAGCGCGCCGATGAGGGTGCCGGGCATGGTGCCGACGCCGCCGGAGAGGCTGGTGCCACCGAGAACGGCAGCGGCGATAGCATCAAGTTCGTAGCTGAGGCCAGCGTTGGTCTGCGCGGAGTAGAGGCGCGAGGAGAGGAGGATGCCGGCGATAGCGGACATGATGCCGGATAGGGTGAAGATGATGATTTTGATGCGGTTGACGCGGATGCCGGAGTAGAGCGCGGCTTCGCAGTTGCCGCCAGTGAGGTAGGTCTGCCGCCCGAAGACGGTCATGGAGAGGGCGATGTGGTTGGCGAGAAAGAGGATGAGCAGTATCCAGATGATGAGCGGCAGGCCGAGGAAGCTGCTGGCACCGATGGCCTGCCAGTTGCTGTCGCTGATCATCGCCGGGGCACCGCCGGTGGGCAGGCTGACGAGGCCGCGATAGATGCTCATGGTGGCTACTGTCACGATGAAGGAGGGCAGGAGAAGGCGGGCAGTGAGAATGCCGTTTATGGCGCCAAGCAGGGCACCGGCGGCGATGGTGAGGAGCAGGGCGAGCGGGAAGCCGGTGCCGAGGGCAAGGGCTTGGGCGCCGACCATGCCGGCGACGGCGATGATGGAACCGACGGAAAGGTCGATTTCGCCGAGGAGGATGACCCAGGTCATGCCGAAGGCAGCGATGGCGACGACGGCGACTTGCTGGAAGATGTTCATGAAGTTCGCCAGCGTCAGGAAGCGGCTGTTGCTGAGGGCGAAGACGGTGCAGAGGACGATGAGTGCGATGATGATGCCGCCATATTGGCGCATCAGGCGGTGCAGGGTGGGGTTAAGGGCTGGGGCTGACATGGAGTTGTCCTGTGGCGGCGGCCATGATGGTTTGCGGGTTGAAGTCGGCCTGGGCGAGGGTGGCGCTTTGTGTGCCTTCGTGCATGACGATGATGCGGTCGGCAAGGCCGGTGAGTTCGGGCAGTTCGGAGGAGATGAGAAGGATGGCGGTGCCTTCGGCGGCGAGCTGGCGGATGATGCGGTAGATTTCGTATTTCGCGCCAACGTCCACACCGCGCGTCGGTTCGTCGAGGATGAGGACGTGCGGGTAGGTGCCGAGCCATTTGGCGAGGACGATTTTTTGCTGGTTGCCGCCGGAAAGGGTTGCCGCTGCCGCTTCGAGCGAAGCGGTACGGATGGCAAGCCGGGCAACTTCGCCTTGTGCCGCCTGTTTTTCGGCGGCAAAGCGCAAGAAGCCGAGGCGGGCGGCAAAGCGTTTCAGCGCCGCCATGCTGATGTTGCTGCGGACGGGGTGGCTGAGGACAAGCCCCTGTTCTTTGCGGTTTTCGGTAACGAAGCCGATGCCGTAGTGGATGGCTTCTACCGGATTTTTGATCTGCACGGTTTCGTCATCGAGGCGGATGGTGCCGCTCGCGGGCAGCATGCCGAAGATGGCGTTCATCACTTCGGAACGGCCTGCGCCGACGAGCCCGAAGAAGCCGAGGATTTCGCCGGGATGCACAGCGAAGTTGATGTCGCGGAAGGCGTGGGCATGGCTGAAATGCTGCACTTCCAGCGCGGGCGGGACGCCGTCTGTGGCAGGTGTCTGCGGCAGACGCGGCGGGTACATTTGTTCCATCCGCCGTCCGACCATGAGGCGGATGAGTTCGTCCACCGTGGTTTTTTCGCGCGGCAGGGTGGCGATGTATTCGCCGTCGCGCATCACGGTGATGGCGTCGGAGAGGCGCATGATTTCTTCCATGCGGTGTGAGATGTAGATAACGGCTTTTCCCGCCGCTTTGAGGCGGGCGATGATGGCGAAGAGGATTTCCGCTTCGGCATCGGAAAGTGAGGAGGTCGGTTCGTCGAGGATGATGACGCGGGCGTCGTGACTGAGACCTTTGGCGATTTCCACCAGCTGCCGCTGCGCGATGGAGAGATCGGCAACGCGCGCTTCCACGTCTATCGGCAGGTTGAGGTCTTGCACCAGTTCACGGGCGCGGCGGTACAGCGCTTTGCGGTTGATGATGCCGTAACGCGCCGGTTCGCGGGTGGCGAGGATGTTTTCCGCCACGGTCAGGTTGTTGCACAGGCTGAGTTCCTGAAAGACCACGGCGATACCGCGCGCTGCCGCTTGCCGTGGGTTGGCGGGGCGGTATGGCGTGCCGTCCAGCAGCATCGTGCCGCTGTCGGCCTGATGCACACCGGCTAAGATTTTGATGAGGGTGGATTTGCCCGCACCATTTTCGCCGAGCAGGGTGTGCACCTGCCCGGCGTGGATGGTGAGGTTGATGCCCCTGAGCGCGGCAACGCCGGTGAAGCTTTTGCTGATGTCGCTCAGGGTCAAAAGGGCCGGCGCTGCCGCTGTCATGGCATTACTGCGCTTTGCCGGTGTACACACCCGGTTCGATCGGCTGCTGCGCCGGAACGGTTTCGCCCTTCATGACGGCGACAGCCGTTTCTACCGCTTTCTTGCCCATCTGGTCGGGATATTGGCGGATAACGCCGACCATGACCGGGTCGTTATCAACCGCATCACGCGCTTCTTGCATGCCGTCAAAACCGATGACTTTGACTTTGTCCTGTAATCCGGCGGATTTCACCGCAACCGCAGCAGCCAGCGCGGCGTCGTCACCAAAGCCGAAGATGCCGTCAATATCAGGGTTCGCCTGCAACATGTTCTGCGCGGCAGCCAGCGCTTCAGCGCGGGTGATGCCGGTCTGTTCGGCGACAATTTTCACCTCAGGATGGCCTTCCAGCGCTTTTTTGAAGCCGTCAATACGCGAGACCACCGATTGCACTGTCGGATAATTGATGATGGCGACTTCGCCCTTGTTGTTCAGCACCTGCGCCATCAATTCGCCCGCTTTCTCGCCGCCCTTGTAGTTGTCGGTGCCGACGTAGGAAAGCACTTCTACCCCTTCGGCGGGCACGTCAACGGTGATGACCTTGATGCCTGCCTTCTGCGCCTTCTGAATGGCGGGCAGTACACCCTTGCTGTCCACCGGCGAGACGACCAGCACGTCCACGCCCTTGACGATCATATCTTCAATATCGGCGAGCTGCTTGCTGAGATCCTGGTTGGCGATGGCGACTTCCAGCGGCACGTTCTGCGCCTTGGCTTCCGCCTTCATCGCATCGGCAAGCTCGATATAAAACGGGTGCTGCTGGGTGAGCAGGGACGCACCGATACCGTCCGCCCAGGCAGAGCTGGAAGCACAGGCGAGGAGGGTTGCCGCCGCCAGCGTGGTCATTTTGCGTAAAGATTTCATAATGTTGCCTTCTATTGTGAGAGTCAGGAAAACGCTGCCGCGCCGTGCGTGACAACGCTGGGGCTAATGTAGCAGCAAGATGGGGAAAGAGTAAGATATTTTGTGGATTTCTGTGGCAACTACATGATTGTGCACATAATTTTGTAGCTGTTTTGGTCGATGTTTTTTGAAAACTGGTTGAACTATTCCACTAACATTCTGTTATTCATGATTTTTCTTCCAATAGAGCGGCGTGTTCTTTTGTGGTTATTTGTGGTTACTCCAAGATTTTTTGTGGCCGCTTTTCCTGCACGCGTGCTGCGGTTTTGTACACAAGTTATGCACAATGCCAGCGCTGATGCGGGATGGCATTTTTGCAACCGGAAAAAACGTTTACAGAACAGACAGGTTAGCGCAGCTATATGTTTTTAATGATGTTTTTATTTTCTATCCACCACGACAGCGGCGGCTGCAAGTCATGGTCAGCATTGGCTTTTTCGCCGTTATCCGCAGGTTGTACACAGAGTTATCCACAATTTTGTCCACCTGTGGATTGTCGTCATCTTGCCCGCTAAGATGCCGCCCCTTTCTCCCTTTTTGAGGTCATTATGGAAACCATCTTTGCCACGGCGATTACCCTGTTTCTCATCATGGA
This sequence comes from Cardiobacterium sp. Marseille-Q4385, assembly GCF_916618745.1. Taxonomy (GTDB): domain Bacteria; phylum Pseudomonadota; class Gammaproteobacteria; order Cardiobacteriales; family Cardiobacteriaceae; genus Cardiobacterium. The sequence goes on from NZ_OU745373.1 coordinate 1,143,795, forward strand.
CCCGCTCGGAAACGTGCCGGTGTTCCTCGTTGTCCTCTCCCCGGTCAAGGAAGAACGGCGGCGGCGTATCATCCTGCGCGAACTCTTGATCGCGCTCGCGGTGATGCTGATTTTTCTCCTCGCGGGCCCGTCGATGCTACGCGCCATCGGTGTGTCCCGCGAAGCGGTGGCGATTGCCGGCGGGCTGGTGCTGATGATTATCGCCATCCGCATGATTTTCCCGCTGCGCGGCAGCTCGGTCATGGGCGATAACGACATGGACGGTGAACCGCTGATTGTGCCGCTGGCTGTACCCCTTCTCGCCGGGCCATCGCTGCTCGCCACCCTGATGCTGCGCGCGGGTCAGGGGGATTTGTGGCGTCACACCCTGCCGGCGCTACTGCTCGCCTGGGCGGCATCGGCGCTGATTCTGCTTTCTTCACCGTTTTTGTACCGTGTCTTCGGCAATCGCGGTCTGAAAGCGATGGAGCGGCTGATGGGGATGGTGCTCATCTGTATTTCCGTGCAGATGCTGCTGAACGCGTTTGCCCATATTCTCCACTGAACCATACAATACGCGGCTTTTCTGCTATCCGGAGGCCGCTTTGCACGCTTTATCCCCTACGACTCGCTCGGAATTTGTCCGTGGCATCCGCGAAAGCGGGCCGCTGCTCATCGGCCTCCTGCCGTTTGCCCTGATTCTCGGCATGCAGGGCGGGCAGAAGGGCATGAGCTGGCTGGAAATGCTCTTGATGACCGGCATGAATTTCGCCGGCGGTTCAGAGTTCGCCGCCGTCAACGCTTGGGTACATCCGCTGCCGATCGCCCTGATTGCCGGGATGACGCTGATGATCAATTCCCGCCACATCCTGATGGGGGCGGCGCTGGCACCCTATCTGCGCCATCTGCCGATGAAAAAAATCCTGCCGGCACTCTTTTTCATGTGCGACGAAAGCTGGGCGATGGGCATGGCGGAGGCGCGGAAGCGACGGGCGCTGGGGCTATCGGCAGCGTTCAACCTGCCTTATTACGCCGGGGTGTGCTTCATCCTCTACACGACCTGGATTTCGTTTGCCGCCTGCGGTGCGGCACTGGGGCCGAAACTGGGTGATGTCGCCGCCTGGGGCTTCGGCATGGCCTTTCCGGCAGTATTTCTGGTGCTGATTCGCGGCATGTGGCGCGGGGTCAGGCCTGCCCTGCCGTGGTTGGTGAGCCTGATTGTCGCCGCCGTGGTGTATCGCGTATTCGGCGGCGCGTGGTATGTGCCGGCGGGCGCAGTAGCAGGCCTCGCCACTGCCTGGCTGATGGGCGCGGAAGCGGAGGCGGCATGATTGCGCTCGATTCTTTCCTGCTCTTTCTCGCCATGCTGACGGCGACGTATTCCACCCGTCTCATCGGCTTTTTCGCCCTGCGCAAGCGCACGTTGAGCAAGCGGGCGACGGCGGTGATGGAAGCGGCGCCGGGCTGTGTGCTGATTGCGGTGATTGCGCCGTATTTCGTCTCCGACAAACCGCAGGAGGTCATCGCCATTCTCTTGACCGCACTCGCCGCCAGCCGCTTTGCCATGCTGCCAACGGTACTGGTGGGGGTGGTGTCTTCCGGGGTGCTGGGGTATTGGCTGCGCTGATCAGAGCCGTAAGTATGCCGCTTGGCGGTTGCCCGTCATAAAAAAACCGCCCAGGGCGGTTTTTTTATTACAAACGTTACGGCAGCTCGCCGCTTGTCAGATAGCGAAAGGTGGTCGGCGGTACCAGCGGGCGGATAGCCTCCATGTCGCCCGCTGCCAGCAGGCGGCGCACACGTGAGGCGCTGATGACGTCGCCGTCTGCCTGCTGCCGTTCGATGATAACGAGCGCCGGCTGCCCGGCAAATTCGCGTTGCAGCGCGGCGTTATAGATAGCGGTCGCGGGACTGAGCGGCTCGCTGCCGACGTAGCGTTTCGTGATGCCAAGCGCGGGGGCGATGTGCTCTTTGAAGATGCGGGCATCCAGCCTCGCCTGAATTTCGGTGATGTTCGCGTCTTCGCGCAGGAAGTAGGCGGGAAAGGTCGCCGCCGAGATGATGTAGTCGCCGGTCGGGTGGACGTGGACGTTAGCAAGATCCGCCGTACCCGCCTTGACCAGTGCGAGGCGTACCGCGCCGGGAAATTGCGACAGGTCTTCACTCAACACGAAAAGGTGTACCACGTCGTTTTCCCGTGCCGCCTTTTCCACGAGGTAGCGGTGACCGTTGGTGAAGGGGTTGGCGTTCATGACGATGGCGGCGATGCGGCTGCCCGCCACGTACTGCCCGCGCAGCGCTTGCAGGTAATGCGGCAGGCCGCGCACGGCGTTTTCGAGGAAGTAGAGGGTGTCGTCCACATGGGCGATGTCGCAGAAGCCGAGATGACGGAAGGCATCACGGGCATCGGCTTTGGTATAGACGTAGCAGGCGCGGTGCCCACACGCGAAAACGTCGCGTATCAGGCCGCTCATCAGTTCGTTGAAGAGGCTGCCGCCCTGGTGCGCGCGATCAATAGCGATACATTTCAGGATGTTGCGATAGCGGGCACCGGTGGCAATCAAGGTGCCGTCGTCGCTGTATATGCCGTACACGGCATCAAGATTGGTCTCGCCCCGGATGCCTTCGCGTTGCAAGAGTTCAAGCCAGGCAACGCGGTCGGCGGCGATACGGGCGGGGAAAAGCTGCTGCATCAGCGCCAGCGCCGCTTGCGTTGCGGGTAGATGTTGAATTTGACCCAGCGGCGCTCTTCGCTTTCCGGATCGATAGTGACGATTTTGCCGCAGAGGCGGTCGCAGTCGCCGAGCAGGTTGTTCAGTTCGCGCGCGTATTCGCCGGGAACGTAGCCGATTTTGTTGTTGTGCCAGAAGATCATGATGGCGTGATCATCGTGTTCGTTATCCGGTTCGTGGCGCAAATCGAGCAGATCGCCCCGGTGCATCAGCGTCGCCAGATCTTCGGCGCGGTAGTAGGCCAGACCCGCCACCGGCACTTGTGCAACCACCGGCTGCGGCGCGCGGCGAAACCATTTTTTCAATTTTTTCCACATGGCGGTTCCTAAAAATGAACATTTGTTTATCGTGAAAATCATAGCGAAAAACGTGCCAAATGGCGATAAAGGCGGCGTTATTTTGCCGTCCGGCGATATAATCCCGCCCCGTTTTTCAGATCATTTAAGGAATCTCGCATGAGCCACACCCGCGTTCTCACCGGCATCACCACCACCGGCATCCCGCATCTCGGCAACTACGTCGGCGCCGTCCGTCCCGCCATCGCTGCAAGTCAGGCAAGCGGCGAAGAATCCTTCCTCTTCCTCGCCGATTACCACGGCATCATCAAATGCCACGACCCGGAGCAAATCCACCGTTCCACCCTCGCCGTCGCTGCTACCTGGCTCGCCTGCGGTCTTGATCCGGAACGTATCACCTTCTACCGCCAGTCTGACATCCCGGAAATCCCCGAACTCACCTGGATCTTCAACTGCGTCTGCGCCAAGGGTCTGATGAACCGCGCCCATGCCTACAAAGCGGCGGTGGACGCCAACGTCGCCGAGGGCAACAACGACCCTGACCACGGCGTCTCCATGGGGCTGTTTTCCTATCCGGTGCTGATGGCCGCCGATATCCTGATGTTCAACGCCACCCATATCCCGGTCGGGCGCGACCAGATTCAGCACGTCGAAATGGCGCGCGACATCGCCGGGCGCTTCAACCACCGCTACCGCGAGCTGTTTGTCCTGCCGGAAGCGGTGGTGGACGAAGACGTTGCCCTCCTCACCGGTCTCGACGGACGCAAGATGAGCAAAAGCTACGGCAACACCATCGCCCTTTTTGAAGAAGAAAAGGCACTGCGCAAGCAAATCATGAAAATCGTCACCAACTCGCAGGAGCCGGGCGAGCCGAAAAACCCCGACGAATCCACCATCTTTGAAATCTACCGCGCTTTTGCCGGTGAAGCCGAACAGGCAGAAATGCGCGCACGCTACGCCGCCGGTATCGGCTGGGGCGAAGCGAAACAGGCCTTGTTTGAGCGCATCAACGCCGAACTCAGCGAGCCGCGCGAACGCTTCCGCGAACTCACCGCGAATCCGGCACGCATCGAAGACATCTTGCAGGCCGGCGCGGCGAAAGCCCGCAAACACGCGCGTCCGTTCCTGGACGAAATCCGCGATGCTGTCGGTATCCGCAGGCTGGGGTAAAGCGGTTTGGGGTGGGTAATACCGCCCCGTGCCGGTGGAAAATGGCAAACGTACAACAAAACCGCATGGTTGTCGCTTTTTTGATACGGTCTCTGTGTCGCTTTAGTAATGAATCTGCTACGATAGCGAAAAATCCCTAATAAATAGCGCTAACTATGCAACTGTAAGGACGATATACGTGTACAGACGCCACTACCCCGAAGAACATTCCCCAGTGCTGATGCAGGCCGGCTGGGTCACATGGACGGTACTCATCCTGAGTCTCGTCGTGACCCTCTCCACCTGGGTCGGCACCAACAACCTGACCAACTGGTTGCGCTGGTCGGCGCACGACATCGCCGCCGGACAATGGTGGCGCACCATCACCCCCGCCTTTCTGCATTTCAAATCCTTCGATTCACTCGTCACCCACTTCCTGTTCAACGCCCTGTGGTGGCTGACCCTCGGCGGCCTGATCGAAACGCGCGAAGGCCCGCTGCGCCTCATCCTGCTCTTCCTCCTTGCCGCCGTCATCGGCAACACCACCGGCGGCTACTTCTACGGCAGCTACTTCGGCGGCCTCTCCGGCGTCTGCTTCGCACTCATCGGCTACGTCTGGCTGCGCGGCTACCAGATTGCCGCCTACCGTGCCGTCGTCAAACCAGGGTTGTTCTATGCCAGCGTCGTCTTCATGCTGGCGGGGTTCATCCATCTCATCGGCGGCATGGCGGACTGGGTGCACGCCGCCGGCCTCGCCACCGGCCTCTTGATCGCCCTGCCCTACTACCTCATCACCACCCGCTGGCCACAGCATCAGGAACAAGAATGAAGAAAACCCCGCACAGCGGGGTTTTTTCGTATGTATGCCTGTTTTTTATTCCGCTGTCCGGTGGCGTTTCCCTTCTCTGCAAAGATCTTTCACGCGGGAATGATTAAACGGTGGGCAAAACATTTATTCATTTGGCACGAAGTATTGGCCATTGAAGCGCCAGATTTCTTCTTTATCCGTCATTCTTCCATCAGAATATTTTGAATCGTTATAGTCAACTATGGGAACCCGCATTTCCTTACGATTGTCGTTATAAGAAAAATCAGGAACCTTAGAATAAAAAACAGGATTTTCCACAATACTGAAATAATCATAATCAAGCCTGAATTCATGCCCATATCTGCCATCAAAATCAATTAAATAAGCATATTCAAGCTTGTTATTGACAATATGAAGCCATATAGCGGTAGAGATGGTGATTTTGCTGGATGCTGGATGTACTTCTATCAGCCAATAAGCCGTTCCTTTTTCACCCAGGCGGGCGGTATAAAGTGCTTTAACAAAACCACTGTTGCCCCAGCGCTCCGGTTCTTCGGCTTCGGGATGGGCATCCATAATATGGGTCTTTCCTGCATCATCGCGATATTGCCATAAACCCCAAAAATAACGCATTGTGCCACCCTGTTGATCATCCCAAGCATAAGCGCGGAATTTCTTATCCTCAGAGGTAAAGATATTCAATTTACGGCTAGCCAACGGAAAGGCGCACTCCCAAGTATCATTATTTGCATTGGCTTTAAGGAAATTTTTTATCTCGGTATTCAGCCTAAGATTTTTCTTGTATTCATTGTCATCAGAATTAGGGGCTCTTACCTCTTCAAGCGCCTGTAATTGCGCCTTCAAGACCATATCCATCTCATAGCAATCCTGATTGGCGTGAGCAGTCATTCCGACGAACATCAGCAGGGCAGGCAGGGTGTGGCGGTATCTGTTCATGTTGGCTCCTTGTCGTGATGGAAGAGTGGCGGCCAGTATAGTGCTGCCGCGTACGGTGTTCTCCGCTCCTGCGCCACCCTTTGTGCAGAGGCGTACAATCGCGCCCCTCCTATGACAACAGCCCATTCCCATGTCCGAAACCAGCCCTGAAAAATCCGCCAACATCCACACCAACGACCCCTTCGGCAGCCTGCTTGGTTACGCGCCGGGCGGCATCGCCATCTATTCTTCCGACTATGACAGCGCCGACGAGCGCGAGTTTCCCGATGATGCCGCCTACCGCAGTTACCTTGGCGACGAATACATGGGCTACAAATGGCAGTGCGTCGAGTTCGCCCGCCGTTACCTTTACCTCAATCACGGCCTGGTCTTCACCGATGTCGGCATGGCTTACGAAATCTTCTCGCTGCGTTTCCTGCGCCAGGTGGTCAACGATGCCCTGCTGCCGCTACAAGCCTATGCCAACGGCAGCCGCAAGCGGCCTGAGCCGGGGGCGCTGCTGATTTGGGACGAAGGCGGCGAATTCGAGCGCACCGGCCATGTCGCCATCATCACCGAGGTATTGTCCGACCGCATCCGCATCGCCGAGCAGAACGTCATCCATTCCCGCTTGCCGCGCGGCCAGCAGTGGACTCGCGAGCTGATGATGACCGTGGATGCGTCTGGCGGCCACACCCTGCACGACACCTTCACCGACACGGACATCCTCGGCTGGATGATACAGACCGCCGATCCCGCACACAGCCTGGCGCAGCCCGTGCCGCCGCCGGCACTGCTCACCATCCGCAGTGCCCGCCTGCCGGAGCACGGCCAGTTCGCGCAGCCATGGCTGAATGAGGCCGACCCGCTCGAAGGCGCCTTTGTCGCCGCGATGGGCGGACAGCAACTGACCAGCGGCGATCCCTACCGCTACTACACCCTCTCGGAAAGCGCCCAGCACGAACTCATCCGCGCCACCAACGAAGTGCACCTGATGTACCTGCACGCCACCGACCGCGTCCTCAAAGACGACCGCCTGCTGCAAAACTTCAACATCCCGCGCCTGCTCTGGCCGCGCCTGCGCCTGTCGTGGCAAAACCGCCGTCACCAGACCATCACCGGACGGCTGGACTTCTGCCTTGACGCACGCGGCCTCAAATCCTACGAATACAACGCCGATTCCGCCTCCTGTCACGCCGAAACGGGCGCCATCCTTGCGCGCTGGGTGGCGGCGGGCGGCCTGCACACAGGCACAGATCCCGGCCGGGGATTGAAAAACGCGCTCACTGACTGCTGGAAACACCGCAACCACGCACCGCTGGTGCACATTCTGCAAGACCACGACAGCGAAGAAACCTACCACGCCCGCTTCATGCAAAGCGCGCTCGCCAGCGCAGGCATCCGCACCAAAACCGTGTACGGCACCGAAGGACTGCACTGGGACAGCCGGGGCCGCCTGCTTGACGACGACGATCAGCAAATCCTCTCCGTGTGGAAAACCTGGGCGTGGGAAAGCGTGCTGGAACAACTGCGCGAAGACGCGGATGGCCGCGAAGTCGCCCCACCCATCCGCACCGGCTACCCCGGCGACACCGTGCGCCTTATCGACGTGCTGCTGCGTCCGGAAGTGCTGGTGTACGAACCGCTGTGGACGGCGATTCCCAGCAACAAAGCTATCCTGCCCGTATTGTGGGAACTCTTCCCCAAACACCGCTACCTGCTCGATGCCGACTACCACCTCACCCCGGAGCTTGCTAGCGAAGGCTATGCGAAAAAACCCATCGGCGGCCGCTGCGGCGACAACGTTACCCTGATTGGCACCGACGAACTGGACGCCACCGCCGGCAAATTCGGCGCACAAGAACACATCTACCAGCAACTGTGGTGCCTGCCGCAAGTGGGCGATAACTACCTGCAAATATGCACCTTCACCGTCGGCGGCCACTACGGCGGTTGCTGCCTCAGAAGCGACCCGACACGCATCATCACCGGCGACAGCGACATCGCGCCGCTGCGCATCCTCAGCGACGAGGCCTTCCTGAAAGATGGAGCGTGACGGAGACACTTGGCGAGCCAGCAGGCGTAGTCTGCTTTTGCGTTTTGGGAGAAAAACCGCCAAGCGGGAAAGCGGCGCGTTTTTTGTCCTTTTGAGACGTTGCAGGCAACGTCTCGACGAAATCCAATATTTACGCCGCTTGACGGCATTTTCTCATCTGCCAAGCCCCGTCCCGGTACATCCTTTGGCGGTATCGGCGCGCCTCAGCGGCGCTGCCGCCTGCCCCGCGTGATTGCCGGGATTGGTATTACAATACCCCCTCATTTTTGACCACCGGAAACACACATGGCCGAAGCACTCAACTTCCAAAACATGATCCTCACCCTGCAACGCTTTTGGGCGGAGCAGGGCTGCGTCCTCCTCCAACCCTACGACATGGAAGTCGGTGCGGGCACCTTCCACACCGCCACCTTCCTGCGCGCCGTCGGCCCGGAACCGTGGAATGCCGCCTACGTCCAGCCCTCGCGCCGCCCCACCGACGGCCGCTACGGCGACAACCCCAACCGCCTGCAACGCTACTACCAGTTCCAGGTCGTGATGAAACCCTCGCCGCCGCGCTTCCAGGACCTCTACCTCGCTTCCATGCGCGCCATCGGCATCGACCCCGCCATCCACGACATGCGTTTCGTCGAAGACAACTGGGAATCGCCGACCCTCGGCGCCTGGGGCCTCGGCTGGGAAGTATGGGTGAACGGCATGGAAATCTCGCAATTCACCTACTTCCAGCAGGCGGGCGGCCTCGAATGCAAACCGGTGATGGGCGAACTCACCTACGGCCTCGAACGCATCGCCATGTACCTGCAAGACGTGGACAGCGTCTATGACCTCGTCTGGACCGAAACCCCGCAAGGCATCGTGCACTACGGCGACGTGTACCAGCAAAACGAACGCGAACAATCCGCCTACAACTTCGAACACGCCGACGTGGCCGACCTGCTCGCCCAATTCGACGCTGCCGAAAAAATGGCACACAAACTCGCCGAACTGGGCCTGCCGCTGCCTGCCTACGAACAGGCGCTGAAAGCCTCGCACACCTTCAACCTGCTTGACGCGCGCCGCGCCATCTCCGTCACCGAACGCCAGCGCTACATCCTGCGTGTGCGCGCGCTATCCAAAGCCGCCGCCGAAGCCTATTACAAAGAACGCGAAGCCCTCGGCTTCCCACTCTGCCGCAACCAAGGAGCCGCCGCATGACCACCACCCTGCTGATTGAAATCGGCGTCGAAGAACTGCCGACCAAAGCCGTTACCGCCCTCGCCGCCGCCGGACGCGACCTGTGGGCCCAAGCCCTCAGCGACGCCGCCCTCGCCTACGGCGACATCGACACCTTCGCCACCCCGCGCCGCCTCGCCTGGCGCATCCACGAGCTCGCGGAAAAACAGCCCGACCAGAAAATCGAGCGCAAAGGCCCGTCGCTGGCTGCCGCCAAAGATAAAGACGGCAACTGGACAAAAGCCGCGCTCGGCTTCGCGGCAAGCTGCGGCGTCGAAGCAAGCGACCTCGGCATCGAAGAAACCCCCAAAGGCGCCTGGCTGACCTACCACGGCGAACAGGCGGGACAAACGCTGGAAACCCTGCTACCCGAACTCTTCCGCCACGTCTGCGACAACCTGCCCATCGCCAAAAGAATGCGCTGGGGCGACAACGAACAAAGCTTCGTCCGCCCCGTGCTGACCCTCGTGGCTCTCGCTGACGAACGCATCCTGCCGCTTGACTACTTCGGCGTCCGTGCCGGCCGCGATACCCTCGGCCACCGCGTCCACCACCCCGAACCCGTCAGCATCCAGAGCGCCGCGAGCTACGAAGCCGACCTGCGCGCCGCGCACGTCATCGCCAGCCACGCTGAACGCATGGCGCGCATCCGCGAGCAGGTCGAAAAAGAAGCCGCCGCGCTCGGCGGAAGCGCCATCCTGCCCGAAGCCCTGCTGATAGAGAACGCCAGCCTCACCGAATGGCCGGTCGCCATCAGCGGCAGCTTTGACGAACGCTACCTCGCCGTCCCGCAAGAAGTCCTCATCACCACCATGCAGGACAACCAGAAAACCTGCGCCGTCGTCGGTGCCTGCGGCAAAATCCAGCCGCACTTCATCGCCATCGCCAACCTCGAAAGCCAAGACCCCGCCACCGTGCGCAAAGGCAACGAAAAAGTCATCCGCCCGCGCTTCGCCGACGCCGAATTCTTCTGGCAGCAAGACCTCAAACACCGCCTGGCCGACTACCTGCCGCGCCTCGAAGCCGTCACCTACCAGGACAAACTCGGTTCACTCGCCGACAAAACCCGCCGCCTCGAAACGCTGGCGCGCGAACTCGCCGCTGTAACCGGAGCGGACGCCGAACACGCGGCGACCGCTGCCCGCCTCTCGAAAAGCGACCTCCTCAGCGAAATGGTGATGGAATTCCCCGAACTGCAAGGCATCATGGGGCGCTACTACGCCGCTGCCGAAGGCCTGCCTGCCGACATCGCCGCCGCCATCGACGAACAATACTACCCGCGCGGCGCGGGCGGCGAACTGCCGCAAAGCCCGACAGGACTGACACTGGCGCTCGCCGAAAAACTCGACACCCTCGTCGGCGGCTTCGCCATCGGCGCCAAACCGACCGGCAGCAAAGACCCCTACGCCCTGCGCCGCATGGCCATCAGCCTCATCCGCCTCATTAACGAAAACAACCTGAACCTGCCGCTGGATCGCGCTCTCGCCGCCAGCGCCGCCACCTACCCCACTGCCCTCGCCGCAGACAAACACACCGCCGCCGTGCGCGACTACATCCGCGAACGCCTCGACAGCTACTACCGCGAACAGGGCATCCGCAGCGAAACTGTGCAGGCCGTGCTGGCGCTCAACATCGACGACCTCGTTGATAACGACCGCCGCATCCGCGCGCTTGACACCTTCGCTGCGGGCGACAACGTGAAAAACCTGCTGGCGAGTGCCAAACGCATCCGCAACATCCTGAAAAAGAACGGCGAACGCGACGGCGCAGTGCAAACTGCCCTGCTGCAAGAGCCTGCCGAACAGGCGCTGTGGCAAGCGTGGCAAGACAAACAGCCCGCCTTCGAACAAGCCCTCGCCGCCAGCGACTACCGCGCCGCCCTGGAACCACTCGCGACCCTCGGCGCACCGCTGGATGCCTTCTTTACCGACGTGATGGTGATGAGCGACGACCCGGCACTGCAACAAAACCGCCTGACGCTGCTCACCACCCTGCAACGCGGCTTCGACAAAATCGCCGACCTGTCGCTGCTTTCCGAGTAGCACACGAGCGCAGGCAGGTGGGCCTTGTCCCTCCTGCCTGAAACCAGCAGACGCGGCACCGTTCAGCCATGCCACAACCAGGAGAAAATCATGACGGACAACACCTACACCAACCGCTACGGCTTGGTCTTCGACAGTCGGGAAGAACTCGAAGCCTGGGATGCTTATGTTGAAGAACGCCTTGCCAAAGCGCGGCAAACGCCCGTTATCAGCTACGAAGAAGCAAAAGAAGAAATCCGCTTGCTACGTGAGAGCCTGCGCAATGTACCGCATACGATGGAATAAAGCGGCTATCCACGCCTTGCAAACCATCGCTGCATACCTGAAAGAAGAGCGTGGTGTGCCGTGGGTCGCGGACAGAGTCATCGCCGATATCGAAAGAATCATCGATGACTACATCGCCTTCATGCCGCGCATGTTCACCCAATTATCCGGCAGCACAGCGCACGCCTGCTGCCTGCCCTACCCCTACATCATCTACTACGACATTGACGAAATCCGCCACAGCGTGACCATCCTCGACATCATCCACGGCGCCCAAGGCGAGCGGCGCCGTTAACCACTTACCCGCATCCGGCGGGCGCGACAGATTGGCCTTCACTCATACGGAGAACATGCATGAAAAAAATCCTGACCTTTATCATCTTGGGCATCCTTGTTATTGCCACCGCTATTGGCGCCTATCTATACAGTCAAAATGAAATCGAAATTCCAGATGAAACCGTCATAACCGCTATCAAGGCCCAATTCCCGCTGGAAGTGAAAGAGTCCGTATTCTCGATCGGCACCATCAAACTCTCTCATCCCAACATTCGTATTGAAAATAACGAAATCATCATCGAAACCGCCTACGAATTTACCAATGCCGAACACACCGAGCACATACAGGCACAAGCGACCTTTAGTAGTGATGTGGATGACCGCAACGGTAAACTGTATCTGCGGCGCTTTGATCTGAAACAACTGCGCAAAGACGGACAGAATATCGAGGCGGACAAATACGCACTGACCATGATTGGCAGCCTGGATTTTGAACTGCGGGAGAAAAAACCGCTGCTGTATTTGGGCCATATCGTAAATCCTCAATCCATATACGACGTTAACGTTAAAAACAGCAAAGTCGTCATAGAGAAAAAAAGAATGAAATTGTGGTGAACACGCGCCCATACCAATAACTCGTTTTTATATCACTCACCCCCATGCCCCGCATCCAGCAACTGCCCAACAGCCTCATCAACCAGATCGCCGCCGGTGAAGTTATCGAACGCCCTGCTTCCGTGGTCAAAGAAATCATCGAAAACGCCATCGACGCCGGAGCGACCGACATCGACATCGACATCGAAGACGGTGGCGGCAAACTCATCCGCGTCCGCGACAACGGCTGCGGCATCCATCCCGACGATCTCGTCCTCGCCTTCGCCACCCACGCCACCAGCAAAATCCAGAACATCGACGACCTCGAACACATCACCACCCTCGGCTTTCGTGGCGAAGCCCTGCCGAGTATTGCCTCCGTCTCCAAAACCACCCTGACCAGCCGTGCCGAAGGACAAGAACAAGCCTGGCGCATCAGTCCGCATCTGGGGCTCACCGTCAGCCCCGCCGCACACCCGCCCGGCACCACCATCGAAATCCGCGACCTTTTCTACAACACCCCGGCGCGGAAAAAATTCCTCAAAAGCGAGCGCACCGAGCGTGCCCACATCCAGCAACTCGTGCAGAGCCTCGCCCTCAGCCATACGGGCATCCGCATCCACCTGAAAAACCACGGCAAAACCCTCGGCGACTACGGCGGCGACGACCTCACCACGCGCATCCAGAGCGTGCTTGGCGACGAACTGCTCGAACAGGCCGTCGCGATTGACGCCTGCGCCGCCGACATGCACCTCTATGGCCGCGTCGGCCTGCCCACCTGCACCCACACCCAGCCTGACCAACAATACTTCTACATCAACGGCCGCATCATCCGCGACAAAATCATCGCTCACGCCATCCGTCAGGCCTACCAGGACATGACCTACCACGGCCGCCACCCCATCTACGTCCTCTACCTCGACATCAACCCCGAACTCATCGACGTCAACGCCCACCCCGCCAAACATGAAGTCCGCTTCCGCGAAAGCCGCCTCACCCACGACTTCATTTACAGCAGCCTCAACCACGCCCTGCGCGGCAACATCCCCGCCAATGCACCCACGCCGCCGCCCGCCACTCCGCCCGCCGCTCCGCCTGTCCGCAGCAGCGCGGACGACAGCGCGCCGCGTCCACGGCAAACCCCGCTCTACCTCGCGGGCAGCGAACGCCGCCCCGGCCGCAGCGCCGTCGCCGAAAGCACCGCTTACTACCAATGGGCGCAACACATTCCCGCCCCACCACCGCCCGCCTCCGCCTATACGCCGCCGGCAGACGGCATCACGCCCAGCCCCGTCCTTCCCGCCGCCGCAGAACAGGCGCAGGAACACCCGCTCGGCTACGCCCTCGGCCAAATTCACAACATCTTCATCCTCGCGCAGAACGCGCACGGCCTCGTCATCGTCGATATGCACGCCGCGCACGAACGCATCCTCTATGAACGCCTGAAACAACAACTGCGCGCACAAAACCCGCAAACCCAGCACCTGCTCATCCCGCAAAGCCTCGCCGCCACTCCGGCGATCCTCGATACCCTTGCGCGGCACCATGACTGGCTCGCCCGCCTCGGCTACACCCTGGCGGCAAGTGCGGACGAAAGCCGTATCCACATCACCACCGTTCCCGCCCTGCTCAAACACGCGCCCGCGCCGGAAATCGTCGGCGAACTGCTGCATGAACTGGGCGAGTACCCGGCGAGCACCGCCATCGCCCGTCTCGAAGACCAGATCCTCTCGCGCCTCTCCTGCCACAAAGCCGTGCGCGCCCACGACGCCCTCAATCTCGACGAAATGAACCAGCTGCTGCGCGACATCGAAAACACCCCGGCCAGCGGGCAATGCAACCACGGCCGCCCGACCTGGATCCAGCTTTCGACCGACGAGATCGGCAAATACTTCATGCGCGGCGAATGAACGTCCGCGCTATCCCGGCATCCCGCCCATCCCTGGCGGCGGTGATGCGTGTTTTTTATCTTTAATGAGGAATCGCCATGAATCATGCCGTCGAACGCTTTTTGCACGTGTTACAGGAACAGGACGCTGCCGGCTACGCCTATCCGCCCGCCGATGCCGCTGCGCTGGCCGCATTTGAAGCGGCGCACGGCATCACCCTGCCTCCCGCCCTGCGTGAGCTGTACCAGGTCATGAACGGGCAGGAGAGCGAAGTGCTCAACGCCGTGCCGTACCGCCTGTTGCCGTTGACGGAAATCCCACAGGTGCAGGCGCGCCTGCTGGCGCATATCGAGCAGGCCTTCGGCGCGGACTGGGCGGCGTTCCGCCTGCCCGATTTTGAGGACGGCGCAGCGGTGCGCGAGGTGCTGTTTGATGCGGCACGCCTGCCGGTCTTCCAGAATACGAACAACGATTTCTACTGCCTGGATTTCATCCCGGCGCCCGACGGCGTGCAGGGCCAGATAGTCGCCGTGATGGGCGAACCGACGCCGGACGATATGGCGCCGCTGCTGCTGATGTTCGATACCTTTGAAGAGTGTCTGGAAGATATTGCCGTTGATATGAGCGATGACACCCCGCTGGATATCGAATCCTTCCTGGCACAAACGGGGGAGGATCTGGACGCCTTCGGCGATCTGCTCGGCATCGCGCAGCAGGATTTCGGCGCTTATGACGCGGCGGTCGAGGCGCATATCGTCCGCACACTGGGGGAAACCGACGGCGTGCTGCGCCATATGGCCGAAGACGACGAACTGAAGCGGATACACATCCACCACCTCGCGGCGAATGAAACGCGGCCGTTTCAGGTGCTCATCACCAGCGGCATGGGCGATCCGGCGCAAGCGGGGCAAGAAGAAGCGGCGGCGCGGACGGAACTGGTGCTGCTGCTGCCACCACAGTGGAATATTCAGGCGGACGACCCTGCTGCCGCCTGGCCGCTGCAATGGCTGCAAATCATCGCGCAAATGCCGGTTCCCCCCAGCTTCGCGCCGGGGCGGGGCAGGATTATCGCGCTCGATCGAGACCGGAAAGAGACCTTGCCCGGCACGCCGTTCGGCGGTTTTTTCCTCTATCCGCCGCTGGTCAGCCTGCCGCAGGATTTCCTGCACCTGACCCTGCCCGATGGCGGGGAGGTAACGTTCCTTGCGCTACTGCCGCTCTATCCCGCCGAAGTCGCCCTGCTGGAAGAAGAGAACGGCCTGGCGCGCCTCTTTGCCGCCTTTTCGCAGCATCAGGTAACGGAATGCGTGGATGTGACCCGCCCCGATTGCGCTTCATGACAAACCGTAGTGCCGCCAAGCGGGCAAATACGCCGCTTAACGGGCCCAGCATTTACGCCGCTTGACGGGCCCAGAATTTACGCCGCCTGGCGGGCCCAGCATTTGCGTCGCTTGGCGGACCCAGCATTTGCGCCGCTTGACGGACCCAGCATTTGCGCCGCTTGACGGACCCAGCATTTGCGCCGCTTGACGGACCCAGCATTTGCGCCGCTTAACGGGCCCAGCATTTACGCCGCTTGACGGGTCCAGCATTTGCGCCGCTTGGCGGGCCCAGCATTTGCGCCGCTTGGCGGGCCCGGTGCCCCCCCAGTAATGAAGTCGCTATAACAAACCGCAGTGCTGGAAATAGCGGCGGTAAGCGGCGATTTTCTCCGCGAGTTTGAGCGGATAGGCGCGAGAGGTGGAAGGGAGGCGGGTCAATTCCAGCGTCCGCCCGTCCAGCTGGAAAGTCAGGCTCTGCCCGGTTTTCAGCGCCGCTTTCCCGCCGGGGACAAAGCCGAGCAGGACGTCGGTCGCCTTGCCGCCGGTGGTGAAGATATGGCGCAACTGCGGCAGATCTGCCAGCACGGCGGGCAGAACCAGGGTCTCGACGATGCGCAGGTGGGCATCGGCGGCATTGCCCTTCTCGCGGATGGCGCGGCGCACACTGGGGCAGATGGCGATGCCGCGTGCGACGAGGAAGGCACGGATACGCCCGGCATCAAAGCGTTTTTCCCCGACCACTTCGAAATAAGCGGGGTCGTCAAAGAAGAGGCTGCCATAGACGCGCCACATATCGTTCTGGTAGTTGGGATAGTGGAATGCCATGCTGCGCTTTTCCGCCGGCGGCGGGAAACTGCCGCTCATCATCACGGTCGCCTGCGGCGGCAGTAGCGGCGGGAAGGGGGGGGTTTCGATTTCCATAAAAACTCCGGGAAGAAAGCAGGGTCATGAAAAAAGGGCTGCGATGCAGCCCTTTTTTGTTGCGCCAGGCGGTTATGGTTGCAGCGCGAGATAGAGGTTTTGCCCATTACGGGAGATGAGCAGCGGTACCGGACGCTTGCTGTTGGCTTTTTCCAGCAGGCTGCGCGCCGTTTTCACGTCTTCAACGCGCTTTCCGCCGACTGCGACGAGGATGTCGTTCTCGCGCAGACCAGAGCGTTCCGCCGCCGAACCGCTTTTCACGCCGCTGATGCGCACGCCTTTACCTTTGTATTTCAAGGCCTCGCGGCTTTCTTCATCGAGTGCGCTCAGGCTCAGGCCGCGCACCGCCTGCGTCGTTGCTTTACCCGCACCAAGTATGTCGTCACCTGCGTCATTGAGGTTGCCGATTTCGACTTTGACGATGATTTCTTTACCGTCGCGCAGCAGTTTGACATCAACCTTGTTGCCAATCGGTGCGGTAGCGACCAGCGCCGGCAGGTCGGCAGATTTCTGCACGGGTTTGCCGTTAAATTCGATGATGACGTCGCCGTTTTCGATGCCCGCTTTGGCGGCTGGCGAGTTTTCCATGACTTCGGCAACGAGTGCGCCATGCGGGCTGTCCATGCCGAAGGATTCGGCCAGGGTTTGATCCAGCCCCTGAATCAGCACGCCGAGCCAGCCGCGCACCACTTCGCCCTTGTCTTTCAACTGGTCGGCGATGTTTTTCGCCATGTTGATGGGGATGGAGAAAGCGAGGCCGTTGAAGGCGCCGCTGCGGCTGTAAATCTGCGAGTTGATGGCGATAACTTCGCCTTTACTATTAAAGAGCGGGCCGCCGGAATTGCCGGGGTTGACCGCCGCATCGGTCTGGATGAACGGTACATAATCGCCGCGCGGCAGGTTGCGGGCGACTGCGCTGACAATGCCCTTCGTCGCGGTGTGGGTGAAGCCGAAGGGCGAGCCGATGGCCAGCACCCAGTCGCCGACCTGTACCTGATCAGAATCACCGAGTTTGGCGACGGGCAGGTGTTCACCCTGGATTTTCACCAGCGCGATGTCGGTGCGTTTGTCGAGGCCGATGACTTCGGCGCTGTATTCCTTGTTGTTATTGAGCTGCACGCGCACCTTGTCCGCCCCTTCGACAACGTGCGCATTAGTGAGGATGTAGCCGTCGCTATCGATGATGAAGCCGGAGCCCTGCCCTTCCAGCACTCGCTCCCTGGGTGCATCCTGCTCAAAGGGTAAGGCACCGAACGGGGCGGGCAGGCCAAAGAAGTCTTCAAACACCTCTGGCGGCAGGCCATTAAACGTCGTCGGCTCCTTGACGCGGCTTTCCACCTCGATGCTGACCACCGCATCCTTGGTCTTTGCGACCAGAGCGGTGAAGTCGGGGGCGGGGTCGGCAAAACCTGTCGGGATGGTAAACGCCAAAGCCAACATAACCAATGTTTTATTCATCAATACCTCTGCTTGCTTTAAGATAGGTCGCGCATTTTGGCCAACCCCACCTTACATCAGCCGAAACGGTCGATTAAAGAAAAATAAGGAGCAACTCATGCACGTTTTGATCATCGAAGACGACAAAGACGTCGCCGCCTACATCACCAAAGGACTCAGCGAAAGCGGCTACGTCGTCGATGCCGCACATACCGGCAGCGAAGGGCTTGCCATGGCGCAAAGCGGCCAGTACGACATCCTTATCGTGGACCGCATGCTGCCCGAAATGGACGGCCTCTCCGTGATCGCTCAACTGCGCAAGGAAGGCATGAGCACCCCCGTCCTTATCCTCTCGGCGCTCGGCGAAGTGGATGACCGCGTCGAAGGGCTCGCCGCCGGCGGCGACGACTACCTCGTCAAGCCCTACGCCTTCTCCGAACTGCTCGCCCGCGTGCGTGCGCTGACCCGCCGCCGCGGCGGCGAAATCCAGGATCAGATGATGCTGGAAGTCGCAGATCTGCAACTTGACCGCTTAAAACGCAAAGTCACCCGTGGCGGTAAAAAAATCAACCTGCAACCGCGCGAATTCCGCCTGCTCGAATACCTGATGAGCAACGCCGGCCAGGTCGTCACCCGCACCATGCTGCTCGAAAAAGTCTGGGAATACCATTTCGACCCGCAGACCAACGTCATCGACGTCCACATCTCGCGCCTGCGCAGCAAAATCGACAAAGACTTCGAACCCCCTCTAATTCACACCGAGCGTGGCGCAGGATACAGCCTCTATGACCCAAGCGGCTATAACTAAGCGCCTGCGCGATTGGGGGAAGGCGGTGCGCACCACCGCCTTCAAATTTTCCCTGCTCTTTACCCTGGCATCGAGCTTCGTCACCGGCATCTCGATGTACACCCTCTACCGCAGCGCCGAAAAAGAAATCCGCGAACAAATCGACTCCCGCCTCCTCGCCGAAACCACCAGCCTGCGCCGCCGCTTCGAAGAACGCACCAGCATCGGCCTCTACACCCCGGTGCTCGGCATCATCGAACGCGTCCCCGGCGACCCGAACATCACCTTCTGCGTCACCGCCCGTAGCAGCGGCACGAACAGCGTCAGCGGCTACAGCGACAACAACCCCTTCACCAACGGTTTTGCGACCAACAGCCCCATCAGCGCACCGAGCGACGGCGTATCCACCAGCGTGGACAGCAACGTCGCCGACCTCATCATCCTCGACAGCAGCGTCGCCGACCTCTGCCGCATCAATACTGCCGATGCCGACAACAGCGTCGGCAGCAGCATGCGCATCAACCTCGTCATGCGCGTTGTCGTCGTCAACACCGCCGACAACCGCTACACCCTCATCACTGCCTACGACACCACAAACGAGCGGAAAATGCTGCGGCGGATGCTCGATAACACCATCTACGTCACCGGCTTCCTCATCCTGATCGCCTTCATCGGCGCCTTCCTCATCGGCTACACCATCATCCACAGCATCTCGCGCATCTCGCGCACCGCGCGGCGTATCGTGGACGGCGACTTCGCCGAACGCGTCCCCATCCGTGCCAACGATGCCGACGAAATGAACCAGCTCGCCGATGACCTGAACCACATGCTCGATCGCATCGAAGCCCTCATCACCAGCCAGCGGCAAGTGACAAACAACATCGCCCACGACCTCAGAAGCCCGCTGAACCGCCTGCGCAACCGCATGGAAGTGGCACTACTCGACCGCAACAGCGACAACAAAACCCTGCGCGACGTCATCGCCGACTCCGTCGAAGACGCCGAAAACCTGCTCAAAACCTTCAACGCCCTCCTCAGCATCGCGCAAGTCGAAAGCCGCGCCAAAGACGACTTCACCCACACCAGCCTGAGCGACATCTGCGAAGACCTTGCCGAACTCTACGACGTCTTGAGCGAAGACGGCGAACACACCTTCGCCGCCAGCATCGAACCCGGCCTCGACATCATGGGCAACCGCCAACTCATCGCGCAAGCCATCACCAACCTGCTCGACAATGCCGTCAAATACACGCCGAGCGGCGGCAACATCCGCCTCAGCGCCGAAAAACGCGGCGACAACATCCTGATCAACGTCGCCGACAACGGCAAAGGCATCCCGCCGGACAAACGCGACGACGTGCTGAAACGCTTCGTCCGCCTCGACAGCGCGCGCAGCACCCCCGGTAACGGCCTCGGCCTGTCGCTGGTCAGCGCCATCGTCGCCCTGCACAACGGCAGCCTGACCCTGCACGACAACAAACCCGGTTTGCGCATCCAGATTACCCTGCCGACAGAAACCGCCTACCTGCGCCGCCAGCACGAAAGCCAGTACTGAAAAACCGCATCGCGGCCCCACCTGAAGGCAATCACCCAAACCACAAGGAGCCCCCATGAACCAAACCTTCTGGCGCTGGATACGCATCATCCACTGGACCCTCGGTGCCTACATCCTCACTGCGCTGACCTTCTTCGCCGCCACCGGCTTCATGCTCAACCACGGTGCCTGGTTCGAGCGCGACCCCATCGAAACCCAATGGCAGGCCAACCTGCCGGACGACCTCCCCCTGCCCGCACTCAGCGACGACGAAAACGCGCCCACCCCCGCCCTCAGCCCCAAACTCACCGCCTGGCTGGCCGAACGCAGCCCCTACCCCATGCACACCTACACCCTGAAAGCCGAACCGCCGCAGCTCATCCTCGAAACCAGCGCCCCCGGCAGCGAAGCCAGCATCACCATTGACAGTGAAACCCGCAGCGTCGAATACAGCGGGCGCAAAAACGGCATCATCAGCCTGCTCAACAACCTGCACAAAGGCCGCCACGCCCCGCGCATCTGGCACCTCTTCATGGACAGCTTCGCCATCCTCACCATCCTTGTCGCCATCAGCGGCCTGGCGCTGCTCGTTTACTACCGCAAACAGCGCAGCAGCACCTGGCTGTGGACGACCACCGGCATCAGCATCCCGCTCATCATCATCTTCCTCAGCATCCACTACTGACCCATCCCGGAAATCCATCCGGGTGTCGGCGCGCCGCCTTCCCGGCTTGATTTCCGGAACAGGCCGGCCCCGCCCGCCAAAAAACAAACCACGCCCAACCGAGACGCCCGCATGAATCCAACCCTCGCCTACCTCCTCATCGCCGCGCAAAGCCTTGCCTGGCTCATCTGGCTGTGGAGCCGCCGCCCGCAGCGCACAAGCGACGACAACAGCCCGCTGCTCCTGCTCTACGCCAGCCAGGGCGGTCAGGCCGAAACCCTCGCCCGCACCTTGGCGCCGCAACTCGGCGTGACCGCGCAGAGCCTCGACGCCTGGCACGCGCACCACCCCGTGAAAGCCCTCGACCACAAAACCCTCATCCTCATCGCCAGCACCACCGGCGAAGGCGATGCGCCCGACAACGCCGTGCGCTTCACCCGCTCCCTGCGCAAACACAGTACACCGCTTGCCGACACCCGCTACCACCTGCTGGCACTTGGCGACAAACGCTACCCGCACTACTGCGCCTACGGCCATACCCTTGACCGCGAACTCAAACGCCTCGGCGCCGCCGCCGCGAGCCCCCTCGCCACCGTGGACAACCTCGACCCGCAAACCATCAGCTACTGGCAACAACAACTCGCCGCCGCGCACGACCTCACCATCACCGCTCCCGTCCAGACACCCGCGCACCACGCCACCCTCGGCGCGCGTACCCTGCTCAACCCCGAAAGTGCCCAACCTATCTACCACCTGCGCCTCGACTGCTCGGCCATCCCCGCCGACACCGCACTGATAGAAGTCACCATCCCGCAAACAAACGAACAAGAAATCCGCCGCCAATACAGCGTCGCCGCCATTGCGCCGGACGGCAGTCGCGGCCTCGACCTCATCGTCCGCCTGCAAACCCACCGCGACGGCACCCCCGGCCCCGGCTCGGCCTACCTCACACAAACCCTCAGCACAGGCGATACCCTGCGCATCCGCGCCCTCACCCACCACCCCGCCGACCTGCCCGCCGCTCCCCGCTCGCTCATCCTCATCGCCAGCGGCAGCGGCCTTGCCGGTATTCTCGGCATCCTCACCCGTATGGAAGCCCGCTACCCCGCACGCGCAAACGGCCTCAAACACTGGCTCATCTACGGCGAACGCCACCCCGAACACGACCGCATCTACGCCTCCTGCCTCGAAAAACAGCGCGAAGACGGCATCCTCGCCTGGCTTGACCGCACTTACAGCCAGGGCAACCCGCCGCAATACGCGCAGCACATCTTGGAAACCCAACAAGAGCGCCTACTCAGTCAACTGGAAGTCGGTGCCGTCATCTACATCTGCGGTAGCGCAGACAAAATCGGTACGGGAACGATGGACACCCTGCGCCAACTGCTCGGCGAGAAAACCTGCGACCGCCTGACGAAAGAAGGCCGTCTGCACCTCGACACCTTCTAAATCGCGCCGTTGCCCTGTTTAACGACCGCCCTGCCCAACCCCCGTGCTTATCCCGCCTGGCGCGGCGTTACAGATTACCGCCCGGTTGTCCGTCCGGCGGGACATAGACGTTCAGCGCCGCTTCGGCCAGCAGGGTGTCACCGTGATAGAGACGGCTATCGAAAACGCCGAAGCCGGTGCTGTCGCGCGTGGATTCTTGCGCCTCAACACGCAGGATGGCGGGCAGCGGCAGTGCGCCCTGGTGCAAGGTTAGCTTGCGCGTGCCGAGCAGGTAGCCGAGACGCACGGGTTCGCCCGCATCCAGAGCCAGCGCACCCGCCAGGGCACCAATGGCCTGCGCCATGATTTCAAGATAGGCCCACACGGGCAGATGGCCGTCTTCGGCAAAGATGTTGTCGTGCGTGACGTCGGTTTCGGTGATGATGTGGTGCACGTCGTAAGCGAGGACGCGGTCGATGAGCACCATGTGGCCGCCGTGCGGCAGGAGCGGGGCGGCGGGGGCGATTGGGGTTTGCATGGGTCGTGAGCGGTTAGGCGGGTGATTTTAGTCCTGTTCGGTTCCGGCGCTTTTGCGCGCCAGCATGCTGCGCGCGTGTTCGCGGCTGGTGTCGCTGTCGGCGCTGCCCAGCATCCGCGCGATTTCGATGATGCGCGCGTCGTCATCTAGCGCGGTAACGCGGGTTTGGGTTTCTTTGTCGTCGCTGGTTTTTTCGATACGGTAATGCGCGTCCGCGTAGGCGGCGACTTGCGGCAGGTGGGTGATGCACAGCACTTGCCGGCTTTGCCCCAGGGTGTGCAGCAGGCGGCCGATGGTGTCAGCGACTTCACCGCCGATGCCGCTGTCGATTTCGTCGAAGATGACGGTCGGGGTTGGGGCTTCGTCAAGGCAGGCAACTTCGATGGCGAGGCTGACGCGCGAGAGTTCGCCGCCTGAGGCGACTTTCGCTAGCGGTTGCAGGGTCTGGCCGGGGTTGGCGCAGAGGGTGTAGGTGATGTCGTCCGTGCCATGCGTGGCCGGGCGCGCGGCAGGGGCGATGTCGATGGTAAAGGTGGCTTTGTTCATGCCGAGCTGGCGGATCCAGTGTTCGACTTCGTGCGCGAGTTTGGGCGCGGCCTGCTGGCGCGCGGCACTGAGGGCGGCGGCGCGTTCGTGGTAGGCGGTTTCGGCGGCGTGGCAGGCGGCAGCGAGTTGGCTGCCATCTTCGTTTTCTGCGGCCAGTGCCGCGTGTTCGTCGGCGAGTTTTTGCCAGTGCGCAGGCAGGTCGGCGGGGTCGCAGTGGTGTTTGCGCGCGAGGCTGTGCAGGGCGCTCATGCGTTCTTCGACGGCGGCCAGGGCTTCGGGGTCGTGTTCGATTTTGTTCAGTTGTTTGTTGAGGGCGTCGCTGGCTTCGTCGAGGTAAACGACGGCCTGCTCGAGCAGTTCGGCGGTTTCCTGGAAGGTGTGGCTGGTGGTGGCGAGGTGGTTGGCTTCGCGCAGGGCCTGGCGCAGGGCGGTTTTCAGGTTGTGGTCGCTTTCGCTCAGTTGGGCGCTGAGTTGGCCGCCTTTGCCGAGGATTTCGTCGGCAGCGGCAAGCAGGCTTTGCCGCTCGGCTAGGGTGCTGAATTCGTCCGGCTGCGGCGCGATGTTCTCGATTTCTTCAAGCTGGTAGGCGAGCAGGGCCAGGCGTTCTTCTTGTGCGGCGCGGTTTTGTTGCCAGTCCTGTTGTTGTTTTTCAAGGGCCTGCCAGTGGCGGTAGGCTTCGGCGCAGGCGGCGAGCTGGTCGTGATGTCCGCCGTAGCGGTCGAGGCGGCGGCGCTGTTCGTCATTTTTGAGCAGCGCCTGGTTGCTGTGCTGGCCGTGGATGTTGACGAGTGTGGCAGCGAGGGTTTTGAGTTTGGCGCCGGTAATGTTCTGGTCGTTTGCCCAGGCTTTGCTGCCGCCGTCACGCAGGCTGCGGCGGATGTGGATTTGTCCGGGGTTGTCGGGGTCGTCTAAGGCATCTTCTGCCAGGGGTTGGCAGATGGCGGGGCTGAGGTGGGTAAAGGTGGCGCTGACGGTCGCGCGTTCTGCGCCATGGCGGATGTGGCTGGCGTCGGCACGCTCGCCGAGGACGAGACCGAGGGCGTCAATGAGGATGCTTTTGCCCGCGCCGGTTTCGCCGGTGAGGACGTTGTAGCCGGGGCGGAAGCGGATGTCGCTGTGGGCGATGATGGCGATTTGGTCGATGGTGAGTTGTTCGAGCATGGGGGTCTGGGGTGGGTAGGCGCGTGGTTATCCCGCTTGGTGTTATTTGGGCTGGCTGTCTTCGGGGGCGACGCCCCAGTTCAGTTTGGCGCGCAAGCGGTCCTGGAAGTGGTAGTCGGCGGGGTGCAGCACGGGCAGGGGGATGCCGGCCCGGATGGTGATGCGGTCTTTGGGGTGCAGGCGGTGCTGTTGTTGGCCGTCGATGCTGAGGTGGGCGCCGCTGCCGCAGGGGGTGATGGTGATGGGGCTGGCGGCGTCTATGACGACGGGGCGCTGGGTAAGGGTGTGCGGGCAGATGGGGACGACCAGGCTGACCGGCAGGTTGGGTTCGATGATGGGGCCGCCGGCAGCCAGGGCGTAGGCGGTCGAGCCGGTCGGGGTGGCGATGATGAGGCCGTCGGCGCGGTAGTGGCTGAGGTGGCGTGCATGGGTGTACACGTCGAGTTCGATCATGCGCGCTTTGCTGCTGTGGATGACGGCGTCGTTGATGGCGGTGTGGTCGTAACTGCCGTCACGGGTGTCCACGGTGACGTGCAGGGTGTGGCGCTCTTCGCGGTGGTAGGCGCCGGAGAGGATGTGATCGAGTCCGCTGTCGATATCGGCGAGGGTGAGGTCGGTGAGGAAGCCGAGGCGGCCGGTGTGGATGCCGATAAGCGGGATTTGCCGCGCGATAAGGGCACGTCCGGCGTAGAGGAAGGTGCCGTCACCGCCGACGACGATGCAGAGGTCCACGTCGCCCCAGGCGGCAATGGGCAGGGCGGCAGGGTCGTTTTGGTATTGCGGCGGGGCGGTGTCGCGGTCGAGGGTGTAGGTGAGGCCACGTGCGGTGAGGGCGGCGATCAGGCGGGCGATGGTGTCATCAACGCGCACGGCACCGTATTTGCCGACGATACCGATGTGTCGGATGTGTAGGGACATGTTTTTTAATGGGTTGGATTTGCCTTTATTATACGCAGTTGTTTGTTTTCTTTTGTTTTTGCGGCGCTGTCGCGGGAGGATGTGATGGAATTTTTTCTGGTCGGCGGGGCAGTGCGCGACAAGTTGCTGGGTTTGCCGGTGCAGGATCGCGATTGGGTGGTCGTTGGTGCGACAGCGGAGGCATTGCTGGCACAGGGTTTTCGCCAGGTCGGGCGGGATTTTCCGGTGTTTTTGCATCCCGATTCGGGCGAGGAATATGCGCTGGCGCGGCAGGAGCGTAAATCCGGCCCGGGGCATCAGGGCTTCGCTTTTTATTTCGCGCCGGATGTATCGCTGGAAGCGGATTTGTTGCGCCGCGATTTGTCCATCAATGCAATGGCGATGGATGCGGACGGGCGGGTGATTGACCCTTACGGCGGACAGGCGGATTTGGCGGCACGGCGACTGCGCCATGTTTCGCCCGCATTCGTCGAAGATCCGCTGCGGGTGCTGCGCTTGATGCGTTTTTGGGCACGCTTCGCGCCGCTGGGATTCGTGATTGCCGAAGAGACACTGGATTTGTGTCGGGAGATGGTGGCAGCGGGCGAATTGCGCCATTTGAGCGCGGAGCGGGTGTGGGCGGAATGCGAGAAGGCGTTAGGCTCGCCTGCACCGCAGCAGTTCTTCATTGGTTTGCAGATGGTTGGCGCGCTGGATGTGCTGGGAATCTCGATTGGTGACGCCCAGCTTGCGGCGATGAATGCCCGTTTGCAGACGGCTGTCGCGGTTACCAATGCACCTGAGCAGCGCCTCGCGCGGTGGTTACAGGAGGAAGACTGCGCGGCAGCGCGGACGGGTTTGCAGGAAACGCTGCCGCTGCCGAAGCGGTTTGTGTATTGGCTAGCGCTGGTGGCTACTTATGGCACAAGTGTGCAGATGTGGGCAGAACTCACCGGCGAAGCGCGTTGGGCGCTCCTGAAAGCCTGCCACAGTCTGCGTGAGGCTGGTGATGTGCTGACGCTTGCCCGTCTGATGCTGGTGGACGACGCCATATATGCCGCTATTAAAAACGCCCGCGAACGGGTGCGGGCGTTGTCGGTGGATGCGCTGGCGAGGCAGTATCAAGGCGCTGCTCTGGGTGCTGCCATCCGCGCGGCGCAGGAGGCGGTATTGGCAACAAGTTAGTTTTGTACCTGCTCAAGCTTGCGCTCAAAGGTATAGTGGGTAATTTTGCTGTCTTTGAAAATAGGACTTTTGACAGTGATTTTGGTTGTTGTTTTACCTACAAGAATATCTCCTTCTTTGGTAATCAGATCTGGCACTGTCTTTTGTACTTTGGTAGCAAAGGTAATCTCGGCATAATCTTTGAACAGGTTTTCATGATTGATGGTGTACTCAGACAAACGGTCCCATACATAGCCATTTTTTTCTTTTTGGGGCTTTTGAAAGTTCTTGGCTGACTTCGCAAAGTAATCACAGGCGGCTTCTTTATCGCCGTTATTAATGGTGTACTTGTAGCGCGTATATTGATCCTTGATATTGACAACCACATCCGGCGCCAGTAAATCACATAAGGCTTGTGGATCACCTTCACGATTGTAATTAACCTGCTCCACCACCCATGGCCGCATATAAGCATCATGGAATGTCTGGTAATTATGGAAGAGATAAGCGGCAAGACCTAAAGCAATCAGTATCAGGATATGAATCATGGTTGTTCCTTCATTTAAAATTTTCCCAAAGCATGGGCGGTAATACCCATCATTTTGTAAGCGAGATCGGCGGCGGTGAAATCATAAACATGCAGACCGCGAATCGGTGCGAATTCCACCAAATCCAACCCCACGATTTGCCGCTGCCGGGCAATGCTGCCGAGTAAATCCAGCAGCTGCCACCAGCCAAGGCCGCCCGGCACCGGGGTGCCGGTCGCCGGCATCAGGGCACCATCCAGCCCGTCGATATCCACTGTGACGTAAATCTTTTGCGGGAAATTTTCCGGTAAGCGCAGATCATGCTGCGGCGGGCGGCAGATAATGCGCGCATCGTGAGCAGTAATTTGCGCCGGAAATTCGTGACGTACCGCCTGTTCATCCAGACTCAGCGCACGTACACCAATCTGGCACAGTGGCAGCCCTTCATCCACCAAACGCTTCATCACGCAGGCATGGCTCCAGATACTGCCTTCATAGCTTTCGCGCAGGTCAGCATGGGCATCGAACTGCACCACACCAATGCGTTCGCCGGGGAAGGCATCCACCACCCCCATCACCGCGCCATAACTCACGGTATGTTCGCCACCGAGCACAAACGGCAGGTTGCCGCTTTCAGCGGTAGCCCGAGTACGCTCGCGAATACGTTGCAGGATATCGCCCGCCTCGCCCCGGCAATCCACCGCTTCCTGCGTGTAAATGCCCAAGCGGCAGGGTTCGCCGTGCAACTGGTCGTAAGTTTCGAGCTGATTGGAGGCTTCGATGATGGCCGCCGGGCCTTCCGCCGTGCCGCCACCGTAGCTGACGGTCTTTTCATACGGTACGGGTATCACATGAAACAGTGCGTCATCCGGCGCAGGTTGACGGATTTCCGAGCCGAGAAAGATGCGCTCTGCCATAAATCCCTCGCTTAACGTGCCAAATCGCCTTTCAGGGCGACACCGACCCGCTGTCCGCCGGCATGGCATTCATACAGGCTGGCGCTGGAATAAGGCTTCTTGCGGTAATAGCTGATGATATTGATGACTTTGGTGGCACCGGCACGGCGCGCTTCTTCCTGGAGCTGCTTAACAGCCGAGACGAAGGTACGGATGCAGTCGGCATTCAGGGTTTTATCGCTGGCTGCTTCTTTCTTATTGCTTACTTGGCCATCGCGCAACACGGTTCCTTTGCCGGCAGCAAATTCCAGTTTGATGGACGGATCCAGCGATGCTTTTGCCTCTTTGGAATTCAGGGCTTCGGTAATGGAAAGCGTATGGCTACCACTGGTAACGCAGCCACTTGCCAATAGCGCCGCAGTGCAGCAGATAACGGCCAGCTTGACGGAAGTTTTCATGTAAAATCCTTGTGTTAACGAAGATAATGGCTCGAAATGCAGGCTGCATCTCAACTTAATCGTCATTGTAACCAAAGCCTTACCGATTGCCAATGTTCGCCCCTGTCCTCTACTACACCGCGCCGCAAGGCGCTGCTTACGCTCCGGATCAGCTGGACGACAGCGATCGCACCCGCCTGCAACATGCCCCGCAACTGGAACGGCGTGCTGACTGGCGCAGCAGCCGCGCCCTCAAACAGTTACTGCCGCAGCCGTGTCCGCCGTACAGTCTCACCCATAAAAAAGGGCACGCTGTGCTGCTCACAGGCGCGCCCGTCGTTGGCGTCGATATGGAAGCGTTATGGCCGCGTGATTTCACCGCTCTTCTGCCGTGGTTCGCGAATCAGGCAGAACAGCGCTGGTTCAACGCGCAACCTGACCCGGTTCTCGCCTTCTATCGCTTGTGGACTTTCAAGGAGGCGCTCTTGAAAGCATTGCATGCCGATTTTGCCGATCTGCCGCACCTTACGGCAGACACACCTGCTCCGGTGGGGCTGCACTGGCAGCGTTATGCTTGGCTGCTGGCAGGAGAGTGGCTGGTCAGCGCCGTACTGGCAGCGCCCACGCCCCTGCCACCACCACGCATCATCGGCACGGCAGATGTGCAGCATTTGCCCGCCTACACCGCCACATGCGCCTGAATCCAGGCCAACATATCCGCTTGCCCCGCCTGCGCATCGCCAGCATTGTCGATGCGCACGCCGCGCTCATCGGCCTGTAATTCTTCGAGAATGGCCAACTGCGAATCAAGCATGTCGGCTTTCATGTAATGCCCTTGCCGCGCCAGCATCCGTTCCAGGTTGACCGCCTGCGGTGGCGCCAAATGGATGAAGATAACCTCGCCCGTCGCCTCGCGCAGAATGTCGCGGTACTGCCGCTTCAATGCGGAACAGGTGACGACGCTGACCGCCGCCCCCTGTTTGGCCTGCGCCGTCATCCAGTCGCGCAGATTGCGCAGCCAGGGATAGCGGTCTTCATCGGTCAGCGGTATCCCCGCCCCCATCTTGTCGCGGTTTTCCTGAGTGTGAAAATCGTCGCCCTCGGCATAGGGACATTGAAAATGCGCTTGCAGGACGCAGGCAGCGGTTGTCTTGCCGCAGCCGCAAACCCCCATAATGACGAAATGCACGGTCATAACCACCTCACAATAAAGAGAACGCCAGCGCCGACAGGGCAAAGCCGATGACGGCAATCAGCGCCTGGTTGACCGTCCAGGTTTTCAGCGTGGTCGGTACGTCCATGTCGAGCAGGCGCCCGACCAGCCAGAAGCCGGAATCGTTGACATGGCTGGCAAAGACCGAGCCGGAAGCGGTTGCGAGCACGATGGCGGCGAGCTGCCAGTCGTTGTAACCGGCAGCGGCGACCGCAGGCGCCATCAGGGCTGCTGCCGTGGTCAGTGCTACTGTGGCCGAACCCTGGGCGACGCGCAGCACCAGCGCAACCAGAAAGCAGCCGACGATCACGGAAATACCCATATGCGCCATGCTGTCCGCTAGCGCCTTGCCAATGCCGGAGGCACGCAGTACACCGCCAAACATC
The DNA here is from genome assembly GCF_916618745.1 of Cardiobacterium sp. Marseille-Q4385. GTDB lineage: Bacteria > Pseudomonadota > Gammaproteobacteria > Cardiobacteriales > Cardiobacteriaceae > Cardiobacterium. The sequence goes on from NZ_OU745373.1 coordinate 1,173,886, forward strand.
CCGCCGGCGCCGGTAATCAGGATGACCGAGCAGACCGGCCCAAGTGCGCCGTCCACAGTCTTTTCCAGCGCCGAGGCGTGTTCGCCGCGCTTGCGTCCCAGCACAAACAGGGCCACCAGCACCGCGATCAAAAGCGCAATCGGCGTCGCTCCGAGCATTCTGAGCAGCTTGACCCAGGTGGCATCGGCGCTGACGACTTTTTGGCTGATTAACGTCATAAGGCCGGTATTGAGGAAAATCAGCACCATGGGAATCAGCATGATGCCGATGACTGTGCTCGCCGCCGCAGGCGCACGCGGCGTATCCGTATCACGTTTGCCACCGCTCAGAAAATCCGGCACCGGCACATGAAAATGCCGCCCCAAAAACTGCCCCAGCAAATAACCGCTGAAATACCAGGTAATCACGGCGATAGGCAGGCCGAGCAGCAGCACATGACCGATATTGGCACCATAATATTCGCCGGCGGCAATTGGCCCAGGATGCGGCGGCAGGAATACGTGCATCACCGAAAAAGCGCCAATGGAGGCCAAGCCATACGGCAACACCGGCTCATTCATACGGCGCGCGGTGGCAAACACAATCGGCAGCATGACCACCAGCCCAGCATCGAAGAAAATCGGGAAACCGAAAATCAGCGATGCGACACCGAGGGCAAAGGCCGCCCGCTTCTCGCCAAAAAGACGCACCAAGGCATCTGCCAGCGATTGCGCGCCACCGGAGGTTTCTACCAGCCGCCCCAGCATGGCACCAAAGCCGACCAGAATCGCCACACTGCCCAGCGTGCCGCCGAAATTCTTGATCAGCACCTGATCAACAATGGCTTCCAGCGGCAGCCCGGCGACAATAGCCGTCAGTAGGCTGACCAGCACCAGGGTAAGCAACGCATGCACACGGAAGCGGATGATCATCACCAAAATCAGCAGGATTGCACCGGCAGCGATAGCCAGCAGCGGGCCTGCACTCAGAGACTGTGTCCAGTTATCCATCAATATCTCCCTCTCTCAAATACGACGGTTTGGGTGCTCTCCACCAAACACACGGTAAACAACACACCACTCACGGAAACTCCCGTGTATTTCACGGAAAATCCACCGTTATCATATAGAGGAACATACCCGGCTGCACGATAAAATCGTGCCGCTACCCCGGCTCGCGGCCCAATCGGCCTGCGTGATGGTTTGCCCTGCGTGCATTGCGCAAGCCCAAGTTTTATCCCGCTTGGCGATACTGTGGCAACGGATATTCGGGATGGAGACATTGCAGGTAGCATCTCGACAAACCCAGCATTTACGCCGCTTGACGACTCCGGTGTTTATCCCGCATCCGCTTTGCATTCATAAAAAACCGCCACAGTGGGCGGCTTCGGTAGCGGGGCGCGTCATTCCCGCCAGCGTTTGAAGATGAGTGAGGTGTTGACACCGCCGAAGGCGAAGTTATTGTTCATTACTACCTCGGTATCAATGGCGCGTGCTTCGTCGCGGATGAAATCCACCTGACCGCAGCGTTCGTCCACGTGGCGCAGGTTCAGGGTCGGCATGAACAGGCCGTCGCGCATCATTTCTACCGCAAACCAGCTTTCCAGCACGCCGCAGGCGCCCAAAGTGTGGCCGAAGTAGCTCTTCTGCGAGCTGAGCGGCACACCGCGCGGGAAGAGACGGGCGGTGGCCTGCGTTTCGGCAATGTCGCCCTGTTCGGTCGCAGTGCCGTGGCCGCTGACGTAGCCGACGGCTTCCGGTGCGATACCCGCCTGTTCAAGCGCCATCGCCATGCAGCGGTACATGGTGGCCTGTTCGGGGCGGGTGACATGAGTGCCGTCGCAGTTGCTGGCGAAGCCGATGATTTCCGCGTAGATCCGCGCCCCGCGCGCTTGTGCGCTGGCCAGCGATTCCAGCACCAGCATCCCCGCACCTTCGCCGATGACCAGGCCGTCACGATCGCGGTCATACGGCGCGGGAGTGGTCTTTGGCGCGTCGTTTTTCAGGCTGGCGGCATAAAGCGAGTCGAAGACGCATACTTCGGAATGACAGAGTTCTTCGCCACCACCCGCCAGCATCATCGGAATCAGGCCGAAGCGGATGGCCTCGTAGGCGTAACCGATAGCCTGGCTGCCGGAGGTGCAGGCGCTGGAGGTGGGGATCAACCGCCCTTGCAGGCCGAAGAAGATGGCAAGGTTGGCGGCGGTGGTGTGCGGCATCATGCGGATGTAGGTATTGGCGGAGAAGCCGTCCGAGTGGCCATCCATAATCAGCTTCGCCATATCGCAAATGTCACGGGTGCTACCGGTGGACGAGCCGCTGGCTACGCCCATGCGTCCATCGCGAATGCCAGGATCATCCAGTAATCCCGCGTCGGCAAGCGCCCGCTCGCCTGCTTCGACACACATTTGCGACACCGGCCCCAGACTGCGTAGCTGTTTGCGTGTCCAGTGCGCGGGCGGGGCGTAGCCATCAATCGGCGCGGCAAGTTTGGCGCTTAAATCTTCCACATCTCGCCATTCCGGCATCGCGCGTACGGCGTTTTCGTAACGCAACATCCGCGTGCGTACCGTCGGCCAGTCCTTGCCAAAAGCCGTCACTGCGCCAAAACCCGTAATCACCACTCTGTTCAACACAATCCTCCGTTCACCGCCAATACCTGCCGGGTAATGTAACCCGCGCCGTCGCTCATCAGGAAGCGTACCGCCTGCGCGACCTCATCCGCCTCGCCGCAGCGGCCAAGCGGGATCATTTTCAGAATCTCGGCAACCGGCACCCGTTCATCCACCATGTCCGTGGCTATCAGCCCCGGCGCGACGGCGTTCACTGTGATGCCACGTTTACCGAGTTCGATGGCCAGCGCCTTGACCGCGCCAATCAGTCCCGCTTTTGCGGCGCTGTAATTGACCTGGCCGCGATTGCCGATAAGACCCGATACCGACGATACAGCGACAATCCGTCCACCGCGCCGCAGGCGGATCATCGGCATGATGAGCGGGTGCAGTACGTTGAAAAAACCGTCGAGATTGGTGCGTAGCACAGCATCCCAGTCTTCATCGCTAAGCGCGGGAAAGGCACCGTCGCGACTGAGACCGGCATTCAGCACCACACCATAATAGGCGCCATTTGCGGCAATATCCGCTTCCAGCACCGCCCGCGCCGCCTCACGATCGGCAACATCAAAGGCGAGCAGACGTGCCGCACCACCTGCCGCCGTAATCTGCGCGACGGTGGTAACAGCATCGTCATGCCGGCCGCGATAGTGCACAGTCACAGCAAAACCGTCTGCGGCGAGACGCAGGGCAATTGCCCGCCCGATACCGCGACTCGCCCCGGTGACCAATACCGCTTCAGCCATGCGCTTTCTCCTTGGGAAAATAAAGATGCGGGCATTGTAACCGTTCCCTCCGGCGGGCAGGGAACACGTCCTTGGCGACATGATGCACGAGGAAGATGTTGATTCGGGAAATATCCGCTACGCGGGCCGATGTTGAGAAGGCGGGCAAAGCCGCCACCGATGAGAAGTTCGCTTGACGCGAATAAAGAACGACGTGTAACAAAAAGTGCCAGAAACTGCTCTGGCAATACCGCATGCTGGGTTATGAAAAAGATAAAGCAGGTTCCGGATGGAGCCTGCCGAAAGATGATTGATGTTTATTCTGCCGAGGAGGAGGTGTTGCCCGGATTATTTTCGCCCATCAGACGCTGATAAATTTCTTCCCGGTGCACCGCGATATGATCCGGTGCCTTGATGCCCAAGCGCACCTGATTACCCTTTACTGCCAACACTGTGACTTCTATCTCGTCGTCAATAATGATGGTTTCTCCTACCCTGCGGGTAAGTATCAACATAATGAATACTCCTAAATTTTCCTGATACGCCTTATTGCGCAATTCTTTGGCGCTCCATGATTGCCCCACGAGGCGCGCTTACCCTCTCGGGAAACGGCACCGTTTCTTATCGGTCTACCTTTTCCCTGCTTTTTCTGTCACTTAGCGGCACATGGCACCGCAGCCGTTGTCGGTCGTGTTGTATCGTATTTGAGAAAAACGCTGCCTCGACAATGAAAATCTGCCTAGGCAACTTTGTGGATTAGATGTGAACTTTGCTTCCAATTAACAATTTTTTCACATTTACAACCGCCAAGAGCGCCGCAAAATTTGCAAAAAAAGCGACTCGCATTTTAAGCAAAAAGGTTGCCGCTTCCAAATATAATCGGGGAAATATTCAAGATAGAAAAAAAATATCAGTATTTATACGTGGTTAAGTTCCCAATCTAACTGAATGGCTACTTTGAATATTATTATCGAGCTGTGCCCATAAGATGGCATCCGCTCCTGCTTTTGTAGTGTGGATTAGTGTGAAAACATCATAGCAATCAAAGTAACGTATTGAATACCCACGACTTTCTAAAATCTGTCTGCCGCGCTGCAAAGCGCCAACCACATCCTGCCCTGCACTAATAGCCTGGGCACAGCGCTGCAACACGGTATGCAGCAGTTGTTCTTGAGCGTCATTCGTCGGGGTAGGAGCGAGCGCGGCGGCTGTGATATTCACAGGCAGGAAACATTCTTCATTGATGCGATTGGCCAGCCAGTATTGCGGTAGATCGTGCAGGCTGAAGATGGCTATTTGCGGACGCAGCAGGCTGAACAGGCGCAGCAGTTGCAGCCCGAGGCGTTGATAATGGGGCGTGCGTACCAATTCAGGATAAGGCTCGGCAAATTGCAGACTGAGACCGGTACCACAGGGGCAGTTCAGTTCTGCATCAAGCAGCAAGACGGCATCGCAGTCACTATCACTCAGGCTGCTCAGCGTCGTACGGTTGTTTTCACTGTTGCCGTCCAGCACGGTCAATACCAAATCGCAGCGGATACGGGCGCCATGCAGCAGAGCATTGCTTTCGCGCGGCAGTTTGTTCAGGAAAGGGAGGAGAGCCCAGGTTTTGCCGCTATCTTGCTGGGTAAGTTGCCATTCCTTGAGTTGTTTGACGGTTTGGATAATACGCATCGCCACTTCCCTGTTACTGGACGTGACTCAGTCGTCGTCGCGGTATTCGTCGTCGTAGCCGTAATCATCGAAGTCGTCACGCTCGTCGCCTTCGTCATCGTAATACCAGCCATCTTCACCGCTACGTTCTGCGCCGTCCCAATCTTCCTGATAGTCATCGGCGTCTTCTTCATCTTCCATTTCCCGCCATTCGCGTTCCAGCTCCGCTTCGCGGTCGAAATTGTCGTAATCAAAGTCATCATCTTCGGGGGACATATTCAGGACTCCTATGGGGCAATGCGTAGCGATTAAGCAATATTCATGCCGCTTGCCAGTTGTCGTGCAAAATTCGGGTGATACCGCTGGCGTCGCAGCGGGCCAGCCATTCGCGCACACTGATGCCGTCAAGCAGATGTTCCGGGTTCAGATCCGCCAAGGGGTACAGGACGAACGCCCGCTCGCGGATACCGGGATGCGGCAGGGTCAACTGCGGCAGGTCGAGGCGCAGATCATCATAAAGCAGCATATCGAGATCCAGGGTGCGCGGCGCGTTTTTGAAGGGGCGCTCGCGCCCCTGTTCCTGCTCGACGTGTTGCAGCAGTGCCAGCAGTGCCAGTGGCGACAGGTCGGTGCGGTAGCGGATGACGGCGTTAATGAAATCAGGCTGGTCGGTATAGCCCCACGGCGGGGTACGGTAGAGCGCGGAAGCGGCGTCTTCCTGCAACACCGCTGCCAGCGTCTGCCGCGCGCGCAGCAACTGGGCGACAGGCTCGGCCTGATTGCTGCCGAAAGCGATCCAGGCGGTAGGCATGATGCATCCCTAGCCGCGTTTACGTCGTGCACCGCTGCGCGACCGTCGCCGGCGCGTGCCGTTGCCGCCTTCCTCCTGGGTAACGCGCATTTGCGCAATATCAACGGAGATATCCGGGTCTTCCTGCAATGCCGTCCACAGCGCGACCAGATCATCAATTTGCTCACCCGCACCCTGACGTACCAGCAAGAAGTCATAGGCAGCACGGAAACGCGGATGGGCGAGGACGCCGTGCATCTTGCGCAAATTGCCGCGTGCTGCCTGTTCCAGCCGTGCCTGCAATGTCCAGATCTCGCGAATCATGCCGCGCAGCCGTACCGGTATCGCCAGGCGCTCGCTAGCGGCAATATGCACCACATCCACCGCTTCGTGCATGGCACTGTGCCAGTTGTCGCGCTCTTTCAGCAAGCCGCGATACTGCAACTGATACACCGGCCAGAGAATGGCAGCGAGCAGGAAGGCAATCGTCACCGGCTTGTCCTCGGCAACCCGCGCATCGGTATTGGCGAGCGCAATACGCACCAGGCGCTGCGCATATTGCGCATAGACGGCGTTCGGATGCTCGAACACATGGCCGGCATCGGGAAAGAGCATCGCAAACAGCCCATAACGCTGCAACACTTCAAAACACGCCTCGCCATAGCCGCTCATAAACAGCTTCTGCGCCTCATCAAAAAGACGCGCGGCGGGTACGGCACGCAAATTGTCGCGGCAATCGGCAATCGCCGCTTCCGTCGCCGCTTCCAGCGGCATACCGAGTTTGGCGGCAAAGCGGGCGGCGCGCAGCATCCGCACCGGGTCTTCTGTGTAACGCGTCGCTGGATCACCGATGATGCGGATTATCCGCGCCTCAATATCCGCCAGTGCGCCGACATAATCGCGCAGCTCATCATTTTTCACATCGTAATAAAGCGCATTGATGGTGAAATCGCGGCGCACGGCGTCATCCTCAATCGAGCCATAGTGATTGTCTTCCAGCACTGAGCCGAAACTGTCGGTGCGCGCCAGACGTTCGGGCGGGGCACGGAAGGTCGCCACCTCGATAATGTCCCGACCAAAATGCACATGGGCGAGACGAAAACGCCGCCCAATCAGGCGACAATTACGGAAAATCGCCGCAACCTCTTCCGGGCGGGCATTGGTGGCAATATCAAAATCCTTTGGCCGCTTGCCGAGCAGCAAATCGCGCAGGCAGCCGCCGACGAGAAAAGCCTCGAAACCGGCTTCATCCAGCTGGCGCACGATCTTCAGCGCGCGCGGATCAATATCATGCACATCTACAGGATGTTCGCCGTGCTTGCGGCAAACGGGAAACAGAGCAGTGTCATTCATCTATGAATCCTTTGGTTGGGAACCCCGCCCTTCGGGGCGGTGCAGGGTTGGGAGGAGCGCATCTCCTGCCAGGGTCTGTTGACATTCAACATTGCGGCGGCTTTTCGGCCAATTTTTGGCATCCGTTGTGTTAACAATGCTCGCAAGGTATCCAACCTTAGCTAAATCTCAACAGGCTCCAGGGCGGGGCAGCGTTGGCCATGCGTCCGGGTAACTCCATGAATGGAAAAAATACAAGCGCCAAAAGCGCGGGAAAAATACGGGCGACGGCTTCCCTGTCGCCCGCTGTGGACGCGCATTGTAACGTGCCGACTGTGCGGAAATCCATTACGCGCGAGGCTGTCCAAGCGACGCATTTTCGCGGTAGGCGGCATACATCATGCACAGCGGCAGGGCGAAAAAGAGGAAGCCGCTGTTGTGGCTGTACAGCGCCGCTTGGGTCATGCTGAAACCGCTGTACAGGAGGATGTGCGCACTGCCGGCGAGGCGTAGCGCAGCAGCGTCCGTATCTGCCGGTTTACCGTGGCGGCGATAGTAGTAAAGCGGGACAAGGAAAAGGTAGAGAACGATGGCGAGGCCGACAGCGCCGCGTCGCGCGAAGGCATCCAGGTATTCGTTGTGCATATGGCCGAACTGGCTGATGGTCGGCCAGCTGGCTTTGTCGGCCAGCATTTGTGCCGTGCCAGGCCCGAAGACGGGATGGCTGCTGCCTTCCAGCCAGGCAAAGTGCCACATTTCAAAGCGCGCCCCGATGGAGGTGTTGCTGTTACCTTGCTGGTAGAGTTCGATGTCGTGCCGCGCTTCCGCGAGGCGTTCGGCGATGAGGTCGCCTTTGCCCAGCCAGAAGGCACCGCCGAGGATGAGTAGGACAGTGGCGCTGATGGCGATACTGCGCGCGCGGAAGTGGCGGCGGCGCAGGGAGAGAATGGCGAGAATGGCGAGGGTCCAGGCCAATGCGGAGAGGCTGCCGCGCGTTTGTGAGAGGACGACGGTGTAAAGCCCGGCAAGGATGCCCGCCAGTGGCGGCAGGAGCGCCCAGCCGCGCGGTTGGCTGCGCAGGCTGCATGCACAAAGGAGGGCAAAGAGCATAGCAAGGTTGCCAAGCTGGATGGGGTGCAGGTAGCGCGCGGCGCGACCATCTGGCAGGCATTCAGGGGCGTAGAGGGTGTAGTAGAGGGCCGAGGCAAGGCCGAGCAGGGCGCCTGCGGCTGCCCCCCACCAGATGGCGCGCGGGTCAGGCGGGTAAGCGGCGAGGTAGGCGAGGATAAGCGGCACGGCGAGGTATTTGACGGGGATGTTGTAGTAGGTGCCGCTCAAGCCGGAATACCAGGCATCAATGATGGCGATGCTGCCCATCAGCAGGAATCCCAGCATGATGAGGTACAGGTCGCGCCCGCGCGGGCGCTTCTGCCACCACTTCGGCAGGGTGAGGAGGGCAGCAAGGAAGAGGATGCCCGCGCCGTAGTTGTAGCCACCCTTGACGGCGAGGCTGAGGGCAAAGGTGAGGAAAGTTGCCGCGTTATTGAAGCGGGTGAGGGTGGTGTTCATGGTGTCCCTTTTTTTGGTACGCGAGCATGAGGTATTTGTTGTAGTGGTAGCAGGCGGTGCTGGCGGCGAGGAGGAGGCCGTAACCGCCGCCGCAGAGTGCGCCGCGCATCAGATATTCACGCAGGAAGGCGACGAGGCTTTTCAGCGGCAGTGTCCACAGGTTGGGGGCGCGGCGCGCACGGTGTTCTTCCGCCCATTCGCGGCTGTAGCGCAGGTTTTTTTCGAGGAAATGGGCGAGGTTGTCGTTGGTGTGGTGCAACAGGCTGCCGGGCAGGGTGATCACGCGAGCATCGCCGCTATCGAGCGATTCGTGCACTTCGTAGGGGCGGTATTGGTAGTGCGCGCGCGGGTAGAGACGGGCGATGCGGTCGTGATACCAGCCATGTACGCGCGTACCGCAGAAAATGTTAGTGCGGCGCACGGCATAGACGGTGCCGGTCTGCGGCGGGAGGGTGAGGACTTGGGCGATGGCGGTGCGGAGGGCGGCATCGGGCTGTTCGTCGGCATCGAGCATGAGGATGTACTCGCCGCTAGCGAGAGCCTGCGCGCGCTGGCGCTGGATACCGAAGCCCTGCCAGTCGCGGTTTTCGTACCACTTGGCACCGAAGTGGGCGGCAATGCGTGCGGTGTCGTCCTGACTGCCGGAATCCAGGATGAGGACTTCGTCGGCGAGGCCTTGAATGGAGGCCAGACAGGCGGGCAGATGGCGGCTTTCGTTTTGGGTGATGAGGACGACGCTGAGAGGGTGCGGGTGCGGCGTCGCGGGCGGGGTGTTTTCCGGCAGGTTATGGATGTTAACGGTGTGCGGCTGGTAGTCGGCGCTGTAGCTCTGCGGGCGGCGATTATGGTCGCAAAGCAGGGCGTATTTGTTGTAGGTGTATTGCGCAAAGAGGCAGGCGTAGATCCAGCCGATGCGACCGCGCAGGAAGCGGCCATCAGCGAGGTATTGTTTGAGGAGCGCCCACAGGCCACGCACGACAGCTCCCAGCGCGCTGCTTTTTTTGCCGCGCGCGGCGGCATCTGCCGCCCAGGTTTCGGCGTAGGCGAGGCGTTTTTGCAGCCAGTGGTAGGGATCTGTCGCGGTGTGGTGGTGCAGGTAGCCGGGCAGGATGGCCGTGGTCGCGCCGGCGAGTTCGACGGATTCGTGTACGGGGTTGGCGTTGTAGTGGTAGTGGCGCGGGTAGAGGCGCCAGTGCGCTTTGTTGCGCCAGCGCGGGTGGTCGATGGGCTGGCCGAAGAGGTTATCGAGGCGGCGGATGCCGTAGATGGTGCTGGCGGGCGCTTCTTTTTTGATGTCCGCCAGTGCGGCGAGCAGCGCGGCGTCGGGCGCTTCGTCCGCGTCCAGTGTCAGTATCCAGTCGCCTGTAGCCAGGGCTTGCGCGCGCTGACGCTGGATGCCGTAGCCCTGCCAGTCGTGGTTTTCGTGCCACTGCGCACCATATTGGGCGGCAACAGCGGCGCTGTCATCGCTGCTGCCCGAATCCAAAATAATGATTTCGTCGGCGACGGTGGCAACGAGCGGCAGGCAGCGGCGCAGGTTGTCCGCTTCGTTTTGGGTAATCATCACCACGCTGAGGCGGTACATGGCTTACCCCCAGTGCTCGGCCAGCCACGGCGCGGGGCGGATGTGGCGGTACCATTTGCCGCCGCCGCCCCGGATGGCACCGTCCGGATTGACTTCGCCGTGGAAGATGAGGATGTCGCAGTCGGGGCGGCGCGGGGTACAGAACAGCGATAGCGGCAGCGGGTAGAGGGCGTGGTATTTGTAGCTCTTGCACCAGTTGTCCGGCCAGTAGCGCAGGGCATCGCGTTCGCGCAGGTAGTGCGACAGCCACGCCTGTTCGTTGCGGAACTCGCGGCGGATGGTGGTGAAGTGGGCACGGAAGGTCGCCAGTAAATCAGGGTAGGCGTCAAGGGTGAAGCGATAGACGGAGCTGTTGCCGACTTTGCGCCATGGCCGCCGCCAGTCGCGGATGATGTAGGTGCGCGCGCTATCGTCCGCATGGTGAGTGAAGAAGTGGTCGATGTTGCGCAGGATGACGACGTCGAGGTCGAGGAAGAGCGCCGTGCCGCTCAGGCCGTACAGGCCGGGGGTGAAGGTGGTGAGTTTGCGCCAGCCGCGCTCAGGCAGGCCGTCAGGCAGGTCAAGTGAGGGAATGGGGTGGCAGACGATAGCGGGGTCGATGCCGTGCGGGTCGTCGGTGAGACAGTGGGTGGTAAAGGGCAGGGTGAGGTGGCGCGAGACCATGCGGTGCAGGCGATTGACGTATTCGGCGGGGTATTTGTCGCCCCATTTCATGCAGAGGATATGGTGTGTATTCATGTTGTTTCTTGTGTTTTTTGGTGAATATGTGCAGCCAGTATAGCGGAAAGGTTATGCTGCTCCTGTTGCATTTCGGATAGCTATCCCTATCCCTGCGCAGGCGACAAAACTTCGCCAAGCGACGTAAATCCTGGACCCGCCAAGCGGTGCGGTTGCTGGCTTTGCCAAGCGGTGTCGTTATAGCAAACCCGGTCAGACGCGCGAACACACTCAGATTATTTTCCGGGATCGGTATCGCTCCTCTGAAACGACGATGTTTCAGGCGGGTGGTAAAAATCCCCGCAAGCGGGGATTTCGGGGTTTCAGGCGGCGGCAGGTGGTGGGGGCGTATCACTGAGTTTGCCGCCGACGAGGTAAAGACAACGATCCATTTGCTGTGCCAGATTCATATCGTGAGTGACGATGATCATTGCGCCATGCTGTTCGCCGATGAGTTTTTTCATTAGGGCGAAAGCGTGGGCGGCGTTGTCCTGGTCAAGGTTGCCGGTCGGTTCGTCCGCAAGCAAACAATCGGGGCGGTTGACCAGCGCGCGCGCAATCGCTGCCCGCTGCCGCTCGCCACCGGAGAGTTCACCGGGACGGTGTTTCAGGCGTTCGCCAAGGCCGACTGCTGCCAGCAGTTCGCCTGCCTGCTGGTAGGCTTTGGTGGGTTTGTCGCCGCGAATGAGCAGCGGCATGGCGACGTTTTCTACCGCGCTGAATTCAGGCAGCAGGTGGTGGAATTGGTAAACAAAACCCATGTGGCGATTGCGCAGGCGGGTACGGCGGCTGTCGCTGGCACGGTTGAGGTTTTCGCCGCAGAGGGTGATGTCGCCCTGCTGCGGAGTGTCAAGCCCGGCAAGGATGTGCAGCAGGGTGCTTTTGCCGGTACCGGAGGCGCCGACGACAGCGACGGTTTCGCCCCGCGCAAGGGCAAGGTCGGTACCGCTGAGGATGGTGAGGTTTTCGCCTTTGCTTTGGTAGGCGAAGTGCAGGTTGCTGGCGGTGAGGACGTATTCGCTCATGGTTTACTCGTGGGATAGGGCGCGGGCGGGTTCGGTGCGGGCGGCCATCATCGCCGGGATGACGGAGAAGAGCAGGGTCAGCACGAGGGTGACGATGCTGATGCCGCTGATCACAGCCGGATCGATTTTTGCGGGCAGTTCGTTGATGAAGTACATCTGCGCGGGCAGGGCGTAGCCGGTGTGTTTTTCCAGGAACGCCATGATGGCGGGCACGTTGATGGCGATGAGGATGCCGAGGCTGACACCGAGCACGGTGCCGAGTGCGCCGAAGGTAAGTCCTTGGGTGAGGAAGATGCGGCCGATTTGCCGCCGCGTCATGCCCATGGTGCGCAGAATGGCGATGTCGCGCCGTTTTTCGGTAACAACCATGTACATGGAAGAGAGCAGGCCGAAGGCGGCGACCATGACGATAAGGCAGAGGATGATGAACATGGCGTGTTTTTCGGTCTGCACGGCGCTGAAATAGGAGGCGTTGTCGAGGCTCCAGTCGCTGGCATAGACGCCGGGCGGCAGCTCTGGATTGAGGGCGTCGCGCACCAGGGGCGCCTGCATCGGGTCATGCAGCATGATGTGATAGCCGGTGACGCCATCGGGCAGTTGCAGCAGTTTGGCAGCATCCTTGAGGTTGACGAGCGCCACGCCGTTATCGAAGGCATAGTGGCCACTGCTGAAGGTGCCAATCAGGGTGAAGCGCTTGATGCGCGGCAGGAGACCGGCGGCGCTCGCGGTCACTTGCGGCACGATGATGGTGACTTTGTCGCCGGGTTTGGCGTTGATCTGTTTGGCCAACACTTCGCCCAGGATGAGGTTGTAATCGCCCGCTTGCAGTTGTGCGGCCATATCCGGGTCGAGGTTGGCAAAGGTTTTCGAGACTTTGCCCTCTTCGTTCGGGTCCACGCCTTGCAGAACGACGCCCTGGAAGCGTTCGCTGTCGCCAATCAGGCCCTGCCCCTGCACATAGGGAGCATAAGCGATAAGTTCGGGGCGGTTCGCAAGGTATTGCGCCGGATCGAATTCGGGCGGAATGACACCCGTGCCGTCATTGCTGCGCAGCATGGCGTGTGAGGTCATGGAGAGCATTTTGTCGCGCACCTGGGTGACGACGCCGTTCATGACGGAGAGGACGACGATCAGCGCAGCGATGCCGATGGTGATGCCGATGACGGCAAGGATGGCGTTCAGACCGATGAAGCGCGCACCGCTGCGCGCATAGCTGTAGCGCAGGCCGATTTTGAAGGGCAGGAGTTGCATGGTGTTGTCCGCTTGCCGCTTAGCCGGCGAGAAGGGCGTCGAGTTTGCCCGCGTTTTCGAGGGCGTAGAGATCGTCGCAGCCGCCGACGTGGGTCGTGCCGATGAAGATTTGCGGCACCGTCTGGCGCCCGTTCGCGCGCTTAATCATTTCGTCGCGGCGCTCAGGCTCGCGGCTGATATCGATACCTTCGTACTGCACGCCTTTGGCAGTGAGCAGGCTGTGCGCGCGCTGGCAGTAGGGGCAGGTCGGTTTGAAATACATGGTGACGGGTTGCATGGGAGGCCTCGTGTGTGAACTTGAAAAGGAAAAGCGTGTGGTTGTTCCGCTTAGCAGCGATACCAGTTTTATTTGCTAACGACGGGGAGGTTTTCCGCCAGCCAGCCGTTAATGCCGCCTTCGAGGACAAAGACCGCTTCAAAACCACCCGCGCGCAAGATTTTTGCCGCTGCGTTGACGGAGAAACCATCTGTGTCATAGACAATCAGCGGACGATTTTTTGCGCCCCGGATTTTATCGAGTTGCGTGGCAAGGTCGGCAAGCGGGAAGTTCTTGGCGCCGGCGATGTGTGCCTGGTGGAAATCGGGGGTGGGACGGATGTCAATGAAAGTGCCGTTATCGTTGGCGAGGATGGCCGCGCGCGAATTGCCGACTTTTTGCCCGGCTGCACCGCGATCACGCATTTCAAAGAAGATGATGCCCGCGATACAGGCGAAGAAGAGGAGGAAGAGGAAGAGGTTGTCTGCGAAGAATTGTCCGAAGGTCATGATGGGGTCCGTAGGGTTGGAAAAGGGCGGAATTATAGTCGCTTACCCGCGCTTTCCCTAGTTCAGGACGTTTCTATCGTCGAATGGATGAAAAAGCATCACCAAGGCACGCCGCCGCAGATAGTACGGCGCGGGGTTATCTTAAAAATCGTGCAGTAATTTTTATGGGCCCCGGTCAGGCGACACAATGCCGTTACGATTTAGATGTTTAACTATATATGCGGGAGAGCGGCAACGCTGCCTTGTCAGCAAAACGCCCACCGGACGGTGGGCGTGATATCCGGCTGGTGGCAGCAACGGTTTTCAGGCGGTGGTGAATTGGCCATAGTGACGGATTTTATCCATCCGCTGTGCGAGGCGTTCTTCTCCGCTCAGAGCTTCAAGGCGGGTGAGTTCGTCAATGAGGGTGGTGCGCAGGTTTTCCGCCATGGCAGCTTTGTTACGGTGCGCGCCGCCAAGTGGTTCGGCGATGATGCCGTCAATGAGGCCGAGTTTTTCCAGTTTACCCGAGGTCACTTGCATGATTTCCGCCGCTTCGCTCGCTTTTTCTGCACTGTGCCAGAGGATGGAGGCACAGCCTTCCGGCGAGATGACGGAATACATGCCGTATTGCAGCATCAGCACACGGTCGGCAACGCCGATGGCCAGTGCCCCGCCGCTACCGCCTTCGCCAATGATGACAGCGATGGTCGGGATGTTCAGTTTGGCCATTTCGTAGAGGTTGCGCGCGATGGCTTCTGATTGTCCGCGTTCTTCGGCGCCAATGCCGGGATAGGCTCCGGGTGTGTCGATAAAGGTGATGAGCGGGATGCTAAAGCGTTCGGCCATTTTCATCAGGCGCAGGGCTTTGCGGTAGCCTTCGGGGCGCGGCATGCCGAAGTTGCGTTTGACTTTTTCTTTGGTATCGCGCCCTTTTTCGTGGCCGATGATCATCACCGCGCGCCCATCGAGTCGCGCCAAGCCACCGACGATCGCCGCGTCGTCGGCGTAGTGGCGGTCGCCGTGCAGTTCGCGGAAGTCGGTGAAGGCGGCGTTGATGTAGTCGAGGGTGTAGGGGCGCTGCGGGTGGCGCGCCAGTTGCGCAATTTGCCAGTCGTTGAGGCCGGCGAAGATGCTTTCTGTGAGGGTGCGGGTTTTGCTTTGCAGGCGCTCGACTTCGTCGCTGAGGTCAACTTCGGTCTGGCTGCTGAACTGGCGCAGTTCGGCCAGTTTGTGTTCGAGTTCGGCGATGGGTTGTTCAAATTCGAGGTAGTCGGGGTTCATGCGTCAGCTCATGGTCAGTTCGGCTTCCAGTGCCGGCAGGTTGGGAAGGATGATGTGTTTGTCGCTATCGTAGCCGCTGAATGAGACGTAGCGGGAGATGTAGCGGTGGCTGCCTTTGCCAAGCGAGGTGAGGTCGTTTGCCCCGATGTTGGCTATCTGTGGCTGGCCGTGCGCAAGGATAGCATATTGCATGAACGGCGATTGGCTGGTGACGGCCGAGACGAGGACAACGCGGAAGCTGTTGCGGTCTTCTTCTTTGCTTTCCGCCTCGGTGGTGAACAGGTCAAGCAGCGGCAGTTTGTCGGTACCAATAAGCAGGCCGCCGATGACAAATTCGCTCGCCTGGTCGATGAGCAGCGGCGGCGCGTAGGGGTAGATGTGAGCGACGATGGCCGACGGCAGGATGAGGGTTTCATGCGCCGTCGGCACGAGGGTGATGCTGAGCTGTTCCATTAGTTATCCCCCCCTTTTTTCAGCAGGAATTCCAGGGTCTGTATGAGCATGTCCTCGCTGTACGGTTTGCCGAGGTAGCCCTGCACGCCGATAGCATCCGCCCGCTCGCGGTGTTTGTCGCCGGTACGCGAGGTAATCATCACGATTGGCACGTCGGGCACGTTGCTGCCGTGGCGGACGTGCGAGGCGAATTCGAAGCCGTCCATGCGCGGCATTTCGATGTCGAGCAGGATGACGTCCGGGGTGAAGCTGTTGAGCACTTCGATGGCATCCAGACCGTCTTTCGCGGTTGCCACGTTGTAGTGGTGGCGTTCGAGCAGACGGGTGCTGACTTTGCGCATGGTGACGGAGTCGTCCACCACGAGGATGTTCGGCACGGTGACTTCGACTTCTGCCGCGCGCTGTGCGTGCAAGGTGGTGAGGTCAGCGATGCGGCGCGACAGGTCAAGCAATTCGAGCACCGGCACGACGCGTCCGTCACCGAGGATGGTGGCGCCGGAGATGCCCGGGATGTTGAGCACTTGCCGGTTGACGTTTTTGACGATGATTTCCAGGCGGTTGAGGATGCGGTCCACATGGAAGGCGACCGGGTTGTCTTCGCTGTTGATGAAGAGTACCGGGGCACCTGCTTCTTCGTCGCTGAGGGTGTACTGGTCGGGTCTGAAGTAGGCGCCGAGCACGAACTGGCGGTAATCCTTGTCTTCGTAGTTCTGGTACACGATTTCGCCGTCCACACTGCGTTGCAGGATGTTGTGGCTGACCTGGCCGATAGCTTTGATGGAGGACATCGGCGCGGCAAAGGTTTGTCCGGCGATTTCGACCAGGAGGACTTCGGCGATGCTCATCGAGAACGGCATGTTCAGGGTGAACATGGTGCCTTCGCCACGTTTGGAGCGGACGACAATTTGCCCGCGCCGCTGCTTGACCATTTCGTTGACCACGTCCATGCCGACACCGCGTCCTGCCAGTTGCGAGAGGGACTCGGCGGTGGAGAAGCCAGAGCGCAGGATGAGGCTGCTGAGATAGCTTTCGTCATCGGCGCGTTCGGGGTCAAGCATGCCTTTGGCAGCCGCTTTGTCACGGATACGTTCGTAGTTGAGGCCCTGACCGTCATCGAGCACGTCCACCGAGAGTTCGGCCGCATGCACACCAACTTTGACTTTGATGGTGCCAGTCTCGGATTTGCCGGTCGCGAGACGCGATTCCGGCGTTTCGATACCGTGCGCCAGCGAGTTACGGATCATATGTTCGAGCGCGGGCAGGATGTCTTCCAGCAGGCGGCGTTCGACTTCAACTTCGCCGCCTTCAAGGATGAAGTTGACATCCTTGCCGACGCTTTTCGCGGTCTGGCGCACCAGGCGGCGCAGTCGGGCTTCGTGGACATCGAAGCGCATCAGCTGGGTGGTGAGCAAGTGGTCCTGAATACCGCGCTGGATGATGCCCTGCTGGATGGAAAGGTTGCGCAGGGTGGTGTTGTCCTGGCTCAGGGTGTCTTGCAGGTTCTTCAGGTCATCGATGGCCTCGGAGAGCTGCCGTGACAATTGCTGGATTTCCGAGAAACGGTCCATTTCCAACGGGTCGAAGTGCAGGTCGTCCTCACCCTGTTGTTCGCGACGATAGAGCATCTGCGCTTCGGTTTCGCTGTCGAGACGGCGCATTTGCTCGGCGATACGGGTGGCAACACGGGTCAGCTCGGTGAGGTTGAATTCGGCCTCGCTGATGATGTTTTCCATCCGTGAACGCATGATGGCGGTTTCGCCGGTCATCGCGATCATTTCGTCGAGCAGCTGTGCGTCAACGCGGACGTAGCGCGGCAGGTTGTCACCGCTGGTGCTGTCCTTGCTGTCTTTTTCTTTGTCTTTCGCCGTCTCGGGTTTGTCGGCTTTCGCTTCCGGCACACCGCTGATATCGCTGCCGCGTTCTTTTTCGAGGTCCGGGGTGTGATCCGGCGGCGTATCGTGTTTGTCCGCTTGGGCTACAGGCGCTTTGTCGGCGGCTTTGCTGTCGTCGTGTGCTTTGTCGCTGTGCGCCGGAGCAGGCGTAGCGGATGATGGTGCAGTAGAGGCGGCAGCTTCGTCCGTGTGTCCGCCGCTGCTGTGGCTGCCGGCTCGGGCCGGTTCGCTGTGGGAGGCGCCCTCGCCTTTCGCGCTACCGGCTGCGCCTGTATCCGCTGCGCTCTCGCTTGGCGTTTGACCGCCTTTGCTGTCGACGCCTGCTGGTTCACCTGGCGCTTCGCTCGGCACGTTATCGGCCGTAGCTTGTTCGTCCGGTGTGCCTTCGTCTGCTCCTGCTCTGCCTTTACCTTGCGACGGTACACGGTATTGGCCGCTGTCAGCGAAGACTTTCAGCGACTCGTTGACTTCCAGCGCCGGTTGCGGCATTTCGTGACGCATGACGCTGTCGAGCATTTCGTAATGGGCGTCGAGACCAAAATGGAGCAGGGTCTTCGCCTGACGCACTTTGCCTTCGGCCAGATCAGGGATTTTGTCGATGACGGATTCCATCAGGTGCGCGGTGTCGCCGATGGCAGTAAAGCCAACCAAGCGCGCGCCACCTTTCAGGGTGTGCATGGTGCGTTGCAGTTCTTCCACCACTTCGCTCTTGCTGAAATCGTCTTCCAGCAGCTGGCTGGTGGTTTGCAGCAGTTCTTGGGCTTCGTCAGTGAAGATATCCACCAGGACCGGATCGATGTTGTCGTCAAATTCGGTCACGACCGCCACTTCTTCAACCGGGGTTTCTTCCGCCGGTTCCGGGGTGAGGTCTTTGACCTCGATGCGCGCAGCCTGTGCGGCAGCAGCCGCAGCGGCTTCTTCACGCGCTTCCTGCCGCGCCACTTCGGCGGCTTCGGCCACTTCCGGATAAGGTAGCGGTTGGTTGAGGTAGCTGTGGATGTTATTGAGTATGTACGGGTCGGTTTGCGGCAGGTAGCCGTCGCGCACGGTGTCGAGCATCAGCATGCCCTGCCACATCGCGCCGACGAGGATGCTGGTCGCTTTGCTGCTGGCTTCGGCCTGACCGCTGACGATACCGTCGATCAGTGATTCGACGCCGTGGGTGAGGTCGCCGATGGCGTTGTAACCCGCCATGCGCGCGCTACCTTTCAGGGTGTGCATGTCGCGGCGGATAGCGTCAAGGCGGCTCAACTGGTCGCGGTTTTCATCCCAGCGTTCGGCTTCTTCCTGGCTGTGGGCGAAGAGCGACATGGCCTCATCAATAAAGGTTTCCGCCAGCATGGTGTTGGCGTTCGGATCTTCGACCAGTTCGCTGCCAAGCGGATCACCACTGTACGGCAGGGCGGTTGGTTCGCTGCTGCTTTTGCCACCGCCCGCTTCACGTCGTGCATTGAGCAGGGCGTTAATGGCCTCTATCGCATCTTCTTCGTTGGCGTCTTCTTCAAAGTTTTCAATCAGGCGCGCACTCTGCCGCAGGACGGAGGCGGAACTCAGGCTGACCGGAGTGCCTTCCTGTTTGTGGGTAAGCAGCAGTTGTTCGATGGAATCAAGCAGTCGCCAGATCCACGGCGGGGCGACTTCGCTGTCGATACTGTCTTCAATGTCGTACACAGCATCGATCAGGTCGTCGATGATTTCTGGCGATTCGTTTTTATCGGCGAGTTGTGAAAGGGTATCGAATTGGTCCACCGCACGCAGGAAGCCGGCGCGGTTATTGGTCGCGCTGCCTTCGCCCGCTTTAGCGCCCTGAACAGCGCCATCCAGTCCGGGATGTTGTGCCAGCGAGGCAAGTTCACGATTGAGACGTTCGGCAGGGCTCATACCGCGCGACGGGGCAATTTGCACCACGGAAGTCGGTGTAGCCGAGATGGCGGGGCCGCCTTTACCCTGACTGTCGATGGTGGTGGCAGCCATGCCGCCCAACAGCACAGGCAGTTCGTCTTCTTCCGGCAGGGGCTCGACATCGCCAGGCACACCGGCGGTGTCAATAAAGTCGCTTGTAGCCTCGTCGGCATCAGCGGTCGGATAGATTTCGGCATCCGCCGCACTGTGGCTGTCAGCAGCAACATCGAGGAAATCGGCGGCAACGTGAGTGTGGTCGTTATGCGCATCGACTGCGGCATCAACAAAGGTGGTGGCCGGCTCTGCAGCCGGGGTGTTTTCTGCGGCCATATCGACGAAGTCGTCGTGCATGTGTTCGCTGGCAGCGGCTTTGACGACCGGCGCGTCGACGGCGGCAGCTGCATCGGCGCTGTCCTGCGACAACACCGCTTTGACCACCACTTCACCGCTTGGTTGTCCGCTACCATGCAGTCCGGCTGCGGAGAAGATTTGCGCCAGTTGCGCGCCGTCAATGCCGTCGGCGGCTAGCTGTTGCTGCACGGCATCAACCGCAGCAGCGTCTTGCGGCAATGCTTGTTTCTGCCATTGGCGTTGCAGGGTGGCGGCCAGCGCTGCCTGGGTATCGGCATCGCCGTCTTTCAGACCGCGCCGCAGCAGGGATAGCAGATGGTTGTAGCTGTCGGCTGACAGGCTATCCGGCTGGGCGGCATCGTCAGCCGCTTTGACAGCAGCATGTTCAAGGATGGCGGCGACGGTCGCGGCATCAACCTCTCCACCGAGGGAATCACTGAGTTTTTGCGCCATCGCGGCACGGATAGCCGGGTCTTGCAGAGTGTGCTGTTCCTGCCATTGCGTGCTAATGCTGGCCGCGAGCGCCTCTTGTGCGACGGCATCGTCTTTGGCCGCACCGATTCCCGCTTGCAGGGTTTGCAGCATCGCACCATAAGCGCCCTGCTTGACGCCTTGTGGCAATTCGCCCGCTTGGGCGGCGGCACGATTCAAGACGGCCTCAATGTTGGCCGCATCGGCTTTGTCGCCGAGGGCAGCGGTAAGTTGCTGGGCGACGGCGGCTCGCGTAGCGGGATCGTGCAGGGTATGCGCTTCTTGCCATTGCGCGCCAATACTGGCAGCGAGGGCTTCGGCAGCGACAGCATCGTCCTGCCCTGCGCCGATACCGGCATGCAGGGTGTGCAGGATGTCGCCGTAGGCCTCTTGCCGCACGTCTGGCGGCAGGAAACCTGCTTGCGCAGCGGCACGGTTGAGCACCGCTTCGACAGTGGCTGCGTCAGCAGCATCGCCAAGCGCAGCGGTCAGTTGTTGTGCGACGGTGGCGCGGGCAACCGGGTCTTGCAGGGTGTGTTCTTCCCGCCAACGTGCGCCAATAGCAGCAGCCAGGGCTTCCTGAGCGGCAGGATTGTCGCGGGCTTCGCCAATATCGGTGTGTAGTTTTTGCAGCACCGCGCCATAGGCGGACTGATGCACGTCCTGCGGCAGTTGTGCCGCTTGTGCGGCAGCACGGTCAAGCACGGCGACGACGGCGGTTTCTTCCATCGCGCCATCAAAAGCGGCGCTGATTTGTTGCGCAAAAGCGGCACGGGCGGCATCGTCTTGCAGGCTGTGCGCGTCTTGCCATTGTGAACCAATGGTCGCAGCCAGTACTTCCTGCGTGGTGGCATCGCTAACGTCGGCGTCAAGATGGCTGCGCAGGGCTTGCAGGATAGCGCCATAGCCGTCCTGGTTAACACCTGCCGGCAGTTGCGCGGCCTGATGGGCGGCGCGGTCGAGGATGGCGGATACGGCAGCGGTATCGGCGACACCGCCCAGCGCCGTCGCCAGTTGCTGCGCGACGCTGGCGCGAGTGGCGGCGTCTTGCAGGCTATACGGTTCTTCCCATTGTGCGCCGACGGCGGCAGCCAGCATTTCCTGCTCGATACCTTCGCCGTGGATTTCGCCGAAACGCATGCTGTGCAGCATACGACCATAGGCTTCCTGCCGCACACCTTGCGGTAGTTCCGCCGCTTGGTGGGCAGCACGGTTCAGTACCGCTTCGACATCGGCCACGTCGGCTTTGTCGCCGAGGGCGGCAGCGATTTGTGCCGCCACAGTGATGCGCGCAGCATCGTCTTGCAGGCTCTGCGGCTCTTGCCACTGCGCACCGACGGTTGCTGCCAGCATTTCCTGAGCGGCGGTGTCACTTTGCGCGATGCCAATGCCTGCTTGCAGGGTTTGCAGCATGCTGCCGTAAGCGTCCTGTCTGACGCCTGGCGGGAGAAAGCCCGCTTGCACGGCGGCGCGCTCCAATATGTGTTCGATGCTGGCCGTATCGGCTTTATCACCGAGGGCAGCGCTGATTTGTTGCGCGACGGTAGCGCGGGCGGCGGGATCATGCAGAGTGTCGGCGGTTTGCCACTGCGCACCGATGCTGGCAGCCAGCGCTTCCTGCGCGACGGCATCATCTTGCGCCGCACCAATCCCCGCTTGCAGGGTTTGCAGCATGGTGCTGTACGATGTCTGCTCGACGCCCTGTGGCAGGCCGATCGCTTGCGCGGCAGCGCGATTCAATACAGCTTCAACGGTAGCCGTATCCGCACTATCACCGAGTGCGGCACTGATTTGTTGCGCGACAGTTGCGCGGACTGCCGGATCTTGCAGGCTTTCTGCACTTTGCCACTGCGCGGCAATGCCGGCAGCGAGCGTTTCTTGGGCGGCGCTATCGCCTTGCGCGGCACTGATACCCGCTTGCAGGGTTTGCAGCATTGCACCGTAAGCAGCTTGTTCGACACCTTGCGGCAGTTCGCCTACTTGCGCCGCAGCACGATTCAGCACTGCTTCGACGGTGGCCGTGTCAGCCTGGTCACCGAGGGCCGCACTGATTTGCTGCGCGACGGCGGCACGGGCAACCGGGTCTTGCAGGGTGTGGGCTTCCTGCCACTGCGCGGCAATGCCGGCAGCGAGCGTTTCTTGGGCGGCGCTATCGCCTTGCGCGGCACTGATACCCGCTTGCAGGGTTTGCAGCATTGCACCGTAAGCAGCTTGTTCGACACCTTGCGGCAGTTCGCCTACTTGCGCCGCAGCACGATTCAGCACTGCTTCGACGGTGGCCGTGTCAGCCTGGTCACCGAGGGCCGCACTGATTTGCTGCGCGACGGCGGCACGGGCAACCGGGTCTTGCAGGGTGTGGGCTTCCTGCCACTGCGCGCCAATGCTGGCAGCCAGCGCTTCTTGCGCGACGCTGTCGCCTTGCACGGCGTTGATACCCGCTTGCAGGGTTTGCAGCATCGCGCCATAGGATTCTTGGCGTACGCCCTGCGGCAGGATGGTGGCTTCGATGGCCACGCCTCTCACGGCATCGCCTGCGGGATGTTCGCTTGGTGCCAGGCTGATGCTGGCGGCCTGTTCGTCTGCGCTGTCCGCCGTTATCTCGCTTGGCGTGAGTTGAACGCCGGCGCCGTGGGCAGCGGTGAAGCCCGCTGTTGTCTCGCTTGGCGCGGCAGCAGCTTGTTGTTGCGCCATTTTTTCGGCAACACGGTTCAGGACGGCTTCAACGGCAGCGCTGTCGGTTTCGGTTTTGCCACCGAGGGCGGCGATGATGCGTTGCGCCACGGCGTCACGGGTGGCTTCGTCTTGCAGACTTTGTTCCTGCCAGTGGGCGCTGATGCTGGCAGCGAGAGCGTCTTGCGCTTCGTCACTCTGCGCATTGCTGATGTTGCTGCGCAGGGTATCCAGCATATTGTGGTAATCGTCGGGACGGATGCCCGTCGGGATTTCCCGCGCTTTCTCGGCGGCGCGGTTCAGGACGGCTTCGACCAGGGCGCTATTTTCCTGGCCGTTACCACCGAGGACGGCAGCCATTTGTTCAGCGACGGCGGCACGGATGGCGCTGTCTTGCAGGCTGTTCTGGTTCTGCCACTGATTGCCGATGGCGGTAGCCAACATTTCCTGTACGTCGGCGCTGGAGGCGTTACTGAGGCCGGCGCGCAGGGTTTCCATCATGATGCCGTAGGAATCCTGACGCACGCCTTCCGGCAACACACTCGGCACGCGGTGCGGCACGGTTTCCAGCATGGCGTCGAGTACGGCTTCGTCGGCCACACCCTCTTCCAGCAACGAGGCTTTCAGCTGACTGATGATGGCATCACGTGTCTCGCCTTCAGTATCGATGCCCTGTTGCAGCCACTGGCGGCTGATGGTATCGGACAATACCGCCTGCATATCTTCGTCCGCCCCAGCAGCGAGGCCACGACGCAGGGTGGTGAGCATACGGTCATAGGCCTCTTGTGAGATACCCGACGGCGCGACGTGCACCGGCGCCCCGGCCATCTGCGGTACGAGACCAGGCTGCACGGGGACGGAAGCGTTACCGGCCGCATTCGCCTGGGCAAGGATATCCGAGACCCATTGCGCCTGGCCGACACTGTCACCCTTGAAAGATTCAATCAGGCTTTGCGTCATGGCGGCGCGCATGGCTGGGTCATCCATCATGCTTTGCTGCCACTGGCGGCGGATAGTTTCGGCCAGCGCTGCCTGCATATCGGCATCCGGCTCACCCATACGCAGACCGCGTTGCAGGGTGCGCAGGGCTTTGTCGTAACTCTCGCTGCCGCTGACATCGACGGCTTTTATTTCCTCTGCCGGAGTAGCGGAGGTTATATCGCTTGTCGCGTGGCTATCGCTCAGGGCGAAATCCATAGCGACGGTATCGTCGTGCTGTGCTGCGTGATGAACAGAGGCAGCGACGGTCTGCCCTGCTGCATGGTTTGCGTCGTCTTCGACGAAGGCGAAATCTATGCCGCCATGCTCACCGTCGGCAGCGGCATCGTGCCGAGCGGTTGCGGTGTGTGCTGCTGCATGACTGACGTCGTCTTCAACAAAGGCAAAATCCATGCCACCATGCTCACCATCGGCTGCGGCATCGTTGCGGTCGGTTGCGGTGTGTGCTGCTGCATGGCTGCCACCGTCTTCGACGAAGGCGAAATCCACGCCACTGTGTTCACCATCGGCAGTGGCATCGTGCCGAGCGGTTGCGGTGTGTGCTGCTGCGTGGCTTGTGTCGTCTTCAGCGAAGGCGAAATCCATGCCGCCATGCTCACCGTCAGCGACGGTATCGTGGCTGGTAGTCGCAGTATGTTCATCGGCGGGGGCGAAATCGATACCCGCACCGTCGTGATGAGTTGTTGTGGCACTAGCGGTTTCTTCAGGAGAAATACGCTCTTTTTCGACGCTGAAATCGTCTTCTGCCAGGGTGATGGTTGGTGGTTCGTCGCTGGTCGGGGTATCGAGGGCAATATCATCAAAGGCAGCCCAGTCGTCCGCAGTCTCGCTTGCCGGGGTAGTCGTAACCGCTACCGCGTTTACCGGTTCGCCGCTTGGGACGTCGCCGCCGTCAGACAAGCGCAGTTTGCGGGACAGGGCGTCCAGTGCGTCCTGTTCGCTCTGCGGCGCATCCAGCAGGGACAGGCGGACACGCTCGGCCACCAGCGCCTGCTGCAACAACGCCCCTTTGTGTTCAACAAATTCTTCGCCCTGATGCAGGACATTGAGCAGGGAAATGGCGTCGCCAACGGTGTCGCGCACCAGTGAGTTCGCCGGGTAATCTTTTTCGATAACGCGGTTAAGCAGTTGTTCGTGCTGCCAGGCAAATTCGCCCAGCGATTCGTAACCCACCGTGCGCCCCGAACCTTTCAGGGTGTGGAAGGCGCGGCGGATATCGCCGGTCAGGCGCGCATCATCTGAGGCTTCGCGCCATTGCGGATAAACATCGTTCATGGTTGCGACGATTTCCGCCAGCTCTTCGTTAAAGAATTCGCGGATTTCTTCATCCATGACGGCATCAGCATGGCTGCCAACGAAGGAGACTTTCTCGGCTGGCACATCCATCGTCTGCAAATCGTCCAGCGATTTGCTGGCAAAATAGGCGACTGCCGGTAGGGCACCGCTTGCAGCAACGGCAGCCTGCTGTCCACTGCCGGATGCGCTGGGTGCCTCGCTTGGCGCAGTTTCTGCGACAGGTGCTACTGTTGTCTCGCTTGGTGCAGTTACAATTTCTGCGACAGGTGCCATCGTCATCTCGCTCGGTGCAGTTTCTGTCGCAGCTCCTCTCGCTGCTTCGCTTGGGGCACTTTCTACCGTCGCTGTTACCCTGCTTGGCGGGATTTCTGCCGCTGCCGTCGCTGTTGCCCCGCTTGGCGGGATTTCTGCCGCTGCCGTCGCTGTTGCCCTGCTTGGCGGGATTTCTGCCGCAGGTGTAGCAGCCGTTTCCGCACCACCCGCCTGTTCTGCCGCGCCCTGTCCGGCAAGCGGCGCATTGATACCGACACCGGCGGCGTTTTGATTGACGGGAATAGCAGCGGCACTGTCACTGTGTTCCAGTTGTGCCAGCCCGGCAGCAGCCGTAGCCGGCGCCCCGGAGCCTGCGTGCGTTCCGGCCAGCATGACTGAGGGCAGTTCCGGCTCTTCCTCTTCTTCCAGTTCCTCTAGCATGGAGAAGTCGTCGTCCAGCACATCCAGTGCCGATTCCAGCACATCCTTGAATTCCTCGATGTCACCACTACCTTCTTCTTCGCCATCATCCGGTGGCGCCATGTTGGCGAGCTGGACAAAGAGATTTTTCGCCTGCGCGCTAACCGGGCAGACTTTATCGATATTGCCGACTGCTTCGGCGAGGAAGCCAACGTCATGCAGGGAGATCTTGCCGGTCTCCGCCAAATCGTTGAAGAGGTATTCGACAGCCACCAAGGCATCGATCACCGACGCATAGGTTTTCGCCAGCGTCTCGTCCTTTTGCAGGGTAAATTCGGCACAGAGCAGACCAAAATGTTGCAGCTGTGCGGCCAGTTCTTTCAGCCCGGCCAAAGCAGTAATCGCACTGTAATGCACCAGCTGCGTGGTAGCTTCCCGCCAAGGCTGCTCTTGCTTGATCGTCTCGGCATGTAGCACTTCCTTGCGCAACGCTTCAAAAAAGCGCCGCCCCAGTTTGCCGGTGTCGTGTATCAGTTTTTCAACTTCCAGCAAACGCGAATGCGCCGCTTGAGCCTGCACGGCATCACGGAAATTATCCGTCTGCCGGATCGTTTCATCATGCTCGGCATGTTTCAGAGATTCCTGCACCAGAATCATGGCCTCGGCGATATCGATCCATTGCTGCTCGGATAATTGTGCCGAGATTTGCTGATTGATTTGTTGCAATAAGGCTTGCGGCGTCTTTAATTCGAGGACGGCAAAAAAGCTAATCAGATTTTTATTGGCCTCAATAATCGTCGTCGTATTAAAAGGAGCTTCCGGATTGCGGATATATTCTTCAATTTGGTTGCGGCTGGTTTCTATAATTTCATTGATCTTGGCCGCAAGTGCCTGATAGGTTTCTTTGCTGATAAATGGTTGGGCAGCAACATGTACTGTGCCTTTATCGGCAGCGGTAATGCTTTTCACCGCTTCGGTTGCCTGGATAACCGCTTGCCGGTTGTGCTCGCTGAGATGATCAAGGCGCTCGATGTAATCAGTCAGCACCAAGAGGCCGGCAGCGAGTTCCGCCCCGTACCCGGGAAAAGCCGCATCCACGCCGTGCTGCGCCACGCCCTGACTTAAATCGGTCACACCCGCAATGATGGCGTCTGCCAAAGCAACCGCTTCGTCTTGCCCTATCAGGGACAGGCCGCCGCTGATTTCCGCAAGTTTGTCACGCAAAATCTCAATACCGCCGGATTCGGGACGTTCCAGCCATTCGATGAGTTGCCGTTTGATGGTGGCGATATTGCGCCCCATCTCATCCCGGACACGCGCCAGTAATTGATTGCCTATTTCAGTTGCCATGAAAACTCCTGTACCCGGTTAATGGCACAAAACCCAAACCATTATCGTTAAGTTATTGTTAATAGCCGACCGGCAGTTTGAAGCCGGAAACGGAATTTTTCAGTTCTTGGGAAAGCAAACTGAGGTTCTCGATGGAATCGGATGTCTTGACTACGTTTTCCGTCGTTGTTACTGCCATCTGGTTGATTTGCGCCATATCGCTGGCGATACCTTCCGCCATGGTGGACACTTTGCGCGTCGAATCAGACACTTTTTCGATAAGCGAAGCCAAAGAGGTGGAAACGTCTTCGATCTTGCTGAGTGCGGTGCCGGCTTCTTCAGCAATATTCGCGCCTTCCACCACTTCTTTGGTCGAACGTTCCATGGAAGCTACCGCCGCATTGGTATCATTCTGAATGGTCTTGACCAGACCCTCAATTCGCTTCGTCGCATTGGACGAACGCTCTGCCAGGCGTTGTACTTCGTCGGCAACAACCGCAAAACCGCGCCCCGCCTCCCCGGCCGAGTTGGCCTGGATGGCAGCGTTGAGCGCGAGGATGTTGGTCTGATCGGCAATACTCTTGATGATTTCGACGATATTGCCGATTTCCTGTGAGCTTTCGCCCAAGCGCTTGATCAGCGTGCGGGTTTCCTGAATGTTGCCACGAATGTTGTTCATACCGTTGATGGTATTACGCACCTGTTGCGCACCTTCACGCGCGATGCGCACGGAATTGTGGGCAATTTCTGCCGAATCACTGGTACTGGTGGCGACGCGGTCAAGTGAGCGCACCATGTCGCCGATAATTTTGGTGATGGTATGAATTTTTTGCGCCTGCTCGGTGGACGAACTTTGCATTTGTTCGGCAATGAGGCGTGTACTGTTAGAGGCATTGGATACTTGGGTGGAAGTACGGTTAATGGTACCGACCAATTCGCGCATAGATTCAATCGCGTAGTTAACGGAATCTGCAATAGCGCCGGTAAAGTCTTCCGTCACCTGTGCTTCAA
This sequence comes from Cardiobacterium sp. Marseille-Q4385, assembly GCF_916618745.1. Taxonomy (GTDB): domain Bacteria; phylum Pseudomonadota; class Gammaproteobacteria; order Cardiobacteriales; family Cardiobacteriaceae; genus Cardiobacterium. The sequence goes on from NZ_OU745373.1 coordinate 1,202,197, forward strand.
CGGTCAAATCGCCATTGGAAAATTCCGCCAGTTCGTCCATCAGACGCAAAATGGCATCCTGATCCCGCTTGGCACGAAATTCCGCTTCAGTAGAAACGTGCTGGATTTTGGAATATTGCGCATCAACAAATTTGTACCAAAGGAAACCTGCAAGGGCGGCGCATACAATCATGGCGGGCAGAATAGTGCCCAACATGCCGCCGTCACCCAGATAGATTTGAAAGAGACAAAAGAGCGCCAATGCAGCAGCGATACCCGAACAAGCCAGTGCAGCAATACGAAAAGTGTTGCCGCTATTGCCTTCAGCGGCAGTTATTCTATTTCGTGAATTCAACATAAATCACCCGATATTATTGTACATTTTGAATGAATGAAGCATCTGTCACCAGATTCTTCAAGTCGATACGCAACCATTGACGTCCATCCATAGCGGCCTGTCCATCCAGCCAATTGCGCGAGGATTGATAAGAAGAGACTTCACAGGAACGAATACCCTGAATGGCATCCACTTTCAGAATATAGCCCTGCCCTTCATTGTGCAGCACGATAAATCCGCTTCTGCCTTTGGTATTTTTCACTGCAGGATCCACAAAACGTTTGAATTCCACCACGGAAAAAACTTCCCCACGAATACCGGCCAGTCCCAACAACCAACTCGGTGTGAAAGGTAATGGCGTAATATCCTGAATAGTGGTGGATACTTCCTGCACCATTTTCATATCCAGCAGATAATTCTTATCGCCGGCGGTAAAAGCCAAATAGCTTTCGCCGATATCGTGATATTTATCGACGATCTGTTTGCGGGCTTCGGCTTTTTCCACATAGTCGCAGAGGATAGTGAATGGTGTGGTTTCCGTGCCTTTGACGTTTTCACTGCTCATATCAATGACCGGATTTGTGCCAGCAATGCTTCTTTTTCCGGCGGTTTAACAAAATATTCGCGCGCTCCGTTACGAAGCCCCCAGGCACGATCACTTTCCTGATCTTTGGTGGTCAGCATAATGACGGGGATTTCACGGGTTTCCGGGTTACGCATCAATTTACGCGTCGCCTGGAATCCGCTCATGCCGGGCATTACCACATCCATCAGAATCAATTCGGGGCGTTTCTCTTCCGCCATTTTGATGCCTTTGTCGGCAGTATCGGCCCACAGCACGCTGTAACCTTCGCTTTCCAGCATGACCCGCACGACTTCTGCTTCGGTCGGCGAATCATCCACAATCAGAATCGTAGCCATCGGGGAATTCCTTTATTTAACGTGCGTACGGATTGCGTTCAGCAATTCATCACGCGAAAAAGGCTTGGTCATAAAAAATTCCGAACCGGCAATGCGTCCGCGCGCCTTGTCGAAGATACTGTCTTTACTGGACAGCATCAGCACCGGCGTTTTTGCAAATGCAGCATTGCTTTTAATCACGGAACAGACCTGATAGCCGTCCAGACGCGGCATCATGATGTCGAGAAAAATCAGATCCGGCTTGAACGACATGACTTTGGACAAGGCGCTGAAACCGTCTTCGGCAGTAGCTACGGTGTAGCCTTCCCGGCTAAGAATGGCTTCGGCGGTTTTCCGGATCGTGCCACTATCGTCCACCACGAGCACTTTCACGGATTTATTATCAGACACGCGAACTCCTTAATTTTCGCTAATACATCGGACATAGAATAACGGATTGTCATCAAAATTGCGACGACCCCATGCTATCCCCCCGTTCTTCTGCAGCCAGCCAGTCCTCTGCAATAACCACGGCGGCCATGGCATCGACCTCTTTGGCGGCCGGCAGACGTACCCGCGCTTCGTGCGAACTCAGATATTCATCTGAAAAATACACCGGCAGGGCAAACGCCTCGCGGCATTTATCGGCCAGACGACGGATGGCGGGTGCCAGCGGATGCTCCTTGCCATCGCGCAATTGCGGCCAGCCGATCACGATGGCAGAGACCGACCATTCCGCAACCCACGCGGCAAACTGCGCCGCTTCCAGCGTCGCTGCAGGATGACGGATGACCGCGAGCGGTCGCGCTGTCGCGGTCAAAGTTTGCCCGACGGCCACGCCGGTTTTACGCTGTCCGACATCCAGCGCGAGAATCCATTTAGCAGCCACACCACCTCCCATAAAGCCTCGCAAGGCATGATGCACATTAACTTTGTGAAATGCAAGCGTAATGTTTATGCCATTTTTTATCCATGAATGGAAAAAAACGGCCCCATCCCCATATCCACATTTCCCCCATATTTAAGGAATTCCCATGATCCCAGCCAAAGTCCTCATCATCGGTTCCGGCCCGGCCGGATACACCGCTGCCGTGTATGCTGCCCGTGCCGGTCTGAACCCTATTCTCATCGCCGGCCTCGAACAGGGCGGACAACTGATGACCACCACCGAAGTGGACAACTGGCCCGGAGCGGCGCAAGGTATCCAGGGCCCGCAACTGATGCAAAACATGCTGGCGCACGCCGAACGCTTCCAGACCACTATCGTGCGCGACATTGTCACCGCCGTTGATTTCACCACCTACCCCTTTACCGTGACCACCCGCAATGACACCTACGCCGCTGAAGCCGTCATCATCGCGACCGGGGCGAGCGCCAAATATCTCGGCCTGCCTTCCGAACAGGCTTACAAAGGCCGGGGTGTTTCCGCCTGCGCCACCTGCGACGGATTCTTCTACCGCAACAAAGCGGTGGCCGTGGTCGGCGGCGGCAACACCGCCGTGGAAGAAGCGCTTTACCTCGCCAACCTCGCCGCGCACGTTACCCTCATCCACCGCCGCGACGCCTTCCGTGCCGAAAAAATCATGCTTGACCAACTGCACGACAAAGTCGCCGCCGGCAAAATCACCCTGAAGCTCAACGCCGAACTGAAAGAAGTCCACGGCGACGCAGCAGGCGTGAATGGCGCGAGCATTCACTATAAAGACGGCAGGGACGAAACCCTCGACGTGGACGGCATCTTCATCGCCATCGGCCACAGCCCGAACACTGCCCTCTTCACCGGCCAACTCGACCTCGATAACGGCTACATCACTATCCAGAGCGGCAACCACGGCAACGCTACCCAAACCTCCATCCCCGGTGTCTTCGCCGCCGGCGACGTCACCGACCAGACCTACCGTCAGGCCATCACCTCGGCGGCAAGCGGCTGCATGGCGGCGCTGGATGCCGAGCGTTTCCTGGCGCAAAAAGCCTTAGGACAGTGATAAAATCAGCCGCTGATACATTTGTTTCATTTCAGTTAACAGTGAGGTAACACATCATGGCAACCCAACCCATCATCGTCCCCGACCTTGGGGACTTCACCAACGTTGACATCATCGAAATCCTGGTCAAAGCCGGGGACAGCGTGAAAAAAGAAGACTCTCTTATCACCCTCGAAACCGATAAAGCCTCCATGGACGTGCCTGCCCCGGCAGACGGTGTCATTGCCACCCTGACCGTCAAAGTAGGCGACAAAGTCTCCGCCGGCGACACCATCGGCACCCTCGACATCGGCGGTGCTGCCGCCCCTGCCGCAGCCGCAGCTCCTGCTGCCGACAAACCCGCCGCTGCACCTGCCGCAGCCCCCGCAGCTGCCGCCAGCGGCCCCGAAGGCGCTGTGGATATGCTCGTCATCGGTGCCGGCCCGGCCGGTTACTCCGCCGCCTTCCGCGCCGCCGACCTCGGCATGAAAGTCACCCTTATCGAGCGCTACCAAACCCTGGGCGGCGTCTGCCTCAACGTCGGCTGTATCCCGTCCAAAGCGCTGCTGCACGTCTGCGAAGTCGTCGAAGAAGCGCATAGCGTCGCCGGCAGCGGCATTACCTTCGAAGCGCCGAAAATCAACGTTGACAGCCTGCGCAAACACAAAGAGAGCGTCATCAACAAACTTACCGGCGGCCTCGCCGGCATGGCAAAAATGCGCAAAGTCAACGTCGTGCACGGCACCGCCAAATTTGCTACCAGCCACGAAGTTACCGTCACTGACGACAAAGGCGCGACGCAAACCATCCCCTTCAAACAATGCATCATCGCCGCCGGTTCACGCAGCGTCAAACTGCCCTTCATGCCGCAGGATGACCGCATCATCGACTCCACCGGCGCCCTTGCCCTGCAAGACGTGCCGAAGCGCCTCCTCATCGTCGGCGGCGGCATCATCGGCCTGGAAATGGCGACCGTGTACGCCACCCTCGGCACCCAAGTGGACATCGTTGAAATGGCTGACACCCTGATGGCAGGTGCCGACAAAGACCTCGTTAAAGTCTGGGAAAAACGCAATAACCACCGCTTCAACAACATCATGACCAGCACCAAGACCGTCGCGGCTACCGCTGAGAAAGACGGCATCCACGTCACCTTTGAAGGCACCCAGGCACCGACCGAGCCGCAAGTGTACGACCGCGTCCTCGTCGCCGTCGGCCGCACCCCGAACGGTCACCAGCTCAACCTGGACGCAGCCGGTGTGTACGTCAACGAGCGCGGCTTCATCAAAGTGGACAAGCAAATGCGCACCACCCAGCCGCATATCTTCGCTGTCGGCGACATCGTCGGTCAGCCGATGCTGGCGCACAAAGGCGTGCACGAAGCCCACGTCGCCGCGCAAGTCGCCGCCGGCGATGCCAACAGCTTCTTCGACGCCCGCGTCATCCCCAGCGTGGCCTACACCTCGCCGGAAGTCGCCTGGGTCGGTGTGACCGAACTGCAAGCCGCTGCGCAGAACCTCGACGTGCGCAAAGCCGTCTTCCCCTGGGCTGCCTCCGGCCGCGCCCTGGCTAACGGCTGTGACTACGGCTTCACCAAGCTCATCATCGACAAAAACACCGACCGCGTCGTTGGCGGCGCCCTCGTTGGCCCAAGTGCAGGCGACATGATCTCCGAACTGGCACTAGCCATCGAAATGGATGCCACCGTTACCGACATCGCACTGACCATCCACCCGCACCCGACCCTCGGCGAAAGCATCGGCATGGCTGCCGAAGTGGCCGAAGGCACCTGCACCGACCTGCCGCCGCAGAAAAAATAACGCCGTGGCATAACAAAAAGCCCCCATCTGGGGGCTTTTTTGTGGTCAAGCGGCATCATTACTGAGCCTGCCAAGCGGGATAAACCCTGGGTTTGCGAATGGCCGCCAAGCGGAGTAATCCCGCGTTTTCACTCGCCACGCTTGGCGACGCACCAGCCGACACCGCGCACGTTTTTGATGCTGTCCGAGCCGAGTTTTTTACGCAGGCTGTGGATGAGGTAGTCGATGGCGTTGCTTTCCACTTCCTCGCCCCAGCCGTAGGTTTTGTCTTCGAGATCGCCGCGCGAGAGGATATGACCGGGGCGCTGCATCAGCGCATGCAGGATGGTGTATTCGCGTGCGGTGAGGATGGTGGCGGTGTCGCCATCCAGGCGGCGCACTTCGCGGGTGGCGGGGTTCAGGCTGAGGACGCCGTTATCCAGCAGGCTGTCAGCACTGCCGCTGCGGCGGCGCAGCACGGCGCGCATCCGCGCCAGCAGTTCCGCCATGTCGAAGGGTTTGATGAGGTAGTCATCCGCGCCGCCGTCGAGACCGCGCAGGCGGCTGTCGAGGTCATCGCGGGCGGTGAGGATGAGGATGGGCGCGGCGCTGTCGCGGCGGATGTCGGCAAGCACGTCCAACCCGTCTTTCTTCGGCAAACCGAGGTCAAGCAGGATGCAGTCGTAAGTCTCGCTGGCGGCGGCGCGGGTCGCCATCGCACCATCCCTGACCCAGTCCACGGCATAGGCGGCGTCTTTGAGGCCGGCGACGACGGCTTCGCCAATCATGCGGTCGTCTTCGGCAAGCAGGATGCGCATCGCGGCCTCAGTGGCTGCCGGTATGGCCAAAGCCGCCGGTGCCGCGCGCGCTGGCGGCAAAGTCGCTGACGGGGTTGAGCGCCGGGCGGACGACCGGCTGGATGAGCATTTGCGCGATGCGCTCGCCGAGGGTGATGGTGTAGGCACTGCGGCTGCGGTTCCAGAGCGGGATTTTCAGCTCGCCCTGATAGTCGCTGTCGATGAGGCCGACGAGGTTGCCAAGGACGATGCCGTGTTTGTGCCCCAATCCTGAGCGCGGCAGGATGAGGGCGCAGTAGCCGGGGTCGGCGATGTGGATGGCAAGTCCTGTGCCGATAAGCGCGCCTGCGCCTGCGTCCAGGGTGTAAGTGTCGGTGTCAAAAACGGCGCGCAGGTCCATCGCCGCGCTGCCGGCGGTGGCGTAGGCGGGCAGCGGGATGGTATCGCCGAGGCGGGGGTCGAGGATTTTCAGGTCGAGGCTGTGCATGAGGGTTCCTTGTTCTGTAGGGGAGGGCGGCTATCTTAGCGGTTCGCAGCTTGTTTTTGCGTGCGCGAATCCGTAATCTGCGGCGCGGCGGTTCTGCCGCTGTAATCCATTTTTTTAAGGAATTCATGATGAAACGTACTTTATGCACCACCCTATTTTTGGCCGCCGCGCTATCCGCTTGCGACAGTAAAAGTGATGATGGCAAGGCACAAGCGGAAAACGCTGCTGCCTCCTCTGTCGCTTCCACGCAAGAGAGTACGCCAGCAGCCAGCAGTCAGAAGATTGTGGATGTGTATCAACTGGATATTGCCGGTGTCCGCCTGGGCATGAGCTGGGATGAAGCCACAGCAGCGGTGAAGGAAAAAATGCAGTTGACGGATAAGGACATCGAGCCCGAACCATACCCGGATAAAGATGAAAAAACGGGCGAAAAAATTCCTGCGTATTTCAGTGTCAAGCATGGTCACGGTGCAGGAAACAAAATGACAGTGCGTTTCCGGCCGGATTATCTGCATGGGCAGCCGGAAAAGCGGGTGGTCTCGTCAGTTGATTATCAAAAGGAAAGAGGTGCCAAAGAAGATGGCTCCGAGATGTTCAAAGCTGCCGAGGAGAAATATGGGGAACCGGTGAGAATGACCGGGAATGAAGGCAGCGGGACGGTTTTCTATATCTGGTGTGGCGATGATTGCGGTATTGACAGCGACCCGAAGCTGTCACTCGTCAAATCAACGTTTTTTATCAATTTGCGCCTGGATGATCCGCGCTATGAAAACGCCATCAAGGAGCAGGAACGCAAGGACAACCCGCCGAAGTTTTGAGGGTTAGCGGCGAAACGGGGCGCTGCGGCGTCCCGTTTTTTTGTGCGCGAGGGCAAGGTGTTGCCGCTCAAGCGGGATAAAACCTGGGCTTGCCGCTACTTACGCGGGCGCGCGAAGTGGATGGCGGCAAGGGTAGCCGGGGCATGGCGGCATGAAACCCGCCGCAGCGGGTTTTTATGACCGAAAAAGCTTAATACACGCTGCCGAAAAGGTCGTGGTCGTCGCTGTCGTCAATGTTCACATGGACGATGTCGCCCGCTTTTATGCCGCTGACGCCGCTGATGTGTACCACGCCGTCGATTTCCGGCGCATCGTAGGGCGTGCGGCCAATGGCGCTGTCGCTGCCCGCATCCACGCTGTCGATGATGACCGGCAGCACGTCGCCGACTTTTTCCGCGAGCAAACGCGCGCTGATTTCCGCCTGTTTTTCCATGAAGCGCTGCCGGCGTTCTTGTTTGACGGCTTCCGGCACCGCGCCGGGCAGGGCGTTCGCCGCCGCACCGTCCACCGGTGAGTAGGCGAAGCAGCCGGCGCGGTTGATGTCGGCAGCTTCAATGAAATCAAGCAATTCTTCGAAATCCGCTTCGCTCTCGCCGGGGAAGCCGACGATGAAGGTGCTGCGGATGGCGAGATCGGGGCAAATCTCGCGCCAGCGGCGGATGCGTTCGAGGACGCGTTCGCTGTTGCCGGGGCGGCGCATCGCTTTGAGGATGGCGGGGCTGGCATGCTGGAAGGGGATGTCGAGGTAGGGCAGGATGCGGCCATCGGCCATGAGCGGGATGAGCGCGTCCACGTCCGGATAGGGATAGACGTAGTGCAGGCGCACCCAGGCATCGAGCTGGCCCAGTTCCTGCGCCAGTTCGTAGAGGCGGGTCGGCAGCATCGCGCCATTCCAGTTGTCCATTTGGTGCCGGCTGTCTGCGCCGTAGGCGGCGGTGTCCTGGGCGACGATGAGCAGTTCTTTCACGCCGTTTTTCACGAGGTTCGCCGCTTCGCGCATGACTTGCCCGATGGGGCGGCTTTGCAGGCGGCCGCGCAGGTCGGGGATGATGCAGAAGGTGCATTTGTGGTCGCAGCCTTCGGCGATTTTCAGGTAGGCATAGTGGCGCGGGGTGAGTTTGAGGCCGGAGGAGGGAATGAGGTCGAGGTGCGGGTTGTAGGGCGGCTTGGGCAGGTGTTCGTGCACCGCGCTCATCACCGATTCGTAGGCCTGCGGCCCGGTGATGGCGAGCACGGAGGGATGCACGGCGCGGATTTTTTCCGGCTGCACGCCGAGGCAGCCGGTGACGATCACTTTGCCGTTTTCGCGGATAGCCTCACCGATGGTCGCGAGCGATTCGGCCACGGCTTCGTTGATGAAGCCGCAGGTGTTGACGATGACGAGGTCGGCGTCGTCGTAGTTTTTGGTAATGGCGTAGCCATCGGCGCTGATTTGCGTGAGGATGCGTTCGGAATCGACCAGCGCTTTCGGGCAGCCGAGGCTGACGAAGCCGATGGTGGGTTGGTGTGGGGCCTGGTTCATGATGATGGTGTCGTTGTAAAAAAGGGCGGCGATTGTAGCGGTTTCGCCGCGAATCCCCTACAAAAGGAAAGCGCTCCCGGTAGCAAGGGGCTTGGCGACACGAATGTTTGCCCTGGCCATCCGCTAGGCGGGATAAAATCCGGCCTCACCACCGCCCAATCACGCAAGTAATCCGATTATGCCCCGCGCCCTTTTCCCCCTCATCCTCAGCCTTCTCGCCGCGCTGTTCCTCTTGATGCGCGCGCCTTTCGCCGCCAGCGACATGGACGCGCTGTTGCCGCCTGATGCCGCCCTGCCCGCGCGGGAGCAGGCTTTGTTGCAGGCGGCAGAGATGGCGCAGGGGCGGCAGTTGCTGCTGCTCGTCGGTGCCGACGTACCGCTGCCCGCCGCGCAGGCCGTCGTCCGCGACTGGCAGGCCAGCGGTCTCGTTGCTGATATCGCCATTGCGCGCACGCCGCCACTGGACGAACTGCGCGCGGCTTTTTTCCAGCGCGGCTTCCTCGCCCTGCCGCCCGCCGCGCGGCAACAGTTGCACAACGACCCTGCCGCGTATTTCGCCGCCCGCGCCGCCGATCTGGCCAACCCGTTCGCCGTCGCCATGCTGCCGCCGCAGGAGGACTGGCTAGGTTTCAGCCGCTTCCTGCCCGCACCGCTCGCCGCGCACTGGCAGGCCGATGGCGCGGGCTATCTCGTGCGCGAGGCAGACGGCAGACGCTGGTTGCTCATCCGCGCCACCCTCGCTGACGCACCAAATATTCTCGGCGAGGCGCGCCTCATCCCGCTGATTGAGCACAGCGCGGCACAAGCCGCCGCGCAGGGTGCCATCCTGCATGTAGCCGGCACGGCGGTGTTTGCCGCCAGCAGCCGGCAGGCGGGCGAAGCGGAAGGGCGCTGGATGTCCGCCCTCGGCGCGACGCTGACCCTGCTCCTCGCCGGCGTCGTCTTCCGCCGCGCGCGCGTGCTGCTCATCGCCCTGCCGCTCGCCTGCGGCCTTGTCTGCGGCCTCGCTGCCGTGGTCGCGCTATGCGGCAGCGTGCATCTGCTGACGCTGGTTATCGGCAGCAGCCTCATCGGCCTTCTCCTTGATTTCCCACTGCACTGGCTCGGCAAAAGTACCGCGCCGGACTGGCAGGCGGAGGGCGCCCTTGCCGCGCTGCGCCGTCCGTTCCTGATCAGCCTGCTGATAACGCTGGCCGGTTACGCCTTTTTGCTGGCAACGCCCTTGCCCATCCTGCGGCAAAGCGCGGTGTTCGCCCTCGCCGCCCTGCCGATCGCCTGGCTGACGACGCTGTGGACGCTGCCGCCGCTTTTCCGCCGCTTCCGCCCGCGCGCGAACCCCGCCTTTGGCCGCCTCGCCGGCATCTTGCTGCGCGGCAGCCGCGCCCTGCGCCGCCGGGTGCTGCTTATCCCTGCCATCGCCTTGCTGGCCGTTGGCCTGTGGCACAGCGACTGGCAGGACGATATCCGCCAGTGGGTCGCCCTGCCGCCGCAATGGTTGCAACAGGCGGCGGAGGTGGCGCGTATCAGCGGGGTCGAACCTGCCGCGCAGCAATACCTGCTGTACGCGACGGACGAAGACGCGCTACTGCGTCTTGATGCGGCGCTGGCGGCGCGGCTTGATGCCGCCAAAGCGGCAGGTGCAGTGCAGGATTACAGCGCCATCAGCCAGTGGGTGTGGACGAAGGACGTACAGGCGGCGACCCTTGACGATTTGTACGACCTCGCCGCCAAACCGGCGGCGTGGCAGGCGCTGACCGACCTCGGCATCCCCGCCGACAATATCCGCGACGCGCTGCAACGCGCCCGCCCCTCCGCCCCGCAAGGCATCGCCGCACAGCTCGACAACCCGATCGCCGCACGCTGGCAGGGGCATTACCTGGGGCGGCCCTGTGCACCGCCCGCGCCAAGCGATGCAGGCCCAAGCGACGTAGGGTGGGCCTTGGCCCACCGTTCACCCGATGACGACGGCGTACAACGACAACCGATGACGACCGACGACTGCCCCGTTTATACCCGCATCACCCTCTACGGCGTGCGCGACAGCGCCGCCCTCGCCACCCTGGCCGACGGCGACGCCATCCGCTACCACGACCGCCGCGCCCGCCTGAATACCCTGTTCGGCGCGACGCGCAGCGAGGCGCTATGGCTGAAACTCGCCTCCTACCTTGTCGCCTGGGGCATTTTGCGCGCAGCCGGCTTTAACCGCCGCGACAGCCTGAGCATCCTCGCCGTGCCGCTTGCCGCTGCCATCGCCACCGTCGCCCTGTTGCGCGCGCTTGCCATCCCCATCAGCCTTTTCGCCGCCTTCGGCCTGCTGCTCATCAGCGCCATCGGCGTGGACTACGCCGTGTACGCCAAAAGCGGCGGCGCGCCTGCCGCCATACGCTATCGCGGCATGCTGCTCGCCGCTTTGACCACTATAACCAGCTTCGGTATTCTTGCCCTGTCCGCAACCCCGGCGGTTGCCGCCTTCGGCGCCACGGTCGCCATCGGCATCGCCCTCTCGCTGACCTTCGCCACCTGGCTCTTCCCACCCACCACCAAGGAACCCCATGGAAACCCGTGACATCCTCATCATCGGCGGCGGCCCCTCCGGCGCCGTCGCTGCCGCCCTGCTGCGCCAGCAAAACTTCAACGTCCTCATCCTCGAAAAAAGCCACTTCCCGCGCTTCGTCATCGGCGAAAGCCTGCTGCCCGCCTGCATGGAAGTGCTGAGTGAGGCAAAGATGACCGCCGCCGTACAGCGCGCCGCTGCCAACCGCGCCTTCCAGATGAAAAACGGCGCCGCCTTCACCTGGGGCGAGCGCTACACCGCCTTCGACTTCACCCAGAAATACACCGCCGGCCCCGGCGTCACCTACCAGGTCAAACGCGCCGATTTCGACCAGGTGCTGCTTGAAGAAGCCGGCAAACAGGGCGCAGAAATCCGCTTCGGCCACGAAGTCACCGCCTACCACGACACCGGCGACGGCGCGGAAGTTACCGTGCAGGCAGAAGACGGCAACCGCTACACCGTGCACGCCCACTTCGTGCTCGATGCCAGCGGTTATGGCCGCGTCCTGCCGCGCCTCCTTGACCTCGAACGCCCGTCCGTGCTGCCGGAACGTATGGCCGTCTTTACCCACATCAAAGACCACATCACAGACCCCGCCTACGACCGCAACAAAATCCTCATTTCCACCCCGACCCAACTGCGGGACGTGTGGCTGTGGCTCATCCCCTTCGCCGACGGCACCGCCTCCATCGGCGTGGTCGGCGAACCGGCGCGTCTTGCCGCGCTTGGCGCTGATAATGAAAGCATCCTCAAAACGGCCGCTGCCGATGTACCGTTGCTCACCCGCTTCCTGAAAGACGCCAACTGGGATAACGGCATGCCGATACGCAGCATTCGCGGCTATTCGGCCAACGTCAGCACCCTCTACGGCGACCACTACGCCCTGCTGGGGAACGCCAGCGAATTTCTGGATCCCGTCTTTTCCTCCGGCGTCACCGTGGCGCTCGTGTCGGCGCAACTCGCCGCCCAGGCCGTTACCCGCACCTTGCGCAATGAGGCGGTGGACTGGGCCCAGGATTACGCCGCCAAACTCACCATCGGCGTGGAAGCGTTCAAAACCTACGTCCTCGGCTGGTACGACGGCAGCTTCCAGGATGTCATCTACGCCAGCGACGATAACCCTGACATCCGCGCCATGATCTGCGCCATCCTCGCCGGCTATGCCTGGGATACGACCAACCCCTACGTCGCAAAACCCGCGCGCCGCCTCGCCGCCCTGGCTGAAACCGTGCGTGGACGGGTATGACCCCCGACCCCTGCCCGCTCATCCGCCGTCTCTACGCCCTGGATGACGGCGACTACGGCTACAGCACCGCCGAACTCGCGCCGCTGCACGCGCTCTACGGTGCCCTGCCTGCCGTCCTCGCCCACTACTACCGCACGCTGGGCAAGCACCGCGAACTGAACCACACCCAGGACGACCTGCTCACCCCGGACAATGCCGCCCGGCAGCAGGCCCCCGGCCATCTCGTGTTCTATAACGAGAACCAAGGCTGCTGCGTGTGGGGCATCCGCCATGCCGACCTGCACCTCCCCGATCCGCCGGTGTGGGTCAGCGAAGACCGCCAGCACTGGCAGCAGGAAAGCGCAACAACCAGCGCCTTCCTGCTGGCGATGGCGCACCTGCAAGCGATGTTCGCCCTGCCTTACGGCGGCGATGACGGCTTCTACCAGCTGGATGGCACCGCCCGGGCGACACTGGAACGACATTTCCGCCGCAAACCCTTTGGCTTCGCCCATTGGCTGTGCGGCATCGCCATCTACGGCAACCACGACAGCGACAGCATCGTCCTGCTCAATGCCAACGAAGCCGACACCCAGCTCAAATACGCTTCTTCGGACGCGGCGCATTTCGCCGCGATGGATGCCGTTCTGGGCCAATTGGGTGAACCCTTATAGCTCGCCGAGCGGTGGGCCAAGGCCCACCCTACGCGCGATACGGCATCCCACCAAAAAACACCCCGCTTGAGCGGGGTGTTTTCGTGTGCGGCAGAGAAATGGCATTCAGCGCAGCGTGACCAGTTCTTCGCTGCTGGTCGGATGGATGGCGACGGTATTATCGAGGTCGCGTTTGCGCGCGCCCATGTTCACCGCCACCGCGAAGCCTTGCAGCATTTCATCGACGCCGTCGCCGATCATCTGGATGCCGACGACGCGTTCATCTTCGCCCACGCAGACCAGTTTCATCAGCGTTTTCGCCGCATGGGCGGCAAAGGCGCGCGCCATCGGGTTGTAGGCGGCGCGGTAGGTTTTGACGTTATCCGCGCCATATTCCGCGCGTGCCGCCGCTTCATCCTGGCCGACGACGCCGATAGGCGGGTGGGTAAACATCACGGTCGGGATGTTTTCGTAATCCAGACGGGCATCCGCGTCGCCTTTGAAGAGGCGGGCAGCGAGGCGGCGGCCGGCGGCGATGGCGACCGGGGTCAGCTCGGCGGCACCGGTGATGTCGCCGATGGCATAGATACCGGGCACGTTGGTGTTCTGGAAGGCATCGACCGGGATTTGCCCGTTGTCGCGCGTGGTAACGCCGGCAGCGGCAAGGTTGAGCGCAGCGGTGTTGGCGCGCCGCCCCATCGCCCAGAGGAGGAAGTCGGCGGTGAGGGTGCTGCCGTCATCGAGGGTGATGCTGTAATCGGCGCCGCTTTTTTCCACCTGCCGCACCTGCGTGCCCCGGTGGATGGTGATGCCTTGCGTGCGCATGGCATCCGCCAGTGTCTCGGCGATGTCGGCATCGTGGGCGCGCAACAGGCGTTCGCCACGGATGACGATATGGCATTGCGTACCCAGCGCCTGCAAGACGCCCGCAATTTCGCAGGCGATGTAACCGCCGCCGACGATGACGGCACGCTTGGGCTGGCGTTCCAAGGCGAAGAAGTCGTCCGAAGTGCTGCCGAGTGCGGCCCCTGCGATGTGCGTGGGGATTTCCGGATAGCCGCCGGTCGCGATAACGATGTGCTTGCCACGATAGGTATCGTCGCCGACGCACACGGTATCGGCGGACACAAAGCGCGCCGCGCCATGGATAAGGGTGACGCCGCTTTTGTCGAGGTTAGTGGCATAGATGTCGTTCAGGCGGGCGATGTAGGCGTCGCGGGCTTCTTTGAAGGCATCCCAGCGGAAAGCGGGCTGCGCCGGGATGCCGTCGAAGAAGCGCGGTGCGTTAGCGAGCGCCTCGGCGGTGTTCGCGGCGTACCAGAAGAGTTTTTTCGGCACGCAGCCGACGTTGACGCAGGTACCGCCGAGGCGGGCGCTTTCGATAACGGCGACTTTCGCGCCGTATTCGGCGGCGCGGCGGGCGGTCGCGATGCCGCCGGAACCGCCGCCAATGCAGATGAGGTCGAAGGTTTGCATGGAATCTCCGTGTGCTTGACTGAAAGAGGGGCATTATAAAAAGTCAGCCGCCCGGCGGATATGCGCGCGTTTCGTCAGGGGCGGCGGGCGAAAAGCCGCTCACCGTAGAAGTTGAGCAGGATGAGCAGGAAGAAAAGGATTTGTGCCGGGATGGTCGTTCTGCCCGGCATCAGCGCGGGCGTGATGGCGATGAGCGGTAGCAGCAGGAAGTTGAGCCAGAACAGGATGCGGCCACTGCGGCTGGGCGCGGGGGTGAGGCCGCTAGTCTGCGGCGGCGGGGTTTGGCGGTGGAGGATGGCATCGGCGCAGGTGGCGATTTCCTGCACGATGTCATCGTTTGCGAGGTAGCCCGCCCAAAAGCGGTGGCTGTCACCGTAACGGTCGCTGAGGCGGAAATGGGTAAGCGGGTCGTGTTTTGTCCGCCGCAGCACGGCGCGGATGCTGCGCATGTCCTGCCAGGCCATGCTGTCGCAGCGGCCATTGGGGCGGCAGAGGTGCAGGCCGTGGGCGTCGAGACGCGCCATAACGCGCGGCGCGGGGTCGTAGTAGTAGCGGTAGTGGTGATAGAGGCGGCGCAGCAGGTAGGCGAGGAGGGCGAGGCCGGCGAGGTTGGAGACGATGAGCAGGGGCAGCGGCAGTTGGGCGTCAAGCGAGTACCAGCCGTCGTAAAAAAGCCAGAGAATGAAGGCGATGGCGGTCTGCAAGAGCAGGAGGGTAATGTTGGCGAAGTTCACGGTGCTGCAATCTTTGTACCAGTTACGCTGGCCGCTAATGCTGACAGGCGGCGTGGTGCGCTGGTGCAGGTAGTCCTGCGCGACGCGGGCGATGTCGGCGTAATCGTCGGCACTGAGGCGCGGATGGCGGTAGAGCTGTTTTGCACCACTGCGCGGGCAGATGACGAGTTGCTCGCCGCTCGTGAGGGTAAAGACATCGGCCAGTGCCTGCCAGCGCCATTGCGCGCGGATGCGGTTGCCGTGATAGAGGGTCAGCCCCTGGGGGTCGCAGACGACGAGCGGCGGACGCTGGCGGCAGCTGAAGTAAAGCCAGAGGGCGCTGCCCAGCGCCCACAACGGCGTCCAGATGGCCCAGACGCGCAGGCTGTATTGCCCGCTGATCATCAGGTACAGCGGCCAGAGGAGCAGGCAGATGATGACGCGCTCGCCGGGGCGGCGGCGCAACTGCCCGCCCCAGCCGTAGCCGCCCGGGGCGTGCAGGGTGGGAGTGAAAGGGGTGGTGGGCATGGGTATTGATCCGGGTGGAGAAGGTTTTGCAGCATCCTACGCGACGCGTTGGGCAGCCGCCAGGCGGGGTAAATGTTGATGCTGCCAAGCGGCGTAAACACTGGCCCCGCCAAGCGGGGCACTGCGGGCTTGGTGTATCTTATGCGCTTCTTTTGATTTTGAAGGGAGTGCACGATGCGGTGGTTGGTGTTGGTTTTGAGCTTGCTGATGGCGCCGCTTTGGGCGGCAGATGACGGCAAGGCAGGCGGCAAAACGGATGAGGCCACCGCTTGGGCGGCGCTCGCCGATGTGCTGGAGAATCCGACGCAGCGCAAGGCGCTGGTGGCGGAGTTGCGGCGGCTGGAAGCTGCCGGGAAGACGACGGGCAAGGCGCAGGCAGCCACGACGGAGACGCAGACTAGTGATGCGGCAGCATCTGCGGATACGGCGGCATCTGGCGAGACAACGGAAGGACAGGAAGCGGCTGCGACGGAGGCACCCGCCGGGGAGAAGAAGGACGAGGTGCAGGCGGAGGCGGTGGCGTTGCAGTCGGTCGCCGAGAATGCACGCGCGGCGGTGGTGTCTGCTGCTGCCTGGCCGAAGAAGGTAGCGGAAGCCGGGGTGCAGGTACTGCGCGAGGTGGGCTCTCGTTTTACCGAGAGTTGGAATGCGCTGGTCGGCGCGTTCAGCGGTCGCGATTTGATGTTGCAGGCAGTGAATTGGGAGGTGCTGCAGCAAATGGCGCTGAATCTGGCACTGCTGGTGGCAGCGACGTTGTCGTTCTTGTGGGGCTTGCACCGCGCCACGCGCGGGGTGAAGGCGCGGTTGCAGGGCTGGGTGTTGCAGGGCGCGCAGTTGTCGCCGCTGTCGCGCCGTCTGTTGGGCGTCGGCATGGCTGCGCTCTTCGATGCCCTCTTGCTGCTCTTTGCTTATGTGTTTGCCAATGTGCTGGCGGTGTTTGTGGTCGGCGAGACGGGGGCGCTCTCAACGCAGGCGGCATTTTTTATGCGCGCATTTGTGGCGGTGGAGGCGCTGCGCATCGGGGTTCGCCTGGTGTTTTATCCGCGTTTTCCCGGCCTGCGCCTGCTGTCCTGCACGGATAAGGCGGCAGCATACTGGAACCGCTGGTTTGTGACGCTGTTGCAGTTGCTCGGTTATGGCTATTTGGTGGTGTTCCCGCTGATCCGGATTTTTTTGTCGCCGTCGCTGGGGCTGGTGTTTTCGGCGCTGCTCGCGTTGAGCGCTTTTGTTTATGGCATGGTGGTGGTCATCCGCCGACGCACGGCGGTGCGCCATGCCCTGCGGCAGGCAGCGGATGCCTCCGGTAGCGCGATTTTTTCCGGAACGCTGCGGGTATTCGCCCCGCTATGGCATTGGTTGGCGATTGCTTATTTTTCGATGCTGCTGGTGTTGACGCTGCTGAGCGGCGAGAAGTCGCTGCCGTTTGTACTGCGCGGTACGCTGTATTCGCTGGCGCTGGTCGTCGGGGCGCTGCTCGCGTCAATGCTGCTGTCGCAACGGATCCGCCGCCCCATCCGTTTTTCGTCCGATACGGCACGGCGTCTGCCCGGTCTGGAAAAACGGCTGAATTTTTATGTGCCGCTGGGGTTGCGTCTGGTGCGGATAGCAATGCTATGGCTGGTGTTTTTTGAACTGCTGGCGACGTGGCATGTGGTGGATGTCAGTGCCTGGGAACATTCAGCGCTCGGTCATGCCCTGCTCGCCCGCTTCTGGAATGTTTGCCTGATCCTGGCGGTGGCGCTCGCGGTGTGGCTGGTGTCGCTGGTACTGATCGAGCGGCATTTGAGCCCGGAAGTGGGTGGTGGCGCGCCGGGGGTGCGCACGCAGACGCTGCTGTCGCTCTTCCGCAGCGGCTGGGCAGTGGTGATTTTTGCCAGCGCGGCGCTGATGGTGCTGACGGAGATTGGCATCAATATCGGCCCGCTGATTGCCGGTGCCGGGGTGTTCGGTCTTGCGGTCGGTTTCGGCGCGCAAACGCTGGTGAAAGACGTGATTACCGGGATTTTTTTCCAGATCGAAAATGCCATCAACACCGGCGATATTGTCACCGTGGACGGCATCACCGGTCGTGCCGAACAGGTCGGGATCCGTTCAGTCGGCATCCGCGACAGTTCAGGGACGTATCACCTGATTCCGTTTTCCAATGTCACGCGGGTATCGAACTATATGCGCGGCCACGCCAACCATATCGCCGAATACGGCGTCGCCTACCGCGAGAATGTGGACGAGGCGATGGAGCAACTGCGTGCGGCGTTCAATGAATTGGTCAAGGGCGAGATGAAACGCTACATCCTGGAACCGATTAATATTCAAGGGGTTTCCCAGCTCGCCGACAGCGCGGTGATGCTGCGCGTGTCGATCAAAACGACGCCGGGCGATCAGTGGACGGTCGGTCGCGCCTATAACCGTCTGGTGAAAATGTATTTCGACGCGGCAGGAATCGAGATGCCCTATCCGCATATGGAAATTTATTTTGGGCAGGACAAGGACGGCAGCGCACCGCCGCTACACGTCCGCTATCGTGCCGAAGAGAAGGCTGCACCTGCCGTGCCGGTTATGGAAAAAGCCGCCGCCCCGTCGCCCGTCAGCAAGCCGGATGACCTCAGCAACCTGCCTGACAGCGGTGCTGGCGATGCGCCCACTTCACCATAGCAGAGAAAGCGCTTGACGATGCGCAGGGCGCTCACTAGAATGCGCGCCTCATCCCGCGTCGGAGTATAGCGCAGTCTGGTAGCGCATCTGGTTTGGGACCAGGGGGTCGGGGGTTCGAATCCCTCTACTCCGACCAGTTAAGGTTAAGTGCCCGTAGCTCAACCGGATAGAGCAACGGCCTTCTAAGCCGTAGGTTACAGGTTCGAGTCCTGTCGGGTGCGCCATAAGAATGGTGGGTGTAGCTCAGATGGTTAGAGCGCCGGATTGTGATTCCGGAGGTCGTGGGTTCGATTCCCATCATCCACCCCATTAAATCAAGAGAAGTGCCGCAAGGCGCTTTTTTTATGCCTGCCAAACAGCCTTGACAGGAATCATTCCTATTCGCCATCTCCATTCCTATAATGCCCGGACTATTCATCACCGGAGCATGACATGTTGAAACGTCGTCAATTCATCGGCGCGACCGCCGCCGCCTTTGCCGCTACCGCCCTGCCGTTGCGTGCTGCCGACAGCGCCTTTACCTTGTGGGGACCGCCGGTCACACCGACCGTACTACTCGCCGTCGCGGCACAAATGGGCGAAGCGCGCAAAATCCGTCCCTTCACCGTAAAAAGCTGGACCAGCCCCGACCAACTGCGCGCGGGACTTTTGAATAAAAGCATCGAAATCAGCATTGTGCCCAGCTACGTCGCCGCTAACCTGCGCGCACAAGGCCAGCCCGTCATCTTGCACAACATCATGACGCGCGGCCTACTCGCCGTGATGAGCAAAAACAAACCCATCACCGGCCTCAAAGATCTCGCCGAGCAAAAATTGGTCATGCCGTTCAAGGGCGATATGCCCGACCTCGTCCTGCAAATCCTCGCCAAGCGGGCGGGCATCGACCTCACCAATCTTGTCACCTACACCGCCACCCCGCCGGAAGCCGTCACCCTCTTTCTGCAAAAAGACTTCCCGTACGCCCTGCTGCCCGAACCGCTCGCCAGCGCCTCCATCCTCAAAGGCAAACAGGAAGGCGTGAACGTGGTGCGCAGCTTCCCCATCGATAAAATCTGGAATGAATCCTTCGGCACGCAGAACGGCATCGCCCAAGCGGGACTGATGGTGTCGGAGACGGTCGCCAAAGAGCAGGCCGATTTCCTCGCCGCCCTGGATAAAGACCTGCTCGCTGCACTGGACTGGGTCGCTGCCAACAACAAAAGCGCAGCGGAAATCGCCGCTAACTACATGCCCGCCCCTGTGCCCGCACTGGAACGCGCCTTTGAACATTCCGCGCTGACCGCCCTGCGCACCAAAGATATCAGCACAGAAATCCTGCAATTCCTGGGCGAAATGTACCAACTCAATCCGAAAATCGTCGGCGGCAAAGCGCCGGACGCCAGCCTTTTCGGCTAGTTCTGCTCGGCAAAAGCCCCGCCCAGCGGGGCTTTTTTATTGCCATCGCGCTGCCTACGGCAGTTTCACCCGCACGACGCGCTGATCCAGCTTGCTGCCCGCGCCGAGGGCGTAAAGCAGGCGCAGGAAAAGCGGATAGCGTTTGCCGCAGGTCTTGCTCAACGGCAGCTCTTCTTCCAGCGTCAATCCGGACAGCCAGGTTTCCAGTTCGCGGCTGTCCTTGACTGACCACTTCATCTCCGGCGGGGCTTTTTTCATGCTGCCGAGGGCATCATGCCGCTTGGCGCGGCCGACCAGGATGGTCGGGATGATGTCGAATACCAGCGTCGCTTGCGGCAGGTGTTGCGCGAGAGTCGCCAGCCAGGCGCGCACGTCGCTGGCAGCGAAGTACATCAGCACCCCTTCGCAGAGCAGCAAGACCGGTTTGCCGTGGGCAGCGGCGCGATCCATCCAGTCGGAAGCAAAGAGCGATTCACTCAGGTAGATATTGCCGGATTCCGGCAGCAGCTCGCGGCGCAAAGCGATGACTTCGGGCAGGTCAAGGTCGTACCAAGCGGTGACGGCCGGACGACCGAGGCGCTCATAACGCGCATCCAGTCCCGCACCAATCTGCACCACCACGGCATCAGGATGGGCGGCGATAAAGCGGCGTGCCTGCTCGTCAAACAGCCAGGCCCGCCCGCAACAGCCCGCCTGCGAAGCGGTGGCTTTGGCGTATTGACTGAAATCGTAGTCAAGTCGCGCCAGCATTTGCGGCGCAACGGGATCCACGAGCAGCGGCACGGACTGCTGTTGCTCAACGGCCTTCGCCCACAACGGGATGAGCAGGGTTTCGGAGAGAGCGGTGAGGTCAAGGGGAATTTTGCCGGACATGGGGACTTCCTTCTTAATGAGAGAGATTCGCGATTGTACGCCGCCTGAATACACCTTGTCGTTGTGTAAAAAGATGGTAACATCTCCCCGTGTTTCCACCTCTTTGCACGGATTTCCCCATATCGGCACGATGTCGAGCCTGTGCAGGCCGCCTATTGGCAGCAGCGTAACATCCTGCGTCAACCAACTGTTTTTACAGAAAATAATTTTCTAATAGTACTAGACTTTCCTATTTTTACCCTCAATAATGCGCAATAGCGATAATTTTTCGCCAATAGTCCACAGCTTTTGCACGCTGTTTGTTGTTTATTCATCATCGAGGTGTTTATGCAGGAAAATCTCTCTCCCGCCGCTCCGCCTAAAGCGGGCGTTGGCGCTTATATCGCGTTGTTGTTCGCGGTAATTTTCTTCTCCGGCATCAGCGTCAGCGAGCCGGTCAAAAATTTCGGTACTACCCTTGCGCGGCAGCTGAATGTCGAGCCAAAGAAAGTGCACGATATTTTCAGTGTCTTTGACTTCAATACCCTGAACGGCAAGTTCGGCAAAGTTATTATCCCTGACGCCAAAGCGAAAGATACCAAGGCAAAAGACGCTGCTGCGAAAGACGCTGCTGCGAAAGACGCTGCTGCGAAAGACGCTGCTGCGAAAGACAGCGGTGCGAAAGACGCCAAAGCGAAAGAAGCAGCCTATACCACCGGCAATTTCAGCGGTGAAGGCGGCGTGGGTGCGCGGCAGGGCTTCATGTTCGCCCTGACCCTGGCACCAACGACGCTTTTTGCGATGGGCATCATCGCCGTGCTCGAACACTACGGCGCACTAGAAGCAATGCGCCGCCTGCTGCAACGAACCCTCAAATGGCTGATGGGCATCCCCGGCGATACCGGTCTCGCCATGATTGCCAGCTTCCAGTCCACCGATGCTGGTGCAGCGTTGACCCGCTCGCTTTATGACCAGGGGCAACTCAGCACGCGCGAGCGGGACATTTTTACCATGTTCCAGTTCAGCGCAGGCGCGACCATCACCAACTTCCTCGGCTCCGGCGCAGCCCTTCTGGCGCTGACCTCGGTCGCCGCTGACGGCACCACGCAAGGCGTACCGACCACCATCGGTATCTGCTTCGCCGTCCTCTTCTTCTTCAAATTCTTCGGCGCAAACCTGATGCGGCTGTATCTCAACTTCGCCGACCGTAAACCACAGACACCAGCGGAGAACCAGCCATGAGCGAGCAAAACGAAAAAGTGATGATCACCGACGTCTTCGTCAGCGGGGTCAAACGTGGCTGGAATATCGCTATCGGTAGCATGCTGCCGAACGTGTTGATGGCCTTCGTCCTCATCTACTTCCTCAAGCTAACCGGCATTCTTGATCTGCTTGGTAGTGTCTGCGCACCGATGATGCGTCTCTTTGGCCTGCCCGGCGAAGCCCTGATGGTACTGCTCGCTTCCTGGCTGTCGATGGGCGGCGGCGTTGGCGTCGCCTCCAGCCTGTTCGCCGTCGGCACCCTCAGCCTGCATGACGTTGCCGTCCTGGCCCCGGCCATGTACCTGATGGGCTCGCAGGTGCAATACATCGGGCGTCTGCTTGGCGTGGTCGGCGTGCCCGGCAAATACATCCCGGTGATGGTGCTCATCTCCGTCATCAACGCCCTACTTTCCCTTGTCGTCATGCAAATCCTCGTATAGGAGAAGATCATGAAAAAAGAAACCTTCCTGGAACACCTGAAACCCCTCATCAACACCGACTGCGGCAGCTATCAGCCGGAAGGCGTCGGCAAAATCGCCGATATGCTCACTGATAAATACACCGCGCTTGGCTGGCATGTGACGCGCAAACATCTGCATGACGAAGTTGGCCCGGGCCTGCTCATCACCAACCGCGAGAATCCCGACCATTACGACGTGATGCTCATCGGCCATATCGATACCGTCTTCCCCGCCGGTACCGCCGCCGCCCGCCCCTTCAAAGTCGAAGGCAACCGTGCCTACGGCCCCGGCGTCGCCGACATGAAAAACGGCGTCGTTGCCATGTATGCCGCCCTTAGCGAACTTGAACCGGCGGTGCGCGACAAACTCTCCATCGCCGTGTTGCACAACCCGGATGAAGAAATCAGCTCCATCCACTCCGAACCGTGGATACTCGAAGAAGCGAAAAAAGCCGCTTACGTCCTCGTCTGCGAATCCGCGCGCGCTGACGGCTCGCTGGTCAACCGCAGAAAAGGCAGCGCCACCTTCGGTCTGCACTTCCACGGCATCGCCTCGCACGCCGGCAACGATCCGGAAAAAGGCCGCTCGGCAGTCGTCGAAATGGCGCACTGGATTCTCGAACTCGGTAAACACAACGACTACGCTAACGGTACCAGCCTGACCATCGGCCTGGTCAAAGGCGGCAGCGCCAGCAACGTCGTCCCCGAATACGCCGAAGCCACCCTGGACCTCCGCTTCTGGGACAACAACAAATTTGACGAAATCAAGGCACTGCTCAACAAACTCGCCGCCAAACCGTTTGTGGATGGCGTGAAAGTAGAAGTCCGCGTACAAGCGAAAAAACCGGCGATGGTCATGAACGCCGGCACGGAAAAACTGATGCACTTCGTCGAAGCGGCAGGCAAAAAAATCGGCCTGCCCATCACCTGGCAGGCGGTCGGCGGCGGCTCAGACGCTAACGTCACCTCAGCCCACGGTATCCCCTCGCTGGACGGCTTTGGCCCGATCGGCGCCTGCTTCCACAGCGACAAAGAATATTTGGAAATCGACAGCATCGAACAACGTGTCGCCCTGCTGAAAGCGACCATCGAAGAAATCGCCGCTGCCTGAGCGGATGATGACAACACCAAACGCCCCCGCTAGGGGGCGTTTCCTTTTGGCGCCTTGGCAAATACGCTGTCTGGCGGGCCCGGTAACTACGCCACTTGACGCCCCCGGCGAATACACCGCTTGGCGGGCGTAGGGCGGGCGTAGGGCGGGCTTCAGCCCGCCGAGCAGGCGCGGCCTGCTTTTGCGCTTCGGGTAAACATGACTGCCAAGCGGGGAAACAACGCGCTTTTGTTTTTGAGACGTTGCAGGCAACGTCTCTACAAAACCCGGTAACCACGCCGCTTGGCGCGTCCAAACGAGAGACCCCCCCGTGAAGAAGGTCGGGGGGGTGGTTTCAGCCCACCGGGCAGGCATAAGCCCGCTTGGAGCGATCTTTGCAGTAGCCTGGAAGCAGTGCCGCCAAGCGGCGTAAATGCCGGATCTACCAGACGACCATGGGGGCTTTTGTTGTACATGAAGGCTGCATATACAGGACCATTTACGAAAAGGGGATAAATCAGCGCCGTATAACGCTCTGGTAACGGCTATGCCTCAAAGCGGAGGCCATCGCCATCTATAACGACCGCCTGATGCTGCGGGGGCGGCGTGTCCGCGAAGGCAAGAATACAGTCGCCAAGACCGCTGCCGCTGATTTTCACCGCATGGGCATGCGGGCGCGCGGCGGCGAGATGCGCTGCCTGCACCGCATCGCAAACACCGAGCTCCTCCAGCAAATGCTGGTAGTCATTCAGCAGACGGTAACCCTCCGCCCAGTCGCCGCACGAGATAGCAGCAATCGTCGCCGCGCTGTTTTCGCCCATGCGCGCGTAAATATCCTGATAATGCAGCGGCTCGGCAGCAGCACGGGTAGCAATTTGCGCCAGCACCTCAGCTGTCGGCGTCTTATAACCCGCATAACGCAGACTGAGGCCGGTCGGCGGCAGGGGCAGTGCGCTAATGTGGGCTGGTGCAGCATCCGTGGCGGGTGTGTAGGCAACCATACCGCCTGCAAGCGAAGCGGCAAGATCCGCACCGCTGCCACGCTGCTGCACGGCAAGGATGGTACGGTGCGCCGCTTGGTGCAAGGCGAGGAGATCAAAAGCGTCACCGCGCAGGCGGGCAAGTAAGGCGGTGAGCGTGGCGGTAACGGCAGCAGAAGAGCCGAGGCCGAGGGTAGGGTCAATATCGCTCACAATATCGAGTTCCAGACCGCAGACAGGCGGCGCCTGACGCAGGGCGGCGAGGATAAAACGCAGCTTGGGATGATCGGCGAGGGTATCAAGATCGGTCGCGTGGTCGGCGAGGGCGCTGTGGATAAGAATGCGGCGGTCAGTGCGGGAACGCAGATGAATGCGGACGCGTGCAGCGACGGCACAGACAATAGCGGGCGCGCCATACACCACGGCGTGCTCACCGCTGACCATGAGGGAGCCGGGGGCAGAGGCAGTGAGCTGCATTTCAAACACCACCGTTTTTTTGTAAGACGGCGACTAGAGTGCGCAACGTCTCGATTTCACGCGCTTGCTGGGCGATAAGCGCATCCTTTTGCGCACCCAGAGCTTCCTGATGCCGCAATTGCTGTTGCAGACGGTTGATTTCGGCGGTGAGCGCTTGTTGCGAGGTGGCGTAATCATTCCTGCCATGCTGACTCTTTTCGCTAATCAGACAAATAATGCTGCGTTCATTTATAGCCATTAATTCCTTGAGGTCAACATTAAATACACTGGCTATCTGTTCTAATCTGGAAATGTTAAGACGGGTTTCGCCATATTCTAATTTGGCATAGCCATCAGTGGACATACTCAAACGGGTAACCATATCTTCTTGTGGCCGGCGCCACAATTCACGCTTAGTGTAAAGTTTATTGTATATCTTCATTAGAACCCTCTTTATTAGAGATAGTCACAAATAAAAATTGTAGCCAGCAGAGATTAGCAATTCTAGTGAAAATAATCAAACCGTTTTCATCCTATCGAGAATATATTGGGGAATAGTAGATATAATAGATCTATCCAAATATTGGATCTATACCATGAACATATCTATAAGTTGTAGTATTCTTTACCTTACACTTATTATGGCAAGGTTATTTTTGTATATCCCATGTGGGTATATCATTTTGCAATTATTTATAGAGATCATGCCTACTTAATATTCTCTTAGAGCAGTCTATAAAAGTACCGCTTGAATATGGTTTTTCAGACTCTTTGCCAAGATTGGTATAACATCTGCCGCACTGTGGAATTGACGCACCATATACCGGAGAGCTGCCGTGTCTGGAAAGCTGAACCACGCCCGCGCGGTCGCTCGCCGGTGCGTCCCTATCTGCGCTTATGCCAGGCACGCGCACCCTGAAAATCGTCCGCATCCTGGCGCGGTAAATGCTACCTGCCCAATGCCTACAGCCCCGCTGAGAGACGCCCCGCCGCGTCTCTTTTCATAGCACAACTGGAGCCCACCATGACCCGCAAAACCCTCCTCCTCCTCCTCGCTGCCCTGCCGCTTGCCGCCTCCGCTTTCGATGACAACGGCAGCTATTTTGAGCACAAAAACTGGGAAATTGCCTGCGATAACACCGGCACCTGCCGCGCAGCCGGCTACCAGGCTGGCGAGGAAGATCAGGCCATCTCCATCCTTCTCATGCGCGGCGCCGGGGCGGATGCCGCCATCACTGGCGAAATTACCGTCATCGACCCCAACGGGGACGACAAGAACCGGCAAGCACTCAGCGGCCACCTCTACCTTGATGACAAAAACCTCGGAAACGTCACCCTCAGCGACGATGAAGCCGGGCTAAAAGGACGCCTCAGCCCCGCCCAGAGCGAAGCCGTCAGCAAAGCCGTCGTCGGCAGCGGCAAAATCACCTTCCGCACGGACAAACTGACCTGGGCCCTCTCCAGCGAAGGTGCCAACGCCGTGCTGCTGAAAATGGATGAATATCAGGGTCGGGTCGGTACTCCAACTGCCCTCATCAAGCGCGGCAAGGACAAAAAAACCATCCCCGCTCCGGCTGCCAAACCCATCATCCATGCCGCTGCCGTGCCGGACACCCCGCCGCGCGTCCTGAAAGCAGGGGACACCGAATACAGCGCCCTGCGCCACCTGCTCGCCGAAAAGGCTGGGGACGAATGCATTGACATCAGCGAAAGCGAGAACAGCATCACCCTCTACCCACTCGACAGCAGCCACATCCTCACCGAAACCAGCTGCTGGGTCGCTGCCTACAATAGCGCCAACTACTACGCTATCCTCAGTGCTGACCTGAAAACCATCACCGCCAGCGTGGACGTCGAAGATGGCTACGATTACAGCGACGGTACCATCGAAGGTGGCGGACGCAAGCGCGGCCTTGGTGACTGCCTCTTTATCACCCGCCACACCTGGGACGGCAAGCGCTTCGTCCCCACCTATAAAGCAGGCAGTGGCCAATGCAAAGGCTTCCCCGGCGCCGCCTGGATGCTGCCGACCCGTGTCACCACCGTGCAAAAACCCTGACCCATAAAAGGACAACACCATGATCCGCAAACCCCTCACCCTCCTCGCGGCGCTGCCGCTTGCCGCCCTCGCTTTCGACGATAACGGCAGCTATTTCGAACACAAAGACTGGGAAATCGCCTGCGACAACACCGGCACCTGCCGTGCTGCCGGTTACCAGGCCGGCTACGAAGCGCAGGCTATCTCCCTCCTCCTCGTGCGCGACGCCGGCGCAGATGCTGCCGTGAGCGGCGAAATCGCCGTAACCGACCTCAACTGGGACGATAAAGCCCCGCAACCGCTCAAAGGCAGCCTCTACCTCAACGACAAAAACCTGGGCGAAATCACCCTCAGCGGCGATGACGTCGCACCGAAAGCCCGCCTCAGCCCCGCCCAGAGCGAAGCCGTCAGCAAAGCCGTCGTCGGTAGCGACAAAATCACCTTCCGCACAGACAAAACCACCTGGACCCTCTCCAACGAAGGTGCCAACGCCGTGCTGCTGAAAATGGACGACTATCAGGGCCGGGTCGGCACCCCGACTGCCCTCATCAAGCGCGGCAAGGATCAAAAAACCATCCCCGCCCCGGCTGCCAAACCTGTCATCCATGCCGCTACCTTGCCGGGCACCCCGCCACGCGTCCTGAAAGCAGGGGACGGCGAATATAGTGCCCTGCGCCGCCTGCTCGCGGAAAAAGCAGGCGATGACTGTGACCGCATGAGCGAAGGCGAGAACGAGATCACCCTCTACCCGCTAGACAGCAGCCACACCCTTGCCGAAACCGCCTGCTGGCTTGCCGCCTACAACAGCGCCAACTACTACGCTATCCTCAGCCCCGACCTGAAAACCATCGCCGCCACCGTGGACATCGAAGACGGTTACGATTACAGCGACGGCACTATCGAAAGCGGCGGACGTGGGCGTGGCCTCGGCGACTGCTTCTCGCTTACCCGCCACACCTGGGACGGCAAGCGCTTCGTTACCACTTACAGCGCCGGCAGCGGCCAATGCAAAGGCTTCCCCGGTGGCGCCTGGGAGCTGCCGACCCGCGTCACCACCGTGCAAAAACCCTAACCCATAAAAGGAAAACACCATGATCCGCAAACCCCTGACCCTTGCCCTCATCCTTGCCGCGACGACGGCCGCAGCAGCCCCCCTGCCGCTGGCTGACAACCTCCCCGCCGGAAAAGACGGCGCCCTGAGCTACATCGGCAAAGAAAGCAAAACCACCGCGCCGCTCGCCCTCACCCTCAAGCCTGAAGGTGGCGCGACCGTCGCCATCATCCCGCAGGGCGGCAAAGTCACCGCACTCATTAGCGACGGCAAAGGCCATACCCTCGTCGCCAACCACTTTGGCCTCACCGGCTGGGCGCAACCCGCCACCGCCGCAGACGACAACGACGACTTTCCCGCCCTGGAAAAAAGCGAACTGCGCGAGAAAGGCGGCGACCCGATTTTCAACCTGCGCTACCTGCCGACGCTTGGCAAGGCCACGCAGGAGACCTACTACCTGGATGACAACGGCAAACAGCACCAGGGCACCCCGCCTGAGGGCAAACCGGAAGAAGCCTCCCCATACTACGAAGTGTATGACCACCTGCTCGATACCGCCCTCAAAGCAGGCGGCGCCACCTACCGCATCGACTGCTCGACCGGCATGAGCGATGACTTCTATTGCCTCTTCCAGCCCGCCGGTGCTGCCCGCGATGACGCCGCCACCCTGAGCGGGCGGGATTACTACCTCCCCGGCAACGGCTATGTGTACACCGACTACGACGACAGCGGCAGCAGCTACTACCGCAAACGGCAAAAATGGGCGCTGGACGGCAAAACCTTCAAAGAAGTTGCCCAACCGTATTACTACCTCGGCCTCGACAGCACCTACCACGGCAACTACGAAAATAAAGATGCCCCCCTGACGCTGACCGACGACAGCGGCAAAAAAGTGGCGACCCTGAAAGCGGGCGACAAACTCACCCTGCTGCTGGCGGATGCCGGCTACGACTGCCCAGCCAACGCCCGTATCGGCAACGAAAACGACCCCATCTGCACCGAAGCCCGTCTGCTCATCAAAACGGCAGACGGCACCCTCGGCTGGCTGCTGCTTGATTACAGCAAAGAAGATGCCCCCAGTATTGACGGTCTGCACCCGCTGGCGGGCTGAGCGTTAAACGTCAATAAAAAGGGTGGACGATACTGTCCACCCTTTTTATTTGGGCAAGCCGCCTTTATCCGTCACTTGTCAGCCAGCGCGGGCGAGCGGCAAGAATCCGGGCATACACCGGACAATCGCGGCGGTGTGCGCCTTCGAGATAACCGCTGCTCATCAGAAATTCGCCGGTGATTTCAGGGCCGGTGAAGGCAAAGGTTTTCTTGAATAGCTTGACCCAGACGGCTTTGTCCGCGCCTGCCTGCGCGTCCAGCCAGGCACGGAAACCGCCGTGTGCCGCTTGCAGCTCGCGGATGACGCGGGCGTTGTGGATGGCGGCTGCTATTTTGCGGCGGTTACGGATGATGCCGGCGTCTGCGAGCAGGCGGGCGATGTCGGCCTCACCGTAGGCGGCGACGTGCTCAATAGCGAAATGGGGCGTATAGGACAAAAAAGGAGCCAAGAATCGCTGTAAGCCTTATGCTGCGAGGGTTTAAGCGGGGTCAAAGGCTTTGAACACAAAAAATGCTTTTTCTGCGGCTCAAAGCAGATCAAAAAAGATGGCTGGCAAAATGGCAAGCAACGATATAAATGCAAGGCTTGCGGCAAACGTTTTGACGGCGGCAAGCGCCTTCAAAACGACGAGCTTTGGACAGCTTATAGCGCAGGCAAACAAACGGCCGCGCAGCTTGCCAAGCAGTACGGATGCGGCAGCAAAACCATCTATCGCCGCCTTCGCAGTGTGCAAATCAGGGAGCGCTACCCGCTGCCCGAAAAAGCCAACATCATCATGGATACCACCTATTTCGGGCGCAGTTTCGGCGTGATGGTGCTGATGGACAGCATCAGCCAACAGGCTCTGTCCGTCGATGAAGTCAAATACGAAACCAACGCCCTGTATGCCGCGGCGCTGAACGAGCTTCGGGAAAAAGGCGTTGAGATACAAAGTATTGTCTGCGACGGGCGAAAGGGATTACTACAGATGTTTCCCGAGATTCCCGCGCGGCTATGCCAGTTTCACCAGGTCAAAACCGTCAGCCGTTATCTGACACGTAACCCGAAAACGGCGGCAGGCAAGGCGCTGTGGCGACTGACGCTCACCCTGAAGGACAGCGGCAAGACAGCGTTTCAAGGCGCGCTGCAGGCATGGTTTGGGCAGCATGAGGGCTTCCTCAACGAACGAACGGTCAACGAGGAAACCGGCAGTTCGCACTAAACGCACAAGACGCTGAGAAGCGCGTATTTGAGCCTGAAACGGAACTTGGACTACCTGTTTACCTTTGAAGCGTATCCCGTTTTGGGCATGTGCAACACCACCAATTTGCTGGATGGGCGCTTTGCCGACTTAAAGTGCAAATTGGGGTGTCATCACGGGATGAAAAGAGAGAATAAAGTCAAGTTTATAAAGGATTATTTCGCCATGCCTGACGATAGATAGCTCCTTTTTTGTCCTATAGACACAAGGTCCTCCAAGATAGCTCCTTTTTTGTCCTATACGCCCGAAATGGTCGTAGGCGCGGCGCAGGTTGTCCGCCTTGTTGAGAATGGTCGTCCAGCTCAAGCCTGCCTGGTTGATTTCAAAAACGAGACGCTCAAAGAGGCGGTCATCTTCCGCGATGGGAAAGCCGTATTCGTGGTCATGGTAGCGGCGGTGCGGGTTATCGGGCGGCAGTGTCGCAGTGTAGTCGCAGTAGTGCATGGGGGTGGGCGGAAGCTAAAAGAAAAGGGCGCGCCGTAGCGCGCCCCGGGTGATGGCGAGTGTCGCTCAGCGGATCTGGCTGCCGATGACGCCGCCCAATGCAGCACCACCGAGAATGGCGCCAGTATCGCCGCCGATCATGCTGCCGGCGGCACCGCCGACAGCGGCACCGATTGCGGTATTGCGTTGTGCCGGGGTCAGGCTGTTGCACGCGGTCAGTGAGGCGAGCAATGCGAGGGCAAGGATGCCTTTGTTTAGTGCGGATTTCATGGATATCTCCCTGTGTAAGTGCGGATGCACATGGTGTGCGCATTCAGTATCGCACAGCGGCACCCGTGCGAATCTGAACGGTGCCTTACGTTTCCGCAAAGCAGCCACTGCCGGTTTAACGCATCACCACCAGCGGTGAAAGTGGTGCAGCGGACCATGACCGCTGCCGACATGCAGGCGGTCGGCGGCGGCAATGGCGGCACCGATGTAGTCCTTAGCCGCATGTACGGCATCAACGAGCGCCAAGCCGCGTGCGAGGCCGGCAGTGATGGCAGCCGACAGGGTGCAGCCGGTGCCGTGCGTATTTTTGCCGGGGTGACGCGCGGCGGAAAGCCAGGTAGCACCGCCGGTGGTGAGGAGCAGGTCGTCGCTGGCATCGCCGGCGAGATGCCCGCCTTTGAGCAGCACGGCGTGGCAGCCGAGGGCGAGCAGATCGGCGGCAGCTTGCGGCATATCGTCACGCGTGGTGACGGGACGGCCAAGCAGTTCGCCCGCTTCGGGCAGGTTGGGGGTTATCAGGGTGGCAAGCGGGATGAGACGCTCACGCAGGGTGGCGATGGCGGCATCGGCGAGCAGTTTGTCGCCGCTTTTTGCGACCATCACCGGGTCGATGACGAGATACGGCAGAGCGACGGCGGCGAGGCTCTCGGCGACGGTGCAGATGGTTTGACTGTCGCCCAGCATCCCCGTTTTTACCGCTTGCGGCGGCAGGTCGGCAAAGACGGCTTCGATTTGGGCGCGGATGAGGGCGGGACTGATGGCCTCGACGGCAGTGACGGCGCGGGTGTTCTGCGCAGTGACGGCGGTGATGACGGAGGCGCCATAAACGCCAAGAGCGGAAAAGGTTTTGAGATCGGCCTGGATGCCGGCGCCGCCGCCGGAATCGGATCCGGCAATGGTGAGGGCGATGGAAGTGGGCATATGGATTCCCTTGCTGTTGTGACGAGTGAACGGGAACCGGCGTGTACCTTGTTCCCTCCGACGGTGCTAACCGTTTCAGGTTCTACGGGTATTTCTCAGTTCCATAAGGAACACCCCGACAAGCGGCGCCGATTATATCGGGCAGCACGCCGTCTTTGTTCTTTCGCCTCCAATTTTGTGCTCGACAGGATTCTGCTCAGGCGACGTAGTTGCTGGGCCCACCAAGCGGCATCAATACTGGGTTTTTACTCCCCCTTCCGCCCTTCGGGCACCTTCCCCCGCAAGCGGGGAAGGGATTTTCGTGCCAAGCAGCGGCTATTTCTTTTTCACGCCCTGTTTGGCGATTTCCGTCATTTCGCGTTCGTACTGGGTGCAGCGGTAGCGCCAGGCGTCCTTGTAGTCTTCGGCGAGCGGTTTGTTTTCTGGCAGTTGTACGGTCATCGGGTCGTAGGGAATGTCGTCGATGCGCACTTCGTAGTGCAGGTGGCTGCCGGTGCTCATGCCACTGTTGCCGAGGCGGCCAACGGTCTGGCCGCGCGAGATTTCCTGTCCGGTTTCAACGTCGAGATCGGAGAGGTGGGCGTAGCGGGTCTGGTAGCCGTTGGCATGGTCGATGATGACAACACGGCCATAGCCGCCACGCCAACCCGCGTAGTTGACGATGCCGTCGCCGGTGGCGCGCACGGGAGCGCCGTGTGCCGCCTTGAAGTCGGTGCCTTCGTGCGGGCGGATGATGCGGGTGATGGGGTGGACACGGGCGGGGTCAAACGGCGAGCTGATGTGGTCGTAGTGATCAAGCGGGATGCGGTCCATCGCCACTTCCGGCGCATTGCCTTCGCGGTCGTAGTACCAGATGTTTTTGCCTTCGAAGCGGGCGTAGTAGGTGTAGGTGTAGCGGCCTTCGCGCAGGCGGGCGGCGATGATTTTGCTGTTTTCGGGGTTGGTTTTGCCGTCTTTGGTGTAGGTGCTGTAGAGGATTTCGACGGTGCTGATGGCTTCGTCCTCGATTTTGTGTTGCAGCGGTTCGAGTTGTTTGATGAGGACGGGGTTGAGGTCGCTTTTTGCGATGTGTTGCCACTGGTTGCCGACGGCGCGGAAGCTACGGTAGTGCTTGCGGAAGCTGCCTTTGCTCTCGACGATTTTTTCTTCGCCGGACGGGGACTCAGGTTTTTCCCCGCTGGGTGGGGTTTCGGGTTTTGTCTCGCTGGGAGGAGTTTCCGGTTTTGTCTCGCTGGACGGGGTTGCAGGTTTTGCCTCGCTGGGCGGGGTTTCCGGCTTTGTCTCGCTGGGCGGGGTTTCGGGCTTTGCTCGCTGGGCGGGTTTCGGGTTTTCTCGCCGGGCGGGGTTAGGGGTTTTGGCGCGCCGGGCGGGGTTTCGGGTTGTGGCCCGCGGGGAGGGGTTTCCGGTTTTGTCCCGCTGGGCGGAGCTTTGGGTTTTTCTTCACCTGACGCTTGGTCGTCGTCAACGATGTCGCCCTCTGCCTCGTCCGGCGGGATGTCGTCGGGTAGGGCTTCGCCGCTTGTTACGGTATGATGCGCGCTCTTGTATTCCGGCAGCCAGAAGTCCAGCGGCAGCAGCGCGTACAGGGCCACGCCAAGGAAGCCAATCAGGGCGAGCCAGGGCAGCAGGCGCTGTAAGATGCGGTCGTTGTGCGGATGTTGTGGCATGGGCTTGGCGGCGCGGGGTTAGGCTGAAAGTGCCGCATTGTACTGTTTTTTCGGAGGTGTTTATGTCTATGAGTGTGGATGCGCAGTTGGCGCTGTTTCGGCGCGGCGCCGAGGATTTTATCGGCGAGGAAGAGCTTGTCGCCAAGTTGAAGGCGGGCAAGCGGCTGCGGGTGAAACTGGGCATGGATCCGACCGCACCGGATTTGCATTTCGGCCACACGGTAGTCTTGAACAAGTTACGCCAGTTCCAGGAAGCCGGGCACACAGTGCTGTTTTTGATTGGCGATTTCACCGCGATGATTGGCGATCCCTCCGGCAAGAATGCGACGCGTCCGCCTCTGTCCAAGGAGCAGGTGCTGACAAATGCGGAGACGTACAAGGAACAGGTATTCAAGGTGCTTGACCGCGACAAGACGGAGGTGGTCTTTAATTCGCACTGGATGGAGGGGCTGTCGTCCACGGATTTTGTCCGCCTCGCCGCGAAGTACACGGTGGCGCGGATGCTGGAACGCGATGATTTCCACAAGCGCTATACGGAAGGCCGCCCGATTGCGGTGCATGAGTTTTTGTACCCGCTGACGCAGGGCTATGATTCGGTGGCGCTGGAAGCGGATGTGGAATTGGGCGGCACGGATCAGAAGTTCAATCTGCTGGTCGGACGCGATTTGCAGCGCGAGTACGGGCAGTCGCCGCAGGCCATCATCACGATGCCGATTCTGGAAGGCCTCGACGGTGTGCAGAAGATGAGCAAGTCGCTCGGCAATTACATCGGTATTTTCGACGCGCCAAACGAGATGTTCGGCAAGGTGATGTCGATTTCGGATGACTTGATGTGGCGCTGGTTCACGCTGCTGTCTTTCCGCTCGCTGGATGAGATCAAGGCGCTGCAAGCGGAGGTCGCAAGCGGCCGCAATCCGCGTGATGTGAAGTTCGAGCTGGCGCGCGAACTGGTCGGGCGTTTCCATAATGCAGCGGCAGCGGAGGCGGCGCAGGAAGCTTTCGTCAACCGCTTCGCCAAAAACGAGATTCCGGAAGATCTGGAAGAGATCACTATCGCTTGCGAGGATGCCGAAATGGCGATTGCCCATGTGCTGAAAGCAGCCGGGATGGTGCCGAGTACGTCCGAAGGGCTGCGCATGGTGGATGGCGGCGCGGTCAAGGTGGACGGCGAGAAGGTCGCCGACCGCAGTTTCAAGCTGCCGCGCGGTTTCAGCGGCATTATTCAGGCGGGCAAGCGCCGTATCGCCAAGGTTGTATTGGCATGAAGAAGCTGCTGATGTTCCCGCTTGCGGCGGCGATAGCGGCTGCCGTCTGCGCGCAACCGCTGCCGTCCGCGCCAAGCGGGAAAAAACCCGAATCCGCGCCAAGCGAGATAAATACTGGGCTTGCGGCGGATGCTGACCACCCTGCCCCGCCGCCGCTGCTCGCCGCACAGCAGGACACACCGTTTTCCGTCAAGGCACTGTTCTCGTCCTATAAACCCAGCATCTATCAGGTGCGCACCATCAACACCGCCACCGGGCAGAAAACCAGCATCGGCTCCGGTTTCGTCATCGGCAACGGCAAGATGATTGCCACCAACTACCACGTCATCGCCGACGCGGTGAACAAGGAAAAACACGCCATCGAATATATCGCCACCGATGACAA
Source organism: Cardiobacterium sp. Marseille-Q4385 (assembly GCF_916618745.1). Taxonomy (GTDB): domain Bacteria; phylum Pseudomonadota; class Gammaproteobacteria; order Cardiobacteriales; family Cardiobacteriaceae; genus Cardiobacterium. The sequence continues at coordinate 1,237,489 of NZ_OU745373.1, forward strand.
GGAAGGCCAGCTGCGCCTGCTCGCGGTGGACGTGGTGCATGACCTCGCCATCGTCGCCGCTGATCACGACCTCGGCAAACCCTTCAAGCTCGGCGGCGTACCCGAACAGGGCGAAGCCCTCTACTCCCTCGGCAATCCCGGCGATCTCGGTTTCATCATCGTTGACGGCATCAACAACGGCATCCTGCAAAAGAGCGCGCGCTCGCGCATCCTCTTCTCCGGCGCCATCAACTCCGGCATGAGCGGCGGCCCGACCGTCAACAAGGCGGGCGAAGTCATCGGCATCAACGTCGAAAGCCAGGGTAACGACATCGGCTTCCTCGTTCCGGCCAGCCACCTCGCCGAACTGCTCAAGCAGGCGGAAAGCGGTGCGGTCAACATCAACGAAAGCATCGCCGACCAGCTTATCGCCGACAACGACAAATACTACGCCCCGTTTTTCAAAAACGACTGGAAAAAAGCGACCATCGGCCACTACACCGTGCCGACCGAACTCGGCGGCGACCTGCGCTGCTGGGACGTCTCGCCGCAACAAGAGCTGGAAGACCTCGCCGCGAGCGAATCCGTCATCTGCCAGTCTGACCGCGTCACCTACATCAGCGGCGACACCCAGGTCGGGCGCATGGGCTTCGTGTACAGCAATTTCTACGCCCGCGAACCCATGCCGACCGCGCGCTTCTACCACCTCTACAGCCGCGAATACCGCCTGCCCTACGAAATGCGTTCGCGCCGCGACTTCGGCGACTTCGCCTGCACCGCCGACTTCGTCGCCATCGGTGGCAAACCCTTCAAGACCACTTACTGCACCCAGCCGTCGAAAAAATACATCAAAAACGGCGAAGCCATCTCCGACCTCTACCTGATCGCCGCGCAAATCGGCGAAAAACAACAAGGCTTCACCATCACCATGATGCTCACCGGCATCCAGGAAAACCTCGGCAAACGCGTCATGGCGCACCTACTGGAACAAATCACATGGCAAGCGAACTGACCATCGAAACCCCCGACCACGTCCACCGCATCCACCACTACCCCGTGCGTATTGGTCGCAGCCCGGACAACGACATCACCATCAAAAGCCCGTTTATCGCTGACCACCACGTCGTCATCGAAGAAACCGGCCAAGGCCTCACCATCCGCAGCCTCGACGAAAGCCATGCCAACGGCACGCGCATCTGCAGCACCCGCGCCCTCGACGGCAACACCCTGCTGCAAATCGGCGCGGCGACCCTGAAAATCTGGACGGATCGCAGCAAACCCATGCCGTATGCCGACAAAAAACGGCGCTGGTGGCCGCTGCTCACCCACCCCGCCGCCGTATTCTGCTGGTTCGCCGCCGCCATCGCCCTGCCGATGTGGGACGGCTACCTCGACAGCCCGCAAAGCTACATCTTCGACTACAACCGCTTCATCACCTTGCTCATCACCCTGCTCGGCATCACCTGGATCGTGCACAGCATGATCCTGCCGCTCTCACGCCGCTACCTCATCCTGCCCGTACTCGGCATCATCAGCGCCTATAGCGCCGGTAGCGACATCGTGGACAGCCTCGCCGGCTGGTACGGCTTCCAGTTCAACAGCGCCGCTGCCGCCACCTGTGGCACCGTCCTCGCCTACCTCGGCTACCTGTGGCTGCACCGTGCCTTCCTGCGCGACCACATCCCGCTTGCCGGCCGCGTCCTGCGCCGCGCCACCCTGCTTACCGCCCTGCCCGTCACCCTGCTCGTCAGCTACGCCTACCTGCGCGATCACGACTTCTTCAGCCAGCGTCCCGGCAGCTACCCCGTTTACCAGAGCGAGCTGGGCAGCAGCGTCCTCTTCAATAGTCAAATAAAACCAATCAAAAACTTCTTTTCGATTGACAAAAATGAACAGTGCGCAAATAATCCGCGCCATTGCCGCGCGACCGCGTGGTAATACAACCCAATGAACATACGGAGAAAAATATGACCATCAACATCGGTATGAGCGAAAGCCAACGTAAAACTATTGCCGAAGGCCTGACCAAAGTGCTGGCCGACAGCTACACCCTTTACCTCAAAACCCACAATTACCACTGGAACGTCGAAGGCCCGCAATTCCGCACCCTGCACCTCATGTTTGAAGAGCAGTACACCGAACTTGCCACCGCTATCGACGAAATCGCCGAACGCATCCGCGCCCTGGGCTACTACGCACCGGGCTCATACAGCGAATACGCCGCACTGACCAGCATCAAAGAAGGCAAGGCGGGCACTGACGCTACCACCATGATCCGCGAACTCGTCGAAGGCCAGGAAACCGTGGTGCGCACCTGCCGTGTTCTCCTGCCTGCTGTGGACGAAGCCAGCGATGAACCAACCAACGATCTGCTCACCAACCGCATGCAAACCCACGAAAAAGCCGCGTGGATGCTGCGCTCCCTGCTGGAAAAATGAGCCAGCCCACCCAATACGAATAACACACACAAACTCGCGCGCCCGCTGACCACGGGCGCTTCTTTTTTATTGCACTGCTGCCCGGCAAAATTCGCCTAGCGGAATCCGGAGAAAAATACGTTTTTCAAATGTTCATGAAAAATCGGCTGTATAGATTTCAGGGGAAAGCGGCTATACAATGCCCCCACTTCCACTGGGGAAGACAACAACTGGAGACACCCATGAAAAAACTGACCCTGACAGCCGTCCTCTTCGCCTTTGCCGGCCTGCTCTGCGCCTGCAACACTACCCAGGGCTTAGGTCGCGATGTGCAAAAAGCGGGACAAGGCATCTCGAACGCCGCCGAACGCGCCAAACACGGCTGATCCGCCGCCTCATAACAAACGCTTCATCCTCTCAAGGATGAAGCGTTTTTTTGTGTCCACGTACCACCCCGCCGCCGGACAGGTTTTTATCGGCAAAGTTCGCCCGAAAAAGGGCTTTTTTGTGCGATAAATCCACAAAAAACCAAACAAAATCCACAATTTACACAGTACAAAATAGCCGCCGGCAGGCGTATCATGCCGCCCCGAAAAATCCACTACCCATGAGGGTCCCACCATGACATTAAACGAACAGCAAAAATATCCCTACCTCGCACCGGGTAGCGACGTACAAAGCCTGAAAGAAGCATTGGTGTACAAGCTCATCTTCGGCCTCGGCTGCCCGCCGTCGGAAGCGACCAAAACCAACTGGCTGAATGCCGCCCTGCTTGCCGTGCGCGATCTTGCCGCCGAACGCTGGCTGCAAACCACCCTGCACCTGCATCGCGAACACCTGCGCCGCGTCTATTACCTCTCCATGGAATTCCTGATGGGCCGTGCCCTGTCGAACGCGCTCATCGCCGAAAACGTCTATGACGCCATGCGCGAAGCGCTCGCTGAACTGGGGCAGGACATCAATGAAATCGTCGCCGAAGAAGGCGACCCTGGCCTTGGTAACGGTGGCCTCGGTCGCCTCGCTGCCTGTTTCATGGACAGCCTCGCCACCCTGCGCATCCCCGCTATCGGTTACGGCATCCGCTACGAATACGGCATGTTCCGCCAGGTCATCGAGAACGGCAAACAAGTCGAGCAGCCCGATACCTGGACCGAGCAGGATATCGCCTGGCAATTCCGCCGCCCCAGCAAGCGCTATACCATCCGCTTCGGCGGCAACGTCCACTACCAGGGCGAGCAGTGCATTTGGAACAATAGCGAACAAATCACCGCGCTGGCCTATGACCAGATCATCCCCGGCTTCGACACCGACGTCTCTGACACCCTGCGCCTGTGGTGGGCACACGCGGGCGACGTCTTCAACCTCGGTGACTTCAACAAAGGGGATTACTTCGCCGCCATCGAAAAACAAAACTCCTCGGAAAACGTCTCGCGCGTCCTCTACCCGGACGACTCCACCTCCGTCGGCCGCGAATTGCGCCTGCGCCAGGAATACTTCCTCGTCTCCGCCTCGGTGCAGGACATCGTGCGCCGTCACCTCAAAGAGAACGACGACCTGACCAACCTCACCGAGACCATCGCCATCCACTTGAACGACACCCACCCCGTGCTCGCTATCCCTGAGCTGATGCGTATCCTGATCGACGAATACGCCGTCAAATGGGACGACGCTTGGGCAGCCTGTCAGAAAATCTTCTCCTACACCAATCACACCCTGATGAGCGAAGCGCTGGAAAGCTGGCCGGTAGAAATGATCGGCCGCATCCTGCCGCGCCACCTGCAACTCATCTTCGAAATCAACGAACACTTCCTGAGCAAACTGCGCGAACAGGGCATGGATGACGACTTCATCCGCCGCGTCTCCATCATCGACGAAGAAGGCGGTCGCCGCGTGCGCATGGCCTGGCTGGCCGTCATCGGCTCGCACAAAGTCAATGGCGTCGCCAAAATCCACTCCGACCTTATGGTCAAATCCCTCTTTGCTGACTTTGCCCGCCTCTGGCCGGAACGCTTCACCAACGTCACGAACGGCGTTACCCCGCGCCGCTGGATCGCGCTTGCCAACCCCGGCCTTGCGCAAGTGCTCGACCGCCACATCGGTAAAGACTGGCGTCGCGACCTTGAGCAGTTGGCAAAACTCAACCCGCTCAAAGAAGATGCCGCCTTCCGCGCTGAAATCCGTGGCGTCAAACTTGAAAACAAACGCCGCCTTGCCGAGTACATCAAAGACGAACTCGGCATCAAAGTGAACCCTGAAGCCCTCTTTGACGTACAAATCAAGCGCATCCATGAATACAAGCGGCAACTCCTGAACGTGCTGCACATCGTCAGCCGTTACAACCAGATCCTGAAAAACCCGCATGGCGAATGGGTGCCGCGCGTCTTCATCTTCGCCGGTAAAGCAGCGAGTGCCTACTACGCGGCGAAGAAAATCATCCACCTCATCAACGACGTGGCGAACGTCATCAACAACGATGGCCGCATCCACGACCTGATCAAAGTCGTCTTCATCCCCAACTATGGCGTCAGCCTGGCGCAAATCATCATCCCCGCCGCCGATGTCTCCGAACAAATCTCGCTGGCGGGCACCGAAGCCTCCGGCACCAGCAACATGAAATTTGCGCTGAACGGCGCACTGACCGTGGGTACGCTGGACGGCGCCAACGTGGAAATCCTGAACGCCGTTGGCGAAGACAACATCTTCATCTTCGGCAACACCGTCGAACAGGTCGAGGCCCTGCGCCAGCGCGGTTACTCCCCGCTGCTCTACCTTGAAAACGACAAAGAACTGCACGAGACCGTGATGCAAATCACCTCCGGCGCCTTCTCGCCGGAAGAACCGAGCCGTTATCACGAAAACCTGCACGTTTTCAGTGACTACTACCAAGTGCTGGCTGACTTCCGCAGCTATGTCGAAGCGCAGGCCCATATTGACCGCCGCTACCGCAACCAGGACAAATGGGTGAAATCGGCGATCGCCAACATCGCCAACATGGGCTACTTCTCCTCCGACCGCTCGATCGCCGACTACGCACGCGATATCTGGCGCATTCAGCCGCTGCCCGATGTCCGCGCTCTCACCGGCAAACAGCCGGAAGATGGCAAACCCGCCGTAGAAGCGGCTAAACCTGCCGCAGCGGCACCGCAAAAACCGAAATCGCGCAAGCACTGATTCGCTCATCGCTCTTGACTCGCCGCTTCTCTGGCACCCGCCGGGAAGCGGTAGAAAGGGCAAGTGCGTCGCTCACAACAACGCCCCGCCGATGCAACCCGGCGGGGCGTTCTTTTCAGGTCTTTGAACGGAAAAGCAAAGCCCGCCTGACCATGCCGTCCGGTAGCGCAACGCCGTTACGATTTTTTAGATATTTGCCTATATCAAGCAGGCAGCAGTCCGTCCTATGATGATAGGGAGGCGTCAACCCGCCCCGCCGGCGCGGCAAAACCGCGTCGCTTCCCGCAACCTCCCAAGGAGCCGACATGAAAATCCCCCTGCTGACCTTGTCCCTGCTTGCTGCCTGCGGCAGTATCCATGCCGCCAGCCTCTGCGACGACCTGCACCCCGCCACGCCCCCGTATGAGCGCGACTTCGCCTATAGCGTCGCACCGCAGATGGCAATGAAACGCGCCCCTGCTGGCGCTGTGGGAGCTGTGGCACCCGCCCCACAAGCCGAAGCCGCCGCCAATGATGCCGTCGCTCGTTTCGGCATTGGCGGTACGGTCATCACCACCCCCAAAAACACCGAAAAATATGCGCATCAGGACATCAACCCCGTGCAGCGCACCGCCGACAATCCCGTCTCCACCTTCAGCATCGACATCGATACCGGCAGTTACAGCAATGTGCGCCGCATGATCGAAAAAGAAAACCGCCTGCCGCCTGCCGACGCCGTGCGTATCGAAGAAATCACCAACTACTTCGCCTACCACTACCCGCTGCCGACGGACGGCAAACCCTTCGCCGTGCACACCGAAACCGTTGCCTCGCCGTGGAAGGCGGATGCCCAACTCATCCGCATCGGCGTACAGGCAGCCGACCTCGACCCCAATAAACGCCCGCCCGCCAACCTCGTCTTCCTCATCGATACCTCCGGCTCGATGGATGCCCCCGACAAGCTGCCGCTGGTGCAGAAAACCGTCTGCCACTTCGCCGAAGCCCTGCGCCCGGACGATCACATCAGCCTCATCACCTATTCCGGCTTTACCAAAGAATTGCTGCCACCGACCGCCGGCAGTGAAAAAACCAAAATCGTGGACGCGCTGAAAACCCTCTATGCTGACGGCAGTACCGCCGGTGGCGAAGCGCTACGCATGGCCTACGACGCCGCGAAAAAACACTATCGCGCGGATGGTATCAACCGCATCCTGCTTGCCACTGACGGCGACTTCAACGTCGGCATCAGCGACCCGGAAGCGCTGAAAACCTACGTTGCCGAGCAGAAAAAAAGCGGCATCAGCCTCACCACCCTTGGCTATGGCAGCGGCAACTACAACGATCAACTGATGGAACAGCTGGCGGACGCGGGCGATGGCAATTACAGCTATATCGACAGCCTTGATGAAGCGAAAAAAGTGCTGGTACGCCAGCTCACCTCGACACTTGCCACCGTCGCACAAGACCTGAAAATCCAGGTCGAATTCAACCCGGCGACCGTCAAAGAATATCGCCTGGTCGGCTACGAAAACCGCGTGCTGCGCCAGGAAGACTTCAACAACGACAAAGTGGACGCAGGCGACATCGGCGCCGGCATGAACGCCACTGCCCTCTACGAAATCATCCCGCAGGGCAAACCCGGCTGGCTGGATGAAAGCCGCTACCAGAAAACCGCCGCAGCGCAGGGCAAAACAGACGAATACGGCTGGCTGAAACTGCGCTACAAAAACCCCGGTGCAAGCGACAGCCAACTGCTGGAATTTGCCATCCCCGCCCACAGCATCCCGCTTGCAGAAGCCAGCGAGGCGACCCGCTTTGCCGTCGCTGCCGCCAGCTACGCACAGGCGCTGCAAGGCGGGACGCAAAACGGCAACCTCGACTGGGATGGCATCCTCCGCCTCGCGCAAGCGGCAAAAGGCAACGACCCCTACGGCGAACGCGCAGGCCTTTTGACACTGATTGAGAAGGCAAAAAGCCTGGCAGCGGGAAAATAACCGCTTGTTTCGCCAAGCGGCGCAGCATACGCTTGCCACCATCAAAAACGCCGCATTAGCGGCGTTTTTGATGAGTGGATAAGCCCATAACAATCCCGGTTGTAAAGTGCAGAAGCGGCGTAAGAAGACAGCGGTGCATGCGCGGATTCTCGGCAGAAGTGGCGGATAGAATAAGCAGGATGGCGCAGGATTCACCGAAAGCTGCCGCCAAAGCGTGCATAATGCCGCCACCATTGAAACCCTCAATAATCACCAGGAGAAACACACATGACTCGCTCTCGCTTCATCCGCCTCCTTGCCGCCCTGTGCGCCTGCGCCACCCTGCCCGTCCACGCCGCCATCAGCGTCGCCGACATCACCGCGCAACTGCGCCGCCAGCCCGAACCGGCAGGCACCTTCACCCAGACCCGCTACCTGCGCGGCATGAACCGCCCGCTCATCGCCAGTGGCCGCTTCGCCCTGCAACAGGGCGCACTCTACTGGAACCTGGAAAAACCCTTCGCCAGCAGCCTGCGCATCACCGCCGACGGCGTCAGCCAGTGGCAGGGCGAAGACTGGCAGCCGGCGGGCACCACAGCGGCAAACGAAGCGCAAACCCGCCTCTTCCTTGCCTTCCTCCGTGCCGACGAAGCCACCCTGAGCGAATACTTCAACATCACCGCCGGCGGCGAAACGGCGGCATGGACGCTGCAACTGCTGCCAAAAACGGCGCTGATGCGGCAGATATTCGACCGCATCGACATCCGTGGCGGTGCCTACGTCGAACAAGTGATCCTGGAAGAAACACAGGGCGACAAAAGCGAACTGCGCTTTCATGTCGAACAATAACACCGCCCAGTGAACTTCCTCGGGCACGCACTGATTTCCCTCACGCTGGACGAAACGCAGCAGCGGCAGACACTGTATGGCAACTTCGCTGGCGATTTCTATAAAGGGCCGCTGGCGGATCTCGCCCTGCCCGCCGCCCTGCGCGAAGGCGTGCGGCTGCACCGCATTATCGACAGGCTTTCCGACCGTGCCGATAACCCGCTCTACCCGCTGCTGGACGGCTTTGGCCGCTACAAAGGCATCGTCGCCGACATGTTCATCGACCATTTCCTCTGCCGCGAATTTCAGCAGCTGTTCCGGCAGGACCTGCACGCCGTCGCAGCGAACATCCTGCACCGCGTTGCCCGCTACCGCCCGCACTTCCCTGACGCCTTCGCGCGCACCTTCGCTTGGCTCGACACAGAACAGATACTGTCTCGCTACGGCGACCACGCCGTCCTCACCCGGGCCTTTGCCGGCATCGCACGACGACTGCGACAGGGCGATATCCTCACCACCGCCACTGCCGTCCTAGCCGCAAATGATGCCGCCTTTGCCGACAAGGCCGTGCAGGCATTTTTTCATGTGCGGCAGGAAAGCATCGCGCAGTTCTTGCGTGATGACGCTTGAAGCGCTGCGGCAGATTGACCGCTGGTGCGAGCGAGGCATACCGATGCCGGATGAGTGCCCATAAAAATCGCGTAACGATTTTTATGGGGCCCGGTCAGGGCGTCAACACCGCCAGATGCCTTTCCCGGGATTGGCAGAGGATTTAACGCAGTGGCGGAGCGAACATGATGCCACCCTGATTCCACAGGCGGTTCAGGCCGCGTTCGATGGCAAGCGGCGAGTCTTTGCCGACGTTTCTGTCATAGGCTTCGCCGTAGTTGCCGATGTTTTTCACGATGTGGTAGCAGAAATCCTGGCCGACGCCGAGTTTGTCCGCGCCGTTTGCTTCCACGCCGAGCAGACGGCGGATGTTCGGATTGTTGCTGTTTTTCATCTCGTCAGCGTTCGCCTGGGTCACGCCGTATTCTTCAGCGTTCACCATGCAGTGATGCGTCCAGGCGGCGAGATCTTTGAAAGCGGGATCTTCCTGGCGCACCAGCGGGCCAAGCGGTTCTTTGGAGATGACTTCCGGCAGGATGTCGTGCGCATCGGGGTTGGCGAGCAGTTTGCGCTGCACGTAGAGGCCGGAGACGTCCGAGGAGTAGGCGTCGCAGCGGCCGGCGTCGTAGGCACTTTTCACTTCTTCGGATTTTTCGAAGATGACGGGTTTGTATTCGAGGCCGTTCGCCTTGAAGTAGTCCGCCATGTTGGTTTCGGTGCTGGTACCGGTGTTGGTGCAGATGGAGGCGCCGCTGAGGTCTTTCACGCTTTTGATGCCGAGGTCTTTGCGCACCATGAAGCCCTGGCCGTCGTAGTAGTTGACGCCGATGAAGTCAAACGGCATATCGACGTCACGCGAGGTGGTCCAGGTGGTCACGCGCGCCAGCACGTCAATTTCACCCGATTGCAGCACGGTGAAGCGTTCTTTGGATGAGGTTGGGCGGAAGGTGACTTTTTCCGGATCGTGGAAGATGGCGGAGGCCAGCGCGCGGCAGTAATCGACGTCAAGTCCGGTCCAGCGGCCTTTGTCATCGGCGACGGAGAAGCCGGCAAGCGCCTGGGTGACGCCGCAGCGCAATTCGCCACGTTTTTTGATGTCATCCAGCGTTCCCGCATGGGCGGCGCTGGTCGCGAGTGCTGCACAGGTGATGGCGGCGGTGAGTAGGGTAGTTTTCATGGGTAGGTCCTCGTGTGGGTAATGAAGGTGGGGAATTTACCGGATTGGCCCCGTTTGGCGGGGAACGAATTGTAGAGTGAACTTCAGCCCAACGGGTAGATGCGCATTCTTGGTACGACCGCTATTTCCGCCCTGCTGTCCACTGGAAACCCCAACCGAAGGCGCGGTCCATGTCGCGGTGGCCGGGAAAGTAGCGGTTGATGCGTTCGACGCGGATGCTGCCGCCATCGTTAATCAGGCGGGCGATGGCGCACATGCTGTGTTGCGGGTTGCCGTCGGTGAGGTGGGTTTCGATTTCCTGCCCCTGCACATGGAGGGTGACGATGCCGTCAGTAGCGTTCCAGTTCGGCACACCGTCGTAGATGAAGGCGAAGACGAGGACTTCGGCGATATCCGACCAGCGCGAACCGTTGATATGCAGCCATTCGCCGTCAATCACCGCGCCGGTGCGGTCGTCGCCGCTCAGGCGTACATACGGTGGGCGGTCGAGGCTGCCGAAGCGGTTGCCAAGCGCCTGCACGCAGTCGCGCTCATCGCTTTTCAGGCGGATGAAGGCGCCGAGGTCGAGGTCAATCCCCTTGTTTTTATTGAAAAGGCTGCCGAGGAAGCTGCTTTTTTGCGGGGGGGCGCCGGCGTGATTCCAGTTGAGGTTGATGCGGATCGTGCCGTAATCCGTCTGTTTGGCGAGGCTGACAGCGGGGTTGCGTTTATCGAGGGTGATTTTGCTGAGGCTAAGGCGCGGCGGGGTAGTAGGGGCGGGCTTAGGTGCGGGAGCGGGGGTATCGGCAATTTCCACGCCGAATTGTTCGGAGAGCGGTTTCAGACCGCCGTTGTAGCCTTGCGCGACGAAGCGGATTTTCCACGTGCCGTTTCTGCGGTAGCACTCGGCGAGGATGAGCGCGGTTTCGCTGCGCCCGGCGCTATCGAGCGGACAGGTGATGACCGCTTCACCACGCACTTCGACACTCAGCAGGATGTCGCCAAGCTGCGCCGTGGGACAGGCGGCGGAGTAAGCAATGGCGATGCGTTCGATAGCCGCCGGCTGGCGAGCAAGGTCAAGCGTAAAGCGGCTGTTGCGTTCACTGCCGGAAAACTGCACGCTGCCGTCGTCGCTTTGCTGCTGGCCGTAGAAAATCATGTCGCCATCGCCGCGCACTTTGCCGGCGGCGGTGAGGCGGTAGGCGGCAACGTCAATATCAGCACCGCTGGTGATGCGGATAGCGATGGGGCCTTCTGGCAGGGCGGCATTACCGCCGGGGGTGAGTTGCTGGGGCATGGGGGCTCCTGTCGGATGGGGGAATGGATATTGTAGCCGTCCCCGCGCGGCGCCGCCCGGCGTAAAGCGGCATATAATCACACTTCCTTTAAATAACTACGACCTCTCATGAGCAGCAATACCCCCGATTGGGACGCCCGTGCCCCGGAAATCCAAAAAGACCAGCGCGCCGCCTACGACAAGATGCGCGACGAATGCCCCGTCGCCTACGATGATTATCTCGGCTATACCCTCTTCCGCCACGAAGATGTTACCTACGCGCTGGCACATCCCGAGCTGTTTTCCAGCCGTGTTTCCACACGCCACATTGCCGTGCCCAGCGGCATGGATGCACCGGAACACACGGCCTTCCGCGCCATCAACGACAAGTATTACACCCCGGCGCGCATGGCTGCCTTTGCCCCCGCCTGCCGCGCCGTCATCCGCGCCCTGATTGCCGAAACGCCGCGCGGCGAGGTGGTGGATATCATGACGGGCTTCGCGCAGCGTTACGCCATGCGCATTCAAAATGCCTTTCTCGGCTGGCCCGACGCCCTCGAAGCGCCGCTGACCGCCTGGATTGAGAAGAACCGTCGCGCCACGCTGGCTCGTGATCCTGTCGCCATCGGTCAAGTTGCGCTGGAATTTGACGGCTATATCCACGATCTGCTGCAACAACGCCGCGATGCGGGCGAGGCCGCGCCTGATGACATTACCACCGAGCTGCTTTATGACGAGGTTGATCTGCCGACCGGCAAGCGGCGCATGACCGAGGAAGAGTTGATTTCTCTCCTGCGCAACTGGACGGTGGGCGAACTCTCGACTATCTCCGCTTCTGTCGGCATTGTCGTTCATTTCCTCGCCGCCCATCCTGCCGAGCAGGAACGTCTGCGCGCCCATCCTGATGCCATCCCGGCGGCGGTCGAAGAAATCATGCGCTTGGAAGATCCGCTGGTGACGAACCGCCGCATCACCACCTGTCCCGTGCATATCGGTGGGCGGGATCTGCCCGCAGGCAGCCGCGTCACCCTGAACTGGCTCAGCGCTAACCGCGACGAAGCGGTTTTCCCCGATGCCGACCAGTACCGCCCGGAACGCGACCAAAGCGCCAATCTCGTCTATGGTGCGGGCATCCACGCCTGCCCTGGTGCCCCGCTCGCCCGTCTCGAATTGCGCCTGCTGGTGGAGGAATTGCTGGCGGCAACAGCGAGCATCCGCTTCGCCGCTGACGGGCAAGCGGTCAGCACCAACGCCGTTTATCCCGTCGCCGGATACAGCAGTGTGCGGGTGATGCTGGGCTGAACCGTCCCCCGCTTTCGCCCGCCAATACACAAACGCCCCGGTAATGGGGCGTTTGTCATGAAACGTACTACGGTCAACGCGCTTGCTTTCCCATACGCTGTTAGCAAGCCACGCCGTCTCATACAGACTGCCTTCTGTTGGCTAGCCGCCTCAAGTCAACCTTGTTGCAGGGCGGCAGCAGCCCCGACCAGGCCGGGGTTCTTTGCCGTCACCAACCAGATGGGTACAGCGGCGAGGTAGCCTTCGAAGCGGCCTTTGTCGACAAAGCGGGTTTTGAACGGGCTTTCGTTGATGAAGTAATCGGCGATACGAGGCAGGATGCCGCCGCAGAGGTACACACCGCCGCGTGCACCGAGGGTCAGGACGAGGTCGGCGGTGACGGTGGCCAGCGCAGCGCAGTAGGTATCAAGTGTTTGCCGCGCCGTTGCCTCGCCGGCGAGTGCCGCAGCGGTGATATCCGCCGGGCGGCGATCAGGTGGCGTTTCGCCGCGCAGGGTGGCAAGGGCATTGTCGATGAGGGTCAGACCGGCGCCGTTGGTGATGCGTTCAGCGGAAACGTGGCTGCGGCGGGCATGCGCATATTTCCAGATGGCCACTTCGGTGTCGTTTCTCGGCGCGAAGCTGACGTGTCCACCTTCGCCGGCGAGTGCCACCCAGCCACCGTGCCCGTCCGGAACGAGGGCGGACACACCGAGACCGGTGCCGGGACCGATGACGGCAAGCGGGGTGCCATCCGCCGCTTCGCCGGCACTGACGAGGCGTTTCTCATCGGCACCGAGATGCGGTACGGCCAGCGCCTGCGCGGTGAAGTCGTTGATGACGCGCAGTTTATCCAGCTGAAACTCAGCTTGCAGAGCGCGGATGGAAAATTTCCAGTGGTGGTTGGTCATCTGCACGCTATCGCCGGTGACGGGGTTGGCGATGGCAATCGACGCCTGTTTGACGCTGACATTCTGCGCACGCAGGTAGGCAGCGATGGCGTCTTCAAGGCGCGGATAGTCGGCAGTGGGCAGGGTGTCGATAGCGTGCAGGCGGGTGCCGTCGCCAAGGGCGAAACGGGCGTTGGTGCCACCGATATCGGCGAGTAGGACGTAAGTTGACATAGGCTTCTCCTGGGGTTGCGGGGTTTGATGGGCAGTGTGTCATGTTTTGGTAGGAATGACGCAAATTTTCTGTCATCTTAGCTTTTCCTGTGTATAATGCAGGCACATTTCATTAATATGTACCTGAAAACTTGGCCGCTTCTTCGGAAGCGGTATTTTTTTGCCCGCTCAACCCTCGTGGGAGACGGGTCACTCCCCATCTGGAGGCGTACTTGAGGGCATGCGCCTAAGCCCGTATCATGCCGCCGTTTTCACAGATTCCCGCATGGCCATGAGCGACCCCATCCCTTTCAAAGGACGCAACATCAGTATTACCGCCGTCCTGCTGCAAGACGCCGACACCACCGGCATTGATGAACTATTGGAAGCCAAAATCGCGCAAGTACCCGCCGGATTCTTCGCTACCCAACCGCTGGTTGCCGATTTGTCCGCCCTGGACGGTTTTCAGGCGGACGGCAAATGGCTGAAAACACTGAAACGGATTTTCGAGCGGCACGGTCTCTGCCTGATCGGCATCAGCAGCGGCCAGCTGGCCGACGGTGCCCTGGCTGCGGCAGGGCTGGCAGAAATCAGCGGTGAAAGCAAAAGCAGCAAGGCCGCACCCACCGCCAAAACAAGCGAAGAACCCCCTGTCTCCCGACCCGCACCGCCCGCCGCCGTACCGACCAAACTGGTACGGCACAACATCCGTTCCGGGCAGCGCGTTCTCGCACCGGGCGGTGACCTGGTCATCATCGGCAGCGTCAGCCCGGGGGCGGAAATTTACGCCGACGGCAACATCACCGTGTACGGTGCCTTGCGTGGGCGTGCCTTCGCCGGCGGACAGGACAACACCGCCGCCTACATTTATTGCCACACACTCGGCGCCGAGCTGGTTTCCATCGCCGGCTTTTATCAGGACATGGAACAGTTGCAGGCAAACGGCATCCACCACAACGTCTTTATCAGCCTGAATGCGGATGAAAGCATGCGCATAGTGTCGGTATAATGCCGCGCCACACCATAACAAAGAGACAAAAACATGAGTAAAGTTATCGTCGTCACCTCAGGTAAAGGCGGAGTAGGGAAGACCACGACCAGCGCCAGCATCGCCTGCGGTTTTGCCATGAAGGGACACAAAACCTGCGTGATCGACTTCGACGTTGGCCTGCGCAACCTCGACCTCATCATGGGCGTAGAACGCCGCGTGGTGTACGACTTCGTCAACGTTATCAACGGCGAAGCCAGCCTGAAACAGGCGCTCATTAAGGACAAGCGGGTGGAAAACCTCTACGTGCTCGCCGCCTCGCAAACTCGCGACAAGGAAGCGCTTACCAAAGAAGGGGTGGAAAAAGTCATTAACGACCTGAAATCGATGGACTTCGAATACATCATCTGCGACAGCCCCGCCGGCATCGAACAAGGCGCCCTGATGGCGCTTTACTTTGCCGATGAAGCCATCATCACCACCAACCCCGAAGTTTCCTCCGTACGCGACTCCGACCGCATCCTCGGCATCCTCGCCAGCAAATCGCGTCGCGCCGAGCTGGGTGAAGACGCGGTCAAAGAACACCTCGTCATCACCCGCTACAAACCCGAACGCGTACAGCAGCAAGAAATGCTTTCCGTGGAAGACGTCATCGAAATTCTCTCCATTCCCCTGCTCGGCGTCATCCCCGAAGACCATGACAACGTCCTGATCGCTTCCAACCGGGGCGAACCGGTCATCCTCTTCTCCGACAGCCACGCAGGCCAAGCCTACTCCGATCTGGTCGAACGCTTCCTCGGCAAAGACTTGCCGCACCGCTTCCTTGATGTCAAACGCAAAGGCATCTTCTCCAAACTCTTCGGAGGTTAGGATCATGAGCTTGTTTGATTTCTTCAGAAAAAACCGGCCGCAGCATTCAGCGGCAACGGCCAAAGAGCGTCTGCAAATCATCGTCGCGCATCAGCGCAACCAGAGCAGCCAGCCGCAACTGCTGGAAACCATGAAGCGGGAAATCCTCGAAGTGGTGAAAAAATACTTCGCCATCAACCTTGAAGACATCAGCGCTGATTTCTCGCGCGAAGGGGAAACGGAAATCCTCGAACTCAACATCAACCTGCACAGTAAAGACAACCTGCCGGAAAACGCGTAAATCCCATGAACGATGCTGCGGGCGTCCGCCTCGACCAATGGCTGTGGGCGGCACGTTTCTACAAAAGCCGGGCGCTCGCCAAAGCCGCCATTGAAAACGGTCAGGTTCTTGTCGGCGGACAGCGTGCCAAAGCGGCACGCGCCATCAAAAGTGGCGATCTGCTGCATATCGACAAACACGGCGAACAGGTTTACGACGTGACCGTCATCCGCTGCGAGAACAAGCGCGTCAGTGCGCCCATTGCGCAAACCTTCTACGCCGAGACCGCAGACAGCATCGCCCGCCGCGCCGAACTGCACGCTCAACAACAAGCCGCCCGCGACATGGTGCATTACCCCAACCGCCGCCCGAATAAACGCGACCGCAGACAAATCCGCGCCTTCCGCCATGGCGAATAGGCGACAGTCGATGAAAAAAACGGGCCCCGGGCCCGTTTTTTATGGCAACGCCTCCGTACATGAATTGACGCTTATAGTTGAATAGATAAAAAAGCGTAACAAGACGCGTCGCCGCAGACAGTACAGGTAGTACGGCAAGGCGGCGCAACGCCGTTACGATTTTTTAGATGTTTAACTATATGGCCGCTTGACGAGCCCAGTAACGACGCCGCTTGACGAGCCCAGTAACCACGCCGCTTGGCGAGCCCAGTAACCACGCCGCTTGGCGAGCCCAGTAACCACGCCGCTTGGCGAGCCCAGTAACCACGCCGCTTGGCGAGCCCAGTAACCACGCCGCTTGGCGAGCCCAGTAACCACGCTGCTTGGCGGACCCAGTAACGACACCGCTTGGCGGTCACAATCTCAACGGTTTGCCGGGCCGTGCGAACGGATAAGGGCGACAGCGTGATACGGCAGGTCGGGACGGTGTTCAACGATGGCCTGTTTTTCAGCGGCGAGTTGCACGAGGTGGGCAGTCGCGGGAGCGGCAGGGTCGCGCAGGATGAGACGTTCCGGATGGCGGCGCAGCAGGACACGCGTTGCTTCGCCGATGCCGGGTTTGATGAAATTGTCGTTGCTGATGCCGTAGCGGGCGCGGATGTCGGCGAGCAGGTGTTGCGCGGTTGCGGCAGCCTGTGCCGTGTCGGCAGGCGCGGCGCTAGGCAGCTCGCCGTCGGCCAGTGTGCTGATGCGGTCGGCGAAGGTTTGCGAGAGATCGTGCGGCGCGAGATCGCGGTAATAAACACAGCCGTGGTAGTCGTCCGCAGCAATTTGTTCGTTCAGGATGCTGCGGCTGATGAGGCCGCTGATGGTGGCATTCAGGAGGGCGGACGGGATGAGGTAGTCGTCGGCGGTGGCGGCGCAGGCGGCCGTGCCGGAGAGGTCAGCGAGGACGTAGAGGCCGCTGTCGATGTTCGTCCCCGCTTGCGCGTTGTAAGCGGCGATGAAGCGGTGCAATTCGCGGGCGATGACGCCTTTGCCCGTCCAGCCGTCGATGAAGACGAGATCGGTGTCGGCGTGATGGGCGAGGATGTGGCGCAGGGCGTTCTCGTCGATGTCGCGATCGCGGATGATCGAGATGCTGTAATGGGCGACAGATGCGCCGTAGTGGCGGCTGAGAATGGCGCGCAAGATGACGCCGACCGGCGTACCGGCGCGCGCCAACGAGACAAGTGCAGGCGGGCAGTGGTGCCGCGCGGCAATGCAGGCGGCAAGCTGGCGGCAGTCAGCGGCCATGCGCGCTTCATTCTGCGCGCAGGCGGCGCGGAAGAGCTCAAGGTAGCGCGTGCTGGGCGGGTATTCGGGCGAGAGCATTTCGCTGTAATGCTTTTGCCCGCTCTGGATGAGCGCTTCTTTGGCGGCTGTGTCGGCGATGGGCGCCAGCTGGATGGGTTTCAGCAGGAAGGTCACTTGTTCGGCGCGGTAGCTACCGTGGAAGGGCATGTTCATAGTTGGCGGGCAATTTGGCTGGCGGAAGGGGCAAGAAGGTAGTCGCAGAGGCGCATATAGGGCAGGTCGCTGCTGCTGTCGCCCATGCCGATGCTGACCAGTGCCGGATGGTCGGCGCGATACTTGGCGAGCAGATGGGCGACGGCATGCGCCTTGTCGAGCCAGGCGGGGAGGACAGCGAGGTTGTTGCCGTTCCGGTGCAGACGGTAGTCATCGCCCAAATGTGGGCGCAGGCGCCCGGCGGCATCATCCAGCGGGGCGAGATCAGCGCTGGTACTTTTCATGAGCAGATAGAAGGGAATGTCGTAATCGCGGATGAGGCGGGTGTTAAGCGCGGCTGTCGCCGGCAGGTGCGCGGCAAGGGCTTCAAGTCCGGCGACGCTTTGGGCGGCATTGGCACGGCTCTGCGCCAGCCAGGCGGGATCGGCGCTACCATCCGGCAGGAGGATGACGCCGCCGTGGTTGATGACGGCATGGGCGGTGAAAGGAATACGCACGCGGCGGTAGGCATCAAGATTGCGCGCGGTGACAGGAATCATCGTGGCGTGCGCCTGCCAGTGCGCCAGCAATGCCTGCTGACACGGCGAAGCGTAGGAAATCGGTGCGCCGTCTTTGAGATAGGCGAGCGGCACATGCGCGGGCGTCGGCGCTGCCTTGCGCGCGCTGGTGAAAAGGGTATCGTCGAGGTCGGTGAAGAGAAGGAGCATCGGATTCGTCGGATCGGCCAAGCGGAGAAGGCGGCATTGTAAGCTGCTTTGCCTGCCATTCCGGCGTTTTGGCTACAAGGAGGGCGCGGGAGCGGAACAATATCGTTGATTAAGTTCCGTCGCAATTTCACTGTTGACAGAAATAACTGTTATTCCTTATGATCTCACCCCATGAAACTCAATCCGACGACTGAAAAATTTGTCCTGCACTGGGGCGAAATGGGCACCCAATGGGGGGTGAACCGCACCGTGGCGCAAATCCATGCCCTGCTCTACATCCTGGGACGCCCGATGCCTGCTGATGAAATCGCTGAAACCCTCGGCGTGGCGCGCTCTAACGTCAGCAACAGCATCAAGGAGCTGCAAAGCTGGCAACTGGTGCAGACCGTGCATATCCTTGGCGACCGCCGCGACCACTTCACCACCTCCGGCGATGTGTGGGAACTCTTCCGCATCATCGTTGCCGAACGGCAGCGGCGCGAAATCGAGCCGACCGTGCGTTTCCTGCAAAGCCTGATGGACAGCCCCGAATACGCCCAGGAAAACGAAACCGCGCGACAGCGCATCGCGCAAACGCACGAATTTGTCGGCACCCTGACCAGCTGGACGCAGGAAATGCTGCGTCTTTCCACCACAACGCTGGCCAAAGTGCTGAAACTGGGCGCGAGCATCCAGAAACTGCTGCGCTGAACCCGCCTGATTGCCAACGGCAGACAGGCATTCTTTTTACCTTTGGATTTCTCTTATGACAGAAAATTCGAAAACAGAAAACGACCTGAACTACATCCCGGCGAAAGTTGTCCTGCTTTATTCCCTATGGGGTGGGGCGGTGGCAGGGTTCTGGTCAGGACTCGTTATCTCTCCGCCGCTGATTTTTCTCACCGTACCGGCCGGCATACCCATCGGCTTCCTCCCAGCCTTTCTCTGCGGCTGCTACCTAGCCTGGCGGCGCGTTTATAACGACAATCCGTTCTACGCCGCACTTGCCGGAGCCATCAGCGCCATATTGTGTGCCGCCCCATTGGATTGGCTCATCCATGACAAATTGACAGGAGACACTGCTATCCTCACCCTCCTTGGTGCCATCAGCGCCTTTACCCTCGCCTTCTTCATCCTGCCCTCACCGCCGGAGGGCGTATGAAAATCCCGACCTATCTCACCATTTCCCTCGCCTTTCTCTGGCTGTGGAGCGGGCTACAACCCGCCCTGACCGCGCCCGACGTTTCGCTGCAACTGCTGGCGGATATCGGCATTGCTGCGCCGTGGCGCCATCCGCTTTTCTACGCGGCATCCGCCTGGGATGTGCTGCTCGGCATCCTCATTCTCACGCCGCTGCGCCGACTGCCCGCGCTGTGGCTACTGCAAAGTGCGAGTATCGCCGCCTACACCCTCATCATCGCCTGCTGCCTGCCCGCTTACTGGCTGCACCCCTTTGCGCCGCTTGTCAAAAACCTGCCGTTGCTGGCGCTCACCGTCTATTTCTACCAACAAACCCGGAGCAGCCGATGGACTACCTGATCGTAAAAACCCTGCACATCCTTTCGGCCACCATCCTGGTCGGCACCGGCTTCGGCAGCGCCTTTTACCTATTCTGGATCAACCGCAGCGGCTCAGTCGCTGCCCAAGCGGTGGTGGCGCGCTGGGTTATCAAGGCGGACTGGTGGCTGACTACGCCAGCGGGCATCTTCCAACCGCTCTCCGGCCTGTGGCTGGCGCACTACGCCGGTTTCCCGCTCACCGCGCGCTGGATTTGGCTGACTTTTGCGCTGTACGCTTTCGCCGGACTGTGCTGGTTGCCAGTCTTATGGCTGCAACTGCGCATGGCGGCAATGGCGGAAGAAGCCGTTGCCCAAGAAAAACCGCTGCCATCGCGCTACCGGCGTTACGCCCGCTACTGGGAATGGCTGGGCTATCCCGCTTTCTGCGCGATGGTGGTGGTGTACTTTCTGATGGTACTAAAGCCGCAATATAGTTAAACATCTAAAAAATCGTAACGGCGTTGCGTCGCCTTGCCGTACTACCTGTACTGTCTGCGGCGACGCGCCTTGTTACGCTTTTTTATCTATTCAACTATAAGTGGTAGACCTCACCACTGTCGCGATGTCTCCACTCTTTTCTTCTGCCCAGGCACGAAAAAAGCGGGGTATTGCCCCGCTTTGTGCGCCGGACGGTGTACTTACACGTTGATGTGGAAGGTGACGTCGATGTTGCCACGGGTAGCGCGGGAATACGGGCAGACTTCGTGCGCTTTGGCGACAAGTGCTTCGGCAGCGGCTTTATCCATGCCGGGCAGGGCGATGTTAAAGACGACGCCGAGGCGGAAGTGGTCTTGCGCGTCTTTGCCGAGGGCAACATCGGCATCGATGGCGAATCCTTGCGGCAGGGCAATTTTTTCATTGCCAGCGACAAGGCGGGCGGCACCGATGAAGCAGGCGGCATAACCGGCGGCAAAAAGCTGTTCCGGGTTGCTGCCGGCACCGTTACCACCGAGTTCAGCCGGCGGGGCGAGTTTGAGGTCGAGTTTACCGTCGCTGGATTTGGCAGCACCGTCGCGGCCACCGGTAACGTGTACATGAGCGGTATAGAGTGTGGTCATGGTTAGTTCCTCTTGGGTTTGTGGATAGTTCTTCATTCCGAACGCTTGTGGTTCGAATGAGCGGTGCATGGTAACTGCTGGAATGCGCGGGGCATAGTCATGATTTTTTATAGTCATTCCAAATAGAACTGATACGGTATTGTCTCGCTTCTATCTGAAACGGCTATATCGCTGTCATCGGTTATGCCCCGGTGCGACACTTTACGCCGCTGCGCGGAAAAGCAACACGATCAGCACCTGCCCAACCATAATGCGCATGAAGGTAGTAAGCGGGTAGACGGCGGCATATTTGAGTGCGGCTTCGTCCGATTGGGAGATTTCACAGGCAAAAGGCAGCACCGGTGCGCCGGTGTGCGAGCCGGTGAGCAGACCACAGATTTCTGGGAAGGTCAGCTTGCCCCAGAGGCGGGCAGTAAAGCCGGCGATAAGCAGCGGCACCAGGGTAATGACGATGCCGAGGGTCATCCAGTAGAGACCGTCGCCGTCTTTGAGGGCAGCGAAGAAGGCCGGGCCGACGCTGAGGCCGACGCTGGCGAGGAAGAGGGCAAGGCCGAGTTCGCGCACCATCAGGTTGGCGCTTTGCGAGACGTAGTGGGTGACGGAGAAGCGTCCACCATAGCGGCTGATGAGGATGGCAACGACCAGCGGTCCGCCGGCAAGGCCGAGTTTGACTGGCACCGGCACGCCCGGAATCGGGATGGGAATGGCGCCGAGAACAATACCGAGGGTGATGCCGAGGAAGAGTTCGGCGATGTGCGGGATTTGCAGGTCGCGCTTGGAGTTACCGAAGGCGGCAACGGCAGTTTTGATATGCGCAGCATCGCCGATGATGGTGATGGAGTCACCGAATTGCAGGCGGGTGTTGCGGTCAGGGATGAATTCGATACCGGCACGCATGACACGGCTGATGTTCACGCCGTAGCGCTCATGGATGTTGAGCGAGGAGAGCTTTTTGTTGCAGACGGCGTTTTGTGTCACGTTGACCCGGGTCGAGGTGATGTAGGCGGGCGAAGCGGACTTGGGCGAATCGCTGAAGATGCTGCTGCTGGTCGGGCTGCCGATAAGGGTGATGAGGCGATCCACTTCGTCATCGCGGGCGATGATGAGGAGGATGTCATCAATGTGCACCTGGGTTTGCTCGTCAGCGAGGCGGATGTTGCCCTCGTGACTGATGCGCGAGATGGCGAAGCTGAACGGCATGGTGCGGCGGATATCGCCAATGGTCTGATTTTCCAGCATCGGGTTGCTCACTTGCAGGGCGATGCGGGTGACGACGGAGGTACCAGCGCGCAAGCGGCGCAGGGTGAGACGTTTTTCCGCCAGCACGTTGATGCCGAAGGCGTACTTGATGATAAACATGGCAGCAATCAGCCCTATCACCCCGCCCGGATAGGCGGCGGCGTAACCGGCGGCCATTTGCACCGCCTGTTTGCCGTCACCGACGAGGTTGGTCAGCGTTTGCTGCGCGGCACCCAAACCGGGGGTGTTGGTGACAGCCCCCTGCATCACGCCGATGAGTTCGTGCAGGGGCGCACTGCCAGCGAAGTAATAGGCGAGCACGATGAGGATGTCGGCGATGACGACGATGAGCATCAAGAGATTCAGTTTTAGCCCCTCTTTCTGGAAGGAGGCGAAGAAGCCGGGACCGACTTGCAGACCGATGGTGTACACGAAGAGGATCAGGCCAAATTCGCGGATGAAGTGGGCGGTGTGTTCGTTCACCGTGAAGCCGAGGTAGGAGATGATGATGCCGCTGAAGAGGACGATAGTGACGCCAAAGGTGATGCCGAAGATGCGCAGACGGCCAAGGGCGGCACCGCTAAAGATGACCAGGGCGTAGATGACAGCGGTGTAAGCGACGCTGTTGGTTTGGGTAAAAAGCTGGGTAAACCAGTGCATGTGATGTCTTCCATATGCTGTTGGTGGAGGGGGTAGCATTTTACTGCTTTACTGCGGCGGCGACGGCGAGGTTTTGCCGTTTTTTGCGCGCTACGGGGGATTTTTCAGGCAGGGCTAACGCTACCACTGAGGTTACTCAGGCGCTGCATGTCATCGAAGGTGGCGGTAATCTGGCTGTCAGCGCGCTGGGCACGGATGTGTTGTGCGTCTTCGTTGAGCTGGTAGCCTTTGGTTTGTAGGTAGGCACGTACGGCGTTTTGGTGGTTGAGGTCAAAGTGGTTGATGGTCTGTGGGATGATGCTGAGGATGCGTGCCGGACTGTCGTCTTCCTGCCAGGCGGCGGCAACGCGCGGGTCGTGGATGGCGAGCAGGGCAATGCCGTCGCCATAGTCGCCGAGGTAGTAGGCATCCGCTCCCGTCAGGCCACAAGCGACGGCAGCGAGGTTGTGCAGTTCGGTTACATCCAGTTTGAAGCCTTCTTGTGTGAGGAGAGCGGTATCAGCCGGATTCTGGAAAAGGTTGGTGCTGTCATCGCCCTCGGCAGCGGCGTCGGGCGCGATATAGGCGCGCAGGATGTCGGCACTGGCGGCGTCGTTTGTGGTCATGGTGAGGTGCGGGTTGGCCCAAGCCCACAGCCAGCTGCCGCTATGATGCGAATAGGTACCAAGCCAGTGAATAGTGAAGTGCTCGTCGCCGAGGGTAAGCTGACCGATGTTCTGATCTACAAACCAGGCGGCGGCGGTGTCTGTGAGGCGTTCCAGGGTGGTTTGTTTGTCGAGGGCGAGGGCGGCGTATTGTTCGAGGAGGGTGGTCATGGTGTTTTCCTGTTATGGAAAAGCCCTTCCGGGGAAGGGCTTTTTGGTTGGGCAAGGGGATTATCAGGGGGCGAGGATTTTCAGCCAGAAGCCGAGGATACCGATGCCGAAGAGGCCGAAGATAAGCCACAATGCGTTCACGCCTTTGCGCAGCAGGTACATGCAGAGGAAGGTTAGCCCCAGCGCGGGCAGGCCGGGCATGAGGTCATCCAGCACGCCTTGCACGGTGGTGACGGTGGTTTCGCCGACCTGGTTGGTCACTTCCGCAATTTTCACGGGGATGTTGATGTGCGTCCATTTGTTCACCAGTGCGCCCATGACGAAGAGGCCAAGGATGGAAGCCGCTTCGGTGATTTTTTGCAGCGCACCGCCGCCCATATCGGAGACGATTTCCAGACCTTTTTTGTAGCCGTACTGGATACCCCAGTAGCGCACGAAGAGGCGCACGGCGTTAAAGAGGACGAAGAAGAGGATGGGGCCGAGTAGGCTGCCGCTTTGCGCGATACCCGCGCCGAGGGCGGCGAAGACCGGACGCGCCGTGCCCCAGAAGATGGGGTCGCCAACACCGGCAAGCGGGCCCATGAGGCCGACTTTGACGCCGTTGATGGCGGCATCGTCAATCGGCGCACCGTTTGCCCGCTGTTCTTCCATGGCGAGGTTAACGCCGAGGATGGGCGCGGTGACAAAGGGCTGGGTGTTGTAGAACTCCAGGTGGCGCTTGATGGCGTCTTTGCGTTCCTGGCTGCCTTCGGGATAGAGGCGGCGGATGGCGGGGACGATACCGAAGCAGTAGCCGAGCGCCTGCATGCGTTCGAAGTTCCAGGAGCCTTGCAGCAGGTTGGAGCGGATGAAGCAGGCGTTGAGGTCGCCTTTGGTCAGCTGGACTTTTTGGTTTTGGTTTTCCATGGGTGGCTCCTAGTCGAGTTGGTCGTCGAGTTTGCTGCGTTGGGCAACGGCGGCTGTCGTGCTGCCTGTGCCTTTGTGGTATTTCGGGTGCATCTGGATGTAGAAGTAGGCCAGCGCCACGCCGAGTACACCGAGGGCGACAAGGTTGAAATTGGTGAAGGCGGCAACGACGAAGCCGACGAAGAAGAACATCATCAAATGTGGCGCGCGCATCATATTGATCACCATCGCGTAACCGACGACGACGATCATGCCGCCGGCAACGTTGAGTCCGCCGGTGACGACAGGCGGGATGGCATCGAGCATTTCTTTGACGGCGTTGGTGCCGACGGTGGAAGCGACGATGACGGCCGGGATGGCGACGCGCATCGCTTGCAGGAGCAGGGCGCTCAGGTGCAGCCAGGTGATGGCGTGGAGGTTGCCGGTTTTCACGGCGTTATCGGCGGCGTGCTGGAAGCCGACGGTGATGGTGCGCACGAGGATGGTCAGCACTTGTCCGGCGGCGGCGAGCGGGATGGCAAGGGCGATACCGGTGCCCATTTCCTGTTTGCCGGCGATGACGAGGATGGTGGAGATGATGGAGGCCAGCGCGGCGTCCGGGGCGAGTGCGGCGCCGATATTCATCCAGCCGAGAGCCATCATTTCCAGGGTACCGCCGATGATGATGCCGGTGGTCATGTCGCCGAGGACGAGGCCGGTCAGCGTACAGGCGATAAGCGGGCGGTGTGTCTGGAATTCGTCGAGGATGGAGCCCATGCCGGACAGGCAGCCGACGAGGAAGACCAGGATGATTTGCAGAGATGAGATTTCCATGAGGTGTCTCCGTTAGGGTTTGTATTTTTCGGCGATGAGGGTCAGCACCGGCACTTTTTTGTCGGAAGCGACTTTACGCACTTCCAGCTCAATGCCTTTGCTGTCCAGCTCTTTGAAGGCTTCTACGTCTTTGGCGTCAACGGAAACCGAGGTGTCGAGCATGGTGCGTCCTTCTTTGTAGGCCATGCCGCCGATGTTGATGGACTGGATGGTCACGCCACGGCGTACCAGTTCGAGGGCGTCCGTCGGGTTGGTGAAGAGCAGCATGACTTTGTCGTCCGCATATTCGGGGTTGTTATAGACGCGCATCATTTTGTCCACGCTGACGACGTGCGCGGTGACGCCTGGCGGCACAGCCTGTTTCAGCATGGTGGAGCGGGTTTTGTCCTTCACAACCTGGTCGTTGACGACGATGATGCGCTTCACGCCGGTTTCTTTCGTCCAGCGGGTCGCGACCTGACCGTGGATGAGGCGGTCATCAATACGCCACAGGCCGAATTTCATGTGCGGGCCGTCGTTGGCTTTTGCTGACGCCTCGGCGCGCAAACGCTGGATTTCCGGGTCGTTCTCGTCGAAATCGGCAGCAGCGGGCGCAGCAGCAGGAGCTGCGGCTGTTGCGGCAGAAGCAGCCGTCGCTACTTTCTGCGTTTTCAGCGCTTTGACGCCGTCTGCCCCTTCACGCAGGGCAAGGGCGGCGAGTTCGTTGAGATCATTCACGTCTTCGCGCTCCATCAGCACGGAAACGAGCATCGGCACATTGACGCCGGTGATCACTTCACAGTTTGCGTCATCATGAGCGATGCCGCTGGAGGCGTTGAAGGGCGTACCGCCCCACAGATCAACCAGCAGCAAGAGACCTTGCGACGTATCGAGTTCGGCGGCAGCGGCGCGGATTTTGCCCGCCAGCACTTCGCCGTTCTCTCCGGGGACGAAATCCACACAGCGCACGTTTTCCTGTGCGCCGATGATCATCTCCGCCGTGGCCAGCAAGGCCTTGGCAGCATGACCGTGTGTGGTGATTACAACCGCGATTGTCATGTATGAGTACCTCTCAGGGTGGGTTGGGAAGTAATACCAATCCCAGAAATACGCGGAGAGTGTTGGCGCGTCTGAGCGGAGCCCATAAAAATCGCTGTGTGATTTTTATGGCGAAGCCGCACCGTATTAAACATACGGCCTTGGCGCGCCGCCTTCTCACCTTACCCAAGGATTGGTATAACAAAATGCGGAAACCGCTTTTGTTTGCGTGATTTTAACGCCGAGGCAAGATAATCACAATTTGATGTGAATTTTGTTAGGAATGGCTGTGGTTTTTACTGTTCTGCACAACAAGCATAAAAAAGCCGCCTGACGGCGGCTGGCAAGGAGGATGATTACAGGCGCATTGGCATGATGATGTAGCGCACGCCCTCATCTTCGCTGCTGGTAATGAGGCAGGGACTGTTTTTGTCGGTGAAATGCAGCTGCACGTTATCACCGCTGATGGTCGAAATGGCATCGATCAGGTAGTTGATATTCAATGCCGCTTCAAGTTCGAGGTTTTGCGGGTTAATGATGTCCAGTGCTTCTTCGACGGTTTCGTTTTCAAGGTTGCGTGCCGAGAGTTGCAGGCGGGTACCGGCAAAGCCGAGACGGATACCGTCGTGGCGATCGAGCAGCAGCACTTTGGCACGTTGCAGCGAATCAAGGAAGGCTTGGCGCGAGACGAGCACCGGGTTTTCCTGCGCCGGCGGCAGGACTTGTTCGTAATTGGGGAAGTTACCGTCAATAAGTTGGCTGGTAAGGCGGGTGCCGCCGATGGTCAGGCGAAGCTGGCGTTCGCCGAGATTGAGGACAACCGGCTGGCTGACCCGTGCCAATTGGCGGATAAGCTCGTTTACGCCCTTCTTCGGCACGATGAGGTTAGTGCCAGCAGTGGCAGCGGTATCGAGAGCACTGCGTGCGCAGGAAAGGCGGTGACCGTCGGTGCTGACAGCATGGATAGCCTGGCCGTCTTCGACGATGTTGAGGTACATGCCGTTCAAGTAGTAGCGCACATCTTCGTTAGCCATGGAGAAGCGGACTTTCTGCATGATGTCGTGCAGGGCGCGGCTCTGGATTTCGATGCGTCCGTCCATGTCGGCTTCCGCCAGCGCCGGAAAATCTTCGGCGGGCAGGGTGGCAATGCGGAAAACGCTGCCAGCAGCTTTCACCAGCAGTTGTTCTTTGTCGAGCGAGCAGTACACGGTAGCCTGCGCCGGCAAGTGACGCACCACATCAAGCAGTTTGCCTGCTGGTACGGTAACAGCGCCTTCTTCCTGGATATTGAGCTCGTGCAGAAGGATTTGCAGGGTTACTTCGGTATCAGTGCCTTTCAGTAACAGACTGCCGCCGCTTGCCTGGATGAGGGCATGGCTGAGAATGGGTTTGGTGGTTTTGCGTGCCACGATGTTGCTGATGTCGGCAAGCGCTTCAAGGAAGTGCTCTTTGCTGATGTCGAATTTCATAAGTAACCTCTTTTATGTATTTTCGTCGTCGCAGTCGTTCCTGTGGATATGTGGAAAAGTGCGCTAGACGTCGGTAGTGTAAAGAAAAATAGTCCGGTTTGTTGGGGAAAAACCCGGTGGAAAACGGGTGGACAGTATGTTGATAAGTGAGCGATGTTTTTTATACACGGGCTATACACGTACTGTCCACCGGGTTATCCACCAAGTTATCCACAGGATTTTACCCGGTGATGATGGCTTTAACGGTCTCGTATTCTTCGCGAAAACGCAGGTCGTTTTTGCGCCGTTCCTCGACATTCTCGATGGCGTTCAAGACGGTGCTGTGATCCTTGCGGTGAAAGGATTCTGCTATGCTTTTCAAGGACATATCGGTAAGTTCACGCGTTAATGCCATCGCCATCATGCGTGGGTCGGCGAGGTTTTTGCGTCGACTGGCTGAGAGCAGGTCGCCGATGCTGATGCTGTGGTATTGCGCCACGACCTTTTGAATGTTATCCACATTGCTCTGGTTCTTCTGGATCTGCAACTGGTCGTACAGCGCTGCCTTGGTGATGGCAATGGTTGCCTCGGTGTCGCCCTTGATAACCTGGCACTGGAAGATGACTTTTTTCAGCGCGCCTTCGAGGTCGCGCACGTTGGAATTGATATTTTCGGCGATGAAGAAGGCGACATCGTCGGGCAGGTTGAAATGCTGTTCTTTCGCCTTGCTTTTCAGGATGGCGTAGCGGGTTTCCGGTTCAGGGGCGCGGACGGAGACGGTCAGCCCCGCGCCGAAGCGGGATTTCAGGCGTGCTTCCAGGCCTTCAATTTCTTTCGGGTAGCGGTCGCAGGTGAGGATAATTTGCCGCTTCTTGTCTATCAGTTCATTGAAAGTGTGGAAAAATTCGGCTTGCGACTGGTCTTTGCCGCCGAGGAACTGCACGTCGTCCACCAGCAGGGCATCGACGTTGCGCAGACGGTTGGAGAAGGCTTTTTGCGTTTTCCCGGCGAGTGCGGCAAGGAATTCGTTAACGAACTGTTCGCCAGTCATGTACATCACGGCGTTGCGGCCGTGGCGGCGCAGGGCGTTGCCGGCGGCGTGCATCAGATGCGATTTGCCAAGGCCGGTGCCGCCGTAGATGAAGAGCGGGTTGCTGTCAGCGAAGAAGGTTTTACCGGAGACGCGTTCGGCGGCGGCAAAGGCTTCGTTGTTTGACGGTGCGGTAACGAAATTCTCGAAGCGGTAATCGGGGTTGAGGTTGCTTTCAAAGGACGCGGTGGCACCGCCGCTTTTTTTGCCCGGCGCCGGGGTATTGAACAGGTCGGGGTTGTCGGTGGCTTTCAGCTCGACTTTGGTCACACCCTTGTTGTGCAGCGTCATTTGCAGCACCGGCAACAGGGTTTTTTCGATTTCTTTCTGGGCAAATTTGTTCGGCGCAAGCAGTACCCACGAGGTGGGGTTGACCACTTGCGGCGTCAGTGATTCCAGTGCCACCATCTGGTCGTTGTTGCAAATGCCCTTCATGCTGAGGAGGACATCCTGCCAAAGGTGATGGTATTGCTCGTGGTTGGCGGGGGTTTTATGACTCATGGGCGAACCTCAGACGTAAGGCCTGTTCCAGCAGGGTGAAGGTGCGCTCGAAATCTTCCGCCTGGCCGAGATACGGGTCGGGCAGTGCCGGGCTGTCCGGCAGGGTTTCCAGCATGAAGCCGACTTTGCTGCGCTGCGCGTCATCGCTGGCGAGTGCGGTTACATCCTGATAGTTGCGCCGGTCGGCGACGAGGATGCGGTCAAAGCGGTTAAAGTCATCCAGGTTGAAGACGCGGGCGCGCAGGTCGTCAATCGGCATGCCGTGCGCGCGCATGACGCGGCGGGCGCGCGGGTCGGGAGCGTCACCGTCGTGATAAGTGGCGTGGGTGCCGGCGGAATCGAGGATGACGTCATCGCGGCCCATCTCGCGCAACAGATAACGGGCAACGCCTTCCGCCATCGGTGAGCGGCAGATGTTGCCCATGCAGACCATTAAGATTTTCAAGTTTTTCATAGCGTTACTGATAATGCTGGGACAGCAGTTTAGCATAACTGCCCCCCCGCCCGAGCAGTTCGGCGTGGCTGCCGCTTTCCACGATATGCCCCTGTTCGAGGACGACAATACGGTCGGCATTGCGGATGGTCGAGAGGCGGTGCGCGATGATGATGGCGGTGCGTCCCTTGCGCAGCCGCTCCACCGCTTCCTGCACCTTGGCCTCACTGTGGTTGTCCAGCGCCGACGTCGCTTCATCCAGAATCAGAATTGGTGCGTCCTTATAAAGGGCGCGGGCAATGGCAATGCGCTGCTTCTGCCCGCCGGAGAGGCGCCCACCCTGCGGCCCGATGTTTTCCGTGTAACCATGCGGCAGCTTGGTGATGAAATCGGCTGCGTTGGCCGATGCCGCCGCCATTTCAATGCGCGCTGCATCCGGCTCAGGGTCGGCGTAGGCAATATTGGCGGCGATGGAGGTGGAAAACAGCACGGTGTCCTGCGAGACAAAAGCAATGGCGCGGCGGCGGTCGGCGAGAGACATTTCAGCCGTATCCGTGCCGTCAATCAGGATCGTCCCCGCCTCCGGTGTATAAAAACCGGCGAGCAGCGCGGCAATGGTTGATTTGCCGCTGCCTGACTCGCCAATCAGAGCCACCGTTTCGCCCGCTTGAATATGCAGATTGAAACCGGATAGCACCGGCTGTTCCGGATAAGAAAAAGACACATCGCGGAAGACAATCTCGCCGCGCGTGATGGTGCAGGGTGGCAGGGCAGGCTGCGGTTCTGCTGGCGTATCCAGAAAATCGAAAATACTCTGCGCCGCTGCCAGCCCGCGTTGAATCGGCTCATTGACCTTGCCGAGGCGTTTGATCGGCGGGAACAGCAGCGCCATGGTGCCGAGGAAAGAGACAAACACCCCGGTCGTCATCTGATCCGGCGTGGCGCGCGCTTTCAGGGCAAAGAGAATAATCACCGCCGACAGCGCAGCAATAATCGTCATTTCGACGACAGGCGACGCCCCGGCGGCGATTTGCGTCGAACGCACCGCATGAAAACGCACCGCCTCTGCCTGACGGTCAAAGCGGGCGAACTCAAAATCCTGACCGTTATAAATGCGCACGATCGCCCGCCCGCGCAGCGCCTCATCCACCACATGATTCATGCCGCTCATATCCTCCTGCATCGCCCGTGCCATGCGGCGCAGCTTGCGTGATACATGGATGATGACAAACGCCAGGACCGGCGCGACGACAAAAAGCAGCAGCGTCATTTTCCAGTCGAGATAAAGCAGGAACACCGTCAGCGCGATGATGGTTACCACCTCGCGCAGCAAAATGGCGACCGCATCCGTACTCGCCGCCATAAGCTGCAAGACATCATAAGTAAAACGCGAGACGATGCTGCCGGCGCTGTGCGCATCAAAATAGCCCATCGGCAGGCGCAGCAACTGGCGGAACATCAGGCCGCGCAGCGTGTACACCACCTGCTGCGCCAGCCAGTTCATGCTGCACGTCGCCGTATAACTGGCCAGCCCTCTCAGGGCAAAGCCGAAAAAGAGCAGGGCGGTGAGGATGTACACCGTGCGCATGCTGCCCTCGGCAAAGCCGCCATCAACCAGCGGTTGCAGGACAAACGGCACCAGCGGTTCGGTGAGGCCGTAGAGCACCGTGCCGACGATGGCGAGCAGCACGACCTTCCAGTGCGGGCGGATGAAAGCAAGCAGACGCGCATAACGCGCACGGTCTTCGGCATTAAACATGAGTGGTTACAGGATGATTAAGGAGGAAAGGGCATTGTAGCCCAAGCGGCGCAAATACTGGGCTCGCGCCAAGCGGCGTAAACACTGGGCCCGCCAAGCGGCGTAAATACTGGGTTCGTACCAAGCGGCGTAAATACTGGGTTCGTACCAAGCGGCGTCATTGCTGGTTCCGTCAAGCGGACATAGGTATCTACCCATCTCAATGACTATGGAAACAAAGAGAAAGCCTCGCTCGCTTGCGGGAGCGGGACAGCGCACGGAGCGAGAAAAGGGTAGGGAGTGAGAGCGTTCGCCGGCAGGACGAAGCATGCCAAGCTGGACGAGCAGGTATTTTTGCCCTTTGTCGCTTCGTGCCACCTCCCGGGTTTCCATGAAAGAAATGCGAACATTTTTTCATGGAACCCTCCTTTTCTCCGCAGGTGACAGGAGGGATTGTCGGCTGTTTTTTAAAGATTTTTCCTCTCTGCGCGATGGGTAGATATCTATGCCGCCTTTGGTGCACCTGATTTGCAAAATTGGTAAACCATTACACCATTGTGCGCGAAGAGGCGTACAATGCGCACCGGGATAAACAACCTGACTTTCATCAACCATGAGCAATACTCCTTATACCTTTAGTATTGATGGCACCCTGCAACAAGCCTTTGTCCTCGCCGCCCGCCAGCCGGACAGCGATAGAGCGGCGCTGCTGCGCGACTATGTGCGCGCCATCGTCTCTTATCAGGTGCAAAGTGGTGAGTTGCCGCCCGATTCTTACGCGCTATAAGTGGTCGCCATAAAAACGGCGCGGTTTCCTGGTGGGAACTGCGCCGTTTTTTGTTGTGAAAGGGCTGGGCAACGGCAAAAGTTGCCCGATTGGCGGCAAACTTACCCTATCCGCCAAGCGGGATAAATGCTGGCTCGCGACAGGCCGTCAAGCGGTTAGCCGTTTTGCAGGGCGAGCAGGGCGTTGGCTTCCTGCTCTTGTTGCAGCGGGATGACGACGGCATCCAGGCCGCCTTCCAGTACTTCGGCAAGGCTGTACAGGGTGAGATTGATGCGGTGGTCGGTGATGCGGCTTTGCGGGTAGTTGTAGGTGCGGATGCGTTCGCTTCTGTCACCGCTGCCGACCAGGCTTTTGCGTTCTGCTGCCTGTTCGCTTTGCGCTTTTTGCCGCTCGATGTCGAGCAATCGTGCGGCAAGCAGGCGCATGGCTTTGGCGCGGTTTTTGTGTTGTGAGCGTTCTTCCTGGCATTCGACGACGATACCGCTCGGCAGGTGGGTGATGCGGATGGCGCTGTCGGTTTTGTTGACGTGCTGACCGCCGGCGCCGGAGGCGCGATAGGTGTCCACTTTGAGGTCGGCGGGGTTGATGTCGATGGGCTCGACTTCGTCGCCAACGGGCAGGATGGCAACGGTCGCTGCCGAAGTGTGGATGCGCCCGCCGGATTCGGTTTCGGGCACGCGCTGCACGCGGTGCGCGCCCGATTCGTATTTGAGGGTGGAATAGACGTTCTGGCCGCTGATTTGGCTGATGATTTCTTTGTAGCCGCCGTGTTCGCCGGGGTTTTCGCTGAGGATTTCGAGTTTCCAGTTTTTTTGTTCGGCGTATTTGCCATACATGCGGAAGAGGTCGCCCGCAAAGATGGCGGCTTCGTCGCCGCCGGTGCCGGCACGGATTTCGAGGTACACGTCGGCGTCATCCAGCGGGTCTTTGGGGATCATGTGCCGTGCGAGTGTTTGTTCGTTAGCGGCGATTTGTGCTTCGAGTTGCGGGCGTTCGGCGGCGACAAGTTCGGCCATGTCGGGGTCGTGTGCGAGTTCGGCAAGTCCGGCGAGTTCTTGTTCGAGGCGGGCGGTGTCGTCCAGGATGGTGATAACGGGCGCAATTTGCGCATGTTCCTGGGCGTAACGGCGCAGCAGGTCAGCATTGGCGGCGGTCGCCGGATCGGCAAGCAGGGCGTTCAGTTCTTCGTGGCGCTCGCGCAGGGTGGCGAGTTTTTCGCGGATGGCAGGGTGCATTCAGGGGTTCTCGTGGGTTTCGGTTTTGAAGGTATCGGCGATGATGGCCAGCCAGTCTTTGTGATCCGGCGGGATGGCATGGATGAGTTCGCTGGGGTTGTGTAGCAGTTTGTTGGTGAGTTTGCGGCTGAGTTGTTCGAGCAGGTGTGCCGGGTCTTCGCCGTGGGCGAGGCGGCGGTAGCTTTCTTGCAGGAGTTGTTCGCGGATGATGTTGGCGTTTTCCCGCATTTTGCGCACGATTTGTTGCTGGGGTTTGGAGCGCAGCCAGCCAATGAGGTCGTCGCTGTAGAGGCTGATGATGGCTTCGGCCTGACGGGCAGCGCTTTGCCGTGCTTTGAGGTTGTCGTCGATGATTTGCGCGAGATCGTCCACGTCGTACAGGAAGGCCTGATTCAGGCTGTCTATAGCGGGGTCGAGGTTGCGCGGGATGGCAAGATCGATGAGGACTTGCAGGCGGTTGCGCCGCCGTTTGAGTGCTTCTTTGATGTGTTCACGATGGACGAGGAGGCAGTCGCTGCGTGCCGCGCCGATGATGATGTCGGCTTCGTGCAGTTGTGCCGGCAGTTGTTCGAGGCTGATGGCGAAACCACCGTGTTCTTCGGCAAGTTTTTGCGCGTGGGCGAGGGTACGGTTGGCGATGATGAGGCGTTTGATGTCGGTATCTTTGAGGTATTTGGCGACGAGTTGGGCGGTTTCGCCCGCGCCGATGATGAGGGCGGTGCGGCGGTTATGGTCGTCGAAGAAGCGGTGGGTGAGTTTGACGCCGGCAGCGGCAACGGAGACGTTATTCGCGCCGATGGCGGTGCTGTGGCGGATTTGTTTGGCGACGGCAAAGCTCTGCTGGAAGAGGCGTTCGAGGACGCTGCCGATAGTGCCCGCTTGTTGGCCGAGGCGGTAAGCCTGTTTGATTTGACCGAGGATTTGCGGTTCGCCGAGGATGAGGGAGTCAAGGCCGCTGGCGACGCGGTAGATGTGGCGGATGGCGTCGCGGTTGTGCACCTGGAAGGTGAGCGGGGCGAGGGCTGTGGGGTCGAGGTGTTTGTAGGTGGCAAGCCAGGCAGCAACATGCGCGCTGTGGCCACCGACGGTATAGAGTTCGCTGCGAT
Source organism: Cardiobacterium sp. Marseille-Q4385 (assembly GCF_916618745.1). Classification (GTDB taxonomy): domain Bacteria; phylum Pseudomonadota; class Gammaproteobacteria; order Cardiobacteriales; family Cardiobacteriaceae; genus Cardiobacterium. The sequence continues at coordinate 1,272,376 of NZ_OU745373.1, forward strand.
TGCAGGTGGAGAGCAGGGCGACTTCGTCCACGCCGGTTTGCCGACGGCAGTCGGTAAGGGCGGAGGCGGTTTCTGCGGGGCTGAAGGCGATTTTTTCGCGCACGGCGGCGTCGGCGGTGTGATGGTTGATGCCGTAGGCAGTTATGGTTTTTATGGTTTCGTCAAGGGGGGTCAACATATGGTCATGATTTTTTTGGTGCTTCTATTTTAAGCTATCGCGCTTTCTCTTTCAGCCGATGGTGGATAGGTTGCCACGCCGTAATTGTTTGTCTTTTGCTTTGTTCTGTGTGCTGCCGTCTTTGTACGTGCAGGTCATGGCTGTGCCTGTGCAAAAGCGGGCGCAGCAGGAGTGGTCACAGTCTTCGCAATGGCTTTATGGTGCAATGACGGCGCGTTTTGAGGATCATGCCGGCAAGTACGCAGCAGCACTGGATACGATGGCTGATGTGGCGGTGCAGAGCGGCGAATATGATGCACTGGAATATGGGTTTGGTCTCGCCTGGGATACGCGGGATTTTGCCCGCGCAGAAAAGATTGCCCGCGCCTGGCTCGGCGCTTTTCCCAAGGATGATGCGGCACGATTGGCGTTGCTGCGGGTACTGCTCGCCGATGGGCGCAGTAATGAAGCACTGGGGCATATGCAGGCTTTGCTGGAACAGGATGGCGGCCCGCAGATGGTGGCGCAGGTGTTCCGTGCGCTCGCCGATCTGCCTGATGGCGCCGCACGGCTGGATTTGTTGCAGCAGTTGAGCGGGCAGTTCCCGAAGAACCCGTATATTTTTTATTATTTGGGATTGATGGCCAAGGAACAGGGTAAGGTGACGTTTGCCGTGGACGCGTTTGACCGTGCGATTGCCCTGGACGGCAACTGGCGCGAGCTGGAATTGATGCAGGCGCAAGTGCTGGCAAGCATCGGCAAGTTGCAGGAAGCGCGCAAGGTGATGGATAAGATGACGACGCGTTATCCGCAGGATACCAATGTGCTTTCGGCTTATGTGGATATGCTGGCGGCGCATTATCAGTGGCAGGATGCGCTGCCGTTAGCCCTGCGTTGGCAGGAATTACAGCCGCACGATAGCGCAGTACGGCAGTTGGTGGCGCAATTGTATGCCTCTGCCGGGAATTTCCCCGCTGCTTCGCAGGCGTTTCGTGAGTTACTGGATGCGCGGCGTATTGACCTCAATAGTTATCTGTTTTTTGTCGCCAACGCCGCCGAGCGCGCCGGACAGACGGATACGGCGGTATCGATGCTGGGTAAGGTCAGCAAGGACTCCACCCGCTATTTGCAGGCGCAGGAACAGTTGGCGCTGCTTGCTTTCCGGCGTGGTGCCTATGATTCAGCACAGACACGTTTTGCCGCACTGCGCCAGGATTTTCCCGATGATGCGCAGGTGCTGGATACTTATCTGATTGAAGCGGCGCAGTTGCAGCAGGCGAAGCAGTGGAAGCGGTTGGAAACACTGCTACAAGAAGCACTGGCCCGCTATCCTGATCAGGTGGATTTGCTGTATGTCCTCGCCGAATATCATGCCGCGCGTGGGCAAATTGAGGATGCTGCCGCGCAATTCGCAAAAATTCTCGCCATTGATCCGGCAAATATTGATGCACTCAACGCTTATGGCTATTTGCTATTGACGCAGACGGATGACGCAGAAAAAGCAGCGCAGTTAATCGAGGAAGCGATCAAGCTGTATCCCGACTCACCGGCGATTCAGGACAGCTATGGTTGGCTGCTATTTCGCCAGGGCAAAATGGAAGAAGCATTATCCTGGCTGCGTCGCGCTTACGCCGCTTATCGCAGTAACGAAATCTCGGCGCATTACATCGAAGTGCTCTACGCCACTGGTGAAAAAGCGCTGGCACAAGAAGTGTATCGCTATGAACGACAAGGGCAGCCGGATAACACGCCGCTGAAAGAAATTGGTAAAAAACTGAAATTGAACGATGACAAAAAAAAGTAACGCAAGCTATAAATGGGCATTTGCATTGGGGCTGTTACTGGCAGGGTGTGCACAAACACCACCGCCGGATACCACACAACCGCAGGTGTATGTCGCTTTCAACCCGCAACGCTGGCTGGCAGAAGGCAAAATTGCCCTCCGCTATCCGGAATGTTCAAAAGTGCATGGTTGCAAAGAAAAAAGCGTGATGGCGACCGCTGCCTGGACACACCAAAACAAGACCGAAATGCTGGTTCTGTCCGATCCGATGGGGCAGGAAAGAATGCGCATCACCTATGCTAACGGCGTGGTCAACGTGCGCGAAGGCTCACGTGAACGTAGCTTCAATCGTGAAGACATGATCCGCGAAATGGGGATCCCTCTGCCGTTTGAATCGTTAGCCGCATGGTTAACGACGAAACGCGCTGATGAAGCCTTTGATGCTGAAGGCTGGCATGTTGAACTAAGTAACTGGCAGGGTACGCATTACCGCAGCATCCGGTTGCGGCAGAAGGATTATCAGACGCGTCTCGTTGTGCAAAATATCTATGCGATATAGAGAGATGCACAAAAAACCAACTTTTCCCTTGCGGCGGAATGATAAATCGCTATAATGCCCGCCTCGCGCTGACAGCGGCAGAGGCCAAGCGGAACATCCGCCACAATACTGGGGTGTCGCCAAGTGGTTAAGGCACCGGGTTTTGATCCCGGCATTCGTAGGTTCGAATCCTTCCACCCCAGCCATCTTTCCTTTCCATATGTAAGGTGAACACGTGTCCAGAGGCAGCATGACCGTATTCACGGGCAATGCCAATCCACAGCTTGCTCGTCAGATTGTTCAGCATCTTGGCTTGCCACTCGGCAATGCCGTCGTCGATAAATTCTCAGATGGCGAAATTCGCGTTGAACTGCAAGAGAACGTACGTGGTAAAGACGTTTTTGTTATCCAGCCAACCAGCCATCCAACTAACGACAGCATCATGGAATTGCTCATTTTGAGCGATGCTTTACGTCGTGCATCTGCTAACCGTATTACAGCTGTTATCCCCTATTTTGGCTATTCCCGTCAGGATCGCCGTCCCCGTTCGGCGCGTGTACCGATATCGGCTAAAGTAGTGGCTAACATGATCGTCGGCGTCGGTATAGACCGAGTCCTCACCCTTGACTTGCATGCCGATCAAATCCAAGGCTTTTTTGATTTTCCGGTGGACAACATCTATGCCACACCGATAATCCTCAATGACCTGATGGCGCAAGATTTCAAAAACCCGGTGGTCGTATCGCCGGATATAGGTGGTGTGCTACGGGCGCGGGCTACCGCCAAACAAATGAACGCCAAACTGGCTATCATTGACAAACGTCGCCCCCGTCCGAATGAATCGGAAGTGATGAATATCATTGGCGACAGTATTGAAGGTTGCGATTGCATCTTGGTCGATGACATGGTTGATACCGCTGGAACCTTGACTAATGCGGCGACTGCACTGAAAGAACGCAACGCACGCTCTGTCACCGCATATTGCACCCATGCTATTCTGTCTGGCAAGGCAATTGAAAACATTGAGAAATCTGGCATGGATCAGCTGATTGTGACGGATTCCATCGCCCTGCGTGAACCGGCAAAAGCGTGTAAAAAAATCCGTGTACTTTCTATTGCTGGATTGGTGGCTGAAAGTATTCGGCGCATTCACGTCGAAGAATCGATTTCTTCGCTGTTCGTTAACTAATCCTGAACGAACGCGAAAAACGGGAGAGCGCTGGTCGCAAGCGCTCTTTTTTATACTATGGAGAAAACTATGAGTAACTATGCTTATATCCTGAGTGCCACTGTTCGTCAGGACAACGGGAAAGGTGCGAGCCGCCGCCTGCGTCGTGAAGGACTGGTACCCGCTATCGTCTATGGCGGTGAAGAAAAACCGCTGTCTATCGCTATCTCGCAAGATTCGCTTGTTCGTTACGGCAAATTTGATAGCTTCTATTCACAAATCATCTGCCTGCAAGTCGAAGGGCAGGGCGATATCGAAGTGATCGTCCGTGACGTACAGCGCCACCTCTATAAGCCGCTGTATCAACACCTTGACTTCCAACGTATTGTGCGTGGTCAAGAACTGCAAGCGACTGTCAGCTTGCACTTCATCAACGAAGAAAGCAGTGTTGGCGTCAAAGCGGGCGGTTTGGTAGAACACCACCTCAACAGTGTGGACATCATTTGCTTACCGCGTAACCTGCCGGAAAACATCGAAGTTGATATGGCGGAAGCTGCCTTGGGTGACGTTATTCACCTGCGTGACCTGAAACTGCCGCAAGGTGTGCGCCTCGTCCACGACGACGAACGTGCCGAAGCCGTGGTGGCGCAAATCGTTCACCCGAATCGTGCTGTTACTGATGATGAAGTCGCAGGCGATGAAAGTGTTGCCACAGACGGCGACAGCGACGCTGAATAAACATGATCAAACTGATCGTCGGCCTCGGAAATCCCGGGGATCGCTACCAAAAAACCCGCCACAACGCGGGTTTTTGGTTATTAGACCAACTGGTTGCCAGTGAGCATAGCCGTCTTGCCGAAGACAAAAAATTCCAAAGTGAATACGGCAAAATCTTCTTGGCCAACCACCCGCTGCACCTGCTTAAACCGCTGACTTTCATGAATGCCAGCGGACGTGCGGTGAGTGCTGCGGCAAAATTCTATGACATTGCCCCGGAAGAAATCCTGGTCGTTCACGACGAACTAGATCTGCCGGAAGGTGCGGTCAAACTTAAATACGGTGGCGGCCACGGTGGCCATAATGGTCTGCGTGACATCATCGCGGCACTCGGCAGTAAAGATTTCTACCGTCTGCGCATCGGTATTAACCATCCCGGCGATCGCAACCAAGTTGTGGATTACGTCCTGCATCCGCCCGGCAAGGCAGAACAGGCACAAATCGATACTGCTATCACACGCGGTCTGAACATCCTGCCCATCCTGCTGCAAGGTGGTGCGGAAAAAGCTATGCACCGCCTGCACAGTACCGAATAACCCGCTATACGGACACACCAGCTTCACAACATTGCCGTTTCACACGAAACAAGAGGACATACCATATGGGATTCAACTGCGGCATCGTCGGCTTGCCAAATGTCGGCAAGTCCACCCTCTTCAATGCCCTGACCAACGCAGGCATTGACGCCCAAAATTACCCCTTCTGCACCATTGAACCAAATACCGGCATTGTCTACATGCCCGATCCACGACTGGATGCGCTGGCCGCCATCGTCAAACCCGAACGCGTCCTGCCGACCACCATGGAATTTGTGGATATTGCCGGCCTCGTTGCGGGCGCATCCAAAGGCGAAGGCCTGGGCAACCAGTTCCTTGCCAACATTCGCGAAACAGACGCCATCGCGCAAGTTGTGCGCTGCTTTGATAACGATGATGTCGTTCACGTTGCCGGCAAAATCGACCCGTTGAGCGACATTCAGGTCATCGAAAGCGAACTCATCCTTGCCGATATGGCCTCACTGGAAAAAGCCCAGCAGCGCCTGACCCGCGTTGCCAAAGGCGGTGACAAAGACGCCAAGCTCAAACTCGACATCATCGCCCGTCTCACCCCGCACCTTGAAGACGGCAATCTCGCGCGCACCCTGCCGCTTACCGACGAAGAGAAAAAAGCCCTGCGCGAACTCTTCCTGCTCACCATGAAGCCGATGATGTATGTCGCCAACGTGGATGAAGCGCACATTAACGGCGACAACGCCTACGTCCAGCAAGTGCGCGACAAAGCCGCACAAAGCGGCGCTGTGGTTGTCACCGTTTGCGCCGCTATTGAGGCCGAACTGTCCCAGCTGGAAGGCGACGAACAAAGCGAATTACTCGCCAGTTACGGCCTTGCCGAACCCGGTTTGAATCGCGTCATCCGCGCCGGTTACGACCTGCTCGGCCTCGGCACCTACTTCACCGCTGGCGTCAAAGAAGTTCGCGCCTGGACCATGCCCGCCAATGCCACTGCACCACAAGCCGCGGGCGTCATCCACACCGACTTCGAACGCGGCTTCATTCGCGCCGAAGTTATCGCCTACGACGACTTCATCCGCTACCACGGTGAAGCGGGCGCCAAAGAAGCCGGCAAATGGCGGCTCGAAGGCAAGGATTACCGCGTCCAAGAAGGCGACGTTATCCATTTCCGCTTCAACGTCTGAGACCAATACCGGAAATAGAGCCGGGAAGGCGGCGCGCCGCTGACCGTATGTTGAATACAGCAAAGCGCGCCAGCGTAGCCAGATAATTTTCTGGTATTGGCCTGATTCCGCTAACATAGCACCCTCACAACACCACAACTAAGGAACCCCAATGGCAAACTACTCAACCAACGAATTCAAAGCCGGCCTGAAAATCATGCTCGACGGCGACCCCTATAACATCGTCGAAAACGAATTCGTCAAACCCGGCAAAGGACAAGCCTTTAACCGCGTCAAAGTGCGCAACCTCAAAACCGGCCGCGTCATCGAGCGTACCTTCAAATCCGGCGACAGCGTCGAAGCGGCCGATGTGCACGAAACCGAAATGCAATACCTCTACAAAGACGAAAGCAGCTGGCACTTCATGCACCCCGAAACCTTCGAACAACTGCAAGCTGACGCCGCCGCCGTAGCGGATGCTGACAAATGGATGCTCGAACAGGCGCTGTGCACCGTCGTCCTCTGGAATGGCAACATCATCAGCGTCACCGCGCCGAACTTCGTCGAACTCAAAGTTGTGGACACCGACCCCGGCCTGCGCGGCGATACCTCTGGCGGTGGTGGTAAACCGGCTACCCTCGAAACCGGCGCTGTCGTCCGCGTACCGCTCTTCATGAACATCGGCGACGTCATCCGCGTCGATACCCGCAGCGGCGAATACCTCGGGCGCGCCAAAGAATAACCCCCTATCGGGAAGGAGCACACCATGCTCAGTCGCAGCCTCGCTCTGCTTGCCCCCATCGCCGTCGTCTCCTGTGTCACCGTCAACATCTACTTCCCGGCGGCAGCTGTCGAAAAAGCTGCCGACCAAATCATCCTGGATGTGTGGCACAAACAGGGTGGCGATACCCCGGCAGGTGAAGAAAACAAGACCCTACCTGCCACCCCGGGCAAAAAAGCCGAACAGAGCGCGCTTGACCCGCGTCACATCCTCATCGCCGTACTGAACGGCATCAGCAGCGAAGCCCACGCCCAAAACGTGGACTTCAACGCCACCTCGCCGCAAATCGAACAAATCAAGGCGCGTATGGCGGGCCGCTTCGGTGAGCTGCGGCCCTTCCTCGATAAAGGCGCGATCGGGCTTACTGCCGACGGCCTTATCGCCGTGCGTGACGCAGGTGCCGCCGAAATGCGCGACCGGGCCCGCATGAACCAGCTCGTCAGCGCCGAAAACAAAGACCGCAAAGCCCTCTACCAGGCCATTGCGGAAGCCAACAACCAGCCAAGCTGGGCGGCACAAATCCAGAAAACCTTTGCCGAACGCTGGATAACCCAGGCCAACAAAGGCTGGTGGTACCAAAGCGGCGGTGGCTGGAAACAAAAATAAAACCTTCTGCGTGAGATGACGAACAACACAGGCTTCTCACAAATATAGACAGCATGGAAAACATTTCCACCGCTGAAACGCAACCATTAAATTAGGAGTAAAAAATGAGCAATTTTGCCAGCGGCATTCTTTTTGTAATTATCGGTGTAACCTGTTTGTTGATTATCGGCAGGAGACGATTTTATCGCCGCAATGAATCAGGCCTAGAAGAATTTGATAACTATACAAAAGCCGTAGCTACCTCATTTATAGAAGGCATAATACAAATTATCGCTACAATAATGATTTTTTTGGGTGGATTGTTTGCTGTTGTTTTTTATTTTGTTGGATAGTTAATCTAAAGCAAAATATAAAAGCCGTTATCACAATGGTAGTGAATGATGTGGCGGGCAAAAAACCCGCCACATCATTATCCAAACACTTCGCTAAGCGAGATAAAAAAGCATTTCTTATCACGCGGCATCAACACTGGGCTCGCCAAGCGGCGAAGGCACAGGCTTCTTCACCCATTTCCCCTTCACACAGCATGACCATGAAAAAAGACATCCTCGACCGTATTCAGGCCCTTGGCGGAGACATCAGCCAAGTCAGCGGGGTATCGCTGCAAGATGACTTGCAATCCATTACCTTCAATACCGTGCTGTATCCACGGCCGGTAGATACCCCGTGGAAAAAAGCGGAGGATGCAGAGCCCATCTATGGGCTGGGTGCATTTGTCGAAGCACACATGGCGCTCTATCAAGCCGACAAAAACGCCTTCTACGAAAAAATGATCGCGCATTATTACCGCCTGACCGAAGAACCCTATGGTCAGCATTTCTGGATTGCCCAACCCTTCACCCCGTATAAACAGGGCACGGCGGATTACGACGAATGGCATGCCGACTTTGCCGATCCTGATGAAGTGGATTTACAAGAAATCACCGCCTTTACCGGGGACGACACCCCGGATTTCATCCGCCTGTTTTATGCCTATGGTTATCCGGATAACCTCTACATCACACTCAGCGATCCCAATCCCGATAATCCCACGCTATTTGGCACCGATCACGAAGTCTTTTTCCGCGAAATAACGAACGAAGGAACATTGGCAGACTACCTCAATACCTTCCTTACCCCTGACGAACTGATCGCTATCGTCGAAAAAACCATCAACAAATCACGGCAGGGATGAACTGATCCTTCCCTTTATTCCTAATTATTTGAATAAACGGGAATTTTTCATCTATTGCCCCGCCCGCATGGTTTCCTTTTGCCCGCGCTATAATGCGCGCTTTGTCAACCACAGGAATCCGCATGCGCCTTGCTACCCTCTGCCTGCTTGCCCTTGCCCTCGGTGGCTGTGGCAGCTACACCCCGTATCTGTATAAAACCGACGTCATCCAGGGCAACGTCTATTCCGACGCCGACATCGCCCGCATCCAGCGCGGCATGCCGCGTGCAGAAGTCGAGCGCATCCTCGGTACGCCGCAGCTGGTTGACCCCTTCCACCCTGACCGTGCCAACTACCTCTACCGCTACTTCGCCGGCGACAGCAAACACACCTTCAGCCGCCGCCTGGTCGTGTACTACACCGCTGACAACACCGTCGCCCACGTTGAGCAACAAAACCTCACCGCAAAATAAAAGGAAAACATCATGATAGACAGCAAACTCCTGCGTCAGGACGCCGCCGCCATTGCCGAGCGCCTGAAAACCCGTGGCTACGAATTCCCGCTCGCCGAATACCAGCGCCTTGAAGAAGCACGCAAAACCGCGCAAGTCGCCGCCGAACAATTGCAAGCGCGGCGCAACGCCCTTTCCGCGCAAATCGGCCAGGCGAAGCGCAGCGGCGAAGACGCCTCAGCGCTCATGGCCGAAGTCAGCGCGCTGGACGGTCAGCAACAAGCCAGCGAGCAGGAATACGCGAACATCCAGAACGCGCTGGACGCCCTGCTCGCCAGCATCCCCAACCCGCCGCACGAAAGCGTGCCGACCGGTAAAGACGAAGACGACAACGTCGAAGTGCGCCGCTGGGGCACGCCGCGCGTCTTTGACTTCCCGCCGAAAGAACACGCCGACCTGGAAAACATCGGCCTCGACTTCGACGACGGCGTCAAAATCGCCGGCGCGCGCTTCACCGTCCTGAAAGACGGCCTTGCCCGCCTGCACCGCGCCATCGCCCAGTTCATGCTCGACACGCACACGCGCGAACATGGCTACACCGAAATGTACGTCCCCTACCTTGCCAACGCGCAAACCCTTTTCGGCACGGGACAACTGCCCAAATTCGAAGAAGACCTCTTCAAAACCGCCCTCGGCGAGCGTTCCTTCTACCTCATCCCGACCGCTGAAGTCAGCCTCACCAACCTCGTCGCTGACACCGTCCTTGACGAAGCCGACTTGCCGCTCTACATCACCGCGCAGACCCCGTGCTTCCGCAGCGAGGCGGGTGCACACGGCAAAGATACGCGCGGCATGATCCGCCAGCACCAGTTTGAAAAAGTGGAAATGGTGAAAATCGTCGCGCCGGAAACCAGCTTCGACGAACTGGAAAAACTCACCGCTAACGCTGAAACCATCCTGCAAAAACTCAACCTGCCCTACCGTGTCGTCCTGCTCTGCACCGGCGACATGGGCTTCTCGGCAACCAAAACCTACGACCTGGAAGTCTGGCTGCCGGGACAGGGTAAATACCGCGAAATCAGCTCGTGCAGCAACTGCGGCGACTTCCAGGCGCGGCGGATGCAGGCGCGTTACCGCCCGAAAGACAGCAAAAAACCGCAGCCGGTGCACACCCTGAACGGCAGCGGCCTCGCGGTTGGCCGCACCCTCGTTGCCATTCTCGAAAACTACCAGAACGCCGACGGCAGCATCACCATCCCGGAAGCGCTCATCCCCTACATGGGCGGCATCACCGAAATCCGCCCGCACTAACGGACCCGCTGCATGAAATCCCCTCCTGTGAGGGGATTTTTCTATCCCAACCCACCCATGCCATGAGCGACAGCCAACTCAAACACCACTTTGACGGCCAATGCGCCTGCCGCATCGCCGCCATGCTGCAACCCCTGCTCCCCACATTTGCCGGCGACGACTACGCCGCTGCCGTTGACGCCCGCGTTGCCCCGCTCGAACTCAAAGCACGCGTACAAGTCCTCAGCGAAGAACTGCGCGCCCGCCTGCCGGATGACTACCCCACCGCCGTACAACTGCTTACCGCCTCGCTTGGCGAAGAACTGCGCGAAGGACAAGGCATGTTCAACGAAAGCTGGTACCTCATGCCGGTGGCGCACTACATCGAAACCTACGGACTGGCGCACCCCGAACAATCCCTCGACGCCATCGAACAAATCACCCGACGCCACACTGGCGAATACGCCATCCGCCCCTACCTGCGGGACTGGCACGAACTGACCATGCAGCGCGTCGCCGCCTGGGCACAATCCCCCAGCCACAACGTGCGCCGCCTCGCCTCCGAAGGCATCCGCCCGCGCCTGCCCTGGGCGACACGCTACGAGCCCTTTATCCAGAACCCCGAACCCGTTATCCACATCCTCGACCTGCTCAACGACGACCCCTCGCCCTATGTCCGCACCTCCGTCGCCAACAACCTCAACGACATCAGCAAAGACCACCCCGCCCTCGCCCTCAACACCGCCGCCCGCTGGCTGGTGGAAAGCGACAGCGACGCGACCCGCTGGATTATCCACAAAGGCCTGCGCAGCCTCATCAAAGCGGGCCATCCCGAAGCCCTGGCCCTGATCGGCGCCGCCCCCGACCCCGCAATCCGCGTCAGCGCCATCCGGCTCGATAACGACCGTCCCCGCATCGGCGGCCACATGACCATCACCGCCACCATCAGCAACCACAGCCGCCAGACACGCGACATCCTCGTCGATTACCACATCCACTACCGCCACGCCGACGGCAGCCTGCATCCCGCCGCCTACAAAATGGGGCGACTGCGTCTTAGTGCCGGCGAAAGCGCCACCATCCAAAAACGCCACCCCTTCCGCCTCATCAAAACGCGGCGCTACCACCCCGGCCAGCACGGCCTCACCATCCAGGCCAACGGTAACCGCAGCGACCTCCACCCCTTCGACCTCGAACCCTGAACCATGCGCCGCCTCGCCAAAATCCTTGCCGCCCTCCTTGCCCTGCCGCTCACCTACCTGCTCGCCGCGTGGCTGCTCGGCAGCGTCGTTCTCACCCCGGAAGACGCCGCAGGGGACGACATCACCGTGTACCTCATCACGAATGGCATCCACACCGACCTCGCCCTACCGCTCAAAAACGACACCTTCGACTGGACGACCATCATCAACCCCGGCGACACCCGTGCCGCCAGCAGCGACTGGGGCTACGCCGCCTTCGGCTGGGGCGATCGCGGTTTCTATGTGGAAACCCCGCACTGGCGCGACCTGAAAATCAGCACCGCCCTCAGCGCCGTGAGCGGCCTCGGCGACAGCATCATCCACGTCACCTACTACCCCACGCTGTGGGAAAACGAATACAGCATCGCTATCCCCATGCCGCGCGCCTACTACCGCCGCCTCGCCGAGAGCATCCGCGACCAGTTCGCCCTGCACGAAGGCCGCGCCGTTGTTGCCGCGCCCGCTTATGGCGACAACGACACCTTCTACGCCGCGCGCGGCCATTACAGCCTCTTCCACACCTGCAACAGCTGGACCAACCACCGCCTGAGCGACGCCGGGCTGAAACACGTTCTCTGGACGCCCTTTGCATACAGCCTGATGCGGGCTTACCATCCATAATAGTCAAACATCTAAAAATCGTAACCGCGTTGCGCCGCCTTGCCGTACTGCTTGTACTGTCTGCGGCGTCGCGCCTTGTTACGCTTTTTTATTTGTTCAACTAAAGCGGCCCACCTTCGTACATGCAAAAAGCGGCCAAGCGGCGCAAATACAGGGCTCGCCAAGCGGGCCACCGGGAGAGGTTTTTGCCGTATACGAAGACCGCCTACAACAATACCTAGGAGAACCCCATGAAAATCGACCACATCGCCCTTTACACCGATGATCTGGAACGCGCCCGCGCATTCTATGAGCACTACTTCGCGGCCACGGCCAATGACCGCTATCACAACGTGAAAACCGGCCTGCAAACCTATTTCCTGCGCTTCCCCGATAGCGATACGCGTCTGGAACTGATGACCCGCCCCCAGCTCACCGATAGCAGCGAGCGCACCCTGCGCACAGGCTTTATCCATCTCGCCTTCAGTGTCGGCAGCCGGGAAGCGGTGGATCGTCTGACGGAAACCCTGGTGGCCGCCGGTTATCCCTGCCTGAGCGGGCCGCGCACCACCGGCGACGGCTATTATGAAAGCGTCGTCACCGATCCGGACGGCAATCTGCTGGAAATCACCGTGTGAAAAACCGCGCAACCCTGTGGAATCTTCCGTTATGATATTCAGCAAACCACGCGCAACTCACACGTGTGGCGTTTTTTCATTCACATAAATTAGGAGACACCACTATGAAAATACTTGCCGTATGCGCCCACGGTCTTGGCAGCAGCTTCCTGATGGAGATGAACATCAAGAAGGCGCTTGTCAAACTCGGTATCGAAGCGGAAGTCGGCCATTCCGACCTCTCCATCACCGCCAGCGGCGACGCCGATCTCTTTGTGATGGGTGCGGACATCGTCGACAGTTCCAGCATCGAGCGCAGCAAAATCATCGTCATCAACAACCTGGTCAGCGCCGACGAGTTCGAACACAAGCTGGCCGTGTATTTCCACCGTGATTAGGGGGGTGTCATGAAAGCCATCCTCGACTTTATCGTCGATATCCTCAAAGTGCCGTCAGTGCTGGTCGGCGTCATTGCCCTCATCGGCCTGATTGCGCAGAAAAAACCTGCGGCAGACGTTATCAAGGGCACGATCAAGACCATCCTCGGCTTTATCGTCTTGAGCGGCGGTGCGGCGGTGCTGCTCGGCTCGCTCAACCCGCTGGGTGAAATCTTCCAGGAAGCCTTCCATGTGCAAGGTGTGGTGCCGAATAACGAAGCCATCGTCTCCGCTGCGCTGGGACAATACGGCACGGCGACCGCGCTCATCATGGCCTTCGGCATGGTGGCAAACATCGCCATCGCCCGCTTCACCCGCCTGAAATTCATCTTCCTCACCGGCCACCATACCTTCTATATGGCGTGCATGATCGCCGTCATCCTCGTCGTTGCCGGATTCAGCGGCACACTGCTGGTGCTGGTTGGTTCGCTCACCCTCGGCCTCATCATGGCGTTCTTCCCCTACATCGCCCAGCCGTTCATGCGCGACATCACCGGCAGCGACGAAGTCGGCTTCGGCCACTTCGGCACCGTCGGCTACGTCCTCGCCGGCTCGGTTGGCCGTGCCCTGCGCCCGATGAAATCGCGCTCCACCGAAGAAATGAACCTGCCGAAGAACCTCAGCTTCCTGCGCGACAGCTCGGTCTCCATCGCCCTCACCATGATGGTCATCTACCTCGTGCTGGTCATCGCTGCCGGGCAGGATTTCGTGCAGCAGGAAAAATTTGCGAACGGACAGAACTTCCTCGTCTGGGCGGTCATCCAGGCGATCACCTTTGCCGCCGGCGTCTTCATCATCCTGCAAGGCGTGCGCCTCATCCTCGCGGAAATCGTGCCTGCCTTCACCGGCTTCTCGCAAAAACTGGTGCCGAACGCCCGCCCCGCGCTGGATTGCCCCATCGTCTTCCCCTACGCGCCGAATGCGGTGCTTATCGGCTTCCTGTCGAGCTTTGCCGGCGGCCTCATCGGCCTCTTCATCCTCGGCAAACTGAACTGGGTGCTGATCCTGCCCGGCGTAGTGCCGCACTTCTTCTGCGGCGCGACCGCAGGCGTCTTTGGCAACGCTGCCGGCGGCCGCCTCGGCGCCATCATCGGTGCCTTCCTGCACGGCGTGCTGATCACCTTCCTCCCGGTGTGGCTGCTGCCTGTACTCGGCGAACTCGGCTTTGCCAGCACCACCTTCTCCGACACCGATTTCGGCGTGGTCGGCATTGCCCTCGGTAAAATCAGCCAGACGGGGCAATTCACCATCACCGCGCTGGTTATCGGCATCGTCGCAGCGCTTGTCGCCTACAACTACCTTGTCCCGGCAAAACCCGCTGCCAAAGCGGACGATAAACCGGCGGCATAAAACAGCCCTCTCCCCGCTTGCAGGGGAACTCGTAGCGTTCGCACTTTAGCGACAGCCCCGCTCCGGCGGGGCTTTTTATCGCGGCATCTCTGCTAATATGCCGCCTCTTTCACATCACACAGGAACCTATCATGGACACCATTGCCCGCATCAAAGAACAAATCGCCACCAACCCCGTCCTTATCTACATGAAAGGCACGCCCGACCAGCCGATGTGCGGCTTTTCCGCCAAAGCCGTCACCTGCCTGAAAGAAGTTGGTGAGCCCTTTGCTTACGTCAACATCCTGCAAGACCCGGAAATCCGTGCCGAGCTGCCGAAATACGCCGACTGGCCGACCTTCCCGCAACTGTGGGTGAAGGGCGAGCTCATTGGCGGCTGCGACATCGTCGTCGAAATGCACCAGGCGGGCGAGCTGGCCGAACTCTTGAAAGACATCGAGTGGCCGGAAGAAGCATGAAATACGACGACGCCTCCTGGCATTACGAAGGCGAATACCCTGCCGACCTGCCGCCGGAAGCGGGGGCGACACACATCGGCATGTTCCTCGCCTGGATGCTGCTGCACGGTTTCGCATCCGGTGATGTGCAGGAAGATGCCGCTGCCGAACTTGCCGCCCTGCAACGGCGTGAAATCAGCGGTGCAGAATTTCTGCGCCGCGTCTGCGATGAAGCGCTGACCGATGGCGAATTCAGCGAGGAAGGTAACGCCTTCGCTACCGCCTACTACCAGAGCGAAGACGGCGAAGGCTACGGCCTTTACATTGACGACTACATCGCCACCTTCGCCCTCAGCGATGACACCGATGACGACAACTGCCTGTACCGTCTTGACGACAGTTGGGACAACTACGACAAACTCGCCGCCGTCATTGACCGCCGCTACGACGAATGGCGGGCACAAGGCCGCCCGGCATCCTTGTGAATATAGGGGGATTGAGCCAGCCCCCACCGTTCTTTTTCTTCAATATCTACGAGGGGCTGCTTTCATCCCGCCCGATACGCCCCAAGTCTGACATTCGCACAAAACCCCCTCACGGGCTTCCTTGTTTGGCAGTGGGGGCGGCAGAAAGAACCATGCAGGAGTCTCGCCTGCGACGTCTCCTTCCCTATCATCAATCTGCCCCTCGCCCGCCAAGCGGGATAAATCCCGGTTTCCCGCCTATTCCAGCCACAGCGGGTCAACATCCACCGCGCACCGTACCCGAAACGCCTTCGCCTGCGCCTGCAACCACGCCACCAGTTGCGGCAGTTCGCGTTGCAGGCTGCTTTTATCCGCCGCCTGCACCAGCAGTTGCGCGCGTTGTTGACCGTCCTTGCGCGGCATGACGGCAGGCGCGGGACCGAACCATTGCCAGTCCCGCCCAATCCCCGCCGCTTGTGCACCGTCGCGGGTGAAGGCGAGTGCCTGCATGACGCGGGCGGCGTCACGGTGGCGGGCGAGCAGCGATACTTGCGCGCTGTGTGGCGGCAGGCCGGCGG
This sequence comes from Cardiobacterium sp. Marseille-Q4385, assembly GCF_916618745.1. Classification (GTDB taxonomy): domain Bacteria; phylum Pseudomonadota; class Gammaproteobacteria; order Cardiobacteriales; family Cardiobacteriaceae; genus Cardiobacterium. The sequence continues at coordinate 1,288,480 of NZ_OU745373.1, forward strand.
TGTGGCGTTCGCTGTCGAGGCGGCGCGCGGTCGTTTCATATAGCGCGGTGAGGACGCCGAATACGGGATGCTGCGGCTGCCGCGTCTGCACCCACACCTGCCCCGCCGTTTCCCGCCCCGCCCGGCCGCCGACTTGCACGAGTAATTGCGCGAGGCGTTCTTCGCCGCGATAGTCCACGCTGAACAGCGCCTGGTCGGCATCGACGATGGCAACGAGGTGCAGGTTGGGGAAGTGGTGGCCTTTGGACAGCCACTGTGTGCCGAGGATGATGTCCACCGCGCCCGCGTGTACTTGTGCCACGGCGGCCTCGAACTGGCGGCTGGTGGTGAAGGCGTCGCTGTCGATGCGCAGCACACGCGCCTGCGGGAATTGCCGCGCCACAGTCTGTTCAAGGCGCTGGGTGCCGAGGCCGATCATCTGCAAGCCGTCGCTGCTGTCGCAGGCGGGGCAACGCAGCGGCACGGGCTGGGCACGGCCACAGTGGTGGCATTGCAGCTGGCGGCTGGCGGTGTGCACGGTCATCATCGCGTCGCAGGCGGGGCATTCGCTGCACCAGCCGCAGGCGTCGCAGCGCAGGAGCGGCGCGTAGCCCCGGCGGTTCAAGAACAGCATCACCTGTCCGCCCGCTGCCAGCGCCTGGCGCATGGCGCGCATCAGTTCGTGCGCGAGGCCGCCGCTGGCTTCGGCGCTGCGCATATCGAGGATGCGCACGGCAGGCAGCGCCACGGTTGCCGCCCGTGCGGGCAGGCGCAGATGCTGCCAGGCGCCCGCCCAGGCGTGTTGCAGGGTTTCCAGCGACGGCGTCGCCGAGCCGAGCAGGAGTGGCACGCCCGCCTGCCGCGCCCGCACTACCGCCAAATCGCGGGCGTGGTAACGGAAGCCGTCCTGCTGTTTGTAAGCGCCGTCGTGTTCTTCATCGACGATGATGCCGCGCAGGTCGGCAAAGGGCGCGAACACCGCCGAACGTGTGCCGACCAGCACCTGCGCCTCGCCTGCGCGTACCGCCAGCCAGTTGTCGAGGCGTGCGCCATCGGCCAGCGCGGAATGGGATACGGCGACCTGTCCGGCAAGCCGCGCTGCGAGCCGCGCCGCGAGCGCTTGCACCAGGCCGATTTCCGGCACGAGCAGCAGTACCTGCCCGCCGTCCGTGCTCAGGCGCTCAATCCAGCGCAGATAGACTTCGGTTTTGCCCGAACCGGTGACGCCGTCGAGCAGGGTTACGGAATGCCCCGCCTGCGGCAGGGCGGCGAGCGCCGCCGCTTGCGCCTCGTTTAAGGTTGGGGCAGCGACGGCTTCCGCCGCCACGCCGCGCCAGCTCGCGTGACAGGTGAGCCAGCCGCGCCGCTGCAAGTCCATCAACCAGGCGGGCGAAGCAGCGCAGGCCTCGCGCAATGCCGCTTCATCCACCTCGCCATGCTCTGCGAGAAATGCCAACGCCGCCGCCTGTTTCGCGCCGAGGCGTCCCGCTTGCGCCGCCACGCCTGCCTCCGTCAGCCGCCAACGGCGCGGCAGTTGCCGCAGGACAGGCCGCCCTTCGCGCAGCGGCACGGGCAGCGCCGCCTGCACCACCTCGCCGATAGGGTGCTGGTAATAGCGGGCGGCGAAGCGCAACAGGGCGAGTTGCGCGGCATCAAGCAGCGGCGCGCTGTCCAGCACCGCCTCGACCGCTTTCAGCCCGTCGGTGTCGTCCATCGCCGCCACCGCCAGCACCACACCGATGACGCGGTCCCGCCCGAAAGGCACCCGCACCCGCGCCCCGACCGTCACCGGGCTGTCGCAGAGATAATCAAAACATCCGGCCAGCGGGCGTGGCACGGCAACGCTGACCTTACGCATGGCGGTCATGGGAGATCCCTGAAAAGCGCGTGGTTGACCTGCTTGGCGGGGTTTGCCCTGTGCACAAATACGCCCTCCTCCATTGGGGGTGGAGAGAGGTTGGATAAAACACACCAGCGGCAAAATCCGGCCTCCGCCTCACGCGCCGGCAAAAAGCAAAACCCCGCCCCGCAAAGATAGCGCTTACCCCGTGCAAACCCGATAACATATAACCCTACCCCGAACCACAAAAAAACACACATCCATGACCGACCAACCCCTCATCGAACTGCGAGACGTCGCCTACCACGCGGGTGGGCGCAGCATTCTACATGACATCACCCTCACCATCCGCCGCAACCAGATCCTCACCATCGTCGGCCCGAACGGCGCCGGCAAAAGCACCCTGCTCGCCCTCATTCTCGGCCACCTCGCGCCGACGGCAGGCAGCATCTACCGCAGAAAACCGCTCAAAACCGGCTTCGTGCCGCAAAAATTCCATCCGCCGCCTGATTTGCCCGTGACCGCGCGCCGCTTCCTGCGCGACATCCCGCAGGCGGCGCAAAGCGAACTGCTCGCCCGCCTCAACATCGCCCGCCTGCTCGACACCCCGCTGCAAACCCTCTCCGGCGGCGAAACCCAGCGCCTGCTCCTTGCCCGCGCCATGCTGCGCCACCCCGACCTCATCGTGCTGGACGAACCGGCGGCGGGCATCGACCCCGTTGCCCTCGGCGACTACTACCAGACCATCCGTGACTGGCAGCGCACGCACCGCACCGCCATCCTCATGGTCAGCCACGACCTGCACCTCGTCATGGCGGCGAGCGACCACATCCTCTGCCTGAACCGCCACATCTGCTGCCACGGCAGCCCGGAAAGCATCATCGGCAACCCCGAATTCCTGTACCTCTTGGGCGACGACGCCCGCCACCCCGAAGCCATTGGCGTTTACACCCACCACCACGACCACAGCCACCTATGAATTACCCTGCCTATATCGCCCATATGGAAGCCCTCACCGGCCGCCGTCTGCCCGCGCTTTACCATCGCCTTGCCGCTGACGGCATGCTCGATTGGGGGACAGGCGCGCCGGACTGGTACAAAACCACCTACCCACGCCTGCTCACCCACCCGCCGCTGCTCCTCATCGGCAACGACTTCGAAATCCCCGCCGCCGACAAACTGCCGCCGGAAATCGACGACGACCTCTGCTTTACCCTCAAACCCACCTACCGCCACCGCTTCATCGCCTTCGGCCAAAGCGGCGCGGGCGACGCCTACGTCTTCGCCTACCTCGATGATGCCGCCGCAGAACCCTGCATCGCCTGTATCTACCACGACGACAGCAGCCGGCTGCTCGCCGCCGACCTGCACGACTTCATCTACATCATGCTGCTGCAAGCCAATCGCACCTGGGGCAGCGAAGACGATGACGACGCCACCTACCGCGCCAAACTTTACGCCCAGCTAGAAAGCCACCGTCCCTACCTCAAACCCGCCCACTACGACAACCTGCACGCCATCTACGCGCGCGACTTCATCCCCATCCACTACGGACGCGGCGGCGCATACACTGGCTACCGCCAGACCACGGACGACGAAGAAGCACAGCTCATCGCTACCCACGCTCCCTTTGCCCGGCGCGGCGAAACCTTTGACCCTTTTGAGGCCTGACCCGTCATGATCCTAAACCTCATCCTCATCCCTTGGCTCTGCGCCCTCATCACCGGCATCATCGCTGCTCCCATCGGCGCGCTTATCGCCTGGCGCCGCCTCGTTTACTTCGGCGAAGCCCTGTCGCACGCCTCCCTGCTCGGCATCGCGCTGGCCCTGAAAAGCGGCCTGCCGCCGGTCGCTGGCATCTGGAGCATCACCCTGCTGCTCGTCGCCCTGCTCTACCTCATCGAAAAAGACGGGCGGGAAAACCCCAGCAACATCCTCGGCAGCCTGTCGCACATCGCCCTTGCCCTCGGCATGGTCTTGCTTTCGACCATGGAAAACATCCGCACCGACCTCATCAACTACCTCTTCGGCGACATCCTCGCCACCGGCGCGGGCGATCTTGCCAACATCACCATCGTCGCCCTCATCGGCGGTGCCCTGCTCTACCGCCTGTGGCAACCGCTCATCCTCATGACCATCAGCCCGGCCATCGCCCGCACCGAACACCCGCGCGCGCGCCACTACGACCTCGCCTTCCTGCTGCTCATCGGCCTCTTCATCGGCACCACCGTGCAGTACTTCGGCCTGCTGCTCGTCATCGCCCTGCTCATCATCCCGGCCAACACCGCCAACCGCCTCGCCAAAACCCCGGAACAAAGCGCCGCCCTCGCCGCTGCCCTTGCCGCCCTCTCGACCACCCTCGGCACAATACTGGCCTGGACCGCCGACCTGCCGCTCAGTCCGGCCATCATCAGCATCGCCGGCGGCCTGTACTTCGCGGTGCTCATCGCCACGCACCAGTGGCGCCGCCCGCAAAGCCCACCCCCTGAAAAAACCTGAAAAAATAGACAGAAAACGGTAAGACAGACCCGTATAATCCCGGAAAGCCACACCGGAGCCACAAAATGTCACGCCAAATCCTCACCCTGCTTGCGGCTGCCCCGCTCGTCGCCCTCACCGCCGCCGACGATGGCCGTTTCGAACACAAAGACTGGCAACTCGTCTGCGAAAACAACGGCACCTGCCGCGCCGCCGGTTACCAGAAAGCCGATGACAAGCGCCCCATCTCCATCCGCATTACCCGCGAAACGGGTGCCGATGCCGTCGTCAACGCCCGCCTCGCCATCACCTACCACCTCTGGAAAGACAAGCCCGCCCTGCCCAGCAGCGGCGAACTCTTCCTCGATGGCACGAGCCTCGGCACCCTCACCCTGAAAAAAAGCGGCCATGCCACCTACGCCGACCTCGACCCGGCGCAAACCGCCGCCGTGCTTGACGCCGTCATCCACACCAGCAACATCACCTTCACTGCCGACGGCAACACCTGGGCGTTGTCCGGCGCAGGCGCGACTGCCACCCTGCTGAAAATGGACGAATACCAGCAGCGCACCGGCACCCCGTCCGCCCTGGTCAAACGCGGCGACAGCAACGCCCCCGTGCGCCAGGCGAAAAACCATCCCGTCATCCAGGCGGCCGCCGTCGCCAGCGACCCCGGTCGCACCGTCGCCCCCACTGACCCGGACTACCCCGCATTACGCGCCCTGCTCCTCAGCAAAGCCGATGCTGGCTGCAACGTCCTGCGCGAAAGCCAGCAACCCATCACCCTCTACCCGCTCGATAACAAACACACCCTCGCCGAAACCGCCTGCTGGCAGGGCGCCTACAACCGTAACAACTACTACGCCGTGCTTAACGCCGAACAAAACCGCGTCCTCAACACCGTGCCGATTTCCGACATCCCCGATGACAACGGCCGCGACAGCGGTGCCGGGCCCATCGCCTACAAAGACGGCGTCATCACTGCCTTTGCCCGCGAAAGCGAAGAAGGCGACTGCGTCGTCAACAGCCGCTACACCTGGAACGGCAAAACCTTCGCGTACAGCTACCGCAGCGAAAGCAACCTGTGCCGGGGCTTCCCCGGTAACGCCTGGAAACTGCCTTCCTTTGCTGCCGCAGTGAAAAAACCGGCCAGCGCAGGAGAGAGCGGCCAGAGCGCGGCGACGCCAGTGGCGCAAGACAACAAAAACATCCCGCCCGCCGTCACCATCCGCGCCAGCAGCGAACCCGCCGCTCCCGTTACCGAAAACACCACCCCTGCGCCCGCTCCGGTGCAAAAAACCGACAACAGCACACCGCCGTCCGCTCCGGTACAAAAAACCGACAACAGCACACCGCCACCCGCCAAAACCCTGCCGCTTGCCGCCAACCTGCCCGCTAGCGCAGAAGGTACCCTCGCCTACCTCGGCACCGAAACCACCACCACCGCGCCGCTGATACTCACCCTCGACCCCGGCGGCGGCGCAACCGTCGCCGTCATCCCGCGCGGCGGTAAAATCACCGTGCTGCTGACAGACGACGCCGGTCACTACCTCGTCAAAAACCACTTCGGCCTCACCGGCTGGGCACTTGCCAGCGAAAGCAGCAAAAACGACGACTTCCCCGCCCTCGCCACACAAGAACAGCCCATCCCCAACAGCGAAGCGCGCTACACCCTGCACTACCTGGCCAACCTCGGCAGCACCATGCAGGACGACTACCACCGCGAGCCAAACGGCGTGCTGAACAAAGGCGCCCCCCCGGCGGGAGCCGAAAAAAACAGCCACTACCGCCACCTGCTCGACACCCGCCTCAAAACGGGCGGACCGCGCTACCACATCCTCTGCCTGAACGAACCAAGCGACAGCCCCTACTGCTACCTGGCGCAGGCCGCAGACGGCTGGGAAAAAGAAACCCTGCCGACCCTGCACGCCACCACCTACTACCTCCCCGGCAACGGCTACCTCTACACCGCCAACGACGACCCCGGCCACTACCGCAAACGGCAAAAATGGCAACTCAATGGCGGCACCCTGCAAGAAGAAACGCAGCCCTACTACGCCCTCGACCTTGCCAGCACCTACCGGGGCCTCGGGCAAAATCAGGACGCCCCGCTTGAGCTGCATGATGCGGACGGCAAACGCGTGGCGACCCTCGCCCCCGGCGACAGCGTCACCCTGCTCCTCGCCGACGGCCAATACAACTGCCCGACGGACGCGCGCGCGAGCGACAACCGCTGCCACGAAAACCGCCTGCTGCTGAAAACCGCCGACAACACCCTCGGCTGGGTCACCGTGAACGATAAACAGGACAAGGCCCCCAAATTCGACGGCCTGACCCCCTCAGCAGACTAAAAAACACTGGCCCGCCAGGCGGATGCAGGATCTATCCCGCTTGGCGGGCTCAATAATGACGCCGCTTGGTGCGCCTCAAACCGCAGGGCCGGCTGCTGCTGCGGTTCGGGCAAATTTGTGACCTAAGCGGTACGGATTATAATTGTCAAGAAATCCCATACCCGCAGGTGCTGCCATGACCGGAATCATAGACAAACACTACCTCTTCGCCCCCCTCTCCGAGGCGGACCGGCAACGTCTGACCCAGCGCAAAAACCGCCGCTCTTACCACGCGGGCAGCATGATCTTCACCCGCAACCAAGCCACCACCGACTTCTTCTTCGTCATCTCCGGCACCGTCCGCCTCTACTTCTCTGCCCCTGACGGCAAAGAAAAAACCGTCAAACTGTTCAGTCGCGGTCAGAGCTTCGGCGAAGCGCTGATGTTCATGCGTCACGATACCTATCCCGCCAACGCCATCGCCACTGAAGACACCGAGCTGCTGGTTATCAACAATCGCGAATTCCGCGAAATCCTCTCGAAAAACAACGAATTGTGCTTCGCCATCATGGGGGCGTTGGCCGAATACGTGCAATCCCTGAGCTCGCAGATAGAAATGTTGAGCGTCTTTGACGCCCGTACCCGCCTCCTGCATTACCTGCGCGAACATATGCGGGGCGAACGGAAGAACGGCGCGCTCTGCACGCTCGACATCAACAAAAAAGACCTCGCTGAATACCTCGCCATCCGCGCCGAAACCCTGTCGCGCCTGCTCAAACAGCTGGAGCAGGAACACGTCCTGGTTTGGGACCAGCGCGGCGTGATTGTGCATGACTGGAAGAAATTGCAGGACGCCTGAGCCGCCAGAATGATGACAGCGGGCTGCGGCCCGCTTTTTCATGCCGCTTCCGATGAAACCTGGCCTCGCCAAGTGGCGTGATTGCCGGGTTTCGTAAGACGTTGCCTGCAACGTCTCAAAACCAAAAAACGCGTGGTTTCCCCGCTTGGTGCTTGCCTTTACCCGAAACGCAAAAAGCAGGCTACGCCTGCCCGGCGGGTCGAGCCTGCCCTACGCCCGCTAAGCGGCGTCAAGACAGGGTTCGCCAAGCTGCTATGGAGAGGTTTTGGCCGGGTCCGCAGGGGACGGGTGTAAAAAACCTTCTTCTTGTCACAGCCCCGCTATAAGATGCCGCCACGCCGCTTACGGAGCCCTCCATGTTCACCACCATCGCCCTCTGCCTCATCGACTTCGCCTTTGCCGTTTTCCTCATCTACGACGGCTACATCCAGGCCAACCGCTTCGGCAAGACGCAAGTCGCCGTGCGTCTGCGCCGCCGTGTCGCCGACGCCGTCTTCCTCAACCTCATCGTCGCCGCCGGGCTGTACCACGAAATCAGCGTGCACCACACCGTGAACAGCCTCGCCCTCGGCCTCTTCTTCCTGCTCGTCCTCATCCACGGCCTGCGTTACCCGAAATGGCGCCTGAAAAAAGACGGCTTCACCGCCGGCGGTCGCTACTGGCCTTACGACGCCATCGTCGCCATGCAGCTTTCCGAAGACGGCGTGCTCGTCCTTACCCTGCAAAACGGCCAACCCGTCGTCCTCCCCGTCGCCCGCATCGAAGATCTGGAAGCCGCTGCTGCCTTCTTCACCGGCGAAGAAGCGCTGCAACACCTCTTTAACCGCGCCGCGCCGCCCGCTGCCGGAGAAAACGAGGCCTGACGGCGGCGAGACGCAGCGCCACAAAAGGGGTAGCATGGCGGCACACCCACACACGGAGACCCACCATGCTTTACCGTTTGCACGGCACCATCCAGCCCTACGCCTGGGGCGGCCACGACTACATCCCGCAACTGCTGCGGCGCGAACCTGGCAACAAACCCGCCGCAGAACTGTGGTTTGGTGACCACCCGCAGGCACCCTCCACCATCGAAGCGGACGGCCGCCAACTGCCGCTGGACGCCTGGATAGCTGAAAATCCCGCGCGTGCCCTTAGCGCTCAATCGCGGCAGCGATTCGGCGACCGCCTGCCGTTTCTGCTGAAAATCCTTGACGTGCGCCTGCCGCTCTCCATTCAGCTCCACCCCGACAAGGCACAGGCTGAAGCGGGCTACGCGCGCGAAGAAGCGGCGGGAATCGCCCGCGACGCCGCGACGCGCAACTACCCCGACGACAACCACAAACCGGAAAGCATGATCGCCCTCGGCGACTTCTGGTTGCTGCACGGTTTCGCCCCGCTCGATACCATCTACCGCCGCATTGACAGCCGCCCCAGCCTCGCCCCGCTGGCCGCGCTCATCAGTGCGCACGGCCTGCTCGACGCCTACACCCGCATCATGCAGGCAACCCCGGCGACGCTTGCCGCTTGGCTCGATCCGCTCTTTGCCCGCCCCGCGCCGCAAGACGTTTCCACCGACCCCGCCTACTGGCTGCACTACGCCCCGCGCGCCATCCACATCGATCCCGCCCGCCCCGACCCCGGCCTGCTCTCCTTCTACCTATTCAACATCGTCTACATGAAAGAAGGCGAGGGCATCTTCCAGCGTGCCCGCCTGCCGCACGCCTATCTGCGCGGGCAGAACATCGAACTGATGGCCGCCTCCAACAACGTCCTGCGCGCCGGACTAACCCCGAAACACATCGACATCGGCGAACTGCTGCGCATCGTTGATGCCAATCCGGTCAACCCGGCCATCCTCGCACCGCCCGCGCCCCACGAACATGCGCCCCACGTTTACCCGGCGCCGGTGGACGACTACACCCTGACCACCATCCGCCTGCCTGATGGCATGAACCTGCCGCTCGCCAACCCCGAGGCGACCATCCTGCTCAACCTGGAAGGACGCCTGCGCGTCACCGCCGGCGAGGACAGCCTCGAACTGCGCAGCGGCGAAGCGGCCTACCTCACCCCCGGCACCCCGGTGCATCTAGATGCGCATGAAGGCTGCTATATCGTGATAGCCAGCAACCGTTGAACCGGCATCAATACTGGACTCGCGTAGGGTGGGCCTCGGCCCACCAAGCGGGATAGGTGCGGAATTGGTTTTGGAGACGTTGCAGGCAACGTCTCTACGTTTTTCTTTCTACCGTAGCGTTGTTTTGTGCCGTTTGAGCAGCCGCCAAGCGGCGTAAATGCCCGGGCTTGCGTAGGGTGGGCCTTGGCCCACCAAGCGGGCGTAGCCTGCTTTTTGTGTTCTTGATAGCAGCACGAAAAAATGCCGCCAGGCAGCGTGGTTGCCGGGTTCCCACCAAGCGGCTAACCGTGCTAGCCGCCTTTCTGCATTTCCGTATAGCGGTCGCGCCGGGCGTAATCCTGTCCGGTCGCGATATGCCGCCAGGCGGGATAACGCGCAGCGCGGGCGCGCAGGGTGTCGCCCTGCTGCCAGCCATGCTCCATGATGAGCCAGCCGCCTGATTTCAACACGCGCGGTGCATCGTCCATGATGACGTTGAGGTCGCGGTAGCCGTCCTCGGCAGCGACGAGGGCGCTTAACGGTTCATGGCTGAGGGCGGCGAGATGTGGATCGTCCGGGGCGATATAAGGCGGATTGCTGATGATGAGGTCGGCGCTTTCATCAACAAAGGGCGCAAGCCAGTCGCCGTGCCGGAAGCGGACATTAGGTATGCCGAGACGGCGGGCGTTTTCCGTAGCGACCGCCAGCGCCGCCGTGCTTTGATCGCTGCCGGTGACATCGGCATCGGGGCGGGCGGCAGCGATAGCCAGCGCCAGCGCACCGCTGCCGGTACCGAGATCAAGCACCGTCGGGCGGGTAACGTCGCGCAGATGATGGAGGGCACGCTCCACCACCGCTTCGCTGTCGCTGCGCGGGATGAGGGTGGCGCGGCTGACGGCGAGATCAAGCCCGTAGAAAGATTGATTGCCGAGCAGATAGGCGAGCGGTTCGCCCGCGTGCAGGCGAGCGGCGAGGGCGTCAAGCGTCGCTACAGCATCGGCGCTGAGATCGGGGTCGTGGATGCGCTGCTGCGTCAGGCTGAGGCCGGTCACGAAGGCGGCAAGATGGCGGGTTTCCAGCAGCGCGGCCTCGCTATCGGGATGGGCGGCGGCGCTGCGGTGGATCCAGAGGCTGAGTTTCATGATGACGAATGCAGGCGGATGAGGGTGATGTACTGCGCCGGACTGATATCGCCGGCAACGAGATGGCGGATGAGCTGTGCCTCAAAGGCATCGGGCGGCGGCAGGCCCTCAATACGGTTTTTGCGCGCGAGATAAGCCTGATGGCGGGCGCGTTCCTGTTGCGCGGCAGGGCTGCGGTCGAGGTCAGGATAGCCGGCGGCGGCATTGGCGGCGAGGATGGCGGAGAGTTGGGCGGTAGCGGTCATGGTAGGAGGGGAGGGCGATGGTGCAGGATGTAGTTAAACATCTAAAAAATCGTAACGGCGTTGCGTCGTCTGACCGGTCCCCATAAAAATCGCTACGCGATTTTTATGGGGACCCGCCGTACTAGCTGTACTGTCTGCGGCGATGCGCCTTGTTACGCTTTTTTATCTATTCAACTACTAAGCCGATACGCAAAAAAGCCTGTCTTTGCGACAGGCTTCTTCTGCAAACCGGCGCCGTCTCACTGCGGATTGGCGGAAGGACGCGCGGAAACACGCGCCTCGTTCAGACGCTCAATGGCGGCGACACCGGAGGCATTGCTCTTGTCGGGCGAGGTGATCGTGCTGATGCGGATGAGGGTGAAATAGACGGTCAACCCAAGCACGATCGGGATGAACAGGGCGAGAAGAACCGAGAAAGTCGGGGATTTGATGGTGCGTTGATCTGACATGGAACCTCCAACAGGTTTGATAAAACGGGAGGGCTTTATATCAGATTATCCGCTTGTGTGGCAGGGCGATTGCCAACAGCCTCCCTCATCCGTCCGCACCCGCCGCTCAGTAGGCGGCGCGGTAGAGGGCGAGGAGTCTCTACCGGAGTTCTGCCTGGGGCGGGAAAGCGGGAAAAACGCTGCGACGTCCGCTGTCGTTACGGAACATAAAATGGGCAGACGACAAGCGAGCAAACATCGCCTTTCCGTCCTATCCATCCAGCCAGGAAATCCCCATGACAGAGCACGAAAACGATTATGACGACTATCGGCAGCGCGAAATCAAGCGGTTACTCGCCGACACCATTTTCTACCTGCAAGAGGCCAGTGAGCATCCGGATAGTATTGCCGGCATCCCGACCGGTTTCCGCGATCTTGACTGCATGACCGGTGGCCTGCAACGCGGCGATTTGATCGTTATTGCCGGGCGTCCCAATATGGGCAAAACCGCCCTGGCCATGAACATTGCCGAAGCTGTGGCTATTGGTGCCAGAGAAGCTGTCGCTCTCTCCTCGCTAGCTCAACCTGACCGCGTACTCATGCTACGTTTGTTGTCTTCGCTGAGCGGTATTGCTCACGACCGGTTGCGCAAAGGCGACATCATGGACGAAGGGGCACGCGAGAAACTGGCGCTTGCCGTCAGGCAGCTGGTCGAAGCCCCCCTCGATATTAACGACGACCTGAATCTCACCGCAGTCGATCTACATGCGCAAACGCGGCGGCTGCAAGAAAAGCGCGGCGCACTCGGCCTGATCCTTATCGATGATTTGCAAATGATAGAGCAGGATAATCCCGGCAATAACCGCATGACGACGGTGGACCGCATCATGCGCAGCCTGAAGCTGCTTGCCAGAGAAATGTATGCGCCGGTCATTGTTCTCTCGCAGGTCTCACAGCGCGCCGAACAGCGGGCAAACAAACGCCCGCTGCTCGCGGATCTTCCTGCTGCGGGGGCGATAGAGCAGCATGCCGACGTCGTCCTCTTTATCTACCGCAGCGAAGTCTATGACCCGGACTCGCCGGAACGGGGCATCGCCGATATCAACATTGCTAAACAGCACAACGGCCCCATCGGCACCGTCAAACTTGCCTTTCAGGCTGAGTACCTCAGATTTGGGGATCTGGCCTCTGGCTACGATGAAGCGTTCGATGACTGACTGCCGCATGAACCCGCCGCCGGGCGGGATAAAATCCGCCTTTTGCCCCCACCCCCGGAACACCCCATGAACGACGACACCGCCAGCACCTTCAACCACCAACCTGCCATGACCTTTGCCAACGGTGCCCACGGCACCAGCCTGAGCCCGCCGCCCCCGCAGCAGGCGGGGCATTGCATGGATGTCTGGGTGGTATGCGAAAGCCTGCTGCAAGCGGACGGCACCCTGCCGACGAAAGCGCAGGTGCTGGCAGATGCCCGCCTGGCACAATCCAACCGCAATAACGTTGAGCAGGAATACTACCGCTGGCGGCGCTGGCGTAGCGGTGGGAGTTCCTCCCTATCTGACGGTGTTAATCCGGCAGCTTTCACCTTCCATACAGGAGACAACAACATGGAAAAGCCCCCTAAAAAAATTCCTTTTACAAACACCATCTATTACGGCCCGCCCGGTACGGGGAAAACCTATTGTCTTTCTCAATTATTAGAAGGCTATACGCGTCCTGCGCCCTCGAATCTCAATCAAGAAGAAAAATTGGACATATGGCGACAAGAATTTATAAAAAACAATATATCTAATTTGGCTTGGTGGAAAGTTATAGTGGCTGTTTTACTTCACCTAGGTAGAGGAGCAAGAATTGATGAAATACTTGAGCATGAATTTATTAAGGAAAGAGCTCCTAATGGTAAAATTAATGCTCCTAATGTATGGAATAGTCTGACATTTCATGCCGTTGATAATTTGCCTAATATTAACATAAAAACAAGACACAAGCCTATTGTCTTTAGGAAGGATAATGAAGGTATATGGTCATTGCTCGAAAATGCACAAGAGAATTGCAAAGATGCCAATGATTTCTTTGAGTCCTATGAGAATGGATTTCCGCCCGATTGGAATCCGGAAACTTCCGAGGTACTACGCAATTATAAAATCGTGACCTTCCATCAATCCTATGGCTACGAAGAATTTGTGGAAGGACTACGTCCTGTTCTGAGCAATAAAGAGAACAAAGAGGATAGTGAGGAAACAGAGAGTGATAAAGCAGGCATAGTGCGCTATGAAATTCGTGACGGTATTTTCAAGGAACTGTGCAATGAAGCCCGCAAAGCGCCAAAGCAGCGCTTCGCCATCATCATCGACGAAATCAACCGGGGCAATATCAGCAAAATCTTCGGCGAATTGATTACGCTGATAGAAGCGGACAAGCGGGAAGGCATGAGAAATGCCATCAGCGTTAAATTGCCTTATTCCGGAGAATATTTTTCCATCCCGCAAAACGTCGATATTATCGGCACCATGAATACAGCCGACCGTTCTTTGGCCGTGCTTGATACTGCCCTGCGCCGCCGTTTTGCATTTGTCGAAATGATGCCGGATTATAAAGTCCTGAAAGATATTACGGTTGATGGTATCAAGATGGATGAATTATTGCGTCGTCTGAATGAGCGCATCGAAGTACTGTATGACCGTGACCATATGATCGGCCATGCTTATTTCATACCACTAAGAGACCAACCAACGCTGGAACATTTGGAGCAAATATTCCAGCAACGCATTATTCCGTTATTACAGGAATATTTCTTTGATGACTGGGAAAAAATCCGTCTGGTGCTGGGTGATAATCAGAAAGCAAAAGAAGAACATCAATTCATTAAGTGTGAAGAAAATACGGCAGGGGAAGCAAAACGTCTCTTTGGTGACAAACATCCGCTTGGCGACTATGGCATCAAGCCGCGCTATGTCATCAATGAAAATGCTTTCAAGGAAATAGAAGCCTATCGCGGTATCTATCAGCCATCAGCGGCGCAAGCGGGGAACACATAGTGCATGACGTCACGCTGTTTGAGTACGACGCCCTGATCGCCGGGAAGGCGGTAGAGGAAGTGGGGGCAGGCGTCCACGTCATCCCGGCGCACGATTTCCGCTGGCTGAAAGCGCGCTGTTTAAGCATGAAAAAGGCCTGGCAGTGGTTGACGCTGACCAGGCGGTGTGGGCAAGAGGCACTGCGAACTGCCAACTACGCCGGCATCGTCCGTTGCCCCAGCGGGCTGCAACTGGAAATCCTGCCGAAGACCGGGCGGGCGGTGGGTGATGCGGATCGTGCTGATCATGCCCGCCGCGTCCTGATGCGGATGCTCGCCTGCCTGCCCAACTTCCGCCACCTCCGCCTTGATGCCGCCGAACGTGCTGCCACCTCGCAGCCGCTGTGGGAAATCTTCATCGGCGAGGCGCTTGCAGCCATGGCTTCCGTCATCAAACACGGCTTGCGCCGCGATTACCGCACCTACGAAGGCAACCTCTTTCTCCTACGCGGCAAGCTACTGCCCACCGCACACCTGCGTCACAACCTCTTCCGCGCCGACCGCTTCTACACCGCGCACGATGAATACAGCCCCGACCGCGCGGAAAACCGCCTGCTGCACAGCGCCGTGTTGCAGGCCCTGCAACGTACCCGCCACCCCGGTCATCAGCGCCTTGCCCGTGAACTGCGCTTTGCCCTCGCTGACATTCCGCCTTCCACGCGGCCCGGCGATGATTTTGCCCGCGTCCGCTTTGAGCGCGGCATGGGTTACTACCGCGAGGCGCTCGCTTGGGCGCAGCTCTTGCTGGCGGAGACCAACCCGCTTGGCGACGGGCGCGACGATAGGCTGCCCGCGCTGCTGTTCCCGATGGAAGCGCTGTTTGAAGCTTACGTGGCGCAGCATCTCACCCGCACCTTCCCTCATCTGCGCGTGCACACGCAGCATCGCAAGCACTGCCTGCTGGCTGGCGACGGGCCAAACCGCTTTTTGCGCCCCGATCTCGTTCTCAGTGACACCGAGGACGGCAGCACGCAATGGGTACTGGATTGCAAATGGAAGGTGCCGGAAGGGCAGGACATCAGTGGCGTCGCGAGTAGCGACCTCTACCAACTGCTGGCTTACGGCATCAATTACTATGACGACCGGGCAGGCAAACTGGCGCTGGTGTACCCGCAAACGGCACTGTTTTCGCAACCGCTGCCTGTGCAGTTCCGCAACACGCAACTGCAACTGTGGCTGTTGCCGTTTGATTGTGATGCGGAAGAATGCCGCCTGCTGCTGCCGGATGATTGTCCGCCTGCGCAGCCGCCAAGCGGGATAAAGACTGACCTGCGCTACGCCGGAGCGGTGGACTGAAGTCTACCCTGCGCCCGCCAAGCGGCGTAGTTGCTGCGCCTGCCAAGCGGGGCAACCGCGCGCTTTTCCCGCCCGCTATACTAGCCCCCTCTCATCACGCCGCTTGCGGCAGGAGTTTGTATGCAACTGATCCTCTGGCGCCATGCCAGCGCCAACAGTTTTAACGGCTATGACCGCATGCTCGACCCGACCGGACACAAGCAGGCGGCGCAGGGCGGGCAGTGGCTTGCCACCCACTACCCCAATCTGCCCATCCTCACCTCGATGGCGCGGCGGGCGATCGAGACAGCGGCACATTATCCCTTCCCCAGCGAGGCGGTGGCCGCGCTCAATCCGGGCAAGGCGACGATGAGCGTCTATGATTTTCTTGTTGCGCGCGGCGAGAGCAATCTCATCGCCGTCGGTCATTTGCCGTGGATCGGCCAGCTCGGCGCACATCTCTTGCGCACCGGCGGCTATTACCCCTTCAATCACGGCATGGTGCTGGTCTTTACCGGTGATGACGGCGAAAACTGGCAGCTGTGTGATTCTTTCCAACCACAACCCGTGACGGGCTAAGGAGTTCTTATGCGTTTTCTTTTCCCCCTGCTGGCGGCGCTGGCCGCCCCGTTTGCCGCCGCACTCAGCGAAGCGGATTTGCTTGGCCGCTGGTCGTGCAGCACCTCGTATCCGGAAATCAATGCCAAGATTGACGATGTGCGCATTTTTAATGCCGACGGTACCACCACCAGCGACGGCACCACCATCTTCTTCATCCGCGACGGTCTCTTGCAATACACGACGCACAACGAAGAAACGTGGACGCTGAAAGACGGCGTGCTGCGCGTGGAGACGGTAAAAAGCGCGGTTGAGCGGGCAATGCCGCCGCGCATTCAGAAAATGCTGGACGAAAAACCCGATGTGGCAGCGTTTGAAGCGAAGATGTTTGGCGTGCTGCGCGCCGTGAAGACGGGTGATGCGGTTTCGCTGACCGTTGATAAGGCCGACAAGCAGCAGCTTAATATGCACGACGAACGCGACAATCCGACGGAATGCACGCGGGCGGAGGTTAAACCGGCGGCGAAGCAGAAGAAAGGCAAGTGAAGCCGATGCGCGACGCCCTGCTCGTCATCGATATGCAAAACGGCGTGTTCGCCACGCCGCGTCATGCGCGCGTGGCGGTGGTTGGTAACATCAACCGCCTGATGGCCGCTGCCCCGCATACCGTCGTCATCCGCCATACGGGCGACGATTTGCCGGCAGACAGCGCGGCGTGGCAGTTATTGCCGGAACTGCACATCCCCGCTGCTGCGGTGTATCTCGACAAGACTGCCTGCAACGCCTTTTACCGCACCGCGCTTGCCACTACGCTGGCTGAGTGGCACTGCCACGACCTGACCATCTGCGGCTGCACGACCGATTACTGTGTGGACAGCACCATCAAGGCGGCAGCCGCGCTGGATTACCGCGTGACGGTCGCCGCCGATGCCCACACCACCGGCGACCGCCTGCCCATCGCGGCGGATGTGCTCATCGCCTACTACAACGACCTCTGGGCGCAGCTCATCCTGCCGGACAACCCCATCCGCGTCCGCCGCAGCGACAGCATCATTGCCGCCTGGCAGGCCTCCCCTGAATCTGCTGGTGTCGCCCAAAAAAGATAACGCCATCTCCTCTACCGCTTGCCGGGCTGAGGCCCACCCTACTTTGGAATCCCCCATGCTCCTCTTTTCCCGACGCTTCCTGCCGTTCTTCATCACCCAGTTTGGCGGCGCTTTCACCGATAACCTCTACAAAAACGCGCTCTTGGTGTACCTCACCCTGCGCCTCAGCGACAGCAAAACCCTCAGCTTCTACACCAACCTGAGCATGGCGCTCTTCATCTTTCCGATGTTCCTTTTCTCCGCCTGGTCCGGCCTGCTCGCCGACCGCTTCGAGAAGCGCTTTCTCATTGTGCGTATCAAATGGCTGGAAGTGTTCATCATGGCCGTCGGCATCGTCGCCTTCGTCTTTGACCTCATTCCGCTGATGGTCGCCGTGCTCTGCCTGCTCGGCCTGCAATCCACCTTCTTCGGACCGGTGAAATACGGCATCCTGCCGGAACGGCTGCGCGAAGAAGAACTGATGCTGGGCAACGGCCTCGTCGAAGCAGGCACCTTCCTCGCCATTCTCGGCGGCACCCTGGCGGGCGCCTCGTTGGTTGCGCGCGAATCGCTGTATCCGCTGCTGTACACGGCGATGGTCGCTGCCGTCACTATCGGGCTTATCAGTGCCTACCTCATTCCCGCCGCCCAGGGCTCAACCGACCGCAGTGCCCTGCCACCGTTCCACCCCTGGCAGCAGACCAAAACCCTGCTCGCCTACACCTACCAGCAGAAAACCATCTACCAGTGCATCCTCGCCATCTCCTGGTTCTGGCTGCTCGGCGGCGCGCTTTTGACGCAAATCCCGCAGTACGCCAAAGAAGTGCTGAACAGTGGCCCGGAAGTCACCACCTACCTGCTGGTGCTGTTCTCCGTCGGCATCGGTATCGGCTCGCTCCTCAGCAACTTCCTTGCGCGCGGGCGGATTGAGGCGGGGCTTGTCCCCGTTGGTGCCTTCATCCTCGCCGCCGGCATGGCGGGTGTCATCACCATCAGCGCCAACCCCGCTCTCAGCGAATTGCACACCTTCCGCACCTTCCTGCATGACCCGCGCTTCCTGCACACCACACTTTCCTTCTTCGCCATCGCCTTCGGCGGCGGTATCTACGCCGTGCCGCTCTACGCCATCATCCAGCACCGCGCCGAAAGCGGCCACAAATCGCAGATGATCGCGGCGAACAACATCCTGAACGCGCTCTTCCTCGTGCTGGTGAGCGTCCTCTCCATCATAATCCTCAGCGTCTTCGGCTGGTCGCTGCAAGCGCTCATCGCGCTCCTGCTTGGTGTGCACCTTGCCATCTCGCTCTACATCTTCACCGTCGTCCCGGAATTCATCATGCGCTGCCTCGTCATCCTCATCGTCGCTTGCTGCTACCGCCTGCGCGTACGTGGCCGCGACAACATCCCGCGCAGCGGCGCGGCCATCATCGCCTGCAACCACATCTCCTACATGGATGCGCTCATCCTCATGGTCACCATCCGCCGTCCGCTGCGCTTCATCATGTACTACAAAATCTTCCGCATCCCCGTGTTGCGCTACATCTTCAAAAGCGCGCGCGCCATCCCCATCGCCGGACGCAGCGAAGACGCCGCGCTCTTCCGCCAATCCTTTGAAGACGTACACACGGCGCTCGCCGACGGCGACATCGTCGCCATCTTCCCCGAAGGCGAACTGACCCGCGACGGCGAAATCGGCGTGTACCGGCGCGGCATCGAAAAAATGCTGGAACGCGACCCCGTGCCGGTCATCCCCGTCGCTATCGATAACCTCTGGGGCAGCCTCTTTTCACACGCGGGCGGACTGATGAAAGGCGGGCCGCGCAAATGGTTCGCCCGTATCGACGTCCTCATCGGTGCGCCGCTGCCGCCGGAGACCGATGCTGAAACGCTGAAAGAAAAGACGCTGGCCTTGCTGGCGCAACACAAAACACAACCCTAAACAAGGAAGCCACCATGCACAAAACCCTCTGTCTTGCCCTCCTTCTCGCCGCGAGCGCCGCCCATGCCCTGAGCGACAGCGAAAAAGGAGCATTGAAGAGCGCCGCCGAACAGGCTTACCAACAGCAGGACTACGCCACCGCGCGGGAAAAATGGCAAACCCTCGCGGAGACCGGCGATGCAGACGCGCAACATATCCTCGGTTACTTCTACTACAACGGCCAAGGTGTAGCGCAAGACTACGGAAAAGCACGTGAATGGTGGGAAAAAGCCGCTGCACAGGAAAACGCTTCCGCCGCCAACAACCTCGGCCTCCTCTACAAAGAAGGACAGGGCGTCGCGCAGGACTACGACAAAGCGCGACAGTGGCTGGAAAAAGCGGCTATCCGGGGCAATGCCGCCGCACAAGGCAACCTTGCCGTCCTCTACTACGAAGGGAAAGGAGTAGCGCAGGATTACGGCAAAGCGCACGAATGGCTGGAAAAGGCTGCCGCCCAAGGCCATGCCGATGCCCAATACAATCTCGGTATCCTTTACGACAAAGGACAAGGTGTCCCACAGAATATCGGTAAAGCGCGCGAGTGGTATGAAAAAGCCGCCGCCCAAGGTGATGCCAGTGCCCAATACAACCTTGGCGTCCTTTACGATAACGGAGATGGCGTGGCGCAGGACTACGCCCAAGCGCGCGCGTGGTACGAGAAAGCGGCCGCCCAAGGGGATTTATATGCCCAATACAACCTTGGCGTCCTTTACGATAACGGAGATGGCGTGACGCAGGACTACGGTAAAGCGCGCGCGTGGTATGAAAAAGCTGCTGCCCGGGGTCATGTCAAAGCCCAATATAACCTCGCCATCCTCTATTACCAGGGCAATGGAGTGCCGCAGGACATCAACAAAGGGCGCGAATGGCTGGAAAAAGCCGCCGCCCAAGGCCATGCCCGGGCACAATACCAGCTCGGTGTCCTGTATCGGGACGGACAAGGAGTACCGCAGGACTATGTCAAAGCGCGGGCGTGGTTTGAAAAAGCCGCCGCTCAAAATGATGCTCGGGCGCTATTTAATCTAGGGGCTCTCTACTAAAGCGGCATAGATGTGCCGAAAGACATCGACAAAGCCCGCGAATACTTCGCACAAGCCGCCGCTCAGGGCGACGAAGCGGCCAAAGAAGCCTTGCAGAAACTCGGCAAATAAAACAGCGGCACGTCATAAATCCGCACCGCGAAAGCCCGGCAACCACGCCGTTTGGCGGGGTTTTCTTATCTGCAAAAATGGCACGGTTGACCCGCCTGTCGCCTTCCCCGTAGCATCCCTGCCACTCACTCACCCACCCACATCCGGAGCCGTCCATGAATGCCCACCAACTCGGCGCCTGCCTTTACGTCCCCGCGACCCATCCGCAGCTAGCCGCCATCGCGCGCGGCGAAAAACTGCCCGGTGTGCGCTCGCTCATCTACTGCACCGAAGACAGCGTAGCTGCACGCGACCTGCCGCAGGCGCTAGCCAACCTCGCTGCTGCGCTGGCCGCCACGCCGGACGACTGCCCGCGTCACCGCTTCATCCGCCTGCGCGATGCCGGCGTGATGCGGCAGGTGTTGACCATGCCGCATATCGAGCGCATCCACGGCTTCGTCCTGCCGAAAATCACCGCTGCCAGCCTCAGCGATTACCGCGACCTGCGCGGCACGGCTTTCCGCCTGATGCCGACCCTGGAAACACAGGAAACCTACCGGGAGAACGAAGTGCTACGCCTGCTGGATACCTTCGACCGCGACGGCTGGCGCGCGCACATCCTCTGCCTGCGTATCGGCGGCAACGACCTGTTGAGCCAGTTGCACCTGCGCCGCCCGCCGGATGTCACCCTCTACGCCACCCCGCTTGGCACATTGATTGACCGCTTGGTCGGCCTCTGCAAACCGGCAGGCTACCTCCTCTCCGCTCCTGTCTTCGAATACCTCGACCGCCCCGACCTCCTCGCGCAGGAAGTGCGGGAAGACCTGCGCCACGGTCTCACCGGCAAAAGCGCCATACATCCCACGCAGGTGGCGGTGATTGAGCGGGAATATCGCGTCAGCCAGGAAGAACGCGACCTCGCGCAGCAAATTCTTGCCAGCGAAGAAGCCGTATTCCGCGCCGGCGGAGCGATGCAGGAAACCGCCGTGCACCGCAACTGGGCGCAGGCGACGCTGCACCGTGCGGCGGCGTTTCCCGCCGCAGCGGAGGATGGGGTGTGAACATGATGACGGTTGCGTGGATGGATGCCGCGTTTCGCGTGAAATTCGTAGGAAAAACGGTGTCACGGCAGCTATCCCGCTGACGCGCGCCAGTCTGCAAGAGATTGTCGTTTTAATAGGGATGACACAGGGCGGCGCAACGCCGTTACGGTTTTTGAGAAGTTTGACTATAAAAAACGCCCACCGATGGTGGGCGTTTGTCTTTGCCGTGCCTTACGGCATTTGCAATGGGTTGATGAGAAGAGGCGGGGTTAGCAGGTTGCTGCTATGGGGCTCAATCTGCGCAGGAGCCGCCTGAGCGCCGGTAAATGCCGCCATTGCGTTAATCAGCTGCTGTGCCTGTACCGCACTGCGCGCATCCAGACCGGATTGCCGCCGGATATCGTCAAGCGAGATCGTCTTGTCGGCAAAGGCAAAACGCTCGATACGGCTGCTGCCATCGGCAGCGAAATAATCACGGATACGCAGTGAATCTTCGCCGTTGTAGCCGTAGAGCAGCAGGTCTTGCGCCTCCTGACGGAATTGCACCTCGGCCAGGCGGATATCTTCCAGTTGCAAGGTGTCGTTATCCGTATCGTTGCCCCGGTCGTGGATGACATCCTGTCCGTGTCCTTTGCTGACGCGGTAAGTATCATCCCCTGCGCCGCCACTTTGGTAGTCGTTGCCGGCACCGCCGATGAGCACATCGTCGCCGTTCTGACCGAAGAGAATGTCATCCCCCTCGCCGGCATAGAGCGTGTCTTCACCGTCGCCACCCTGCAATTCATCATTGCCGGCTTCGCCGAAGAGGATGTCATTGCCCTCATTGCCAAAGAGACGGTCATTGCCCAGGCTGCCGTAGAGTTCATCCTCGCCCGCGCCGCCGACAAGAGCGTCATCTCCGGCATCGCCGAAGAGTTTGTCGTTGCCGTTCTGGCCGAAGAGGATATCGTCGCCGTTGCCGCCGTAGAGTTCGTCTTCACCGTCGCCACCCTGCAATTCATCATTGCCCTCATCGCCGTAGAGCTTGTCATTGCCTTCATTGCCGAAGAGATGGTCGTCGCCGTGGCCGCCGAAGAGCTCGTCTTCGCCCGCGCCACCGACCATTTTGTCGTTGCCGTTGTCGCCAAAGAGTTTGTCGTTGCCGTTCTGGCCGAAGAGGATATCGTCGCCGTTGCCGCCGTAGAGTTCGTCTTCACCGTCGCCGCCCTGCAATTCATCATTGCCTTCGTCGCCGTAGAGCTTGTCATTGCCGTTCCGGCCAAAGACGAGATCATTACCCGCGCCGGCAAAGATTTGATCATCGCCGTTACCGCCGAGGAGCGTGTCGTCCCCGTTCGTGCCATACAGCGTGCGGCCCGCTTCGGGTTCTACTGGTTGCGGGTCAACGGGATTCGGGTCAACGGGTTTCGGGTCAACGGGTTTCGGGTCAACGGGTTTCGGGTCAACGGTCTTCGGGTCAACGGGTTTCGGGTCGACGGGCTTCGGGTCGCCGGGTTTCGGGTCAACGGGTTTCGGGTCAACGGGTTTCGGGTCAACGGGTTTCGGGTCAACGGGTTTCGGGTCAACGGGTTTCGGGTCAACGGGTTTCGGGTCAACGGGTTTCGGGTCAACGGGTTTCGGGTCAACGGGTTTCGGGTCAACGGGTTTCGGGTCAACGGGTTTCGGGTCAACGGGTTTCGGGTCAACGGGTTTCGGGTCAACGGGTTTCGGGTCAACGGGTTTCGGGTCAACGGGTTTCGGGTCAACGGGTTTCGGGTCAACGGGTTTCGGGTCAACGGGTTTCGGGTCAACGGGTTTCGGGTCAACGGGTTTCGGGTCAACGGGTTTCGGGTCAACGGGTTTCGGGTCAACGGGTTTCGGGTCAACGGGTTTCGGGTCAACGGGATTCGGGTCAACGGGTTTCGGATTCACCGGATCGTCACTGCTGCTATCGGCCAGATTTATCCCGTAGAGACCATTGGCAAAAACGGGGATGCTGATGATGCCGGGTTTGTCAGCGTAGGTAATCTGCGCGCGGTCGCCATACCACGCCAGTTTCCAGCCCTGACCGCTGTCCCAGTGGTGCTCGTCAACCTTGCGCCAGGTCAAATTGGCGGCACGGCTGCTGTCCAGATAGATGTGATCAGTCTTGCCGTCGTCGTCCACAGTATCCGTGGTGTTTTCGTCCAGCTCGCTGCTTGTAAAGTAGTAATCGTCGCTGTCGGCACCACCGCGAAGGATGTCACTGCCTGCGCCACCTATCAGCTTGTCCTTGCCGATGCCGCCATAAAGCGTGTCGTTGCCAGCATCGCCATAGAGGGTATCGTCATTATCAGCCCCTTCAGCAGGCGCAATATCGCCGCTGCCCGCATGGCCGTTGTCGTCGCCCCAGAGGATATCGTCCCCCTCGCCACCATGCAGGGTGTCGCCGCCGTCCTGACCGATGATGAGGTCATCCCCATCGCCGCCGTAGAGGAAATCCTGGGCGCCACCGCTGGCGGCGCGGTGTTCCTCCTTGTCCTGATGCTTGAACGGGGCGTGAATCTCGTAGTCGCCCTCGACACGCAGAATACTGATCGTCCAGATGGCACGATCTGAAGGTAGATTGGCAGTATTCTGATTGCCGGACAACTCCCAGCCGTTACTGCTAAAAGTGTGATCCCAAGTGGGATAACGGGCCATCCCTTTCTCTATCTCGGGGGTGATGATGGTCGTGCCGCCGGGCCCATATGAAGGCTTGTATCTCACCGTGACATCTTCCGCCGTGCCATGGAATGTCCGTTTCATCTGCACATCGGCACGCATTACGCCATCGCCGAGGATGACGTCGTTACCGGCACCGCCACGAATCGTATCGCTGCCTTCACCGCCTTGCAGAAAATCCTGGCTGGCGCTGCCGAAAACCTGGTCATTTCCTTCACCGCCAAGCACCCAGTCGCCTTGCTCTGTGCTGGCAGTATTATCCAAATGGCTCTCTTGCTTATTGGCATAGAGCACATCATCCCCGGCCATGCCGTTGATAAAGTCCCCGCCGCCGCCGCCGATGATGACATCACCGTCCTTCGCCTTCTTCTCGGCATCGCGCCACTCCTTGCTCGGCAACACAAACGGACTGCCGTTCAGAAGATCGGCATCATCGCCGCCATCAATCCAGTCGCGTTCATAACTGCCGAAGACAGAATCATTGCCTGCGCCGGTCTGTGCGATCAGGGCATAACCCGATTTACCCGCTTTTAGCGCGCCAGCCTGGATACTGTCGCGTGTCTTGGTGCCCACGACGCGAAAACTGCCGGAGGCATTGAAAGCAAACACATTCTCCTTGCCGGCAACACCGCTGACGACGGGCGTATCCCCCGCCTCGGGTGGCGTCGTCGGCACAGCGGGTTGCGGTGGCGTTTCATCCTCTTCGATAAAGAGCCCCAAGTCCCCGTTCTTCCAGTGGTGAATATCGGCAAAAGCCTTGTAGCTGCCGTCCTTCAGCACGGAAATCTCCCAGCGGTCATTCATCAAATTGCGGAAACTGAAGCGCTTGTCATCCGTGTAATAGCCGCCGCGCGGCTTGAACACCAGCTTGTGATAAGCCGTGCCGTCCACCTGCAGCAAACCCTTGCCGTCGGCATCAAAAACCGTGCTCTTATCGTTGTAGCTGCTGGCGAACACATACGTATCCTGCCCCAAGCCGCCTTCCAGATAATCCTTGCCGCCCTTGCCGTCGAGCACATCATCCTGATTGCCGCCGTACAAATGATCCTTATCCGTGCCGCCGCCTAGCGCATTACGCTCGTTCGGCTTGCCGAATACGACACGGTTGAGATCCTGCCTCGGCTTGTCCTGTCCGGCGGAAACCTTCCAGCTCTCCGCATCGCTGACAAAAGGATGGGAGCCGAGATCAACATACGACCACTCCCCACGCGCGACATCGCTCACCTGCGCCGCCGTCAGCGCCTTCTGTCCATTCTTCAAATAGCGCGCCTGCAATAGCAGCATCGTCGCGCGATCGCGCAGATAAGGCGCAGTCATCCCCTGCGGATGCTGCGCATCCCAAAGCGCCAGCGAACCGTCCGCATTATCGGCGGACACATCGGCACCGGCAGCGATCACGGGCGCCAGATGTCGCAGGGCATAGCGGTAAGCCATATCCCCCTGCGCCTGCTGCACCAGCTCATCCACAGCCATCTCGCTATCGCGCAGCATGACCTTCTTCTCCGCCAAAGCGGTGGGAATCTGCGCGGCGCCGCCATCCTTGCCGAAGACCTGCCCACCCAGATGATCAAACAGTGCCTGCTGCCGCGCAGCATCAAGAGAATGCGTGAGCTGCCGCAAACCCTGCGGGAACGCCTCGCCGTACAGACCGGTGGAAACCGCGTTTGCCAGCCCTGCCGCCCGGCTCACTTCCGGCGCAAAACCATAGCGGTCTGCGCCGAGAATGGCGGCAAACAGCGGCGTGAACGTCGCGCGGCTTTGCACTGTTTCGCTGTCCATATCCATCGCCCAGCCCATCCACGCCGCCTTGGCCTTGCCGGCATCGGCGGCATCCTTCACCGCCCGCGTCGCTGTGGCGGCAAAATCGATCAGCCCGCCCATGACCCCGGCCTTGCGCAGAAGCCTGAGCGTGCTGTCGGCAAAAGCATAATGATTCGTGCCGAATTCCCCCTTGCCCTTATCGTATTGATGACGGTTATAAAGAATTTCCTCGGGAATATCCCGCCCATATCCCTGCACCAATTTGCCGTAGTTCTCCGCCGTAATTTCTGTATAGACAAAGCTATTGGCAAAATCCCTGACGGTTTCATCAAGCGTGCCCTTATTGGCAAAATCAGCATTCGGTGACAGGGTCAGGCGGGTATGCTTGCTGCCCGAAAGCAGCATGATATTTCTCAATGCCTGTTTCTTACCAGTAACATCGGCATCATGATAAATATTGCGCAAAGTATCGGCAGAAATGCCATTGACCGATGTTAGGCTATTATTCTGCGTGATACCGTCAATTAAAGTGGGTATTTCCGTTTGCAGCAGGACTGAATCCGGACGCGGCCTGACGGTCATAATCCGTACCGCCTTTGTGGTAGCCTCGGCAAAGCGCTTGGAAGTCTTTGCCCATAGTCCCTCAGTACCATCAAACATAAAGGCCGTCTTCTGTTTGCCAAGCTCGCTTTCATAAGGTAAATTATTGTATTTATTTATAATTTGTTTTTCGTTTTCTCCTTGAATAGCTAGGGAAACAGCCACTAAATATTTAAAGTCATTATTATCCAATGTTTTTGCAGCAATGGTTTTATCAATTACCCTGATATTTTTGTCTTTTGCCATTGCCTTTGATACATCAGCCGTGCCTATTACGGCATTATTATGATTAATACTACCGGCATACAAAACGGTAGTGTCGCCCTTGGCATCAATAGACAATTGCCGGATAAAACTGGCTAAACGATGTCGCAATTTCTCACCTTGCAACCCGGAGCGTTTAATATTTTCCAGTTTTTGTGTGATGTCATCGCTGTTCATTACGCACCTCGATATTTAAAACTCAAAAATGAAATCTGTTGGCTCAGTCTTACTAGGAAACCCGCATATTCCATGAATCCTTAACGCTTCTTTCAGTACAGAGAAAGATTCCTCTTTTTCCTCATTAGGAATAGTGGAAGCAATAATATAGCGTAAAATAAAGGTATCCTCTTTAATTTTGTGTTCTTTATCATCCCTCAGATAAATGCAGGATGAAAACTCCATCACTTTTCCTCTATAAAAGTAAAGCCAATTATTAAGTATATAGGGTGGAGAATCTGGTGGTTCCTCCCTATAATTAACAGTTTTATTTACAAAAATGTCTCTATCCTGATTGATCGCCCAATATCGGGCAATGCCGAAATTAACCCCCATGGCTTGATACTTCTCCCGGTCAGCATTACTGATTCTTTCATTAGTGAATTTCATATCGTTTTTCCTTGTGGTAAATAAAGGCGGTAGACAAAGCCGTCGTCGATTCCTATGCGGCGTACAGGCAGCATATTTCTTTTTGATGACCCGTGTTTTTCCAATCCCGATCCTGCATCCCTTTTTGCAATGCTTCCTGATAATAAAACAACCAGTATTCGTAGGGTCTTTCGGATCCTCCTACATCTAAACCTACTAGAATCACGGTCTAAATATCTGAGAAAACAGCCACGTTCTCTATCAATAACCCAATTATTTTCTCTCGCTTCGGGAATATAAGAATCCAGCCTGTATCTTTCTTTGTCTGCTTCGCTGATAAACTCTGCGATGAAAGTCATCTCTTCTCCTCCATTATGGATAACAACGGAAGTGCGTTGCCGACTTTGCAGGGATCGGTATAAAAACGCCACGCATTGTGTGGCGTTTTTCGTAGGCGCGGTGAATGTTCAGGCGACTTTATGAATCCAGCCGTAGCGGTCGGGGGCGATGCCGTACTGGACGTCGGTGATGGCTTTACGGATGGCGAGGCCGCGTTCTTGTCCGCCGGTGACAGGTACTTCTTTGCCGTCGATGACAAAGGCGGTCACGGGTGAGATCACCGCCGCTGTGCCGGTCAGTATCGCTTCTGCGCCGCCTTCTACTGCCTGTTTGAGTTCGGCGACGGTGAAATCGCGTTCGCTGATGCGGTAGCCGAGGTCGGGCGCAATTTGCAGTACCGAAGCGCGGGTGACGCCGTGCAGGAATTCGGCGGTAAGCGGTTTGGTGATGATTTCATCGCCCTGTATCAGCATGAAGTTGGAAGCGCCGGTTTCCTGTACGTCGCCGCCCGGGCAGAAGAGTACCTGGTTGGCGCCGTATTTTTCTTTGGCGTCCACCACCCACGGTAGGGCGGAGGCGTAGTTGCCGCCGCATTTGATGCGGCCCATGTGCGGGGCGCAGCGCATGTGTTCGGTTTCGACCAGGAGTTTCATCGGCGAGCCGACTTTGAAGTAGTCGCCGACCGGTGAAGCGAGGATGTAGAGCAGGGCGGAGGTGGTGCCGCTGCCCGCCTTGCCGATGACCGGGTCGGTGCCGACCAGAGTCGGGCGCAGGTAGAGGGCGTTCGGTGCGTCGGGGACGATGTCGGCAGCGCGTTTGACCAACTCGAAGAGGGCCGCGCGGTAGGTGTCCGCTTCTGGCACCGGCATGTGCAGCAGGCGGGCACTTTGCCGCATACGCGCGATGTTGTCGTCCGGGCGGAAGATGACGATGTCGCCGTTTTGTTGGCGGAAGGCTTTTAGTCCCTCGAAGCATTCGCTGCCGTAGTGCAGAGCGTGCGCGCCGGGCGGGAAAGGCATTTCCGCGCTGCTTTGCCAATGCACGTTTTGCCAGGCGTTGTTTTCGTAAGCAATCACGGGCATTTCGGGGTAAAAGACGCTGCCGAAGACGGCGGGAACTTCTCGACTCATGGGGTTTCCTTTGTGCTATGGGTTGGAAGTGGCACGATAGCGCGCCGCCTGATGCTTGGCAAGGTAAAAGATGCGCGTCGGGCGCGGTTTTCGTGCTTGATCGCGGTAATCGTGGTGTTTATCGCCAGTATTGGGGTTTGCAGAGGCGATTTATGGCGCGGTGAGCGTGAATGTCGCCAGCACTATTGGTTTTTTGTCTCGCGCGGCGGGTAGGGCAGCGGCGGGATGCCGCTAAGGCGGGCGCGGATGTCGTCCCAGCTCCACAGGCGGAAGGCGGGATGGGCGTCGATGCCGACATCCAGCGCCGCGCCGCACAGGCGCACGGTGCCGTGGGTGTGGCCATAGAGGTGCCAGCTGCCGCGCTGCGCACCGCGCCATTCGAGGATGGGGTAATGGAACATGACCAGGGCGATGCCGTCGCGGGTTTCTTCGTGGTAGGGCTTGATCCAGTGGAAGCGCTCGGCGAGGTAGGGATCGGTGCTGAGTTCGTCGTCGTGGTTGCCGCTAATCAGGCAGATTTCGCCGTTGAGTTCGGCGAGCAGGCGGAAGGTTTCGGCGAGGCCGCCAAAGGAGACATCGCCTAAGTGATAGACGCGGTCGCCTTTGCCAACCTGGGCGTTCCAGCGGGCGATGATGGCTTCGTTCATCTCGCGCACGCTGCGGAAGGGGCGGTGGCAGTATTTGATGATGCCGTGGTGAAAAAAGTGCGTATCCGCGGTGAAAAATACTGCCATGCCTGTTTCCATTAGGGTTTTCGCGGCATGATAACAAAAAAGCATGTCGCCTTTTCGCCTGCCCAGCG
The DNA here is from genome assembly GCF_916618745.1 of Cardiobacterium sp. Marseille-Q4385. Classification (GTDB taxonomy): domain Bacteria; phylum Pseudomonadota; class Gammaproteobacteria; order Cardiobacteriales; family Cardiobacteriaceae; genus Cardiobacterium. The sequence goes on from NZ_OU745373.1 coordinate 1,318,187, forward strand.
ATAAAAAGGCCCCTTCGGGAAGGGGCAGGCAGGAGAAGACAATCCCATGTGTGTTAATGGGTGCCGGTGCCACGCGACCACTGTTGCGTGCCGCCGAAGGCACCCTGGAAGTTTTCCTTCGCGTTCGTGTAGTGGCCGGCCATTTCTTTGGCGTCGTTGCCGTAGAAAGCGCCATCCACATGCGTGTCGTTGCTGAGGCCGCTGAATTTGTTGCCGTTGATCGTCGCTTCCAGGTTGCGGTTGACGAAATTGCTCTTGTCGCCCGGTTTGGTAAAGGCCATCTTCAGGGTCTTGTCGGCGAAATTGGCTCTGGCAATCATGATGCCGTTGGTATAGCTGTTATCGGCATTGTTGACATGAATGACGTCGCCGACATATTCCGCTTCGCCTCGTGTTGGTACCTGGGCAGACAAATGTCCCTGATGGAAGACGATATTGCTGCCGTCGTAATTGAGGGCGCCGAAGCGGGCATTCGCCTGCCGCGTGGTGCCGACATAGAATTTCTTGTATGAAACGCCGCCCAGTTTTACGCCCCGATCCAGGGCGACAATCCGCCCGTTCTTGATATTTTCAACCACCAGCGGCAATTCCCGTCCGTTGAAGGTCAGCGTGTCAAAGCTGGGGGCATTGTTGGAGACCGAGCCGTCGCTGGTGTGCTTCGTGCTGTTATAGGAACTCATGCTGCGGTAAACGTTGTTGCCCGGTTTTGGATTGGGCGAAGGAATGTCAGGCGTGGGTTTGGGCGACGGAATGACTTTTATATCGGAACCGCTGCCGCCGCAACCGGTGAGTAATAGCGCGAATGCAATACTGCTCGTAATGCCAATGGATTTGAAGGACATGACAATCTCCTAGAAACGGATAAGAACAACAAGGGATTCATCGCAAAGAAGATGCAGGCATCGGGCAATGATTTTTAGGGATTGTCCGGAATCTTTCACCTGCATGCAGGTAATGGAGAATCCGGGGATTATTATGAAAATGACTCCGTATTTCTGCAAGTAAACGGTATGTCATGACGCCTTTCTTGCAATTCTATCCCAATGAATTTATAGAGTTTATTGGCGGATTACGGAAGTTGCAGGGGATGTTCATCTTTTCTTAAACCTTTATCGCTGCTATTAAAAGATCTTTGTCCGATATATTAGCCTAATAGGGAATTCATCTATTTAGGATAAGAAGTATGGTTAATATGACTAGGGAAAGAAATAGAGGCGAAGAAAAAACATCGTTTTTGCCATGGCTAAAGATACCATCATGACGGTATCTATCATGATTCCTCCGGCGAATCGCTCCACTATTCCGATGGGTAAGTCATTTGTCATCGGGCAGGTTTCCGTCCGCTATATGTATCATGTAAATGGTGGGCTAAGTACGCCCTACCGTTCGGAAAGTCGCCAAGCGGGGTAAACACTGGGTTCTTGTTTTTTGAGATGTTGCAGGCAACGTCTCTACGTTTTTCTTTCTGCGTAGCGTCATCGTGCTAGTGGAAATCGCCAAGCGGGATAAATGCTGGTTTTATATTCCCCCCTTCCGGCCTGCGGCCACCTTCCCGGGTACCCATGAAAAAAATGCGAGCATTTTTTTCATGGGAGCCCCTTCCCCCGCAAGCGGGGGAAGGGATTCTTTCCGTACAAGGTTCAGGATTTGGCGCGCGCCAAGCGGGACAAATACTGGGTTCGTGGGCGGCCGTTAAGCGTGATAAACACTGGGTTTATGGGCGGCTGCCAAGCGGGATAAACGCTGGGTTTGCGGGCGGCTGCCAAGCGGGATAAACACTGGGCTCGTGAGTAGCTGCCAAGCGGGATAAATACTGGGCTCGTGTCAGCCGCCAAGCGGGAGAAACATGGGGTTTGTGGGCAGCAGCCAAGCGGGATATAGCTAAAATTCTTATTTTTTCATACAGGAGAATGATTATGGCCTACTCTCCCGACTTTCGTAAAAAAGTCCTGGAAACATTAAGTCGTGGATTATCAGTTCGAACTACTGCTGCACTATTTGGGATCCATTTCACGACCATTCAAAATTGGAAGAAACATCCTGAAAAAGCCAAAACACCACAAAAACGACCACCGAAAAAGATCCGCACAGAAGAACTCCTGGCTGATATTGAGATGTATCCAACAGATTATCTAAGCGAACGTGCCAAACGATTCAAATGCACACCCGCTGCTATCAGAAAGACTATGCTACGCAATAAATTTAGTAAAAAAAGACGATACTGAAACACCCCAAGGCTTGTCCGATTAAACGGAATTGGTTCCAACGTTTTCAGACCTGCTTCCGTAAGCGCAATCTACCTTTGGTATATATTGACGAGAGTGGCTTCCGCAAAGACTGGATCAGGCGATATGGTTACTCACTTAGAGGACAGCGTTGTTACGCTGAGCATGATTGGCATGGTAAAAATCAAGTTAATGCTATAGGTGCGGTATATGAGAACAAGCTATTTGCTGTTGGCTTGTTCGAGCATAGCATTAATACTGATATTTTTAAGGCATGGGTGGAGCAAACCTTGTTACCTGAACTGCCAAAAAACAGTGTAGTTGTGATGGATAATGCAGCTTTTCATAAAAGCAGCGAGATAGCTGATTTATTAAAGAAGAATGGGCATAGGATATTATGGCTTCCACCTTATAGCCCTGACTTAAACCCAATCGAGCATAAATGGGCATGGATTAAATCTATTCGCAATAAACTTCGATTAAATAATATTGACCTATTATTTAATATCTGTATGAATAATTAAGTATATTAGACATAAACACTAGGTTTATGGGAAGGGCAGGGCGCCAAGCGGGATTAAATCTGGCTTCTCGTCAGGTATAAAAAATCCCGCCGTAGCGGGATTTGGCTTTGCCGGAAACGGCGGGGCCTCAAACCACGAGGTTCACCAGTTTGCCGGGCACAACGATGCTTTTTTTCGGCGTTTTGCCCTCGGTGTGGCGGGCGACGTCGGGATGGGCAAGGGCGGTGGCAATGATGGTGTCGTTATCCGCATTCGCAGCCACGCTGATTTCCGCACGGCGTTTGCCGTTAACTTGCACGGCGAGGGTGATGTTGTCCTGTTGTAGTGCAGCTTCGTCCGGCTCAGGAATGGCCGTGTCAAGGATGTTCCCTGTGTAACCGAGTTCTTGCCACAAGGCAGCGGTGATGTGTGGCGCGATCGGCGCGAGGACGAGCAGCAGGATGCGCAGGCCTTCGTAGCGCAAGCGGTTGTTCGCAGCATCTATTTCGCTGATGGCGTTCAGGATTTTCATCGTCGAGGAGACGACGGTGTTGAACTGGTTGCGGCTGTAGTCGTAGCGAGCGCTGCGCAGTTCGCTGTGGATGGTGTGGCGGATGGTTTTGTGTTTGGCGTCGAGTGCTGCCGGGTCAACGGGCGCGGCGTCCAGCGCGTCGCGGTGCTCGTAGGCGTAGCTCCAGAGGCGGCGCAGATATTTGTACGCGCCTTCAACGCCGCTCTCGCTCCATTCGAGGGTGGATTCGGGCGGCGCGGTGAACATGGTGTAGAGGCGGGCGGTGTCAGCGCCGTATTTTTGTACGAGGGCTTCGGGATCGACGCCGTTGTTTCTGGATTTGGACATTTTTTCCATGCCACCGTATTGCACGGGCTGGCCGTCGGCAATCAGGGTACCGCCGGTGATGCGGCCTTTGTCGTCAAGAATGGGCTCAACCTCAGTTTTGTTAAACCATATTTTTTTACTCGGTTCCGGTTCGCGATACCAAGTCTCTGCCAGCACCATGCCCTGGGTCAGCAGGCGTTTGAAGGGTTCGTTGACTTGCACGAGGCCTTCGTCGCGCATGAGTTTGGTGAAGAAGCGGGCGTAGAGGAGGTGGAGGATGGCGTGTTCGATGCCGCCGATGTATTGGTCCACGTCCTGCCAGTAGGCGGCATCTTCCGGCGCAACCATGCCGCCGGTGTAGTTGGGCGACATGTAGCGGAAGAAGTACCAGCTGGATTCGACGAAGGTGTCCATGGTGTCGGTTTCGCGCCGCGCGGGCTGGCCGTTGGCGTCGGTCGTCTGGTAATAGGCAGGGTCTTTGGCGAGCGGGCTGCCGCTGCCGTCCGGGATGATGTTCTCCGGCAGGACGACGGGCAGGTCGCGGTCGTCCACCGGCAGGTCGCGCCCTGCGGCGTCGTGAATGATGGGGATGGGGCAGCCCCAGTAGCGCTGGCGGCTGATGCCCCAGTCGCGCAGGCGGTATTGGGTTTTTTCTTCGCCCGCGCCGCTTTTGCCGAGCGCCGCGCCGATGGCGTCGAAGGCTTGCGCGAAGTCGAGGCCGTCAAAGGTGCCGCTCGCGATAAGGCGGGTGTTTTCTTTGGCGGCGTACCATTCTTGCCAGGCGGCGGGGTCGTAGTGCTCGCCGTCTTTGGCGACGACTTGTTTGATGGGCAGGCTGTATTTGTGGGCAAATGCGAAGTCGCGTTCGTCATGCCCCGGCACGGCCATGACCGCACCGTCGCCGTAGCCCCAGAGGACGTAGTTGGCGACCCACACTTCCAGCGCTTCGCCACTGAGCGGGTTGATGACGTAGCGCCCGGTCGGCATCCCTTTTTTTTCCATGGTCGCCACATCGGCTTCGGCGACGGATCCGGCCTTGCATTCGTTGATGAAGGCGGCAAGCGCCGGGTTATCGATGGCGGCAGCGGTTGCCAGCGGGTGTTCGGCGGCAACGGCAAGGTAGGTCGCGCCGAGCAGGGTATCGGGGCGGGTGGTATAGACCTGCACGTTTTGGATGTCATCCGGCAGGCCCGCGCGGCTATCGTCGCGCAGGGCGAAGCGGATGGTCATGCCGCGCGATTTGCCAATCCAGTTGCGCTGCATGGTTTTGACGCGCTCCGGCCAGCCGTCCAGCGTATCGAGGTCGCGCAGCAGTTCTTCGGCGTAGTCGGTGATGCGGAAGTAGTACATCGGGATGTCGCGCTTTTCCACCAGCGCGCCGCTGCGCCAGCCGCGCCCGTCGATGACTTGTTCGTTGGCAAGTACGGTTTGGTCCACGGGGTCCCAGTTGACGGTGCCGTTTTTGCGGTAAATCAGCCCTTTCTCGAAGAGGCGGGTGAAGAGCCATTGTTCCCAGCGGTAGTAGTCGGGTTTGCAGGTCGCGATTTCGCGCGACCAGTCGATGGCAAAGCCCAGCGCTTTCAGCTGGGTTTTCATGTAGTCGATGTTGCTGTATGTCCAGGCGGCGGGGGCGACCTGGTGGTTCATCGCCGCGTTTTCAGCGGGCATTCCGAAGGCGTCCCAGCCCATCGGTTGCAGCACGTTTTTGCCGAGCATCCGCTGGTAGCGGGCGATGACGTCGCCGATGGTGTAGTTGCGCACATGCCCCATGTGTAGCCGTCCGGACGGGTAGGGGAACATCGACAGGCAGTAGAATTTTTCGCGCGTCGGGTCGGTTTTCACTTCAAAGGTGCGGTTCTCCGCCCAGCTTTGCTGGATGGCGGCTTCGAGGGTCTGTGGTTGGTAATGCGGCTGCATGGGAGTTCCTGAATTCTGGTCAATGAAAAGGCGGCAATCATACACCAACCGCCCCACGCGGGCGGCTGAGGCACGGGGTTGTTCTGCTTGGGTTATGCGGTCTCTGCCGCGTGCTGCGTTTCCGCAAAGGGCAAGACTTCTTCCGGACGGAAGCTTTGCATGGCGATTTTGATGTCGTAGGTGCTTTGCAGGCTCAGCCACAATTCCGGCGTGGTACCAAAGTAACGCGCCAGGCGCAGGGCGGTATCAGGCGTGATGCTGCGCTCCTCTTTGACAATCGCGTGCATTCGCGTGGCGGGTACACGCAGCGCCAGAGCGAGTGCGTTCACGCTGAGGCCCAGCGGAGCCAGGTATTCCTCGCGCAGGATTTCGCCCGGATGTATGGGGCGCATACCGTTCTTGGTCATCATGAAATAACTCCTGTTTAGTGATAATCGACGATTTCCACATCATACGCGTCGCCGTCCTGCCAGCGGAAACACAGACGGTATTGTTGATTGATGCGGATGCTGTGCTGGCCGTTACGATCCCCCCCTGAGCGCTTCCAGTTTGTTTCCCATCGGAATTTTCAGATCATCCAAGGCTTTGGCTTCATCCAGCAGTGTCAGTTTCCGCTCGGCAGCCGCCGCAAACGCTTGATAACGTTTAACCATATCGCCTGCAAAAAAGGCTTTGGTCTCTTTGGATGCAAAAGATTTGATCATGTCGGCAAGCTTATTTCTTTTCCGTGCATTGTGTTACGTATTACGGAATACGTCAATCGTGTTCGATGTCGCATACCCACAGGTTATAAGCCCCGAAAAAACCGCTATTGGTCAGCGATGGCAGAAATTCCTACTATGCCCGCATTGCCAATCACCAGGAAAATCCATGAAAAAAATCCTCCTTGCTGCCCTCTTTGCCGCCAGCGCCCTGCCGACCTTTGCCGCTGATAAAGAGCTTCTCAACGCCTCCTACGACATCGCGCGCGAACTCTTTGTCCAGTACAACGCGCTGTATCAGAAGGAACATCCGGACGTAAAAATTACCCAGTCGCACGCCGGTTCCTCGAAGCAGGCGAACGCCATCCTGCAAGGGCTGAAAGCCGACGTCGTCACCTTTAACCAGGTGACCGATATTGATGTCCTCGCGCAGAAAGGCAAACTGCTGCCGGAAAACTGGCGCGAACGCCTGCCGCATCACAGCTCGCCTTACTACTCCACCACCGCCTTTCTCGTGCGCAAGGGCAACCCGAAACACATTGAAAACTGGGGGGATCTCGTCAAAGACGGCGTGGAAATCGTCTTCGCCAACCCGAAAACCAGCGGTAACGGCCGCTACGCCTATCTCGGGGCGCTCGGCTACGCGCAGGACGCATTCAAAAGTGAAGCCGAACAGCACAACTTCCTGAAAAACGTCCTCGGCCACGTCAAAGTTTTCGATACCGGCGGACGCGGCGCGACCACCAGCTTTGTAGAGCGCAAAATCGGCGATGTGCTCATCACCTTCGAATCGGAAGTGCACGGCATCCGCCAGGAATACGGCGCGGATGACTACGATGTCGTCATCCCGAAAGTCTCCATCCTCGCCGAATTTCCCGTTGCCTGGCTGGACAAAAACACCGAGGCCAAAGGCACGACGGATACCGCCAAAGATTATCTGAAATACCTGTACAGCGAACCGGCACAGCGTCTTTTGGCGGAAAATCACTATCGTGTGCGTGACGAAAAAGTTGCTGCCGCATTCAAAGACCGTTTTCCCGAACTCAAGCTGAAAACGATTGAAGATATCAGCGGCTCGTGGGACAAGGCGATGAAAGAACACTTTGCGAGCGGCGCGCTGCTGGATCAGTTGCAAAAGCGCTGACACAGACGGCGTAAAGAAAGAGGCGGACAAAAGTCCGCTTCTTTCTTATCTGAATCCTTGCTGCCGTATTCAGACGATGCCAGCGTCGCGCCAGGCGAGGAGTTCGTCGGCGCTGATGACACAGACGCCGGCACCGCCGCGTGTGAGTTCAGCCCAATCGAAGGCGGCGTCGGGGTAGGCATTTTCGAGGTTTTGCCCGCTCATGCCGACTTCCAGCACGAGGAGGCCGCGTTCACTCAGGTAGTCGCCCGCTTCGTGTAGCAGGTGGCGGGTGAAATCGAGTCCATCCGCGCCGGAGGTAAGGGCGTGGCGCGGTTCGTGGCGGTACTCGGCAGCGATGTCGTCCATTTCGCTCTCTTCGACGTAGGGCGGGTTGCAGAGGATCCAGTCAATGCCGCCGGTTACGTCGCGATAAGTGGCGCCTTGTGCGCGCGCGGCAGCAGCTTCTGCGCCGTAGAGGTTGGCAATGGCGGCATCCAGCGCGGCAAGGCCGTCGCCTTGCAGAAGCGGGATGCTGTCGCTGAGTTGGTAACGGGCGAGGTTTTTAGCAGCGACGGCCAGGGCATCCGGGTCAATATCGGCAAGGATGACGTCAGCCTGCGGCTGGTGGATTTGCGCGAGGATGCCGATGCAACCGCTGCCGCAGCAGAGGTCGAGGATGGTTTCGGGAGCGTCGCCCCGCCACCACGGGCTGAGGCCGCGTTCGATGAGTTCGGCGATGGGTGAGCGCGGGATGAGGACGCGTTCGTCCACATAAAATTCGTAGCCACCGTAGAGGGTGCGGTGGGTAAGGTAGGGCACGGGAATGCGTTCGTTGATGCGGCGGTCGAGGGCATCGCGCAGCGCGGTGCTTTCGTCGGTGGTGAGGTGGGCGGAAAAATAGGCCGGGCTCAGGTCGTAGGGGAGGTTGAGGAGGCCAAGGACGAGGGCAGCCGCTTCGTCGAGAGGCGTGTCGGTGCCGTGACCGTAGGCGATGTCGGCGGTGGCGAGGCGGCTTGTGGCGTAGCGGATCCAGTCGAGCAGGGTGCTGAGGTGTTGCATGGGGGCCTTTTTGTTAGAATGCGGGCTTGTTTTTTCGCATTTTTTTGTTGGTTTTGCAAGGCAGTAGTGGTTACCCTGCTGCTGCGAGTGAGGGATTTTATGCGCTTTGGTTTGCCTGTGGTGTTGTCGGTATCGTTTATGCTCACGGCCTGTAGTAGTGCGATTGATGAAAGGGGTTTTTCTTATGATCCCTGGGAACCGGTGAACCGCAAGGTGTTTGTGTTTAATGACACGCTGGATACGTATTTGTTGAAGCCGATTGCCAAGGGGTATGACGTGGTGACGCCGAAACCGGTGAAGACGGGTGTGAGCAATTTTTTCGGCAATCTGGATGATATGGGCTCGTTTGTGAATAGTGTGTTGCAGTTGGAGTTCCGCAAGTCGCTGCAGATTTTGGCGCGGGTCATTAATAACACGGTGTTTGGCCTGGGCGGTCTGTTTGATGTCGCCACCCCGATGGGGAATCCGAAGATTAGCGAGGATTTTGGCAAAACGCTGGCGCACTATGGGGTGAAATCGGGGCCGTTTGTGGTGCTGCCGTTCCTCGGCCCATCAACGGTGCGTGACGGTTTTGGTCGCGCGGTGGATATGCAAGTTAGCGCGCCGTTACACTATGTACGCGATGACAAGGTCTATTGGTCGCTCACTGGAGTAAATGTGGTGCAGTCCCGTGCCAAGTTGTTGCCGCTGGAAAAGACAATGGATGCGGCGGGAAGTGACAAGTATTTGTTGATGCGTGACGCGTGGTTGCAGTATCGCTTTGGTCAGGTGACGGGAGAGTTGCGCAGTAAAGGCGAGCAGGAAGCGCTTGACGATGTGTTTCGGCAAGAGCAGGAGCAGGCCGGTGAGCAGACTCAGTAAGCAGCAGCAACGTCGTATCGTTGCACAGCGCGAGAATAGGCTCGCTGCGCAGGAGGCAGAAAATATCGCCACAGTGGTCTGCCA
>NZ_OU745373.1:1332500-1497500 GCF_916618745.1 Cardiobacterium sp. Marseille-Q4385
ACGAATTTCTACGGAAATGAAGTGGTTGATGCTCTGCTTCCAGGAAAAGCCTCTAAGCTTCAGATTATGATTAACCGTACCCCAAACCGACACAGGTGGGTAGGAAGAGAATTCCAAGGTGCTTGAGAGAACTCGGGTAAAGGAACTCGGCAAAATGATACCGTAACTTCGGGAGAAGGTATGCCTCTGATGGTGAATAGCTGTTGGAGGCCGCAGAGAATAGGCCGCTGCGACTGTTTAACAAAAACACAGCACTCTGCAAACACGTAAGTGGACGTATAGGGTGTGACGCCTGCCCGGTGCCGGAAGGTTAATTGATGGGGTGCAAGCTCTTGATCGAAGCCCCGGTAAACGGCGGCCGTAACTATAACGGTCCTAAGGTAGCGAAATTCCTTGTCGGGTAAGTTCCGACCTGCACGAATGGCGTAACGATGGCGGCGCTGTCTCTACCCGAGACTCAGTGAAGTTGAAATCGCTGTGAAGATGCAGTGTACCCGCGGCAAGACGGAAAGACCCCGTGAACCTTCACTATAGCTTGACACTGAACATTGAAACAAGTTGCATAGGATAGGTGGGAGGCTAAGAAGCAGAGACTCTGGTTTCTGTGGAGCCATCCTTGAAATACCACCCTGCTTGTTTTGATGTTCTAACGTAGACCCGTGATCCGGGTTGCAGACAGTGTCTGGTGGGTAGTTTGACTGGGGCGGTCTCCTCCCAAAGAGTAACGGAGGAGTGCGAAGGTGGGCTCGGTGCGGTCGGAAATCGCACCAAGAGTGCAAAGGCAGAAGCCCGCTTAACTGCGAGACAGACAAGTCGAGCAGATACGAAAGTAGGTCTTAGTGATCCGGTGGTTCTGAATGGAAGGGCCATCGCTCAACGGATAAAAGGTACTCCGGGGATAACAGGCTGATTCCTCCCAAGAGTCCATATCGACGGAGGAGTTTGGCACCTCGATGTCGGCTCATCACATCCTGGGGCTGTAGCAGGTCCCAAGGGTATGGCTGTTCGCCATTTAAAGTGGTACGCGAGCTGGGTTCAGAACGTCGTGAGACAGTTCGGTCCCTATCTGCCGTGGGCGTTGGAGATTTGAGGGAAGCTGTTCTTAGTACGAGAGGACCGGAATGGACGAACCTCTGGTGTACCGGTTGTCACGCCAGTGGCACAGCCGGGTAGCTATGTTCGGAAGGGATAACCGCTGAAAGCATCTAAGCGGGAAGCCCCTCCCAAGATAAGATCTCCCTGAGACTATAAGTCTCCTAAAGATCCGTTGTAGACTACGACGTTGATAGGCTCCATGTGGAAGTATAGTAATATATGCAGCTAAGGAGTACTAATTGATCGTGAGGCTTGATCATACAACGCTCAAGTTATTTTTAGCGCTCAAAAGTTTTAGACGATGATTCTCTTTTAAATAGATAGAGAACATTTATTAATTGAATGTAACCGGTTTTCCTGACGGTCATAGAGCTGTGGTACCACCTGAATCCATGCCGAACTCAGAAGTGAAACGCAGTATCGCCGATGGTAGTGTGGGGTTTCCCCATGTGAGAGTAGGACACTGTCAGGGTTTATTATCAAGCCTCCGCATCTAATGCGGAGGCTTTCTTCATTTGTGAATAACGGTTCTGTGATTGTTGTAAAGCAGGTATTGTCGGAGCGTGAGGTCAAGAACGAGATGACTGCACTCTCTCGGCAAGAGAGTTACGTCGCTTTCGGAAAAAGCGAGCAGTGATACTGAACATTGTCTGCAAAGCGAGGCTGTACGCAAGCCGTGAGTTACTATAGTCGTTTCCCCCTCACAGTAGAGAGGCCTCCATGCTATGTGCCGACTGACCTTCCTCACCCTGCTCGCGAGCGTTACCGCCTGCGCCGATGCCATCGACCGCATCACCCCCAACCCGCCCGCGCGTATGGTCGCCCGCACCCAAATCAACAAAAGCCACTGCATCGGCGAAGCGGCAACGGCGATATGCAGCCGTATCGAAATCGTCTGGCCGCAGAACAATGATCCGTGGCTGAACGACTGGCTGACCGGCATCAGCAAGAATGAACTGCACACACCCGACAGCCTCACGCTGGACGCTGCCGCTACCGCCTTTATTCGCGCCCAGGCACAGCAGCAGGGCGTGCAGGGCAGCACCGCCGACCTGAAATTACACTGGACGATGCTTGGCGAAGTTGGCCGCTATCGCAATTTGCTGTTGGTGCGCGACGCGCAGGAAAACGGCACGGCGGGGCGCGCCGTTTCGCGCCGCTTCTACGTTCTCGATCTCACCCGTCATGCGCCGCTTGACCTACCTGACATCATCCTGCCCGGACAAGAACAGGCATTACAGGTGCTGCAACGCCGGGCCCTGCAAGGCTGGCTCGAACGCAACCGCGACATGAGTCCGGACGCGGCGGCGCAACAACTCGCCTCGCTGGCGCAAATCCCCGCCGACGACTGGGCCATCAGTCGTGGCGGCCTGGTCTTCTCCTACGCGGCTTACGATATCGGCCCGGCGGAATGGGGTCTGCCGCTCATTTATCTGCCGCTGGACGTTTTGCACGGCATCATCCGACCCGAAGTCCTGACTGCCGCCGGTAACTGGACGGTGGACGTGCCGCGCGCTGTCGCGCAATAACGGTCGGTAGGCACGTGAGAAGCCGTCAGACTTGTAGGGGCATAAAAATCCCCATCTTTGTGGCAAGAATGCGACAATAACGGCGGCTGCCACGAAGGCGCAGCCGCTATCCCACATCACGGAGATTATTGTATGGAATTGAAACCCCAACCCCTGCTTCTTGCCGCAACCATCACCCTGCTCACCGCGTGCGGAGGCGGCAGTGATGACAACAGTCCGGCTGATCCGCGCCCCGACAATCCGGGCAATACCGGTAAAATCCTGCAACCCGCCCCTGGCAATAACGTGCCGGAGATTTACCGCCAGCGCCTGCACGAGGTCAAAACCAAGGATCTAGGAGTATCTTCAGGCGGTGCCAGAATTGACACCATCTTGGATGGGCGGATGCTTACCTCCCTCGCCAACAACCGCCTGAAAATGAATTTGCTCGGCTTGCCGCAGGGCTGGCTGGATAAAACCGGCACCAGCGTACGCAGCGGCTGGGGCGGGGATACGGAGAGCGCCCGTATCCGCAGTTACAACGGTTTTTACGGTGGTGCTTACATTCAGCAGTCGGAGCACGGTCTTAACCTGAAAGCAGCCTATGGTATTGAACCGTTGGCAGGCGAATTCCCCACCAGTGGCAAGGCGACCTACACAGGTGTTGCCTTCGATAAGGATGATAGGGGGACACTCTCCTATCACGTTGATTTCGGCAACAAGCAGGGGCATGGCAATATCACGAATTTGGGTCGCTACGGTAATGTCACCCTGCAACCGGCAACCTTCCGGCAAGTCAACGAAGCAGACTACGTTATCTATGAAATCCCTCAACGTGTCGGCGTTGCCAGTAGCGATCGTTACGGGCGCATGAGCTACGATTTGCGTCTGTGGGGGCCGCAAGCAGCCGAATTGTCGGGTAAGTTGAGCAATACTGACGAGGCGGTCGCCGTCTTCCACGGCACGCGCGGTGCCATCACCGAATGATGCACATTCTCCCGAAAGGAAGAGGCACCGCTTGCGGTGCCTCTTTTGTATCCCACCGCTGCTTGACACTCCCCAACCCTTCGCCAACAATCCCTTGCCTCACCCGCCAATAAGGAAACCCCATGAACAAAACCCTCGGCACCACCCTGCTCGTCTCCGGCACCATGATCGGGGCGGGAATGCTGGCCATGCCGCTTACCTCAGCCGGCATAGGCTTTACTTTTACCGTCGTCCTGCTGCTGATTCTGTGGGCGCTGCTCACGTACAGCGCGTTGCTGTTCGTCGAGGTGTATCAGACCGCCGACAGCGACGCCGGCATCGGCACTCTCGCCGCGCTGTATTACGGCAATGCCGGGCGGGTCATCGCTACCACCGTGATGTTTGTCTTCCTCTACGCGCTGCTTTCCGCCTACATCAGCGGCGGCGGCGAAATCCTGATGAAAGCGGCCGAGCGGACGGGGCTTGCGCCTGATACCGGTCTGAACGGGCAAGCGACTCTGAAACTCTACATCGGCCTTTTCACCCTCGTTTTCGGTGCCTTCATCGTTATCAGTGCCAAAGTGGTGGATGGTGGCAACCGCTTTTTCTTTTTCATTATGCTCGCTGCGCTGTTGCTCGTTATCGCCGTCATGCTGCCGCAGGCCTCGCTGCACAATCTCGCCGCCATGCCGCTTAATAATGCGCTGCTGCTCTCCGCCGCGCCGATTTTTTTCACGTCTTTCGGCTTCCACGGCTCTATTCCCTCGCTGAATAAATACCTCGCCGGCAATGTGCGCGCGCTGCGTTTTGCCATCATTTGTGGCTCGCTCCTTACCCTCGGCGTTTATACGCTGTGGCAGCTCGCTACCCACGGTGTTCTCAGTCAAAGCCAGTTCACGCAAATCCTCAGGGAAAACCCGACGCTTTATGGCCTGATCGAGGCGACCCGCGTTATCACTGGCAGCAATATCATCGCCGGCACGGTCGAACTTTTTTCGGCACTGGCGCTGATTACGTCTTTCCTCGGTGTGGCGCTGGGGCTGTATGACTGCATTGACGACATGCTGCGCAAGGGCATGAAACTCAACCCCGGCCGCGCTATCCTCGGCACCGCCACGTTCCTGCCGCCGATTCTCTTCGCCTGGTTCTACCCCGATTTCATCGCTGCCCTTAGTTATGCCGGGCAAATGTTCGCCTTCTATGCAGTCGTGCTGCCGGTCGGTCTCGTCTGGAAGGCGCGTCGCCGCTATCCGCACCTGCCCTACCGCGTGCCGGGTGGCGATATTGCCCTCATCCTGGCGCTTGTCCTCGGCATCGCCGCCGCCGTCATCCCCTTTTATGTCAAGGCCGGTTATTTGCCGCCAGTGGTCGGTTGATCCAGCGTCGTCACGGCATAAAAAACCCCGCTTGAGCGGGGTTTTTTATGGGTGCGGGAATTATCCCCGCAGACGCGCAATATAGCCTTCGCGCAGGGCTCGGGTGAATTTGCCCGGTTTGCCGTCGCCGATTTTCACGCCGTCAATCTCCACCACCGGCAGCACAAAGGAACCGGCGGCGCTCATCAGTGCTTCATCCGCCGCTTTGGCCTCTTCAATCGTAAACGGGCGTTCGTCCAGCACCAAGCCGCAGTCCTGCAACAGAGTAAAGAGCGCCTGGCGGGTGATGCCGTTCAAGATGTCATGCGTTGCCGGGCGCGTCGTCAGCGTGTTGCCCTTGATAATCCACACATTATTCGAGCTGCCTTCGGTGACGAAACCGTCCGGCGCGACCATCCACGCATCATCAAAGCCCGCTGCCTTCGCCGCCATCTTCGCCAGCGATTGCGCCAGCAGTTGCGTCGTTTTGATGTCGCGCCGTCCCCAGCGGATATCCGGATGTGCCATGACCCGCAGCCCTTTCTGCGCGGCGGGTACGTCAATAATCGCTTTTTCCTGGGTGAAGAGCACCAGGGTTGGCCGCATGGCCGGGTCATAGACAAAATCACGGTCGGCACTGCCGCGCGTTACCTGCATATAAACAATCCCCTCGCGCAGATGATTTTCGGCAAGCAGCCGCTCTTCCACCACGACCAGCTCGGCCAGCGGCAGCGGCAACGGCATTGCCAACTCGCCGAGGCTGCGTTCCAGGCGGCGCAAATGGCCATCGTTATCGACCAGCTTGCCGTCCACCACGGCGCTTACCTCATAGACCGCATCCGCCATCAAGAAGCCGCGATCAAAAATTGAGACCGTCGCAGCCTCTTCCGGCAGGAATTGCCCGTTTACATACACCACTCTACTCATCACTTGTTTACCTCACGTTGCTTGGAAGAACCGCCGAAGCGGCGCAGCATGATACCGGCCACGAACGCAATCGTAGCGGGCATCACCCAGCCGAGCTGAATCTCAAAAAGCGGCAGCCAGCGGCTGATCGCCCCGACCGTATCCGGCGAAAAACCCACCGCCTGCCGCGTGGCATCGAGCAGTCCGGCGGCGGCGGTCGCGGCAATCGTCAGCACATAAACGCGACGGCTACCGCCGAAAAACGGATGCAGGAAAGTGAGCAGCACCAGCACGATAGTCAGCGGATAAAGCAGCATCAAGACAGGCAGTGACAGCTTGATGATGCCGTTTAAGCCGTAATTGGCGAAAACGCAGGCGATAACCGCAAACAGCACCGCCAAGCCGCGATAAGGCAACTGCGGCATCAGGCGGTTGAAATACTCGGCGCAGGCGCAAATCAGGCCGACTGACGTGGTGAGACAGGCGAGGAAAACAATCACCGCCAGGAGCCCCTTGCCGGCACCGCCGAAATAAAAGTGCGCCGTCTGCGCCAGCACCGCTGCGCCGTTTTCCTGCAACCCGATACCGGCGACACTGCTCGCACCAAGATAAGCGATAAAGACATACACCAAGGCTAGACAACACACCGCCAGCAGCCCGGAAAACGCGACCATGCGCAACACCTGCCGCCGCCCGTGCACACCGAAGCCCTGCACCGCTTCCAGCACAATCACGGCAAAAATCGGCGAGACGATACCGTCCATCGTGTTATAGCCGTCAATCATGCCCGTCGTCGCTGGATGCAGCACATACGCATCATGTGCCGCCTGCAAGGCGCCGCTGGGAAACAGCGCCGCTGCGCCGACCAGAATCGCGATACAGAACAGCAGCAGAGGCGTCAGCACCTTACCGATGCGGCTGACCAGCTTCCCCGGCGACAGTGCCAGCCAGCAACTGAGCGCAAAGAAAAACAGCGAAAAGAGCGCCAGCGGCAAGGTCTGTGAAGCACCGGGCGCCATGAACGGCACCACGCCGATTTCAAACGACACCGTGGCCGTGCGCGGCATGGCGAAAAGCGGGCCGATGGTCAAATAGAGCAGCAGCGTGAACACCAGCCCGTAAGCGGGCGAAACACGCGCGGCCAGCGACTGCGCATCACGCACCCCGGCATAGCCGACAGAAATAATGCCGAGCAGCGGCAGGCCGACCCCGGTCAGGAGAAAGCCGAACATGGCGGCAAAGACGTGTTCCCCCGCCTGCTGCCCCAACATCGCCGGAAAAATCAGATTTCCGGCACCAAAAAACAGCGCGAACAACATCAACCCTGTCGCCCAAAACGCCGATTTATCAAAAGAACGCATAAAAAACCTCAAAACAAGCGCTATCTATCGCGCGATGAAGCGGGATATTAACAAAAAAAAATCCCGACCAGTCCCACCAATTCCCAACACACCGCGTAAACACTATACTTCGCGGCAACGCAATACCGGGAGATTCCCATGTACCGACTGGAAAACGAACACCTCGCCATTACCGTCTCAAACCACGGTGCCGAGCTGCAATCCCTCGTCAGCGGCGGGCGCGAATACCTCTGGCAGGGCGATGCGCGCTACTGGAAACGCCGCGCGCCCATCCTCTTTCCCATCGTCGGCAAACTGAAAAACGGCGAATACCGCTATCGCGGCCACAGCTACACCCTGCCGCAGCACGGCTTCGCACGCGATCGTGACTTCAGCCTGCTTGACCACGACGAACACCACATCAGCTTCCGCCTCGAAGACGACGGCGAAAGCGCTGAACACTACCCCTTCGCCTTCACCCTCGACCTCAGCTATACCCTGCTGGGCGACACCCTGCGCGTCGGCTGGCAGGTGCACAACCCGGCTGAACAAGAAGACCTGCTCTTCTCCATCGGCGGCCACCCCGCCTTTGCCCTGCCGCTGACCGACGGCGAAACCTTTGCCGACCACCACATCCAGATAGAAAGCGCCAATTTCTCTCGCCTCGGCTGGCGCGACGGCCTGCTTGACCCCACCCCGCATCCCGGCGAACGCCACCTCGCGCTTGACTACGCCGCTTTTGCCAATGACGCCCTCATCTACCACACCCCGGCAGCGACCACCATCCGCCTGCACGGCACGCGTCCCACACCCGCCCTCAACATCAGCTATCCCGACCTGCCCTACCTCGGTATCTGGACCCCGGCGGACAAAGAAGCCCCCTTCATCTGCATCGAACCCTGGGCGGGGGTGATGGACTGCGCCGACTACGACGGCGAACTTGAACACAAACTGGGCATCATCCGCCTCGCCCCGCAAAGCAACTGGCAGCGCCATTACGACATCCAGATACAGCACACGGATACGCCGTAACCACCGGTTCCTGCATTTACAAAAAATCCTCCCCCCGCTTGCGGGCTGCCGACTCCCTCTAATTACTGCTGTTTATCGAATAAAAATCCTGACGTTGCACGAACCTCCCCCTCTGTCGCTTGCGAATCAAGAAAAGGCTGGGGCGAGGGCAAACAGCGGTATCGCAGATAATTATGATGACAGAGGGTTAGCTAAACATGACCGCCCTGCCGCTTGCGGGGGAGAAGTGCCAACAACACCACAAACCCAGCGGAGAACACCATGACCATCCACGCCCTTGCCTTCGATCTCGATGGCACCCTCTGCGACACCCTACCCGACCTTGCCGCCGCCGCCAACGCCACCCGCGTTGCCAGTGGGCTTGCCCCGCTGCCTGTTCCCCGCATTGAAAGCTACGTCGGCGACGGCATCCCGCGCCTCGTGCACCGCCTCCTGCTCGATGCGCGCGAGGGTGACGCCCCCGCTGCGCAGCACGCCGCCGCCTACCAATACTTCACCGACTACTACCGCGACCACCTCTGCGTGGCAAGCCGCCTCTACGATGGCGTCGCCACGACCCTCGCCACCCTGCGCGCACGCAAGCTGCCGCTCGCCGTCATCACCAACAAAAACGAAGCCCTCGCCCGTCGCCTCCTCGCCGACCTTCATATCGCCGAACACTTCGCCCTCATCTACGGCGGCGACACCCTGCCCGAAAAAAAACCCGCACCGCTGCCGCTTATTACCGCTGCTGAAGCGCTTGGGGTCGTCCCGGCGCAGATGCTCATGGTCGGTGATTCCGCTAACGACATCCTCGCCGGCAAAGCGGCAGGCTGCCCCGTCGCCGCTGTTACCTTCGGCTACGCCGACACCCGCCGCCTGCACGACAACCCAGCGACCCGCGCCGATTACCTTATCGACCAGTTCGCGCAATTGCTTGAATGCATCTGAAAAAGCAAAACCGCGTAACTATCCCGCTTGGCGGCATCTCCCTGCAAACCGGCAAGATCCGGACCGAGGGTCTCACTCGCTTCAATGACAACGGCGGCCTCGCCTGGCGGACATGAACGGATACCTCCATTCGTCCTTCATGGGGAAGGGCTCTCTTTTGTCGTGTACGAAGGATTTTGGTATTACTCCTCCACCCTAACGTTCTCGCGCTGAAGCATGGGTTCAGCGAGCCCCCGTAAGCGGGGGAGATGATTTTTTGGTGATGTAAAGGCTCCCGCTCATCAGGCTGTAGAGAACCATGGCAAAACGGCAGCGGAGTGCGGACATAAAAAAAGCCCGCAGCAGCGGGCTTTGGCGATAAGCGGCAATTAATGCGCTTCGTGGAAGTTGCGTTCCTGCCGTTCGGCGATTTCTTTGCAGTCAATGCACAGTTCGGCAGTGGGGCGGGCTTCCAGGCGGCGCAGGCCGATTTCTTCGCCGCAGCGTTCGCACCAGCCGAAATCTTTGCGGGCGATGCGTTCCAGGGCGTTGTCGATTTTGCGCAGCAGTTTGCGTTCACGGTCACGGGTGCGCAGTTCCAGGGAAAATTCTTCTTCCTGTGTGGCGCGGTCGTTGAGGTCAGCGGTGGGGGAGCGGTCGTCACGCAGGTGTTCTTTGGTGCGGTCGCTGTCAGAAAGAATATCTGCCTTCCAGGCTTCAAGTATTTGGGTGAAGTAAGCCAACTGGGCATCGCTCATGTATTCTTCGTTTTTAGCGGGGGTATAGTGGGTTTTAGCCTTGTATTCTTTCATGTTTTTTACCATCCGTTGTGGGCCAGGGAAATTGGCGGCGCATGGTAGCGAAGCGGTCTGGTGTTGTAAATGTTTTTCTCCCGGCCTGCCGGACGGTCTTTATCCCGTCATCGCGGTACTCATCCGCCGCTGTGATGCTGGGGACGAGTGAGGCGGGCGTTGTCCGCATCGGCCAGCATCCGCTCCCGCCAGCGGGCAGCGGAATAGTGGTAGAACGGCTTGGGCTGGATTTGTTGTGACAGCCATGAGGCGATGAGGCTTGCCATCAGCAGCCAGATTAGCAGCGGCTGGCTGCCGGTCATTTCCATGACCACCACGCTGGCGGTCACGGGTGATTGTGTCGCGGCGGCGAGGAAGGCGGCGGTGCAGAGCAGGGCGATGAGACCCTGTTCGACCGTGCCGTCGGACAGTGCCCACAGGCCGCTGCCGATCCCCGCGCCGGTACTGAGCGCGGGGGTGAAGATGCCGCCCGGAATACCAGTCCAGTAGGTGATGACGGTCGCCCCCAGTTTTGCAGGTCCTGTGCCGGCAGGTTCGAGGGTGATACCGTTCAGGGCGTTGGCGACAGTGTGGTAGCCGGTACCATAGGTCTGGCCGTGGCTGTATGTGCCGAGGGCTGCGAGCAGCAGGCCGAGGACGAAAGCGACCGTGAGCGGGTGGCGGCGTAGCGGTGCACGCAGCAGGGCGGGGACGTAACCCGTCAGTCCTTTGGCGAGCAAGCGGGCGAAGATGCCACCTGCGACGCCGCAGGCCAAGCCGCAGATGATGATCCAGGTTAGGGGCGCGTTGCCCGTGCCGTTATAACGCGGGAAGTAGGGGTTGTTGCCCTTGATGGCGACGAGGATGAAGCCGGCGGCAAGCACGCCGAGAAGCACGCGCCGCTGCCATTGCAGGTGCAGGCCGCGTCCCAGTTCTTCGATGGCGAAGATGATGCCGGCAAGCGGTGCGTTGAAGGCGGCAGCGAGACCGCCTGCCGCGCCGGTCGCCATCAGTTCGTTGGCACTGAAACCGCCGAAGGCGAGGCGGTGGCGGCGGCAATAGGCGCCCCAGGCGAGCATTACCGCTGCGCCGACCTGCACTGATGGCCCTTCGCGCCCAACGGAGGCACCGATGAACATGGCGAGGAAGGTCAGCGGGATTTTCCACAGGGTTTGCCGCAGTGCCACCAGCCGTCCTTTATCCATGCTGTACGGTAGGCTGATGGCGGCGATGACTTGCGGGATGCCGCTACCGGCGACGTAGGGCGCGTGTTTGCGGGTGAGATGCACCAGGGCGACGAGGCCGAGCGGCAGCACGAACCATGACAGAAGCGGCCAGTGTCCCGCCCACCAGGCATTGGCTTCCAGCGCCCAGTCGGCGAGGGCGGCGAAGGTGAGCGAGGCCAGCGCAACCAGCACGGCCCCGATGAGCAGGCAGGTAAATTCCAGGCTTTTGCGCGAGATGCGCGAGGATTGGCGCAGTTTGCGGTGCAGGTAGTAGCGCAGGCGGATACGGCGGTTGGCGGGAGTGGGCATGGGGTTGGTGGGATGGTAGTGATGGGTGCGCATTATAGGCGGATGGGGATGCGGCATTCGGTGGCCAGCCAAATGCGGGCACAAAAAAACCGCCGTTGGTCAGGCGGCGGTTCGGGGTGGGTTGCATCAGCGGCGGCAGCGGGTGAGGTCGTGGCTTTCGCGGTCTTCGAGTATGAGCTGTTGCGCGTTCAGGAAGATGATGTTGGAGGCTACGGTTTGCTGCGGTTTGCTGTTGACGTCGCGGGCGATGCTTTCCGCTGCCGGACGCAGTGCCGCCTCGGTCTTGGGCGCAGTGGTCAGGCGCGGCTTGATGCTTTCGATCAGGATGGTGTCATCGCGGCGCTGCCAGTTGCCGTCTGAGGCGTAGATGAAGTGCAGGCGGGCGGGCGGTGTGTCTTTGCTGTGGATACGCACTTCGAGGGTACCTTCGCCGTGCAGGGTGCCGTCTTCTCTGTGCTGCCAGCGGGTGTTGTCGATAAACACCAGGTAGTTGTTACCGTATTGCTGGTAGCTGATGGTCTGGCACTGCCAGTCACCGCTGATCGGGACGAGGGCGGCGGCAAAAGGGGCGTGAGCGAGGAGGAGGAATGCGGCGAGGAGTCGCTTCATGAAAGGTCCTTTGTTATTTTTAACGGATGGTAATTATACCCGCTTCCTCGTTTTTTGCGGTGGTTTTGCCACCCCATTCCGCCACAGTGCGGCACATTTTTCACAGTGAGTGTGGCAATGTCTGTGGAAAGGGGTGGCGGCGCAGGCTCGGCTACCGGTTTTCAGCTCAGGGCTTGCAGCGCTTCCTGCGCAGCGGCAAAGCCTTGCGCTGCGGCTTTTTCGAACCAGCTTTTCGCAGTGTCAGGGTCTAGCGTCACGCCGAGGCCTTCGCGGTAGAGGATGCCGAGGTTGGTTTGCGCTTCGGGGTCGCCTCCGGCGGCGGATTGTTCCCAGTAGGCGCGGGCTTTGCCGTAGTCCTGGTTGACGTCAATACCGCGCGCGTAGCGGATGCCGAGGGCATTTTGCGCGCCGCTATGGCCTGCGCTGGCGGCTTTCTCCAGCCAGAGCAGGGCAGTGGCGGGTTGCGGCGGCAGGTCGAGTTCTTCGCTGTGGCCGTAGAGGATGCCGAGGCCGTATTGGGCGACGACGTGTCCGTGCAGGGCGGCTTTTTCAAACCATTCGCAGGCTTTTTTGCTGTCTTTGTTCACGCCTTCGCCTTGCAGGTAGCAGATGGCGAGGTGGTTTTGCGCGTTGGCGTTGTCCTGTTCGGCGGCGGTTTTCCACCATTGGTAGGCTTGGGCGAAATCCTGGGTGACGCCGAGGCCGTCGTGGTAGAGCTGGGCGAGGCCGTTTTGGGCAGCGGTATCGCCCTGGGCGGCGGCCTGCTTCCAGTAGTCGTAGGCTTTTTTGTAGTCCTGCGCGACGCCTTCGCCTTCGGCGTAGATGATGCCGAGGTTGCGTAGGGCGTCGCTGTCGCCCTGGGCGGCGGCTTTTTCAAACCAGGTGCGCGCTTTATCGAGATTTTGTTCGCCACCTTCGCCGTTGTAGTAGTAGAGGGCGAGGATGCTTTGTGCTTCGGCATTGCCGCGTTCGGCCGCCTGGGTGTACCAGTCGCGTGCTTTGGCGTGGTCTTGCGTGACGCCAAGGCCGCCGCTATAGAGCCGGCCTAGCAGGTTTTGTGCGGCGGCGTTGCCTTGCGCGGCGGCTTGTTCGCACCATTCGCGTGCAACGGTGTAGTCCTGCGCGATGCCGAGGCCGCCGAAGTAGAGGAGGCCGAGCTGATATTGTGCTTCCGCATCGTGTTGGGCGGCGGCTTTTTCCCACCACTGCCGCGCTTTCTCGTAGTCCTGCGCGACGCCGTCGCCGGTGGCGTAGTAGCTGCCGAGCAGGGTTTGTGCGGCGGCGTAACCCTGGGCGGCGGCTTTTTCTTGCCACTCGTGTGCGGTTGTGCTGTTTTGCGGCACGCCCTGCCCACGCAGGTAGAGGTTGCCAAGTTGGTGCTGTGCTTCGGCATCCCCTTGGGCGGCGGCTTTTTCCAGCCAGACGCGGGCGTTATCGTAGGCAGTAGCGACCAGGTAGGCATCGCCCAATTCGCGTTGGGCGCTCGCGTCGCCGGTTTTGGCAAGGCTTTCCAGCAGGCGGCGCACGGTGGCGTCGTCGTTTTGTGCGCGGGCCTGTTCAATCTGGCGGCGGATGGCGCCCGGATCGTCGCTGCGGCCAAAGAGTTTGCTGAAGATGCTCATGGTTTTTTCCTTATGTTGCGGTTACTTGGGGAGGGTTTCGCTGTCGCGCCAGGCGGCGAGGGCAGCAATATGTTCGGGGCCGATACCGCAGCAACCGCCGATGATGTCCGCTCCGGCGGCACGCCAAGCTTGGGCAAGGGCGAGGTAGGCGGCGGGGCTGAGGTCGGTGCGGATGTCATCCAGGCCGTCATTGGCGGGCAGGGCGGCTTCGTCAGCGTCATGGGCGCAGAATGCGTTGGCATAGACGCCGAGGCGCAAGGTGCTGTCTGCTGCGTCCAGCGCGGCGCGGGCCACCGCGATGGCGTCCGCCATGATTTCGGGGTGGCTGCAATTGAAGAGCAGGGCGTCGGCACTGAGGTCAATGACGGTGGCAACGGCATCAGCGATGCCTTCACCGCTGCGCAGGCGCGGCGGTTTGGCAGGGTGTTCGTCGTCGAGGGTGAAGGAGGCCCAGAAGGGGCGATCGTGCGGTGCCAGCGCATGCAGGGCGCGGACTTCAGCAGTGCTGCTTTGGGTTTCGGCCAGCCACAGGTCGGCATAGGGGGCTTGTCCGTCAATAAGCGGGCGGGCGATGGCCGGAGCCTGTGCGGCGTCAAACAGGTCGGGGCGGTAGGAGCCGAATAGTGGTGGCAAAGAGGCGGCGACGCGCACTTTTTTGCCGCTGTCCCTGACGGCTTGCTGTGCCAGTTCTCCGGCGAGGCGGGCGAGTTTGTTGCCCTGGGTGCGGAAATCGTCTTCGCCGATATGGAAGGGGACGAGGGCGTAGCTGTTAGTGGTAATGATGTCGGCACCGGTCTCGATGTAGGCACGATGCACGTCGGCAACGGCGGACGGTTGCTGCATCAGCGCGAGCGCTGACCATTGTGGCTGGGCAAAGGGCGCGCCCCGGCGCAGCAGTTCGCGGCCCATGCCGCCATCAAGGATGAGAAGGGGGTGTGGCATTGGGATTCCTTTCAGTGGTGTTTGTGTCTTTATTATAAGGGCGGCAATAAAAAACGGCGGTTGCCCGCCGTTTTTGTTTCTCTACTTGCCGCTTTATGGCGTCGCTTTTTCCGCCTGCTGTTTGGCAACAAAGGCTTGTGCATTAGCCAGGGTGCCGAGGTTGGTGACTTTTTTGTAGCCGAGGCCGCTCAATGTTTCCTGGGCGACACCGGCACGGCGGCCGCTGCGGCAGTACACGTAAATATCGGCGTCTTTGTCAGCGGTCACTTCGCTGATTTTTGCCGCTACGTCTTCCACCGGAATGTTGATGGCACCGTCGGCATGAGCTTCGGCGTATTCGGCCGGGCTGCGCACGTCAATCAGGTAGGTCTCCGCCCAGGCGCTGAGGGCAGGCACGGCGAAGAGGGCGGCGAGAAGGGTCTTTTTGAGCATGTTTGGGGTCTCCGTCTGGTTTTGAGGGTGGCGAGTGTAGGGGGCAGAAATGCCGCAATCAAGTGGGGTTTGTCGCATTTTTCCGTGCCAGTGTCGCGTGTTGCCCTTGTTACCTTGAGGCAGTACCATAGGCCGCCTTCCCCATTTGTAATATTTTTATCATGTTTAATAAAGAAATGACCATCACGGGCTTTGATGACGAACTGGCGGCCGCGATTGCCGCCGAAGCCCTGCGGCAGGAAACGCATATTGAGCTGATTGCTTCGGAAAACTATGCCAGCCCGCGTGTGATGGAAGCGCAAGGCACTTGTTTAACCAACAAGTACGCCGAGGGTTACCCCGGCAAGCGTTATTACGGCGGCTGTGAGCATGTTGATGTCGTCGAAACGCTTGCCATCGAGCGCGCCAAGATGCTCTTCGGCGCGGATTATGCCAATGTGCAGCCGCACTCCGGTTCGCAGGCAAACGCCGCTGTCTTCCTCGCCCTGCTGAACGCGGGCGACACGGTACTCGGCATGGATCTTGGCCACGGCGGCCATTTGACGCACGGCTCGCCGGTCAGCTTTTCCGGCAGACTGTACAACGCCATTCACTACGGCCTTGACCTGAAAACCGGCCTGATTGATTACGACGCGCTGCAGCGTATGGCCACAGAACACAAGCCAAAGATGATCATCGCCGGCTTTTCCGCCTATTCTCAGGTTCTTGATTTCCAACGTTTCCGCGAGATTGCCGACAGCGTCGGCGCTTATCTGCTGGTCGATATGGCACACGTCGCCGGACTGGTCGCCGCCGGGCTGTATCCGAACCCGGTGCCGATTGCTGACGTCGTTACCTCCACCACGCACAAAACCCTGCGTGGCCCGCGCGGCGGCCTCATTCTCGCCCGCGCCAATGAAGAGCTGGAGAAGAAGCTCAATTCCGCCATTTTCCCCGGTGTGCAGGGCGGTCCGCTGATGCAGGTGATCGCGGCGAAAGCAGTCGCCTTCCTCGAAGCGCTGGATCCGTCTTTCACCAAATACCAGGAACAGGTGCTGGATAACGCCAAGGCGATGGTCAAAGTATTCCTTGCCCGCGGCTACGATATCGTTTCGGGTGGCACCAAGAACCACCTGATGCTGCTCAACCTCGTCAGCAAAAATATCACCGGTCGCGCCGCCGACGCTGCCCTGTCGCGCGCACATATCACCGTCAACAAAAACGCCGTGCCGGATGATCCGCAATCCCCCTTCGTCACCAGCGGTATCCGCATCGGCACACCGGCCATTACCACGCGCGGCTTCAAGCAGGCCGAAGCGAAGCAGGTTGCCACCTGGATCTGCGACATCCTGGATGACATTGACAACGAGGAAACTATCCTCGCCGTGCGCGAAAAAGTCAGCCGCCTCTGCGCTGAATTTCCGGTGTACCGCTAACGGGGGCGTGCCTTGCATTGCCCCATCTGCCATCAGCCCGACACCCGCGTCGTCGATTCTCGCCTTATCGCCGACGGCAGCAAAATCCGCCGCCGGCGCGAGTGCATCAACCCCGATTGCACCACCCGCTTCACCACCTACGAAACAGCGGAAATTTCGCTGCCGATGGTGATCAAGCAGAACGGCGAGCGGCAGGCCTTCTCGGCAGAAAAACTGCGCAACGGTCTCCTGCGCGCCATCGAAAAGCGTCCGGTCAGCGTCGATAAAATCAACCGTCTTATTGACGACATCGAAAACCGCCTGCGTATCGGCGGCGAGCGGGAAATCCCCTCACGCCGCCTCGGCGACTGGGTCATGCAGGGGCTGAAGGACATCGATCATGTCGCCTACATCCGCTTCGCCTCGGTGTACCTCAGCTTTCAGGACGTCGAAGCCTTCATCAACACCATCGCCGAACTGCGGCAAGACTAGCCGCCATGCACGACGATACCTACTGGATGCGGCGCGCGCTTGACCTCGCGCGGCGCGGCCTCTACACCACCGCCCCCAATCCGCGCGTCGGCTGCGTCCTCGTCAAAAACGACGTTGCCGTCGGCGAAGGCTGGCACCAATATGCCGGCGAGCCGCACGCCGAAGCACACGCCCTGCGCGCAGCGGGCGACGCGGCCAGTGGCGCCACCGCCTACATCACCCTCGAACCCTGCGCGCATCATGGCCGCACCCCGCCCTGCGCTGACGCGCTCATCGCCGCCGGTATCGCCCGCGCCGTCGTCGCCTGCCGAGATCCTAATCCGCTTGTGGCCGGTCAAGGCGTCGCCCGCCTGCGCGCCGCTGGCATCGCCGTTAGCGAAAACGTGTGCCAGGCCGAAGCCACCGCCCTCAATCGCGGCTTCTTCCGCCGCATCAGCACAGGCCGCCCCTTCGTCACCCTGAAACTCGCCGCCTCGCTTGATGGCCGCACCGCGCTGGCAAATGGCGACAGCCAATGGATCACCGGCGAAGCGGCACGGCTGGACGCGCACCAGCACCGCCTCGCTGCCGACGCCATCATCGCTGGTACCGGTAGCATCATCGCCGATAACGCCCGTCTCACGGCGCGTTATCCCACTGACCGGCCCAGCCGCCAGCCGCTGCGCGTCATCATCGACAGCCGCCTGCAAACCCCGCCTGATGCCGCCGTCTTCAGCGAACCCACGCCCATCCTCATCGCTTGTGGCGAAGTCGCGCCAGCCCCTGCCTACCCCGCTCATGCCGAACTGCTGCGCTTGCCGCTTGCCGACGGCCACATCTCACTTGCCGCCCTGCTTGACGAACTGGGGCGACGCGGCATCAACAACGCCCTCGTCGAAGCCGGGGCAGGGCTGGCGGGCGCCTTTCTGCGCGCGCAACTAGTCGATGAAATCCTCTACTACCTCGCGCCCTGCCTGCTCGGGCCGGATGCCCGCCCGCTGGCCGCGCTGCCGCCGCTTACAGACCTATCTGCTAAAATGCAGTACACCATCACCGATACCACCCCGCTAGGCACCGACCTGCGCCTCACCCTTACCCCGGAAAACCCATGTTCACAGGCATCATAGAAACCACTGGCACCCTGCGCGCCTGCGACACGCACGGCGACGACAGCACCCTCACCATCGCTTCCCAGGCATTCGATTTTGCCCGCTGCGCCCTGGGCGACAGCATCGCCGTGAACGGCGTCTGCCTCACCGCCACCGCCCTCGGCGCGGACTGGTTCAGCGCCGATGTCTCCGCTGAAACCCTGCGTCTTACCACCCTCGGCGATCTTACCCCCGGCGCCGCCGTCAACCTCGAACGCGCCCTGACACTCGCCACCCCGCTGGGCGGCCACCTCGTCAGCGGCCATGTGGACGGTGTCGGCGAACTCATTGACCGCATCCCCGAAGCGCGCAGCGAGCGCCTCACCATTGCCGCGCCGCGCGCGCTGATGCGCTACATCGCGGCGAAAGGCTCCATCACCGTGGACGGCATCAGCCTCACCGTCAACGGCGTGGACGGCGACACCTTCCACGTCAACATCGTGCCGCACACCCAGGCGCGTACCACCCTTGCCGACCTGCGCCCCGGTGCACACGTCAACCTCGAAGTGGACCTCATCGCCCGCTACCTCGAACGCCTGCTGCATGCCCCGCAAGAAAGCGGCCTCACCCTCGACACCCTACGCCAACACGGATACTAAAATGCCCCTGAACAGCACCCAAGAAATCATCGACGACCTGCGCGCCGGCAAAATGGTCATCCTCATGGACGACGAAGACCGCGAGAACGAAGGCGACCTCATCATGGCCGCCGAACACATCACCCCCGAGGCCATCAACTTCATGACCAAATACGGGCGCGGCCTCGTCTGCCTCACCATCACCCAGGCGCGCAACGACCAGCTTAACCTCTGGCCGCAATCGCGGCACAACACCTCGCCGTACCACACCGCCTTCACCGTCTCGATCGAAGCCGCCGAAGGCGTGACCACCGGCATCAGCGCTGCCGACCGTGCCCGCACCATTCACGCCGCGACCGCTAAAAACGCCCGCCCCGAAGACCTTGTCCAGCCCGGACACATCTTCCCCATCGTCGCGCGTGAAGGCGGTGTCCTTGTCCGCGCCGGGCACACCGAAGCCAGCACCGACCTGGCTCGCCTGGCCGGCCTCGAACCTGCCGCCGTTATCGTCGAAATCCTCAAAGAAGACGGCTCGATGGCGCGCCGCCCCGAACTCGAAACCTTCGCCGCCGAACACAACATCAAAATCGGCACCATCGCCGACCTCATCGCCTACCGCCTCGAACGCGAACAAACCATTGCCCGCATCGCCCAATGCGAACTGCCGACCGAATATGGCACCTTCACCCTCACCGCCTACCAGAACATCTACGACAACGACCGCCTGCACTACGCCCTGAGCAAAGGCAAAATCCAGGCGGCGCGCCCGACCTTCGTCCGCGTTCACGTGCAAAACACCCTCGGCGACCTCTTCCATGCCCGCCTCAGCGAACGCACCCATAGCCTGCAAAGCGCGCTGCAACGCCTCGCGCAAGAACCGGACGGCATCATCGTCGTCCTCGACGAAGCCGAAAACAACAACGACATATTGAGCCGCATGGTCGCCTTCACCCACAACAACCCGCCACCGAAACGTCCGCAAGAACAAGACCTGCGTACCTACGGCATCGGCGCACAAATCCTCATCGACCAGGGTGTCGGTAAAATGCGCCTGCTCTCGGCGCCGTACAAACTCACCGGCATCTCCGGCTACCAGCTCGAAGTGAGCGAATACCTCAGCGAATAAACCTGAGAAGCCGCCAAGCGAGACAACTACGCGGATTTCCCCCCTTAACAAACCCACAAGGAAAACACCATGACCTCTAACGACGTCAATCGCCTTGAAGGCGACTACATCCTCGACAGCGCGCGCTACGCCATCATCTGCTCGCGCTTCAACGACTTCATCGTCAACAAACTCGAAGCCGGCGCCATCGACGCCCTGAAACGCCACGGCACCGAACTCACCAACATCGACGTCGCCTACGTCCCCGGCGCGCTCGAACTCGGCATCGCTGCGCAGCGTCTCGCCGCAACCGGTCGCTACGACGCCATCATCGCCCTCGGTGCCGTCATCAAAGGCGCGACCGCACACTTCGACATCGTTATCGGCGAAAGCGCCAAAGCACTCAGTAGCGTCGCCCTCAAACACGACATCCCCGTCATCAACGGCGTCCTCACCACCAACAACATCGAACAGGCCGTCGAACGCGCCGGTACCAAAGCCGGTAACAAAGGCGCCGAAGCGGCCCTGGTCGCCATCGAAATGGTCAGCCTGCTGCGCCAAATCGGCTAAACCGCGCCATCACCCCGCCTGGCGAGCCCGGTAACAACCTCGCTTGGCGGCTGCCCGAACTGCAGGTGGGCATTAGCCCACCACACCACCGACCCCTCATGCGGTTCCCCCGCCTGATCCCACCATAACCCTGATCTTTAACACGCCCCCGCACACCTAACGCGTCGCTGCTAACCAGTACCCATCGACAGAACCATGCCCACCAACCAACATCACCAACCCATCGGCGACGCCCTGCCCGGTTACACCCCTGGCGCACGTCCGGCCATCACCACCCTGCATGGCCGCTACTGCCGCCTCGAAAAACTTGATCCCGCCCGCCACGGTGACGATCTTTATGCCGTCTATGGCCCCGCCGCGCCGCCAGCGAACTTCACCTACCTCAGCATTGACCCCGCACCCGACCGCGCCGCGCATGATGCCCACATGCAGCGCATGGCCGCATCCAATGACCCCTACCACCTCGCCATCTGTGACGCCACAAGCGGCACCGCGCTGGGCACCCTGGCCCTGATGCGCATTGACCCGGCCAACCGCGTCATCGAAGTGGGCTGGGTCTGCTATGGCGACGCCCTCAAACGCTCGCGCCTTGCCACCGAAGCGCAATACCTGCTGATGCACTACGTCTTTGACGAACTGCACTACCGCCGCTACGAATGGAAATGCGACAGCCTGAACGCGCCCAGCCGCCGCGCCGCCGAACGCCTCGGCTTCACCTACGAAGGCACCTTCCGCCAGGCCGTCGTTTACAAAGGTCGCAACCGTGACACTGCCTGGTATTCGCTGCTCGATAACGAATGGCCGGCACAACGCGCCCGCTTCGAGCGTTGGCTTGAGCCGGCCAACTTCGACGCCGCTGGACGCCAGCACACTCCACTCTAATCCCCCAACCCGAGACAACCATGCACATCCGCCAACTGACCCTCGCCGACCTCGACCAACTGCAAAGCATCAGTCGCACCACCTTCCACGAAACCTTCGCCGCCGACAACAGCGAAGCCGACATGGCGCACTATCTCGAACACAACCTCTCGGCCTCCCGCCTCGCGCAAGAACTCGTGAACCCCGAAAGCCGCTTCTACTTCGCCGAAGACGACGACGGCAACGTCCTCGGCTACCTCAAAACCAACACCGGCGCGGCACAAAGCGAGCCGCAAGACCCGCAGGCGCTGGAAATCGAGCGCATCTACGTCCTCTCCGCCCACCACGGTCAAGGTGTCGGTGCCGCACTCTACCGGCAGGCGCGTCATGATGCCGAACAACAGGGCGCCCCCTACCTCTGGCTCGGCGTGTGGGAACATAACCGCAGCGCCTTGCAGTTCTACCAAAAACACGGCTTCACCGCCTTTGCCAGCCACACCTTCACCCTCGGTAGCGACGCGCAGACCGACATCCTGATGAAACTCGACCTTGTCCCCAGCGCTGATGATGCCGTTCCAGTCACTAACAGTGCCGCTTATGCCGCTGACGATACCGCCCCCGCAGCCGATAGCGTTGCGCCTGACGCAGACCATGCCGCCCCGATCGCGCCTAGCAAAGTGCCCAACCTGCGCCGCCGCGCCATCGAACAACGCAGCCGCGCCCGCCGCCTGCTCCTGCAAACCCTCTACCAATGGCAAATCACTGGCGACCCGCCCCACCATGTGCGCATGAACCGCATGGAAGACCCGAAAGCGCGCGAAATCGACGAAGACTACTTCGCCGCTGCCTACACCTACATCACCACGCACCGCGAAGAGCTCGGCAACCGCCTCGCCACCGTGAACAACCGCAAAGTCTCGCTACTTGACCCCGTCGAGCGCGCCATCCTCTGGATCGGTGTTTACGAAATCGACGAGCGTCCGGACATCCACCCGACCGTGACCATCAACGAAGCCGTCGAACTCGCCAAACAATTCGGCGCCGCCGACAGCTACAAATACATCAACGCCACCCTCGACAAACTCGGCAAGCAACGACGCGCCTGAGACATAAGGACACCACATGCAATCACAAAACATCCGCTACATCGCCCGCCTGGACCACCTGCGTTTCTTCGCCTTCGTCCTGGTCTTCGTCTTCCATTTCCTCGGCCCGGACAGCCCGCTCGTCTTCCACGGCGAGTGGATGAACCCAAAAGATCTCGCCAAGCTGTGGATACAGAACGGCTCCAGCGGCGTCAGCCTCTTTCTCGTGTTGAGCGGCTTCCTTTTCAGCCTGATTGCCGACGGCGGGCGCAAACCGGTGCGCTATCTGCCTTTTGTCTATAACCGCATCCTGCGCATCATCCCGCTCACCACGTTTTTCCTCTTCCTCATCATCACCGTCAACCGCGCCGAATCGACACCGATGGACATCCTGCGCCTCCTTACCCTGCAACTGAACACCGGGCACCCGTGGACAGGCTGGGGGCACAGCGATGCCTTTCCTTCCGGCCCCATCTGGACGATTGCCGTCGAATTCCAGTTCTACCTGCTTTTCCCGCTTATCATCGGCTTTATCCGCGACAAAGGTATCCGCTGGGCGCTCGGCCTCATCCTGCTGATGATCACCACCCGCCTCCTCATCATCGGAAACAACAACCCGCACATCTTCTACAACCTCTACCACACCATCACCGGCCGTCTTGATCAGTTCGTCATCGGTATCCTCGCCGGTATCTACTACCTGCGCAGTGGCGACGCGCGCCCCGCCCGTGTGCTACCGCTGATGCTTGCCGCCGTCGTCCTTTTCTACGCTTTCAGCTACCTCTTTGCGCAGCGGCATGAAAGCTGGTTCGGCGCTGCCTTCAGCTTCCCCGTCGAAGCCGTGCTGTGGAGCGCCGTCATCATTGGTTACCTGCGTTTTCCCTTCCCGAACTGGCCGTGGTTGGACCGCCTGCTGGCCTGGCTCGGTGGTCTCAGTTTCTCGCTCTACCTTTTCCACCTGCCCGTGACCTTCCTCGCCCTGAAGCGCTTCGGCATGAGCTATCCGCAAAGCCTGACGGAAATGCTGCAACGCAGTGCGGTGATCATCGCCGTTACCATTGCCTACGCCTGCCTTACCTACTACACCATCGAAAAACCCTTCGCCGCCAGACGGGTCAAATACACCACGCACGGGTCATGAAATCCGCCAACCTTGCTTATTTCTCGCGCCTTGATCACCTGCGCCTCACCGCCAGCCTGTGGGTATTTGTTTTCCACCTGAGTTTCGCCGGTGATTTTCCCCGTGCCGGCAACGACCTCACCGATCCGGTAGAAATCCTCAAACTGTGGGTAGATAACGGACAGGTTGGCGTCAGCCTCTTCCTCGTGTTGAGCGGCTTCCTCTTCTGCCTCATTGGTTTGAACAGCGCCCGTCCCATCCGCTACCTGCCGTTTATCTATAACCGCATCCTGCGCATCTTCCCGCTCACCACCCTGCTCGTCTTCATCACCATCAGCGTGGGGCGGGGCGATTCCACCCCGCTGGACGTCCTGCGCCTTCTCACCCTGCAACTGAATACCGGCGGCGGTGCTGCCGTCGCCGTTTGGGGCATGGAAGCCTATTTCCCGATCGGCCCCGTGTGGACGGTTGCCGTCGAATTCCAGTTCTACCTGCTCTTTCCCTTCATTTTCGCTGCTTACCGCACCCACGGTGCGAGCCGCCTCGCCTTGCTCATCCTGCTGATGATCGCCACCCGCCTACTACTCGCCGGTAACAGCAGCGACCCGGATTTCCACCTCACCCTCTACTTCACGCTCATCGGTCGCCTTGACCAGTTCCTCATCGGCATGCTGCTTGCCACTTATTACTACCGCCGCCCGCATTCCCCGCTGCCGCCGCTGCGTTGCCTCATGGCGAGCATCCTCACCCTGGCTGTTTTCACCGCCTATTTCGCCCATCGCGGCCCGCCGTGGTTGCGGCAAAGTCTCGAACCGACCATCGAGGCCCTGCTCTGCGCCGCCCTCATCTACCTCTACCTGCGTGCACCGCTGCCCGACTGGCGGCGACTCGACCGCCTGCTCGCCTGGCTCGGTGGCCTCAGCTTCTCCCTCTACCTGTCGCACACCGCCATCTACCGCATGATGCCCAAACTGGGGCTGGCTTACCCGGCCTCCTACACCGATCTGTGCGGTAAAACCCTGTTTCTCCTGCCGCTGCTCATTGCCTACGCCACCCTTACCTACTACATCATCGAAAAACCCTTCAACGACAAACGCATCAAATACACATGAAGATCATCCTCTCGCACGGACGCGGCGGTACCCCGCATAACAAAGAAATCTTCCACCTTGCGCGCACCGCCAAGCGCGCCGGTCACGACACCCACTGCATCAACGATACCGACAGCGAAGACCCGGAACTGCGCAGTGCGCGCCTGACCGCGCTTGTCGCCGCCGAGCCGGAACCCGTCGTGCTGATGGGCTTCAGCATGGGCGGCTACACCGCGATGCTTGCCGCTGCCGCCCATCCCGACAAAGTCAAAGGACTCTTCCTCATCGCTCCCGCCCTCTACTGCCTGCGTTACCGCGTGCAACACTACCCGCGCATCAGCCCGACCACCATCGTGCACGGCTGGCACGACGACGTCATCCTCTACGAACACTCGCTGCGCTACGCCCGCGACCACGACGCCACCCTGCACCTCGTCGATGCCGGACACTTCTTCTACGCGCCGCATGAATTGGCTCAGCTCTGCCACACCTTCAGCGGCTTCCTCAGCCAATTCACCGCATAGACGGCGTTGCTATAATCCCGCCCAACCCCCATCCGAGCGAACCGCCCCATGCCCATCCACAACACCCTTGTCTTTGACATCGAAACCGTCGCCGATACCGCTGCCTATCGCCTGCTGCACAACCTCCCCGCCGAACAGAGCGATGCCGATACTTACCGCCTCATGGCTGGCGAGCGTCTTGCTGAAAGCGGCAGCACCTTCATGCGCCATCATCTGCACAAAATCGTCGCCATTTCCGTCGTCCTTAAAAACGCCAGCGGTCTGAAAGTGTGGTCGCTTGGCGAAGAAAGCAGCAGCGAATACGAAATCGTGCAGCGTTTCTTCCAGGGCATCGAAAAATTCGCACCAACGCTCGTGAGTTGGAACGGCAGCGGCTTCGACCTGCCCGTGCTGCACTACCGCGCCCTTTTCCACGGCATCCCCGCTGCGCGTTACTTTGAAAACGGCGACAACGACAACAGCTACAAATACAACAACTACCTGAACCGCTACCAGTGGCGGCATCTTGACCTCATGGACGTACTCTCCGGCTACCAGGCGCGCAGCAGCGCCAGCCTGAACGACGTCGCCAAACTTTGCGGCTTCCCCGGCAAACTCGACATGGATGGCGCCGCCGTGCAAGACCGCTACGCGAGCGGCGACATCAAAGGCATCCGCGACTACTGCGAAACCGACGTGCTCAATACCTATCTCGTCTATCTGCGCTTCGAACTCATCCGTGGCAACCTCACCCAGGACAGCTACCAGCAGCACCTCGAAGAAGTCGAAACCTTCCTCGAAGAACAAGACGGCGTGCACTGGCAGGCCTTCCTGCAAACCTGGGCGGAACGCGGCGCATGACCCGGGAAAACAGCATCTACCGCGTGCAATTCAAAACCGAGCGGCACTACTACGACCTCTACGTCCGCCACGTCTTCCCGGCGGACATGGCGGGCTTCATCTGCCTCGAAGACTTCCTCTTCCACGAAGAAAGCGGCGTCCTCATCGACCCGCGCGTGGAAAGACTTAGCGCCGAATTTGGCAACGTCAGAACCGCGTTCATCCCCTACCACCAAATCATCCGCATCGACCAGGTCGAACGCTGCGGCGAAAGCCGTATCCGCCATAGCGAAGACGGCGGCGGCAACCCGAAAATCCAGCCCTTCCCGCCCCCGCGCTAAACGAGAAAGCCATGCCTGCCCAGACCCTCACCGCCGGCGCCAATGCCCCCATCCGCGATCCAGTCCGCCTCACCCTCCGCATCGATAGTAGCGAGCCGATCGATTGCGCTGCCTACCGCCTTGCCGCCGATGGCCGCGTGCGCGGCGACCACGACATGATCTTCTACAACCAACCGCGCAGCGACGACGGCAGCATCGCCTGCCATGCCGGCGAGCGCCGCAGCGAATACCACCTCGACCTCACCCGTCAGCCGGCGGACATCGAGCGCATTGCCATCGCCTTTAGCGGCGCCGCGCCACTCTCCCGCTTCAGCCACCTCAGCCTCGACATCAGCGAAAACGGCACAGCTACCCTGCATTGCCCGGTCGAACACCTCGGTGAGCGGCAAGAAACCGCGCTCATCCTCGGCGAATGCTACCGTCGCGACGGAGCCTGGAAATTCCGC
Organism: Cardiobacterium sp. Marseille-Q4385; assembly: GCF_916618745.1. Classification (GTDB taxonomy): domain Bacteria; phylum Pseudomonadota; class Gammaproteobacteria; order Cardiobacteriales; family Cardiobacteriaceae; genus Cardiobacterium. The sequence continues at coordinate 1,359,096 of NZ_OU745373.1, forward strand.
TTCATCGCACAAGGCTTCGTCGGCGGTCTTAAACCACTGTCCGAACACTACGGCGTGGAGATTGCCGACGATGACGAAGAAGAAGCGGCGGGGGTAGAGGAGACTGCCGCTAACCCGCTGCACAACGCCGCCTGGCAAGAAGAAAACAGCCTCGCCAATGCCGCCCAACACCAGCCACTGGCCGACTGGTTCGCGCGCAAACAAATCCGCGTCCGCTTCAACCATGCTGCCGTCGATATGCGCGGCTACTACGACGAAGCCGCCGCCCTCCTTGGCAGCGAACACGTCCTGCTCAACAACCTGCTCAATCAAATCAACTGGGCCTACCGCCACCGTCACGACGGCTTGCGTCTCGACCTCAAACCCTACGCCGCAGCGGAGAGCAAACGCCTGCTTGCCATCGTGCGCGAACTCTACGACGCAACCCTGATTGCCCGCTATCACTACGACAAAGCCAAACACAGCCTGCACATCCAGCTACAAAACGCCCAGCCCGTGCGCCAATTCCTCGGTGGCGGCTGGCTGGAATGGTATGCCCTCGGCAACCTGCTGAGTGAGGCGGCCAAACGCGGCGCGAACTACCGCTTCGCCTGCGCGCGCGGCGTCCACATCGAATTCGCGAACGGCGACAAACACGAACTCGATGTTGCCTACCTGCCGCTAGGCAAACCCCCGCTCATCATCGAATGCAAAAGCGGCGAATACCGGCGCGATCTCGATAAATACCTCAACCTGCGTAAACGCCTTGATTTACCACCAAGCCACTACCTCATCCTCGCGACCGACCTCAGCCATGCCCAGGCAAACTCACTGAGCGCGATGTACCAGCTCACCTTCGTTACCCCGGATAGACTGCTGCCGCACTGCCTGCCATTGCTGTAAACATTTTTCTACCAAGCCATTATCAAAAAAATCAACACGGTACCGCCGGGTTTGGCATAAAACATGCAAACATGAGCAAAACAACACCAGACAGGGAACCGGCATGCCACAACAGGCCAACCTCTACGAAATCCTCGCCGCCTGGCAACGCAACCGCCGACAGCGCTTCACCGACCGCACCGTCCTCGAACTGTGGCAGCGGCGGATGCTAACCCGCTTTTTCAAAGAAACCCTGCCGCAAAGCCCCTACTACCGGTCTTGCCTCAAAGAATCCATCCAAAACTGGCCGGTGATGAACCCGGTGGATCTCACCCGCCACTTCGACCAAATCAACACCCTCGGCGCCAGACACGAAGAAGTCTTCGCCCTCGGCGTGCGTGCCGATATCTCGCGCGACTACGCCTACTTTGCCCGCGACTACACCCCGCTTCTCTCCGCTGGCAGCAAAGGCCGCTGCCGCGCCTACATCCTCAGCCACGAAGAACGGGTGGACCGCATCGGCGCCATCCTCGCCCGTCTCTACCCGGACGAACTGCCGGAAGGCACCAGCATCGCCTGGTACTTCCGCAGTAACAATGCGCCCTACCACACCCTGAAAACAAGCACCCTCGAAATCCAGAGCTACGACCTGCAAGAACACCCCTCCTATCTCGCACAAAAACTGCGCCATCAGCAGCCGCACCTCATCATCGCCCCAGTCAGCGTCCTCCTGCGCATCCTCAGCCTTATCATGGAAGGGCGCCTCGAACTCGAACGCTGTAACCGCGTCTATAACAGCGGCGAAGTGATGACCGCGCGCGACCGTCTCGCCCTGCGCCGCCAGTTCGCCACCGTCGGTGACATCTATCAGGGCGTGGAAGGGATGCTCGGCGTCACCTGCGCGCATGGCCGCCTGCACCTTTGCGAAGAGAAATACCTCATCGAAAAAGAATGGCTGGATGACGTCCACTATATCCCGCTTATCACCTCATTCACCGCTCACGCCCTGCCGCTGGTGCGCTACCGCGTGGACGACGTGCTGCAACACGATCCGCAACCCTGCCCCTGCGGTAACTGCGCCGACAGCGTGCGCGCCATCGAAGGCCGCACTGACGACATCTTCATCCTGCCCTCGCCAAACCTCACCCGCCGCATCAAAATCTACCCGCAGACCAGCCACCACACCCTGGCCCGCCTGCTGCCGTGGAAAAACGACTACCAGCTGAACCAGCACAGCCCGACCGGCATCACCCTCACCGCTGCCACCGATGCTGACACCCTGCACAACTGCCGCGCCCACCTGCAACTCGTCTGGCAAAAACTCGGCGTCGATACCGCCCGGTTGCAATGGCGGCTTGATGACCACCTGCCCCAAGCCGATCCGGGCAGCGAACAACGCCGCATCCGCCGTCTGCCAATGGCGATGCGGGCCTGACGGCAACCGCTGCGGACAAAAAAACCGCTAATGCGGGTTTTTTTAGTTCTCCGCGCCATACTGGCCGTACCGTTACAGCGCGCCAACGCGCCCAGATTATTTTCTGAAGTGGCTATAAGCGGCGCGAATGTGGTCAAGGAGGCTTTCTGCCAGCGCGCTTTTGCTCTGCCGTGGCAGCGGGATTTCCCGCGCGGCGCTGATGAGGGTCGCGCTGTTGTCGTCTGCGCCGAAGACATCGCCGCTCACGTCGTTGGCGATGATGAGGTCGAGGTTTTTGCGCGCGCGTTTGGCGCGGGCGTAGGCGAGCAGGTTTTCGGTTTCGGCGGCGAAGCCCACGGTGTAGGGGCGTGTCTCGGGCGGCAATGCGGCGATGGTCGCGATGACGTCCGGATTTTGCACGAGGGTGAGGGTGAGCGGGGCGTCGCCCTGTTTTTTTTGTTTTTGTGTGGCGGGATGCTCGACGCGGTAGTCGGCAACGGCGGCAGCGGAGAGGTAGATGTCGCCAGGGTGGGCGAGAGCGGCGGCAAGCAGGTCTGCGGCGCTTTCGATGTTGATGCGGGTCACGCCCGGCGGGGTCGGCAATGCGGTCGGGCCGCTGATGAGGGTGACAGCAGCGCCACGGCGCGCAGCGGCGGCAGCCAGCGCGTAACCCATTTTGCCGCTGCTGTGGTTGGAGAGGTAGCGCACCGGGTCAATGGCTTCGCGCGTCGGTCCGGCAGTGATGGTGAGGTGGATGCCCTGCCAATCCCGCTTGGGCGTGAGCCAGTCACGCAGGGTTTCGGGTTCGGGCAGGCGGCCCGCGCCGATGTCGCCACAGGCTTGCGCGCCGCTATCGCTGGGGATAACGGTGTGTTTCTCGCGGGCAGCAAGGGTGGCGAGGTTTGCCTGCACGGCGGGGTGGGCGAGCATGTGGCAGTTCATCGCCGGTGCGAGGTAGATGTGTGCGTTTGTCGCGAGGTAGAGGGTGGTGAGGAGGTCGTCGGCGATGCCGTGCGCGAGTTTGCCGAGGATGTTCGCGGTGGCGGGGGCGATGAGGTAGGCATCCGCCCAGCGCGCCAGTTCGATGTGCCCCATGCCCTGTTCAGCAGCGGGGTCAAAGAGGTCGTGCCGCACCGCCTCGCCGGAGACGGCCTGCAAGGTAGTCGGGCTGATGAAGTGGGCGGCGTGGGCGGTGTGGACGATGCGGACGTTGTCCCCCTGTTTTTTCAGGAGGCGGACGAGGTGCGGGATTTTGTAGGCGGCGATGCCACCGCTGATGCCGATGAGGATGTTCTGCGTCATATAATGCTGCCGTTTTTTTGAGGGAAATCATTGTAATGGATGAGGATGCGTTCTCAACGGATATGCCGCGCGAGCGTCTGCTGACGAAAGGCGCGGCGGCGTTGGCCGATTATGAGCTGCTGGCGATTTTGCTGCGCACTGGTGCGAAGGGCGTGGATGTGCTGCGTTTTGCGCAAGATTTGCTGAAAGCGCGTGGTGGCCTGGTTGGCCTCTTTAACAGTCGTCCTGCCGATTTGCAGGCGTTGCGCGGCCTCGGCAAGGCAAAATCGGCGGAGATTCTTGCCGTTACGGAGTTGGCGCGGCGTTTCATGGCGGAAGAGATGCGTCATCCCTCGTGGTCGTTTTCTTCGCCGGACGATGTGCGCAATTTTCTGCTGCTGCAATTCAAGGGGCAGGGGCTGGAATCTTTCGGCGTGCTTTTCCTCAATCAGCAGCACGGTTTTATCGCCTTCGAGCGTCTGGCAGCGGGCGCAGCCGGAGCGGTCAATATTCCCGCGCGCGAGCTCTTTGCCAGCGCCCTGCATCATCACGCTGCCGCCGTCATCCTCGCCCATAATCATCCGGCGGGCAGTACCGAGCCATCAGCTGCCGACCGCGCTGCGACGAAGCAGATTGAGGCGGCGTTAGCACTGATGGAAGTGCGCTTGCTGGACCACTTCATCGTCGCCGGTAACACGCTGGTTTCTATGCGGGAATGCGGTGGTTGGTGATACAATGCGTTAACGTTTTTTTATGGATGAGGATTTGATTTTTATGCTGAAAACCGCCTTGATTGTGGATGATTCCCGTCTCGCGCGCCTCACTTTGAAGCGATTGCTGACCAAATACGATATTGACGTGATTGAAGCCGAAAGCGTCATCGATGGTGAAAGCTGGATTTCCCGCCATACCCTGCCAGATATCGTCTTCATGGACATCATGATGCCCGATTTGGACGGTTACGAAGGCTTGGCACGGCTGCGCGCTGATCCGGAAACGCATGATTTGCCGGTCATCATGTATTCCGGCGACATTTCCGAAGAAGCGCGGCAGAAAGCACGCGATGCCGGCGCGACCGGCTATCTGCCGAAACCCGCCGACGCCAGCCGCCTTGATCACCTGCTTGCCGCGCTGCGTGACCGTGTGCGTCCAGCGGCGCAACCTATAGCGCAACCCGCTCCGCCGCCGCCCCCGCCGCCGAAACCCGTTTCTGCCCCGCCACCGGTACGTGCCGTGGTAGATGAACCCGATTTCGACGTGGTCACGCCGTCTTATGTCGCCCCCGCCGCTGTGCCGCAGCAACAGGCGCATATTCCGCTGGCCGTCACCTATGTGGATACCACGGAAATCACCCGCCGCATTGATGCCCTCGAACGTCAGCTCACCCTGACCCAGGAAAAAGCGCAGCGCGCCGCCGACGAAGGCAAAGCGGGTGTGACTGCCGACATCGAAAAACAGCGCAAAGAAGTGCAGCACCTGCAAACCCGCCTCGCCGAAAGCGATCGCCGCGCGACCATCTCCATCGTTATCGGCGGCATCGCCCTGCTGATTGCCGTGCTGGCCGTCGTCTGGCAGTTGTTGCACCTCGGCAGCTGATTCTTCCTCTCCCCGACATAAACGCCACGTCCTGTGGCGTTTTTCATTTCCCCAACCGAGACAAAAACACCATGAACCCGACAATAGACCTGCTTTTACGGCGCAACTCACCACGCCCGGCGCAACTCGCCGATCCCGCCCCCAGCGATGACGAACTGACCCTCATCCTGCGCGCTGCGACCCGTGTTTCTGATCACGGCAATCTCACTCCGTGGCGGCTGGACGTATTCAAAAAGCCGGCGCAGGAAGCGCTCTATCAAACCCTGCTCGGCATCTGGCAATGGAAATATCCCGATGCCGACGAAGGCCTGACCGCGAAAAAAACTGGCTTCGTCCGTGCGGCACCGCTGCTCATCATGGTTTCGAGCCGCCTCAACACGATCAGCACCGTGCCGCGCTACGAACAAATCCTCTCCGGCGGTGCTGTCTGCCAGAACCTCATCATTGCCGCAAGCGCGCTGGGTTACGGCACCTGCTGGCTGACCCCGTGGGCGGCAAGCGATGCCGACGTCAAGGCTCACCTCAATGTCAAGGCAGAAGACGACATCCTCGGCTTCATCTCGCTCGGCACTCCGGCCATCACCCCTCCGGAACGCTTCCGCCCGCCGCTGGAAGACGTAGTGGTGTGGCATGAATAGCCCGGAAAAACAGGACAGACTCGCCGTCCTTATTGATGCGGATAATGCTTCTGCGGCGGCTGTTTCCGGCCTTTTCGCGGAAATTGCCAAACTGGGCATTGCCAGCGTCAAGCGTATTTACGGCGATTGGAGCCGTCCAGAACCGCAGGGCTGGAAAAAAGACGTGTTACTGCGCCATGCACTGATGCCGGTGCAGCAATTTGCCTACACGACCGGCAAAGACGCCACCGACATGAAGCTCATCATCGACGCGATGGATCTGCTGTACAGCGGCACTTTCGACGGTTTCTGCCTCGTGTCCAGCGATAGCGATTTCACCCCGCTGGCCGCCCGTATCCGCGACAATGGCCTCACCGTGTACGGCTTTGGACGACGCAATACTCCGGAAGCCTTCCGCCAGTTTTGCGACCGCTTTTTCTATTTGGAAAACCTGCAAGAAACGACTGCCGCAGAAGAAGGCGATAAAAGCACGGCGGCAACTGCCACGACAGCGCCCCCAGCGCGCAAAATTATCACCGAGGCCTTGCGCGATTTGCTCAACAAAGCCGTCAAAGACTGTATTGACGACACTACGGGCTGGGCCTTTGTCGGCCGCATCGGCACCTACCTGCGGCAAACCCAGCCGGACTTCAATACGCGCAGCTTCGGCTACGACAAACTGTCCAGCCTGCTCAAGGCACTAGGCGGCCTGCAATTCCGCCATGATGACGCCAGACGGATGTATTGCCGCCGCATTCCTTACAGCGACCTGCTCAAACTGTTGAGTAACGACGCCATGCCCAAATTCCGCAACAGGGACGGCTGGGCCAAAATCCACGCGCTGGAAACCTATCTCGCCTCGCGCTGGTCCTATCAAGAATACGGCTTCGCCAGTTTCACTGCCCTGCTTGAAACCGTCCACAACGCAGAAATACGCAACGACAGCGTACGCCTGACGCAGGCCGCAACGCCGGCCATAGCTGGCGAATAACCGCTTACGCCTCGCCGATAATCAGTGCCGCGTTGTTGCCGCCGAAGGCAAAGGAGGTGCTCAATGCCAGGCGGCGTCCGGCGGGGAAGTGGCTGCTGTCGCCGGTCAAATGGATGGGCGGCAGGGCGGGATCGTAGGCGGGGCAGCGTGCGTCGGGCAGGCGGCCGTCGGGATTGTCGCGGCGCGAGGTATGCAGCCAGCACAGCGCGGCTTCCAGCGCGCCAGCGGCGGCAAGGGTATGGCCGGTGAGTGTTTTGGTGGAGGTGCAGGCGGTGTGCGGCAGGGTGGCGGCGACGGCTTGTGCCTCCATGAGGTCGTTCTGCACGGTGCCGGTGCCATGCAGGTTGAGCCAGCCGATCGTTTCTGGCGCAAGCCGGGCATGGGTGAGCGCGGCACGAATAGCAGCGACGGCACCCGCACCGTCGGGGCGCGGTGAGGACATGTGGTAGGCATCGCTGCTCGCGCCGTAGCCGTAGAGGATTTGTGTGTCGGTGGCAAGCGCTTCGCGGCTGGCGACGAAGACGGCAGCGGCTTCGCCAATGTTGATGCCGTCGCGTCCGGTGGTGAACGGGCGGGCGCGGTCGGCAGAAAGCACTTCCAGGGCGGCAAAGCCGTGGATGGTCAGCGCTGACAGGGTATCGACGCCGCCGCAGATGACGGCATCGGCTGCGCCGCTGGCAAGCAGGCGAGCGGCGCTGATGAGAGCGCGCGCGCCGGAGGTGCAGGCGGTGGAGATGCCATAGGCGGGGCCGCGCAGGTGATAAGCGGCGGCGACGCAATCGGCGGGAGCGGACATGCGCTGTTTGCCGACGGAAAAGCCCGCCTCCGCCCACGGCGTGCCGTGTATGTGTGCTTCGAGGGCAGCACGGTTAGCGTCGCCGCCACTGGTCGAGGTGCCGAGGACGACGGCAACGCGTTCGGCGCCGAAGCGGGCGATGGCGGCACGGATGGTGTCTTCTATCTGGCAGAGCGCCTGCCAAAGCAGGCGGTTGTTGTCGGTATGGTGTTCAGGCGGCAGGTCAACAGGCAGCGGCTGCCAGTCGTGCATGGGGCAGCGGCCAACGGCGAGACGGCGTCCGGATAGCCAGTTGTCTTCATAGGTGAGCGGCTGCGCGGCGGGATCATAGAGGGTCGTGAGTGTGGCGGCGCTGCCGTTGCCGAGGGCGCTGATGAGGCCGGGGCGATGCAGATGGATCATGGGGTGAGCGGCTCGATGTGCCAGTCGCCAGCGGCGGTACTGAGGCGGTAGCCCTGCGTTTCCCGGGCGACGTGCAGCCAGCGGTGGTTACGGTAGTAGTAGTCACCATCCTGCTGGCGAACCTGCGGATAGGCGGCGGGGTCGTGCAGCAGCATGAGGGCGGTAAAGAGGGCGCGGGCACGACGGTTCGGTGGCAGGAAACCGTCGTTGTGCCAGGCGGTACCGTCGTAGGTTTGCCGCGCCAGCGGTGCACCCAGCGGGGAGGTCTGTATCCAGCGCCACTGCCCGGCGTGGTAGTGGCCGATGATGTGGCTGTCACCCTCACCGGCGGCATGGGCGCGGTAATGCAGTTCGGCAGGCGCAGCCGCCTGCGGTGTGGCCAGCGGCAGCGGCGCGGTGCAGGCGGTGAGCAGCAGGCTGAGGAGGAGGGTGGGCAGGCGGGGCATGTTATGTCTGGCGGGCGGTCTCAGGACGAAGCCGCTTCTTCCTGCAAGGTTTTCAGCATCTCATCGGCTTTGACGTAGCCGGGGATCAGCGCGCCTTTCGGGGTGATGATGGCGGGGGTGCCGTTCACGCCGAACTGATGCCCGAGCTGGTAGTGTTTGCGCACTTTATTCACCGGGGTTTCGGCAACTTTCCGTCCATTTTCCAGATCATCCAGCAGTTTTGCCTTGTCTTCGCCGCTGAAGACGGTTTCCATCTGCCGTGCGACGCCGCTATTCATGCCGTTACGCGGGAAGGCAAGGTAACGCACGGTGATCCCTTTTTCGTTGTACTTGGCGATGTCTTTGTGCAGCAGCTGGCAGTAGTGGCAGGAGGTATCGAAGAAGACGGTGATGGCGTATTTTTCGTCCTTGGCCGGGAAGACGATCATCTCGTCTTTCAGCGCTTCCAGTTTGCCGAGGAGCGGTGCGTTGCTGAGGTCAACCGGCTGGCCTTTGTCGGTTAGCTCCACCAGACTGCCTTGCAGGTAGTATTTGCCGTCCTCACTGGCGTAGAAGATGCCCTGTTCGGTGACGACGCTGCGCAGGCCTTTCACCGGGCTGGCGCTGATTTCCACTTGTTTCAGGCCGAAATCGTGCAGTTTTTTGCTGATGACGGCGTCATCCGCCTGTGCGGCGGCGGCAAGCGTGAGCAGGGTAAGCAAGATGCTTTTTTTCATGGATTGTCCTGTGGTTAGAGAAAGCGGCGGATTATAGCCTGCCGTCCATGCGGCGGGATGAGCGTTTTTTTACTGCGCCGCCTCAGCGGCGGGGCGCGGGTGTAAGATGTCCGCTTAGCGACACTGCGGGAGAGCTTATGAGCGAGACAGTCACCAACAACCGGGGTATGGCCTTTGCCAGCGAGAAAGGAATGGAGACTTGGCATCAAGCGCTGTGTGCATCCATATGATGAACTGGTTTTTCTACGCCTTACTCTCCGCGCTTTTCGCCGCCCTCACCGCCATTTTCGCCAAGGCCGGGCTGCAAGGCATCGACAGCGATTTTGCCACCTTCATCCGCACGGTGATGATCGTCTTTGTGCTTGCCCTCTGGGTCAGCTATCTCGGCAAATGGCAGCCGCTTGCCACCGTCGGCGGCAGACAGTGGCTGTTCCTCGGCCTCTCGGCGGCAGCGACCGGCCTTTCCTGGCTTTTTTATTTCAAGGCGCTGCAACTCGGCCATGCCTCGCACGTCGCGCCGGTGGACAAGCTCTCTGTCGTCTTCGTCGCCCTCTTTGCCGCTCTCTTCCTCGGCGAACGCCTCAGTGCGCGTGAATGGCTGGGCATCGCCCTCATCGTCGCCGGCGTTATCTGTATTGCCCTCAAACCCGTCGTGCCACCTTCCCCTCCCTCTCATCCGGAATCCCATCATGAAGCCTGAACGCCTGCAAATCCTCATCATCGGTAACGAAATCCTCAGCGGCCGCCGCAGCGATGTCCACTTTGCCAATACCCTCGCCGCTTGCAACGCGCGTGGTCTGCGCCTGCATGCCGTGCATTATCTCGGCGACGACGGCGATGCCCTCATCCGCCACTACCGCCGCGCGCTGGACGCTAACGAAGCCGTACTCAGTTTCGGCGGCATCGGCGCCACGCCGGATGACCGCACCCGTCAGGCCGTCGCCGCCGCCTGCGACGTGCCGCTGGCCTATCATCCCGAAGGCGACGCCCTGCTGCGCGCCAAATACGGCGAAGACGAATACACCGCCGCGCGACGCGAACTCATCCATTTTCCGCAGGGCGCCAGCCTCATCCCCAACCCGGTCAACAACATCCCCGGCTTCAGCCTGCGTCACATCCACTGCGTGCCGGGCTTCCCGCAGATGGCTGAACCGATGATGCAGTGGGTGCTGGATCACGATTACCGCTACCTCAGCCGTGAGCGATGCTATCTCGCCCTCGACGTCTTCGCGCCGGAAAGCCGCCTTACCCCCATCATGCAGATTCTGGAAGAGCGGCACCCACAAGTGGCCGTTTCCAGCCTGCCGAAACTGCATTTTGAAAGCGAACTCGGCTTCGATGGCAGCCGCGCTGACTGCGAAGCGGCTATCGCCACCGCCCGCCGCCTGTTGGATGAAGCGGAGATGCAGTGGCAGGGGCATGAATGAATTACCGATTCGAATGGGATGATGGAAAAGAGCGCATCAATATCCGTAAACACAGCATAGATTTCACAATGGCCTCCACCGTTTTCCTTGATCCGCTACATCAAATGGTGCAAGACCGCATAGAAGGTGGCGAGTGGCGATGGCAGACTATAGGAATCGTTAAAGGGCAAGTCGTTGTTTTGGTTGCTCATACTGTTGTAGAGACAGATACAATGACCTGCATCCGCATTATCTCGGCACGCCATGCCACCAAAAAAGAACAGGAGTATTACTATGGGCGTACTTATCATTAAAGACGGCGAATACCCCGAATTTACCCCGGAACAAGAAGCCATGCTGACCAAACTCGCTGCTATGGACGACCGCGACATTGACACCAGCGACATCCCCGAACTGGGCGACGATTTCTGGCGGCAGGCGCAGCGTGGCCACTTCCGCCGCCGCGAACAACTCACCATTGGTATCGACAGCGACATCCTGCACTGGCTGCGTCAACAGGGTGGCGACTACCAGGCGCGTCTCAACGCCATCCTGCGCCGCGTCATGCAGCAGGAAAGCAGTGGCGGCTGATGCCTGCCATAAAGCGCCGCCCCGTGCCCCGTCGCGTTTCTGCTAAAATCGTGCGGTTTTCATCCATCGGTCATTCATAGGAAATCATCATGTCCCACTATATTTTTGTCCTGAACTGCGGCTCTTCCAGCCTGAAATTTTCCGTCATCAACCCGGAGAACGGCGACGAGGCGCTGAAAGGCCTTGCTGAACGTCTCGGTGTTGGCGGCGTCGGCAACATCACCATCAAGAACGCCAAGGGCGACAAACTCGAAGAAACGCTGGATCCCGGTACGCACCAGGAAGCGCTGCGCCACATCGTTGCCGCGCTACACAAAGAAGGGCTGATGGATAAAATCAAGGCCGTCGGGCACCGCATTGTGCATGGTGGCGAATATTTCGCCGAATCCGTCCTCGTGGATGACGATGTGCGCAACAAGATCGTGGACTGCATCCGCCTTGCCCCGTTGCACAACCCGGCGCACGTCACCGGTATTGACGCCGCGCGCGAGGCCTTCCCCAATCTGAAACAGGTCGTCGTCTTCGATACCGCTTTTCACCAGCATATGCCGGAACGCGCCTATCTCTATGCGCTGCCGTACAAGCTCTACACCGACAACAAAATCCGCCGCTATGGTTTCCACGGTACCTCTTACCGCTACATCGCCAGCCAGTTGCCGGAAAAACTTGGCATCGCCAAGCCGAAAGCCGTCGTCGCCCACCTCGGTAACGGTGCCTCCGTCGCCGCTGTGGATTTCGATCATTCTGTGGATACCACGATGGGTCTGACCCCGCTGGAAGGTGTGGTGCACGGCACCCGTTCCGGCGATGTCGATCCCGCTATCTTCGGCATCCTCACCGGGCAAATGGGCATGAGCCCGAAAGAAGTGGATGACATGCTGTGGAAACAGTCCGGCCTGCTCGGCCTGTCCGGCATGTCCAACGACTGCCGCACCGTGGAAGAAGCCTATGCCAAGGGCGACGCGGCGGCCATCCGCACCATGGAGGTCTATTGCTACCGCCTCGCCAAACACATCGCCGCGCAGATGGTCGGCCTCGGCGGTGCTGATGCTATCGTCTTCACCGGCGGTATCGGCGAAAATTCCTCGCTGGTGCGCGAAAAAACCATCGCCCTGCTCGAATATCTCGGCTTTAGGCTCGATAGCGCGAAGAATCACGAAACCTTCCGGGGCAAAGAAGGCAATATTGCCGCAAGCGGCAGCAAGCCGGTGTGGGTCATCGCTACCAACGAAGAGCTGATGATCGCCCGCGATACCGACGCACTCAGCGCCTAAGGAGAACCACTATGGCAAAAACAATCCTGGTCGTTGCCACCCGTCAGGGCATCGGCCTGACTTCCGCCGTTCTTGGCCTTTATCACGCCCTTGACCGCAAGGGCATCAAAGTCGGCTTCCACAAACCCGTCATCCAGTACGACGTCGAGGGGCAGGAAATCGACCACAGCCGCAGCGTCCTGCGCCATTCCGCGCGCACCACTGCCGACGACAGCCTCGCCATCCGCCCCGAAACCGTGCAGCAGGCGCTGGACGCAGGCAATCTCGACGAACTGATGGAAACTGTCATCCAGAATTTCGAAACCGCGAAGGGTGACGCCGATGTCGTCGTCATGGAAGGCCTGCTGGAAACCGCCAACGTGCCTTACGCCAACGAAGTGAACCGGCAAATCGCCCGTGCGCTCAATGCCGACGTCATCCTCCTTGCCGACGCGCGCACCAGCAGCATCGCCCGTCTGGAAAACCAGCTCGACTACGCTGCCGGCAACATCGGCAAAAACCAGCTGCTTGGCGTCATCATCAACCACATCAATGCCGCAAGCGCCCTCAGCGCCGCCGATATTGCCACCAGCACGATCGGCGATAAATACCGCCTGCTCGGCACCATCGCCAGCAAACCCGAACTCGGTGCGCCGCGCGTCAGCGACCTGCAACAACACCTCGGCGCGAGCATCCTGCTCGAAGGCGAAAGCGCCACCCGCCGCATCCATGACTACGTCCTCTTCGCGCGTACCCCGGCGAATGCCGCTGACTTCCTGCAACCCGGCAACTGCATCTTCCTGCCGGCAGACCGCGACGACGCCCTGATGGCAACCACCATCAGCGCCAAAGCGGGCAACCACCTCGCCTGCCTCGTGTTGACCGGGCCGCTACCCGCTTCCGATGTCGTCATGAAACTGTGCAAACCGCTGCTCGAAGAAGCACGCCTGCCGGTGCTGCACCTCGAAACCAGCAGCTGGGAAATCAGCAAACTTATCGAAAAATTCAACCGCTACATCCCCGTTGACGACGAACAACGCATCCGCGACACCAAAGAGTACATCGCCGACAGCATCAAAGACGACTGGATCGACGGCTACCTCAGCACCGCACGCGCGGTTAGCCTCTCGCCCGCCGCCTTCCGCTACCAAATCGTGCAGCGTGCCATCGCCGCACAAAAAACTATCGTCCTGCCCGAAGGTGACGAACCGCGCACCGTGGTCGCCGCCAGCATCTGCGCCGAACGCGGCATGGCACGCTGCGTCCTGCTCGCCAAACCGGACAGCGTCCGCGCCGTTGCCACCCAACAGGGCGTCACCCTCGGCGACAACATCCAGATCATCGATCCCGACGCCGTGCGTGAAAAATACGTCGCCCGTCTCGTCGAACTGCGCAAAGCCAAAGGCATGACCGAAGACCAGGCGCGCGACGCGCTGGCCGACGGCGTCATGCTCGGCACCATGATGCTTGAAGCCGGCGAAGTGGACGGCCTCGTCTCTGGCGCCGTGCACACCACCGCCAACACCATCCGTCCGCCGCTGCAAATCATCAAAACCGCGCCGGGCGCAAGCATGGTCTCCTCCGTCTTCTTCATGTGCCTGCCGGATCAAGTCCTCGTCTATGGCGACTGCGCCATCGTGCCCAACCCCAGCGCCGATGACCTCGCACAAATCGCCATCCAGTCCAACGACAGCGCCAAAGCCTTCGGCATCGAGCCGCGCGTGGCGATGATCTCCTACTCGACCGGCACCTCCGGCAGCGGCGCAGACGTCGAAAAAGTCAAAGAAGCGACCGCCAAAGTGCGCGAACTGCGTCCGGACATCCTCGTGGATGGCCCGCTGCAATACGACGCCGCCGCCGTCGAGTCCGTCGGCAAACAAAAAGCGCCGAACAGCCCTGTCGCCGGACAAGCGAGCGTCTTCATCTTCCCCGACCTCAACACCGGTAACACCACCTACAAAGCCGTGCAGCGTTCGGCAAACGCCATCTCCATGGGCCCCGTCCTGCAAGGCATGCGCAAACCCGTGAACGACCTCTCACGCGGCGCGCTGGTGGACGACATCGTCTATACCATCGCCATCACCGCCGTGCAGGCCGCCCACAGCTAAACGGCAAACAAAGCCCCTTGCCCGCTTGCGGGTGAGGGGCTGACCATATCCCCAGACCCCAAATCAGGAGCACCCAATGGGAATCAGCCCAATCCAACTACTCATCGTCCTCATCATCGTCATCGCCATCTTCGGAACCAAAAAACTCGGTGGTGTCGGCTCTGACCTCGGCCAGGCCATCAAAGGCTTCAAAAACGCCATGAAAGAAGACGAAAAACCCGCCGACAAACTCGAACACCAGGCAGAAAAAACCGCCGCCGATAACCGCATCATCGAAGGCGAAGCGCGCCGCGACGAAGAAAAAACCCACTAAGGCGGCCTCGTGTTTGACATCGGATTCTGGGAACTCGTCGTCATCGGCGTCATCGGCATCGTCGTCATCGGCCCCGAACGCCTGCCGGAAGTCGTGCGCAGCGCGCTCATCTTCATCCGCAAAATCCGCCGTGGCTTCAGCGACGTGCGTGCCGACATCGAGCGCGAACTCGACCTCGACGACATGCGCAAAATCCTGCACGAAGCCGATATGCGGGAACACATCAAAAAACTTAACGACGGCGTGATGAACCTCGACAAAGAAGCGCGCGACCTCGGCACAAGCATCAAAGAAGACCTCGAACACGCCTACGACGGCTACACCCCGGAAGACGCCAGTGCCGAAGCCGAAACCGGTATCGAACCGCCCACCGCTGGCGCAGCACAAATACCGCCCACCGCCGATACCGCTGACGTCCAAAACAGCGCGCCGGCAGAAACCCCGCCCAAACCCTGAATCGCGCCAAGCGGGATAACCACGCGGTTTCTGCCATGCGCGCAAACGGAAAAAATCGCCACACCGTAGCGCACCACAGCACTCGCCCGCGGGACGAACCCTAAAAACAGGAGCGAATAGACATTTTTGCTCCCTTCGTCCTTCGCGATACCTCCCCGCGCAAGCGGAGGAAAAAATGACCGGCTTATTCCAAGAAGATTCTTTCCTGCTGCGGGACGTATAGAGGAGAGGGCAGCAAAAACAGGCGACAACCACAACAGCGGCCAGGCAGAACAACCACGCACATATAGTTGGATAGATAAAAAGCGTAACAAGGCGCGTCGCCGCAGACAGTACAGGCAAGTACGGCAAGGCGACGCAACGCCGTTACGAATTTTTAGATGTTTAACCATATCCACCATTCCACCCACAACAGAACCCCCATGACCGACCACGACACCCCACCGCAAAGCGACGACAAAGAAATGCCCATCGTCGAGCACCTCATCGAACTGCGTACCCGCCTACTGCGCATCATCTACGCCGTCGCCGGTGTTTTCGTCCTGCTCCTGCCCTTCCGCAACCGCGTTTACGAAACCTTCGCCCTGCCTGTGCTCAGCAGCCTACTGCCGGGGCAGAGCATGCTCGCCTACGACGGCATCGACATCTTCCTCACACCGGTGAAAGTCTGCCTATTTCTCGCCTGCCTGCTGACCATCCCGTGGATCCTCTACCAAATCTGGGCTTTCGTCGCGCCGGGCATGTACCGCCACGAAAAACGCCTCGTCCGCCCCATCCTCATCTCCTCCACCATCCTCTTCTACACCGGCGTACTGTTTGCCTACTTCATTATCCTGCCCATCCTCTTCAGCTTCCTTGCCGGCATCGAACTCAAAGGCGTCGAATACAAACCGGACATCACCCAGTACATGTCACTCAGCCTGACCATGTTCATCGCCTTCGGTGCCGCCTTCGAAGTACCGGTGGCGACCGTCATCTGCCTCATGCTCGGCATCGTCCGGCCCGAGACACTCGCGAAAAAACGTGCCTACGTCATCCTCGCCGCCTTCACCATCGGCATGCTGCTCACCCCGCCGGACGCCATCTCGCAAACCCTGCTCGCCGTGCCAATGCTGCTCCTCTTCGAAGCGGGACTTTACATCGGCAAACGCCTCCTCGCCGCGCGCGAAGCGGATAACTCCCCGCCACCTGCCGCGAAACCCTGAATGCACATCGACGCCGACGGCTGGCTGGACGCTGCCAGCCGCTACCCCAGCCCGCACCACAACGAACGCCCCGACGTGGACGACATCAGCCTCCTCGTCATCCATAACATCAGCCTGCCACCTGACGAATACGGCGACCGCTACATTAGCGACCTTTTCTGCGGCAGCCTGCCCGCGAGACGCCACGAACACCCCTACCTCGACAGCATCGCCGACCTGCGTGTCGCCGCGCACTTCCTCATCCTGCGCGACGGTCATATCCAGCAATACGTCCCCACCACCGCCCGCGCCTGGCACGCAGGCGAATCCAGCTACCATGGTCGCGCCAACTGCAACGATTACAGCATCGGTATCGAACTGAACGGCAGCGATCATCATCCCTACACCCAGCGCCAATACCAGGCGCTCGCCGCCCTCAGTCGCGCCATCATGACGCGCCACCCGCGCATCACCGCGATGCGCATCACCGGCCACAGCGACATCGCGCCAAGCCGCAAAACCGATCCCGGCCCCGCTTTTAACTGGTATTACTACCGGCGCTGTTTGGAAGCTGCACACCATTCAGCCGTCAAGCGGCGTGAATACTGGCTCCGTCAAGCGGGATAAATAATGGGTTTCCGCATATCTTCCCCCCATCCGCCGCTGCGCGGCACCTTCCCCCGCAAGCGGGGGAAGGGATTTTTTGTGCATCTGAACGTCCGCCAAGCGGTGTAAATACCGTACCCGCCAGGCGGCGTCATTACTGAACCCGTCAAGCGGGATGACAGTTTTTGCTCGCGGATGAACGGGCAAGAAAAAACCCCGCAGGGTGGCGGGGTTCGGCGAGGAGAAATCAGGGCTTGAGGCAGCCGCTGAGATTGTCCGCAAGATTACCGAGCAGCTGCGCGTACATCGCCTTGCCGGCGGGAATATCCGCACCGACCGGATCCAGCACGGCGGTCTTCACCCCGCTTTCCTTCGCCAGCTTATCAACGATTTTTGCCGGGAATTGCGGCTCGCTGAAGAGACACACGACTTTGTTATGCATCAGCTGTTCGTGCAACTCGCCGATACGTTTCGCACCGGGTTCATGTTCGGGATCCACGCGCACGGTGCCGACGGCGTTCAGTTTGTAATCCTGTTCAAAGTATTGGTAGGCGTCATGGAAGACCATGAAGGGGCGTTTTTGCAGCGGCGCGAGTTTGCCGTTGAGCTCCTGATGCAGGGCGTCCAGCGCGGCGCGGCTTTTTTCTGCGTTTGCCTGGTATTTGGCGGCGTTATCGGGGTCAATCTTGCCGAGTTCGTCGGCAATGGCGGTAAGCAGCTGCTTGCTGCGCGTGGTACTCAGCCACAGGTGGGCGTCGTATTTGCCGTGATGGTGGCCGTCGTGATCGTGGTCATGTCCGTCGTGGTCATGCGCATGATCATGGTCGTGTCCGCCGTGCTCATGACCGTGATCGTGGTCGTGCGCATCGCCGTCATGATGATGGTCGTGATCGTGGCCGTCATCGTCATGATGGTGATGGCCGCCTTCTTCCCACAAGCCGCCATGCCGCGTCGGTAGCGGATACAGATTGGGCAGGTTCAGCCATTCGATGCTGTGCACCTGCGGGCTTTTCTGCAAAAGCGGCGGGATGAAGGTTTCCAGCTCATGGCTGACATAGATGACCAGATCGGCCTGATTGATCGCTTTCGCGTCCGACGGCTTCATCTGATAGCCGTGCGGTGAGCCTTGCCGGATAAGCAGTTCTGGTTCGGCGATGCCGTCCATTACCTGGGCGGCAAGTGATTGCACCGGCTTGATGGTGGCGACGACTTTCGGTGCGGCCAGTGCCTGGCAGCTGATAGCGACGAGGGTAGCGAGGATGAGTTTTTGCATGATGGTCTCCGTGATTAAGCGGTGCAAAATCATAGCACTCCGGTCATTTTTTGCAACGGCATAACGTCATCTTTATCACGACAACCACGCGTATTATGGCCATAAATTTGTTTTTCTTGTCATATCTGCCAAATGGTGAACAGAACGCAAAAAAGCCCAAGCGAAGCCGTCCTGCGTTACAGCCGCGAATGCGCTGCAAAAAGCGCCCCGAAGGGCGCCGCCTGATTACAAGACGATGTTGATTTCCGGCGGTGGCGGCGGCAAATCGTTGCCTGCCGTCGGGGCGCCGACGCTGACGCTGCTGCTGGCAACCGCCGCCGAGACCCACTGGAAGAATTTGGCAAAGGCGCTGGCATCCATGGTGTCGAGCGAGGCGACGGTGTCGGTCAGTTGCCGCAGGTAAGAGGCATCGGCCTTCGGCCCGGCGGCGCAGGCGACGATATTGCCGAAGCCCAGCGATTTGATGACGGGGATGGCTTCGCTGTAGGCGAGTAGGTCGGTCGGTTTGCCGTCGGTGAGGATGATGAGGATGGGGCGCCAGTCACCTTTTTGTTCGCCGCTGGTCATGATGCGGTCGCGTTTGACGGCATGGGCGATGTGTTCCAGCGCCGCGCCGAGGAAGGTCGCGCCGCTCTCGGGGCAGACAATTTCCGGCAGCACCACTTGCTCCAGCGGGGTCAGCGGCAAGACGTCCTTGATTTTGGAGTCGAAGGTGGTGATGGTGAGATAAACGCTTTCCAGTGCGTAGGGGTTCTGCCGCAGCGAGGCAAGCAGGGCATGCAGGCCGGTGTTGACGGCTTCGATCGGCTCGCCGCGCATGGAGCCGGAGGTATCGATACAGATGTAGGTAAGCAGGCGTCGGGACATGGGGTTTCCTGTGGGTGGCGGGCGGTGGTCGATGGATCAATCCAAGAATCAGGCCGAGAAGGCAGCGTGGCGAAGACTGTACAGGGCGTATGGCGCGGGTTGCCATAAAATCGCATGGCGATTCTTATGGGGATCCGCTCAGACGCGCCAACGCACGCAGATAGCTTCCCAGGTTGGTATCAGTAGGGCAGGTAGTGTTTCAGCAGGTCAACAAAGCGGTCAGTGTCGTGGAAGTCGCCGATGGCGTTGAAGTGCCAGCCGTTTGCGCCGCGCTTCACGGTGGCGAAGGTCATGGCGCAGGCGCGATTCGTCGGGTCGCTGCCGATGTCGTAGCGGCAAATTTCCTGGCCTTTGCCATCCAGGGCGCGGATGTAGGCGCGGCGAACGCCAGCGAAGCTCTGTCCGCGTTCGTGGCCTTTGTAGATGGCGACGACAAAGAGGATTTGCTGGTAGCTGTCGGGCAGGGTATCCAGATCCACTTCGATTTGCTCGGCGTCATCACCCGCGCTGCTGCCGCTCTGGTTGTCGCCGGAGAGGCGCACTTTGCCGCTGGGGTGGATGAGCGAGTTGTAGAAGACGACGTCGCCGCCTTCCAGCGTCGGCCGGCCATTTGCGCCCGCTTTGCCGAGGTTGCGCACTTTGCCGTTTGCATCCAGCAGGAAGGCGACGGCGTCAAGGTCGTAAGCGGGGCTGCTTGGCGCGATGTCCCAGCCGAGGCCGATGGTGAGGCGGGAAAGGTCGTAGCCCGATTCTTTGCGCAGGCTGACGCCCTGGCCTTTTTGCAGGTTGATGGCCATGTTTACAGCACGATGTTGAGTTCAGGGGGCGGCGGCGGCAGTTCGTCCAGCCCGCTGACTTCTTTGCCGCTTTCGATTTTCTGGCTGGAAACGGAGATGGAGGAGCTGACCCACTGGAAGAAGCTCTTGATGGAGGTGGCGTCGGCGGTGTCGAGCGAGACGACGGTTTCGGTGATGCGTTTCAGGGTGGCGGTGTCCGCACTGGGGCCGGCGGCGCAGGCGACGAAGGTGCCGGTTTTCACGCCCCGGATGGCGGCGATGCCTTTTTCCAGGTCGTCGGTCGGCGCGCCGTCGGAGAGGAGGAAAACCACGGGTTTCCAGTCGCCTTTGACTTCGGCGCTGCCTTTCACCACTTCGCGGTTGATGCAGTCGGCCAACAGGGTCAGCGCGGCACCGAGGGCGGTCATACCGCTGGCACGCAGATCAGGCACCTGGAAGCTCATCAGTTCGGTGAGCGGGGTGAGCTGTTTGGCGTCGTTATTGAAGGTGATGACGGAGAGATAGGCAGTTTCCAACGCGTAGGGGTCTTGACGCAGGGCGGAGACGAGGACTTGTAGACCGTTGCGCACGGATTCGATGGCTTCGCCGTGCATGGAGCCGGAGGTATCAACGAGGAGGTAAACGGGAAGGCGTCGCATGGGGTTTCCTTATGGGTTTGGGCGGAAAGGCAGCCGCCGGGGCTGCCTTGTGTGGCTTAAAGGTAGGGGACGATTTTCGGCAGGATAAGATCCGGCGTCGCACCCTGGCTGTTTTCGCCGATGGCGTGCATTTTCCATTCGCCGTTGTGGCGGTACACCTTCGCCATGATTTGTGCGGTGTGGTTGCCTTGCGCGGAGAGGTTGTAGCGGGCGATTTCTTTGCCCGTCTGCCCGTCCACCAGGCGGCAGTAGGCGTTTTCCACCTGGCTGAAATTCTGCCCGGTGTAGTTGCTGACCGTGAAGACCAGGGTTTTGACGTTGGCCGGGATACGGTTCAGGGCGACGGCGATTTGTTCGTCGTCCCCGTCGCCTTCGCCGGTGCGGTTGTCGCCGCTGTGCTGGACGCTACCGTCGCGGCTGGCCAGCTGGCCGAAATAGACGAGATCAATGGGGTTGTTGTTGTCATCGAAGATGAAGCAGGAAGCGTCAAGGTCGATAGACTGCTCACGGCCAAAGCCGAACAGGCCTTTTTTCTTGGCGACGTCCCAGCCGAGACCCATAACGACGCTGGTGAGCGTGCCGCCCGCTTCTTTTTCCAGAGAAATTTTCTGGCCTTTTTGCAGATTGACTGCCATAAGCACTCCTTAATTGAGGAAGGTTGATGGAAAGAAAGCGCGGGCGATTGTACCAGCATTACCCCGCTTATAATGCGCGCATTTATAACCACTTACCCCGCCATGCCCGCCTATTCCCTGCCCTACGGCACCCTGCATCTCGACATTGACCATGCCGACCTGCCGCCGGACGACCTGTTTGCCCTCGGTGCCCGCGATAACCCGCGCCGCGCCTTCCTCTTCGTCAGCAAAGTGCTGGGCAAACACATCCCGGTGCCGACCGCGACCCTCGCCCGTGTGCATCGCCTGCTTGCTGCGAAACTGCCCGCCGACCTGCCTGCCCCCGTGCTTTTCATCGGCATGGCGGAAACGGCGACCGCGCTGGCGCAAGGCGTCTTTGAAGCCTGGCTTGCCGCCCACCCGGCCACGCCCGCGCTCTACCTGCACACCAGCCGCTTGCGCGTCGCTGGCGCCGACATCTGCCCCTTCGAAGAAAGCCACAGCCATGCCGCGCAGCAATGGCTGCACCTGCCCGCCGAGCGCAGTCTGCTCAATGCCGCACAAAGCCTGGTGCTGATTGATGATGAACTCTCGACCGGCAACACCTTCCGCGCCCTCGCATCTGCCCTGCGCCCGCAACTGCCCGCCCTGCGCACGGCGCACTGGCTCTCGCTCACCGATTTCAGCCCGCCTGCCGCCGCTCGTGACGTGCAGCGCCACAGCCTGCTGCGCGGCCGCTGGCATTACGAAGCGACCGCTGCCGTACCGCCCGTTGCCGCTGTGCAGGAAGCGCCCATTACCATTGCCGACAGCGGCTTTGGCCGCCTCGGTATCCGCCAGGCGGTGCGGCTGGATTCCGCCGTTTGGGCGGAGACGGGCGACATCGGCGCGGGGGCACGCGTTCTTGTCCTCGGCACCGGCGAATTTATCCATCCACCTGCCGTCTTCGCCCGCGAACTCGCAGCGCGCAGCGGCGCGGACGTGTATCTGCAATCAAGCAGCCGCTCGCCCGCACTTCCATGGGGCGCACTGCTGCACAAGCGCAGCTTCGCCGACCCCTACGACGCCGGCGTGCCTTATTACCTCTACAACCTCGCCACGCCTGACGCCTACGACCACGTTTTTATCTGCCACGAACACCCCGCCAACGCGGCGTTGCGGGAAACCGCGGCAACGCTGGATGCGCGATTGCTGCATTTGCGCGCCAAGCGGGATGAAACCTGAATACTGACCTCGCAAGCGGCGTAAATACAGGGCTTTGTCGCTGCGCGGTTTTGTCCAACCCCCACCCTAACCCCTCCCCCATAAAAAAGGGGAGGGGCTTTTTTTGTGCGAGATTCACGTCCGGGACACGCCAAGCGGGATAAAACCTGACCCCGCCAAGCGGCGTGTACTGGGCCCGCCAAGCAAGATCAGGTCTATTTGAAACGACTATAACGGCAGCAGGCTGGCGCTGTCGAAGAGGCGAAAGCCGTCCGCATCGTGGCAGAGGATTTGCCCATGTGGATGCCAGTCGCCGAGGACGTACACGCGCTTGCCGTCATCCAGCGGATGCACGGCGGGGCGGTGGGTATGGCCGTGGATGAGGATTTCTGCCTGCTGTTCTTGCAGGACGCGGTAGATGGCGGCGGGATTGGTGTCGGTGATGCGCGGTGCTTTGCGGCGGCTGCGTTTGCGGCTTTGCCCGCGCAGTTTTTCAGCGATAGCGAGGCGCAGGCGCGCGGGCAGGCGGTAGTAGAGGCGTTGCAGGCAGCGGCAACGCAGGATGCGGCGCAGGCGCTGGTAGCCGTGGTCATCGGTGCAGAGCAGATCGCCGTGTTCGATGAGGACAGTTTTGCCGCCGAGGCTCAGGCGGTAGCGTTCGGGCAGAATCCGCATGTGGGCTGCGCGTGCGTAGGCGTCGCCCAGGAGAAAATCGCGGTTGCCGTGCTGGTAATAGACGGGGCAAGGCAGGGCGGCGAGGGCGGCGGCGATGTCTTGTTGCAGGGGGCTCGCGAGGTCGTCGCCGAGGTAGTAGTCGAAGAGGTCGCCCAGGATGTAAACGGCGCTGGCGTCGCGGGCGAGGGCAGCGAGGGTGGCGCGGAAGGCGGCGGTGATGTCGGGCCGTTCGGCACTGAGATGGATGTCGGCGAGGAAGTATTCCGCCACGGGGGATTCCGGTTGGATGGTGGATAAGAAAGAGGCGGGCTGAAGCCCGCCCCATGTTGGTGGAGGTTCAGAGGATTTCTGTCTTCTCAATCACCACTTCTTCCAGCGGCACGTCTCTGTGCATGCCGCTGCGGCCGGTTTTGACCGTGGCGATTTTATCGACGATGTCCATGCCGGCGACGACCTTGCCGAAGACGGCGTAACCCCAGCCGGCGTTGGTTTTGCTGGTGTGGTTGAGGAAGTGGTTATCGACGAGGTTGATGAAGAATTGCGCCGAGGCGGAATGCGGGTCGCTGGTGCGCGCCATGGCGATGGTGCCGCGCGCGTTTTTCAGGCCGTTGTCGGCTTCGTTGGCAATCGGTTCACGCGTGTCTTTTTCTTTCATGCCGCTTTCCATGCCGCCGCCCTGAATCATGAAGCCGGGGATGACGCGGTGGAAGATGGTGCCGTTGTAGAAGCCGTCTTTGGCGTATTGCTCGAAGTTGGCGGCGGTGGCGGGGGCTTTGTCGAAGTCGAGTTCGATGTCGATGTTGCCGTGATTGGTGATGAATCGGATCATTTGCGTTTGGCCTCTTTGTTTTTTTCGGGAAGGATTTCAACGGATTGGATGGTGATGGTTTCTGTCGGGACGTTGGCGTGCGGTGGGCGTTTTTCCGTCGGCACTTTGGCGATAGCGTCCACCACGTTCATGCCGCTGGTGACTTTGCCAAAGACGGCATAACCGTAGTTGTCCGCGCCGCCGGGGTTCAGGGCGTCGTTATCGACGAGGTTGATGAAGAATTGCGAGGTGGCGGAATGCGGATCGCTGGTGCGCGCCATGGCGATGGTGCCGCGTGCGTTTTTCAGGCCGTTGTGTGCTTCGTTGGCGATCGGCTCGCGTGCCGGTTTTTCCTGCAAGTCGGCGGTGTGGCCGCCGCCCTGAATCATGAAGCCGGGGATGACGCGGTGGAAAATGGTGCCGTTATAAAAGCTGTCTTCGGCGTAGCGGCGGAAATTAGCGACAGTGGCCGGAGCCTTGTCTTCATCGAGTTCGAGGGTGATATCGCCTTTTGTGGTGTGGATGATGGCGGTCGGCGTGGCGAGAGCACTGCCGAAAGCGAGGCAGAGTGAGAGGCTGAAAAGCCGTTTGGTCATGGGTTTTTCCTTAGGTTTCAAGGGGCGTTTATACTAACAAACTTTTGAGATGACCCACTGGAGAACCCATGAGCGCCTTGCAGTTTTACAACAGCCTGAGCCGGCAAAAAGAACCCTTCCACCCGCTGCATGCAGGCAAAATCGGTATGTACGTCTGCGGCATGACCGTGTACGACTACTGCCATATCGGCCATGCGCGCGTGATGGTCGCTTTTGACACCATCGCCCGCCACCTGCGCGCGCTGGGTTATGAGCTGCATTACGTGCGCAACATCACCGACATCGACGACAAAATCATTGCCCGCGCCGCCGAAAACGGCGAGCCCATCGCCGACCTCACCACCCGCTTCACCGCCGCCATGCACGAAGACGAAGCGGCGCTGGGCTGCCTGCCGCCGGACGAAGAACCGCGCGCCACCGACGCCGTGCCCGGCATGATTGCCCTGATTGAAACGCTCATCAAAAAAGGCCACGCCTACGCGGCGGACAATGGCGACGTGTACTACGCCGTGCGCAGCTTCCCCGGCTACGGCAAGCTCGCCAACCGCAGCCTGGACGACCTGCGCGCCGGCGAACGCATCGCGGTGAACGAAGCGAAAAACGACCCGCTTGATTTCGTGCTGTGGAAAGCGGCGAAGCCCGGCGAACCCAGTTGGGACAGCCCCTGGGGCCAAGGCCGCCCCGGCTGGCACATCGAATGCTCGGTGATGAGCGCCGCCGCGCTCGGCGAACATTTCGACATTCACGGCGGCGGCATGGACCTCAAATTCCCGCACCATGAATGCGAAATCGCGCAAAGCGAAGGCGCCTGCGGCCACCAGCACGTCAACTACTGGCTGCACAACGGCTTCGTGCAAATCAACGACGAGAAAATGAGCAAATCGCTCGGCAACTTCTTCACCGTGCGTGACGTGCTCAAGCACTACGACGGCGAAACCCTGCGCACCTTCATCCTCGGCAGCCACTATCGCGGCCCGCTCAATTACAGCGATACCGCCCTGGCTGAAGCGAAAAAAATGCTGACCCGCCTCTACACCGCCCTTGACAAACAGCCGCTGGACGGCGCGCTGGATACCGCCGCCGTCGCCGCCTTCGCAGAAGCGATGAACGACGACATCAACACGCCGAAAGCCTTTGCCGTCCTCTGCAACCTCGCCCGCAGCATCAACAGCGGCGATGCCCACCTCGCCGCGACACTGAAAGCGCTTGGCGGCCGCCTCGGCATCCTGCAACAAGACCCCGCCGTCTTCCTCAAAGGTGAAGGCAGCCTCGATGAAGCGACGATTACCGCCCGTATCGCCGAACGCAACGCCGCCAAAGCCGCGAAAGACTACGCCCGTGCCGACGCCATCCGCGCCGAACTCGCCGCCCAGGGCATCATCCTCAAAGACACGGCGGGCGGTACCGAGTGGTGCTATGAATAACCCCGCCTGCTGCCCGGGAAGCATCGGTTAATGACGGGGCACGACAACAGTGCGCTGGCGAAAATCGCCGCCCTCTTTCCCCACTGCATCCGCGAAAGCCGGGGCGCGCACGGCAAACCCGCGCCCGTCGTGGATTTCGACCTGCTGCGTCAGGAACTGGCGGGGGCGCTGGCCGAAGGCCCGCAGGAACGTTACCGCCTGGACTGGCCGGGCAAGCGTGCCGCCATCCTTGCCGCCAACACGCCGCCCGCGCACCGTCTGCGCCCCTGTCCGGCGGAAAGCGTGGATTTCGCGCACACGCACAATCTCTTTATCGAAGGCGACAATCTGGAAGCGCTGAAACTCTTGCAGGCGGATTACGCCGGCAAAGTGAAAATGATCTATATCGATCCGCCGTACAACACCGGTAACGACTTCATCTACAAGGACAAATTCGCCGAAAGCCACCATGTGTACCGCCGCCGCGCCCGGCAGCAGACAAGCGAAACCGGCGACGAGGCGGGCAGTGACCACGAGCATGATGGCCGCCTGCACGCCAACTGGCTGTCAATGATGTACAGCCGCCTGAAAATGGCGCGCCCCTTGCTGGCGGATGACGGCGTCATCTTCATCTCCATCAGCGAAAAAGAGCTGGCCAACCTGAAAATCATCGCCGACGAACTCTTTGGCGCTGCCAACTTCATCGAACTCTTTAGCTGGCAGAAAACGACGACGCCGGCCAACCTGTCGCGGAAAACCAAAAAAACCTGCGAATACATCCTCGCCTACCAGAAAAAAGAAGATGTGCCGCTGTGGGGGACGGTAAAGGCGGCGAAAAGTAGCAACGGTCTGATGAACCAGAGCAATGCCGTGGGCAGGCTGGTCTTCCCCGCCTACCTCACCCGCACCAAACTGGCCGATGGTGTCTATCCGGCGGGCATGTACGGCACCAAGGCCTATAACATCGAGCTGGAACAGGCGACCGCCGTCAAAGGCGGCGTGTTTACCCGCCCGGTACACCTGCGCGGCAAATTCAAGTGGACGCAGCCCTATCTGGAACAGCAACTCCGCGCCGGGGTGCAAGTCTTCATCCAAAGCCGTGCCTTCTCGCCCTCTTACGAAAAAGCAGCCTATGCGGCGGAAAAATCCTGGAACCTGCTCAATCAGGACTGCGGCGTCGGCACCAACGAAAACGCCGGCAGCGAGCTGGACAAACTCTTCAGCCCGAACTTCTCCGACAAACTCTACCCCAAGCCGCTGTCGCTCTTGCGCTACCTGATCAACACCAATGTCGGCAAGGACGGCCTCATCCTCGACTTCTTCGCCGGCTCGGCGACCACGGCGCATGCGGTGATGCAGCTCAACGCCGCCGACGGCGGCAGCCGCCGCTTCATCATGGTGCAACTGGCGGAACGGACGCCGCGCCACTCCGCCGCCGGTCAAGCGGGATACTTGACCATTGCTGACATCGGCAAAGAACGCCTGCGTCGCGCCGCCGCTGCCATCCGCCAGACTGCCGCCGCCGACGGACAACCACTGCCCGCCAACTGGGACGGCGGCTTCCGCGTGCTGAAAATCGGCGACGACGGGGAGGCCTGACATGATCCTCATCCGCCGCGACAACGGCTTCCGCTTCGCCGCCCACTGGCGCTACGCGCAGAGCAAGGCGGCGGCGATGCTGGCGCAGCAACTCTATTCCCGCTTCGGCTACGACGACGAACTGCGTCTGGAAAAAGCCGCTATCGGCTGCCTCGGCGAAGCGGCCTTCCGCCATTTCCTGCACAGCCAGCGCATCCCGTTTCAAGAAGACACGACCGATTTCAGCCAGGCGCGCAGCGACGCCTTTGACGTCGCCATTCACGGCAAAACCATCGACGTCAAAGTGGCGAAAAAATCCACCCCCAACCTGCCCAACGATCACTGGACCTACGGCTACCCGCAGGAACAGCATCCCGCCAGCAAAGATTACGTCGTGGTCGGCCTCGTGGATTTCACCCTCGGCATCGTCGCCTTCTACGGCTGGATCAGCGGTGCGCAGATCAGCCGCTACCCCGTCGTCACCCACAATGCCTATGCCAAATTCCCC
This sequence comes from Cardiobacterium sp. Marseille-Q4385, assembly GCF_916618745.1. GTDB lineage: Bacteria > Pseudomonadota > Gammaproteobacteria > Cardiobacteriales > Cardiobacteriaceae > Cardiobacterium. Next base: position 1,387,093 of record NZ_OU745373.1, read on the forward strand.
TACGAAACCCCCAATCACGAATTCCGCTACGGCGACATGAACAAAGACTTCGCCCAACTCTTCCGCCTCTGCGCCGCCACACCATGAACCCCATCCCGCAAAGCCTCTACATCCACATCCCGTGGTGCGTGCGCAAATGCCCGTACTGCGACTTCAACTCACACGCCCTGCGCGGGCAGATCGATGAAACGGCCTATATCCGCCACCTGCTCACCGACTTCACCGCCGATTACGACGGCCGCCCCATCTACTCCATCTTCATCGGCGGCGGCACACCGAGCCTGTTGAGCGGTGCGGCGGTTGCCGCCCTGCTGGACGGTATCGCCCGTCTCGCCCCGCTTGCCGCCGATTGCGAAATCACCCTGGAAGCCAATCCCGGCACCTTCGAGCAAGAAAAATTCGCCGCTTACCGCGCGGCGGGCGTGAACCGCCTCTCCATCGGCGTGCAGAGCTTTGCCGATGCGCAGTTGCAGGCGCTGGGGCGCATCCACAGCAGCGCCGAAGCGGTGCGCGCCGTTACCCTCGCACAGCAGGCGGGCTTTGCCCGTATCAATCTGGATGTGATGTTTGCCCTGCCCGGGCAGGACGTCGCCGGCGCGCTGGATGACCTGCGCCAGGCCATTGCTCTCGCCCCGGAGCACATCAGCTGGTACCAACTCACCCTGGAACCGAATACCGCGTTCTACGCCAACCCGCCCGTCCTCCCCGACAGCGACACGCAAATCGACATCTACGAAGCGGGCAGCGCCCTCTTGACGGCGGGCGGTTACCGCCAGTATGAAACCTCGGCCTGGCGCGCGGGTGAACCCTGCCGCCACAACCTCAACTACTGGCAATACGGCGATTACCTCGGCATCGGCGCAGGCGCGCACGGCAAACAGACGCGGGACGGCACCATCACCCGCTGCAGCAAATACCGCGCCCCGGCGGCGTACCAAAAAGCGGCGGGAACGGGCGGGAACCCGTATAGCGACCAGCAGCTTACCGTCGCCCGCGACGAACAGGCCTTTGAATTCATGATGAACGCCCTGCGCCTGAAAGACGGCGTGCCGACCGCTTACCTGATGGAACGCACCGCCCTCAGCTTGGACGACATCCGCCCGATACTGGACACACTCGTCGCCCAGGGCCTGCTCGCGCCGGATATCGAGCACCGCCTGCAAACGACGCCACGCGGCTTCGCCCTGCTCAACAACGTGCTGGATGCGTTTTTGTAAGGCTGATTCCGGGAAAGCCAACAAGGGCGGGGTGGTTCCCTGGCATCGCTACGACAAGCGGGATGGAAGAGCGCGTGCCGCTTCCAGCGAGAAAAAAACCACACCATTTCATCATTTTCCCTGTTTTTTCTCTGTGGTTATATGTGGAAAATATTGGATAGCTGCATTTTGAGGTGTTAATATGCCCACACAGGAAGCCGGACAGGATGTCGCCATCCCTCAAATCATCAGGAACTCGCCATGTCAGAGAAAATATTGCCCGTCCAACCCGTGATGGACCCCCACAAAAACTACGTGGAAATCAACAGCTACGTCGTTTTCTGGGGACTTTTTTATGCCGCCGTGTTTGCCCTCGCCGTCGGCTATCTCGGCCTGAAAATCGGCCAGACCATTGATGCTTTCGCCCCTGTTTCCATTCTGGCGATGGGCATGGCGATCGTCTTCCGCCGCCAGAATGCCTTTGCCGAAACCGTGCATATCCAGGCGATCGCCAGTGCTGGTACCAACGGCCTCGCCGGGGCGCTCTTTTTCCTGCCCGCCTTCTATATCCTGAATATCGAAGGCATCAGCTTCTTCCAGATGGCAACGCCGATTGTGCTCGGTAGCGTCCTCGGCGTTTTCCTCTGCGTCATGTTCCGCCGCTATTTCTGCGAGGACATGCACTTCGTCTATCCCTTCCCGGCCGGACGCGCGGCGACGGAGGTGCTGACCAGTAACGGCGGCAGCAAGGCGAAGCTGATGATGGTGAGCGGCGCCATCGGCATGTTTTACGACTTTGTGCTGAACACGCTTGGCTGGTGGCAGGAAGTCATCCGCACCAACACCTTCAAATGGGGCCTGCTCCTGCAAGAGAAGACCAAGCTCACCGCCTCGCTGGATACCGACGCCGCCCTGCTCGGCCTCGGCTATTTCACCGGCCTCAGATACGCCGCCATCATCGCCGCCGGTTCCTTCTTCTCCTGGTTCGTCTGCATGCCGATTGTGTATTACCTCGCGCCGGAACACGTCATGCAGGTGGACGGGCAGAACGTACTGCTCGCCGATGTCCCGGTGGATGTCGTCTTCCGCCACTACATCCGCCACATCGGCATCGGCATGCTGGCGATGGCGGGCATCATCGGCCTGATCAGCATGTCGAAAGTGGTCAGCGGCGTGGTGAAAAAAGCCATCACCGATATTTTCAGCAGCAAGACCGTGGAAGTGAACCTGCCGCGTTCCCAGCGCGATATTCCGATGTCGGTACTCGTCCTCGGCATCATCGTGACCACCTTCCTCTTCGCCCTTTTCTTCCACATCAACTACGCCGAAAACCTGACCCAGACCGTGCTGGCTTTCCTCATCGTCCTCATCATGTCCTTCCTGCTCTCTGTGGTCGGCATCAGCTCCATCGCCTACACCGGTAACGAACCCGTCTCCGGCATGACCATCTTCATGATCATCGTCGCTGCCCTGATTCTGACCTCGGCTGGCGTCTCTGGCACGGTCGGCATGATCGCCATCCTGATGATGGCGGCTTTCGTCGGCACCACCATCGGCATGGCGGGCAACTTCATGTCGGAAATGAAAGTGGCACACCTGACCGGGGCGACGCCCGCCAAGATGCAGCAATGGCAGATTGTCAGCGCCATCATGGCCTCCGTCCTCTCCGTCGGCGTCCTCATCCTGCTCAACAACGCCTACGGCTTCACCGGCGAACACCCGCTGCCCGCGCCGCAGGCCAACGCCATGGCCGCCATCATCAAGCCGCTGATGACCGGCGAAAGCGCACAATGGCCGCTCTACATGGCGGGCGCGCTCTTTGCCGTCGTGCTGTGGATGATGAAAGTGCCGCCGCTGGCCTTCGCCCTCGGCACCTATCTGCCGATGGAAATCAACAGCCCGATCCTGGTCGGCGGCCTGATTGCCCACTTCGTTGCCAACAGCAGCAAGGACGAAAAACTGAGCGCGCTGCGCCTCAGCGAAGGCAACACTATCGCTTCCGGCCTGGTTGCCGGTGGCGCTATCGGCAGCCTGTTCAGCGCGGTGCTGCGCATCGCCGGCGTGGATGTCTTCATGACCGACTGGTCGGAAACCCCGGCGGCTACCTACCTCGGCATCGCCACCTACGCCGCCCTCTGCATCTTCCTCTACAAGGTTGCCGTCAAGCCGAAACAGGCCTGAGGCGAAACCGCTGGAAAAAGCCGCTATCCGGGATAGCGGCTTTTTTTGTGGCGGGAGGTGAGATGCCCAGCCAAGCGGCGTCGTTACTGGGCTCGTCAAGCGGCATAAACGCTGGGTTTTTATTCCCCCCTTCCGGCCTGCGGCCACCTTCCCGGGTACCCATGAAAAAAATGCGAGCATTTTTTTCATGGGAGCCCCGTCCCCCGCAAGCGGGGGAAGGGATTGTTTCCGTGCAAGATTCGGGATTGTTTCCGTGCAAGATTCGGGATTGGACAGTGCGCCAAGCGGCGTCGTTACTGGGCCCGTCAAGCGGCATAAACGCTGGGTTTTTATTCCCCCCTTCCGGCCTGCGGCCACCTTCCCGGGTACCCATGAAAAAAATGCGAGCATTTTTTTCATGGGAGCCCCGTCCCCCGTAAGCGGGGGAAGGGATTGTTTCCGTACAAAATTCGGGCTTGGGCGCGCGCCAAGCGGGGTAAACACTGGGCTCGTGGCAAGCCGTCAAGCGGCGTAACTGCTGGACCCGCCAAGCAGTGTAAATACTGGGCTCGCCAAGCGGCATAAACGCTGGGTTTTTATTCCCCCCCTTCCGGCCTGCGGCCACCTTCCCGGGCTCCCATGAAAAAAATGCGAGCATTTTTTTCATGGGAGCCCCGTCCCCCGCAAGCGGGGGAAGGGATTGTTTCCGTACAAAATTCGGGATTGGACAGTGCGCCAAGTGGCGCGGTTGCTGGGCCCGCCAAGCGGTGTCATTACTGGTTCCGCCAAGCGGCATAAACACTGGGTTTGTATTCCCCCCTTCCGGCCTGCGGCCACCTTCCCGGGCTCCCATGAAAAAAATGCGAGCATTTTTTTCATGGGAGCCCCGTCCCCCGCAAGCGGGGGACGGGATTGTTTCCGTACAAAATTCGGGCTTGGGCGCGCGCCAAGCGGGGTAAACACTGGGCTCGTGGCGAGCCGCCAAGCGGGGTAAACACTGGGCTCGCCAAGCGGCGTCATTACTGGGCTCACCAGGCAAAAAAAGCATCGCAATTCGCTTCGGATTGGCGGCTGATGCGATCCAGCGGCTCACCGCGCAGGCGGGCGAGGTTGGCGGCGACGAGGGCGGTACGCGCGGGGTGGTTCGCTTCGCCCTGGTAGCTGCAGAGGGGCTGGTCGGGAGCGTCGGTTTCGAGCAGGTAATGGTCGGCGGGGACGGTCGCCAGTTGGCGTTGCAGGCGGGCGGCGCGCGGGTAGGTCGAGGTGCCGCCGATGCCGATGTAACCGCCGAGGGCGAAGATCTGCGCCAGTTGCGCGTCCGAGCCGGTGAAGCTGTGGATGACGAAGCGGGCGTAGTGGGCGCGTTTCAGCTGATGCAGCACGGCATCAAGCGATTTGCGCGCGTGCAGGAGCAGCGGCAGGTGGTGGCGGCGGGCGATGTCGATTTGCGCGGCAAAGGTGGCGCGTTGCGCGGCGCTGTCGCCGGCGAGAAAGTCGAGGCCGCATTCGCCGATGGCGACGGTCGGGTGGTTGTGGATTTGCGTTTCCAGCGCGTGCAGGTCGTCGTCGCTGTGTTCGTCCTGATAGAGCGGGTGCAGGCCGTAAGCGGCGTACACGCCGGACAGGGCGGCGGCGCGCGCCACGTCCGCCCAGCGAGCGCGGGTGGTCGCGGCGATGACGATGCGGCCAACGCCCGCCGCCTGCGCTTCCCGCACGGTGGCAGCAGGATCGGGAAACCAGTCGAGGTGGCAGTGGCTGTCGGTGAAGGCGGGCATGGCGTCAGCGGGTAAAGAGCAGCAGGCTTTCGACGTGCGCCGTCTGCGCGAACATGTGCAGCAGGCGGCCGCTGGCGATGCGGTAGCCTTTGCCGCTGAGAATGGCGGCGTCGCGGGCGAGGGTACCGGGGTTGCAGGAAACGTAGGCGATGCGCGCCGGGCCGTGTTTCGGATCGAGCGCGGTACAGAGCGCCTGCGCCCCGGCGCGCGGCGGATCGAGCAGCCAGTAGTCCGCCCGGCCCCAGCGGCGCAGTTGTTTGGCGGTAACGGCAAAAAGGTCGGCGCGCATGAAGCGGCAGCGGTCGGCAAGACCGTGCGCAGCGGCGTTTGCGCTGGCGCGCGCCACCATTTCGTCCACGCCTTCGATGCCGAGCACGTCTGCGCCGCTACGCGCCAGCGGCAGGCTGAAATTACCGAGGCCGCAGAAGAAATCCATGACGCGCGCGCCTGCTTCCGCGTCCAGGGTTGCCAGCGCAAGCGATACCAGGCGGCGGTTAAGGGCTTTGTTGGCCTGGGTGAAATCGTCCGGGGCGTAGGGGAGGGTGAGGCCGTAATCGGGCAGCTGATAGGCCAGCGGCGGCGCGTCCGGCGGGATGGCGACGGTTCCAGCGCCGTGTTGCAGGCGGATTTGCCACAGTTGCCCGTCTTCCTGATGCCAGGCGGCGACGGCTTCTTGCGCGGGGCGCGCGTCCACCGCATCGCGTAGGCGGATGCGCAGCACGTTCACCCCGTCGCCGGCGCTGAGGTCCACGCCGAGAATGGCGGTGCTGCGCGCGAGGGCGGCGCATAGGGCGCGGATGTCGGGGAGGCGGGCGGAGAGGGCAGGGGCGAGGGTGAGGCAATGCGTGATGGGGACGACGCTATTACCGGCGCGGGCACGGTAGCCGAGGTGTTCGCCGTCCCAGGCAAGGCGGGTGCGGGCGCGGTAGTGCCAGTCGGCCCCGCTGATGGCAGGGAGAACGGTCTGCGGACGGACGCCGCCGATGCGCGCCAGCTGTTCCAGCCAGACGGTTTCTTTGAGACGGTGCTGCGCGGCGTCGCTGGCGTGTTGCAGGGCGCAGCCACCGCAGGCGGCGTAATGCGGGCAAGCGGGCGGAACGCGCTCCGGCGCAGGGATAAGGATGTCGATGGCTTCTGCGGTCGCGTAGCGTTTTTTGCTTTCGAGAACGCGGGCGGTAACGCGTTCGCCCGGCAACGCGCCGCTGACGAAATGGGTCTTGCCGTCGTGGCGGGCGACGCCGCGCGCTTCATAATCGAAGCCGGTGATGTCGAGGGTGAGGGTGCTGGGCATAATCGGGATGGGAAACGGTTGGCGCATTATTCTACGCCGCTGCGACGATGTTTCAGGTGGGAATGCCCGTTTTGTCCCGCTTGGCGGCTCACGCCTGTTGCAGGCGGTGGGCAAAGCGTTCGAGAAAATGCAGCATCAACTGGCGGTCATTTTCCGCCAGACTAGCGATGGTGGTGTGCACATGGTGCGTCTTGTCGAAGAGGCGCGGGCTGCTTTCGGCCAACAGTTCGGCAGCGGTGCAATCGAAGATTTCCGCCAGTTCTAGCAGGCGGACGACATTCGGCATGATCAGACCGCGTTCCATGCGTGAGACTGCTTCATTGCCGATTTGCAGTTTTTCCGCCACCTGTTCCTGGGTTAGGCCGCTTTGCTGGCGGTATTGGGCAATAGCGCGGCCGATGCGGCGGTTGATTTCTTCATGATTAATGTTCATTTTAGGTAGTCCGTTCAACTTGGAAAGTGGAATATTCAGCGTTTATCCGTGTTTGATTAAGGACTTTTTAATATGAACGGTCATCCTTTTAGTTTGATTTATGGGTGTACAATGCGGGACGAGCGACAGTCTGCTGCTGTCAGACTTAGTATTTTCCCTTCTGTTCCCGACGGTTATAACCAAGAAGCTACCCATGATCTTCCTCACCGCTGTGGAAAGTGTCCTGTCCGTCGTGTTGCTGATTGCGCTGGGTTTCGTGTTGCGACAGCGCGGCTGGTTTGCCGATACGTTCGCCGCCAACATCTCGCGGCTGATCATGAATATTGCGCTACCGGCATCGATTTTCGTGTCGGTGCTGACGTATCTTCACCGCGACCAGCTCGCCGCATTATCGGATGGACTGATATATGGTGTGGTATCGCTTTTGTTGGGTTATCCGATGGCCTGGCTGATGGTGAAGGTATTGAAGGTGCGTCCGGGGCGGCGTGGGGTATTTATCAACACCATCGTTAATGCCAATACGATTTTTATCGGCCTGCCGCTCAATGTGGCGCTGTTCGGCGATGCGGCCATGCCGTATTTTCTGGTCTATTACGTGTTGAATACGGTCTCGACCTGGGCGTTCGGGGTCTTTCTGATTGCCCGCGACCCGCTGCCCGGACAATCCGCCGCACCGCAGAAAAAATTTGACTGGAAAAAACTGTTGCCCGCGCCGCTCTTGGGCTTTTTGCTGGCGATGGTCTTCCTGCTGGCCGATATTCCGGTGCCGTCATTCGCCCATGCCGCGCTCGGCTATATCGGCGCGACGGTAACGCCGCTTTCGCTTCTCTATATCGGAATTACCTTGTGCGATGCGGGGCTGGCAAGCATCCGCTTCGACCGCGATACCATCGCCGCGCTGCTGGGTAAATTTGTCTTCGCGCCGCTGTTGATGTTCGTCCTGATTTATCTTGGCAAAAGTTGGCTGGCGCTGCCTGCGGCGGAGGCCAAGACTTTGATTCTGCAGTCGTCCGTATCCGCGTTGGCTGTCCTGCCGATTCTGGCGAACGAGGCCAGGGGCGACGTGCGCTTCGCCACCAATGTTGTGACCACCAGCACGCTGCTCTTTGTGGTGGTAGTGCCGCTGGTGGATTGGCTGCTGGCATGGCTGCCCCTTTAAACCCTTTCCCTTCAATATCCCCATAGGAGACAACGATGAGTAATACCCCCGATGTCATGCAAAACCCGCTGACCAACAAAGGCACCGCGTTCACGGCTGATGAACGTGCAAAATATGGCCTCACCGGCCGACTGCCCGTCGCCGTGGAAACCCTCGACCAGCAGGCGACGCGCGCCTATCGCCAGTTCGCGTCCTACGAGAAGGACATGGAGAAATACATTTTTCTTGACCAGCTGCACAACCGCAACGAGGTGCTCTACTACAAGCTCTTGACCGATCATCTCGCGGAAATGCTGCCAATTGTTTATGACCCGACCGTCGGCGAGGCGATCAAGCAGTGGAGTCGCGATTACCGCCGCTCGCGCGCCGTGTATCTCGATGTGAACCACCCGGAGAATATCCGCGCTTCGTTTGCGACGCTGGGCCTCGGCGCGGATGATGTTGATTTGCTGGTGGTGTCGGACGCGGAAGAAATCCTCGGTATCGGCGACTGGGGCGTGAACGGCACGGATATTTCCGTCGGCAAGCTGGCGGTGTACACCGCAGCGGCAGGTATCCACCCCGCGCGCACCATCGCTGTCAATCTTGATGTCGGCACCGACAACGAAGCGCTGCTCAATGACCCCGCCTACCTCGGCAATCGCCACGCCCGCGTGCGCGGCGAACGTTACGATGCGCTGATAGCCGAATACCTGAAAGTAGCGGCGGAACTCTTCCCGCACGCGCTGCTGCATTTTGAAGACTTCGGCCCATCCAATGCCCGCCGCATCCTTGTACAGAACCGCGATAAATACCGTATTTTCAACGACGATATGCAGGGCACGGGCGCCATCGTTATGGCCGCCGTCTTCTCCGGGCTGAAAGTCACTAAGCAAACCTTCGCCGAACAGCGGTTGGTCGTTTACGGCGCGGGCACGGCGGGCACCGGCATGGCGGATCAAATCAGCGCGGCGATGGAACGCGACGGCCTCTCGCGCGAAGAAGCGAAGAAACGGGTGTGGCTGATCGACCGCAACGGTCTTGTTACCGACGATATGGCCGACCTACCCGACTATCAGCAGGCATACGCCCGCCCCGCCGCCGAAGTGGCCGGCTGGCAGAAAGCGGACGGCAAAATCAGCCTGCTCGAAGTGGTGAAGCAGGTGAAACCGACTATCCTGATCGGCACGTCCACCGATCACGGTGCCTTTACCGAAGCCGTCGTCAAGGCGCTGTGCGCCGGGGTGGAGCGCCCCATCCTGTTGCCGCTATCCAACCCGACCGAGCGCATCGAAGTGATGCCCGCTGACGCCATTGCCTGGTCGGACGGAAAGGCGTTGCTGTCGGTCGGCATTCCCGTTCCGCCTGTACCGTATAAAGGCGTGAATTACGTCATTGGTCAGGCCAACAATGCCATGCTCTACCCTGGCCTTGGCCTGGGGGTCATCGTCTCTGGAGCTAAACACGTTACCGACGGCATGCTGCTTGCTGCCGCCGAAGCTGTCGCTTCACAGGTCAACCCGCAAGACGTAGGCGCATCGCTGTTGCCGCCGGTGGATAACCTGCGCGCCTCGTCCGCCACCGTCGCGGTTGCCGTCGCCAAACAGGCGGTGAAAGACGGTGTCGCCACCAAGCAGACGGATAATTGGGTGCAGGCGGTGCAGGATGCAATGTGGCAGGCGGAATATCAATAAACACGCGATTGTCGCCAAGCTATAAAAGGGGGCTGTCATCGTGCAGCCCCTTTCCATATCCAAATAACGGAAGCACATCATGATCTTTATCACCGCTACTGGAGGCGTGCTATCCATCATCCTTATCATAGCGCTGGCCTTCCTTCTGCGGCAGCGGGATCGGCTTTCGCTGGGAAACCGCAAGAACAGGTAAAAGAAAGCCCCGCATCAGCGGGGCTTTGCGTTGGTCTGACGCTTCAGCCGCGTGCGGCTTCTTTCTTGCGCAGGTAGTCGTAAATTTTGTCTTTCAGCGCGAGTTTTTCGCGTTTTTTGCGGTCGATGTCCGCCTGGCTGTTGGCAACGACGGCGGCATCACTTTCCATGCGCTTGATTTCTTCATCAAGGCTGTTGTGCTCGTCGAACAGGCGCGCAAAGTGGTTGTCATTCTGGCGCAGCTCGGCAATCAGTTCGCGGTATTCGTGTAGCATGGGTTTTTCCTTTATGTTGTGGGGGATAGCCCCATTTTACCGTATTTTCAGAGGCCCGGTGTTAGCTGTGGCGCGCCTTGGCGAGTTTTGAAACAGTAAGTTTCCATTTCCCGGCCGTTTGTGAATAATGGGCCTTTCCACTTCGTAAGGCGTTGATTTTGTCTGCCCGTACCCCGCGCCCCACCCCGGCGCCCCGCTATTATTACGGCCTTGATGAGCTGCGTGCCGCGCTGATGCTCATCGGCGTTTTCTGGCACGCTGCTGCCGTCCTCTCGCCGTTCGCTGCCTTTGTTTACGCGAGCCCGTATCACCGCTCGATGGCGCTTTATGCCACGATTTACCCCGAGCACCTGTTCCGCATGGAGGCGTTTTTTCTCGTCTCCGGCTTCCTGTCGCAGATGACGCTGGCACGCAAAACCAAAGCCGTATTCTGGCGGGCGCGGCTGAAACGCGTGCTGGTTCCGCTGCTCCTCGGCTGTCTCGGTGTGAATTTCCTTTTGCAGGTATTCGGCAGCATTTTCATGGAATACCGCTGGGCGCATTACGACGTCTGGCGCTGGGTGATGCACGGCTGGTTCCTCATCTGCCTGATGGTGTTCGCCGGTATCGATATGCTGCTACCGCGCGGGGTATTTGCGCGCATCGGGGTGTTGCCCTGTCTGCTGGTCGCGACCATCGGCTCGGTCGGCTACGTCGCGCTGATTTTCTGGAACAACGAAAGCTGGCACCTCGGCGGCGACCTCAGCACGCTTTACAACTTCTTCATCCTGCACGGTGTGCAGTATTACCCCTTCTACTTCGCGGGTTCGCTGCTCTACTACCACCAGGACAAACTGGCGCGTGTCAGCCGTCGCACCCTCATCCTGCTGGGCGCGCTGTCGCTGGTTGCCATGGCCCTGATATACCCGCACGGCTTGGAGCTCTACCCCATCTTCAATAACAACATTGACGGCATCCTCACCCAGCGTCTGGTGTTGATGGTGGCATCCGGCGGCGTCGCTTTCCTCCTTTTCTACTACTTCTACCATGTGCAGCGTGAAGGCAGTCGCACTGTGCGCTATCTCATCAACTCGGCCATCGTCATCTACCTCGTCCATCACCCGCTGGTCATCATGCTTGGCTGGCTGCTGGACGACCCTGCCCTCAGCAACACCCAGTACTACCTGCTGCTGCTCATCCTCACCTTCATCTTCTCCTACCTCTGCTACGAAGGCGTGCGCCGCGTTGCCGTCCTGCGCTTCGCCTTCGGCCTGAAACCGCAACAGCCACGCCACGCCCTCGCCACATGAAAATCCTGCTCTTCCTGCTCCTTGCCCCCGTCCTTGCCTTTGCCCATCCGCACCAGTGGATAGACTTGCGCATTACCCCGGAAACCGATGCCGGCGGCGCGCTCACCGCCCTGCGCGAAAGCTGGGAATTTGACCCCTACACCTCGGAAATCCTCATCCAGCGCAATAAAGAAACCACTGCCCTTGCCCAGTTCAAAAAAGACATTGACCAATACTTCCGCGAACAGCGCGGCTTCACTTACAGCGATGCCCTCAGCTTTGGCGAACCGCGCGATAGCGCCGTTGATACCAGTGGCGGCATCCTGCGTTACAGCTATACCCTGCCGCTCAAACAACCCGTGCGTGGCGTGGCGCGTTTCAAAATCTACGAAAACAGCTATTACATGGACGTCACCTACGCCCTTGACCAGGCGAAACGTTGGGACAACGGCTGCACCCTCACCATCCGCGAGGCGAACCCGACAGCGGAAGAAGAAGAGCTGGCGGCGAGCTTCGACCAGAACGCCCAGGCACCTGCCGGACTCGGCGCCATCTTTGCACAGACCTCTGAACTCCAATGCGGCACACCCTAACCCGTCTCCTGCCGGCACTTATCGCGCTGGCCCTGCTCATCCTTCTTATCGCCTACTGGCAACCGCTGCACCACGCCCTGCAACGCCTGCAAAACCAGTGGCAGCGTGACCTTGCCGCGCAACTCCTCGCCCTGCGCCGCCACGGCAACGACGCCACAACCTGGCTGACACTGAGCAGCCTCGGCTTCCTTTACGGCATCCTGCACGCCATCGGCCCCGGCCACGGCAAAGCCATCATCGCCACCTTCACCCTCAGCCAGCCCACCGCGCGGCGACAAACCCTCGCCATCGCTATCGGCGGCGCCCTCATGCAAGGGGTCAGCGCCATCCTTTGGGTTGCACTTGCCATGGGGCTGCTGCACCTGCTCATGCCAGACGCCGTCAACCACAGCCACTGGCTGAATCGCGCCAACGCCGCCCTCATCATCGCCATCGGCGCCTACATCCTCTACCGTCACCGCCCACGCCGCCGGCACGACGCGCACTGCGCCTGCGGCCATGACCACCACCATCACGATGCCCCCGCCACGTCCGCTCTCAGCCCGTGGGCGGCTATCATCGCCATCGGCATCCGGCCATGCAGTGGCGCCGTTATCAGCCTTGCCGCCGCATGGAGCTGGAGCCTCATCGGCGCAGGCATTGCCATGACGCTTGCCATCGCTTGCGGCACCGCGCTGACCATCGCCACCATTGCGCTGCTCTGTTACCACGGCAGACAACACCTTGCCCGCCGCCTCACCCACGATGGTGCCCGCTTAGCCCGCCTTACCCGCACCCTTGCTCTTGTCGGCGGCCTCATCCTCATCCTCCTCGGCGCCTTGCTCTGGCAAAGCGACAGCGACATCACCCCCGCACCAACCAGCAATCCCATCGGCTTGCCGCGCTGACGCTGTTTAACGCGAAGTCCGTATTTACGCCGCTCAGTATTGCCGCATGGCCATAAAAAAAGCCCGCCGAAGCGGGCTTTTTCTTGTCATCCATTATTCCGGAGAACAATCTTTGTAGGCGATCTGGTTGCCCGGGCCGGTAACCATTACCGGTTGATCGCGGAAATTGTCGGCGTTCATATCGCTGGTGCTGAGGCTGTAGCCAGCGCCTTTGAAGGTAACATCGACATTGTCGGAACTGGCAAGATCATATTTCATCGTTACTTTCTTGCCTTTCAGCGTGGCATCAGCCTTCACCGGCACACCTGCGCCGTTGAAGCCGTAAGTCACGCGCAGACGGCGATCGGCTTCGCACGTATAGGAAACGGTACCGGATTTGGTCACCTTGCTGGCGTTAACCGGTTTGTCGCTGGAAGCTGCTGCGCCTGCAGTCGGGCTGCAATCCTTGAAGAGGATCTGGCTGCCCGGCGCAAAAATCATGATGGGCTGCTCGCGGTAGTTGGAAGAATCCATGCTGGAAGTGCTGATTTCATAGCCCGCACCTTTGAAGTAGGTTTCGACGTTGTCTGAGCTATTCAAGTCGTATTTCATCACGCGTGCCTTGCCTTTCAGCGTGGCGGTGGCGCTGGTCGGGATACCCTGTTTGTTGAAGGAATAGTTGACCGTTACCTTCTTGTTGCCCTGGCATTGATAGCTGACCGGGGCGGCAGAAGCCGTAGCGGAGAAGCCGAGAGCCAGTAATGCAGCGGCGGCAGGGAACCAAATTTTCATCATAAACTCCTGAAAGTTGAGGGGAAAAGCGCAGGATGCCATGCGCTACCTGCGCGGCGCAGTATAGAGATTGTGTGGCGAAACTGTCTTGCCAAATGGTTAGCCCAGCCTTGCGAAATATTAGCGTTTCGGCGCCGGGCATTTCGCTATGATGCGCGCGCCATCCGGCATTACCCGAAAGGAGAACCGATGAAAATTCAGCATATTATCTTCGTGGCGCTCGCAGCTACCAGTCTTGCTGCCTGCAAAAATATCAGCAGCGGCATGAACCCGCGCGATCGCCATCCGGAACGCAAGGGCGAAGTGTACCCACAGGTTAATGACGCCCAGAGTGGCAACTACTACGGCGTGGCACCGCAAGAGATGCCGCCGCAAGAAGTGTATCCGCAACAATAATCCCCATCCCTCAACAACAAGGAAATCCCCATGAAACTGCAACAACTGATCGCTCCGGCACTTGCCAGCCTGCTTCTCACCGCCTGCGTCAGCAGCGGTATGAACCCGCGCGACCGCAACCCCGTGCCGAATAACCCGCAGCCGAACTATCCGGTTTACCCGCAGGATAATAATGTCTATCCGCAGCAGCCGCAGAATCCGGCGCAGCAGCAGAACCCGCGTCAACCGATGCGCCCGCAGCAACAAGGCTACACCGGCGGCCCCGGCCACTTTGACTGCGAAAACGGCCTTGCCGTCGACATCCGCCACCTCGGCACCGAGCAAATCGAACTGCGCCTGAACGACAAGAGTGCCGTGCTGCAAAATGCCACAACCGCCTCTGGTGAACGCTACGTCGCCACCAGCGGTCTCTACGGACGCGGTGCGGAATGGCACCAAAAAGGCAGCGAAGGCATCCTCAACTTCATTGACCCCTACGGCAATGCAGTTGAGACGAACTGCCGTAGCGGCATCATCCGTAACTAATGGGTTGCTAACCCACCCTCAAAAAAACGCCGGACATTCCGGCGTTTTTTCTATGGAACCGACATGAACAAAAAACACCTGCTGGCCGCCACACTAGCCACCCTCAGCCTCAACACCTTCGCCGCCGCCCCGGACAGCACCGCAGCGGATAAAGAAGCAGCCCCGTCGCAGTGGCACATCATCGGCGAAACTGAGAATCGCGGCTTGCGTTATCTTTATATTGAGATGCCAAGACCCAAGAACCGCACCGGCTTCATCGCACAGGTCGGAGAAATTCACGCTGCCGAACCGGATGCCTGGCTGATTATTCTGGATGACGACGAAAAAATCGCCGAGGTACTTGCCGCCAACAGCAGCGGTGATATGAGCCGTTTTCCCGCCGCTTGGATGAAAGAACATCTGCTCGGCACCACCGCCCTCATGCTTGACCCGAAAACGGGTACCCGCCAATGGGTATTGCACGAAGGCGCGGCGCGCAGCGACTCTATCGCCACCCTGGCCTGTATTGAAGGCAAAGGCGACTGCACCCAATAATCCCGCCCTATTTTTACTGGCGGTTTCCTCTGTCACACAAGAAAGCCCCTCTCCGCTTGCGCGGGAGGGGCTTTTGCTGCGTTCACAATTACGGACATTCCTCCGTTTTGCGCAGGGACAGCAGCGGTTTGGAGATGCCGCCCGTAATCTCGGTGCCCTCAATTGAACATACCGAGCTAAGACTAGACGATTTCAAACCCAGTTTCAGCTCGTAGTCATGTCCCGCTTCGGGGACAAAGGTAACGGGGAAAGAGCAGTTGGCCATGGTGATATTGGCGGCGATGAGCAGGGTGACGGGTTCGTTGGCACGGACGTAGAACTCGGAAAACATCCCTTTCGTGCTGTCGTTGGGGTTGGGCATACCCAGGCTGCGGCCACGGTAGCCGGTGCTGCCGATAAAGCCGCCAATCACGGTGCCCGCCCCTTTTTTGCGGTAGTCCATGCAGGATAAACCGGGGGTGCCACGCATGGCGACGTAGTTGCCGACGACGCGGATACGGGCGCGCTCGCCGTCTTGCGGTTCTTCCATTTTTTTGAATTGTGTGCCAACGGCGCTGAGGTAGGTACAGCCGGACAGCGCGCAGAGGGGCAGCAGCAGTAGCAGTTTTTTCATATTGACTCCTTTGGGGGACGGGCGGGCAGCATATACCTATCCCCGCCGTCTGCGCCGCAGCAAATCCCCCGCGCCTTCCATCAGGCTGTACACCACCGGGATGACGACGAGGCTGAGGAGCGTCGAGGTGACAAGGCCGCTGATGACCGCCACCGCCATCGGCTGGCTGAAGGTCGGGTCGCCTTTGCCCCAGCCGAGCATGAGCGGGGTCATGCCCGCGCCCATCGCCACACTGGTCATGATGATGGGGCGGGCGCGTTTGTGGCAGGCGTCGATAATGGCGTCATGGCGCGGCAGGCCGTCGCGTTTTTCGGCGATGATGCTGTAATCGACGAGCAGGATGGAGTTTTTGCTGGCGATGCCCATCAGCATGATGAAGCCGATCATCGAGCTCATGCTGATGCCGCCGCCGGTGATGAGCAACCCTGCAAAGGCGCCGCCGATGGACAGCGGCAGTGCCATGAGGATGGTGAAGGGTTGCAGGACGCGGTGGAAGAGGAGGATGAGGACGGCGAGGATGCAGAAGATGCCGACACCCATCGCCAGCACGAAGCCTTCGAACAGTTCTTTCATGTTTTCCGCCTGGCCTTCGTCGAGGGTACGCACGGCGGGGGGCAGGTGCTGCATGGTCGGGGTGTTTTGCACGGCGGTAACGAGTTCGCCGAGCTGGCCGCTGCCGACCTGTGTCGTCACGCGGATTTCGCGGGCGCGGTCGAAGCGGGTGATTTGTGAGGGGCCACCGCCGAAGTCGAGGCGGGCCACGTCGCCGACGCGCACGGTGCCGTTTGCGGTACGGATGGCGAGGTCATGCAGGGTAGCAAGGTCGGCGCGGGCGGCTGCGGGCAGACGGACGACGATGGGGATTTGCCGGCTGTCGAGGTTCAGTTTGGCGAGGCGCTGTTCGTAGTCGCCTTGCGTGGCGATGCGCAGGGTATCGGCGATTTGCGCGGTGGTCACGCCGTGGTCGGCCATGTGGAGCGCGTCCGGGGTGATGCGCAGTTCTTCGCGGGCAAGGCTTCTGGTACTGCTGACGGTGCCGGCGTTCGGCAAGGCGCGGATGTCGTGCATCAGGGCTTGCGCGGTTTCTTCGAGAAGGCGCGGGTTGTCGCTGGTCAGCGAGACGATGTAGCCGGGTTCGCCGCCGTTGCTGAGGCCGACGCTGAAGCGCGCGCCGGGGATGTTTTCCAGGCGGCGGTTGATTTCCTGCTCAATGTAGGTTTTATCGGGACGGCTGCCGCGCGGCGCGAGGACAATGTCGAGGCTGGCGCGATTGCGCGCTTTGCCGCCGATACTGCCGATGACCCGCGTCTGCTCGCCGATGGTGCTGAGGATATGTTCGATGCCGTCGATATCAGCGATGGCGCGGCGTACCTGCTCGCTGACGGCGAGGGTGTCATGCAGGACGGCATCGGGGGTGAGCTCGATGGTGACGCGCGTCTGGTCCATGTCATCATCCGGCATGAAGGCGCTGGGCAGGTGGCGCGCCCAGCCGAGCGAGACGGCGAAGAGGACGATGGTGAGCGCGAGCGTCGTCCAGCGCCAGCGTAGCACCAGGGCGACGACGGCGAGGTAGGCGCGCATCAGCGGACCGTCGCCACGCGCGGCGTGTTGCGGTTCTGGACGCAGGATGTAGGCGGACATCATCGGCGTGACGAGGCGGGCAACGACCAGCGAGAAGAACACGGCAATCGCCGCCGTCCAGCCGAACTGGCGGAAGAACTGGCCGATGACGCTACCCATGAAGGCGGTCGGCAGGAAGACGCCGATCAGGGTGAAGGTCGTGGCGATCACCGCCAGGCCGATTTCATCCGCCGCTTCCATCGCCGCATCGTAGGGCGATTTGCCACCGCGCAGGTGGCGGATGATGTTTTCGATTTCGACGATGGCATCGTCCACCAGCACGCCGATAACCAGCGACAGCGCCAGCAGCGAGATGATATTCAGGGTAAAGCCCAGCAGCCACATGACGAGGAAGGCGGGGATAACCGACAGCGGCAGGGCAATGGCGGCAACCAGCGTCGCGCGCCAGTTGCGCAGGAAGATAAAGACGACGAGGACGGCGAGCAGCCCGCCTTCCAGCAGCATATCGAGCGAACTGTGATAATCGTCCTCGACTGGTGTGGCGCGGTCATAGACCTTGGCGATCTTCATCTGCGGATAATCCGCCTGAATACGGGCGAGTTCCGCTTCGACTGCATGGGCGACCCCAACCTCACTCGCGCCCCGGCTGCGGGTGATGGAGAAAGCGACCACCGTCTCGCCGTCGTAGAGCGCCAGCGAATCCGCTTCCGCCGCACCATCGCGGATGGTGGCGAGATCGCCCAGGCGGTAAGCACCGCCCGCCGTGCGGATTTGCAACTCGGCCAGCGCGGGCGCATACGACAGCGCCCCCAGCGCGCGGATCGTCTGCTTGCCGTCGCCGACTTGCGCCTCACCGCCCGCCGCATCGCGTTGCAGCGCGAACAGCTGCTGCTGCAATTCCGTAATCGTCAGCCCCAGCCCCTGCAACTTCACCGGATCGGGCAACACCTCCACCGTGCGCGCCTCGCCGCCGATGCGATCCACACTGCCGACGCCGGGAATCGCGGTCAGGCGGCGGTTCAATTTGTCATCCACGAACCATGACAACGCCAACACGTCCATATCGCGCGCCGATACCGAAAATGTAAGCAGCGGCAGCCCGCTCGTCCCTATCTTGCCAATCACCGGTTCATTCGCATCCGCCGGCAAATCGCTGCGAATCTCGCCGATGGCCGAACGCACCTCGTCCAGCGCCTCCTGCAAATCCTTTTCCAGGCGGAACTCGATAATCGTAGTGGAAACACCCGTCTGCAACACACCGCGAATCTTCTTCACCCCGTCAATGGAGGCCACCTGACTCTCCACCTTCTTGGCAATATCCGTTTCCAGCTGCGGCGGCGCAGCGCCGGGCAGCGTGACCGTAACCATCACCACCGGAAAATCCAAATCGGGGAACTGCTGGATCTTCATCACATTAAACGCGTGAATGCCGCCGAGCGTGAGCAAGATAAAAAGCAAAATTGTGGCCAGCGGATTGCGGATCGACCAGGCAGAAAAATTCATGACTTACCTCCGGTTAAAAACGGCGGGTGGAAAGAGACCGTAGGGTGGGCTTCAGCCCACCATTGCCATAGCGAATGGGTTTGTGGTGGGCTGAAGCCCACCCTACATGCTGAAGCATCACTCACCATCCACCACGCGCACCACATCCCCATCCTGCAAAAAACTGCCGCCGCGCAGCACAAAGTGCGCATCCGCCGCCAGCCCCTCGCGCACCACTACGCGCTCGCCGATGCGTTCGCCCAACAATACCGTGCGGCGGGAGGCGCGGTTGTCGCCATCCACCAGCACCAGCAAGTCATAACCATCCTCGCGCACCACCGCCGACGCCGGCACCGTCAGCACCGCTTCCTCGCCGAGGGCAAACGCGCCGCGCACAAACATTCCGGCGCGCAGCGGTGCATCTTGTGGCACATCGACAAACACCGTGACCAGCCGCGACGCCGCATCCGCCGTCGGCGCCAGCTTGCGTACCCGTCCATTCACTTCAGCCTTGCCTGCCGCAAGATGCGCTACCGTGCCCGAACGAAGCGACGCCGCCGCATCTGGCGCGACCCGCGCCCGCCATTCCAGCGCGCCATTCACCTGCACCGTAAAGAGCGGCAGCCCGATCGCCGCCGTCATGCCGAGCTCTGCCGGACGTGCAGTGATAATGCCCGCCGCCGGGGCGCGCACCTGCGCATAACCCAGACGCAACTGCGCGAGACGCAACGCCGCCTGCGCACCATCCAGTGCTGCCTGCCCGTCGCGCTCGGCGGTGAACAACTGCTCGGCATCATTGACACTGAACGCACTGTCCTTGACCAGTTTGCGCGCCCGCGCCGCATTGCGCTTCGCCTGCGCCAACGCCGCCTGGGCGCGATTCACCGCCGCCTGCGCCTGCGCCACCTCCTGCTGCAAAGGCGCGGCATCAAACAAAGCCAGCACTTGCCCGGCCTGCACACGGTCACCGACATCCGCCTTCAACTGCGCGAGCGCCACCCCGGCCAACTGCGCATTCACCGCCGCCAACTCGCGCGCGGCGACCTCGCCTTCAGCGGCAAGGGTACGCTCGTGCGTGATGCGCTGCGGCGTGCCAAGCTGCACGGTGAGCGCGGACTTCTCCTCCGCCGGTGGTGCCTCCTGCGCGAATAGCCACGAAGACAAAAAAATGAGGAAAAACAGCGGGAATTTCATGTGGTCTGCTCCTTACCATAGAAAGGTGCAGTGTAGCAAAAGGCAGTGGACGGATTTTGCGGCGGCGGGAAGGCGGATTGATGCGCCTGCTGGCAAGAGGGGTTGGAGAACGAGATAATGCCGCCAACTCTCCATCCGGACTTCACCATGACAAAACTCGGCGTCATCCTCATCTTTATCGGCACATTCTGGCTCCACCTCAGTAAGCGACTGGCACAGCGGCAGGCGGATGAAGACACCACGGCAAACCCGCGCGAAAAGAAGCGCGCTGAACCGCTGCAAGTGGGCAAACCGCGCCTGCTGGACGAAGACAGCCTGCCGCACATGATGGCGGGCAACAGCGGGCTTGTCGGCAAAATCCTGCTGGTTGCGGGTGTACTGCTCTATCTCGGCGGTCTTTTTGGTCTTTTCTGATGCCGGATGCATCCGGTTCCTGCGGAGGGTTTGCGCCGCTTGGCGACCGTTAAAAATGTAGGGCGGGTCTAGTAACCACACCGCTTGCCGGGTCAGTATTTACGTCGCTTGGCGGTCAACTTCCGTCATCAATCCATCTGTCCGGCGGCAGCGGGAGGCGATCAGATGGCTGCCAGCAACGCCTCGACTTCCGCTGCTGTGGTCGCCCAACTGGTGCAGTAGCGCACGATTTGTTGACCGTTTTCTGCCGGCCAGTAGGCGGCGAAGCCGTAGTCGCGGATGAAGCGCGCCGCCTCTGCTTCGGGCAGGATGGGGAATTGCTGGTTGGTGGTGGAAGCGCCGTAAAAGGCAATGCCGCGCGCTTCGAAGGCGTTACGGATGCGGCGGGCGTGGGCGATGGCATCGTGGCAGATGCGGGTGTAGAGGTCGTCGGTAAAGAGCACGTCAAACTGGATGCCGAGCAGCCGCCCTTTGGCGAGCAGACCGCCGTGCTGCTTCATGGTCGCGCGGAAATACGGTTTGCAGGCGTCACGGGTAATCACGACCGCCTCGCCAAAGAGGGCACCGCATTTGGTGCCACCGATGTAGAACACATCGCTCAGGGTGGCGAGGTCAGCAAGCGTCACGTCGCTCACTTCAGGATGCAGGGCATAGCCGAGGCGGGCGCCATCGACGAAGAGCGGCAGGCTGTGGCGGCGGCAGACTTGCGCCAGAGCGGCGAGTTCCGCACGGCTGTACACCGTGCCGAGTTCAGTTGGCTGCGAGATGTACACCATGCCGGGCTGCACGATGTGTTCCTGAATGTCGCTCGCCGCGTAGTACTGGGTGAAGAAATCCTGCACTTGCGCCGCCGTCAGCTTGCCGTCGGTGGACGGCAACACCAGCACCTTGTGCCCGGCAGCTTCGATGGCGCCGGTTTCATGGGTGGCAATGTGCGCCGCTTCCGCCGCAATCACACCCTGATGCGGGCGCAGGATATGAGCGATAACGATGGCGTTGGTCTGCGTACCGCCGACAAGGAAATGCACGTCGGCGTTTTCATCGCCGATAGCAGCACGGATTTTGGCGCGCGCGGAGGCACAGTAGGGGTCAAGGCCGTAGCCGGGGGTTTGTTCGAGATTGCTGGCGATGAGGCGCTCAAGGATGGCCGGGTGACAGCCGGCGAGGTAGTCGCTACCGAAGGAGGGCATAAGATGCTCCGCAAAAACGCGGATTATACGCGCGCGGTGGATAGCCGCCCCGCCGGAAGAAACGGCAAACCGCCGCGCATAAAAAAGCCGGACCCGCAGGTCCGGCTTGATAAAGAGGTCAACTCAGCCTTTGGCTGCGTCTTCTTTCTCTTCGGCATCGTCTTTATCGTTGCTGTCAGCCTTATCGGTCGCACCGAAGGCTTCCAGAGCCGTTTTGCAGAAGGTTTCTTGCTGATCGGCAGGCACAGCGGCGACTTGATCCTTGATGATTTTCATCGCTTGTTCGCTGTAGTTACCGTCTTTTTTCAGGTCTTCTTCCGCTTTCTTGTAATAGTCGTCACAAGAACCGGCAAGGGCAACAGCCGGGAATGCGGCAGCGATCAGGGAAGCAAGAACTACTTTTTTCATAAAGATTCCTTATGGTTAAGGGTTAAAGGGATGCCCAAAGGCGGCATGATGATAGCACGCTGCCGGCATACGGCTTATTCGTTATCGGCTTGTAACCATCGCTTCATTTTTTTGCCACGGCCTTGATGCGCAAGACGGCAGCGACGAAGCGGGCAATATGGGCGGCGATTTCCGGGTCATCCACCGCGCTGATGAGGGCGCAGCTGTCTTCCTTGTCGCCGTCTTGCACGGTGACGGTTGTGCCGTTGTAGTGAGCGAAGAAGAGAGCCTTGCCGCCACGGATTTTTCCCCGGTGCAGCAGCCATACCCGCCCGGCATCATCACGTGCAAAAGCACCGGAGATGGCGCGGTTCAGGCCGTCCGCCGGGATATTGATTTCACTGGCAAGTGCCACTTTCTTCCCCGCCTGCGGTGCGCCGTTGCCGAAGCCGTGCCAGTAGGTTTTGTCGCTCTGTTGGGCGGCGTACCACAAGTTGAGGCTGGGCGCGTAAGCGACGGTTGTGGCAAAGCTGCCGCCGGCGCCGCCCACACTGCAATCGATGCGTTCGGGCAGGGCGGCGCGCAGGTTGGCGTCGAGTTGTTGGGCAGCAGTGCGGATACTGGCTGCATCGCCGATGATGCTGAACATGGTGTACTCCGGATGTAAAAAAGCCCGCATGCGGCGGGCTTTCTGGGGATTCTTATTTTTCGCGGAAGATGATGCGGCCTTTGCTCAGGTCATACGGCGTCATTTCTACTTTGACTTTATCGCCGGTGAGGATGCGGATGTAGTGTTTGCGCATACGGCCGGAAATGTGGGCGTTGATCATGTGGCCGTTTTCCAGCTCGACGCGGAAAGTGGTGTTGGGCAGACTCTCTACCACGGTGCCGATCATTTCAATATTTTCTTCTTTGGACATGGTTACCTGTGTGGATGAAAAACGCGCGAATTCTAGCAAGCTCCCGTTATAAATACAATTATCTGCCCGGCGGCGGGGAAGACGTATAATACTTCACAGCAACTCTCAAGCTTTAACCACGCTTCAACACCTTTTCCCAACTAAGGAGACTCAATATGAGCACTGAGAAACGCACCGCCCTCTACGACTGGCACGTCGCCCACGGCGCGAAAATCGTCCCCTTCGCCGGCTATTCCATGCCGGTGCAATACGCTGAAGGCATCGTGAAAGAACACCTGTGGACGCGCGAACACGCCGGGCTCTTCGACGTGTCGCACATGGGGCAGCTTTTTGTCAGCGGCGCGGATGTCGCGGGCAGCCTAGAACGCCTGCTGCCGGTTGACTTGCACGGGCTGGAAGTCAACCAGCAACGCTATGCCCTCTTGATGAACGCCCAGGGCGGCATTGATGACGACCTCATGCTCACCCGCCGCGCCAATGATTTCTACGTCGTGGTCAACGCGGCCTGCAAAGACGCCGACTTCGCCAAACTGCAAGCCGGACTGCCCGATTGTAAAGTCGAATGGTGGCCGGAACGCGCCCTGCTCGCCCTGCAAGGGCCGGAAGCGGTGGAGGTCCTCGCTGCCATCGAGCCGAAAGTGCGTGACCTCACCTTCATGCATGGTGGCGCCTTCACCCTGCTTGGTGCCGAGTGCTGGGTCAGCCGCTCCGGTTATACCGGGGAAGACGGCTATGAAATTTCCGTGCCGAACGATAGAGTCGCCGCCTTTGCCGATGCGCTATGCAGCGATGCCCGCGTCAAACCTATCGGCCTCGGCGCGCGTGACAGTCTCCGTCTGGAAGCGGGGCTCTGTCTCTACGGCAATGACATTGACACTACTACCAGCCCCATCGAGGCCTCGCTCATCTGGGCCATCCAGAAAGTGCGCCGCCCCGGTGGCGAACGCGCCGGTGGCTATCCGGGCGCAGACATCGTCGCCCGTCATATCGAAGCAGGCGCATCACGCAAACGCGTCGGCTTCAGCATCGAAGGCCGTGCGCCGGTGCGTGCCCATACCGACGTGTACCACAACGGCGAGAAAGTCGGCACCATCACCAGCGGCGGCTTCGGTGCTACCGTGAACGCGCCGGTGGCGATGGGCTACGTCCGCACTGATCTTGCCGCTGTCGGCACCAAACTCACCGCGAAAGTCCGCGACAAAGACGTGCCGATTGAAATCGTCGCCATGCCGTTTGTGAAAAAAGACTACAAAAAATAAGCCGTCTTGTTACCGCACACCGCCGTATCATTGCGGCGGTTTTTTCATATCCACTAGGAGCCTCCATGCACAAAACCCTTATTGCCCTGACCCTCCTCGCCGCACAAGCAAGCGCGGCGCCGCTTTTTAGCGACGATATTGCCGCCGGCAAACAGCCGCTGACCTACCTCGGCAAAGACAGCAAAGCCGCCACCACGCTGCTTTTGACCCAAAAAGCCGACGGTGGTGACGCCGTGGCACGCATCGCGGCGGACAGCCCTGTCACTATCCTGCTCGTGGACGACAAAGGCCACGCGCTCGTCAAAAACGCCTTTGGCCTGACCGGCTGGGCGCAGGCGGATACCAGTGGTGCCGCTGCCGACAAACTGGATGGCCTGCAAAAAGTCGTCATCGGCGAAGACGCATTCATCTTCTATCACGATCCGAAAAACAGCACCTTTTTGAACGAAATCGCGTCGGGTAAAGACGAAGAGCCGGAAACCTATCGCGCCCTGCGCGGCAAGCTGGCGGGGGATGACCAAGACTACTTCGTCTATTGCGACGACGGCATGAGCGGCGATCCGAGCTGCACCATCTTCCCCGTTCCTGCCGACGGCAAAGCGCCAACCGAGACGACCTACGATAAAAACCGCACCCTGAACGGAGAAACCTACTATCTGCCGGGCGACGGCACCGTGTACACCGACACCCACGCCAATCTCTTCTACCAGACGCGCAGCAAATACACGCTTAAAGACGACAAACTGGACGAGGTCATCCAGCCCTACCAATACATTGGTGTGGACAGCAAGGCTGAAAGCGCCTTCACCCTGGATGGCCTGGACGGCAAAAAACACAAAGTCAAAAAGGGCGAGAAAGTGCGTGTCATCCTCGACGACCCGCGCGCCATCCCCTGCAACCCGGAAACAGACAGCTGTAACAAGCTGAAACTGCTGGTGCAAAACGCGGCCGGCGATGCAGGCTGGGTTACCGTCGTTGACGCATACGGCGGCGAAGAAGACAAACCGGGACCGAAGATCGAATACATCCGTTTCTATGGCGACTAACCGCCACTACATAAAAAAACGCCGCGAATGCGGCGTTTTTAGTGTGGCCAATGCGGCGGCATACGTCGCGCAGATGGCGTTTATCTTTGTTGCAGGGCCTTGAATTCGGCCTTGGCCTTTTCCAGTTGAGCGATGAAGGCGGGTTTGCTGTGCAGGGTGGCGACCACGCCGCTGGCGACCACACGGGCGGCATCTACGTCGCTTTGCCAGTGATAACCGCAGATGACCCGGCTTTGCCCCATTTCAAAACCGCGCTCGAAGATTTGCTGTTGGCGGGCAGGGTTGATTTCAGCGAGTACCAACGCGCTTGCCCAGCCGATAGCCGTGTGGCCGGAGGGATAAGAGCCGTTTTTCGAGAGAGTTGCCTCGTCATCAGGGCGGCAGGTGTGCTCACTGAAGAAAGCGAAGGGGCGGATGCGCATATAGTGCTGTTTGGCGGCGCGGGTGGAGAGCTCGCCCGCATCCTCGCGGAAATTGCGCAGCAGTTTGTAGAGTTCCGGGGTGTCTTTTTCGGTGATGGGCGTGCCAAAGGCTTCGGAGAAGGCTTGCGGTACGCCGTCGCCGCTCAGGTGGGCGTCGTTATAGGCAAGTTCGCCACGCGGGGTATTGCGCAATTGTTTGCCTTTGTCGTACTGCGCCTTGTCGTTGAGGAAAGCGATGCTGTCCATCGCCGGTGGCGGCGGCAATAGTTTGAGGCTGTCGGCAACTTCCTCGATGGTCATGTAATAAACGTCCGGGCGGGTATTGACATCATTGTCCTCGGCTTGGACGGCGAGCGGCAGGGATGCCAGCAACAAGGTGGCGAGCAGAGTCTTTTTCATTAGCGTGTCCCGTGGAATGGATGGAGAAGCGGGCTGCACGGCTATGGGAACTTCAAATAGATACCGTCTTGGCGCGACTTGCTGTGTTACACGAACGGCCTTTGTCGCGCCACTTGATTTGAAGCCACAGTGCGATCCAAAGGCATTGTAACGCGTGCATCGTGATTTTCACAGGAAAATGCCCGAATTATCACGTTTGTTCTTGTGGTTTTTTTTGGGGATTTGCCCAAATGAGCGGGCGGAAGACGTTATTGCAGCGCTTCCAGTTGCAGCGGCACGGGGCTGACGGGGATGGGGGCGACGGTTTGATCGTCGTTGCCAGTACCGTCAGGCGCAGGATTGACGGATTCAAGGGTGAGTTTTTGGTCCAGCGGACGGGCATTGCCCGGCAGTTGTGGTGCAGCAAGGAGAAGGTTAGCGGCTTTTTGCCGTTTTTCCCGTTCGACGAGGCCGGGGATGTCGGGAATATGCGCCATTTCGCTGTCCGGCAGGACGAAGTAGGTTTCGTTTTTGCCGATCATGCCGTAGTCCTCACGCGCTTTTTCTTCGTACACGCGGTAGGCGTCGGGGGATTTGAGGCTGTCCACGTTGATGCGCAGCGCATCGTTGCGGTCGTTCAGCAGTTTGTTTTCGCGCAAATGCAAGCCGACCTGCTGGCGCAGGTCGGCGATGTGTTCCTGGGTGCGGTTTTGCAACCGCCACAGGTAGGCGTTTATGAGTCCGAGGCTGAGCGCGATGGCGAGCAGCGTCAGGTAGATAAACGCTCGCTTCATCAGTTCTTGATTTTGCCAAGCAGGGCAGCTTTGCCACCGTAGCGGACTTCATTGCCGAGTTCGGCTTCGATGGTCAGCAGGCGGTTGTATTTGGCGACACGGTCAGAGCGGCACAGTGAACCGGTCTTGATTTGCGTAGCGCTGGTGGCAACGGCGATATCGGCAATGGTGGTGTCCTCGGTTTCGCCGGAACGGTGCGAGACGATGGCCGCATAGCCTGCGTCTTCTGCCATTTTGATGGCTTGCAGGGTTTCAGAGAGGGAGCCGATTTGGTTCGGCTTGATGAGGATCGCGTTGGCGATGCCTTTTTCGATGCCTTCTTTGAAGATGCGGGTGTTGGTGACGTAGAGGTCGTCGCCGACGAGCTGCACTTTGCCGCCGAGTTTGTCGGTGAGGATTTTCCAGCCGTCCCAGTCGCTTTCGTCAAGGCCGTCTTCGATGGAGACGATCGGGTAGCGCTCAACGAGGCCGGCGAGGTAGTCCACAAATTCGGCAGAGGTGAAGGTTTTGCCTTCGGAAGCGAGGCTGTATTTGCCGTTTTCGTAGAGTTCGGAAGCGGCAACGTCAAGGGCGAGGTAGATTTGTTCGCCAGCTTTGTAGCCTGCTTTGGCGATGGCTTCCATGATGACTTGCAGGGCTTCTTCGTTGGAGCCGAGGTCAGGGGCAAAGCCGCCTTCGTCGCCGACGCCGGTGGAAAGGCCTTTGTCATGCAGGACTTTTTTCAGGGTGTGGAAGATTTCGGAACCGGCGCGCAGGGCTTCGTGGAAGCTGTTGAAGCCGGCAGGCATGATCATGAATTCCTGGATGTCCACGCTGTTGTCGGCGTGTTCGCCGCCGTTAACGATGTTCATCATCGGTACGGGCAGGGTGTAGCCGGTGGTGTTGTGCAGCACGGCGTAGAGCGGTTTTTTCAGGCTGGCAGCTTTGGCGTGGGCGAGGGCGAGGGAGACGCCGAGGATGGCGTTTGCACCGAGGTTCTTTTTGAAGTCGTCGCCGTCGAGGTCAAGCATGATTTTGTCGAGGGCGGTGAGGTCGTCAATGGCTTTGCCTTTGAGCGCCGGACCGAGTTTTTCGTTGACGTTGGCGACGGCTTTGGTCACGCCTTTGCCGAGGTAGCGGGCTTTGTCGCCATCGCGCAGTTCGAGGGCTTCGCGCGAGCCGGTAGAGGCGCCGGAAGGTACGCCAGCGGTGCCTTGTGCGCCGTCGGAAAGGGTGACGGTGACTTGTACGGTCGGGTTGCCGCGTGAGTCGAGGATTTCGAGGGCTTTGACGTTTTGTACGGTTGTCGTCATTGTGTTGGCTCCTGTTAGTTAGAGGGTTTTGGCGATGTTGTCGAGCGCTTGCAGTTGTTTGAGCAGCTCGGGCATGTGTCCCAGCGGCCAGGCATTCGGCCCGTCGGAGAGGGCTTTGTCCGGGTCGGGATGGGTTTCCATGAACAGTCCCGCGACGCCGACAGCAACTGCCGCGCGTGCGAGAACCGGCACGAATTCGCGCTGCCCGCCGGAGGAGGCGCCTTGTCCCCCCGGCAGTTGCACGGAGTGGGTGGCGTCGAAGACGACGGGGCAACCGGTTTGTTTCATCACCGGCAGCGAGCGCATATCGGAGACGAGGTTGTTGTAGCCAAAGCTCACGCCGCGTTCACACAGCATGATGCGGTCATTGCCGGTGCTTTTCGCTTTATCGGCGACGTGGCGCATGTCCCATGGCGCGAGGAACTGGCCTTTTTTGATGTTGACGGGCAGGCCCTGGGCACAGACGTTGTGGATGAAGTTGGTCTGGCGGCAGAGGAAGGCCGGGGTTTGCAGTACGTCCACCACGGCGGCGACTTCATCCAGCGGGGTGTCTTCGTGCACGTCGGTAAGAACGGGGACACCGATCTCGGCTTTGACTTTGGCGAGGATGCGCAGACCTTCGGCGATGCCGGGACCGCGATAGCTGGCACCGGACGAGCGGTTGGCTTTGTCGAAGGAGGATTTGTAGATGAAGGGGATGCCGAGATCGTCGGTGATTTTTTTCAGGGTTTCCGCCGTTGACAGCGCGAGCGCTTCGCTTTCGATGACGCAGGGACCGGCAATGAGGAAGAAGGGACGGTCGTTGCCGACTTGGTAGCCACAGAGATTCATGCGTCTGCTCCGTCGTGGTGGGCGCGTGCGGCGCGGATGAAGGATTCGAAGAGCGGATGCCCTTTGCGCGGGGTTGAGGTGAACTCAGGGTGCGACTGACAGGCGATGAACCACGGATGGTCGGGCAATTCGATGACTTCTACCAGACCGTTGTCTTCGGAACGGCCGGAGATGATCATGCCAGCGTCTTCAAGGCGTTTTTCGTAGTGGCTGTTCACTTCGTAGCGGTGGCGGTGGCGTTCGTTGATGATTTCCACGCCGTAGATTTGTGCGATTTTGCTGCCGGATTTGAGCCGCGCCGGCAGGGCACCGAGGCGCATGGTGCCGCCAAGGTCGCTTTGTTTGTCGCGCTGTTCGGTTTCGCCGCGTTCGTTCACCCATTCGGTGACGAGGGCGACCACGGGTTCCTGGCTGCTATCGCCCCATTCGGTGCTGCCGGCATTTTCGATGCCGAGGACGTGGCGTGCGTATTCGATGACGGCGAGCTGCATGCCGAGGCAGATGCCGAGGTAGGGGATGCGGTTTTCACGCGCGTATTGCACGGCGCGGATTTTGCCGCTGATGCCGCGGTTGCCGAAGCCGCCCGGCACGACGACACCGTCCACGCCTTCCAGCAGCGACTCGCCCTGCCGGTGCAGGTCTTCGGAATCGATGTAGCGGATTTTTACCGCGTTGCCGCTGCGGATGCCGGCGTGGTAAAGCGCTTCGTTGAGCGATTTGTAGGCGTCAGTGAGGTCCACGTATTTGCCGACCATGGCAATCGTCACTTCGTGCTTCAGATTGGCGATGGCGTCGTTGACCTGCTGCCAGTCGCTGAGATCAGCGGGGGCAGCATCGAGGGCGAAGTGGCGCATGACGACTTCGTCCACGCCCTGCTTGTGATAGAGCAGCGGGATTTCGTAGATATTTTTTACGTCCAGACCGGCGAAGACCGCATCAGCGGGAACATTGGTGAAGAGGGCGATTTTGCGCCGCTCGTCTTCGGGAATATCGCGGTCGGCGCGGCAAATCAGCATATCCGGCTGAATACCGATCGAGCGCAATTCCTTGACGCTGTGCTGCGTCGGCTTCGTTTTCAATTCCCCTGCGGCAGCGATATAAGGCAGCAGCGTCAGGTGGATATACATGCAGCGGCTGCGGCCCAATTGCGCCCCCAACTGGCGGATGGCTTCGAGGAAAGGCAGCGACTCAATATCGCCGACCGTACCACCGATTTCCACCAGCGCAATATCCGCCCCTTCGGCGGCACGCAACACGTAGGACTTGATGGCATCGGTAATATGCGGGATGACCTGCACCGTCGCGCCCAAATAATCGCCATGGCGTTCCTTGCGGATCACCTCGGCGTAAATGCGGCCGGTGGTGCAGTTATTGAACTGGGTGGCGCGCATTCGCACGAAGCGTTCATAGTGGCCAAGATCGAGGTCGGTTTCCGCGCCGTCATGGGTGACAAACACCTCGCCGTGCTGGAAGGGGCTCATCGTCCCCGGATCGACATTAATATACGGATCGAGCTTGATCAGCGTGATGCGCAGCCCGCGTGATTCCAGAATAGCGCCCAAAGAAGCGGCGGCGATGCCCTTCCCCAAAGAAGAAACCACGCCGCCGGTAACAAAAATAAACTTGGTCATGCGTCCGAAACCGATGAAAAATGATGCGAAATGCTAACAGAATGCGCTTGTTGATGCCAGTCAAACGCCAGCCCGTCCCAGCCCGCTGCCGCGCCAAAACCGCCTAACCACGCCGCTTCACCATCCACTAGCAAGAGCGGCAGGCGGCGGCGCAAATACGGTGGCACCCCCTGATTCTGCAAAAAATGCTTCAGCGCTTGTGGATAATGCTGTCCGGGTGCCTGCCAGTGCGCAGCGCAGGGGAACAGTGCCCAGTGGCATACCCTGCCCGCCAGCAAATCCTGCCCCGTGTGCAGACGCAACATCCCCACACCCGGCCATACCGTTTGAGCGGCAAATGGCGGCGGCGACTGCGGCGTACTGGCGCGGAACACGTGCAAACGGCCGCGATGCTGCACCACCACCGTCTCGCCATAACACAATTCCGCATGACCATTCTGCCCGCCAAGCGCGTCTATAAACGACAACAACCGCTTGCCCGGCGGCGCAGGCTGTCCGGCGCGCTGCAACCAGCGGCGCAACAAGGCTTTGGCGACCGTTGCGCCATGCGCGGCAACGAGCGCGTCCCACGGCAACACCGTCTGCGCCTCGCCCAGAATCCCGTCCAGCAACGCCTGCTGCACCGCTTGCGCTTCAGCCAGCCAGCCTGCCGAACGCGCGACCGCTGCCGCCATCTCCACCAGCGGCGGCAAACCCGCATGACGCAGGCGGTTGCGGGCAAAACGCGTATCCACATTGCTGGGATCATCCAGAAACGGCACCCCCTCGGCGGCAACAAACGCCTCAATTGCGGCGCGCGACGTATCCAGCAGAGGGCGCCAGTGCGCGCCGTCGGCAAACGGACGCTGCGCGGGCATCGCCGCGAGACCGTCCAGCCCGCTGCCGCGCAACAACTGCAAAAAAAACGTCTCAACCTGATCCTCGCGGTGATGCGCGGTGAGCAGCACCCCGCGCGGCGGCAAACGCGCCGCCAGTGCCTCATAACGCAGCAGTCGCGCCTTGGCTTCCAGACTCTCGCCCGGTGCCGCCTGCCAGTTGAGACGCAACACCTCGCAACCAACCCCGCGCGCCGCCGCCTCACGCACACAAAACGCGCCCCACTCGCCACTCGCCGCCGACCAACCATGATCCACATAACAGGCGACAAGCGGTGTCGTAAGCCGCTGCCGCTGCGCGACGAGCGCCTGCAATAGCGCCATGCTGTCGCGCCCACCGCTTAACGCGAGCAAATACGCCGCCGGGCGGTATGCCGCTTGCCAGTGCCAGAAGGGAGAAGAGTCAGAAAGCAACATCGGGATTACCAGCATGGGAAACAGCACGAGGATAGCGCAAGAAGGGTGTAAATAAAGAGCCCGCGTAGAGTGGGCTTCAGTCCACCGAGCGGGCACAGCCTGCTTTTTGCAATCTTGATAAGGGATAAAAACAACGCCAAGCGGCGTGATTAACGGGCCCGTCAAGCGGTGTAAACACTGGGCCCGCCAAGCGGCGTCGTTACCGGCTTCATGGCGACATCACGTAACGCCACTTGTTATCACAAATGCTTCGCCAGCAGGGTATAGGTATCGACCACGCCGAGGTCAGTTTGCACCCGCCAGCCGCTGCCTTTCGCTGCCGGTACGATCTCGCCGCTGCTCACGTCGCGCAGTTCGCCGAGGGTGAGATGGCGGTTGCCGCCCGGCTGGATGAGTTCGATGCTGTCGCCGCTGGCGAAGTGGTTTTTCGCTTCAATCGTGGCAAGTCCTGTTGCCGCGTCAAAGGCGATGACTTCGCCGACGAATTGCTGCGTGGCGGCGTTCGATGAACCGGTGGCGTAGTTTTGCTGCGCCTTGATTTGCCGACGCACAAAGAAGCCGTCGGTATAGCCACGGTTGGCAAGCCCTTCGAGGCTGTCGCTGAGACCAGGATCGAAGGGGCGGCCAGCAAGGGCGTCGTCAATGGCGCGGCGGTAGAGTTGCGCGGTGCGTGCCGCGTAGTAGAAGGATTTGGTGCGGCCTTCGATTTTCAGGCAGTCCACGCCGATTTTTACCAGTTCGCCGACGTGCTCGATGGCGCGCAGGTCGCGGCTGTTCATGATGTAGGTGCCGTGTTCGTCTTCGGTGATTTCCATGTATTCACCGGGGCGGTTCGTTTCTTCGAGGTAGTAGGTACGGTCGGCGAGCGGGTGGCGCTCTTGCGGGTCGGTCAGCCCTTGCAGCGCGTCGGGGGAGAAGATGCGGTCGGGCGTGGGGATGAATTCGCCCTCGCTTTCTTCGGTGGCGCCGTGCGTTTTGTATTGCCAGCGGCAGGCGTTGGTGCATACGCCCTGGTTGGGGTCGCGGTTGTTGAAGTAGCCGGAGAGCAGGCAGCGGCCGGAGTAGGCGATGCACAAGGCACCATGCACGAAGACTTCCAGCTCGATGTCCGGGCAGCGTTCGCGGATTTCGCGGATTTCGTCCAGCGAGAGTTCGCGCGAGAGGATGATGCGGCTGATGCCGTTTTTTGCCCAGAATTTGACGCTGGCCCAGTTCATGCTGTTTGCCTGCACGGAGAGGTGGATGGGCATGTCGGGGAAGGCGTCCTTGACCAGCATGATGAGGCCGGGGTCGGACATGATGCAGGCGTCCGGCCCCGCTTTGAGCGAGGGACTAAGGTCGCGGATGGCGGTTTGCAGTTTGTAGTTGTGCGGCATGGCGTTCACGGTGAGGTAGAACTGCTTGCCCAGCGCGTGCGCCTCGTTGATGCCGGTTTGCAGGTTTTCGTCGTTGAACTCGTTGCCGCGCATGCGCAGGGAGTAACGCGCTGCGCCCGCATAGACGGCATCCGCGCCGTAGGCGAAGGCGTAGCGCATGGTTTTCAGGGAGCCGGCTGGGGCGAGGAGTTCGGTGTGTCGCATAAGTTCTCGGTGGGTATGGAAAAAGCGCGCATTATAGCGGCCCGCCTGCGGGGTCTGTGGCACAATGGCCGCCCCTTTTCTACTGAATAAATGCAGGAGTTGTTATGCAAAAACGCATGAATGTCGAGAGTTTTAACCTCGACCACACCAAGGTGAAAGCCCCTTATCTGCGCCTCGCCGACAAGAAACAGGGCGAACACGGCGACGTGATTTTCAAATACGACCTGCGCATCTGCCAGCCGAATCAGGAGCACATGGAAATGCCCGCACTGCACTCGCTGGAACACCTGATGGCGGAGCTGTCGCGCAATCACAACGGCCATGTGGTCGATATTTCGCCGATGGGCTGCCAGACGGGCTTCTATGTGTCGCTTCTGAACGAGCCGGAGTATCAAACGGCGCTGGATTTGATTGAAAAGACCCTGCGCGACGTGCTGGAAGCGACGGAAGTCCCCGCCTGCAATCCGGTGCAATGCGGCTGGGCGGCCAGCCACAGCCTGGAAGGTGCGAAGGAACTGGCGCGCAAGCTGCTTGACAAGCGCAGCGAGTGGGAAACGATCTTCGCCTGAGACGGCGGGTTCCCGCACCGGATACTGCCCCGGCAACGATAAAGCCCTTCCCCGACAGGAAGGGCTTTTTTATTCTGCCTGGTGAGCCCAGTTTTGCGGTGGGCCAAGGCCCACCCTACGTAACCCCTGCATTTATCCCGCTTGGCGCGCCGTCATGGTGCCGGTTGCAGTTTTACCGTCGCCGGTTTTTGCTGCGGGCTTTGCAGGCGGATGTGGATGCGGGCGTGATTGCCGACGCGGTCGGTGGTTTCGATGTCGTAGTCGCCGTCGCCTTCCGGCTGCCACAGAGTTTGCGGGGTGTGGCTCTGTCCCAGCAGTTCGCGGTTGACCAGCCACAGGTAGGGCGGGTTGTTGCCGTTGGTTTGCAGGGTGATGGCCTGACCCCGGTTTTCGATGATGGCGCCGTCCACCGGCGCGGTGATGCGCAGGACGGGCGCGGGCGGCGGCGCGCCGGTGTCGCCTTTGGTGTTCCAGGCGGCTTTCGGCGCGGTGTAGCGGCGTGGCGGGTTGGGCAGGAAGGCGATGATTTGCCGCATGATGGGGATGAGGGCATCGACGCTGGCGCGCTGGTCGCTGTAGCCGCCGTCGGCGCGGCCTGCCCAGAGCAGCACGGTGTAGTCGCGGGTGTAGGCGATTGCCCACAGGTCGCGCCAGCCGTAGGCGGTGCCGGTTTTCAGGGCGACGGGCTCGGCGCCATAGGTGAGCGCGCCCCGGCTGTCGCCGACTTTTTGCAGGATTTGGCTGGTTTGCAGGCAGGCGCGCTGGCTGGCAAGCGGCGCAGGCAGTTCGGGGCGGTAGGTGCAGTTGGCGAGTTTGCGGTAGAGGCCGGCGAGGTCGGTGGCGCGGATGCCGACGCCGCCGAGGGCCAGGGTGAGGTTGGGCGGGCTGTTGTCGAGGGTGGCGAGCGGCAGGCCGTTTTCTTCGAGCCAGCTCGCCAGGGTATCGGCACCGATGCGGGATAGCAGGCGCACCGCCGGGGTGTTGCGCGATTTTTGCAGGGCTTCGGCGAGGGTGATGCGGCCCAGGTATTGTTGGTCGTAGTTCGCCGGGTTGTAGCTGCCTTCAAGCGGGGTGTCGTCGATGAGGGTCTGCGGGTGCATGCGGTAGCGGTCCAGCGCGTAGAGGGTGATGTAGGGTTTCAGGGTGCTGCCGGGCGAGCGGATGGCGGTGAGCAGGTCGTTCGCGCCGAGGCGTTCTTTGTTGTGATACGCCGCGCTGCCGAGGTAGGCGCGGGTTTCGCCGCTGGTGTTGTCGAGGATGAGGGCGGCGAGGTTGCTGCGCGGCGGGCGTTGTTCGAGGGCGGCGCTGAGGGTGGTTTCGAGCTGGCTTTGCAGGCTGCGGTCGAGGGTGGTGCGGTGTTCGCCGCGTTTCAGGGCGAGGGCGGCGTAGTGCGGCGCGTGTTGCGGGAAGGGGTGTGGCGCGGGGTGCAGCGGTTCGCGTTTGGCGTTCTGCAGGGTTTCCTGGCTGATGATGCCGCGCGCGGCGGCGCTGTCGAGGATGCGGTCGCGAGCGGCGCGGGCGCGGACGGGGTCGGCAAGGCGGTTCGGCGATTGTGGCAGGGCGATGAGCCAGGCAGTTTCGCTGGTGGAGAGTTCAGCCGGGGCTTTGCCGAAGTAGTACCAGGCGCCGGCGCGGATGCCTTCGAGGTTGCCGCCCATCGGCGCGAGGGTGGCGTAGCAGTTGAGGATGGTCGCTTTGTCGTAGTGGTATTCGAGTTGCAGGGCGCGCAGGCTTTGTTTGATTTTGCCGCCGAGGTCGTGCGCGGTGTGGTAGTTGAGGCGCGCTGCCTGCATGGTGAGGGTGGAGGCGCCGGAGACGGTGCGCCGTCCGTGCAGGTTTTGCCACAGGGCACGCAGGATGGCGCGGATTTCGATGCCGTGATGCGCGTAGTAGCGGCGGTCTTCGTAGTTGAGCAGGAGTTTTTGGTAGGTGTCGGGCAGGGCGCCTGGCGGCAGGCGGCGTTTGCCATCGGCGGTGAGGTAGCTGTGCAGCACGGCGCCGTGGCGGTCATGGACGACGGGCGAGTAGTCGGTGCAGGCGCGGATGTCAGGCGGATAGGCTCGGTCGAGACGCAGCAGGGTGAGGAGGGCGAGTAAGGTTGTCAGGCAAAGGCCGAGGATTATGTGGAAAATGGTGCGCTTCATTGGTTTGCGAGGTCGATATGAAATTTTTGTTGTGGTTTGCGCTGGTCGCTTTTGTGGTGTGGAAGATTGGCCGCGACTGGCGGCGTGCGCGTGGTGTGCAGGGGCGCCTGGAAGCGCGCGCGGCAGCGGAAGCGGCTTTTGAGCGGATTATGTTTTCGCTGGAATGTCAGCTCGCTAACGGCGAGATTGACGAGGCGCAATTCCGCATTTTGCGCGAGCACGCGTTTGCGCAGTTGCAGCGGGCGTTAAAGGAAGCCGGTTTTTAAGGAAAACCCCGCCGTTTGGCGGGGCTTTTTTTTTATGACGCGGTGGCGCCATTTTTGCGCCGGTCGGCAAGATCGGCGGCGGCGGTGAAGATCACGTCCGAGGAGGAGTTGAGCGCGGTTTCGGCGCTGTCCTGGATGACGCCGATGAGCACGCCGATGGCGATGACTTGCGCCGAGGTCTGGCCGTCGATGCCGAGCAGCGAGCAGGCCATCGGGATGAGCATCAGCGAGCCACCCGGTACGCCGGAGGCGCCTGCCGCACCGAGTGTGGCGAGGAAGCAGAGGATGAGTGCGTTCAGGGGGTGCACGGGGACGTGCAGGGTGTGCGCAGCGGCGAGTGAGAGGACGGCGATGGTGATGGCTGCGCCTGCCATGTTGATGTTCGCGCCAAGCGGGATGCTGATGCTGTAGGTTTGTTCGCGCAGGCCGAGCTGTTCGCTCAGGTTGAGGTTAATCGGGATGTTCGCCGCCGAGCTGCGGGTGAAGAAGGCGGGAATGCCGCTCTGGATAAGGCAGCGCCAGACGAGCGGGTAGGGGTTTTTGCGCAGCATGATCCAGACAAGGAGCGGGTTCACGATGAGCGCAACCACGGCCATGCTGCCGAGGAGGACGGCGATAAGACGGGCGTAGGTGGCGAAGGTGGAGAATCCGGTGGTGGCGACGGTGGCGGTAACAAGACCGAAGACACCGTAGGGCGCGATGCGGATGACGATGCCGACGATGTAGTGGATGACGCGGGCGGCGTCGTCGAGGGCAATTTTGCTGGTGTCGCTGGCGTGGCGCAGGGCGATACCGCCGAGGATGGCCCAGGTGAGGATGCCGATGTAGTTGCCCTGCACGGTGGCGTTCACCGGGTTGTCGGTCATTTTGAAAAGCAGCGCGGTGAGCACGGCTTTGAGGTTTTCCGGTGCGGTGGCGGTATCTTCGGCGTTTTGCAGGTAGAGTTCGGTCGGGAAGAGGGTACTCGCAAAAACGGCGATGGCAGCGGCGGCGAAGGTTCCGACGATGTAGAGGCCGATGATGCTTTTCAGGCCGCGCGCCTGCCCCTGGCGGTGGCGGGAAATGGCGTGGGTGATGAGAATAAAGACGAGGATGGGGGCGACAGCGCGCAAGGCTTTGGTGAAGAACTCGCCGAGGATCTGGAAGTATTCGGCGGCAGGGACGATGTAGGTGCCATCGGGCTGCGGCGTCCCGGTTTGCATGAGGATGCGGCCGATGATGATGCCAAGCAGCATGGCGATGATGATTTGGCGAACGAGGCTGCGCCCGAGCCAGCGGAGGAGGTCACGCATGATTAAGGTTTCCTTGGGTGGTTGAAAGGGCGGATATATTACCTGTTTTTCACGCGCGCTCCGGGCTGTTTCGTGGTGGGTAGCGGCGTTTTGCCGTCGCTTCCGCTTCCCACGCGTTGCGCTATCCGGCAGGTGCTCGGGGACGCGTCAAGCGGGATAAATATAGTTGAATAGATAAAAAAGCGTAACAAGGCGCGCCGCCGCAGACAGTACAGGTAGTACGGCAAGGCGGCGCAACGCCGTTACGATTTTTTAGATGTTTAACTATACCGTTGCCGCCAAGCGACCTAAAAAAACGGCGGCTGCCCGCCGTTTCGTGTTTATTCCGCTTCGCCGAGATAGCCGCCGGTCTGCCGCGCCCACAGTTGCGCATAAATGCCGTTTTTTTGCAGCAGTTCGTCGTGGCTGCCCTGTTCGACGATGCGGCCGCCGTCAAGGATGATGAGGCGGTCCATTGCCGCGATGGTGGAAAGGCGGTGCGCGATGGCAATCACCGTTTTCCCTGTCATCAGGCGGTTCAGGCTGGCCTGGATGGCCGCTTCTACTTCGCTATCCAGCGCCGAGGTGGCTTCGTCGAGAATCAGGATGGGCGCGTCTTTGAGCAGGACGCGGGCAATGGCGATACGCTGCCGCTGCCCGCCGGAGAGTTTGACGCCACGTTCGCCGACTTGCGCATCCAGTCCGGTGTTACCGTAGCTGTCGGAGAGGCCGGCGATGAAGTCGCCCGCTTCCGCCTGTTCGATGGCGCGTTGCAGTTCTTCTTCTGTCGCGTCCGGGCGACCGTAGAGGATGTTGTCGCGCACTGAGCGGTGCAGCAGCGAGGTGTCCTGCGTCACCATGGCGATGTGGCGGCGCAGGCTGTCCTGGCTGACAGCGGCGATGTTCTGCCCGTCGATGCGGATTTCGCCGCCGTCCAGGTCGTAGAAGCGCAAGAGGGTGTTGACCAGGGTCGATTTGCCCGCGCCGCTGCGTCCGACCAGGCCGATTTTTTCGCCGGGACGGATGTTGAGCGAGAGGTCGTGCAGGATGTGCGGCTTTTTCATGTCGTCCTGGTGGTAGCCGAAGCTAACGCGGTCGAAGGCGATTTCGCCGCGCGTGACTTCCAGTTCTTCGCAATCCGGGCGGTCTTGTACGGCGATGGGGCGGGTCATCATCGCCATGCCGTCGGTAACGGTGCCGATGTTTTCCGAGAGGCCGCCGATTTCCCACATCACCCAGGTGGACATGCCGTTTAAGCGCAGGGCGAGGCTGCCCGCGACTGCTATCGCGCCGACACTGAGCGCGCCGTGCATCCACAGGGTGATGCCGACCGCGCCAATCAGGAAGAAGAGCGTGTAGTTGAGGGTGAAGAGGCAGATATCCAGCGTCGAGACCATGCGGAACTGACGGTACACGGTGCCGAGAAATTCGCGCATGGCGCCGCGCGCGTAGTCCGCCTCGCGCCGCGTGTGCGCGAAGAGTTTGACGGTGGCGATATTGGTGTAGGCGTCGGTGACGCGGCCGGTCATGGTCGAGCGTGCATCCGCCTGTTCCTCGGCGATGCGTTTCAGGCGCGGCAGGAAGTGGCTGATGAGGGCGATATAGGCGACGACCCACACCAGCATCAGCACCAGCATCGCCCAGTGCTGACTGGCCATCAGCGCGATGATGGAAAAGAAGTAGGCGACAACATAAACCATCACGTCCATGCAGCTGGTAGCGACAGCGCGCACCGCTAGCGCCGTCTGCATCACCTTCGCCGAGACGCGGCCGGAAAACTCGTCCTGATAAAAACTGAGACTCTGCCCCAGCAGATAGTTGTGCATCCGCCAGCGCACCGCCATCGGCATGTTGCCCATAATCATCTGGTTACGCGCGACAGTGCCGACGAGATTGCAGAGCGGCAGCAGCACCAGCACCACGAGTGCCATGCCGGCAAGACGCCAGCCTTCCTCCTGCAACAGCGTGTCGGGCGAGCGCGCGCCGAGCCAGTTGACGATGTCGCCGATAAAGCCGAACAGCAGCACTTCCAGCACGGCCACGCCGATGCCTGCCAGCATGATGATGACGAGCGGCGCATAAAAACCGCGACAGTAATAACGGATAAAGGCAAAGAGCCGCTGCGGCGGTGCCTGCGACCAGTCGGGCGGGAATGGCGACGTGCGTTGCTCGATTTTGGCAAACATGAAAACCTCGGTGGTGAAGAAAGCTGGGGATTATAGCGCGGCGGTTGCGGGGCTCCGGCACGGTACATCCCGCTCGCTCAGGAAATGGCACAAAACGGATTGGCAAAGCACATAAAGAAAAAACGGATGGAAAGGCACGGCAATCTCCTTAGTCTTCATCATCAAAATCTTCATCATCTCTTTCTGGCAAAAACGGGCGGGCAAAGAAATAATACCAGCCGAAGATAAATTTTAGAGAAGTTGTCAGCAAGAGATATCCTACCAATAATTCTCCTACCCTTTTATTCCAGTACCGGATGTCCACAATCCAATTATCAGTTGGTAAAGATGGTATTGATACAAGATTCATGGCGCTCCCTATCAGGAAAAATAGTAAGGGTAGGAACCAAAAGAATGATTTGAAAAAATCGGCAACACTATCGATATAACGCGGATCAATTTTTACGAAACCTAAATAATCCAGAATGCGCGAAAGCCATAGATAAAAACAGACGATAAAGACCGGGTGCATGCAGAGCAATATCACATGAAAAAAGAGCTGACTGTCAGCAAAAGGGGAAGCGAGAAAAGCATGATCATTGGGAAATATCTTGGCAAACACCGTATCCCTGCGGTCAATATAAAAAAGCATCTGCCACCGCTCTTTATCCCATGCCCCGGTATGCGCCCGCATCCAGTCGATAATGCCGTCCACCCAAGCGGGGCGCCATATCAAAATGCCGTCCTGCATCCAGACGCTGATAATGAATAATTGGCACAACAACAAACAGATAATCACCGCCATTGCATACTGCTGCCGCGCCGCAGGCGGTACATAACCATTCAGCGCTATTTCCTGCAAATACGCCTCGCGCTCGTCTTCATCGTCT
This sequence comes from Cardiobacterium sp. Marseille-Q4385, assembly GCF_916618745.1. Classification (GTDB taxonomy): domain Bacteria; phylum Pseudomonadota; class Gammaproteobacteria; order Cardiobacteriales; family Cardiobacteriaceae; genus Cardiobacterium. Next base: position 1,427,832 of record NZ_OU745373.1, read on the forward strand.
ATTTCCTTTTTGCTATATGCCAGCAAGGCGTCGCGCACCGCATTCATCCTGGTAAAAGGATAACGCGCCAGATAATTCAGCAATGGTGGCACGGCGAAGCTGCCGGCACAGAGTAGTAAGAGGATAAAGAATTGAACAAGCAGATAAGCTTGCGGCGATATTCCGGCGAATTGCAGGGAAAACAGATACTCGGCAAGAGGGATAATGCCGACATAAGCCAGCATCTGATAGCCAAGATAGGTTTCCATGGTACGGCCAGGGCCATATTTCCATGCATAAGTGTTAGGCGGGTTAATCGGTGGACGCTTTACGGGGCGCATAAATCTCTCCTTAAATGATGCGATGGTATGAACGGGCGGCATGGATATTTCGCTGCATCGTTGTCGTCAAGCATAACAAATCGCTATGGCTGCTGCCGCCGGACGGGATGTGAAGCAAATCCCGAAAGTGTCCTCTCAAAAACCAGAATTATCGGCCTTTGGTTTGAATGATTACGTCCGATTATTGGGCAATTCGTTAACAGGAACGGGTTGTCGTGTGTGGTCTATAAAAACCGCCTTCCCTGCCGCTTCATCAAGAAAAAAGCCCGCGTGCTATACTGCTGCGCCGGAAATTCCTGTAAAACCAGCAAAATATGCCCCGCCAAGAGACCCACATCACCCCCATCCCGACCCAATGGATCGGATCGCTTACCATCCGCGGCAACGCCTTGAACGACACCGTCCGCGTCCCGCTCGCCACCTACGAAACCCCGCTTTGGCCCTCTACCGCGCGCGGCGCGAAAGTCGCCGAACACTGCGGCGGCGTGCGCTGTACCCTGATTGACGACCGCATGGCGCGCAGCATCCTGCTCGAAGCGCCCGATGCCGCAACCGCCTATACCGCCCTACAACAAATCCTCGCCACGCGTGACGAACTCGCCGCCGTCGTCGCCGCCACTGGTCGCTTCGCCCGCCTGCTCGACCTGCACCACCAAATCGTCGGTAACCTGCTCTATCTCCGCCTCGAATGCGCGACCGGCGACGCCTCCGGGCACAACATGGTAACCAAAGCCGCCGATGCCGTGCTTTCCCACCTCCTCGCCGCCCATCCCGAACTCGCCTACGGTTCGATCTCCGCCAACTACTGCACTGACAAAAAAGCCAGCGCGGTGAACGGCATTCTTGGCCGTGGCAAAAACATCATCGCCGAAATCACCATCCCGCGCCGCCTCTGCGAGCGGATGCTGCGCACCACGCCAGAAAAAATCTGCGCGCTGAACCTGCGCAAAAACCACATCGGCGGGGCGCTTGCCGGCAGCATCCGTAGCGCGAACGCCCACTTCGCCAATATCCTCCTCGCCTTCTACCTCGCCACCGGTCAGGACGCGGCAAACATCATCGAAGGCTCGCAAGGCATCGTCCACACCGAAACACGCGGCGACGACCTCTATTTCAGCTGCACCCTGCCGAACCTCATCATCGGCAGCGTCGGCAACGGCAAAGGTGGCGGCAATGACGCCGTCGAAGCGCACCTGCATGCCCTCGGCTGCCGCGAAGACCGCCCTGCCGGCGAGAACGCGCGTCGCCTCGCCGCCATCTGCGCTGCCACCGTCCTCTGCGGCGAACTGTCGCTGCTTGCCGCGCAGACCAACCCCGGCGAACTGATGCGCGCCCATCTTGCTCTGGAACGCCGCGCATGAGCACCATAGGCCGTCGCAAACGTGAACACCTTGACGCTCTCGCGCAAGACCCCGCCATCGAGCGTGGCGGCAGCGGCTTTGCCGCCCTGCGCCTGACGCACCGCGCCCTGCCGCAACTCGCGCTCGCCGACATCGACACCCGTTGCCCCTTCCTCGGCAAAACCCTGCGCCTGCCGCTCCTCATCTCCTCCATGACCGGCGGCGACGACCCGGAAATACAGCGCATCAACCACAACCTCGCCGCTGCTGCCGAAACCTGCGGCGTAGCGATGGCCGTCGGCTCGCAGCGCGTCCAGTTCAGCGAAGTGGCGGCAGAAGCCAGCTTCCGTCTGCGCGACGTTGCCCCCGACGCCGTCCTCATCGCCAATCTTGGCGCCGTGCAGCTCAACTACGGCTTTGACAGCAGCCACGCCCGCCGCGCCGTGGAAACACTGGCCGCCGACGGCCTCTACCTGCACCTCAACCCCCTGCAAGAAGCCGTGCAACCCGAAGGCGACACCGACTACCGCGACCTGGCCGCCAAAATCGCCACCATCGTGCGCGAAACGCCCGTGCCCGTGCTGCTCAAGGAAGTCGGGAGCGGCCTCTCGCCTGCCGACATCACCCTTGGCAAACAGGTCGGCGTGCGTTACTACGACCTCGCTGGACGTGGCGGCACCTCATGGAGCCGCATCGAACACCACCGCCGCCGTGACCCTGCCGATACCCTCGGCCTCACCTTCCAGGACTGGGGACTCAGCACCGTCGAAGCACTGCGCCTTAACCGCGCCGCCCATCCTGACGTGACCCTGATAGCCAGCGGCGGCATCAGAAGCGGCATCGACATGGCCAAAGCCATCCTCCTCGGCGCCGAACTTTGCGGCATCGCCGCGCCCTTCCTCGCCGCCGCGCAAGAAAGCACTGCCGCCGTTATCGCCGCCATCCACCGCCTCGAACGTGAATACCGTACCGCGCTTTTCCTCCTCGGCTGCCGCGACAATGCCGCCCTGCGCGACAACCATGCCCTGCTACTAAGCCCGTAACGGCGCAGCTTTGCGTCCTGCCGTTTCACAATGTGAAGAAACCCCCATGCTATAATCCGCGCGCTGCCGCGCTCCGGCGGGCTTTCCCACCAAAATCTCAAAAAAACATCACGCGAGCCATACCCATATGAACATCGGCATCGACCAACTCAGCTTCTACACCCCGCACTACTACCTTGAGCTCGCTACCCTCGCCGCCCAGCATCATATTGACCCGGACAAATACCGCCTCGGCATCGGTCAGGAGCGGATGAGCATCCCCCCGCACGACGAAGACATCATCAGCATGGCCGCAAACGCCGCCGCCCCCATCCTGCGTGACTGCGGCACGGACGGCATCGACACCGTCCTCTTCGCCACCGAAAGCAGTGTGGACCAGGCCAAATCCGCCGCCGTCAGCGTGCACCGCCTGCTCAACCTTCCCGCCAACAGCCGCACCGTCGAACTCAAACAGGCCTGCTACAGCGCCACCGCTGCCCTGCAATTCGCCTGCGCCCTTATCGCCCGCCAGCCTGCGCGCAAAGTCCTCATCCTCGCCTCCGACATCGCCCGATACGACCTGAACGGCCCCGCCGAGCCGACCCAAGGCGCCGCCGCCGTCGCCATGCTCATCAGCGCCGAGCCGCGCCTCGCCACCATCGCCTCGGAAAGCGGCCTGTACAGCGAAGACATCATGGACTTCTGGCGGCCGAACTACCGCAAAACCCCGCTGGTGGACGGCAAATACTCAACGCTCGCCTACCTGAAAGCCCTCGAACACGCCTGGCAGGACTACCGCGCCAAGGGCGGCCTGCCCTACGACGCCCACGTCGCCTATTGCTACCACCTGCCCTTCAACAAAATGGGCATCAAGGCGCACGCCCACCTCGCCCGCATCAACGACACCCGCGCTGAAGACGCCACCCTTGCCCCCGGCCTGATCTATAGCCGCGACACCGGCAACAGCTACACTGCCTCGCTCTACACCAGCCTCGCCGCCCTGCTCGACAACCGCGACGATCTTGCCGGCAAAACCGTCGGCCTCTTCAGCTACGGCTCCGGCTGCACCGGCGAATACCTCGCCGCCACTATCAGCGCCGATTACCAGGCGCACCGCCGCTGCGACGCGCACCGCGCCCTGCTCGCCGCGCGCCGAGAAATCGACTACCCCACCTACCTTGATTACTGGCACGCTCCGGATGGCGCAAGCGATGCGGAAATGCCGCACGACAACCCCGCCCCCTACCGCCTCGCCGCCATCAAAAACCACCGCCGTTACTACGACGGCCCGGCAAGCGTCTGAAACCCGCCAAGCGGGATAAAACGGGGTTTCCCATGTGAACGGTGACCAGATGACCATGAACGACTACGACGACCCCCTCACCCGCGCCCGCGCTCCCGGCAAAATCATCCTCAGCGGCGAACACGCCGTCGTCTATGGCGCGCCCGCCATCGTCTGCGCCATCACGCGCTACACCACCATCGGTTTCGCCCCCATCCACCGCAGCCGCACCATCCGCACCGCCCTCGCCGGCATCTCCGCCGGCAAACACTACCGCACTGCCGCGCTGCACCGTCTCAAAGACGAACTTGACCGCCGCTTCGAGCAATACGACCGGGGCGAGCGCGCCGTGCAAAACATCCTGCGCCGCCCGGATGACCTCGTCATCTACAGCCTCGCCACCCTGCTGCGCCACCTGCCGCTGCCCGGTTTCAGCGCGGGCAGCCGCCTGCCCGTGCCTGGCCGCCTCAGCAGCCACAGCGAACTGCCGCTCGGCGCGGGCATGGGCTCCTCCGCCGCCGCCATCGCCGCCACCCTCGTCCTCTACGAACACCTGCTTGGCCGCCCGATGAGCGACCAGCAGCGCTTCGAGCGTGTCCGCTTCTGCGAACGCCTGCAACACGGTAAAGGCAGCGCCATCGACGCCACCGCCACCGTCTATGGCGGCCTGCACATCCTGCGCGACGGCACACCGACACCGCTTGCCGCCAACCTTGGCAGCGGCTGGTACTGGATACTTTCCGGCATTCCCATCGTCAGCACCGGCGAATGCGTCGCCTATGTGCGCCAGCAGCACGGCAACGATACGGCGCTGTGGCAGCGCTTTGCCGACACGACCATTGCTTTGCAAGACGCGCTCACCGCCAGTGCCGACCCGCGTCCCGCCCTGCGCGAAAACCACCGCCTGCTGCAACACATCGGCACCGTCCCTGCGCCCGCCGCCGCACTCATCGCTGCCATTGAAGCAGCAGGCGGTGCGGCAAAAATCAGCGGCGCGGGCGCGCATCGCGGCACGGGCGGCGGCATCATCCTCGCCTACCACCCCAATCCGCAGGCCATCCCCGCCCTGCTTGCCGCTCAACCGACCCTAACCTGGGACGCACTGCACATTGCCCCGCGCGGCGCGCATATCCTGCCCAATGACGGTACCGTCACCGCGCCCGCCCCGCTGGCAGCGGTTCCGAGCTGAACGGCGGCACGAAAAAAGCGGGCTTGCTGCCCGCTTTTTTGTCTTGCTGTCATGCCCTTATGCCAGCACACCCGTTTCATTGAGGATGAAGAGCAGCGCGAAGCCGAAGAGATAGACCAGGCCAACCAGCGCCAACACGTTCATGGAAGCAGAAAGGCGGTGTTTTTTATCTTGCCGTACCAGCCCGTAATTGAGCCAGGCGAAGACCGGCGCAGCGAGGAAGGCGGTGATCATGGCGAAGCGCAGCAACTCGCCGAGCGCCCCCTGGAACCACAGAATCAGCGCCACAGCAGAGATGGAAACCCAGAGGATCCAGGCAAACAGTTCGCGTGTGCGGAAGAACGGCTTGCCGCGCACCAAGCGCGTCGCTTCGGCAATCGCGCGCGGATAACCGTCGATAACGGTGATCGTCGTGCCATACATGCAGGCGAAAGCGATGAAGGCCACCAGCGGTCGCGACCAGTCGCCAATCGTCACCGCATACATATTGATGAGCTGCCCGACGTATTTGCCGCCCCCCATTTGCACCGCTTCGCCGTTGCCGTATTGCACGAATGCACCGAGAGCGAGGAAAAACAGCGCCAGCACAGCACTGGTGATAAAGCCGACGTTGAAATCAAACATGCCGTCGCGGTAGTTCGCCGGATTGTGGCGTTGCTTGGCGGTGAGCCACAGCGAGTTGATGGCGGAAATCTCGATCGGCGCCGGCATCCAGCCCATCAGGGCGATGATGAAGGGCAGGGCGGCGAGCGTCCACGGCGAGGGTTCGACGAAATCCGCCTTTATCTGCATCCCTTTCGAGGCAGCGATGCCCGCCGCAATGACGGTGGTGATGCTGAGGCTGACGACGATGATCTTCGACAAGGTATCAAGCGCTTTGTAGCGTCCCATGAAAAGGATGAACACGCAGGAAGCGATGAGCAGCACCGACCACATATTGACCGACAGCGGCAGGCTGGGTAGCGCTGTCTTGACGATTACCGCTGTGAGCAGCGCCACGGCGGCTGCGCTGATGGTGGAAGAAAGGAAGCACATCACCAGGAACACCCACAGGTAGGCGCGGCTTTTTTCGGCATAGCCTTCGATCAGGCTTTTGCCGCTATCCAGCGTGTAATGCGCGCTGAAACGGAAAAACGGGTACTTAAAAAGATTGGTCAGGACGATGATCAGCGCCAGCTGCCAGCCGAACCGCGCCCCTGCCTGGGTAGAGGCGACCAGGTGCGAGCCGCCGATGGCGGCGGAGGCCATGAGAATGCCGGGGCCGAGGGCGTGCAGGCGGCTACGCCAGGTAGAAGTAGAAGAAATTTGCAATGCGGGGGAAAGCGTCTGGGTAGTCAAAACAACCTCCTGTGGAAAAAGCGCGCATTGTAGCGGAAGCAACTGCTTTTTCCAGGTTTATTGCCAGAAATTGTCACATTTCTCTCAAAATAGAGAGGAAATGCCCTGTAAAGCGGTAAATAGAAGGAATATTCCCTATATCGCAGAATAGGACCGTTACTTGCCACTACGGCAGCGGAAACATGCTGCACCCCCACGCTTCCACTATACTGCGCCGCGTTTTTCCGGAGGTTTTATGGTTACAGCAACATGCGAGGCGGGGCAATGAGCGCGCCCGCCGCCAGACTGGTACTGCTCGGCGTGCTCGGCAACGCCGTCCTCGTCCTTATCAAGGGCACGGCGGGGATTCTCGGTAATTCTTACGCGCTGATTGCGGACGCTATCGAATCCACCACCGACATCTTTTCTTCACTGCTGCTCTATTTCGGCCTGCGCCTCGCCGGTCGCCCGCCCGATGCCAACCATCCTTACGGCCACGGGCGGGCGGAATCGCTCACCACCTTCATCACCGTTGCCTTCCTCCTCGCTTCGGCAGGCATCATTGCCTACAAAAGCATCGTCCACATCATTACCCCGCATAAAGTGCCCGCGCCCTTTACCCTCGTTGTGCTGCTCGCGGTAGTGGTGGTGAAAGAGGGGCTGTTCCGCCTATTCCGCCGAAAAAGCGACGAAGCGGGCAGCGGCGCCCTGGAAGCAGAGGCCTGGCACCACCGCAGCGATGCGCTGACTTCGCTGGCCGCCTTTTTCGGTATCACGGTGTCGCTTGTTATGGGCAAAGGCTGGGAAAGTGCCGACGACTGGGCGGCACTGGTCGCTGCCGCGATCATCTTTTACAACGCCTGGTGTATCTTCCGCCCGGCGCTGGCCGACATCATGGATGAAGACCGCTTCGGCGACCTGCGGCAGCGCATCATCGCAGCGGCAGAGCAGGAAGAAACGGTGCAGGCGGTGCAGGAATGTTTGGTGCGCAAGATGGGTAGCGCCTTCGTCGTCGATTTGTGCCTGCGGGTGGATGAAACCCTGACCGTCGCCAGCTTGTGCGTGATGAAGGAACGCCTGCGCGCCCGCCTCGCCGCCGCAGAAGCCCGCCTCAGCCGCGTCTTCATCGAATGCAATGGCAGCCACTCCTGCCCGCCGCCCGCGTCCGAAAATCCTGGTCGTGCTGAGGTATAAGCATTTGAAAAAAGACTTTTTCCCGCAGGCAGGCCGCATGGATTTCACGCAGACCCCACTATAAGATGCCCGCTTTACAACGAGGAGAAAACATGACAAACATCATCTGGCGCAGCCACCCTGCGCCGTCGCTATCCGGCACGGTGCGCGTGCCCGGCGACAAATCCATTTCCCACCGCGCTATCATGCTCGGCGCGCTCGCCGATGGCACCACGCATATCAGCGGTTTTCTTGAAGGCGAGGACTGCCTCGCCACCATGCGCGCCTTTCAGGCGATGGGCGTTGCCATTGAGCATCACGGCGAGGGTCGGGTGACGGTGCATGGCGCCGGTCTGCATGGCTTGCGTGCCCCCACCGCCCCGCTGGATGTCGGCAACAGCGGCACCAGTATGCGTCTCATGGCGGGGGTGCTGGCCGGGCAGCCGTTTGCCAGCGAGCTGATTGGCGACGCATCGCTGATGCAGCGGCCGATGCGCCGCGTGACCGAGCCGCTGGCGCTGATGGGCGCGGAGATTGCAACCAGCGAACGTGGCACGGCGCCGCTCGCGATTCACGGCAAACCACTGCACGGCATCCGTTACACGTTGCCGGTCGCCAGCGCGCAGTTGAAGTCTGCGCTGCTGTTCGCGGGGTTATACGCCGAGGGCACGACGTTCATCACGGAAACCGGCATCAGCCGCGACCACAGCGAGCGGATGCTGCGCGGTTTCGGCGTGGAGGTGCAGCAGAACGGCGCGACGCTGGCGATTCGCGGCGGACAGCGTTTGACCGCGCGCGATGTGGTCGTGCCGGGCGATGTGTCGTCAGCGGCATTTTTCCTTGTCGCGGCGCTGATTGCGCCTGAGGGCGAGTTGCTGCTGGAAAACGTCGGCATGAACCCGACCCGCGCGGCGGTCGTCGAGATTCTGCGCGCCATGGGCGGCGACATCACCGTGGCAAACCCGCGTGAAGCGGGCGGCGAACCGGTCGCCGATTTGCGCGTGCGCGCTTCACGTCTGCACGGCATTACCATTGACGAGGCGCTGGTGCCGATTGCCATTGACGAGTTCCCGATTATTTTTATCGCTGCCGCCTGCGCCGAAGGCGAGACGCGGGCCAGCGCGCTGCACGAATTGCGCGTCAAGGAAAGCGACCGTCTTGCAGTCATGACGGCTGGGCTGCGTGCTCTGGGCGTGAATTGCGAAGCGGGTGAAGACACCATGCGTATTCGCGGCAAAGCCGGTACGGCGTTTACGGGCGGTCAGGTGGCAAGCCATGGCGATCACCGCATTGCAATGAGCTTCGCCGTCGCCGCCCTGCGCGCCGCCGCACCGGTTGAGATTTTGGATTGCGCCAACGTTGCCACGTCGTTCCCGACGTTCCGCGCGCTGGCACAAGGGGTTGGCATGCAGATTGAGGAAAGCCATGCGTAAGGTCATCACCGTGGACGGCCCAAGCGGGGTCGGCAAGGGCACGCTGTGCCAGAACCTCGCCCGCGAACTGGGCTGGGCCTATCTTGATAGCGGCGCGCTTTACCGCCTGTTGGCGCTGCGCGCGCTGGCGGCAGGCAAGGCGGATGCGGCAGCGGCAGAGATTGCCGCACTTACTACAGATTTACAGATAGATTTCCGCCTGGATGCGGACGGCTGCACGGTGCTATTAAATGGCGAACCCGTCGGCAACGAATTGCGCAGCGAGCGCTGCGGCAATGCCGCCTCGAAAATCGCCGCTTATCCGGAAGTGCGCGCCGCCCTGCTGGATTATCAGCGCCATTTCGCCGGTGAGGCGCCGCTCGTTGCCGATGGCCGCGATATGGGCACGGTCGTTTTCCCCACCGCACCGCTCAAGTTTTTCCTGACCGCATCCAGCGAAATCCGCGCCGAGCGGCGCCATAAGCAGTTGTTAGCAAAGGGAGAATGTGTTAATGTGCGCGACATCTACGCAGAGATTGTCGAGCGCGACAAGCGCGACCAAACCCGCAGCGTAGCCCCGCTCAAACCAGCTTCGGACGCGGTGATCATCGACACGGGCGAACTGTCGATTCAGGACGTGCACCAGCAAGTTTCCAAGGAAATTGCCGCACGTTTTTCTTTTTCCTAACCCTTTTATCAACCAGAGAACTCTATGGAATCATTTGCTGAGCTTTTTGAAAAAAGCATCGAAACCGCCGAACTCAAACCCGGCTCCATCATCAAGGCCGAAGTCGTACAAATCAACAAAGACTTCGTCGTCCTGAACGCCGGACTTAAATCCGAGGGCTTCATCCCCGCCAGCCAGTTCACCGATGAAAACGGCAACCTCACCGTCGCCGTCGGTGACAGCGTTGAAGTCGCCCTGGAAGCGCTGGAAGACGGTTTCGGCGAAACCAAAATCTCGCACGAAAAAGCCCAACGCATCCGCACCTGGGAAGTGTTGGAACAGAAATTCAACGACAGCGAAACCATCACCGGCATCATCTCCGGCCGCGTCAAAGGCGGCTTCACCGTCGATGTCGAAGGTGTCAAGGCATTCCTGCCTGGTTCTCTGGTCGATGTCCGCCCGGTCAAAGACCCCGCTCTCAGCGAAGGCAAAGAAATCGACTTCAAAATCATCAAACTCGATCAAAAACGCAACAACATCGTTATTTCCCGCCGTGCCGTTCTCGAAAACGAATACAAGGCCGAGCGTGATGAAGTCCTGAAAAACCTGCAAGAAGGTGATGTCGTCAAGGCAGTGGTCAAAAACCTCACCGACTACGGCGCTTTCCTCGATATCGGTGGTGTCGACGGCCTGCTGCACATCACGGATATGGCGTGGAAACGCATCAAATACCCGTCCGAAGTGGTCAACATCGGCGATGAAGTCGAAGTCAAAGTCCTCAAATTCGACCGCGAACGCGCCCGCGTCTCCCTCGGTCTGAAACAGCTCGGCTCCGACCCGTGGGGTGACATCGCCGAACGTTACCCGGTCAACAGCCAAACCCGTGGCAAAGTCACCAACATCGCTGACTACGGTGCCTTCGTGGAAATCGAAGACGGCGTTGAAGGCCTCGTCCACGTCTCCGAAATGGACTGGACCAACAAGAACGTCAACCCGCGCAAATTCGTCGCCGTCGGTCAGGAAGTGGATGTCATGATCCTCGAAATCGACCCGGAACGCCGCCGCATCTCGCTCGGCATGAAACAGTGCCAGCCGAACCCGTGGCAAGAATTTGACCGCAAATTCAACAAGGGTGACCACGTCAAGGGTCAAATCAAATCCATCACCGACTTCGGCGTCTTCATCGGTCTGGAAGGCGGCATCGACGGCCTCATCCACCTCTCCGACCTCTCTTGGGACGAAAACGGCGAAGAAGCCGTACGCCACTACCAAAAAGGTCAAGAAGTCGAAGCCATCATCCTCGCCATTGATGCCGAACGCGAACGCATCTCGCTGGGCGTCAAACAACTCAGCCAGGATACCTTCGCCGCCTTCGCCTCCGCTAACGGCCGTGGCAGCGTCGTCAAGGGTACCGTGAGTGAAGTAGATGAGCGTCAAGCCGTCATCAAGCTGAGCGACGACATCAACGGCATCCTCAAAGCCAGTGAAGCTGCTATCGAACGCGTCGAAGACCTGAGCAAACTGCTCTCCGTCGGCGACGAAATCGAGGCGAAAGTCATCAGCGTTGACCGCAAACACAAAACCCTCAACCTGTCCATCCGCGCCAAAGACGTGGCGGACGAAAAAGCCGTCATCCAGGATTACACCCGTAAAGAAAACCACGGCGGCACCTCGCTCGGCGACATCTTCAAAGAGCTGGGCAATAACGACAACTAAAAACGTCAATCCTTTGCCGCCGCGTCAGCGGCGGCAAACCGTCTTTACATCCCGCAGCTAGCAGGCTGCGGTTTATCCACAACAGCATTCACCAGGCCGCCCCGAGGCGACACCACAAAAAACGCAATGGAGCGAACATGACCAAATCGGAACTGATTGAGCGCCTCTGTATGCGCTATCCGCAACTGCGCAGTCAGGATGTCGAAGAAACCGTCAAACTGATCATCGAAAAAATCTGCCAAAGCCTGGAAAAAGGCGATCGCGTCGAAATCCGTGGTTTCGGCAGCTTTTCCCTGCACTACCGTGAGGCACGCACCGGACGCAACCCCAAAACCGGCGACTCCGTCGAGGTTCCGGCCAAATCCATCCCCTACTTCCGCGCCGGCAAAGAACTGCGCGAACGGGTGGACGAAAATGACGCGTAAACGCACACCACTAAACAAACAACAACAGCGCCGCCTCGCGGCGCTGTTCACATCCTTCCTGCGTGGCAAGAAGACCCTCGACAAACTCATCATTTTGGTTTTGAGCGGTGTCATCATGCTCGCCTTCGCCGCTTGGCCACATAAAGAAGGCCGCAGCAACGACAGCGGCGGTCATGACGTCTTTCACGGACAAAATGGCCAAACCTACCGCTGTGCACTGAAAAAAATCTACGACGGCGACACCGTCACCGCCCGCTGCAACGGGCAAAAAGGCCAACAGGAAATCCGCATCCGCCTTGCCGGTATCGACGCGCCGGAAATGGGGCAAAAACCCTTCGGCGAAGAATCCAAACGCGAACTCGGCAAGCGTCTCGGGCAAAACTTCGATATGCACTATCTTGGGCCCGACTACTACCAGCGCAGCCTTGGCACCCTGTTTGTGTACGGCCGCAACATCAACCTGCAAATGGTCGAAGAGGGCTACGCCTTCGCCTACGATAGCAAAGATACCCCCGCTGCCTATAAGCAGGCGGAGAAAAATGCTCGCGCAGCACGGCGTGGCTTCTGGCACAAAGGCAAAAACCAGCAGCCCATCAACCCGAAAATCTGGCGTCGCCACCACCTCTGAACCATGCGCAAATACCTCGTCTCTCTCCTGCTCGCCTTCAGCCTTGCCGCCTGCACGCCGCCACAAGCGGCAAAAACAGCGGATCTCTGCGCCTATCTGCCACTTAACGGCGAAAAAAACCGCATCCGTGACGATAACACCCGTCAGCATTATGACCGCGCCGCCGATGCCGTGAGCGACATTACCGCGCATGGTGATGACAGCAAACGCAAACACTGCGGGCAAACCTTCCACAGTGTGGCAGACGATACTGCTCTCTACGCCGACGTCAGCACCACGCTTGGCGCCGCCTGGCAGCAGCAGGAAACCCGCTCCATTGGTGGCTTCACCATCGCCCTTTGGCAAAGCCGCAGCAACTTCTGGCCGAGGCAGCACTATGCCCTCATCAGCCCTCCCGTTACGGCGCACGGCGAACCCCGCTTGCTGCGCAGCCTCTACATCACCAACAGCGATAGTGGCTTAAACGGCACCGTTGTCTTCGGTACCATCCTCATTACCCTTGCCATCGTGCCTATCGCCATCGCTGTCCCCTTCTGGCGGAAGCGACGCCGGCAACGACCGCATGCCTCCTGAAGCGTCGGCGCTGCTAGCTGCGACGCTTCGGTATGCCATTGCTTAATCTTATTCCCATCCCGGCTTAATTCCCGGGATTGCTATTACGTCTTCTAAAAAACTCTCGCGCGCCGCTTCAACCGCGCTGAACCCCTGCGCATCATCGGTGACATCGTGCTGATGAGGGTGCTCACCTGCCTGCTGCCACTCCTTCTTACGCTGGAGGACTTCCCGCTCGGCCTCATCCCGCCGATGCTCTGCTATGGTGGGTTGGACGATGCGGCGGTACTGCGGGTCAATGTTGGCAGGCGCCAAGCGGTGTAATTGCAGGCTTCCCAGGTGCAATCCATATCCATCCCCGGTTTGTCCCTTATGCCTTTTTGGCATAAAGCGCGCGCAGGCGGCGTTTTATACTCGCCCGCCCGATTGCAAGAGTATTCATCATGTCGCCTGTTTCCACTTTGCCCCGCCCACGCCGTTTGCAGGTGTTGCCCGGTTTCGGTCTGTCGCTGGGGTTGTCGCTGTTTTTTGTTGCCCTGGTGCTATTGCTGCCGCTCACCGGTCTGGTCATGAATGTGGCGCGGTTGTCGCTGACGGATTATTGGGCGGTGATTTCTGATGCTCAGGTGCTGGCGGCGTTCCGCGTGACGCTATGGGCGGCGGCTTGGGCGTCGCTGGTGAACGCGGTCTGCGGGCTGCTGCTGGCCTGGGTGCTGGTGCGTTATCGTTTTTTCGGGCGGGGGATGGTCGATGCCCTTGTCGATTTGCCGTTTGCCCTGCCCACGGCGGTGGCGGGGATTGCCCTTGCCGCTCTTTTTGCCGCCGATGGCTGGCTGGGACGGCCGCTTGCCGCGCTGGGCGTGCAGGTGGCGTTTCAGCCGTTGGGGATTGTGGTGGCGATGGTGTTTACCAGTATTCCGTTTGTGGTGCGCGCGGTGCAGCCGGTGTTGGAAGCGCTACCGCGTCAGGTGGAGGAAGCAGCAGCGACGCTGGGCGCTCGTCCCTGGCAGGTGTTCTGCCGCGTGATTCTGCCGCTGCTCTCGCCGGCGCTGGTGAGCGGGGTAGTGCTGTCGTTCGCGCGCAGTCTTGGTGAGTTCGGCGCGGTGATTTTTATTGCCGGCAATCAGCCGTTTGTGAGCAAGGTGGTGTCGCTGGTGATTTTTGAGCGTTTGCAGGAGTTTGATATGCCCGCCGCTGCCGCGCTGGCATCGGTGATGCTCGCGCTGTCGTTGCTGCTATTGCTGGTGGTGAATGTGTGGCAGGGCTTTTTCTTGCGCCGTTTCGGGAGGGCGTGATGCGCCGGGTGTTGATTGCTTTGGCGCTGCTGTTCGCGCTGTTGTTTTTGGTACTGCCGCTGGCGATGGTGTTTGCCGGAGCATTTGCCAAGGGTTGGGGAGCGTTTGCTGCCGCGCTCGCTGTGCCGGATACGCGTCATGCGTTGTTTTTGACGCTGCTGGTCACGGCGGTCACGGTGCCGGTGAATGTGGTGTTCGGGCTGGCGTTTGCCTGGCTGGTCACGCGTTTTCGTTTTCGCGGCAGGGCGTTTTTGTTGACGCTGCTTGATATTCCGTTTGCGGTGTCGCCCGTCATTGCCGGTCTGCTGTATTTGTTGTTGTACAGCGAGAATGCCCCGCTCGGCGCGTGGTTCGCCGCGCGCGGCTGGCAGTTGATGTTTGCCGTGCCGGGGATTGTGCTGGTGACGGTGTTTGTGACCTGTCCGTTTGTGGCGCGTGAGCTGGTGCCGTTTATGCAACAGCACGGCGCAGCGGAGGAGGAAGCGGCGGTGGTTTTGGGCGCGAGTCCGTGGCAGTTGTGGCGGCGCATTACGTTGCCGACGATTCTCTGGCCGCTGCTCTATGGCGTGGCGCTGACGAATGCGCGCGCGGTTGGCGAGTTCGGCGCGGTGTCGGTGGTGTCCGGCAATATTCGCGGCGCAACGATGACGCTGCCGCTCAATGTGGAATTGTTGTATCAGGATTATCAGGCGGCAGCTGCATTTGCCAGCGCGATGCTGCTGGTGTGTCTTGCGCTCGCGACGCTGGTGTTGAAAGCTTGGGTTGCCCGGCATGAGGAGCATGTATGAGTATTGAGGTTGTTCAGTTACACAAGCGTTTCGGCGAGTTTCCGGCGCTCTCGCCCACGGATTTGCGCATTGAGACGGGCGAAATGGCGGCGCTCCTGGGCCCGTCTGGTAGCGGCAAGACGACCCTGTTGCGCCTGATCGCCGGGCTGGAATCGGCGGACGGCGGGCGCATCGTCCTGAATGGCCGTGATGTGACCAATGTCCCCGTCCGCGCGCGCCATATCGGCTTTGTCTTCCAGCATTACGCGCTCTTCAAGCACCTGACCGTTGCCGATAATGTCGCTTTTGGGCTTACCGTGCTGCCGCGCGGGCAGCGTCCGGCGAAAAACGTCATCCGGCAGAAGGTCGCGCAACTCCTGGAAATGGTGCAGCTCGCTGCCTTCGGCAACCGTTACCCGGCGCAACTGTCCGGCGGGCAGCAGCAGCGGGTAGCTCTGGCACGGGCACTGGCCACCGCGCCCGAAGTGGTGCTTTTCGACGAACCTTTCGGCGCGCTGGACGTGCAAGTGCGTCAGGATTTGCGTCTGTGGCTGAAAGGTCTGCAACGCGAGCTGGGCTTCACCGGTGTTTTCGTCACCCACGACCGCGAAGAAGCGCTTGATCTTGCTGACCGCATCGTGGTGATGCGTCACGGCGCCATCGCGCAAAACGCCGACCCGCAGCAGCTCTACGCGGCGCCCGCTGATGCGCAAGTTTTCGCTTTCATGAGCGAAACGCAGCGTTTTCCTGCGCACCTCGCCGCACATATCGTGCACAGCGGTCGCGCCTGGGTGAAAGTCGAACAGCCTCTTGCCGACGGCAACGGCGAACTTGCTCTGCGCGTACAGGACATCGAACTCGCCGATCATCCGCCGGGCCATGTGCAACTGCCGCTGGTCATCGACGACATCACCCTGCTTGGCGCGAACTACCGCCTCACGGTTCATAATCTGGGTTGGGGCAATGATGCGCGCTGGCAATTGCCGCTGCCGGCGCAGGTCTTCCGCCGCCAGCCGTTGCGGACGGGACAGCGCGTGTACATCAAGCCGCGCCA
Organism: Cardiobacterium sp. Marseille-Q4385; assembly: GCF_916618745.1. Lineage (GTDB taxonomy): Bacteria > Pseudomonadota > Gammaproteobacteria > Cardiobacteriales > Cardiobacteriaceae > Cardiobacterium. The sequence goes on from NZ_OU745373.1 coordinate 1,443,991, forward strand.
GCTTTATTTCCTGCGTGAGAACGGCACGGTGGATGCGCTGCTGCACGAGTGGGACGGCGAAGCACGGCCAGCATAAATCCAGGTTTTATCCCGTCTGCTACCTCCTTCCAGCAAACCCTAAGTGAGGCTGACAATCAACGCTTTTTCTAAATAGTTGAGGCAATAGTGCTATAATCGCGCGGCTTTCAACCCACAAACCAGGAGATAAAACTCATGACAATCAAAGTCGCCATCAACGGATTTGGACGTATCGGCCGCCTCGCTCTGCGCCAAATGGACAAAGCGAAAAATATCGAAGTCGTCGCCGTCAACGACCTCACTCCGGCCGACATGCTGCTGCACCTCTTCAAATATGACACCTCGCAAGGTCGCTTCCACGGCACCGCCGAACTCAAAGGTGACAACCTCGTCGTCAACGGTAAAGAAATCAAAGTCTTCTCCAACGCCAACCCGGAAGAATTGCCGTGGGGTCAATTGGGTGTGGACGTCGTCCTCGAATGCACCGGCTTCTTCACCAGCAAAGACAAAGCCGAGAAACACATCAAGGCAGGCGCGAAAAAAGTTGTCATCTCCGCACCGGGCGGTAACGACATCAAAACCATCGTTTACAACGTCAACCACCAAATCCTTGACGGCACTGAAACCGTTATCTCCGGCGCATCCTGCACCACCAACTGCTTGGCGCCGATGGCCAAAGTCCTGCAAGACAAATTCGGTATCGTCGAAGGCCTGATGACCACCATCCACGCCTACACCGGCGACCAGATGACTCTCGACGCTCCGCACCGCAAAGGCGACAAACGCCGCGCCCGTGCTGCTGCTGCCAACATCGTGCCGAACAGCACCGGTGCCGCGAAAGCTATCGGTCTCGTTATCCCCGAACTGCAAGGCAAACTTGATGGTGCCGCACAACGCGTCCCTGTCACCACCGGTTCACTGACCGAACTCGTTACCGTGCTGGAGAAAAAAGTCAGCGCTGAAGAAATCAATGCTGCGATGAAAGCGGCTGCCAACGAATCCTTCGGTTACACCGAAGAAGAACTGGTCTCTTCTGACATCATCGGTATCGACTTCGGTTCGCTCTTTGACGGCACACAAACCAAAGTCATGACCGTCGGCGACAAGCAACTGGTGAAAACCGTCGCGTGGTATGACAACGAAATGAGCTACACCAACCAGCTCATCCGTACCTTGGCCTACTTCGCCAGCCTCATCAAGTAATCACGACTTGCATGAAAAACCGCCCTTCGGGGCGGTTTTTTATTGCTGCTTCATTCAGGCAGGGATTTTGGCGGCTAGGTAAGGGCGCCTTCCTGTATCAGCCGCGCTGGAGGCGCAGCCAGTTTTGGTATTGCGTTTCGTAGGCTTCGATATTTTTGCGGTAGCGGGCAAGCGAGCGTTCTTCCAGCGGGCGGCGCTTGTGATCGCTGAGACAGCCGTCGCAGTGCTCTGCCATTTCGTGGGCGAGAGCACTGAAGGTTTCCCAGTCTTTGACGGGCTCCTGGCTGACCGGCAGTTGCAGCACCAGCATGAGGCCTTCGTAGTTGTGTTCCCCGTTATCCAGGTTTTGCGGGAAGATACCAGGACGGCGCACGTCCAGCATGGTGCAGAAGATTTCGCGTCCGCCGGCGCCGATGAGTTCATAGGTCTGGTTGGGCGAGTATTGCAGGCCGAAGGCTTGCACGAGACGGGCGATGGTTTTGCCGCTGAACGGGCGATTGTTCGGCGCCATGATGGTGAGCGGGACGATTAGTTCCGGCGCTTTGCTGCGTGGCTTGGGCGGAGTGCTGTTTTTGCTGCCGCCGAAGATACCAGGGTTGAGGCGGCTGGTTTTGCGGTTATGTTCAGCAGGCGGGGCATCAAGGGTCGAACCCCGGTATTTGGGATGGCCGTCCTGCATGTCGCGTTCTCGGTCGCGCTGGCGTTTGATCATGAGGGCGGTGCCGGCAATGGCGACGAGAATGATGATGGCGGCGGTGATGCGCAGTAACAATACGGATGGGTTGGTCATGGTTCCTAGGCTCCGAGTATGTCTTCAAGACGGTACATAAGGTAGTCGTCTATGGCGTGGCCTTCGTTTTCACTGAGTGCGAAGTGGCGCACGCTGCGATGTCGGCGGTGCACTTCTTTTTTGTCCCCGCAGACGAGATAGTGCCAGTCGGGCAGGCTTTTGCCTTCATGGCGCAGGCGGTAGGCGCAGCTGGGCGGCAACCAGGAGTAGTCCTGGCGCGGCAGCTCGCGCAGGCTGAGGCAGTCCGGCACTTGGGTGTGGCGGCAAGGGTAATTGCGGCAGCGTCCGCTGTGGATGTCCAGTAGTTTGCAAGCAACACGGGAGAAGTACACTTCTCCCGTATCAATATCTTCCATTTTGTTCAGGCAGCACAGTCCGCATCCGTCGCAGAGGGCTTCCCATTGGTTATCGGTCAGGCGCTCAAGGGGTTGTCGCCACCACTGGTCATCGTGTTGGTGCAATTCAGGGGGTTTCCGGCATATGCAGTCCCTGCATATAGCGGGCGACGGCTTCGATTTGTTTGGGGGTGAGTTTTTCCGCCACGTCACGCATCATGCCATTCGGGTCGTTACCGCGCACAACGAGGCTGCTCGGGTCGGTCTCGCTTGCCTGCTGGTCAATGAGAGCCGAGGTTTTGAAGGCGTCCAGCTGGGTGCGGGTATATTTGGCATGCTGCCCGGAGACGCGTGGGAAAGCGGCCGGTTCGATACCGGCGCCGGCGGGGCCATGGCAGGCCAGGCAAGCGGGGATATTTTTGTCGAGGTCGCCGCCGCGATAGAGTGCTTCACCAAGCGCCAGCAGTTCTTCAGGATTTTCCCCGGCGCCTTCGGTCGCGGCGGGTGGTGGGGTTTGCGCAGCATAGTAGGCGGCGACGTTGGCGATGTCTTCGTCAGAGAGTAAGACGGCTTGCGGCTGCATGATAAGGCTCGGACGCTCGCCACTCTTGAAATCACGCAATTGTTTTTCCAGGTATTTTTGCCCTTGTCCCGCCAGTATTGGCCATTCGGGGTTGCTGCTCACGCCACCAGGACCGTGGCAGGCAGCACATACGGCCGCTTTTTCTTCGCCCACTTTGATATCGGCGGCTTGTGCCCAGCCGGCAACGGCGATGGTCAGGATTGTCACTATGCCTTTTTTCATGACTTGCTCCGCAAGATTTTTCTTTTGTTGTTTGTCAAAGGCCTGATATAGAATTTCAGGCGGTTTTTCTGCATTTTACAAGAGATGAATAGTCGTTACCAGCAGGCGGTTTTCGCCTTTTCCGCCAATCGCGAGGCGCAATTTCCGGCTGCTGCGCGTGTTGAAATCGCCTTTGCCGGCCGCTCGAATGCCGGCAAGTCGAGTGCGCTAAATACGCTGACGAATCAGAAGACGCTGGCTCGGGTGTCGCGTACACCGGGGCGGACACAGCTCATCAATTATTTTGCCCTGCCCGATGCAGGGTGTTTTTTGGTCGATTTGCCGGGTTATGGTTATGCCGAAGTGCCGGAGCAGGTGCGTGCGCACTGGCAGGCTCTGCTTGGTCGCTATTTGTTGCAACGTGAGGTGCTGCGCGGGGTGGTGCTATTGATGGATATCCGCCATCCGATGAAGGAACTGGATATTCGTATGCTGGAATGTTGCGCCGAGCGGCAGTTACCCGCGCATGTGTTGTTGACGAAGGCTGACAAGCTCAGCCGTAGTGTGGCGGAGAAACAGTTGCGCGCGCTGCGCAGTGAGTTGTTGAACTGGCATGCGCCGTTTTCGGTGCAGCTCTTTTCCAGTTTGAAGCGGCTGGGGCTGCCCGAACTGGTGGCGCAGCTGGATGCGTGGATAGAGGCGGATCATGCTGAATGAGTTGCTCAATACCGGTGTGTCGTCGTGGGTGCTGTTGCCGTTGTTATTGGTCGGAATGCTGGCGGGTTTTGTTGATACGCTGGCCGGCGGTGGCGGGATGTTGACGGTACCGGCGCTGATGCTGGTACTGCCGCCGGATGCGGCATTGGCCACGAACAAGTTGCAGGGCAGTTTCGGTACGCTGTCGGCAACTTGGTATTTTGTCCGCCGTGGCCAGATTCGTTTTCGCAAGTTATTGCCCGGGATTGTCGCCTGTGCACTCGGTGCTGCGGCGGGAGCGGCTGTGGTGCAGTGGCTGCCGCCCGATCTGTTACGCAAGGTGTTGCCGCTGCTTTTGGCAACGGTCGCCCTGCTGTTCATTTTTATGCCGTCGCTGGGCACGATGGAGCGGGAAGCGCGTTTGCCTTATGCCCATTTTGTCGGCGGCGCGCTCTTTCCGCTGGGTTTCTATGACGGATTCCTCGGCCCGGGCACAGGCAGTTTCTTGATGCTGGCCTTAATTGCTTTGCGCGGCTATACGCTGCAAAACGCGACGATAGAGGCGAAGGCGTATAACGCCACCACCAATCTGATGTCGCTCTTCGTTTTTCTGGCCGGTGGCCGGGTAATTTGGCTAGTCGGCCTGACGATGGCAGTTGGGCAGTTGCTCGGGGCGCGTCTTGCGGCCGGGTTGATTATCAGCAAGGGGAATCGCCTGATTCGTCCAGCGGTTATTACCATGTCGCTCTTGATGAGCGGTTATTTAGCCTATCGTTTTTGGTTTTAGCGGCGGCGTTCGGTGGTGCGCGCCGCCAGGGCGGTGAGTGCGGTTTTGTAGTCGTTGTCAGGGAATTCAGCGAGTGCTTGCACCGCTTCGTCGGCCAATCGTGCGGCAGCTTCGCGGCTGTATGGCAGGGCATCGGTTGCGTGCAGTAAGGCGATGACTTCACCAATCGCCTCGCGTTCGCCCTGCTCGATGATGTGGCGCAGGCGTGCTTTGTCAGCGGCGGGTAATTGTTGCTGGGCGCGGATGAGCGGCAGGGTTGGCTTGCCCTCGGCGAGGTCGTCGCCCAGCGCTTTGCCAATCAGCGCTTCATCACCGGTGTAATCCAGCAAATCATCCATAATCTGAAAGGCCATGCCGAGTTTGCGGCCATAAATGGCGAGTTGCTCGCTTTGTGCCGGGTCAAGGCCGGCAAGCAGTCCCGCCACTTTGCAGGCAGCGGCGAACAGCACGGCGGTTTTCAGCTCGATGACGCGGTAGTAGCGGGCTTCATCGACATCGGGATCGTGCATGTTGCCAAGTTGCATCACTTCGCCCGCTGCAATGAGGTTGACCGCATCGGCCATCATGGCGATAACGTCGCTGTTGCCGGTGCGCACCATCAGCTGGAAGGCGCGGGTATAGAGGAAATCGCCGACCAGAACGCTGGCGGCATTGCCAAAGGCGATATTGGCGGACGGCTTGCCACGGCGCAGCGCGGATTCATCCACCACGTCGTCGTGCAGCAGGGTGGCGTTATGGATAAATTCGATGAAGGCAGCGGCGGTAATGGCGTGCTCGTCGTGATAGGCACAGAGTCCGCAACTCAGCAGGGTCAGCAGCGGACGGAAACGCTTGCCGCCGTCGCCGATGGCGTACTGCATCACCAGTTCCGCTAGTGGTACTTCGGCCCGCATTTCAGCCTGCATCAATGCTTCAGTTTGTGCCATTTCGTGCTGGATGAGTTGCCGGATCGCTGCGTCGTCCATCTGTTTTCCCATGATGTTGTTACGGAGTTGAAAGAAAGGGCGGCATTGTAGCCGATAGCCTCCGCAGGCGACAAACCGCCTTCCGCCCACGCCAAGGCGTAATCATTGGTAAATCAAATACTTCTTCACCATTCCTGCCCCAAAGGGGAGGGGCAGGGTCGTGTAGCGGCGCATCAGAAATAACGCAGCCACAGGTAAATGTGCGACAGCAGGATGGTGAACAGCATCAGCGGGAAGGCGTATTTGGCGAACTGCACCATGCCGATGGGCTGTTTGGCGCGCTCGGCAAAGGCGGCGACGGTGAGGTTGGCACTCGCGCCGATGAGGGTGCCGTTGCCGCCGAGGCAGGCACCCAAGGCCAGCGCCCACCACACTGGTTCGAAGGTGAGCGGATCAATGCCGGCCCCCGCCGATTGCAGGAGCGGGATCATGGTGGCGACGAAGGGGATATTGTCCAGCACGGAGGAAAGGATGGCCGAGACCCACAGCACCGCATAGGCCATTTTCGGCACGTCGCCGTTGGTGGCGGCGATGAGTTTGTGCCCGAGCACGTCAAGCAGGCCGCTCTGTTCGACGGCGCCGACGATAATGAACAGCCCCATGAAGAAGAAGATGGTGATCCACTCCACTTCGGCAAAGGCGTGATGGACGTTTTCCGTTTGCTTTTCCGCCGGTTGCTTGCCGTAAGCGAGCAGCATCAGGAGGGCGGCACCGGAAAGCGCCACCGTGCCGGGCTCGACGCCGAGCGGATGGCCGACGAAGAAACCGAGGAGGACGAGGGAGAAGACGCCGATGCATTTTTTCAGCAGTCGCGGGTTGGTAATCGCCTCTTTTTCATTGAAACGCATGATGGCGGCGCGGGCGCGCAAGGTGGTTTTCAGGTTGCGGCGGTGCACCAGCCACAGCATGGCGGCGACGGTCAGCATGATGATGAGGGCGATCGGCGTCATGTGGTAGATAAATTCACCGAAGCTGAGATCGTTTTTCGAGCCGATGATGATGTTCGGCGGATCGCCGATGAGGGTTGCCGTGCCACCAATATTGGAAGCGAGGATGGTGGCAAAGAGGTAGGGGAAGGCACGGACTTTGAGTTGCTCGGTGATGAGCAGCGTTACCGGCGTGATGAGCAACACCGTTGTCACATTATCCAGCAGGGCAGAAAAGAGCGAGGTGATGCCGGCGAGCATCAGCATGATGCCGACCGGGTCGGCGCGCACCCATTTTGCCGAGCGGATGGCGACGTACTGGAACACGCCGGTTTTCGCGGTGATATTGACCAGCATCATCATGCCGGTGAGCAGCCACAGCGTGTTGAAATCGACCTTTTCCAGCGCCTGGTGCTGGTTAAGCAGACCGCAGTAAATCATCAGCATCGCACCAAGCAGCGCTGTGACCGCGCGGTTGAGCTTCTCCATGATGAGGATGATATAGACGATGACCAGAATGATGCCCGACAACCACATCGGATCGAGGCCAAAAATTGCATGAGATCCCTGCATGATGCCCCCTATGCGGCCCTGATGATGCTATCCAGAATGCTGCTGATGCTGACCAGGCCGAGATAGTAGCGGCTGTTCTTGGCCAGCACCACGCCGTGACTGCGGTGGCTGCGATAGAGCAGGTACAGCGCCTCCATCAGGCTGGTGTCGGGGGTGCACAGCGGCACTTCGCCGCGCATCAGGTAATCGGTAATCGGATCTTCATAATGTTCGCGCAGGCGCTGGCGCAGTTCGCTGGGCGTGGTCTTCATGAAATTCAGCTCCGGCGGATTCATCTCGCGGCCGAGATTGGCGGTGAGACTGCGTGGCAGCAGCAGTTCCACTAGCGACCTGCTATTGAAAATGCCGATAAACTCGCCGGCATCGTCCACCACCGGGAAAAAGCGCTCATTACGGTGATGGATGGCGGCAAACGCGCCAGAAATAGTCATTGCGGGATGCAGTGTCGGGCGGTTTGGCACGATGACATCGCGACAGGTGTAGTTCATAAGAGCCTCCTTGAAGTGGAAAGGATGATAATTGTAACGTGAAAACCACATTAAACCCCGCCCTTCCACAAAAATAATACCGCTTGGCCATACCCGCCGCCGCAGGCGTTCACAGTGGCGTCAATACCCGCCTTACAGCATTCAGGCGACAGGAAGCAAAAAGCCCGTCTGGCGACGGGCTTTGGGGCAACTTCCGTGCAGCGGGAACGTTCCCGCCGGGCGGATGTATGGCATGGGGCTGGTACCGGTAGGGGAATGGTAAAAACGAGTGCGGCCATAAAGCGGCCAAGCGGGATGAAAAGCAGGTTTGCGCCAAGCGAGGTAAACGCTGGCTTTTTATTCCCCCCTTCCGGCCTGCGGCCACCTTCCCGGGTACCCATGAAAAAAATGCGAGCATTTTTTTCATGGGAGCCCCGTCCCCCGCCAGCGGGGGAAGGGATTTTTTTGTGCGGAATGCGGAATTGGGCAGCCCCAAGCGGTGCAAATACTGGGTTCGCCACCAAGCGGGATAGATATTGGGTTTACGGAAAGCCGCCAAGCGGAGCGGATGCTGGGTTTTTTATGCACCCTTCCGGCCTTCGGCCACCTTCCCCCGCAAGCGGGGGAAGGGATTTTTTGTGTGGGATGTGGAATTGGATGGCGCGTCAAGCGATAAATGCTGACCTCGCGCCAAGCGGGATAAACACTGGAGCCGTCGTCAAGCGGCGTAAATGCTGGGTTTGTGGCAGCCGCCAAGCGGGATGGTCCTGAATGTTTACAACGCTGCGACTTTTTCCCGCTGTGCACGCAGGGCAGCGACGGTTTCTTCGTCGCTGGCGAGTTGGGCGCGGGTCTGTTCGACCAGGGCAGCGGGGGCGCTGGCGGTGAAGCGTTCGTTGGCCAGCTGTCCACTGAGGCGGGCGATGTTTTGTTCGCGTTTCGTGATTTCTTTGTCGAGGCGGGCGAGTTCGGCGGTTTTGTCGATGAGGCCGGCGAGCGGGATCATGTTTTTCGCGCTGCCGACCATGAAGGCGGCGGCTTCGGGTTCGGCTTCGCCGTCAGCGAGGACGCGGACGCTGTCGAGGCGGCCCAGCGCGAGCAGGCTGCGTTCTTGAGCGGCAAGGTAGCCTCTGGCGTTGTCGTCCAGCCCGCTGATGATGAGCGGCAGCGGTTTGCCGGGGGCGATGTTCATGTCGGCGCGGATTTTGCGCACGCCGAGCAAGGTTTCTTGCAGCCAGGCGATTTCGGCATCGGCTTGCGGGTCTTCGCCGTTGCTTGCCGTCGGGTAGGCTTGGGTCATGAGGGTGTCGCCCGTTGTACCGAGTAGCGGCGCGGTTTGTTGCCAGATTTCTTCGCTGATGTAGGGCATGAGCGGGTGGATAAGGCGCAGCGCTTGTTCGAGGACGTCGAGCAGGGTGTGGCGGGTGCGCGCTTTTTCGGCGTCATCGTCGTTGTGTTTGCCGAGGACGGGTTTGACGAGTTCGAGGTACCAGTCGCAGTACTGGTTCCAGATGAAGTCGTACAGGGCTTGCGCGGCGAAGTCGAAGCGGTAGGTGTCAAACGCCTCGCGCACGCTGCGGATGGTGCGGTCGAGTGCGCCGTATATCCAGCGGTCGGCAGCGTTTTTTTCTTTGACGGGGGCAGCGGTGATGGTTTGGCCTGCGGTCTGCATTTGCACGAAGCGGGCAGCATTCCACAGTTTGTTGCAGAAGTTGCGGTAGCCTTCGACGCGTTTGGTGTCGAAGACGATGTCGCGGCCCATGGTCGCTTGCGCGGCGAAGGTGAAACGCAGGGCATCGGTGCCGTAAGCGGCGATGCCGTCCGGGTATTCTTTGCGGGTTTGCGCGGCGATTCTTTCGGCTTTTTGCGGCTGCATCATGCCGCTGGTGCGTTTTGCGACCAAGGCTTCGCCGTCAATGCCGTCGATGATGTCGAGCGGGTCGAGGACGTTGCCTTTGGATTTGGACATTTTTTGTCCTTCGCTGTCGCGCACGAGGCCGTGGATGTATACCTCGCGGAAGGGGACTTCGCCGTTCATGCAGTACATGCCCATAAGCACCATGCGCGCCACCCAGAAGAAGATGATGTCGAAGCCGGTGACGAGGACGTTGCCGGGGTAGTAGGTTTTGAGGTCGGCGGTGTCGTCCGGCCAGCCCTGGGTGGCAAACGGCCACAGCGCGGAGGAGAACCAGGTGTCGAGCACGTCTTCGTCCTGCGTCAGCGGGTGTTCGGCGGCGAGGTGGTATTTTTCGCGCACGGCGGCTTCGTTTTCGGCGACGTACACGTTGCCGTCGGCGTCATACCAGGCGGGGATGCGGTGCCCCCACCAGAGTTGGCGCGAGATGCACCAGTCTTGCAGGTTTTCCATCCAGTTGTAGTAGGTGTTTTTCCAGTTGTCTGGCACGAATTTGATGCGGCCATCGCGCACGGCGTCGAGCGCGGGCTGGGTGAGTTTGGCCATGCCTTTGTCGCTGGACAGGTCCACGAACCATTGGTCAGTGAGGTAGGGCTCGATGACGACGCCGCTACGGTCGCCGTAGGGGCGTTTCAGGATGTGCGGCTCGGTTTTTTCGAGGTATCCCGCCGCTTCGAGGTCGGCGGTGAATTGTTTGCGCGCGGCGAAGCGTTCCATGCCGCGATAGGCGGGCGGCACGTCGTCATTCAGGTGCGCGTCGGGGGTGAGGATGTTGATGAGTGGCAGGTTGTGGCGTTGACCGACGGCGTAGTCGTTGAAGTCGTGCGCGGGAGTAATTTTCAGGCAGCCGGTGCCGAATTCGCGGTCCACGTAGTCATCGGCAATGACGGGGATTTCCCGGCCGGTGAGCGGTACGCTGACTTTTTTGCCGATGTAGGCGCGGTAGCGTTCGTCTTCGGGATGCACGGCGAGGGCCACATCGGCAAAGATGGTTTCCGGGCGGGTGGTGGCGATGTGCATGTACTGCCCGTCCAGCCCCTGTCCGGCGACGAAGGGATAACGGACGTGGTACATGTGGCCGTTTTCTTCGCGGTTTTCGACTTCGAGGTCGGAGATGGCAGTCTTCAGCACCGGATCCCAGTTGACGAGGCGCTTACCGCGATAGATAAGACCGTCGTCGTAGAGTTTGACGAAGAGGGTGCGCACGGCGCGCGAGAGGGCGTCATCCATGGTGAAGCGCTCGCGCGTCCAGTCAAGCGAGGCGCCCAGGCGGCGGAGTTGCCGCATGATTTGCCCGCCGGATTCAGCTTTCCATTCCCACACTTTGGCGGTGAAGGCTTCGCGGCCGAGGTCGTGCCGCGTTTTGCCCTGCGCGTTCAGTTGGCGCTCGACGACCATCTGCGTGGCGATGCCGGCATGGTCGCTGCCCGGCTGCCACAGGGTGTTGTCGCCCAACATGCGGTGGTAGCGGATGAGCGCGTCCATGATGGTGTCCTGGAAGGCGTGGCCCATGTGCAGGGTGCCGGTGACGTTCGGCGGCGGAATCATGATGGCGTAGGGCTTGCCGCTGCCGCTGGGGGCGAAGTGGTTGCCCTTTTCCCAGCGGTCGTACCATTTGTTTTCGATGTCGGCGGGTTGGTAGCGGGTGGCCATGCCGTCTGTGTTCATGATTACCTCGGTTTCATTAAGAAAAGCGCGGATTTTAGCATGGGGCGGGATGCGCCCGGCGGGGCCCCCGCGCAACCGCAAGGTTGCGTGGGGTACGTTAGCGGGGCTAGCGTGCCAGCGCCATGCCACCAAGGACGGCGACGATACCGCCGACAAGGCTGAGGATGAGATAGAGCGTGGGGATGAGGTAATGTCCGTCCTGCCAACGCTGCACGATGTCGAGCGAGAAGGTGGAAAAGGTGGTGAAGCCGCCGCAGAAGCCGGTGATGCAAAGGGCGCGCAGGACGGCGTTGTCGCGGGCAAGTGTTTGCGCGAGATAGCCGATGAGGAGGCAGCCGATGAGATTCGCCAGCAGCGTACCGAGCGGGAAGGTGCGGGCGGGCAGGGTGACGCCGAGCAGGTAACGCGCCACGCTGCCCAGTCCGCCGCCGAGGAAGATAAGGATGAAGTGTTGCAAGGTCATAGAGGTAGGGGTTGGGTGGAGTGCTTGTCTTCGCCGCGTTCGTGGGCGAGTAGCCAGGCTTTGCGATGGATGCCGCCGCCGTAGCCGGTCAGTGCACCGTCTTTGCCGATGACGCGGTGGCAGGGGATGAGGATAGCGATGGCATTGGCACCGTTGGCAGCGGCGACGGCACGCACGGCGGCAGGATGGCCGATGGTAGCCGCTAACGCCTGATAGTGCGTGGTTGCACCGTAGGGGATGGCGCGCAGTGCCGCCCAGACGCGTTGCCGGAAGTCGCTGCCAACAGGGTGCAGGGCGATGGTGAAATCGCGCCGTGTACCGGCGAAGTATTCGCCGAGTTCGGCGGCGGTCTGGCGGGTGTGTTCGTTCTCGCCGAGGGTAATCGGGCAGCCGAAGTGGCGTTCAAGCTGGCGGCTTTCGCGTACGATGCGCTGCGTGCCGGCAAATTCAAGCAGACAGACACCGCGCGCACTGGCGCAGACGTAGAGCTCGCCGAGGGGGCTCACGATGCGTTGGCTGATGAGGGTGTTCATGCGGGATAGCGTACCCGAAAAGCGCGGGACAACGGCGGTGAATCGCTGTGTGATTTATCCCGTTGAAAATGCAGGGTTAGATGGCGTTAGACAAATTTTGTCTAATTCGTCAAAACCTGTCTAAAACCGTATAATCCCGCGCAATCATCGGAGAACCGCCATGCATGACCCGCTTTACTATTCCCGCCGCCCCTATGCCGATGCCTTGCTGACGATGCTGGCCGAAGGTGTGGTCAGCGCCTTTACCCTGTTCGCCCCGCGCCGCATGGGCAAGACACAGTTTTTGCTGAACGACATCCAGCCTGCCGCCGAAGCGCGCGATTTTGCCGTCTTCTATTTCAGTTTCATGGATAGCGACGCGCAGACGGAAAACCGCTTCCGTCTTGCGCTGCTGGATTTTGCCAGCCAACTCGGTATCGGCGGCAAACTGAAAGCGTGGCTGGCGGGGATTGAGCAGGTTTCTGCTTTTGGCGCCAGCCTTAGCCGCAAAAAAGCACCCGCTCCGGCGAGTATCAGCGAAGTCATCGAGGCGTTGGCCCAGGGTGGCAAACGGATACTACTGCTTCTTGACGAAGTGCAGGAGCTGGCCCGCCTCGGCGACACGGGCGGCCTCATCCGTTCGCTGCGCACCGGGCTGGACGTGCACCGGGCGCAGGTCAAAGTCATCTTTACCGGCTCCAGCATGAATGGCCTGCGGCAAATGTTCAGCGATTACAAGGCGCCGTTTTTCCAGTTTGCGCACGCGATGGCATTCCCGCGTTTGGAACAGGAATTTACCGATTTCCTCGCCGACATTTATCAGGCGCGCACCGCCAATACACTGGATAAACAGGCGCTGTATCAATGGCTTGTCCGCTTCGAACACATCCCGCTGCACCTGCGCACCATCATTCAGAACATGATTATTGACCCCAACCTGCCGCTGGACGTAGCCGCCGCCGCGCAGCAGCAATACCTGCACGACAGCGCCGATTACGCCGCCGTCTGGCGGGAACTGAAAGCGCTGGATAGCCTGCTGCTGCAAGCGCTGGCGCAAGAGAAGCAGACCGTGTACGCCCAGGACACAAGACAATGGCTGGCGGCGCAAATGGGGGTGGATGATGTCAGCGTGCCGCAGGTACAGGCCGCACTGCGCCGCCTGACGCGTGCGGATTTCATCACCAAAAACAGCGAGGGGCAGTGGGCGGTGAACCATCCCGATATGTTGGGCTGGATCCGCGAGCAGCTGTGATGCCGATGCCGGGAAATGAAACGCTCCTCGCAGGCGGGTTTCTGTCCGCTATTAGCATTGCTGCGGTGGAGTCAAGCCGCCTCACGGCAGAGGATTTTGGATTTTGGCGTGCGAGTTTTCAGGTTGGGTACACGCCAAGCGGGATAAATGCCGGGGTTTCGTCGCTGCGCGCCCCACCCCAAACCCCTCACCCACGAGGTGAGGGCTTTTCCCGTCAAGCGAGGTAAAACGGGGGGCGGGGTTGCTGGGTAGCGTTAGGGCAGTTTTTCTGCTGCCTCACTGAGGCGTTTCGGTGAGACTTTGAGGGTGCTGCCGATTTCCTGGGCGTAGGTCTGGATGCGGTAGGCTTCGAGCAGACGGTGGTATTCCTGTATGGCAGCGTGGTGTGCGGTGGGGAGGCCGCGCGGGGTTTCCTGGTAGGGGTGGGCGATGCCGGTTTTTTGCATGGCTTGTTGCAGGCGGGTTTCCCACGGCGCGAGGTCTTGTTGGCGTTGCAGGTCTTTGAGCGGGTCGAGGCGGCTTTTTTCCAGGCGTTTTTGCGTGGCGAGCAGGGCGCGTTCGATGGTGTCCAGTTCGGCGGTTGGGGTGTCGCGGATGAATTCGGGGTAGATGAGGCGGGCGAGGTGTTGTTCGATGTCGTCACGGATGGCGGGTTGTTTGTGTTTGCCCAGTTGTTGTTTGGCGTCGCTGTAGGCGGCGAGGATGCGGGTGAGCTGGGCGGCGAGCTGGTTCGCGGCGGGGATAAGTTCGGCTTCGCCGCGCGCGAGGGCTGCTTCAAAGGCGGCGCGGCTGCGCGGTACGCCGTCGGCGAAGCAGATGTGTTCGAGCAGGCGGGCGGTGATGTCGTCGGCGAGGGTGCTGTCACTGCCGATTTTGCGGTAGTGCAGCGCCATTTGGGTGTAGCCGGGCAGGTTTTTGCGCAGGTATTTGAGTTTGTTTTGTAGTTTGTCGGCGAGCAGGCTGTGTACGCCGGCGCGGTGCGCGGCGTCGGCCCGCTGCGGGTCGTCGTGCAGGCGCAGGCGGCGTTCGCCGTTTTCGAGGGTGAGGGCGGGGTAGCCGGTGATGCCGTTCGGCAGGGTTTCTTGTGCGGGCAGTTCGTCCCAATGCCAGTCGTTGACGGGCTGGTCGTCGCCGTAGCGGCTGTGGCTGCGGCGGCGGAATTGGGCAGCGGCGCTGTCGCTGTACTGCGCTTGCAGAGCGGCGAGGTCGCGGCTTTCGGCGATGATCTGGTTTTTGCCGTCAAGCAGGCGGTAGTTCATGCGGTGGTGGTCGTCGATGTTGAGGTTGTCGAAGGCGTCCAGCGGGATGTTGGTGCCTTTGATGGTGTGGATGGTGTCGCGGATGGCGGGCATGAGCGGGGCGTCGGGGGGGTCTTTGATGCGCGCGGTGATGGCAGCGGCGATGGTGGGGATGGGCACGAGCTGGCGTCGCCATTGTTTGGGCAGGGCACGCAGGATGGCTTCGATTTTGGCGGGCAGCATGGCGGGGACGAGGCGTTCGTAGTCGGCAGCGTTGAGCGCGTTCAGGGCGGGGAGTGGCACGCAGAGGGTGACGCCGTCGGCGCTGCCGCCCGGTTCGAAGTGGTATTCGAGGCGCAGTTTTTGGCCGTGGTGGGTGAGGTTTTCCGGGTAGTCGGCGTCACTGGGGGTGTCGTCCACCAGCAGCAGGTCGGCTTCACGCATGGTGAGCGCCGCTTCGCCGTGCTGTTTGAGCCATTGTTCGAGGGTGACGGTGCTGTGTACGTTTTCGGGCAGGCGGGCGTGGTACCAGGCGACTTGTTGGGCTTCGTCCGCCAGGATGCCCCGGCTGCGGGTTTTGTGTTCGCGTTCTTCGAGGGTTTCGATGAGGGCGCGGTTTTTGGCGATGACGCCGCTTTTGGTGTGGATGTCGCCGGGGACGAGGGCGTCCTGGATGAAGATGTCGTGGGCAAGCGCCGGGTCGTGGCGGGCGTAGGGGACGTTGCGTCCGGCAACGATGGGCAGGCCGTAGAGCAGGGTGGTTTGGGTGGCGAGGATGTTGCCGGCTTTTTTGCTCCAATGGGGGTTGGTGTAGGTGTGTTTGACGAGGTGGGCAGCGATGTGTTCGAGGTCAGCCAGCTGGATGGGGGCGCAGGTGCGCGCGTAGGTGCGCTGGGTTTCGACGACGCTGGCGGCCATGATGGCTTGCGGCGGTTTTTTGGCGAGCACGGAGGCGGGGTAGATGCTGTAGCGGGCGTGGCGCGGGCGCAGGTAGTCGCGGGTTTGTTCGTCCCAGAGGCCGACTTGGTCGAGGAAGCCGGTGAGCAGCGCGCGGTGCAGGGTGTCAAGTTGCGGGTTGTCGTAGGCGAGGCGGCCTTTGGCGCCGTCCGGCAGGTC
The DNA here is from genome assembly GCF_916618745.1 of Cardiobacterium sp. Marseille-Q4385. Lineage (GTDB taxonomy): Bacteria > Pseudomonadota > Gammaproteobacteria > Cardiobacteriales > Cardiobacteriaceae > Cardiobacterium. Next base: position 1,459,699 of record NZ_OU745373.1, read on the forward strand.
GTTTTGTGGTACGGGTGGGGCGGCAGCGTCGAGGTGCAGTTTTTGTTCGCGCAGGTCGCGGATGAGCTGGTTGGCGAGTTCGCGCCATTCGCGCATGCGTTGTGCGTTCAGGTAGTAGTTTTTGCACCAGGCGCGCAGGCGGTTGTTGCTGGCGGTGCGGCGTTCGCGCTGGTAGGCGGCAAAGAGGTTGAGCAGGGTTTGGTAGTCGCTGGTTTTGTCGGCGAATTCGCCCTGTTTTTGGTCGGCACGCGCTTCTTGGCCGTAGGGGCGTTCGCGCGGGTCCTGGATGGAGAGGGCGGCGATGAGGATGACGGCGTCTTGCAGGCAGCCGGTTTTTTCGGCGGCGTAGATGATGCGCGCGAAGCGGGGGTCAACCGGCAGGTGCGCCATTTGTCGCCCAAGCGGGGTGAGGCGGCGCGCTTCGTTGGTAGCGCCCAGTTCGAAGAGCAGGCGGTAGCCGTCGTTGATTTGCCGCGCGTCGGGCGGGTCAACGAAGGGGAAGGCGGCGATGTCGCCCAGTTTGAGGACGAGCATTTGCAGGATGATGGCGGCGAGGTTGGTGCGCAGGATTTCCGGCTCGGTGTAGGCGGGGCGATGGCGGTAGTCGTCTTCGCTGTAGAGGCGGATGCAGATGCCGCTGGCGGTACGGCCACACCTGCCGGCGCGCTGGTTGGCGGCGGCTTGCGAGATAGGCTCGATCGGCAGGCGCTGGGTTTTGGTGCGCAGGCTGTAGCGGCTGATGCGCGCAGTGCCGGTGTCGATGACGGCTTTGATGCGCGGCACGGTGAGCGAGGTTTCGGCGACGTTGGTGGCGAGCACGATGCGCCGCGCCGCTTGCGGGCGGAAGACGCGCTGCTGGTCGGCGAGCGAGAGGCGGCCGAAGAGGGGCAGGATGTCGGTATCGCGCAGTTGTTCGCGGCGCAGGCGGTCGGCGGCTTCGCGGATGTCGCGTTCGCTGGGGAGGAAGACGAGGATGTCGCCGCGCCCGTGCTGGTCGAGTTCGGCGACGGCGCGGAGGATGGCGTCCGGGCTGTCTTCGTCTTCGCCTGGCGGGCGGTAGCGGATTTCTACGGGGTAGGTGCGGCCGCTGACGTTGAGGATGGGCGCGTTTTTGAAGTGGGCGGCGAATTTGTCGGCATCGATGGTGGCCGAGGTGATGATGATTTTGAGGTCAGGGCGTTTGTCGGCGAGGCGACGCAGGTAGCCGAGGAGGAAGTCGATGTTGAGGCTGCGTTCGTGCGCTTCGTCCACGATGATGACTTCGTAGTGGGCGAGGTAGGGGTCGGACAGGGTTTCGGCGAGCAGCATACCGTCGGTCATCAGTTTGATAACGGTCTGTTCGCTGGTTTTTTCGTCGAAACGGACCTGGTAACCGACGGCGGCGCCAAGCGGTTCGTCCAGTTCTTCGGCGATGCGGGCGGCGACGCTGCGCGCGGCGATACGGCGCGGCTGGGTGTGGGCAATCATGCCGCGCGCGCCAAGGCCGAGGGCGAGGCAGAGTTGCGGCAGTTGTGTGGTTTTCCCCGATCCGGTTTCGCCGCTGATGATGACGACCTGGTTGTCGGCAATCAGGCGGCGGATTTTGTCGGCAACCGCCAGCACGGGCAGGTTGGCGCTCAGTTTCGGCGCAGGCAGGGCGGCACGGCGCGCGGCGACCGCTTCTTGCGAGGCGGCGTAGTCAGCGGCAAAGCGCGCCCGCATCCGGTCGGCAGGCTGGCCGCGCCGCTCGCGTTCGCGAATCTGGCGGTAGAGCTGTTGCAGGGGGTGACGGTCCTGGCTGCGGACGGTGGTGAAATCGGGGGCGGTCATGGTTTATGCGATGGTGAAAAGCGGCGGATTATATAGTCGCCTCAAGCAGGACTGATACGGTGTTGGCGAGCCCGACCGGGCACCCATAAAAATCGCATAGCGATTTTTATGGGAAATCCGCGCCGTATTAAACAGACTGTCTTCGGCTCGCTGCCTTGTCTCAGTCCTGTTTGAAACGACAATGGTCGCTTGTGGTAAGGGGGGCGGCAGCCTCCGTACACGACAAAAACTACTCGGCTGGGCCCGCCAGGCGGCGTCATTGCTGGGCCCGCTAGGCGGCATGATTGCTGGGCCCGCTAGGCGGCATGATTGCTAGGCTTGCCAGGCGGCATAAATATTGGGGCATGAGCGAGTGTTTTTGCGAAGCCAGCAGCAAAAAGCCCGCTTGCGCGGGCTTTGTTGTGGATGGTGTCAGCGGCCGCCAACGGTGTCAAAGTCGGCATCGTGTGCGTTTTTGTGCCGCTCTATCTGCGACTGCGGCGCGCGCACCTGCGAGTAAGTACCAGCATTGTTGATGGTGTACCACAGACCACCGTATTCCTTCATCCAGACGCCACGCTGGCTATCCGCGCCGGAACTATGCAGGTACAACGCCAGGTAGTCCGTTTCGGACGCGCGGCGCACAATCATGAGCTCGAAGTTATCCGGCGACATGTGGTAACCGTTCTGTGGAGAGGTGCCGGTGGCAAAACTGCGGAACACGTAATTCTCATCCGGATCCTGCATGCGGCTGACGAACGTTGCGTAGCTGCCCACCTGTTCCAGCGGGCGATCCAAGTGCATGGCATAACGCAGCATTTTCGCGCCTTCGCTACGCGTGGCCTCGTCGATATAGAAAAACACAGCCTCAAAATAGAGCTTGAGTGCCCCTTCCGGCACACGGCCCTCCTGCTGGTAGCGTGCCTTGAATTCCTGAAAATCACGAGGTAATTCGGCTTGTGCCGTATGACCGTACAGGGCAGTGGCCAAGGCCAGCGCTGACAGGGACAGGGCATTCTTCTTCATGATTTTGAAGGAAGGGCGACAGTATGCCGCATGGGAAAGAGACTGGCGGCTATAATTCTCGCCTTTCTTTATTAACGACAGTATCCCCTACATATAAAGGAGCATGATGGATGACCGGTTACCAACGCCCTCCTCACGTGGACGTTCCTTCTATCGGCGCATGGCAATACACTGCCGGGCGCCTGTTAGAGCGCTATTTAGGCTTTCAGGCACTGATGTATATTTTTATCATTGTGCTGTCGTCATACCTTTTTGGTTTTACCATTCGCGGCTGGAGCAGCGGCGTCATGCTTTTTTGCAATTTCCTCGTCTTTCTCGCCATTATTGCCGTGATGTATTGCATGCCCCTCATCAGCAGACGCTTGATCGGCCGAGGTTATCCGTGGCAGGCCGATATGCTCGCAGAAATTGATGCTGAGGATGATGATGAAGAGCGTGACTTCTTAATACTGGAAGCGCGGCTCAATGGTGGCCTGCCGCCCAGCCGCAAACAGGAAACGGCGCTGCTCCTGATCGCCGTCATTCTGCTTTTTGAGGCATTCTATATTCATGCCTGGACCCCAAATGGGGAACTGATCTGGTATCCGGAATGGTTGCAGCATTTGGTTGCTTGGATGAAAGACCATAGCGGCATATACCCTGAAGACATTAGAAAAAAATTCTTTATTCTGGATTTTGAATTTTCTCCAAAATTGGCCGAATTATTCCCCGATGAGCGGACATTCTTGGCGGCAGCGGCATCCGATCGATATTTTGCTTTCGCCTTGTTCCGGATTGTCACTTTCCCAGTCGTGTTCTATTGCCTGTGTATTGCCGGATGGGACATAGTGAATTATCTAGGTGTCGAACAACTCAAGCCCATACGTGCGCGCTCCGATGAGCGTCGCTTGGTGCTATTCCTGATTACCGCATTCATGACATTACTGGGATTCGTCGGCCTTTTCATGCTTATATGGTTTCCGGTACTTGATATGGAAAATGTTATAGATCATGGTTCAACCATGATGTATCTCTTGAGGCATATCCTCGCATTGATTGCGCTGGAACTGCTTTATGGCTGGTGGCGCTATTTCCGCCACAAGGCATAATCCTGCAACAAATTGCCGCCCCGTCCGTCTGCCATTATCCTAACCACTTCTTCATTTACGCCGGATTGCCGCCATGACCCTGTTCCGTTCCATCCTAGTTTTCGCCATTGCCTATCTGCTCACCGCCTGCGGTACGCGTCCGCCGGTGGTGGTCGTCGAACCCGAACAACCACCACCGCTTGAGCCGGAAACCCCGCCGCCGCTGGTGCAGCCTGCGAACTTCGCCGAATGGCAGCAGGCATTCGCCCAGCGCGCCGCTGCTGCCGGTATCGCCGACAGCGACATCCAGCAACTGCTTGCCCGTACCCATTACGAAGAAAAAGTGGTCAGTGCCGACCGCAAACAGCCGGAGCTGAACAAAATGGTCTGGGCGTACCTCGACAATGCCGTTTCCAACGACCGCATTCAGAAAGGCCGTGCCCAGCTTTCCCGCTACCGCAGCCTCTTGCAGCAGATTGAGGCGCAGACGGGCGTCGGCGCGTCCTACATCGTCGCCTTCTGGGGCATGGAAAGTGCCTACGGCGCGAACACCGGCAACATCGACCTCATCCAGGCCCTCTCAACCCTGGCCTACGAAGGCCGCCGCCGCGACTTCGCCGAACAGCAACTCATCGCCCTGCTGCAACTCATCGAGCGTGGCGACGTGAGCTGGGACGAACTGCGCGGCTCGTGGGCGGGCGGCATGGGCCACACCCAGTTCATCCCGACCACCTTCCTGCAATACGGCGTGGACGGCAACGGCGATGGCCGCCGCGACCCGTGGCAAATCGAAGACGCGCTGGCATCCACCGCCAACTACCTGAGCAAATCCGGCTGGCAGCGCGGCCACCGCTGGGGGCGCGAAGTGAGCCTCGCCCCCGACTTCGATTACCGCTACACCGACCAAAGCCTGCCGCTGGCGCAATGGAGCCGGCTCGGCGCGCGGCAAACCGGCGGAGCGGCCCTGCCGCAGGAAAACCTGCAAGCCACCCTGTGGCTACCCGCCGGCCACAGCGGCCCGGCGCTCCTGCTCTACCCGAACTTCAAAACCATCAAGGTCTATAACAACTCATCCAGCTACGCCCTCGCCATCGGCCTGCTTGCCGATGGCATCAGCGGCAACAGCGGCGGCATCAAGGCCGCCTGGCCGCGCGACGAACAGGCACTCAGCCGTGACCAGGTGCAACGCCTGCAACAGGCACTTACCGCCGCTGGTTACGACACCAAAGGTACAGACGGCATCCTCGGTGCGAACACACGCAACGCCTTCCGCCAGTGGCAGACAGCAAACGGACAAATCCCGGACGGCTTCATCAGCCAGCGCAGCGCGGCGGCACTGATAGGCGGGTATTGAGGTGATATTGCAGCAGTTTGCACAAAAAAAGACGCCGCATCATGCGGCGTCTTTCATGTTGCAAACGGTTATAAGCCCTTGACTATGGCGGTGAAATCAGACCAATCTTCCACTTTGAATGCCCGGATATCGCGAACAGATTTGGCGAACCACTCTATTTTTGACAGCAAATTGATGGCCTTATAAACAGTAGCAAGATTGTTTGTCGTGTCGTTGGACAGATAAACGCTCCCTTGCGTCCAGTCGAATCCGATTTTTGCCAGTTCAGACTTTATTTCAAAGTAGGCGTTGTTATAGGGATCGCCGTAGTGCTTTTTAAGCTCGGAAATTTCCAAATCAAAGGCAATGGCATACATGACAGATACTCCAAATTGGTTGTGATCAAATTATAACGCATCATCACATAATTCCTGACCCGCTATCACCGCCAAGCGGGAGCGCAGGCCCCGCTTCCCGCCCTGCTACCAAGCCGCTATCATCGCCATTTTCACCCCATTGCGAGAATTTTATGACCACCCTTACCGTCAACTTGCCTGCCGGTGCCGCGCGCAGCTACCCCATCCACATCGGCCACGGTCTCCTGCACGACCGCGACCTGCTCGCCGCGCTCGTCCCGCAGCGGCAAATCTGCATCGTCACCAACGACAACGTCGCCCGCCACTACCTCTCTCCGCTTACTGCCGCCCTTGCCGACAAAACCGTCATCACCGTACACCTGCCTGACGGCGAGGCACACAAAAACCTCGCCAGCTACGCACAAATCCTCGATGCCCTTGTTGCCGCCCGCTACGACCGCGACAGCCTCATCATCGCCCTCGGCGGCGGCATCACCGGCGACATCGCGGGTTTCGCCGCTGCCACCTACCAGCGCGGCATCGCCGGCCTGCAAATCCCGACTACCCTGCTGGCGCAAGTCGATTCCTCGGTGGGCGGCAAAACCGGCGTCAACCACCCGCAGGGCAAAAACCTCATCGGCGCCTTCCACCAGCCGCAGGCCGTGCTCATCGACACCGCCACCCTCGCCACCCTGCCGCCACGCGAGTTCGCCGCCGGCATGGCCGAAGTCATCAAATACGGCCTCATCAACGACCCCGCTTTCTTCACCTGGCTGGAAGCAAACCGCGACGGCATCCGCGCCCACGATCCCGCCCTGCTGGCGGAAATGATTGCCCACTGCTGCGCCAACAAAGCAGCGATCGTCGCTGCCGACGAACGCGAACAGGGTGTGCGGGCGCTACTCAACTACGGCCACACCTTTGGCCACGCCCTCGAAGCCCTGACCCACTACAAACGCTGGAAACACGGCGAAGCGGTGGCCATTGGCAGCGTCATTGCCACCCGCCTTGGCGTCATCCTTGACCGCGTCAGCGAGGCAGACGCCGCACGCACTGCCGCCCTCTTCGCCGCTTATGACCTGCCGACCACCATCCCGGCTGACATCACCACCGCCGATATCCTCGACAAAATGCAACTCGACAAAAAAACACGCGGCGGCACCCTGCGCCTCGTCCTGCCGCAACGCTTCTGCGACAGTGGCATCGACAGCGGCGTCGCTGCGGAAGCCATCCGCCAGGCGATAGACGCCTGCCGCGCCTGAAAGTCGCCGCAAACGCCACTGCTGCGGCGTTTTTTATGCCGGGAGCCCCGTGTTTATCCCGCTTGGCGCGCGTTGATATGAATGGGGGCGGCATGGATTGGCGCCCGTCCGGGCCTCGCTTTCGTGCCGATACCGGAAGCCGCTATCGCTTGCACGAAAAACCGTACATTTTCAGTATAATGCGCGCCCCGCCGCCGCTTGGGCGGCGTTTTTCCCCACCTTTGCCAAGGAACCTCATGACAACCCCTATTGATGCCACCCACCACCTCGGTTTTCCCATTGAAACCGTGGCCGTTTTCGCCGTCCTTTCCATCGGCGCCATCTTCATCGACCTGCATGCGCACCGCGACGACAAGCCGATGAGCCTGAAAAGCGCCTCGCTATGGACGGTCTTCTGGATCATTATCTCGCTCGCCTTCGCCGGCTTCCTCGCCTGGCACCACGGCGCGACGGCAGCGAGCCTCTTCATCACCGGTTACGCCCTGGAAAAAGTGCTTTCCGTCGATAACCTCTTCGTGATGATGGCCATTTTCGCCTGGTTCAAAGTCCCCGAAGGCTACCGCCACCGCGTCCTCTACTGGGGCATCATCGGCGCCATCATCTTCCGCATGATTTTTGTCGCCATCGGCAGCAGCCTGCTCGCCCTTGGCCCGGTCGTGGACATCATCTTTGCCCTGGTCATCGCCTACACGGCGGTGATGATGCTGAAAAGCGGCGGCGATGACGGTGAGGAAATCGAAGACTATTCCGACCACATCGCCTATCGCTGGGTGCACCGCTTCTTCCCCGTGTGGCCGCGCCTCTTCGGACACAACTTTTTCCTGAACGCGCAGGAACTGGAAAAAGCGAAGGCGGAAGCGCCGATGGAGCACCTCGAACTCGCCGGCGAAGATACCAAGCACCCTGAACGCAGCCACCCGCATGCGATGAAAAAAGGTGCCTGGGTCGCCACCCCGCTCCTGCTCTGCCTCGCGGTGATTGAAATCTCCGACGTGATGTTCGCCTTCGACAGCGTCCCGGCTGTCATCGCTGTGTCGCGCGAGCCGCTGATTGTTTATAGCGCGATGATGTTCGCCATCCTCGGCCTGCGGACCATGTATTTCGTGCTGGAAGCGCTGAAAGGCTACCTCGTCCACCTCGAAAAAGCGGTCATCGTCCTGCTCTTCTTCATCGCCGCCAAGCTGGCGCTTTCCGCCACCAACCACCTTTTCCATCACGGCTTCGACATCTCGCCGGTGGCCTCGCTCATCGTCGTCCTCGTCGTGCTGGCCGCAGGCGTGGTCGCCTCGGTGCTCTACCCGGAAAAAGCGGAAGAGAAAAAATAACCCACCACCCGTAAGGAAATCCCCATGGCAATCTCTCTCAATAAAGGACAAAACGTCTCCCTCAGCAAAACCGACCCCAGCCTGCGCCAGGTGATGATCGGCCTCGGCTGGGACGCGCGCAGCAGCGACGGCGCCGATTTCGACCTTGATGCCAGCCTGTTCATGACCGGCGACAACAAGAAAGTCCCCTCCGACGCCTACTTCATCTTCTACAACCAGCTGCGCTCGCCGGAAGGCGCGGTGGAGCACACCGGCGATAACTTGACCGGAGATGGCGATGGCGACGATGAAAGCATCCTCGTCCAGCTCGACAAACTGCCGGCGAACATCAGCTCGCTCTTCATCACCGTCACCATCCACGACGCTGAAATCCGCCGCCAGAACTTCGGCCAGGTGAGCAACGCCTTCGTCCGCCTCGTCAACCACGAAACCGGACAGGAAGTGCTGCGCTTTGACCTCTCCGAGGATTACAGCACCGAGACGGCAATGGTCTTCGGCGAAATCTACCGCCGCGACGGCGAATGGAAATTCCGCGCCATCGGCCAGGGTTACTCCGGCGGCCTGTATGCGCTGTGCCAGCAGTACGGCGTGAACGTCGGCTGAATACCGCGCACAAAAAATCCCCGCTCCGGCGGGGATTTTTTTATGCAGCGCTGTTACTGCTTGTCTGCGTCATTCAGACGCTGCTGGGTATTCTCCAATCCCTTGTTGAGTTCTTTCTCCGCCTTGCCGACGGTTTCATCCTGGAATTTCAGCATGGGGTTGTCGGCGCGGGCCTCGGCCGATTGCGGGGTGGTTTTCGGCTTTTCGCTGTCGCAGGCGGCAAGCGCCAGGGCGCAGACGAACAGCAGGACGGTTTGCTTGAACATCGGGTTCTCCGGTTGCGTGAAAGAATGCCGCCTGACGCGGCTGGATGACGGCCGCAGGCGCGGCACCGGCAGAAAAAGGAGGTAAGCCGCCGGTGCCCCACCCGCAGCCGCCGCCCCTACTATAACCATTACGGCAAGGAAAATCCCACATCTGCGCCATAAGCGGCGGTGCGCCGCCGCCCGCTTTTTGGCGATTTCCTTATCTGTGGGCATATGCCAAAAACGCATGATTACCATGCAAATGCCTATTTCACAGCGTCGCGCGCGCTTTCTATGATGCGGGCAACCACCCAACGGAGCCCTCATCATGACGCCACATTTCCCTTTATTTGCCGACCTGCGCGGACGGGCGGTGCTGCTCGTCGGCGCCGGGCACGTCGCCGCGCGCAAGGCAGAAGCGTTGCTACACGCTGGCGCCCGCTTGCGCGTGGTCGCGCGTGACTTGTCCGCACCGTTTCAGGACTGGCTTGCCGCCGGGCAGATGGAACATATTGGTGCGGATTTTGCCCCCGCCCAGCTTGACGGCGTGTTTCTCGCCGTCGCTGCTACCGATGATCACGCGCTGAACACGCAGGTGTTTCAAGCGGCGGAAACGGCGGGGAAGTTGTGCAATGTGGTGGACAGTCCGGCGCTGTGTTCTTACATCGTCCCCGCTGTGATTGATCGCGCGCCGTTGCAAATCGCCATTAGCAGTGCGGGCACGGCGCCTGTGCTTGCCCGCCACTGGCGGCAGCGCATCGAGACGCTGATTCCGGCACACACCGGCAAGCTGGCGGAAATCGCCGGACGTTGTCGCGCACGGGTGAAGCGCAAGCTGCCCGCTTCCGCTCGCCGCGCTTTTTGGGAAAAGCTCTTCGCCAGCCGCTTTGACACGCTGGTGGCGCAGCAGCGCTATGACGCAGCAGAACGCGAACTCGCCGCCCAGCTCGACACCTTCAGCCCGTCGCGCGGCGAGGTGGTGCTGGCGGGCGCGGGGCCAGGCGATGCCGGGCTGCTCACCCTGCACACTTTGCAGGCCATTCAGGCCGCCGACATTGTGTTTTATGACGCGCTGGTGTCGGACGACATCCGCCGCCTGATTCGCAAGGACGCGGAGCAGGTCTGCGTCGGCAAACGCGCCGGGGCGCATCAGGTGGCGCAGGCGGAAACGAATACGCTGTTGGTGCGCCACGCGGCGCTGGGCAAGCGGGTGGTGCGCCTGAAAGGTGGCGACCCGTTTGTGTTTGCACGTGGCGGCGAGGAAGCGGCGACCTTGCAAGCAGCGGGGATTCCGTTCCGCGTCATCCCTGGCATCACCGCTGCCCTCGGCGCGACCGCTTATGCGGGCATCCCGCTCACCCACCGCGATCATGCGCAGTCGGCGCTGTTCATCACCGGGCACTGCCGCGATGGCGCGCGTATGGACTGGGCGACACTGGCGCGGGCGCAGCAGACGCTGGTCATTTATATGGGCACGCTGCAAGCGGCGGAAATCAGTGCCGAACTTGTCCGCCATGGTCGCGCCGCTTCAACCCCCGTCGCGGTTATCAGTAATGGCACATTGCCGTCGCAGACGGTGCAAACGGGCGTGTTGCGCGATTTGCCGTCGCTTGCCGCCCATGCGCCACGTCCGGCGCTCATCGTTATCGGCGAAGTCGTGCACCTGCGCGAACAGCTGGCCTGGTTTGGCGAGGCGTTATCCGACATCGCCGCCTGATTATTCCATTGATATAGAGAGGTATTTATGACCACCAACACGTTGACCCTGCCCCGTGCAGAAACTGATACCCGCCCCTCCGCCCCACCGCCCGTTTGGCTGAAAAAAGAAGATAGCTGGGCAATCGTTATCGGCCTCGGCCTGGTTATCGCCACTACTGCCCTGTTCCTGGCGGGCGGCAGCGGCATCACCGCTTATTTCAGCTTCGGCGTGAAGGGCTGGACAACGCCCGCTGACCTTGCCGCGCAACTGCCCGGCAAAATCCCCGGTGCGCTGGGACTGTACCTCTTGCTCGCCGCCGTCCTCGGCACGGGTGCGCGCAGCCTTGGCTATCACGTGCAACGTTACCTCGCGGGCTTCACCGTGCTGTATTTGCTCGCCATCGCCGTCCTTATCGTGAGTGCACACAGCGCCGCGAAAAACGCACAACTGGAAGGGCCCCTGGTCGCGCTCCTCATCGGCCTCGTCATCGGCAATGCCGCCCGTTTGCCCGCCTGGTTCAACGAAGCGCTGCGCACCGAATATTACGTGAAAACCGGCATCGTGCTGATGGGTGCAACCCTGCCGTTTACCATCATCCTGCGCGCGGGGCCCGCTGCCATCGGCCAGGCACTGATCGTTTCCGTCGTCACCTTCGCCAGCATTTATCTCGCCGCTACCCGCCTCTTCCACCTTGACCGCCGCTTCGCAGCCTGCCTCGGCGCGGGCGGCTCCATCTGCGGCGTGTCCGGCGCAATCGCCATCGGCGGTGCCTGCCGCGCGCGGAAAGAACACGTCTCCATGGCCATCTCGCTCGTCATCGTCTGGGCAGTTGTCATGATTTTCCTGCTGCCCGCTGCCAGCCGCTGGCTAGGCCTGTATCCGGGCGTAGCAGGCGCATGGATTGGCACCTCGGAATTTGCCGATGCCGCCGGATTCGCCGCTGCCGAAGCCGTCGGTCATGACGCCGCCACGGAAGCCTTCACCCTGATGAAAGTTGTCGGGCGCGACATGTTCGTCGGCATCTGGGCTTTCCTCGTCGCCATCCTGTCCGTCACCGTATGGGAAAGACAGGCAGCTGCCAGCAGCGAACGCATTGACCGCCGCGAAATCTGGCAACGCTTCCCCAAATTCATCCTCGGTTTCTTCATCGCCTCCATCCTCACCACCCTGGTCATCACCACCCTCAACGGTGACGCCGCCAAAGCCTACAACGCCGAAACCCTGAAGACCCTGAAAGACCTGCGCGGCTGGTTCTTCACCCTGACCTTCCTCAGCATCGGCCTGACCACGCGCTTCCGTGACCTCGCTGCCGTCGGCCTGAAACCGTGCTTCGCCTTTGCCATCGGCGTCGCTATTAACCTGCCGCTCGGCTACTGGCTCTCGAACCACGTCTTTGACAGCTACTGGCGCAGCTTGGGGGCATAAACCATGATCCATATCAAAACCACCATCCGCAGCGCCTACCCGCTGCACGATCCGCGCAATGCCGCCCTGCACGGGCACCTGGATAAAGCCCACTACACCATCCGCGCCCACAAGCGCGGTTGGCAGGCGGAAAGCCACGACGGCGAAGGCAACGACCATAAAGACGCCCTGCGCGCTGCCGGATTCGCTGATTACGACTACCACCTCTACGTTGAATACCAGCGCGCCTGGGGGTATCTGTGAGACAGATACCGGTGCGCCACCAAGCGGGACAACTACGCGCTTTACCGCTTATCCCCAGGCATCCCGCGCGCAACCACACGAACTAACCCCGCCCGTATCCCCGCCACACAAACCCAAGGAACCCATCATGAGCCATACCCACGATCCACGCGCCAAACTGCCCGACGCGCCCTATTCCGACAACGAACGCCTCAAAGACGAAAGCGACTACCTGCACGGCAGCATCGCCGCTGACCTCGGCGACGGCATTACCGGTGCCTTTCGCGGCGACAACTTCCAGCTTATCCGCTTCCACGGCATGTATGAACAGGACAACCGCGACCTGCGCGCCGAACGCACCGAACAAAAACTCGAACCGCTGAAAAGCATGATGCTGCGCTGCCGCCTGCCGGGGGGCATCATCACCCCGCAGCAATGGCTGGGCATCGACGAATTTGCCGGAGAAAACACCCTCTACGGCTCCATCCGCATCACCAACCGCCAAACCTTCCAGTACCACGGCGTCTTAAAACCCAACATCAAGGCCATGCACCAATGGCTGCACAAACTGGGGCTCGATTCCATCGCGACCGCAAGCGACGTAAACCGTAACGTCCTCTGCACCACCAACCCCGTCGAAAGCGCCCTGCACCGCGAGGCACACGAATGGGCGAAAAAAATCAGCATGCACCTGCTGCCGCGCACCACCGCTTACGCCGACATCTGGCTGGACGGCGAAAAAGTCTTCACCACCGAACCAACAAAGCCGCTCAACAAAGAAATCGCGGACGGCGTCGAACCCATCCTCGGTAAAAACTACCTGCCGCGCAAATTCAAAACCGCCGTCGTCATCCCGCCCGACAACGAAGTGGACATCCACTCGAACGACCTCGGCTTCGTCGCCATCGAAGAAAACGGCCACCTTGTCGGCTTCAACGTCCTCGTCGGCGGCGGCCTGTCCAGCGAACACGGCAACACCACCACCTACCCCAACACCTCCTACGAATTTGGCTACGTGCCGCTCAGTCACACCCTGCACTGCGCAGAAGCCGTGGTCAGCACCCAGCGCGACTGGGGCGACAGAAGCGACCGCAAACACGCGCGCACCCGCTACACCCTCGAACGCGTCGGCGTGGACGTCTTCAAAGCCGAAGTCGAAAAACGCATGGGCATCAAATTCGAGCCCATCCGCCCCTACCACTTCACGACCCGGGGCGACCGCATCGGCTGGGTCAAAGGCGAAGAAGGCAACTGGCACCTCACCCTCTACATCGAAAACGGCCGCCTCATCGACACCGACGACAAACCGCTGAAAACCGGGATGCGCGAAATCGCCAAAATCCACAAAGGCAACTTCCGCCTGACCGCCAACCAGAACCTCATCGTCGCGGGTGTAGCGCCGAAAGACAAAGCCAAAATCGAAAAACTGGCGCGAAAATACGGGCTCATCAGCGACAAAGTCACCAAACAGCGGGAAAACAGCATGGCCTGCGTCTCACTGCCGACCTGCCCTCTCGCCATGGCCGAAGCCGAACGCTTCATCCCCGGCCTCATCGACCAGGTGGATGCCATCATGGCCAAACACGGCATGGCGGACGAACACATCGTGCTACGCGTGACCGGCTGCCCGAACGGCTGCGGCCGGGCGATGCTGGCGGAAATCGGCCTCGTCGGCAAAGCCATCGGACGCTACAACCTCTTCGCGGGCGGCAACCGCATCGGCACGCGCATCCCGCGCCTTTACAAAGAAAACATCACCGAGCCGGAAATCCTTGCCATCCTGGACGAATGGATTGGTGCTTGGGCGCGGGAACGCAAAACGGATGAAGGTTTCGGCGACTACGCCATCCGCACCGGCATCGTCAAACCCGTCCTCGACCCGCCGCGTGACTTCTGGGCGGCGTAAATCGCTTGCGAGAGAAGGTGGCGCGCAGCGACGAAAGGGGAGGACTCGCCTAGTAGTGAGTCCAAGTTTTACTTCATTTGACGGACGTTAGCATCCATCAAAAATCGTGTGGGCAATAAGTTATTTGCTCAAATTTATGGCAGGCCGTATTTGATGATGGAGGCGGTGATATTGGGCATGATTGTTTTAAGGAGAGATTTGAAAATGTGGGTGTTTATTCTCTCAAGTATTCTTTAGGGAGAAGGCAAACTAAGAGTAAGACTGTCTGAAAAATCTTTGAGGATTCTTCAAGCGGCAGTTCTTTAGCTGATCGGTTGTGTATGAAGTATACTCAGGTTATCGTAGGTACGATTTCTGTATTATGCGGTATAATCGTACGGATATCTGAGGAGGCTCAATAAAGGAAGTATAGAAGATGAGAGAATGGGTTAATCAATTGAAAGAACAAAGGTTGTAGGAAAGTTTTAAAGATTTATACTTGCTATCTACTATAATTTTTACGAGATATGTTTTAAATATTTATCTTCTAATTGTTTGGCAAAGCTAGGATCTATGCCTTTAAGAAAAGCAATTTTTCCTAATAAACTTCCCACTTTGTCTTGCGATAGTCTTCCTAGTTTAGCTTGATGAGCAATTGCTCGTAATTTGCGTTTTTTTTCTCGGCCAATACCTACATTACCGTCGTTACTAATAACTAAGCCTGTTAGAGTGCGGTTATATTTTTTCGATGTAAAAATAGTTTTTTGTGTGTTTATTTGTAAATTTCTTGGATAATTAAGTTTCGCACACAATTCTTTAATATTACTTAACAATTGACGCAATACATTTGGTTGGTTCGTCGAAAAAGCTAAGTCATCTGCATAACGGGTATAGATAATGCCATCCTTTTTGCAAAGGTTAAACACTTCATTGTCAAAATTAAACATTAAAACATTTGATAAGGTGGGAGAGCTTGGTGCACCGATAGATAAATATGGCTCATCTTGCTTATTTTTACAAAATAATAGTAAACCTAGGAATATCTTATCTTCCTCAGGGATAGATAGTTTTTCGCAAAATATATAAAAATCAGATATTTTAATAGAATTAAAGAAATCTTTAAAATCTAGTTTTAATAAGAAAATATTATTTCTGTGTGGTTCAGCAAAATCTTTGATGTTTTTATTTTTTATATAAGCTATTGCAGATTTTGAATGTGTCGGATATTTTGACAGGTAATGCTTTACTAGCCATCGCTGTACTATTTTTAAACTCTTAACAGGTTGTGCAATTTCTCTTTTCCCCCCATGTCTTTTATCTATTTTATGGAATTTATACCTATATGGAGCCGATTTTATAAAACTCTCCATTAATTGTTCATGGAGTTGAAATTTATCTGATAATTCTTGGAGAAGAGACATTATTTTTTGCTCCTTTCAATTACAAAATCTGCCCTTTTAAAAATCTTATTTCCTTTTTGATAATTAATGCAGGATAGATATTTCTCATTAAAGGTTTTTAATTTTTCATTTTTTCCTGACGGATGTTCAGTAATTAGACCAAGAAGTTTTAATAAAAATAAAATATTCTTTAGCTCTCTTGGTTGGATATTAATTTCAAATTTCTCAAGCGCCTTCCTATAAAAAAGTTTACAATTATTTGGGAACAGGTCAATTAAGTCTAATAGTAATAAGGAAATGTGGCTCTTGTTTTTTGCAGAAAGGGGCATTTTAGAATCAGTTGTTATGATATTGAGCATGTGATCTGAAATACTTCTAAATTCGTCACTTAATTTCTCATTATTATGAATATTTTCAAATGCCCAAACATTTGTTATATTATCTAACCTGTTCTCCCTGATTTTTTCAATTGCACCTAAATTAAAAAAACTGTGGCAGTTATCTCCTATATAATTAGGATCAACAACTATTAGAATATTTTGATGTAATTCAGTTAGACAGGATAGCATCCCTATTTCAACATGAGCGCCAATGCTTTCAGAAAAAATAATTGCTCCTTGGGAGATTGAAATTACATCTAATTCAAAATCTACTAAATTAGTATATTGGCTGCGATAACTTTCCCATTCTGGGTATTGCTCAGGAATGCGAATAAGTTTTGTTAATTCATTAGATTTTTCAGTGTATAAAGACCATTGAAAAAACTTAGCTCTATTAGAAGAAAGCTCTCTATAAAGTGAAAATTTTAAATGCGTTGGATGAAATTCATCCGTAACGCAACCAATTCTTTTGATTTGTTCAGCGCCATTACCAAAAACCCATATAAAGGGTAGTTTGCCTTTTATATGGGTTTGTAATGGATCTATCATATTAATAAAGCGATCTAAATCTTCCTGCATAAGAAGTTACTAACTACCATAATTAGCGAGTTTGGAAAGAAAATTCCGAGTTGTCATTTATGACAGCTCGGAATTTTCTTTCCAAACTCGCCACAAATGACACAATTAATATTCAGTCTAGCGATGCGCCCGACATAGATGACTAAATTATTTAAAACAAAGTCATCAAATAACGCGTAATTAGTGATGTAATTATAAAAGAAATTTTATGAGAGAGCAAGATGTATTTTTCATAAAGTATAAAGGCTATTTGCTAAACTAGCGCATTTTTCCACAACCTATTTATCGACATTTGCGTTGATATTTCCAACTTCTGCTTAAATAGAGATAATCTTAAACTTTTCACTGAAATATTGCGAGGTAACCTGAAATAGCTAATTCCTATCTTGTCAAGTTATCTGCCATTCCCGCCTGCATCTGTTTCAATCCCTGTATGCGTGGCTTCATAGGTGGCGAAGCTGATAGCGAACAGGCGTTACAAGCGCTGGTGCGGCAGCTGGGGGGATTGTCGAATTTTTGAAAAAGGATAGCTGTGAAGGGTGAGTTTTAGCCCGCTGCAAAATCATCTTTCCTCTATGCGAAAGGTGGGCCAAGGCCCACCTTTCGTAACTACCGAAGCACTCAGTCACACGGTACTTTCACCGCAAGGCCGCCGGTGGAGGTCTCGCGGTATTTCGCGTTCATGTCGCGGCCGGTTTCGTACATGGTCTCGATGACTTTGTCGAGGGTGACGCGTGGTGCGCTGGTGCGGCGCAGCGCCATGCGGCTGGCGTTGATCGCTTTTACCGCGCCGATGGCGTTACGCTCGATGCACGGCACTTGTACTTGCCCGCCGACGGGGTCGCAGGTGAGGCCGAGGTTGTGTTCCATGCCGATTTCCGCCGCCATGCACACTTGTTCCGGTGTGCCGCCCATGATTTCCGTCAGCCCTGCCGCCGCCATCGAGCAGGCGACACCGACTTCGCCCTGGCAGCCGACTTCCGCGCCGCTGATGGAGGCGTTCATTTTGTAGAGTGTGCCGATGGCGCTGGTCGAGAGCAGGTAGCGTTCGATGGTTTCCTGGGTCAGCGGGTGGATGAATTTGTCGTAGTAGGCTAGCACCGCCGGGACAATACCGCAGGCGCCGTTAGTTGGCGCGGTGACGACCCGCCCGCCAGCGGCGTTTTCTTCGTTCACTGCCAGCGCGAACATATTGACCCAGTCCATCGCTTCCATCGGATCCTGCACGCTGCGCGATTCGAGGATGTGGCGCAGGCCGCAGGCGCGGCGCGGCACTTTCAGCGGCCCCGGCAGCAGTCCTTCGGCGTACTGGCCGCGTTCGATGCAGGCAGCCATGGTCTGCCAGACGCGTTGCAGGTAGATGCGCAGTTCTTCATCGCTGTGTAGCGCCAGTTCGTTTTTGCGGATGAGCGAGGAGATGGAGAGGCCCTGCTCTGCGCAGTGGCGCAGGATGTCCGCCGCGCTCTGGTAGGGGAAGGGTTCTTGCACTGCGCTTGCCGTGGTTTTGCCGAAGTGTTCTTCGTCAACGATAAAGCCACCGCCGATAGAGTAGTAGGTCTTGGTGAGTAGCTCTTCTTCGCCCGCGTAAGCGGTGAGGGTCATGCCATTTTCGTGCAGTTTCAGAAATTCACGATGGAAAGGCATATCGGCCTTGAAATCGAAGGCGATGGTTTGGCTATTCTCGGGTTCGGCTTCGTTCAGGGTGAGACGGCCATTGGTTTTCACCGCTTCGATCGCCTGCGGGATGTATTCGATATCGACACTGTCCGGGCGGTAACCCATCAGGCCGAGCAGGATGGCAAGGTCGGTATTGTGGCCGCGTCCGGTCAGCGACAGCGAGCCATAGACATCGGCGCGGATGTGGTCGGTGCGTGCCAGTTGTCCGGCTGCAAGCAGGTCATCGATGAACTGCCGCCCAGCTTTCATCGGGCCGACGGTATGCGAGCTGGAGGGGCCGATGCCGATTTTGTACATGTCAAAGATGCTGATCATGGGGCTTCTGGATTGTGCGTGGATATGAAGATGGCGGGCTGAAGCCCGCCTTTATGGGTTAACTACCCGCAAACGGGCAGGGTTGGAAGTCAGTGTTTGACGCCCGGCAGCAGTTTGCGCACGGCTTCCGCGTCTTCGGCAGCGATGGCGTTGTTGAGCAGGGTGCGGCATTCGTCGTATTGGAGTTTGCTGATGGCGTATTTGACCGCCGGCAGCATTTTGCCGCTGATGGAGATTTCGTTGAATCCCATGCCGACGAGGAGCGGGGTGGCTTCGAGCTGGCCGCCCATTTCGCCGCAGATGCCGACGTCGATGCCGGCTTTGTGTGCGGCGTCGCAGGTCATTTTCATCAGGCGCAGCACGGCCGGATGCAGGCCGTCGTAGAGGTCGCTGATTTTGGTGTTGCCACGGTCAACGGCGAGGGTGTACTGGGTGAGGTCGTTGGTGCCGATGCTGAAGAATGCCGCTTCGGTAGCGAGTTGTTCGGCAATGAGCGCCGAGGCCGGGGTTTCGATCATGATGCCGACTTTGAGGTGCGGGTTGTGGTTGCGCCCTTCGGCTTCGAGTTTGACGGATTGTTCGGCGATTTGTTGTTTGACCCAGCGCAGTTCTTCCAGGCTGATGACCATCGGGATCATCACCCACAGGTCGCCGTAGGCGGCGGCACGGATGGCAGCACGGATTTGGCTGAGGAATACTTCTGGGTTGTCTTTGTAGAGGCGGACGCCGCGCCAGCCGAGGAAGGGGTTTTCTTCTTTCGGGAAGTTGAGGTAGGACAGCGGTTTGTCGCCGCCGATGTCCAGCAGGCGCAGGATGACGGTCTTGCCTTTCATGTGTTCGGCGACTTTGCGGTAGATGGCGTATTGCTGGTCTTCGCTGGGTGCCTGTTTGCTTTCCATGAAAAGGAATTCGCTGCGGAAGAGGCCGATGCCGTCACTGCCGTTTTCGTCGATGAGGTGCAGGTCATTCGGCGAGCCGATGTTGCTGTAGAGCGCGAAGGTTTTGTGATCCAGGGTGGTTGCCGGTTTGCCGTGCAGTTTGGCGTATTCGGCTTTTTGCGCGTCTTGTTGGGCTTTTTTGTTGGTGTAGATGTTGCGCGTTTGTTCGTCCGGGTCGAGGACGAGGTGGCCGGTGTCGCCGTCAAGCAGGGCGGTGATGCCGCTTGTTACTTCGTTCATGATGTTGCGCATGCCCATCACGGCCGGCATGCCGAAGTTACGCGCGAGGATGGCGACGTGGCTGGTCAGCCCGCCGTGTTCAAGGACGAAGCCGCGCACTTTTTCGATGTCCAGCTGGGCGGTTTCGGACGGGGTGAGGTCTTCGGCGAAGATGATGCTGTCCGGCGGGGCGCTTGCCAGCGAAGCAAAGGGCAGACCGTTCAGGGCGAGGAGGAGGTTGTTTTGCAGGTCTTCAAATTCGGCAGCACGTTCGCGCAGGTATTCGTCTTCGAGGTTACGCATGGTGGCGGCGACTTGGTCCAGGTATTCTTTGACGGCGGCGGTGGCGGTTTTGCGTTCGTCACGGATCAGCGCCTGGATGTCGTTATCGAGTTCTTCGTCAGCGAGCAGTTCGCGGTGGCTTTCGAAGATGGCAGCTTCGTGTTCGCCCTGTTTTTCGAGGACGCGGTTGTAGAGGCCTTCGAGGTGCGCATCCACTTTGGCCTGGGCGTTGCGGAAGGCGCGGTATTCGTTTTTGACTTCGTCTTCGCTGATGGTGCGGGTGTCGATGTTCGGGGTCTGCGGACGGAAGATCCAGGCTTGGCCGATGGCGATGCCGGGGGAAGCGGCGAGTCCTTCGTAGGCTTTCATGGGATGGCTCCTCTATGGTGGGCAAAATGGCAATACGCCGCAGTGGTGAGCTGCGGCGCATCAGGGGGATGTTTATTCGGCGAGGTTGGTGATGTAGTCGGCGAGTTTTTCGAGGGCGTCGGCTTCGTCGGCACCATCGGTGCGCAGGGTAAGCTGGTCGCCTTTGCTGAGGCCGGCTTGCAGCAGTTTCATCAGGGATTTGCCGTTGTATTCGTTGCCGTCTTTAATGATGGTGACGTTGGCTTCGAAGCCTTTGGCTTGCTGGACGAAGTCTTTGGCGGGACGGGCGTGCAGGCCTGAGGGGTTGTTGAGGGTCAGGTTTTTTTCTTGCATGGTTACAGTCCTTCTTCTGTCGGGTTGGATGGCGGGGTGCGTCTGCTGTGGCTGCCGAAGCTGCCGATGCCTTCGCGCGCTGCGGGGAGCAGTTGTGCCACCAGTTGTTGTGCATCGTCGCTGTCGCCTCTTTCGAGGACGGCTTCGATGAGCATTTGCAGTGTGGTGCCGTAAACGACTTCGCTGTTGGCCCGGTTTTGGGTCAGCAAGACGGCTTGCCGGAAGGGCGCGCCACCTATGATGTCGCTGAAGATTACCACGCCGTTATTGTCATATAGTTTTACTATTTTTGCCAGTTTCTCACTGAGGGCTTCGGGGGTGTCGCCCTCGGCAAAATTCACGGCGTGCAGGTCTTTTTGCGGCCCGCTGATGAGTTCGAGCGCGCTTTTCATGCCGTCGGCGAAGTGGCCGTGTCCGGTGATGATGATGGCGAGGGGCATGGGGTGTCCTGTTTATGGAGAGGGTTAAGCGGGAAACCGCGTGGTTGTCCCGCTTGGCGGCTTTTGGCAAGCCCCATCCCATTTACGGGGTGGGGCTTTTTTCTGCCGCCCGACCGCTATTGCACGGTCGCAGCCGCTTCCGTCGCTTCTTTTACGACGATTCCCATGCGTTCGGCAAGGACGCTCGCATCGATGATGTCCACGCCGAAGAGCTGTTTGACCAGCACCGGCAGGCCGACGCAGACGAGGCCGAAGACAATGGTCCAGAGGACGAGGCGCAGGGTTGAGGTGCCTTTTTTGATGCGCCACAGGATGAACAGGGTCCACAGCAGCGGCAGCAGTTTCGGCATGATCGGGTCGATCAGGTCTTTTTGCAGGCTGTACACGAAGGGTTTTTCTACGCCTTCAACGTGGCGCACGAGTTGCAGGCCGGATTCGAGGCGGACGTAGCTTGCGGTCATCGCGCCGATGACGGTCAGACCGACAATAGAGGCGGCATGGCTGATTTTGCGCGTCTGTTCTTTGAGGTTGGCGATTGCCGAGACGCCCATTTTGTAGCCGTAGTTAGCCAGGCCGAAGCGCAGCGCGAAGTGAACGATGTTGAAGAGGGCGAGGAAGAAGATCGGCCCCAGCCATGATCCGCTGAGCGAGAAGGAGGCGCCGACGCCGCCGCAGATGGAGAGCAGGGTCAGCCAGAAGACAGCGTCACCGATACCGCCGCCCGGTCCCATGGTGGAGACTTTGATGGCGCGGATGGTCGAGATGTTTTCTTTCGCTTCTTCCATCGAGACGACAAGGCCGGAGATGAAGGTCACGAGGAAGGGGTGGGTGTTGAAGAATTCGAGGTGCATCCGCATGGAGGCGCGCAGGTCGTCCGGGTTTTTGTGGATTTTGCGCAGCGCGGGCAGGATGGTGTAGAGCCAGCCGTTAGCCTGCATCCGTTCGTAGTTGAAGGAGGCTTGCAGGAAGAGCGAGCGCCACGCCATGATGCTGAGGTCGCGGCCAGTGATGACTTTATTGGCGCTTTGATCCTGATAGGTGTCGCGGGTTTCGGTAGTCATGGTTAGATTCCTTCTTCTTCTTGGGTTTGGGCGGGTTTTTGCTGTGCGATGTTGTCACGCAGGAAGTATTCGATGAGCGCGAAGACAACGCCGATCAGCGCGATGGCGAGCAGCGGCTGTTCGAGGTAGGCAGCGAGGACGAAGCCGAGGATGTAGTAGGCGACGTATTCTTTGCGCAGCATGATATTCAGGAGGATGCCGAAGCCGATGGCGGGCATCAGGCCGCCGGCCATGCCGAGGCCTTCGGTGATCCATTTCGGCACGAATGCCACGTATTTCGCGGCCTGGGCGGCGCCGAGATAGACGACGAGGAAGGTGACGATGGAGTAGAAGAGGAAGAGGATGGTCATGCCGAGGTAGTTCAGCTTGGCGATACCGCCGTAGTTGAGGGTGTCGGCGTAGTGATCTGCTTTCTTCATCAGCGGCGAGAAGGCGGTGAAGAGGAAGGTGATGCAGACTTGCACAAAGAGGGCGAAGGGGATGGCGACCACGATCGCTTCTTGCGCGGTTTTGCCTGTCGCGATGACGAAGGCGGTACCGATGATGCCGCCCATGACGACGTTCGGCGGTTGCGCGCCAGCAAGCGGCACAAGGCCCATCCACATGAGTTCGAAGGAGGCGCCAGCGATGAGGCCCGCTTCGGGGTTGCCCATGAGGATGCCGACGATAGGGCCGGCAATGATCGGGCGGTGGATGTGGGTCAGGACGTTGAAGAGGTCGATCCCCGCGATGCCCGCGAAGATGGCAACCATGAGCGCCTGGATAAGGGTGATGTCAGATAGGGTTTCCATGGTATTTTCCTGTTAGTCGATGAGGCTGAGGATGGGTTTTTTCGCGTCTTCCGGTGTGCCTTGCGCAGTGCAGGGGATGCCGAGCGCTTCAAGTTCGCGGAAGGTTTGGATGTCGTCTTCGGTGACGCTGATGACTTTGGCGATTTGTTTTTTCCCTTCGGCATAGTGCAGGTTGCCGACGTTGATGGCTTTGATGGGCACGCCGCCCTTGATGAGGGTGAGCGCGTTCTGCGGGGTGCGCACCACGAGGAAGATTTTTTGGCTGGGTGCCGCTTTGTGGATGATGTCGATGGTTTTTTGCAGGGTGAAGAAGCGCGCGCCGACGTTGCCGGTAATCGCCATTTCCATCAGGTTTTGTTGTACCGGATCGGCGGCGATTTCATCATCGGCGACGACGACGAGGTTCGCGCCCAGCCAGTTTGTCCAGGTCATGCCGACCTGGCCGTGGATGAGGCGGTTGTCGATGCGGGTGAGGAGGATGTTGGGTTCTGCCATAGGTCTTTCCTTTATGTTGGGGGATGGGGTGGGTTGCCTAAATCATAGGGTGGAGGAGCTGCATAGCCTGGTCGTTACCACGGTTTCCCTTCCTTTGCTTGCGGGGGAAGGTGTTCGCAGGGCGGTGGAGGGGAAGGATTACGTATGGCCTCATATATGACAGCCAGCACGGTCTCTGTCTGCGTCAGTACGTCATGATTCCAGAAGCGGATGACGCGATAGCCTTGTTGTTGCAAGTGAGTACTGCGGGCTGCGTCGTATGTCTGCTGTTCTTGGTGCTGTGCGCCGTCCACTTCGATGATGATTTTGTGTTTGCGATTGAGAAAATCGACGATGTAACCGCCAATGACAGCTTGCCGGTTGAAGCGGATGCCATGGAAGCGGCGGTTGCGCAGGTGGTACCACAGCCGGTTTTCCGCGTCGGTCATGCGGCGGCGTAAGTTTGCCGCAAGCGGGCGCAGGGTTTTATTAGTGTTTTCTCGCATGGTCGTTTTGGCTGGTTACGGTCATTGGTTTATGCAGGAAGGAGATATGCCGTGCTCTTTTACGGTTTTTATCCCCCCCTTCCGGCACTTCGTGCCACCTTCCCCCGTAAACGGGGGAAGGGATTTTCCACGCCGTAGCAAGCGGAGAGCGTAGCCGTAGAGCGGGGGATTTTTCGCGCTCGTGGGGAGAGGGGCGGGATGAATGCGCGCTCACGGCAAAAAACACGGGGTGAGTGTGCTTTAGCCCACCGCACCGCGTCAGCGGCAGAATCTGCCAGGCGATATAGCTGCGCGGATAGTGGTGAAACGCACAAATCATTCCCTTCCCCCGCTTGCGGGGGAAGGTGTCGCGCAGCGACGGAAGGGGGGAAGAAATTGCACAGTTGTCTCGCTTGGCGGCTGTCGCCGCTGGTGCGGTGTGGTGGCTGAAGCCCACCCTGCGCTTTTCGCCGTGATGCTTCATGACGGATACGGATACAGCGTGACCCCGCGCACCACGCGGTTGACGCTGCCGTCCGGACTGGGGTTGTCCGGGGCGACACCCGCATCCAGCGCGCAGCGCAGGCCGGTGAGTTGGGCGTGCTGGACGTAGAGCGGGGCGAGGGCGGCATCGGGTTGGTTGTCCAGGGCAGCGTCGAAGGCGGTGATGTGCGCGCCGCTCGTCGCGAGTTCCGGGTAGCGCCGGAAATAGTTCGCCGGGCCGTAGAGGTGGATGCTCGCTGCGTGACCGTCCGCCAGCAGTTCCCAGGCGAGGTCGCGGTCGTATTGCTGGGTGTAGGGGTCGTTTGCGGCGTAGAGGCAGACGGCGGTGCTGCCGTCTATCAGCGATTTGGGGCCGTGGCGGAAGCCAAGCGAGGTTTCGCTCATGGTCGGGATTTTGCCGCCGGTCATTTCAAGGATTTTCAGCGCGCTTTCGCGGGCGGCGCCGTAGAGGGGGCCGCTGCCGAGGTAGATGATGCGTTTCGCGGCAGCGAGGGTGTTGAGTGCGGGGGAGGTGTAGTAGGTTTCGCTGGTGTGCTGTTGTGTGGCGGCAAGCGCGGCGTAGTCAGGTAGCGGCAGGTCGAGTGCTTCGTAACAGAGGCCGAGGGTGTAGAGCGTCATGGTGCTGAAGCTGGATGTCATGACGAAGCTCTCGTCGTGCGTTTCCGGCGGCATCAGGCAAATGTGGCCATGTTTCCCGCTGTAATCGGCGAGGCTGCTGTGTGCGTTGCAGACGACGGCGACGGGAGCAAGGCGCGGTGCGACAGCGGCAGCTTTTTCCAGCGAGGCGACGCTTTCCGGCGAGTTGCCGCTGCGCGCGAAGCTGAACAGGAAGCCATGCGCGTTGTGCGCGAGTTTATCCGCCGGCTGGGCGACGAGGTCGGTGCTGGCGGTGGCGATGTTGTGCGCGCGGCTGACCCGCTGGATGGCGGCGGCGAGGATGTCGCCGACGTAGGCGGAGGTGCCAGCGCCGCTATAGGCAATGGTCGCCGTCGCGTCATGCAGGGCTTCGCGCAGTTTGGCCTTGAGCGCCGGGTCGGTAGCGGCGAGCAGAGCGGGGATTTGCCGCCAGCAATCGCCCTGCTGGGCGATTTCACGGGCGGTGGCAGTGGCGCCGCGAGCGGCGAAGTAGCTGGGGTCTTGTTCGAAGATCATGGTGTTCCTTTGCATTGGCTAGGATTACGGGGAGGGGTATCGGCCATTGTGTTCCACCGCGTACAGGACACGTTCTGCCTGTTCGCGTGTATGTTTGCCGCCATTGGTGATGGCCTGTTCAAGCAGGGCGCGGGCTTTGTCTCTGTTTGCCACCAGGTTGCAGTGCGGCTGATCGTACATGTAGGTTTGGGCAAGCCAGGTTTGCGCCTCGGGATGTCCTTGTGCAGCGGCCTGTTCGCGCAGGGCAATGGCGCGGCATTCGTCTCGCGGGTAGTGGGGGGTCAAGTGGAAGCCCATGTCGTATCTCAGGGCAAGGATGTTTTGCGCATCGGCGTTGCCCAAGGCGGAGGCTTTTTCCCACCATTGGATTGCTTGGGCTGCTGCACACGGCACGCGATTGGCGCGGTCATGGATTTTGCCGAGCTGGTATTGGGCGGCGGCATGGTTCTGGTTGGCGGCTTTTTCGAACCAGATGAGGGCCTTGGTGTCGTTTTGCGGGACGCCGATGCCGGTGAGGTAGAGGAAGGCGAGTTTGTATTGGGCGTCAGCGTCGCCTGCGGCGGCGGCAGGCTGCCATTTTTCGTGGATGGTGGCGTAGGTGTATTGCGGGTCGGATGGATCCGGCAGGATGCTCAGTAGTACACGGGATTGTTCGATATCACGCATGGATTTTTGCCACCAGTCGCGGGCGGTGCTGTCGCTTTGTGCGACGCCCTGACCGTTGGCGTAGAGTCTGCCGAGGCTGTATTGGGCATAGCTGCCTTTGTCGGCAAAGGTGAGCCATATTTCGTATGCGGTTTGATAGTCGCCTTTGGCGTAGGCGGCGTCGGCGTCATGGGCAATTTTATGCCCGCTACCACCATGATTCTTTTCGGCGAAGGCCGGGCAGATGGTGGTGGCGACGAGCAGCAGGGCGAGGACAAGCAGTGTTTTTTTCATGGCATGCCTTCTTGTGCGGTGGCTCCGCGCGTTGAAAAGCCAGGTTTTATCCCGCTTGGCAGGATTTGGGCGCTCTGTTCGTCAAGGATATGCAGGGCGATGGGGGCTGCTTCGTGGCCTTGCGTAGCGGCTTTTTCCAGCCATTGTCGTGCTTTGGCGGTGTCTTTCGGCACCACGGTGCCGTCGCCGTAGAGGGCGCCGAGGTTGTACTCGGCATCGGGATGGTTTTGTGCCGCTGCTTTTTCCAGCCACGCAATCGCTTTGCCGTAGTCCTGCGTGACGCCGTCTCCTTTGCTGTAGCGGCAGGCGAGGCGGTATTGCGCCTCGACGTCGCCTGCTTCCGCTTGCGCGGTGAGTTGCGCGATGTCGTTTGTTACGCTTGGGTCTTCAGCAATGGCCGCTGCGGTGAGGGCGGCAAGGCTCAGGGCGAGGAGGTGCGGTTTCATCGGGTTTGCTTTTGTCTGGCAGGGCAGGTTTTCTCTTATTTGCCGGAATCCCAGGTTTTTCCCCGCTTGGCGGGGTTTGGTCGCTCTGTTCGTCAAGGATGCGCAGGGCTTCGGGCAGTTTCGTCTTGAGTGCCGGGCTGGTGGTGGCGAGCAGGGCGGGGATGTCCGCCAGCACTTGCCCTGCCAGGTGATTTTATGGGCAGTGGTGCTGCAAGCGGCGAAGTAGCTGGGGTCTTGTCCGAAGGTCATCGGTTTTTTGGGGTTGGTTAGGGTTTTTGGGGGCGTCGGGCGGGAAGTCGGTGTTTGTCTCGCTTGGCGCTTTATGGGTCGGACTGGTTCAGTATGTGCAGGTGGATTTTTGCCAGGTGGCGATCACTGCTGTCGCCGTTGGCGATGATCTGTTCGAGCAGGGCGCGTGCTTTGTTGTCGTCTTGGGCGATGCCGCAGTCTTTGTGACCGTAACTGTAAATTGTGACTAGTCTGTTTTGGGCTCGGGGCTGGTTTTGTGCCGCCGCCTGTTCCCACAGGGTGATGGCCCGGCAAAAGTCTTGCGGGGTTTCTTTCAACATACTGTCATCGGCGTAGAGGTGGCCGAGTTCGTATTGGGCATCGGCGTTGCCCTGTGCGGCGGCTTTTTCGTACCACATGCGTTCCCGCTCAGGGTCTGCTGTTTTTCTGTATTGCGCGAAGTATTTACCTGCCTGGTATTGGGTAGCAGCGTGGTTTTGTGCGGCGGCTTGTTCAAACCAGTTTTGCGCCGCGTCTCTGTCCCGTTTGACGCCGATGCCGATGTTGTAGAGGACGCCGAGTTTGTATTGGGCGTCGGCATCGCCTGCGGTGGCGGCGCTTCGGTACTGGTTGTGGATGGTTGGGTAGTCGTGTTGGCTGTCGCCCGGCAGGGTTTGTAGCAGCAGACGGGCGTCTTTGTTGTCACGGACGGCTTTTTGCCACCATTCGCGCGCGGTCTGGTCGCTTTGTGTGACGCCGTAGCCGTTGGCGTAGAGCAGGCCGAGGCCGTATTGGGCAATGTAGGCGCTGTCGTTGTCACCGCTGGCGGCAAGGCTTTGCCACAGTTCGCGCGCGGTTTGGTAGTCGCCTTTGGCGTAGGCATCGCGGGCGTCGTAGCTGTCTTTGATGTTGCCGATGTTCGGCATTTTGGCGAGTTCTTTGATTTCGGCATCCAGTTCGGGATCGCCGCTGTTGATGGTGTTGCCGCTGACTATCCAGTAGGTAATGGCTACAGCGAGGGCGATGACGCCGATGCCAAGGGTGATGGGTTTCATGTGCTGTCTTGGTGTTGTTTGGCGCCCGGTGTCCTGCCGTCCTTTGCGCCGCACCCGCTATCCGTGTGGGTGGGGGGGGGCGCAGGGCTGGATGGTGTCAGGCGCAAGCGGCGTAGTAGGGGGCGAGCGCCGCTTTGATGGTGTTGTTGATCAGGTTGTCGGCGGTGATTTTTTCGCCACGTGCGCGGCAGGCTTCCGCCCCCAGCGGCAGGTATTGGTGCGCAACGCCGAGCGGGATTTCCCGTGTGCCGAGGACGTCCAGCAGTTCTTGTACGGATTTGGCAAGGCGCGGTTTGGTCCAGTAGTAGCGGATGCGGTCGGACAGGCTGTATGCCCGCAGCAGGCGTTGTTCGCGGCGGTCGCCGTGGTAGTACTTCTGCCAGTCGGCGGGGTCTTCGCGCATGACGATGTCGGCTTCGCCAATCAGGTCGGTGTCGGTTTCCAGGCCGAGTTCGATGGCAATTTGGCTCAGGCCGAAAAGGGCTTCACGGTAGGCAAAGGTCAGCGCCGGGCCGACTTTGAGGATGGCAAAGTGGTCGCGCACGAGGTTTTTGAAAGCTTCCGGGGTTTGGTAGTCGGTTGAGTGCGCTTCAAAGATGGCGTTCGGGAATTCGTCGGCAACATCGGACAGCGCCTGTGCGCGTTCGGGGCGGTAGTCTTCGACGCCGTGGTGGTCGAATTCGACGCCGGGCTGGACGACGAGGCCGACGACGCGCGCCCAGACGTCATCGCCCAGGCCGTGCGCGGCGAAGGTTTCGCGGTGGATGCGGTAGGTAGTGCGGGCGGCGTCCGGCGTGGTCGGGGTGACACCGTCGAGGGCTTCTTTGGCGCCGCCCGGTACGGGGACTTCGGTGCCGATGATGTACACGAGTGGCACGGCTTCCGGCATGGCGGCGCGGGTATCTTCGGCGATGCGGCAGAGGCGGGCGGCACGTTCGGCAACGGTGGCATCCGGTAGCGGTACGGGGTCGCCGGCGCAGCTCATGCTGCAATCGAGGTGGATTTTTTCGTAGCCGGCAGCGACGTAGCTGCGGATGAGTTCTTCGCTGTTCGTCATGGCCTCGGCGGCGGGCAGATGTTGCCAGCGGTTCGGGCCGAGGTGATCGCCGCCGAAGGTGACGTCGCAGTCGGCAGGCAGCATGGCGCGGGTTTGCGCGATGTATTCGGCGGGGGTGAGGCCGGTGTAGCCGCCGAACTGGTCCACCTGGTTTGAGGTGGATTCGAGTAGAAGCGGCGCGCCGTATTCGCGCGCGAGTTCGGCTGCGGCGCGGACGACGGCAGGGTGCGCACTGCAAACGGAGACGATGCCGCCATGTCCGCTGTGTTTGTGGGCGGCGACGATTTCGCCGGTTTTGTTATTTTTTGTCTTGGTCATTGTCGTTTACTTCGATGAGGCGGATGTCGTGTTGACGGAAGTGCTGTTTGTAGAGCTCAGGCACACCGCTTTCGGAGATGATGGCGGTGATGCGGTCGAAGTGGAAGAAGGTGCGGAAGGAGCGTTTGCCGTATTTGCTGCAATCGGCGAGCAGGTACACTTCTTGCGCGTGTTCGGCCATGAGGCGGGTCAGGCGGGCGCGCTGTTCGTTGGTGGTGGTCAGCCCCGCTTCGATGTCGATGCCGTCGGCGCTGATGAAGGCTTTGGAGAAGTGACACTGGCGCAGGTTGTCAGTGGTGATCGCGCCTTCAAAGGCCATCACGTCTTTGCGCAGTTCGCCGCCAAGCGCGTACACGTTGGTGTTTTTGTGCGCGGCGAGGACGGACAGGGCATCGAGGCTGTTGACCATAACATTGATGGAGGCATCGGGCAGGGCACGCACGAATTCGAGGGTGGTGGTGCCGGAGTCGATGACGAGGGAGTCGTCGATGGTGTTGATGAGGTTCGCTGCCGCCCAGCGGCCAATGATGCGTTTGGCGTTGACGTTCTGCGATTCACGCATGCTGCGCTTGAGCGGCGAGATGAAGCGGTCGGCTGAAACAGCGCCACCGTGCTGCCGCTTGGCGACGCCCTGTTCTTGCAGGTAGTCGAGGTCGCGGTAGATGGTCATCAGCGAGACTTCGAAGCGCTCGGCGAGTTCTTGTGAATTGACAACACCCTGTTCATTGAGCAGGGTCTGGATTTGTGCACGGCGGTCAACGGTGGTATCAGATTTCATTGAGGAAGAGGAGGATGAGGACATGGGAGGTCTCCATTGGGCATGGGTTTCGATGTTACGACTGCATGTTTATGGTGTCAATATTTTTGTGGAATTTTGTGGATTATGCAAGGTCATGCTGTGATTTGTTTCGGGGCGCTGTGACGGGATTTTATTTTTTCATTTTTGTTTTTGCTGTGGTTTTCAGGATTTTTGGGCCATGTGAATGTTGGTGGTGCGGTTGGCTTCTGTGGTGGGGCTTGCGTTATGATGCACAGTGGTGCGGGGCATTTAAACGTGTCCCGCGTGTTTTGTTGTGGTACGCGACAGGTCAGGTTTTGCCCGCTTGGCGGCAGTCTGGAGACCCAGTGTTTATCCCGCTTGGCGGTAGTCGTGTATTGGTTTTTGTGAGGTGTTGTATGTCTTTTATGTTGCAGGAAGCGCGTGAATCCGCTGAACGGGTTGCCGCGCAGGATTTTTCGTCCGCGCTGGCGCTTGCTGAGGTGCTGAAAGCCCGCCCGCCGCGCGGGGTGGTCACGGTCGGACGTGGTACGTCCGATCATGCCCTGGGGTATTTGGCGTATGTGTTGATGCATTCGTGCGGGATGCCGGTGGCGTCGCTGCCGCCGTCGCTCAGTAGCGTGCTGGCGACATCGTGGCAGGTGGAAGGTTATTTGGCGCTCGCCGCGTCGCAGTCGGGCAGTCCGCCGGATGTGATCGCGATGTTGCAGGCGCTGGTGGCAGGCGGTGCGCAGTCAGCCGCGCTGGTGAATGTGGTGCCGTCGCCGCTGGCGGAGGCCAGTCAGCATGTGCTGCCGGTACAGGCGGGCGAGGAAAAGAGTGTCGCCGCGACAAAGAGTTTTATCGCAACGGTCACGCTGGCGCTGCGCTTGCTGGCGCACTGGCATGGCGATGCGGCATTGTCGCAGGCGCTGGATGCCTTGCCGGAACGGTTACACCAGGCGGCGCAGGCGGATTGGGCCGCAGCGATTGAAGGGCTGCGGTCGCAGGAAAGGCTGTTTGTGGTCGGGCGCGGCACAGGTCTGCCGGTGGCGCAGGAGGCGGCGTTGAAGTGCAAGGAAACGTGTCAGTTGCAGGGCGAGGCGTTTTCCGCTGCCGAGGTGCGGCACGGGCCGATGGCGATTGTGCATGACGGTTTTCCGGTGCTGCTTTTCGCCCCGCCTGACCGTTATCAGGAGGATGCGTTGCAACTCGCCGCCCGCTTCGCCGAACGCGGTGCGCGTGTGCTGTTGGTGAGCGACAAGCGGGTGCCGGATACGCTGCATTTGCCGCTGGTGGATGCTGGGCACGAGGCGTTGCACGGGTTGACCGGGATTTTGTCGTGGTATGTCACCGCCGCCCATCTCGCCGAGGTGCGCGGCCTGAATCCGGATGAACCGCCGTTTTTGCAGAAGGTGACGCAGACGGTGTGACCGCTGGCGGGCGTTGGCGTACAATGCCCGCCTTCTTTTTTCCGGCGGCGTGTGGTAGTCGCCGCTTTTTTGTCAGGAATGTTTATGTTGAATATTACGTTGCCCGACGGCAGTGTCCGTCAGTTTGAGAATCCGACCAACGGTGCGCAGATTGCCGCTGCTATCGGCAGTGGCCTTGCCAAAGCCGCCATCGCCGTGGTGGTTAATGGCGAGGAACGCGATTTGAGCGATGCGATTACCGCCGATGCGCATGTCGCCATCATCACCAGCAAGGACGAAGCGGGTGTGCACATCATCCGCCACTCAGCCGCGCATTTGCTCGGGCACGCGTTGAAGCAACTGTGGCCGGAGGCGAAGATGGTCATCGGGCCAGTGATTGAAAACGGCTTCTACTACGACATTGACAGCAGCCACCGCTTCACCCCGGAAGATTTGGAAATGCTGGAAAAGCGGATGAAGGAATTGGCGGCAACGGGTTATACGGTCGAGAAGGTGTGGACGCCAGTCGCCGAGGCGCGTCAGGCATTCTCCGAGCGCCACGAGGATTTCAAGGTGCGCCTGATTGATGATTTCGACAACAGCGTCAAGCAGGTTGGCCTGTATCACCATCAGGAATACCTGGATATGTGTCGCGGGCCGCACGTGCCGCACATGGGGCACGTCAAGGCGTTCAAATTGACGAAGTTGTCCGGTTCGTACTGGCGTGGCGACGCGAGCGGCGAACCGCTGCAACGCATTTACGGCGTCGCTTTCGCCGACCAGAAATCGCTCGATACCTATCTGCAACAGCAAGCGGAAGCGGAAAAACGCGATCACCGCAAAATCGGAAAACAGCTGGATTTCTTCCACTTGCAGGAAGAAGCGCCGGGCATGGTGTTTTGGCACGCCAAGGGCTGGGTCATTTATCGCGAAATCGAGAATTATATGCGCGGCAAACTGCGCAAATACGGCTACGAAGAGGTGCAGGGGCCGCAAATCCTCGACCGCTCGCTGTGGGAAAAATCTGGTCACTGGGACAAGTTCGGCGGCAATATGTTCACCTGCTGCATTGACGAGCATGATTACGCCGTCAAACCGATGAACTGCCCCGGTCACATCCAGATTTTTAACCAGGGCCTACGTAGCTACCGCGAATTGCCGGTGCGCTACGCCGAATTTGGTATCTGCCACCGCAACGAACCGTCCGGCACGCTGCACGGCCTGATGCGGGTGCGTCGCTTCGTGCAAGATGATGGCCATATCTTCTGTACGCGTGGGCAAATTCGCGAGGAAATTGAGCGTTGCTGTCAGATGGTGTACGAAGTGTACAAAGACTTCGGTTTCCATGAAGTTGAACTCGCGCTGTCCACCCGTCCGGAAAAACGGGTGGGTTCCGATGAAATTTGGGACGAAGCCGAAGCCGACCTGCAAGCAGCCTTGGAAGCGCAAGGAAAACCGTTCCGCCTGCAACCCGGCGAAGGTGCGTTCTACGGCCCGAAAATCGAATTTACCCTGAAAGACAGCCTCGGCCGCCGCTGGCAGTGTGGCACCGTGCAGCTTGATTTCTCCATGCCGGAACGCCTCGGTGCGCACTACATCGACGAAAACGACGAACGGCAGACGCCGGTGATGATTCACCGCGCCATTCTTGGTTCGTTGGAACGCTTCATCGGCATCCTGATCGAACAATATGCAGGGCAAATGCCACTGTGGTTGTCGCCGGTGCAAGCGGTCGTCATGCCGATTACCGATGCCCAGGCGGATTACGCAAATGAAGTCGCTGAACAACTGGTTGCAGCAGGTCTGCGTGCGGAAAAAGATTTGCGAAATGAAAAAATTAGCTATAAAATTCGCGAACATACCCTGCAACGCGTCCCTTATTTGCTGGTCGCGGGTGAGCGGGAAAAATCATCGGCAACGGTGGCAGTGCGCAAGCGCGACGGTAACGACCTCGGCGCGATGCCTGTCACCGATTTAATTGCCCTGATGCAAGAACAAAACAGCACAAAAGCACAGGAGATTTAGCATAGCTAAGCCACAAGAAACCCGTGTTAACGAAAAAATCACGGACGCACAAATTCGCCTGATTGGCGCCGACGGTGAACAGCTCGGCGTCGTATCTATCGAAGATGCTTTGAATGCTGCATACGAACAAGATCTGGATTTGGTAGAGGTGGCGGCAAATGCCGAGCCACCGGTATGCCGAATCATGGATTACGGTAAATTCCGATTCGAACAGCAGAAAAAGCAACAGGAAGCGCGGAAAAATCAAAAGCGCATCCAAATCAAAGAGATCAAATTTCGTCCGGGGACGGACGAGGGAGACTACCAGGTCAAACTACGCAACCTGAACCGTTTCCTTGCAGATGGTGACAAAGCCAAAGTGACCGTTCGCTTTCGCGGACGCGAAATGGCGCACCAGGGTCTCGGGCAGGAACTGCTCACCCGTATCGAAGCCGATTTGGCCGAAGTTGGGATAGTAGAGCAAAAAGCGGGGATGGAAGGTCGCCAGATGGTGATGGTCTTCGCCCCGAAAAAATAACCTGCTAGCCGTATCGCAGCACACATGTGCTGCGGGAACCGAAATAAACAATGCGAGTTTTAAAATGCCTAAATTAAAAACCCACCGAGGCGCAGCCAAGCGCTTCAAAAAAACGGCGAACGGCTACAAACGTTCCCACTCCCATGCGCGTCACATCCTGACCAAAAAATCCACCAAGCGTAAACGCGGTCTGCGTGGCACAACGATGGTGCATGACAGTGATGTAAAAGCCATAAAGCAAATGATTGGTTAAGGAGTAGCACATGGCACGAGTAAAAAGAGGCGTTACCGCACGCGCCCGTCATAAAAAAGTACTGGCGGCAGCTAAAGGCTATTACAATGCCCGCCGCAAAGTTTTCCGCGTTGCCAAGCAAGCGGTTATCAAAGCGGGGCAATACGCCTATCGCGACCGTAAAGCGAGAAAACGTCAGTTCCGTCAGCTGTGGATTATTCGTATTAACGCCGCTGCGCGTCTGCACGGGCTTTCTTATAGCCGATTTATTAACGGTCTGAAAAAAGCCGAAATTGCTATTGACCGTAAAGTACTTGCCGAATTGGCGGTATATAACAAACAGGTCTTTGCTGTTTTGGCAGAAAAAGCGAAAGCAGCCCTATAAGATCTTATTTCCTATCAAAAAACGGCTGCTTGATGCAGCCGTTTTTTATCGGCCATTACTAACTATTGGGCAATAGTCGAATACACGGGAGCATAACGTGAGCGAACAATCGTCTGTCAAAGAAACGCTGGAAAAAGCCTTACAGGATGGGCTAAATGCGTTGAAAGAAACACTGGATTTACCGGCTCTGGAAACCTTGCGCAATGCCTATCTCTCAAAGAAAGGTATCTTTACTGCGCATATGCAGGCACTGGCCAAGGCGAGTGCAGAAGAACGCCCTCAGCTGGGGAAAATCATCAATGATGCTAAAACACGTTTTCAGCATGCCTTGCAAGAAAAAATGGATGCTTTCAAAGCGCGGGAAATGGCGGAGAAACTGGCATCTGAGCGGGTTGATGTTAGCCTCGCTGGACGGCAGGCCTTTAAAGGCGGTTTGCATCCTGTCACGTTGACGCGTCGTCGTATCGAAGACTGGTTTGCCCGCTTGGGCTTCGTTGTCAAAGATGGCCCTGAAATCGAAGACGATTTTCATAATTTCACCGCGCTCAATATCCCTGAACATCACCCGGCACGGGCAATGCAGGATACCTTCTATTTTGATCCGCAAACCGTACTGCGCACCCATACGTCTGGTGTACAAATTCGTACTATGGAGCAGGAAGGGGCGCCTTTGCGAATCATCGCACCAGGGCGGGTATATCGCAGCGACTCGGATGTAACGCATACCCCCATGTTTCATCAGGTAGAAGGGTTGGTAGTGGACACATCCAGTACCTTTGCTGACTTGAAAGGCATCATTATCCATTTTTTGCGCGATTTCTTTGCGCGCGAGGATTTGCAAGTGCGTTTCCGTCCGTCGTTTTTCCCGTTTACTGAGCCATCGGCGGAGGTGGATATTGCTTTCTTTACCGCCGGCGACGGGGCTAATGTGAAATGGCTGGAAGTCTTGGGTTGCGGCATGGTACATCCGCAAGTGCTGCGCAATTCGGGTGTTGATCCCGATATCTACCAAGGCTATGCCTTTGGTATGGGCATTGAACGCTTAGCGATGTTGCGTTATGGCGTACAGGATTTGCGTCAGTTTTTCGAGAACGATGTACGCTTCTTGCGACAATTCCGCAACGAATTTTGAGGATAAACCATGCTATTAAGTACTGAATGGCTGAAAGAAGACTACGGCATTGACTTGCCGCCAGAGTTGCTTGCCGAGCGTCTGACGATGGCGGGATTGGAAGTCGATAATGTTGCTCGCGCGGCACCACCATTTTCCGGTGTGGTTGTGGCACAAGTGTTGACTTTGAACGCCCATCCTGATGCAGACAAATTGCGAGTTGCTACCGTCAATGCGGGTCGTGGTGAGGCTTTGCAAATCGTTTGTGGTGCGCCCAATGTGGCCGTAGGCGTTAAAGTTCCGCTGGCAACGATTGGGGCCGTATTACCTGGTGACGTTCACATCAAGCAATCAAAACTGCGTGGTATTGAATCGTTCGGCATGCTCTGTTCGGCGCGTGAATTGGGGCTAAGCGATGAACACGCAGGATTGCTAATCCTTCCAGAAGATGCACCAGTTGGTACGGATATTCGCGAGTATCTACACCTGAATGACAGCATCATTGATATTGATCTCACGCCGAATCGCGCTGACTGCTTCTCCATACGAGGTTTAGCGCGAGAAATTACGCAGCTATGCCGCGATGAGCTAGGTGAGAATTTTTCTTTACCGCCATTGCCAGCGATAGAAGTCAAAACCAGTGGTAAAAGTTCATTAACTATTGATAGTCGAGCATCACAAGATTGTCCGCGTTACCTGGGTAGAGTCGTTCGAGGCATTGATATTAGTCGGGCAACGCCACAATGGTTGGTTGAGCGGCTACGTCGCTTAGGTATCCGCACGCATGATCCGGTTGTTGATGTTACCAACTATGTCATGTTGTCGCTCGGGACACCTTTGCACGCTTTTGATGCAGACAAAATCAGCGGTGGCATCGTCGTGCGGTACGCACAAGCGGGAGAAAAACTGCGCTTGCTTAACGATAGCGAAGCGGTCTTGGATAAAGACGTATTGGTCATCGCTGATAAAGAAAAAAACCTAGCTATTGCAGGGGTAATGGGCGGTGCAGAAAGCGCTTGCTCAACATCAACACAAAACATTATTTTGGAAGCAGCGTGGTTCAATCCAACGCGCATTGCTGGTAAGGCTCGTCGCTTTGGTGTGGCGAGTGATAGTGCCCAACGTTTCGAGCGCGGCGTGGACTACACGCTGCAGGAGACGGCTTTAAATTTCGCAACTCGATTGATTTTAGATATCTGTGGTGGCGAAGCGGAAGATTTTAGTAGCGCTGTTAGTGAAGAAAATCTACCGCAACGTCTGCCGGTAGCGGTATCACGAGAGGCTATCGCCCAGCGTGTTGGTCGTAGTTACGACGATATCACCATCAACTCTATCTTGATGGGGCTTGGTGGTGAAGTGCAACGTACTGAAAACGC
Source organism: Cardiobacterium sp. Marseille-Q4385 (assembly GCF_916618745.1). GTDB lineage: Bacteria > Pseudomonadota > Gammaproteobacteria > Cardiobacteriales > Cardiobacteriaceae > Cardiobacterium. The sequence continues at coordinate 1,497,192 of NZ_OU745373.1, forward strand.
ATGGCAGGTAACGCCCCCAACTTGGCGCTTTGACTTGGCAATAGGTGAAGACCTGATCGAAGAAATTGCGCGTATTGATGGTTATGCGAATGTTCCGGATCGTTTGCCAGTCGTGCAGTATCAACAAGACGCCGGTGGAAGTCGCAGTTTGCGTTATTACAGTGACCTGCTGGTGGCACAAGGTTTCCAAGAGGCGGTTACATATAGCTTTATTGATAATGCCAGCCATCAGGCGTTTTTCCCAGAATGCCCTGCTATTACCTTGCAAAATCCCATTAGTGCAAATCTAGCAGAAATGCGGCTCAGTTT
>NZ_OU745373.1:1502500-2627365 GCF_916618745.1 Cardiobacterium sp. Marseille-Q4385
AAGCTTCAGATTATGATTAACCGTACCCCAAACCGACACAGGTGGGTAGGAAGAGAATTCCAAGGTGCTTGAGAGAACTCGGGTAAAGGAACTCGGCAAAATGATACCGTAACTTCGGGAGAAGGTATGCCTCTGATGGTGAATAGCTGTTGGAGGCCGCAGAGAATAGGCCGCTGCGACTGTTTAACAAAAACACAGCACTCTGCAAACACGTAAGTGGACGTATAGGGTGTGACGCCTGCCCGGTGCCGGAAGGTTAATTGATGGGGTGCAAGCTCTTGATCGAAGCCCCGGTAAACGGCGGCCGTAACTATAACGGTCCTAAGGTAGCGAAATTCCTTGTCGGGTAAGTTCCGACCTGCACGAATGGCGTAACGATGGCGGCGCTGTCTCTACCCGAGACTCAGTGAAGTTGAAATCGCTGTGAAGATGCAGTGTACCCGCGGCAAGACGGAAAGACCCCGTGAACCTTCACTATAGCTTGACACTGAACATTGAAACAAGTTGCATAGGATAGGTGGGAGGCTAAGAAGCAGAGACTCTGGTTTCTGTGGAGCCATCCTTGAAATACCACCCTGCTTGTTTTGATGTTCTAACGTAGACCCGTGATCCGGGTTGCAGACAGTGTCTGGTGGGTAGTTTGACTGGGGCGGTCTCCTCCCAAAGAGTAACGGAGGAGTGCGAAGGTGGGCTCGGTGCGGTCGGAAATCGCACCAAGAGTGCAAAGGCAGAAGCCCGCTTAACTGCGAGACAGACAAGTCGAGCAGATACGAAAGTAGGTCTTAGTGATCCGGTGGTTCTGAATGGAAGGGCCATCGCTCAACGGATAAAAGGTACTCCGGGGATAACAGGCTGATTCCTCCCAAGAGTCCATATCGACGGAGGAGTTTGGCACCTCGATGTCGGCTCATCACATCCTGGGGCTGTAGCAGGTCCCAAGGGTATGGCTGTTCGCCATTTAAAGTGGTACGCGAGCTGGGTTCAGAACGTCGTGAGACAGTTCGGTCCCTATCTGCCGTGGGCGTTGGAGATTTGAGGGAAGCTGTTCTTAGTACGAGAGGACCGGAATGGACGAACCTCTGGTGTACCGGTTGTCACGCCAGTGGCACAGCCGGGTAGCTATGTTCGGAAGGGATAACCGCTGAAAGCATCTAAGCGGGAAGCCCCTCCCAAGATAAGATCTCCCTGAGACTATAAGTCTCCTAAAGATCCGTTGTAGACTACGACGTTGATAGGCTCCATGTGGAAGTATAGTAATATATGCAGCTAAGGAGTACTAATTGATCGTGAGGCTTGATCATACAACGCTCAAGTTATTTTTAGCGCTCAAAAGTTTTAGACGATGATTCTCTTTTAAATAGATAGAGAACATTTATTAATTGAATGTAACCGGTTTTCCTGACGGTCATAGAGCTGTGGTACCACCTGAATCCATGCCGAACTCAGAAGTGAAACGCAGTATCGCCGATGGTAGTGTGGGGTTTCCCCATGTGAGAGTAGGACACTGTCAGGGTTTATTATCAAGCCTCCGCATCTAATGCGGAGGCTTTCTTCATTTGTGAATAACGGTTCTGTGATTGTTGTAAAGCAGGTATTGTCGGAGCGGGCGTAATGGACAAAACGGGTGCTAAAAATCGCCGCAGCCCTTACGCTGTAAGGCTTTCGGGAGTTGAAAGCCTTTGAACACAAAAAATGCCTTTTTTGCGGCTCAAAACAGGTCAAGAAGAACGGTACCCGTGATGGCAAACAACGCTACAAATGTACCGCTTGCAACAAGCGTTTCAGCGGCAGCGGCAGACTTGAGTCTGACACCCTCTGGCAGCTTTACAGCGACGGCAAGCAGACCGCCGCACAGCTTGCCGCGCAGTACGGATGCAGCATCAAAAGCATCCGCCGCCACCTCGCCAAAGCCGCTACACAGGCCGATTGCACGCTGCCACAGACACCCCATGGATACCACCTATTTCGGCCGCCAGTGGGGTATCATGGTTCTCTACGACGCTCGCAGCAAGCGAGCCTTGACTGTGATGGCAATCAAGCGGGAAACCAACGCGATCTACACGCAGGAGGTCGCTGCATTGCGAGAGAAAGGTGTTGTGATACAAAGCATTATCTGTGACGGCAAAAGCGGTTTGCTGGGCGTTTTCCCGGATGTACCCATACAGATGTGCCAGTTTCACCAAATCAAAATCATCGTGCGCCACCTGACCAGAAAGCCCAAAAGTCCGGCAGCACAGGCGCTGCGGGCCCTGTCGCTGACCCTGACGGAAACTTACTCAGGCGGCGTTTGAAGCGGCGCTCAAGCGCTGGTACGAGCAGTACGCCGCCTTCCTGAACGAACGCAGCGTGAACGAGAAAACAGGCCACTCACACTACACATAAGCGCCTGCGCACCGCCTACCATAGCCTGAAGCGGCATTTACCATGGCTGTTTACCTTTGAGGATTTCCCTGCGTTGAGCATCCCAAACACAACCAATCTGCTGGAAGGAAAATTCGGCGACATGAAGCGGCTTTTGAAGTGCCATCACGGGCTGAAGAAAGCGAATAACATACTGTTTGTAAATGATTATTTTGCGAAGGGATAGCCTCAAAAGCACCCATTTTGTCCATTAGAGTCCCACGTCTCAAAAAAAGCACCCGTTTTGTCCATTACGCCAGGGTTTTCATTCCCCTTCCGCCCTTCGGGCACCTTCCCCCGCAAGCGGGGGACGGGATTTTTTTGTGCGGGATTCGGCATTGGGCAAGCAACGGGCGGCATGTGCCGGGCTCGTCAAGCGCCAGTCATTACTGGGCCCACCAAGCTGTAATGAAAAAGCCCGTCTGCTGACGGGCTTTGTTGTGGTCGCTGCACGGGCGGCGCTTATTGGTAATCCAGCGGCGAAGGGCAGGTGCAGATGAGGTGGCGGTCGCCATAGACGTTGTCCACGCGGTTCACCGGCGTCATGTATTTCGACGGGTTCATGCCTTCGACCGGATACACCGCTGTTTTGCGGTCGTAGCAGTGGTTCCAGTCGCCGGTAAGGTCGGCCATGGTGTGCGGCGCGTTGACCAGCGGGTTGTCTTCTGGTGTCCATTCGCCGTTTTCGACGCGGCGGATTTCTTCGCGGATGGCAAGCATGGCGTCGCAGAAGCGGTCGAGTTCGCCGAGGTCTTCGCTTTCGGTCGGCTCAACCATCAGGGTGCCGGGGACGGGGAAGCTCATGGTCGGCGCGTGGAAGCCATAGTCCATGAGGCGTTTGGCGAAGTCGTCCACGCTGATGCCGGCACTGTCCTTGAACGGGCGCACGTCGATGATGCATTCGTGGGCGACGTGGCCGTTTTCGTCGCTGTACAGCACTTCATAGGTACCTTTCAGGCGGGCGGCGATGTAGTTGGCGTTGAGGATGGCGACGGCGCTTGCCTGTTCGAGGCCTTTCGCGCCCATCATGCGGATGTACATCCACGGGATGACGTTTACCAATGCGCTGCCCCACGGCGCGGCGCTGACGGTCATGCCGCCGCGATGTTCAAGCGGGACGACGCTGTGTCCGGGCAGGAAGGGTTTCAGGTGTTCTTTGACGACGATGGGGCCGACGCCGGGGCCGCCACCACCATGCGGGATGGCGAAGGTTTTGTGCAGGTTGAGGTGGGAAACGTCCGAGCCGTAGTGGCCGGGCGCGGCGAGGCCGACTTGCGCGTTCAGGTTCGCGCCGTCCAGATAGACCTGGCCGCCGTAGCCGTGGATGATAGCGCAGAGTTCGCGGATGTTGCGTTCGAAGATGCCGTGGGTGGAGGGGTAGGTGACCATCACGGCGGCGAGGCGGTCTTTGTGTTCTTCGGCTTTGGTGAGCAGGTCGGCGATGTTGATGTCGCCGTCTTCGTCACAGGCGACGACGACGACTTGCATGCCGGCCATTGCGGCGGAGGCGGGGTTGGTGCCGTGTGCGGACTGCGGGATGAGGCAGATGTCGCGGTGGTTGTCGCCCCGGCTGTCGTGGTAGGCACGGATGGCGAGCAGACCCGCGTATTCGCCTGATGCGCCGGAGTTCGGTTGCAGCGAGGCGCCGTCGTAACCGGTCACTTCGCAGAGCATGGCTTCGAGCTGGTCGAACATTTCCCGGTAGCCTTCGGACTGGTTCAGCGGGGCAAACGGGTGGATGTCGGTGAATGGTGTCCAGGTGACGGGCATCATTTCGCTCGCGGCGTTCAGTTTCATGGTGCAGGAGCCGAGCGGGATCATGGTGCGGTCGAGTGCGAGGTCCCAGTCGCTCAGTTTGCGCAGGTAGCGCATCATCGCGGTTTCGCTGCGGTGTTGTTTGAAGACGGGGTGGGTGAGGTAGGTGCTGCGGCGCACGGCAAAGGCGGGCAGCATCGCCTGCGCTTTTTCCAGCTTGATGTCGTCATCGGTGTGGCCGCTGAAGATGGCGATAAGCAGTTTGACTTCGGCCTCGGTGCTTTGTTCGTCCAGCGAGATGCCGATGCAGTTGGCGTCTATGCGGCGCAGGTTGTAGCCCGCTTCCAGCGCGCGCTGCATGATGGTGTCCGCACGGGTGCCGACATCGATATGCAGGGTGTCGAAGAAGTGTTCGTAGGTGAATTTGAAGTGGTGTTTTTCCAGCGAGAGTGCCAGTTGTGTAGTCAGCTGGTGCACGCGCACGCCAATGTCGCGCAGGCCTTCCGCCCCGTGCCAGGTGGCGTAGAGGCCGGCCATGATGGCCAGCAGCGCTTGCGCGGTGCAGACGTTACTGGTCGCTTTTTCGCGGCGGATGTGCTGTTCGCGGGTTTGCAGGGCGAGGCGATAGGCGGGTTTGCCGTGGCTGTCCTGCGAGATGCCGACGAGGCGGCCCGGCATGGAGCGTTTGAAGCTGTCGCGGGTGGACATGAAGGCGGCATGCGGGCCGCCGAAGCCAAGCGGCACACCAAAGCGCTGGCTGTTGCCGACGACGATGTCGGCGCCCCATTCGCCCGGCGGGGTGAGGATGGTCAGTGCCAGGAGGTCGGTGGCAACGACGACGACGGCGTCTTTGCGGTGCACTTTTTCCACCAGTGCGCGGTAATCGACGACGTGACCGTGCGTGTCCGGATATTGCACGAGGATGCCGAAGTAGTCATCCGGCAGTTCGCCGCTGCAATCCAGGACGGAGATTTCAATGCCCTGGTAGCCAGCGCGGGTGAGGAGGACGTCAATGGTTTGCGGGTGTACACGCTGATCGACAAGGAAGACGTTGGATTTTGCCTTGCTCTGCCGGTGCGCCAGAGCCATTGCTTCAGCGGCGGCGGTCGCTTCATCCAGCAGTGAGGCGTTAGCAATGTCCATCGCCGTCAGGTCGCAGACCATTGTCTGGAAATTGAGCAGCGCTTCCAGCCGGCCTTGCGAGATTTCCGGCTGATACGGCGTGTAGGAGGTGTACCAGCCCGGGTTTTCCAGCACGTTGCGCAGAATCACCGGCGGCACGATCGTGCCGTAATAACCCTGACCAATGAGCGAGCGGAACACCTTGTTCTTGTCGGCAAGCTTGCGCAGTGCCGCCAGCGCGTCCGCCTCATTGAGCGGGGCAGGCAGCTTCGCCATCCCGTCCTTGCGGCGAATATCTGACGGTACGACCTCATCAATAAACGCATCCAGACTGGAAAACCCCAGCAACTTCAACATCTTTTCCTGCTCGGCAGGCGAAGGCCCGATATGGCGGGCGACGAAAGGCGCGAAAGCGGACATGACAATCCCTCACTGAAAATTAAGAAAACAAAGCGCCACGGGACGCGGCGCTGGTAAAAGACATTACGTTACTTCGCAAAATCGCGGTAGGCGGCCTCATCCATCAGGCTGTCCAGCTCGGACGGATTGGTGAGTTTGACCTTATAAACCCAGCCGTCGGCTTCCGGGGAGGAATTGAGCAGACTTGGTTCATCCACCAGTTTCTGGTTGACTTCGACAACTTCGCCGGCAACCGGATTCTTCACATCGCCTGCGGCCTTGACCGATTCAATGGTGGCGGCTTCATCACCGACGGCCAGCACACGGCCAACTTCCGGCAATTCAATAAAAACAATGTCTCCCAACGCATCCTGGGCAAAATCGGTGATGCCGATCGTGCCGATACCGCCATCAACGGCGATCCACTCATGATCTTCTGTAAACTTTTTCATAAGACACCTCATAAAATAAACATGCTTGTACAGAAAGCATCCACATTCTAGCACAGGAAAAACACAAAAAAGCACACGGGTCCTATGCTACCCTAGCCCCATTCAAACCCACAACCGTAAGGAAAAACCATGAATATTATCCTGCTCGGCGCCCCCGGTTCAGGCAAAGGCACCCAGGCCGCCTTCCTCATTGAAAAACACGGACTGACCCACCTCTCGACTGGCGACATGCTGCGCGCCGAAATCGCCGCCGGCAGCGACCTCGGCAAACAGGCCAAAGCCATCATGGAGAACGGCCAGCTCGTCTCCGATGAAATCGTCATCGCCATGATCGCTGCCCGCCTCAGCGACAAGGGCGCACTGTTCGACGGCTTCCCGCGCACCATCGCCCAAGCCGAAGCGCTGGACAAACTGCTCGCCGGACGCGGCAGCCAGATTGACGCCGTTATCGAACTGCAAGTCGGCAACGAAGAAATCGTGCAGCGTATGCTCGCGCGCGGCCGCAGCGACGACAACGAAGCGACCATCCGTCAGCGTCTTGCCGTCTTCGAAGCACAAACCAAACCGCTCATCGACTACTACCAAAAACAGGGCAAACTGCGCAGCATCGACGGCAGCGGCGAACTGGCAGCCATCAGCGCCCGCATCGAAGCGGCTTTGCACTGAGCGCCAACTGCGCGAAAACCGCATGACCGGTATAGCAGCGCGCGTTGCATAAAACATCCGCTTCGGCCCGAAGGTAGCTTGCTAACGCGAGCCGAATCAGACTGATCAATTCCCCGCCACGCGCGGGGAAAATTGCTCACCAAGCGGGACAACCGCACGGGTTCCCTTCAACCACCAACTACCATACCCCATGAGCGGCAACAGCATCGGACAACATCTCACCCTCACCACCTACGGCGAAAGCCACGGCCCGGCCATTGGCGGCGTCCTCGACGGTGCCCCGGCGGGCATCCCGCTTGACCTCGACGCCATCCAGCGCGAACTCGACCGGCGCAAACCCGGTACCTCGCGCCACGTCACCCCGCGCCAGGAAGACGACCGCGTCCAACTCCTCTCCGGCCTCTTTGAAGGCACAACCACCGGCACCCCCATTGGCATCCACATCGCCAATACCAACCAGCGTAGCCAGGACTATGGCGCCATCAAAAACCAGTACCGCCCCGGACACGCCGACTACACCTACCAGGCCAAATACGGCATCCGCGACTATCGCGGCGGCGGGCGGGCCTCGGCGCGGGAAACCGCCGTACGCGTCGCCGGCGGCGCCATCGCCAAACAAATCCTCGCCCACCTCACCGGTACCACCATCCGCAGTTACCTCTCACAAATCGGCGAACACCGCCTGGAATTCCGCGATTGGCACCACGTCCAGGACAACCCCTTTAATTGCCCGAACGACCACCAAACCGCGCTGCTTGACCGCTATCTCGCCGACATCCGCCGCGCGGGCGACAGCATCGGTGCGGAAATCACCGTCGTCGCCGAAGGCGTCCCCACCGGCCTCGGCGAACCCGTCTTCGACCGCCTGGACGCCGACATCGCCAAAGCACTGATGAGCATCAATGCCGTCAAGGCCGTATCCATCGGCGACGGCTTCGACGTCATCACCCGCAAAGGCAGCGAAAACCGCGACGAACGCACAGCTGCCGCCGGGTTCCTGACGAACCACGCAGGCGGTATCCTGGGTGGCATATCGAGCGGCCAGCCCATCATCGCCCGTGCCGCTTTCAAGGCAACCAGCAGCATCCTCGTTCCCGGCCGTAGCACCGACCGCGACGGACAGGATGTGGAAATCATCACCAAAGGCCGGCATGACCCCTGCGTCGCTTTGCGCGCCTGCCCTATCGTCGAAGCGATGCTGGCGCTCGTCCTCGCCGATCACTACCTGCGCCAGCGTGGACAGAACAACCGTTTCTGACTCATCAAGGACTCCCATGAAAAAAATCCTCCTCCTCGCCGCCGCCCTCCTCATGCAAGCGACGACGGCGCAAGTCCTCAAGCCCGAAGCCAAAGCGGCTGCCCAAGCGGATGACTTTAATACCGCTTATCTCAACTTCTGCATCAAGCATCTGCCTAACCTCAACGACCTGCGCAAAAAACTCGAAGACGCACCGCAACTGCCGGTGAAGCGGGCGGAATACTTCCTGCGCGGCCAGGATGGTAGCGCTTGGGCGGTGCCGACCCCGCACAACGACACGCTCATCCTTGCTATCCCGGCCGGGAAAAACATCTGTACCCTTTACGCCCGCCATGCGGACATCGCCCGTGTCGAAGAAGCCTTTGCCACTATTGGTAACACCACCCCGGACAGCGCGACCGGCGAAAAAATCAGGGACGAGCACACGACCGATAAGGCCGGACACAGCAGCCACACCATCGCCTACCAATGGCAGCTACCCGACTCCGGACGCAAAATGCTGATTAGCCTGACCACGGCCCCGGACAGCGACACGCAAATCACGGCCAGCGCCGCTATCCTCAGAGACGAGAGCAAACCGCAAAGCAGCCCGGCTGTGCCATATACGCCATAACGCATGACCACAGGCGGGCACGTCCCGCCTTTTTCATGCACCGCCCAGGCGACGCCCAAACAGCCGCTTGCGAGAGCGCCGCCAGGCAGGCATTTGCACGGCCGCCAAGCGGCGCAACCACGCGCTTTTTTATTTTCTCCTGATGACGAGGCAGAGGATGGGCACGATCAGGTTAACCAGACCCTGCGCGGCGGCAAGCAAAACGATGTCTTCATGGTGCGCGGTCAGCCAAGTCTCTACGCCCAGGTTCTCCTGAATGCTGGCCGGGATGAAAAGGCAGGCCAGCAGGGTATTCGGCCAGAAAAGGAGTCGCTCCGTAAGCGGTGCGGTGGTGAGTATGGGGGGACGCAGCGGCAGCGGCTTTTTGCCTTCGCGGGTGGCGTCAATCAGCGCGAGGGTTTCCGCGAGGCCAAGGCGGTCATCATCGTCTTCCATGAACAGCGTGTGGCGGATGCGGCGGCTGTGGCCGAGGCGGTCATGCAGGTCCAGGACGCGGTGAGTGATGCGGTGGTTTTCGCGGCCCATTTGGACTTCATCCAGGGTGGCGTCGTGGATATCCTGCCAGCGCAGGCTGAGGATGCGGCCATTGCGGTGATGGATGTGCAGACCGTCGCCGTCGGCGGCGCGCAGAATGCGCGGTGTGGCGGCGCAGGCAGCGCGATATTCCCGCACGATGACAAGGATGATGAACACGCCGAGTGCGATACCACCGGCGACAAGGAAGGGATAGAAGGCATTGAGTAGGGCGGTGGGCGGCGGATCGTGCCACTCTTCCGGCCACTGCAGGAAGGCGGTCAGGAAAGACGGTATCGCCCACAGCACAACCAGGGAATGCAAGTAAATCAAGCTGTAAAAAGCGTAGCCGTCGCGCCGTTCGTACCAGCAGTGATCAAGATCGGGAGGCGGGATGACGGGCTGGAGCAGCGGCGCACCACCGTGCAGGTAACGCTGCGCCGTGGCGACAATGTCGTGGTAATCGGGGTAATCCAGATAGCCGCTGCGGTAGCAGACGGGTTCGCCCTGCTGCGGCTCCAGTAGCAGACCGTGCTGCATCCCGCGCTGATAGCGCACGTCGGCAAGCTCCCCCCAGCGCCATTGGTAGCGGATACGGCCAAAGGCGTCGTGCAGGGTGATGCCGCGCGGGTCGCAGACGACACGCGGGCGTGGCGCGTAGCGCGGGTTGAAATAGGCGAGACGGCGCAGGTAGAGGAACAGGCCATAAGCACACCACGGCGGCAACCACAGACCAACCCAGGAAGTGAGAAACGGCCCGATGGTCGCATCATACATGGAGGGCAGTAGCAGCGCGGTGACGATCACCCAGTAGGAAGCATGTGAGGGGTTGAGATAAGCGCCGCCCCAGCCACGTGTGCACGGGTCAGCGAGGTTGAGCGGGAAACAGTGGGCAGGGAAGGGCATGGTTCTTCCTTAGTGGGTGTTGTTTGCTTGTTTTGCGGGCAATAGCGGGTGCGCCCGATGCTTTATGCACGCGGGTGGTGTGCAGCGAAGATGCTGGCAAGGCGTGCTTCGGCGATGTGGGTGTAGATTTGCGTGGTGCTGAGGCTGCTGTGGCCGAGTAGCATTTGCACGACGCGCAGGTCGGCGCCGTGGTTGACGAGGTGGGTTGCAAAGGCATGGCGCAGGGTGTGCGGCGAGACGGGCGCGGTGATGCCGCAGGCGGCGGCATAGCCGCGGATAAGTTTCCAGAAGGCCTGACGGGTTATGGCTTTGCCGCGTTCGCTGAGGAAAAGGGTGTCGTCCAGCGGGTTTTTGAGCAGTTGCGGGCGGGCGCTATGGATGTAGCGCTCGACGGCAGTCACGGCGTCTTCACCGATGGGGACGAGGCGTTCTTTTTGCCCTTTGCCGCGCACACGCAGGATGCCGTCTTGCAGGTTGAGGTTGCCAAGGCGCAGGCTGACGAGTTCGCTGACGCGCAGGCCGCAGGCGTAGAGCAGTTCGAGCATGGCGGCGTCGCGGCTGCCGGTTGGCGTGGCTGGGTCGGGGGCAGCCAGCAGTTTTTCGACGTCTGTTTCGCCGATGCTGCGCGGCAGCGGTTTTTGCAGGCGCGCGGGTTCGAGACGGGCAGTCGGATCGTCGCGGCGGTAGCCGTTTTCGGCCAGCCAGGCGAAGTAGCGGCGCAGGCTGGTGCGCATGTGGGCAAGCGAGGTGGGTTTGCGTTGCAGGTCCATCATGCGCGCCAGGACGTTTTGTACGTCGTCCGCGTCGAAGCTGCGCACGGGTTTGTCGAGCAGGCGTGCGGCGAGTTGCAGGTCGTTGCGGTAGCTGGCGACGCTGGTGGCGGCCAGGCCTTCTTCGAAGAGCAGGGCGTCGCAAAAGGTTTCTATCATGGTTTGTCCCGTCCGTTACAATGGTTATTCGATGCGCTACGAACCGCATGGTTGTCTCGCTTGGCGCGTGTTTTGGTTTTTGGATTATAGGTTTGTTGATGCGTTTTCGGTTTTTTTATGGATGGTTGCTGGCGGCACTGATGGCGGCCGCTGTTGTCGCTTGTGCCTGGTGGTCGCTGCATGATTCTCGTGCGCTTGTGCTGCGTGATCAGCCGTTGTTGCAGCTTACGGTGCAGCAGGAGGCAGCGATTCGCGCGCTTGAGGGTGAGATCGTGCTGGAAGCGTTTGTGCGCAATAATCCGCAGATGCGGCGCGGGTTCAGCGATTTGGTCGCGCCGTTTCGGGTGTTGCAGCCGAATTTGCGTCTGGATTTTGTCAATCCCGACACGGACCCGCTGCGGGTGCAGGCGCGCGAGGTGACGCGTGAGGGGCAGTTGTTTTTGTCCGACGGTACACACGGTGAGCGGATTGATGTCGCCAGTCCGCAGGGGATTGCCCAGGCGCTGCTGAATCTCGGCGAGACGAGCGATGTGCAGATTTTGCATTTGCAGGGGCACGGCGAGCGCGCTTACCGGCAGGACAGCAGCGGCAACTGGCGCGCGGCGTATGAGCGGGTGCGCAATGCGAAAACGACGGTCACGGATCAGGATCAGACGCGCACGGTGGAGATTCCGCGCAGTGTCAATGTGCTGGTCATCGCCGATCCGGAAGAGATTCCACAGGCGCATGGCAGCGCATTGCAGACGTATCTTGCGCGCGGCGGCAGTCTGCTTTTTACGACGGATACGCGGCACCCGTATTTGCCGCCGTGGCTGGCGACGTTGAGCGGGTTGCGCCTGGTTGAGGGCAGTGTGGTCGATGCCGGTGCGAAAGGCTACGGACTGGATGATCCGCAGTTGTTGCTGGTGGAGGAGTTGGGCGAGGATGTGGTCAGCGACGGCATCAAGCAGGCGCCACTGCTGCCGACGGCGGTCGCGCTCGCCGATAATCCGGACAGTCCGCCGACCAGCGACTGGACGCGCCATGTCCTGCTGTGGTCAGGCAAGCAGAGCTGGGCAGAGAAGAATGCCGATGCGGGCGTCATCATGCCGGAGGAAGGCGAGGCAAAAGGGCCGCTACCGCTCGGTTGGGCGCTGGAACGCGATTTTCAGGGCAGGAAGCAGCGTATCGTCATTCTCGGCGACAGTGATTTGTTTCAGGACAATTATTTGAACGTCGGCGGCAACAGCTCCCTGGTGCAAAATCTGTTTGCCAGCCTGATGCCCGCCCGCGCCCACGCCAACATCGCCCCGCCGGAACTGAAAGACCAGTACCTCACGCTTACGGAAGGGGAAATGCTGTGGCTGGCTATCGTGCTGATTGTCATCCTGCCGCTGTTACCGTTGATTATCGGGCCGTACCTCGCATGGCAACGCAAACGACGTTACGGTTAAGCGCGCTGGCGCTGTGGGGGGTGCTGCTCGCACTGTTTCTCGCGCTGAACGCGCGTTTGGGCGGGGTTGAGCAATTCCTTGACCCGGCTCGCGTACAGCATATCCGTATCGATTACAGCGACAGCCGGATAGACCTCAATCGCGACGGTACGGGTTGGGTCGGCGACGGTAAACGCGTACGCGACGGGCGCACGGAGCAGATGCTCGACATTCTCGCGACTTGCCACAGTCCGCAGCCGCTCGCTGCTATCCAAGCCGCGCCCTCGCGTCCCGTCACCCTCGGCATCAACGGCAAAACCTACACTCTCGGCGCCTACAACAGCTTCCACCACGCGCACTATCTGGATGACGGCACGACCGCGTGGCTGTGCAACGAAAACCTCAAAGCCATGCTCGCCCAGCCGCCGGCAAGCTGGTTTCCCAAGCCCACGCCTGATCATGCCTGAATTACCCGAAGTCGAAACCACCCGACGCGGCATCGCGCCGCACATCGAAGGACAACGTATCCACGCCGTCCGCGCCAGCGTCGCCAAACTGCGGCAAACACTGGATAGCGCCGCGCTTGACCGCCTCGCCGGATGCGTCATCAACCACGTCGCCCGACGCGGTAAACACCTGATCTTGCACAGCGATGATCCGCACCGCGCCCTGCATATCCACCTCGGCATGAGCGGCGCCTTGCGCATCATTGCGGCGGACAGCCCGCTCAAAAAACACGACCACGTCACGGTAACGTTAGAAAACGGGCAGGAACTGCGCCTGCACGACCCGCGCCGCTTCGGTCATGTCGCCGTCATTGATCCGCTGCAACCACCGCCCGCTCTTGCCGAACTAGGTGTTGAACCGCTGGATGACGCCTTCAATGGAGCCCGTCTCTACGCACAAACGCGCGGCAAAACGGCGGCGATCAAAACGCACATCATGGATCAGCGGCACGTCGTTGGCGTTGGCAACATCTACGCAACCGAAGCGCTGTACGCGAGCGGCATTCACCCCGCCCGTCGCGCCACCCGTCTCGATGAAGCTGAATGTGCCACGCTGGCGGCGGCTATCAAACGCGTCCTGCAAGAAGCCATCGCACAAGGCGGTACCACCCTGCGCGATTTCAGCCAGCCCGACGGCACCAGCGGCTACTTCGCCGTCAAACTCGCGGTGTACGGTAAAAGCGGCGAACCCTGCCCGCGCTGCGGCACACCGCTTGCGCACGTAACCATCGGCGGGCGTAGTAGCGTGTATTGCCCCAAGTGTCAGTCTTTGTTATGAGGAAGCAGGAGAACATGAAAAAAGTGTTAGAATGCATGTCAGTCCTGTAATGGACGACCCACCTTACAGTTTTTACACACGGAGTTATTCATGCAATACCGGAACCTTCTCACTGCTGCCGTTACTCTTGGCATCCTTACCGCCTGTGGCGGCAGCGACAATAACGTCGCCGATCCACGTCCCGTCGCCCCGGCGGCAAATTCAGGCAGCCCTGCTTCACCTTCTGCCAGAGGCCCATGGCAATTACCAACACAGCCTAATAATAACGATAAAAATAATAATGGAAATAATAACGGCAACAATGGGAATAATAACGGCAACAATGGAAATAATAACGGCGGTAATTCCGGAAATGGAAGTATTGATGCTGACTGGAAGAAAGCAATCAATAAACTCCGTATCAATGACCAGGAAATCGAACTGCTGGCCTCTAACATCACGCGCGGCAGCGGTGGCTACTTCAAGGGTGAGGACGATTCTTACAGAAAAATCGTCGGTAACAACCTGCACAATGCCCTGTACGGCATGGTGTACGACAAACAGCGCGGCTCCTACCACACTTTCTTCCAGGGCCCGTCTCCACAGCAAGTTCCGACCACTTTGCCGAAGAAAGGCGAAGCACGTTATAGCGGTTTGTCGGTACATCAGGCGGAAGGTGCTGATATGCAAGAAGGCTTGGCTGAATTTAATGTCAATTTTACGACTAAAGATGTAACTGGCCGGATCTCGGTGCCGGGGAAAATAGATCCGATTAGATTAAAGGCAAGAATTAATAATAATACTTTCAGTGGCTATTCTGATGAGCGTACCTTTACCAACGGTAGCTTCTATGGACAGAATGCAGCAGAAATGTCTGGTGTTTACGAGAAATACTCACAAACGCAAGCAGGCGAGCGTGAATTTCGTGGCGCGTTTGGTGCTACCAAGCGGCCTTGATAACGTCATTCGGTTTCCAAATATTAAAGGCCCCTCAGGGGCCTTTTTATTGGAAAATTGCTGCTAGACGCGCATTTATCCACCCCGTGCTATGATGCGCCGCTTCTTAAGGACAGATAAGACCACACATTCATGAATTACTGGTTGATGAAATCCGAGCCCGGCAATTTTTCGCTGGATGATTTGCAACGCCGTCCCGCGCAGACTGAGCCGTGGGATGGTGTGCGCAATTATCAGGCGCGCAATTTCATGCGACAGATGCAGGTCGGCGATCAGGCGTTTTTTTATCATTCCAATGCCCGTCCGTCCGGTATTGTCGGCATCGTCGAGATTGTTCGCGCGGCCTATCCCGACCCGACACAGTTTGATCCCGCAAGCCGTTATTTTGATGCGAAGGCGACGGTGGATGCACCGCGCTGGGATTTGGTTGAGGTGAAATTTGTGCGTGCCTTCCGCCACATCATCGCGCTGGACATGCTGAAAGCGGTGCCGGAACTGGCCGATATGGCAGTGGTGCAGAAGGGTAGCCGTTTGTCGGTGACGCCGGTTTCACCTGCGCATTGGCAGGTGGTGCTGGCACTCGCCGATGCTGAGGAGGACAGCGCATGACGGAGGTTGTCGTCCGCGTCGAGCATCTCTCTTTCTCGCGCGGTCAACGCAAGATTTTTGATGACGTGAGTTTTGTCATCCCGCGTGGCGAGGTGGTAGCGGTGATGGGGCCATCCGGTACGGGCAAGACGACCTTGATGCGCCTGCTGACTGGACAGTTGCGCCCTGATTGCGGCACGGTTGAGGTGTTGGGCGAGTCGGTGCCGGATTTGTCCCGCGCCGCGCTGATGCGTCTGCGCCGCCGCATGAGCATGTTGTTCCAGTCTGGTGCACTCTTTTCCGATATGTCCGTCGCCGAAAATGTTGCCTTTCCACTGCGCGAGAAGACGCGGCTGGATCGCAAATTGATTGCGACGGTCACAGCAATGAAGTTGCAGCGTGTCGGCCTGCGCGGCGCGGCGGCGCTGATGCCCTCGGAACTGTCCGGCGGTATGGCGCGGCGGGTGGCGCTGGCGCGCGCGATTGCCTTTGATCCGGAATTGATGATTTACGATGAACCGTTTACCGGCCAGGATCCTATCTCGCTAGGCGTCCTCACCCGCCTGGTGCGCGATTTGAATGATGGTCTGCGTATGACCAGTTTCGTGGTTTCGCATGATGTGACAGAGGTGAGCAAGATTGCCGACCGCATCCTGCTTTTCGCGGGCGGCAGACTGCTCGCTAACGATACCCCAGCGGTGGTGTATGCAAGCACAGATCCGCTGGTACACCAGTTTATGCACGCTGAGGCGGATGGGCCGGTTGCCTATCATTATCCCGCCGCCGATTATGCGGCGGAGTTGCTGGAGCGTGTCCGATGAAAGCAGTGCTGGATTTTCTCGCCGCTGTTGGCTCGACGACGCTACGCTGCCTCGCTGCGCTGGGTGATTTTTCGCTGTTTGCCCTGCTATTGCTGCGTCACTGCGCGGTGCTGGTGCGCAAGCCGCTGTTGACACTGCGCGCGACTTATAACGCGGGCGTACTGTCGCTGCCGATCATTCTTGTCGCCGGCCTGTTTGTCGGCATGGTGCTGTCATTTCAGGCGTACACGACGATGGTGCGTTTCGGCGCGGAACAATCGCTGGGACCTATGGTGGCGCTGTCGCTGATGCGCGAACTGGGGCCGGTAGTTGCGGCACTGCTCTTCGCCGGGCGCGCCGGTTCGGCGATTACCGCTGAAATTGGCCTGATGAAGACAACGGAGCAGCTGGCAGCGATGGAGATGATGGCGATTGAGCCTGTCGCCCAGGTCGGTGTGCCGCGTTTTCTTGGTGCACTCTTTGCCCTACCGCTACTCACCATTCTTTTTGTTGCCGTCGCCATTCTTGGTGCGCATCTGGTCGGCGTGGTCTATCTCGGCCTGGATGATGGCGTCTTCTGGTCGGGAATGCAGAACAGTGTCGATTTTGTGAGCGACATTGCCCGCGGCATGTTGCTGAAAAGCCTGGTTTTTGGCTGGGTCTGCGCGGCGCTAGCCGTCTATCAGGGCTTTAGCTGCCCGCCCACCGCCCGTGGCATGGCGAATGCGACTACCACCACCGTGGTGATGTCGTCGCTGGCCGTGCTCGGGCTGAATTTTGTCCTGACCGCGATGATGTTTGGAGGTTGAAGTGCAATCAAATCGCAGTGTATCCGTCGCCGTCGGCGTTTTCGTGTTAATAGCCCTCATCGGTATCGTTTTCCTTGCCTTGCAAGCGAGTAATGCGCGCGGTTTCCGCCTGCACCATCCCTATGAACTGGAAGCGCAATTCGGCGACATCAGCGGTCTGTCGAAAAATGCCAAAATCACCATGGCCGGGGTGCAAATCGGCAAAGTGAAAAGCATCAGTTACGATCAGGATAGCTACAAAGCCAAAGTCATCCTGCAAATATCCGGCGAATACGACCGCCTGCCGCTTGATAGCAGCGCCGATATCCTCACCGCCGGGCTTTTGGGCGAAAAATACATCGGCATCGTCCCCGGCGGCGATCTGGAGACCTTACAAAATGGTGATACGGTTCGTTACACCGGTTCGTCTATGGTATTGGAGAAGCTGATCCAGCAATTCGTGACCCAAATGTCCGCCAAAGATGATGGCGGCAACACCCCATCCCAGGAGCAAAAACCATGAAAAAATTCCTCATGACCCTCGCCCTTAGCGCTACCGCTTTTGCCGCGTTCGCCGCACAGCCGACCACTGACGACGCGCGTAGCCTTGTCGAACAGCAGGCCAAAACCGTCTTCACCAACCTGAATGCCAACCAGGCACGCTACCAAAGCGACCCTGCCGCATTCAGCGCGCTTATCCGCAATGAAGTCCTGCCCTACATGGACTTTGAACTGATGTCGCAAGTGGTTCTTGGCCGCCATTGGCGTGAGGCAAATGCACAACAGAAAACCGACTTCACCGCCGCCTTCCGCGACCTCCTGGTGCGCGTCTATTCGCGCGGCTGGACCAACTATGCCGGCACACCGGTTGAAGAAGCGGTGAAAGTGCTGAGTGCCACACCGGTGGACAAATACCAGCGCACTGATACCCGCATCCAGGTGCGCGATAAAAACGGCAAGCAGGCCATCGTTATTTTCAGCCTGCGCTTCAAAAACGGCCAATGGAAAATCTACGACGTATCCTTTGAAAACGTCTCCATCCTGTCCAGCTACCGCAACAGCTTCGATAGCGAAATCAACCAGGGCGGGCTGGACAAACTCATCGCCAAAATCAAAACCATGAAGGGCGATGAAAAACTATGACCCTCGCCGCCTTGGGCACCCTGCGCGACGGTGTGCTGCATCTGCATGCCGCGCTCACAGCCCGCAGCCTTGACGGCATCCCCTTCCGCGACGAAACCCTGCCTGATTCCCTCACCGTGGACGGGCAGGCATTGCAACAAGCCGACAGCATCGGTGTCGCCGCACTCGTCTGGCTGGCAGGTCAGGCGCAGCAACAGCAGCGGCGCACCATCTGGCAACACCTGCCGCCCCACCTTGGCGAACTGCTTGCCCTCTATGAAATTGACCTGCCCACCATGAGCCAACCCACCCCATGCAAGAAGAACTGATCACCGCACGCATCAAAGCCGTCCTGCCCGACGCTGACATCTCCCTCAGCACCTTCGACGGCGTACATTACAGCGCCCACGTCCGCTCGGCAGGCTTTGCCGGCAAGAGCCGCCTCGAACAACACCGCCTCGTCATGAATGCTCTTGGCGACATCCTCGGCAGCAACGAAATCCACGCTGTCGCCCTGAAAACCGAGGTCGCCTGATGGAACAACTGAAAATACGCGGCGGCAAACCGCTGCACGGCGAAGTCACTATCAGCGGCGCCAAGAACGCTGTCCTGCCTATCCTCGCTGCCACCCTGCTCGTTGCTGGCGAAACCATCATTGATAACGTACCGCGCCTGCGCGACGTGCACACCTTCATCAAAGTCCTGAACGCCATGGGCGCCAAAGCCGCCTTCACCGGCGATAACCAGGTCACGGTGGATGCCAGCCACATCACCAACCCCGAAGCGCCTTACGAACTCGTCAAAACCATGCGCGCCAGCATCCTCGTGCTGGGGCCACTGCTTGCCCGTTTCGGACAAGGGCGCGTTTCCCTGCCGGGTGGCTGTGCCATCGGTGCCCGCCCCGTGGACCAGCACATCAAAGGCATGCAGGCTCTCGGTGCCCATATCGACATCCACGAAGGCTACATCGAAGCCAGCGGCAAACTGCGCGGCAGCCGCTTCCTCATGGACGTGGTGACCGTCACGGGTACCGAGAACCTGCTCATGGCTGCCGCACTCGCCGAAGGCACCACCATCCTCGGCAACGCCGCCTGCGAGCCGGAAGTCAGCGACCTCGCCCACTGCCTGAACGCCATGGGAGCGAAAATCAGCGGTATCGGCACCACCACCCTCACCATCGAAGGCGTACGCGCCCTTAAACCGGCGCGCTACGCTACCCTGCCGGACCGTATCGAAACCGGCACCCATCTCATCGCGGCCGCCATTACCGGCGGCGACATCACCACGCGCCACACCCGCCCCGACCTGCTCGAAGCCGTCCTCGAAAAACTCGAAGCGGCAGGCGCGGAAATCACGCGCGGCGACGACCATATCCGTCTCGTACAACGCGGGCGCCCGCGCGCTGTCAGCATCCGCACCGCACCGTTCCCCGCTTTCCCCACCGACATGCAGGCGCAGTTCATGGCGCTGAATACCATCGCCCAAGGTACCGCGACCATCATCGAAACCATCTTTGAAAACCGTTTCATGCACGTCTCCGAATTAGCGCGTATGGGTGCAGACATCACCATCGAAGGCCACACCGCCACCGTGCACGGCGTGGAAAAACTGAGTGGCGCACCGGTGATGGCGACCGACCTGCGCGCCAGTGCCTGCCTTGTCCTCGCCGCCCTGGCCGCTGAAGGCGAAAGCACCATTGACCGCATCTACCACCTCGACCGGGGCTACGACGCCATCGAAAAAAAACTGAGCGCGCTCGGCGCCGACATCTGCCGCATCCGCGCCGCAGAATAAAGCGCCAAGCGGGACAACCGCGCCATTCAGCACACACCAAACATGCATCGCGACGAACTGCACACCTACCTCAACGACTACCTGCAAAGTAGCCGCTACCGCGACTACGCACCCAACGGCATCCAAATCGAAGGCAAAGCGGAAATCCGGCGCATCACCACCGCCGTTACCGCCTCGCAAGCAGCCATTGAAGCCGCCATCGCCCAACAGGCGGATGCCCTGCTCGTCCACCACGGTTACTTCTGGAAAGGCGAAGCGCCCGCTATCACCGGCATCAAAAAACAGCGCATCGCCGACCTCCTCGCGCATGACATCAACCTCATCGCCTACCACCTGCCGCTTGACCAGCACGCAGAACTTGGCAACAACGCCCTCTTTGCCCGCCATTTCGACTGCGAAACCGTGTGGCAATCTGCCGCCGAACCGCTCATCTGGCATGCTCACATCCGCCCAACCACGCTGTCTGCCCTGCTTGATCGCCTGGCACATGACCTCGACCGCCTCCCGCTTGCCGTCGGCGAAAACACAGGCGAACTCACCCATATCGCCTGGTGTACCGGTGCGGCACAAGACTACCTGCAACAAGCAGCGGCAGAAGGCGCGCAAGCCTACATCAGCGGTGAATACGCCGAACGCAGCTACCACGAAGCGCGCGAAAGCGGCTGCACCTACATCAGCTGCGGGCATCATGCGAGCGAACGCGCGGGCATTCGTGCCCTCGGCGAACACCTCGCTACTACCTTCGGCCTCGACGTCGCTTATTACGACGAGCCGAATCCGTTCTGAATCCCCCAATTATCTCGCTTGGCGGGCCGATGTCCGCCTCAATAGGCTATAAAAACATCCCTGCGCAAAAAAACGAGATTTTGCTAAGATAACCACCTCGAAAAAAACCTAAACCCAAGGCAATACGCCGTCTTGATAAGAATCAAACGATGCGCGGAGAAAAATCATGAGCAATGCAGCTAACCTCAAACCGGCATTCATCCCGGCGCACCCCATTGAAAACCCGGGGCGCCGCAAAATGCTGGTCGCGGTGACAACAGGCGCGACAGCCGTCGGTGCCGGATTCGTCGCCGTACCCTTCCTGAAAAGCTGGTTACCCAGCGAGCGGGCTAAAGCCGTCGGCGCACCCGTCGAAGTGGACATCACCAAACTTGAAGCGGGTGCCATGCAGACCGTACTGTGGCAAGGAAAAGTCGTATACGTCCTGCGCCGCACCGAGGACATGCTGGCCACCCTGCCGCAAGTCGGCGGTGACCTGCGCGACCCCGAATCCAAAGAATCCATCCAGCCCGAATACGCACAAAACGAATGGCGTGCCGAACGTAAAGACGTCCTCGTTACGCTTGGTATTTGCACCCACCTTGGTTGTGCGCCCAAACTGCAATCCCGTGCCGAAGGACGGGAAGTGCGCGGCGATGCCACTTGGGAAGGCGGCTTCTTCTGCCCCTGCCACGGTTCCAAATTCGACTATGCCGGCCGCGTGTACAAAGGTGTACCTGCGCCGACCAACCTGACTATCCCGCCTTATAACTTCAAAAACGACAACCTCGTTG
This sequence comes from Cardiobacterium sp. Marseille-Q4385, assembly GCF_916618745.1. Classification (GTDB taxonomy): domain Bacteria; phylum Pseudomonadota; class Gammaproteobacteria; order Cardiobacteriales; family Cardiobacteriaceae; genus Cardiobacterium. The sequence goes on from NZ_OU745373.1 coordinate 1,523,797, forward strand.
TCGTCGGTGCCAGCAGCGAAGGAGGACAAAATGGCTAGCAACCCGTACAAAACCACCGGACTGCTCGGCTGGATCGATAACCGCTTCCCGCTGACCCTGCTCTGGCACGACCATATGGACCGCTACTATGCGGCGAAAAACTTCAACTTCTGGTACCTCTTCGGCTCGCTTGCCCTGGTCGTGCTGGTTAACCAGATCCTCACCGGCGTCTGGCTGGCGATGTTCTACAAACCAAGCGCTGCCGAAGCCTTTGCCAGTGTCGAATACATCATGCGCGATGTGGACTACGGCTGGCTTATCCGCTACATGCACTCAACCGGCGCCTCCTTCTTCTTTATCTGCGTTTATATGCACATGTTCCGAGGTCTGATGTACGGTTCCTACCGTAAACCACGCGAACTCGTCTGGCTCTTCGGCGCACTAATCTTCCTCGCTTTGATGGCAGAAGCCTTCATGGGCTACCTGCTGCCGTGGGGGCAAACCTCCTACTGGGGCGCGAACGTCATCATCTCGCTGTTCAGCGCTATCCCGATTGTTGGCGATGCCATCGTTACCTTCATCCAGGGCGACTTCTATATCTCCGATGCGACACTGAATCGCTTCTTCTCGCTGCACATCATCCTTATCCCGCTGGTGCTGGTGATGCTTGTCGCCGCGCATATCATTGCGCTGCACGAAGTCGGCTCGCTTAACCCGGACGGCATCGAGATCAAAGAACATCTGGACGAACGCGGTGTGCCGCTGGATGGCGTCCCCTTCCATCCGTATCTCACCATCAAAGACCTGGTCGGTTTTGGCTTCTTCTTCATGATCTTCGCCGGCATCATCTTCTATATGCCTGAATTTGGCGGTTACTTCCTCGAACTTGCCAACTTCGAACCCGCGAACGCACAAGTGACGCCGGAACACATCGCTCCCGTCTGGTATTTTGGCGCCTTCTATTCGATTCTGCGCGCCATGACTTGGGATTGGTTCGGCATTCCGGCAAAACTGTGGGGTGTTATCGCTATGTTTGCCGCTGTCGGCATGATTTTCATCGTGCCGTGGCTTGATCGCTCGCCGGTCAAATCCATCCGTTACAAAGGCTGGATATCGCGTGTGGCAATGGGGCTCTTCGTCATCGCGTTCATCACGCTGACCAAACTTGGCACCATGCAGCCGACCAATACCGTGACGCTCTTGGCGCAATTCTTTACCGCCGTGTACTTCGCCTTCTTCCTGCTGATGCCGATATACAGCAAACTCGACAAAACCAAACCGGTACCGACACGGGTGACCAAATGAACACGAAAAAAATCCTGCTCCTGCTGACCGCAACACTGACGCTGGCTCAGGCAGCGTTCGCATCGGGCGTTGCGGGCTACCCGAATGACACCTTTCAGGCAGACCTGACCAATAAAGTCTCGCTGCAAAACGGCGCCAAATACTTCATCAACTACTGTGCCGGTTGCCACTCGCTGCAATACCAGCGTTACAACCACATGTTCAAAGACCTGGAAATTGATCCGGAAATCGGGGCGAAAAACCTCATCTTCACCGGCGCCAAGGCGGTAGAACAAATGCACACCGGCATGAGTGCCGCTGAAGGCCTCAAATGGTTCGGGCAAACCCCGCCTGACCTGTCGCTGACAGCGCGGGCCAAGAGCGGGGCATACATCTACAATTACCTGCGCGGTTTCTACCTTGACGATACCCGTCCGCTTGGCTTTAACAACTCCATCTTTGCCGGAGCCAGCATGCCGAATCCCTTGTGGGAACTGCAAGGTATCCAGAAACCGGTGTATAGCGAAGAGAAAACCTGCGCGACCGTTGACGGTAAAGAAGCTTGCGAAACGCATAGCACCCTGACTGGCTTCGACATTGTTACACCGGGAATCCTGGACAAAGATCCTGCCAAAAACAAAGAAGCCTACGACCAAGTTGTGTATGACATCAGCAACTTCCTCAGCTACGTTTCCGATCCATCCGCGCTGGATAGAATGCGCATGGGCCCATGGGTACTGGCATTCCTTGCCTTCCTCACCATGATCTTCTACCTGCTGAAAAGAGAGTACTGGCGCGACATCCATTAACACAAAGGAAATTATGAGTATCGTGAGCCAAAAACGGGGCGGGCTGGCATTGTTCGGCAGCCCCATCCACGCCGCCAGTCACCGCTTGCGTCTGGTGTGCCAACTGAAAGACCAGGAAATTGATTACGTTGAAATTGACCCGGACAACATCCCGGCGGATCTCATCGAAATCAACCCGACGGGGCGCCTGCCTACCCTGATAGATCGTGACCTCGTTCTCTTTGACGAACGCGTGGTGAGCGAATACCTGGATGAACGCTTCCCACATCCGGCGCTGATGCCGATAGAAGCGAACCTCAAAGCCAAAATTCGCCTCTTTTGCTATGAACTGGAAACCAACTGGTATCAGCCGGTGGATCAGCTGCAACACGCCAAACTGACCCCTGCCAAGAAAAAAGCGGCACAAAAACAACTGCGCGAATCCGTGCTGCTGATGTCGCCGATGTTCAAAGGTCGCGACTACCTCATCGGTTCCGAGATCAGCCTGCTCGACTGCTGTGTGCTGCCGATCCTGTGGCGCCTGGAAAGCCTGGAAATTGATCTGCCCAAAGCTGCTGCGACGATCCAGCACTACATGGACTTCCACTTCGCCAAAGACTACTTTAAAAACTCGCTTTCCAAACAGGAAGCTGCGTTGCGGAGCAACGCATGAGCGAAATGACTGACCGTAAGCCCTACCTGCTGCGCGCCATCTACCAATGGATCGTGGATAACGACTGCACCCCGCATCTCGTTATCGCCGCCCCCGGCGCCGGTTGGGTACACGGTGTGCCGTCACACCTGCTGCAAGAGGACATGCTGGTGCTGAACATCTCGCCGCAGGCAACCGCACACCTGCAAATTGAAGACGACAACATTACCTTCCACACCCGCTTCGGCGGCAAGTCACACCAAGTCTGGGTGGCGATGGAAGCCGTCGCTTCGCTGGTTGCGCGGGAAAATGGCGAAGGTATCAGCCTGCCTGTAGCCGATGATATTGAAGCCGGGCCGAAAAAAACGCGGCAACCGGCAAGCGATAGCACAGACAAAACGCCTGATAATCCCGTGCCTCCCGCCGGAGGCAGTCATCTACGCATTATCAAATAGTGCTAATGCCCGCTTAGGCGGGCATTATTATTGGTGGATGACACAATGACGGCCTTACCTTGTATCCGTAGTCGTAAGTCGCCGTCTTTTGCGGAGTAGGGGTTTTATTGGGTAGACCGTCTTTCCGCCGCTTCCTCTGTGTTGGGTGTTTGACCCAGTTTGTCATTTGTCTCAATATTTGCCGCTGAAAGGTTCGCATCTGTACTTAGGCGAGGGGGTAAGTAAAGCCCGAGCGAGTGCAGAAGTTGCGAGCCTTTTCTTTATCCCCATTAAGTCGTAAATGTGCGCACGTTTTTTCGGAAGTTCCGTTCTTTCTTCATTACCTCTCGCATCTCTCAGCGAGAAAAATCTTTTTAGCAATAGTGAACGATCTTACCTTCGATGCCTGCGGGAGGGGCAAGAAATAGCCATCTGTCTCCCGCAGGACATGATTCGTCCCGCAGATATAGTTAAACATCTAAAAAATCGTAACGGCGTTGCGTCGCCTTGCCGTACTACCTGTACTGTCTGCGGCGACGCGCCTTGTTACGCTTTTTTATCTATTCAACTATACCACAGCCTAACATCCTTCGAACGGGCATAAAAAAACCGGATGCGGAGCATCCGGTTAAAGGGCGATCGCGTTTTTTATTTTATTGGCGCGTACCACCGAAAGCGGTGTTCAGCCCGCTGTCGTCAGAGAAGGATACCTGCCCGGCGGTTTCTTGGGCATTTGCGCCATAGAGTGCGCCTTCGTAGCGGCCGCTGTTGTTACCGATAACGCTGGCGTGACCGGCGTATTCGGCGCCACGCAGGGTGCCTTCATGCAGGGTGATGTCGCGGCGGGCACCGGGAATTTTGATTTCGCCGTTCACGGTACGTTTGCCGAAATCGACTTCCAGCTGGCTGTAGCCGTTGTCGAGTTCTTCTTTCTTGATGGTGTCCCAGCGTACGGCTTTACCGACGTAGGTGGCGCGCCCACTTTGCGGGACATTCACTGTCTTGTCGCCACGGTAGCGCAGTTCTTTCACGCGGCCGTCGTTGTGTTCCCACAGGCCGTAGAAGGAAGCGAACTGGTTGTAACCGTACAACTTACCGTTGGGGGTGGCGATAGTAATCGGTTTGTTGCTGCCCTGGGTGTAGCGGGACAGGTCAATATTGGCATCATCCGGGGTGATGGTGGTATCGGCACCATCTCTACCGCCACAGGCGGCAAGCAGGACGGCAACGCTGCTGGCAATCAGGATGTTCTTCATAGCTGGATTCCTCTTGCTGTGTTGAAAAGGTTTACCGTATAGGCGAGCGCATTATGGCGTGCTTTATGGTTAATGGGTGTGTGGGTTTGGTCATTTCGTGGTTAGGTTGCAACAAGATTGACGCGGTTGTGGCTGTTGCACAACGATTCATGCCAATGCCAGAAAGTAAGTTGAGAAAGCAGTGCGGCGAAGACCGTATGTTTGATACAGCGAGATGCGCCAACATACTTAGATGGTTTTCCAGATGGGTATCAGCCCAGCGGCACGGTTTCGATGTCGCCGAGGCTGCGGCCAAGGAAACGCTCACCGATGCTGTTGAAGCGCAGCGGGATGTCGCTGACGCAATAACGGTAGCGGGTGGGCTGGCCGTCGTCGTGACGCAGCAGGTCGGCAGCGGCGAGCGCTTGCGCGGTGCTTGCAGCGGTGGTCGCGGCGGAATCAACCAGGGTAAGGTGCGGCGCTTCACTGCGCAGCAGCGGTTTAAGCAACGGGTAGTGGGTGCAGCCGAGGACGAGGGTGTCGGCGTCGTCGGCGAGGATGGGTTTCAGGTATTCGCGCACGGTGAGGCGGGTCACATCGTGATCGAGCCAGCCTTCTTCCACGAGCGGCACGAGTAGCGGGCAGGCTTGCGATTGCACACGCGCGGCGGGGTTTTGCGCATGGATGGCGCGGGCGTAGGCGTTGCTGTTGACGGTGGTGTTGGTGGCAATCACGGCGATGTGGCTGTTTTTACTGGTGGCAAGCGCTGCTTTGGCACCGGCGGCGATAACGTCGATGACGGGCATTCCGCCCGCCTGGGCGCGGATGGAGTCGCCCGCGACGGCGGCGATGGTGTTGCAGGCAATCACCAGCGCCTTGACGCGCTGTGCGAGGAGGAAAGAGACAATTTGCGCGCTGTAGTTTTCGATGGTCGCGCGCGATTTGACGCCGTAGGGAACGCGGGCGGTGTCGCCGTAGTAGATGAGGTGTTCGAGCGGCAGGCGTTCCATCAGGGCGCGGACGACGGTGAGGCCGCCGACGCCGCTGTCAAAGACGCCAATGGGCAGGTTGCGGGAATCATTCATGACAAGAAAAGACCGAAAGAGGCAAGCAATGGCGGGATGGCCTGAATGCAGGCGGCGCGGCGTTTATCCGGGGCAGTGCAGGACAAATACGCCCCGGCGACCGGCATCGTGGCGAGCGGGGTCGCCATGATGCTAAGGGCCAGCACGGGTGACACCCCCGCACAAGACAACACGATGCCGCCGCTCACACCGATGGCCAGCATCAAATTATAAATAACGAGGTTGCGGAAGGGCACGCGCAAGGTCGGTAGCTCAGTAGGCGACACGCCAAACGTGCGACAGAAACGGGCGCTGCCATAGGCGGGGTATTCGAGATAGAAAATGTAGTAGTGGATGGCGGCGGCAAGCGCGGCGCAGATCAGGGAAATGCTGTGCATGGTGTTTGGGGTCAGGTAAGGCTTTCTCTCAGGGTTTCCAGGTGGAGCGGCAGGCGCTGGGCGGCGAAATAGGCGAGGTAATCGGTGCGACTGCGGAAGTGGCTGTCTTTCTGTGCGAGGTAGTGGCGGATGTCCGCTGCCATGTCGCGATCGGCACAGCGACGCGGTCGCTTCTTCGCCAGATGGTGCAGGGTGTCCGTCGCATCAAAGCCGAAGGTGATTTCGGCGTCCAGACTGTAATAGGTATCCGAACCGCCGCTGTGACGCGCCGTCCACAACAGCGGGATATCGCGGCGGTGCAGGTGGCGATAAAGCAGATAAGTGAGGACGGCCACGGCGTCACGGATGTCCCAGCTGAGGCCGAGTGTGTAACTGCGCTGCGTTTCGCGCAGCAGTTGGCGCAGCAGTTGGCGCAGGAGTGGGCGGTCGGCGGCGGTATTGTCGGCAGCAAGAGCGAGGATGAGCAGGGTGCGGCGGCGGTAGTTACGGTCGCGGCCAAAGGAGGGGCGCAGGCGGAAGAGCGACGGCAAGCGGCGTTGGCGCCGGTGATGGCGGGTGCGCATGAAGGCGTCCACTTGTTGCGCTTCGCGCGGTGGTGGTAATTGCAGGAAAGGGGTCATGGTTTATCCGGTGCTTTCTGGGCGATAACCATCGCGGCAAAGAGCAGGGCGCAACCGGTCAGCATCAACGGGGTCACGGTTTCATCCAGCCACAGCCAGCCGGCGAGCAGGGCGAAGACGCTTTCCAGCGAAAGGATGATAGCAGCGGGGGTGGCGGCGACACTGCGCTGCCCCCAGGCTTGCAGGAAAAAGGCGAGGCCGGAGGAGACAACGCCCGCATAGAAGATGTCCCAGCGGCTGTAATAGAGCCGGGCGGGATCAAGCAGGGCGGGGATGCCGTCGCTCGTGATGGCGATGGGGAGGGCAATCAGGGCGGCAACACCCATTTGTGCGGCGGTGAGGGCGAGGGCATCGCTACGGCGCACGGCGATACCGGTATAGATGACGTACAGCGCCCAGATGCAGGCGCAGGCCAGAGTAACGCTATCGCCGATATTCCAGCTGAGTGCCTTGTCGTCACTTTGAATGCCGGCGAGACAGCAGATGCCGGCAAAGACGAGGATGATGGCGGTCAGCAGGTACTTGTGCAGGCGTTCCCCTGTGACGAGGCCGAGCAAAGGCACGAGGACGACATAGAGGCTGGTGATGAAGCCGGCCTTGCCGGCGGTGGTGTGGGCGAGACCCCATTGCTGGCTGTACATGCCGAGATACAGCAGGATGCCGCAGACGATACCGTCGCGTGCCCAGTGGCCCCAGGCAGGCTGGCGGCGCAGGGCGAAGAAGAAGGCAAGGAAGGCGGTGGAGACGGGCAGACGCCAAGCGGTGAAAAGCGTAGCGGAGACGACGGCGGCGCTGTGACGCTGGAAGATAAAGGTGCTGCCGAAAAGGGCAGCGGTGACGAGCAGGGCGAAGTGGCCACGATGGAAAGAGAGACGGTTCATGCGGGACGGGGTTGTTCAAAAACATATTGCAGGCCTTTCAGCCCGGGATAGGTGCGGCCAGTGTCGTGGAAACCGCAGCGCAGATACAGGCGCTGTGCGGCGACATTGGCATGGTGGACACCGAGGACGATGCGGCGGATAGCCGGAATGCGACGGTTGATATAAGCCCATAGCAGGGGTGGGGCAAGCGCCGCAGCGGCGAAGCCTTGCCCTTGCCACGCGGGATGAATGGACATCGAACGCAGCAACAGGGCGTACGGGTCGTCGCTGTAATCCGCCTTGTCCGCACCGGTATCGAGAATGAAAAAGCCGATCGGAACGGCGTTGGCAAGAATACTGACGGGGTATTGCCCGCTGCGAAAGCTGCCAGCGGCGAACCATTCCTGCGGCGCACGGGTGTAGTCGTCCTGCGTAAGCGGCAGGCGGTAAGCGAGGGCGGCATGGTGTGCGGCGGTGCAGGGAGTGAGGGTGATGCGGGACATATAGCAGCCGTGCAGAAATTCTGCGGGCATTGTATAGCCTCCCCGCCCCGGTCATGAACGTATAGTCGTTTCAAATAGAGCTGATGCGGTATTAGCTCGCCTGGCCGAGCCCCATAAAAATCACTATGCGATTTATATGGGAACCCGCCGCCGTACTATTTGTACTGTTTTCGGCTCGCCATCTTGTCTCAGTCCTGTTTGAAACGACTATATCGTCGTCGGTACAGGTTTCGCGGTGCCCCGCTTACAATGACCAGCGGACATATTTTTGGGAAAGGAACGGCAATGGGCGGCACAGAGCAGGACGGGCAGGGCGGTCGTCCGTCAGCGGGCATCATGACCGGGCAGCGTGCTGCGGTCGCCCCGCTGGATGCGACGCTGCTGGCCGTTGCAGGCGGCATCCTGTTCGCCTGGTGGCTACCCTTGTCGCTGTGGAGCCTGCCCTGCGCCCTGGTGCTGCTGGCCCACCGTCTGACCCGATACCCCGCCATCGCCTTACTTGCCGCCCTATGGACACTGTCGCCGTGGCAATTCACGGCGCCGCTGCCGGCGGTGGTAGATTGCCGCGCCACCTTTTATATCGCCGACTTCCCGACGCGCGGCTACCCGGTCGGCAGCCGCTTCGTGCTGGTGACGCGGCAAGCAGGTGATTGTCCGCTCAAGCCCGGCGACCGCCTGAGCGGAGCCGATTTCTCCCGCCGCACCTACCGTCTCGGCGAAGTGCTGCACGCGCAAGTGCGCCTGAAACCCGGCGACGGCAGCCGGTTTGCGCAACAGGCGCGGCTGCGCGGGCGGGCAACAGTGCGCACGGTCGTGCCGCTGAACGAAAGTGCACCGTGGACCGTGCGGCAGCGTGCCGCCCTGGCTTCCCGTATTGACGCCGTCTTCCCCGCCGCGCAGCGCGCGTGGCTACGCGCCCTCATCATCGGCGACCGCAGCGGGCTGGATGCCGAAGCACAAAACCGCCTGCGCCGCAGCGGCACCTCGCACCTCATCGCCATCTCCGGCCTGCATCTGGCGCTCATCGCTGGGCTCATCTACCTCCTCCTGCGCCACCTGACTGCCGCTCTTCCGCCACGCTGGCGGGGCGGCGTGCAGCCGCACACCATCGCCCTGCACGCGACCCTACTGTGCGCCCTCACCTACGCCCTCCTGACCGGGGCGGCGGCGCCGGTACTGCGCGCCTGGCTGATGCTCGCCGTGCTGACACTGTGCTGGCACTGGCCGGGGCTGGGCGGCGGACGGCAGGCGCTCAAACTCGCTACACTTGCTATCCTGCTCGCGAACCCGTGGCAACTTGGCGCGGCAGGTGCGTGGCTGTCGTTCGCAGCGGTGGCGGTCATCCTTTACAGCGCACCACTATGGCGGCAACTGCGCCCGCTGTGGCAGTGGCTGGTGTTGCAGGCACTGATCACGCTGGCATTGCTGCCGATTAGCTGGGCACTGTTCGGCGGCATCAGCCTCGTGTCGCTCGCGGCCAACCTGGTGCTGATCCCGTGGCTGGCGCCGGTGCTGGCGGCTTCCCTGCTGGCGCTCTTCTGCCCGCCGCTCGCCCCGGCAGCGTCGTGGCTGCTGGATACCTTCCTGCACGCGCTGGCAGGCTTTGCCGCACCCGCTTGGGCGTACTGGCAACCCGCCTTCCAGCCGGGTACCGCTGCTGCCCTGTGTGCGACGGTGGCCGTCCTCTGCGCGCTTGCCCGCCTGCGCGGGTGCGAATTCCCGCTGCAAACGGAGACCGTTGCATCGCCGTGGCCGCAGCGACTACTGACCCTGCCGCTTGCCTGGGCGGCACTCGCCCTCGGCATCAGCCTCGCCGCTGTTCTCCTGCCGCCGCCCGATTACCATGCACCGAACGGCAGCGCCGTGTACTACCACGGCGGCAAAACCCTGGTGGTGAACGCGGGACTGCGCCATCGCAACCTGGGGCGTGATGACGCCGCACGCTACCTGCTGCCGGAACTGCGACGGCACGCGCGCCGCCCCGATGCCATCGTCCTCACCGGCAAAGGCCTGCGCCAGACCTCGGCGCTGATTACCCTGCTCGCTGCCTACCCGCAGACGCCGGTATACAGCACCCTGCCGCTGCCCAACCTGCCCTTTGCCGTCACCTATTGCCCAGCGGACAACGCCGCGGGGCTGGTATTCACCAAGACCGCAACAGGCTGCACCGCCCGCTTCGGCGAGGTGGTTTTACCCTGAAACAACGTCGCTTGGCGCATGCACCCGATGCGAGTAAGAAAAACCCTCCCCTGCCTTGGGCGGAGGAGGGTTTGGCTAAACCGCGACAGCAATAAATCCCGATAACCACGTCACCTATGAGGTGTCGGGACAGAGGATCTTGCTGGGCAGCGAGTTTTTAGGGTTTATTATCATTCGGCAGAGCGGTGGATTTTTGTTCAAATCCCGCCTCTGCCGTTCTCATTTTGATAAATCCGGCTACGCAAGCCGGATATCAGGAGCTCCTAGAAGGTCTTGGTAAAGTCCATATAGACTTTGCTGGTGTCGTAGCTATAGAAGCGGTTATTGCTGTCAATTTTGCTGTACGAGAAGACAAGGCGCGGGGTGATGCCGAAGAAGTGGACACCACGATGCCAAACGGACAGGTTAGCGTTGTATTCTTTGTCTTCGCGGTCAATGTTGAAGAAATCCTCGCTTTTGGCGTAGCGTTTACCGTAGCTGCCCATCAGGCGGGTGGAAACGCCTTTGCCCCATTCCTGTCCCCAGCCGAGACGGGTATTGAAGCGGTCATAAGCATCGCTCGCGCTGCGTGCGCCTTTGTGACTGAGGTCAAGCCCGGCGAACCAGTATTGTTTTTGGTTTGGTGAGTACATCAGGGTATTGTTCAAGCTGATGCGTCTGCCGTCCAGGTAGTCATAGAGTTTGACGTATTTGTCGTAGCTGAATTCGGCATTGGTTTGCAGGCGCCATTTCGGCGTCATCCAGTAGGTGTTGGAGACACTCAAGCCAGCGCTGTTGGAATAGGCATGCAGTTTGTCGTCGCCGTTGCTGCCGCGTCCATAGAGGCGTTTTTGCACGAACGGGGTGATTTCCAGGTCGATTTTGTTGTTGCGGAACCCACCACCAGCAGCCACGCGTGCGGTCACATCGTTATAACTTTTTTTATTGAAGTAGTAGGTGCCGCTCAGTGAACCGTGCAGTGAGCTGTAGTAGTTGTCGGTGAGCGACCATTTTTTATCTGCATCGAAGCTGTAGCTGATACCGTTGGCTTTTTCCTGCTCACGGCTGCTTTCGAGGGAACGGCCGTTGCCGAGTTGGATGCGTGTGCCTTTCGGGGCGACGTTGTTGACGTTGTTATCGTGAATGTAGCTCAGGCTACCGCTGAAAGACCAAGAATCACCGCGATCAATAGCGGCAATGAAATTGTCCAGGGTTTTGCGATCGGCTTCAGAAATGTTGCTGCTGCGCAGTTTTTGTAGTTGTTCTTTAGCGGCGATCAATTCGTTGTTGCGATAGAGCGCGAGTGCGGTCTGGAAACGCAGGATCCGGTTGTCCGGCAGGTTGGCGATGAGTTTGCGGTAAAGAGTGACGGCTTCGGCAGTACGGCCATCGTTCATCGCAATGATGGCATTGCCCCAGTCGATGAGGGAATCATCACGGCGACTAGCGTCGACTTTGGCATATAGCGGCAGTAGTACTTTCAGGCCTTCGACTTCGTTGAGACGAATAGCTTCAACCAGGAGTTTTTCCAATTCTTCCGGGTTATTGATGAGTTCTTCGGGCGTGTAAACGACGTCTCCTTTAGCGGCTTGGGCATCACTCGGCAGGGTAGTAGGAGCAGTCGCCTTGACAGCAGGCAATTTCGGCAGGCGTGCGTTTTTGCCAACGTTATCTTCGGATAGGCGATCATTGCCTCGGTCAATGTCTACCGGAAGGGCGCGTGGCGGCGGGGGCGCGTTCTGCGCAACAGCGGATAGAGCGGTGAGAAGGATGCTGGAGACGAGGGTGAGTTGCAGGGTCATTGTGGTTTTTGTGGCCATGTCGATATTCCTATGTAGGCAATGCGAAACGCGGCATTATGTTTCAATTCATAGGACCTACACAAGGGCACCATCGCGCGCGCAGCCTTTTAGCAACGCTTCCTGCTCTTTGTGGCCCGAGACCTGTGTACTCGGTTTTAGAAACGGATTTTCGTGACAAAAACGGTAGATTCGAAGGAAAAGTACAGCAAGATTGGAGTCCCTGCGAACCTCTTTAACGAGGCAGTTGCCAATATTTCAGCAAAGAATCGCAGCATTAACGGAAAGTGTAGACAAAACACCCAAAACATGACTAAGGCGTTATAATTGCGTGGCTGAAAGTTCATACTTAAGACTCTTTGGAACCCGAATGCGCATTTTGTAAGGGAAGAGAGTCGCTTGGGATTGGCGGCGTCTGCAGCCAAAACAGGGCAACACGAAATCTAAAGTGAGCTCTGCTGTTGAAACCCAATAACGGACAGCGCAAAACGAACCTCTGCGTCGCTCGCAGACGTTCAAACCGAAACCCGTAACAATCCGGGATACCCCTAATCGAATGGAAGGACACAATGAAACTAAACAACTTGACTATCGCCGTCCTCATCGCTCTCGGTACCGCCGCTTGCGGTGGCAGCGATGATGCGACTACGCCGCCGCCTCACGTTGATCCGACGCCGGCTCCAACCCCGCAGCCGGATAATAACAATAACCAGGCCGGGCGCGACGACAAAGGTGTGGTTGACCCCACCGATACCCATGTGGTTGATAACCGCGACCTCAGCAAAGAAAGCACCGTCGGCGGGCTGCAATACATCCGCCGTGATGGCTCAGGATACGATCGCGCTAACAACCCCGAACAAATGGCATCCGCCACACCGCTTCTTGGCGTTTCCCTGAACGAACAGAACCCGAAACTGACCAACATCGTCCTTGCACGCCGAGACCTCGACTATAAAGATGGTGAAGCCGTCCGTGCCCAATTTGCAGGTGGCACCGATGTTGAGCCGCTAACCGCTGCAGGCAAGCCGCGTGAAGACGACAGCTTGCAGGTAGAAAACTTCAAAAACGTGGATGTCCTCGCAGGGGCGTTCAAACAAGTAGGTTCAGCTAAATTCAGTGACCCGAATAACCGTCTTGATGGCACCACTCATAACATCGACACTCATATCCAAAACAACACTGATAAAGACGGCGAATTTACCCGTGAACGGGTCACCCACGTCTTTACCCCGCGTTACGAATACCGCCAGCCCTATGTCGATTACCCCCATGCTGCAGATCCAGCGCAACGCGGCATAGAACACGTAGCAAATCAAGGCGGGCCGGTAGGGACAAGTTTTACTAAACCACCAGCACCGCCACTGTTTAACAACCCCTATAAAGCCACCACAAATCAGGTTGGTACACTTCGAGCTCTGGAAGACCGATTGGCAAATAGGGGCAATAACCCGGAATGGACAAACTGGGCGACAAGGAATGACAATGACAATTCCCGCCACGTTGCCAACATCGGTACCAATAAAGATTATGTCTCCGGGGAGATTTATAACGATTCCGACCGCTATGGCAGTTTTAAGCAAGGTGAAGACGACAGCCCGACGGATGCCAGTGGACATCGCCCGGCCACCGAATGGCGTAATGACGGCGCTACACCCGCAGACCCAAGCCATAACGATCGCGATGATGCGTCATTCCGATATACCGATGACCCGACCTTACAAGCCACCGGTGGACCAACCGGTAGGGCAAGAAAAAGCAATCTGGTGGATTGGAATGGTGCAAGAGTAAGTTATAAAGCTGACTCGGGTGCCTATAGCAACGGCTACCGCCAAGGACATAAAGGCATGGGCGCCAACGGGCCAGAGAATAGTCTAGGCGTGGACTCTAATTATCGTAAGCCTTATCCCAATGGCGCTTACCCTAAATATCCAAAAGGACTGTTTGCCTATCCGAACAGACCCTATGACGAAGCAAACAATAATGCCATCGATACCCTCATAAACGGGCCGAATACCAACCCGATGGATCACGAACATATCTATCTGGAACGCGAAGAATACACCGCTATTCGGCAGCATAAAGGCCTTCGCCCGCTGGTGAATCCCGTACCGAACGAATGGGATTGGACGCTGAAACAAGTGTGGGGGGTTACCTACAACATAGATGTTCAGCGGAGGAGTTGGCAGTGGATACCAACAGGCCCTGCTACTGGCCACTATGACTGGGTAAATGTCGGTAGCCCCACCACCGTCTACGAAGCAACACCGCTGTCTGAAGAAGTAAAACCAGCTGTCGAAGACAATGCGCATACCGGCATCACAGCAAACGGATCCGTGCCAAACCTCAATGCAAATAAGAGATTGACAGACGGTACTACTGTATGTGATGGCGGGGCAACCTTATGCTCGCTCCATTCAGGTGGTGAGAATGTAGGTTGGGTCAAGCACCTCATCAGCGCCGAATGGATTAAACCGGAGAACCTAGGCGGTGGCCAGCGCGGTGAATTCCGTGGTAATCCTTATATCGGCTGGAAAGAAGACGACCGCGTCGTCCGTTTTGCCGATGAGCGCATCTGGAAGCCTGGTGCCCCAGGCTACAAGCACGAATACGAAAACAAATATGGCGCTAATCTGATCTGGTGGAGTACCCAGGACAGCGCCTTCGAAAACTGGGCAACCAGCGAAGGTTGGAATCCGCGTGCACGTCGTGTCGATATCAATACCGATTACAGCGAATGCGGCACCGTCGGTACCGGTTGCGGTGAAGGCACCGAAGATTTGGTATGGGGTAAAAATACTGTACCTCACGGCACGAACGCGCGCGATCGTGACGTGGAAATTCAGCCGACCGGCGATATCACCAACGGTTTGATTCGTATCGGTGGCTATCGCGAACATGGCGAAGCCCAGCCGAAAGAAATGGCTACCCTCGGCGAAGAGCTGAAATTCGACGGCGCACGCTGGAAAGATCATCACAAGACCAGCACCCGTATCTTTGGCCATTATCACCTTGCTTACGCCGACCAGGATGATCGTGCCGTCAAGGCAATGAGCATGAACAGCTATTCGGGTGCCCGCTCATTTGTCTCCCAAGTGGAAAGCACATTGGTAACGCCGGTGCAAGGCTATTACGCGGATCTGGACAGTAAGCCGACCCAATACAGCATTGGCGCGAAGCCGATTACCCTGCAAAAAGTGCAATATGGCCGGGTAACCACCAATCTGGATCTCACCGCGAACGGTACCAAACTCTTGCCGAACGGCTTCCTGCGTGCACCGTTTGAGAAGAAAGGCACGGGCGACAGCGTTGATAACTACTTCTTCCGTGGTGTGGATGAAACCACCATTGAACAAATGAAGGCTTTGCCGTCCAACCAGGTCGCACGCTACGAAGGTCATGCGTTGATGTATGGCATCGATAACAGCTTCCACGGTATCCGTACCACTCATAGCCAAAAAGACCTGCCGAATGCCTTCGATGGTGGTGGCAGAAATGACGCTACAGGACATACCCTTGGTTTGGGTAACTTCGTTGAAGCAGACGTGAACTTCGGCACCAAGAAAGTCGTCGGCGATGTCTATAACGCTTGGTTGGAGCAGCTGGATAAACCCAACGTGTATAAAGACAAACTCGTCACCTTTAGCGGGGATGTTATCGGCAATACCGTCATCGGCACCGCCGACCGCACCTACGCCCCCGGCAACGATGAGGCAGACTTCCGTGCCGCCTTCTTCGGCAGCCAGGCTGATGAAATGGGCGGAAGCTTCAACTCTGTGAAAGCGACCAATAAATATGGTTCTGCTTACGAAGTTGGTGATTGGGGTGGCGTATTTGGCGCTGTCAAAGTCGGCACCAACACCTTCCAGGGTGATGATGGAGCTAACAACTACGGCGGAGGTAGTGGTAGTGCCCCGGCACAAACTTCCAACGTCGCCGATCGTTATGCACCGTAATGCGACACCGTCGTAATACCCCCATAAAAACAGCCGCCTACGGGCGGCTGTTTTTATGGACGCTTTTTACCGCCAAGCGGCGTAACACTGGGTTTGCCAAGCGGCGTAACACTGGGGCTGCCAAGCGGAATTATTCATGCCGTATTTTTACTAGCCACCTTGGCGGTGGCGGTTTCCCTTATGGTTGTCCATGCTGTAGTGGACGGAATGCACGATCGTGCATCAGCCTGCTTTCTGCATCCGCTGCTTGATGTCATGCTCGATCCAGATGCCGGCGATGAGCGAGAGCAGGGCGGTCGCGCTGTACCAGTAGATACCGCTGTGGATTTGTACTTCAACCAGCCAGCCGAGTTTCATGATCATCAGCATTTGTGCGACGACGAAGACATCCAGCATGGAGAATTTGCCGATTTTGCCCAGCCAGTGCTGCCAGTGAGCGAGCGCTGCTGGGATAGGCGGGTAGTAGTAGAGATACGCTGCCATCACCGCGTATTTGCCGAGCGGGAAGATGACACTGAAGCCGAGCAGTAGCAGGCCGAGGCCGAAGGTTTTGTCGGCCAGTAGTGCGCCGATGCCGGAGAGGACGGTGAAGGTGTTTTTGACGAGGACGAGTTTTTTCACGGTCATCATCGGCAGGGTGATGCCGGGGATGAGGGTGAGGAGGCCGAGGGCAACGAAGATGGCGAGGATGAGGCGGCGGTGGTGATGTGTCATGCGATATCGAGCGGGGCGGTGAGGGCGGTGTTATGCAGGCGGTAGCGGTGGCGGCGGCAGTAGTCTAGCCATTCGGCCAGCGCACGATTGTGAGCAAGTTTGGCGGCGCGCAGTTCGCGTAGTGGCAAGTTGAGCTCAAGCCGCGCTTCGGCGAGGCGGGCATCGTGATAGACACGGATGCAGTAGTTGGGGGCGAAGCGGCGTCGTGTTTTATGCGGGTAGTAGTGGCCGAGCTGCCAGTCGCTGGTGTAAGGGCTTTGGCTGAGGCAGCACAGGTAGGCGGCGGGGCGGCCGGAAGCGTGCAGGGCGTACCAGTCGTCATCCGGCGGCGGTTCGGGCAGGATAAGGCGGAAGAGGCAGTAGTTGTGTTCGTAGAGGGTTTGCAGGGTCAGGTCGTCCCGGCGCAGGATGCGTGAGGTGTGCATGGTCGTGTGTTGTGTAAAAGGCGCGGCATTGTCGGGATTATCGTGACTGCACGCAAGCCCGCAGCCTTTGCTAGAATGCGGCTTCCACTTTTTTCTGTAAGGATTTTTATGTCTTGGCACACGTTGATTAAGGATATTCCCGATTATCCGAAAGCCGGCATTATTTTCAAGGACATCACTCCGCTGCTTGCCGACGGCCCCGGTTTTTCGGCGGCGATTGAGGAGATGGCGCAGTTTTGCGAAGAGGCGGGACATCGCCCCGATGTGCTCGCTTGTCCGGAAGCGCGCGGTTTTATTTTTGCCGCCGCCCTCGCGCAACGTCTGGGGATTGGTTTTATCCCGCTACGCAAGCCGGGCAAGTTGCCGCGTGAGGTCAGCCGTATTACGTTTGATCTTGAATATGGGCAGGATACCCTTGAAGTTCACAAGGATGACGTCAAATCAGGGGTACGGGTAATGATGGTTGATGATGTGCTTGCTACGGGCGGCACCATGGTCGCCTGTATTGAGCTGCTGCGCAGCCTGGGTGCCGAGGTTATCGGTGCGGCATTTTTGATGGAAATCGAAGCGCTGCGCGGTCGCGACAAACTGCGGGATATCGCCGTCTGTTCGCTGGTCAAATGTTAAGCCCTCTGCCCTTTACTTTCCCCCGTTCTTCCCCCACAATCTTTTTTGTTTTCAACCTTCAACCTATCAGGAGTCCTCATGAACCACATGACCCCCCGTACTATTGAAACCATCTCGCAAGATGGCATCCTCGCGCGCAACAAGGTGCTGCGCCAAACCTACATCCTGCTCGGCATGAACGTGCTGTTCAGCGCGCTGTGTGCTTATGCTGGCATGTTGATGAACATCGGCCGTATCAATCCGCTTATTGCCATCGTCGCTTTGGTTGGTCTCTCCATTGCTATTCGTGCCAACCGTACCAACGGTCTCGGTATCGTGTTGCTCTTTGCCCTGACCGGCTTCCTCGGTCTCTATATCGCCAATGTTCTGAACCTGTTTGTCGCCTACGGCATGGGCAGCGTGGTGGTGAAAGCGCTGGTCGGCACTGGCATCATCTTCTTCGGTCTGTCCGCCTATGTGCTCTTTACCGGCACCAACTTCACCTTCCTCGGCGCCTTCCTCTTCACGGGTCTGCTCGTCGCTTTCCTCGCTGGCCTTGGCGCTATGTTCTTTAACATGACTGCGCTCAGTGTCGCTGTTTCTGCCGCTTTCCTCGTCATTTTCTCCGGCTTCGTCCTCTATGACACCAGCCGCATCATCGAAGGCGAAGAAACCAACTACATCTCGGCGACACTGGAACTCTTCCTGGATATCTTCAATATCTTTGTCAGCCTGTTGAACATCCTCAGCGCCTTCAACCGCAACTAATCTTTCTCCCTCAACCGTCCGGCATCTTCACGGGTGCCGGATTTTTTGACCCTGCAATATGTTGCACCGCGAACTGCTCGTCTGCCCCTACTGCGACGCCCTCTATCAGCGTAAAGCCCTGCGTCCCGGCGAAAATGCCTACTGCACCGACTGCGGCAGCAAAATTGATGACGGCCTCGCCGATTTCCGCAAAGCCTTTATCTACGCGCTGACGGCGCTCATTCTTTTCATCGTCGCTAATAGTTTTCCCTTCATCACGCTCAGCATGGGCGGGGACGCGACCACCATTTCCGTTTTTTCCAGCATCAAGGCGCTGTTTGATAACGATCTGCACGTCCTCGGCGTCATTGTCTGCATGCTCATTATCGTCATGCCGCTGTGGTATCTGCTTGCCGTGCTATGGGTCATCGTCAGCTTCCGTTACCGCTTCCTGAACGACATCTCGCACAATTTCCTGCACTGGATGACGCACATGGCGCCGTGGAATATGCTTGAAGTCTATCTCATCGGCGTCATCGTCACCCTCGTCAAAATCCTGCAACTCGCCAGTGTCACCTTCGAACCGGGATTTTGGGCATTTTGCGCGCTGATGTTCTGCTCCGTTTTCGTCACCCTCAGCTTTGACCTGAGCGATGCCGTCTTCCTCGCTTACGAACCGGAAGAAAACCGCCATGACTATGACTACTGACAACACCGCGAGCGCGCACAACCTCCTCCTCTGCCTTGACTGTGCCACCGTTACCACCGCGCCCGCCACACGCTGCCCGCACTGCCACGGCCACCTGCACCGCCGCAAACCCGCGAGTTACAGCCGCACCTGGGCTTACCTCGCGACCGCCATCATCCTCTTCTTCCCCGCCAACCTGCTGCCGATTACCAACACCACCTACCTCACCCAGCCGCCGCAGGCCGATACCATCATGAGCAGCATCGCCCTGCTCTGGCACCACGGTTCCTACGGCATCGCGCTGGTCATCTTCCTTGCCAGCGTCTTTACCCCCTTCTTCAAAATTGCCGTGCTGCTCTACCTTCTTTCAGGACAAACCCCGCGCCGTCCACCGCGCCTGCAAACCCGTCTCTACCGCTTCATCCACTTCGTTGGCCGCTGGTCGATGATTGACGTCTTCGTCGTCGCCCTGCTTGGCGCCCTGGTGCATGGCCGCTTCGCACAAATCAACCCTGCGCCTGGCATCTTCGCCTTTGCTGCCGTCGTTATCTTCACCATGCTGGCGACCGAAACCTACGACATCCGCCTCCTTTGGGACAACTACCGGAAACAACCATGCAAGAACCCGAAATCGCCCGTAACCGACTGAGCTACCTTTGGATCCTGCCCGTCATCGCCCTCGGCATCGGTCTGTGGCTCGCCTACTCGCACCTCAGCCAAATCGGCCCCGTCATCCGCATCGCCTTCACCAGCGCCGAAGGACTGGACGCGGGCAAAACCAAAATCCGCTACAAAGACCTCGAAGTTGGCACCATCACCCGCATCGACCTCTCGCACGACCTCAAACAAATCATCGTAACCGCGCAAATGCAGCGCACCGCTGAAGCGCTCTTGAAAAAAGACAGCCAGTTCTGGGTCGTTAAACCGCAAATCAGCACCGGCGGCATCACCGGCCTCGGCACCCTCATCTCCGGCAACTACATCGCCGTCAGTCCGGGCAAAGAAGAAGAGCGCGCCAACTACTTTGTCGCCCTCGAAGAAGCGCCGCAAATCCAGAATGACGAAGAAGGCCTGCGCATCCGCCTCAAAACCGACAGCACCGAAGGCATCAACGTCGGCACCGCCATCTACTACCGGGGCATCAGCGTCGGACAAATCGAACAAATCCATTTCAGCGAGCGCTACGACCACATCACCCTCACCGCCTTCATCCATGCGCCTTACGACAAACTCATCACCACCAACACCCGTTTCTGGAACGTGAGCGGCATCACCTTCAACATGGGGGCAAACGGTGCCAACATCGAAATGCAGTCCCTGGAAACCCTGATACGCGGCGGCATCACCTTCAGCACCCCGACCACTCTTAACACCAACGATACTCCCGCAGAAGACGGCGCGGCCTACACGCTCTACCCGAACGAGCGCGCTACCACCGAGCGTACCGGCTTCCGCAAAGAGTACTACGTCGTCTATTTCGACGACACGCGCGGCCTGAATCCCGGCGCGGCCATCTACTTCAGCGGTATCGTCATCGGCGCCGTCGTTGAAGTCCACCTGCTTTACGACGAAAAAACCAACAAAGCCGCCGTGCCCGTACTCATCGAAATCGAGCCGGAACGCATCGAACGCGTCAACAAACCGGAAGGCAGCGAAAACCGCAACATCATCGCCGAACTCGTCAAAGGCGGCCTGCAAGCGACACTGGACAACGGCAACCTTATCACCGGCGAAAAAATCATCACCCTGAACCAGTACCCGGACGAAAAAGGCGGCTTCCGTAAAGACGCCTACAGCAACTACCTTGTCCTGCCCTCACGCCCCGGCGGCATCAGCAAACTCACCGATGACCTTGGCGCCATCGTTGCCACCGTCAAAAAACTGCCGCTGGAAGAAATCGGCGAAAACGCCAAAGACGCCACTGCCGCGCTGAAAAAAGCGCTCGATACCCAGGCGGTGAAAGACCTCGGCACGAGCCTCGATAAAACCCTGAAACAACTCGATCGTACCTTGGCCAGCGTACAAAAAGCGGGCGACAGCACCGACCGCGCCCTCAAACAATTTGACCAGCAACTGAAAACCCTTGGCAAACAGCTGGAAAAAACCCTGTACGGCATCGGTCCGGAAAGCAACCTCTACTACACCCTGCAAGAAACCCTGAAAACCGTCCAGCAAAGCATGAAAAGCATCAACGGCGTCATGCGCAAAATCGACGACAAACCAAACGTCCTCATCATGGGAGAATAAACATGCGCCACACCCTGCTCATTACCCTCGCCCTGCTGCTTACCGCCTGCGGCGGCGTGCCGGATACCTACCACAGCCTGCGTCCGGAAATCACGGACGCCCCGCAACGCCAGGGCACTCCGACCGCCATCCGTTTCACCGAACTGCCGCCCTACTACGAAAACGAATACCTCACCTACTACGACGGCGTGGGGCGCATCACCCTCGACAAAAGCCACCACTGGATCTACCCCTTCCAGGACAACCTGCGCGACGTCTTGCGCCAGCAACTCGCGAACGCTACCGGCAATAGCCGCATCTACACCTACCCGCTCGGCGAAAACAACCGGCCGGACATCCTTATCGACCTGCAAATCCGCGAACTCATCGCCGACGTGCAGGCCAAACAATACCGCCTCAGCGCGCAGTGGCAGAACACCCGCCGCGATGGCGACAAACCGGATAACCACGAATACCGCCGCCTGATACCGCTTACCGCAACCGATCCGGACAGCCTCGTTGCTGCGACCGCCACCGCCGTGCAACAACTCACCCAGGCCATCGCCGCCAGCCTGCCACACTGAGAAATCTACCCGCCGCCAGGCGGGTTTTTATTTCCGCCGGATCCAGACTAGTGTTTACGCCGCTTGGCGGGTTCAGTGTTTATGTCGCTTGGTCCCTGAATTCTGTTGGGGCGTTGTTAGCGGTGATATCCCTATCTTTCTTTGCCTGCTGCCAGTGCAAGAGAACATCGTCAGGCGGGTTATAGTTGAATAGATAAAAAAGCGTAACAAGGCGCGCCGCCGCAGACAGTACAGGTAGTACGGCAAGGTGGCGCAACGCCGTTACGATTTTTTAGATGTTTAACTCTAGCGCTGCGGAGGCGCGGTTTGCAGGTTTTGGTAGAGGGAGAGGCTCGCCTGGTAAGCGAGGACAAGAATGACGAGCGAACCGAGGGTAATCAGTGTCAGGATGATGAGCGGGGCGATGAGGTAGTGTTTGTTGCGGATGTGGCGCAGGTGCATGCGCGCTTCGGCGTAACGATTTTGCTGGCAGAGGCGGCGTACTTCCGCACGTGCGGCGCGGTGCAGGGTTTGCCTGGCGTTTTTATAGAAGAGGGCGATGTTGGCCAGGTAGGCGTAGAGGAAAAAGAGGCCGAAGGGAACGGCAATAGCGATGAACCAGTGGTCCCAGCGGGTATCCTGCCGCTCAATCTGTTGCAGGATGACGGCGAAGATGGTGAGCAGCAGCACCTGACTGGAAAAGCTTTTGGTGAATTCGAGGTAGGCTTCTTTGACTTGCCACAGGGTGAGGCAGATGGTTTTCAGGGTGCGCCACATGGCTTAGTGTCCGGTCATGCGGGAAAAGACGTTGAGGATAACGAGGCCGGCCAGGATAAAGGCGATGCCGATGATACCGGCAGTGTCGGTTTTTTCGCCAAAGACGGCGACCCCGACGGCGGCGGTCAGCACGAGGCCGACGCCGCCCCAGATGGCGTAGGCTGCGCCGAGCGGCAGGGTTTTCAGGGTCAGCGCGAGGGCGTAGAAGGAGAGGGCGTAGCCGAGGGTCATGCCGAGAAGCGGCAGCGGGCGGGTGAAGCCGTCGCTGAGTTTTAGCATGGTGGTGGCGAAGACTTCGCAGAGAATGGCGAAAGCGAGAGTGAGCCAGTGCATGGGGTTACGGGTTGGTGGAGGGAGCAGGGCGAGGCAGCCAGGCGGTGTGCGGATTGGCGATGGCACAACCGGCAGCCAGGATTTTGTAGCCGCGCCAGAAACGGGCGATCCACAGGAGGTAGAGGCTGAGGATATAGGCGATGAGGGTGAGGGTGCTGGGGCGTGGCGGGGCGAAGACTTGTCCGGCGGGGCAGGCGATGGGGTCGAAGTAACGCAGGACGTGGTAGCCCGCGATGCCGAGAGCGATAGTCGCCAGCATCCATAGGCTGCTCGCCGCCTGGTAGCGGTAGTGGCTGGCGAGGACAGGGCTGGCGGTAACCTTGCCCGCGCGCCAGGCGAGCAGGCTGCCCACGGGGATGGTCAGCCAGCCGATGAGCGCGCCGATGAGGAAGAGGCTGTAATTATCGTGCGCGCGGCGTTGGTCCGGATCGCGGTAGTAGTCTTCTTCGGTGTAAGGAGTCATGGCGATGTCTTACCTGTTCCGCTTATTCGCCCTGTGCGCAGGCGATGGGTGTGTGCTGGTGCAGGGTGGTGAGGCGGGCGGTGAGGTAGCGCAGCAGGATGCCGTAGGCGGGCAGGAAGAAAAGGCCACAGATGGCGATTTTCCAGCCGTAGTCCACCAGGGCGATTTCCTGCCAGTGCGCCGCCATGTAGGGATCGGTGCTGCGGTAGAAGGCGATGCCGAAGAAGGCGATGGTGTCGATGGCATTGCCGACGATGGCCGAGGCGGTCGGCGCGATCCACCACAGGCGCATTTGCCGCAGGCGGTTGAAGACGGTGATGTCCAGCAGTTGGCCGATGAGGTAGGCGGAGAGGCTGGCGATGACGATGCGGCCAACGAAGCTGTTGTAAGCGGCGAGCGCTGCGAGGCCGGTGTAGGCGCCGTCGTGGAAGAGGACGGAGACGAGGTAGGAAAGCGCGAGCGCCGGCATGGTCGCGCAGAAGATGATGCGCCGTGCGAGGGGGGCACCGAAGATGCGCACGGTGAGGTCGGTAGTGAGGAAGATGAAGGGGTAGGTGAAGGCGCCCCAGGTGGTTTTCAGGCCGAAGATTTCAAAGGGCAGTTGCACGAGGTAGTTGCTGGCGACGATGACGACGTTGTGCCAGAAGGCAAGCCAGATAAGGGCGTGATGGCGCTGGGCGGCAGTGAAGGTGTAGGTGGTGTTGTGCATATGGGGTTCCGGTGGGGGGGGGTGAGAATGGGGGTGGCTTTTGGGGCGCAAGGTCCCGCTGACGCGGGATACCCTCACCCCAACCTCTCTCCCGCAAGCGGGCGAGGGGCTTTCGGTTATGCCGTCAGCGGGCGGTTCAGAAGGCGGGCAGCGGCGTGTTCGGCGTAGCGGGTGCCGGGCTGGCCGTAGTTGGCGTAGGGGTGGATGGCGATGCCGCCGCGCGGGGTATAGGCGCCATAGACTTCGATGTATTTCGGCTGCATCAGGCGGATGAGGTCTTTCATGATGATGTTGACGCAGTCTTCGTGGAAATCGCCGTGGTTGCGGAAGCTGAAGAGGTAGAGTTTCAGCGATTTGCTTTCGACCAGCAGGGTATCGGGGATGTAGGCGATGTGGATGGCGGCGAAGTCGGGCTGGCCGGTGATGGGGCAGAGGCTGGTGAATTCCGGGCAGTGCAGGGTGACGAGGTAGTCGTTGCCGGGGTGTTTGTTGGGGAAGGCTTCGAGAATTTCCGGAGCGTAGTCGGACGGGATGGCGGCGTTTTTGTCGCCAAGTAGGGTAAGGGTTGTCATGAGTTTCCTAGTTTTTTTATGTGGGATGGGTTGCGAACCACAGGGGCGCTTTCGCGCCCCGCTTGGGATTTATGGACGCAGGAGGTCGTTGATACCGGTCTTGCTGCGCGTTTTTTCATCAACTTGTTTGATGATGACGGCGCAGGCGAGGCTGTGGCTGCCGTCAGCGGCGGGCAGGCTGCCGGGGACGACCACGGAACCGGCCGGGACGCGACCATAGCTGATTTCACCGGTCATGCGGTTGTAGATTTTGGTGGACTGGCCGATGAAGACGCCCATCGAGATGACCGAGCCTTTTTCGACAACGACACCTTCGACGATTTCGGAACGTGCGCCGATGAAGCAGTTGTCTTCAATGATGGTCGGTGCGGCTTGCAGCGGTTCAAGGACGCCACCGATACCGACGCCGCCGGAGAGGTGCACGTTTTTGCCGATTTGCGCGCAGGAACCGACGGTGACCCAGGTATCGACCATCGTGCCTTCATCCACGTAGGCACCGATGTTGACGTAAGACGGCATGAGAACGACGCCTTTGCCGAGGTAGCTGCCGCGCCGGGCAACGGCGGGCGGAACGACGCGCACGCCTTCGGCTCGGAAACGGGCAGCGTCGTGGTGCGCAAAGCGGCTTTCCACTTTGTCGAAGTAGCGGGTGTAGCCGTGCTCAACGGGGAGGTTGTCATAGACGCGGAAGGAAAGCAGCACGGCTTTTTTCAGCCATTCGTTCACCTGCCAGCCACCCGCTGGCAGCGGCTCGGCGACGCGCAGTTCACCACGTTGCAGGGCGTCCAGCACTTCGTTGATGGCGGCAAGCAGGGCGGGTTCGGTATTGGCCGGGGTGATGTCGGCGCGGCGCTCGAAAGCAGCCTCAATGGTGTGTTGCAGGGTCATACGGTTCCTTGTTCATGCGGTGGAAAAAGCGGGCATTATAGTCACATCGCCCGTCCTTGCGGGCGTTCGGGTATGCAGTTCTGCATATACGGCGGGCGGCGCTTTCGTTTATGATGCTGCACCGTTTTGTTGAGGTGCCTATGTACAATTTATTTCAGCGTTCCGCCCATTCCAGTGAGGATGCCAATTCCTGGGAGCGTCTCTTCGGCAAGTTGATGACGCCGGTTGAGGCGTTCACCCGCAACACTTCCGCCAGCGGGATTTTGCTGATTGTCTGCACGCTCGCAGCATTGCTTATCGCCAATTCGCCTTGGGGCGAAGCTTATCAGCATTTGCTGCATACGCCGCTGGCCGTGAGTTTCGCTGGGCATACGCTGGAAATGCCATTGCACCATTGGGTGAATGACGGCCTGATGACGTTATTTTTCTTCCTGGTCGGCCTGGAAATTAAACACGAGATAATGGTCGGTGAGCTGTCTTCGCCCAGTCAGGCCGCACTGCCGATTATCGCTGCCTTCGGGGGGATGGTCGCCCCTGCGCTGGTGTATAGCGCTATTAATTGGGGCGGCTCGGGAATGCATGGTTGGGGCATTCCGATGGCCACCGACATCGCCTTTGCCATTGCAGTGCTGATTTTGCTCGGCAAGCGGGCGCCGCCCGGGTTGGTGACGATTCTGGTCGCGCTTGCCATTGTCGATGACCTTGGCGCGGTGGTGGTGATAGCACTCTTTTATACGGCCGAGATTCATGTTGCGCCGCTGCTTGCCGCTTTCGCCTGTTTTGTCCTGCAACTGGCAATGAACCGTTTCGGTATTCGTAAATTGTGGCCGTTCTTGCTGGTGGCGATAGTGATGTGGGTGCTGATGCTGTATTCCGGCGTGCATGCGACGATTGCCGGGGTGCTGGGCGCGCTCGCGACGCCGGTACGCCGTCTTTATAACCCGGAAGAGTTCAGCCGCGAGGCGCGCAAGTTACTGGATAAGTTTGATATTTATCGCCTGCGCGAGCACGATTTTCTCGAATCAGAAAAACTGGTCGGTGTGCTGCATACGCTGCACAATGGCATCAATCAGGCGCAGGCCCCGCTGCAACGTTTCGAGCACGCGCTGCATGATCCGGTGTATTTCGTGATTATTCCGCTGTTCGCCTTTTTTAATGCCGGAGTGACGGTTAATGCATCCTCCCTCGCCAATCTGGTTTCGCATCCGGTCTCGCTGGGCGTTGTAGCGGGGCTGGTGATCGGCAAGTTCATCGGCGTATTTTCTGCTGTGTGGCTGAGCGTGCGTCTTGGCATTGGCCGCCTGCCGCAGGGAGTGAATTTCCGCCATATTTGCGGCATGGGTCTTCTGGCAGGCATTGGCTTCACCATGTCCATTTTCATTTCCGAACTGGCGTTCAAGGGCGAGGATTTGCTGCTGAATAATGCTAAAATTGCCATTCTTGTAGCATCTATCATCGCAAGCTTGGCGGGTTACGCCTGGCTTCGCCTGTGCAGTAACGGAGACAATCATTCATGAGCGGGACAAGGCGGAAATATTTCGGCACGGATGGCGTGCGCGGTAAGGTCGGGGTGCCCCCGATGACGCCGGATTTCGTCATGCATCTCGGCTGGGCTATCGGCAAGATGCTGAGCGATAACGGGTTCGCTGGCGACAAGGTCATTATCGGCAAGGACACCCGCATTTCCTGCTATATGCTGGAAAACGCTATCGCCGCCGGGCTTTCGGCAGCAGGTATGGATGCACATCTGCTCGGCGTGATGCCGACCCCAGGCATCGCTTATTTCACCCGCACTTTTCACGCCGCCGCCGGTATCGTTGTCAGCGCCTCGCATAACGTGTACAGCGACAACGGCGTCAAGGTCTTCGCGCGTGGCGGTATCAAATTGCCCGATGAAGCCGAACAGGAAATCGAGCGCTATCTGGAAAAGCCGATGAAGGTGGTGGAATCGGCGCAGCTCGGCAAGCTGTACCGTATTCCCGAAGCGCGTGGACGCTACATCGAATTCTGCAAGAACGCAGTCGCACTTGGGCTGCCGTTTGAAAAACTGAAAATTGTGGTGGACTGCGCCAACGGTGCAACCTATCCCATCGCCCCGGAAGTATTCCGCGAGCTGGGCGCACAAGTCATTGTCATGAATGCCGAGCCGAACGGTTGCAACATCAATGCAGGCGCAGGTTCTACCGCGCCAGAATCCTTGCAGCGACGGGTGCGTGACGAACAGGCCGATGCCGGTATCGCTTTTGACGGTGATGGTGATCGCGTGGTGATGGTCGATCGTAACGGTCGGCTGCGCGATGGCGATGCCATTCTCTACATCATTGCCAAGTATCGCGCCTTCAAAGGCGAGCAGCTCAACAATATCGTCGGCACAAAAATGACCAACCTTGGGCTGGAACGGGCGCTGAACCGTATGGGAATCGTCTTGCACCGTACCGATGTTGGCGATCGCTACGTGCTGGAATGTATGCAGGAAATTCGGGCGCGCGTCGGCGGGGAAAATTCCGGACATATTATTTGTCTCGATCGCAATTCGACTGGTGACGGCATTATTGCCGCCCTGCAAGTCCTGGCCGCGATGCTGGAAATGGAAGAGCCGCTGCACGAGTTGGTGAAAGACCTGCACATGGCGACACAGGTGATGAAAAACGTCGAGGTTGCCGATAAAACTATTGTGAACAGTCCTGCCGTGCAGCAAGCCCTGCAACAGGCAACAGAAAAACTGGGAGATGCCGGGCGCATTCTGCTTCGTCCGTCCGGTACAGAACCAAAAATCCGCGTCATGGCGGAAGGTAGCGACGAAGCACGACTGCACGCCATCGTTGAAGAACTGGCAGCAGTCATATCTCGGGAGGATTAATCATGCGAAAACCTATCGCAGCAGCAAACTGGAAAATGAACGGCGATTTTGCCTTGGTCGAAGCCTTTGCCAAACATGCCTGGCCGCAAGGTAACGTTGAAAAAATCTTTGGTCTGCCCGCTATCTATCTCGCCAAAGCTCACGAGATGGGATTGGCGGAATTGGCCGGTGAAGACGTCAGCGCTCACGCATCTGGTGCACATACTGGCGAAATTTCAGCGACTATGCTGAAAGAAGCGGGTGCGAGTTACGCCATTATCGGCCACTCAGAACGTCGCACCGATCACGGCGAAACAGAAACACTGCTGATTGAAAAATGGAAACAG
This sequence comes from Cardiobacterium sp. Marseille-Q4385, assembly GCF_916618745.1. GTDB lineage: Bacteria > Pseudomonadota > Gammaproteobacteria > Cardiobacteriales > Cardiobacteriaceae > Cardiobacterium. The sequence continues at coordinate 1,552,441 of NZ_OU745373.1, forward strand.
CTTAAAGCCCAAGGACTGAAAGTTATTTATTGCATCGGCGAGTCCCTGCAAGAATACGAAGCTGGGCAATGCGATAGCGCCCTTTTGCGCCAACTCAATCCGGTACTGGATGCAGGACTGGTGGACGCCGATACCGTTATCGCTTATGAACCCGTTTGGGCGATTGGTACCGGTAAAGCAGCGACCGCCGATTATGCGCAACAAGTCCACGCCAAAATCCGTGCCTTGTTGAGCGAACGTGCGGCAGCCGTTGCCGACAAAGTTCGTATCCTCTACGGCGGCTCCGTCAAACCTGACAACGCTGCTGAACTGTTTGCTGGTGTAGACATAGACGGTTTCCTTGTTGGCGGAGCATCCCTGCAAGCGGATGTCTTCGATAAAATCGTAGGAGCCATGGTATGACCTTGCAGCTGGTACAGATCATTTTCCTGCTGGCATGTTTGGCTCTTTGTGCGCTCATCCTGCTGCAACAATCCAAAAGTGGCGGAGGTATGGGCGCACTGGGTGGCAGTGGCGCATCCAGTACCGTATTTGGTGCACGCGGCGCCGGCACCTTCCTTTATAAAACCACGCGATTTCTTGCCGTCGTATTTTTCGTGGGTGCATTGCTTTTGGGTTACCTGCAAAACCGCGAAGTACACCGTGATAACAGCATCCTGAACCAGAAAACCGTGGCCCAGGAAGCAGAAAAGAGTGAAGCAGCGCTTGACATTCCAGCCGCTGGTGTGGATAATCCGCCGCCTGCTTCGAATACCGACGTTCCGACACCTGCCAAGTAATCACAAGGCGAAAAAGGAACGATAAAAACCGCCGACGTGGTGAAATTGGTAGACACGCTATCTTGAGGGGGTAGTGGCGAAAGCCTTGCGAGTTCGAGTCTCGCCGTCGGCACCAATAAAAATAAAGACGTAGTCTGAGGTAAGGTATTGTTAGCATGATATCCATTAAGAAAGGTTTAGACCTTCCCATCCCCGGTGCCATCAGTAGCACCAATATTCACGACATCGTCCCCACACATAACGTAGCTATTATTGGTGAAGACTATCAAGGTCTGAAACCGACAATGCTGGTCGCCGAAGGCGATAAAGTTGTTTTGGGACAGCCCCTTTTCGAAGATAAGAAAAACCCGGGAGTGCTGATTTGCGCGCCTGTTTCCGGTACAGTCGAAAAAATTGCGCGTGGTGAAAAACGTCGTTTGTTGTCCGTCGTTATCCGCCCCGAAGAGGGTGAGGCCGTGGTCTTTGAAGCCTTTGGTGACGATGCAGCCAAAAAACTCTCCCGTGAAGAAATCGTCAAGCACTTGGTTGCTTGCGGCTTATGGGCATCCTTCCGTACTCGACCATTCAGCAAAATTCCGGCAATTGATAGTGTGCCGCATTCCATTTTTGTAAACGCGATGGATAGTAATCCGTTGGCGATTGATCCCGCGCTTGCCATGCAGGGGCGTGATGCCGATTTGCTGACAGGTCTCGCTATCATGCAAGCCCTTTCCGGCGGACAAGTGCACCTTTGTCGTCGTCGCGAAACCTCTGTGCCAACGCACTATCTCAACCGTTTGGAAATTCATGATTTTGCCGGCCCGCATCCCGCCGGGCTGGTTGGCACCCATATTCACTTTATTGATCCGGTTGGTGCTGGCAAAACCGTGTGGCATCTTGGTGTACAAGACCTGCTTGCCATTGGTAAATTCTTCCGTAGTGGCATTCTTGATATGCAACGATTAGTCGCGGTTGGTGGTCCAGGAGTGAAGAAACCGTATATTGCCCGTGCCATACGTGGCACTGCCATGATGGACTTGCTTGCAGATAACTTGCATGACGGCGAACAGCGTGTCATATCTGGATCGGCTCTGTCTGGACGTCAAGTCCATGACGATACTGCCTACCTGGGCGCTTATGATCAGCAAGTTACCGTTTTACCAGAAGGGCGCGAATCCTATTTCCTTGGCTTCTTGAGACCTGGTTTCGGCTGGTTCTCACGCACTAACGCCTACATCGGGAAATTCCTGAACAGTCCGATGCAGTTCAATACTTCCTTGCGCGGTTCTCCTCGTCCTATCGTACCTATAGGTGTATACGAAGAAGTTATGCCGCTTGATATCTTGCCGACCCTGCTTGTGAAAGCACTGATTGTGAAAGATACCGATACGGCAATCAATTTGGGTGCACTTGAACTGGACGAAGAAGATTTAGCTCTCATGTCTTTCGTCTGCCCCGGCAAACACGATTTCGGCGCGATTCTGCGTGAGAATCTCACCCTGATAGAGCAGGAAGGCTGATTATGGCGAAACAACATTTCTTTGAAAAAATTGCACCGTTGTTTGAAAAAGGCGGAAAGTTTGAAAAACTCTTTCCGCTCTACGAAGCGACAGCAACTTTTGTATATTCCCCCCGTTTTGTCACGGCTCGTCCGTCGCATGTGCGCGATGTGATAGATCTGAAACGGGTGATGATCCTTGTTTGGTTTGCCGTATTTCCGGCGATGCTTGCCGGCTGGTATTTTGTTGGTGCACAGGCGGCGCACGCGCAAGGTATTGCTGACCCTGGACTGTTGGCGAATCTGTGGTTCGGGGCGAAGCTACACCTGCCGATCTACATTGTTACCTTTGCCGTCGGGATTGCATGGGAAGTCCTCTTCTGTATCGTGCGCAAGCATGAAGTTAGTGAAGGCTTTTTCGTCACATCCATCCTTTTTTCCCTCACTCTGCCGCCGACCATTCCGCTTTGGCAAGTTGCCATCGGCATATCTTTTGGCGTAGTGCTGGGCAAAGAAGTATTTGGTGGTACCGGGCGCAACTTTGTTAACCCCGCGCTCGCTGCTCGTGCTTTCCTCTATTTCGCCTATCCGGCACAAATATCTGGCGACCGTGTTTGGGTTGCCGTAGATGGTTATTCCGGTGCTACCGCTCTTAGCCGAGCAGCAGAAGGTGGCATGGATGCAGTACGCAGTCAGTTGAGCTGGTGGGATGCTTTCATTGGCAATATGCCGGGCTCAATCGGGGAAGTCTCGACTCTCGCTATCCTTATCGGCGGTGCGATCGTCCTCTTTGCCGGCGTTGCCTCATGGCGTATCGTCGTTGGCGTCTTTGCTGGTGCGACCGTCACATCACTGATGTTCAACATCATTGGCAGCGAAACCAACCATATGTTTGCTATGCCATTTTGGTGGCATTTTGTCCTCGGTGGCTTTGCCTTTGGTACCTTCTTTATGGCAACGGATCCGGTCACAGCATCGGTTACCAATACCGGACGTTATATTTTCGGCGCGCTGGTTGGTGTAATGACCATCCTTATCCGCGTGGTCAACCCCGCCTTCCCGGAAGGTATCATGCTGGCCATCCTGTTCTCCAATATGTTTGCTCACGTCATTGATTATTGCGTAATGCGGGTAAATACCAAACGCCGTCAGGAGAGAACCCATGTCTGAGAAAAAACAATCTGCTTTGGGCATCCTCAAATTCGCCACCATTGTCTGCCTATTCTGCTCGTTGTTCGTCTCTACTGCCGCCGTATCGCTGCGCGGCTTCCAAAAACAGAATGCGGAAAACGAGAAAAAGGTCAATATCTTGCGTGCTGCTGGCTTGGCTGGTGCGGAAGAACGCCTTTCAACGAAACAAATCAACGAAAAATTTGCACAAATCATTCCGTTGGTCATTGACCTGAAAACTGGCGAACCAGCACGGGATAAAAATCCGCTGACCTACAATATGTACAACGCGGCGCAAAGCGATAATGAGGGACATGCTCTTACTGACGATCCAGCAGGCATCAAGCGCATTGCCAAAGAAGGGCTGGCTTATGTCGTTGCTGATGGGGACCAGATTTCCCGCTTGGTTCTGCCGATCCAAGGCTACGGACTGTGGTCTACCATGTACGGTTTTACCGCCTTGTCATTTAAAGACCAACAGCCGACGCTGACGGGTATTACTTTCTACCAGCATGCAGAAACTCCAGGGCTAGGCGCGCGTATCACCGAGCCTGAATGGCAGGAAAAATGGGCGAATATTATCCCTTACGACGACAACGGCAACCCGCATATTGATTTGGTAAAAGTCCGCAGCAACGAAGCAAAGAACCAGGTTGATGCCATTGCTGGTGCTACCCTGACCAGTAATGGTGTCGAACACATGATGAACTTCTGGCTGGGCGAACAAGGCTACAAACCGCTGGTTGACCATATCAGAAATGGCGAAATCACCCTCGCCAACTTGCGTGACGCTTCACAAGCCGCAATCGGGCAAAAAACGGAGCAATAAATCATGAGCGACAAATCTTACAATTACAAAGAAATCCTGCTATCACCGATCTTTGCCAACAACCCGATCGGTCTGCAAGTCCTTGGCATCTGTTCAGCGCTGGCGGTTACCGGCAGCATGAAAACTGCCTTCCTGATGAGCATTGGTCTGACTTTTGTGACGGCATTTTCCAACCTGTTCATCAGCATGATCCGCAACAACATCCCAAGCAGTATCCGCATCATCGTGCAGATGGCGGTTGCGGCTTCGGCGGTTATCGTGGTTGACCAGCTACTGAAAGCCTTTGCCTTCGAACTGTCCAAACAGCTTTCGGTATATGTCAGCCTCATCCTGACCAACTGCATCGTCATGGGCAGACTGGAAGCCTACGCCATGTCCAATCCGCCTATGCCGAGCTTCCTTGATGGTCTCGGTAACGGTTTGGGATACAGCGCCATGCTGCTCACTGTCGGTACCATCCGTGAAATCTTCGGCAAAGGCACCTGGTTTGACATCACCATTCTGCCTTCTGGCGCGGATGGTTGGTATGTTCCGAACGGACTGATGGTATTACCGCCTAGCGCCTTCTTTATTATCGGCTTGCTCATCTGGGCGCTACGCACCTGGAAGCCCGAACAAAACGAAGCGCGTGATTACAGCGAAGCCAAAGCTGCCAAACCGATACTTATCGGCGGTACAGGGCATTAAGGAGAGCGGTTATGGAACACTATTTGAACCTGTTTATAAAATCCATCTTTATTGAGAACATGGCGCTGTCCTTCTTCTTGGGCATGTGTACATTTCTCGCCGTATCCAAAAAAATTACCACTGCTGCCGGATTGGGCGTCGCCGTTATCGTCGTGCAAACCCTAACCGTTCCGCTGAACAACCTGCTCTATACCTACCTGCTGAAAGAAAACGCCATTTTCTGGCAAATGTTGGGTATAGAAGTGGACATCAGCTTCCTCGGATTGATTGCCTACATTGGCGTTATTGCTTCAGCGGTGCAAATCCTGGAAATGTTCCTCGACAAGTATGCCCCCGCGCTATATTCGGCGCTGGGTATCTTTTTGCCGCTCATCACCGTGAACTGCGCCATCCTTGCCGGTTCACTCTTCATGGTTGAGCGCAGCTACAACTTCGCTGAATCCGTCGTTTACGGCGTTGGCAGCGGCAGTGGCTGGGCGCTGGCGATTATCGCAATGGCGGGCATCCGCGAAAAAATGCGTTACGCCGACGTACCCAAAGGGCTGGAAGGGCTGGGTATCACCTTTATCATAGCCGGCCTGATGGCACTGGGCTTTATGTCCTTCTCGGGCGTACAACTATAAAGGGGGACAAACATGGAAATATTCTACGGCGTACTCATCTTCACCGGCCTCATCATCATCCTGTCCGCCATCATCCTGCTGGCGCGCAAATACCTCGTGCCGCAAGGTAACGTCAAAATACTCGTTAACGGTGAACGCGAACTGGACGTACCAATGGGCGGCAAACTGCTCAATGTTCTGGCGGATAACAAAATCTACGTCTCCTCCGCTTGTGGCGGCGGCGGTAGCTGCGGCCAATGCGTCGTCAAAGTACACGAAGGCGGTGGCGAAATCCTGCCGGTCGAGCTTAACCACATCAGCAAGCGCGAAGCACGCGAGGGCGAACGCCTGTCCTGCCAAGTTGCGGTAAAGAGCAACATGAAAGTCGAAGTGGACGAATCCGTCTTTGGCGTCAAAAAATGGGAATGCACCGTCATCTCCAACGACAACAAAGCGACCTTCATCAAAGAACTCAAACTCAAGATCCCGGAAGGTGAAGTTGTGCCTTTCCGTGCGGGTGGCTACATCCAGATTGAGTGCCCAGCCTACGACATCAAATACAGCGACTTTGACATCGCTCCGGAATACCGCGACGACTGGGAAAAATACGGCCTGTTCAAACTTGAAGCGCATAACGCGCATCCGACCATGCGCGCCTACTCAATGGCCAACTACCCGGACGAGAAAGGCATCATCATGCTTAACGTCCGTATCGCCACCCCGCCGCCGAAAGTCCCCGAAGCCAAGCCAGGCATCATGTCCAGCTACATCTTCAACCTTAAACCCGGCGACAAAGTCACCATTTCTGGCCCCTTCGGCGAATTCTTTGCCAAAGACACCGATGCGGAAATGGTCTTCATCGGCGGTGGTGCCGGTATGGCGCCGATGCGTTCGCACATCTTCGACCAGCTCAAGCGCCTGCATAGCAAACGGAAAATTACCTTCTGGTACGGCGCGCGCTCCAAGCGGGAAATCTTCTACCAGGAAGACTTCGATGCCCTCGCCAAAGAGTTCCCGAACTTCACTTGGCACGTTGCGCTTTCCGACGCCTTGCCGGAAGACAACTGGACAGGCTATACCGGCTTCATCCACAACGTCGTGTATGAAAACCACCTGAAAAACCACCCTGCGCCGGAAGACTGCGAATACTACATGTGCGGCCCGCCGATGATGACCAAATCCGTCATCGACATGCTGCATAACCTCGGCGTGGAAGACGAAAACATCCTCCTCGATAACTTCGGAGGCTGAAGTGCATCGCACGAGCACAACAAAACAAGCGCTGTTGCTATTGGCAACAGCGTTTTTCCTTATGGCCTGTGGCGAAAGCCGCGCCGAAAACGTGAGTCGGCTTTCAGGCGAGACCATGGGCACCTTCTGGAACGTGAGCATCGCGGCCGAGCTTGACGATGCTGCCAGAAATACCCTCAAACAGCGCATCGAGAGCGAACTCGAAGCGGTGAATGACAGCATGTCCACCTACCGCGACAATTCCGAGCTGATGCGCATCAACCACAGCCGCAATACCAGCCCGCAGACTGTGAGCGATGGCCTGCGCCGCGTCCTCGCCAAAGCGCTGGAAATCAGCAAAGAAAGCGAAGGCGTGTATGACATTACCGTCGGGCCGCTGGTCAACCTGTGGGGATTTGGCCCGGAAAAGCGGCGAGACAAGCCTAGCGACGCGGAAATTGCCGCTGCCCTGCAACACGTCGGTTACCAAAAGCTGCAACTCAGTGCGGAAGGACTCAGCAAAAGTGACCCGGAAATCTTTATAGACCTCTCATCCATCGCCAAAGGCTATGGCGTGGACGTCGTCGCTGAAACCATCGATGCAGCGGGATACCCCAACTACCTCGTTGAAATCGGTGGTGAAATCCGCAGCAAAGGCAATAAATATGGCGCACCGTGGCGCGTCGGTATTGAGCGACCGGAAGCCGGGTTAGTCAGCGGTGCAGCCGTGGCCAATATCATCGCGATGAATGACCGCCTGCCAGCCATGGCAACCTCCGGTAACTACCGCAACTACGCCGAAAAAGGCGGTGAAATGGCCTACCACATCATTGATCCGAAAGACGGCAAATCGCATAGCTCGCGTCTCTTGTCCGCGACCGTTCTCGCGGGCGATTGCATGACGGCAGATGCCTACGCCACCACCCTGATGCTGCTAGGCGACAAAAAAGCGTTGGTCTTTGCTGATGCGCACAACCTTGCTGCCGAACTCATCTTGGCAGGCGAGGGCGACAAACCCTACCTCATTCAGAGAAGCAAAGCCTTCACCCAGGCCATACAGGAGGAACAACCATGAGCACCTTCATCGTCGCATTCATCATCCTCATGCTCGTCGGCGCCGGCATGGCTATCGGCGTCATTTTTGGCCGCCAGCCCATCAAAGGCAGCTGTGGCGGACTGGGCGCCGTTGGTGTCGAGCGCGCCTGCGGCTGCAAGGACGTGTGCGAAAACAGAGAACCACCCGCTACGGACGAGCCAACAGATACGGCAAAAGTCGAGCGTTATCGCCCCTGACGCCTGCCAGATATCGATAAAAAACGGACGCCGTAAGGCGTCCGTTTCTTTTTGGCATCGCACTTGCTACATGCAAATTTTGTTGCGAAACGGGATGCAAACGAAGGGTGGCGCGTTGGTGGGAGACGGCATGTGTCATGCGCATCAACCCACCCCAATATCATGAACGGAAAATTCAAATAATAACGCAAAAACAAAATCTTATAATCCACCAGCTTTTTCGCTGAATGCAAGGAATACCGCATTCGCATTCACTTTTTTACAGGAAACCCCATGAACCATATCTTCAAAACTTACTACAACCGTGCCCTCGGCACTTGGGTCGCCGTGCCGGAAACCGCATGCGTCCACGGCAAATCATCCACTCGTGCGGGCAAACCGCGTTTTATCCGCCATGCACTGGCTGCGGCACTGTTCTTTGTTGCCGCGCCGGGCCTAGCAGCGCCGGTGATAAATAACGGCTCCAACCCCAACAGTTTGATCATCAGTCCTAACCCGGCCACCCCGGCCCAGGCCAGTGGTACCGATGACATAGCAGTAGGTAACGGTAGTAAAGCCGACTCCAGTAACCATTCACAACATAAGCGGGGCGCCATTGCCATTGGTAGAGATAGCCAATCCCTTAATAAGGAAACCATCGCCATCGGCTATAAGGCTAACGCTGCGTTGAGCCAGGGCATTGCCATCGGCGCCGAAACCAAGGCCACCGGCGATCAGTCTACGGCCCTGGGCAATAACGTGGTGGCCCAAGGCAATTCCTCGGTGGCTATTGGTGGCGATGACCTTGATAAATTCGCCGTAACAAACGGAGCGGGTCTTTATAAGACGTTGACGGGTGACGAAATAAAAAACGGGGTATATGTCTCCACAGCAGCAGGTGATGCCGCCGTCGCTGTCGGTGTACAGGCGACCGCCAAGGGCAGCCTGTCCACTGCCTTTGGTACGAAAACCACCGCCGGTGGTTTAGCATCCACCGCTCTCGGCGTTGGTGCCAATGCCAATAAGGATAACGCTGTGGCACTTGGGGCAGGGACGACCACGGAAACAAACGCAACAGCCGTTACCACAGCCACTGTCGGCGGAATCACGTATAAAGATTTTGCCGGTGGTGCCAATATTCAGGCGGGCGATCAAGTATCCGTAGGCAAACTGAATTTCGAGCGGCAAATCAAACACGTCGCGCCGGGGGAAATCAGCAAGACCAGCACGGATGCCATTAACGGCAGTCAGCTTTATGCCGTAGCGAAGCAAATCGACGCCAATAAAACGCACTATTACAGTGTCAAAGGCAGTGCCTCCACGGATGGCAACTACAACAATGATGGAGCAACAGGCACACACGCACTTGCCGCAGGAGTAGGTGCACTAGCAAGTGATGAGCACAGTATTGCCGTAGGATCAGATGTGCAGGCCACCAAAAGTGGTGCGATTGCGCTGGGCAATACGGCAAGGGCGACGGGGCAGGATTCGATGGCGATCGGCAAGGCCAGTAAGGCGGCTAAGAAGGATGCAACCGCCGTCGGTAATACCGCGAATGCGACAGAAGAGGCGGCGACAGCAATAGGTACCAATGCACAGGCGACAAATACGTATACCACAGCCGTTGGCACTGGCTCAGCTGCCACCGGCGGTTCTTCGTCAGCTTTTGGAAATGATGCCAATGCAGGTGGATGGAGCGCTGTCGCCGTCGGACGTGCTTCAACGGCTTCGGGCGCATCGGCGGTGGCAGTTGGTGAAACAGCCACGGCTTCTGCACAAAAAACAGTAGCTGTGGGTTTTAACGCCCAGGCGACGAAGGATGGCGCGGTTGCCGTTGGATCCGATTCACTAGCGACCAATGCTTCAACCGCGCTTGGTGACCATTCAACAGCAACCGGCCTTAATGCTACCGCACTAGGCTGGCAGGCGAATGCTGCCGGGCGTGCGGATGTCTTTATCGGCAAGCAGGCGGGCTTTGGCACCAACAACAGTGACAATTTTGACAATGTGGGCATTGGGGAGGGTGCCGCAAAAAATGCGGGTAGCCCCACGAAGGCGGTAACCAATATTGTCGCCATTGGTACTGGTGCTGCCGAGGGCATTCAGGACGACCACAACATTGCTGTCGGTGCTTATGCTAATGGTACGGGCAGCGGTAATCCGCAGGTAACCACGAGTAACAACATCGCCATTGGTCAACGTGCCTACGCAAAAGGGGGCAACTCCATTGCCATGGGCCAGCGCACCAAGGCTGAGGGAAGTGCTGCCCTGGCTTTCGGGGTTAGTGCCAATGCGGCCGGCACCAATTCCTTTGCGGCCGGACAAAATGCTAAGGCGAGCGGTGCCGGTTCAGTGGCCATTGGCGGTTCGGCCCAAGCAGCATCGGCAGCTCAAGCGAGCGGCTCTCAGGCTATTGCCATTGGTCAGGGCGGCAATGCTACGGCTACCCAGACAATGGCGATGGGCGTCAATGCCAAAGCGACCCACGCCAAGGCCGTAGCCCTTGGCTCTGAATCTGAAACCGCCGCTGCCGTCGGCACCAATGAAGCGACGGTGAATGGTATCAAGTACAAAGGATTTGCCGGAAAGACCCCCATCGCTACCGTCAGTGTGGGCAAGGCAGGAGGGGAGCGCACCCTCACCAACGTGGCCGCCGGTCGCATTAATGCCACCAGTACCGACGCTATTAACGGCAGCCAGCTTTATCTGACGCAGCAGGCACTAGGCAACGTTGGCAAGACTACGGCTGCAACATTGGGCGGCGATGCCAAGATAGATGAAGACGGCAACATCACCATGACTAACGTCGGCAACACCGGCAAGGGCACCGTGCATGACGCCATTGAGGCCGTGAATAAGACGGCCAATGCCGGCTGGAAAGTCCAGGTCAATAGCGGCACGAGCGAGAACGTTAAACCGAATGACACCGTGAAATTCAAAGATGGCAATAACATCACCATCAACAATAGCGGCAAGGAAATTACTATTGCCACCAAGCCGGATTTGACAGCGGACAGCCTGACCATCAACAACGGCGGCCCGGTCATTAACGGTAGCGGCATTGATATGAAGAATAAAAAAATCACCAACGTCGCTGCCGGCACGGCGGGCACCGATGCAGTCAATGTGAGCCAGCTCAACCAAGCCATAAATAACGTGAATAACAATGTGGCTGCCGCGAAAACCCACTACTACAGTGTCAAATCCAGCGAAACCGGTACCGGTAGCAACTACAACAACGATGGCGCCACCGGCACCGATGCTCTCGCTGCCGGCGTCAAAGCGTCTGCCGCCGTGAACGAATCGGTAGCTATCGGCAAGGGTGCTAAAACCACTGGTACAGGCTCCGGTGCCACCGCTATCGGTCGTAATGCCACGGCCAATGGTCAGGGTTCCACCTCCATTGGCATCAATGCCCGTTCGGATGGGCAATCCATTGCCATCGGTACCAATGCGAACAACCGTTTTGGTACCCCGGGAGCCATCGGAAGCAGCTCAGTCGCTATCGGCAATAATACCTCGGCTGCGGGTATAAACACCGTCGCCACTGGCAACGAAGCCATCGCCAGCCGGGAGCAGGCGACGGCGATTGGCTTCAATACCAAGGCCTACGGCAAATCGTCGGTAGCCCTCGGCGACAGCGCCGTGTCTGGTGTTGAAAATGACGCCGAAGTAGCGCAAACCGTTGCGGTTGGTGTGAGCAGTCAGGCGACGGGGCATGGATCAAGTGCGCTGGGTTCGCGGAGTAAATCTACCGCCCTCTACGGCACTTCCCTCGGTATCAGCAGCAAAAACAGCGTTGATTTCGGTGTGGCGCTGGGTGCACTCAGCACGACGGACGGCTTGACTGTGGGTAATGCCGGTTATGTCATGCCAAGCGCAAATGCAGCAGATAAAGCGGCGGTAGCGGCGACCAAGAGTAATGCCGCTGGGGTCAGCATTGGCGGTAAAGCCGAAAGCGTACCCTTCATGCCCAACGGGGTAAGTCCCGGACAGGAGATTCGTCGTCAGATTCATTACGTGGCCGCCGGTACCGCTGACACTGATGCCGTCAACGTCGCCCAGCTCAAAGCAGCGCAGACTCATTATTACAGCGTCAATGACAACGGGACGCAGGTGAATAACTACAACAATGACGGTGCGAAAGGCGTAAATTCCCTTGCTTCCGGTACCAGCGCCAGTGTGGGTGAAAGAGCCGATAACGCCGTGGCAGTCGGTAATGGGGCAACGGTTGCCGATGATGCGAAAAATGCCGTGGCCGTAGGCAACGCCGCCAAAGCGCAAGAACAAAACGCCGTCGCCCTCGGCAACAGCGCCGATGCGGCCAAAACAGACAGCACGGCCCTTGGCAACGGCGCCCGAGCGAGCGAGGATGGCGGTGTGGCGCTGGGGTCCGCATCCAAGGCCGATCGCGCTGCCCTGCCCGTAGGTGCTGACGCAACAGACAGCGCCAGTGCGGCCACGGGCACAGTCTATGCCATGCCCGATGCGGATGCGGCAGATGTCGCAGCCATCAGTGCCACCGTCAAAGGCGACAAAGGTGCCGTTTCCGTCGGCGATGCCGGCAACACCCGCCAGATTATCAACGTTGCCGCCGGTTCCGAAGATAGCGATGCGGTTAACGTTGCCCAGCTGAAAGCTGTCGCCAAAAAGGCGAACGGTACGACCATCCACAATCACAGTCACGTTACCCGTGTTACCCAGGTCGTGAATAACACCAAGGTGTCTGCCGGTAAAAATATACAGGTGCGCAAAAATGGTGATGACTACAACGTGGCTCTTGCTGATGACATCACCCTTAACAGCGTGACGACAGGCGACGCGCGCATGAACGCGGACGGCTTCGCTATCGCCGGCAACAGCCTCAATAAAGACGGGCTGACGGTCAACGGCGATACCTACGTCAGCGCCGACGGCCTGAATGCCAATAACCGTGCCATCCAGAACGTCGCCCCCGGCCGTATTGCGCCGGACAGTCAGGACGCCGTCAACGGTGCACAGCTCTACGCCTTTGGCCAGCGCATGGATAAGCGCATCGACAGCGCCCGCGCCGGTGTGGCGTCTGCCATCGCCACAGCCGGACTGCCGCAGGCTTACCGCCCCGGCGCCAGCATGGTTGCCGCCGCAGGCGGCTACTACGACGGTCAATCTGCCGTCGCCGTTGGTCTTTCCACCATCAGTGACAATGGTCGCTGGATCATCAAAGGTGCGGCTAACGTCAACAGCAAAGAAGCCGGCGCCAGTATCGGCGTGGGCTACCAGTGGTAAAGGGGAAACACATGAAACACACACTGCTTGCCATCATCACCACCGCCGCCCTGCTCACCGGCTGCACCTCAACCGTCAGCAAAAACGTGCGCGCAGACGGCAGCGTCGGCGAACTCGTTTGGCCTACGCAAAAAGACAGCTGGCGCAAAGAACCGTTGCGCCTGCCGTCGCCGACGATTGCCGCCGTAAAAGTTGGTCTGGAACGCTCCAACGTCTTCACCCTGCTGGATGTACCGCATTTCAGCGAAATCCGGGGCGCACGCGAATGGAACTACATCCTGCAACGCCCGGAATACACTCCGGAAAACCGCGCGATTTGCCATCTGAAACTCATCTATGGGGATGACAACCGCGTCGCTGCCAAATACTGGTTGCCGGAAGACTGCGCCCGCGTCTATGACGCAGAGCAGGCACAACCCTTCCGTCTCGCAACCGATGCGCTGTTTGATTTCGACTCGGCGACACTCAAAGCCGACGCCACTGGCGCCTTGCAAGATGTGCTGCACAAACTTGATGCCGCTGACAAAACGGCGCGCATTACCGTGACTGGACATACCGACCGCCTCGGCAGCGATGCCTACAACCGCGACCTCTCGCGTCGGCGCGCCGAAGCCGTGCGTGATTACCTCGTTCGTGGCGGCATCGCGGCGAGCCGCATCCGCAGCGCCGGCCTGGGCAGTGCGCACCCGCTCAGTAACTGTCGTGACAGCCTGGGCAAAGCGGCGCTGATTGCCTGCTTGCAACCCGATCGCCGCGTGGAAATCACGGTTGGTACGGCGGGTGAATAAGCGGTATGCCGCAAGCGCAGTAAAAGGCGTAGGATAACGACGACTTCCCCAACCATAGAGAATTGACCATGAACCGCAAACATACCTTCCTTGCCGCAGTCCTCGCCCTTGCACTTAGCGGCTGCGGCATCAGCCACGGCGACCGCCTGAACTACGGCAACGTTAATGCCATCCAGCGCAACGTCACTACCGAAGCACAAATCCGCGCCATGTTCGGCGAGCCGGTTTCCGTACAAATCAACCAGAAACTGGGCGTCAAGAAACTGGTCTATGCCTACCGCAACGATGACAGCATCAAGAAAGGGGCAGCGGGTATTGGCGGTGCCATCCTCGGCGGCGTGCTCGGACACCAGATTGGTGGCGGCAGCGGCCAGGCGATTGCTACCAGTGTAGGTGCCGCCGCCGGCGGACTGCTTGGCGACAATGCCGTGACCGCGCGTCAGGAATCGCAAATGCTGGAAGTGGAAATCTCGCTCGCCACAGGCCGCGTCAGCGATTACAACTACACCGAGCAAAAAGGGCGCACGCAGAGCTGGGGCATCAGCGGTGGCGTCGCTCCCTTATAAAATCTCCGCTGCGCATTGCAGTCGCCAAATCCTCCCCCAGCGGGAGGATTTTTTATGGCCGCGTCCTGCGGACATGACAAAACCCGGTATTGACGCCGCTGGGCGGTAGTTCGATTTAGCCCGCCATGCCTTTTTGCGGGCGGCGAAAACCAGCCCTACGCAACTCCAAGATTTATCCCGCTTGGCGGGGCAGATTCCCCCAAGAAAAGGTTTTTATCCGGGTGTGTGCAGCAGCTGCCGTATTGCCGGAATGAACAGCAGCGCGAGCAGCAGCAGGATGGCTTTTTCGTAGGGACGCAGACGCGGGAAGTAGCCGAAGTAACGGGTCTGCGCGTAGAGAAAGAGGGCGACGCCGGGTACGTAAAGCAGTGCGGCAAGCAGCAGGTGTTCGATGCCCGCCGCGTAGAGTATCCACACTGCGTAGAGGGTGGCGAGCACGGCGGTTAGGCGGATACGCAGGGTGAGGCGTTCGCGCCAGGCGATTTGCAACAGGTAGGCACCGATGAGGAGGTAAGGCACGAGGATCATCGAGGTCGAGATTTTCAGCAGGGTGCTGTAGCTGTTGCTGGTCAGTTGTACGAGCAGCAGGCAAATCTGGATGGTCAGGCAGGAGAAAAGCAGCGAGTGATGCGGCACGCCGCGCGCGTTTTGTGCGAGGAGGGTTTTGGGGAAGGCGCCGTATTGGGCGCCGTAGTAGGGCACTTCCATCGAGTAGAGGATCCAGCTCAGGTAGGAGGCGAGCACGGAGACGATGAGGCAGAGGGTGATGATGATTTTCCCCGCCGTGCCCATCATCGCTTGCAGCACGCCTGCCATGGAGGGATTGGGCAGGGCGGCAATGTCGGCGCGCGACAGGATACCGAGGGCCAGTACGGTGATAGCAATGTAGAGAACCAGGGCGATGAGGATGCCGAGCACGGTGGCGAGGCCTACGTCGCTGCGCTTTTTCGCGTGCGCGGAGAGGATGGCCGCGCCTTCGACACCGGTGAAGACCCACAGGGTAATGAGCATGGTGCCCTTCACCTGGGTGAGGGTGGAGGTGCCCAGCGTCGCGCCGTTGAAATCGGTGTTGAAGGTCGCGCCATTGAAGTACCACAGGGCGAGGGCGATGAAGAGCAGCAGCGGGAAGACTTTGACGATGGTGGCGATGAGGTTCACCCCCGCCGCTTCTTTCACGCCACGCGAGGCGAGCCAATAGACCGCCCAGACGATGAGGGATTCGCCCATGAAGGCGTAGAAGGTGTTGCCCTGGCCGAAGATGATGCGCTCCGGTGTGTCGGTGAAGGTGCCGATGCCTTCAAAGGCGACAACGAGGTAGCCGGTCACGCCGATGGTGGCGCAGAGCCAGTAGCCCCAGGCGGAGAAGAAACCGACGAGTTCGCCGAAGCCGGCACGGGCGTAGGCGTAGATGCCGCCGTCAAGATCGGGGCGCAGGCGCGACAGGTACCAGAAGGAGAGGCCGAGGGCGATGATGCCGACGCCGGTGATGAGCCAGCCGATGAGAAGGGCTTCGGCACCCGCGACTTCCGCCATGTTCTGCGGCAGGCTGAAGATGCCGGAGCCGATCATGGAGCTGAGGACGAGGGCGGTAAGGGCGGTGAGGCCGATTTTTTGGGGTTGCATGGGGTTCCTTGGGGCGGGGTTAATCTGCAAAGTTCACGGGACGGCGTTGCGCCTTGCTGCGCGGCGGGATGTCGAGCTCGATATCCGCCAGCGCTTCTGCCAGTTCCGGCGGTGGCGTTAGCACTTCCAGTGCGGTTTGGGGCGCATCGTTCATGTGATGTCCTTAGGCCTTGGCCCAGGCGCGGAAACTTGTCGGGTTGCGCGAACTGAGGATGACTTTGCCGTTGCCGCTGAATTTGAGCACCACCGCTTCGCCGCTCGTCACGCTATTGACGAGGTTGCCGATGAGGCCGCGACTGTTACCGGTGGTTACCGAGATTTCGTAGTGCAGGCGGCTGTCCCAGGCGACGACGTGGCCGTTGTCGATGATGACCGGATTGTCCGCCGTGACATCCAGGGTGAAAAGGGTGCCGAAGCCGTTGACCACCAGTTGCCCTTCGCCCGCCGTCTGACCGATGAGGAAGCCGCCGGTGCCGGCAAAGAGCGCCGAGCCGATGTTCTGCATCCGCGCGGTGAGGGAGACACCGCTGGTCGCGGCGAGATAGGCGCCGTCGTTCAGGTTGTACTGGGTTTTGCCGATGTCGAGGATTTCCAGGTCGCCCGGCATGAGCGGGGCGAGCAGGCAGTCGCCGTCGCCGCGTTCGGCGCGGATGTGCTGCTGGAAGAAACTTTCACCGTTGGCGAGGCGGCGCACCAGCGCGCTCATGAAGCCGCCCTGCATTTTCCCGCGCAGTTCGAGGGTGTTGTCCATCATGACCATGGCGTCGCTTTCGCAGTAGATTTCTTCGCCACGGCGCAGGTGGACGTGCAGGAAGGGGTCTTGTTCTCCGGTGGGGGTAAAGATAGGCATGGGGGTTCCTTTATTTTTTGCCCGGATTGAAGGGGCTGAACGAGATTTCGAATTTGCTGTCCTTATCCGCGCCGCCAGGAATGAATTTATCGAAGATTTCGGCCTTGGCTTGCGGGTTGTCGCCGAGGACGCCTTGCAGGATGGCGAGGGCATTGACGGCTTTGTCTGGCGCGATGTCGTCCAGTTCCAATAGCAGTTGGTAGATGCGGGCGTAGTCTGCTTCGATCATCGCGTGGGTGATGGCGGAGACGAGAGTTTGTGCTTTTTGCGCGTTTTTCATGGGGCTTCCTTGGCTGATGCCGGTTTATGAACAGGGATGTGGATTTGCGCGGACGGCACGCAGGGCGCAAACGGCGAGGAGAAATCCGGCGAGGACATCCACGCCGTAATGGTAGCGCAGGTAGATGGTGGCGACGATGGTGCCGGCAGTGAGCGGGGCGCAGATGAGCGCCGCCGTGCGTTTGCCGTCGCGCCACAGGTAGGCGGTGATGTAGAGGGTGAGGGCGGTGTGCAGGCTGGGGAAGACGTCCATGCCGGTAACGCCGTCCTTGATGATGGCGATAAGCGGTGGCGCGATGATACCGCTTGCGCCGCCGTCGGGATGGGTGGTGAAGGCGGGACCGGCAGCGGGCAGAAGGAAATAACCAATAAAGCCCGTGCTGTAGAGGAAGATGAGACCGTTGAAATAGCGGCGCGCAGCCGGCGTTGCCCGCGTGTAGGCGTACCAGGCGACGCTGC
Source organism: Cardiobacterium sp. Marseille-Q4385 (assembly GCF_916618745.1). Lineage (GTDB taxonomy): Bacteria > Pseudomonadota > Gammaproteobacteria > Cardiobacteriales > Cardiobacteriaceae > Cardiobacterium. The sequence goes on from NZ_OU745373.1 coordinate 1,570,320, forward strand.
CGAGGACGATGGCGTAGAAGCTGAAATAGCAGGCGGCGAGCAGGTCGGTGAGATGCGGGTGCGCTTCATAGCGGAAATAGGCGGGCAGAATGCGCCCGCCCCAAAGATGGCGGTCAATAGTGGCGAGCAGGGCGTCCGCATGCCAGGGAAGGAGATAGTAGTTGATGTCCTTCAGCAACGGGAAGGCAAGCCAGGTGAGGAGGAAAAGATTGCTGCCCGCCCAGTCACTGCGGCAGTGGTACGCCGTCCAGCCCCAGAGCAGGCAGCCGGCGGTGAGTAGCGGCAGGTTGCCGCTGTCGGCAGCGCGGAGAGTGGCACAGGCGGCAAGGACGAGGATGGCGGCAAGCAGGGCGAGGTGGAGATGGAAGAGGGTGCGGTTCATGGGCAGTCAATGCGGTTCGGTGCGGCGGAAGATGCCGAGGTAGCGCAGGGCGTAGAGGGTAAAGGCAGCGGCGATGCAGGCGGTGGGGATGGCGTAGATGGTGATGAGGTTCGGCAGCAGCAGGGCACCGAGGCAGCGGCTGATACCGCCCGCGAGGATGAGAGCAAGGGCGAGGCGGGTGTCCGGATAAAAGCGCAAGTCCAGACCGCTGTGGCGCATACCGGCGATACTCATAATGACCAGCACCATCGCCAGCATGGCACTGATGGCGAGTAGGTGCCGCGCCGGGCTGAAGAACGCGGGTAGGCCGAGCTGGGCGACGCCGAGCAGGGTGTAACCTGCGACCAGCGCCAGGCTGACGGCGTAATGGGCGCGGACGTAAGGCGCGCGCAGCAGCATGAGACAGTGCCATTCTTGCAGGCGGGCGGCGAAGGCAGCGGCGGTGGCAAGCGCCAGCCAGCCCTGGATGGGTTCGGCGGCACCGCAAGCGGCAACGGCGGCATAAAGGCCGAGGATGAGAGCGCTGATATTTTTGGTATAGGGATTGGGCAGGAAGGTCAGGGTGCTGTGGCCGCCGTCTTCCAGCGCCTGATTGCCGATAGCGCGACCAACGCGGAAGTTGACCAGCGCCACGGCGATGAGCATCACATCCACCATGCGGTGCAGGATGTCGCCTGTGGGCCGCAGACTGTAGGCAATGGCGCAGGTGGTGAGCAGGGTGAGGACGAGGATAAAACTGATGAGACGGCTGTTGCGGTTGCGGATGACGCGCAGCGCAGTGTAGGCGGTGAGGTAGAGCCAGAAGATGCCACTAGTCCAGGCGGCAAGCGTGGGGTAGGGCAGGGCGACGAGAATAGCGGCCCAGAGGACGAGCAGGATGGTGCTGTGATAGCGGCGCGGCGCAGGGTCATCCGTCCAGGCAGGCAGGGCGGTCATGAGGAAACCGACAAAGCCCGCCCCGGCGCAGAGGTTCAGGAAGGCAAAAGCGTGCCAATGCAGTGGATAAGCGGCGTGTGCGGGGGCGAGCAGCAGCGCCAGCCACGGCAGGAGGGCAACCCAGGCACCAAGACAGGCGAGCGGGAAGAAAAGGCGGAAGGGGTGTTCGCGGTTACGCAGGGTGAGGAGGGGCATAGTTACGGTACCTGTGGGCGGGTTTTCTGGTAATGCCCGCGTCCGAGGAAAGTGAGTTGTCCCCGGTCGCGCAGGGTTTGCAGCTGTTGGCGGATTTTCGCTTCGATGTTGCGGTTGTCGGGGTAGGCGCGTTGCAGCGCGGGCACGAAGCGGTAGCAGTCGGCGAGGGTAAAGCTATCCGGCAGTTCTTCGAGGCAGCGCATGACGGCGAGCAGCCAGGTTTTCTGCGGGGTTTCGTCGCGCAGGAAAAGGTGGACACGCCATTGTCGGCGCACGGTTTCGCGGTCAACGGGCTGCATCCGGTCGATGAGCAGGATTTTGCCGCTGGCGGGTAGTGGCGTGAGGTCAATGGTGCTGCCGATCCAGTCCCGGCGCTTGGCGCGGGCGGTGAGCGGCTTGCGCGGGCGGATGTGTTCTTCGGTGAGGTAGTGTTTGGGAATAAGGGTGAGTTGTTGCACGGCGTAATCGGCGGCGCGGTAGCTGAGGATGAGGAAATTGGGATTGTCGGCAGCGCGCAGGCGGGCAAGCAGGGTGTGGTAGGCACCGTTGGTGATGGTGTTTGGCGCATGGTTGCCCCGGTGGCTTTTCAGTTCGTAGTTTTCACGGCAGCTGGTGCAGTTGAAGTCGCGGGCGGGGCTGTTGTTGCTGGTTTTGATGAGCGGTGCGCCGCAGTTGATGCAGGAGACGTTCGTTTTCAGCCAGGCTTCGGAGAGGACGCGCACGATTTGCGCCCGGCTTTTGTAGCCTTGGGCGAGCTGCGGGTCAAAATAGAGGTTCATGTTCACGCCTGCTCGATATACACCGTCTGCTCGATGTGCTTGATGCGGTCGCGTAGGGCGGCGGCCTGTTCGAATTCGAGGTTCTTGGCGTGGGTGAGCATTTCTTTTTCGAGTTGTTTGATGAGTTTGGCGGCGGCCTTCGGGTCGGCGGGCATCGTTTCTTTGTCGCGCTCGCGGTGCGCTTTTTTGGCTTTGATGGCAACGTGTGCCCCTTCCATCACGTCGGTGATTTTTTTGCGGATGGTCTGCGGGGTGATGCCGTGCGCGGCGTTGTAGGCCTGCTGTTTTTCGCGGCGGCGGCTGGTTTCGTCCATCGCTGCCTGCATGGAGCGGGTGATGTGCGCCGCGTAGAGGATGGCTTTGCCTTTGGCGTTGCGCGCGGCGCGGCCGATGGTCTGGATGAGGGCGCGTTCGCCGCGCAGGAAGCCTTCTTTGTCGGCGTCGAAGATGGCGACCAGCGAGACTTCCGGCATGTCCAACCCTTCGCGTAGCAGGTTGATGCCGACCAGGACGTCGAAGGTGCCGAGGCGCAGGTCGCGGATGATTTCCATGCGTTCGACGGTGCCGACGTCCGAGTGGATGTAGCGCACGCGCACGTCGTGTTCCATCAGGTAGTCGGTAAGGTCTTCCGCCATTTTTTTGGTCAGCGTGGTGATGAGGACGCGTTCGTCAGCGGCGACGCGGGCGCGGATTTCGCCGAGCACGTCTTCAACCTGGCTTTCGACCGGACGGATTTCGACTTCGGGGTCGAGCAGGCCAGTCGGGCGCACGACTTGTTCGACGGTCTGGCCGCTGTGTTCGCGTTCGTAGTCGCCCGGTGTGGCCGAGATGTAGATGGTCTGCGGCGCAATGGCCTCAAATTCTTCAAAGCGCAGCGGGCGGTTATCGAGCGCGGATGGCAGGCGGAAACCGTAATCCACTAGGGTTTCTTTGCGCGAGCGGTCGCCCCGGTACATGCCGTTTAGCTGCGGGATGGTGACGTGGCTTTCGTCAATCATCAGCAGCGCGTCGGCGGGCAGGTAGTCGTGCAGGGTCGGTGGCGGTTCGCCCGCTTGCCGTCCGGAGAGGTAGCGCGAGTAGTTTTCGATGCCGGAGCAGTAGCCGAGTTCGTTCATCATTTCGAGGTCGAATCTTGTGCGCTGTTCGAGGCGCTGCGCTTCAACGAGTTTTTTCTGCTCGACAAGGGCGGCGACGCGCTCGCGCAGTTCTGCTTTGATGAGTTCGATGGAGGCGAGGATGTTGTCGCGCGGCGTGGCGTAGTGGGTTTTCGGGTAGATGGTCACGCGCGGCACGGGGTCGAGCATTTCGCCGGTGAGCGGGTCGAAGTAGCGGATGTTTTCAATGGTGTCGTCGAAGAGTTCGATGCGCACTGCGTACCAGTCGGATTCGGCGGGCATGATGTCGATGGTGTCGCCTTTGCTGCGGAAGGTGCCGCGCGCGAGCTGGATGTCGTTGCGTGTGTATTGCAGCTCGGCGAGGTGGGTGTGCACGTCGTGCGGGTCGATGCGTTCGCCTCTGGAGAGGTGCAGGCGCATTTGCCGGTACTGGCTGGGGTCGCCGAGGCCGTAGATGGAGGAGACGGAGGCGACAATGATGGTGTCGCGCCGCTCCAGGATGGCTTTGGTGGCGGAAAGGCGCATCTGTTCGATGTGTTCGTTGATGGAGGCGTCTTTTTCGATGAAGGTGTCCGAAGCGGGGACGTAGGCTTCCGGCTGGTAGTAGTCGTAGTAGGAAACGAAGTATTCGACGGCGTTATGCGGGAAGAATTCGCGCATTTCGCCGTAAAGCTGGGCAGCGAGGGTTTTGTTTGGCGCGAGGATGAGCGCGGGGCGCTGCGCACGGGCGATGACGTTCGCCATGGTGAAGGTTTTGCCGGAGCCGGTCACGCCGAGCAGGGTCTGCTTGGCGAGGCCGTCTTCCAGCCCTTCGAGGAGTTGGGCGATGGCGGTCGGCTGGTCGCCGGAGGGCTGATAATTGCTGACGAGTTGGAAAAGGTCGCCGCTGGCGGCGGGTTTGGGGTCGCGCATGGTATGGGGCAGGGAAGGGGACAGGCGGGGATTATAGTGACTTCAAATAGAAACGATACGGTGTTGGCGCGACTCGCCGTACTATTTGTACTGTCTTCGCCGCGCCGCCTTGTCTCCTTTCTATTTGAAGCCACTATATACGACGGGGCTATGTGTGGAGCGGCAAGCGGCGTCGTTACTGGCCCCGCCAAGCGGCGTGGTTGCCGGGTCCAACCCGGGCAGGTTGATTTTTCCTAACCGAATAAATCGGCATGGCTACCGGTGCGCGACAAGATCAGCGCCCCATCATCTACACGGTAGAGCAGTAGCCAATCCGGCTCAATATGGGCATCACGCCAATCCTGCCAGTCCCCACCAAGTGGATGATCGTGATAGTGAATGGGGAGTGGCTGTTCTTCCAGTAGCAGCACAATCAATGTTTTCAGTTTTTCCATGTTTTTGCCGCGCTTTTGGCAGCGTTTGATGTCGCGCTCAAATTGTTTTGTGCGTAGCGGTCGCAGCGGCATTAAATCCCCAGCTTTTTGAACAGGTCCTCGGCATTTTCTGCCGCAAGCAATTCTTCGCCGCGTTCGGCTTTGGTCAGGGTTTCTGCTGTTAATGGGTTGGGGGTCTCCGGCAATGTTGCCTTGCGTTTGCGTGGGCGCGTTTTGTCATGCACGAAGTGTAGTAAATCCGTCATATGGGTTCTCCGGGTGGTTTCTGAAGGGTGATTGTAGTCCAAAACGGTATGTCTTCCAGGCAGTCAGTGCGCCTCATCCCAGTTGGCGCCGAGGCCGGTATCAACGATGAGCGGGATGCTCAGTTGTGCGGCGTTTTCCATCAGTGTCTTGATTTGCGGGATGAGGGTGGCGGTGCTTTCCGGCGCGATTTCAAAGACGAGTTCGTCATGCACCTGCATGATCAGGTGCAGGTCGTCCCTGCTGCCGAGAGCCCGGTCGAGGTCGAGCATGGCGCGCTTGATGATGTCGGCAGCGCTGCCCTGCATCGGCGCGTTGATGGCGAGGCGTTCGCTGGCCTGCCGCCGCTGCGGGTTTTTGCTGTTGATGTCCGGCAGGTAGAGGCGCCGCCCCAGGAGGGTTTCGACGTAGCCCTGACGGCGCGCGGTTTCGCGCGTCGTTTCCATGTAGTCGCGCACTTTCGGGTAGCGCGCGAAGTAGGTGTCGATGTAGTCCGCCGCCTGGCCGCGCGGGATGTTGAGCTGGCGGGCGAGGCCGAAGGCGCTCATGCCGTAGATGAGGCCGAAGTTGATCGCTTTGGCGTCGCGGCGCTGTTCGCGGCTGACGGCTTCCGGCGCGACGCCAAAGATTTCGGCAGCGGTGGCGCGGTGGATGTCGTCGCCTCTGGCGAAGGCGGCGAGCAGGCCGGGGTCGGCGGAGAGGTGCGCCATGATGCGCAGTTCGATTTGTGAGTAGTCGGCGGCCAGTATTTGCATGCCGTCGGCGGCGATGAAGGCCTGGCGGATGCGGCGGCCTTCGTCGCTGCGCGCCGGGATGTTTTGCAGGTTGGGGTCGCTCGATGAGAGGCGGCCAGTGCTGGTGACGGCCTGGTGGTAGCTGGTGTGGATGCGCCCCGTCTGCGGGTTCACCAGTTCGGGCAGGCGGTCGGTGTAGGTGCTTTTCAGTTTGGCGAGGCTGCGGTGTTCGAGGATGAGACGCGGCAGTTCGGCGCCGTGGGTTTCGGCGAGTTCGGCCAGGGTTTCTTCGTCGGTGCTGGGCTGGCCTTTCGGGGTTTTGCGGATGATGGGCAGGTTTTGTTGTTCGTAGAGGATTTTTTGTAGTTGTTTGGGTGAGCCGAGGTTGAAGGCTTCGCCCGCGAGGTCGTGCGCCTGTTGTTCGAGGGTGGCGAGGCGGTCGCTGATTTCGGCGCTGTGAGCGGCAAGTGCAGCAGGGTTGATGCGCACGCCGCGTTCTTCGATGCGGTAGAGCTGTTCGGCCAGCGGCAGTTCGAGGTCGCGGTAGAGGGCTTCAAGGCGCGGCACGGCGGCGAGTTTGGGCGCAAGGTGTTCTTTCAGGCGCAGGGTGATGTCGGCGTCTTCGCAGGCGTAGTCGCTGGCGGCTTCCAGCGGGATTTGGTCGATGGTGAGTTGTTTGGCGCCTTTGCCGACGAGGTCTTCGTAGGGGGTGGTTTTGTGGTTGAGGTAGTAGTCGGCGAGATCGTCGAGGTTGTGGCGGGTGGCGGTGCTGTTGATGGTGTAGCTCATCAGCATGGTGTCGTCCGTGATGCCGCGCAGGGTGATGCCGGCGTGGGCGAGGATGTGGCGGTCGTATTTGTGGTGCTGGCCGGTTTTGGCGATGGCGGGGTTTTCGAGGATGGGTTTGAGGCGGGCGAGGGTGGTGTCCCAGGGCAGGTTGGGCGTGAGTTGGTGCGCGAGCGGCAGGTAGTAGGCTTCGCCCGCCTGCACGGCGATGCTGATGCCGACGAGGCGGGCGCGCATGTAGTCGAGGCTGTCGGTTTCGGTGTCGAGCGCGAAGCCGTCTGCGAGTTGCGGCAGGAGGGCGTCCAGCTCTGCCAGGGTGGTGATGGCGCGGTAGTGGGTGGCGACGGGTGCGGGCGGCGCGGCGGGCGCGCTGTGGCTGAGGTATTGGGCTTTGATGCTGGCGAGTTCGTAGGTGTCGCAGAGGGCGGCGAGTTTGTCCGGCTGGCGCGGTTGCAGGGCGAGGTCGGCGATGGTGGTGCCGAGTTCGAGCCGGGTGTTGATGGTGGCGAGTTCACGCGCGAGGTGCAGGGTGGGGATGCCGGCGCGCAGGTTGTCGCCGATTTTGCCGGGGATTTTGCTGGCGTGGTCGATGAGGTTGTCGATGTTGCCGTATTCGGCCAGCCATTTGGCGGCGGTTTTCGGCCCGACTTTGGGCACGCCGGGGATGTTGTCGGCACTGTCGCCGACGAGGGCGAGGTAGTCGATGACCTGGTCGGCGCGCAGGACATCGACTTTGAAGCGCGCTGCCACGTCATCGGCGGTGGTGATGGCGTTTTTCATGGTGTCGAGCAGGGTGATGTCGGCGTGAACCAGGAGTTGCGCCATGTCTTTGTCGCCGCTTGATATGACGACCTGGTAGTGCTGGGCCAGCGCCTGCATGGCGAGGGTGCCGATGACGTCGTCCGCTTCGACACCGTCTTCGATGATAAGCGGGAAGCCGAGTGCTTCGATGAGGCGGTGCAGCGGTTCGATTTGCGCGCGCAGGTCGTCCGGCATCGGCGGGCGATGCGCTTTGTAGGCGGGGTAGAGGTCGTGGCGGAAGGTTTTGCCCTGGGCGTCGAAGACGACGCCGATGTAAGCGGGTTGGTGGTCGTCGTAGAGTTTGGCCAGCATTTTGACGACGCCATGCAGGGCACCGGTGGGGTGGCCGTCGCGGGTGGTGAGCGGCGGCAGGCCGTGGAAGGCGCGGAAGAGGTAGGACGAGCCGTCCACGAGGACGACGAGATGGTTGGGATCGGGGTGTTGCATGGGTGTCCTTGGATGAAATACCAATGCCAGACATTCGCTGAGCAGGCGGCGCGCCAACAGAGTCAGATGATGTCAGGATTGGTATGGATAGGGCTTTGCGGCACAATGCGCGCTTTCTCCGGTGCGCGGTATTGTGCGGCGCAGCGGTTTTTTGTCAATTTTTAGAGGGACTATTTATGGCTAAACGTCGTCCACCGAAGGATGTGCATGCGAATGGACAGAACATGGAAGGGGAAGCATGGCGGATATTCCGCATCGTGTCGGAATTTGTGGAAGGTTTTGCGCGGCTTGCGGTGATTCCGCCGTCGGTGAGTATTTTTGGCTCGGCGCGTATCCCGCCGGAGCATCCGGTCTATCAGCAGACGCAGGACATCGCCAAACGTCTGTCGGATGCGGGGTTTTCCGTGGTTTCCGGCGGCGGCCCCGGCGTGATGGAAGCGGCGAACAAGGGCGCGTATGCGGGCGAGAAGGGGCTGTCGGTGGGGGTAAATATCGTGCTGCCGCATGAGCAGTCGTCAAACGAGTTTCAGGATATTTCGCTGCTGTTCAGCCATTTTTTTGCGCGCAAGGTGATGTTCGTGCGCTATGCCAACGCTTATGTGGTGATGCCGGGCGGCTTCGGCACGCTCGATGAGCTAGCGGAGATCCTGGTGCTGATTCAGACGGGGAAATCGCGCAAGATTCCGGTGATTCTCGTCGGCAGCGATTTCTGGCGCGGGCTGCTCGCCTGGATGGAAACGACGATGGTCGCCGGCGGGCTGATTACCGCCGAGGATATGGCGCTGGTGTCACTGGTCGATGACACGGAGGCGGTGATTCAGGTCATCCGCGATTTTTATGCGGATCGCGAGTTTGCCCCCAGTGCGGAGGAGGAGCATTTGTTGCGGCATTTGTGATGCCCTTGCGAAAGCCCGCTACGGCGGGCTTTTTTGTGGGCGGCGAAAGCGAGGGGTTTCCCCGCTTGACGAGCCCAGTGTTTATCCCGCTTGGCGGAACCGAAACCCATATCCCGCACATATAGTTAAACATCTAAAAAATCGTAACGGCGTTGCGTCGCCTTGCCGTACTACCTGTACTGTCTGCGGCGACGCGCCTTGTTACGCTTTTTTATCTATCCAACTATAAAAAAGCTGCCCGCAGGCAGCTTTGGCTATGGCAAAGGGGAATCAGATATTGACGCCGTAATTCTTAGCCAGCGGGCCGAGGCCGCCCTTGAAACCCTGACCGATGGCCTTGAATTTCCACTCACCGTTGTGGCGGTAGATTTCGCCGAAGATCATCGCGGTTTCGACCGAGGCATCTTCAGAGAGGTCGAAGCGGGCAACTTCGGTGTTGTTGTCCTGGTTGACGCAACGGATGAAGGCGCTGGATACCTGGCCGAAGTTCTGGCCGCGCGCTTCGGCGTCGTGGATGGTAACGGCGATGGCGATTTTTTCGACATCTGCCGGGACTTTGTTCAGCTCAACGATGATGGCTTCATCGTCGCCTTCGCCTTCACCGGTGCGGTTGTCGCCGGTGTGAGCGACACTGCCGTCGGCAGATTTTGGCTGGTTGTAGAAGATGAAATCGGCGTCACTACGGACTTTGCCGTCGGCACCGAGGAGGAAGGCGCTGCCGTCCAGATCGAAATCGGCGCCGTCGGTGGCGCGTACGTCCCAGCCGAGTCCGATGAGCATTTTTTGCATGCCGGGGGCTTCTTTGCTCAGGCTGACGTTACCGCCTTTTTGCAGGCTGATGGCCATAAGGGTTCTCCTGTGAATTGAGGGGAAATGGGGGTGCAGCGGGGCTGCGCGGGCGATTATATAAGAAACCCCGCCGATGGCGGGGCTTCTGTGGGGTTATTGGCGTTTGCCGCCAAAGCCGCCCCACACGGTGCTGCCGTCCTGGTCGATGTGGCTGTAAGAGCCGAAGATTTCTTCAGCCAACGGCCCGGCAAAATTACCGCCAATGACGGTTTTTTTCTCGTCGGCGCCGAGGAAGCCGTTGCCGTTGATGTGGGCGTCGGTGATGCTGCCGCTGTGTGACGGGGTTTTGACGCTAAGGTCGAGGGTGCCCTTGGCGAAGTCGGCGCGGGCGTTCATCGTGCCGGTCTCGGTGCGCAGGTACTGTTCGTCCTTGTTGTGGAAGTTCAGGATACTGTCGCCGCTGTAAGTGGCGCTGCCGCCGCCCGGCATTTGCGTGGTTTCGTTGCCGCGCGCGAAAAACAGGCGTTCATCATTCTGGTCAAAGTTAAAGTTGCCGAACTGGATGTAACGGTAGCTGTTGTCGCTGACCTGGAAGCTGTTGTAGGACAGGTCTTCTTTGCCGTTGATATTGTTGAAGATGAGCAGGCCACCTTTGTGCTCGCTGGCTGCGAAGGTGGGCAGTTTGATCTGGCCAACGCTGAGGTTACTTTGGTCACGGATATTGCGGGCAACGGGGGTGCTCAGGATCCCGGTCGTCAAGGTGTAGGTGGCGCCGGTCAGTTCGCCGCTACGGGGAGCGATGGTCAGCGCGCTGTTGTTTGATGGTGGGTTCTGGCCGTTATTGTCAGGGTTTTGCTGGGGGGTATTGTCAGCGGTGTTGTCTGTTTGTCCGTTATCCGCCGGGGTGTTGTTTGAGGAAGTATTGCCCGTTTGTCCACTGTTGTCTTGTTGGGTGATGGGGGTGTTGCTGTCATGCGGGCTGCTGGGGCGTTGCTGGCTGTCGGTGGGCTGGATGGCAGCGCTGTCGTTGTCGCTGCTGCTGCCGCCGCAGGCAGTGAGCAGGGCGATGGTGAGAGTGGCGAGAATGGCCTGATTTTTCATGGGGGTCCTTCATGGTCTGTGTGAAAAGGGCGCGCATTGTATAGTCGTTTCAAATAGCACGGATACGGTTTTGGCGAGCCCTATTGGAAACAGCGGTACAGAAGCCATGGCAATAAGAAACCCCGCCGGGCGGGGTTGCGGAACGGTCGCTAGCATTATTTTGTCGCTGCAATCCAGGCTTCCAGTTGCGCGACGGCGGGGGCGATCTGCGGATGGCTGGACCACGTTGCATCCACCGGCGCACTGGGGGTGGCTTCGTCATCGGCGTTGTCGAGGTAGAGCGCGGCGATGGCGGTGGCGGTTGCGGCACTGGTGTCCGTTTGCAGGCTGCGCCAGTAGTCGAGTGCGCTGGCGAAGGCGAGGTTGCGCGGTGCGACATTGTCGGCGGGGTAATCGTCACCGAGGGCGGCGGCGACTTGATCGAGACTGTCGAGTTCGGCGCCGATGCGGCGTTCGTTCCAGTCCTGTTCGCGCACAAGCAGGCGCAGACGGCGGTAGTGCGGCTGTTCGATGGTGAGTTCCTGCGCGACTTCTTCGTCGCGCACCTGGGTTTCCAGCGCGGTGATGACTTTGCGCGCGAAGCGTTCCAGCGCAACTTTGCCGTGCTCTTGCAGTTGGGTGTGCAGATGGTCGAGGGTGTCCTGATAGTTCATGGTTTACTCGCGGTTGGCGCCGAAGACGGCAGTGGTTTCGGGATGATTCTGGCGGTTGACGGCTGCCGGCAGGCTGAACTGGCCGACGAGGTGTTGCGCATTCGGCCCGGCGAAGGTGGCGTCCAATACGCCGCCGCTGTACGGCACGGGGTTTTCCAGCGTGCGGTCGTTGTAGTGGACGTTACCGCTGACGCTGTTCCCGGCGATGGTGCCCTGCACGTCCAGCGCCTGGCCACCGACCGCCGAGAGGCCGCGCACGTTGCCGCTCACTGCACGGCTGCCGAAATCGACGGCGAGGCGGATTTGCCCGTCTTCGTTGTCGCGGTAGATGACGTTGCCGGCGTAGCTGGCTGTGCCATGACGTGGCATGGCAGCGGTGGGCGTCGGTTGCAGGACGTGGAAATGGCGGTAGCGGTCGCCGCTCGCGTGGAAGCTGCCGAAGGTGGCGTAGGAGAGGTTGCGGTAGAGCAGGGCGGCACCGCCGCGTGTCCGGGTTCGGAAGGCGCCGTTGCCACCGTTGAAGGTATAACTGCTGTCGCGGTCAACCGTTGCGATACAGCTGCGGCAGACGCTGCTTCCCGGGAAATAGCGCATCACGCCGTCGCCATCGACGCGCGCCGTCGTTACGCGAAAGCCGTTCAGGCGGCGCCACTGCGCACCGGGCGTCGTCGTGCCACTGTCGCCGCCGATATTGCCGGGCGGCACGAAGGCACCGCCGCCGATGTTGCCGCCGTTGTCGTTATGGTTGCGCTGCTGCCCGTTGTGGTAGGTGTTGACGGTGAAGCCGGGGCCGTTGATGGACACGGCGACGTCGTTGCCGCCGCAGGCGGCGAGCAGCAGGGCGGACGCGAGCGCACAGAATCCGTTACTGAAGCGCATGGATAACCTCCTGATTACAAAAATCTCATTGTAGCGCACAGACGCAAACTCGTCGGGCGCAGGCCGCGCCCATCCGCCGCCCGCCATACCTCGTAGAAACCGAGCGCCTGCCAGAATGCCGCCAGTTCCGCGCTGTGGCCGTAACTCACCCCTAGCGGCGCGGGGCAGGCTGCCTGTGCCGCCTGAATCAGCGCCGTCGCGATGCCTTGCCGCCGCAGGGCGGGATGCACAGCGATGCGGCTGATGCGCGCCCAGGGGTGGTTGAAACGCGCCTCCTGGGTGCGGGTGAGCAACTGCTGCAACAGCAGCCGCCCCTGCGGTCGCCGCTCGCCGCGCAACACCGCCGCCGCGAGCTCCTTCGGCAGCGGCGATTCCAATAAAATCGACAGCACCCCCGCCACCCGCGCACCGTCGGCGGCGACGAACAGCATCTGCTGCGGCAAATCCAGCAGACGTTTCAAATCCTCCGGCGTGGTGCGGTAATGCGCGGCAAAGAGCAGGGCAAACACCGCCTGCAACAAGACCTCATCCGCCGCCAGTTCTGCCCGCCCGACCTGACGCACCGTCCATGAAGCCGGTGCCTCCCCCAGCTCCGGTTGCAACAAAAACGCCGCATCCAGCACCGCTTCCAGCGCGTCGCCATGCGCAAAGCGCCACGCCTGCCGCTCGACGATGACCTCCGCACCATCACGCGCGACGAGCTGCGGCAGCACCTGCAAGGAAAACACCCGCCCGTGTCCCTCATAGCCGTCCTCACTGGCGGCGAGCGCATAGCGCGGGAAACGCGCCGTCAGCGCCAAAAGCTGCGCGGGCGGCACGGCAGAGGCTTCATCGACCAGCAAAACATCCGCTTGTGGCGCACGGAAGAGTGCGTCATCCGGCGAGAGGAAAAAAACGTTATCCATATCCGCCAGCAGCTGTTGCAAGCGGGTGAGATTGCTGCGAAACGGCGCCACCACCAGTAGCCGTTTCTCCGCCCCCAACCAGCGCGCCTTCGCCGCTAAACGTGATGACTTGCCACGTCCGCGCCGCCCAACGAACACCTGCGGCCCCTCGCTGAACTGCACCACCTCCGCTTCCGGCGCGGCATCCGTTGCCACCATCTCATTTGAGGCGAAGTGGCGCAGGCGGGCATTAAAAAAATCCGCGCAACCGTCGGTGGGGAGGCCAAAATCCAGCAGGCGGCGGTGATCGGGGTCGCCGTCCGGATAGGCGGGCGGCAAATACAGGCGCAGGTCGTGCCCGTCCGTGACCGTTCCCGCCAGCGCGGTAAACGCGTTGGGGAACAGACCGCCGCTGGCGTCGTAGCACAAACCATCGCGCGACTGCCCCAAATAGCGGCGAAAATCGCGCAAGGCCAGATCGCGCCCGAATACCCCGCTCTCGGGCAAATTCCCCGCTTCGACCAGCCGCAAACGCCGCATAATGCCTCCTCCAATCATGACTGACTGGCAATGCTATCATCCCGCCCCTATGAACACCCCTCCAGCCCTCACCCTGCCCCTGCGTGGCCGCGCCCTCATCGAAGCCTCTGCCGGCACCGGCAAAACCTGGACGCTCACCGGCATCATCCTGCGCCTGCTGCTCGAAACCGCTACCGCCCCGAGTGACATCATCGCCACCACCTTCACCCGCAAAGCCGCCGCCGAAATGCAGCACCGCGTGCGCGACCGCCTGGACACCTTGCGCGAGCGCCTCAAAAACATCGCCGATGCCTACCTGACGGATCAAACCCTGCTGGATGACGACGACGCCCTCGCAGCCCGCCTCGGCGCACAGCTTGACCGCGCGGGCGAAACCGACCCCACCAACCGCCACCTCATCCTCGCCCCCGTGCGCGAACGCGGCCTGGACGGCCTCATCCACCTCTACCGCCGCATCGAAGACACCCGCATCGCCCTGGACGAACTCACCATCGGCACCCTCGACAGCATCTGCCAGCGCTGGCTCATCGAAAACGCGCTGGAAACCGGCAGCGACGAACACCTGCAAATCAACGAACACAGCAGCGCCAACCTCGACACCATCCACGATCACCTGCGCCGCATCCGCCACGAACTCGCCCAGGCCCACCCCGCCGAATACGCCCGCCTCGTCGCTGGCGGCGGCCTGCACGACAGCGACGCCTACCTGGGTGCCGTTGCCGCCGCGACCCGCTACAACGAAGCCGCCATCACCCCCGTCACCCCGCCGGACGCAGCCGACAGCGCCGCTACCCGCGCCGCCCTGCGCGACTTTGACCCCGCCCTCATCGCCGATTGGCAGACACTTACCGACAGCGACGCACTCCTTGCCGCCACCCGCAAAGACGCCGCCTGGAAAAAACACCGCGCCGCCCTGCCCGCGCTTATCGCCCAACTACGCGACAACCGCCCGCTGGACGACGCCTGCACTGCCCTCGCAGCCGGCATCCTCGACCCCAAATTCAACAAAGGCCACGACGCCCTCGCCGCCCGCTACCACGACCACCCGCTCACCACCCTGCTGCGCGCCGCCCTCGCCCACCAGCACGACCACGACACCCTCGATGCCGCTGCGACCGCCGCCCTCATTGCCGCCGTCCGTGCCGAACTGCCCGCCGCCCGCGAACAGCGTGGAGAAACCACCTTCAACGACAAAATCACCCGTCTGAACCGCGCCCTGGAAGGCCCGCACGGTGCCGCACTCGCCCGCTACCTCACCCACCGCTACCCCGTCATGCTGGTGGACGAATCCCAGGACCTCAACCACGACCAGGCGCGCCTGCTCGAAAACACCTACCTGCGCGACGATACCGCGCCGCCGCGCAGCTTCCTCCTCCTCGTCGGCGACCCCAAACAGGCCATCTACGGCTTTCGCGGCGGCGACGTCGCCAACTACAACCGCCTCAAACAGCACATTGCCCCCGCCGACCGCCACCAGCTCCTCACCAACCACCGCAGCGCCGCCAACCTCATCGCGGCGCACAACGAACACTACACCCATCACGACAACGACCGCCTCGGCGACAACATCCACTACCACCCCGCCAGCGCCGCCAACCTGAAAAACCGCATCGTTGACCACCACGGCAATCCCATCGCCGCCCCCCTCATCTGGATGGACAGCGGCCAGAACCAGGACGAAGAAACCGACAAAATCGCCGCCCTCACCGCACAACTCCTCGCCGAAACCTCGCCCTACGCGCGGCGCAACGACGACGGCAGCCTGAGCCGCATCCGCCCGCGCGACATCCAAATCCTCATGCGCAGCAACAACGGCCTCGTCACCCTGCAACAAAAACTGCACCGGCACGGCATCGACAGCGAACTCCAGCACGAACAAAACCTCTTTACCGGCAGCGTCGCCCGCGCCTTCGCCGACCTGCTCGCTGCCATCCGCGACCCCGAAAACAGCGCCCACCACAACCGTCTCCTCTCCGGTCCCTACTACAACAAAACCCAGGCCGACCTCGACCACCTCGCCGCCATCGAACAAGGCGAAAACGAAGCAGCGGCAGACGAATACACCCTCGCCGACCTGCGCGCCGCCCTGAACCGCGCCCGCGCCCAATGGCAAAGCGGCGGCCTGCTCGCCGCCCTCACCCCGCTGCTTGACCACCCCAAACACAGCATCTGGCAAACCCTCGCCGCTGCCCCCTACCCCGACAACCACCGCCACCTCCTCGACCTGCGCCACATCCAGCAACTGCTCGCCGAACGCCCGCCCGAACAAAACCCCGCCCATTACAGCCGCTGGTGGCAACGCCAACTCGCCGATCCGCCCCAGGCCGACTGGGCCACCGTGCCGCCTTTGTTGCTGCCGCCGGGGGCGAGGATGACGATGGGCGCTTGCAGGCCTTTGGCTTTGTGGATGGTGAGGAGTTGTACGTCGTTTGTGCCCGGCAGCGGCGGCAGCAACAAAGGCGGCAACCGCGACAGTGGCGTCCGCCTCTACCCCGTGCGCGACGGCGACCGCCTCAGCCTCAGCCCGTACAAACCCGAAGGCAACGCCAAAACAGAAAACGAACGCCACGAAGACGAAGAAAACCGCCGCCTGCACTACGTCGGCATCACCCGCGCCGAAGACCTGCTCATCATCGCCAAACGCCATAAAAGCCCCGCCAAACCCAGCGAAGCCCTCTACCAAAGCCAGACAGAAAGCCCGCACAGCCAAATCCTGCCGGAAGGCGTCAGCCTCAGCCAGCACGAACGCGTCCTGCCTGCCGCCGTCGCAGAAACACCTGCTGCCGCGCCAAACGGCGAAGCCGAACCCTGGCCGCGCAAACACTACTACGGCTGGCAGCGCACCAGCTTCACCGCCCTCAGCCGCGACACCGACAACCACACCGCCATCGACCTCGCCGACTACGCCGTTGCCGAACCCCGCGACAACGCAGCGGAACCCACCTCTGACGACGCCGACATCCGCTACACCTTCCCGCGCGGCCCGGCGGCGGGCAGCTACCTGCACGCCATCCTCGAACACACCCACGGCGACCACCGCGCCGACTGGCGGCAAACCCTCAGCCGCCACGCCGCCGAATGGCAAATCCCGCTGGATGACGCCGGCCTCAGCGCCTGCGAACAATGGCTGGCGGACATCTATGCCGCGCAGTGCCCGCAAAGCGGCATCAGCCTCGCGGCAAGCAAACGCGGCGCCCACCGCAGCGAATACAGCTTCAGCCTCGCCCTAGATGACCGCGACCCGGCCAACATCGACCGCATTGACGCCCTTTTCACCGCCTGCGGCCTCCCCCTCGGCCTCAAAAAAAACCACAAACACTACCGCTACCTGCGCGGCGAAATCGACCACCTCTACAAGCACGGCGGGCGCTACTACATCCTCGACTACAAATCGAACCACCTCGGCGACAGCCCCGCCGCCTACAACGCCGCTGCGCTCAAACAGGCGATGGACGACCACCACTACTGGCTGCAAGCGGCCATCTACCAAGTGGCGCTACACCGCCTGCTGCAAACACGCCTGCCCGATTACGACCCCGAAACCCACCTCGGCGGCGTCGAATACCTCTACCTGCGCGGCGTGGACAGCACCGACCGCACAAACGGCGGCCTCGGCCACCGCTACCCGACCGACTTCATCCTCGCGCTTGACCGCGAATTCGGCTACCAGAACCCCTACCCGCGCCAAACCGCATGAACGCACTCGCCCACTACCTCGCCGCCCGGCACGGTTGCCCCGCTTGTGGCGACAGCCTCGCCGTCCTCCTCACTGCCCTGCAAGACGCACACGACAACGGCGACACCCTGACCATCCTCAAAGACAACACCGCAGCAAACGCCCCACCCGTAACCGATAGCAGCACCAAAACCCCTCCCCCGGCGGACAGCCGCACAGAAAAAAACCCTCACTCGGCGGACAGCGGCACAGCAAGAGCTCCTTCCCTAGCAGATAGCGGCACAGAAAAAGCCCCTCCCCCCATGGGGGAGGGGTTGGGGTGGGGTTAAAACAAACCAGCCATACCATCACTGTCCCCCGCTTACTTGGGGATGATACCGGGGATAGCGAAGAACCCTCCCCCCGCTTGCGGGGGGAGGTGCTGCGAAGCAGCGGAGGGGGGGTGTCACCCGACACACCCCCCATCACCGCCGCCATCCTTGCAACCCTCGCCGCGCATGGCCTCATCGGTGACGGCAGCCAGCCCACACCACTGGTGCGCCACGGCGACCGCCTTTGGTACTACCGCAACTATCAGAACGAAGCCCGCCTCGCCGCCGCCATCCACGCGCGCCTTGCCACAGACGGACAAAGCGCCGACGCGGCAGCACCCGCCGCCGACCCCAACCTGCGGCCGGAACAACAGCACGCCGTCGCCCTCGCCCGGCGCCACCGCCTCACCCTCATCAACGGCGGCCCCGGCACCGGCAAAACCCATACCCTTGCCCACCTCATCGCCGCCGAACTGCACGAACACCCCGCACGCCGCATCGCCCTTGCCGCGCCGACCGGCAAAGCAGCGAACCGCATGGAAGAAAGCCTGGCGCGGGCGACCGCCCATCTTCCCGCCGCCGCGCAAGACGCCGTCCGCCGCGCCACTGGCCGCGCCCGCACCCTGCACCGCCTGCTCGGCATCGGCACGAACGGCGTTCCCCAATACCACGCCGCGCGCCACCTGCCCTACGACGACATCATCATCGACGAAGCCTCCATGCTCCCGCTCGAACTCGCCGCCGCCCTCTTTGCCGCCACCGCTCCCGACACCCGCCTCATCCTCCTCGGCGACGCCGACCAGCTCGCCGCCGTCGAACCCGGCGCCATCCTGCACGACCTCAGCCACCACCCCGCCCTGCAAGCACACCGCATCACCCTGCACGAAAGCGCGCGCTTCACCGCTGACAGCGGCATCGGCCAGCTCGCCGCCATCCTCGGCAGCGGCGAGACACGCGGCGCGCGCCTTGTTGCTGCGCTCGAAGCGATGGCAGTAGATTTCCCCCCTTCCCGCCGCGACGAAGCACAACAGCACGACACACCGCAAGAAACACCCCCTCTCCCGCTTGCGGGGGAGGGCCGGGGTGGGGGTGTCCCGCACAGCGGGATGACGACAACCAAAACCAACCACCGCGCACAGACACCCGCCATCCACTGGCAGCCCACGCCCAGCGCCGATACCTACCGCGACCTCCTTGCGCCCTACGGCGACTACCTCGCCCTGCTGCAAAACCCCGCTGCCGACCCGGAAACACTGCTCGCCGCCTACGACCAGTACCGCATCCTCTGCGCGGGACACCACGGCGCGCTCGGCACAGCGCGCATCAACGCCGCACTGCGCCTCCTGCACCAGCGCGCGCACCACCTCGACACCACGCACAACCACTACCACGGTCTGCCACTGATGATCCTCGCCAACGACCACCGCCAGCAACTCTACAACGGCGATACCGGCATCTGCCTCGACAGCCCACACGGCCTGCAATTGCACCTGCCCGGCCGCGAGCCCGTGCCGCTCGCCCGCCTCAATCCGGCAAACCTCGCCGATGCCTACGCCCTCACCATCCACAAATCGCAAGGCTCCGAATATGCGCGCGTGGCGCTGGCCCTGGACGCGCACAGCGAACGCCTGCTCAGTCGCGAACTGCTCTACACCGGCATCACCCGCAGCAAAGGCGCGCTTGACCTCTACGCCGATGCAGCGACCCTCAGCCACGCCGCCGACACCCCGACCCAACGCAGCACCGGCCTCGCCTGGCACCTCAGCCGCCAAGAGGCGTAAATGCGGGCCTCATCAACGGGATAAATGCCCGTTTGTTGTAGAGACGTTGCCTGCAACGTCTCCATCCTAGCTATCAGCCTGCACCAAACCCCGTTAAGCGGGGTAGTTACTGGGCCCGCCAAGCGGGATAAACGCTGGGTTTGTGGGCAGGGCATGGTGCCAAGCGGGATAAATCCTGGGTTCGTGGGAAGGGTAGGGCGCCAAGCGGGATAAAACCTGGGTTCATGGCGAGCCGTCAAGCGGGATAACACTGGGCTCATAGCGTGAGCCGTCAAGCGGAATAACCACGGGCTTCTTGTTTTTTGAGACATTGCAGGCAACGTCTCTACATTTTTCTCTCTGCCGTAGTGCTGTTGTGCGATGCGAATGTCGTCAAGCGGCGTCGTTACTGGGCCCGTCAAGCGGGTATCACCAGGCTGCTTATCTATAAAACATGGCGCTCTGCTGTTTTGGCCAGCGTAATCGGCTGTAAAGAAACCGCCCTTCGGGGCGGTTTCTTATGGCGGGCAGGTTTGGGTCAGCGGCTGCTGTCCGGGCGCGTCGGGTCGGCAATTTCGCCGCTGATGTGGTGCGCGTCGAAGCAGGCAAGCAGGGCTTCCAGTCCTTCACGGTTGAGCAGTTCAATTTCGCCGGCGTAGAGCGGCATCAGGCAGTAGATATTGATGCGGTTGCCGTCTTTGCTGCGGTAGGTGCCGAAGTCGTGCGAGTGGCTGACTAGGGGCGGCAGGATGGTCACGCCGCTGAATGGGGTATCGGCGATCGGTGTCATCGGGTTGCCGTTCGGGAAGAGGTTGCCGATGGCAATCCAGTTGTCCCGGCTCTGGGCGTAGTCCGCCAGCATCGACAGCCAGACGATCGGCCAGTAGCCCTGTTCGCTGTGCAGGTTCTTCGAGCTGAGTTGCCAGTCGGGCGGCAGCATGATCATCAGTTCGGCGCGCTCGCGCTGGGCGCGGCGCGGGCCATCCGGGACGTCCATTGGCCGGTCGGAGAGCCCGCTGGTGATCAGGGCGTGGTAGGGGTGCTCGTCGCCGGGCGGCAGCCAGAGCAGGTCGATGCTGCTGTCGCTTTCTTCCCGCTTGAAGGTAGCGGCGATGGGGCCGATGTGCTGCTCAATGTGCGCGCGGATTTCGCTGCGGTAGCTGTGGTTTGCGGCGGCAAGCTGCGGCGGGTCGTCGTTTTCTTCGGGGTAGAGGGTGTAGCTGAGGAAGGTGTAGAGCCATTCGTCGAAGCTGTCGTAGTCGGTGATGATTTCGTAGTCTTCGCCGCTGTAGATGACGAGTGGTTGTCCCGTGTTGCCGTCTTCGGTCGGCGCGTAGTCGAGCGCGATGATGATGTCGCCCATTTGGTAGATGGGCAGCCACATGGGGTGGTAGTAGTAGGGCTGGGTCTGGCTGCTTTCTCCGGCATCGGGGCGTTCGGTGGTGGCGGGGTCGCTGCCGAGGCGGGCGGCGAGTTTGTCGCGCCAGGCGGCCTGCGCGGTGGCGATGGCGTCGTGGCCGATCCAGTATTCGCGGTTGTCGGCGGTGGGATGTTTGTAGCCGTTGTAGGCGTGCCAGATGGTTTTGAGGTTGTCGGGGAAGCGGATGCCGTTGATGTGTTCGGTGATGCGGATGTCGTTCGGGCTGGCGGGCGGGTTCAGCGTGAGCGCCGGGTTGAGTCGCTGGTAGGTGAGGTATTCGTCGATGAGGGTGGTCAGGCCGACGGTGTGGTGGCTGGCGCCGAGGGCGTGCGCGTGGCTGTCGAACCACAGTGCGAAGCTGTCGTCGAGGTGGATGATGTCACTGGTGGTGGGGTCAGTGTTGATTTTGGTGTAGATGATTTGTCCGCTGCTGCCGCCCGCTTCAGGATCGAAATCGACGCAGTAGAAGCCTTCGTTATCAGCCATGAAGGGCAGCCAGAAGGGGTTGTAGAGGGTGTTTTTGGCCAACCCTTCGGCGTCGATATGCGGCAGGCGGACGTTCGGCCAGTGTTTGCCATAGTAGGTTTCGCAGAATTCGCGCCATTCTTGCTGTTTGCCGTAGATTTCTTCCAGACCAAGCCAGCGCGGTTCGCCCGGCGGGATGAGTTCGTGGATCTGCCCGTTGAAGGCGCGGTAGATACTGGCAAGGCTCTCCGGCAGACGGATGCCGTGTTCGCTTTCGAAGTTTTTCAGGTCGGCTTCGGTCGCGCCCGGATTGAGCGCACTGCTGAGGCCGCGGGCGGCAAAGGTTTCGAGGTAGTGGCGCAGGCTTTCGGCGGTGTCCATGTTGGTGTTTTTGGCTGTGATTTGCCCGGCATTGTACGGGCTTTTTGCCCAGGCGGCGCGTAGAATGCGGCCTGTTTTCTTTTGTTGAGGTGTTTATGTTCGCTTTTTCTGAAACAGCCCGCTTGTTCAGTTTTCCGGTGTTTTTTGATGGTGGCGTTGCGCCGTTTGTGAAGGATGATTTGGCGTCGTTTGCCCTTGCCCAGCCGCAGGTGCGTGCGCAGGCGCGTCCGGATGATGTGCTGCTTGGGCTCACGGCGGATGCGGGGCAGGTGCGGGTAGTGTTCGTGTTTGTGGTCGATGAGGTGTTGCCGTGGCCGGAGTATGCAGCGAAAACGCGCAGCGAATGGCGCAACCGCGTGCCGCACAATGTGCTGGATGCTGCCGATGCAATATGGCCGCCGCAGAGCCGTTTCCCGTTGTCGTCATGGTCAGGGCATGGCGAGGGCGATTTCGGGCGCGATGTAGAAGTGGGACGCCATGTGCTGCTCAGTCGCCGTTTCTGGTATTTCGGGCGGGGCGACAAGGTAGCAGTGCTGTTGCCGCCGGATTTGCAGGCGTTGCTGCCCGCCGAAGGCTTCCGCGCCGGGGCGAATGAAACATGGCGGGCACACTTTGCCGAGGTATTCAATGCCGCATTGGCTGCCGCCGGGGTGCAGGCGTATGGCTGCTACGGTCAACCGCAGCATCAGCCCGAGCTGGAAGGCTTTGATTTTGTGATGTCGTGCAGCACGTTGTCCGCCAGTGCGGATGGTTGCGGGGCGCAGGTGGAAGGGCGCGTTGCGCTGGACGTGCTGCGTGATGCCGAGCGTGCAAGTGATGCCGTTGACGAGCGTTTTGATTAAAGGAAGGTAAAATTTCTTTGCTTTTTGCAGGTCGGATTATTACAATTTCTACACGACAATTTAACCTTTAACACGCCTCACCGTGGCCCACAAGGAGCGTCAACCTGCTTCGAGTAGGGTTTTCGCCGTAATTTTTTAAGGATGTTTTTATGGCTGCGACACACAATTATTACCGCATTCTGGGTGTCCCCAGTACCGCCGGTGTCCCGGAAATACGCAATGCTGTCAGTGCATTGCGCAAGCGTGACGCCGCCGGCAGTTACACCGCAACCCTCAACACGATTGAGGAGACGTTGAGTGATCCGCAAAAACGCAATGCTTATGACGACCAGCTGGGGCTAACGGCGGGACTGCGTGGCGATTATTACGTTGCCATCCAGGCACAGGCAGAACCGAAGAAACAGACATTTGTCGATGTGACCGGGCGGGAATACGGTTCTGAAGAAGCGCTGCGCAATGCGCAGCAGGCGCGCTATAACCAGATGGCGGCTGAGCTGGAAGATTGGGAAAAGGGTCTGACGGCACGTGATCATCTGCTCTCCAGCGGACGCGCGATGCTGTTCCTCGGCATGCTGGCTCTGGCCTTGGCCATCGCCTTTTTTTCCGGTAAGCCGTTTTACGATGATTATCGCGCCAAGCAGCAATCAGAAGAAGCCTATGTTGCCTTGAGCAATGCGGGCAACGAGGTCATGTCGCTCATCCGCAGCAATAAGGTTTTCCCTTCCAGCTATAGCAACGATGGCGAGTACTACCACATCGGTGTGGAAGGGGATAATGCCATCAAGCTGAGTTTCAACCAGAATGCTTACAACGGCCTGCAAGGCAGCAGCATTACCTTCGAGCTGTATCAGATTCCTAACGCGGGGGTGGACTGGCGTTGTCACTCCGATTTGCCGGAAGAATATATTCCGGTGCGTTGTCCCAAGTAATTATTCAATGCCTTTCTCCGGGGACAGGCGGCGTAGCAATACGTCGCCTGTTTTTTTGTGCCCGTTGCCGGTCGCTTCAATTCTCGGTGTCGCTAGCGAATTGCAGCGGCTGGATCATTTCCAGGCGCTTGATGCCGGCGGCATTCACCACCAGGCGCACCAGCTCGCTTGCTTGCTGCCCGGCATAGTCGATATGCCGGATCATGTAGATGTGGTAGATGCGTTCGCCCCGGCTGTCGCCGTTTTCGTCTTCGGGCAGCGGCAGCGGCTCGAAGAGGTTGTCGATTTGTTTCAGGAAGTCGGCGATGTTGAAGCGGGTGATGTCCACGATGGAATACTGGGTGCGCTCGAACAGTGCCGGGCGGTTGTGCAGGGTCACGTCTTTTTTGTAGAGGAGGATGTCTTCGTCGCGCTGGTCGTTCAGCAGTTGCAGCCAGTGCCCCCGCTCACGCAGGGCGGCGATATCCGGTGGTAGCAGTTCGTGTTCGACGAAGCGGTAGTTTTCGCGGCAGTCACCGACGATGGTTTTTTCGTCGCGGTAGATGAGCAGGCGCCGGTCGGGAATCCATTTGCGGAAGAGGCGCAGCAGTTGTTCGCGGCCAATGTCTTTCATGCGGTCTTTGAAGATGTAGGCGATGACGACGGCCATGAAGAGGTTGCTGCTGAGTGCGCCGTATTTGCCCTGCCAGAAGAAGGCGACGAAGGTGGCGAAGATCATGGCAATCGCCGCCGCCACCGCATAGACGGTGTGCATGAGCAGCGGGTTGCCTTTTTTGCGGCGCACGTCGAGGTAGAGGTAGCGGTTGATGTATTTTTTCAGGGCGCTCCAGCGGTAGAGCACTTCTTCGTTCTTGCCGGTGGCATTCGGCATGCTCGCCGGGTAGTGCGCGCGGCAGTAGGCGGTTTCTTCCCGCCACAGGGTTCGGATGGCGGCGCGCGCGGGCACATCGGCAGGGGCGGCGAGGCGGCGCAGGTATTGCACGGTCATCAGCGTGATGTATTCGTCGCAGTAATGGAAGGCGACGGAAGAGAGGCGCGCCTCTGCCGCTGCGGCGAGTGGTGCCAGGGCACGGTAGGCAGCGAGTGCGGCGCGGATGGCAGCGAGGGTGGCGCTGACGGTTTCTGTGTTTTTTTTCTGCGGGTTTTTTTCGATGAGTTTGACGGCGAGGCGCAGGGCGCGTTTATAGGTGAGCGCGTAGCGTTTCAGGGTGTTTTCGTAATCGTCTAGCGTCAGCGTCGGGTCGTCGCGGTGGGCGGCGAGCCAGGCGGCGAGGATCTCAAGCGCGCCGCCCGCTTCGCTGAGGTGGGCGATTTTTTCGGTCGGCGGGCGCAGGCGGACGTAGTTTTTCAGGCTGCGGCGGAAGTCGCCGGTGGTATAGAAGTCGGGATTGATTTGCAGGGCGGAGGGCAGGAAGAACCAGGTATCGATGCGGTAGCGGATTTCTTTGGCGTGGCGGTCGAAGAGGACTTTCTGCTTGATTTCAAGCTGGTGTTTGCCATGCGCCTTGACGGATTCTTTGATCATGCCCTGTCCCTGTTTTTACCCCCTCTGTAAAAGAGGGGGATGCTTTACCACAAGCGGCTGTTAAAGCCCATGAGCGGCATGACGTAGTGCGTCCACAGGATGAGGATAATCCAGATAAGGATGAGCTGGATGATGCCGTATTTGAAGGAATCGCCGGTGGAGTACTGGTCGGTGAGGTAGCTGATGTTGGCAGGCTTGGAGTTGAAGTAGAGCACATAAACCTGGTTGATCATGAAGCCCATCGGCAGGCAGAAGCCGACCAGATCCCAGTGGTAGCGCTGGGCGATGGCGATGATGATCGGGAAGAGGATGATGGTGCGCGCGGTTTTGCTTTCGCTGATGAGGGTGGTGAAGCCGAAGACGGCGCTGAGGACGGCAAAGACCAGCACTTTGCCCGCACCCTGCGGGTCGATGTTCCAGTGGTCGAAGGCGCGGTGCACGTAGAGGCCGACGATGTCGGTCTGATCCATCATGCCGCCCAGCACATAAGCACCGAAGCTGAACATCATCATGTGCCAGGGGATGTCGGCGTCGTTCCATTTCATTACGCCGATGGCGGGCAGGTTGGAGAACGACGGCATGAGCACGGCGCAGGCACCAGCAAGCGCGACGACTTCAGCCTTGATACCTGTCCATTTGCCGGTGCACCACAAGGCCAGCACGATGAGGAAGACGACGCCGGCCTTGATTTCTTTCACCTGAATCTTGCCGAGTTTGTCGTATTCCGCGCGCAGCCGCGCCATACCGCCGGCGAGTTTCGGGCGGCTGTCTTCTTCTTTTATCGGGAAGATGAAGCGCGTACCTGTCCACCAGGCGACCAGGCATTGCACCACCGCGAGCGGGAAGAGGGCGAGGAACCAGTCCTGGTAGGTGACGAGCGCCCCGGCTTTTTCCAGCATGGCGACGGCGAGGAGGTTGGCGGCGGAGCCGGTGAGGAAGGCGCTGGCGGAGACGTTATTGGCGAGCAGGTTGAGCAGCACCATGTTACGCCCGACGTGGTTGCGTGAAGTGCCGCCGGTCGCGCCATAAATGGCGGAAATCACCATGAAGAGCGGCAGCAGCAGCGCGGTTTTCGCCGAAGTGGCGCTGATGAAGGCGCCGAAAATCAGGTTCAGCGCGACGAAGCAGAGGAAGAGCATGGTCAGCCGTTCCTTGGTGCGCAGCACGAGGATGAGCGAAATCCGCTTGGCGAGTCCTGTCGTCACCAAAGCGCTGGCAAGGATGAAGCTGGCGATATTCAGGATCATCACCGGTTCGCCGAGCATGGCGAAGGCGGGGCGCATCTTCATCACCCCGGTGAGGACGACAACGACAATGACCAGCAAGGAAGTGAGGTAATTGGGGATGGCCTCGGTCAGCCAGAGGACGAGCGAAGCGAGGAAAATGCCCATCGCACTGTAACAATGGGCGGGCGGCACCTTCGTCTGCGTTTCAAACAGCTCGATGGTGCCGCACCAGCGCAACTGGAACATCAGGAAGAGCAGCACGGCGAGCGGCACGCCGATCAGTTTCAGGCGCTGCATGATTGGCCCGGCTTTAATTTCCTTGAATTTCTCCAACGAATAATTGCGCATATCGAGCGGGTCGAATGCGGTTTTGTCTATATCGGCCATTATCGACTCCTTATGTATCCCATTGCAGTTATAAGCCGCTGGTCAGTAAGCGGCGCGAGCATTACGCCATACCGACGACCTGCTTTCCGGCTTTCAGATAATTGATATTATCGAGTTGGGCAATGCCCAGTTTTTCAGCGGCGGATTTAATCCCCGCATAATCCTCGCTTTCACAGCAGGCAGTTTCCATCAGGGCACCGTTGAACCATACCTGCGCATATTCGCAGATGATGCCGTCCACACTGAAACCATAACGCATCTTTTCTACCGATACCGTGCATAAATCAGGATGCGCTTTGGCCATTGCCACAAATTCCGCCAATTCATATTGCGCCTTATCAAGGGCAATATCGACTTGCAGGAAACCGAGAATCGTCTGCAAATCGGCTCTACTCACCGGGAACTGGAATTTGCCGCGCGGCTGGAAGATTTCAAAACCTTCCGGCGTTTCGCCGACCTTCAGCTTGATGTCGAGCAGACTGTCGCGCACCTTGACGTTGGCGGCATCCGTTTTTGCCGAGAGAAAATAAATCTCGGCGGGCATACGGCGGGCGGCATACAGCGTCGCTTTCGCGTCCCACATATGCTGCTGCACCCCGTGGATAATATCCTTGCCGAATACGCGGAATTCGGCGCGCGGCGTAATCTTCGCGGCATCAGCGGCAGAAGTGGCGACATTCTTGGCATACGTATTCATGGCGGCCTCTCTATTTATCCCAGGTTGTATAAGGATTCTTGACCAGATTGGAATTGAAATAGCGCGGATCGGATGAAATTTCTTCACCCACCCAGGCGGGTTTCTCGAAAGCCTGCGATTCACTGGCGAGTTCCACCTCGGCGACAATCAAACCGGCATTAACGCCGAAAAATTCATCAATCTCCCACGTCAAACCGGCGAAAGGAATCTTATAGCGCGCCTTTTCAATAATCGGTTTCTCGGCGAGATTCTCCAGCATTTGCACACAATCGGCATGCGGGATTTCATATTCATATTCCTGACGGGTAACACCGACGGTCGGGCCTTTCACCGTGAGATAGGCCTTGTCGTCAATCGTGCGGATGCGCACCGTCCGCTCCTTGGCGCTGTTGAGATACCCCTGGCGATAATGGGTCCCCTTGGCGAGCTGCCGCCAGTCGTCGCCGATTACCAAAAACTTGCGTTCAATTTCTTTGGCCATGATGAGCTCCTGTTATGGATTCAGAGGTGAGTTTGCCACATCAATTCACAAAACAACAATTATTGTTGAGCATAATGCGTATAAGCTGTGCTTATGTGTTGAAACACACGGATGTGCCGCTTGGCGGGCCCAGCAATGACGCCGTTTGACGGGTCCAGCATTTACGCCGCTTGGCGGGGCCAGTATTGACGCCGCTTGGTGGTAAGCCCAGGTTTTATCCCGCTTGACGTGCTGCCCAATCCCAAATTTTGCACGGAAAAATCCCTTCCTCCGCTTGCGGGGGACGGGGCTCCCATGAAAAAATGCTCGCATTTTTTTCATGGGTACCCGGGAAGGTGGCCGAAGGCCGGAAGGGGGGATAAAAAACCAGGATTTATTCCGCCAGCGGCGGCAAGGCGTGTAAAAACTGCATGGCAGCAGGCGAGAGTTTGCGCTGGCGCGGGCGGAGCAGGTAGTAATCCGCATTCAGGGCAAAATTTTCTACCGCCAGCGCCATCAACGTGCCGCGCGCCAGGGCGTCGGTAACCGCGAGGCGCGGCAGCGCCGCCGCGCCAAAGCCTGCTGCGACCAGATCCCGCGCCGCTTCCAGGCTGCCGACGGTAATCAGCGGCGCTGACGGCGCGCGTTTGCCGCCCTGCTTCCTCACCCATTCCTCAATCTTGGCGCGGGTACGCGTGCCCTTTTCGCGCACGACCACGCTCGCCTGCAAAAATTCGTCAAGACGCAGTGGGCGGTGCATATCCAGTAGCGGCGAGCCCGCCGCTGTGACCACCACATACGGTTCGCGGTAGAGCAGGGTCTGTTCGACCTGCGCCGGGCGGCGCGTGCGGCCGGCAAAGCCCAGTTCGGCTTCCTGCCCCGCCACCCAGTCGAATACCTGTCCGGAATTGCCGATGCGGATATTGAAGCGGATTTGCGGGAACCGTTTATGAAAGCGGCGTAGCAGCGGCGGCAGATAGTAGCTGCCCATCACCGCCGAGGCGGCTAGGGTGAGCGTGCCCGCCTGCAACAAGCTGAGATCCTGAAAGACTTGGCCGATTTCGTCGAAAAGTCCGAAGAGGCGGCGGGTATAGCCATAAAGCACTTCCCCCTCGGCGGTGAGCGTGATGGAGCGGCGCGAGCGGTCGAAGAGGGCGACGTGCAGCGCATTTTCCAGTCCTTGCATTTGCTGGCTGACGGCGGGCTGGGTGAGGAACAGTAACTGCGCCGCCCGGGTAAAACTGCCGCTTTGCGCGACGTAGTGAAAGGTTTTCAGGTGTTCGAGATTCATCCGGCTGACCGCCGGCGGCAGGGGTTCCATAAGCGGCTCCGTGAGGGATTGTTCGCATATAGTTAAACATCTAAAAAATCGTAACGGCATTGC
Organism: Cardiobacterium sp. Marseille-Q4385; assembly: GCF_916618745.1. Taxonomy (GTDB): domain Bacteria; phylum Pseudomonadota; class Gammaproteobacteria; order Cardiobacteriales; family Cardiobacteriaceae; genus Cardiobacterium. The sequence goes on from NZ_OU745373.1 coordinate 1,599,289, forward strand.
GTCGCCTGATCGCAGCAAAAAGCCCCGCTTGTGCGGGGCTTGCCATTGCAGGCGGCTATGGATGTCGGGTTATTTCGGATAAACCATGTTTTCCGGCGCGATGATTTTTTCCAGCTCGTCTTTGCTGAGATAGCCTTTTTCCAGCACGATGTCGTACACCGAGCCGCCGGTACGTTTTGCGGTTTTGGCGACGTCGGAGGATTTTTCGTAGCCGATGTAGGGGTTGAGCGCGGTAACGAGGCCGATGTTCGACAGCACTTGTTCGCGGCAGTGGGCTTCGTTGAGCTGTATGCCGTCGATGCATTTTTCGGCGAAGGTTTCGCAGGCGCGGGAAAGCATGACCATCGCGGTAAAGAGGTTGAAGGTGATGACGGGCTCAAACACGTTCAGTTGCAGTTGTCCCGCTTCGGAGGCGAGCGCGATGCTGTGGTCTATGCCCATGACGTGGAAGCAGGTCTGGTTCACGACTTCCGGGATGACCGGGTTGATTTTGCCCGGCATGATAGAGCTGCCCGGCTGTCTGTCTGGCAGGATGTAGTTCGCCAGCCCTGCGCGCGGACCGGAGCTGAGGAAGCGCAGGTCGTTGGCGATTTTCGAGAGGCGGGTGGCAATCAGGCGCAGGTTGCCGGAGAGGTGGACGTAGGCGCTGGTGTCCTGCGTTGCCTGGATGAGGTCTTGCGCGGTTTTGTACGGTTTGCCGGTGACGGCGGCGAGATGGCGTGCGCAGGCGGGGATGTAGCCAGCCGGGGCATTCAGGCCGGTGCCGATGGCGGTCGCGCCCATGTTCATTTCGTAGAGGCGGCGGCGCGGTTCGTCCAGACGCTCGATTTCGGTCGCAATCATGGTGGTGAAGGCGTTGAATTCTTGCCCGGCGGTCATCGGTACGGCGTCTTGCAGGTGGGTGCGGCCCATTTTCAGTTTGTCGCCAAATTCTTTGCTCTTGCGCGCGAAGCTGTCGTGCAGTTTTTGCAGCGAGCCGATGAGGCGTTCGATGTAGCCGTCAAGGGCGACGTGCAGAGCAGTCGGGTAGGCGTCGTTGGTGGACTGCGATTTGTTGACGTGGTTGTTCGGGTGGCAGTAGTCGTATTCGCCTTTTTTGTGGCCGAGGATTTCCAGGGCACGGTTGGCGATGACTTCGTTGGCGTTCATGTTGGTGGAGGTGCCCGCCCCGCCCTGGATCATGTCCACCAGGAATTGGTCGTGCAGTTTGCCGCTGATGATTTCGTCGCAGGCGGCGCAGATGGCGTCTTTGATTTTGCCGTCCAGCGCACCGACTTCGTGGTTGGCGAGGGCGGCGGCTTTTTTCACTTGCGCGAAGGCGTTGATGAAGGTGCTGAACTGGTCGAGGTGCACACCAGTGATGTTGAAGTTTTCCAGGGCGCGCAGGGTCTGGATGCCGTAGTAGGCGTCGGCGGGGACGTCGCGTTCGCCGAGTAAGTCATGTTCACGTCGTGTTGCTGTCATGAGGGGTCTCCTGTTAGGTTTTGTGTATTTTAACGCTGTGGACTGTGTTTGTAACGTGAATTTCGCTTTTCTTTCCGGAGGATATTACTCAGAAATTCACGAGTCCTTGTTTTTGTTATGTTCTTTGGCTGCGGGATGCTGGCGGTTTTCTGGTGTTTTTCACTTGTTGCGCCGCTTGCACCCCCACTGCATTTCCGCTTGGGTGGCGTGAATATCACTCTTTTGCGGGTGGTTTTGCGGAAAAGCCCGCTAGCGCGGGCTTTGGGTTGTGTGCTGACGCCTTCCGGTGTCTTTATTGCAGGAAGGGTTCGAGCAGTTTGTTGGCTTCTGCTGCGTCAATCAGACACAAGTCAGAGTCATTTTTAGATTTAACAATGTTGCAGTTATAGCGGTAGGCATAACCCACACCGCCATGAATGGCAGGGTCGTACACATAAACCATCATCACATCTTTGATGTCGCTCAAAGGATATTTGGGTATGGCAACGCTGTCTTTCAGCAAGACCGCTGCACAAGGTTGCTTTTGTTCCTCTTCTTTCAAGCAAGGGTCAGCACCTGCAACCCTAACATCAAAGGAAGACGCAGATGCGCTGATGTGCGCGTGCTTGACACGCCCCGTGTTCTGTTCGCTGCTTTTCTCACCAGAGCAGGCGGCGAGCATGATGAACAGGGTTGGAAGCAGGATTTTTTTCATGGTTCACCTCTTTTTGTGCTACGAGGCACGTTAGTCGATGGCGGTGGTTTATGCGGTGGGCCAAGGCCCACCCTACGCGAGTTATGGTTTTTTCGGCGATGTCGCTATTTAAATCGCCTCGGTGTTTTTGATGAGCCAGTAGTGCGCAGCTCCCGTGGTGTGCGGTGCCAGTTTTTCCCGCACAAGGGCGTGGTAGGCGTTCAGCCAGCGGGTTTCCGTCTTGTTCAACAGGGTTTTGTCGATAAGGCGGGTGTCGATCGGGCAGAGGGTCAGGGTTTCGAAGTAGAGGTAGTCGCCGAAGGCGGTTTCCGCCGGGTTTTTGACGCGGCGGTTGACGGCGAGGTTTTCGATACGGATGCCCCACTGGCCGGGACGGTACAGTCCGGGTTCGTTTGAAGTGATCATCCCCGCTTTCATGCCGCTCGCGCTGTGGATGGGCGCGTAGTAGGAAAGCACTTGCGGCCCTTCGTGTACGTTCAGGAAGAAGCCGACGCCGTGACCGGTGCCGTGGCCGTAGTTGCATTGTTCGCGCCACATCGGGGCGCGGCAGACGGCATCCAGCAGCGGGGCGGCGATGCCGTCGGGGAAGATGGTTTCCGCAAGGGCAATATGCGCTTTCAGGACGAGGGTGTAGTCGCGCTGCATGGCGGCACTCGGCGTGCCGATGGGGATAACACGGGTGATGTCGGTGGTGCCGTTCTGGTATTGGCCGCCGGAGTCGATGAGGAGCAGGCCGTCGCGGCCTATTTCGCTGTGGTGTTCCGGGGTGGCGCTGTAATGGGGCAGGGCAGCGTTGGCGTTGTAGGCGGCGATGGTGTCGAAGCTGGGCGAGATGAAGTGTGGCTGCGCGCTGCGGTGGGCGAGGAGGATGCTATCCACGTCGAGTTCGGTCAGCCGCTCACCGGCAGCGAGGCGGGCTTCGAATTCGGCGAAGAAGCCGCACAGCGCCACGCCATCCTGCACCATCGCGGCGTGGGTATGGGCGATTTCGTCTTCGTGTTTGCAGGCTTTGAAAAGGGTGCTGGGGTTGATGGCCTCGATAAGGGTAACGTCGGGGGGGAGTTTGCGCAGGGTACTGACGGCGGTTTTATCCGGATTGAGCAGCAGGCTACCGCTCAGTTTGCCGACGGCGTCAGCGATGGCTTCATAAGCGGCGACGTGGATGCCGGCGGCGGCCAGTGTCGCGGTGGCGGCGGGGTTAAGTTTGGCGGCGTCCACATAGAGGGTGGCATCGTGGTCGTTGATGTGCAAATAGGCGAGGAAGACGGGGTTGTAGGGCACGTCGCTGCCACGCAGGTTAGTGAGCCAGGCGATGTCGTCCAGCGAGGAGATGAGGTGGTGCATGGCGCCTTTTTCTTGCATTGCCGCGCGGACGCGAGCGAGTTTAGCGGCGGCGTTTTCGGGGACGTAGGCGGGGTCATGCGGGTAGATTTCCGCTTTGGGCAGCGCGGGACGGTCGTGCCAGAGCTCGTTCATCAGGTCGTGATGGTGGTTCAGGCGGATGTTTTTCGCGGCGAAGGCCGCTTCCATCTGCCGCTTGGCGGTAAGCGAGAGCATATCGGCGGCGATGCCGACGATGGCACCCTGCGGCAGGTAGTCGGCGAGCGCGTCGATGTGGGTGCGGCCGGCGCCGAGTTTTTGTAATTCGATGCCGCTACCGGCGAGTTGTTGTGTCGCCTGTTCCCAGTAGCGGCTATCCGCCCACAGTTCGGCACGTTCGGCGGTGACGATAAGCGTCGGCACGGAGCCGGTGAAGCCGGAGAGCCAACGCCGCGTCTGCCAGTGGTCGGGCAGGTATTCGGAGAGGTGCGGGTCGGCGGAAGGCGCGACCCAGGCGTCAAGGTTGTGTTGCTGCATAAGCTGGCGCAGGGTGGCGAGGCGTTTGGCGTAGAGGTTCATGGGGATTCCTTGTGGCTTGGATGGCGCGCGGTTGAGCGGGGCAACCGCGCGATTTTATCGGCGGGAGGGTGTTATTCCGCCCCTTTGAGCATTTTATTCAGCATCGGCACCATCACCAGCAGAACGAGGCCGGTAGCAATGGCGATCAGTGTGGTCAGAACGTAGAAAGAGGCCGGATTCTCCGCCTGATAGCAGGTGGAAAAGTATTTGCCGCCGAGGGTGAAACCGAGCGACAGGCTGAGGAAGTTTAGCGCCACCATCTGGGTTTTGAAGTGTTCCGGCGCGATGCGGGTGACGAAGGACAATGAAATCGGCGAAAGCAGGAGTTCGGCGAGTGTGTTGAACAGCACGGCAAGGGCCAGCACGAAAAGCGGCATTACCGTCCCGCTCATCAGGAAGGGAACGAAGACGAGATAGCTCAGGCTGAGGACAAAGAGCGATAGCGCGAATTTCAGTGGCGTTTTCGGTTGGCGTGCGCCGAGTTTCGTCCATACCGCTGCCATGATGCCGGAGAAGGCGATGACCCACAGGCTTTGCAGCGAGTCTTTCCACGAGACGGGGATGACGAAATCGCCGAAGGTGCGTTTTGCCGGCATCACTTCGTCAAAATAGACGGTAAAGGCGGTGTAGATTTGGAACCACAGCGCCCAGAAGATGCACATTGCGGAAAAGAGCGGGATGTAGGCCAAGATATAGCGGCGGTGTTCAGCGTCCACTTTGTCATCGTTCATCAGGCGGACGAAATAGCCGGTAACGGCGAAGACGACCACGACCAGCAGCACGGTGGCGAAGTTGTCCAGGCGCAGTTCCTTGAAGAATACGGCGGCGGCAATAAAGGAAGACACAATCAGCACGGCGGCAATGGCGATTTTGATGCTGTCCGGCGGTAACGGATTTGGTGCGCCGGTGCGCGGCAGATTGCGGCGACCGATGGCGTAAATCAGCAAACCAATGGCCATACCGATGGCAGCCGCGCCGAAGCCATAGTGAAAACCGCGCGTCGTTTGCAGCCAGCCGGTGATGATGGGGCCGAAAAAGCCGCCGACGTTGATGCCGAAATAGAAAATCGTAAAGCCGGCATCGCGTAGCGGACGCAGCGCGTCATCCTCATACAGCGAGCCGACCATCGAGCTGGAAGACGCCTTGACCCCACCGCTGCCCAGCGCTATCAGCACCAGACCGCAGATAAGCCCCGTCACCCCCGGCACGAGGGCAAGCGCGATATGACCGAGCATCACCGTCACCCCGGAATAGAAAAGGGTGCGCTCTGCGCCGAAGACGCGGTCAGCCGCCCAGCCGCCGAGAATGGTGGAAAGATACACGCTGCCGCCATAAGCACCCATGATGCCACCCGCGACGGTTTTATCGATGCCGAGGCCACCTTCGGTCGCCGCGTAATACAAGTAAATCATGAGGATGCCCTGCATCCCGTAGAAAGAGAAGCGCTCGAACATCTCAATGCTGAACAGCGAGAAGAGCTGGCGCGGATGGCCGAGGAAGGATTTGTGCAAATGCGTTGAAGCAGACATAGCGGGACTCCCGTTATAAGTGGTGAACTGCATCACGCGCCGACGGTGCGTGTGCATTCGGAGCATCCCACAGGGGATCGCCCCCGAACGCGCTGAATGTAGCACAAGAATCCACAAGTAAGCCACATAAAAAATAAGCATTGCTGTTAATCAGCCACAGCAAATAACATCTCAGCTTACTGCGGCTGCGCCTATAATCCGCCAATCTTCACTACCGCTTCTGCTTATGTCCAGTACGCCGCTTATTCTGCCGCGCCGCTGCCGCTTCCTCGGCTGGCTCGTCCGCACCCTCTACTATCGCCGCGTGAGCGTGCGCGGTGACAGCGTTAGCCGTCGCCCGACCCTCTTCCTCCTCAGCCACAGAAACGGCGCGACCGACGGGCAAATCTACATGACCGCCCTCGGCGATACGCCTTCGCTCATCTCCATCCAACTGCTGCGCCACTGGTATCTGCGCCTCTTTTTCGCCGGTATTCCGGTGGTGCGCGACAAAGACCGCATCCGCTACGGTATCGCTGCCGACGCCGTACCCTCGCCGGTGCGCGCCGCCATCGCACAAATCAAGAACGGCGGCAGCCTCTGCCTCTATCCCGAAGGCACCAGCGCCTGGCAGGCGCATCCCTTGCCCTACCATAACGGCATGGCAGTTATCGTCGCCCGTCTCAAAGCCGCCGGGGTGGATTTCGACGTGCAGCCGCTTGCCGCCTATTACAGCAAGCCGGACGGCTTCCGCAGCCGCGTCAGCATCATCGTCGGTACTGCCTTTCGCCCGCTGGGCGAAAGCATCGCCGATTTGCAGGCAGAACTCGCTAATGCCCTGGACTACATCAGCGTCAACGCCGCCGACAACGCTGCCTTTAACCGTATCCAGGCACGGGCCTGGCGGGGGGCGCGCGACGGTGCGGATTACGGTGCCGTCTTCCTGCGTACCCAGGCGGCAGAAAACACCGCGCAAAACTGTCCGGAAAAACCGCTTCCCGCCACCTGGCTCGTTACCCGTGCCTACCCGCCCGCAAATACCGTAGACCTCCGCGCCAGCAAAGCCGAACACCGCCCGTGGGCCAAGGTGCTGTTTGCTCTCGGTTTCCCGCTTATCGCCGCCGCGGCGTTACTCGCCGGGCGCGCCGCCGATGGTCGTAACAACACCACCTTCTTCCGCGTCCTCGGCGGCGCCGCTGCCGTCGTGCCGCAAATACTTCTCTGGCTCACTGCCTGTTACTGCGCGCCGCTGCCCGCGCTGCTGTGGCTCGTTCTCGGCATCTGTGGCTGGTATTACTACCCCGAACCGGCGCCTGTGCCGCTGGCAGAACATCCCGACGCCGCTGCGGATCATGCGGCAGACGAATAAGCTGCCTGTTGACGCTCGACCTGTGTAACGGATTCTTGCGGCAAAACGCCGCCGCAAAGTTGAGTATCAACGGGCTCTGATACATCCGCTTTACATTGCCGGCAAGCGCCTGTATGATGCGCGCCTCTTTCAATGGAGAGGTGGCCGAGAGGCTGAAGGCGCTCCCCTGCTAAGGGAGTATAGAGTTTATAGCTCTATCGGGGGTTCGAATCCCCCCCTCTCCGCCAGAACAACAAAACCACCGTCAGCGGTGGTTTTTTTGTACCCGAATGGCAGATGATGCGGATTTTTGCCCGCTGCTCCGGCAAGCGACTTTGCTATCATTACACGAACATTAACCACCCGTCCCGTCAATGTCCCGCCTGAACGCCATTCTCACCCGTCTCACACCGTTTTTCATCCATCCGGCCATCTTTTATTCGCTACTCGCCGCCTTTTTCGTGCTGTACCGTCCGCTGTCACCGGCGCTGCCGTGGTGGCAGGATGCGGTTGTCATCGTCCTCCTTGCCGTGCTGTGCGGCCTTGCGTACCACAGCAATCCGGTAGGACTGGATATCCCGATTATTATGTTCAGCGGCTTCGTCTATTCCGTTGAAGATCCGTATTTTTTCGCCCCGCCCATCCTCACCGCCCTATTCTTCTACCTCATTACCCTATGGCAGGACGTGCGCCGCAAAACCCCGCCGACGCGGCTTGAACTCGCCGCCGATTACACCGCCCACCTCGCCAACTTTGCCATCACCCTGCTGTGGCTGACGCTCGCCCGCGCCCATCCGCAATACACTGAGCTCGCCACCTACCTCATCATCATGACCCTGTTCAGTGGTGCCGCACTCCTCCACCGCACCGCAACAGCCCTCCGCCAACCCTAAGGAACCCCCATGCGCCGCCTCCCCGTTTACCTCGTTATCGACATCTCCGAAAGCATGGCTGGCGACAACCTGCGCCAGATGCAGGAAGGCATCGACCGCCTCATCAAAGCCCTGCGTGCTGACCCGTATGCGCTTGAAACCGTGCACCTCGGCGTTATTGCCTTTGCCGGTGTCGCGCGCACCATTGCGCCGCTCACCGAACTCTTCGCCTTCTACCCGCCGCGCCTGCCCATCGGCTCCGGTACCTCCCTCGGCACTGCGCTCGAACACGTCATGGCCGAAATCAAAAACAACGTCGTCGCCAACAGCCCCACACAAAAAGGCGACTACAAGCCCATGATCTACCTCATGACCGACGGCAAGGCGACCGACGACCCCGCCGCCGCCATTGCCCGCTGGCAGCGGGACTACCAAAGGCGCGCCACCCTTGTCACCATCGGCATCGGCCCCTTCGCCGACCTCGGCGCCCTGAGTAGCATCAGCGACCACACCCTGCGTCTTGATAATAACGACGAAGACGACTTCCGCACCTTCATCAACTGGATCTCCTCCTCCGTCTCCGCGCAAAGCAAAAGCCTTGGCGTGGACGTGCCGCTGACGCTCGACAAAAACGAAAGCCCGGCGCTCAGCCTCGTCAAAGACGCGATGGCTGCCGCCGCGCTGGACGAAAACTACGTCATCATCACCGGCCTCTGCGCCAAAACGCGCCTGCCATATTTGATGAAATACGAGCGGATGCCCGACATCGGCGACATCCCCTTCTTCACCAAACAGGCGCCGCAGGTGTACCGCTACGTCGGCGTCTATCCGGCGGAAAAAGACTACTTCGACTGGTCGGACACACGCGCCAATGCCAACACCATCGCCGCCTCCATGCTCGAAGGCGGTGGCGGCTGCCCGCACTGCGGCGCGACATACGGCCTCGCCACCTGCTCCTGCGGCCAAGTCTTCTGCGTGGACGGAGACGGAGAAGTCACCTGTCCCGGCTGTAACAAAACCATCTACATGGGTAGTGCCGAAGGCGACTTCGACATCGCCCGCTCACGAGGCTGACCATGACCCCGAAAACCCTCAAAGAATGGCTGCACCACGCCGACGACGAAATCCTTGCCCGCTTCATCGCCAATCACCAGAACCTCATCGCCCAGCTCATGCAGGCCTGGCAGCGCCAGCTCAACAAAGAACAAGCGGCCCACAACCTGCCGGATGACACAGCCATCACCAATAACCCCTCCCCGCTTGCCGATAACCCGGACGATATGGCGGACGACGCGACCGTCCCCCGTCCCCACGAAGGAGAGGACGACAAACAAACCGCCAGCGAAACCACAGCGACTGCTAGCATCACCCAAGAAACCCCGCAAACAGACGACGAATTCGCCCCGCTTGACCCCACAACCCCGGATACCGCCATGCCCTGCCCCGCCACCCCCACGCCTACCGCCGTGCAAACCCCGGTCATCCACCTGCCGCCATTGCCGAACGCCAACCAGGGACAGCCCTACGCATACACCCTGCCCGCCGACCTGCCCATCACCGGCCTCACCATCGAAAACGCCGACAGTGGCCTTGCCTGGGATGATGACACCCGCCGCATCTACGGCACCCCGACCGTGAGCGGCGACCTGACCATCTACATCACTCTGCGCGACAACGACAAAGAAGTCCCCATCCACCTCAACCTGCACATCAACCCCGATCCGAAAAGCCTGTGGCAAAACCTGCCCTCCGACCAGGACGCACCCTTTGCCAAACCTGACAGCGCCCACGAAGAACAAACCACCCCGCATGGCCGCCTCATCGCCGCCCGCCAGCGCGGCCGCTCACACGCCCACATCGGCAGCTACTGCGACGACGACTACCGCCTCCACTACCACGCCGCGAGCGGCCTGCACCTCCTTACCGTTGCCGACGGGGCCGGCAGTGCCGCCCATTCCCGCTACGGCTCACAACAGGCGGTTGAAGCCGTCAAAAACACCATCATCGCCCTGCTGGACGACACCGACAAACCACACTACAGACTCGCCCACGTCGATCCCGCGCAGCGCGAAAAAATCGCCGCCAACCTCATCAGCCACGCCCTGCATGCCGCGCACAAAGCCCACCTCGAAGCCGCACAACAACACGGCCTCGAAGCCAAAAGCCTTTCCTGCACCCTGCTCATCGGCCTTGCCGTCGCCCTGCCGGACGGCAGCTGGTACCACGCCGCCTACCAGGTTGGCGATGGCGCCGCTGCCCTGTGGCAGCCGGAAAGCGGCACCCTGCACCTGCTCGGCGAAGCCGACAGCGGCGCCTATTCCGGCGAAACCCAATTCCTCAGCCGTGCCCAGCTCGACGAAGCCGACATCGCCCGCCGCATCCGTCACCACAACGACGCCGCGCCATACATCCTCATCCTTATGACCGACGGCGTCTCCGACCCCAAATTCGAAACCGACGCCGGCCTGAAAAACCCCGCACTGTGGCAGGCACTGTGGCAAGAACTAAAAACCCCGCTCGCCGATCCAGCACCCGATACCGCCCTGCTTGACTGGCTGGGCTTCTGGTCCAGAGGCAACCACGACGACCGCACCATCGCCCTCCTCATCCCCGCCGACAAGGAAAGCGCATGAACAAAAACATCATCACCCTCACCGCAACCAACGGCCAGACCATCCGCTTCATCGACGAAGTCAAAGCCCAGGGCGGCATGAAAGACGTCAAATTCTCGCCGGATGGCGACTACGTCGTCGCCTTCTTCCGCGAAAAAGCCGACCCGGCCACGCGCGAACGCCTGGAAATGATCACCGGCCAATACCGCGAGCGCATCTTCAACCAGGAAGGCGGCAACTACCTGAAAAACCTCTACTGCTGGCCGACTGCTGTCGTCGAATACGAAAACCGCCTCGGCGTCGTCGTCCCCTTTTACCGTAGCAACTTCTTCTTCCAGTACGGCAGCAGAAACCACGACATGCTCAACATCAAGGGCAAAGAAAAAGACGGCAAATGGTTCGCGAGCGCCAACAACCGCAACAAATACCTTGACCCGCGCGAACTTGGCGACTGGATGCGCCACCTGAAAATCTGCCTCATGCTGGCGCGCGCCGTGCGCCGCATGCACATGGCCGGCCTCTCGCACAGCGACCTCGGCTACAAAAACTGCCTGATTGACCCGACCACGGGGCAAGCCTGCCTCATCGACATCGACGGCCTCGTTGTGCCCGGCAAACACCCACCAACCGTAGTCGGCACCCCAGATTTCATCGCCCCGGAAGTCGTTGAAACCGCCCATCTCGACAAAGATGACCCCAAACGCAAATTGCCGAGCCGTAGCACCGACCTGCACGCACTTTCCGTCCTCATCTACATGTACCTGCTCTACCGCCACCCGCTCCGGGGCGACAAAATCCACGATGCGAACGACAGCCAGCGCGACGAAGAACTGAGCATGGGCAGCCAGGCTCTCTTTATCGAACACCCGATGGATACCAGCAACCGCATCAAAACCGCGCAACTCAAAGCGAGCGAACTGCCGTGGAAAGACACTGCGAAAACCCCCTACACCCTGTGCGGCCCCTACATCGCGAAACTCTTCGAGCGCGCCTTCATTGATGGCCTGCACAACCCACCTGCGCGACCGACCGCCGACGAATGGGAACACGCGCTCGTCAAAACCGTTGACCTGCTGCAACCCTGCGGCAACGAGCAATGCGAGCAAAAGTGGTACGCCTTCGACAACAGCCGCAGCCCGCGCTGCCCCTTCTGCGGCACGGCGCACAGCGGCAAATTGCCGGTCCTGAACCTCTACTCGCAGGCGCCCGGCGGCAGCTACCGTCCGGATAACCACCGCATCATGGTATACAGCGGCCAATCCCTCTTCCGCTGGCACGCCGACAGCCGCGTCTTCCCCAACGAAAAACTGGCGGCGGCGGATGCCAAACGCGTCGGCTACTTCGTGCAGCACAATGGCGACTGGTGGCTGGTCAACGAACAACTACCGGATTGCTACGACGTACAAGGCAAAACCGCCATTCCGCCCGGCGGCAAAATCAAACTGGAAGAAGGCGCACAAATCCTCCTGCAAAAAGGCGAAGGTGGCCGCCTGCTGATGGTGCAGATGGCGGGAGCATAGCTGCCAAGCGGCATAAATACTGGCCCTGCCAAGCGGCGTAAACACTGAGCCCGCCAAGCGGCGTAGTTACTGGGCCCGTCAAGCAGCGTAGTTACTGGGCCCGCCAAGCGGCGTAAACACTGGGCCCGCCAAGCGGCGTAAACACTGGGCCCGCCAAGCGGTGCAAATACTGGACCCGCCAAGCGGTGAAAACACTGGACCCGCCAAGCGGTGCAAATACTGGACCCGCCAAGCGGTGAAAACACTGGACCCGCCAAGCGACGAAAACATTAACTCCGCCAAGTATCCACGAAGGTGATTTTCTTGCTATGTGCGAGGAAGATTGGAAAGAGATTTTGCGCGCAGGTTTCAGAAATCGTGCTGCTGCGCCCAACCAAGAAAGCGCTGGTGCAGTGCGGCGAGTTGGTGATAAGTTGCGGGGATGCCGCTTTCGTTGTTGACGATGAAATTGGCGCGACGTAGGCGCTCCTCACGTGAAATTTGTGCGGCGATGATGGCGGCGATAGCGTCGCACCGTTGCCGGTCACGCTGGCTGCCGCGCAATAGCTGTGTGGCTGCGGAGACATCCACGACCAAGACAAGATCACAGAGTACATCCAGTCCGTTTTCCAGCAACAGGGGGGCACTAAGCAAGCGGTAAGGTTCAGGCGGTGCCGCCTGCAATTGTTGCAGCAAGCGGTGACGAATGGCGGGCTGCATGATGGCATTCAGGCGGTTACGGGCAGCATCGTCTATAAAAGCGCGTACCCGCAGCACACCACGGTTGAGGTCGCCATCGGCGGTCAGAATATCGCGGCCAAACACGTCGGCCAGTTCCTGCAACAGCGGAGAGTCATTAGCGACAACTTCCCGTGCAATGATATCGGCATCAATGACGGCAACAGAACGGGCGGCAAACCAGTCGCTACATAAAGTCTTGCCACTGGCTATGCCGCCCGTCAATCCAATAATCATGAATGCTAGAGGGACAGGCCGGTTAGCGCTGCGATTCGTCCGCCATACATGAAAGTAAGCCAGCCGGCGATGGCCAGATAAGGACCAAAGGCCATCGGAATACTACGGCCAATACGATTAATAATGGCGAAGATAAGCCCGGTCACTGCCGAGAAGAACAGAATAAACGGCAGCATGGCAATCCCCTGCCAGGCACAAAGCAGCGCCAGCAGTTTGAAATCACCATAGCCCATTCCTTCCTTACCAGTTATCAGGCGGAATACCCAATATACCGACCACAATGAAAGATAGCCGACAATGGCTCCAATCACACTGGTATGCAAACTGACAAAGAGACCACCATGAATGCAGGCTGCGATAATACCAAGCCACATAAACGGCAGGGTTATCACATCAGGCAACAGCTGTTTTTCTGCATCAATGAAAATCATGGCAAGCAGTGCCCATGTCAACAGCAGGGCAAAAATTAGTTGCCATGGATCGGGGTAACGCAGCACAACCAGAATACTCAGCACGCCGCACAGTAATTCCACCAATAAATAACGGATAGATATCTTTGTGCCACAGCCGACACAGCGACCGCGTTGCAAGAGATAACTCACGATAGGAATATTCTGCCAGAAACGAATGTGGGTACCGCAATTTGGACAATGCGACCCCGGAAACATCAGATTGAAGGTTTCCGTTGTTTTGAAAGGATTATTGTCTCCACCTTCCGTTTCACCATGCAGGATCTCCCAAGCGTACATTTTCTCTTCGCGCTCCATCATGACGGGCAGGCGATAGATAACGACGTTGAGAAAACTCCCCACCATCAAACCCCAAACGCCAATCAGCACAATGCCGAAAGGCGTTTGGAAAAAAACGGCGTCTAAAGACATCATTAGAACAATTGACCCAGATTGAAGATAGGCAGGTACATCGCGATAATCAAGCCGCCAATGACAATCGCCAAGAATGCCATAATTGCCGGTTCGATCATGGCGGTCAGGTTATCAATACGCCAATCCAGTTCTTCTTCGTAATAAGTTGCAACCCGTCCCAGCATCTCACCCAAGTTACCGGATTCCTCACCGATGGCGGTCATTTGTACGGCAATCGTCGGGAATAAACCGGTATTTTTCATGGCAAAGCTCATTTGCTGACCGTTTTGCACGTCATCACGAATTTCATAAACCGCTCTTTCAAAGAGGACGCTGCCGGTTGCCGGTGCCGTTGCCTGCAAACCGCGCATTAACGGGACACCAGCATTAAACAAAGTAGACATGGTACGGGCGAAACGGGCATTGGCGCCGCATTTCAAAATTCCACCGATAACGGGCGTCTTGAACATGACAATATTGGTTTTTTCCTGCAGGTTTTTATTACGCCGTTTTATCCAGAAAAACAGATAGCAGAAGAAGATGAAGGCAATAAAGAAGTAAATTCCTTTTTGCACCATAAAGTTGGACATTCCCACGACCATTTGTGTCAATCCAGGCAATTCTCCACCATTGGCAGTGAAGAATTCAGCAAATACCGGGACGACTTTAATTAATAGAATTGCTGTTACAACAACCGCAAAAACCATAACAATTGCCGGATAGGTTAGAGCTTTTTTCACTTTTTTCTTGGTCGCTTCACCTTTTTCCAGGTTCAGAGCGATATTATCCATGGTGGACTCCAGCATACCAGCATCTTCACCCGCAGCGATCAAGCTCGTATAAAGATCGTCAAACTGCAGAGGGTGTGCCCGCATGGCTTCTGCCAAAGTTGCGCCGTTCTGGATACGTTCGTACAGATCAAAAACCATTTCCCGCATGGCCAAAGGCTTTTCAATACTTTCACCGACCAAATCCAAAGCGCGCAAAACCGGCATCCCCGCGCGCAGCATGGTCGCCATCTGACGGGTAAAAAACAGGATATCTTTACTCTTAATTTTCCCTTTGGATTCAAAGAGGGGTTTGGGTTTCTCTTTGACCGAGACATTAACCAATCCCTGTTTGGCTAGAAATGCCTTTAATACAGCATCATTTTTAGCATCGTTTTCACCGGAAATTTCTTTTCCCAGTTTGTTTCTGCCTTTCCATTGATAGGTCTTTAGTTCTTTTTTCGTTTCCATGGTGACTCCTTAACTAGTTAGTCTGTGGTGACGCGTAAAATTTCTTCAATACTGGTGAGGCCTTGGCGTACCTTGTTAAGCGCTGATTGACGCAAATCCCAGTATCCTTCTTTCTGGCATTGTTCGGCGATATCGGCTGCTGATGCATTGTGCAGGATCATTTCCGATAGTGATTCTGAAATGGGGACTACCTGATAAATACCTGCACGTCCGCGATATCCCTGATAGCTGCAGCGCTCGCAGCCTTTGGGGGCGTAAATGCGCAAATCATCAATTTCATCTTCGGCAAATCCCAAAGCTACCAGTTCGTCATGACTATGCCGACGATCGCGTATTTTGCAGTTACCGCACAAGCGGCGAGTCAAGCGTTGCGCCATGATCAGGTTGACGCTCGCCGCGATGTTATAGGACGGAATGCCGATATTGACGAGACGGGCGATCGTTTGTGGCACGTCGTTGGTGTGCAGGGTGGAAAGCACCAAGTGTCCTGTTTGTGCTGCTTTTACAGCAATCTCACCCGTCACAATATCCCGGATTTCCCCGACCATAATGATATCGGGGTCTTGTCGCAGAAAAGCCTTGAGGGCAGCGGCGAAATCGAGTCCTGTTTTGGGATTGACGTTGACCTGATTGATACCGGGCAAGTTGATTTCTACCGGGTCTTCCGCAGTGGAGATATTGACGGTTGGTTTATTCAGGATAGACAGCCCTGTATAAAGGGATACGGTTTTACCGGAACCCGTCGGACCGGTAACCAGCACCAATCCTTGAGGCTTACTGATAGCGTCTAGATAATGCTGTTTTTGATCCGGCTCGAAGCCCAAAACATCTATATTTAGTTTTGCAGCCGAGCTATCCAAAATACGCAATACAATTTTTTCGCCCCACAGCGTAGGCAGTGAACTGACCCGAAAGTCTATAGCCTTGGTTTCGGAAACTTGCAATTTTATCCGGCCATCTTGCGGCACGCGTTTTTCGGCGATGTCTAAGCTGGCCATAACTTTCAGACGAGCAGTAATCCGGTTGGCGATATTGGGCGGTGGCGCGGCAACTTCCTGCAAAACACCATCCCGACGGAAACGTACCCGATAGCTGGTTTCATAGGGTTCGAAATGCAAGTCCGAGGCACCCGTACGGATAGCATCAAGCAGCATACCGGATACAAAGCGAACAACAGGCGCTTCTTCTTCCGTTCCAGGCATGCCAGCGAGCGCTTCGCTGATAGCATTGATATTTTGTTCTTGGTTTTCGTCATCCTCAAAGATTTGTTCCATGCCGCTTACGCCGGCATAGTGATCCTCGATGAGCGCTTCGATTACACCCATATCGGCAATAATGGGCTCTACGGAAGTGAATTTCCCTTGATATTTGAATTCATCCAGCATCATGCGATTGGATGGATCAAAAGTAGCAATAAACAGGCGACCACCTGCCGCGTAAAACGGCAGAGCCATATGTTTGCGGACAATGGCTTCTTTGAATTGTGCTGTCAATTCCCGGCGAATATCCATTTCCCGCAACATGACATATGGAAGATTATAGACTTCCCGATTTATCTTTGATAACCGAGAGCCATCTAGCAATCCATCGCTAAGTAATTGTTGAAGAAAATTGCCACGTTTTTTCTGTACGCTAATCTGCACTTCCCTGATTTGTTCGGGGGTACAGATTTTATGCTGCACCATATAACCAATTAAGGGATCATAATCGCTCATGCCATAACCTTCCTGTTGTCGCCTGCGAATGTTTTAAGAAAATTGCCCAGCATTTGATGGCCGCATTCGGTCATAAAAGATTCGGGGTGGAATTGCACGCCTTCCATCATGAGTGAGGGATGGCGCATTCCCATCACGACTTGCTGGTCACCGTCGAATGACCAGGCGGTCATCATGAAACCCTGCGGTAATTGCTGCGGCGGTACTGCTAATGAATGGTAGCGCACGACTTGCACGGGATTAGGCAAATCGCGAAAAACGCCCTCGCCCTTATGAAAAACCGTCGAGGTTTTTCCGTGCATCACCATCGGTGCTCTTGTGACCGTGCCACCAAACACGTACCCCATGCATTGGTGACCCAAACACACGCCAAGTATCGGAATTTCTCCGGCAAAGGCACGGATGATGGCGTTTGCCCCTTCTGCTTCAGCGGGGGAACAGGGGCCGGGGCCGATAACGATGTAATCAGGCGACAGTGTGTGTGCTTGTTCCGGGGTGATTTCGTCATTACGATAGACAACCGTCTCCTGCCCCAGTTCAGCAAAGTACTGTACGAGGTTGTAGGTGAACGAATCGTAATTATCTATCATCAAAAGCACAGCAAAATCCCGCCTTATCTAAACAAATTGCAATTATAGCACCATCTTTTGTGCAAATGATACATATCGAACAGGAACCCGCCTTCGTCTTGCACCGCCGTCCTTACAAGGAAAATCATTATTTAATTGATGTACTTAGCGTACATTATGGCTGTTTTCGTGCCAGTGTACGCATCCCGCAGCAGCGAACGCACCGCCAGACTCATATTTATGCCCCTTTTCATTTATTAGCTGTATCAGGACAGCGAAAGGGGGAACTTGCCAGTTTATGGCAGGCGGAGGTCCAGGGCAGTTTTATCCCGCCGGCCGGTCAGCCTCTGCTAAACGCTCACTACCTGAACGAAATTCTTTTGGGCCTGTTGCCGATGGACGATCCCGTGCCGCAATTGTTTTATCAATATGCCCAAGCCCTGCAATCTCCAGATGCCTCTGCGTTGCGCCGCTTTGAATACGCCTTGTTGATGCACTTGGGCTTGCTGCCGGAGATGCAGGGGCATGCACCCTATTATTCCCTGGATAGCAGCGGAGATACGGCGGTACTGTGTGCCGCAGCGCAGGGCTATCGCCGTGAGATATTGCAGGGATTATTGCAGGGGGATCCTGATTGGTCCCATCCGGATACGCGACATTTATTACAGCGACTTGTGCATCTCTATAGTCAGCGGCGCGCCAATACCCGTAAAACCACCATCGCGCTAAAACAGCTCCTGCAAAGGTAAGCGCTGAAAAGGCGCTCATCCTTTGCCAGGGTCAATGATTTATTCGTGGCCAATTTGCGGAATCGGGCTGTCATTGCCATCACCAATGAGCCCCGTTTTGAGATAAAGCGCCAGTTTGCTGCGGCTATCGCTGATGTCGAGATTGCGCATGGTCAGCTGGCCGATGCGGTCGGCGGGGGTGAATGCCGCATGTTCCACTTTTTCCATTGACAGACGTTCCGGCGCGTAAGAAAGGTTTGGCGATTCGGTATTGAGGATGGAATAGTCGTTGCCGCGACGCAGTTCGAGGGTAACCTCACCCGTGATGGCTTTAGCGACCCAGCGTTGCGCGGTTTCGCGCAGCATCAGCGCTTGCGGGTCGAACCAGCGACCCTGATAGAGCAGGCGGCCGAGGCGGATACCGTTGATGCGGTACTGCTCGATCGTGTCTTCGTTGTGGATGCCGGTGACGAGACGTTCATAGGCGATGTGCAGCAGGGCCATACCGGGCGCCTCGTAGATACCGCGTGATTTCGCTTCAATAATGCGATTTTCAATCTGATCGCTCATGCCGAGGCCGTGACGCCCGCCGATGCGGTTAGCTTCCAGCATCAGCTCAACCGGATCGCTGTATTCATGTCCGTTCAGGGCGACCGGTACCCCTTCAGCGTAACGGATGCGCACTTCTTCCGGCGCGATGGCGACATCCTGCTGCCAAAAGGCTACGCCCATAATCGGCTCGATGATGCGGATGCCGCTGTTCAGATATTCCAGGTCTTTCGCTTCATGGGTGGCGCCGAGCAAATTGGAATCCGTGGAATACGCCTTTTCCGCACTCATCTTATAGTTGAAGCCGTTGGCGTTGAGGAACTGCGACATTTCTGTGCGACCGCCGAGTTCATCAATGAAGTCTTGATCCAGCCAGGGCTTATAAATTTTCAGACGCGGGTTGGTCAAAAGACCGTAGCGGTAGAAGCGTTCAATATCGTTACCTTTATACGTACTGCCGTCGCCCCAGATATGGACGCTGTCTTCCTGCATCGCAGCAACCAGCCTCGTGCCGGTCACGGCGCGGCCAAGCGGAGTGGTGTTGTAATAAATACAGCCGGCAGTGGTGATGTGGAAAGCGTTGCACTGGATAGCGGCGATACCTTCACGCACCAGTTGGGCACGACAATCCACCAGGCGTGCATGTTCAGCGCCAAAAGTGAGAGCCTTTTGCGGAATAGCGGCATAATCGCTTTCGTCGGGCTGACCGAGATTAGCGGTATAAGCATAAGGGCGTGCGCCTTTTTGCTTCATCCACAGCAAAGCGGTGGACGTATCCAGCCCGCCGGAAAAAGCGATACCGACTTTTTCACCGACGGGCAGGTGTTGCAGGATGGTTGCTTGGCTCATGAATTATTCCGGTAAAAAAAGACGAAAGGGCATTCTAGCACCACGAGGCGCAGATGGTAGCGCTAAAGCGTACATTACATTAGATATTCCCTATAATTGCCGATTTTTTGAGGAAAAATCGTCATGAACGAGAAGATTTTAGTCATTTTTTCCGGCGGACAAGATTCAACGACTTGCCTACTGCAAGCAATCGCGACGTGTGGGGCACCCCAAGTCGAGACAATAACCTTTTGCTATGGACAGCGACATGCCATCGAACTGGAATGCGCGCGCCGGATAGCCGCTGATTTGCAGGTACGGCAAACCGTGCTGGACATCCCCCAACTGCAAGCCGTAACCCATAACGCGCTGATAGATGAAAACGCCGCGATTACCCAAGGGGATGACGGCCTGCCGACCACCTTCGTGGACGGGCGCAACGCCCTGTTCCTCCTCTATGCGGCGATTTACGCCAAAGGGCGCGGCATCCGCCGCATCATGATTGGCGTATCGGAAGCAGATTTCTCCGGCTACCCCGACTGCCGCGACATTTTCATCAAATCCATGAACGTCAGCCTGAACCTGGCGATGGCTTACGACTTCCGCATCGAAACGCCACTGATGAACCTCAAAAAAGCGGAAGTCTGGGCGCTTGCCGACCAACTGGGGCGACTGGATTACGTCCGCGAATACAGCCACAGCTGCTATCGCGGCGTGCGCGGGGGTTGCGGCACATGCCCGGCCTGCGAACTGCGAGAACGCGGCTGGCGTGAATACCAGGCTCTACGCCAGGCGCGGGGATAAAACCGGCACCGAACTCACGGCGCCATTCCTAAAAACTGGGCTCGCCAGGCACTCAGATTCCATCTTCCGCTTGCGGGGGAGCGTTGGGGTGTGCGTCCGCAGAAGAGAAACGCCGCCAAGCGGGATAAATGCTGGGGTTGCGTAGAGTAGGCCTTGACCCACCGTAAAACGATGTTGCGATGGCATGGTGGGCTAAAGCCCGCTCTACCGTTCAAATCGCCGCCAGGCGGGATAACGGCTGGGGTTGCGTGGGGTAGGCCTTGACCCACCGCAAAACGATGTTGCGATGGCATGGTGGGCTAAAGTCCGCCCTACGGTTCAAATCGCCGCCAAGCGGGATAAATGCTGGGGTTGCGTAGGGTGGGTCTTGGCCCACCGTAAAACGATATTGCGATGGCATGGCGAGCTAAACCCCACCCCTATAGTTCAAATCGTTGCCAAGCGGGATAAATGCTGGGGTTGCGTAGGGTGGGCCTTGGCCCACCGTAAAACAATGTTGCGATGGCATGGTGGGCTAAAGCCCGCTCTACGGTTCAAATCGCTGCCAAGCGGCATCAGTACTGGACCCGCCAAGCGGCGTAAATGCTGCTCTCGCACCAAGCGGGATGGATACTGGCTTCTTGCGCACGAGGTTGCGGCGTGGTTTAGCGCGGTGTGAACCGGATTTCCACGCGCAGGCCGTTCTTGCTGTGGTGGGCGTCGTGCAGGCTGAGCTGTGCGCCGTGTTTGTCGCAGAGGCTTTTCACGATGGCAAGGCCCAGCCCCGTGCCGTCGCTGCTGTTTTCCAGGCGGCGGTAGAAGGGGTCAAGGACGCGTTCGCGTTCGGCAGCGGGGATGCCGTCGCCGTTGTCTTCGACGCTGAGGGTGGTGGTGCGCCCGTTTACTGCGATGCCGAGGTCTATGCGTTGTCCGCCGTGGCGGATGGCGTTGTCGGCGAGGTTTTTGATGAGGGTGTAGAGCTCGGTCGCCGGTAGCGGCAGTTCGGCGTCTGTGCTGTCGCTGATGCCGAGGTCGCAATCTGCCGCTTCTGCCAGCGGCAGCAGGGTTTCCACCACTTGCCGGTACACCGCTTGCACATGACAACTGGCCGGGGCGTCGTCCCGATGCTGGCTGCGCGCGAGGGTGAGCAGTTGTTCGAGCAGGGCACTGCTGCGGCGGATGCCGCTGCGTAGCGGTTCCAGCTCGCGTCGGGCGGCGTCGTTATCCATCTGCGCGGCGAGGCGTTCCGCTTGCAGGGTCAGCGCGGTCATCGGCGTGCGCAGTTCGTGCGCGGCGTCGGCGATGAAGCGTTGTTCGCGTTTGAGGGCGGCGTCGATCCGCGTCAGCAGGTGGTTGATGGCATGGATGAAGCCGCTGATTTCGCTGGGGATATGCGCGTCGGCCAGCGGCGAGAGGTCGCGTTCGTCGCGCGCGGCGAGTTGGTGCGAAAGGCGGCGCACTGGGCGCAGGGCGCGGTGTACGGTGATGAGGCTGACCACGATGAGCAGCGGTACGAGGAGGAGCAGCGGCGTGATGACGTGCCGCGCGCCAGCGTAGGCGGCCTGATCACGGTAGGTGCTGTCCTGAATGAAGGCGAGGCGGTAGCCGTCCGGATAGGTGTGGATGTACACGCGGTAGCGCTCGCCGCGCCGGCCGATGTCGTGGAAGCCGTCGGCAGGATTCTGGCGGAAGAAATGGCCGTAGCGGCCAAAGGGCGAGACGGGCTGGATATCGATGTGGTTGCTGTCGTCGCCGTCGTAGAGCGGCAGCGGGTTGTAAGGATCGATCAGGGAGGCGGTCTGGCTGAGGAGGCTGTCCTGCTCGTCGTGCGTTTCATCCAGGATGGTGTAGAAGGCGGCCGCCCCGGCGCCGATGGCGACAAGGATGATGGCGACAGTGAGGGCGAGGGCGAGACGCAGGCGGAGGGAAGGGGGCATGGTTATATCCGGTGGACGACGGGAAGGCGACGATACTGATATGGCGGGCGGAATGCCATGCCCCGGCGGACCCGGTAACGACGTCGCTTGACGGGGCAGTATTTACGCCGCTTGGCGGACCCAGTAATGACGCCGCTTGACGAACCCAGTAATGACGCCGCTTGACGAACCCAGTAATGACGCCGCTTGGCGAGCCCAGTAATGACGCCGCTTGGCGGGGACAGTATTTACGCCGTTTGACGAACCCAGTAATGACGCCGCTTGGCGAGCCCAGTAATGACGCCGCTTGGCGAGCCCAGTAATGACGCCGCTTGGCGAGCCCAGTAATGACGCCGCTTGGCGAGCCCAGTAATGACGCCTCTTGCCGGGGCCAGCAATGACGCCGCTTAGCGAGCCCGGCATTTACACCGCTTGGCGAGCCCAGTAATGACGCCGCTTGGCGAGGCCAGCAATGACGCCGCTTGGCGGACCCAGCAATGACGCCGCTTGGCGGCGTTTGTCCCCTTCCCCCGTGGGGAAGACCGGGATGGGGGCAGTGAACAAGTCGCGAAGCGATAAAACTCCATAACCACGTCACTTGCCGGGTCCAGCAATAACGCCGCTTGGCGAGCCCAGTAATGACGCCGCTTGGCGGCATTTGGCATGGCACAACAGCACAACGGCAGGAAAACGACGCTGGGCATAACGTCTAATCCCTTTGGTTCAGGGACGTTTTTTATTCCGAACGTAAAGCCCAACAAGAAGAACCTAAGTTGTCTTAATCCCTTTGGTTCAGGGACGTTTTTTATTCAGGAGTCTCTATGAATTTTAGTGAAATTCATCGGGTCTTAATCCCTTTGTTCAGGGACGTTTTTTATTCTCAAAGCAGGACTCAAAGAAGCTGCTCCAGACTGGTCTTAATCCCTTTGGTTCAGGGACGTTTTTTATTCAGATCCCGAGCACGTGTTTCCCCAAGAGCTAACGGTCTTAATCCCTTTGTTTCAGGGTCTGCCGATTGTTAGAGATCAGTTTTCCGTCATTCTAGGGCGGTTTTTCTGCAAATGCCATGTCATGTTTTCTGCGGTTTTGCCGTGTTTGCGCGCTTCGCGCCTGCAAGCCCGCCGGGGCGGTTTTCCGGCGGCGGGCAGGCATCGCAAGGGGCGGCGGCTCAGAGGGTCAGGGTTTTGAGTTTGTCGAGGCAGTCTTCCAGTTCGCGGCGGAGTTTGTCTTCGTTGTTCAGGGTGGCGGTGATGTAGTCATTGCCTCTTTCGCCATGCGTGAGCGCGTTGCGAATGTGCTGCAGCTTTTTGTATTTGTCGTAGAGGGTGTGGCTGTGCTGGCTGCCGTTTTTAGTGTCGCGCCAGTCGGCTTTGCGGCTTTGGATGTAGCGCAGCACGGCGTTTTTGCGTGTTTCGTAGTCGTCGTTGTGCTGGAAGTGGTTGTCATCCAGGATGCGTTCAAAGATGGCTTCGTAGCCGTAGAGGGCGGCGCGCAGGTAGTCGCCGTTGTGCAGCGCCTGTGTGGCGAGGTGGAAGCGGTGTTCCCAGTCGCGTTGTTTGGGGTCGAGTTTGAGGCGTTCGTGCAGGGTTGGCTGGATGAGGCCGAGCAGCGGGGTCGGGGGTTCTTTTTTCAGGGCGGCGAGGAATTGCTGGATTTTCTCGCGGTACTGGCGCAGGTTGTGGGTTTGTTCGGCGAAGGAGGCCTGGGCGAGCAGGCGGGTGGTGGCATTGCTGATGCCGATGGTGTTGAGGATGGGGACAAGGGCAGCACTGTTGCCGCTGTAATCGTAGGCGGCGAGGGCGTTTTGCCAGGCGCTGATGTGTTGCAGGCCGTCCATGCGCAGGACGGGCGTGGCATCGTCGCGGGTGAGGTCGAGTGCGCCGTAGTAGATACCTTCAATGCTGGTGCCGCGCAAAGTGGGCAGGAGGTTGGCGATTTGCTGGATGAGCATCGGCAGGTGGCGCAGGCCGTGGGTCACATCAAGGATGGCGCGGTCGCCTTTGGTGTAGTAGTGGAGGATGTGGTCTATGGTGGCGATTTGTTCGGCCTCGCTGCGGCCATAGGGGATGAGGTCGCAGGTGACGGGTTTGCCGAGCTTGTCGCTTGCCGCCTGCGCGAGCGGGGCGAGAAGGGCAGGGGTGACGCTGTCCTGTTCGGCGGCTTCGAGCAGGGCGAGGTCAGCATCAATGCTGAGCCGTTGGGCGAGGTTGTCCCACATGCTGCCGCTGGTGCCGAGGATGATGAGGTGGTCACTTTGCAGGTGTTGGTCGAGGGCAAGGCCGAAGTAGGAGGTGCGGTAGGTTTGGTCATCCAGCAGGTAGTTGGCTTCGCGGTAGTCACCGCCTTTTTGCGCTTTGCCGAGGAGGGTGATGAGTTTGCGGGTCATGGTGCGTTCTCCGGTTGGTTGGGGCAAAGGGCTTCGATGTGGTAACGGCGCAAGGTGCAGCCCATCGCCGCCATGTCGGCGGCGCTGTATTCGCTGCCGCGCTGCGCCGCTTCTTGCGGCAGTTGCAGGAAGTAGTAACGCGCGCCTCTGGCGCAGACGGCGGCGGCGATGTGGATGGGCAGGGTGCCGAGGACGGTGTCGCCGTTTTGGATGATGGCGGGGTCGTCGAGGTGGGTGAGGTAGTGGTCAATGTGCCATTCGTTCTGGCTTTTGATCCAGTCGATGGCGCCCGGGTGGCGCGAGATGAACCAGGTACTGCCGCTGTTGGTTGCGGGGGGTAAGGGGGTGAATTTGCCGAGTTCGTCGCGGGTGTCGATGTAAATGGTCAGCTGGTTGCTGTCGCCGCTGCGTGCGGCGACGATGGCATCGAGGAATGCCGGTTCGCTCAGGTAGGGGATGTTGTAGTTGCCGCGACAGCGGTCGCTGAGGATGCCTTTGATTTCCTGGCGGCTGCACAGGTAGCGCGGGATGGCGATGTGGTATGCGGGGGTGGTGTCGTCGTTGCGCAAACGCAGGGTGAGGTCGATGTTTTCGGCGTCGAGCCGTTTTTGGTTGCGCTGGTTGAAGTAGTTCTTGCCTGTGAAGAAGAGGGTGAAAGGCAGCAGGCAGAAGTTGATGAAGTTCAGGACGATTTCGAGGAAGCCGAGGTTGTTGCGATAGGTATTCGGGTATCGCTGCGCCAGGAAGAGCAGGAGGATGAAGATCAGGGATAGGGTGAGGATGATGATGAGTTCATGTTTCGGTTTTTTCATGGGTGCTCCGTGAGGGTGTAGCGGCCGAGGCCGAAGGTGGTGTTTTTGCCGAGGTGCAGCCACTGGCCGATATGCAGGGCGCAGGCGTGTTCGGGGGCAAGGTTGCCGAGATGCCAGTCGCCGATGGCGCCGCCGAGGTGCATGCTTTGTTGCTGGCGGTTGGAGTAGCGCTGCCAATCGTACCAGCGCAGGGCGGGGCGTGAGCGGACGGTGGCGGCGTGGGCTTTGAGCGCGGCGTAATCGGCCTGTGGGGTGATGCCGAGGTGGATTTGGCAGATGAGGCTGAGACGGCGCAGGGCCTGGCTGAGCAGGGTCTGGGCGCTGAGGTGGTCTACGCCGAGGGCGATGCCGTTTTTTTGCAGACGCAGCGGGGTGAGGATGTGCAGGGTGAGGTCGTGCGGGTGGTTTTCCGGCAGGGTGAGGTGGTTGTCGTGCGGGGTGATGCGACCGTCGGCGTAGATGTTTTCCCAGCCGTCTGCCCGCTCGATGGCGATGTCGGTGAGTTCGCCCTGGCCGTGCGCGATGCCGTCGCGGTTTTTGAAGGCTTGTTGCCAGGCGTAGCTGATCAGCGGCAGGTGGTGGCGGGCGTCGCCGATAAGGACGAGGCTGAAGCGGTAGGTGCTGCCAGCGGGGTATTCGCAGCGTTCGCCGTATGCTTCTGGTTCGATGATGTAGGGCGGCGGGATAGTGGCGGGGTTGGCCAGACCGATGTCGGGGCGCGGCGCGGGTTCGAAGATATGGGTGTAGGGACTGTTTTGCAGGAGCAGGGCGGAGGGTGCATGGCCGCGCGGCACACAGGCACGGCGCAGGGCGTGTCCGAAGGCGCCACGCAGGGCGGAGCCGGGGTAGGCGGGGGCGCGCATGGCACGGGTGAGGGTGAAGGTGTAGCGGTAGCGGGCGATGGCGAGGGTGGCGGGGAGGTTGAGGATGGTCATGGGATTGGTGGTTGTTCTTTTTTCCGATATGCAAAGGCTACGCTTGGCGGTGGGCTGAAGCCCACCCTACGTGTGCAGGTAAGGCTCAAGCAGTTTGTAGGCTTTGTTCTCGTTCTTTTTGTCGCTTGTTGCCCAGCCCTGCACGATGTCGCCATGTAGTTCCCCCACTAAAGCGGCGACTCTGGCGATGTCATCATTGTTGTCGGCGTCCAGTCCCAATTCTTCCAAGTATTTTTTCTTGTTTTTGCTGAGGTTGTCGGCCAGTTTACGGGGATCTTCGTGTGCGATTTCATGACGCAGCAGGGCATCGGGGTCGCTTTGCAGACAGGCTTTTTCCCAGTTATTGTGGATTTTTTCGACTATTTTGTCGTAGATCGCGTTGTTGTCACTGCGGAAGTAGCCGTAGCCCGAGGCGGTTTTGCTGCCGAGGCCCTGGTGTTCGAGGGTGGCGTTGAGGAGTCCCAGGGCGTAGCGCGTCCAGTCAGGTGCGCCTTCGATGACGAAGTAGTAGGCACCGCCGGTGGCGATTTGCTGGTTGGGGATGGGCGATTCGCTGCCGTCCGCCAGCGGGGTTTTGCCGTTGTAGTACTCCTGGTGGTGCACGGTGACGACTTCGCTGATGTAGGGACAGTCGCGTTCGTTCAGCGGCAGCCACCAGGCGTCGTGCCAGACGAGGGCACCGCTGGGTTCGCCTGTTTCACTGTCGCCGCCGAAAAGTTCGTCCAGATAGGCCGGGGCGAGGCCGTTTTGTTCGGCGTAGTGGCGTACTGCGCCTTTGATGCTGCTGCCCGGCAGGTATGGTACGCCGTAGCTGTGATGGGTGTGGACGCCGGTTTCGAGGGTGTTGCCGGTTGCAAGGCCGATGTAGAGGCGGTTTTCGCAGTGCAGTACGGTGCTGGTAAAGCGGTTGTTGTTGCGGGTCAGTCCTATCCAGCGCGCCAGGGCGAGGTGGTAGTGGTTGGGGACGGTGGTGTGGGTGATGCGTTCGATGAGTTTGTTTTTTTCGCTTTTGTTGCCGCTTTCCCATAGGGGCAGGCCGCGTTGCTGGAGGAGGCCGGCGTGGGTATCGCGGGTGTTTCGGGTGATGGCACGCAAGGCCGGGCGCATGAGGGTGGTCATCGGTGTTCTCCTGCGGTGTTGTTGGGGCTGCCGAGCAGGGCCTGGGTGTAGCGTTTGAGCCAGGCGGTGGCATCAAGGCTTTGTCGGGTGAGCAGCTGGTAGTGGCGCAGGTCGGCTTTGAGGACGTCTTCGTGCAGCTTTTGCGTATCGTCTTTGCCAAGTAGCAGTGTGGCGAGGTGTTGCAGCAGTTTGCGGTGTTCTTCGCCCCCTTTGGCGATGAGGAAGCCGACAGCCTGTGCCAGCCCGGCCTGCATGATCATGGTGGGGTAAGCGAGGGCGAGGGTGCGATATTTGGCTTCTATCGGGCTGTGTTTGATGGCGGCAACGAGCGGGTAGGCGGTCTGCGCGTAGTGTTGGGTACGGATGTGGTGGTTCATGCGTTTTCTCCTGTGCCGGGGTGAGCAAGCAGCAGGCGGCAGAAGCCGCGCCCGACGGTATGTTTGCCGCCCAGTTGTAGGGCGATTTCGCCTTCTGGTAGCAAGACGCTGAGTTCGGCGGCTTTTTTGGGGTTTCTGTCACGGTTGCGGGCGTCACTGATGCCGATGATGCCCCAGAGGACGGTTTCGGCAGGCAGGTTTTCTTCGGTCCACAGGGCACCATCCTGCACGATGCGGGTGTCGCGGTTGATGCGGATGCGGGTGCGGATTTCGGTGGCGGTGTCGGCGAGGTAGCTATAGATGTCATCAGGCAGGACGATGAGGCGTTGTGTCAGGCTTTGGCGCCATTCGGTCGCTTGCGGGGTGCCGTCGGGATAGAGGGCCTGGCTGAGGTGTTGTGCCCAGGCGGTGGTGGTGTTGTCTTCGACGCCGTTGAGGTCTAGGTCTTCGAGGGCAACTTTGTCACCCTCAACGTGCAGCAGGCTGCTTTGGGGGAGATAGGCGGTTTCTTCGCGTGCGTTCGGGATGGCGAGGTCGAGGCCGAGGTCGCGTGCGTAGCGGCGGAGGATGAAGGGGCAGGTGGCGTAGGCCACGGTGCCGGCGAAGGAGCGCACGGGCAGGAGCAGGAGGTGGGCGTCGCCGAAGGCCAGGGCGCCTGCGTGGCTGTCGGCGTCGCTGCTGTCAGGGCCGAAGAGGGTGCGGATGTCGCTGTGGTTGAGATTGTATTGGGCAGCGGCTTCGTCGCGCAGGACGCCTTTGATGGCTGAACCGGGGATTTGCGGCAGGTTGGTGGCTTTGGCGCGGGCGATGGGCAGGTCAACGACGCCGACGCCTTGGCCGGTGCCGATATGCAGGGCGGTGAGGGCTTGGATGTGGTAGGTACGTGCTTGCATGGTGGGGTTCCTTGTGATGGTGGGTTATAGTCAAACATCTAAAAAATCGTAACTGTGTTGCGTCGCCTTGCCGTACTAGTTGTACTGTCTGCGGCGGTGCGCCTTGTTACGCTTTTTTATCTGTTCAACTATAGTTGGGGGTGTGCCAGGCAGCGATGCTGACGATGCCGAAACCGTCGCGCTGCGCCTGCGGATCGTCACTAATGGCGGAAAAAGCCAGGGCGGCGATGTGGTCAGCGGGGGTCAGGGTTTCCAGCCAGTACACGGCGCCCGCTGCGACGGCTTTACGCATGGCTTTTGGGCGGTGGTGATGCATGTCCCAGCCGGAGACGGGCTGCCAGCGTTCGATGGCGCAGGCGCGCAAGCGGACGCGGATGTCGGTGTGCGGCAGGGTGCCGTGCAGGGTGTCGTCCAGCCAGCCCGGCCGCCAGCCGTGCTGGAAGATGGCGGGGGTAAGCAGGGTCAGGCGCAGGCCGCGCGCGGCGTTGATGGTGTCGGCAAGGTCAGCGGCAGGGATGAAGGCCGGGTCGGGCGGGATTTGGCGGCAGCGCGACAGGCGGCCTTCGCCGCCAAGGCGGACGAGGGGGCTGTTGCTGTCTACTTCACTCTGGATGAGGAGGCGGTAGGCGCACTCTTCCCAGCCCTGATGGTGGTTTTTGCGCGCTGCTTGCAGGTCGTAGGCGGCAGTTTGGTACAGGCGCCCTTCTGCGGCGGCATCGCGCTCGCGGTCAATTTGGACATGGGTGCGGGTTTCGATTGGTAGGGTGTGTGCGGGCAGGTCGGCGAAGTTCAGGGATTCGCCACGTTGCCAGCGCAGGCTATGCTCAAGCGGCCAGTAGGCGGGGCCGGGTTGGGGTTTGCCTTTGACGGTGTTTTGTAGCTGGACGGGCAGGAGGCCGGGCGGCAGGTCACAGCCGTCGGCATCGTGGGGCCACGGGGCGGGACGCAGGCGGTGAATGTTGGTTTTGTTGGTGGTGCGTTCTTGCAGGTAGAGGACGTCTGCCGGTTTGGGGACGAGGACGGTGATGTTGCCGTCCCGGTCTTCCTGGGCAAGGAAGGGGCCTTTGCTGGCGAGTTGTTGCAGCGCGTGGTGCTGGTCGTCGCGCAGGCGACCGCGTGTGCTGTTTTCTGTTTCTGCGTCGAGTATCCAGCCTTGGGCTTCGAGATGTTGGCTGCGCATCAGTCCTGCAGCGGCCGAAGGCAGGGGAAAGTTGATGTCGTCCGCGTCGGCTTGGGTGCCGAAGGGGCGGCCGCTGCGGCAGACCAGTGGCGCCAGCGGTTCAAGCAGGTAGTGTTTCATTGTTCTTCTTTTCCTATCTCGCGTTGGGTTTTGGCTGTCAGCCAGCGGGCGGTGATGAGTTCGTTGGCCAGTGCGTTCAGGTCGGCCAGGGCATCGTGTCGTGTACGCAGGGCGTCTGTCTGTTTTTGGTCCAGCTTGATGCCGTCACGAGTGCAGGCCTGGGCCAGCATCCGTGTCAGTTCGGCGTTGCGGATGTCGCGTAGCAGGGTAGAGTTGGTGGTGATACCGAAGTCAGTGCGCTGGTAGATGGCGCGGGCGTCGTAGGCGATGCGGCTTGGCAGTTGTTTGTCGCAGAAGGCGTTGATCCAGCCCTGGAAGGCGAGGTGCGCATCGCTGTCGTCCCAGCGTAGGCGGATGTCGCTGGTGCTGCCGGAGCGTACGGCCAGGGTGATGCCGAGGGCGTTGCGCTGTTTGTCGGGCGCACTCTGGTCACCTTTAGCAACGCGCTCGGCACGTGCCGCCAGGCTGCGGATGTGACCAAGCGGGGTGTTGATGTGGGCAATGGCCAGTCCGACGGACAGGGTGGGGGGCCGTTCTGCCTGTAATTGGGTCGCCGGTTTTTGCAAGGCGTCGGCAAAGTGCTGTGCCAATGCCTGGGTGCAGTTGTAGGCGCTATCCAGCGGGACGAAACCGAGGACGTCGTCACCACCGGCGTAGATGGTATGGCCCCGGTACTCGCGCATAATGCCGGGTACGCTGCCCGCAAATTTAGTCAGGGCGCGGGTGATGTTTTGGTGCTGCTCTATGGTCGTGGCTTTGTCCAGCAGTTCGCCCATGCGGTCACCGTCAGCGAGGAGCAGCACGCCGTAGCTGCACGGCGCATCATAATCCCGCCACAAAGAGCGCAGGACGTTGCGCAGTTTATCCAGGGCTTCGGCTTCGGCGGGGCTTTTGGGTTTTTCTGCCGCCAAACGGGCGGGATAAAGGTATTGGGCATCGTAGGGGAAATCGTGGTAGCAGCCGCTATTGCCTTTGACGCGGGTGGCGAGTTCGCAGGTAACCAGCGGTTCGTAAGCCTTGCACAGTTCGGGGAGGACAGAGGCGGGCAGTTGCCGCAACCAGCTGTCGGCAGCGATGCGGGTAAACGGGGTGAATTGTTCGGGGTCGCCGCAGAGGCGCTTGGTGACGCCGGCGCAGTCGAGTTGTTCGGCATCTGCCAGCCCCAGTTTGCGCCGGGCGGTTTGTCCCAAGGTTGGTGCTAGCAGGACGGTTTCGCGCGCGCCGTCCAGCGAGGATTTGGGCAGGCAGCGTGTGCTGTCGTCGGCGGTCAAGGCGGCCGGCAGGAAATCGCGGGTGGCTTTGCGTGCCGCCAGCAGGCTTGCCGCCCGTTCGCAGGCCAGTCGGTAGCCGTCTGCCGTGTCGTCAATGTGCGCCCATGCCGCCTGTACTTCGACGTAGTCGTTGATTTGTGCCTGCCAGATGTTATCGCGCAGGGCGGCATCGCCCAGTTTGGCGCGGGCTTCTGTGGCGAGGGTGATGAAGCGTTGTCGCACTGCCTCAGCTGCGGCGGCAGCAAGTTGGCGCACGGCGTCGCTGTCGGCTGCGGTGACGCAAGCTTGAATTTTGTTGCCGACCGAGAAGTTTTTATCGGTCAGTTTTTTTTCGTCGGTCTCAGCAGGGAAAATGAGTTCGGCTTTGTTGTGCAGCAGGTGCAGCGCGGCGGCTTTGGCGATTTCGGATAGCAGCCAGGATCCGCACCATAGGTCGCGGCTGCGTCGGGCGGCGGCGATAAAGCCCTGCACCGGCCCGATGGACTGTATCAGGATGTATCGGTTCATCTGTTTCTCCTTGTCGTGGTCATGGGGCGGCGAAGTAGTGCAGGAAGGCGTGCAAGGGATCGTCCGCCTGCTGCGTTTTGATAGGCTCGATGCTTGCTGCCAAGCGTTTTTCCCACAGTTTTACGGGGTATGTCTTTTCGCTTCCTCGCTGTAAAACGACGGGCATCTGCTGCAAATGTTCATGCGGCAGCAGTAGGGCGGCGGGTAACCATTGGCCGTTGCCGTCATGGTAGGGGCGCAGTATCAGCGGGCTGGGCAGCCGGTCTTTGCTTTGCGGTTGTAATTGGTGATCAGCCGGCTCGCCCCTGCCAACGAAGTGGAAGATGATCGGCATGCCGAACATCCCACGCGGAAAGACGTTGCCCGCCAGGTGTTCGGGCGCGTGCATTGCGGCATGTTGTCCACTCAAACGGCGGACGGCATCAGCTTCCGGCCAGCGGCTGCGCCCCGCCGGTTTTTTATTGCCCGCTTCTTTGCCTGGCAGATTGCGGCCAAGTCCCGCTTTCTGGCGGAAATCGCGCAGGCGGGCAATGGCCTGTTTCCATGCAGCGACAGGGTTGTTGCTGCTGTTTTGCCGCAGGGTAAGGCAGCACCTCGCCTCCTCTGCTTCTTGTTTGGTGACGGGGTTCAGTAATGACGGCAGGCTGTCTGCCTGCTCTACCTGTACCGCGCCCGTGCCGCGGCGGTTACGCGCACCCAGTCCGCCGAAGTTCGCCCACCAGCGCAGGGTCTCGATCACCTGCTGCCGCTGCGTTTCACTGGCGACGGTGGCAAAGCGCAGTTGCAGGGTGAAGTGCAAGCCTTCTCGTAAAACGTCGTGGCTGACATCGGTGTTTTTATCGTTGTCAGCCGGGAAGAAAACGTAGGCCAATGGCGCGTTTCTATTGTCGGCATAGTCGGTGTAAGGCACTTTGTGGATGTCCCGCACATTACGCACCCGCAGGAAAACCAGGCTGGCCGATGCCTCGGTATCATCGCTGCCCATGCCGCCCCAGAGCTGAAATTCGGCACGGCGGAGATCAGGCAAGTGCCATTTATGCGCCGCCAACAGGCGCCACCAGAAGCGTAACTGGCCGCGCAGGGCGCTGATGCGGATGGGCATGGTTTCGTCCACCGTCGCCGCCTGCACTCCGCCGCCATACAGCGGGGTGATGAGGCGGCAGCGGATGTCGTGCCAATCGCTAGGATTGCTCGGCAGGGCAGCATCTGCCGGGGCTTCGATACGGTGTTTGCGTAAACCCATAATTGTGATCCTCCTGCAATGGGTGATGGGTGTGGTGTGATAGAAGCGCGGTAATGCCGGGCATAAGAAAGCGCCCGATTTTGTCCTAAAGGGGCGCGGTGGGTGTGGCGTCTTGCTGCATGGGCTTTCCTTGCACGGGGCGGGGGTTGGGATTTTGATGTGGATTTTTTTGCAACTATAACGGATTTCGTGTGGTTTTTCGTGGTTTTTGCAAAAAAAAAAAGCGGCATCCGGAGATGCCGCTGTTGCTTGGTGTGAGCTTAGGTCGAGGCGTGCTGTTTGCGGAAGTTTTTGCCGCCGTCTTTGCGCGCGGCGAAGGGTTTTCCGCCTTTATGGGCAAAGGGTTTGCCGCCTTTTTTGCCGCCCCAGCTTTTTTTGTCGTCAAATTTTTTGCCGTAGCCTTTGCTCGGGTTGCCACGGAATTTTTTTGACGGTTTGGTTTTGGGTTTGCTGGTGATTTTTGGCTCCATGCCTTCGATGCGGTGTTCGTCGATTTTGCGTTCGAGGTAGCGGGTGATGGCCGAAAGCTGGCTGCGGTCGGCAAGGCTGCACAGGTTGATGGCTACCCCGCTGCGTCCGGCGCGGCCACTGCGGCCAATGCGGTGCACGTAGTCTTCAACTTGGCGCGGCAGGTCGTAGTTGATGACGTGGCTGATGGCGGGGATGTCGATGCCGCGCGCGGCGACGTCGGTTGCGACCAGGATGTCGCATTTGCCTTTACGCAGGTCTTCAACGATGCGGTTGCGTTTGACTTGCGGCAGGTCGCCATGCAGGAAACGGGCGCGGTGGCCGTTGTCGCGCAGGCTGTCGGCGATTTCTTCGCTGCTGCGTTTGGTGGCGGCGAAGATGATGGTTTGCCCCATGTCTGGATCGGCAACGAGGTGTTCAAGGATGCGGTTTTTGTGGCCCTGGTCGTCGCAGAAGTACACTTTTTCTTCGATGTGCGCGCTTTCAACTTTGATGCTGATGCGCTCAGGTTCGCGGGTATAGCGCGCGGCGATTTTGCCGACGGCGCCGTCCCAGGTGGCGGAGCTCATGATGGTTTGGCGGTTTTCCGGCAGGGCGTCGATGATGGCACCCAGGTCATCAGCGAAGCCCATGTCGAGCATGCGGTCGGCTTCGTCCAGGACGAGCATGTCAAGCGCCGAGGTGTCGATGCGTTCGTCGCGCAGGTGGTCAAGCAGGCGGCCAGGGGTGGCGACGATGATTTGCACGCCTTTTTTCAGGGCGCGGATTTGCCCGCCATAGGGTGCGCCGCCGACCAGCGGCACGGAGAAGAGCCATTTCAGCTCACGCCCGTATTTACGCACTTGATCCTGCACTTGCAGGGCGAGTTCGCGGGTTGGGGTGAGGATGAGGGCGCGCGGTTTTTTGCCGCGTTGTTCGCTGGTAATCAGGCGGGTAAGGATGGGCAGGACGAAGGCGGCGGTTTTGCCGCTGCCGGTTTGTGCCGAGAGTTGCAGGTCGCGCCCGGCGATGGCAAGCGGGATGGCTTGTGCCTGGATGGGGGTCGGGGTGGTATAGCCGCTGGCGGCGATGGCATTAAGCAGGGCTTCGGGGAGGTTGAGGTCGGTAAAGGTTTGCATGTTGTTTCCGATGGGTTGTGGCAAACCGTGACGACCGCAACGCCTGATACCAATCCCGGTTATAAGCAGGGGTTGGTAATTGAGGGGGATACGAATATTGATGGTTTGCCGAGAGGTCAATTTCAATTCATCGGCAACAATCAGGGGAAGCCTCGTGCTTCGGATCGCGGGCGATGTCGTCAAAAGGGCGCGCATTGTACGCTTGTGCGGGGAGTTGTCAAAAGGATTCATCCGGTTTGGTCTTGTTATCATGCCGCGAACCCTGCCGTTCGGAGCTTCTCATGTCACCTGTTCCCGCTTTTTCTCCTGCTTTTGATGATCCGCGTACCCTCGGCTGGGGCGGACGCCGGCTGTTTTCCGGGGGCGCTATTGTTTTTATTTGTCTGCTCTGCCTCGGTGCGCTGTGGATGGTCTTTGCCATGCTTTACGGCGCGCACAGCAAGGAGATTATCTGGTGGTGGGCGTGCTGGTTGCCACTATGGGCGCTCGGCAGCGGTCTCTTCTGGTGGCGGCACGGCGTCGTGCATCCGCCGTGCGTGGTCTGCGACGCGCAGGGGCTGACGCTGTACCGCCGCGACCGCATTGTCGGGCAATGGCGTTGGCAGGCCCTGCAACGGGTGGATGCACTGCCCGCGCGTCGTTTGCTCGTCATCATGCCGCACGCGGGTGGCCGCTATTTGTATGGCGAACGCCGCCTCAGCGCAGCGGATTGTACGGACATCATCCGCACCGCGCAGGCGTTCATGCAGGGAACCGCCGCTGCGCCACCTGCTCCGGCGGTTTCGCGGCAGTGGTTCAAGCGTAACGACACCGCTTATGCCGCTGTCCGCAATTTGTCGTCTTCTCTTATGTTGATTTGCATCATTGCTTATATGCTGTTCGACGGCTGGCAGCAGGCACAGAAGCCGAAAACGCCTTTTGACGATGAACCCGCGCCTTATGCCCTGCTCTTTGTCATCGTCGCTGTGGTCGTGGTGTTCTTTTTGCTGCGCCAGGTGGTGCGTCATTACCGCTATTATCTGGCTGGACAGGAGGTATTGCTGGCCGCGATCGACGGCAAGGGGCTCACCGTGCATTTTCCTGATGGCCGCAGTGTGCATGTGCCCTGGGCGGAGATGCGCGACATCAGGGCCGTGCAACGGCACACGAAGCACGGCACTACCGAGTACCTGCTGTGGACTGACCGCCTCGGCAACACGCGGGAAATCAACGCCGATCATCTGGAAAGTTTTGCCACTGCCGAGGAGATTGTGGTGGCGGTGAATGCGGTGCGCCACGGTATGCCGCTGTTGCCGCCGGGGAAAAATGCGCAGCCTGGCGGTATTCCGCGCGGCGCGGTGGCGATGTTCTGGACGCACGCCGTGGTCTATAGCGGGCTGTTTATCCTTCTTGGCAAGAGATTGCCGCTGCCTGAGGAGGTTTTTGTCGTCGCTGTTGTGCTGCTTGGCATCACAGATGTGTTTCCGCGCGTCTTTTTCGGCTGGCTGGATCGCTGATGACAAAGGCAGTCAGATGGTGCAGCCTGTTAAGCGGCGTCAATGCCGAACCCGCCCCGCCGTTCTTGCCGCTCTCTTACCGCTGTGTTACAAAGCGGTTCTGTTTTTTTGTCCGCGCCGTCGCGCGGTTTTGTTTTCTGTTTGAGGAGGGGATTATGTTGATGTTGCGTCGGAGTTTTTTGGCCGTGGCCGCAGCGTTGTGTGTGCTGACAGCGGGTGCGGAGAATGCGAAGGTGAAGGTCGGTTTTATCGCCCTGCCGTCACATGCGCCGAATTTTCTCGCCAAGGAACGCGACTTTTACGCCGAGGAAGGGCTGGATGCGGAGTTGGTGCCGTTTCAGGCGGCGCAGGCCATGGCGGTTGCGATTGCTTCCGGCGATATTGATTTCGGCGTAACGGCGGTGTCCGGCGGTCTGCTCAATCTTGCTGCGCGCGGTGATGCGGTGCGGATTTTTGGCGGCGCGCTGACGGAAGCGAAGGGCACGCCGGGGCATGTGCTGCTCGCCAGCAAGGCGGCGTTTGATGCCGGTTTGAAGTCACCCAAGGATTTGGACGGCAAGCGTTTTGCCATCACCACCCAGGGTTCGTCGTTTGCGTATATGGGCGCGCAGATTGCCAAGCAGGAAGGTATCGCCATCAAGCCGATGGCGCTGAATACGATGCCGGCGATTGCCGCCGCGTTGCAGGCGGGCAAGGTGGATGCTGCTGTCGTCCAGCCCGCGTTTGCCGCTGACTGGGTGGCGCAGGGCGCGGCGGTGGAGATTGGCCGCGTCGCCGATTTTCTGCCGGATTATCAGGTAACGGTGCTGTTTACTTCGGCGAAGCGCGCGCAGGATAACCCGCAGTCGCTTGCCGCTTTCCGGCGCGGTTTTGCCAAGGGCGCGGCACTTTATAACGCGGCGCTGGTCGATAAGTCGCTCTCTGAGGCGGAAGTGGCGGCAGTGGTCGCCGATGTGCACCGTTATGTGTTTGTCGATAAGCCCGAAGCGGAGGCGGCCAAGCTGATTCAGGCGGGGGCGATGCGCGTCTCGCCGGATGCGGCGCTGAACCGTGCCGATGTGCTCAAACAGGTGCAGTGGTTCAAGGAGGAGAAACTGGTGCCGGACGCGCTGGATGGCAACGCGCTGCTGGTGGACTGATGCGTCTGCTGGTCGATGATGTGTCGCACCGTTATCACGGGCGGCTGGTGTTGCAGGATGTGTCGTTTGCGATAGAGGCGGGCGAGATTGTCTGCATTATCGGCCCGTCCGGCTGCGGGAAATCGACGCTGCTGCGTTTTCTGGGCGGACTGGAAGCGCCGGATGCGGGCGTGGTGTGGCTGGAAGGTGAACCGCCTGCCGCATCGCTCAACCCGCTGACGTTTGTTTTTCAGGATTTTGCCCTGCTGCCGTGGCGTACGGTGGCGGAGAATGTGGAGCTGGTGCTGGCGCATCATCCGCTCTCGAAAGCGGAACGGCGCGAGCGGGTGCGCGATGTGCTGGCGCGTACGCAGCTTAGTGAGTTTGCCCATGCCTGGATTCGCCAGCTTTCCGGCGGGATGCGGCAGCGGGTGGCGATTGCGCGAGCGCTGGCGGTCAATCCGGCGGTGATGCTGCTCGATGAGCCGCTCTCGGCGCTGGATAGTCAGACGAAGGATTTGCTGCTCGATGATTTTGTCCGCCTGTGGCTGGCCGCGCCGTTTTCGGCGGCGTATGTGACGCATAATTTGCGCGAGGCGGTGCGGCTGGGGCACAAGGTGGTGGTGCTGTCGCGCCGCCCCGGCCGGGTACGCGAGGTGGTCTCGCTGGATATGCCGCTGGATGCGCGCGATGAGCGGGATCCTGTGTTGCTGGATGTGGAAGAGCGCTTGTGGGCGTTGATGCGCGATGAGGCTCGCGCCGCCGAACGGGAGTTGGAGGCATGAATACGGTGAATCGGATTGCGGTGCCGCTGCGTACCCGCGTGTTTGGCGGCAAGGCGCCGCGCTGGCAGGGTTGGCTGGTGTTTGCCGTGTTGCTGGTGGTTTGGGAGACGGCGGTGCGTCTCGGCTGGATCAGCCGCGCTTTTATCGCGTCGCCCTCGGAAATTGTGGTGCAGCTCAAACAGTTGCTCGTGTCCGGGCTATTGTGGGAACACTTGTGGGCGAGTGTGCGCCGTCTCGCTATCGGCTGGGGGCTGGGCACGCTGCTTGGTATCGTCATCGGGCTGTTAATCGGCTTGTGGCGGGTCGCGCGCGGCACGTTGCTGCCGCTGGTCTCGGCACTGTTTCCCGTGCCGAAGATTGCGCTGCTGCCGCTGTTTCTGGTGTGGTTCGGCATTGACGAAGGCTCGAAGGTGGCGACGATTCTGATCGGCACATTGTTCCCGACGGTGATTGCGACGTATGCGGCGGTCGATAATGTGGATCGCGGCCTGATTCGCATGGGACAGTCGTTTGGGCTGCCGCAGGCGGCGGTCATCCGCAGCATCATTCTGCCCGGCGCGATGCCGGGGATTTTTGCCGGCTTCCGCATTTCGGTGTCGATTGCCATCACCATGCTGGTGGTCGCCGAGATGATGAATGCGGAAAGTGGCATCGGCGCGTATATCGCGAGCGCCGGCGCGCTTTATCAGATGGATCAGCTGCTGGCGGGGGTCACGCTGCTCGCTCTCTTGGGCATCGTGCTGTCGTGGTTGCTGGGGGTGATTGAGCGGCGGGTGTTGCGCTGGCGGGAATGAAGGCTGTGATTATCCCGCTTGACGGGCGGTACGAACCCAGTGTTTATCCCGCTTGGCGGGCGGCGCGAACTCAGTGTTTGTCTCGCTTGGCGGGCAGCACGAACCCCGTGTTTATCTCGCTTGGCAGGCGGCGTGAGCCCAGTGTTTGTCTCGCTTGGGCGTCTTTCATATATGACAGAGGATTGTGATGAAAAAATTATGGTTGATGTTGTTATCCGCGCCGCTGTGGGCGCAGAACGAACCGCCGGTGGCGCTATTGCCGGTGCAGGGCGACACCTTGACGCCGGAAGCGGCGCTGGCGCGATCCAAAGGCGACAGCGGACTGCCGCAATTATCCGCGCGGGCAAACCCGCCTGGTCAGGGGGCAGGCCCGGAACCGCTTACCGCGCCGGCGGATGATTTGCCCGCCGACATTCCGGTGGTGGTGCTGAAGGACGAATCAAAGAACCCACCGCCGCCCGCTGAAGAAGCGAAGCTTGCCGCAGAGCCAGCAGAAAAAACCGCTGAGGCGAAAAAGGACAGCAAGAAAAAGACGAAAGCGAAGAAGTCTGCCGAGAAGAAAAAGCCTGCGGCAGAGGAGAAACCGGCGGAAGAGAAGCCCGCTGCCAGCGAGGAAAAACCGGCAGCCGCTAGCGAAGATAAACCCGCTGCCGCCGCAGAAAAAAAGGATGGGCAGCCTGCCGCTGCTCCTGATGCGGAAAAGCCCGCGCCGGTGAACGAGAAAGCGCAGGCGGAGGCAGCAGAAAGCGACACCAAACTGCAGACACCCGTCACGCCTGCCGTCGGCGAAGTGCAACCGCTCGCGCCCGCTACCCCGGCGCCGACCGCTGCTGAAGAAGAAGTCGATCCGCCGTGGGCAGGTTATGCGCAGGCGCAGTCAATGGCGGAAAACGGCAACCCGCGCGGTGCCCTGCGCCAACTGGAAAGCCGTCTCGCCACCAATCCGCAGGACAGCCGCGCCGCCTACCTGAAAGGGCTGGTGCTGATGCAACTGGGGCGCGGCGAGGAAGCCGAGCGTTGGTACAAAATGATGCAGGCCAATTTCCCCGACCTGCCGCAGCCGGGTAACGCCCTGGCGGTGATTTACGCGGGGCGCGGCGATTTGCCCGCTGCAGAACTGGCGCTGCGCGATGTGTTGCTGAAACATCCGGAGCACAACTCGGCACGGGTCAACCTCGCCCGTCTCTACGTACAAATGGCGCAGGCCGAGTACGAAAAGGCACTGAAAGCGACCCCTGACAATGCTATGATTGCGCGCAAATTAGAGGCCTTGAAGGCCATGCAGTAACTTGAAAACTATCGGATTTTTATGGCGAAACAGACAGAAGAACAGCAAAAGGCGCTTGCCGCCGTGCTGGCACAGCTTGACAAAACTTTCGGCAAAGGCACGGTGATGCGTCTCGGCGACCAAACCGCCGCACTCGACATTCAGGCCATCTCAACCGGCTCGCTCGGCCTCGACATTGCCCTCGGCATCGGCGGCCTGCCGCGTGGCCGGATTGTCGAAATCTACGGCCCGGAATCGTCGGGTAAAACCACGCTGACCCTGCAAGTCATCGCCGAAGCGCAGAAAGCGGGCGGCACGACGGCCTTTATTGACGCTGAACACGCCCTTGACCCGATTTACGCGCGCAAACTCGGTGTCGATACCGACAACCTCTACATCACCCAGCCGGACACCGGCGAACAGGCGCTGGAAATCACCGATGCGCTGGTGCGCTCCGGCGCGTTTGACGTGGTGGTGGTGGACTCGGTCGCCGCGCTCACCCCAAAGGCGGAAATCGAAGGCGACATGGGCGATTCGCACGTCGGCCTGCAAGCCCGCCTGATGAGCCAGGCACTGCGCAAACTAACCGCGAACATCAAGCGCACCAATACCCTGGTCATCTTCATCAACCAGATCCGCATGAAAATCGGCGTGATGTTTGGCTCGCCGGAAACCACCACCGGCGGTAACGCCCTCAAATTCTATGCCTCGGTGCGCCTCGATATCCGCCGCATCGGCTCCCTCAAAGACGGCGACGAAGTGATCGGCAACCAGACGCGGGTCAAAGTGGTGAAAAACAAAGTTGCGCCGCCGTTCAAGCAGGCCGAATTTGAAATCCTCTACGGCGAAGGCATTTCCCGTCTCGGCGAAATCATTGATCTCGGCGTCGCCATTGACGTCATCCAGAAATCCGGTGCCTGGTACAGTTACGGCGGCGAAAAAATTGGTCAGGGCAAGGAAAAAGTCCGCGCCTTCCTCAAAGAAAAACCGGAACTCGCCACCGAAATTGAGGCAAAAATCCGCGAATACTACATTGGCAACAGCGACGCCGAACTGCCAGTCAGCAGCGGCCAGAGCGATGACGGCGAGAATGCCCAGCCGTCTTTGACCGATGGCGATGAACCCTTCTGAGTTCACCCACCCCGACGACGAACAGCGCGCTATCGAAGCGCGCTGTCTCACTGCGCTCGCACAACGCGAACACAGCCGCGCCGAACTCGCCGCCAAGCTGCACGGTTTTACCTCTACTGCGATTGAAAGCGTCCTCGACACCCTCGCCGCGCGCGGCTGGCAGAGCGATGCCCGCTTTGCCGAAGCCTTTGTCCGCAACCGTCTCGCGCGCGGGCAGGGGCGGCTTAAAGTCCGCCACGAACTCGAAGCACGCGGCATCCACGGCGAACTGCTGCGCGACGTGCTCGACGACGCCGACTGGGCGGACGCCGCCCGCAGCGCCTATCTGAAAAAATACAGCACCCCCGCCACGACGGCGCAGGAAAAAGCGAAGCGGCAGCGCTTCCTCGCTCAACGCGGCTTTTCCTACGACGACATCCAGCAAGCAATGAAAGCAACCCACGATGACACATAAACGACCCACTTCTACCGCCGACATCCGGCGCGCCTTTCTCGATTACTTCGCCGAACACGGCCACAAAATCGTTCACTCTTCCTCGCTGGTGCCGGGCAACGACCCGACCCTGCTCTTTACCAACGCGGGCATGGTGCAGTTCAAGGACATCTTCACCGGCAGCGAGACGCGCGACTACAAGCGCGCCACCACCTCGCAGCGCTGCGTGCGCGCTGGCGGCAAGCACAACGACCTGGAAAACGTCGGCTACACCGCGCGCCACCACACCTTCTTTGAAATGCTGGGCAATTTCAGCTTCGGCGACTACTTCAAAGAACAGGCCATTCCCTTCGCCTGGAACCTGCTGACACAAGTCTTCGGCCTGCCGCCGGAAAAACTCTGCGTCACCGTCTATCACGAAGACGACGAGGCCTACGCCATCTGGCGTGACACCGTTGGCCTGCCGGAGAACAAAATCATCCGCATCGGCGACAAGCCGGGCAAAGCCAAATACGAATCTGACAACTTCTGGGCGATGGGGGACACCGGCCCCTGTGGCCCCTGCTCGGAAATCTTCTACGACCACGGCCCGGAAGTGTGGGGCGGCCCGCCCGGTTCACCCGAAGAAGACGGTGACCGCTTCATCGAAATCTGGAACATCGTCTTCATGCAGTTCGAGCGGGATGCGACGGGCAACATGAAACCGCTGCCGCGCCCGTCCATCGATACCGGCATGGGGCTGGAACGCATCGCCGCCGTGTTGCAGCACGTCCATTCCAACTACGAAATCGACATCTTCCGCAACCTGATTGCCGCCGCTGCTGAGGCAACCGGCTGCGACGATCTCGAACAGACCTCGCTCAAAGTCATCGCCGACCACATCCGCGCCACCGTCTTCCTGATGGTCGATGGCGTACTGCCCGGCAACGAAGGGCGCGGCTACGTCCTGCGCCGTATCATGCGCCGCGCCATCCGCCACGGCTACAAACTGGGACAGAACCAGCCGTTCTTCTACAAACTCGTCGCACCGCTGGTGGCGGAAATGGGCGAGGCCTATCCGGAAATCGTTGAAGCCGAAGCGCGCATCACCGAAGCCGTCAAGCGGGAAGAAGAGCGCTTTGCGCAAACGCTGGATACCGGCATGAACGTCTTCCACAAAGTGCTGCACGGCCTGAAATTCCTCAAACTCGAATCCCTCCTGCCGCTGGACGGAGCGCAAAAAACCATCGAACTGCACACCGCTGACGGCAAACCCTTCAACGTTAGCGCCCTGCAAGCGGCGAACCGCAAACAAATCCTGCTGCGTACCCCGCAGGGCGAGACGAAAACCATCGATATGGAAGACATGCTTGGCGACGAATCCAAATTCAGCGATTCTGAAGCCGCACCCTACATCGCCGCGCTGGAACAATACCTGAACGATAACCTCGCAAACAGCAAGCTGATTATCCCCGGCGAAGTCATCTTCAAACTCTATGACACCTACGGCTTTCCCTACGACCTCACCGCCGACATGGCGCGCGAACTCGGCATCGAACTCGACAGCGACGGCTTTGAGCGGGAAATGGCAGCGCAACGCGAGCGCGCTAAAGCCGCCGGCAAATTCGACGCCGCGCAGAAACTTGATGTCAGCGGCAAAACCGCCTTTGAGGGTTACGAACACGACCACGGTACCGCGCAAATCATGCAAATCTTTGCCGATGGCGCAGCGGTCAACCGCCTACTCGGCGGCGAACAGGGCGTTATCGTCCTTGACCGCACCCCGTTCTATGGCGAATCCGGTGGACAAGTCGGCGATACCGGCACCATCCGCACCGCAAACGGCATCTTTGCCGTCGCAGACACGCAGAAACAGG
Organism: Cardiobacterium sp. Marseille-Q4385; assembly: GCF_916618745.1. Taxonomy (GTDB): domain Bacteria; phylum Pseudomonadota; class Gammaproteobacteria; order Cardiobacteriales; family Cardiobacteriaceae; genus Cardiobacterium. The sequence goes on from NZ_OU745373.1 coordinate 1,642,658, forward strand.
GCGATGCCTTCCTGCACTTCGGCCATGTCATCGAAGGCAGCGTGACCAGCGGCGAAGCGGCAGAAACCCAAATTGACGTGGATCGCCGCGCCGCCATCAAGCGGCACCATTCCGCCACCCACCTGCTGCACAAAGCCCTGCGCAGTACCCTCGGCACCCACGTTCAGCAAAAAGGCTCGCTGGTGGACGAACGCCGCACCCGCTTCGACTTCTCGCACGACAAACCGCTCAGTGCCGACGAAATCGCCCACGTCGAAACCATGATGAACGCGCAAATCCTGCGCAACGCCCCAGTGACCATCGAACAAATGGGCCGTGATGATGCGCAGAAAAAAGGCGCGATGGCACTTTTCGGCGAAAAATATGGCGACGTGGTGCGCGTCGTCAGCATGGGCGAAGACGGCTTCTCCATCGAACTCTGCGGCGGTACCCACGTCGCCCGCCTGGGTGAAATCGGCATCGCCAAAGTCGTCTCGCAAGGGGCCGTCTCGGCCGGGGTGCGCCGCATCGAAGTCGTCTGCGGTCTCGCTGCACTGGAACACCTGGCGCACAGCGACGCCCTGCTCGCAGAAAGCGCCGCCCTGCTGAAAACCGACGGCGAACACCTGCCGGAGCGCATCGCTGCCCTGCAACAACAGCTGAAAGCACAAGAAAAAGATATCCAGACCCTGAAACGCCAGCTGGCACAAGGCGGCGACGGTGGCAGTATCGAAGTGAAGACCGTCAAGGGCTGGAAAACCCTCGCCCTGCAACGCGACGGCCTCGATAACGCCACCCTGCGCGACACCGCCGACCAACTGCGTGATCGCCACGGTGCGGACGTTGTCGTCATCGGCAGCGCGGACGGCGATACCGCCCGCCTGATCGTCAGCGTCAACAAAACGGCAAAAGCCCTGCACGCCGGCAACATCATCCGCGAACTTGCCACCCATATCGGCGGTAAAGGCGGCGGCCGTCCTGACTTTGCCCAGGCAGGCGGAAAAACTCCCGCAGGACTGCCCGCAGCCCTTGCGGCACTGGCAGATGCCCTGCCCGACAACACATAGAGGAAACCACATGGCACTAATCGTCCGAAAATACGGCGGCACCTCGATGGGCTCGATTGAGCGCATCGAGAACGTCGCCGAACAATGTATCGCCGCACAAAAAGCGGGCAACGACATCGTCGTCACCGTCTCCGCGATGAGCGGCGAAACCAACCGCCTGATTGCGCTCGCGCACGACATCACGCCGCGCCCCAGTCCGCGTGAAATGGACGTCATCATGTCCACCGGCGAACAAGTCAGCATCGCCCTGCTCGCCATCGCCATCGAAAAACGCGGTGTGCCGGCCGTGTCCTACACTGGTGCACAAGTCAAAATCCTCACCGATAGCGCGCACATGAAAGCGCGCATCAAAGGTATCGACAGCGATAACATCAAGCGCGACCTGCAAGCGGGGAAAATCGTCATCGTCGCCGGCTTCCAGGGCGTGGACGAACGCGGCAACATCACCACCTTGGGACGAGGCGGCTCCGACACCACAGCCGTCGCCCTCGCCGCAGCGCTTCATGCCGACGAATGCCAGATCTACACCGACGTGGACGGCGTGTACACCACCGACCCGCGTATCGAACCGAAAGCCCGCAAACTTGACCGCATCACCTTTGAAGAAATGCTGGAAATGGCGAGCCTCGGCTCAAAAGTCCTGCAAATCCGCGCAGTCGAATTTGCCGGCAAATACAAAGTCCCGCTTCGCGTTCTGTCCAGCTTTGAGGACGGCGAAGGCACCCTGATCAGTCTAGAAGAGGAAAAACCCGTGGAATCAGCCATCATCACCGGTATCGCGTTCAGCCGCGACGAAGCCCAGGTCAACGTCGTTGACGTGCCGGACACCCCCGGCATTGCCTACAAAATCCTCGCCCCCATCGGCGAAGCCAACATCAACGTGGACATGATCATCCAGAACATCGGCATCGAAGGCAAAAACGACTTCACCTTCACCGTGCCGCGCGGTGACTACGACACCACCCTGGAAATCCTGCGCAAAACCTTCCCGCCGGAAAGCGGCGTCGTTGTCCACGGCTCGAACATCGCCAAAGTGTCCATCGTCGGCGTGGGGATGCGCTCGCACGCAGCCGTCGCCAGCACCATGTTCCAGGCGCTTGCCAAAGAAAACATCAATATCCACATCATCAGCACCTCGGAAATCAAAATCTCCGTGGGTATTGACGAAAAATACCTCGAACTCGCGGTGCGCGCCCTGCACGAAGCCTTCGGCCTCGATAAAGCCTGATACGCCGTTGCTGAAAACAAAAAGCGGGCAGGTCCCGCTTTTTTATACACACGCGATAAACCGCATAGTTGTCCGCCCGGCGAGCTCAATATTGATCCCGCTTGCCGGCTTGCAGCACAGAATGCTCAAAACACCCATGATAGGCACTGACATCATTGACAAACGTCGTATCGCCGCCTTATGGCGTACACACGGACAGCGTTTGGCAGAAAAAATTCTGCACCCAGACGAACTCGCCCAACTCAGTGTACAACGTGACCCGGTGCGCTATCTCGCCATGCGCTGGGCAGCCAAAGAAGCACTGGGCAAAGCACTCGGTACTGGTTTGCGTTCGCCGTTGGTCATGCCTGCTATTCGCCTCGAAAAAACCGTACTAGGTGCGCCACAATTTGCTGATACCGAACCACTGCACAGCCTGCGTCGCGCACGAGACATCGCCACCATTCATCTTAGTCTGAGCGACGAACGTGATTACGCCGTCGCTTTCGTCTGGTGCGAGCGGTAAAAATCATTGCATTGGTTACAGTCTAAAAATAACATCAAAAACATATGTATATGTGTTTTTCCTAGGCTGAAGGGCAGAACAAAAGTTGTAAAATAACCACAAAAAAAGCCTTGTTGGTTTCTTGCAACAAAATGGTTGCACGGGCACAAAAAAGCCAGTATGATTGCCCCCGGATTAGGCGATCCGCGAAATTGAATTTAGCTATTGCTAGGAGACTTAACATGAAAAAATCACTGATTGCATTGAGCGTTCTGGCCGGTATGTTCGGCGTTGCCCAAGCAGAAAACACCACGACGCTTTACGGCGCTATCGGTTATTCCGTCAAAGTTGCCGATAAATCCGAAAATAATCGTCCTTTGGAACTCAGCAAAACCACTTGGGATTTGAATCGCAGCGTTGCCCGTTTCGGTATCCGTGGTACTGAAGACCTCAACGGCGGTTTGCAAGCGTTCTACCGCTTCGAGTTCAACGTAACTGATGCTGGTGTTACAGCTAAAGAAGGCACCCGTTACGCTTATCTTGGCTTGAAAGGTGACTTTGGTACCCTGACCTTGGGCCGTCAGAAATCTATCTTTGCAACCGCAACCGATTTCAACGATAACTTCCAAGACACTTATTTCAAATATCACCACGGTCCTAATCGTCTGAGCAAAGTTATCAGCTACGTTAGCCCGGATATCTACGGCTTCAAGATTGGCGCCTCCATGATCTTGGATGGTGATAATAGTGTTATCACTACTTCTGATTCGAAGGGTATTGACGCTTGGGAAGCTGGTGCATTCTATGAAAATAGCGGCATCTTCTTCGGCGGTGCTTACCAATATCGTGATCAAGGTAAAGGTTCTACCGAGTTTATGGGTGGTTCTACTGGCTACAAGAACGACACTTTCAAAGTTGGCTTGGGCTACGAGCACGAGTCTAGCGAAGACAGCTACTACAACTTGGCTGGCGAATACTACCTCGGTAACAACACTTTCCGCGCTGGCTTCGGCTATGACGACGGCAAAGGTAAGAACGATTGGTATGAATATGCCCTTGGTTACCAATACAACCTCAGCCCGCGTACCTACACTTGGGTTGAAGGTTCTTACTATGATCCGCGTCAAAAAGGTGCAGAAGATAACTACGAAGTTGTTGTTGGCGTTCGCCACGACTTCTAATCGGTATCCTCTACCGCAAAAAGCGAACCTTCGGGTTCGCTTTTTTATTGTCCATAGAATGCTTCTATTTGTGCATCAAGGTCACGGAGTCATCCTGTCTGACAGCGGTGTTTCCGCTACACACGCAAAACAGTGGCATGGGCAGATTTTGTTTATAATGCGAACTCCACGATTTAACACAGATTTTTGCGAGTATGATGAAAAAAATGCTTTCTCTTGCACTTGCCACTTTGCTGTTGCAAGGCTGCGGCATGATGCTTGTTGGCGGCGCGGCAACGACAGCCGGCATGGTGCATGATCGGCGCTCAGCAGGTACTATCATTGACGATAACGCCTTGGAATTAAAAGTGCTGAACACCATCCGCCAAGCAAAGACACTTGCCGATAACAGCCACGTCAGCGCCACCGGCTACAACGGTATGGTCCTGCTCACGGGCGAGGCTTACAACGAAAACATTCGTCAACATATCACGGCTGCGGTGGAGCAGATTCCTGGCGTCAGACAAGTGCGTAACCAGCTGGTCATTGGGCGACGCAGCACCTTCATGGAGCGCGCCTACGATTCCAAGCAGACAGCGAAGGTCAAATCGGCACTGCTGGACGTAAAAATTGCTGGATTCGACCCGACCCGCGTCAAAGTCGTTACCGAGCATGGTTACACCTATTTACTCGGCATCGTCAGCGAAGAAGAAGCGCAGGCTGCGGTAGATATTGCGCGCCGCGTCTCCGGCGTGAAAGAAATCGTCAGCATGTTTGAAATCGTCAATAATCCGGCGGCAACTACGCTCGGTGGCAATATCTAAGCCCACTTTTCCATAAAGTCGACCGCCTGCGGTCGGCTTTATCGTTTCTATTCCCAGCAAAAAACAGGCAACCATCATGACAAAGGCAATCCCTCTCCGTTCCCAAACTTCCACTGCCGGACGCAATATGGCCGGTGCCCGCGCCCTGTGGCGTGCTACCGGCATGAAAGATGAAGACTTCCGCAAGCCCATCATCGCCGTGGTCAACAGCTTCACCCAGTTCGTCCCCGGCCATGTGCACCTCAAAGACATGGGGCAACTGGTCGCGCGCGAAATCGAAGCGGCGGGGGCGGTCGCCAAAGAATTTAATACCATCGCCGTAGATGACGGCATCGCCATGGGGCATGACGGTATGCTCTACTCGCTACCAAGTCGCGACATCATCGCCGATTCTGTCGAATACATGGTCAACGCGCACTGTGCCGACGCCATGATCTGCATCTCTAACTGCGACAAAATCACCCCCGGCATGTTGATGGCGGCGATGCGCCTCAACATCCCTGCCGTCTTCGTCTCCGGCGGCCCCATGGAAGCGGGCAAAACCGCACTTGCCAAGCACAAACTTGACCTGGTTGATGCCATCGTCTATGCCGTGGATCCGGCAGTGGATGACGCAACCGTTGACGATTACGAAAAAAACGCCTGCCCGACCTGCGGATCCTGCTCCGGCATGTACACCGCCAATTCCATGAACTGCCTGACCGAAGCGCTCGGCCTGTCGCTGCCCGGTAACGGCACCACCCTCGCCACCCATGCTGACCGCAAACAGCTCTTCCTGCATGCCGCGCGCACTATCGTCGCCATTACCGAGCGTTACTACCGCGAAGGCGATACCAGCGTTCTGCCGCGCTCCATCGCCAACTTCGACGCCTTCCAGAACGCCATGACCCTCGACATCGCCATGGGCGGCTCAACCAACACCATCCTGCACTTGCTTGCTACCGCACAAGAAGCGCACGTCCCCTACACCATGAAAGACATTGACGCCCTGTCGCGCCGCATCCCGCAGCTGTGCAAAGTCGCGCCGAACGAGCCCAAATACCACATCGAAGACGTACACCGCGCTGGCGGCATCATGAACATCCTCGCCGAACTCGCGCGCGCAGGCCTCATTCGTACCGACATGCCGACCGTGCACAGCGCAACCTTGCAAGAGGCCATTGACCGCTATGACCTGACCCGCGACCCTGCCCCGGAAATTCGTGAATTCTACCAAGCAGGCCCCGCCGGACTGCGCAGCCAGACTGCCTTCTCGCAAAACTGCCGTTACGACAGCGTGGATGATGACCGCGCGAATGGCTGCATCCGCGACATTGACCATGCCTACTCGCAGGACGGCGGCCTTGCCGTCCTCTACGGCAACATCGCCGAAGACGGCTGCGTCGTTAAAACCGCCGGAGTGGACGCAAGCATTCACACATTCAGCGGCAAAGCTATCGTTTACGAAAGCCAAGACGCCGCCGTGAACGGTATTCTCAAACGCGAAGTCAAAGCGGGCGATGTTGTCGTCATCCGCTACGAAGGGCCGAAAGGCGGGCCGGGGATGCAAGAAATGCTCTATCCGACCAGCTACCTCAAATCCATGGGCCTTGGCGCCAAATGCGCGCTGCTCACCGATGGCCGCTTCTCCGGTGGCACCTCCGGCCTCTCCATCGGCCATGCCTCGCCGGAAGCAGCATCAGGTGGCGCCATCGGCCTCGTGCGCGACGGCGATACCATCCACATTGATATCCCCGCGCGCCGCATCCACCTCGACATCAGCGATGAAGAAATGGCACGTCGCCGTGCCGAACAGGACGCCAAAGGCTGGAAACCCGCCGAACCACGCGCGCGCCAAGTCTCTGCCGCGCTGAAAGCCTACGCGCTGCTTGCCACCAGCGCCGACAAAGGGGCGGTGCGCGATCTCAGCAAGCTGGATTGAACTTTCTCGCCATAAAAAACGGGCCGTAAGGCCCGTTTTTTATGATCGCGTTGCCTAGGTAGGGCAGGGTGGTTCAGGCGGAAGTGCCCGTCTGCGGCAGTGTGGCGTTCAGCTTCGCTTCCAGTGCGGCAATACGCGCTTCCGCTTGTGCCAGCAGGCGTTCCTGTGCTTCAAATTCGCTGCGCGGCACCCAGTCAAATTTTGCCAGCCGCTCATCAATCATGGCGCGGGCGGCGGTGCGGATTTCCGCTGGCATTGGGCGCAAGGAATCGGGCAATTTTTGTTCCAGTTGATCCAGGAAAAAGGAAAAGGGGTTGTTTTTCATCGCAAGCTCCACGGCATGACATAATGGCGGCGCAGTGTAACACAGAGGCCATTATGAAAAATTCCATCATTATTATGGTTGTATGCTTCGCCGCTCACGTCGCTATCAGTGCCGAAAGTGGTGATGCAGCACGTGGCAAGGCGTTGAGCGGCGCCTGCGTTGGCTGCCACCAAGCGGACGGCAACGGTCGCGACAATGCCAGTGGGGAAGCCTGGCCGCGTCTGGCCGGACTTGATGCCGAGTACCTAGCCGCCCAGCTCGCCGCCTATAAAAGTGGCGAACGCAAGTCCGCCTCAATGAAGACGTTTTCCAGGATGATGGACGAGCAGAAAATGGCGGATATTGCCGCTTATTACGCGACATTGCCGCCCGCACCCGTTACCGCTGCCGCAGCGCCTCCTGAGGAAGCGCTACTTGCGCGCGGCAAGGTATTGGCGGAGCAGGGCGATTCCGAACGTAACATCCAGCCTTGCACGCAGTGCCACGGGGCGGGCAATCGCGGCGACGGCAAAATCCCCGCCATTACCGCCCAGCCCGCGTCGTATCTGCGCGCGCAAATTATCGCCTGGCAACGTGGCGACCGCCCCAATGACAGCGCCGACGACAAGGGAATGTTCCCGAACGCGAGTCACTTGAATAAAGAAGATAGTGCCGCTGTCGCCGCCTGGCTCTCGACGCAGGAGCCGTGACGGCGAACATGGATGCCGCTTGGCACACGTAGGATGGGCTTTCGCCCATCAAGCAGACGCTGCCTGCTTTTTGCATTCTTGCTAAGAACGACCGCAAGCGGGAAAACCAGGCGTTTTCTTGATTTTGAGAAGTTGCAGGCAACGTCTCTACGAGACCCAGCAACTACACCGCTTGGCGCCATCTGGCATCCTTCTCCGCGTGCCGCAGGTACAATGCCGCTTTCCCGCTTTAATCCAGGAACACCCTTATGAACACCGTCGTCGTTATCCCCGCCCGTTTTGCTTCCACCCGCCTGCCCGGCAAGCCGCTGCGTCTGATTGCCGGGCTGCCGATGGTGGTGCGCACGGCGCGGCAGGCGGTGCAGGGCAGTTTCCCGGTATGGGTTGCGCATGATGATGCGCGCATTGCTGCCGCGCTTGTCGGTGAGCCGGTGCAGGTGGTGGCGACGCGCAGCGATCATGCCAATGGTACGGAACGGCTGTGTGAGGTTGCCGATAAGGAAGGCTGGGCGGATGACACCATCGTCGTTAATGTGCAGGGCGACGAGCCGCTGTTGCCGCCGGCGCTGATTCGCGAGGTGGCAGCAACCCTAGGCGCGCATCCGGAGGCAGCGGTGGCGACGCTGGCCACGCCGTTTGCTGCCTCTGATGATCCGACGGCGGCGACGGCAGTGAAGGTAGTGCGCGATCAGCAGGGGCTGGCGCTGTATTTCAGCCGTGCGCTGATCCCGTTTGTGCGTGATGCAGGCGGGTTTGATGCGGCGTTTCCGTATCTGCGCCATATCGGCATTTATGCCTATCGTGTTGCGGCGCTGAAGCGCTATCCGCTGTTGGCGGCAACGCCGCTGGAAGAGGCGGAGAAACTGGAGCAGTTGCGCTTTTTGGAACACGGGCTGCGCGTCGCGGTCGGCGTGGTGAGCGAGGCGCCACCGCCAGGGGTCGACTGCGAGGAGGATGTGCGGCGCGTTGAGGCACTTTTGGACGGAGTATGAGCGAGTCCAATCAACGCCGCTTCGACCCGAAGACGTTTCTCAGCCACGTCGCCACCCTGCCGGGCGTCTATAAGATGCGTGACGGCGACGGCACGGTGCTGTACGTTGGCAAGGCGAAGAATCTGCGCAGCCGCTTGTCGAGCTATTTCCGCGAAAGCGGCATGAGCGGCAAGACGCGGGTGCTGATGCGGCAGGTGGTGGATATTGATACGACGATTACGCACAGCGAGACCGAGGCGCTGATTCTTGAGAATAATCTGATCAAGACGCATCTGCCGAAGTACAACATTCTGCTGCGCGACGACAAGAGTTATCCCTATATCCACCTCAGTGCGCATGCGTTCCCGCGTCTGACGCTGCATCGCGGCGCGCGCAAGGATGGCGAGTATTTCGGGCCGTATCCAAATGTGCAGGCGGCGCGTTATGCGCTGGAGATTCTCGCCAAGGTATTCCGCGTGCGCCAGTGTGAGGACAGCTATTTCGCCAGCCGCAGCCGTCCCTGTTTGCAGTATCAGATAGAGCGTTGCTACGCGCCCTGTGTCGACTATATCGACCGCGCCGCCTATGCGGAGACGGTCGCGCATACCCGCGATTTTCTGAACGGCAAGAGCGACATGCTGTTGCAGGAACTCACCACCAAGATGGAAGCGGCGGCAGAAAACCGCGCTTACGAGCAGGCGGCGCTACTGCGTGACCAGTTGATTCAGCTGCGCAAGACCACCGAGAAGCAGCATATGGTGGCGGGCGAGGCCGATGTGGACGTGCTGGCAGTGGCGACCGCTTACGGCGAGGCCTGCGTGCAGGTGCTGTTTTACCGTGACGGGCATAACGTCACCTCGCAGGCGTATTACCCGAAGCTACCGGAAGAAACGCCGGAAGCGGATATCCTCGCCGCCTTCATCACCCAGTATTACCACGAGCGCCAGGCACCACCACAGTTGATTCTGAACCATGAACTGGCCGATGCCGACACCATCGCCGCCTGGCTCAGCGAGAAAAACGGGCGCAAGACCACGCTAAACAGCCACCCGCGCGATACGCGACGCAAATGGCTGGAACTCGCCGAAGAAAATGCGAAACTCAGCCTCGGCCTGCGTCTGACCGGCAAACTCACCATGCAGCAACGCTTCGCCGCGCTTGCCGAAGCCTTCGCCTGGCCGGACATCCCCGAACGCCTCGAATGTATCGATATCAGCCACACCCAGGGCGAGGCAACCGTCGCTTCCTGCGTCGTTTTCGACCATCGCGGCGCGCTGAAAAGCGATTACCGCCGCTACAACATCCGCGACGTGGCAGCAGGCGACGATTACGCCGCCATCCGTCAGACCGTCAGCCGTCGCTTCGAGCGTATTCGGAAAGAAGACGGCGTCCTGCCGGATGTGCTCTTCATCGACGGCGGCAAAGGACAGTTGCGCCAGGCGGTGGAAGTGTTCAACGAACTCGGCATCAGCGGCGTGCACCTCGTCGGCGTCGCCAAAGGCCAGGGACGCAAGGCCGGGCTCGAACAATTCTGGTTCCCGCACGAAGAAACCGCGCGCTACCTGCCGCCGGACAGCCAGGCGATGCAGCTCATCGTGCAAATCCGCGACGAAGCGCACCGCTTTGCCATCACCGGACACCGCGCCGGACGCGCCAAAAACAGCAAACGGTCCGTGCTCGAACAAATCCCCGGCGTAGGTGCCAAACGCCGGCAAGCGCTGCTAAAATATTTCGGCGGATTGGCACAAATCCGGCTTGCCGGCGTCGAAGAACTCGCACGCGTTCCCGGCGTCAGCGAAACCCTGGCCAAAGAAATCTACGCCACCCTTCACGAACAAGGCTGACCCATGACACCCACACCCCCCAAACATTTCCTCAGCGGCTGGGCGATGAAACTCACCATCCTGCGCATGGTGCTCATCCCCCTCTTCATCTTCACCTACTACTGCCATCCGCACAGTTGGGGCCAGTGGCTCTCGCTCGGCGTCTATACCATCGCCTGCCTCAGCGACTTCTTCGACGGCTGGCTGGCGCGCCACCTCAAAGAAGAAAGCGCCTTCGGCGCCTTCCTTGACCCCGTTGCCGACAAACTCATGGTCGCCGCCGTTCTCATCGTCCTCATCAAAGAAAACCCCAGCATCTGGCTCATGCTCTGCGCCCTTATCATCATCGGCCGGGAAATCTGGATTTCCGCCCTGCGCGAATGGATGAGCGGCATCGGGCATCGCGGCGTCGTCGCCGTCGCCAAAATCGGCAAATGGAAAACCACCGTGCAAATGTTCTCGATGGGCTTCCTCATCTACCGCGAAGACTGGCTGGGTCTGCCCATCTGGCGTATCGGCCAGGTGCTCATCCTCATCGCCTCCGTCCTCACCATCCTCTCCATGTGGCAATACACCGCTGCCGCCTACAACTACTTCCGCGCTGCCATGCAAGAAAAAACCTGAGCCGCGCCATTGGAACCACACATGCCCCAAACCCTCATCAGCCAGCGCTTTCGCGGCTTCCTGCCGGTCGTCATCGATGTTGAGACTGGCGGTTTTGACGCGAAAAAAGACGCGCTGCTCGAAGTGGCTGCCGTCCTCGTCAACTTCGACAGCGACAACCACCTCACCCGCACCCACACCATCCACTACCACATCCACCCCTTCGCCGGCGCCAACATCGACCCGGAAGCCCTGAAAATCACCGGTATCGACCCATTTCACCCGCTGCGTCCCGCCTATCACGAAGACAAAGCGGCCGAACGCTTCTTCGACGAAATCCGCGCCTACCAAAAACAACAAGAATGCAGCCGCAGCATCCTCGTCGGGCACAACGCCACCTTCGACCTCGGCTTTATCAATGCCTTCGCCGAACGCACCGGCTACAAGCGCAACCCCTTTCACCCCTTCAGCGTCCTTGACACCGTCACCCTCGGCGCACTCGCCTACGGACAAACCGTGCTGGCGCGCGTCGCCAAACAGGGCGGCTTCGAATACGACAGCCAAAAAGCCCACGGTGCCAAATACGACGCCGAACTCACTGCTGACATCTTCTGCCACATCATTAACGCCTGGGCAGACAAAATCGGCTACAACTGGCCGAATAACGAGGAAACCCCATGACCGACATTGCTACCCTGACCCCACCCAAAGGCTGGAAAATCCTGAGCCATGCCGAACAGCAAGCCTTCATCCGCGAACATCTCGGCGACGCTAGCGACATCATTGCCATCGCCCTGCCGAGCGGCGGCGACGGCAGCGTCTTTGCGCAACTGAGCTACCGCCCCGTCGGCTATGTGGACGACAACACCCCGATTGACCCGACCCGCGTCCGTCAGGGCATCAGCGAAGACCTCGACATCCTCAACCAGGAAAGCGGCCTTACCGGCAAAGACGCCGTGCGCTGGAAAACCTTCGCGCCTGCGCCGAAATATGACCCCGCGAGCCGCTGCGTCGAATACGGCGTCGAACTGAGCGTCAGCGGCGACCCGGCCCTGAACCTCTACAAAATGTGCCTGGTACGCAACGGTGCCATCGTCCTGACCCTGGTCGGCACCCCGACGGATGGCCTCGACCTGAACAACTGGGTCATCACCCCGCAGAACAACCTGCGCTACGAACGCTTCGATCCGAAAAGCGACCGGCGCGCCGAGGGCAACCTCATCAACCTGCTGTTGATGAACCGCTTTATCTGAATACGCCAAGTGATAAGACGGCGGGGTAACTCCCCGCCGTTTTTTTTGCCCGCGTATCGCACGGAATTTATCGTCAATCTTAATAAAACCTTTATTAAACATACGGAGGTGCATATTGAGATACACAAGATGTTGAGGTGTTGGTTATAGATTACTACTATATATTGCGTATTATGGCTGAAACGTAGTTTCAGCCATGAGTTCACTTTATCCACCCGCAAAAAGCAGGAGAAGTTCAACCATGCTGCGCTATGTGCACGAAGACATCGTATGGCAGGAAGTGCCGGGCGAGGTTTCACTCGCCTACACCATCGTCGGCTGTCCGTTGCGCTGCCCCGGCTGCCACAGCACCTATACCTGGAACCCCGACCAGGGCGACGAGCTCACCCCCGCTCGTCTGCAACGCCGCATTGAGGATTACGCCGGAATGCTGTCCTGCGTCCTCTTCTTCGGCGGCGAATGGCAGGGCGAAGCGCTGCTGGCTTGCCTGCGCACGGCACGCGCCGCCGGGTTGAAAACCTGCCTTTACACCGGACTCGATGACGTTCCCCCCGCCATCCGGGCGGAACTCACTTTTTTGAAAACCGGCGCTTGGCGGCGTGAGCGGGGTGGTCTGGACGACCCCGCCACCAACCAGCGCTTTATCCGCACCGCCGATGGCGAAGTGCTGAATCAACTTTTTTGGAGGAACTGACATGCTGCGGCTGACCCCCGAACAGATTCAACTGAAACTGGACTTTATGGATGACTACGTGCGTGCGCACAACGCCGCCGATGGCTCAAAACTCGACGCCAACGCCAACGTCACCCAGAAAAATATCGCCACGCTGGAAAGCGAGCTGATGAAAGACCTGATGGTGCAGGTGAACCGCGCGCAAGTCAGCCGCAAAATCCGCGAAATTTTTGGCGACGCGGATGCCGCCGAATATATCCGCCAGATTGAGGCGCACGAAATCTACATCCACGACGAAACCAGCCTCAAACCCTACTGCGTTTCCATTTCCATGTACCCCTTCCTGCGCGACGGCCTGACCAAACTTGGCGGCGAATCGAAAGCGCCGCAGCATCTCGCCTCCTTCTGCGGCTCGTTCATCAACCTCGTCTTTGCCATCAGCTCGCAGTTTGCCGGTGCGGTGGCGACCGTCGAATTCCTCACCTACTTTGACCACTTCGCGCGCAAAGACTTCGGCGACGACTACTTGACGACGCACGAGCGCGACATCGCCAACTGCCTGCAACAAGTGGTGTACAGCATCAACCAGCCCGCTGCCGCGCGCGGCTACCAGAGCGCCTTCTGGAACATCTCCATCTACGACCAGTACTACTTTGATGCCATGTTCGGCGACTTCGTTTTCCCCGACTTCAGCAAACCCAACTGGGAAAGCGTCGCCAAACTGCAAAACTACTTCCTGCGATGGTTCAACGCCGAGCGCAAGCGCGCCATCCTCACCTTCCCGGTCGTCACCGTCGCCATGCTCACCGAAAACCGCCGCTGCAAAGACCAGGCGTTTGCCGACCACATGGCTGCCGAACTTGCCGCTGGCAACTCTTTCTTCGTGTACCAGTCCGACAACCCCGACTCGCTGGCCTCCTGCTGCCGCCTGCGCAACGCCATCGAAGACCGCACTTTCAGCTACACCCTCGGCGCGGGCGGCGTGGCAACCGGCTCCATCAACGTCATCACCATCAACATGAACCGCCTCGTGCAGGATGGGCGCGACCTCCTGAGCGAAGTCGAAAAAATCCACCGCTACCAGTACGCCTATCGCAAGCTGATGGAAGAATATCTTGAAGCCGGCATGCTCACCGTCTATGACGCGGGCTTCATCACCCTCGACAAACAATATCTCACCATCGGCATCAACGGCATGGCGGAAGCAGCCGAATCCCAGGGCATCACCGTCGGCAACAACCCCGCCTACATCGCCTTCGTGCAAGAAAAACTGAAAACCATCTACCACGCCAACCAGCGCGCGAATAAAGCCTACGGCGTCCGCTACAACACCGAATTTGTGCCGGCGGAAAACCTCGGTGTGAAAAACGCCGCCTGGGACAAACGCGACGGCTACCAAGTGGCGCGCGACTGCTACAACTCCTACTTCTACCTCGTCGAAGACGACCACAAAACAAACGCGCTGGACAAATTCATCCTGCACGGCCGCGAACTGATCGACTGGCTGGACGGCGGTTCGGCGCTGCACCTCAACCTTGATGAAGCCCTCACGCAAGCAGGCTACCGCAAACTGCTCGACATCGCTGCGCACACCGGCTGCAACTACTTCTGCGTTAACGTGCGCATCACCATCTGCAACGACTGCAACCACATCGACAAACGCACCCTGACCGCGTGCAGCGCCTGCGGCTCAACCGATATCGACTACGGCACCCGCGTCATCGGTTACCTGAAACGCGTCTCCGCTTTCAGCGCGGGACGCCGCGCCGAACACGCCCTGCGCCACTACCACCGTGAGCATCAGGAACAGGGACAACGGGAAGTGGCAGAGAACGCCGCCTGACGGATCTTCATATATAAGGAAAAAAGTGGGGCCATGCCCCGCTTTTTGCTGGGAAGCCCCGTGTTTATCCCGCTGGACTGCAACCCCAGGTTTTATCCCGCTTGACGCGCTACCCAATCCCAGATTTTGCACGGAAAAAATCCCTTCCCCCGCTTGCGGGGGAAGGTGGTTGAAGGCCGGAAGGGGGGAATAAAAAAACCAAGATTTATCTCGCTTGGCGAGCCCAGTAATTACGCCGCTTGACGAGCCCAGTGTTTACGTCGCTTGGCGAGCCCAGTAATTACGCCGCTTGGCGAGCCCAGTAATTACGCCGCTTGGCAGGCCTAGTGTTTACGCTGCTTGGCGGATCCAGTAATTACGCCGCTTGACGTGTACCCGAACTTGAATCTTGTGCAAAAAGAATCTTCCCCCGCTTGCGGGGCAAAGTGTCGCGTAGCGACGGAAGGGGGAATTATGGCAAACACCCATGAAAAATCATTTTGTCGAGTACGCAAGGCAGGGCTATAAAAAGAGCGGGGCAATATCCCGCTCTTTTATGATAAAAACCGTGTCTTGCCACAACCCCTTCCGGAATCTCTCATGACCCCTGCCGACTACCTTGCTCCCTACCTGCCTTCCCGTCTTGAACCCCTCGAAGCCGCCACCGCCTATGCGCCCGCCAATATCGCGCTCGCCAAATACTGGGGCAAGCGCGACCGTGTGCTGAATTTGCCGGTGAATGGCAGTCTTTCCATCTCGCTTGGCAGCCATGGCAGCCGTACCACCATTCGCGCGGCAGATGCCGACAGTATCACCCTGAACGGCGAACGCGCAGCTGGAGACAGTCCCCTGCACCGCCGCACCTTCGCCTTCATCGAACACATCCGCCGGGGCGCACCGCAGCCGCTGGCTATCAGCAGCGAAAACACCATTCCCACCGCCGCCGGTCTTGCTTCCAGCGCCTCCGGTTTTGCCGCCCTCACCCGTGCGCTCAATGCGTACTGGCAGCTCGGCCTGCCCGACGCCGTCCTTTCTGCACTCGCCCGCATCGGCAGCGGTAGTGCGGCGCGTTCGCTTTGGCACGGTTTCGTTAAATGGGACAAAGGTGAACAGGCGGACGGCAGCGACAGCATCGCTGCGCCCATCGTTAGTGACTGGCAGGATTTGCGTATCGCTCTCCTACCCATCGACAGCGGTGCAAAGAAAACCACGAGCGGCGATGGCATGAACCACACCACCGCCACCAGTCCGCTCTATGCCGCTTGGCCGACGACTGCCGCCCGCGATCTCGCCACCATTGAAGCGGCTATTCATGCCAACGACTTCACCACCCTCGCTGCGACCGCCGAAGCGAATGCTCTCGCTATGCACGCCACCATGCTCGCCGCTCGTCCCGCCTTGTGTTATTTGCACGGCGCGAGCCTTGATGCCCTGCACCGCCTCTGGCAGCAGCGTGCCGACGGCCTTGAAATTTACGCCACCATCGATGCCGGGCCAAACATCAAAATCCTCTATCAGCAGCGCGATGAAGCGGCGGTGCGCGCCGCTTACCCGCAGGCGGTGTGTATCAATCCCTTTGTTGTTGCCGGTTAGCGCCCCCGCAGTCGCCGCACCAGTGCCGCGATCTGCGCATCGTCGTCTTCCACGCCATGAAAGAGGCGGTCAAGGATATCGGGGTCCTGATATTCCAGCAGGGCGGCAAAAGCCTGCTGTTCGGCAGGCGGCGCATCTGCGTAGTCATCCTGCAAATAACCTTGCAGCACAATATCCAGTTCCTTGATACCGCGACGCGACAGCCAGACCAGTCTTGGGTTCATAATGTTTCCTCATCGACATAAAGAGAGTTTTTAAGTATATCGCCCGGGGCTATAATACGGCTACATAAAATCCACAAAAAACCACAGGAAAAACACCATGATTGACGATTCCCTCATTTTGAAAGTGCATGGCATCTCGGCGGGCAGCTTCCTGCAAGAACAACTTGATGGCGATCTGAATGCCTTGGCGCAAGGGCACTGGACATATGCCACCTACTGCAATGAAGAAGGAAAAGTACTGGCCTTTCTTTGGGTTTTCCCGTGGGCGGACGGCATCCTGCTGCGCCTGCCGCGTTCAACCGCCCCCACCTTTCTCGCCCATATCGAGCCGCATATCGATAACCGCGACGTCCACTTCACCGCCACTGCCCTGCATTTTGGCGCCTTGGTCAACGACAGCTCCGGTGCCGATCCCGTTCTCTACACCACCGAGGCCAATATCACCCTGGTCAGCGGCGTTCCCGGCGTCATCCCCTGCATCAGTGAACATCCCGTCGCAGAAGCGCTGGCCACAGAAGCGTGGTATGCCGCGCGCATCCGGGCAGGGATTCCCGAAATCTACGCCGATACCGCCAACCGCTTCTTGCCGCAAATGCTTAACCCCGGCCTCATGCGCCGGCACGATAACCATGACGATCACCACCTCAGTAAATGCGCACAGCATCGTCATCTCGCTTACGCCATCGTTTCTACCTACAAGACCGGGTGCCGCGCCCTTTATCACAAAAACTCACCGGCAGGCACCATTCTCGATTATGGCCACGACGACCATACCAGCATCGTCCAGGCCGTCGTGGAAGACCGCTTCATCGGCAAAAAACTCACCACACGCGACGGCGAGCAAACCCTGATCTTTCAGCGGGTCGCCGCCAATTAACCTTTTTTATTCATAGGAGCACACATGACCCCATCCGTCCTCGTTGCCGCCGCGCTCGGCTTTTTCATCGGCGCCGTTCTTGTCTGGATCATCAAAGGCACCAACCAGAGCAACGAACAGCACGCGGCAGAAGAAACCGAAACCCTGCGTAAAGAACGCGATGCCCTGAAACAATCCTATGCCCGCTTCCGCAGCAGCGTGAACGAGCACTTTGCGCGCACCGCTGACGCCGTGGATCAGCTGACCGACAGCTACAAAAATGTCTTCAACCAACTGAGCAGCGGCGCGCAAGACCTGATGGATAAAGACGCGCTGAAACAGCAACTGGAAAAACGGCGCGGCAAGACCGTTACCCTATCGTATCTCGCACAAGAACACGAAGCGGCCGAATCCGCCGCCAACAAGCCTGCCCCTGCGCCTGCGGCTAAACCAGCTATGGCAGCACCGATGCCGACAGAGGCCGCTACGGGCGACAAAAACGAAACCCCGCAGGAAGCCGTCAAACGTCACATTCACAACAACCGGGAGCAAACCCTATGAAAAGCAAAAAAATCCTCCTCGCCAGTGTCGCCCTCTTGCTCGGCGCTTGCCAGAGCGGAGGCATGAACAGCCATGACCCGACCACCGATACCGGTGGCAATACGCAAGGGCAGTGGGTGCTCGAATCAGGACAAGCCGATGGCAAAGCCCTCAACACTGCCGCCGGCAAAATCACCCTGAATACGGCAAATAAAGATGCCTTTACCGGCACCTCGGTCATCAACCAATACAACGCCCCCGTGAAAATACGCGGTAACACCATTGAACACACCGGCGAAACCACCATCACCCTGATGGCGGGCAACATGGAGGCGATGCGCCTTGAAAGCGACTACATCAAAGCGCTGAATGCGACCAAGAGCATTCGTCGCGACGGCAATACCCTCACCCTCAGCGGCGATGGGATAGAGTTGCGCTACCGCCCCGGTCCCTAAACCTACTGACAACAGACGCCGCGTCAGCGGCGTTTTTTTAACCCCGAACCCCATGACGATCAGCGAAAAATACCAGCGCAGCCTGCACGCCCACATCAGCCTCGGCACAAACTCGGACGACCGCTTCATGCCCGCCGGTTACGTGCGCAGCTTTGCGCAAAAGCCTGCCCTCGTCCTCACTGAAAAACTCGACGGCCAAAACAACTGCTTTAACCGCTACGGCGTCTTCGCCCGCTCACACGCCGCCCCCAGCCAGCACCCGTGGGACAAACCCCTGCGCGAACGCTGGCAGCATATCCGCCACGACCTCGGCGACCTCGAAGTCTTCGGCGAAAACCTCTACGGCGTCCATTCCATCGCTTACCACGCCCTCGAATCCTACTATTACCTCTTTGCCGTGCGCCAAGGCGGGCGCTGGCTTGGTTGGGAAGAAGTGCAGTATTACGCCGCCCTGTTCGATTTCCCGACCGTCCCTGAAATTCCCATCACCACGCCGCTTTCCGCCCTCTACGACGACAAACGCGACGAAAACCGCATCCTTGCCGACTGGCTCACCGCCAACCTCGGCATGCCGTGGACAGATGCCGTCGAGACCGCCGGCGCGCTTGGCGGCTACGACCCGGCAAGCGGCGCGCCCTGCTGCGAAGGCTTCGTCATCCGCAACCGTGACGGCTACCTCACTAACAACGGCGACCTGCCCGTCGCCGCAAACGAATTCGACAACCTCTGCAAACTCGTGCGCGCCAAACATGTCAAAACTGACACCCATTGGAGCAAAACCTGGCAGCCCGCTCGTCTCATTGACTATCAGAAATACGGCTGGGACGCCTACGCCTATCGGAGCAACTGAACATGTGGACCTTCCCGCACTACCACCCCGGGCACGACCCCGATTGGTCGAACCTCACCGCTGCCTACCCGTGGCTGGCAGACATGGCCGGCGTGCCGCAAGATCCCGAATGGCACGGTGAAGGCGACGTCCTCACCCATACCAAAATGGTTGTCGCCGCGTTGCTTGAGCAAGCGGACTACCAGGCGCTGGACGAAGAAGCGCAGCATATCCTCTTTGCCGCTGCCCTCATGCACGACATCGAAAAACGTAGCACGACGACCCGCGAAACCATCAATGGCAAAACCCGCATCACCTCGCCGCGCCATGCCAAAAAAGGAGAGTACAGTGCGCGCCGCATTCTCTACACCGATATTCCCACGCCCTTTACCGTGCGCGAAAGTATCGCCAAACTTGTGCGCTGGCACGGCCTGCCGCTGTGGGCCATCGACAAAACCCATCCCGCACACCGCGTTATCGCCACCAGCCTGCAAGTGAACACCCACTGGCTGACACTGCTTGCCCGTGCCGATATCCATGGCCGCATCTGCCAGGATGCCGACACCCTGCTCACCCGCATAGACCTCTTCGCCGAACTCTGCCGCGAAAACGACTGCTATGGCCAGCCGCGCCTTTTTGCGAGCGCACTCGCCCGCTACCACTACCTCAACAACCCGGACAGTTACCCCGACTACATGCCCTACGACGACCTGAAAAGCGATGTGTACATCTTGAGTGCCCTGCCGGGCAGCGGCAAAGATACCCATATCCGCATGCATTACCGAGAACTGCCCATTCTCTCGCTTGATGACATCCGTCGCGCCGCCGGTATTGATCCAACTGACAAAAAAGGTAATGGCCGCGTTATCCAGCAGGCGAAAGAACAGGCGCGTAGCTACCTGCGCGCCGGCCAGCCCTTCATTTTCAACGCCACCAACATCAGCCGTGATATCCGCGACAAATGGACGGGGCTTTTCGCCGACTACCACGCCCGCATCCACCTGCACTACCTCGAAGTGCCCTACACACAACTGCTGCAACAAAATCGCAACCGCGAACATCCCGTGCCGGAAACTGTCATCAGTCACCTGCTTGACAAACTAGATATCCCCGATTACAGCGAAGCGCATGAACTGACTTATCTCGTTACCGGCAACTGATGGCGAGCCCAGAAAATAATGGTGTTGGTATGCCAGAGTAGGCATCTATGAAAGACACAGCGATTTTTATAGAAAACCTGTGCCGTACAGCCTTTACCGTCTTCGGCGTACCGCCTTCCCGGTTTATAGTCGTTTCAAATAGAACGGAGTGGTATTGGCGCGCCTCGCCGTACTATTTGTACCGTCTTCGGCTCGCTGCCTTGTCTCATTGCCATTTGAAACGACAAAAATTTCTGTGCTTGGTATGAAATAGCCTAATGACGATAAAACCCCGATGGGTAAGGGAGTTTCAGCGGCTATCCGCATGGTTTGAACGGTGGTTTCTCCTACCTCCCTCCACTATTTTCTGTTTGCCAGAGCAGATTCTGACGACTGCTAGCGAGCGATGCATACAAAAAAATCCGCAACTCAAAAAAGTTGCGGATGCATATAAAGTGGCGGAGAGAGGGGGATTCGAACCCCCGATACGCTATTAACGTATACACACTTTCCAGGCGTGCGCATTCGACCGCTCTGCCATCTCTCCGGGGTATGTCATGTAAAACGGGCGCGGATTATAGCGGATTTTTTGCCTCTTTGATAGAAAGTCGCACACGTCCCTGCCGGTCGATTTCCAGCAGTTTGACTTTGACTTCCTGACCAACGCTCAATTCGTCTTCAACGTTGGTCACGCGGTAATCAGCGATTTGCGAGACGTGAACCAAGCCTTCTTTGCCGGGCAGGAAAGCGACAAAGGCACCAAAATCGGTAATTTTCACGACTTTGGCATCATAGATACGGCCGATTTCCGGTTCAGCGGTGATTTCTTCGATGATACGGCGGGCATCATCGGCAGCAGTTTTATCCACAGCAGCAATTTTGATGGTGCCATCATCTTCAATTTCGATGGTGGTACCGGTGCTTTCGGTGATGCTGCGGATGGTCGCCCCGCCTTTACCGATGACGTCTTTGATTTTCTCGACGTCAATACGCATGGTGGTGAAACGCGGTGCAAATTCAGAGATTTCCGCGCGCGGTGCAGCAATGGCTTGATTCATGACTTCCAGGATGTGCAGGCGTCCTGCTTTAGCCTGGGTCAACGCCTGCTCCATGATTTCGCGGGTGATGCCATCAATTTTGATGTCCATTTGTAAGGCTGTCACGCCGTTCACGGAACCGGCAACTTTGAAGTCCATATCGCCAAGGTGGTCTTCATCACCTAGGATGTCAGTGAGGACAGTGAAGCGGTCACCTTCTTTGACCAAGCCCATAGCAATGCCCGCCACCGGCGTTTTGACGGGTACGCCTGCGTCCATCAGGGCGAGGCTGGTGCCGCAAACAGATGCCATTGAGCTGGAGCCGTTAGATTCGGTAATTTCCGAGACGACGCGGATGGTGTAGGGAAAGTCGCTTTCTTTCGGCAGGATAGCGGTGACGCCACGGCGTGCCAAGCGGCCATGCCCAATTTCGCGGCGTTTGGGTGAGCCGACACGGCCAACTTCACCAACGCTGAATGGTGGGAAGTTGTAGTGCAGCATGAAGATGTCGCGATATTCTCCGGTGAGTGCGTCAATGATTTGTGCGTCGCGGCTGGTGCCGAGGGTGGTCACGACCAGTGCCTGGGTTTCGCCACGGGTGAATAGGGCGGAACCATGTACGCGCGGCAGAACGCCGGTGCGGATGGTGATAGGGCGGACGGTAACGGTGTCACGGCCGTCAATGCGGGGTTCTTTGGCAAGGATGCGGTCACGCACTACGCGGTATTCGAGTTCATGTACGGCGTTGCCAACGGCTGCAGCGGTCCAGCCGTCTTCGCTAACCAGGGCTGTTTGTGCTTCTTCGTGAATGGTGGCAACGGTGTTTTGGCGTTCGAGTTTATCGGCGATTTGGTAGGCAGCGATAAGTTTGTCGCGGGTCAGTTCGCGGACTCTGTCGTGCAGGGCCTCGTCTTGCGGTTCTGCCTGCCAGTCCCAAGCAGGTTTGCCCGCTTTGGCGGCCAGTTCGCGGATGGCGTTGATGGCCGTTTGCATTTGCTCGTGTCCGAACATGACGGCACCAAGCATGATTTCTTCGGATAATTCGTTCGCTTGTGATTCGACCATCAACACGGCGCTTTCAGTTCCAGCGACGACGAGGTCAAGGTCGGAAGCCAATAATTCTTTGTCGGACGGGTTAAGCAGATAGTTGCCATTTTTGTAACCGACACGCGCAGCTCCAATAGGGCCATTGAACGGCACGCCGGATAGGGCGAGTGCGGCGGATGCGCCAATCATGGACGGAATGTCAGGGTTTACATCGGGATTGACCGACATCACGCTGGCGATAACCTGTACTTCGTTGAAGAAGCCTTCAGGGAAGAGTGGGCGCAGTGGGCGGTCAATCAGGCGGGAAATGAGGGTTTCGTTCTCGCTTGGCCGGCCTTCGCGGCGAAAGTAGCCGCCGGGGATGCGGCCGGCGGCGTAGGATTTTTCTTGGTAATCAACGGTCAGCGGAAAGAAATCTTGTCCTTCAGCGACGGTTTTTTTCGCAACGGCAGTCACGAGAACGACGGTACCGTTCATGTTGACGATGACAGCACCGTCGGCCTGACGGGCAATTTCGCCGCTTTCCAGGATTACTTGATGGTTCCCGTAGGTAAAGGTAATGCTTTCTTTCACGCTGGCAGTCTCTTCTCAGGATTAGCGGCGCAGACCGAGGTCAGCGATGAGTTTGCGGTAGCCGTCGTAGTTGACGCGTTTGAAGTAGTCAAGGAGGCGGCGGCGCTGGCTGACCATTTTCAGCAGACCACGACGGGAGTGGTGGTCTTTTTTGTGGGTTTCGAAATGTTGTTGCAAGTCAAGGATACGTGCAGTCAAAAGGGCAACTTGCACTTCAGTAGAGCCACTGTCCCCTTCTTTGCGTTGATATTTTTTGATGATTTCGCTTTTTTGTTCAGCGGTAAGCATATTGATAGTCTCCGATTAAGTTTCACTTTGCCGATGGCGTTGGGCCTGTGAAAAGAGCGCGGATTTTACGGTGCCGGTTACGTAAAAGCAAGGAATGCGCAGGGATGTGGATAATTGATGCTGCTTTTGCTAAATATCTATGATGATGTGAAAAATTTAGTATTTTCCGCTTCCTTTCATCACTTGCGCTGCTTTATATTAAGCGCGGGCAATAATTTTGAGAGGAACCCGTTATGTCTGTTAATTCTCCCGTCACTTCCAACGAGATTAAGGGCTTTTTTCCCCCCGGTATTGTGACCGGCTTGGGCATCATTGTCGCTGCTTTCGTTGTTGCATGGTTGTCGTACCAGTATCTGCCTTATAACAATGAGGCCAACAAGGGATTGGCGCTGCTGATTTTTGTCGCCATCCTCTGGTTTACGGAAGCAGTTCACATCAGTTTGACTGCCATCATGATTCCCATCGGCGCCCTGCTACTGCATATGCCGGAAAAGATGAACCCTGATGGCACTTTTGAGAAAGCGATGACGATGAAAGCGGCGCTTGCCGGCTTCGCCGATCCGATTATCTACCTCTTCCTTGGCGGGTTCGCCTTGGCGACTGCGTTGCAGGTACAGAAGATCGATAAGAAGATCGCCAGCATCATTATCCAGGCGGCGGGATCGAGTATGTTGTGGTCTACCATCGGCCTCTGCTTCATCACCGCTTTCCTGTCAATGTGGATTTCCAACACTGCGACGGCAGCGATGATTCTGCCGCTAGCGATCGGCCTCTTGTCTTCAGTAGATAAAAATGATCGCGGTACACGCGTCTTCGTTCTGCTCTCCGTTGCCTATTCCGCGAGTATCGGCGGTATGGGGATGTTGCAAGGTTCACCGCCGAACGCCATCGCCGCCAAAGCGCTGGATATGGACTTTGTCGCCTGGATGAAAGTTGGCTTGCCCGTTACCCTTATCCTGATGCCTGCGATGTTCATCACGCTTTACATTGTCTGCAAGCCGAACTTTAAGCAGAAAATTCAGCAAAGCAATGCGGAACCTATCCCGTGGACCAAACAGCGCGTACTGACGCTTGTCGTTTTCGTCGCGGCCGCTACAGCCTGGATTTGTGGCAACCAGATTAAAGCCGCGCTCAATATCACCTCGCCAGACACCTTCGTTGCCCTCTGCGCCATCATCGCCGTCGTGGTGTTGGGGCTCGCCAGCTGGAAAGAGGTGACTGACAATGCGGACTGGGGCGTACTGCTCCTCTTCGGTGGCGGCATTACCCTGAGCAACGTTCTCGGCGCATCTGGTGCTTCGCTAGAAATCGGGCAAATGCTCGCAGCCAAACTTGGTGGTGTTTCGCCGCTCATTGTCATCTTTATCGTGGCTACCTTCATCATCTTTCTCACTGAATTTACCAGTAATACCGCTTCTGCTGCATTGCTAGTACCGGTCTTTGCGGCGGTTGCTGAAAAAATGGGATTGCCGAAAGAAGTGCTGGTGCTGGTGATCGGTATCGGTGCGTCATGCGCCTTCATGCTGCCGGTTGCGACCCCGCCAAACGCGCTGGTCATGGGCACGGGCGAAATCAAATCACGCGACATGTTTGTCGCCGGCCTCGTGCTCAACTTCGTCAGTATCGCTGTGGTGGCGCTTTTCGCCTACTACGTCATTCTCAAATGATCCCATCCAGCTTATATGGGCCCGCTTCGGCGGGCTTTTTTATCGCCTATGGCATCCTGCAAAACAGAATGGCATGGCGCGTGTTGTACCAACAGCGACACCTTGCCAACAAAAAGTGTCAAAACCGTCGGGAAAGGTTGCTGGCGGGAAAGAAAGCGTCAGACGGCAGCAAAAAATTGTCGCTTTGCTACTTGTCATACCACCTGAAAACACGAAGTAAAAATGGTAAAAGCGGAGGAATGACTACAGGCTATCTTTTTAACACATTGAAAATAAATAAAAAATATAAAATGGCACGCTGCTGGCATATAGGTTCTCAACAGCAAACGCTGTTACTAACCACAGCGAAAGCTGTTATTCAAACCTGAAATCTTAAATGGAGTAACCCATGAAAAAAATGCAAAAAGGCTTCACCCTTATCGAACTGATGATCGTTATCGCTATTATCGGTATCTTGGCTGCTATCGCTCTGCCGGCTTACCAAGACTATATCGCTCGTACCCAAATGTCTGAAGCCATGAACCTCGCTGGTGGTCAGAAAGCTTCTGTAACTGAATATCGTTCTAACAAAGGCACTTGGCCGAGCGACAACACCGCAGCTGGTATTGCCGCTCCTGCCGATATCACCGGTAAATACGTTGCCAGCGTAACTGTTGCTGGTACTAACTCTGCTGGTACTATCAATGCCCTTATTAAATCTTCAGGCGTTTCTGATAAAATCAAAGGTGAAAGCCTGACCTTGACCGGTACTGAAACCAGCGGTTCTTACACTTGGACCTGTAAATCTTCTGCTTCTAGCAAATACCTCCCGTCTTCTTGCCGTGACAGCTGATTCTTTAGCTGCTTAGGCATAAAGATAAAAAGCCACACTAACGTGTGGCTTTTTTAATCGCATTTACAAATTACAGGGTGAAAATGATGAGAAAACGGGATAAAAAGCAGGGAGGTTTTTCGCTCATTGAACTGATGGTGGTTATTGCCATTGTAGGTATTTTATCGGCAATAGCCATTCCGGCATATCAAACCTATATTGCTAGGACTCAAGCGGCAGAAGCTATTCAGTTACTCGGAGGTATCAAAACAACGGTTAGCGAATACCGTGTTAATCAGGGTAGATGGCCGATAGATAACGGTACTGCCGGTATTGAGATTGATGCGTTGGAAATTCGTGGTAAATATGTGCAGCAGGTTGAGGTGGGTAAAGATATTTTTGGCGCAGCAAGGCCGGGAGCAATTACAGCGACGCTTCGTGCCAGTGATGTCGCCGCGCCACTGCGAGGAAAGAAGGTGGGATTAATACCGGTTGACAATGCTGATATTTCAATTTGGAATTGCGTGTCTGACGTTGATACCCGCTATTTACCATCTATTTGTCGCCAGTAATGTAAGTGTGCAATACAAAGAAGCTGAAAAAAAACAGCATCTTCCTGTTCTTTTAGCAAATTTGAAATTATACTAAATAAGTCATGCCAAAGTTCGTACACACTATCCTTACGTTTTCTATAAGTTTATAGATGCTGGCATATAACTTGCTGTGGTAATATTGCGGATGTTATTCGCATAAAATCAGAAACTTAACATAAAGGATAATTTATGAAAAACTATCAAAAAGGCTTTACGCTCATTGAACTAATGATCGTTATCGCTATTATTGGCATATTGGCGGCTATTGCACTGCCTTCTTATCAAGACTATCTGGCACGTTCACAAATGACGGAAGGATTGAATTTGGCAGGAGGACAAAAGAGTTCGGTAACTGAATACCGCTCTAATAAAGGTGCGTGGCCTAGCTCCAATACTGAAGCAGGTATTCCGGCTCCCAGCGATATTGCAGGAAAATATGTTGCGAGTGTAACTGTATCAGCCAGTGGCAGCAATGGTAATATTAGGGCGCTGATGAAAAGCAGTGGCGTTTCAGCCCGCATTAGCGGTGCTGAACTCATTTTGCAAGGCACAGAAACCAGCGGTGCCTACGCTTGGACCTGTAAATCCAGTGTGAACGATCGCTTCCTGCCTTCCAGCTGCCGCGACTAGTTCTTAATGATATAAAATAATAAGAAAGCCGTAGTCATTACGGCTTTCTTCTTTGTTAGCAGCTTCTTTTAATTGATGACGCATTGCGGCCTATCGCTGCAACAAAGTGTTAGGATTTAAGGGAAAAGTTGATTTCTCGTTTGACCATTGATGTAGATGGTCGGTAGCATTTTTATGGAGTGTAGAATGCGTTATTTTAAATTTTGGGCATGTGTCTGTATTTTAATGGCAGTAAGTATGACTATAAGCGTTACTGCTTTTTTTAATCCTGATGGCTGGGGGCTTTCTTTTGAGAATCCATTTTCCCAGGATATGCCCTTTGTATTTAATAACGTCGGGGTGTATTTCGGCATTACAGGGACAATCCTATGGCTAGGAAAGCTATTTCCTTTCTCCAATAAGCTAATGATAGTTGCTCTAATTATTGGCTTTATATCTTATTGGTTACAATATTTTATTGATCCTTTAACTGGGGCTAGTGCAGCTCAGCGCTTGGCAATAATGTTATGGGCGATAGGTACAATTTCATTGATAACTTTTGTTATTTACATATCGCCTTTGCATAAATGGTTCGGCTACCAAAAAACAGAGCAAGATAAACAGTTTGTCTTGGGTTTTTTGTGTTTGACCATCGTTAATCTGTCACTGGGTTCTGCGACTAATGATGCGCTGCAACTTAGTACAGTCCTTTTGCCGGAGGCTATTGATACTGACCTTATCAAGATGGATATGGCCTATTATGGTTTTGCAGGATGGTTATATTCTTCATTTGAAAGTACTCCTCCGGCGTGGCAAACATTAGTTTATGTGACGTATGAGTTTTTATCCATATTTATTTTATTGATGCTGGGTTTGGTTTATAGGGAGCGTAAAACAGTATCGCTAAATGCTCTGCGTATGCTGGTGGTGCCATTCTTGTTAGCTTTTGCGCTCTATTGTTTTACGCCGGTTGTTGGCCCCAAATACGCCTTTGGTGAAAATTATCCGCATAATCTTGAATTTATGTTGGCTTATCCTGCAGGCGGGGGAATTCTTATCTCGCCGACTTTGCGTAATGGCATGCCTTCCATGCACTTTACCGGCGCCATGTTGATTGTGCTAGCAACGGCGTGCCTGTCACGCAAAGTCTGGTTTTATGCTGCTTGTTTTTTTGCGGTCTTAACTTTTATTGCGACGATGGCGATTGGCGAACACTATCTGATTGACTTGATTGTTGCTATGCCATTCTGTATTGCCCTGGGGACAGCGTTAATTAATCCGCGTGGCTGGCAGTTTTATAAACGTAGTGTGTGGTGGGCCTGTGCGCTCAGTGCGGCGCTATGGGAAATTATGCTGCATGCTGCCGCAACCCGCATTTTCCTTGGCGAAAATCTGTGGTTTGTGCAGCTTTTTTCGCTTGTTAGTGCAGTTCTCTTTATTTGGGGATTCATTGCCTTCTTGCGGGTCGTGTGGCAGATGCCATCGCCGACAGAAACTGAATGGCTGGCTTCGTTACGGCCAATAAAAACAGTAGCACAGCAGAATTTAGCTTCCGTCCGCTGGGTGTTTGGCCTCTTCGTTTGTTCAGGCTTTGCGGGATTGCTCTATGAAGTTGTCTTTGCGAAGCATCTTGGCGTGATTTTCGGCGGTACCGCGTTGGCTGCATATACCGTTATGGCCACTTATATGGGGGGCATGGCATTGGGGACCTGGTTGGGCGGTATAGTTGCTGACCGAGTACGTAGCCCGCTTAAATGGTACGCACTGTTTGAGGCGGCTATAGGTGCTTATGCGCTCACAACGCCGACACTATTCAAATGGATTGAGCATATTTATGTTGTGCTTGCCGCTGATGTCCGTCCTGATGCACCGACCTTGACGTTATGGCGCATACTACTTGGTGTGGCGGTTCTTGGTATTCCAACAATCCTTATGGGGACGACCCTGCCCATCATGTTTAAGTTCCTGCGCGGTCATCTGCCCGGACGAGGCAATATTATTGCCGGTTTGTATACGGCCAATATTATTGGTGCTGCGTTCGGTGCATTGGCGGGAGCCTACATCATTTTGCCAACTTTCGGTCTACTGAGTTCTATTCGTTTGGCAGCGTTATTCAGTCTAATGATTGCACTGTATGCGATTGACCGTTTGAAAGCATTAGCGATAAAGAAAAACGAGCAGATTCTTTCCTTGCCAGAAGAGAAAACTGGCCATATAGCGTTGCCACCATATAACGCTTGGCAACAACGTCGCCTGGGGTTGGCTGCCTTGTGGTTAATTTCCGTTGGCGGCATTGTTTCGCTTGCTTTGGAAATCACCAATATGCATATGTTGGCGATTATTGCAGGTAACAGTGTGTACGCCTTTGGCCTGATGTTAGGTACATTCCTTCTTGGTCTTGGAATTGGCTCTTTTGCCTATGGGAAGTTACGTTTCCTGACTACTGATCCAATTATTGCTGCTATTGCACAGTTGGGTATTTTCTTCACGATCGTAATTTCTGCTTTCCAATGGGATGGCCTAGCCGCGTATTTCTCGTTCTTTGGCCCGATGCAAGAGTATCAACATCTTGATTTCTTGGCGCGGGAAATTATACGAAGTGGTGTCTGTGCCATCATCATGATGCCGTCAGCGGTCTTTATTGGCTTGGGTTATCCGGCAACCATGGCTCTGGCCTCTGATTGGCTGAAAAATCGTGGCGACGCTACAGGATTAGGGATTGCCGGTCTGTGTAATACCCTTGGCAACATCACAGGTGTCCTTCTAGCAGGATTCGTTTTCCTTAACTGGTGGGGTTCGAACCGCTTGTTGTTGATATTGGCAGTAATCTCCCTATTGCTTGCGCTTTATATGGCATGGGCTGCCCGTGTTGCCTGGCCACAAATGTTCCGCTACAACAGCACAGTGCAGCGTGGTAGTGCAGCAGTAACGCTACTTGCCGTGTTGTTCGCATTATGGGTGTATCCGGCACAATGGAATCTGAACAAAATCGCAACTGGTGCTAACGTATATTTCGCGCCAACCTTGCGTGGTGATGTCATTGATTTCAGGGAAAGTGTTCAGGGAGGCTTGACGACGGTTAACCGCTTGGAAGAGGTTGCTGTCGATGGAAAAGCACATGTCACACTGACGTTGCTTACTAACGGTAAATTCCAAGGCAATAATGCAAATGAAACTGAAGCACAGAAAGCCTTTGCCGAAGTGCCGCTCTTGCACCAGCCCAAGCGGGAAAATGCACTGGTCATTGGCTATGGCACGGGTAACTCAGCGCGTGTTTTGCATGATCATGATTTTGCCCGCTTGGATATTGCCGAACTCTCTCCCGACATTGTGGCCTTAGCGAATAAACACTTTGGCGATATTAACGGACTTGTCTCACAGAAAGACAATGTAGATATGTACTACACCGACGGTCGTAATTATCTACTGACGCAGAGCAAGCGTTATGACCTGATTAGTATGGAACTCACCAGTATCTGGTTTGCCGGTGCAGCCAATTTATACAACCGTGAGTTTTACCAACTGGTGAAGACTCGTTTGCATGATGACGGCATTTTGCAGCAATGGGTGCAAATACACCATATGCGCCCGATGGATCTGCTCTATCTTATCAATACCTTGCATCAAGAATTTCGTTACGTCTGGCTCTATGTTATTGGTGGGCAGGGGGTATTAGTCGCAAGTAACGCAGATAGCGCAACTAATTTGTATCACCTTGATGGTACGGCCGTAGCAGGTGACACAATGCTGACAGAAACAGAAAAACGGTTACAAGAAGGTGTACTTCTTGCTCCGGAAGGCGTTGATTATTTGGCGCAAACGCTGCGTAATCCGGCATTCTTTGTCTCAACTGACAACAATCTCTACTTGGAGTACGCAACACCTAAAGGCAACGCAGTATCTTACGATGCTTTTGCTATTAACATCGGGATGTTGGAAAAATTGCAAAATGAGGCAAAAGCCACTCTGATGGGTGACAGTGAAGGACAAATAATGCCTGAGTCCATAACTGCGCCACGTTGATAATGGCGTTATCCCGGTAGTTTGTTGTGTTTCAGTAAATTACCGGGCTTTATTTATTTGTATAGAAGGGAAAGTTATGTTTTTTAAGAATCATTCTTTTCGTGCCCGTTATTTCCTGAATCACCTCTGTTTGTCCTTTGCGATTGGTAGTCTGACTGCATTTACGGTCTATGCTGTATGGTATCCCGGTCTTTTAGCTAAAGCTGTTGGTGTTTCGCATGTTTTTTTATTATTGCTATGTATTGATGTTATTGCGGGTCCCCTAATGACACTATTCCTCGCTAAAGAAGGGAAGAAAGGAGTGTGGTTTGATTTGACTGCTGTCATTATCATTCAATTTATTGCGTTGATATATGGCATTTGGCATATTGCCGAAGGGCGCCCCGCTTGGCAGGTCATCAATATTTATCGGGTCGAACTGGTTTCTGCGCTTGATATGCAGTATGACCATGCCAAGCCGCCTTTCTCCGGCAATTCATGGGGAAGCCCGGGATGGGCATTGGTACGGCCAGCGAAAGATAAGGTGGAGCAATCAGACTGGTTATGGCAAGAACTGGAAGGGCATGGCTCACCTGCGCAGCGAGCCGAGCTATTTATCCCGCTTGATGGGAATTGGCAGCATATTGATAAGGAAGTTAAGCCGCTGGATGAGTTGGAACGTTACAATACGGCGGCAGCCATTGCAGCCATGAAACGTGAATATCCCGATGCAGACGGCTTCATACCGATGATAGGAAGCGATATGGATATGACAGTACTTGTGTCGCGTAAAAAGCAAAAAATTCTGGCTATCGCTGATTTGCGTCCATGGTAGCAACTATTTTTATATAATTTAATAGATAGTTTATGAAAAGCCTAAAATTCTGGTCAATACTATCATTTATTACATTGTTACTCACTGAATATGTATTTTATTCTTTCTATGGTGGTGCATTTCATCTGAGTTTCCCTGAATTAGATATCTCTTGGTTCATATATTTGGGGATGTACTTTGGCCTTCCCGGGATAATTTTATGGATAGGGCGGCAGCATCTGCTATCTGACAGGGTTATGTGGATTGCGCTGGGTATTGGTGTTATTACCTTGCTAATGCAGCAAATTATGGCTCCAATCAATAGTGTGGAAAATATTCTCTTTGCAACAGTATTATGGGCAGTTGGGGTTTTATCGCTCGGCGCATTCCTGTATCACGGTAAAACGCTTTTTCGGCACAATGTCGATATGTTTAGCGCACACCGTTATTGTATTGCTTTTTTGTCTTTGGCTGTTCTACTTGCTGCCTTGGGACTTATCCGCATTAATATGCTATCGGTAACCCATGTGTTGTTGCCAGAAACGCTGGATGTTGATTTATACAAAATGGATGAAGCCTTTTATGAGTTTGCCGCCTCTCTTTACGTGATATTCCGTGACAATGCCCATCCGTTGTGGCAAACGCTTATACTCACGGTGTATGGCTTGCTTATGATGGCGTTGTTCCTTTTGCTGGGTATCGTGTTGCGTGAAGGACGTGCCACACAATTACATATTTTCCGGGTGTTAATCGTCCCTTTCATCCTTGCTTTTGCGCTCTATATGTTTAACCCAGTCGCAGGGCCGCCTGCTTTTGGCGCACATTATCCTGACGATATGCA
Source organism: Cardiobacterium sp. Marseille-Q4385 (assembly GCF_916618745.1). GTDB lineage: Bacteria > Pseudomonadota > Gammaproteobacteria > Cardiobacteriales > Cardiobacteriaceae > Cardiobacterium. The sequence continues at coordinate 1,675,398 of NZ_OU745373.1, forward strand.
TTGGGTGCTGGAAGCGCAAAGAGGGTGGGTGCAGGTCGTGCCGATGGTGCGTAACGGTATGCCTTCCATGCACTTCACTGGCGCCATGTTGCTGGTACTGGTCACTGCCTGCTTGACGCGCAAGTTGTATTTTTATCTTGCCTGCATTTTCGCGGCGATTACCTTTATTGCTACGATGGCGTTGGGTGAACACTACCTGCTTGACCTGATTGTTGCCATGCCGTTTTGCGTCGCTCTTGGAACGGCGCTGCTTAATCCGCCGCAATGGCTTTTTTATCGGCGCCGTGCGTGGTGGCTGTGTGCCGCACTTTTTGTTATGTGGGAATTGCTGCTGCATATCAATCTGACGCGTTTTGTCCTGATTGACAACCTTTGGCTGGTGCGCCTCTTGGCGCTTGCCAGCGTTGCGGCGTTTGCCTGGTGCCTTGCCATCTTCCTGCGTGCGGTCTGGCGCTTGCCCGCTCCAACAGCGGAAGAATGGCAGGTCGATTTGGTGGAACTCGAACAGCCGCAGCAGCTGGGGCAGGCATCCATACGCTGGGTGTTCGGCCTCTTCATTTGCTCCGGTTTTGCGGGACTGCTTTACGAAGTTGTCTTTGCCAAGCATTTGGGCGTGGTATTTGGCGGTACTTCGCTGGCAGCTTATACGGTCATGGCAACCTATATGGGCGGTATGGCGCTTGGTGCGTGGCTAGGTGGCCTTATTGCTGACCGTGTGCGCTTACCGCTGCGCTGGTATGCCCTGTTTGAAGGGGCCATTGGTCTGTACGCGCTGGCGACCCCGATGCTGTTCAAGCTGATTACACATATTTATGTCGCGCTGGCAACGGATATACGTCCCGATGCGGCGGTATTGACGCTGTGGCGTGTCGCGCTTGGTGCTATCGTCCTTGGGATTCCGACTGTCCTGATGGGAACGACGTTGCCCATCATGTTCAAGTTCCTGCGTGGCTATCTACCGGAGCGTGGCAACATCATCGCCCGTCTGTACACAGCGAATATTATTGGTGCGGCATTTGGCGCCTTGGTCGGCGCTTACCTTATCCTGCCCGCATCTGGATTGTCCGGTGCGACCCATCTGGCTGCCTTATTCAGCTTGATGATTGCTCTGTATGCACTGGTTCGCCTGAAGAACCTGCCGGAAAAGGAGCAATCCGCTGTAGAAACAGGCACAGATGACAGCGCAAACTATGCCTCTTTACCCGCGCTAGACGACGTACAACGCCGTCGCCTCGGTATTGCAGCACTGCTGGTGGTCAGCATCGGCGGTATCGTCACACTGGCGCTGGAAATCGTCAATATGCATATGTTGGCCATTATTGCCGGCAATAGCGTCTATGCCTTTGGCCTGATGCTGGCCACCTTCCTATTTGGTCTTGGCCTGGGCTCGGCCAGTTACGACAAACTGCGCCGTGTGTTGACTGACCCTGCAGTCGCTGCGGTGGCGCAACTGGGCATCTTTTTCAGCATCATCATTTCTGCTTTTCAATGGGATGGCTTGAGTGGCTACTTCGCCAGTTTCGGCTTTATGGAGGCGTATCATCACTTCGGCTTTGCAGCGCGTGAGCTGATTCGTGGCAGCGTATGCGCCGTTATCATGATGCCGCCGGCATTCTTTATCGGTCTGGGTTACCCGGCAACGATGGCGCTAGCTTCCGATTGGCTGAAAAACCGAGGAGAAGCAGCAGGGCTAGGCATTGCCAGCCTGTGCAACACATTGGGCAATATTGCTGGTGTACTTCTTGCCGGATTCCTTTTCCTCAACTGGTGGGGCTCAAACCGCCTGCTGCTAGCGCTGGCTGTGCTTTCATTGCTGCTTGCCTGCTATATGCTCTATGCCGGACGCTTCACCTTTACAAACCGCCGCATGCGGCGTTTCGCCACAACTGGTGTCGCCTTGGCGGTGTTCTTTGCGTTGCTTGGCTACCCGGCACAATGGAATCTGAGTCAAATTGCTACAGGTGCAAACGTATATTTTCATCTATCTCCGCATGGTGATGTTATTGACTCCTTAGAAAGTATCCAGGGAGGGCTTATCACGGTAAACGAGCAGACGGTGGAAGATGATGGCAAGCCGGTCACGATTTTGACCTTGTTAACGAACGGTAAATTCCAGGGTAATAATTCCCGTGAAGTCATTGCGCAAGTCGGCGTCGCTCTGACCCCGCTGCTGCACACGTCGCATCGGGACGATGTGCTGGTGATTGGCTATGGCACGGGCAACTCGGCGCACGTTCTGCATCAAGAAAACTTTGCCCGGGTAGATATTGCAGAACTGGCGCCGGACATGGTTGCTATGGCCGACCGCCACTTCGCGAACATTAACGGCTTAGTATCGCAACAGCCAAATGTCACCCTGTATTACACCGACGGGCGTAATCTCCTGCTGACGCAGAACAAGCGTTACGACCTCATCAGCATGGAGATCAATAGCATCTGGTTCGCTGGCGCGGCAAATCTCTATAACCGTGAGTTTTACCAGCTGGTGGCCACGCGTTTGCAAGAGGATGGCGTTTTGCAGCAGTGGATACAGTTGCACCATATCCGCCCGATAGACCTCATCTATGTGTTAAATACCCTGCATCAGGAATTCCGCTACGTCTGGCTATATGTGGTTGGTGGTCAGGGTGTGCTGGTTGCGACCAATTCTGCGGCTGCAGCACAATTGCATCATATAGATGGCCAGTTGGTAGTTGATGAAAATGCGCTGACGGCGCAAGAGAAAGCCTTGCAGGCAAGTATGATGCTAGAGCCGGAGGATGTAGATTACCTGTCGCGCACTCTGCGTCTGCCGCAAAACTATGTCTCAACTGACAACAACCTCTACCTCGAATACTCAACGCCCAAGGGTAATGCCATTGTTGACGACGTGCAGCAACAAAACATCGAGATGTTCCGCAACTTGCGTCAAGAACGCATGGTGCTGGAAGCCGAAGCCTCGCGCCGGACTGAGGATACCCCGCAACAACCCTAACGCACAGGCGGCCATTGGCCGCCTTTTTATGGACCTGCCTGGAAGCAATCATTACGCCGCTTGGCGGAAGGCAGTGTTTGTCCCACAGTGTGGGATCGGTATTTGCAATGTAATGAATTACCGCCCCGTCTGTCTGCCATTATCCTAACTACTTATTCATTTGCGCCGGATTGCCGTCATGACCCTGTTCCGTTCTATCCTAGTTTTCGCCATTGCCTACCTGCTCACCGCCTGCGGCACGCGTCTGGCGGTAGTGCTCGTCGAACCCGAACACCACCATCGCTTGAGCCGGAAACCCCGCCGCCGCTGGCGCAGCCTGCGAACTTCGCCGAATGGCAGCAGGCATTTGCCCAGCGCGCCGCTGCCGGTATTGCCGATAACGACATCCAGCAACTGCTTGCCCGTACTCATTACGAAGAAAAAGTGGTCAGTGCCGACCGAAAACAGCCGGAGCTGAACAAAATGGTCTGGGCGTACCTCGACAATGCCGTCTCCAATGACCGCATCCAGAAAGGCTGCGCCCAACTTGCCCGCTACCGTAGCCTCTTGCAGCAGATTGAGGCGCAGACGGGCGTCGGCGCGTCCTACATCGTCACCTTCTGGGGCATGGTGCGCCCCGCCAAGGACAAGCAGAGCAGTCGGACTGGTTAATGCTGGAGCTGGAAAAAGGCAAATCTCCTGTGCGGAGAGCCGAGCTTTATCAACCGATAGCAGGGCACTGGCAGGATTTCGCCAAAGAGGTTCTGCCGCTCAGCGACTTAGAACGTGTTCATTGTCTCAGCCTCTGCTGTAAACTATCGGCATGAACAGAAAAACCTACCCAAGCGATATCAGTCGCGAGCAATTTGCGCCTCTCCTCCCCCTGCTGGAAAGTGCCCGTAAACGCACAGCGCCACGTCAGGTGGACTTGTACGATGTCTTTTGTGCCATTCTCTACCTGCAACGCACTGGCTGCTCCTGGCGCGCTTTGCCGGGCGATTTCCCCAAATGGCGCACCGTGCATTCCTACTTCCAGAGATGGACTGAGCCACGCGAGAGTGGCATCAGCATCCTTGAGGAAGCATTAAAAAAATCAGGTAGTTGCGGAGCGCCGCAAGCAGGGGCATCATGAAGCAACCACTTTCCTGATTATTGATGCGCAGAGTGTGAAGAACACGGATACCGCCATGGAAAAAGGCTACGATGCGGGCAAGAAGGTTAGCGGTATCAAGCGGCATATAGCGGTTGACACGCAGGGTTTGCCGCATGCGCTTGCGGTAACGACGGCGGATGTTACGGATAGAAAAGGCTGCCTGCTAGCATTGGAACGTGGGCGGGATAATCTTGGGGCGGTACAAAAAATCCTTGCTGACGGTGGTTACACGGGTAAGGCATTTGCTTCGTCAGTACAGGAGTTGATTGGTGCGGAGGTAGAGATTGCCAAACGAAACGAATTACACCGCTTTGCGGTATTGCCAAAGCGATGGGTAGTCGAGCGCAGTTTTTCCTGGTTGGAAAAGAACAGACGGCTTTGGAAAAACTGCGAGCGTAAGTTGAGTACCAGTCTGCAAATGGTAGCTTTGGCTTTCTTGGGAGTCCTGCTACGAAGACTATGAACACGCTCTTAGGCAAGCACAACCCGCAGGCGGCGGTGGACGAGATCTTGCATCAATATCCGCAGGCCGATGGCTTCCTGCCAATGATGGGCGGCGACTTGGATATGACGGTGCTGGTCTCAAACAAAGAGCAGAAAATCCTGGCGACCGTGGATTTGCGTCCGTGGTAAAAACGCTTTTTTATGGACAAGCGGCGTCAAAACCTCGTCAAGCCGTTAAAAAAACCTTGCTTTCCTGACCATCCTGCTAGCTATCGCTGTTGATACGCAACCCTCTCCGCCTCCGCCGCAACAGCAGCAAGGTTGAGCATCACACATAGTTTCATTGCACGGAATGGCTCTGCCATTCCGTTTCTGTATCCGCATTCTCGCGAAGTCCGGCATAGCTTTCAGGGGAAGCCCGCTATACCATGGCGCACCGCTCTTATCATCCACTGCCCACATGCCTCCCGTTATCTGCATCCTCGGCCCGACCGCGTCCGGCAAGACCGACCTTGCCTTTGCCCTTGCTGACCGTCAGCCCGTGCATCTTATCAGCGTCGATTCCGCGCAAATCTATCGCGGCATGGATATCGGCACCGCCAAACCTGATGCCGCAACCCTCGTTCGTTATCCGCACGCCCTCATTGACATTCTCGATCCGGAAGAAACCTATTCTGCTGCCCGTTTTGCCGCCGATGCGACGCATGAAATCCAGGCAGCTCACCAAGCGGGACAAATTCCCATCCTCGTCGGCGGTACCATGCTCTATTACTACACCCTCTATGCTGGCATGGACGGCCTGCCTGCCGCCGACCCGCATAATCGTGCCGCTATCGAAGCGCGCCTGGACAGTGAAGGTGCCGCCGCCCTGCACGCCGAACTCGCCCGCCTCGATCCGGCCAGCGCGGCGCGTATCATGCCGAACGACCACCAACGCCTCATCCGCGCCCTCGAACTTATCATAACCAGCGGTAAAACCCCGAGCGCACACTACGCCGCACAGCAGCGTGCCGCGCCACCGTGGCAGACTCTCGCCATTGCCTTGAATCCGCCGCGTGCCGAACTGCACCGCCGCATCGCCATACGCTTTCAGCACATGATAGAGGCAGGCTTCATTGACGAAGTGGCCGCACTCAAAGCCCGCCCGCGCCTTAGCGCCGATAGCCCTGCCATGCGCAGCGTCGGCTACCGGCAAATCTGGCAATACCTGGACGGCGTGACCGACCGCACCACCGCCATCGAACAGGGCATCATCGCCAGCCGCCAGTTAGCCAAGCGGCAAATCACCTGGATAAACAACCGCCTCGCCGACGTTCTCGAACTGCACCACTACGATCCGCTGCAAGGGCTGGATGCCGCACTTGGTGCCATCACTGCCTTCATAAACGAAAAGCCCCTGCCGTAGCAGGGGTTTCTTCATACCAGCAGGCAAACATTAGCCCGGCTTGCCATCAATGCGCGGCGAAAACCAGATGCGCGTGTAGCCGTGCAGCAGCAAACAGAAGGCGATGACCCACAACACCTGCGCCAGCGCAATCCACAGCATCATCTGCGCGGGAGCGGCAAGCGGCAGCACAACACGGCAGATAAACGCCAGCGACAGCAGCCATAACCCGATCACCAGCAGACGCGGCGGCTCGTGAATATTACGCCCGGAATGGCCTAGGCTGACCCGCCCCATCATTGAGAGCGTGAGCAGGCCGACGCCGGAGAGCGTCAGCGCGTGCATCGCCAGCGAATCGCTAATAGGCCAAAAAAGCTGGCAGAAGAAGAGGAAGAAGCCAAAAATCATCCCGGCGAAGGACAAAAACATCGACCACAACAGCGGTCGCCGCCAGATACCGAAGGTGTACCAGCCGACGAGGCGCCAGCCGTTAGTAAACGCGGTTGCCAAGGCGAAGACGGATGCCGCCGCTTGCCACGGCGTAAATACCTTCAACGCAAAAAAGACGGTAAACGACACCAAACAGAGACGATCCAGCAGGATGCTGTTCTTCGGCGTGAAGGGATAGCCGACGCCGCGTTCCGTGAAAAACGGCGTGACCCGCCGCCCGATAGTCAGCACGATGGCGAGGATGGTGAACACGCCGAGATACAGACTCCAATAGAGCCCGTGGGCGAAGCCGAGCAGCCCGGCGATAAAGAGCAACTGACCGATGACCAGCAATCCCAGTTTCGATACCAGCCCCATTTGCCGCCACTGCTTGACCGCCAAGACTGGCTTGGCGACGCCATACAGACTGCCGAGAGCAAAGAGCACATCAAAACAAGCAGCGACGAGCTGCCAGCCGGGGGCAAAGGCAAACAGCAGACGGGCGACGAACCACGGCAGCCAATAACAAAACAGCGGCCAGCCATGCGGCAGCGGCAGCCCCGTCCAGTTCTGCACAGCGGTGAAAAGAAAACCGGTGACGACGGCAGCGGCATAGCCATAGACCATCTCGTGCCCGTGCCAGTACGAGGGCGGCAGCGTGCCGCTAAACGCTGTTACCTGAAACTGGTACACCGCCAGCCAGGCAAGCATGGTAAGCACGGCAAAAGCGGACGCGGTGAAGAAAAACAGGCGGAAACCCAGATTGAGAATGGCAGGATAGCGGTGCATAAAACCTCCGGAAAAACGGCACGCAGGATAGCACCGCCACGCGCCGACACCGATGATGGAAATCAACAATGGCGCGGGGCAGGGTAGGGCGCAACTGCTAAAATGCAAAGGCGAGTCTTGGTTTCTTTGCGGGTTGGGATATGGGAAATGGCGTTTTGGTCAAATACGTGGTAACACGAAAAAGGTGCAGCGAATGGTACAAGCGGATGCAACCATGAACCGTCTGCCTGTGATCAGCCGCTTTGCTGCCCTGTGTCTGCTGGTTATTTTTGTCGTCTGCGGCGGTTATGGCCTGAATACTCTGTTCGCACCGCACCTGATTCGTGCCGCCGGTGATCATCTCAGTATCGCCAAGGTTGCGCAAAGGCAGGCGGATTTCGCCGCCACGCCGCTGCTTGTGGTGTCAGGCATGGATAGTGAGCGGGAGTTCAAGTTCATCACGCACCTCAATGCGCCCTGGCGGGGCCTGATGGCGGAAAGTTTCGCCAACGGGTTTCCAGTTGAGGCGATTGTCGGCCTGAAATTGTGGGACGATGCCGCCGCCGATGGCGATATGGTGCAAATCCGTTCGGCGGGCTACACCGAGACCCTGCTGCTTAGTGATGTGCCGCGCAATGTTTATATCCCTATCATCCTCGGTGTGCCGGTCGTCATTCGCGGCGTGCATGCCGGGCGCGGGGGCGGAATTACGGTATCGGTGGCGGCACAGCGCGCCCTGACGGCTGATGAGGCGCTGTGGCAGAATTATCCACGCAAGGGGTTTGTGGGGCAGGAGGGGAAGTCGCTTGCCCTGCCGCTGTTGCGGGAGGGGCAAACGGTGGAATTGCTACTGCGCCCGCAAGGCAAGGAGGATTTATGACAGGCAGACAGGGTGGGTTCGCTTTTTGGCGACATTCGGCGATGTTTCGTCGCTTGGCATATGTGGTCTCGTTGCTGGTTCTGCTGCTGATGGCAGCGGCGCTGTTCATGCCGCGTCCAGCGACGCTGTCGTCGCTGCCCAAGGCAACGGTCAGCAGTATCACCGTGGTGGCGAAGCTCGATAGTTTCCCGCTTGCCGCGAATGCCTGGCGGGATGAACTCGACCTTGATGGTGAAGTCCCCGCCAGTGGCTATGCTGCGTATTATCTTGAGCGTTACCGCCTGGATGACAACAAGCGCCGCCGGATCATCGCCCGTGAACAGGTGCCGCGTGTCGATATTCACTATACCTATGATGGTTTTCACGATATTCCCTCCGAGCAGTTTGATGGCTACTGGGTTAGGCGCTTGCAGGTGCCGCAGCGTGCCGTGTACTCGCTGTTCATGTCGGGTGTTTCAAGCTCAACCGGCCACGTCCGCCTGATTATCGACGGCAGGCAGATTGTGGCGGGCGTGAGCGAGGATCTGCCGGACAATCTGCTGCTGGAAGCGGGCGAGCATATCGTCGAAGTCGAATATAGCAATCTGTGGCACACCACCGATTTCGGCTTCAACATCCGCCCGAGCGTGCCCGTGATGCCGTCGCCGGATGTGCTGGCGCCTTCCCTGCAAGCCTTGCAGCTGCCCGCTGATACGGTTGTCTTCTTGGTATTCGCCTCGCATAACGACGCTAATTATACGGTTCCTCTCTACATCAACGAGACGCGCCCCTATATCCTGCTCTTGCAGGGCGGCGGCCTGAGCTGGGAAATCCACGGCACACCGCTGGCTATCGTCAGCAACAGTATCCATAGCGATTTTTACGCATCGGGCAGCCCGCCGGTGTTCTTCTGGCAGAAATATTTGGAGATGCCCATCGAGCCGTTTTATGCCAGCAATTGCCGCTGCCAAGGTAGTGATCTGGATTGCCCAGACAACTTCGATAAGATAACAGCCATCGTCACCCAGGTGCAGCAGTGGACGGGTTACCCGCTGGCAGGAGCAGGCTTCACCGCTGACAATCGTGTGCCCCATATCCATACCGACAAGGCCTCCCTACAACAACAGCGGGAGGCATTTGCACGCTTTCAGGCGGAAGAAAGCCGCAAGTGCGCCGCCATATATCAGGAGCAGCGCAAGGGTATGCAGCGCCGTTTTGATGATGTGATGCCTCGGGAGGCGCACTGATGGCCAGGGATGAGCTCTACCACCGTTTTGCCGGGCGCAGCGACTGGCAGCGTAATAACGATGGACGTTTTCGTACCCTGTGGAGGCATTGCCGCGCTCTGCGTCGTCACTGTTATTACACCCTACTACTCGCCTGCTTGTGCGCCATTGGCATTGGCTGTGTTTGGTACCCGGATAGTGGCGGTGCCGATTTTAATTTGGATGATGTTGGCCGACCGCCGCGTCATTTCCCGTTGCAATGGTTTCCGCTGGCGGATAATCCTTGGGGCAGGCAGTTCAACCCGCAGCAGCGGGCGCCAGCAAAAGGTTTTGATGCGTACTATTTTGATCTGAAGGCGCCGACCCGTCTTGTCGCCCGCGAACGGGTACAGCAGATTTTTATGGAAGGGGAAGCCGTTCGACACGGCATTGCCCCCAACGATTTTGCTGCTTACTGGGCAGGCACTCTGCATGTTCCTGTTGCTGCCACGTATACGTTCAACCTCCAGGCGCGGGAAGCACGCGTCCTTTTGGACGGACATGTGGTTTACCTCAGTGAAAGCGGAGCTTTCTATAGGCAAAACCGTTCCGTTACCCTGGCAGCGGGCGATTATCTGCTGGAAGTCGAATCCGGTGGCAATGAGACTTTTGCCTTGACCTGGCAAAGCGAATAAGGGGTTAGCACCATGCTGCGTCTTCCCACCCTCTGCTATCCTCTCCTCTTTATCCTCTTCGGTGGTTTCAGCCTGAACCAGTTGCTGGCGCCGGGATGGGTACGCGCCGGCGGCGATCACCTCACGCCGGCGCAAATCGCGCAGCGGCAGGCAGATTTTGTTGCCACCCCGCTACTGCCGGGGGAAAACAATTACCGGGAAGGGGTCCTTAATACTCTTGTTCTGATGAAATTTGCCGCCTCCCGCCTGAGTAGCAAAGAGAGGCGGGCGCTGATTGAGGCATCCTGGCATCACCAGTTTCTTGCCACCGCCGGGCTGAAAATCTGGGACGATAGCAGTGCCGATGGCGATGTCGTGCGCATCAGCTCAATGGGTTTTCACGTCAACGTCCTCCTCAGCTCTACCCCGCAAGACGTGTTTCTGCCGGTAACGCCTGGCGTCCCGATCACCATCACCGCCCTGAGTGATGGGGCGGGCGGCGGTATCACCGCCGCCGTGGTCGGTATTCACTTTCCGGCAGATGACGACGCGTACCGTGACCGTTATCTGCGCCGCGATATGCGTAACGCGCTGGGCAAGCCACTCGTCCTGCCGTTGCTGCGCCCCGGTGAGAACGTGTCCATCCTCCTTAAATACTAAAGTGCGGGAATGCCGCTGTATGCGGACAGCAAGTGTATGTTCTTGCTGACGTAAACAAAGGCAGTGAATGAAAAAGAACCGCCGCTTTACCGCTATAATTACCGTCACATGACCAATAACTTAAAGGAACCACCATGCAACCCGAACGCTTGCCACCATTGCCCGAAGAAGAACGCCGTCTGCGTAAAAAGAACAACCTGCCGGTCTTCTTGCTGGCAGGCGTGGTTATCGGACTGCTCGGCTTTGGCATGAACCGGTTAATGACCTCCCCAGACAGCAGTGGCGCAGGAAATACAGCGGCTGTGGTCGCCCCTGCTACTACTGATCACCTGACACAGTCGCAAATCCATGCCCGTGCGGAACAATTTGCACGGCAGGCCGTGTATGCAGTTCGCAGCGTGCCACCGGAGGAGGTACAGCAGCGAGTTGAGGCTATGCCGCTGGATGCAGCTGCCAAATGGCAGTTGCAAAATCAGCTTTTGCAGCCTGTTTCCGCTACAGAAAATATCGTACCGCAGACAGGTGCTGCACCCGCAACAGCAGCTACGATACCGGCAGGTGCGGGCGCCCGCCTAGTCGAACTCACCCTGTGGGACGACGTGGCGCAGGATGGTGATGTCGTCATGGTGACGAGCGCCGGCTACAGCCAGCAAGTCAACCTCATGCATGCGCCTCAAACCCTCGCTTTTCCCACCATCACCGGCAGCCCCGTCACCATCACCGGGGTTCACGATGGCGGTGGCGGCATTACTCTCGGCTTTACTGGTAGCGGGGTGCCGGTTGCCCTGCCGGTACTGGCGGAAGGACAAAGCATCGACCTCTACCTGCAATAAGCGACCACCATGAACGTCATCTACCGTCTCCTGCCCATCCTGATGTTTGCCTGCATGTGCATCATGCTGTGGCAGTTTCTTTCCGGTGCCTGGGCGCCCCTGCGTGCTTTCTTGAACGCGGCAAGCGGCTACCTGCTGGCACTGCTCTTCGTCATGATTGGCATCATGTGGGCGGCATGGCGGCATGGCGGCACTGGCGTGGTGATGCACCCAACTGGATTTACAGGCTCATTCCCATGGACATACTCGACAGACTCAGCAACCTTGATTACATCGAAAAAGCCGCAGAGCGGCTCGATAAAGAAGCCGTCCTGCTGGACGCAGACAAACTCAGCCAGGACTTGCAGGCTAAAGTCGTCGGTCAGGCGCAGGTCTGTCAGGATCTCGCCCAGTAATTGCGCCGCCGCCTGGCCATGACCCAGCGCAATCGCCCGGTCGGCGTCTTCCTCTTCGCCGGTCCGCCCGGCACCGGCAAAACCTTCCTCGCCAAAGTGCTTGCAGAAACCATGCAGCGCAAACTGCTGCACTTCGACATGACTCAATATGCCGCCGGCGCCTTCAGCGCGGCGCAACTCTTCGGCATGACGCGTGGCTACGTCGGCTCGACCAGCTACGGCGCACTCACCGCCGGTCTGCGCGATCACCCCAACGCCATCGTCCTCCTCGATGAAATCGAGAAAGCCCACCGCGATGTCCTCAAAAACTTCCTCACCGCCTGGAACGACGGATTCGTCACCGAAGCCTCCGACAGCAAGCAGATTGACAGCAGCCACGCTATCTTCATCCTGACCTCGAATGCCGCGACCGACGCACTTCGCCCAGTTGCAAAAAGACTTTGCCGACGATCCGGATGCGCTGCGCAGTGCCTCCGTCGCTACTCTGCGCGAACAGGGCTTTGCCCCGGAAGTGCTGAACCGCATCGACCGCATCTTTGTCTTTGCGCCGTTTAGCGGACTCGACATCGCCCGCGTCTGCGCCCTGGAAATGGAGCGGATGATCAACAGCTACGGCCTGAAAGTTGCAGGTAAAGGCATCGATCCGCAAATCATCGTGCAGCTGATGGAGCGCTACAAAAAACTCGGCCTCGCCGCGATCTGGTGCGGGCGCTGGAAGAATCCATCGCCGATTCGCTCATCCAGGCCCGTGAGCGCGACTACGACACCATCGAACTGCACCTTGAAGATGGCAAAGTCCGGGCGCGGGTCAGCCGGCAGACACCGCCGGGCGGTTACAACAGCGGTACGCCGCCTCACAGCGGCAATACCGGCGGTGGGAACCCGCAGCCATGAGTGGTCGCGCCCGCCGCAACGGTTCTATCCCTGCCCTGTGGCGGCACTCGCGCAATTACCGCCGCTTCGGCTACATCATCCTCACCTTCGCCTTCCTTCTCCTCCTGCTTCACTACGACAAGCCGGCGACGCAAACCGCGGCAGCGGGCAACCCGCAAACGACCACCGCCCATTATCAGCCACCCGCCGCCGTGCCACCTGTCGCCCGTGCCGCCCCCTTGCCTGCGGCGACCCATATCGCCTCTGCTGCGACGCTAACCGCCATGCCGCCGCCAACGGGCACTGCGACCACGGCGGCGGCAGCGGGCAACAACGCCGCGCAGCCCCCGAAAGCGTTGGTCGCGCCGGAGCTGGGCGAACTAGCGAAATATCGTCCCCTGCACGATTCCTGGGGTGAACGACTTAATCCTGATGGCACTATTCCGGCGGATGGTTTCGATGCCTACTACATCGATACCAACGAACCTTCCCGGGTCCATTTCCGCAGCCACAGCAGCTATCCCGCCACTTGGGGGGGGAGCAGCGGCCAGGGTCTGCCTAGCGAGCGCCTCGGCATCTATTGGGTCGGACAACTGCATGTGCCGAAGACGGCGCGTTACCAATTCGCCCTGCACCAGACCGAGCGTGGCCGGGTACGCATCAGCATTGATCACCGCATCATCAAAGAAGGCGAGGGTACGGCAATGCCGGAGATTGAATTGCGCCAGGGGGTGCATATCGTGGAAGTCGAATACCTCAACAACCATGCCGATGGCTACACCTTCTACCTCGCCCTGCAAAAGAAAACCCCTGTTTATAGCGTCGACAACCTCGCCACCGCGCTGAAGGCCCTGCACCTGCCGGCCAATACCGTGGCATATGTGGCGACGACCCGGCGAGCCAAATCCGACCGCAGTGCCGAGCTGTTCATCAAGGACGACAGCCGTCCCTATATCCTGATTCTGCCCACTGGCTGGCGCGCCTGGAACATCCACGCCGGCAACAACCCGCCCCGCGCCATCGTCCGTTACCAGGAAGCGGGCGATGTCTGGGTGGAAGGCGGCGACCCACCGGTGCTGTTGTGGCAACAATTCATCTCTATGGACAAACTGCGCGACGGCGAACCGGACTGCTACTGCGCGGCAGAAAGTCGTACCCTCCAATGCGGGAACAATGGCAACGACGATCTCGGTCTCTTTGCCGAAAATATCCGCCGCTGGACCGGCTATCCGCTGGCCGGCATTAGCTTCGGGGCGCAGGATACCCGCACTACCGTGCCCGAAATCAGCGTGACCCCCGCCACCATCATGACAAACAGGCGGCAGCTCAAAGAAAAAACTGCTGACATGCGCCGCGCTTGCAGCCTTGTGCGCAGCAAAGGGCGGCTGGATTTCAACACCCTGATGAAAGGAGACAAGACATGAAACGCGACAACCCAGGCTCGCTGTGGCAACAGTCGCGCAATTTCCGCCGCTTGGGCTATATCGTCTTCTGTCTCGCTTTGCTCCTCCTGAGCAGCCGATTTTTTACGTCGGGACAACATGCGCCTGTATCTTCTACTTCGCCGCCGGCCCAATACCAAGCTGCTGCTGGCAATTTGGCACCAGCAGCTGTGCCGCCTGCCAGCGTACCGCTGGCGGCTGCGACCATCAGCGAACAGCCTTTGGAACTGCCTCCGAATGCGAAAGGGTTGGGCACGGCGGAGACAGGAAACGTCCCGCCCCATCTGCCCACCCTGCAAAACATCGTCGCCAGCGCAGATCTGGGCGAGCTGGCGCAATACCCCCCGCTGCAAGACCCCTGGGGCGACACACTCAACCCCGGTGGAGGCGTGCCGGACCGGGGGTATGACACCTACTACCTCGATGCCAACGAACCGGCCCGACCATACCTGCGGCGCAACCACCCGTTTCCGGCCATCTGGCACAACCAATCCAGCTACCTCAACATCCCCAGCGAAAACTTCGCCGTTTATTGGATCGGGCGGCTGGAAGTGCCGCAAACAGCCCGCTACCAGTTCGGCGTGGTGCAACGCGGCCAGGGACAGGCACGTGTCAGCATTGACCGCCGCGTCATCAAAAAAAGCGACGATGCCGGCATCCCGGACATCGAACTGCGCCGGGGTTCCCACATCGTCGAAATCGAATTCCTGAACAACGAAGCGGCGCAAATCGGTTTCTACCTGACCACCCGCCCGACCATGCCGCTTTACACCGCGCAAAACCTCGCCGATGCGCTGAAGGCCCTCAATCTGCCCGCCGACACCGTGGTATATGCCGCCATCACCGAATACGTGGACATCAACAGCCGCAGCGAACTGCACATCAGCGCTGACCAGCGGCCCTACATCCTGTTCTTGCCTGTCGGCCCGCGCAACTGGGATATCCGCACGGATAACAACCCGCCGCAAGCCGTTATCCTCTATCACAAACCCTCCACGATCCAGATAGACGGCAAAGAACCGCCGCTGCTGCAATGGGACCAAGGCATCCCTTACGCGGCATTGGCGCGTCTGCACGACGGCACCCCCGATTGCTACTGCACGGCCACAAGCGGCACGTTCAAATGCAACCGCGGCGGCTTTGACGATCTCGGCACCTTTGCCGCCCAAGTCAGGACATGGACGGGCTACCCGCTGGCCGGCATCAGTTTCGGCCGCAGTCACTACCACACCACCGTTCCCGAAATCGCCGTAACCCGCACCAACATAGAGAAAAGCCGCCGCCTGAGCGCACAGCAAATGGCGGAGATGCGCGAAGCCTGCCGCAGTACCGGCAGCAAAGGGCAGCGGGACGTCAACACCCTGATGAAAGGAAGCAAGTCATGAGCCGTAACGACCTGCGCACCCTGTGGCAACAGTCGCGCAATTTCCGCCGCCTGGGCGGGGTGATCGCCCTGCTGTTTTTGCTCTACCTCCTCGGCAAAAGCGCCCCTGTGGCCACCCCGCCGCAGACACCACCGCAGACACCACCGCAGACACCGCCGCAGACACCACCGCAGACACCACCGCAGACACCACCGCAGACACCACCGCAGACACCACCGCAGACACCACCGCAGACACCACCGCAGACACCACCGCAGACACCACCGTCGGCAACGGTGCAGGTCAGCAAACCCTACCAGACGCTTGCCGCTTACCCGCAGGATAACGCCTCTTGGGGCAAGATTCTCAATCCCGACAATCACATATCGGGGCAGGGTTTTGATGCCTATTACCTCAACGCCGACGTCGCCGATAAAACCGTGCACCGTGAAAACAGTCCCTACATAGATCTTAACCTGCGTGGCCGGACAGAACTCCACGGCATCCCTGCCGATAGAGTCGCCGTTTACTGGGTCGGCTACCTTGATATCCCCACCGATGCCCGCTACAAGGCATGGTTCGATGCTGGACACGGCAGCGTCAAAGTCCGCCTGAACGGCCATCTTATCTACAACGACAACTACGAAGACCTGTACAACCCCACCAACAAACAATTCCTCAGACGGGTCAAAGTGAACTACCTCTACGACGACATCTTCCTACCGCGTGGCCGCTATCTGCTCGAAGCCGAATTCATTGCTCAGGCGAGTGGGAACGGCAAATTTCACCTGAACTTTGCCCCCGCCCTGCCGGAAACCGATGTGGAGGACGGTCTGGCTACCATCCTGCAAACCTTGCACCTGCCCGCCAATACCGTCGTCTTTGCCGCCGTTACCAACAAACTCGACGAACAGAACCGCGTCCGCGTGCGGGTAGAGTCCGGTAATCGTCCTTACCTTCTGCTGCTTGATGGTGACGAATACCGAAACTGGGAAATTGACGGCGACCAGCCGCCGCGCGCCGTTGTCGTCAAAAATGCGAGCAATACCGTGCACGCTGTCGGCAGTCCACCCGTCGTCTATGCCCGACGCATGAACCTGGCTGCCCGAGGCATAGAAGGCATCTCTACCCGCCACTGTCATTGCAGCGATACCAGCTTTACCTGCGATGATCGCGATGACTACGACTTTGCTGCGTTCGATATTGATGTTCGCCGTTGGACAGGCTATCCGCTGGCAGGTGTCGGTCTCACAGCGGATAACCGTATCCCGCAACTGCAAGTCACGACGAAAACCCTCCAGCAGAAACAATGGGAGAAAGAACAAAAAATAGCGCAGGAAAGAGCTGATTGCTGGCGTCGCCAGCGACAAAGGGGCGTTGACATGAATAACTTCGATACGGCGATACCCCAGGTAGCGCCCTAATGGCTGAGGATAGACTCTACCGTCGTTTTCCGGGGCGTAGCGACTGGCAGCGCAACAACGATGGCCGCTTCCGCACGCTGTGGCGGCATTGCCGTGCTTTGCGTTACCACGCTTACCATACCCTGCTGCTTGCCTGCCTCTGTTTTATCGCCTTACATAGTGGCTGGAATCCCGGCATCCTCACCGCACACTACAAGACACCGCGGGAAGCGCCCACGCCCACATTCCCCCTGGACTGGTTTCCCTTGGCCGAAAATCCCTGGGGCAGATACTTTAACCCGCAGCGGCAGGCGCCCACCACCGGCTTCACTGCCTACTATTTCAACCTCAAACAGCCGAACCGTGTCATCGCCAGCGAAAACGTCCCCATTGTGAATAGTCGTGGTGTGCCGGAAGCACATAACATCATCCCGGAAGCCTTTGGTGCCTACTGGGTCGGCAGACTGCATATCACTCAAACGCGTCATTATTCTCCACCGCAAAATAGTGACGGCGTCAATATGCGTATCCTGCTCAATGGGCACGTCATCCATCAAACCAGGCGTAGCGATGGCAGCCTGAAAAAACCGCTGCCTGTCTATCTGCAACCCGGCGATTATCTGCTGGAAATTGAACTCGGTGGCTTGCCACCAAGAACCGATTTCTTCCCGTACGAATAACGGCAGGGTAAGCGCTACGCAGAAATTCCCATCAATTCCATGATAATCCACAAGTAATGAAGTGAATATCACGGCAAAATGCACGGATGAGAAGATAAAAAGTTACGAAACCGGTTCTGTATGGAATGTTATCTATTTGAACTGAAACGGTAAATTGTGATGACGTCTTAGTTGTGGTTATGTGGAAACAGGCTTTATCGCCTGCGGTATCTGTACTACAATTCGCGGCGAAGGTTAACGGATTCACATTTTCCGGCAACGCCGGAAGTTTGGCGCGCAATCCGCTGACTTCACCACCGTGCGGCAAGAATCCGCCTCAAAGCGCATCATCCGTGCGCTTTGCTGCGTGTTCTCCGCCGCATGGTCGTCCTTTTAGCTTTTATCGGAGCGCATCATGTCCACAATATTTTACGTGCAGTTTGCCATCGTGCTGCTGTGTATTCTGGTCGGTGCCCGCGTCGGCGGCATCGGCCTCGGTGTTTTCGGCGGCTTGGGTCTCGCCATCCTGACCTTTGGTTTTGGCTTGCAGCCGACCAGCCCGCCGATTGACGTCATGCTGATGATCATGGCAGTCGTCGCCGCTGCTGCTGCGATGCAGGCTTCCGGCGGTCTCGATTTGATGATCCGCGCTGCCACCCGCATCCTGCGCAAGAATCCGAAGTACATCACCTTCATGGCGCCGGTCGTCACCTATGTCTTCACCATCTTCGCCGGTACCGGCCACGTCGCTTATTCCGTACTGCCAGTCATCGCCGAAGTCTCGCGTCGTAACGGTATCCGCCCGGAACGCCCGCTTTCCATGGCGGTCATCGCTTCGCAGTTTTCTATCGTTGCCAGCCCGATTGCCGCTGCCGTCGTCTCTGCGGTCGGTTATCTCGCGGATTATCACATCAGCATCTTCGATATCCTGAAGGTCACCATTCCGTCCACCGTGCTCGGTATCGGTATCACCTGTATCTTTATCAACAAGATGGGCAAGGAGCTGAAGGACGATCCGGAATATCAACGCCGCCTGCAAGATCCCGCTTATCAGGAAATTTTTGCTGCCCAGGAAGTTTCATCCGGCACCGAATCCCTGACCAATGAAAGAAGCGCCAAAATCTCGCTCACCATCTTCCTCTCCGCTGCTTTGCTGGTTGTCCTCCTCGGTTCTATGGAAAAGCTGGGGCAGTATTTGCCGCAAGCTCTGGTTGAACACCTGCGTCCGTCTTTCCCCAATGCTGACGGCAAGATGAAAATGCTCGGCATGGCGCACACCATCGAAATTGTCATGCTCACTGCTGGCGCGCTCATCATCCTGTTCTGCAAACCAGACGGCACCGCTATTACCCGTGGCTCTGTCTTCCATGCCGGGATGCGCGCGGTTATCGCTATTTTCGGTATCGCCTGGCTCGGTGACACTTTGATGCACGCTCACTTGGGCGATTTGCAGGAAGTCGTCAAAGGCCTTGTGCAAAGCGCGCCATGGACCTTCGCTTTCGCCCTCTTCGGCCTGTCGATACTGGTTAACAGCCAGGGTGCAACGGTGGCTACCCTCTTCCCGGTCGGGATTGGCCTCGGTATTCCGCCGGAAATTATGGTCGGTACCTTCGTCGCGGTGAACGGCTACTTCTTCATTCCGAACTATGGCCCGATCATTGCCTCTATCGACTTCGATACCACCGGCACGACCCGCATTGGTCGCTATATTCTGAACCACAGCTTCATGCTGCCCGGCCTGCTCAGTATGGCGTTCAGCCTCGTGTTCAGCCTCACGCTCGCCAAACTGCTGCTGGCCTAAAACGGTTTGTTAGCGCTATGGCATAGCAACAAGGGCGGCCAAACGGTCGCCCTTTTCTTTGGGCCACAGCAATCCTCAAAACATGAGGAAATTAACCATAAGATGAACTGCTCTTTGACAAAGATTAACTTTTGGTCTTAGTATTTGGCCTTCGGGCGTGTCACGACCCGCCTGATTTCTTCCTGCAACTTTGAGAGAGGCCTTCTATGGAACAACCTGTCTTTACCACGGTAACCGTCAACGGTTATTACACCCTGCTTATCGCCTGCATCGTGCTGCTTTTCGGGCGGCAGTTAGTGCGAAAAATCCGTTTCTTGCGTGACTTCAACATCCCCGAACCGGTCGCGGGCGGTCTGGTCGCGGCGGCCATTATCTATATCCTCTATGGCTTCGGCAGCTACATCTTCAAATTTGATGCCGGGCTGAAGAATGCCTTCATGCTCATCTTTTTCACCTCTATCGGGCTCAGTGCCGATTTTTCCCGCCTGAAAGCGGGCGGTAAACCGCTGGTCTATTTCACCGTTATCGTCGGCGTGTTCATCATCGTGCAGGACGCCGTCGGCGTGCTGCTGGCGACAATGCTGGGACAAAACCCGCTCATCGGCTTGGTGGCAGGTTCCATCACCATGACCGGCGGCCACGGCACAGCTGGCGGTTGGGGACCGGAGCTGGAAAAACTCGGCCTGGTCGGTGCGACCGGTCTTGGCATGGCCTGCGCCACTTACGGTTTGGTTGCTGGCGGCCTTATCGGCGGCCCGACGGCACGCCGCCTCATCAACAAAATGGGGCGCAAGCCGGTAGAAACGGCGGAGACCATCGCCAGTGATGACCTCGATAAACCTGAGGAAATTTTTGAACGACCAGGGCGGATGCGCCTCATCACCGCTTCTTCAGCAGTAGATACGCTGGCGATGTTTGCCGTCTGTCTGGTTTTTTCCGAAATCATGAACGATGTGGATACCCGCTATCTGAAAAATATCCTCGCCATCCTTGATTTGCCGCAATTCGTCTGGGCGCTGGGCTGTGGCGTCATCCTGCGCAATATCCTCACTGGTGCCTTCAAGTTCAATATGTTTGACCGCGCCATTGATGTCTTCGGCAATGCCTCGCTCTCCATCTTCCTTGCCATTGCCCTGCTCGATCTGAAGTTGTGGGAGCTGACTGCGCTGGCGCTGCCTGTCACCGTTATCCTGCTGACGCAAACGGTGGTGATGTTCCTCTATGCCACCTATGTCACCTACGCCTTTATGGGCCGTGACTATGATGCAGCGGTTCTTGCCGCCGGGCATTGTGGCTTCGGTCTTGGCGCGACACCGACGGCGGTTGCCAATATGCAATCTGTGACTGAACGCTTTGGTGCTTCGCATAAGGCCTTCCTCATCGTGCCGATGGTGGGCGCCTTCTTTGTTGACCTTATCAACAGTGCTGTGTTGCAGAGCTTCGTCAAGTATCTGTAAAACCGATGAAATATAAAAAACCACCGCTCGCGCGGTGGTTTTTTTGACGACTGCCGTTATTGCCAGAAATCGTCATCCATATGCTGCAAGAACTCCTGCATTTCTTGCGCGGCTTCGCGGATGAGGCGTTCGTCCTGGCTGTTAAGGGCGGCGGTGAAGATGGCGATGCGCTGCCCGATGTATTGGCGGTCTTCGCCGAGGCGCTGGGTATAGAGGCGTTCGGCGCGCGCCAGCAGGGTGCGGTTTTCCGCCTGGTCGCGCGGGTGGATTTTCAGTTTCGCCAGTTTTTCGTGTGCCGCCTGCAAGGCTGCGGCATCGAGGTTGACACCGCTGTTGTGGATGGTGAGCTGGTGGGTGCTGCCGTCAGCGGGCAGGTGCACATCCACTTCGAGCAGGCCGCTGACGTCGTAGGTAAAGCGCACTTCAGCGGGCATTTGTTCGGGGTCGCGGTAGTCTGGCAGCGGGATGTTGATTTCGCCGAGGTAGATGTTGTCGCGCACGAGCCGCGCCTCGCCCTGGTAGATTTTGAAGAGCAGCGCTTCCTGGTTGTTCTGGATGGGGTAGTAGGTTTCCATGCGGCTGACGGGGATGACGGTATTGCGCTCGATGATGGGGCTGAACACGCCGCTTTCGTAGTGCTGCTCGCTGGTCTGGATGCTGGTTTCGACGCCAAGCGAGTAGGGGGCAACATCAGTCATGACCACTTCTTCCAGCGCCTGGTCTTGCGCGACCAACCCCGCCTGGATGGCGGCACCAATAGCGATGGTTTCGTCCGGGTTGAGGCCGGTGGTCGGGAAGCGGCCAAAGAGTCGCGCCATCGCTTTGCGCAAAATGCCCATCCGCGTCGCCCCGCCGACGAGGATGATGTCATCGAGGCTGGCGGCGCGCACCCCAGCGTCGCGCAGGGTCTGTTCGATGGGGGTGCGGCAGCGTTCGAGCAGTGGCGCGCAGCGTTGTTCCCAGTCAGCACCCGTGATGTGCCAGTTGAGTGTCTCACCGCCCACGGTGAGCTGCATGTCGGCGTCGCCGCTGTTTAGCGCCTGTTTGGCGCGCTCGGCGGCGGCGTAGAGTGGTCCTTGCACGCCGGCAAGGTCAGCCTTGGGATGTGCGCTGCCAAAGCCCCGGATGAGCAATTCGGTAAAGTCTTCGCCGCCGAGCATGTTATCGCCCGCACTCGCCCGCACTTCCATGATGCCGCTGAACATATCGAGCAGGGTGACGTCGAAGGTGCCACCGCCGAGGTCAAGGACGAGGAATTTGCGGTCGCCATCGCCCTGGTGCAGGCCGTAGGCCATTGCCGCAGCGGTGGGTTCGTTGAGCAGGCGGCGCACGTTCAGTCCGGCCAGCTCGGCGGCGTGGCGAGTGGCTTTGCGCTGGGTGTCGTTGAAGTAAGCGGGGACGGTGATAACAGCGTCCGTGACGCGCGCGCCAAAGGCAGCTTCGGCATCGGCCTTGAGTGAGCCGAGGACGAGCGCTGAGAGTTCTTCTGGTGAGAATTCGTGGCGGCGGCCAAGACGGTAACGTTTGCTGCTACCCATGTAGCGCTTGAAGGAAGCAGCGGTCGCCTGCGGGTGCGAGATGAGGCGTTCGCGCGCGGCGGCGCCGACGAGGATGCTGCCGTCGTCATCAACGCTGACCACGGACGGGGTGAGGACGCTGCCGAGGGCGTTTTTGACGAGTTGTGCCTTGCCGTCTTGCCAGTAGGCAACGAGGCTGTTGGTGGTGCCGAGGTCAATGCCGAGGATAGGGGTGTCCATATTGTGTGCTCCAAGCGGAAAAATGGCGCGGATTATATAGCGGGTGGTTATTGCCCGCTCTCCCGGCGTTTTTACGCACCGGGCGGTGGGGCGGTGCGCTGGATACGCAGGGCGTTAGCGGTGACGAGCAGTGAGCTGGTGCTCATGCCGAGCGCAGCGATCCACGGGGTGAGGTAGCCGCAGAGTGCAAGCGGCAGGATAAGCAGGTTGTAGGCGGCCGCCCAGGCGAGATTCTGGCGGATGATACGTTGGGTGCGCGTGGCCAGGTCGAAGAGGTAGGGCAGGGCGTCGGGGCCGTTTTTCATGAAAACGATATCGGCGTGGGTCTGCGACAGCGGGTTGGCGCGACCAACGGCGACGGAGACGGCGGCGCGGGCGAGGACGGGCGCGTCGTTGATGCCGTCGCCAATCATCAGGGTATGCGCGGGGTCGTGCGCTTCGAGCAGGGCGAGTTTGTCGCTTGGGCGCAGGTCACCGTGGTAGTCAGTGATGTGGTAGCGCGTGGCGAGGCGGGCGACGTTGGCACTGCGGTCGCCACTGGCGATAGCGAGGTGGTAGCGGGTAGCGAGCGTGGTCAGGGTTGCGGCGAGGTCGGGGCGTTCGGGGTCACCCAGGCGGTAGTGCGCGCGCAGGGTGGTGTTTTCGGCGAGGTAAACGTGGGTGGTGTTGGCGTCGTCGATTGGGTTTTCCTCAGCATCAGTGGCGGTGTTTCCCCCCCTCCGTCGCTGCGCGACATCTCCCCCCGCAAGCGGGGGGAGGGATTTTATGTCGGTGGTTTCGAGGGTGACGACGCCGTTTTCCTGCATGTAGGCGGCGCTGCCGATATGCCAGCGGCTGTCCTGCCAGTCGCCGCTGACGCCTTTGCCGCTGTGCTGGCTGATGTTCGTCATGGGCAGGGTGGCGGTTTCCTGGCGGCTGAAGTACCAGGCGACGGGGTGGGTGCTATTGGTTTCGAGGCTTTTGGCGATGGCGAGCAGGGTATGCGGATCGGCATAGCCGTAGGTTTCGCCTGCGCGCAGTTGGTATTTGCCGGCGGTCAGGGTGCCGGTTTTGTCGAAGAGGATGCGCTTGATGCGGGTGAGGCGGTCGAGGGTGTCGCTGTTTTTGATGAGGATGGCATGTTTGTGTGCGTGGTTGAGCGCGGCGGTAAGCACGGTCGGCGTCGCCAGCGATAGTGCGCAGGGGCAGGTGGCGACGAGTACGGCGAGGGCGATGTCGAAGGCGCGCGCGGGCGCTATCCACTGCCAGATGAGGTAACCGGCGGCGGCGAGGATGAGCACGGCAAGGATGGTGTGGCGGGCGAGGGTTTCGTTGCGGTCTATCTGCGGCGAGCGGTGCTGTTCGGCGCGGGCGCTGATGCGGCGGATGGCGGCGAGGGTGGTTTGTTGTCCGGTTTGGGTGACGCGGATGTCGAGCGGGCTTTCCAGATTGGTGCTGCCGGCGAGGACGATGTCGCCCGTCTGTTTGTACTGCGGGGTGCTTTCGCCGCTGAGCATGCTTTCGTCTACGCGGCTGGTGCCCGCTTCGATGCGTCCGTCCACGGGGATAGTGTGCGTCGGCAGGACGCGGATGTGGTCATCCACGCGGATCGCAGGCAGCGGCACGAGGCGGTATTCACCGTCCGCTGCGCGTTGGTACACGGCGTCAGGCAGGAGGCGGGCGAAGTGGTGCTGGTTGTGGCGGGCGCGGCGGCGGGTGTGCGCTTCAAGGGTGCGGCTGATGGTGATGAAGAAGATGAACATGGTGACGCCGTCGTAGTAGATTTCGCCGTGGCCGAGGATGGTGTGGTAGAGGCTGGCGAGCCACGCCCCCGCGCAGGCGATGGCGATGGGTACGTCCATGTTGAGGCGGCGCTGTTTGAGGGCGAGCCAGGTGCTTTTCAGGAAGGGGTAGCCGGCGTAGAGCATGATCGGGGCGCTGGTAAGCGCGCTGATCCAGCGCAGCAGTTGTTCGTATTCGCGCTCGATGCCGAGCCAGGCGCCGGTGTAGAGGCCGGTCGCGAACATCATCACCTGCATCATGCCGAGGCCGGCAACGATGAGGCGCAGCAGGTCGTGGTTGCGGCGGCGGTGGTCGCGGCGCTCTTCCTGGTCGGGCGTGGTGAGGTTCGGGGTGTAGCCGAGGTCGGCGATGGTGGCGAGGATGGCCGAGAGCGGGGTGTCGCGCCAGCGAATTTCGGCGCGGCCTGTCGTCAGGTTGATGTGGGTGTGCGTGATGCCGTGTGCGCGTTCGAGGGCGCGGCTGATGAGCCAGGTGCAGGCGGCGCAGTGCAGGCCGTCGATGTAGAGGTGGATTTCGTTATTTTCGCCGTCGCGATAGGTGTACTGGGCGGCGATGTCGGGCAGGTCGTAGGCCTGCCAGTGGCTGTGGTCGTAGGCGGTATCAGGTCGCGGTGCGGGGCGGTCGCGCACGGTATAGTACTGGTCGAGGTGGTGCGCGCTGATGATGGCGGCGACGGCACGGCAGGCGGTGCAGCAGTAGGCGTGGCCGGCGTCGTCATGAATGTCAGTGCCGGCAAGGATGGGCTGGTGGCAGTGGTAGCAGGTCATGGGGGTGTGGGGTTTATGGTCGTTTCTTCCGGACGCGACAAGATTTCGTCAAGCGGCGCAAATACGGGGGTTTTGTAGAGACGTCGCCTGCAACGTCTCAAAAACAAAAAACTACGTAGCTATCAAGCGGCATGCCGGTGGGGATAAGGCAAAGGCGGGTTTGCACCCGCCCCCTGCTATAGTCGTTTCAACTGGAACGGATACGGCGAGGCTCGCCGCCTTGTCTCAGTCCTATTGGAAACGGCTATGTCTTGCCGCCTGCGCTCAGCTGCGTGTCGGCGGCAGCGACCACAGTTTTTCCAGCGCGTAGAGTTCGCGCGTCTCCGGGCGCATGAGGTGGACGATGATGTCGCCGAGATCCACCAGCACCCAGTCGCGGCTGTCTTCGCCTTCCATGCCGAGCGGCGGATGGCCGGCGGCTTTGCTGTCGTCATGGACTTTGTCGGCGAGTGCGTGCAGGTGGCGGTCGGAGGTGCCGCTGGCCACGATCATGTAGTCGGCGATGTCGGTTTTGCCGGCGAGATCAATGGTTTCGATGTTGACGGCTTTGAGTTCGGCGAGGCTGTGCTCGACCAGGGTTTTGAGTTCGTTGGCGTTCATGGGGTTCCTTGTTCAGAAGTTGGTCAGCGGGTTGTAGGGCGGCAGGTAGGCAATGAGCAGGTAGAGGATGCCGAAGTTGGCAACGATGCTTGCCCAGAAGAAGCCGCGAAAGCGTTTTTGGTTGAGTTTGTGCCGCAGGAGCGGACGGGCGATGAGCGCGCCCGGCCAGCCGCCGAGAAGGCTGGCAAGGTGCAGGGTGGTGTTGGGGATGCGCTGCCCGCCCTGTTCGGCGGCGCGTTTGTCATAACGGTAGAGAATGACGGTCAGCACGCTCATGATGGCGCTGGTGATGCCGAGCGGCAGCGAGATGAGGGTCAGGCCGAGGAAGTAGAGGATATCGAGCACGGCATAGACGTAGCCTTCGATGCGCTTGGGTTTATTTTTATCGGCGATGTCGTAGGGGTCGCTTTCCATGATGGCGTGCTCGTGCTCGCGCAGGAGGACGCGGCTTGCCTGCCAGCCGCCTTTTTGGGCCGGGGTGGCGAGGAAGGTGACGGCGATGTCCGCCGATGGACGACGGTGGTGGTAGGCGAAGTTGCTGATGTGGAAGAAGAGGTTTTCGTAGCCGGGCTGGATCTGGATGAAGCCGTAGCCTTTTTCGTCGTTCCAGTTGATGACGCGGCCTTGGTAGGCGCGGCCTTCTTCGAGTTTCAGCGGGAGGCGGCGGTTTTTACGGGGTGGTGCGTAAGTCATGTGAGCTGTCGTTGTTGTTGGGCGCGGAGGAGCAGGTGCTGTTTCAGGGTGTGCCAGTAATCGCCGTGTTCTGCGCCTTTGGTGATGCGGTCGAGTCTGGCAGCGAGTTTGAGCAGGGTGCGCTGGGCGGCGCGGCTGTGTTTGCCAAGTGCCGCCTGATAGCGGCGCTGCTGACCGGCAAAGATGTTGTATTGCTGGTAGTGGGCGGCGTGTTCGCCCGGGTTCAGGTTGGCAAGGCCGATGAGAACGCTCATGTCGCGCTGGATGAGCCAGGTGACGAGGGTGGTGTCACGCGGGTTTTCCGCTTCGAGGCGGGCGGCGATACGCCAGGCGTCCAGCCAGTCAGCGCCGAGGATGGCGTCGCTGAGGGCAAAGGTGTTGAATTGCGAGAAGTCGTCCAGCAGTTCGGTGAGCAGGGTTTCGTCGATGATGTTGTGTGCCTGCGGGTGAATGGTGAGGCGTTCGATGGCCTGTTTGGCGGCAAAGAGGTTGCCCTGACAGTTGGCCAGCAGCAGTTCGTAGGCGGCCTCGGTGAGGCGCAGTTTGGCGGCATTCAGGCGGGCGCGGATTTGTTTGGCGAATTGTTCGGGGTAGAGCGTCTGGCTGGCGATGGCGAGGTTGCCTTTACTGAACAGCGCTTTGTACCACGCGGTGGTGTGCGGTTTTTCCAGGTTCGGCGCGTAGATGATGAGACGGGTGTTATCGAGCGGCAGGTCGGCGAGGCGGGTGAGGGTGTCGGCGGTCGCCTTGTCCGCTTTTTTCTGGTCGAGATAGAGTTCGAGCAGGCGGCGCGGTGCAAAGAGCGAGGGGGTTTCGAGTTCGGCGATAAGGGTGTCGATGCGGGTGTCGCCGTAGAGGCGCTGGCGTTCGCTGAAACCGTCGGCGGTGGCACGTGCGCGCAGGGCGTCCAGCGCTTCGGCGTTCAACAGCGCTTCGCTACCGTAGATGAGGCTGATGGCCGGCAGCGGGTGCGCTTTCAGGTGGTGAGCGGTGTCTTGCGCGGCGAGGTTCATCGGATGGTGGCGTTGAGATAGCGGATGAGTTTGTCGGCGTTGTCGCGCGCGAGTTGCTGGTGCGCTTCGGCTTCTTCAGCACGGCTGCCGAGGTAAGCGTTGCTGCGGTAGAGGACGTTGCTGCGTGCGGTGAAGGTCTGGCTACCGCGCGTCTCGCCGTTTTCGCTGATGGTGGCGCGGAAGCTGTCGAAGAGTTCGATTTCCTGGGTGTCGCCGGTGCTGCCGGTCGTGGTGCGCACGCGCTGGTGGTCGATGTCGCTGATGGTGACGCGCACGGCAGCTTCCGCACTTTCGATGATGCCTTGCTGGCGCAGGGCGGCACGAATGGCATCGGCCAGTTCGTCGTTGCCGCCGGGCAGGTCGAGGTAGATGCTGTGGACGTGGTTCGCTTGCTGCGCGCCTTTGAGGTGGAAACCGCAGGCGGCAAGGGCAAAGGGGAGGGTGGCGAGGAGGAGGCGTCTTTTCATGCGGGAAGATGGGCGTTAGGTGTGTGGATTGTAACAGTTTTCCGGGGCAGTGGCGGGCGGCGGCGGGTTACATAAAAAATCCCGCCGGAGCGGGATTTTGCTTGGGCGCGTGGCATGTCTCAAGCCATGAAACGGCCAATGACTTGTCCGCCGACCATCATCCACGCCATCAGGAGTGAGGTGAGGGTGACGCCGAGCCAGATGTAGCCGGTTTTCAGGTAGCACCAGTGGTTGATGATGAGCATTGCGCTGTATTGCGCCATGATGACCGGCAGCATCATCATCCAGCGTCCGCCGTATTGCGGCAGGCCGATGACGTCGAATCCCGGGCCGATTTGCAGGTAGGCAGGAATGAAGTGCAGGCACCACAGCAGGAACAGGCCGCCGACGGCAGCAAGGATGCTGCCTGCGCTCCAGCGCAGCAGGTTGCCGGTGAAGCTGTAGCCGATGGGCTGTTTGAGCTGAACGGTGAGGATGAGGCCGTTCACGGCGGTGAAGGCGATGAGGATAAGCAGCCAGTAGAGCGGGTAGAGCTGCCAGCGTTCGGCGGTCATCGGTTTCAGGAGCGGCCAGAGGAAGCGCAGTTCCTGGGCGAAGAGGTTGTGGATGAGCAGGGTGAGGGCGTAGAGGTAGCCCATCAGCAGCAGGGCCAGGAGCAGGCTGCGGCGGATGACGACGGCGCTGTCGCGGGTCGGCGGAGCGAATACGCCCAGGTATTGCAGCGGCACGCCTTGACGGCGGTACCACAGGCTGAACAGGGCGATGCTCACGGCGGCGCTGACGAGGAGCCAGGTGATGATGCCGTTGCCCATTTCCAGCGGCATCGCGGGCAGGAGTGCGGCGATGGGTTCGTTGGCGCCGCCCCAGCGGGTGAAGAGCGGGTAGAGCAGCAGGGTGAGCAGGACGTTGATGAGGGCGAATAGCCGCCATTGGCCACGTTCCAGACGGTTGTCGTTGTTGAGCGGCTGGCGG
Source organism: Cardiobacterium sp. Marseille-Q4385 (assembly GCF_916618745.1). Lineage (GTDB taxonomy): Bacteria > Pseudomonadota > Gammaproteobacteria > Cardiobacteriales > Cardiobacteriaceae > Cardiobacterium. The sequence continues at coordinate 1,704,205 of NZ_OU745373.1, forward strand.
GCGGCGGCGAAGTATGGGGTGTCCAGCAGCAATGCAGCCAGGCAGAGGGTGGAGAGCACGGCGGCGATGAGGGCGACGAGGCCGCTGCTTTCTTTGTACCAGTAGGTGAAGCCTTGTGCTTCCTGCGGCTGGCCGAGGGTTTGCGCGAACCAGTCGATGGCGCTTTGGTTGGTCGCGGTGGCAATCATTACGCCGAGGTGGCTGCCCTGTACCAGGTCAGCGCGGCGGGCGCTGCCGTCGGCGATATTGCCGTAGGTGTGGTTCCATTCGAGGGTGCTGTCAGCGGGCAGGCCGAAGGCTTGCAGGCGCGCGGCGTTGTGAACGAGGTTTTTGACGGGGTAGGTTTTTTCGCGGTAGCCGCCGATTTCTTCGTAGAGGCCCTGGGTGAGCAAGTAGTTGTGCAGTCCGTCCATTTCGCCGCCGTTGCTGCTTTGTCCGTTCACCGCGCGGTGATCGGGGTTGGCTTTGGCGACGCGGATGGCGTTCAGGGCGCCGGTGGAGTGGCCGAAGATGCCGAGACGGGTGTTATCCACGAACGGCAGGCTTTTCAGGTACTGGTAGCCGTTGTTGGCGCCGCTCATGTTTTTGTTGGCAGCCGGGGCTTTGGTCGAGTAGCCGTGCCCGAAGTGGTCGATGGCGAGGACGACGTAACCACGCCGCGCCAGTTCGAGGGCGCCGAAGGTGTTGGTGGCTTCTTTGTCGCTCTGGTAGCCGTGCAGGGCCAGCAGTCCCGGTGCGGGCTGTGCGGCGGTTGCGGTTTTCGGGCGGTAGAGTTTGGCCACCATCGGCTGCATTTCTTCGGTCATGAAGGTGATGGTGTTGACGTCGATGCGGCCAAAGTCGCGTTCGATGCGGTTGCCTGTCCAGGCGGCAATCAGGGCGATGAGGGCAAAGATGGCTGCCCACAGGGCATAGCAGCGGCAGGTTTTCATGATCGTTCTCCCGTTGTTTCGCCGACTTCGGCAAGGATGCTCACTTGTGCGCTGTCCACGCCCTGCACGCGCAATGGCATGGCGATGACGCGTTGCAGGCGGTAGGCGTCGATATGGGCGAGCGCCATGTCCTCGATGATGCAGATGTAGTGTTTGCTGTACATGCCGAGCAGGATTTGGTGCGCTTTGACGCCGTGGTCGGGATGCGACGGCGAGGCCAGCGAGATGAAGTCGAAGCCGACGGCTTTGAGGTGTGGGGCGTGATCCAGCAGGTACTGGGCGGCGTTGATGCTGAAGGCGCAGCCGCGCGCGGCATAGGTTTGCGGGTCGCGTTTGCGCAAGGCTTCGAGTCCGGTGCGCAGGATGAGGCAGTCGGCCTTGGCAGCACGCGCCATGTAGGGCGCGAGGTCGGCGGGCTCAATCAGCGAGGCTTCACCTTTGGGCAGGTCGATGAGGAGCGGGTGTTCGTAGATGAAGTGCTCGATCGGCAGTTCGCTGATGGTCGGGCCGTTCGGGTTGAAGTGGGCCGGGGCGTCGTAGTGGGTGCCGAAATGGTTGAAGAGGTGCAGGATGGAGCTGTTGTAGGCGTCGCCGTCGGCGATGCGTGTGCTTTTTTCGATGCGCAGCGTCGGTTCGCCGGGGAATCCGGAATCGGCGACGTTCAGCGGATGGGAGAGAAAGTGGTATTGCATGGTCGTGCCTCAAGGCTGTTGTTTCGGGGCGGTTTGCAGGAGTTGTTGCAGTTCGGCTTTCCAGTGTTTGGCCTGCATCACGGTGCCGTGGCCACGGGTGTTTTCGCTGGCGGGGATGAGGTATTCGCGCCCGTGCGGGATGCGCGGGATTTCCCGTTCCATGATGCCGAGGACACGCGGGTTGCGTTCGTCGTCGGCGGAGTTGATGGCGAGCAGGTGAGCGCGGATGTTTTCGAGATGAGCTGAGGCGTTGTAGTCGTGTGAGGATTCCCACTGGTAGATGAAGTCGTTGGCGTCGCCGTTGAAGGGGGTGGCGAGGCGTTCTTGCAGCCAGGCGTCGCCTGCCGCGCTGCTGCTGCCCGCTTTGTACAGCGCCTGTTCGCCGCCGTTGGTGGCGGTGGTGAAAAAGAGATAGGTGCGGCGGAAATTTTGCGGCTGTTCGCGGTAGTCGCCGTTCTGCCAGCTGGGGTCGCTTTTGATGGCATCGACCAGCAGGCGGCGCATCATCCAGTTGCGCCCCGCCATTTCAGTCGGGTAGGACGCCATCGGCACAGCGATGTCCATCATCTCCGGATAGCGGGTCGCCCACAGCCAGGTGTGCATGCCGCCCATGGAGTTGCCTAGGACGAGGCGCAGGTGCTTGATGCCCAGGTGCTCGGTAATGAGGCGGTACTGGGCATCGACCATGTCGTCGTAGGTGTAGCGCGGGAATTTCATACGCAGGCCGTCTGAGGGTTTGCTGCTTTTGCCGGTGCCGATGGCGTCCGGCAGGATGATGCGGTATTGGGCGGCATCCAGCGGTGCGCCGGCGCTGAAGAGTTCGTCAGCAAAGCCCTTTTTGAGCATGCTGCGTGCGGAGCCGGTGGTGCCGTGCAGGATGAGGACGGGTTCGCCGTCGGGGTTGCCGAGGGTAGTGTAGTGCAGGCGCAGTTCGGGCAGGATCTCGCCGCTGGTGAAGCGGTAGTTCGGGATGACCCATTCGTGCTCTTCCTGGTTCGGGTAGGTGGTTTCTGCCTGGGCGAAGGTGGTGAGGCCGAGTACGCAGAAGGCGGTTTGGAGGAGGCGGCGTAGTGTCAGGTGCATGGTGTTCCCCTGTTTTCTAAAGCGAAAGGGCCCGCAGTAGCGGGCCCTGTGTCGTCGTTAAGCGGTGATTTTCCGGTTCATGTGCATGACGTAGGCCATGACCAGACCGAGGATGACGAGCGGCAGGATCGGGTCGAGGATGGAGCCGCCGTGACCGAAGACGAGGTTGGCAACGGCAACCAGCGCGCCGCCGATACCCCAGGCGATGGTGGTCGGGATAGACCAGACGATCATCTGGGTTTTCACGTCGGCGATGCCCATCATGCGGTTGACCACCCAGTAGAGGCTGTCGTTGAAGTAGCCGAAGAAGAGCGAGCCCATGGTGGCGGCGTTGGCGGCCATCAGCATGTTGATACCTTCGATTTCGGCGAGTATCGGCATGGAGATGGAGGCGCCGGTGACCATGGCGACGGTGCCCGAACCCTGGATGAAGCGCATCAGGGTGGCGATGATGAAGGGGATCATGATCGGCGAGAAGGGCAGGTGCTGGGCGATGTGCTGGGCCATTTCTTTGCCCGCGCCGCTGTCGCGCAGGATGGCGCCGAGTGCGCCGCCGGCACCGGTCACGAGCAGGATGATGCCTGCGCTGGTCACGCCTTCTTCGAGGTATTTTGCGGTGTCATGCACGCTTGTCCGTGGTAGCAGGGTATAGACAGCGACCAGCACGCTGATGGCGAGCGCGATGATGGGGTTACCGACAAAAGCAATGGTTTGGTAGAAGGCTCCGGCCTGGAAGGCTTTCAGGGCTTCTTCGGTCGGGAAGCTGTATTTGCCGACGAGATCAACGATGGCTTTGGCGAAGATGAGGACGATCGGCAGGACGATGGGCAGCATGGAGAGGAACAGGCTGGGCAGGGATTTGGTCTGTTGTTTTTCGATGTAGCCGTCGAGTTTGTCGCGCAGTTCGTCTTCGCTGAAGGCTTGCTGGTTGAACTCGGGGAAGCGTTTGTCCAGCCATTTGGCGTAGTACACCATGCCGATGACGCAGGGCACGGCGAAGCACATGCCGGAGAGCAGCATGGCGCCCAAATCCACGCCGAAGATGCCGGCGACACCGAGCGGGCCGGGGGTCGGCGGTACGGTGTGGTGGGTGACGACCAGGCCGCCAGCGAGGGCGACGCCGAGGGTGAGCAGCGAGCGTTTGCTGTTTTTGGCGAGTGCTTTGGCGACGGGGTAGAGGACAACGAAGGCGGAATCAACGAAGATCGGGATACTGACGATGTAGCCGGTGATTGCCAGCGCCCATTCTTCTTTTTTCTCGCCGAGGAACTTGATGAAGCTGAACGCCATTTTTTCGGCGGCGCCGGAGACTTCAAGGATGCGCCCCATCATCACGCCGAGGCCGATGACGATACCGATGCTGCCGAGGGTGCTGCCGAAGCCTTTGCTGATGGCGCTGATGGTTTCAGTCGCGCTCAGACCGCCGCAGATACCGGCGATGGACGCGGCGATAAGCATGGCGATGAAGGCGTGCACGCGGGTGCGCAGCACGAGGTAGATCAGGACGAAGATGGCAATCAGGAGACCGATGATGGGCAGGGGCATGCCGAGCACGGTGGTCACGGCTTTTTCAGTGGTTTCCATGATTTATCCCCCTTGCAGGTCTTTGTCGATGAATTGGCGGATGACGCTCTGGAAGTCGCTGTCGCAGATGAAACCGCGCGCGAGAGCGCTGGTGTTGTCGATCGCGGCCGGCCAGCTGGCGACGATGGCGTTGATGCCTTCATCGAGTTGCGGCTTGATGTGTTGCAGGATCTCTTTGCCCTTGATCGCGGCGAGGTCGTCGAGCATTTGCTGCACGCTGATGGTGAAGCCGGGCAGGTTGATGACGTGCCAGTCGCGCGGTGGCAGGGAAGGCATATCGAGCGCGTGGATGAAGTTGGCGACGACGGTATCGGGGCTGGACAGCCACAGGCGCAGCGCAGGGCTGACCGGCAGCACGGCGTCTTCGCCTTGCAGCGGTTCGCGCATGATGCCGCTCACGAAAGACGAGGCAGCCTTGTTCGGTTTGCCGGGGCGGATGCAGACGGTAGGCAGGCGCAGGGCGAGGCCGTCGGCGAAGCCTTTGCGGGTGTAGTCGTTAATCAGCAGTTCGCACATGCCTTTTTGTGTGCCATAAGTGGACTGCGGGGTGACAGCGGTGTCGTCGCGGATGACATCGGGCAGTTTGCCGCCGAAGACGGCGAGCGAGCTGGAAAAGATGATGCGGATGGACGGTTTGGTGTGGCGGATGGCTTCCAGCAGGTTGCGCGTGGCCAGGAAGTTGATTTCGTAGCCAAGGTCGGGTTCGGCTTCGGCGTGGCTGCTGACGATGGCGGCGAGATGGAAGACGGCATCGGTCGCCGGCGTGATGACGCTGCCGAGGTGGGCGGGATCGCGCAGATCCATTTCCACGCAGGTTACGCGCGGATCGTTGCCGGGGGCGGTCGGCTTGATGACATCCACCAGGGTGAGGTGGACATCCTGCCGCTTGGCTAGCAGGGTCTTGGCAAGCCGCTGGCCGAGAAAGCCGGCGCCGCCAGTAATGACGATGTTTTTCATGGGTTGCCTCTGTTGTGTGAATGAAAGTGTGTGAAATGACGGGTAAAGCGGGAAGTCAGGTTTTATCCCGCTTGGCGGGTAATCCCCTTCTCCCGCTGGGGGAAGGCTGGGATGGGGGTTGGGCAAATTGCGTTAGCAACAAGCCCTGTCCCGCAAGGCTAGGTTTTATCCCGCTTGGCAGGGTTTTGTCGGGCTTCGCCCGCTTTCTCTAACCCCCACCCCAACCCCTCACCCACCGGGTGAGGGGCTTTTTCCGTCCCGTAAAGCCCTGGTTTTATCTCGCTTGACGGTTTGTTTTCCCCTTCCCCCGCAAGCGGGAGAAGGGATTTTGGGGTTCCGCTTGGCGGCGATGCGAATCGTAGGGTGGTTTTAGCCCACCAAACATCAGCAAGGCTATTGTTCATGGTGGGCCAAGGCCCACCCTACACGACCCCAAGTTTTATCCCGCTTGGCGGTTTGTTCCCCTTCCCGCTGGGGAAGGGATTTGGGGTTCCGCTTGGCGACCTGTTTAACGGTAAGCCGCGAACCAACCCAGCCCATCTTCGGTTTTGCCACGCGGGTTGTATTCGCAGCCGATGTAGCCCGCGTAACCGAGTTCGTCGAGCAGGGCGAAGATGTAGGGGTAGTTCACTTCGCCTTCGTCCGGTTCGTGGCGGTCGGGGACGGAGGCAATCTGGATGTGGCCAATGCGCGCAAACATCGCTTTGGTCATCGCGCTCAACTGCCCGTCCACGTTCTGCGCGTGGTAATAGTCGAACTGGATCCGCACGTTGTCGCGGCCAATGGCTTCGACGGCGGCGAGCGTGTCGTACTGGCTTTTCAGCAGGTAATTGGGTTTGACCTGCGGGCTGAGGGCTTCCAGCACGATGTGGATGCCGTGCGGGCGGAAGCGTTCGCTGGCGTAGCGCACGTTGTCGATGTAGGTGTTGAGATAGGCGTTGCGGTCGGCGCCGGCGGGGACAACGCCCGCCATGATGTGCACGGTCGGGCATTCCAGGGCAATGGCGTATTCCAGCGCCTGGTCAATGTCGCGCCGTGCCTCGCTTTCGCGCCCCGGCAGGGCAGTCAGCCCCCATTCGCCGTTTTTGGTATCGCCCGCCGCGCTGTTAAAAAGCACCTGCTTCAAGCCGTGCTTGTCCAGCAGCGCTTTCAGCTCGGCGGCGGGATAGTCGTAGGGCCACAGGTATTCGACGTAGCGGAAGCCCGCGTCCGCCGCCGCCTTGAAGCGTTCGAGGAAGGGGCGGTCGGCAAACATCATGGTCAGGTTGGCAGCAAATTTGGGCATGGTTATTTCCCCCGGTTTTTCAGATCGTTAACTTCGTCATCCGTCAGATAGCGGATGTTTTCGCCGCGCAGGATGAAATGCAGTCTGGCGGTTTCTTCCAGTTCTTCGGTGTTATCCACTGCGTCGGTGAGATCGCTGCCCGTGACCACCACGCCGTGATTGGCGAGCAGGAAGGCGCGGCCAGTGAGCGCCCGCGCTTCCAGTTTACGCGCAATGTCGGGGTGGCCGGGGCGGTAATACGGGATGACCGGCAGTGCGCCGACGCGCATGACGTAATACGGCGTGAATGCTTTGAGCGCGTTCGCAGGGTCCAGTCCTTGCAGGCAGGATAGCGCGGTGAGGTAGGTGGAATGCAGGTGGACGATGGCGTTGCAGGCCGGGTTCTTGCGGTACAGCGCGAGGTGGAAGACGGACTCCTTGCTCGGCTTGTCGCCGGCGAGCAGATTGCCATCGCCATCCAGCACCGACAGCCGTTCCGCCGTCAGTCGCCCCAGCGAGGAACCGGTGGGGGTGACGAGGAAACGCCCGCCGTCCAGGCGGCAGGACAGGTTGCCCGCCCCGCCGACGCTGTAACCCCGGTTAAACAGCGACGCCGCCAGCGCCACCATCTGGTTTTTTTGCTCAAGTTCGGTCATGCGAACATCCCCTGCGCGTAAGCGAAGAAATCCTCAGTGCCGAAGTTGCCGGATTTCAGCGCGAGATAGACTTCGCCATCGAGTACGCGCAGCCATGGCACGCCGGGGGCAATCTGCTTGCCGATGTGGAAGCCGTCCACGCCGAGACGCTGCACGACGATACTGGACGTTTCCCCGCCCGCGCAGATGAAATTCACCACACCCTGCACGCGCAGCTTTTCCGCGACGGCGGCAAACACCTGCTCAATGGCATGGCTGGATTTCTCCACGCCGAAGCGTTGCTGAATGGCTTTGAGTTCATCCGGTGGCACGGTAGCGTAGAGCAGCGGTGCGTGTTTATCGTCCAAATGGCTGACGACCCAGGCAGCGAGTTCAGCGGCATAGTCCGCGCCCCGCTCGATGCAGGCCTGCGCCTCGACGAAGCGGTGCGGCGCGACGGCCTTATAGGTAGCGACCTGCTTGTTGGTCATCACCGAACACGAGCCGGAGAGCACCACCGTCGCCCCTTTCTTCGGCACAAAAGCGTTATCGCCCTTCTTGCCGCCGGAAAGCAGCGCCGCCAGATACGCGCCCAACCCCGAACCGCCGGTAACCAGGCGCAAATCGCGGCAGGCCTCGGCCAGCACCGCCAGTTGCGCGTTATCGACACTGTCGGCGACCGCATAGCGGTAGCCGTCTGCGCGCAGACGGGCGAAGCAGTCCCTGACGTGCGCCGCGCCCTGCACCATGTCCGGATAGGCGACCAGCCCTGTCTTGCCGCGCGCCTGCGCGTCCATCAGGCGCGGCAGACTGGCGTCGCGCATCGGCGTAATCGGGTGATTCTGCATCCCCGATTCATTGAGTAGCACCTGGCCGACGAACAGATAGCCGTTAAAAATCGTCCGCCCGTTGACCGGCAGCGCGGGGGAAATCACCGTGAAATCCTCGCCCAGCGCATCGAGCAGCGCATCCGTCACCGGGCCTATATTGCCGGCGGCGGTGCTGTCAAACGTCGAACAATACTTGAAGAAAAACTGCTTGCAGCCCGCCGCTTGCAACCACTGCAACGCCGAGAGCGACTGCGCTATCGCCTCTTGCGCGGCAATCGAGCGCGATTTCAGGCTGATCACCACTGCATCGACGCCGTCCGGCAGGGCGCGCGCCGGGATGCCGTTCATCTGCACTGTGCGCAGACCGTTCTCCGTCAAAAAACTGGCGATGTCGCTTGCGCCGGTGAAATCGTCGGCAATTACCCCTAACTGCAACATCTCAGCCCCCTTTTTTCGGCAATTCGATGCCGCTGAAAATCTTGATTACCGCGCTGTCGTCTTCCTTGCCGTGCCCGGCATTACTCGCCTCGGTGAACATATTGAACGCCGTGGAGGCAAGCGGCAGCGGGAAACGCAGCGCCTTGCCCGTATCCGTCACCAAGCCCAAATCCTTGACGAAAATATCGACCATCGATAGCGGTGTGTAGTCGCCATCGACAACGTGCTTCATGCGGTTCTCAAACATCCACGAATTGCCGGCGGCGTGCGTGACCACGTCGTACATCAAATCGAGCGGAATCCCGGCCTTGGCGGCCAGCGCCATCGCTTCCGCCCCGGCGGCAATATGCACCCCAGCGAGCAGTTGGTGAATGATCTTGACCGTCGCACCCTGACCGATGTCTTGGCCGCAGCGGTACACCTTGCCCGCGACCGCATCCAGCACCGGCTGCAACTTGGCGAACGCAGCGTCATCACCGGCTGCCATCACCGTCATCTCGCCCGCTGCCGCTTTCGCCGCACCGCCGGAAACCGGCGCATCCAGCATCAGCAGGCCGCGCGCGGCGAGCGCCTCGCCAAAACGGCGGGCATCCTGAGCAGCAATCGTCGAAGAAACCATCACCGCCGTGCCGGGCTTGAGCTTGTCAGCGAGCTTGCTTTCGCCGAAAAGCACGGCCTCCACCTGCGCGGCATTGACCACGAGCAGCAGCACCGCATCGAGCTTGTCGGCAAAACCATCCGCCGATGCCGCGACCGCTTTCGCGCCGGCGGCTTGCAAAACGTCGCGCGCCTGCGCAGACAAATCCACGCCATACGTATCAAGACCGGCGCGCACAGAGGACTGCGCCGCCCCCATACCCATCGCACCCAAACCGATTACCGCAACTGCATACGACATGATGAACCTCTCGTTATGTGAAAAACGGGTGGATATTAGAGCGGCATTTTGTGTAAAGCAATAGGTTTATTGTGGAGTTTTGGGAAAAATCGTGAGATTGCTAAAAATTGTCAGCGTAGCAATACGTTAAAAAGGCAAAAAAATAGCCGCTCTAAGCGGCAAACAAGGATTTCGGGAGCAGAGGAATGCGGATATGCATGACTCGCCTTCAGATGAGGAATTCCCCAAATGATGTGTTGAATATCTTATAAATGAAGGGTGAGAAGGCACAGCGGAAGGGGCGTACCCCTGCCTAAATCCCGTATTTAGCAGCGATATTGCGCAGGTCATCGTTGCTTTGCGCCGTGAGCAGCTCGGCAATCAGTGCCTCGTTATCCAGCATCGTCGCCAGCATCGACATATTTTCCAGATGCTGCTCGTGATTCTGCGAGGCGAGGGTGAAGAATAAGCGCGCATCCTTGTCGCGGTCATCGGCAGCAAAGGCGACTGCTTCATGCACTTTCATGAAGGACACCGCTGTCTGATGAACACTGGCGGTATTTCCCTGCGCGTGCGGCATGGCAATATCGGGGGCGATGACGATATACGGCCCGTATTGCTCAACGCTGGCAATGATTTCATCTGCATAAGCGGCATCCACTGCGCCGCTTGCGACCAGCGGTTCACATCCGGCGCGGATGGCGCTTCGCCAGTCGGCACAGCGTTCCTTGAAATTGACGTGTCCGGTGTCAAGCATTTGTGTCAGTAACATGGCGTCCTCCGCTTAATACGCAACAAAACCGACAGCACGCAGTGCCTGCCGACCTGCTTCATACCGCCGCTTACCCCATGCAGAATAAGCACCCAAGCGCCTCATTTCACTGACTTTACTCATTTAAAGACTCCAGTAACAACAGAAAAAAACGGCAAACGGAACCCTCCATTTACCTCCACGTAGTGTGCGCTACAACCCCGCATAAAGCGAGGATTGGTTGCCGTACAAACAGCACGCAAGGGTAGGGTGGCTGCCAAGCGGTGTGATGATTGTCGGATAAAAAGAGCGGGCTGTGTTGCCCGCCCGTTCTTATTGTCCCTTGCGCAGCGTGTCGAGTTCGTCGAGGAGTTGCAGGATGAGTGCGGTCGCGGGGGCACTGGCTTCAAAGTCGCGGCTGATGCGGTGAGCGCGGCGAATGCGCGCCAGCTGGTAGCCATCGTAGGTGGCTTGCTGCGGGTCGCCGCTGACGTGGATGATGTCTGCTTCGATGATGCTGGTAAACCAGTTATCGTCGCTGTCGCAGGCGCGGATGATTTCGCGGTAGCTCAGTTGGATGTCGTGTTCGTCGTGCATGGTTCAGCCTCTTGCGCCGTAATGTGCCGCCAGTTGCTCCCAGGCGGCGCGGTCGGCGTCGCTGTTCGCTTGCGGCAGGTCGATGTGGATGGTGAGGTACAGGTCGCCCGGTTCTTTGGCGGGGATGCCTTTGCCTTTGAGGCGCAGGTTCTGCCCGCTTTTGCTGTTCGCGGGGATGGTGACGTGCAGTTTGCCCGCAGGGGTCATGACTTCCAGGCTGCCGCCAAGCGCCGCCGTCCACGGCATGACGCGGATATGCTGGTACACGTCTTTGCGGTCTTTGATGTAGTGCGCCGGGTTTTCATGGAAGCGGATTTTCAGGTAGAGGTCGCCGTTTTCGCCGCCGTTCCAGCCGGGCAGCCCCTGGCCGCGCAGGCGGATTTGCTGGCCTTCGAGGATGCCTTTGGGGATTTTGACGTGCAGGGTTTTGCGGGTGTAGGTCATTTCGCCCTGCGCGGTGAGGGTCGGCATATCGAGGCTGAAGCTGCGCTCGCTGCCCTGGTAGGCGGCGGCGATGTCGATGGCGAGTTCGGCGTGCTGGTCTTCGCCCTTGACCGGGCCGCTAGGGCGCTGGGAACGTCCGCCATGTGCGTGGCCAAAGGCGGAGAAGATGTCGTCGAAGCGGAAATCACCGCTGCCGAAGGGCTGGCCGTCGCCGAAGCGGCTGTCGTCGAAGTGGTATTCGCGGTAGCCGCCCGCCTGACGCGGGTCGAAGCCGCCAAAGCCTGCGCTACCCGCCTGTCCGGCGAAGGGGTTAGCGAGCGCGGCGTCGTAGGCGGCGCGTTTTTCCGGGTCTTTCAGGGTGTTGTAGGCCTGGTTGATTTCGCTGGTTTTTTTGTCGGCATCAGGGTCTTTGCTGATGTCGGGGTGGTACTGCCGCACCAGGCGGTGATACGCCTTTTTGATGTCGGCAGCGCTGGCGTCTTGGGCAACGCCGAGGATGTCGTAGTAGGTCTTGGCCATAGAGGGGTCTCGTTTGGGGTGTAGGGCTATTTTAGCGCGCGGGGTTGCTATGGCGCAGGATGTAGGCGCCGCGTTCGGCGACGCTGGGATTGGGGTCGACGGCGAGTCGGGTGGCGAGGTGTTGTTCGCTGGGGCCAAGGTGGGGCAGGGCGGCGATGATGGCGTCAGCGGCGACGCGGCGGACGATGGGCGAACGGTCGGCAGCGGCCTGTTGCAGGGTGTGGTTGTGCTCAACGGTGATGGTCAGCGGGCGGCTGGCAAGAATGGTGTGCCAGCGGTAGATGTTGTAGCGCTGTTCTATCCACTCTTTTTCTTTGCCGCTGGCCCAGGTGGCTTTGCCGCTTAGCAGGCTTTGGTAGGCCTTGGCGCGCAGGCCAGGCTGGATGGCGTGCGCGGCGATATGGGGCAGATGGCGGTCGATGGTCGCAACTTGGCCGAGTTGGGCGAGGAGGGTGGTCATCGGTCCAGCCGGGCTCCGTGCAAGAGCGGTAGCGAGTTGGGCGGCGACGGCATCGCTGAGGAGCACGGCAAGCGCGTCTTGTTTGCTGGCGGGACTCATCCGCCCCCAGCTCGTCCAATAGCGCAGGATATAGCCAAGGGCGGTCGCGAGGTGCTGCGGCGCGGTCGCGGCGGCAAATGCGGTGAGGCGGCGGCGGGCAGCGTCACGCACCGGTGCCGCCCAGTCATTCAGGCGCAAGAGGACGAGGATGACGCAGGCAGTGCTGGGAATGCGTGCGGGCAGGGCGTGGAGCGCCTGTTCGCGGATGTAGCCATCGGGGTGGCAGAGGTTAAGCCATGTGCGCCATATTGGTGCGGCATTAGGCTCCTGTGGGTGAAAGAGGTTTTTGCCAGCAATCTTTTCAAGGTCCAGAAGGGCGCGGATAAATTCGTCCATATCCGCATAGGGCAGCGGTAAATCCACACGCGGGTTGGGGTCGCTCAAAGCGTGCAGGACCGCTTCTGCGACGAGATAGCGTTCTTTCAGGTATTTGTTTTTGAACCATTGCGAGCGGTTCAGCCACTGCTCCGCCCAGTTCATGGCATCGCTGTTTGCGGGGGCGGACGGCTTCAGCCATTTTTTCAGCCAGTTCACTGCAACACCGACTGCGGATAGCTGCCGAGGATGCGAAACAGGCTGGCGCGGTCGCGGATTTCGTCCAGGAGGACGCGCATTTGCGGTTCGTCGCGGTGGCCTTCGAGGTCGATGAAGAACACGTATTCCCACATGCCCCGGCGGCTGGGGCGGGATTCGATGCGGGTCATGTTGATGCCATGACGGCCGATGGGTTCGAGCAGCTGGTAGAGCAGGCCGGGGCGGTTCTGCGAGGAGACGAGGATGGTGGTTTTGTCGCAGCCGCTGATGCCGCTTGCCTGTTGACCGATGACGAGGAAGCGCGTGGTGTTGTTGCCGTCATCTTCGATATGTGGGAAGCGCACCGGCACGCCGTAGAGTTCTGCCGCCATTTTTCCGGCAATCGCCGCCGCGTCCGCTTCTTCGGAGGCAAGTCTGGCCGCTTCGCCGTTGCTGCCGACCATGATGATGTCCGCATGTGGCAGGTTTTCCGCCAGCCAGCTGCGGCATTGCGCCAGCGACTGGCTGTGCGAATAGACGCGGCGGATGTCCGCCAGCATGGTGGCGTGGGTCATGAGATTCTGCCCGATGCGCAGTAGCACTTCGCCGCAGATGTTGAGGCTGGAGGTGACGAAGCTGTCCAGGGTATGCGTGACCATGCCTTCGGTCGAGTTCTCGACCGGCACCACGCCGTAGCTGCACACGCCGCTTTCCACCGCCTTGAAGATGTCGGGGATGGAGCGCAGCGGGCGGGTGGTGACGGAATGGCCGAACTGTTTCAGCGCGGCGGCCTGGGTGAAGGTGCCTTCCGGGCCGAGGTAGGCGATTTCCAGCGGCAGTTCGAGGGCGAGGCAGGCGGACATGATTTCGCGGAAAAGGCGCATGATTTCCTGATCTGACAGCGGGCCGTCGTTTAACGCGGCGACGCGTTCCAGCACCTGCCGTTCGCGTTCCGGACGGTAGTAAGCGATGTTTTTGCTGCCTTCGGCCTTCTTGATGGCGCCGACTTCGCGGGCGCAGCGGGCGCGTTCCGAGAGGCGGGCGAGAATGTCGGCATCCAGCGCATCAATTTGCGCGCGCAGTTCGTTCAGAGTGGGCATGGGGGTGGACTCCGGTAGGGGCGGGACGTGCTATATTCTCGCACACTCGCCCGCCGCCGCGCGGCGGACGCCATAGTCGTCCCAAATAGAACCCGGTGTTGGCGAGCCTCAGTCCTATCTGAAACGACTATAAACATAGGAACCTGCCATGAGCGATATACTCGAAATTCACCCCGAACGCATCAAGCCGCGCGACATCGACCGCGTTGCCGACATCATCAGAAGCGGCGCCGTGGTCGTCGTGCCAAGCGATTCCGGCTATGCCCTGCTTTGCCGCCTGGACGACAAGGCGGCAGCGGACAAAATCCGCCACATCCGCGAACTGGATCGCGACCACCCCTTCACCATTCTCTGCGCCGATCTCACCGATCTTGGCCGCTACGCGCGGGTGGACAACGTGCAATACCGCCTGCTGAAAACCCTTTTCCCCGGCGCCTACACCTGCATCCTGCCCGCCAGCCGCGAAGTGCCGCGCCGCGTGCAGAACGACAAGCGCAAAACCATCGGCATCCGTGTGCCCGATCATCCCATCATGCAGGCGCTGCTCGCTGCGCACGGCGAAGCGCTGATGGGGGTATCGCTCTTTGACAGCGACGATTACAGCGGCGACATCCACGACCTGCCCGCTTCAGTCACCGGCCTCATCGACCTCATCGTGGACGCGGGCGACCTGCCGCTGCGCCCGACCACCGTCCTTGACCTCACCGAAATGCCGCCGGTTGTATTGCGGCAAGGGGCAGGGGACGTGGATTTTGGGCGGTAGAACATAGACGATAGCGACGCTTCCGCTTGTGGCTGTAGAAAATCGCCTATTTAGCGCGGAACCAAAGCTGAACCTGCGTGGGGCAAAAAGGATTCCTCATTGAGGTTGGATAAATCGTAATCACAGCAAAAATTGGTACTTATCCGCCCATTCCTTCTACAATGCCGTTGCCGCTACGCGGCAACTATCGGCACACCGCTAAATGGTGTGTTAAATACACAAGGAACACAGGAGTTAATATGAGTGTAGCCATCTGTCCCCATTGCGCTGCTGTCCAACGACAACCTGCTGAAGCGGGTAGTGTCGTGCAATGCGAGGCTTGTCATAAATCGTTCACCGTTGGCGAGTCCGTCAATCCAGCAGTGACTCAGCCCCCAGTATCCGCACCAGCCGCGCCAGTTAAGCACATACCGACCGGATACGGCGGCGGCATACTGATCGCCAAAATTGTTGCTGCCATGGGCTGGCTGTTTGCTGCAGCAGGTATCTTTATCATGCTTTCCAGCATTGGAGCCCGATATGGGACGGCAATGCTGGTCTTTTTCTATGGTGCAGGTACGCTGCTGGCTGGCATGATGACAGTGCTACTGGCGCAGACTTGCCAGGCGGTCATGCGTAATACGGATTACACCCGCACACTACTGGAACGCAATCAGAACCGCTAAAAAAGAGGCGCTAACAGGCGCCTTTTTTATGACCGTTCCGCCTTGGCGAGGATAGTCTGCGAGCGCATCATCAAGCTGTGATTAAACACAGCTTTATGCGTGGATAACTGTGGTTTTGCGCGTATAATCCCCACAGAAAACACAGACCCGGAGACATCATGGTCCATCTCATCCTCGTCTCGCACCATCCCGCACTCGCGCAAGCGCTGGCCGAACTCGCGGCGCAAGTGAGCGCCGATCCCGCCACCATTCACACCGCCGCCGGTATCGACGATGCCGATAACCCCATCGGCACCGACGCCGTGCGCATCATGAACGCCATCGACGCTGCCGATAACCCCGACGGCATCCTCATCCTCGTTGACCTCGGCAGCGCCATATTGAGCGCGCAGACGGCGCTGGATCTTGTTGATCCCGACGTGGCGGCGCGCTGCCGCATCGCTGCCGCGTCCTTCGTCGAAGGGGCGCTGAGTGCCGCCGTGGCAGCGGCGAGCGGGGCGGATTTGGCGACCGTCGCCCGCGAAGCCGAAGGCGCATTACTCGCCAAACAACTGGCGCTGGGCGTGACCACGCCCGTCCTCGCTACCGCCGCCGTTCCCGCAGGCGAAGCGGCGACCATTACCCTCACCAACCCGCACGGCCTGCACGCCCGCCCCGCCGCACGTCTTGTCGCCGCGCTGGCGCCCTTCGCGGCCAGCCTTACCCTCGTCAAAGACGGGCAAAGCGCCGATCCGCGCAGCCTGAACCAGCTCACCGCCCTGCAAGCACGGCAGGGCGACAGCCTCACCCTCTACGCCGATGGCGCCGACAGTGCCGCCGCACTTGCCGCCTTCCGCGACCTTGCCGCCGCCAACTTCGGCGATAGCACGACCGAGACGCTAAACCTGCCGACGGCGCCCATCAGCGCTGCCCTCTACCACGACCATCCGCCCGTCATTCCCGCCGACCTGCGCGCCGACCGCGCTGCCTTCACCGCTGCTGTGGACGCCTGGCGCGCCCACCTCGGCGACCTGCGCAAATACACCAGCGCCCGCTACGGCGACGACGTTGGCGACATCTTCGCCGCGCAACAACAACTGCTGGACGAACTCGCGGCCAACACCCTCGCCCGCGCGGAGAACGAAACCGTTGCCGCCTGGCGCGCCGAAACCGCTGCTGCCATTACGCAGTTCGCCGCCATCCGCGACCCCTACCTGCGCGCGCGCGTCCTCGATTTCGCCGACATCGCCGATGGCGTCCTCGCCGCCCTGGCGCACCTGCCCCCGCCCCCTTATCCCGAAGACAGCCCCTTCATCCTCGCCACCGCGCGCCTCTATCCCAGCGCTGCCGCCGTCCTGCCGGATAACTGCGTCGCCGTTATCCTTGACGAAGACGACAGCCACAGCCACAGCGCCATCCTCTGCCGCCATGCCGCGCGTCCGCTACTCTCCGGCATCGACACCAGCGTGCCAGACGGCACCGTGCTCACCCTCAACCCCCAACCCCAGGAACAGCCATGAAAAAACTCATCAACCGTGTGGACACCATCCTCGACGAACAACTGCAAGGCTTCGTCGCCGCCCACCCCGGCCTCACCCTGCACCGTGACCCCACCTACATCACTCGCGCAGACGCGCCCGTTGCCGGCAAAGTCGGCCTCATCTGCGGCGGCGGCAGCGGCCACGAACCCATGCACAGCGGCTACATCGGCGACGGCATGCTCGACGGCGCCGTGCCGGGCGAAATCTTCACCTCGCCCACGCCGGATCAAGTCCTCGCCTGCGCCGAAGCGGTGGATAGCGGGCGCGGCGTGCTGCTCATCATCAAAAACTACACCGGCGACGTCCTGAACTTCGAAACCGCTACCGAACTCCTGCACGACATGGGCCACCCCGTCGCCGTCGTCCTCACCGATGACGATGTGGCCGTCAAAGACAGCCTCTACACCGCCGGACGCCGTGGCGTCGCCGGCACCGTCCTCATCGAAAAACTGCTCGGTGTCGCTGCCCGCCGGGGCGATGACCTAGACAGCCTCGCTGCCCTTGGCCGCAAACTCAACAACCACTGCCACAGCATCGGCATCGCCCTCGGTGCCTGCACCGTGCCGGCAGCAGGCAAACCCTCCTTTACCCTCGCTGACAACGAAATCGAATACGGCGTCGGCATCCACGGCGAACCCGGTATCGAACGCCGTCCCTACACCGACCTCGATACCGTGGTCGGGCAAATGTTCGGCACCCTCATCGAACACGGCGCTTACAGCCGCCCCCTGCGCCAATGGAACCGCGACACCGCCAGCTGGGATGAAGAAACCGTCGCCAAAACCCCGCTGCAAGCGGGCGACCGCGTCATCGCCATGGTGAACAACCTCGGCAGCGTACCGCTCTCCGAATGCTACGGCGTCTATCACCGCCTGGCGCAAGCTTGCGCGGCGAACGGCATCACCATCGCGCGCAGCCTCGTTGGCAGTTACTGCACCTCGCTTGACATGCAGGGCGTCTCCATCACCCTGCTCGCCGTTGATGACGACACCCTCGCCCTCTACGACGCCCCGGTACACACCCCGGCGCTTAACTGGTAACAAAAAAATGGCCGGACAGTCACCCGCCTCGCGCAAACCCAGTTATTACCTCGCTTGGCGGCTGTCCGGAAAGCATAAGGAACCCCTATGAACAGCAGCCAATACCTCGCCTGGATCGAACAAAGCGCCGCCGCCCTCAGCGCCGCACAAGACGAACTCACTGCCCTCGACACCGCCATCGGCGACGGCGATCACGGCCTCAACATCCAGCGCGGCTTCCACAAAGCCGTCGAAAAACTGCACGGCCAAGAAGGACAAGACCTCGGCAGCCTCGCCAAAACCACCGGTATGACCCTGCTGTCCTCCGTCGGCGGCGCCAGTGGCCCGCTCTACGGCACCCTCTTTCTCAAAGCCGCACCCGCACTGAACGGCAAAACCGACCTCGACACCGCCACCCTCGCCCAAGCCATCGCCGATGGCGTCGCCGGCCTGGCCGCGCGCGGTCAGGCGGTAGTGGGCGACAAAACCATGATCGACGTGTGGCAGCCCGCCGCCGCCGCCCTGCAACAAGCGGCAGCAGACGGTGCAGATCTGGCAACGGCTAGCGCCAAAGCCGCCGCCGTCGCGCAGGAAGCGGCAGAAAGCACCATCCCGCTTGTCGCCAAAAAAGGCCGCGCCAGCTACCTCGGCGAACGCAGTGCTGGCCACAAAGACCCCGGCGCGGCATCGAGCGCCATCATCCTGCACGTGCTGGCCGAGGTGCTGGCCTGAAAGGCTACTGACGTGTTTTGCCAGCTACGGCCATAGATAGATGGATAACGCGGCGAATACTGCGCCGCCGCCTGCCCCAGCGGATGGAGCCATGTTTATCGTTTGCTTATGACGACTGGCGCAGGCGCAGGTTGACCGGGGCAAACAGCGCCGCCTGTTGCCATTCGAGTAATTGTGAGCGGTCGAGTTCGAGCATCGCCATCAGGCTGACCACAAAACCTTCACGTCCTTCGCCCGTACCGTAGAAAGCGGTGAGCGGCTGCCAGTCGGGGTGGTTCCTGAGACGCGCCTGCATGCTGTCCATGCGCTCGGCGAGCGAGTAACTTTCGTTTTCGACTTCGTGCGCGCGGCGCAGGTCGTGGCGCAGCCAGAGTTTGCGCAGCACATCGGCCAGTTTGTGCGCGTCCGCCGGTGGTTTGATAACGGGCTGCGCACCCGCCGGCGGCAGGTGGGCCGAGAGGGCCGTGCCGGCGCCGACGCGGGGCAGGGCGGCGAGGTTTTCTGCCGCTTTCCCGGTCTGGATGTAGGCCAGTATCTGTTCGGCGAGCCGGGCGCGCGGATCGGTTTCGGGTTCGTCGTCGTCGCTCTGTGGTGGGCGCGGCAGCATCATGCGCGCTTTGATTTCCGCCAGCGTCGCGGCCATCAGCAGGTATTCCG
Organism: Cardiobacterium sp. Marseille-Q4385; assembly: GCF_916618745.1. Classification (GTDB taxonomy): domain Bacteria; phylum Pseudomonadota; class Gammaproteobacteria; order Cardiobacteriales; family Cardiobacteriaceae; genus Cardiobacterium. Next base: position 1,723,336 of record NZ_OU745373.1, read on the forward strand.
CCGCCAATACCATGTCCATTTCTTCCATCAGCTCGAGGTAGGCGAGGTATTGCTCGGTGATGAGGGTGACGGGGATATCAAGAATGTCGATGTTTTGCTTGCGGATGAGGTAGATGAGCAGATCAAGCGGGCCGCTGAAGGTATCGAGCAGGACGCGCAGGGCATCGGGCGGGATGTAAAGGTCTTGCGGCAGTTGGGTGACGGGTTCGCCGAAGAGGAGGACGGTCTGTTCCATGCGGCTGTGCTTATGCGGATTAATTACGGGGCGGCGTGGACGGCGCTGTCTGCCGCCGGCAGCGGAGCGGTATTTTTCGGAGCGAGCCACCAGTGCGGGTGGCCGTCAGGCGGGGGAACGGGCTGCTCTTCGCTGCTGATGTGTTCAAGCGAGCGGCTATCGGCGGCGAGCGCCCAGTCGCAGAGGCGTTGCGCGACGGCGAGGCGGGTTTTGGCAGCGATGTCGAGGGTGATGCTGCCGTCGCTGTTAGCAGGGCGCGCTTCGATGCAGGCGATGTCACCGCTTGCGCCGTCATCAAGCAGGGGTTGCAGCTCGGTAGCGTCGGTGCAGCGGACGCGCGCGGTGTAGGTGGGATACGGCGAGGGTTTCAGGCGGGCGAGTTCGCTGTATTCGGGGATTTCCATGCCGTTGTGCTGGCGGTAGCCGGTCGGCACGCTGTCGTGCAGGATGATGTCGCCAAAGCGGTGCCCGCTTGCGGGATGCGGCACGCCGAGCAGGCGGGCGCGCACGGGGTCGATGCGCCGCGCCAGCACGGTTTCGCTGGTTGCTGCCCAGGGGTGCAGACGGATGGCGGCGATGCCGTAGTTACCGCTGATGGGGCCGGTGCCCTCAGGGACGGCGATGCCGCAGGCGCGCCACAGGCGGCGCGCTTTTGCCCAGTCTTCCAGAGCGGTAGCGGCGATGCCCGCGTTCCAGTAGGGGGCGTCGTCGTGTTCGGCAGCGAGTGCGATGGCGCGCAGGTTGTGGGTGAGCGCGCCCGTCCAGTCGCTCCGGTATTTGCTGGCCAGCGCGTACATGTAGTGGTAGTGGCGGTTCTGCGGGGTTTCGCGAATGAGTTTGCTGAAGTAGCGCTGCGCAGCAGCAAGGTCGCCACGATCCATGGCAGCGTAGGCACGGGTGTAGAGGGGGTTGTCGGCGCGGGCTTGGGTCATGTCAGTTGTTTTGTTTTTGACGGTAGTTCCATTCGCTCAGGCTGATAAGGTAGGCCAGGATGAGGTAGCCATAGGCGAGTGGCAGTATGGTTTTATTACCGATTATACAGGTGTTCAGGTACAGGCAACTGCCGATAGTGAGGGTGATGGCGGCGGCAAGCAGGACATGGCACCAGAAGAAAGAGCGCATGGCGGGCGTTGTTGTGGTATAGACGGGGCGGTTGCGGCTGGGCAGCGACGGTAGCGGACGTTGCTGGATAACGGCGGTAACGGCAGCGGCGATTTCCCGGCAGGCGTGTTCGGGTGTTTGCAGATGGTTGGCGCTTATTGTGTAGTGGTTGCTGAGGCGGTCAGTGATGAGCAGGTCGTTTCGGGTGCCATGTCCGGATTTTATTTGCACTTTGATATGGGCAATATCCGCCCAGGGCAGGGTAAATAGCTCGTCGATGATGCCTCCGTCGTTGCTGGTGAGGCTGTGCAGGCCGGTGGCATCGATGGTGATTTGCGAGCGGGTACCGTCGTCGCGGTAGTTGGTGATGAGAAGGGGCAGGAGGATGGGTATCGGGAGGCAGAAAGCGAACAGGGCTTTGCCGAGTTGCACACCATGGCCATAGCGCAAGAGGCCGGGACCGAGGATGCAGAGCACCAGCAGGAGCAGCAGGAAGTTGATGCAGGACAAGAAGTTGGTGTTCTGCGTCTCGTACCAGGTGTAATCGAGGCCGGCGGGTGGGGCAGGCGGCAGGGGTGGTGCTTTACCGTTCAGATAATCGCTGGCGACGGCGATGATGTCGCCATAGTCCGCGTCGCTGATGTGGTGTGGGCCGTATTCCACCGTACCGCCGCGCCGCAGGGTGATGAGGAGGACATCGCCATCGTAGAGGACGCTGTCGAGTTCGCGCCAGCGCCACTGGAATCTGATGCGGCGGTCATCGTAGATGGTCATCCCCTGCGGGTCGCAGACGATAGTGGGCGCGCGCGGGTCGTAGTCTTCCGGGGTGTCATCATTACGTTTCTTGCGGGTTAAGTAGTTGTAGAGCGGCATGATGACGATGTGCAGCGTCAGCAGCAGGCAGATGCCAAAGTAGAAGCGCCATACGCCGCTGTCGCTTTGTATATAGAACCCGATGAAGATGGGGGGTAGGAAATAAATAAAAAACCAGGAGAGGAAGGAAAAGCCGTCGTCAGCGTCCCGGCTGTGGAGCGAGTAAGCGTGCCCGCCCCAGCCACGGGTACGCGGGTCGTCAAGGTCGGGGGCGAAGTCGGACATACGGGCTCCTGTGCTTATTGTGCCGGGCGGCGCTCACACCTCGCCATCTTCAAGCTGCATCCAGCGTTCCACCAGCGCATCAAGCTGCTGCTGCGCCGCTTCCAGCGCGGCAAAGCCCGCCTGTTGTGCTTCCTGCGGTTGCTGGTAAAAATCCGCTTCCTGCACGACGGCGGTGAGGCGGGCGACTTCGGCTTCCGCCGCCTCAATCTGCGCGGGCAGGGCTTCGAGTTCGCGCTGGTATTTGTAGGACAGCTTGTTGCCGCGCTTTTCGGCGGGCGGGGCGGCAGGGGCAGCGGGTTTTTCTGCTGTTTTCGCAGCGGGCGCAGCGGCCTCTTCCAGTTGGGCGATGTCGCCGCCCTGTTGCAGCCAGTCGCTGACGCCGCCGACGATTTGCTCGATTTTGCCTTTGTGACGGTTGAATACCCACAGGCGGGTGACGACGGCATCAAGGAAGGCGCGGTCGTGGCTGACCAGCAGCACTGTGCCGGGGTAGTCCGCCAGCACTTCTTCCAGCAGTTCCAGGGTTTCGATGTCAAGGTCGTTGGTCGGTTCGTCCAGCACGAGGACGTTTGCCGGCTGCGCGAAAAGACGCGCCAGCAGGAGGCGGGCTCGTTCGCCGCCGGAGAGCGCGCCGACCGGAGTACGCCAGCGTTCGGGTGGAAAGAGGAAATCTTGCAGGTAGGCGGCGATGTGCTTGCGCTGGCCGTTCGTTTCGATGTAGTCCCGCCCCGCGCCGACGCTGTCGCGCAGGGTTTCTTCAGGATCAAGCTGGGCGCGCAACTGGTCAAAGTAGGCAACTTCCAGTTTCGTGCCGTGTTTGAGACGGCCTGCCGTCGGCGGCAATTCGCCAAGGAGCAGGCGCAGCAGGGTGGTTTTGCCCGCGCCGTTCGCGCCGACCAGGCCGATTTTCTCGCCGCGCTCGATGATGTCGCTGAAATCCTGCACCAGCGGCGCGCCGCCTGCGTGGGCGAAGCTGATGTTTTCGGCGACGATCACCTGCCGCCCGCTGCGCTCGCCTGCGTCCAGTTGCAGATTTGCCTTGCCCTGCCGCTCGATGCGCGCGGCGCGTTCGGCGCGCATCGCTTTCAGCGCGCGCACGCGGCCTTCGTTGCGGGTGCGCCGCGCCTTGATGCCCTGACGTATCCAGATTTCTTCTTCGGCGAGTTTTTTGTCGAAACGCGCCTGTGCTTCGGCTTCGGCGTGTTGCGCTTCCTCGCGGGTGCGCAGGAAGCGGCGGTAGTCGCTTTTCACGTCGAGCAGGCGGCCACGATCCAGTTCCCAAATGCGGTTCGCGACTTTTTCGAGGAAGGCGCGGTCGTGGGTGACGAAAACGACAGCACCGGCAAAATTGTTGAGCAGGTTTTCCAGCCAGATGATGGCGCCCATATCGAGGTGGTTGGTCGGTTCGTCGAGCAGCAGCACGTCGGGACGGGCAACCAGCACCCGCGCCAGCCAGACGCGCCGCCGCCAGCCGCCGGACAAATCCGCCATCTGCGCCGCGCCGTCGAGGTCGAAGCGTTGCAGGATGCCGTCGATGCGGTTATCCAGCTGCCAGCCATCTGCCGCTGCTACCGCCGCTTCGAGGCGGGCGAGTTCATCGGCATCATGCGCGTCATGGGCGGCAAGCAGGGTTTGGTAACGCTCGACTAATGCAGCAGTTTCAGCCAGCCCGTCGCGCACGACTTCGCGCACCGTGCGCGCGTCCGCAGCGGGCGGGTCTTGCGGCAGATAGGCGATGCGCACGCCTTCGCTGATGCGCAGGCTGCCGTCATCCGGCATCTGCGCCCCGCGCAATACATTGAGCAGAGTGGATTTGCCCTCGCCGTTGCGACCCAGCAGGGCGACGCGCTCGCCGCTTTCCAGCGAGAAGTTGACGTGATCGAGCAAGGGCCGCCAGCCGAAGGCAAGCGAGAGGTCTTGGGCAGTGAGGAGGAGGGGCATGGGGGTTCCTTATTTATTTTCGGGGAGTTCGTCCAATAGGCTTCGTGCGATCTTGTTGCCCTGTGCGGCGGCCTTTTCCAACCATAACCGCGCTTTCTCCGGGTCAGCGGGAAGCCCTTCACCTTTCAGGTAGCTTCTGCCAAGCGTCGTTTGCGCCGCTATATCGTCCTGTGCAGCTGCTTTTTCCAGCCATTCCTGAGCTTTTTCAGGGTTGACGGCAAGCCCTTCACCTTTTAGGTAACTTCTACCAAGAAGGAATTGTGCACCAACATTGCCCTGCTCAGCGGATTTTTCCAGTGTGGGAATGACCCGCCGATACCATTCATCTGCTTTTGCCTGGTCCTTGCTGACACCGTAATAGCCTCCTGTATAAGCACTTGCCAAGTTTAATTGTGCTCCTATATCCCCTTGTGCAGCGGCCTTTTCCCACCATGTCAGCAGTCCTGCCGTATCTTCGTTTTCATCGTACAGAAAATGACCATAAGCGACCTGAGCAGACGGATACCCTTTTTCAGCGGCTTTTTGCAGCCACTGACCACTTTCCTTCTTGCTTTCTACAACATTGATGCCGTCGCGATACATGATGCCCAAAAGATATTGCGCTTCGGCATCTTGGCGGAGTGCGGCCTTGCGCAGATTTTCTTCTGCCTTGGCAAACCAGCGGCCGGATTCTGTATCGTGTTTCTCAACCCCCATGCCATTACGAAAGGCAACTCCCAATAAAAATTGGGCGTAACCATCACCGGCTTCCGCCGCTTTGTCGTAATGAGCAATAGCCTCAGCCATGTCGCGTTTACCGAGTTCGCCAGTGGCATACATCATGCCAATCTTGGCTTCGGCACGAGCGTTGCCCTGGTCAGCAAGAGTTTTATAAATCGCATAGGCCTCCTTGAAATCGGCGTTGCTGCGGGCGGCATCGGCTTTTTGCAGGGCGGCGGCAGTGGCAGCGGTGGCAGAGACTTCCGGCACGGCGGTATCGGCGGCAAGTGCCAGGTCGGCACCCAGTAATGCAGCGGCGAGGAAGAGGGAACGGATAGGCATGATGGACTCCTTGTGGGTGATGAAAAACGGGTGTGGTGTGCCGCTTAAATGATACCGTCGCGGACAGCGGCGTAGCGGGCGAAGCGGCATAGCAGGGCGGCGGCGTCGGGGGTGTCAGCGCGGACGGCGGCACGGATGGCATCCGGGTCGTGGCCGGCAGCGGTGATGGCGTCACGTTTGCCGTCAATATGGGCGCGGATGGCGGCAGCGTCAAATTCGGGGTGGAATTGTACGCCCCAGGCGTGGGCGCCGATGCGGTAGGCCTGATGCGGGTCGTGTTCGTTGGCAGCGAGGAGGGTTGCACCAGCGGGCAAGCGCAGCACGGATTGGTAATGGGTGACGTTGGCGGTGAAGTGCGTCGGCAGGGCGGCAAAGATGGGGTCATCGTCGCAGGCTGGCAGACGGGTGATGGTCGTGCTGCCGATTTCTAGGCCGCGCGGGTTGTCGCCGACTGCGCCGCCGCAGGCATCCGCCAGCAGTTGATGGCCGTAGCAAATGGCAAACACGGGCAGCCTGGCGGGAACGGCTTGTTGCAGCCAGACGCGGGTGGCTTCACTCCAAAGTTGGCGCTCCGGCACCATATGCGCCGAGCCGGTGAGGATGACACCGGCGGCGCTATCCAGTGCAGGCAGAGCCTCACCGCCGATGATGTCGAGCACGCGCATGGGGTGTTGCACCGGCGCGATGGTGCGCGCGATCCAGTCGCTGTACTCGCCGAGGCGGGCGATGATATCGGCTTTGGGGGCACCGAGTTTAAGGATAAGGAGTGGTTTCATACGGCTTCTTTCATATAGTTAACCATCTCAAAAATCGTAACGGCGTTGCGCTTTTTATCTATTCAACGACATATAAAAAACCCCCGTTAGACGGGGGTGGATTAGGCGGCGATAGGGTTGTGCTTATTGGGCAGCAGGTTGAGCTACTTCACGCTCAACGAGACCGTCAACCGTGACGTCTACACGACGGTTTTGTGCACGGCCTTCAGCGGTTTTGTTGGTGGCAACCGGGTTGCGTTCACCGTTACCGTAGGCTTCGATCAAAGACTGCGGTACGCCGTTTTCTACGAGGTAGTTAGCAACGGTGTTGGCACGACGCTCAGACAGTTTTTGGTTGTAGGCGTCAGAACCTTTGGAGTCGGTGTTACCAACGACGGTAATTTTCTGAATGTTCGCACCACGTTGGTTCAGATCGCCTGCGAGTTGTTGCAGGGCTTCTTTACCAGCCGGTTTCAGGTTGTACTTGTCGAAATCGAAGTAGGTATCGGCAGCCAAAGTAATGGTTTCGGTACGTTTTTCCATAACCGGAGGCGGAGCCGGCGGTGCTTCTTGTACGCCGCAACCAGTCAGGCCTTTGTTGGCATTGACGGTAACGCATTCGCCCCAACGGTTTTTGACCAGATCTCCACCAGCGGAAGTCAGGTCTTCATTTGCAGGCAGATCTGCAAATGCCGGAGCTGCACTAGCAGCAAGTACGGCAACTGCAATCAGTTTTTTAAGTTTCATATTTACTTCTCCCATAACAAAACTTGCAAGTTAATGTTAAGAACTTGTGGACGGCTGCCCGTCCAAGATTGACGGCACCCTTGCCCACGAACAGGCAAGAGGTACCCATCCGCGCGGCATGATACGAGTTTTGTTGCAAAAATGCAAAGATAAATGCGGTAAAAGCGACATGTTGGACAGCGTTTTGTTGTGCGAATGACACAAACTGGGGCGACCCCGCATTCATGTTAAAATATGCGCCGTTTGCCCCGTCGTGCGGGCGTTTTTACGCTACAAGGTAGAGAAATACATGAGCGAATTTGCCAAAGAAGTGTTGCCGGTCAATCTGGTGGATGAAATGCGCAGCTCCTATCTGGACTACGCGATGAGCGTCATCGTCGGGCGCGCCCTGCCGGATGCGCGCGACGGCCTGAAACCGGTGCACCGCCGCGTCCTCTTTTCCATGCACAAACAGGGCAACGCCTGGAACAAAAAATACGTCAAATCCGCGACTATCGTCGGTGACGTGATGGGGAAATACCACCCGCACGGCGACAGTGCCATCTACGACACCCTGGTGCGCATGGCGCAACCCTTCTCGCTGCGCTATCCGCTGGTGGATGGTCAGGGCAACTTCGGCTCGATGGACGGCGACCCGCCCGCCGCCTACCGCTACACCGAAGCGCGCATGGCAAAAATCGCGCACAGCCTGCTAACCGATATTGAAAAAGAAACCGTCGATTTCGCACCGAACTACGACGGTAGCCAGCAAGAACCCGTCGTCCTGCCCGCCCGCCTGCCGCATCTGCTGATAAACGGCAGCTCCGGTATCGCTGTCGGCATGGCGACCAACATTCCGCCGCACCACCTCGGCGAAACCCTCGACGCCTGCCTTTACCTGCTTGACCACCCCGAAGCCGACACCGCTGCGCTGATGCGCTACATCCCCGGTCCCGACTTCCCCACCGGGGCGCTCATCAACGGCGCGCGCGGCATCCGCGAGGCCTACGAAACCGGCCGTGGCCGCATTTACATCCGCGCCAAAACCCACATTGAGACCGACGAGCACAGTGGTAAACAGACCATCGTCGTGGACGAACTACCCTACCAGGTCAACAAGGCCAACCTGCTGGGCAAAATTGCCGAACTCGTCAAAGAAAAGAAAATCGACGGCATCACTGCGCTGCGCGACGAATCGGACAAAGACGGCATCCGCATGGTGATCGAACTGCGCCGGGGCGAAGTCGCCGAAGTCATCCTTAACAACCTCTTCCAGCTTACCCAGCTGCAAATCGTCTTCGGCATCAACATGATGGCGCTGGTTGGTGGCCAACCACGCTTGCTCTCGCTCAAAGAAGCGCTGCAAGTCTTCCTGGCGCACCGTCGCGAAGTCGTCACCCGCCGCACCATCTACGAACTGCGCAAAGCCCGCGAACGTGCCCACATCCTCGAAGGCCTGTCCATCGCCCTTGCCAACATTGACGAAGTCATCGAACTTATCAAACAATCCAGCGGCCCTAGCGAGGCGAAAGAAGCCCTGCTTGGCAAAAGCTGGGCGGCAGGGCAAGTCGTGGACATGCTCGCCCGCGCTGGCGCTGAAAACTCACGCCCCGAAGGCCTTGCCAAACAATACGGCCTGCATAATGGCCGCTACCACCTCTCACCCGAACAGGCACAAGCCATCCTTGACCTGCGCCTGCACCGCCTGACCGGCCTCGAACAAGAAAAAATCCTCGACGAATACCAGCAAATCATCCACGAAATCGAAGGCCTGCTCGACATCCTGCAAATCCCCGAACGCCTGCTTGAAGTCATCAAAGAAGAACTGCGCGACATCAAAAACCAATACAACGACGTGCGCCGCACCCAAATCCTCGACACCCATCTCAACCTCTCGCTCGAAGACCTCATCGCCGAAGAAGACCGCGTCATCACCCTCTCGCATGAAGGCTACATCAAAGCGCAGCCGCTCTCGGACTATGAAGCACAAAAACGCGGCGGCAAAGGCAAATCGGCGACCGCCGTCAAAGACGAAGACTTCGTCGAACAACTCATCATCGCCAACACCCACGACACCATGCTCTGCTTCACCAACCGGGGCAAAGTGTACTGGCTGAAAGTGTACGAACTGCCGCAAGCGGGGCGTAACGCCAAAGGCAAACCCATCGTCAACCTGCTGCCCTTCGAGCCGGGCGAGCGCCTGAACGCCGTGCTCACCACCCGCGAATACCCCGAAGACCGCTACCTCATCTTCGCCACCAAAAGCGGCACCGTCAAAAAAACCCCGCTGTCCGACTACTCACGCCCGCGCAGCATCGGCATCATCGCCATCAACCTTCGTGAAGACGACGAACTCGTGGACGTCGCCCTCACCGATGGCAGCCGCGACATCATGCTCTTTTCCGACGCCGGCAAAGCCGTGCGCTTCCCCGAAACGAGCGTGCGCAGCATGGGGCGCGACGCGACCGGCGTGCGCGGCATGAACCTTGACGACGGCCAGCGCGTCATCGCCCTCTGCGTTGTCGCCGACAATGGAGACATCCTCACCGTCACCGAAAACGGCTACGGCAAACGCACCCCGATCGCCGACTACCCGCAAAAAGGACGCGGCACCAAAGGCGTCATCTCCATCGCGTGCAGCGAACGCAACGGCCGCGCCGTCAGCGCCCTGCAAGTCCAGGAAGACGAACACATCATGCTTGTCACCGATAACGGCACCCTGGTCCGCACCCGCGTTGCCGAAATCAGCACCAGCGGCCGCAACACCCAGGGCGTGCGCCTCATCCGCACCAGCGACAGCGAAAAACTGATTGCCGTCGCGCAAATCGTCGCCGACAGCGAAGACGATAGCGGCGAGCCCGTCAATACGGACGATAACGCGGAATAAACAAGGCGGGCGCAAGCCCGCCTTATTCATATGCAAAACAAGAAAATACGGCCATAAAAGCCCCGTTATTGTCCCATTGGGAGAAGACTTTTGTGTGCTAAATTCCAGTTTAGATGGCTGTCAAGCGGGATAAACGCTGGCCCCACCAAGCGGGATAAAATCCACGTTCCGTCTTCACTTACCACAGCAGCACCTCACCGGGAAACGCCATGACACCATTCCAACAGCAATACACGGAGCTTGCCGCCCGCTTCCGCAAGCAGCCGAATCAACATAATCATGCCGCTATTGGCGCGTTATACGACTTGAAAGCCGCATTGGAACGGGCAGAAGCAACACGGGAAACCGCCGATCTCCTCACGTCGGTGAACAGCCTGCTCTGCCTGCACGCATCCGCCCTGCAAACGTTTGCGCCTTTTGCCGATACAGGCGAGCGCAAAGACATCATCCGCCTGCACAAACTGCGTGATCAGGCCGCATGGAAAGGCGACAGATTTGCCCTGAAAAACATCCGTACTTTGCGGGCGACGCTACCGCCCATTCATCTCAGTCCTGCCGATATCACGCCTGATGGTGAAGGTGGCTATTGCCTGCGATGCGGCGTTGTCATCCTCAACAAAACAGTGGCCGATGGTAGCAATATCCGCATCACGCTGGCGGACGGCGCAATAGACGATTACGCCCCCCGTATTATCGCCATCCTCGAAACATTGGCGCAGTATCCCGCCGCCGCACTTATCGACTACTACAATCGTGAATGCAGCGCCTATGTCGAACGCGATGCCGATCAAGATTGGTTCGACACGCTGGAAATCTATTCCGTCAGCATCCACGGTCGCGACGGCGTGTTGTACAGCAACATCAACAGCGGCGACACTTATTTTCTTGATGCTTATCTCACCATTCAGTTTGAGGACGATAAGCTCCGCACCATGCGCTTTGGTATGACATGAATGCCACAAATCCTTTGTTTTTCCGGCACGCGCCAAGCGTGCGTGAATACTGGCCCCACCAGGCGGCGTTGTTACTGGGCTCGCAGGTGGTGTAAATGCGGGTTTTTGAGATTTTTGTTGGAGACGTTGCAGGCAACGTCTCTACATTGTTCTTCTGCCGTGGTGTGTGCTATCCCCATAGCTGCCAAGCGGCGTATAGTTAAACATCTAAAAAATCGTAACGGCGTTGCGCCGCCTTGCCGTACTACCTGTACTGTCTGCAGCGGCGCGCCTTGTTACGCTTTTTTATCTATTCAACTATAAACACTGGGTTCTCGGATGCTCACCAAGCGAATCATCCATACCCAGCCCACAAAAAAAGCCGAACCCGCAGGTTCGGCTTTTTCGTAACAGCGATGCTGTTTAGAAGACGCCCATACCGGAGAGGGCTTGCCACCAGGCGAAGCCGACGGTGACGTGGATGAGCAGGCTGCCGAAGCCGACCACAGCGCCGACGATCCACCAGGATTTGGTGTCGTGGTAGCCGGCGCCGAAGATGACCGGAGCCGGGCCAGAGCCGTAGTGGGTAAGCGCGCCGCCGTAGGAGTTGGAGAAGAGCAGGCCGAGAGCGAGCAGGGTTGGTGAGGCGCCTGCCGCCATACCGACGGCGGAGAATACCGGCACCATCGCTGCCACATAGGCACCACCGGAGGCGAAGAGGTAACGTACACCGACGCTGACGGCAAGAATGGCGATGGTGGCGACGGTGGCGTGTCCTTCCCCGAAGTTCATCACTTGCTTGAGCGTTTCAGACAGCCAGGTGAAGAAGTGTGCCTTGTCGAGCACGGAGGAGAGACCGAGGATGCCGCCGTACCAGATGAAGGTGTTCCAGGCGCCTTTGTTTTTCAACAGGTCTTCCCAGTTGATGACAGCGAGGATGACGAGCAGCGCCATGACGGAGATGGCAATGGTTGAGGAAGATACGTGCAGTTGGTCGGAGAAAATCCAGGCAAGGACGGCGACAACGAAGAGACCGAGCAGGGTTTTTTCCTGTTTGCTGATCGGGCCGATTTCTTCCAGGCCTTTTTTGGCGATGGCGGCGTTATCGACTTTTTTCAGTTCCGGCGGGTAGAGGACGTACACGACCAGCGGGGTAAGCAGCAGGCAGAGCAGGCCCGGCACGCTCGCGGCGAGGAACCATTGCGGCCAGTTGAAGGTGATGCCGGTGATCGGTTTCATCAGTTCAAGGGCAACGGCGTTCGGCGCCATCGCGGTCAGGAACATGTAACCGGTGGTTTTCACGATCATGTAGGTGTTGAGCAGCAGGTAATGGCCGGCTTTGCGCGGGCTTTTTTCCGGATCAGAACCCAGCGAGACGGTGACGGAGTTCATGATCGGGAACATGATGCCGCCAGCGCGTGCGGTGGTGGAAGGCATCGCCGGCGAGAGCAGCAGGTCAAGGCAGGCGTTGACGTAGCCAAGACGCAGGGTGGTGCCGCCGAAGGCACGGATCATCAGGTAGGCGATGCGTTTGCCAAGGCCGGTGGTGACGAAGGCGGTGCTCATCGCGAAGGCGGCGAAGACCAGCCAGGTGGTACCGGATTTGTAGCCATTCAATACGTCGTTTTCTTTGAGAGCTAGTTTGGTGCCGTCTGCCAGTGTCTCGGCGGGCGTCGTGCCGACAACGATGGAAGCCAGCGCCACACCGGCAAGCAGGACGATCGGCAGCGGGAAGGGCTTGAACATGATGGCAAGGATGGTGCCGACATATACGCCGAAGAGGTGCCAGCCGAGGATGGGCAGGCCTTCCGGTGCAGGGAAGAGGTAGGTCAGGATGGGACACGCCAGGATGATAGCGTAGTGGATGAGTTTTTTGGTATTCATGCGGTACCTTTCTGGTTATGCATTAGAGGGACGGCGGGGATGCCGTTGGGGTTGTCCGCCGTGTGAGCGGCGGGTCTTGCTTCTTTGGTGGGAAGCGAAGTCGGGAAATGGCGGCTGAAGTAGGCGGTGAGCGCCAAAAGGTCGGCACTGCCGCCGGCGCTCAGGCGGCGCGCAGTGCAGTCGTAATCGTAGGCGGCGATGGCGGCGCTGAGGCGGTTCTCGTCCATGAGGGTGGTTTCATCTGCAAGCAGCCGTTTGGCCCATTCCTGGTGGGTGCGCAGGCCGTCCAGGCCGACGCGGGCAATGGTGGTGGTGTCGTCGTTTGCGGCGTAGAGGGTGACGAGGGCGGCAAGCAGGGCGTGGCGTTCGCTGCCGCTGGCGCTGAGGATGCGTTGGTAAGCGGGCAGGGCGTGGGCGGTGATGAGGCGGTAGCCGTCTGCCGCTGCGCCGCGCGCGCCGGTGATGTGGTGTTGGCGGTAAGCGCGTTGTCCGGCGCTGTCGCCTGTACCCTGTTCGGCGGCAAGGTTGGCGCTGATGGCGCGGATGTCAGCCAGCGTTTGCGCGAGGGTGGCGCTGCCGCTCGCTGCGAGATTTTTGCCGAGGGCGGCGGCGGTAAGGCCGAAAGCAAAGATGGCGCCCTTGTGGGTATTAACGCCGCCGGTTGCGGCCAGCATGGCGGCTTCGGCCTGGATGCCGATGGGACGGATGGCAGCGAGGATGGCGGGGCTGGCGGCATCAGCGGCGAAGGTCATGCCGCGCGCGGCGCAGGCGGCGAGGTAGGGGGCGATGGCGTCGGCACTGGCGAGGAAGTGGGCGAGGGTCATGTCGTGATGGCCACCGTTGCTGCTGGCGTCCACCAGTCCCGCTTTCGGGGTCAGCGTCGCTTCGGTGATGAGCGCTTGACGCATGGCCGCGCCGATGTGCTCGGCCTGCTGGTGCAGGTGGTAGCGGCGGGCGATGTCGGCGTTGAGGTCGTCGATGCTATGGCGGCGGGCGCGGGCGCAGGTTTTGGCGTCGTCGTCGCAGAGGAGGCAGCGGCGCGGTGGTAGGCCGCAATCGGCGCGGCTGATGGGGCGGCCATTGGCGGCGATGATGTCGATGTCCCACAGGCGGGCGAGCGGTGAGGCCGCTTCCAGCGCGAGCATGGCGCGTTTCCACTCGTGCGCGTCGCCGTCCACACGGTAGAGGGCGTGATGGCCGCAGTCGTCAATGTGGATGTTGACTGCTTGCGGGGTGGGGATGGTGTTTTCGACCGCTTGTTGCGCCGCCTGGAAGACGGCATCCAGCAGCGGGCTGCGTTTGACGGCACCCGGCGCAGCAAGGGTGAGCGAGATGAGGACGCCGCCTGCGGCCTGCATCATCTGCTGCCGCGCGGCACGGGCATCGCGCGCGGCGAGGATGTCATCCAGCGCAACCGCCCGGCCTTCGTAGCTGGGTAGTGGGGGCAGGGTGGCGGTATAGGTGGCGGTCATAGGGGCGGTGGTTGTTTTTTCTTGGGGCGGGAAGCCCCGTGTTGCCTCGCTTGGCGAATGCTGCGGTTTTTTCCACCCCGGTCTTTCCCCGCTTGTGGGGGATGGGACGGTTCGGGGCAGGTATGGCCGGTCTGGGTTGGGTTATATGGATATTTGCGTGGTTGTCTCGCTTGGCGGGATCAGGCGACGTTCCAGGCCATGGCTTCTATTTTGTGGCCGTCCAGGTCGCGGACGAAGCAGCCGTAGTATTCGGGGCCATAGTGTGGACGGCCACCCGGTGCGCCATCGTCCGTCGCGCCGGCGGCGATAGCGGCGGCGTAGAAGGCGTCCACTTGCGCGGGGTTTTCCGCCAGGAAGGCGACATGGGTGCCGTTGGCGGTTTGCGCGGGCTGGCCGTTGATCGGGCTTTGTATCCAGAATTCGGGATAGGCGCGGCCATAGGCGATGGCGTTGTGCTCGCTGAGATCCATGGTGCGTTTGATGCCGAGGGTGGCCAGCACTTTGTCGTAGAAGGCGGCGGCTGCGGCGAAGTTATTGGTGCCAAGCGAGACGTGGGACAGGGCGCTTTGTAATTCAGTCATGGTGTTTCCTTTATGCGGTGATGAAGTAGAGTTGTTGGCCATTTTCGATACGGCGGGCAAGTGCGCAGAGGTTTTCGATGATGGACAACAGGTCTGCGGCATCGCAGTCCAGTTCTTCGCTGGCCGCCCATGCTGCGGCGCAGCGGGCGATATCGGCGGCATTCAGCCTCGCGAAGATGCGGGTGTAGCGCTCGGGGATGGGGTAGATGTCGGCGTTGTCGTCGTCGGTATCATCCAGTGGCAGTAATTCGTGTGCGTCGAAGTCAAAGGTTTCTGTGGCAGCAATGGCAAGCAGGGTGCTGATATCGAGGTCGGTGATGCCGCCAAAGTCGTAATGTGGGCTGTTTTCCGCTTCGCGGTAAGCGCGGACAGTGGCAGGGGTGGCAAGGATGAGGCGGTTGGCGATGCTCAAGGGGTCTTCCGGTTGTTGTTTTTGTATTGCTTTGCAGCGGGGATAGCTCTGTTGGCGAGCAATGGTTATCTCCCTTCGCCGCTTCGCACGCTTCCCCCCGCTTGCGGGGGGAAGATGTGTGCGGAAATGCCTCAGTCAGCGACTTGATAGACGGTGTCGATGACGCTGCCGTCGCGGTAGCGCACGACGGCAACCGGTTTGTCGGTAAAGCGGATTTTTTCCGGTTTGCCGGTCAGCGCGATGGCGCGTTCGTGCAAGGCTTCGATGGTGGTCAGCTCGACTCCGGCCTCGCGCAGGCGTTTGGCCAGTTGCGGGCGACGCGGGTTGACGGCAACGCCGTGGTCGGTGATGAGCACGTCGATGTGTTCGCCGGGGGTGATGCAAGTGATGACTTCATCTACCACGGTTGGGATACGGCCACGCACCAGCGGGGCGACGATGATAGCGAGGCGGGCATTGGCAGCGGTATCGCAGTGGCCGCCGGATGCGCCGCGCAGGACGCCGTCCGAGCCGGTGAGGACGTTGACGTTGAAGCCGGTGTCGATTTCGAGCGCGCTCAGGACGACGATGTCGAGTTGTTCGACGGAAGCGCCTTTTGAGCTGTAATTGGCGTACTGGTTGGCGCTGATTTCGATGTGGTTCGGGTTACGCGCCAGCGATTTGGCGGCGTCGGCATCGAAGCTCTGCACGTCGAGTAGTTTTTTGATGAGGCCTTTTTCGTGCAGGGCGACCATGGTTGCGGTGATGCCGCCGAGGCCGAAGGCAGCGGTGATGTTGTCGCGGCGCATTTTGTCTTCAAGGAAGCGGGTCACGGCCAGCGAGGCGCCGCCGGTGCCGGTTTGCAGCGAGAAACCGTCGTAGAAGTAGCCGGATTTGGCGATGACGTCGGCGCAGTGGCGGGCGATAAGCAGTTCGCGCGGGTTGGTGGTCATGCGGGTGGCGTCTGCGCCGATTTTGGCCGGATCGCCGACGGCATCGACTTGCACGATGTAGTCCACCTGGTCTTGCGCGATGCTGTGCGGTGCGGTTGGGAAGTCTTCGATGGCTTCGGTCAAGAGGACGACTTTGTCGGCGTATTCGGCGTCGGTCATGGCGTAGCCGAGCGAGCCGCAGACGCTTTGTCCGTGCTGGCCGTTGGCGTTGCCGAAGTGGTCGCAGACGGGGACGCCGAGGAAGGCAACGTCAATATGCAGTTCGCCGCTTTTCACGAGGTGGACACGACCACCGTGCGAGTGGATTTGCACGGGTTCTTTGAGGATGCCCGCCGAGATGGCGTCGGCGAGTTTGCCGCGCAGGCCGGAGGAGTAGAGTTTGCTGACCACGCCGTTTTTGATGTGCTCAACCAGGGGTGCATGTACGCCGGTGAGCGAGCTGGAAGCGACGGTGAGGTTTTTGAAGCCCATTTTGGCGAGGATGTCCATCACCATGTTGACGGTGTAGTCGCCGCCCCGGAAGCCGTGGTGGAAGGAGACGGTCATGCCGTCTTTGAGGCCACAGGCGCGCACGGCGTCTTCGATGCTAGCCAAGAGTTTGCGCGGGGCGCGTTCGCCGAAGGTGACTTTTTTCTCACTGGCGGCGAAGGGTTTGAGGCCGGCTGCCACAGCGAGGCCGCCTTTGACGCGTTGTTCTCTGTTCATATTCGTTTATTCCTCTCTGATGCCGGATGCGGCTGCGCGTTGCAGAACCAGTTTGGCGCGTTCGATGATGGGCGTATCCACCATTTTGCCGTTGAGCGAGACAACGCCGGAACCGTTGCGTTCGGCTTCTTCGGCAGCGGCGATGACGCGCGTAGCGTGATCGACTTCTTTCTGCGTCGGCGCGAACAGGTTGTGGATAAGGGTGATCTGGTTCGGGTTGATAAGCGATTTGCCGTCGAAACCAAGCTGCTTGATGAGCGCGGCCTCGCGCAGAAAGCCTTCTTCGTTGCGCGCGTCGGAATAGACGGTGTCGAACGCCATCAGGCCGTTGGCTCGGGCGGCGTGCAGGATGCTGCTGCGGGCAAAGAGCAGCTCAATGCCGTCCGGCGAACGCTCTGTTTTCATGTTGCGCACATAGTCTTCCGCGCCAAGCGCGATACCCATCAGGCGTGGCGAGGCTTTGGCGATGTCGTTCACCGCGAGGATGCCCTGCGCGGATTCAATCGCGGCGAGCAGTTGCGTACTGCCGACTTCGCGACCGCAAGCCTTTTCAATCTCGGTGATAGCCTTGTCCATATCGACGATGTCCTGGGCGCTGTCGGTCTTCGGCAGACGGACGATGTCGGTACCGGCGCGCACGACGGCGTTCAAATCCAGCAGGCCAAATTCGGAAGCAAGCGGGTTGACGCGTACCACGGTTTCCATCTCGCGGTAGAGCGGGTGTTGCAGGGCATGGGCGACCAACATCCGCGCGGTGTCCTTCTCGGCCAGCGCCACGGAATCTTCCAGGTCAAACATGATGGAATCGGGTTTGTAAATAAAGGTGTTGCTGATCATGCCCGCATTCGAGCCGGGGACGAACAGCATGCTGCGGCGAAGTTTCATAATACTTTCCCCCAATCGACAGGTTCATCGGTAGCGCGCAGCAGTGCCGCTTTCAGACGGGCACGCAGGACGCAATCCAGCGCGCCGCGATCATCCAGACGCAGGGCGACCGCATCCACGCCGAGCTGTTTCAACACATCATCCACCGTGGCGCGGATTTGCGCGTCGAACTGCTTGCCGACACTGCTGGTCAGATCCAGCGACACGCCGCCACCGGATGGCGCGACATAAACCATCACGTCGCTGGACTCGACCGTCCCGGCGACACTCTCTTTCGTGATTCGCATACAAATCTCCTCGTTGGACAGGAAAGCAGGCGGGGCATACCCCACCAAGTATGGGGCATCTTAGAGAAATTAAAAAATGATGACAATCTTGTTTTTTTTGCAATTTTTACGGCACCGTTGCAAAGTTTTCATCACCACAACACCTCTTTCTAAGTCTTGGAATACGTTACCATAATCACGATTTTGCGAGGTCAACCACCGTTTGTCGGCAGGGATGCGACAAAATCATCATCTATTCATCTTTTCAGGAGTATGCAAAATGCAGAAAAAACTCGTCCTTTCCGTTCTTATCGCCAGTCTGCTCACCGCTTGTGGTGGCAGCAGCGACAACAGCAACAGCAACCCGCAAATTACACCGCCGCCGCCGAGTGACAATAACAATACGCCGCAGCAGCCGGGCGACAACCAGCAACAGCCGAACAATCCGCAAAACCCACAGCAGCCGGGTAATCCGCAAAACCCGCCGCAACAACCGGAGCCTGTCAAAAGCCTGACTGCCGACTATAGTACCGACACGGATTACGACTGGGATGATGACGTTTACAAGGGCTATGACACCTTTACCCTGACAGTTGGCGGCAAAACCCTGGTAAAAGAAGTACGAGGCGAGAAAAAACAGACCTTTGACCTTACCGCCGTACCGCTGAACACGCAGAACATTCAAACGCTCACTGCGGAAAACAAATACACCGGTAGCAACAATGCCGAATACAAATCGGATGTGACCCTGCGCTCCTATCGCGGCTTCTATGCCGGTGCTCTTGCCTACGGGAAAGACAGCAGAGCCAATCCGCTGGATGATGATTACACCCCCTTCTACTCACCGACAGTAACACTACCTAACAGCGGTACGGCCATCTATGCAGGCAAAGTTTTCAATGATCGTGAAGCCAATGACGCTGATCTCACCTACACCATCCATTTCGGGCAGAAAAAAGGTTCCGGTACGGTCGCAGCGGCGAATGGTCGCCCGGAACTGACCTTGCAGGAAAAGGCGATCACTCAGTTTGCCAGTCCTTTTGGCAAGACGCATGGGGTTGATGATGGTGACGTGAGAAACGCTGATGGCAAGATCACCGGCTCCTATAACCTTTATATTGCCGGACCGAATGCGGAAGAAATTGTCGGCGACCTCAATTATGGGCCCTCTGGCAATAAGCACGAAACCGAACAAGTCTTCTACGGCAAACGCGGTGACATCACTCCCTGATGATTGCTTCCCACGGCCAAGAAAAAACCGGCGTTCGCGCCGGTTTTTTATTATCGCCGGGTGGGGACGGGAAGCCGTTGCGGTTATCACCGCCGCACTTTTCCTTATTGGCATTTCTGCCGGGGGCAGTGTAAGGTTTTGCCCCTTCTTTTCTTGCGGAGGTTTTGATGGATATCGCTGGTCGCCTGCGGCGCTGGTCTGTTCAGGGGCTGCTGCTTTTGGCGGTGGCGGATGTCGCCTGGCTGCTGTGGCGCAACACGGCGGCGAATATGGCAGCACACGGCATGTCGCTCAGTTTTGCGTTTCTCGACAACCCCGCCGGTTTTGCCGTCAGCCAGCATTTGCTGCCTTATCAGGAAAGCGACAGTTATGCCCGTGTGTTTGTCGTCGGGCTGCTGAACACGCTGCTGGTGTCGGCGCTTGCGATTGTCGCCGCCACCATCCTCGGCACGGTCGTCGGTGTGCTGCGCGTGTCGCGTAACTGGCTGATGCGCCAACTCGCCGCTGTGTATGTCGAGCTGTTCCGCAATGTGCCGCTACTGTTGCAGCTTTTTTTCTGGTACTTCGCCGTGCTCGCCGTCCTGCCCGCGCCGCGCGCCAGCACACTGCGCTGGGGCTGCGAGGAAGCGGGCTGTCTCGCTGCGCTCAGTAATCGCGGCCTCGTCCTCGCCGCACCGCTGTGGCAGGCAGCGCTGCAATGGGCGGTTGCCGCCTTTGTGAGCGGCGTCATTGCCGCCTTTCTGCTGCGCGCCTGGAACCGTCGCCGTCAACGGCGAAGCGGGCAGGTGCTGCGCCTGTGGTGGGCGTATGCGCTGCTTGTCGTCGTGTTGCCGCTTGCGGTGTTTTTCACGCTGGTCGAGCCGGCGCAGGTTAGCCGCCCGCTATTGCAGGGTTTTAACTTTCGCGGCGGTCTGACGCTGCTGCCGGAGCTGCTGGCGCTGTGGCTGGCGCTATCGCTGTATAGCGCCTCGTATGTGGCGGAATATGTGCGCAGTGGTATCGCCTCGGTACCGCGCGGGCAGTATGAGGCGGCGGAGTCGCTCGGTCTGCCGCCGGCGCGGGTGATGCGCCTCGTTGTGCTGCCGCAGGCGCTGCGGGTAATGGTGCCGCCGCTGACCAGCCAGTTTGCCAATGTGGTGAAAAATTCGTCGCTGGCAACCGCGATTGCTTACCCCGACCTGGTCTCAGTCTTTACCGGCACGGCGCTCAATCAGACGGGGCGCGCGGTCGAGATTATTGTGATGACGATGGCGGTTTATCTCGTCATCAGTCTGGTGATTTCTTTATTGATGAACGGCTATAACCGCCGTGTCCGCCTGGTGGAACGATGAGTGATTTTTCTTATTTGCCCGACCGCGCCCCGCCCGCGTCCGAATTTGGCCTGTGGTGCTGGCTGCGCCGTAACCTGTTCGCCTCGCCGCTGCACGTCTGCCTGACCCTGCTGGCGCTGTATCTGCTTTACCGCATCCTGCCGCCGCTCTTTCTCTGGGCGGTGTGGCATGCCGATTTTCGCGGCACGACCGCTGCCGATTGCGCCTCCGGCGGTGCTTGCTGGGTCTTCATCAAAATGCGCCTGGCGCAATTCCTCTACGGCTTTTACCCCGAAGCGGAACGCTGGCGGGTGTGGCTGCTTTTCCTCGGCATCGTCCCCGCCACCTTCGCCGCATTGTGGTTTGGGCGCGGGCGGATGCGGCTGTGGACACTGGCCTTCACCCTCTTCATCCTGCCGCCGCTATCGTGGTTCCTGCTGCGCGGTGGCATCCTCGGTCTGCCGCTGGTGCGCAGCAACCAATGGGGCGGGATGATGCTGACCTTCGTCGTCGCCTCTGCCGGGCTGGTCTTCGCCCTGCCGCTTGGCATCCTGCTTGCGCTGGGGCGCACCTCGCGCCTGCCAGTGCTGCGCCTCTGCTGCACTGTTTTCATCGAACTGTGGCGCGGTGTGCCGCTTATTACCGTCCTCTTCATGGCGAACGTCATGCTGCCGCTCTTCCTGCCGCCGCATATCCACGTCGATAACCTCCTGCGCGCGCTGATAGGCGTGGCGCTGTTCGCCTCGGCCTACATGGCGGAAGTGGTGCGCGGCGGCTTGCAGGCCATCCCGCGCGGCCAGTACGAAGCGGCGGACAGCCTCGGCCTCGGCTACATCGCGAAAATGCGCCTCGTCATCCTGCCGCAGGCGCTGGTAACCGTTATCCCCGGTATCACCAACACCTTCGTCGGCCTCTTCAAAGACACCACCCTGGTCTCCATCATCGGCCTCTTTGACTTCCTCGGCATCGTCCACTCGGCGGGGCAAGATCCCGCCTGGCTCGGCCACGGCATGGAAGGCTACGCCTTCTGCGCCCTCGTTTACTTCCTGCTCTGCTACGGCATGAGCCACACCAGCTACCGCATCGAACGCCACTTCACCCCGGAACGCCCATGACAGACGCCATCAACATCCACCACCTCAACAAGTGGTACGGCAAATACCACGCCCTGAAAAACATCGACCTGAACGTGAAAAAAGGCGAGCGCCTCGTCATCTGCGGCCCGTCCGGTTCGGGCAAATCGACGCTGATCCGCTGCATCAACCGCCTGGAAAACTATCAAGAAGGCGAAATCTGCCTGGACGGCGAACTCCTCACCGGTAGCGCCAAACAGACGCGCGATCTCAGGCGCAAAGTCGGCATGGTCTTCCAGCAGTTCAACCTCTTCCCGCACCTCACCATCCTCGACAACCTCACCCTCGGCCCGATCTGGGTGAACAAACAGCCGCGCGCCCAGGCGGAAGCGACGGCGCGGCAATACCTGGAACGCGTCGGTATCCGCGAACAGGCGGACAAATACCCCGGCCAACTCTCCGGCGGACAACAACAACGCGTCGCCATCGCCCGTGCCCTATGCATGGACTGCGAAGTGCTGCTCTTCGACGAACCGACCTCGGCGCTCGACCCGGAAATGATCAAAGAAGTGCTGGACGTGATGATCGAACTCGCAGAAAACAGCCGCATCACCATGCTGGTGGTCACGCACGAAATGGGCTTCGCGCGCACCGTCGCCGACCGCATCGTCTTCATGGACAAAGGGGAAATCCTCGAAACCGCGCCGCCGGAAGCATTTTTCACCAACGCCCGCCACCCGCGCGCGCAGGAGTTTCTCAGTCAAATACTGCAACAGCCGGGGTAGGGGGATGGGTGGATGATGGAAGCAGGATTTTCGCTGCTTGGCGGGTTCCCAATAGTAGGAATTATTAAGGCTAGTTATGCTGGCTAATATTTGAAATTTATCTTAAAATCAAACTTTGACTAGAAAGAGGTTAGTTATGACAATCTTAGAAGAAAGAAAAATTTTTTCGGAAACTAAGCTAAATAAAATTAAAGAGGAAATAAAATTAGATGCTATTTTTCCACCAGATAATAATAGAAGAAGTAATTTGTGTATTTATACAACTGGTTCTCTTGCGCGCCATGAAGCAAATAAAGGATCTGATTTAGATATTTTTGTCATTGGAGATGATGATGAATATTGTTATGGAAAACTTGATG
Source organism: Cardiobacterium sp. Marseille-Q4385 (assembly GCF_916618745.1). GTDB lineage: Bacteria > Pseudomonadota > Gammaproteobacteria > Cardiobacteriales > Cardiobacteriaceae > Cardiobacterium. Next base: position 1,745,947 of record NZ_OU745373.1, read on the forward strand.
AAATACAGATCTTTTCTACCCTAATAGGAATTAATGGAAGCTTAGGATTTCCACCGTTTAGTAATGATGGGGAGTTTCTTAAAATATTTAATTATAGAGAAGTTGAGAGAATAATTGGCTCACCATCTGATGATCATCATAACTGGTTTACTGCTAGAATGCTTCTTATTTTAGAAAGTAAATGTATCTACAATCAAGATAAATACAATGAAATTATTGAAAAAATCATTGGAGTTTATTTGAGAGACGAGAGACATAATGATTTCAAATTATATTTCTTATTAAATGATATATTAAGATTTTGGAGAACATTATGCTTAAATTACGAATCTAGTAGGATGAATCAAAAAAAATGGGAGAAGAAAAATATTAGTCTAAAATTTAGTAGAAGATTAACAGTTTTTGCTACTATTATATATATTCTAACTTTCAATATTAATTCAAAGGATGAATTAGTGAAAATGGTTAAAAAGACGCCGTGGGAAAGGTTAGAAGATTCTGTTGAATTGTTTAATGGTGATGTGAACATCGGAAATGAATATAAAAAATTCACAGAAGAATATATGAAATTTTTAAGGTTAAAAGAAAGATATGATCTGAATCATGATGATGAAAATCTTAAAGACGAGATTAAGCAGCTAGGAAACAGTCAAGTTTTTAAGAGATTGATTTCAAACATATTATTGCATGATAGAATTAAGGAAGATCTTCGGTTTTTTTTGATTTCTTAGGAGGGCATATGAAGAAACAGGTGCTTGTTCTAGATATAAAAAATGATGAAATAAATTCCTTATTTGAAGGATTGCGAGAAGGTTATTCTAACGCTATACCAAGTTCTCCCCATATTACAATACAAGGGCCTAGAAACAAATTTAAGAAATCAATTATTTATAAAGCTAAGAAAATTATTCGAGGAATATCAATAAAGATTAATGATTTAGATATAATTGAATATAAAAATCTATACTTTTGTATCCTTAAAGTTAATGCCCCCGCGTTAGAAAAAGTTTGGGATAAACCCGATTTTCCCAAAAAAATATTCGGATTCAATCCCCATATAACTTTATATAAAGGGGATAAAGTAATTGCTGAAGAGGTTAAAAAATTAATTAAATCAAAAAATAAACTCGAAGACTTGGTGATAACATCAAAGGATATTGAAGTTAAGAAAAGTATTATTGGGTAGTGAGACTTATCTATTTAATAGCTTATGGCAAGCGAAAGTTGGATAATTCGTTATCTGCTCGGTTTGCGATAAATGTCAATGACCGCCAAGCGGGATAACATTGGCTTTGGACACTTGCGTTTATCCATGTAACGAGGCTGGTACCAATGCCAACAACCAACACCTTTCACCTTAGCGAAAACAAAAAATCCGCCGCTTGTGGCGGTTTTTTTTGGCGAGCACGATAATGACGCCACCAAGCGGGATAAGTCGTTTCAACGAGAACGGATACCGTGTTGGCGAACCTCGCTGTACTCGTTGCACTGTCTTTGGCTCGCCGTCTTGTTTCAGTCCTATTCGAAACGGCTATAAAACCCTGCTCTACACCTCATCCTGCGGCTCACTCAGCGCCAGGATACGCAGCAGTTGTTTGATACCCGCCTGCACTGCCGTGGCGAATTTCTGCATTTCCCGCGTGCGGTTGCGCAGATGGGTGAGGACGAGGTTGATGTTATTGCGGTTGTAGGTGTAGTTGATGGCGATGTTTTCCGCTTTGCCAGCGGTGAAGGCGATGTAGCTGAGGATGCCGTGGCAGCCGAGGCTGATGGTCGAGATGTAGTTTTGTGTGAGGGTGAGGTAGCCAGGGTCGGTAAAGAAGGCGGGGATATCCTGTTTTTGTTCGCGGGCGATGCTTTCCAGGCCGAGCAGGTGGCCGTACACGTCTTCGCCGTGCAGGCAGTGCGCTTTGCGCATCAGGTGTTCTTCGTTGTATGCCTCGATAAGCGGCAGGATGCTACTGCCGTCGGCAAGGCTGTAGATGGCGGTGGCAGCGGCTTTTGAGGTGGCGGTGACGGTCTGCATGTAGCATTTGCGCCCGTTGGTGTAGTGGCGCATGTCGATGTTTTCGCGGCTGCTGCGTATGGTTTTGTGCACTTTGTATTGGGCATATTGCAGAGCGATTTGCATCAGCGCGTCGGGGTCGTTGTGTTTGAGCAGGTGTTGTTCCTGGTCGTTGAGGTAGAGGTCGTAGATGCCGGTGGTGTAGCTTTCGGCGTGGTGGCGGTATTCGGCCAGCGCTTCTTTGATGAGTTTGTAGGTGCCGCTGTCCTGTTCTTTGGTTTCGTGTTTGTCAATTTGCCAGTCCAGCGGGGCGAGGTTGAGGTCGTCCGGCAGGGTGTTTTTGCGCTGGATTTTGCCGTCGTGCTGGTTTTTTTGCGCAAGGGCAAGGATGTCGGCAAGGGTGGCGGCGTCAATCCAGCTGCTTTCGCTGTGCAGGAAATAGCGGTCATCAATGAGGTTGCAGCGGTAGTTGAGCGGTTTGTAGGCCCAGAAGGCGCTGCCGTCGGAAAAGGCGGCATCGTTCAGCGCGTCTTCGTCATCGATGATGTGCGCATCGTCGAGGCTCAGGATAAAGAGGGATTTTTCGATGCTCTGCCAGATGGCGGCGTTTTCGCTGCGGCTGTTGAGCTGGGCGCGGATTTCGCGTGCCTGTTCGTTCGGGAAGACGCTCGGCGCGGCAAAGGGCAGGTCAGGTGCTTCCGCGTCGTCGTGGATGAGGCGGTAGAGGGTATTTTCGATTTGTGCCGGGCTCGCGATGCCGCCTTTGCTGTCAAGGATGTCCATCGTCCAGCCGCGCCCTTTGTAGAGGATGTTGATGTGGCGGGCGGGGCTGTCGTCTTCGTTGAAAAGGTACTGGTCGCACTCCGGCATCGGGCGGCGGCAGGCACCGAGTAGGATGCGCCATTGTTCGCGGCAGGTGTCGCCGCCGCTTGTTATCTCGCCGCGCAGGTAGTCGCGGTGTACTCGTGCAAGGGCATGGACGAAATGGGAGACGCGCTTCAGCCCGCTTTGCGGCGCTTTCCATTCGATTTTCATGGTCTGGTTGCCGGCAAGCGGCAGGCTGCCCCGGTTGGCAAGGCGCAGGTTGCGCCAGTAGTCGATAAGCCAGGAATCGGGGGCGGCCAGCGCAGCGCGTTGTTCGAGCAGGCGTTGCAGTTTGGGGGCTTCGAGGTGGCGGAAGTCGGCGAGGGCTTTTTCGCTGTTGTGGTAGGTCTTGTCGTCCACCAGCGGGCGTAGCCATTGCTGGTAGGTGATGAGGGTGTCGCCGAGGTCGGGCAGGGGTAGGGTGTTCACGGGATGTGGTGGGAAGGGTGATTGTGTCTAAGGCATAGTCTAGCAGGCTTCAAACGGTGCGGATTTTCCGCCATGCCACCGGGGCTCACTTCACGAGATATCCCGAAAAATCAATACATATTTGCTAAAATGCACACCATTTTCCACACACCCAACGGGATGCCCCATGAACTTCAAAAACCACCTCGCTGCCGCTATCGCCGCAGCCCTCGTTTTCACCGCCCACGCTGCGCCGCGTTGGGACGATAAAACCCTCGCTGCCGCCCGCGCCAAAGCCGAAGCTGACATTGACCAATACCTGCAAAAAGGCAGTGGCCCCGTCGCCAAATTCGCCAACGAAGACATCCGCGCCTGGCTGGCCAATGCCAAATACAGCAAAGCCAAAAAAGGAGCACCTGAGATCAAGAGTTATGCCCGCTTGCAAAACAGGGCGGAGTTACTGGGCAAACTTATCAACCGCATCAGCTACAACGATAACGCACAAGAAACTGCCTACCGCGCCCTGCTTGCCGCTTCGCCTGATGTGCGTGGCTCGCAAAGCGCCTATATTGACGACACCCTCGCCCTCTACGAAACCATCATGCGCGACGACAGCGACAGCATCCCCTTTGCCATTGCTGCTCTCGATAAACTGAGCGGCCAGTACAGCGAAGAACAGCGCAAACAATATTCCTATCTGCGCGAGCGTTTTGCCTTCAACCTGAGCAGCATCGACAGCGACAACAACCAGGACAAACCGCGTATCTGCCTTGAATTTAATAACCCCGTCCTCGCCGAGCCGCTGCAAAACTGGAAACAGTACATCAGCGTCACCCCCGCGCCCGAAGGCGAAGGCCGCTATGCTGGCGATAAACTCTGCTATACCGGCCAGTGGCAGACCGAATACACCTTCAAAATCGATCCCAAACTCGCCGCCCAGAACCACATGGAACTCGGCATGGCGATTGAGCGCACCGTCGACACCGGCGACCGCGCGCCGCTGGTACGCTTCGCTACCCGTGGCAAAACCCTCGAACTCACCCCGGACGCCGCGCTGACCATCGAAACCGCGAACACCGGCGGCAAAATCAACGTCGAACTGTGGCAAATTCCCGGTAACAACCTCGCCGGCGACGCGCACAACGCCATTGATAACCCCGACAGCTTCGAAAAATACGACCTTAACGACAACGCCAGCCTTATCTGGCAAGGCAGCTTCGAACCGGAAAAAAGCGAGCGCAACGCCATCACGCAGAGCCGCCTCGCTTTCAAAGACATGGCGGGGGATGATGCCCGCGCAGGCGTGTACGTCCTCAGCGTACGTGACGAAGACAGCTATCAGAGCACCCTGCTTGGCTTCACCGTCACTGACCAGGGCCTGACCGCCTACCAGACCCGCGACGGCATCCTTGCCGAACTGCGCGACCTGAAGACCAGCGCCCCCGTCGCCCATCAGAAAGTCACCCTCTACGCCCAAAACAACCGTATCCTCGGCGAAGCCGAAACCGACGGCCAGGGCATCGCCCGCTTCACCCGCGCGCAAACCAGTGGCAAAGACGCGGACGCCCCCAGCCACATCATCAGCCAAAAAGAACACCACCTCGCCTACCTGCGCGTTGCCGGACAAGGCATCGACCTCTCGGACAAAGGCGCGAATGGCGACAAGCAAGCCAATCCGACCCTCGACCACTGGACCTGGCACGATCGCGGTGCCTACCGCCCGAAAGACACCCTCAACGCCCTGTGGCTCTTCAAAACCCCGGACGGCAAAGCCTTCAGCGACACCCCGCTGTGGCTGGACATCTACCGTCCGGACGGCACCCTCGTGCACAGCCAACTGCTGGAAGCTGACGCGAGCGGCGCCTACCGCTACAGCGCCGAAATCCCCGCCACCGCGCGCCTGGGTAACTGGAACATCCGCATCAGCCTCGGCAAAGGCGGCACCATTGTTGTGGATGAAACCTACCTCGTGGATAGCATCGTCCCGCAACAAATCGAAAACAAACTCGCCGTCAAAGCCGAAGAAAACAAAGCCGAACTCGCTTACAGCGCCGACTGGCTCTACGGGGCGCCTGCCGCCAACCTCCTGACCGACGGCCAATGGAACATCACCAACGACGACTTCGCGAAAACCCACGACGAATGGACAGGCTGGCAGATTGGCCGTCACGACGAAGCCGAGCTCAGTGGCAATAAGCAGAAAATCGAAAACGGCGACACCGACAAAGACGGCAAACGCCGTATCACCATCGGGGCACTGGACCGCCCCGCCGGTACCCGCCCGCAAGCCCTCTACGCCGAGGTTCGCCTCACCGCGCCGGATGGCAGCACCATCAGCGCCAACCAAACCGCGCCGTTGCCGCGCACCGCTCCTTACATTGCCCTCAAAGCAGGCGAAAACGGCGCACAAATCGCCGCCATCGACGACAAAGGTGCCCAACAAGCTGACACCCTCGAATGGACGCTCTACCGCGTCGAACGCAACTGGTACTGGTACAACAGCGAAGGCGAGTGGAAATACGAAAACAACGACAGCCGCGAACCGCTGAAAAAAGGCAGCATCAACACCGACGGCAAAACCCCGGCCAACCTGGACCTGCCCTTTGACGGCGACGGCATCTACGTCCTCGAAGTGCGCGGCAAAACCCCGGCCAGCGCCGCCAGCCTTGAAATTGCGCGCGGCTGGTATGGCGACCCCAACCAGAACAGCCCAGCGACCATCACGCTTGCCACCAACCAGCCGACCTACAAAAAAGGCGACACCCTCACCGTCAACGTACAAGCGCCGTTTGACGGCAAAGCTACCGTCAAAGTCGCCAGCCGTGACAGCATCGCCGAAAACCACGAACTCGAACTTAAAAACGGCAAAGGCCAAATCCAGATCCCATGGCAAGACAAGTGGGAACAAGGCGTCTGGCTGCTGGCGAACGCCTGGAACGACAACGCCAACGATCACAACCGTCGCGCCGTCGGCCTCTACTGGGTCGGTGCCGACCTGGCTGACCGTCGCCTCGTGCCGCAACTCAAACTGCCGGAAAACCCGCTGCCAGAACAACCCTACACCGTTGGCGTCCACGTCCCCGAAGCGGGCGACAACACCTGGGTCAACCTCGCCATCATTGACGACGGCCTCTACCAAATCGCCGCGCCGAGCTTCACCGACCCGCTCGAAGCCTTCTTCGGCAAAAAACAACCCACCCTTGCCCTCTACGACACCTTCGGCAGCATCATCCGCCAGACCGACGCCCGCCTTGCCGCCCTGCGCAGCGGTGCTGACGGTGCTGCCGCCAGTGAACGCGCGGCTCTTGCCGACCTGCCTGATCTCGATATCGACCTCATCAGCGCGTGGAGCGGGCCGCTCAAAGTCGATGCCGACGGCAACGTGAACTACACCATGCCTGTGCCGCACTACAACGGCCGCCTGCGCGTCATGGCCGCCGCCTACAACGCAGACAAAGCCGGTACCGTCGAAGAAACCGCTATCATCAAAGCGCCGGTCGTCGCCGAACTGCACACCCCGCGCTTCCTGAGCGCGGACGACAGCGGCACCTTCACCCTGCGCCTGCACAACACCACCGACAAAGCGCAGAACCTCAAAATCAACCTGACTGCCGATAACCTCGAACTCGCGGGCGAAGCCATTCCGGAAACTACCCTCGAGCCCGACCAGACCGTCACCCTCAGCTACCCCTACCGCGTTACCGCGAGCGGCGATGCCCACATCAAGGCAGAAATCAGCGGAGACAACACCCAGAGCCTCGAACGGCGCATCCCCATCCGTGCAGCTGCCCTGCCGCAAGTGCGTACCCAGTACCAACGCCTGGATGGTGGCGCCACCCTCGAATACAGCGACCTGCGTGACGCCCGCCTCAGTCTGAACAGCGGCATCCCTTACAACCCGACGCCGTACCAGCAACAACTCGCCGACTACCCGCTGGGTTGCAGCGAACAAACCACCGGCAAATTGTGGGGACTCATCGGCGCCGAAAAAGCCGATCGTGACGCCATCCACGCCGCTGAAAACCGCCTGGCCAACCTTGCACACTGGGACGGCAGCTACAGCCTGTGGGGCTACGGCAAAGAAAACCGCTGGCTCACCGCCTACATCGGCGAAGCCCTCATCCAGCTGCAAAAACGCCAGGAACTGCTGAACCCGTCACAACTCACCCGCCTGCTCGGCCAATTGCGCAGCGGCAACGACGGCAGCTATCGCCCCGAAACCGCGCATGAAGACAGCTACGCCTACTACACCCTGGCGTATGCCGAAGAACCCATACGCGGCAACCTCCTGCGTTACCACCGTGAAGCTGGCGACCAACTCAGCCTCAGCGACAGCCTCGACATCGCGACCGCCCTCGCCCTGCTCGGCGAATACCAGACCGCGAGCGAACGCCTGGCTGGCGGCAGCACGGACGATGATGCGACGAGCTATGCCTACGGCAGCGCGACCAGCCTCGCCGCACACAACCTCGTTCGCCTGAAACAACTCGAAATCCTGTGGCAAAACATCAGCAACGACCCGCAGCAAACCCAAGAAACCATCAGCCGCCTGCGCGACATCGAGCGTGACAAACTCGCTACTGCGCTCGCGCATGACCGCTACCACAGCACCCAGGAACTCGCCTGGCTGGTGCGCCTCGCCGCTCTCGCGCCCAAACTTGCCGCTGACACCCCGATCGAAATCAACGGCAAAAAAGCAACTCTCGCCGACCTCGAAAAAGGCGAATACAACGGCGCGGTGCGCATCACCAATCCGGGTAAAGACGCCCTGTGGCTGGATGCACAAGACCTGCACACCCCGCCTGCGGACAAAGCGGACAACAACGGCTGGGAAATCACCCTGCGCTACGAAGATGCAAACGGCACCGTGCTCGATCCGGCCAAACTGCCGAACAACACCGACATCAGCATCACCGCGACCTTCACCCCGAAACTCGCGGATAACAGCGGCAGCCAGAGCGACCTCATCTACACCTACCCCGTTCCGGCAGGCATCAAACTGAGCGCCCTGCGCGATAACCCGAACGACGCCGGTGGGGATGACGAAGACGACAGCGTCATGCGCTACCAGTACCGGGAAAACCGCGACGACCGCCACATTGCCGCCTTTACCGCCTACGGCAAACCGCAACCGTTCAGCTACACCATCTACGGCAGAACGACCGGCGCCGGCACCTGGCACGCCCCTGGCGCGTCCCTGGAAAACATGTACCGCCCGGAAGAACACGCCCGTCAGGCGGCACAAACCATCAACATCCAGTAAGCAGCCGCTTAACAACCCACAAAAAAACCGCCCTCCGGGGCGGTTTTTCCATATCTCACAAACCCGGCAACCACGCCGCTTGACGAGGCCAGTAATGACGCCGCTTGGCGGGCCCAGCAACCGTGCCGCTTGGCGGGCCCAGTAATGACGCCGCTTGGCAAACCCAGTCACCACGCCGCTTGACGGACCCAGTAATGACACCGCTTGACGGACCCAGTAATCACGCCGCTTGACGGACCCAGTAATCACGCCGCTTGGCGATCCCAGTAACGACGCCGCTTGGCGGGGCCAGTACACGTCGCTTGGCAAGCCCAGTAATGATGCCGCTTGGTAGGTTCAGCATTTACGTCGCTTGGCGGGCCCAGTAATGACGCCGCTTGGCGAGGCCAGTATTTATGCCGCTTGGCGGGCTTTTTCCTCCTGCCATGCACTCCCTTTTGACTTGCCCCAGCCGGACGCGTACATTCCCGCTACTTAACATCCCTCGCAACAGGAGCCGTCTATGCACCTCGAAACCCTGGCCATCCATGCCGGTTATCAGCCCGACCCGACCACCAAAGCCGCTGCCGTGCCGGTCTATCAGACCACCAGCTACGCCTTCGACGACACGCAGCATGGTGCCGATCTCTTCAATCTGAACGTGCCGGGCAACATCTACACCCGCATCATGAACCCCACCACCGATGTGCTGGAGCAGCGGCTTGCCGCCATCGAGGGCGGCATCGGCGCGCTGGTTGTGGCAAGCGGCATGGCGGCGGTGACCTATGCGATACAGACTATCGCCGAGGCGGGCGACAATATTCTCGCCGCGAAAACACTCTACGGCGGCACCTTCAACCTGTTCGCGCACGCCCTGCCGCGTCAGGGCATTGACGTGCGTTTCTTTGATCCCGACCACCCCGAAGAAATAACCGCGCTCGCGGATGGGCGCAGCAAGCTGGTCTATTGCGAAAGCATCGGCAATCCGGCGGTGAATGTGGTCGATATCCCGGCGCTGGCCGCTGCCGCGCACGCGCAGAGCTTGCCGCTGGTGGTGGACAACACGGTCGCTTCGCCTGCCTTGTGCCGCCCGCTGGCGTTGGGCGCGGATATCGTGGTCGAATCGTTGACGAAATATATCGGCGGGCACGGCACATCGTTGGGTGGCGCAATTATCGATGGCGGCCACTTCGACTGGTCGGCTGATCCGCGCTTTGCCATTCTGAATACGCCTGACCCTTCATATCACGGCGTGAATTACCGCGAACATTTCGGCGCTGCCGCCTACATCGCCCGTGCCCGTGTCGCCCCGCTGCGCAACATGGGAGCCGCCATCAGCCCGTTCAACGCCTTCCTGATTTTGCAGGGGCTGGAAACGCTGGCATTGCGCATGGAACGGCACAGCAGCAACGCCTTGCAGGTGGCCCGTTTCCTGCAAAATCATCCGCAGGTCGCCTGGGTGAAATATCCGGGGCTGGACGACAGTCCATACAAGCGTTTGATCATGCGCGATTTCCACGGGCAGGCATCCGGTCTGCTCAGTTTCGGCATCCGGGGTGGCAGCGCAGCGGGCGGACGTTTTATTGATGCGTTGCAACTCTTCACCCGTCTGGTCAACATCGGTGATGCGAAATCACTCGCCACCCATCCCGCCAGCACGACACACCGCCAGCTGGGCGAGCATGAACTGGCTGCCGCCGGCGTCAGCGCCGATATGGTGCGCCTCTCGATCGGTATCGAACATATTGACGACCTGCTCGCCGATTTGCAGCAGGCGCTGGCAGCGGCGTGATGATGTTCTGACCGCACCCTGTGGGTATAAAAAAACGGCACCCGTGGATGCCGTTTTTTATGTGCCGGAAGCGGCTTATTTTTTCGCTTCGTCTTTCTTTTCTTCCGCAGGCTTGCCTTCTTCAGCTGCCGCTTTGGCATCAGCGGCGCCAACTTTCAGCAGTTCGACGTCGAAGGTGAGGACGGCATTCGGCGGGATGGTCGGCGGGGCACCGGTTTCGCCATAGGCAAGGTTAGAGGGGATGTAGAAGGTGTATTTGCTGCCTTCGGTCATCAGTTGCAGGCCTTCAACCCAGCCGGGAATAACGTCGGTCACGCTGAAGGTGACGGGTTCTTTGCGCTCCAGCGAGCTGTCGAAGACGGTACCATCGAGCAGGCGGCCTTCGTAGTGCACGGTGACGCTGTCTTTGTCGGTCGGTTTGGCACCTTTGCCTTCTTTTTCGACTTTGTATTGCAGGCCGCTCTTGGTGGTTTTCACGCCATCTTTCTTGCCGTTTTCATCGAGGAATTTTTTGCCCGCTTCGGCATTGGCGGCGATTTCTTTTTCGTATTGGGCCTGCATATCTTTCATGCGGGCTTCAGCGAAGGTTTTCATGGTTTTGTCCATGTCTTCGGCGCTCATCGCTGGCTCTTTGCCGTCGTAAGCATCTTTCAGGCCGGCAATGAGGGCGTCGATGTTGACGTTTTGCCCGCCGATGTCTTTGACGGTGCTGCCCATGTCCACGCCGATGGCGTAGCCAACTTTGTCGGCGTCGGTTTTGAGTTCGATGGCTTGCGCACTGCCGATGACGGCACCGAGTGCGGCTGCCAGCAGGATTTTTTGGTTTGTCATGTCGTTCTCTCCTTGGGAAGATTGGTGAAAAAACGGCGCGCAGTATGCCACAATCGGCGTTACTGTGCGGTTTAAGGTTGGGTAATTCTTTGTCGCGCCGCGTCGATGAGGTGATGTTCTTGCAGCCAACGGATGGCATCGATGGCGTCGCCGTCGAGCCAGGCGTACACGCTGCCTTCGCGGTAGTTGTAGCCCCAGGCGGTCATGTCGGCGAGCATTTGCGCGCGGCCGACGTCGGGTAGGGCTTCGGCAAGCAGGATTTGCAGGTAGTTCACTGCGCATTCTTCTAGCACGGTGCCGCCGGCGTCGGTGTGCAGGTTGGCACGGCGCGCGTCGTCCATGCAGATCCAGTGGCCGGCTTCGTGCAGGGCGGAATGGGTGGGGGTGTCAGGGCGGATGTAGAGGGTGTCTTTGACGAGGCCGGCTTCCGGCGCCCCCCAGTAGCTGCCGGGAATGTCGGCATCCTCGGGCAGCAGTTCGACTTTCAGGCCGTATTCGCCCAGTAATGAGGAAAGCGCCGACAGGTTAATGTCGGCGCACAGTTGGACGTTAGGGGATTGGCTCATACGGGTTCGCCGAGTTTGACGACGAGGACGTCGCAGTTGACGCCGGGCAAGATGTCGTCAGCGGTGGCGCCCAGTAATGAGGCGAGGCCGGTACGGACGTGGCGACCGATGACGATGAGGTCGGGTTTGGTTTTGTTGCAGTAATCAAGGATGCCGCGTCGGGTGGAGAGGGCGGTTTCGACGTGGGCGTCGTCGGCGATGATGTTGTGCCGCGCCAGGAGTTCCTGCATTTTGGCGCGCGCGCCGGAGATGATTTCGTCTTCGTTGTTGTTCAGCGGAATGATGGGGACAATTTCGTAGCCGGCGGTGAGGACGGTTTCTTCCATAACGTGCAGGACGCGCAGTTTGGCATCAGGGCTGTCCAGCATGCATTTGGCACGGCTGGCAACGATGTCGCTGTCTTCACGCAGGTCGGTGACGAGTAGTACTTTTTTGTAGCGCATGACGTTCTCCTGTTGGGTTGATGGGTGTGGCTTTTTGCTGTTTCCACGCTTTTATTTTAACACGTTTCCTCATGGGCGGCGTGAGGTTCACAGGGTTTGCAGCATGGCGGTGGTATTTTTCAGGGTGCGTTCGATGTAGGCGGCAAGCGAGGGGTTGTCGGGCTCTTCGAGGCACATTTCCACCAAGCCCCTGAAGATGACGCCCATGTGGAAAAAGAGGTAGTCGGGATCGGTGTTAGTGCGGAAGCGGCCTTCGGCTTTGCCGCGTTCGACGATTTCGCGGCATTGCTGCTGCCAGATGAGTTTGTAGTCGCGGTGTAGCTGGGCGAGCGGCTGGGTGCAGCCGTGCTGGTTGAAGACGCGGAAGAAGCGCAGACGGGCGGGATGGTGGATGAGGGTTTGGAAGAAGATGATGAGGTTGTCGCAGATGGTCTCCCAGCTGTTCGGTCTGCGCACGGCATCGGCGTTTTGCTGCATCAGGTCGTGGAATTGTGCCTGGGCGAGGGCAATGAGGATTTCGTCTTTGTTTTCAAAATGCCAGTAAATCGCCCCGCGCGTCACCCCGGCCTGGCGGGCGACGCTGCTCAGGGTGGTCTGGGTGTAGCCCTGTTCGTCGAAGAGGGTCAGGGCGGCGTCAAGAATGGAGTTGCGGGTTTGTTCTGCTTCGCTTTTGGTCCAGCGCATGGGAGTGGTGGTGTGGTGGATGCCAGCCGCGCAGTATAGCCAAGCTTGCTGGTTTTACATACAAGCTTGTATATAATACGCCGCTTGCTTTTTCTTAATGGCGCTGCCATGTTGACGCCGTTTTTAAACTTTTACCGGAGGAACTTATGGAGATTCGTTTGAAACACGCGCTTGCTGCTGTCGCTGTCGCCGCCAGCTTGCAATCCGCGCTGGCGCAACAGGGACCGGACGGCGGTGAGCAGAAGCCGCCACAAGCGGGGGTCATTATCGTCAAGCCACAAACGGTGGTGCAGACGAAGAACCTGCCGGCTCGCCTCGAAGCCTCGCGTGAGGCGGTAATCCAGCCGCAGGTGAGCGGCATCGTGCAGAAACGTCTCTTTGAAGAGGGCGCGATGGTGCGCGCCGGGCAGCAGCTCTACCAGATTGATGACGCGGTTTATCTCGCCAATTTGCAAGCGGCCAAAGCGCAACTGGCGCAAGCCGAGGCGAACAAGGCGCTGGCGCAAAGCACCGCCAACCGCTACGCTCCGCTGGTCAAGGAAAAGGCCGTGTCGCGCCAGACCTATGATCAGGCGTTAGCCGAGGTCAAGGTGGCTTCCGCCAATATCATGGCGGCGGAAGCAGGCATCAAGCAGGCGGAAATCAATGTGCAGTACGCCAAGGTGATGGCGCCGATTTCCGGCGTGATTGGCAAGTCCAATGTGTCCGAAGGTTCGCTGGTGTCGCCGAATGGCACAGTGAGCATGGCCAAGATTCAGCAGCTTGACCCGATGTACGTCAACATCACCCAGACTGCCGCCGATTTGCGCCGTATCAAGAAGGAATTTCAGTCCGGCGCGATGAAGGGCGTGGATTTTTCCGTGCAGATTACGTTTGATGACGGCACGCCTTATCCGCACAAAGGCCGCCTGCTCTTCGCTGATCAGACGGTTGATCCCGGCACCGGCGAACTCTTGCTGCGTGCCGAAGTTCCCAACCCCGACGGTGAATTGTTACCCGGGCTGTATGTACGCGCCGATATTCCGCAAAGCCAACTGCAAAATGTTTATGTCGTGCCGCAAAGTGCGGTCACGCGGGGCACGAAAGACACGCTGCGCGTCGTGGCCGAAGACGGCTCTTTTGCCTCGCGTGAGGTGAAAGTTATCGGCGAGCGCAAGAATCAGTGGATTATCGGCGAGGGTCTGAAACCGAATGAAATGGTGATGGTCGACACCCTGTCGCAACTGATGGCAGGTGCGACCCACATTACGCCGGTCATCTACGGTGACGACGGCAAACCGCTGCCGCAGCAGCCCACCGCCAGCCAACCAGTCACGCAGCAATCTGCCGACGGCAAACCTGAGGCCAAGCCCGCCACACCGGTAGGCGAAAAACCGGCTGCGCAGTAACGGGGGGAATATGTCCAAGTTTTTCATTAACCGCCCTGTTTTCGCCTGGGTTGTCGCGATATTTATCGTTATCGCCGGCCTGCTTGCCCTGCAACGTTTGCCGGTCGAGCAGTATCCGAATGTCAGCGCGCCGAAAATCACCGTTAGCATCCGCTATCCGGGTGCGAGTGCCGCCGAAATTGAAGAATCCGTGCTCTCCATCATGGAACGCGAGATGAACGGCATCGACGGCCTCGACTACATGGAAGCCACCGCCGATGCCAGCGGCAGCGGCTCGCTGTCGCTGACCTTCGTCTCCGGCACCGATGAAGACATTGCCCAGGTCAACGTGCAAAACGCCGTGTCGCAGGTGACGTCCCGCCTGCCCGGCACGGTGACGCAAAACGGCATCACCGTCGGCAAACAGAGTGCCAACTTCCTCATGGTCGTTGCCCTGCAACGCAGCGATAATTCCAGCCTGACCGTGCGCGAAATGAGCGACTACGCCCAGCGCAATATCATTCCGGAACTGCAACGGATCGACGGTGTTGGCGGCGTCCGCCTTTTCGGCGCGGAAACCGCGATGCGCATCTGGCTCAATCCGGAAAAGCTGCGCGGCTATAACCTTTCTGCCGCCGATGTATCCGCCGCGATTGCCGCGCAAAACCGCTCCATCCCGACCGGCAGCCTTGGCTCGCTGCCCGCTTTACCAGGACAAAGTTTTTCGGCAGTCATCAACGTCCCCGGCCAACTGCGCAACGTCGCCGAATTTGAAAATATCGTCCTGAAGAGTACCGAAGGCGGCGCTACCGTGCGCCTGAAAGATGTCGCCCGTGTCGAACTTGGTCAGGAATCCTACATGGCGTCTGCCCGCCTGAACGGTGAATCCACTACCGGTATGGCCGTGCAACTGTCGAACAGCGGTAACGCGGTGGCAGTAGCGAAAGCGGTCAAAGCACGCATGGCGGAACTGCAACAATACTTCCCGGAAGGCATGAGCTGGTCAGCGCCGTATGACACCTCGCTCTTCGTCAGCCTCTCCATCGAACAAGTGCTGCACACCCTGGTGGAAGCGATGGTGCTGGTCTTCATCGTCATGTTCCTCTTCCTGCAAAACCTCCGCTACACCCTTATCCCCGCCATTGTCGTGCCGATTTCCCTGATGGGAGCGGTAGCCTTGATGGCGCCGCTGGGGCTATCCATCAACGTGCTCACCATGTTTGCAATGGTGCTTGTCATCGGGATTGTGGTGGATGACGCCATCGTGGTGGTGGAAAACGTCGAACGCCTCATGGCGGAAGAAAAACTCACTCCCTATCAGGCGACGCGCAAAAGCATGGGGCAGATTTCCGGCGCCATCGTCGGTATCACCCTGGTCAACATCGTCGTCTTCCTGCCGATGGCTTTCATGTCCGGCTCGACCGGTGCCATCTACCGCCAGTTCTCGCTGGTCATGGCTGGCTCTATCGGCTTCTCTGGCTTCCTGGCGTTGACCCTCACCCCGGCCCTCTGCGCCACCATGCTCAAGCCCGTGCGTGATGATCACCACGAAAAACGCGGCTTCTTCGGCTGGTTCAACCGCGCAGTCAAAGCCGCCACCCATGCCTATGAAGCGACCGTGGCCAAGTGCATCCGTATCAGCTACCTGATGTTTGTCATCTATCTGGGCGTTGGCGCCGGCGCCGCTTTCCTCTTCCTGCGCCTGCCCACCTCGTTCCTGCCGAACGAAGACCAGGGTTTCGTCATCGCCAGCCTGCAACTGCCGACCGGCGCCACCGCCGAGCGCACCATCGAGAAGCTCAAAGAAATGGAGAACGTCGCTAAAGGCATTCCGGAAATCAAGAACATGTTTGCTGTGCAGGGCTTCAGCTTCAGTGGCTCGGGGCAAAACATGGGGATGTCCTTTATCATCCTCAAAGACTGGAAAGAGCGCACCCGCCCCGATCAGTCCGCCGTCGCCATTTCCGGCAAACTAATGGGCGGTTTCATGAATATTCGGGATGCCACCATCTTTGCCCTCAGCCCGCCCGCCATTCCTTCACTCGGTACATCCAGCGGTTTTGATTTGATGCTGGAAGACCGTGGCGGACAGGGACACGCAGCACTGCTTGCCGCGCGTAACCAGTTAGTTAACATGGCGAGGAAAAATCCCATCATCGGGCAAATCCGCCCCAGTGGTCTGGAAGACGCGCCGCAACTGCGCATCGACATCAACCGTGACGCCGCCTACGCGCAAAACGTCACCATCAGCAGCATCGCCAATATCCTCGGCACCAACTTCGGCTCCGCCTACATCAACGACTTCCCCAACAACGGCCGCCTGCAACGCGTGACCGTGCAGGCCGATGCCGGGACGCGGATGCAGGAAGAAGGGCTGAAATCGCTGGACATCCCCAACACCAAGGGGGGACAGGTTCCGCTGGGTGCCATTGCCAACTTCACCTGGGAACAGGGGCAGATGCAGGCGACCCGCTACAACGGCTACCCGGCGATGCAACTCTCCGGCTCCGCTGCCCAGGGGCAAAGCTCCGGCGACGCCATGAACACCATGGTTGAGCTGACCAAAGCCCTGCCACCCGGCTTCGCCCTCGAATGGACGGGGCTGGCACTGGAAGAACAACGTGCGGGCGACCAGCAAATGTACGTCCTCGGCTTCAGTCTGCTCGCCGTCTTCCTCTGCCTTGCAGCGCTGTACGAAAGCTGGTCTATTCCGTTTGCCGTTATCCTCGTCGTGCCGCTCGGCGTCCTCGGTGCCACCGGTGGTATCTTCGGTCGCAACTGGTTCAATACCGTGATGGCCGGACAAAACGCCGAACTCTTTGCCAACGACGTGTACCTCAAAGTCGGCCTCATCACCATCATCGGCCTGACCGTGAAAAACGCCATCCTCATCATCGAGTTCGCCAAAGACCTGCAAGAAGGCGGCAAAACCCGCATCCAGGCGGCATTACAAGCGGCGCACCTGCGCTTCCGCCCCATCGTGATGACCTCGCTCGCCTTCATCCTCGGCGTCGTCCCGCTCTACTTCGCCAGCGGCGCCAGCTCGGCGAGCCAGCGCGCCATCGGCACCAGCGTTTTCTGGGGAATGAGCATCGGCACCTTCCTCGGTCTCGTCATGATTCCGATCTTTTTCGTCCTCGTTCGCAAACTCTTCCCGGGCAAACTCGGCGTCCACGACAAATACGCCACCCGCGAAGACCAGCCCTACTGATGCACAAGGAACGCACTATGAAAACCCTGCTAAAACCCATCCCGCTGGCCTTGTGGCTGGCGGGCTGCTCCCTTGCCCCCAACTACGAACAGCCTGATGTCGCCCTGCCGCAAAGCTGGATGGAAGTCGCCATCAGCGAACAGGGCAATGCTGCCGCCCCCACCGCCGACACCCTCGGCTGGCGCGAATACTTCCGCGATCCGCAGCTGCAACAACTCATCAGCGAAGCGCTGGCGCATAACCACGACCTGAAAAACGCCGCACTCAGCATCGAAATTGCCGAAGCCCAGTACGGCATCCAGCGCACTGACTACCTGCCTTCGGTGAACGCCCAGGGCGCACGCGCGCGCAGCCGCACCCCGGCTGACCTCACCGGCACCGGCCAGGCGCGCATTGGCGAAACCTGGACCGTAGGACTTGCCACCAGTGCCTACGAACTCGACCTCTACGGACGGGTCAAATCGCTGAACGAAAAAGCCCTGCAAACCTACCTCGCCACCCGTGAAGCCCGCGATGCCGCACAACTGAGCATCATCGGTGCGGTCGCCAAAACCTACTACCAGACCCGCATCAGCGAAGCACAAATGGCACTCGCCAAAGACGTGCTGCAAAGCCGCCAGGAAACCTACCGCCTCTCCAAACTGCAATTCGATGCCGGGCTGATGACGGCGGGCGACCTGCGCGGTGTCGAAGCGCAAATCGAAAGCGCGCGCAGTAGTTACAGCGAGGCTGAACGTAGCCACCAGCAGGCGCTGAATGCCCTGTCGAAACTCGTCGGCAAACCCGTCAGCCAAATCCAGCTGCCGCCGGCGGGCGATTTGCGCAACCAGTTTGCCGACATCCGCCTGCCGTCCGGTATCCCGTCCGCCGCGCTGCAACATCGCCCGGATATTCGCGAAGCCGAATACAAAATCAAAGCGGCGAACGGCGACATCGGCGCAGCACGTGCGGCGCTATACCCCAGCATCGCGCTCACCGGCAACCTCGGCTTCGGCAGCACCGAGCTTGACCGCCTCATCAAAGCGCCGAATCTCAGCTGGAGCTTCACTCCCAGCATCAACATCCCCATCTTCAACCGCGGCAAGCTCAACCGCGCCGTGACAATCAGCGAAGCCCAGCAAAAAATCCTCGTTGAGACCTACCAGAAGGCCGTACAAACCGCCTTCTACGAAATCGCCGACGCGCTCACTGCGCGGCAAACGCTGGCGGAACAATACGAAGCCCAACAACGCGGCAACAGCGCCGTTTCCGACCGCCTGCGTTTGGAAAACCTGCGCTTTGAAGCGGGCATCAGCACCGCGCTGGACCGCCTCGATGCACAGCGGGAAAGCTATGCAAGCGATCAAGGATTGCTCGCCACCGAGCTGCAAATGCTGACCAACAACGTGGACCTCTACATCGCCATGGGCGGCGGCCTGCACGAATACGGCGTGACGGCGCCTGATGTCGCCAAGGACACCACGCCGGCGAAGGCCAATAAAGCCGCTCCCCGGACCAAAAAACGCTGACACGCAGCCATAAAAAGACCCGCCTTCCGGCGGGTTTTTATATGCTTGCCGCCACACAGCGGCATAGGGCGGCTTCAGCCCTCAATCAGGCAAGCGGCGGGATGAACCGCCGCTGTATCGTCAGGCAGCCGGCGGAGCAACCGTTACCAGTGCCAGCAGGCTTTCCCGTCCGCCGCTCATCGGGCGTGGGGCTTTGCCGCTGCTGGCAGCTTTGGCAAGGCCGCTACGCTGTTCGCGCAATTCGCGGATGATGGCCGGGTAGGGATTGTCATCGCCGTCGGTTGTGCTTTCATTGAAGTAGTCGAGGCGGTAGTCCAACGCCTGTTCGGCGTGGCGCAGGGCGCGATCACCGCCGTAGAGGATGTCGCGGCAGAGGCTTTCCACAGCGGAGAGTAGTTCAAGCGCACCTTGCTCGCCGTTATCGTCGCCGCTGTCATGCCAGAGGTAGTCAATCAGGCGGTCGTACAGGGCGGCGGCCTGTTCTTGTGCGTTTTGTCCCTGGGCGAGCCGTTCCAGCAGGGCGCGCACCTGGGCGTGGATGTCGCCGCCCTCGTGGGTGGTGAGGAAGGCGGCGACGCGGTAGTCGTCGCTGAGGGCTTGCAGGTTCCAGGCGGCTAGCGCCAGTTGGTTTTTATGTTTCATCGGTCTTGGGTGTCGTGTTTGCGGAGTGCGCATTGTATAGCCGTTCCCCAGAGAACCAATACGGTATAGTTAAACATCTAAAAAATCGTAACGGCGTTGCGTCGCCTTGCCGTACTATCTGTACTGTCTTCGGCGACGCGCCTTGTTACGCTTTTTTATCTATTCAACTATGTTGGCTTGTCTCGCCGTGCTCATCTCATCTGTACGGTTTTCGGCGCGCTGCCTGGTTTCGATCCTATTGGAAACGGCTATGGCGGAATGCGCCCGTTTTCTACCACTGCCCGTCCGCTGCCTCACGCGCCAGCGCCGCGTGGATGCGGGCCTGCCAGTCGGCGGGGGTTTGGTACTGGGTTTCGCCGTTATCAAGGCGCACCGCGATTTGCATGGTGGACGCTTTGGTGAGCAATTCGCCGCTGTCGCGGTCGTGGATGGTGTAGTCGAGTTTCAGGCAGCTTTCGTATTCGCGCAGGCCGGTGCGGATGATGATGTGGTGGCCGAAGCGTGCCGGGCGGACGTATTTGAGGTTGAGCTGGGCGACGGGCCAGCCGTAGCCTGCTGCCGCCATTTGCGCATAGCCGTAATCCAGGCGGTCGAGCCAGGCGCAGCGCGCCAGTTCGAGGTATTTGATGTAGTGACCGTGCCAGACGATATGCATGCTGTCCACGTCGAAGAAGGGGATTTGGTGCGGGTATTCAAGGATGAGGCGGGCGTTTTTCATCGTCGTTCCAGAAGTCGTAGAAGTTGAACCATTGCAGCGGTGCGCGGCGGCATTCGTCTTCGAGCAGGCGGGCGTAGCGCGCAGCTGCGTCGCGGATGACGGCGTGGCGGGTGCTTTTATGCCAGGTGATGCTTGTGGCGAAGTTGGCGAGATGCAGGTGGTAGCGGCCATGCTCTTTGCGGCAGAATAGGGTGTTGAGGCGGGTGTGCAGCAGTCCGGCGAGCAGCCACGGCCCCTGCGCGAAGGCAGCATCGTCGCCGAGGAAGGGGACGCGCACGGTTTTTTCGCCGCGCAGCGGCACGCGGTCGGCAGCGATTGCCAGCCATTCGCCGCGCTCCACGCGTTGTTGCAGTTCAAGCATGATGGCGGCGTCGAGTTCGCTCACCTGAATCATGCGGATGTCGTCGGCGCCCGCTTTTTGCAGGGCGCGGTTGTAGGCGGGGGCGTGCTTGTTGTGGACGAGGATGTTTAGCGCGAAATGTTGGTGATGGGCGACCAGCGCGCGGCAGATTTCCATGTTGCCGTGGTGGCTGCACAGCAGGATTTCACCGCGCGCCCCAGCGGCGGGGTGATCCATGCGGTGGTAGATGTTGTCCGGGTCGGAGACAGTGAGGTCACGGTAGGTGAGGCGGCGTTGCCACACGGCGAAGCGGTCGGCAATCGCTTCGGCGAAGCTGCGGATTTGCCGGTAGGCGGCAAATCGCGGCAGGTGCAGGCCGGGGGTGCTGGCGACGAGGCGACGCTGGTAGCGGGCGATGTTGCGCCGCGCACGCGGGCTGGTGCCGTAGTAGTAGCCGCTGATGATGGCGACGGCAAGCGGCAGCAGCCAGGCGGGGAAGTGGCGCACGATTTGCGTGGTTAGCCACAGGGCGATCGGGTTACCGCGTTCGTGCTGCGCGGCCCAGTGGTTGTCGTTCATGCTTTGTGCCATAGCTTTTGCAGCCGCCACAGGATACCGCTGAAAAAGAGGCGGGCGTGCATGGCGCTGATGCGCAGATTGTCGCGCCAGAGGTGGAAATGCGAGATACCGTCCGCCTGGTAGCGGACATGGGTATCGAGCCAGACAAGCGGCGTGCCGTGGCGGTAGTGGTGAACGAGGATTTCGATGTCGAAATCCATGCGGTCGCCGCAGCGGTGTCGTTGCAGGAGAGCGGCGGTGCTGGCCACGGGATAGAGGCGGTAGCCGCACATGCCGTCGTGGATGGCGCGACTGCCGGTGTTGACCCACAGCCAGAAGTTGGTGATTTTGCGCCCATAAAGACGGCTTTTCGGTGCATCGTCGCCGTAGGCGGGGCGGCCGCAGACGAGCGCCTGCGGGTTGGTGCGTCCGGCGGCAAGGAAGCGGGCGACGTCGGCGAGGTCGTGCTGGCCGTCGGCGTCCACCTGCAAGGCGTGGCTGTAGCCGTGTGCCGCCGCCCAGCGGATGCCGTCCTTGACGGCGGCGCCTTTGCCGCCGTTTTTGGCGCGGGCGAGGAGGTGGACGGCGGGATTGCCGGTGGCGAGGGCTTGCGCGGCGGCCAGATCGGCAGCGCTTGAGCCGTCATCAACGATGAGGACGGGCAGGTCGAGCGCGCGCAGGGCGGCAGTGACGGCAGCAAGGGTGCCGCCGTGGTTGTAATGGGGGATGAGGGCGATGGGGTGCATGGCGGGAATCACAGTAGTAGCAGGGTCGTGTCAGCGGGAATGCCATCAGGCAGGGGTGTCGTTCAGGCGGTAAACGATGCGGCCGGAGGCGCATTTGCCGTGGCCGTTGTCGCAGGTGAAGTGCAGTTTGCCGCGTGCTGCGTCGTAGCGCAGGGTGAGGGTCAGGAGGTCGTAGGGGCGCAGGAATTGTTGGTATTTGAGTTGTTCGATGGCGCTGATGGTAGCGGTAAGGCCGAGGTCGCGAGCGGCCAGCGCCAGCGCCCAGCGGCATTGCACCACGCCCGGTACGAGGGCGATCCGGTCGAAGTGCCCTTTGCAGTAGTGCAGGTCAAGCGGGACGCGGGCGCGGTAGGTGTGGGTGTCGCCGTCGGTTTCGCCCGGTTGCCAAGCGGGGGCAAGGATGGGTTCGCGCAGGGCGCGTTCCCAGTCGGCGCGGGCGATTTTGCCCTGACTGTTGCGCGGCAGGCGGTCGGTGACGCGGATATGCCTCGGCACGGCGAGGCGGTCGTGCTGTTGCAGGAGCAGGGCGCGCCAGCGGGCGAGCAGGGCAGGGCGGCCTTCGTCACGCCAGGCGCGGATGCCGTCGTCGCTAAGGGCGATCCAGGCGCAGAGGTGGCCGCTGTCGGGGTGCAGGGCGCAGTGGCTGTCGGCGATGGTCGGGTCGCTGTTCAGGCTGTGTTCGAGGGCATTCAGGGCGATGCGTTTGTCGCCGCGCTTGATGATGCGGTCACTTCTGCCGAGGAGGTTGTGCGCTTCGTCCACAAGGTCGCCGGTGGCAATCCAGCCGTGGGTCCACGGGCTTTTGACGTGTAGCGCGCCGTCGGGATCGCGACGGGTGGTAACGCCGGGCAGCGGACGGCGGCCCGTGCCGTCGTCGATGCTGATGACGCCGCTTTCGGTGCTGCCGTAGATGTCGAGCACGGCACAGCCGAGTTGGGCGCGCAGAGTGGCGGCAACGGCGGGGTCGAGCGCGCCGCCCGCACTGGTGATGCAGGCAACGCGGCCGCGCCACGAGGTAAGATCGTGTCCGGCGACGAGGGTATGCAGCAGTGCCGGGGTACTGATCCAGATTTGTGGAGTGGTGCTGCGACGGCTGGCGTCAAGCAGCAGTTCGGGGTAGCGGTGTTGGGCGGGGTCGATGTGCCAACCGGCGAGGAGGCTGTGAATGGTGCGGAAGGTGAGGCCGTAGAGGTGCTGCGGGTGGACGCTGCCGAGGGCGGTGGCGCTGCGGGGCCAGTGCGGCAGGGTGAGCAGGGCCGCGCTTTCGCGCAGCATCGCGCCGAGGGTTTTGGGGACGCGGCTGCCGGTGCCGGTGGTGCCGGAGGTGGAGAGGGTGAGGGGGATGTCATGCAAGGGTGGCAGGGGGGGCGCGCTGTGGGTAGCGGACGTCAGAGGAATGTCGCTGTCGCGCAGGGTATCGGGTGCACCGTCGTCGCGTGGCAGGAGTTCGGCGGGCTCGCCGGCGATGGCGCAAGCGATGAGGGCAGCAGCAAGGGTGAGCGGATTTTCGCAGGCGAGGCGTTGCGGGTGGCGGAGGCGTGGGGCGAGGGCGCAGGCGACAGCGCTGATGGTTGCACCATGCGGGCTGCGGGCGAGGGCTTCTGTGAGGATGATGTTCATGTTTTGAGTCGGTAGCGGCGGTAGAGCCATTCGCCGGCGAGGAGGAGGCCCATGAGAATGTAGGAGATGACGCCGGTGTAGAGCGCCCAGGCGCGTTCGGCGCCGATGAGGCTGAGGGTGGCGATGATGCCGCCGTTCACGATGAAGAAACCGCACCAGATTTGTGTGACGCGGCGGGTGTAGGCGACGCCTGCCGGCGGCAGATCGGGGTGTTGCAGGCGGGCGAGGCGCTCGATGGCGCTCGGCGGGTGGATAAGGCTGGCGGTGAAGGCGATGAGCAGGGTGATGTTGATGATGAGCGGGTAGAGGGTCAGCGCGTTTTTGTTGTCAAGCAAGGTGGTGGCGGTGAAGTAGGCGGCGAGCGCCAGTGCGCCGAGACGGACGGCGCGACGTGGCGCAAGTATGGCGCGCAGCAGCCAGGCAGCGGCCATGAGGAGGGCAAGGGCGCGTGCGCCGCGACCGTAGTACCACAGCCACGGGTAGGCGAGGGTGAGCAGCCAGATGGCGGGGCGGATGAGGCGGCGGATGGGCATGGATGGTATTTGCGGACGTAGGGTGGGCCTTGGCCCACCATGCGGTTGGGAAGGGTTAGTCGTCATAGAGGTTTTGGTTTGACGAGGCGATGGCTTCGCCCCAATCCGGCAGGAAAAGGCCGTTTTTGACGTCGCGGTGGAAGGAGGTGTAAGGCCAGTCGGCAACTCGCCGGACGTAGCCGTGTTTTACTGGGTTGTAGTAGGTGTAGTGGATGTGCCGTTCGAGATCGTGGCGGTCACGGATGCGGTGTTCCCAGAAGCGGCGTTGCCAGATACCGCTTTCCCGCTTGTTTTGTTTGCTGGCGTTTGTTTGACGGCATGTCGGCGGGATGCTGCGGCTGAACAGGCTTTTTAGTGCGCCCAGACGTCGGGAGTAGTCGTGGTCGTTTTCCGGTAGTGTCAGGACGGCATGGAAGTGTTCTGGCAGGATGGTGACGGCGATAGTGGTGAACGGATAGTGCACGGCGACTGCCCGCCAAGTGGCGCGGAAGGCATCTATGTAGCGGATGAGCCAGTCTGCCCGCCGGTCTTGCAGGACGACGGTGAAGAAGTAGCACCCGCCCAAGGTGTAATCTCTGCGGTAGTTGGGCATACGGTGGGGTTTTTATGCTTCGGGTTAGCGGTGGGCCAAGGCCCACCCTACGCCGGAGGTTGTTCTAGGGAGTGGGCCAAGATTCGCCCTGTGCGGGTTGTTACGTTTTGTCCTGCTCTTGTTTGCGCAACACGGCGGCAATGACGTCGCCGATGGTGCGCACGTGGCGGAAGTCTTCGGCGACGAGGCGGTAGCCGGTTTTGCGTTTGACGTGGTCGATGAGGTCGATGGCGTCAATGCTGTCGATTTCGAGGTCTTCGTAGAGGTTGGCATCTTTGTGGATGCGCGCCGGCTCGATTTCGAAGAGTTCGGTCAGGGTGGTTTTCAGGATGTCGTAGATTTGGGCTTCATCCAGCATGGGCTTGTCCTTGTTTGGTTTCGATCCAGGCGGCGAGGGTGTTGACGCTGTAGAAGTGATCGCGCAGGGTTTGGGCGTCGTTTTCCATCGGGAAGTTGTAGGCTTTCTGGATGGCGAGGCCGAGTTCGAGGGCATCGACGGAGTCGAGACCGAGGCCGTCGTCGGCGAAGAGCGCGGTGTCGTCGCCGATGTCGGCCGGGGTGATGTCTTCCAGCCCCAGTTTGTCGATGATGAGGGCTTTGAGCTGTTGTTTGAGGTTGTCTGTCATGTGGTTTCCTTTTGGAAGTAGTGGGTAAGGTCGTCGTTCAAGAGGCGCGCTGCGAGTGGCAGCGGTTTGCGCCGCAGGTAGTCCTCAGGATCAATGTCGTCGCCGACGCGGATGTCGTAGTGATAGGGGCGTGGCGGGATTTTGTACCACGGGTCGCCGCGTTTGAGGCCGGGCGGCGTCATGCGGATAATGACCGGGGTGATGACGCGTGCACCGCGCAGGCCGATGGAGACGGCACCGCGATTTAAGCGGATGATGCCGTCGTAGCCGGTGCGTGTGCCTTCGGGGAAGAGGATGAGGGTCTGGCCTTCGGCAAGCACGGCGGCGGTTTTTTCGATGAGTTCGAGTGAGGCGTCGTTCGGGATATAGCCGCAGGCGCGGATGGCTGGGCGCATGCTGGGGTTCGTGAGCAGTGAGGCTTTGACGACGCAGTTGCCTTCCGGCACGGCGCTGATCATGAAGAGCACATCCATCAGCGAGGGATGGTTGACGAGGATGAGCTGGCCGGGACGGCCAAGGCGTTCGCGGCCATGCCAGGTGACGCGGTAGATGCCGCCCCAGCGCATGGCAGTGAGGTAGCCCGTCCAGATGCGGGCGACGATGCGGCGGGCACGGCGCTGGCCGGCAAGTCCCTCAGGCAGGCGGCGCAGGGCAAACGGCAGGATGAGGGCGAAACTTGCGCCGACCAGGCCAAAGGCGAGGTAGGCGATGAGGGTGCTGATGAGGCGCAAGGTACGGCTGAGCATACTCATAGGCGCTCCCACTGCCAGCATACGCTCTGGCAGGTGACAGTTTGCGCGGCGTCATGGCGGATTTCAGCGCGTATCCAGTTCAGGGCCGTCCAGTATTTGCCTTCGCGTGATGCCAATTCCAGGGAATTATCCGGCTGCATTGGCGCGTCGCCTTGCCAGTCTGTTTTCTGGGATTGGTATAAGTCAGTAGTGTTGCGGTGCAGACGGTGGCTATCGCCGGGGGCGATCAGCAGGGCGAGGGCGAAGGGGAAGGGGGCGCTGCCTGCAAGCGGGTGGGCAGCGTCAGGCGGGTTTTCGACGACGGCGATGCGTACTTGCGGCGCACCATCGGCGAGGGTGGCGCAGGCTTCAATGATGGCGGTTTCCATGCAGGCTTCACGTGCACAGAGGGCGGTTTGTTCGCTCGTGTCGTCGTGCAGGATGGAGTATTGCCCAGGAAGCGCGTTGTGCACGGAGAGGCCGAAGGAGAGCGGCGAGACGGTGTCTGCACGGATGAGTTCGTCCCAAAGGGCGAAGCTGCGGTTGATTTCGCCGTCGTGCGAGATGTAGATAAGCGGAGCGGGGCCGTAGGCGGTAAGCGGTTGCAGGGCGGCGGTCATCAGGCGTGCAGCGGGGGCGAGCCGGCGGCGTTGCAGGGCGGGAATGTGGGTGAGGTCTGGGGCGCGCTCGGGGAGGTCGGCCAGGCTTTCCGGGTGTTCCGCCCACTGCTGCCAGTCGGCAAGGGTATGCAGGCGCGGGGCGACGGCGTGCCACGCGATGAGGCGGAAGGAATATGCCATGAGACGGTGCGGTTAATGCCTGTTAATGATGGGTTTATGCTAGCGGTTTTGCCTTATGGCGGCAAGGCGGGGCGGTGCCCGCTGCCCTTGCTGCCGCGCTCAAGACAATGTTACCGCAGACATAAACGCACCATTGCCCCGTCTGGCGCAGGGTCAGTGTTTATCCCGCTGGACGGGTTTTTAGACTCCCTTGCGTTCCGCCGGAAAGATGAGGCTTTTCGGGTCGCGGCGGATTTCTTCTTTGAGAACGCCGTAGAACTGGCGTAGTTCGGGAAAGCGGCTGTCGCGGGCGCGCAGGGCGATGCGCAGCGCCAGGTAGAAGCTGACCCAGAGGTTGACGAGGCCGATGGCGATGACGGCGATGAGTCCCTGCATGAAGGCCCAAAAGCCAAGCGGTTGACTGGCGGCGGCGTAGGCGAGGTTTGCCGAGGAGAAGGCAATGTGGCGGATGTCCAGCGGTAACTCGAGGATTTTGCCGATCCACGGGGTGATGCCGAGCAACAGGCCAAAGATGAAGTTACTGGCCAACGCGCCCAGGTTATCGTGGATGAAATCGGCGATGCGCGCGCGTATGTTTGCTGTGGTGATGCGGCGCAGTAGCGGGTTGACACGCAGGCGTTCGCGCAGACGCAGGTATTGGGCGCGGTTATCGTAATAGCCGGCGATGATGCCGGAGCAGAAGAGCCACACGGCGGCGATGGCAGCGTAGAAAAGCGCCGCAGGCAGGTTGAGGGCATGCAGTTGTTTGGCGGCAGTCGTGCTGCCAAGCAGGGCGGTACCGTGTCTGGCGGCATACGTCCAGCTGATGAGCGCGGCGACGCTCATGGCGACGGTGATGTTGCCGAGCACGGCGGCGGTCTGCGAGCGGTTCACGTCGATGAGCAGTTGGGCAATTTTCCGCGCCGCCGCCCGTCCGCCGCTGCTTTTTTCCACGGCTTCGGCCATGCGCGCGGCCGTCATTGCCGGCTGTTTGGTGGCGACGGTGCAGTGGCAGAGGTAGATGAGGACGAAGCCAATGCCGTAGTCCAGGCTAGAAAGCATGATGTAGGTGTTGTAGCTGATATTGAGGGTGCCAAGATAGATTTTCAGCCCGGCCATCAGGGCAATGATAATCCCCGCGCCTGCCGCGCTGGCGAAGAGGCGGCCAAGGCTGCGCCAGTCGCGGGCGATGTAGTGTTCGCCGTGTGCGCTTTTGTGCTGGGTGATGGACTGGCTGAGGAGGTAGGCACTGCTGCGCCACAGGTGGCGGATGTTGCGGCGGCGCAGGCCGCTGTCGATGAGCTGTTTGATGAGTTCCAGCCAGCGTCGCGCTTCGTTTTCGCTGCTTTCGGCGGTAAGCACGGCCAGCAGGGCTTCGAGGCGATCAAGGCTTTGTTTGAGGCGTTCTAACAGGTACGCGGTCGCCAGTGAGCTGCCAGAGGCAATGGCACGGCTGCTCAGGTGATGCAGTTGTTGCCGCGCCTGGTCGATGAGGACGTCCGCCTGGGCAAGGATGTCGGCGTCGGGCTGGCTGTCCGGTTCGTTGCGCCAGTTGTCGATAAGCCGTGCCAGTTCGCGTTCAAGCGAGACGAAGGGGGAATCGATGTCGAGCAGGCGTTTTTCGAGACGGATAAGGTCAGGCGCAAGGTCTTCGGCGCTAAGACGGATGGCGAGCATTTCCAGCGCATAGGTGAGTTCGTCGCGCATAAGCAGGCGGGTACGCCGGCTTTGTTCGGCGTCGGGGCTGAGGCGGGTGTAGAGGCCAACCCAATGCAGCGGGCTGATGGTGGCAAGCCATTCGAGGTCTTTGCTGCCGTTGAAGACGCTATCGAGTACGTCTTGCAGCTGGCTTTCGTCAACCGGCAGCGGATTGATGCGGTCATAGAGTAGGGTGCGGGTTTCATGCAGGAAGCCGGTGCGCGCGAAGATGCCGACGTTGACGAAGCTGGCATAGACGTGCATTGCTTGCAGCCATTGATGCAGGGCGCGGCCAATGTGCTCACGCGGGGCGTCGCGTTTTTCGAGGGCGCGGTTGAAGGCAAGCAGGCGGTCGTTGGCTTGTGCCACACCCCCCTGACGCAGCCATTCGGCGAGGTAGCGCAGCATGGTCAGGGCTTTTTCCTCGGCGGCAAGCAGGATGATGAGGCCGTCAGCATCGCAGGCGGTGATGGCACGGCGTTCGCGCAGGGTGAGGGTTTTATCGGGCATGTCCTTGGTCCTCCTTCTATTTTTTGGGGCGGCAATCTTAATGGAAGACCGCGTGGTTGTCAGGTGCGGCTATATTTTCTTCTTATTGATGCAGGTCAATCTCTGTATTTCGATACTTCTCTACAATTTTAAAAAAATTTCACTTTTTATCCACAACAAGCAAGAACAGGAGCGCATTATGCGAAAAACTTGGCTATCCCTCTCCGTCGTAGCATCCATGCTGGCTGCTGCCCCTCTCAGCTATGCCGCAGAAGGCGCCCCGCACACTGGTGGCCTGGAAGGCTATAAAGTCGGCGTACAAGCCGAAGGCCTCGACAAGCTGGAACGCGTCAAGCAGAAACTCGTTGCCCCGCCTGGCGTACCAGAGCACACCCTCGAAGCACCGGCTAAACCACGCATCGTCGAAGTGGAAATGACCATCCAGGAAAAAGAAATTGAGGTCGAGCCGGGCGTGTTCATGTGGGCATTTGCGTTCGATGGCCATGTACCGGGTCCGATGATTGTCGTTCACCAAGATGATTACGTCGAACTCACCCTGAAAAACGACGCCAAGAACCAGCTCATCCACAATATTGACTTCCACGCCTCAACCGGCGCCCTCGGTGCAGGTGATTTGACTCACGTTGCACCGGGTCAGGAAGTTGTGCTGCGCTTCAAGGCAACCAAACCGGGCGTGTTCATCTACCACTGCGCACCGGGCGGCGCGATGATTCCGTGGCACCTGGTGCACGGCATGAACGGCGCGATTCTTGTCATTCCGAAAGAAGGTATCAAGGATAAGAACGGCAACAAGCTGACCTACGACAAGGCCTACTATATCGGCGAGCAGGATTTCTACATCCCGAAAGACGAAAAAGGCAACTACAAACGCTATGACAACCCGTCCGCCTCCTTTGCTGATGACAAGGCCGTAATGGATGGTCTGGTGCCGACCCATATCGTCTTCGGCGAAAGCAAAGGCTCGTTGGTTGGTGATAACGCCATGACCGCCAAAGTCGGCGAGACCGTGATGTTCTACCACTCACAAGCGAACCGTTACACCTACCCGCACATCATTGGCGGCCACGGTGAATACGTCTGGGAACGCGGCAACCTCGCTGACCCGCCGGCACAAGATCTGGAAACCTGGTCTATCGCCGCAGGTTCTGCCGGGGCAGCGATGTATACCTTCAAGCAGCCAGGTACCTATGCCTACGTTAACCACAACCTAATTGAAGCGTTCAACCTCGGCGCCGCTGGTCATGTCCGCGTTGATGGCGAATGGAACAACGACCTGATGGAGCAAGTCAAAGCGCCAGGCCCGATGGCGGGTGGCGAAGAGGCCAAAGCTCCTGCTGAACCGGCGAAACAATAAGCCGCTCACAGCAAGCGAAAAGGAAGGCGTAAGCCTTCCTTTTTTGTTTAGGTGTGATCAGTAGAAAGCGTGTGGTTGGCGTGGCAGCGGGAAGCCGCTAGCTCATACCAAATGCCGCCCGATTTGTGGCTATACAACAACCCTGTTGTACACGCGCAAAAAAATCCCCCTGCCACAGCAGGGGGGAATAACTCACACATTCAGGCGTCTTGCCCCTTCCTCGCAATGCATCCTGCACAAGGTCGTGACCGTAACATTCTCGACCAAAGAATGTGCGCTTGTCCTAAGCTTACTGTCACATCTATATAAATGCGTAAACTGTGCCAACGTCAAAAATATAAATAAAAACAGCGGATAATGTAAAAAATAGTGTTTGCTGTATATTCCTAGACTATCCGCCGTCTGACGGCAGTGGTAAGCGTTATTGTGGTTAAAAACACGCAGTTTCTCCCTGAAAACGTTGCAAAAAAACTACATACCGACAGAAAGGGGAAATATTACGGGTGCCGTAAAAAGTCATTAACTGACGTTAATGAAGCGGATACCTGCCCTTTCCTGTCTCTGTAAAAAAACCGAACAAAAAAATCGGAAAAAAACGCCGCAAAAACAACGACCAACACCCAGTCCGCCACTATAATGCCGCATAAATATACAAAAACAACGGCAGGCAACATCATGAGCACCGCAACAACTGAGGAAACCCTCTACGAAAGACACGTCAAAATCCGCCCGCGTCCCGTCAAGGGACGTTTTGCCAGCTTGCGCAAAACCGCCCTGCTGGTGCTGCTCGGCATCTTCCACATCTTGCCCTTCTTCCAGTGGAACGGGCGTCAGGCCATTTTCTTCGATATGCCGCACCGCCGTTTCTACATCTTCGGCCTCAATATCTGGCCGCAAGATTTCATTCTGCTTACCTTCATCCTGCTTGGCCTTGCGCTGTTGCTTTTCTTTGCGACCGCCCTCTTGGGGCGCGTGTGGTGCGGTTATGCCTGTCCGCACACCGTTTACACCGAAGTCTTCCTCTGGATTGAGCAAAAAATTGAAGGTAACCGTTCCGAGCAGCTCAAACTTGCGCGCGAGCCGTGGCGCGGCAGAAAAGGGCGCAAACGCATCCTTAAATATAGCCTGTGGGCAGGGGTGGCGCTTGCCGCCGGTATCGGTTTCGTCGGCTATTTCACCCCTATCCGCCAGCTTATCCCCGACTTCTTCACCCTGCGCGCCAACCCGCAGGCCTATCTGTGGGTCGCCCTCTACGGCGGCTTCTGCTACCTGCAAGCGGGCATCGTGCGTGAACAATTCTGCAAATACCTCTGCCCCTATGCCCGTTTCCAGGGGGCAATGTTTGACCGCGACACCCTCATCATTGCCTACGACGCCAAACGCGGCGAGCCACGCCGTCGCCTGAAAAAACAGGATCGTGAGCACCCTGAAACGCTCGGTTTCTGTGTGGATTGCACCATGTGTGTGCAAGTCTGCCCGACCGGTATAGACATCCGTGACGGCCTGCAACTCGAATGCATCGCCTGTGCCGCCTGTATTGATGCCTGCGACAACATGATGGATCAGCTCAAGGCGCCGCGCGGTCTCATCCGCTACACCTCGACCAACCGCCTCGCCGGGCTGAAAACGCGTCTGCTGCGCCCGAAAACCCTCGCTTACGGTGCCGTACTCTGCGTTGCTGCCCTCCTCTTTGCCTTGAGCATTACCGGCAAAAGCGACCTCGATGTAAACATCTTGCGCGACCGTAACGTGCTGGCGCGCAAAATTAGCGGCGGCCGCATCCAGAACATCTACACCGTGAAAATCCTCAATAAAACCGAGCACCCGCGCCGCTATACCCTCAGCGTGGCCGGCATTGCAGGTGCGGAAATTGACGGCAAAACCCACCTCAGCGTTGATACCGGCGCCGTGTCCGAAACCGTGCTGCGCGTCAACGTCCCGCGTAGAAACCTGACCAGCACCAACATGAACCTCGAATTTATCGTCACCCCCGACGACAACCCCGCCGCCGCCCACCGCGAAACCAGCAAATTCCTCAGCAAATGAATACTGACAACCGTCCTTGGTACAAAAACCACATCCTGCTGCTCATCATTGCCATCCCGCTTGCGACCGTCTGCGGCAGCATGTACACCATCTACCTTGCGGTGAGCAGCAAAGAAGCACCCGTACTGCCGGATTACTACAAAACCGGCCTCTCGCCACAAAAGCGCGACATGGGGCACACCGCTATCACCGCTACGCTGGACATTGACGGCGGCACGATTACCCTTGAGCGCGAACCGCCGTCAATAGAGCCGCTGACCCTCAGCCTGCAACATGCCAGCAAGGCCGAATACGACCAAAGCCTCACCCTGACGGCCACCGCGCCGAATCATTATCCGCTGCCGTCCGCCGTCCGCGACACGTTAAAACAGGCAACGTGGTACCTCACCCTTGCTCCCGCCGATAAAAGCTGGCAAATCAAGGGCAAACGCCGCCACCCCAAACACGGCGAACCCGCGCCCGCTAGTGAGCCGCTTATCCGCCTCGATAATCCCTGAGCAATCCCGGCAGCGTTATTCCCCGCCTTCTTGCTTGCTCTGCATCGGTGGCTTTCGTCTTATCACGATGGCATATAAAGAAATGTTGCAAACGGCGTCTTTACTTGTTTCCGCTATCGTAGCGATGCCATAGCTATGCCCAGCGGTTGACGCGTACGGTTTTTCAGTAGCAATCCCAGTAGAACCACGCTTTGTCGAAGCGGCGGGCGGCGAGGTCGGCGCGGTCAATGAAGAAGGCGCCGACGCCGTTGTCGCCCCATACTACGTTGACGCAGTTGCCTTCTTCGGAGCTGTCAAGCTGGAAGAGCAGTACGCTGTCGGTGAGTGTGGGGTCATCCAGGCGTGGGTCGCGCTGGGTAAAGAAGGGGTAGCCGCCGAGGTGGTTGCCGTCCTGCGCGCGGCTGATGGCAGCGTGCCATTCGTCGTCATCCGGATCGATACCGTGTGCGGCCGCCCAGTCGTCGCGCGACATGCCGTAGTGGGCGGCGAAATCGGCGCTGTCGTCAAGAAGGTAGTGTTCAGCGGGCGGGCGGAAGGTCATGGCGTATTCGCCGTCGTAGATGGGGAAGTTCCATGTTCTGCCCGTAGCGTATTCGCCGCCGTGGATGGGGAAGTACCATGTTCTGTCCGCAACGTCTGCGGGCACGTTGTTGAGCGCGCGCATCACCGCCAGCAGTACCGGGTTGGCTTCGTGGTAGTGTGCGAGGTGGTGGGCGTTGCTGCCTTGTTGCAGGCTGAAGTTGAGCAGCAGGCTAAGCTGGGCGCGGTTGTCAATGTCGGCAGCGAGCAGTGCGGCGCGGTCTTCTGCCCAGAGGCGGCTGTATTCGTCGTCGTGCAGCGAGGCCACGTAGCGGTCGTTGTCGGCGATGTAGAGGTCGCGGTATTGCTGCGAAGTTTCCCGCTCGGCGGCGGTTTCTTCAGGGGATTCGCCGTCGTGCAGGGTTTGCGCGAGGAGGTCAAGGGCGGTTTGCAGCGGGTCGCTTTCGTCGCCGCTGATGTAGCGCCGGATGGCTGCTTGCGCGGCGGGGTCGTCGCCCAGTTGTTCGCCGAATGCGGCAGCGAACAGGTCGATAGCGGCGTGATCGGGGGCAGGCTGCGCGTCCGGATCGGCATGGAAGCCGAGAGTAGCGAAGTGTGCGGCGAGGCGTTCCATGCGGCCAGCGAGCATGGTTTGTTCCAGGGCGCTGCGGTGCGCCTGGGTCGCGGGGTCGGCGGCGCGAAAGCTGGTGCGGAGAGCGGCGAGCGTGCGCGGGATATGGGTTTCGAGGATGGCATCGAGTTCGGAGGCGTCGTGAACCTGCTCTTCCTGCGCGGCAGCGATGATGGCGGCGGCGTTGTCCCGCATGGCGCGCCACTCCTCCTGCCAGATGGCGCTGAGAGCAGGGTTGTGGTAATGGGCGATGAGTTCGTCCTGCATCGCCCAGTCAACGGTGAGGACGGCCTGCGGGTCATGCCGCCAGTATTGTCGCCAAAGGTTTTGCACGGCGGGGGCGTTGTCAACGGCGTGGCTGTGCAGGTAGCCGAGGACGCGGTTGAGCTCGGCGTACTGACGCGGGTAGTAGGCGGCAGGCATGGCATCAAGATCGTCCCAGCAACTGGCGCGGCTGATCCGGTTGGTGGCGGCGGCGCTGCCGATGATGTCGCGCACGCGTGCCTCGCTGCCACTGAAATGGTCCTGCACGAGGGCGGAGCCGAGGTCAGTGAGGCTGTCCATGCGCAGGCGGCGGTGGTAGCGGTGCGCGCAGCCGCCCTCAAAGCCGCGCAGGGCCTCGCGTTCCTGCTGCCAGAGGTGGCTGAGGGCGGCATCATCAATGTAGGCGACGAGTTTGTCGCGGCGCGTGAGCCAGGCGGTAATTTCGGCGAGGGGGTCATGCTGCCAGCGCGCGGCAAAGGCGGCATCCATGTCGGCAAGCAGGGCATCATCCGTCCATTGGGTGGCGCGTGCGTCATTCAGCGCGGTGATGCGGGCGTGAGTCCTGGGACAGGCGGCACGCAGCGCGGCATGGCAGGCAGCGCGGTCGGTGAAATCACGGTGTGCGGCAAGCCAGGCACTGCTGTTGTTGTAGAGGGCGGTACTTTCGGTGTCCCAGGCGGCGTTCAGCGCGGGGTCATTGAGGGCGCTGACGAGCAAACCGACAGCTTGCAGCCAGCCGTTGAGGCAGGTTTGCGGGTCTTCCTGCCAGTTTTCGGCCCAGTAATCTTCATCATCGGTGTCGTTATCTGCCGTACCGTCGCCGTCATCTTGGTAGGCGGCGGGGTTTTGCGCGCGCCAGTGATCGCGGCTGTGCGGGACTGCGGTGGTGTCAGCGAAGTAGGCGCAGCGATAGCCGCGATGGTTACGCAGGTCGGCGTCGTTCATGCCGAAGGTATCGTCATAACCATCAATGTAGAAAGCAAGCAGACCGTGTTCCGGCAGGCCGATAGCAACGGCGGCTCCGGCGGGCAGTTCGCCAAGGTTGATTTGCGCGAGCAGGGCCAGCGGCTGACCGTGGGCGTTGACCGGCAGCGGCAGGTGCTGTGGCCAGTAGCCGATGCCGCCGACGCGCGAGGCAGTGAGCGGCAGGTCGGCGACGGCCGGGGCGAGGCGGTAAGGCAGGGAGGGGATAGCGCTATCCAGAATTTGCGCAACGGCAGCGGCGGGCAGGCGGCGTTCGAGCAGCGTAAGTAAGGCAGGGGGCATGGTGGTCTCCGTTGAGTAGGGGCGCCATTATGCCTTGGCCTATTGTTTTTATGGACGTTGTTTATGCCGGATAGAGGGCACCGAGGATGCGCGGTTGGCCGCCGGTGGTCGCAGCGAGGGCCAGCGGGCGGCGTTGGACGAATTGTGCGGCGAGCCAGGCAAAGCCCGCTGCTTCCAGTGCTTGGGTCGGGATAGGGCAGGGGGTGCAGCGGTAGCCGTGCGCGGCAAGGTGGGCGTTGATGCGTTCGACCAAAAAGGCATTCTTGGCGCCGCCGCCGGCGAGGATGATTTCTCCGCCCGTCGGCTGGGCAAGGATGGCATCGCTGATGCTGCGCGCGGTGAGTTCGAGCAGGGTACGCTGCACGTCTGCCGCCGCTTCAATGCCAAGCAGGTGGCGATTGAGCCAGTCGTGATGGAAATGGTCGCGGCCGCTGCTTTTCGGCGGTGGGCGGTGGAAATACGGGTCGGCGAGGAAGCGGGCGAGCAGATCGGGCAAGAGTGTGCCGCTGCGTGCCCAGCCACCGTCGGCATCAAAGGGCAGGTCGCGATGAGCCTGTATCCAGCCGTCCATGAGACCGTTACCGGGGCCGGTATCGTAGCCGCTGCTGCCTTGTGCGGTGAGCAGGCTGATATTGGCGATGCCGCCGATATTGATGATGGTGCCGCGTTCCAGGCCGAGCAGGCCGCGCTGGAAGAACGGCGCAAGCGGCGCACCCTGACCGCCGGCGGCGATGTCGC
This sequence comes from Cardiobacterium sp. Marseille-Q4385, assembly GCF_916618745.1. Lineage (GTDB taxonomy): Bacteria > Pseudomonadota > Gammaproteobacteria > Cardiobacteriales > Cardiobacteriaceae > Cardiobacterium. Next base: position 1,782,276 of record NZ_OU745373.1, read on the forward strand.
GGCTGCGGAAATCGGCGATGATGTCGATACCGCTCAGTTCGGCGAGGCGGGCGGGATTTTGCAGCTGGATGGTGTAGGGCGGCTCGTGATCGGGTTCGTGGCGCAGGGTTTGGCCGTGGGCACCGATGGCGGTGATGGCAGCAGCATCCAGGCCGGTTTCCCGGAGCAGGGCAGCGACGGCGGCGGCACTTGCGGCGGCGTGTTCCCAGGCGGCGACAGCAGCGCGGTGCAGTTCGTTGTCGCCCGGCTGATAGAGGGCGTAGAGTGCGGCGCGCAGGGCAGGCGGCATGGGCAGCTCGCTATGGGCGAGGTAGGTATAGCGGTCGCCGTCGGCGCGGATGAGCGCGGCATCGATACCGTCGAGACTGGTACCGGTCATGATGCCGATATAGTAGTGGAGTGTCGTGGTCATAAGCGTGAAAAAAGCCCGCAGCGTGAAAAAAGCCCGCTTGCGCGGGCTTTTGGTAGTGATAGCGGATTATTTGCCGCTTTCTGCCGGAGCAGCTTCGGCAGGTTTTTCCGTCTCAGCCGGTGCGGTGGCTTCGTGAACGTGTGCCTTGGCGGCATCAACAGCTTCACCCGCTTTTTCTTTCACAGCTTCACCGGCGGCAGCTGCTTTATCGGCGGCTTCGGCGGCGACTTCTTTCGCTTTGTCGACAGCTTCACCGGCTTTTTCTTTCACGGCTTCACCGGCAGCAGCAGCTTTGTCGGCAGCTTCGCTGGCAACTTCTTTTGCTTTGTCGGTTGCGGCAGCGGCGGTTTCTTTCACGTCTTTGGCTGCAGAAGCGGCGGCTTCTTTGCTCTTGTCTTTGGTTTCATCCGAGCAGGCGGTCAAAACACCGGCGGCGGTCAGAGCAGCCAAAAGGAGTACACGCATTGTCATAAGTACCTCGTTTGTTTAGGGAAGGAATCGGAGCGCAGTATAGCTGTCTGTTGTAATGGCACAACATACGTTCAGGTAATGTTTGTCCCCCATCCTGCATACGCTCGGCAAACTCGCCTGATCGCACGGCTTTCCTGGCGCACCGCTATATAATCCCCGCTTCATCCGCAACCCATAAGGATATCCCCATGCTGCTCGCATTCACCGCCCCCGAAGCGCTTGATGTCGCCCGTGTCGGCGGTAAAGGCTTTGGCCTTGCCCGCGCCACTCAGGCCGGACTGCCCGTACCTGACGGCGTCATCCTACCGACCGACACCTACCGCGCCTGGTTTGCGCCGCATCAGGCGCACATTGCCGCCCTGCTCGCCGAAAACGGCGACGCGCAGGCACAAAGCGCCGCCATCACCGCCTACCTTGCCACCCAACCCCTGCCGGACGTGCTCACCGCGCAACTCAACGTCCTGCAAATCGCCCATCCTGAACGCTATTTTGCGGTGCGCTCCTCCGGCAGCGCTGAAGACCTGCCCGGCGCCGCCTTTGCCGGCCTGCACGACACCCTGCTCAACGTGCATGGCGTGGATGCCCTTGCTGCCGCCGTCAAACAATGCTGGCTCAGCCTGTGGAATGCCGAAGTCCTGCCCTACCGTGAGCGCCTCGGTGTGGCACATGAAAGCGCGGCAATGGCGGTTGTCATCCAGCAAATGGTCGATGTGGCGGCAGACGGTGCAGCAGGCGTTGCCTTCTCCATTGACCCCGTGCGCGGCGAAGTTGACACCGTCCTCATCAACGCCGCCTTCGGCCTCGGCGAAACCGTTGTTGCCGGCGAAGCACCGGTGGACGAATACCGCGTGGATAAAAACGGCAGCGTCAGCGGCCAGAGCATTGCCGCCAAACCGCAGGCGCTAACCCGGGCCGGTACCATCGACCTGCCACCCGCACAGCAAACCCGACCCGCCATCAAACCCGCGCAGGCGGCGCAAATCGCCGCACTGGCGCGTCAGGCTGAAGCCCATTTTGGCTTCCCACAAGACATCGAATGGGCCTACGAAGGGAGCGCGCTCTACCTCCTGCAATCGCGCCCCATCACCCGCTTCGCGCCGAGCTGGACGCGGGACGAATCCGCCGAACGCTTCCCCAACCCCGTCACCCCGCTCACTTGGGGACTCTGCGAAGCGGGCTTCCACCAATCACTTAATTACTCCTTCGCGCTGATGGGGCTGCCGCCGCTGCATGACCCGTGGTTCAGCAAAAAAGACGGCTACATCTACGGCAACCAGAACGCCGTGCGCGTCTATGCCGGACGCCTGCCGCTGGCACCGCTGCGCAACACCGCCAGCCTCAACACCTTCATCGAAAACGGCGGCCTTGCGCGCTACACCTGGATCAGCGAACTGCCGACCCGCTGGATGAACGACCTTGACCACTACCTGCTCGAACTTGGCCGCTATAACGCCATCGACTACACCGGCAAAACCCTCGCCGAAAGCTGGCGCATCCTGCAAGACATTAACGACCTCGGCACCGCCTACTTCCTGCCGAACATCGCCATCTCGCTCACGCAAACCCTGCTCTACCGCGTCCTGCGTCACGTCCTTGACCTGCTTGACCCCGCCAGAGCCCAGGACACCTTCGACCGCCTCATCAGCGTCGTTGAGACTAAAACCGGTGCCGTCAACCGCGCCATGTGGCAACTCTCACGCCGCCTGCGCGCCCACCCCGAACTCATCAATACGCGCTACCACGACGCCGAAAGCCTGAACAACGCGCTTGACGCCTACCCCGACATACGCGATGACTTTGCCCACTTCCTCGCCCAGCACGGCCACCGCGAAGTCGATTTCGACGCCTACCACCCCACCTGGCTGGAAACGCCGCAAACCGTCTTCACCCAAATCCAGATGATGGCAAGCCAGGACGACAGCGCCCGCGACGACCAATACTGGGACAAAAAAAGCGCCATGTACGCCAGCGAACGCGAACTGCTGGCGCGCGCGCCGGCCGGACTGCGCTTCTTCCTGCAAGAACTCATCCGCCTTGCGCGCACCTACACCGCACTGGATGACATCGAACACTACCAGACTACCCGCCTCACCCTGCCATTCCGCCGTGCCGCCCGTGCCATCGGCGAGCACCTTGTCCAACAAGGCGCGCTGGACGAGGCAATGGACATCTACTTCCTACCGCCTGCCGAGCTCGAACACGCCATAACAAGCGGTGATTACCACGACCTCCGCGCCACCGCTGTGCGTGAAAAAACCGCTTATCAGGACGCCTGCGCCCGCGCCCCGGTCTGGGAATACGGCACGGACAGCGCACCTGCGACAGATGGCGCGAACAGCTGGCAGGGACTGGGCGGCAGCCCCGGTAGCATCAGCGGTGAAGTCTTCATCATCACCGACCCGGCGCAATTCGCCGACTTCCCGCAGGGCGCCATCCTTGTCGCCCGTACCACCAATCCCGCCTGGACACCGCTTTTCTACCACGCCGCCGGCGTCATCACCGAAAGCGGCGGCCCACTCTCGCACGGTGCCGTGACCGCGCGCGAACTCGGCATCCCGGCGGTGATGGGCATCCGCGATGCCTGCCACCGCCTGACGAACGGCCAGCGGGTGAAAATCGATGGCAGCCTGGGACGGGTCATCATCCTGTAAAAACAGTGGCAATATTGACAATGCGGAATTGGATAAAAAAATCCTTTTCCGCAATATATTGATAAATTGCCTTTTTTACAGCCGATTATTCCAGATAAAACGGCTTTACAGCGTGAAAACCTCGCGCTATAGTAGCCCGCAAAGCATAACTGCGAAGTTTGCGTTTCCTACAAACCCCTTGACCCTAATTACATCTCGCCTTGGGGGTCAGACGCAACTGGGTGAGCAAGCTTGTTTTCAAGCAAGAAGCCCGAAAGTTTGTTAAGACCCCCACTTGAACCCTGCGGTTCAAGGGCATAAGGTTAAGCGGCTATCGCGGTTATGCTTTCTTTTTTTCTGCAATTCCCTGCAATAGAATTGGCAACGAATCGGACAATACATTTTTTTGCCAATGATCCTCTCCGGATTCCAATAAGTTTCCGCTATCTGCAAAGCGCTTCCCGCTATCAATAAAAACATTGCCAGCCTGCCGAAAATAAAAAGAGCGGCATGGGGGCTTGCCATACCCTTTCCCCATTTCCCGCCACGCGGCACACCTCTTTTTCGTGATCAATTGCTGTCGTGCATTGCTGCAACCGTTTGAAAAAATTATTTTTCTGACGAATTTTCCGTGTGGCTTTCCTGAAAGCCCCCTTATATGATATTCAGATTAAAAAGATTGGGTTTGCGCATTCACATCACTGAGGAGGTTCCTGCATATGAACAGGCAATTACAGCGGCTGGCCTGCGCGGTCGCCATCGGTATCGGCATTTTGAGCTCTGCCCCGGCACTGGCAGCGAGCAAAGAACAGCTGATTGGGCAGGCCGAATACTATTTGAGTGAATTTGAGAAAGAAGTGGCTCGCCAACGCGGCGGCGAAAAAGCGGTATGGCGCAGCAAGCAGGATGCACTCAGCCGCGTGCAGGCGCTCAAAGAGCAATACCCTGACGATGCCAAAGTGGAAGAAATGTTCCAGCGCACCAAGGCCGCGCTGATGAAAAGCAAAGGGGATTTCATCGAAATTACGCCGGAGATGACCGCCTACCTGCAAGCGGAGGACAAATTGCGACAGGAAATCGCGGCGCTGGGCAAAAAAACCTGGGATGACAAACTTGCCGAATATCGCGACAAACTGCTGGAAAAACCCTTCCCCACGCCCGATTACAAGCAGGTCGGGCTCGAAGAGCTGACGGATAAATACGTCGTGCTGGATGATATCCAGTATCCGCAAAAGCAGTTCTACGGCATCACCGGCGAATACGTGGCAACGGGCAAGCCCTCAACGGGCTACTACTTCGTCAATATCGATGGTCGGGACTGGCTGGGGCCCTATGAGGCCGTGAAGCGCTTCCGCCGCCAGGTCGATACTGGTTTGGATGAAGTAAAAAGCTGGTCGGTACTGGCGCGAATCAGCAACATCACCAGCGAGAACCCGGATCCAAGCGAGAAAAAAGTCGGCACCTTCCACTTCGGCTGGGTGGTCACGCCGGTGGCGCTGTACGTGCCTGGGCACGTCATGGCTTACGCCACACCCGACGGCGACCATACCGGGGCCTTTGTCGGCGAAGACGAGGTGGCACGCATCAAAAACAGCCAATACAGCGTGAGCAGCGTGCCGGATAACGCTACGCCCGAACAGCTGATGAACATCTTTGTGACCGCCATCAAGGAGAAAAACTACGCCCTCTATCAGGCCTGCATCTATCCCGAACGCTACAAAGAAGACATAGGCCAGGATGAACTGCGCTATCACTGGGATTTACACCAGGGGCGCTTCCACGGCGAATACGTCCACGTCACCATCGAACAGCCGGCGAAAATCAGCGTCGTCAAAGGGTTTGACGACAAGAACGATGCCGAAAACTTCTTCCTGGATGACAAGCAAAAGGCGGCGCTGAACCAGATCAGCGGTCCGAAAATCGAAGAAGCCGTGGTGGAGACCCGTGCCTGGAACCAATACGGCAAATCCGTCGGTTCACCGAAGCAGCACCGCCTGCGCCGCGAAAATGGCGGCCGTTGGTACATCTATGACTACGCCCCGCGTTTCTAAACCAAGGAGAGCAACATGAAATCACCCGTCCGCAACCCCCTGGTCGCCCTTACCCTTGCCCTGCTGGTTGCCCTGCCCGCCACCGCCCAAGACGAGCCTCTCGTGCCGCAATCCGAGGCAGAACAGCAGCTGCGGGATATGCGCCGCCAACAAAGAGCGCTGGATTTGGACGCTTGCAAACAAGCGCTTGCCTGGGAACTTGATGTCCGCAAGCCGCTGTTGAGCGACAATTGGACCGATGATCCCGTCGGCAGGCGGATGCGGGAATTCGTCAGTTACCTGTATGCGGACAGCCCTTTCCTTGAGGCGACAGAATTTAGCGGCGCCCCGGAAGGAGTCCGGCAATGCAAAGACATGCAGGCCTCGCTCCTTGCTTACAAAGCAGCCCTTCCCGCGCAAGAAATGACGGATCCGTTCTTTATCGCCTACACCAATAGCCTCGGCATCCGGCACAAAAAACTGCGGGATGCCGTGGAATGGTGCAACTCGACCGGCTTAGGCACCAGGTATATCAAGCAACTTGAGGGCTACAACAAAAAATACCTTGAATTCATGGCCATCACCGAGCGGCTGGCGGCCCACCAACCCCTGCCGGGCGTCAAAGCGAAGAGCGAAAAATACCCATGGAATGTGGAGTTTATCGATGTGCTCAAACACACCGAGCTGCTCCCATACTTCACAGAAGAATTCAACAACCAGATGCTGGATTTGAATGACAAAATCGTCGCCATCGACGGGCTTATGAACCATCAGAAAGAGATTATCGAAATTGTGCGGGAACGCTGGACAAAAACCAATGTCCGGCTGACAAACGTGGCGGAAATGATGGAGAAAAGGCGCGACTACGAATACATCGCCCCGCTGATAGCGGCAGACAAGCAGATCCTGCAACACTTCGAAGAGATGCTCAAAGAAGCCGAGGCCGTCCAGAAAGAATTTGAAGATACCGGCACACCGGCTGGCCGACTGCGCACGAGCGAAGGTTTGGCGCCTGATGCGCTGAAAGGCTTGGCGCGCGACTCCAGCAGGCCCCCCGTTTATAGCCGCCTGCTACTCCACAGCAGACACAGGCTGGAAGACGCCTGGAACAAAGCCGCTAAAAAACTGGATAGCGAACATGAGGGCGACCCGGATTGGCATCGCATGACCGTCAATTTCAAGCGATAAAGCGGACGGATGGCGGCTTGCCCGCCACATCGCTTCAAAAAAGACGGGGCGGACTCTCCGGTCCGCCCCGTTTCTTATCGTTGACAAGTCGTACGGCAAGATGACGCAGCGTCGTTACGATTTTTTAGATGTTTAACGCTATCAGCCGACCGCTGCTCAATCGCGATAAGCAAGATGGTACAAAGCGCCGACCATGACCGCGCCGCCCAGGACATTGCCGAGATAGACGGAGACCATGTTCTCCGCGAACTGCGCCCAGGTGATGTCGCCGCCACCCCAAATTGCCGCCGGGATGACAAACATATTGGCCACGACGTGCTGGAAACCGATGGCAACGAACACCATCACCGGGAACCAGCAGCCGAGAATTTTGCCGCTGAACGTGTCCGCGCCGTAGCACAGCCACAGCCCCATGCACACCAGCCAGTTGCAGCCGATACCCGATACCACCGCCTGACCGAAGCTGACGTCCGTTTTGCCGTGAGCGACGGCGACGGTTTCCGCCAGCGCCGCGCCTTCAGTCAGGCCGACATAGTGGCCGAAAAACCAGGCGACGAAGAAGGCGCCCAGGACGTTGGTCGCGGTGACGATGAGCCAGTTGCGTGCCCACTGTCGCAGTTTGATGCGCTTTTGCAGCCAGGCGACGGGCAGCGCCATCATGTTGCCGGTGATGAGTTCGCCGCCGCCGAGGAGGATGCAGACGAGGCCGACGGGGAAAACGGCAGCACCGAGCAATTTGCCGAGGCCGGCGAGTTCGTGCGGCATGGCGGCAACGATGCGGATATAGGCGAGATAGCCCACGGAAATAAAGGCGCCGCCGAGAAAGCCGAGGACGGCAAGACGGTCACAGCGGTTTTCGGCTTTCGCTGTGCCCTTGTCGGCGCTGTACGCAAGGATTTGTTTGGGTTCGAGGCTGGCGCCGGCCATGAGAATCTCCTTTATCGGTTGAAAATGAATGAAAAAATGGTTTTCCATCTGGAAAGCGCCGCCTATTTTACAAGAGCGCCTGGCCGGGAAGCCGCAAGCGATAAAAAGATGGGGGAGCATCCCCTTTGTGCACGGCAGCTTTCGTCAAGCGGCGTCAATGCTGGGCTCGTCAAGCGGCGTCAATACTGGATCCGCCACGATGCGGGCAGCAAAAAGGGCGGGAAAACCCGCCCTGTCGTTGTCGTTATGGTCTGACCGCCATCACTTCAATTTCGACTCCCGCATCTTTCGGCAGGCGGGCGACTTCCACGCAGGAGCGCGCCGGGAAGGCGCCACCGCCAAATTCGGTGAAAAAGGCTTCATAGACGCTGTTCACGTCGGCGAAGTGGTTGAGATCTTTCACGAAGACGGTGGTTTTCACGATGTTGCTCACCTGCAAACCGGCCTGCTCAATGATGGCTTTGATGTTATCCAGCGATTGGCGGGTTTGCGCCTTGATGTCGGCGGGCATTTCGCCGGTTGCCGGGTTGACGGGGATTTGTCCTGAGGTGATGACGAGGTTGCCCAAATCCATCGCTTGCACGTAGGGGCCGATAGCGGCGGGGGCTTTGTCGGTGTGAATGACTTTGTACATGAGTGAACTCCGAATGTTGGAAGGTAAGGCATGGCAGGGGAATTGCCGCGCGGCATGGTAGCACGCGTGAAATCAGGAGGCTTCGTCCGTCATTTTGTACGAAGTCAAAGCCCTTCCGTGCGGAAGGGCTTGATGCGGTGGCGTCGCAATCAGTAGCAGACGTTGTTGGTGCTGCCCATGCGGATGAAGATCGGCTGGGAAATGCCGCTGAGCGGGATGTCCGGCAGGGGTTGCATATGTTGCAGGTCGTATCTGCCAAGCAGCGGTTTGTATTGCCGCCCGTAGATGACGGTTTTGCTATCGCCGCTGATCCACATATCGAGCACGTCTTCGTCGTAGCCGAAATCGAGCTGGGTGCGTTGGCTGAGGTCGGCGAAGGGGTGGATGCTGAGGTGGCGGTCGCCGCCGACGACAAGGTAGCGGTCCAGCCAGCCGGTGCGGAAGACGCGTGGGCGGTAGCCGAGGTCGAGGCGCTGCGGTTCGTCACTCTTGTCAGGTTCGTAGATGAGCAGGCGCCCGCTGGTATCGCCGAAGATGACGTGGCGCATGCCGTTGTCGATAAAGGGCTCCAGCAGCGGTTCGTTTAGTTTGCGCGATTTGTACATCGGCCCGGTTTTGATGATTTTGCCGCTGTCGGCGAAGTAGATGATGCCTTCGTCGGCGTAGTAGGTGTTAAAGGCAATGAGGCGGTCTTCAAAGCTTGGCGCGCCACGCCCCAGGCCACGTGTTTCGCCGATGTCGATGGTTTGCCAGCCCGCCTCCGGGTTTAGGAAGCTGTATTGGTAAATCAGCGGGGTGTTTTCTTGCAGCACCCAAAAGGTCTGGCTATACACGCTGAAGATGGTCGAGAAACGGGTGTAGAGGTTCTGGAAGGTTTTTTCCGGCAAGCTCACTTCGCCGCTGCGGTAATCGACCATGCCGACGCGGTCTTCGAAAACGACGGCGAGTTTGCTGCTTTCCGGCACGAAGATCATGCGCATGGCGCGGCTGGGGATGGGGATTTCCCGCATCTCGCGGTTTTCAAGGTCGTAGAGGACGATGGCGTAGCGACGGCGGTCGCTGACGGCAAGGTAGGGTTTGTCGGTGCTGGACGAGAGAACGCGGATGGCGACCGGCATACGGATTTTGTCGATTTGCCGCCCTTCTTCGAGGTCAACAACAAGGATTTGCGCCACGCCTTCGTCGGCGGCGAAGACGTAGCGGGTCGGGTCATAGAGACTTTCCGGCGTGGCAGCGGGCGTTTCAGGCGCATCTTGCGCCCAGAGTGGGCGGGTAAGCAGCGCCGCACCGCCGAGGACGAGGTGACGGCGCTTCATGGCGTATCTCCTGCCTGCTTGGCGAGGCACTGTGCATAGGCGAGAAGTGCATCACCGTCATGCAGGGCGCCGGTGGATTTAGCGACCATTTTGCCGTCCACATACCAGGCGGAGAGCGGCAGGCCGACGCCGCCGAGTTTTTTCAGGAGGCCGCTGTCACCGCTATTGTCGCGCGGCAGTTTGTGGATTTTCAGGTCGGCGAAGAGATTGTCGATTTGCGCGGCATCATCGCCGAGGTTGAGGGTGATGATGTCAAACGGCGCGTCTTCACGTTGCGCGAGCTGGTCGAGCAGCGGCAGTTCCGCGCGGCAGGGCGCGCACCACAGTGCCCAGACGTTAAGCAGCGCCACTTTGTGCTTGCCGTCGTGTTTGACCAGTTCGTTGAGCGGGGTCGCGGCGGAGGCAGGCAGGAAGCCTTCCGGCGGGATGCATTCCGCCTTGGGCGGCTCCGGCGGGTTAATGGGCAGGATAACTGCCGGCCCTGCTAGCGCCGCCGTGGCGGCGAGCAGCAGGGCGGCAAGGGCGTGACGGGTTTTCATGCCTTGTCTCCCCGGTCTTTGGCGATGGCTTTTTCAATGTCGCGCGCGAGTTTGTCTGCACCGCTTTGGTAGTCGAAGACGTCGATCATTTCGCGCTTCGGCGAGAGCAGGTAAATCATGGTGCTGTGATAGACGGTATAGCCTTCGGGCAGGTCGGGCGGGGTCACTTTTTTGCCTTGGTGGCGGTAGCCGAAGGTGGCGTTGAAGCGCTTGGCGGTCGCCTCGATGGTTGGCATATCGCCGGTGAGGCCGATGATGCGCGGGCTGAAATAATTGGTGTACTGGTTGAGCACTTTTGAATTGTCGCGCAGCGGGTCAATGCTGATGAACACGGGCTGGATGACGTCCGGCTCTTTCACCTTCTTCAGCATTTCGCCGAATTCGTAAAGGGTCGTCGGGCAGACGTCCGGGCAGGAAGTGAAGCCGAAGGCGACCAGCAGGTATTTGTCGGCGAAGGGGGCATCGGCATCTGTCACGGGTTTGTCTTCCGGGCCGGTCAGGGCGAAGTGGTAGGTATCGCCGATGACGGGCGGCGCGGTCGGCACAGCGGTACCGGTCGGCACCGCATCGGCAGTGGGGGCAGCGGCAGGAGCGGTAGTTTCCGAGGCGGCGGCAGGGGCAACCTGTTCCGCCAGTGCGACAGGGGTAGTGAGGGCGGTGAAGAGGGTAGCGGCAAGGAGGGAACGAAGCGGGTGGGTCATGGCTGTCTCCGGTTGAAAAACTGCCTGCATTATAGCGGGATGGGCGCACACTTTGCCGCCTGCGCGGGCAATCCTGCTGCTTTGTCATGCTGCGGTGAAAGCACGCGGTTAACCCGGCGGATGAACGTGAAATGGAACGAATCCTAACCAAGCGTAAAGAACGCCCCGGCGCGAATCCGCTAAGATGCGCCGCCTCAATCCCCACCCGCTAAGGAGACAACCATGAGAAAAACTCTGCTCACGACGCTTGCTGCCGCCCTCGCTGCCAGCGCCGCTTTCGCCGAAGTGCCACTGAAAGCGCTGAAAGACCTGCCAAAAGACGCCTATATCCCTGCCGACGTGACCTTCATCGAAGGCGCGGATGACGAAACCGGCGGCGTCGATTTCACCGTACAAAGCAGTGGCAAACTCGCCGACATCGCCGCCGATATTCAGGCCAAGGCACAGGAACGCGGCTGGACCGAAGCAGCGAATGAAGTCGGCGAAGACAGCGCCAAATTCGAATACAAGAAAATGAACGGCGACGAGCTAGAATACAGCGTCAATTACGTTCTCTTGCCGGAAGGCGGCAAGACGCAGATTGAAGTCGTCTTTCTGGATGAACGGAAATAACCGCTCACGAGCAAAGCCCCACCTGTCGGGGCTTTTTTATATCAACGGCAAACCCGCTGCCATGCCCTTCCTGCCCATCCTGCTCGCCTTCTTCATCGCCATCGCATCCGTCAATGCCAAGGAAGTCCAGCCATCCCCTGCCGATGTCGCACGTCATCAGGCAGAACTGGCGCTGGCCGCCGGTCGCACTGCTGAGGCGCGTTACTGGTATCAGGAGGCGATTGGCTACAACGATGAGTCTGCCAGCATCGGCGGCGACCCCGCCCTCGTGTATAACCTCGCCGTCCTCAACTACGGCGATGGCGTGACCCGTAACCTGCACGAATTGCTAGACTACGCCGCCGCAAGCGGCATCAGCGCTGCCGACGTCCTGCTGGGCGATTTGTACGAGAGCGGACGCAGCGGCTTTCCGCATGACCCCAGCCGTGCCCGCGAGCATTGGCAGCGCGCTGCCGCCGTTGGCGACAATCGCGCCCGTCTACGCCTCGCTGTTGATGACCCCGCTATGCTGGATGCTGCTGCCGCTGCGGGCGATCCCACTGCCTTATGGCTGCTCGCCTCGCAGGAAGAACAGACAGGCGACGCTGCCCGTGCGCTGGCGGATTACCGTCGGGCGGCAGCAAACGGCAGTACCGCCGCGATGACCCGCCTCGGCCTGCACTACCTCAGTCTCAGCCGGCCGCACACTTTTGCTGCGCGGTACTGGCTGGAAAAAGCTGCTGCGCGCGGCGATAGCATTGCGGAAAACTATCTGCGCTACCTCTATCTGCAACAATCGTCTGACAGCCCCGCCGCACGCACCACCGCCCGCTGGCTCGCCCGCCTCGCCGTTGCACAGGCAAAGACGGATGACGACCCCACCCCGCCACGCGCAAACCTGATTAGACATTGCGAGATCTGGGGCGGCCCAAGCTGCATCAAAACCGGCGACTGGTACTACCGGCAGGGGCGTTACGCCGCTGTCCGCTACTACTGGGAAAAATCCGTCAAGGCTGACTACGACGATACCGTCCGGATGCTGCTTGGCAGCATGGATTACGACGCTGGCAACCATGCCGCCGCCTACCGCCATTGGGACAATGCTATCCGCCACCGGATGGCAAATGAATATCTTGCCCGCGCGTGGACGGCATGGCCCTGCTACCCCTACAACGTCCCCGCCCACGATAAAGTGCGCCGCGAATGGTGCCGCCTCGCCGAGCCACTTCTGGATGACGGCACCCGCCCCCGCTATTGGAAAGCTTGCGAAGAGTCGCCCATGGCATCGCGCCTATACATCTCACTCCCTCCGATACCGGCAGGATGCCGGGAATGGGTCCTCCCCAATTCCCACAAATAGGCACTGGTTGCCCGCCAAGCGGCGTAAATCCGGGCTTAGCGGGCAAGCGCCATAATCCCGGCATCACTTCCAGCGCGGATAACGACCATGCCCCACATCACCCTGCCCCTCGACGACGCCACGCAGCAACTGCTCGAACAGGCTGCGCACGCCAGCGGGCAAAGCCCCGCCTGCCGGGGCTTTTTAATGCACAGCCCTTCGTATTCGTACACGACAAAAAGCCTCGCAACGACGCCGCTCGGCGAGCCCAGTATTTATACCGCCTGACGGGCCCAGTAACGACGCCGCTTGGCAGATTTTTGTCGTGTACGAAGGCACAGCCAATACAAACCCCGCCAAGCGGGATAAATGCCGGCTTATCTATTTGAGGTGTTGTCGGCAACGTCTCTACATTTTCCGCGCTGTCGTAGTGCTGCCGTGCTATCCAGAACACTATATCCGCCGGCGGGCTATGAATCGTGTTGCCGCCGCTCTGCGCGGATTTCCGCTGCCGATAACGGTACCAATGGCCGCAAACAGGCAGCATCAAAATCCCACATCATCTTTTTGCTGATGATGCGTGTGCAAACAGATTGACCGCCGTTTCGTGAATGGTGGCGAACGCATCGCTCCTAAATTGCATACAGTTTCCGCCAATGGACAGCCTGTTACGGTAAACCGCCGCCCAGCCCCCACAGGCGCAAGCGCTATAATTGCGCGTCCCACGAACGCTGCACGAACCATGAACCCCCTTTACCTGCCTTACAACCTGCACCGCCACCTCTCCGGCAAACACGTCCACCTCCTCATCGCCGCCGATGCCCGCCAGGCCGAATACTGGTACCAGAACCTCAAATACTGGACGAATGACGCCGCGCACCTCTACTGGTTCAGCGACTGGGAAACCCTGCCTTATGACCAATACACCCCGCATCCCGACCTCATTGCCGAGCGCCTGCGCGTGCTTGCCGAACTGCCGACGCGCGAACGCGGCGTTGTCGTCACCAGTGCCGCCGCACTCAGCCAGCGCCTCTGCCCGCAGACCCACCTCGACCGCTACGGCATCCACCTCAGCGTCGGCGACCGCCTCAAACGCGACGACCTCATCCACCGTCTCGAACAGGCGGGCTACCAGCACACCGTCCACATCACCAGCAAAGGCGAATATGCTGCACGCGGCAGCATCATCGACCTCTACCCGATGAACGCGCCTGATCCCATCCGCCTTGAATGGTTCGACGACGACATTGACAGCATCCGCACCTTCGCGGTCGACAGTCAGCTCACCCTCGAAAAACACCCGCACATCAGCATCCTGCCGCGCAGCGAAATCGACCTCTCCGACGCTGGCCGCGTCTGCTACCGCCAGAACGCCCGCCTGCACTACGGCGAAAAAATCACCAACAGCCCGCTCTACCGGCAAATCAGCGACGGCCAGACCCCGCAAGGCCTCGAATACTACCTGCCACTTTTCTACGACGAAACCGCGACCCTCTTCGACTACCTGCCCGCGCACAGCCGCCACATCGCCTGCGATAACCTCGCAGACACCCTCGCCCAACATGCCGCCTGGTGCGAAAAACGCTACCAGCGCACCAACCCGTTGCGCGAAAACCAACTCCTGCCGCCTGCCGCGCTGTGGCTGCAACCGGACGAAGTCCTTGCCAGACTCGCGCGCATCCCCACCCACCCCTACCCCGAAAAAGCCACGCCCATTGACATCCACGGCAGCGCCGCCGAACGGGAAAAAGCGTGGCTTGCCCTCGCCAAACACAGCAACAACATCACCATCCACTACCCGACGAATGGCGTGCGCGAACAATGGCAAGAACGCCTCGGCGCCTACCCCGCCATCACCCACACCGTCAGCCCGAACCGCCACAGCTTCCGGGACGGCGACACCATCCACCTCGCCGAAGCCGACCTGCACACTAGCCCGCCCGCCACCGACTACCGCCGCCCGCCCGGTCGCGATCCGGCCAGCCTCATCCACAACCTGCACAACCTCACCCCCGGTACCGCCGTCGTCCATGCTGACTACGGCGTTGGCCGCTACCAGGGTCTCACTACCCTCGAAGAAGGCGGTGACGAACTCATCCAGATCGACTACGCCAAAGGCGCCAAACTCTACGTCCCCACCACCGACATTGACCTCATCAGCCGTTACGGCGGCGCCGATCCGGACAACGCCCCGCTGCACGAACTCGGTGGCAAACAATGGCAAACCACCCGCCGCAAAATCCGCGACAACCTGCACGACACCGCCGCCGAACTCCTCGCCCTCTACGCCAAACGCGAAGCAACAAGCGGCATCATCATCCCCCATGACCCTGCCGCACAAGCCGCGCTTGCCGCCGAATTCCCCTACACCGCCACCCCCGACCAGCAGCACGCCATCGACGCCGTCCTCGCCGACCTCGCCAAAACACAGCCGATGGACCGCATCATCTGCGGCGACGTCGGCTTCGGCAAAACCGAAGTCGCCGTGCGCGCCATCCACGCCGTTGCCAGTGCCGGCTACCAGACCGCCCTCATCGCCCCGACCACCCTGCTCGCCGAACAGCACTACCACAACCTGCAAGACCGCTTCGCCAACCACCCCATCACCATCGACAACATCAGCCGCTTCAAAAGCGCTAGCGAGGCCAAAAAAGCCATCGAGCGCCTCAAAGCGGGCCAAACCGACCTCATCATCGGCACCCACCGCCTCCTGCAAAAAGACGTGGCCTTCCACAACCTCGGCCTCGTCATCATCGACGAAGAACAACGCTTCGGCGTTCGCCACAAAGAAAAACTCAAAAGCCTCAGAAGCGACACCAACCTGCTCACCCTCACCGCCACCCCCATCCCGCGCACCCTCAACCTCGCCCTCAGCGGCCTGCGCGACATCAGCATCATCGCCACCCCGCCCGCCGGACGGCAAAACATCCAGACCATCCTCAGCGAATGGGATATCGATACCATCACCGACGCCTGCGAACGCGAACACCGCCGGGGCGGGCAAACCTACATCCTGCACAACGACATCGACAGCATCGAACGCATCGCCCGCCTCATCCAGGAACACCTGCCCGAGCAACGCATCGCCATCGCCCACGGGCAAATGCGCGAACGCGAACTCGAACACATCATGCAGAACTTCCAGAACCGCCACCACGACATCCTCATCGCCACCACCATCATCGAATCCGGAATCGACATCCCCAACGCCAACACCATCATCATCAACCGCGCCGACAAACTCGGCCTCTCCCAACTGCACCAACTGCGCGGACGGGTCGGGCGCAGCCACCACCAGGCCTACGCCTACCTCATCATCCCCAACTGGAACACCCTCGGCAAAGACGCCCAACGCCGCCTTGACGCCTTCACCACCCTCGACAGCCTCGGCGCCGGCTTCCTGCTCGCCAGCCAGGACCTCGAAATCCGGGGCGCAGGTGAAATCCTCGGCGACGAACAATCCGGACAAATCCAGCAAATCGGCATCAGCTACTACCTCGACCTGCTGGAGCGCAGCATCGCCGCCCTCAAAAACGGCAGCGGCGACATCGAGCTGGACGCGCCGCGCATCACCATCGAACTCGGCGCGCCCGCACTCCTGCCCGCTGACTACATCTACGACCCGCAAGAACGCCTCGACCTCTACCAGCGCCTTGCGCAGACAAAAGACGAAGCGGGACTTGCCGCCATCAGCGCCGAACTCACCGACCGCTTCGGCAAACAGCCGGAAGCGGCGAAAAACCTCATCAACCGCACACGCCTGCGCCTGCAAGCCGAACCGCTCGGCGTCGAGCACATCAGCCTGAGTGAAACCGAAACCCGCATCCGCTTTGCCGACCCGACCCGCATCAACCCCGAACCGCTGCTCACGCGCCTGCAAACCGAACCGCACCGCTACCGCCTGAATGGCAACACCGCCGTCACCATCCACCACCCCGACAGCCCCGACCTCACGCACCGCCTCGCCGAACTCGAACAACTGCTCACCGACATCACGCCGAAAAACTGAGGCCAGGAAGAAACCCGCTTGACGCGAGTCGAGAATTTATCCCGCTTAGCGGCGTTTATCTCCTTGCCATTGTGGGAAGGCTGGGATGGGGGTAGCAAACAAGTCGCGCAGAGATAAAACCAGTATTTATACCGCTTGGCGCGCTACCCAAGCCCAAAATTTGCACGGAAAAAATCCCTTCCCCCGCTTGCGGGGGACGGGGCTCCCATGAAAAAAATACTCGCATTTTTTTCATGGGTACCCGGGAAGGTGGCCGAAGGCCGGAAGGGGGGAATAAAAACCCAAGATTTATTCCGCTTGGCGAGTCCAGCATTTATCCCGTTTGCCGTCCTCCTGCCTGAAGTCAACGCCGCGCCGTCTGCCGCTTGCTACAATCGCGCCACTTTTCATCCGACACCCAAATCACCATGAGCCAATACTTTGACGCCGCGCTGATCCAGAAATACAGCCAAAGCGGCCCGCGCTACACCTCCTACCCGACCGCCGTCGAATTTCACGACCGCTTCACCGCCGCTGATTACACCCGCCACCTTGATGCCAGCAACGCGAGCAAACGCGACCTCTCACTCTACGTCCACATCCCCTTCTGCGAACACGTCTGCTACTACTGCGGCTGCAACAAAATCATCACCCACAACCACGGCCAGTCCGACGATTACCTCGATTACCTCGAACGCGACATCGCCCGTCAGGCAGCGCATATCGACAAAACCCGCCGCGTCATCCAGCTGCACCTCGGCGGCGGCACGCCCACCTTCCTTGACCACACGCAGATGCAGCGCCTGCTTGCCATGCTGCACGCGCATTTCCCGCATTTCGCTGCGGATAACGAAGGCGAATTCAGCATCGAAATCGACCCGCGCACCGTCACCCCGGCGGACCTCGGTTTCCTGCGCGGACTGGGCTTCAACCGCGTCAGCTTCGGCGTGCAGGACTTCGACCCGCGTGTGCAGAAAGCGGTAAACCGCATCCAGTCCTTCGAACACGTCCGCGACACCATCATCGCGGCGCGCGAAGCGGGATACCACAGCATCAGCGCCGACCTCATCTACGGCCTGCCGCTGCAAACCGTGGCGAGCTTCCGCCGCACCCTGGAACAAATCGGCGAACTGGCGCCCGACCGCCTCGCTGTTTTTAACTACGCGCACATGCCGCACATCTTTGGCGCGCAGAAACAAATCAACGCCGCCGACCTGCCCGACGCCGCTGGCAAATTACAACTACTGCAAACCACCATCGAACAGCTCACCACGGGCGGCTACGAATTTATCGGCCTCGACCACTTTGCCCGCCCGGAAGACAGCCTCGTCCGCCACCAGCGCGAAGGCACGCTTTACCGCAACTTTCAGGGCTACTCGACCTTCTCCGACTGCGACCTGCTCGGCTTCGGCATCAGCGCCATCAGTATGCTCGGCAGTTGCTACAGCCAGCACGAAAAAGCGCGCAGCCGCTACTACAAAGCGCTGGACGGCGGCGGAATCCCCGTCTTGCGCGGCATTGAACTCAGCATGGACGACCACATCCGCCAGCACGTCATCACCGACATCATGTGCAACTTGCGCCTTGATCTCGATGCCGTCAGCGCACGCTGGCACATCGACGCCCCGGCTTACTTCGCCCGCGAATGGCAGGCGCTGCAACCGCTCGCTGCCGACGGCCTGGTGCAACTGGACGGGCAGCGCCTCAACGTCCTCCCGCTTGGCCGCCTGCTCATCCGCAACATCGCCATGATCTTCGACGCTTACCTGCACAAGGCGGAAAATGCCAAGCGCTTCTCTAAAGTTATTTGACGGGGTAGGTCGCCAAGCGGGATAAACACGGAGCTTGCGGCAAGCACAGGTTCAGCAGGCATGCAAAAACGGCGGGTGTGCCCCGCCGCTTTTTTGTTGTGAAGGTCGTTTAGCGCAGGCCTTTGGCGAGCGCGTTGCAGATGTCGGTGGCGTCTTCCAGGCCGACGGAGAGGCGGATGGCGCCTTCGCCGAGACCGATGCGGGCTTTTTCTTCCGGCGCAACGCGGGCATGGGTGGTGCTATCCGGATGGGTAATGATGGTGCGGGCGTCGCCGAGGTTGCCGGTGACGCTCAGCCAGTCGCAGTTGTCGATGAGGTGCCAGGCCGCCTGTTTGCCGCCTTTGACGTCGAAGCTGACCATGCCGCCGAAGCCGCCGTGCATTTGTTTTTGCGCGAGGGCGTGTTGCGGATGGCTTTCGAGGCCGGGGTAGTACACGCGCGCGATTTCGGGTTGTTGTTCGAGCCAGCGCGCGACGTGCAGGGCGTTTTCGCTGTGACGCTGCGCGCGCACGTGCAGGGTTTCCAGGCTTTTCGCGTAGATCCAGCCTTCAAAGGCGTTCATGGTGGTGCCGATGCCGCGCATGAGTTGGTAGATTTTTTCGCCGTCTTCCGCGCTTTTGCTGATGATGATGCCGCCGAGGGTGCGTCCCTGGCCGTCAAGGTATTTGGTGGCGGAATGGACGCTGTAATCGGCGCCGAGGTCGAGCGGGCGTTGCAGGTAGGGGGTGGCGAAGCAGTTATCTACGGCGAGTTTGGCGCCTGCCTGGTGGGCGATGTCGGCGATGGCCGCGATGTCGCCGATGGCGAGCAGCGGATTGGATGGAGTTTCAAGGAAGAGGAGTTTGGTGTTCGGGCGGACGGCGTTTTTCCATGCGTCAAGGTCGGTCACTTCGACAAGGGTGGTTTCGATGCCGTATTTGGCGAAGGTTTTGCTGAACATGTTGAGGATGGAGCCGAAGCAGTTGCGCGCGCAGATGATGTGGTCGCCCGCTTCGAGTTCGGCAAGGCCGAGGGTGAGGACGGCGCCCATGCCGCTCGCGGTCGCGGTGCCGCGCGCGCCGCCTTCAAGCGCCGCCATGCGCGCTTCGAAGAGTTGCACGGTGGGGTTGCCGAAGCGGCTGTATTGGTAGGCGGCTTCGCGTTCGGCGAAGATGTCGGCGGCTTGTTGGGCGCTTGTGAAGGTGAAGGATGAGGTGAGGTAGAGCGCGGGCGAGTGTTCGCGGTTTGCGCTTTGTTGTTCGTGGGCGCGGATGGCGCGGGTGGCGAAGGCTTTGTCGTTGTGGTCGGTCATGGTGGGTTCCCGGCTGGGATGGCAGGTAGAAACGCCGCCGTTTGACGGGCGGCGTTTTGGCTATGGATTCAGTTATTGCGCGGATTCGAGGCCGTGCAGGGTCGGTTCTTCCGGTTGGGGCACGGCAGGGGCGGTGGCCGGTGGGCTTTTCAGGATGCCGACGTCTTCGCCGCTGGGGCGCAGGGTGGCGGCAGGCGCAGGGTTAGCGCCGTTATCGGCGTTCGCTGTTTCGGGCTTTTTTGGGTCACGACCTTGTTTTTTCAGTTTGTCTTGTATCCAGCTGTCCACGGTCGGGGCGATTTGGTCGTATCCCCATTGGGCGGCGCTTTTGTAATAGGGTGCAAGAACCGAGCTGCCCCATTGTTGGTTAAGCGGGCTGGGCAGTTCATTTTCAGGGTGGCCGTCGCTAAAGAGCAGGGCGGCAAAGGTGATGAGCGCGCCGATGAGGACGCCGCGCACGGTCCCGAGGATGAGGCCGAGCAGACGGTCAAGGAAGCCGAGGCCGGTCATTTTCAGCACTTGTGAGATGAGCAGGTTGACGACGCCGATGAGGAAGAGGGTACCGATGAAGATGGCGCCGAGAGCGGCGATATAGGCGATTTTTTCGTCGTTGAAGACGCGGCTGACGTAGTCTTTGGCTACGGGTTCGGCCAGCATCCAGGCGGCGTAGGCGGCAACGCCCCAGGCGATGAGCGAGAGGATTTCTTTGACGAAACCGCGCATCAGGCCGATGAGCGCCGAGATGATGAGGATGCCGCCGAGGGCAACGTCTATCCAGTTGAGGGTGTCGAGGTTCATAGTGTGGTTTTTCTCCGGTTGGTTTTGGGGTTAGGGGGAGCGAAAGCCCGTGGTTGTCCCGCTTGGCGGTCAGCGGTTGACTTGGCGGGCGTTGGTGCCTTCTTTACCGAGGATGTCGATGTAGGTGCTGGCGTCAGCCGCCGAGAGCGGGCCGATAAAGACGCGGTGCATGTCTTTTCCGTTGATGTTGGCGATTTCGGTGTCAATCGGCCAGCCGCGTTTTTTCAGTTGCGCGATCATTTTGTCCGCGTTTTCTTTGCTGCTGAAGGAGCCGGCTTGGACCCAGGAGCCGCCGCGTCGCGGTTTGGGCTTTTCGGCCGTTTTTTCGACGGCGGGGGCGGCTTCTGCACTGTTTTCGACGAGGGCGTTATTGGCGGGTTTTTCTTGGCTGGCGGCTTTTTGGTTGGCTGCCGCTTGTTCGGCTTCGCGGGCTTTGGCTTTGTCGCTGCCGTTCGGGTTGCTGAGGATGGGCTGGGGTTCGCTGCTGTCTTCGTCGAGTGAAGCGAGGGTGAAGGCGGGCTGTGGCGGCGGCGAGGGGGGCCGGGGATTCCCCCTGTCGTTGTTAGCCGCGGGTGGTGGCGGGCTGATGGTGTGGGTTTCGCCGCCACGCACGCTGAGTTCGATGCTTTGCTGGATGATGGGCGGGATGTCCGGGGTAAACCAGCGGTCGAAGAGGATGAGGGCGGCGGCAAAGAGGATGGCGATGCCGATGAGGCGGACGGTCCATTTGTTCATGGCTGTTGTTCTTTTTGTACGGCGGCGACGGTGACGAAGGAGCCGAAAACGGCGATGGTGTCGGCCGGGGTTGCCAGGGCGCGGGCGCGCTGGCAGGCGGCGGGGATGTCGTCGCAGGGGTGGATATGTTCGCGTGGGATGCCGGCTTCGACGGCATGCGCGGTGAGGGTGGCGCTGTCGCTGCCGCGTGCGCCGGGCAGGCCAGCTAGCACCCATTCGTCGATTTCCGGCGCGAGGTGGCGGTAGATGGCGTGCTGGTCTTTGTCGCGCAGGATGCTGCACAGGGCGATGGTGCGCCCGCCCCGGCGCGGCAGTTCGTGCAGGTAATGGGCGAGGATTTCGGCGCTGTCGGCGTTGTGCGCGACGTCGTAGAGCCAGCGTGGTTCGCCGTCAATCAGGGTGAGGCGGGCGGGGTTTTGCGCGCTTTCGCAGGCAGCGGCGAGTTTGGCGGTATCAAGTGCCAGCCATGGTGCAAGGGCGGTAATGGCGGCGGCGAGGTGGCCGTATTGGTGCGCGCCGTGCATATGGGTTGGGTAGGGCAGAGTGCCGTGGTAGCCGGGCAGGTCGAGGTGCAGGCCGTCTGCCTGGGCGTCCACACGCAGTTCTTGGCCGTAGCGGTATGCGCTTGCTCCCAATGCAGCGGCATGTTCGCAGAGGACGGCAGGCGGGTGGGCATCAGGCAGGTAAACGCGTTGACCGGGGCGCAGGATGCCTGCTTTTTCGACGGCGATGGTGGGTATGTCATGGCCCAGCCAGTCTTGGTGATCAAGGCCGATGCGGGTGATGATCGCCGCGTCGGCGTCGATGATGTTGGTGGCGTCCAAGCGACCGCCAAGGCCGACTTCAAGGACGGCAACGGCGGGTTGCCGTTGGGCGGTGAGCCAGAAGGCGGCGAGTGCTGACCATTCGAAGTAGCTGAGCGAGATGTCGCCACGCGCGGCATCAATAGTTTCAAAGGCGGCGACGAGGGCGTCCGCCGTGACCCATTCGCCGTCAAAGCGGATGCGTTCGCGGTAGTCGTGCAGGTGCGGCGAGGTGAAGCTGGCGACGCTGACGCCATGCGCGCGGCAGATGGCTTCAATCCAGCAGACGCAGGAACCTTTGCCGTTGGTGCCGGCGACGGTGATGATATGCGTGGCGAGGCGCGGCGCACCGAGCGCCTGCCAGACGGTGCTGACGCGTTTGAGGCCGAGATCCCAGGCTTTGTCGTGTGCGATTTCTTGCCAGTCCAGCCACTCGCTCAGGGTGCGTTTCATGGGGTTTCTGTGTTTTCTGCGCTGTGGGCTGTATCGGGAGAGGCGTCTGCGGGGACGTTGGTAACAGCCTCAGGCGCTGTGCTGACCTCGCTTGGCAGGCTTTCTTCGTCTTCTGCGGTGCGCGGCAGCGGGGGTTCTTGCATGAGCATGCCGAGCAGGGTAGCGAGTTCTTCGCGCATGTGGCGGCGGTCCACAATCATGTCGATGGCGCCTTTTTCGAGCAGGAATTCGCTGCGCTGGAAGCCGTCCGGCAGTTTTTCACGCACGGTTTGTTCGATGACGCGCGGGCCGGCAAAGCCGATGAGGGCGCCGGGTTCGGCGATGTTGATGTCGCCGAGCATGGCCAGCGAGGCGGATACGCCGCCCATGGTTGGGTCGGTCAGCACCGAGATGAAGGGCAGGCCGGCGTCGCCCAGGCGGGTGAGGATGGCGCTGGTTTTCGCCATTTGCATGAGCGAGGTCAGGCCTTCTTGCATCCGCGCGCCGCCGCTGGCGCTGAAGCAGACAAAGGGGGTACGTTCGGCCAAAGCATATTCGGCCGCCAGGGCGAAGCGCTCGCCGACGACGGAACCCATCGAGCCGCCCATGTAGTCGAATTCAAAGGCGGCAGCGGTGAGTGGGCGGTCATAGAGCAGGCCACTCATGGCAACGAGGGCGTCATGTTCGCCGGTTTTTTTCTGCGCCTGGGTGATGCGGTCGCGGTAGCGTTTGCTGTCTTTGAATTTGAGGAAGTCGGCGGGTTGCAGGCCGAGGCCGATTTCGGTCGGCATGCAGCCTTCGTCAAAGAGTTGTTCGAGGCGTTTGCGCGCGCTGATGCGCATGTGGTAGCCGCATTTGGGGCAGACTTGCTGGTTGTAGTCGAGGTCTTGCGCGTAGAGGACTTCGTTGCAGCCGTCGCATTTTTTCCACAGGCCGTCCGGCACTTGTTGGTTTTTGTTTTTGGTTTTGATGCGCGAGGGCATCAGGTTATCGAACCAGCTCATGGGTTAGTCCTTTTGGTCAAGGTGGGCGCGGATGTCGGCGGTGAAGGCGCGCGCGGTGTCGGCCAGGTTTTGCCCGTTTTCTGCCGCCTGGTGCAGGCGGGCGACGAGCGCGCTGCCGATGACGACGCCGTCGGCGAGTTCAGCCATACGGCGGGCGGTCACACCGTCGCGGATACCGAAGCCGATGCAGACGGGCAGGTCGGTATCGGCTTTAAGTGCCCGGATGTCGGCAGCGATAGCATCGGCGTCAGCCTGCTGGGTGCCGGTTACGCCGCGCAGGGAGACGAAGTAGAGGAAGCCGCCTGCATGGGCAACGATGGCACGGCGACGCTCAGGGTTGGTGGTCGGGGTGACGAGCAGGATGGGGGTGATGCCGCTGTGTTGCAGGTCAGTGGCGTAGTCCGGCAGGGCTTCAACCGGGCAGTCCACGAGGATGACGGCATCACCGCCTGCGGCGCTGAGTTCGGTCATGACGTGTGCGAAACCGGCACGCTCGAAGCTGTTGAGGTAGCCCATCAGGATGAGTGGGGTGGTCGTGTCGCTGCGGCGGAATTCACGCACGATGGCGAGGGTTTGTTGCAGGGTGACGCCGCGCGCCAGTGCCCGTTCGTTGGCCTGCTGGATGGTTTCGCCGTCGGCAGCAGGGTCGGAAAAAGGGATGCCGAGTTCGAGGGCATCGGCGCCGCCGGCGACGAGGCCATGCAGGATGGCGGCAGTCTGCGCCGGGTCGGGGTCGCCCGCGCTGATGTAGGGGATGAGTGCTTTGCGTTGTTGCGCGCGCAGGGCGGCGAAGCGGTCTGAGAGTCGGGTCATGGCTGCCTCACAGGGTGATGCCGTCGCGTGTGGCGATGGTATTGATGTCTTTGTCGCCGCGCCCGGACAGGCTGACGATGATGCGTTTGCCTTTGCCCAGTTCTCGCGCCAGTTTTTGTGCGTAGGCGACGGCGTGTGCGGATTCGAGCGCGGGGATGATCCCTTCGAGCAGGCAGAGGTCGTGGAAGGCGGCCAGGGCTTCATCGTCGTTGATGGCGACGTAGTGGGCGCGGCCCGTGTCTTTCAGCCAGGCGTGTTCGGGTCCAACGCCAGGGTAATCAAGGCCGGCCGAGACGGAATGGGTTTCGGCGATTTGTCCGTCGGCGTTGCACATGACGTAGGTGCGGTTGCCGTGCAGGACGCCGACCGGTGTGGTGCTGTCGCTTAAAGGAGCGGCGTGTTCACCGCTGGCGAGGCCGTGTCCGCCCGCTTCCACGCCGTAGAGGACGACGGGATCGTTGTAGAAGGGGTAAAAGAGGCCGATGGCATTTGAGCCGCCGCCGACGCAGGCAACAACGGCATCGGGCAGGGCGCCGAAGTGGGCCTGCGCCTGTGCTTTGGCTTCTTCGCCGATGATTTTCTGGAAGTCGCGCACCAGCATGGGATAGGGGTGCGGACCGGCGGCGGTGCCGATGATGTAGAAGGTGTTATCGACGTTGGCCGCCCAGTCGCGCAGGGCTTCGTTCAGCGCGTCTTTCAGGGTACGGCTGCCCGCAGTCACGGGAACGACGGTCGCGCCGAGCAGTTTCATGCGGTACACGTTCGGCGCCTGACGGATGACGTCATCGGCACCCATGTACACGATGCATTCCATACCGAGGCGGGCGGCGATAGTGGCACTGGCCACGCCGTGTTGTCCGGCGCCGGTTTCGGCAATGACGCGGCGCTTGCCGAGGCGCTCGGCGAGCAGGGCCTGACCAATGGTGTTATTGATTTTGTGTGCGCCGGTGTGGTTCAGGTCTTCGCGTTTCAGCCAAATTTCCGCGCCACCGTTTTTATCGCTGAGGCGTTTGGCATGGTAAAGGGGGGAAGGGCGACCGACATAGTCGGCAAGTTCTTGGCGGAAGCGCGCCCAGAAGGCGGGGTCATTTTGCGCGGCGCTGTAAGCGTCTTGTAGTTGCAGGACGGCCTGCATCAGGGTTTCGGCGACGAATTGGCCGCCATAGCGGCCGAAGTAACCGCGCGCGTCTGGGTAGGTGTTAGTCGTCATAGGCGTTATGTACTGCATTAATGAAGCGCTGCATTTTAGCAGAGGACTTTATGCCGGGCGCGCTTTCCACGCCGCTGGATACGTCCACGGCAAAGGGATGGCAGGCCCGGATAGCGGCGGCGACATTGTCGGGGTTCAGGCCGCCGGCGAGGAGGCGAGGTGCGCAATGGGCGGGCAATTTGCCCCAATCAAAGGCCGTACCGCTGCCACCGCTGTGGCTTTTGCCGTAAGTGTCATAAAGGAAACCGCTGCTGTCGGGGTAGGCTGCGAGCCAGTCCGTGACCGCTTGCGCATCGCCAAGGTCGCGCATCGGTACGGCTTTGTACCAGCGACGACCAAATTGGCGGCAGTAGGCGGCGGTTTCAAAACCGTGAAATTGCAGCTGGTCCAGCGGCAGCGCGGCGCAGGTGGCGCGCACGGTATCGGCATCGGCATCAGCGAAGAGGCCGACGACGCTGACCAGCGGTGGTACGGCGGCGATAAGACGCTCTGCCTGGGCGAGGTCGAGGTGGCGTGGCGAGCGTGGATGGAAGACGAAACCGAGCGCGTCCGCACCTGCGTCCACTGCCGCCTGCACATCTTCAAGACGGGTCAGACCGCAGATTTTGACGCGCACCCGCATCGCTCAGTCCTCGAATTCGTCGCTGACGTCTTCCCAGCCATCGGCGGCAAAGGGTTCGTCACGGTAGAACTGCGCGAAGTAGGGCAGGGCTTCCGTCGCGTTCGCGCTGAAGCGGCGATAGTGCCGCCAGCTGCCGTCGCTCTCGTAGCGGCGGGTTTCGATCAGGAAGCAGCTGTTTTCGTCCTGCTCAGGGTTTGCCAGTGTCGCCTGAATGAAGCTATCGTTTTCGTTGTGCCGGTCAAGGATGACGAATTGGGCTTCGCTGTGTGGCAGTTCTTGCAGCAGATCGACGATGTGGGCAAATTCAGGGGCGAGGAAGTCGTCCCATGCAGTCATGACACGTTTCATCAGTAGTATTCACCGTGGCGGTAGTCCCAGGTGTTAAAGCCGTCGGCGAGGTGCATCATGATGCGGTCGATGGCGAGGCCTTTGCGGATGACAACCGGGCAGGGATGCACGCTGCGTTCGCCTTTCTGTTCGGGGACGAGTTTGCCGTCTTTATCGACCATTGACACCATCACGCCCTGCTCGTAGCGGGTTTCCACGGTTTTATCCGGCTGGATGGAAGCAACGTAGTCGTCGGCCTCTATTACTAGATCCACTTTACTCTCGATGCGCTCGCCGATGCCTTCAACTTTGCCGCGATTGCCCTTGCCGGACGGGTTGGCGGATGAGGCGTAGATCATCTTGCCTTCGCTGCGCCACAGGTGTTCGGCCAGTTGTTCGCCCGGCACACCAAATTTGATGACAAAGCAGCTGGTGCCGCGTTTGTCCATCATCAACTCTTCGCGTCCGTCTTTGGTCAACGCCGCTTTGGCGTCTTCCCGCCACGGCAGGATGCAGCCGAGCAGAATGTCTTCGTCCCAGTGTTTTTGGTAGAAGGCTTCGATTTCAGGATTGAGCTGGGCTAGCGCACGCAGTTGCTCCATGCTGCCGCATAGGACGACGCCGGGTTTGTTACGCTTGCGCTCTTTGGCGTCGAATTTACGTTCCAGGCCCGCCTTGTCGGTCGCCATGATGATGTAGCCGACTTTGGTCGGGCAGACGATGACGCCACCCGGTTGTTGCAAGGCGGCAAGGCCTTCGGCGGACAGGGTTTTGTTCCATTGGATGTGCTGGGTCATGGGGACTCCTTGGGTAGGGTTGACGTTATTTTTTCAGGAAAGCGGCAACGACTGCCACGAGGGTCATCAGGAACATGACCCATTTGAGGGTTTTTGGCTGGACTTTGACGGCAAGGCGCACGCCGTAATGGGCGCCAATCATGTTGCCGGCAGCGAGGACGATGCCCGGCAGCCATTCGACTTGACCGCGCGCGACGAAGATGACGAGGGCGGGCAGGGTGAAGAAGAGGGTACAGGCGAGTTTCAGGGCGCTGGAACGGACGATGTCGTAACGCAGGCAGCCGGCAATGGCGGTAATCAGCACGAAGCCGACGCCTGCTTGCACGAAACCACCATAGACGCCGCCGAGCCACAACCAGAACCAGGCGCGCGGGCCGCTTTCTTTGACGGTGAGCGGTACGGTACCGGCCGGCGGCATGACCACGGATGGCACGAAAAGCATGATGCCGGCCATGGCCAGCATGGTGCCGAGCAGGAGCGGCTTGATCAGGTCGTGCGGGGCAAAGGCGGCAATGATGGAGCCGCAGATACCACCAATGATGGTTGGGGCAAGGATACCAGGCAGGTCGTGCGTCGGCAGTTTGCCTGCGCGGTAAAAGCCACGCACGCCAATGATGCTTTGCAGGATGATACCGATGCGGTTGGTAGCATTCGCCACTTGCGGCGGGAAGCCCATCATCATCATGGCCGGCAGGATGATATTGGAGCCGCCGCCCGCCATGACGTTGATAACACCGCAGATAACGCCGAGAACGGCAAGCAGCAGGTAATGCCAGAGTTCCAGTGTCATCGTTATTTGCCGTCGGTGCCGCTGTTAAAGGTTTTCAGTTGGGCGGCCTGTCCGTCCGCTTTCAGTTTGGCCTGGATGTTGGTAGCCTGGCTTTCGCTGGCGTAAGGGCCGATTTGTACGAGGTAGAGCTTGTTGCTGTCGCTTGGCGGACGGATGTCCACCGGTAAGCCACGTTGAGCCATTTTGGCGCGCAGTTGTTCCGCTTGTGCCTTGTTTTTAAAAGCGCCGACCTGGATGCGATAATTTGTCCGCTTGCCGGTAACAGGCTGGGCTTTTTTAGCGTCTTTGTCTTTGCTGTTTGTGGCGGTTTCCTTGCTGTCCTTGGCGACAGGTTTGCCGTCTGTTTTCGCACTGGTTTTGCCGACGGGTTCTGGCGGAGCAGTCAGACGACTGTTGGCGGGTTGTTTGTTCTCCGTTTTGGCTATTTTGGCTGCCGGTTCGGCTTTTGCCGGTTTGGCGTCTGTTTTAGCAGCGGTGTCGGTTTTGCCGGACTTGCTGTCCGCTTTAGCAGTGGCTTTGCCGCCAGGCTCTGGCGGTGCGGTCAGGCGTTCAGCGGCGGTTTTTTTTACCGGTTTTGCGGGTTCTGTCAGTGTTTTCGCCACTTTGCCTGCTGCTGCGGGCTTGGCGGCAGGTGCTTCGGTCAGTTTTTCGGCAGCGGTCTTTTTCGTCGGTTTGGTTTTAGTGACGGTTTCCGGTTGTGTCTTGACCGGTCTGAGGCTAACGGCTTCCGGCACAGGGAGCGGCGGTGGCGGAGGAGCCAAGCGAACTTCGTTGCTACGTTTTTGCAGTTCGTCGTAGAAGGAATATTTGGGCTCGCCGCTGCGGTTGACGGGACGGGCGGCACCGATGGATGGGCGCGGTTGGGTGGCTTTGCCCAGTGGCGATTGGGCACGCGCAGTGGTAGTGTCGTGGCCGTCTTTTTGTCCAAACATGTTGCCAAGGACGAAGCCGAAGACGATGAGCACGACGGCCATCATCGATCCACCGAGCAGGCGGGCAGCGATATAGTTGTCCTTGGTTTGGTTTTTGCGCTTTCTGGCCATTACATCCTTTCCTTGGCGGCAACGCCGATGATGTCGAGACCGTTACGCAGCACTTGGCGCACGGCGTGGGTGAGCAGCAGGCGGGCGTCGCGTACGGCAGGGTCGTCGTGCAGGACTTTGTGCCCGGCGTCGTAGTATTGGTGCCAAGCTCCTGCGAGTTCTTTCAGGTAGTTGACGACGAGATGCCCTGCCATTTGGCTGCCGGCAGCAGCGATGGTGTCCGGGTAGCGGGCGAGTTCGCGCAACAGCGCTTTTTCGGCCGGCTCAGCGAGGCGTTCCCGCTCGGCAAGTGCTGCCTGCGGATCGAAGGTGAGCCCCGCTTCTGCGGCGCGTTCGAGGACGCGGCTGGTGCGCGCATGCGCGTACTGGACGTAGTAGTAGGGGTTATCCTTGCTGTGCGAGACGGCGAGGTCAAGATCGAAATCCAGATGTTGTTCCGGGCGGCGCATGACGTAGAAGAAGCGCGCAGCGTCCGAACCGACTTGTGCACGCAGGTCGCGCAAGGTGACGAACTGTCCGCTGCGGGTGGACATCTGCATTTTTGCCCCGTCTTTGTAGAGCACGGCAAACTGCACCAGGGCGATGGTGAGTTTGTCCGGTTCCAAACCGAGGGCAGCAAGCGAGGCACGGACACGCGCCATGTAACCATGGTGATCGGCGCCGAAGATATCGATCATGTGGTCATAGCCGCGCTCGTATTTATCGTAGTGGTAGGCGATATCGGACGCGAAGTAGGTGGTTACGCCGTTCTCACGACGCACGACGCGGTCTTTTTCGTCGCCGAAGTCGCTGGCACGGAACCACAGGGCGCCGTCTTTTTCGTAGAGGTAGCCACGTGCGCGCAGCACGTCCAGCATTTCCGCGATGCGTCCGCTGGTGACGAGGGAATGTTCGGAAAACCAGCGGTCAAAGCGTACGCCGAATTGCAGCAGGTCTTCGCGGATGTCGGCAACTTCGGCATCAAGTCCGGCTTCGAACACGATGCGGTAATCCGTTTCGCCCAATGTTGCTTTCAGCGCGGCAATGGCGGCGTCAATCCAGGCGTCGCGTTCGCCGTTGTCCACCGCTTCTGCCGTCCATGTATCAGGGTGTGGCGGCACCCAATTTTCCGGGGTGCGGTAGAGCGCTTCGCCCTGTTGAGCGTAGAGTTCGCGGGCGATGTCGATAACGTAGTCGCCCTGGTAGATGCCCTGTGGCAGGGCATAGTTGCCACCGCAGTGCTGCATGTAGCGCCAATAGACAGACAGGGCGAGGATATCCATCTGCCGCCCGGCGTCGTTGACGTAGTATTCGTTGTCCACCTGATGCCCGTTGGCACGCAGGATGTTGGCCAGCGTCGCGCCATAAGCAGCACCGCGTCCGTGGCCGACGTGCAATGGTCCGGTCGGGTTGGCCGAGACGAATTCCAGCAGGATTTTTTGCGGGTTTTCCGCCTGATGGCGGCCGAAGTTTTCGCCTTCTTTGACGATGTTGACCAACACGGCGCTGTCATGACCGCCGCCGAGACGTATGTTAATGAATCCCGGTCCGGCGACTTCCAGTGCAGCGATGCCCGCGTCCTGTGGCATGGCGGCAACGATGGCGTCTGCGAGTTGACGCGGGTTGCTCTTGAAAATTTTGGCGTTTTGCAGGGCAACGTTGCTGGCAAAATCCCCATGATCAGGATTTTTGCAGCGTTCCAGTTCCTTTGGTAAATCAAGTAGTTCTGCGTCAATGGCGCGCTCATGCGCAACCGCTTGCAGGGCGCTGGTCAGTCCCGACAGGATGAGGTCTTTCACGGTATTTCTCTTCTCGCGATGGGTGAGTTGGACATTATGAGGGCAATTATTCTAGCGGCTTAACATTTCATTGCCAAATGCTTTTGCTGGTGTACATGTTCTTAAATAACAGGCGGGTAGCAGTGTTTTCGCACAAAAAAACACGTTAGCTTGGGGATTTAATTGTTGATAAAACAATGTCGTGTGTTTTTTTGTTAGACATTGCATACGGATGTGTTATTTTTACATTATGTGAAATTAACACGACCGTTAGAGAAGACGGCCAGGAGCGCGTCATGAACAGCGAACAGTTCAGGTTGCTGGGAATTGAAACGGATTACTTTGCCGCAGACGGCAGTTTTGTGCGCGTTTCTGATGAAGTGTTGTCCTCGCTGGCAGCTATCCTTACCGCTCCCGGACAGCACCTCTCCACGAGTGTGCATTTCGACGAAGTATTCACGGTGTTGCCAGAAATGGTGGCATTGCTACCGATTGGCGGGCTGTTGCCACGCGTGGCAGCGGTCTTCCTTTTGAATGAACACGGGCAGAGTATTCCCTGTTCGTCCATCATGATGGAGGGTGGACGCATTGAGCTGCCGCCACTGCCCAGCGGCTATTACTCGCTGGAACTGCACAGCGCACACCAAATGCGGCGTTGCCTGCTGATCGTTGCTCCGCATTCCGTGTACCAGCCGGCGGCATTACGGCGCGGCGAGCGGTTGAGTGGAATCAATGTGCAGCTGTACAGTCTGCGTTCACAGCACAACTGGGGCATTGGAGATTTCGGGGATTTACGCCGCTTGGTGGCCGATTTCACCACCGATGGCATCGATTTCATCGGTATCAACCCGCTGCATGCCCTCTTTACCACCCATCCTAATTGGGCGAGCCCATACAGCCCCTCTTCACGGCGTTGGCTGAACCCTATCTATCTCGACATTGACGACATGCGGCTCTTCCACATCTCGCCTTCGGCGCAGGCGTGGTACAACGAAGCTGCGACACAGAAGCAACTAGCCGAACTACGGGCCGCCGAATGGGTGGATTATGCGCAGGTGTTGCCTTTCAAGCTGCGCGCGCTATATCTCGTCTTCCGCGACTTCTGTGATAGCGATGACCCTATCTTTGCCGCCGCACGCGAAGCTTTTGCCAAATTCGTCGAAGAACAGGGGCGCGAGTTGCGTCTCTACGGCACCTTTGAAGCGCTGGATCACTACTTCTACGCGCAGAACGCCACCGTGCCGTTCAGTGAAGACAGTGTCGGCTGGCTGGGCTGGCCGGAGGCTTACCGCTATCCCGATAGTGCCGCGGTCCTCGCTTTCTCCGCTGCGCATGAGGCAGACATCCGTTATTACATGTGGTTGCAATGGCTTTTGGCCGATCAGCTCGACAACCTGCGTCATTACTGCGGTGAACAGGGCATGATTCTCGGCCTCTATGGCGATTTGGCCGTCGGCGTCTCGCGCGGCGGGGCGGATACCTGGATGCACCGCGATATGTACTGCCTACAAGTCTCGGTCGGTGCGCCGCCGGACGAATTCGGTCCCGCCGGGCAGAATTGGGGGCTGCCGCCGCTGCATCCGCAACGCCTGAAACGCAGCGGCTATCAAATCTTCATCAATATGCTGCGCGCCAACATGCGCTATTACGGCGTCCTGCGTATCGACCACGTCATGGCGCTGCACCGCCTATGGTGGATTGCCTACGGCAACAGCGCCAATCTCGGTGCTTACGTGCGCTACCCGCTGGCTGAACTGATGGCCATCCTTGCCCTCGAAAGTCGCCGCGCCCGCTGCGTCATCGTCGGCGAAGACCTCGGTATCGTGCCGGACGAAATGCGCGTCGCTCTCGGTGAATACGGCGTCTATTCCTACGGCGTGATGTACTTCAACCATAACGGCGCGCGCTATCTGTTGCCGGAAGAATATCCGGAACACGCCTTGGCCGTCGTCAGCACACACGATCTCGCGCCGCTCGCCGGTTACTGGGAAAAGAACGATCTCGACACCATGCAGCGTCTTGGCGTCTTCACCAGCGATGCCCAATACCAGAACCTGCTCGCCCAGCGCGAAAGCCGCAAAGGGCAAATCATCGCTGCGCTACACCAGACCGAACTGCTGAATGAAAGTGAAGACGGCGGCAAACTTGATGACACCATCACCCTGGCGCTGCACCGCTTCGTGGCGATGAGTCGCAGTCGCCTTTTTGCCATCCAGCCGGAAAACCTCTTGGGCGTCACCGCCTCCTTCAACATCCCCGGCATCGCCAATACCTATCCCAATTGGCGCTACCGCCTGCCGGAAGACACCGCTGCCATGGGCAAAAACCCCCAACTGCATGACATGCTGCGGCAAATCGTCGCCACTCGTGCCCAACCACGCGAGCCGCTCCCTATCACGGCCGCTACCACCGCCATCACTACTACTACCGGAGGAATCGAAGTGACATCCGTCGATAAATACCTAATAGATCAACTGTTTTCTGGCACCTTTGCTGACCCCTTCTCTTATTTGGGGCCGCATGAAAACAGCAATGGCACTGCCCTGCGCGTCCTCCTGCCCGGTGCCGAGGCCGTGCGCGTGCTTGATCATGACAACCCGAAAAAAGTGCTGGCCGACATGAGCCTCCTGGATGAGCGGGGTTTCTTTATAGCCCGCCTCGAAGCGGATGTGCGCCGTTACCTCCTGCAAGTCCGCTACGGCGACAAAAACACCGTCATCATTGAAGACCCCTACCGCTTCGGCACTACCCTGCACGACTACGACAACTGGCTGCTCGCCGAAGGCACCCACCTACGGCCTTACGAACAATTCGGTTCGCACCTCGTTGAAATCGATGGTGTCGCGGGGGTCAGCTTCAGTGTCTGGGCGCCGAATGCGCGGCGCGTCTCCGTCGTCGGCGACTTCAACCTGTGGGATGGCCGCCGCCACGTCATGCGTTTTCACCCGCAAAGCGGCATTTGGGACATCTTCATCCCCGGCATCGGCGAGCACGCGCTCTACAAATACGAAATCCTGGATGTGAACGGTAACATCCGCCTGAAATCCGACCCCTACGCCTTCGGCGCGCAACTGCGACCGGATACCGCATCCGTCGTTACCCGCCTGCCGGAACGCCAGCCCTATGACCCTGAACGCATCACCGCGAACAGCATTGATGCGCCGATCAGCATCTATGAAGTCCACCTCGGCTCCTGGCGCCGAAACCCCGAAAACAACTTCTGGCTCAGCTACGCCCAGCTTGCCGACGAACTCATCCCCTACGTCAAAGAGATGGGCTTTACCCACATCGAACTGTTACCCGTTGCTGAATTCCCGTTTGACGGCTCCTGGGGCTACCAACCGATCGGACTCTATGCGCCGACCAGCCGCTTCGGTACTCCGCAAGAATTGTGCGACTTCATCGAAAAAGCCCACGATGCGGGCATCCATGTCCTCCTTGACTGGGTTGTTGGCCACTTCCCGACTGACGAATACGGTCTTAACCGCTTCGACGGCACCCCGCTTTACGAGCACGCCGATCCGCGCGAAGGCTACCATCAGGACTGGAACACCCTCATCTACAACTTTGGCCGCCACGAAGTGCGCAACTTCTTGACCGGCAACGCCCTCTACTGGATCGAACACTACGGTGTGGACGGCCTGCGTGTGGACGCCGTCGCCTCCATGATCTACCGCGATTACTCGCGTAAAGAAGGCGAATGGATCCCGAACCGCTACGGCGGGCGCGAAAACCTCGAAGCCATCAACTTCCTGCAACGCACCAACGCCATCCTGCAAAACGAACAGCGCGGCGTTGCCTCTATTGCCGAAGAAAGCACAGCTTTCACCGGTGTCAGCCATCCGACCGAAAGTGGCGGCCTTGGCTTCCAGTACAAATGGAACATGGGCTGGATGAACGACACCCTGCGTTACATGCAAGAAGACCCGGTGCACCGCAAATACCACCACAACCTGCTCACCTTCGGCATGATTTACCAGTACAGCGAACACTTCGTGCTACCGCTCTCGCATGACGAAGTCGTGCACGGCAAAGGCTCGCTGCTCTCGAAAATGCCGGGCGACTGCTGGCAGCAATTCGCTAACCTGCGCGCCTACTACGGCTATATGTGGGGTTATCCGGGCAAAAAACTGCTCTTCATGGGCGGCGAATTTGCCCAGGGTCGCGAATGGAACTACCAGGAAAGCCTTGACTGGTTCCTGCTTGAGCCCCAATACGGCGGCTGGCACGAAGGCGTACAAAAATGGGTGCGCGATCTTAACCACGCCTATCAGGAACACCCGGCATTGTGGAAACAAGACTGCAATCCGGAAGGCTTCGAATGGCTGGTGGTGGATGACGCCGAACAATCCGTCATCGCCTTTGCCCGCCACGGTGGCGACGGCAAACCCGTCATCATCGTCAGTAACTTCACCCCAGTGCCGCGTGAAAACTACCGCATCGGCGTCAGCCAGGCGGGACACTACCGCGAAATCCTCAACTCCGATGACACCCAGTACAACGGCAGTGGCGTCAGCGGCGGCAAACACCTTGTGACGGACGATATTCCCAGCCACGGCAGGGGCCAATCGCTCAACCTCACCCTGCCGCCGCTCGGTACCATCTTCCTGGCCTACGAAGGTGAAAACGGAGCAGAAGCATGAAAATAGAACGCCCGCCGCTGCTCTGCCATCGCGGGCAACCCTATCCGCTCGGCAGCCATCTCACCACCGTTGACGGCAAAAGCGGGGTGAACTTCGCGCTGGTCAGTCGCCATGCCAGCGCCGTGACCCTCTGCCTCTATGGCCGGGATGGGGTGGAGACCCGCATTGACGTGCAGAACCGCAGCGACGACATCTGGCACATCTTCGTGGCAGGTATCAAAGCGGGGCAGCGTTACGGCTGGCGTGTGGACGGTCCGATGGAAGCGGGCAATTGCTACAACCCGCAGAAACTCCTGCTGGATCCCTACGCCCGCGCGCTGAACCACCTGCCCGAATACCGCACGGCGGACGAACTCGCGCTCTATCACCATACGGACCCGCGCGATAACGCGGCGGTAGCGGCGAAAAGCATCGTCGTCGCTCCCAGCGACTACGACTGGGAAGGCGACGTTCCGCTGCGCACCCCGTGGCGCGACACCATCATTTACGAACTGCACGTCAAAGGCTACAGCCAGCGTAACCCCGCTATCCCGCCAGCCATACGCGGTACCTTCGCCGGACTTGCGCACGAAGCCAGCATCCGCCACCTCAAAGAACTCGGCATTACCGCCGTTGAGCTCCTGCCCATCAGCCAGCACCTTGACGAAGTCCACCTGCAACGGCGCGGCATGAGCAACTACTGGGGCTACAACGTTTACGCGCACAACATCCCTGACCGCCGCTACGGCAGCCACGATGACCTGCGCGACATGGTCAAAACCCTGCACCGTGCAGGCATCGAAGTCATCCTCGACGTCGTTTACAACCACACCGCCGAGCAGGATATCCACGGCCCCATGCTCTGCCAGCGCGGCATCGACAACCGCCTCTACTACTGGCAGAACGCGCATGGCGACTACATCAACAACACCGGCTGCGGCAACACCCTAAATGCCAGCGAACCGCACGTCCTGCGCTGGATGCTCGACAGCCTGCGCTACTGGGTCGAAGAATTCCACATTGACGGCTTCCGCTACGACCTTGGCGCCACCCTGGGGCGGAAACCGACCTTCGACCCTTACGCCGCTTTTTTCACCGCCATCCGCCAGGATCCCGTGCTCTCGCGCTGCAAACACATCGCCGAACCCTGGGATACCGGTTCCGACGGCTACAACCTCGGCGGCTTCCCGCAGGGATTTTCCGAATGGAATGGCCGCTATCGTGACGATATGCGCGGCTTCTGGTTGTGGGAAAACGGTTGGCTTGGCGCGCTGGCGCAGCGCCTCTCCGGTAGTGACGACATCTACCGCCACGACTGGCGCGGCGTGTACAGCTCCATCAACTTCAACACCGCCCACGACGGCTTCACCCTGCGCGATCTCACCAGTTACAGCTACAAACACAACGAAGCAAACGGCGAAGACAACCGCGACGGCGACAGCCACAACTTCTCCTGGAACCACGGCATCGAAGGCGAAAGCGACGACCCCGCCATCAACCTCGCCCGCTACCACAGCCAAAAAGCCCTGTTGAGCAGTCTGTTACTTGCCAACGGCGTTCCTATGCTGCTCGCCGGCGACGAACTCGGTCACACCCAGCACGGCAACAACAACAGCTACTGCCAGGACAACGAAACCACTTGGCTGGACTGGGAAAAACCGGCTCCCCTGGTGCCATACGTCCGCACCCTTATCACCCTGCGCCGCGAGCTGGCGCAAGCAGGTGTGTATGACAGCTGGTGGCACCACGACAACGCCCGTTGGTACACCGCAGACGGACAACCGATGCAAGATGCCGACTGGCACAACGAAGCGAGCAAAGCGCTGGTGCTGGCGTTGCAGGACAACTACCTGCTGCTTATCAATGCCAACCGCTGCCCGCAAACCTACTGCCTACCCGAAGGCTCGTGGCAACCGCTGCTCGCTGACGACGGCTATACCCAAGAAAACGACCGCGCTACCCTTGCCCACAAAGGAATCACCATCCTGCGCAAAAACAACGCGAAAACACAACCGGCAACATAACGGAGACAAACATGAGTGCCAAAGAAAATACCCTGCCTTCCACCGAAGAAATCGCCAACCAAACCCTGGTTCTGATCCTGGCCGGCGGACGCGGCTCACGCCTCTACGAGCTGACCGATCAGCGTGCCAAACCGGCCGTGTACTTTGGCGGTGGTCACCGCATCATCGACTTTGCGCTATCTAACTGCATCAACTCGGGTCTCCTCAAAATCGGCGTCATCACCCAATACGAAGCGCACTCACTCTTGCGCCACCTGCAACACGGCTGGTCCTTCCTGCCGCGCGAACGCGACCAGTTCGTCGATATGCTGCCGGCGCGTCAGCAGCTCAATGACCAAACCTGGTACCGGGGCACCGCCGATGCCGTGTGGCAAAACGTGCACATCATGAAAGAACACTACCGGCCCAAATACGTCCTCATACTTGCTGGTGATCACATCTACAAAATGGACTACATGCAAATGCTGCGTGACCACATCGCCTCGGGCGCCAAAGCCACCGTCGGCTGCATCGAAGTCCCGCGCGAACAAGCCGTCGCCTTCGGCGTCATGGCGGTGAACGAAAAACTCAAAGTCAAAGCCTTCGTTGAAAAACCCGAAGACCCACCCGCCATGCCCGACCGCCCCGGCTCATCACTGGCCTCAATGGGCATCTACGTCTTCGATGCCGACTACCTCTACGAAGTCCTCGAACGCGAAGCGACGAGCCCCGACACCTCGCACGACTTCGGTAACGACGTCATCCCGGCCGCCGTGCGCGAAGGTGTGCTCTACGCCCACCCCTTCGAAAAATCTAGCAAGGGCCGCAACACCCAGGGCACCATCTACTGGCGCGACGTGGGTACCATCGACAGCTACTGGAGCGCGAACATTGACCTCGTCAGCGAATACCCGCAACTCGACATGTTCGACGAAAGCTGGCCGATCCGTACCGTGCCGAAACAAACCGCACCGACCAAATTCTTCTACAAGCACAACCATACCCGCACCATCGACAACTCGCTGATTGGCGGCAGCGGCGTGATTACCGATGCGGAAATCAGTAACTCCGTCATCTTTGACCGCGTCCAGGTCGCCGAAGGCAGCCACATCGAATACGCCGTCGTCCTGCCACAAGTGCGCATTGGCAAAAATTGCGTACTGCGCCGCTGCATCATCGACCGCAACTGCGGCATCCCGGATGGCATGCAAATCGGCGTTGATGCCGAGCTGGACAAACAGCGCTTCCGCGTCAGCAAAGGCGGCGTCGTCCTCGTCACCAAAACCATGCTGGCTGCCCTTGCCGCTAAACAAAAACAAGCGGAGGAAGCCGCTAAACAAAAACAAGCGGAGGAAGCCGCCGAACAAAAACAAGCGGAGGAAGCCGCCGAACAATAACTCACCACGCGGCTTCTCGCTGATATAGAAAAACCCCTCCTCCATTGGGGGAGGGGATAGGTAAGAGAACCGCGTAGAGACAACCCCACCAAGCGGAACAACCACACAATTTGAACAAAAACCAATTGGAGATAGACCATGAGCTGCTTAGGTGTACATTTCGCACTCAATGCCGACGACATGGCCGAACTGCGCCAAACGGACTTGCACGACGAAGAAGCACTACAAAACTACCTCGCTAACCTCGAAGCGCGTTACCTCGGCGAAGAAGGCGGGGAACACAGCGCAGAAAGCGCTAAAGCCTGGGACGCCATGCACCGCCTTCTGACGGATGGGCGACTGGAATACCAAAATGGCGAATACCCGCTCAACCACACCGTGATAGGCGGTGAAATCCTTATCGGTGGGGGGGAAGACGACACCTACATCATCAGCCTGAAAACACCGGCACAAGTACAGGACATCGCCCAAGCCCTGATGACCATAGACGAAGAAACCTTCCGCCGCCGCTATTTTGCTCTCGACGAGAAAGCATACGGCTACCCCCTGAGTGAAGATGACTGCGACTATGTCTGGGACTGGTTTCAAAACGTCCGCGACTTCTACCAACGCGCAGCGGCAGCAAATCGCCACGTCATCTTTACCGTTGACCAATAGCCACGCCAAGCGGAACAACCACGCGGATTACCCGTTAATCCCCAGAACAACACAATCCGAACCACCAACCCCACCAACCAAAACCACCTGACAAGAGGAGCCCATCATGAAAATCCTGCATGTATGTTCAGAACTCTACCCGCTCATCAAAACCGGCGGCCTCGCCGACGTTTTGGGCGCCCTGCCTTTTGCCCAACATGCTGCGGGACAAGACGTGCGCGTCGTTCTGCCGCTCTACCCGCAAGTTGCGGAAAAAATCGGCGAAACCGGCCATGTTGGCTACTACCACACCTTCGCGGGCGACATCGAACTGCGCTACGTCAACTACAACGGCGTCGGCATCTACCTTATAGACTGCCCGCACCTCTACCAGCGTCCGGGCAACCCCTACCACGACCAGCACTACGCCGACTACGGCGACAACTACCTGCGCTTCGGCCTCCTCGGCTGGGTCGGTGCCTCACTTGCCGCCGGAGCCGATAGCTGGTGGCGCCCCGACGTCCTGCACTGCCACGACTGGCAGGCCGGACTTTCCCCCGCCTACCTCGCCGCTTGGGAAGTGCCGGTCAAAACCGTCTTCACCATCCACAACCTCGCCTATGCGGGCATCTTCAACAGCCGTCACATGATTGAGCTGGGCCTGCCGCAAAACATGTACGGTCCCTACGGCTTCGAATTCTACGGGCAAATGTCCTACCTCAAAGCAGGCCTCTACTACGCCGACCACATCACGACCGTCAGCCCAACCTACGCGCGCGAAATCACCGTGCCGGAACACGGCTATGGCCTGCACGGCCTGCTCGGCGAACGTGCCGCACAAGGCCGGCTCACCGGCATCCTGAACGGCGTGGACAATACCACCTGGAACCCCGGCACCGACCCGCATATTGATAAGCCCTACACCATGGATTACATGCAGGGCAAACGCACCAACAAACACACCCTGCAACAAACCTTCAACCTGCCGACGGATGACAGCGTGCCGCTGCTGGTGATGATTACCCGCCTCACCGAACAAAAAGGCGCGGACATCCTCCTGGGCGCCGCCGAAAGCCTGCTCTCACGCCCGCTGCAACTCGCCATCCTCGGTACCGGTGCGCCCGATCTCGAAGCTGCCTTCCGTGACCTCGCGGGTCGCCATCCGGAAAAAGTCGGTGTGCGCATTACCTACAACGAAGCCCTCTCGCACCAAATGATCGCCGGTGGCGACGTCATCCTCGTGCCAAGCCGCTTCGAACCCTGCGGCCTCACCCAACTTTACGGCCTCAAATACGGCACCTTGCCGCTGGTGCGGGCGACGGGCGGCCTCGCCGATACCGTCGTTGATGCCAGCGAAGACAGCATCGCCAACCACAGTGCAACCGGCTTTGTCTTCCATCAGCCGACCCCGGATGCCCTGCTTGGTGCCGCTGGCCGGATGCTGGAAAAATGGCAGAGCGCCAAAGAATGGGCGGGCATCCAGCACAACGCCATGCACGCCGATTTCGGCTGGCATAAAGCCGCCAAGGCCTATGATGCGCTTTATGGCACCCTGTGAACTGGCGAACAACATAGCCGCTCCATGAACCCAAGCCCCTCGCCCCGCGTGAGGGGCTTTTTTTGTGCGTGCAAAGACTCCACCTCTTGAAAGGTGGGGTGCCAAGCTAATCAGCTTTTTGTGTGGAGGTAATGGACAAATTCCATGCTGAAAATCTCGGGAGACCTTACGCTGCAAGGATTTCAGGGGTTAAAAACTTTTCAGAGTGAGGTCTTAGAACGTGTTCATAGTCTTCGTAGCAAGATTCCCAAGAAAGCCAAAACTACCATTTGCAAACTGGTACTCAACTTACGCTCGCAGTTTTGCCAAAGCCGCCTATTCTTTTCCAACCAGGAAAAACTGCGCTCTACTACCCATCGCTTTGGCAATACCGCAAAGCGGTGTAATTCGTTTCGTTTGGCAATCTCTACCTCCGCACCCATCAACTCCTGTACTGACGAAGCAAATGCCTTACCCATGTAACTACCGTCAGCAAGGACTTTTTGTACCACACCAAGATTATCCCGCCCACGTTCCAAGGCTAGCAGGCAGCCTTTTCTATCCGTAACATCCGCCGTCGTTACCGCAAGCGCATGCGGCAAACCCTGCGTGTCAACCGTTATATGTCGCTTGATGCCGTTCACTGTCTTAGAACGTGTTTATAGTCTTCGCCTCTGCTGTAAACTATCGGCATGAACAGAAAAACCTACCCAAGCGATATCAGTCGCGAGCAATTTGCGCCTCTCCTTCCCCTGCTGGAAAGTGCCCGTAAACGCACAGCGCCACGTCAGGTGGACTTGTACGATGTCTTTTGTGCCATTCTCTATCTGCAACGCACCGGCTGCTCCTGGCGCGCTTTGCCGGGCGATTTCCCCAAATGGCGCACCGTGCATTCCTACTTCCAGAGATGGACTGAGCCACGCGAGAGTGGCATCAGCATCCTTGAGGAAGCATTAAAAAAAACAGGTAGTTGCGGAGCGCCGCAAGCAGGGGCGCCATGAAGCAACCACTTTCCTGATTATTGATGCGTAGAGTGTGAAGAACACGGATACGGCCATGGAAAAAGGCTACGATGCGAGCAAAAAGGTTAGCGGTATCAAGCGGCATATAGCGGTTGACACGCAGGGTTTGCCGCATGCCATTGCGGTAACGACGGCGGATATTACGGATAGAAAAGGCTGTCTGCTGGCATTGGAACGTGACAAGGATAATCTTGGGGCGGTACAAAAAGTCCTTGCTGACGGTGGTTACACGGGTAAGGCATTTGCTTCGTCGGTACAAGCGTTGATTGGTGCGGAGGTAGAGATTGCCAAACGAAACGAATTGCACCGTTTTGCAGTATTGCCGAAGCGATGGGTAGTAGAGCGCAGCTTTTCCTGGTTGGAAAAGAATAGGCGGTTTTGGAAAAACTGCGAGCGTAAGTTGAGTACCAGTTTGCAAATGGTAGTTTTGGCTTTCTTGGGAGCCCTGCTATGAAGACTATACACATGCCCTAAGAAATCGCTCTATGTGCACACGCGTCTGATAATATGAAAGTTTTTAAAAAACAGCATATTAAAAGAATAATTTAAACATCGCTTGACCCGGTAAAGAATCCCACTATAATGCGCGCCCACAACGCGGGAATAGCTCAGTGGTAGAGCACAACCTTGCCAAGGTTGGGGTCGCGAGTTCGAGCCTCGTTTCCCGCTCCAAATTCCTTCTGAGCCTCAATATAGAGGCTCTTTTAATTCAGGCTGGGTAGCAAAGTGGTTATGCAGCGGATTGCAAATCCGTGGACGCCGGTTCGATTCCGACCCCAGCCTCCACACCTACTTATCAGCCCCTATCAGGGGCTTTCTTTTTGTCTGTAAAAAAACGGCGCTTATCAAAATATTTCCCCTTCGCGGACTATCAGGGAATACCCCCAATCCTAGAAATTAAGGTGAAAAAGCGGTGTACTGCATAGTTACAACGACAATAACCTTGAACGCGAAGGCTCGCACCTACCGCGTTATCGCCGCGGCTGTGCAAGACCAACTACGCAGTATCACATCACCCACCCTGCCTGTTTCGACCGCCTTACTGGATACTGCTGCGACCTCGAACGCGAGCCAGGTAGCTTCATCGGACAGCTACTGACCCCATACCTGCCATTCGGGCCCTGTTGCTCTTGCTGAGCTTTCTCAATCCATTGCAGAACGATCACTATGCACTGTATAAATCCTGACGTCCTCCGTCCGGCGCATGAAAAAGCAGGCTTACGCCTGCTTTTTTCTTGGTGTGTGTGGAGTATTTCAACCCGTGTTGCGTAATCCTGCGGCGAGTGCGTTGATGGAGCGGATGAGCGGGTCGTTCACGTCCGCATCTTCGCCGTTTTTCGCGCGGCTGCGGCGCAAGAGCTCGATCTGGATGTGGTTAATCGGGTCGAGGTAGGGATCGCGCCAGCGCAGGGAGGCGGCAAGGCGCGGCTGGTGTTCGAGCAGGTGCTGCTGTTTGAGTACACCATTCAGGCCGTCCAGGGTTTTTTGGTATTCGTCTTTGACGGCCTGCATCACGGTGGCACGCAGGGCATCGTCCGGGCAGAGCTGGCTGTAGTTTTCCGCAGTTGCCAGTTCGGTTTTGGCGAAGGCCATTTCGATGTTGCTGATGAAGGCGTCGATGAACGGCCATTGTTCGCGCATTTCGTCCATCAGCGGGCGGTCTTCGGCGCGGATGGCGGCGAGTGCGCTGCCGACGCCGTACCAGGCAGGCAGCATGAAGCGCGCCAGCGACCAGCCAAAGACCCACGGGATGGCGCGGATGGTTTCTTTGGTCGGTGTGCCTTTGCGGCGGTGTGCCGGGCGTGAGCCGATGTTGAGCAGGCTCAGTTCGCGTACCGGGGTGGCGTCCACGAAGAATTGGTAGATGCCGTCGGTGCGGTCGGTGAGGTCGCGGTAGCTTTTTTCGCTGGCGTCCGCCATGCGCCCGATGAGGGTTTCGTACTCTGCGAGCCGGGGCGGGGTTTTGGCGAAGCGGGTGCTACTTGCTTTGAGTGCGCCGGTGATGCCCATGGTGAGTTCGTACACGGCGGTTTCGGGGTTGGCGTATTTGGCGTAGAGGACTTCGCCCTGTTCGGTGAATTTGATTTCGCCTTGCAGGGTGCCGGGCGGCTGGGCAGCGATGGCGTGGTGGGTGGAACCGCCGCCCCGGCTGACGGAGCCGCCGCGTCCGTGGAAGAGGCGGGTTTTGATGTGGTATTTGCGCGCGATGGCGAGGATGTTTTGCTGGGCGCGGTAGAGTTGCCAGGCGCTGGTGAGGATGCCGCCGTCTTTGCTGCTGTCGGAGTAGCCGAGCATGATTTCTTGGGTGTCGCCCTGGTTGGCGAGGAGGGCGCGGTAGTCGGGGTTGTCGAGGAGGACGGGCAGGATGTCGTCAATGGCTTTCAGGTCTTCGATGGTTTCGAAGAGCGGCGCGATGGGCAGCGCGGCGTAGGGACGGCCTTCGCTGTCTTGGCCGGAAAGGCCGGCGAAGCGCATCAGGAAGAGGACTTCGAGGATGTGGCTCGCGTGGTGGGTCATGGAGATGATGTAGCTGCCGAAGGTGTGCGGGCCGACCAGGTCGCGCAGGCGGGCGATGGTACGCATCAGCGCGAGTTGTTCGCGGGTCTCGGCGCTGAGGTTGTTCTCGAAGATGAGCGGCACACCGGGGGCGGCAAGCAGCCGGTT
The DNA here is from genome assembly GCF_916618745.1 of Cardiobacterium sp. Marseille-Q4385. Classification (GTDB taxonomy): domain Bacteria; phylum Pseudomonadota; class Gammaproteobacteria; order Cardiobacteriales; family Cardiobacteriaceae; genus Cardiobacterium. The sequence continues at coordinate 1,827,156 of NZ_OU745373.1, forward strand.
CAGGATGTCGAGGCGTGCGGCTTCGTCGAGGCTGTGGTAGTCCGGCAGGTTGGGCGCATGCGCGAAGATGTCGGCGACGACGTTGGTGTGATAGACGGATTCTTGGCGGATGTCGAGCGAGGCCATGTGGAAGCCGCAGCTGCGCACGAGGCGGATGAGGTCCTGGATGTCGCCATCGGCCTGTTCGGGATCGTGCTGTTTGAGCGCGTCGCGGATGAGGATGAGGTCGTCGAGGAAGTCTTTCGGGCTGTGGTAGGCGTGTTCAGCGGCGGCTTTATCCGCGCCCATGCTCTGGATGTAGCGGTTGGTGTGCTGGATTTTGGCGCGCATCAGCACGAGCAGGCGGCGGTAGGGTTCGTTGCTGTAGTCTTCGGGGTTGTATTCGAAGACGGTAACGCCGAGGCGGGCGTAGTGTTCGTTGCGCGCGTTTACGGCAGGGTCTATGGCGGTGATGCTGGCGCAGTGCAAGAGGCGGTTGCGCAGGTGTTTGAGCTGTTTGCTGTAATAGCGCAGGACGTTGTCGGCGTGCATCAGCACGGCCTGTTCGGTGGTTTCAAAGGTGACGAAGGGGTTGCCGTCGCGGTCGCCGCCAATCCATGAGCCAAAGCGCAGGAGCGGCGGCAGCACGGTGTTTTTGAGTTCGGGGTAGATGCGGTTCAGTGCTTCGCGCAGGTTGCGGTAGGTCTGCGGGATGGCCTGAAAGAGGCTGGCGTTGAAGTAGTGCAGGCCGTTGTTGATTTCGTCATAGACGAGGGTTTTACGGGTGCGGATTTCGTCAGACGCCCAAAGCAGGTCGATGAGATCCGCCGCTTCTTTAAGAATGCGTTCGCGCGCGGCGCTGTTTTCGGTAGTGTGGTCGAGGCGGTCGCAGAGGCGGTAGAGGTTTTGTAGGATGCTCATGGTGGTGCGCCGCCGTGCTTCGGTGGGGTGCGCGGTGAAGACGGGGATGAAACGCAGCTGGGTGATGAGTTCGGCGACTTGTTCCGGGGAGAGATCGTTGTCGCGGCATTGTTGCAGGGTGTGGTGGAAGGAGCCTTCCCACAGGCTGCCACTCTCGCGCGCGGCGGCACGTTCCTGGCGCAGGAGGTCTTCTTCGGCGAGGTTGGCAAGGGCAAAGTAGAGGCTGAAGCCACGGATGACGTTTTTCAGGCGGTCGTCATCCAGCGCGGCGATGGTGCGTTTCAGGGCGGCGCGGCGTTCCGGGTTGGGGTTTTGCCGTTCTTCAATGTAGCCCTGGCGCAGGTATTCGATGGTTTGCAGGGTGTCGCTGCCTGCCTGACGTTCAATGGTTTTGCCAAGCAGGTTGGCAAGCAGGCGGATTCTGGCGCGGAGCTGGTCAGCGTTGGGGGCGGTCGGCATCATGATGATGTTTTCTCCTGTTGTTGGATTGATGTCGGGTCGCGATAGTAAACTTTTTTTATTTTTATCGTGCGGGTTTTTGCCTGTGCGCCGCTTGGCGTCGTCTTTGGTGCTATGGTGGTGCCATTATCAGTCCACAATGGAGGTTGCCATGAAGCTGTCCCGCTATATTGACCACACCCTGCTTGCGCCGCAGGCAACAGCGGCGCAGATTACGCAGCTATGCGACGAGGCACGTGAGCATGATTTTTTTGCGGTATGCGTCAACCCGGCTCGCGTCCGACACGCCAAAGCGGTGCTGGCTGATACTGCGGTCAAGGTCTGCACGGTCATCGGCTTCCCGCTGGGAGCCGACACATCCGCCGTCAAGGCTTTTGCGGCAAGGGATGCGGTGGAGAACGGCGCCGATGAGCTGGACGTGGTGATAAACATCGGGCTTGCAAAAGACGGCGACTGGGCGGCAGTGCAGGCCGATATTGCCGCCGTGGTGCAGGCGGCTGCCGGGCGGGCACTGGTCAAGGTCATTCTGGAAACCTGCCTGCTGACGGCGGATGACATTCGCCATGCCTGTGCCGCTGCCATGCAGGCGGGCGCGGATTTCGTCAAAACGTCCACCGGCTTTTCCAGCGGCGGCGCGACGATAGAAGCCGTCCGCCTGATGCGCGCCTGCGTCGGTCCGGATTTCGGCGTAAAAGCGGCGGGCGGTATCCGTACACCCGGAGATTTCCAAGCGATGCTCGCTGCCGGGGCAAACCGCATCGGCTCCTCTGTCGGCTGCAAATTATTAGCGGAACAAGCAAACACTTCTTCTCCCACCCCTTCCATCCAGGAGTAACCCATGGACATCGCCGTCATCGGATCCAACATGGTCGATCTCATCGCCTACATCACCCGTATGCCCGCCGAAGGCGAAACCGTCGAAGCGCCCGATTTCAAAATGGGCTGCGGCGGCAAGGGCGCCAACCAGGCAATTGCCGTCGCCCGTCTCGGCGCGGAGGTACTGATGTTGAGCCGCGTCGGCAACGACATCTTTGCCGACAACACTATCGCCAACTTTCGCGCAAACGGCATCGACACCCGCTACATCCTGAAAAGCCCGGCGGCCAGCGGCGTCGCACCCATTTTCGTTGATCCCGAAGGACACAATGCCATCATCATCGTCAAGGGCGCGAACAAGCTACTGTCTGCCGATGATATTGCCCGTGCCGCCGCCGACATCCGCCAATGCAAGCTCATCGTGTTGCAACTGGAAATCCCGACGGAGACGGTCTATGCCGCCGTGCGCTTTGGCGTGGCTAACGGCATCCCGGTTCTACTCAATCCCGCCCCCGCCCAACCCGATCTCGTACTGGAAAACGTCAAAGCCTGCGAATTCATCGTGCCGAATGAAACGGAGCTGTCGCTGCTGACCGGAATGCCGGTGGACAGCGCAGACGACATCCGCACCGCAGCAGCGGCACTGCGCGATACGGGGGTGAAGAACGTCATCGTCACCCTCGGTAAACGCGGCGCCCTGTGGCTGGCCGCAGACGGTACGGAACAACACTTCCCGCCGGTCAATGTCACTGCCAAAGATACGACCGGCGCCGGCGACGCCTTTATCGGCTGCTTCGCCACCGTGTACGTTAAAACCGGCGACGTGGCACGCGCGATTACCGCCGCTAACCATTACGCCGCCGATTCTGTTACCCGTCTCGGTACGCAGACGTCCTATGCAGGCCGTGAGGCGTTTATTCGTTTTTATCCTGATTTCGCAGAAATGTAGGAACCTTTCTCTGATCAATCCTAGTTGTAAGCTGAAAAGACAACACGGCGAAAACAGCACAGGTGTACGGCGCGATTTTTAGAGCCCTGTGGGAACCCGACGAGGCTCGCCGATACCATATCGGTTCTACCCGGTATAGCTATAAAAAATCCGCTACCTCGCAGTAGCGGATTCCGGGTTTCGTTCTGCTGATACAGAGATTTCAGTTTGCAGGCGGCGCGGCGGTCGGTGCTGTTTCAGCAGTGGGCTGCACACCAGTTTCGGCGGTTACGGGCTCGGTCGTTGCCGGGGTTTCTGTCGCCGGGGTGGTTCCTGTGGCTGGTGCAGGTTCGGTGGTGCTTTCCGCTGCTGGGGTTGCTTCGGTCGCAGGTGCTTTGTTTTCCGCAGCTATTTCTGCTTCGTCTGCCTCGTGGCTGAGGGAATAGACGTAGGCGGCGACAACTTTGATTTTGGCGTCTCCCAGCGTGTCTTTCCAGGCGGGCATCACGTTGTTGCGCGGATGCAGAATTTGCTGCTCGATGAAGGTTTTGAGGGCGGCGGGTTCGTCGTCTTCGGCATAGAGCCAGATTTGGTCGGCCAGTTTCGGGGCACCAAGGATGGGGTTGCCTTCACCTTGGCCACCGTGACAGGCAACGCAGCTGGTGCCATACAGGGCTTTGCCTTTTTCGGCGGCAGCGCTGTCGTGCGTGTAACCACCCAGGGCGAGAACGTAGTTGGCGACTTCATCCAGTTTGCTCTGGTCTTCGCTGCTCGGTGCCCAGGCGGGGTTATTCGGATCAATGGCGACCAGTGCACCGCCGGGCGGCATGGCCCCCGCGTGGCCGTTGGTAATAGTGTTAATGATGGCTTCCGGTGTGCCGCCCCAAATCCAGTCGTTATCGGTGAGGTTGGGGTAGCTACCGGCGACACCGCCGGCGTCACCGGCGTGGCAGACGGCGCAGTTCTGCGCAAAGATGCGGCGGCCTGTCGCAAGAGCTTCCGGGTCTTTCGCCAGTTCTTCGGTGCTTTTGCCGGCGTAGTGGCGGAAGTAGTCGGCGGATTGGGCGTCAATACTGCGGCTTTCTTGCTGGTATTGGCTGATTTGTGTCCAGTTTTTGACGCCTTTAAAGACGCCCGGGTAAAGGACGAGGTAGAGGATGGCGAAGGCAATCATCAGGTAGAAGAGCGACAGCCACCAACCCGGCATGGGGTTGTTCATTTCTTTGAGGTCGCCGTCCCAGGTGTGATCGATGATTTCGCCTTCTTTGGCGTCGCCGCCCGCTTTGATGTGGGTTGTCCAGTAAACGAGGGCGATGTAGCCCAATATGTGCAGGATAGTGACTGCCGCGATGAAGATGCTGACTGTTGTCATGATTCTTGCCTCTTGTGTTCTTCTTGTTCCGGGTAGCGTGGGGTAACAGGCGCGTCGCCATCATCTTTCAGTGCCAGTTTTTCTGCGCCCTGATAGGGTTTGTGGCGCTGTGGCAGGTAGAGCAGGATGACCATCAGGATGAAGGAGATGAAGAGTACGACGGTCGTGAATTTGACCCATGCGATGCTGCCGGCTGTCATGTTCTGTTACCGATTATGTTCTTTGAAGGCGATGCCGAGCCCTTGCAGGTAGGCAACGAGCGCGTCCATTTCGGTTTTGTCTTTGAGTGCTTCGTCCACGCTGTCAATGTCCGCCTGGGTGTAGGGTTCGCCCAGTTTGATTTTGGTGCGGATACTCGCCTTGGTAAGTTCGACGTTGGCCGGACGCTTGTTCAGCCACGGGTAGGCGGGCATATTGGATTCAAGCACAACGCTGCGCGGATCGGTGAGGTGTTTGTGGTGCCAGTCATCGCCATATTTACCGCCAACGCGGGCGAGATCCGGGCCGGTGCGTTTGCTGCCCCACTGGAAGGGGCGGTCGTACATGCTTTCTTCGGCGACGGAGTAGTGACCGTAGCGCTCAGTTTCCCAGCGGAAGGGACGGATCATCTGCGAGTGGCAACCGTAGCAGCCTTCGCGCACGTAGATATTGAAACCGGCAAGGCGCAGCGGTTCATAGGGTTTGACGTAGCCGTCTTTAGGATGCATCTGGTCGTCAAAGAACAACGGCACGATTTGCACCAAGCCGCCCCAGATGACGGCAAAGAAGGTGAGGAGGCCGAGGATGACGACGCTTTTTTCGACGCGTTCGTGGCTCATGATGTTCATGTGGTGTTCCTTCCTTATGCGGGTTGGGCTTCGAGGGTGGTAACGGGCTGGGTTTTCGCACCGAAGGCGGTTTTCCAGCAGTTATAGGCCATCAGGCAGACGCCGCTCAGGAAGAAGCAGCCACCGAGGAAGCGGACAAAGAAGAAGATGTATTTTTTGCTGAGGATTTCCACAAAGGTGTAGGTGAGGGTACCGTCGGGGTAGGTCTCGCGCCACAGGAGTCCTTCCATGATGCCCGCGACCCACATGGAGGTGACATAGAGCACGATGCCGATGGTCGCCAGCCAGAAGTGAATGAAGATGAGGCGGGTAGAGTGCATCTCGGTCTTGCCGTAGAGACGCGGCAGCATGTGGTAGATGGAGCCGATGGTGATCATCGCCACCCAGCCGAGCGCACCGGAGTGGACGTGGCCGACGGTCCATTCGGTGTAGTGCGACAGTGCATTCACTTCTTTGATGGCCATCATCGGGCCTTCAAAGGTGCTCATGCCATAGAAGGACAGAGCAACAAAGAGGAAGCGGATGATGGGGTCGGTGACGAGTTTGTTCCAGGCGCCGGAGAGGGTCATGATGCCGTTGATCATGCCGCCCCAAGAGGGTACCCAGAGGATGACGGAGAAGGCCATGCCCAGCGATTGCGTCCAGTCCGGCAGGGCGGTGTAGTGCAGGTGGTGCGGGCCAGCCCACATATAGATGGAGATAAGTGCCCAGAAGTGGACGATGGAGAGACGGTAGGAGTAAATCGGGCGTCCCGCCTGTTTGGGCACGAAGTAGTACATCATGCCGAGGAAGGCGGCAGTGAGGAAGAAGCCAACGGCATTGTGACCGTACCACCATTGCGCCATGGCATCAACCGCGCCGGAATAGACCGGGTAGGAATGCAGCCAGTCAATCGGCAGGGCGAGGTTGTTGAAGATGTGCAACACGGCGACGGCGATGATGTAAGCGCCATAGAACCACAAGCCGACGTAGATATGTTTTTCCTTACGCTTGCCGATGGTGCAGAAGAAGACATAACCGTAAACGACCCAGACAACGGCGAGGAGAACGTCCAGCAACCAAGGCAGCTCGGCGTATTCCTTGCTTTGCGAATAACCGAACATATAGCTGAGGACACCCAGTACCAAGACTGCCTGGTAGCCGTAGAAGGTGAAGGCGGCGAGCTTGTCGGAGATGAGGCGTACACCGCAGGTGCGCTGCACGATGTAGTAGGAGGTGGCAAAAAGCGCGTTACCACCGAAGGCGAAAATAACGCCGCTGGTGTGCACCGGGCGCAGTCGGCCATAGGACAGGATGTCGATGCCGCCGAAGAGTGTCGGCCAGCGTAATTGTGCAGCAATGATTACACCTACCAGCATACCGATGATGGCAAAGAGGATTGCCGCCCAGGTAAATTGCCGTACCACACGGTAGTTATAGGTTGTATCCGTAGTCATCAGGATTACCTCATCTCGATTATTCAATTACCAATAATTAGAAATCCGGCAAGCCGGATATTGGGTATCAGAATAGCATTCCGGCGCAATATTAACAATCGTCAAGACGGATTTTTTCGGTGCTAACCTGCGGTTATTTAAAGAATAAAGACAGGTAGAGTTCTATTTAGGATTTCTTTTTTAGATATGCTGAAATCAAGAATGACGATGATGAATTTAATATCACCTTATATGCGCTTTTGTTGCATATATGGATTCTTTATGCCATTTCGGATAATTCCGCCATTTTTTGCGGACATGTCTTAGAGCGTGTTCATAGTCTTCGTAGCAGGACTCCCAAGAAAGCCAAAGCTACCATTTGCAGACTGGTACTCAACTTACGCTCGCAGTTTTTCCAAAGCCGTCTGTTCTTTTCCAACCAGGAAAAACTGCGCTCGACTACCCATCGCTTTGGCAATACCGCAAAGCGGTGTAATTCGTTTCGTTTGGCAATCTCTACCTCCGCACCAATCAACTCCTGTACTGACGAAGCAAATGCCTTACCCGTGTAACCACCGTCAGCAAGGATTTTTTGTACCGCCCCAAGATTATCCCGCCCACGTTCCAATGCTAGCAGGCAGCCTTTTCTATCCGTAACATCCGCCGTCGTTACCGCAAGCGCATGCGGCAAACCCTGCGTGTCAACCGCTATATGCCGCTTGATACCGCTAACCTTCTTGCCCGCATCGTAGCCTTTTTCCATGGCGGTATCCGTGTTCTTCACACTCTGCGCATCAATAATCAGGAAAGTGGTTGCTTCATGATGCCCCTGCTTGCGGCGCTCCGCAACTACCTGATTTTTTTAATGCTTCCTCAAGGATGCTGATGCCACTCTCGCGTGGCTCAGTCCATCTCTGGAAGTAGGAATGCACGGTGCGCCATTTGGGGAAATCGCCCGGCAAAGCGCGCCAGGAGCAGCCAGTGCGTTGCAGGTAGAGAATGGCACAAAAGACATCGTACAAGTCCACCTGACGTGGCGCTGTGCGTTTACGGGCACTTTCCAGCAGGGGGAGGAGAGGCGCAAATTGCTCGCGACTGATATCGCTTGGGTAGGTTTTTCTGTTCATGCCGATAGTTTACAGCAGAGGCTGAGACAATGAACACGTTCTTATGCTGCTTCTCCGGCAGTAACACCCTATCGCCGGCACTGCCGTCTGCCGGAAGACGTAAAAAAAGCAGACGCCCGGTCTGCCTTTTAAATAAAGATGGATACCGCCTGGTGGTTCAGTAACCCCGCTCGTGCAGCCATTCGGCGATATCGGCGATTTGTGGCGGGCAGACTTGGTGCTGCATCGGGTAGTCGTGCCACTGCGGCGCGTAGCCTTTGTGTTTCAGTTGTTCGTGCGCGAGTCTGCCGAGGCGGTAGGGGACGACGGGGTCTTGCGTACCGTGCATTTGCAGGATAGGCGGGCAGTGGTCACAGTCAGCGGCCGGAGTGTTGGCGGCGTCGGCAAGGTAGGTGGAAAGGGCGAGGATGCCGCCGCAAGGGTGACGCAGGCCGTGATAGAGCGCGATGACGCCGCCCTGCGAGAAGCCCGCGTAGAGGATGTGGTCGGCGGGAATGCCTTGCGCCTGTTCTTCAGCGGCGATCGCGGCAATGGCAGCGGCACTGTCTTTGATGGCGGCGAGATCTTCGTCGGCGGGGTTGAAGTCGAAACTTTTGATGTCGTACCAGCCGCGCATGTTCATGCTGTTGTTGACGGTGATCGGGCGCACGGGCGCATGTGGCAGGATGACGCGCGTGGTCGGGCGCAGTTCGAGTAGCGGGATGACGGGGGCAAAGTCGTTGCCGTCCGCGCCGAGGCCGTGCAACCAGATAATGCTGTGTGTAGCGGTTTTTGCGGCGGGCAGCGTGATTCGGTCCGGGGCCTGTGTCATAATTTTTTTCCTTTTTTCTGGATGTTTAGTGATGCGCAGAGTGTGTTTTTTGGTCATTGTAGCGATTTTGTTTGCGGGTTGCGGGCAGAAGGGGCCGCTTTATTTGCCTGAACAGCAGGAGGCGTCTGATGCGCGCTGAGTTTTTCTCCGGGGTGGACGAGCGCGGCTGTGTGGACGGGGTGTCGCTCGCGTCTTTGGCAGACGCCTTCGGCACGCCGCTGTATGTGTACCGCGCGGCGGCGATGCGTGCGGCATTGCGCGCCTATCACGCGCACGGTCTTGAGCGGCAGGTGGCGCTGTATTATGCGGTGAAGGCCAACAGCAATCTGGCTTTGCTGCGCCTCTTTGCTGAAGCGGGCACGGGTTTTGATATTGTCTCCGGCGGCGAGTTGGAACGCGTCCTGCGCGCCGGTGGTGCACCGTCCAGCGTGGTTTTTTCCGGCGTCGCCAAGTCGGATGCGGAAATCTCGCGCGCGCTCGCGGTCGGCATCGGCTGTTTTAATGTGGAATCGCCCGCCGAGTTGCGGCGTCTGGCGGAGCTTGCCGCGTCTGCGGGCGTGATCGCGCCGGTGGCGTTGCGGGTGAATCCCGATGTGGATGCCGGGACGCATCCGTATATTTCGACTGGCCTGCGCGGCAACAAGTTCGGCGTGGCGATTGCGGATGCACCTGCGCTGTACCGCGAGGCGTTGCAACTGCCGTCGCTGAAAGTGGTCGGCGTCGGTGGTCATATCGGTTCGCAGATTCGCTCGATTGCGCCGTTCCTGGCGGCGATAGATTCGTTACTGCCGCTGGTGGACGCGCTGCTTGCCGAAGGGGCGCCGCTTGATCATCTCGATATGGGCGGTGGTCTGGGCATTGCCACGGAGGATGCGCCGGAGGTGCCATCAGCAGCGGATTTGTCGCGCGCGTTGTTGTCCCGCTTGGGCGATCGCCCGCTGCGCCTGTGTTTGCAGCCGGGGCGCTCGCTGGTTGGCAATGCGGGGCTGCTGCTGTCGCGGGTAGTGTTCACCAAAGCGCAGTCGGAGCGGCGCTTTTTGATGCTGGATGCAGCGATGAATGACTATATCCGTCCGGCGCTGTACCAGGTGCGGCCGACGATGCTGAATGTCAGCCGTCCATACGATGGGGCGGGGTTGATGGATGTGGTCGGACCGGTGTGCGAGACGGGCGACACCTTCGCGCGCGATTTTCCGATTAACGGCGAACGCGGCGATTTGGTGGCAATTTGCGGCACGGGTGCCTACGGGTTTTCGATGGCGAGTTCTTATAATTCGCGCCCGCGTCCGGCAGAGGTGCTGATTGAGAACGGCAAGGCGCGCCTGATTCGCCGCCGTGAGTCGCTTGAGGATTTGTGGGCGCAGGAGATGTTATGACGGCCGCCAAGCGGGATAAATACTGGGCTCGCCAAGCGGGGTAAAGACTGGGCTCGCCAAGCGGGATAAATACAGGGTTCTTCCCATTAGATAACAAGATAAGAAGGCTTTTTCATGTCAGGGCAAACGTTATACGACAAGATTTGGCAGGCGCATGTGGTGCGCGAGGACGCAGGGCAGGTGCTGCTGTATATCGACCGGCATCTGATACACGAGGTGACCTCGCCGCAGCCGTTCGACGGTCTGCGCAAGGCAAAGCGCGCGCCGTGGCGTACCGCGTCGATTCAGGCGGTGCCGGATCATAATGTGCCGACGCTGCACCCGGAACGCGGCATTGCCGACCCTGTCGCCCGCGCGCAGGTAGAAGCGCTGGAAAGGAATTGTGCCGAGTTTGGGGTGCGCCTGTTTGACCGCCTCGACAAGCGGCAGGGGATTGTCCATGTGGTCGGGCCGGAGCAGGGCCTGACCTTGCCTGGTATGACGTTGGTCTGCGGCGATTCGCATACCTCCACGCATGGCGCGTTCGCCGCGCTGGCCTTCGGCATCGGCACGAGCGAAGTGGAACACGTCCTCGCCACGCAATGTCTGCCGCAGAAAAAGACGAAGGCGATGCGTATCCGCATCGAAGGCAAAATGCCCGCCGGCGTGTTCGCCAAGGATTTGATGCTGGCGGTCATCCGCACCATCGGCGCAGCGGGCGGCACGGGCTACACGCTGGAATTTGCCGGCAGTGCGGTACGGGCGCTGTCCATGGAAGGACGGATGACGATGTGCAACATGTCGATTGAGGCGGGTGCGCGCGCCGGACTGGTCGCGGTCGATGACACGACGGTGGACTTTCTGCGCGGGCGGCCTTTTGCGCCGCAGGGCGCGTTGTGGGATCAGGCGGAAGCATACTGGCGCACCCTGGTCAGCGACGCCGATGCCGTGTTCGACCGCGAAGTGCTGCTGGATGCGGCGGCGATTGCGCCGCAGGTGAGCTGGGGCACCTCGCCGGAAATGGTCATCGATGTCGGCGGCCATGTGCCACATCTTGATGACGCGCGCGACGCCAACCAGCGCGATGCCTACGCGCGCGCACTGGCCTACATGGGGCTGCGCGAGGGGCAGGCGATTGACGACGTACCGCTGGATGCCGTCTTCATCGGCTCCTGCACCAATGCGCGCATTGAAGATTTGCGCGTTGCGGCGCAGATCGTCGCCGGCAAACGCGTGGCCAGCGGCATTGAAACGGCGCTGGTCGTGCCGGGTTCCGGGTTGGTAAAAGCACAAGCGGAAGCAGAAGGGTTGGATCGCATTTTTATGGAAGCAGGCTTTGAATGGCGTTCGCCCGGCTGCTCAATGTGCCTCGCCATGAACGCCGACCGCCTCAGTGCGGGTAAACGTTGCGCCTCCACCTCGAACCGCAACTTTGAAGGGCGGCAGGGACAGGGTGCGCGCACCCATCTGGTCAGCCCGGCGATGGCGGCAGCAGCAGCCGTGGCGGGGCATTTTGTTGATGTCAGGGAACTACTATGAAAGCATTCACCACCGAAAGCGGCATACTCGCTCCGCTCTACCGCAGCAATATCGACACCGACGCGATCTTGCCGAAGCAATACCTGAAACTCATCACAAAAAGCGGCTTCGGCCAGTACCTCTTTGACGACTGGCGCTATCTGCCTGACCGTGCACCCAACCCCGCCTTCGTGCTGAACGAAACGCGCTACCAGGGCGCAAAATTCCTGCTTGCCGGGGCAAATTTCGGCTGCGGCTCCTCGCGCGAACACGCGGTATGGGCGCTGGACGAATACGGCTTCCGCGCGGTGATTGCGCCATCATTCGGCGACATCTTTTACAGCAACTGCTTCAAAAACGGCGTCCTGCCCGCGCAAGTGGAAGAAGCCACCGCCGAAGCACTGTTTGCCGCGACGCAGGCGGCGGAAGCGGTAGAAATTACCGTCGATCTGGACGCACAGCGGATACACTGCGGCGCGAACAGCTACCTGTTCACCGTGGACGATTTCCGCAAACACGCGCTCTACTACGGGTTAGATGACATCGGCCAGACCCTGCAACACGCCGCCGACATCCGTGCATTTGAAGAGCGGCATAAACAGCGGTTTCCGTGGTTATACGCGGGTCATTCTGAGGAAAATTGAGGATATATATTATGAAGAACATCTTGTTACTCCCTGGCGACGGCATCGGCCCGGAAATCATGGCAGAAGCGGAAAAAGTGCTGCGCCTCTTGCAAGAACGCGCCGGGCTGGCTGTAACCCTCGATACCGCCCTGCTTGGCGGCTGCGCGGTGGATGCCAGCGGCGAACCGTATCCGCCGGAAACCCGCGCCAAAGCGCGCGCGGCTGATGCCGTACTGCTCGCCTGCGTCGGCGGGCCAAAATGGGACAACCTGCCGCGTTCTCAACGACCGGAAACCGGACTGCTCGCCATCCGTGCCGACCTCGGCCTGTTTGCCAACCTGCGTCCGGCACGGGTACTGGACACCCTCGTCGAACGTTCCTCACTCAAAGCCGAACTCGTGCGCGGGCTGGACATCCTCATCGTGCGCGAACTCACCGGCGGCATCTACTTCGGGCAGCCGCGCGGCCTGGGGCAAAACGACGCCGGCGAACGCGAGGGTTACAACACCCTGCGTTACAGCGAAAGCGAAGTGCGCCGCATCGCGCGCGTCGCCTTCACCGCCGCCCAGGGACGGCAAAAACGCCTCTGTTCCATCGATAAAATGAACGTGCTGGAAAGCTCGCAACTATGGCGCGACATCGTTACCGAAACCGCTGCCGACTTCCCTGATGTGACCCTCACGCATTTACTCGTGGATAACGCCGCCATGCAACTGGTGCGCAACCCGCAACAATTCGATGTTATCGTCACCGGCAATCTTTTCGGCGACATCCTTTCCGACGAAGCCTCGCAACTGACCGGCTCTATCGGCCTCTTGCCATCCGCCTCCCTGCGCGAAGACGGCGTCGGCCTGTTTGAGCCCGTGCACGGTTCCGCGCCCGATATTGCTGGGAAAGGCATTGCTAACCCGTATGCCATGCTGCTTTCGCTCGCCATGCTCTTGCGTCACAGCCTGCACGACGAAAAACACGCCCGCCTGATTGAGGCAGCTGTAGAAAACAGCATCGCTGCCGGGGTGCGCAGCGCCGATCTTGTTGCAGCCGGGCAACAATCTTCCGGCACCGCCGCTATCGGTGATGCCGTGTGTCGCTATCTTGCGACAGAATTGCCATGAACTGTGGAAAAGATTACTTGCTTGTAAAGCTACGGCTGCATATAATTTCATTGTTGTTTTTATGATACCGCCGTAGTACCCATACGGCCGAAGGAGCACAGTATGAACAGGAAACAAACGCCTGCACGTTTGCGCCATGCCGTTGCATTGGCAGTTGGGTTGGGATGCAGCAGTGTCGCCGCATCCATCGGATTAGGGCCTATCCAAGTCAATTCCAGCATCGGCCAGCCCATGAGCGCCACCATCCGCGTGGACGGCCTGGACGCCGCCACCGCCAAAGGTGCCACCGTACAACTTGCCAGCGCGGCAGCGTACCGCGCGCGCGGCATCGAACTCTTGCCCATCCACCAGAAGCTGCGCTTCAGCTTGGTGCCATCGGGCAAAGGCTACGTTATCCGCGTCACCAGCACCACGGGCATCCGCGAACCCTTCCTCAACTTCCTGCTGACCATCAACAGCAATGGCAGCACCATCACCCGCGAATACGCCGCCTTCTTCAATCAGGACCCGCTCAACCCGGGCTTGGGTAGCGCCCCGACTTTGGCAGAAGTGCCGAAAGGTGAGGCAACGTCGCCTGCAACAAAAGCCAAGTGCAAAAAAGGCAAAAAGTGCAAAGAAACGGCGCAGGAACCGGAACAAATTGCTGCCGTACAGCCCGCAAAATCCAAACTCGATTTCAGCGCGTCCAACCTGAACAACCGGCAAGTAGCGTCCGTTGAAGACGAAACTGTCCGTAACGACCGTATCGCAGCGGAAAAAGAAGCTGCCAAAGCCAAGGCAAAAGAAGCACGGGAAGCGAAAGAACTTGCTGCTCGCAAAGCAAAAGAAAAAGAGCGTCTTGCTCAAAACAGGAAACCGACCCCGCTGCGTGCTGCCAATCCAAACAGCGAAGGCTGGGGCGGGTATGACGTCCTTGCCGGGGGGGCAAAACAGACCCCGCCGCCAAGCAAGCGAAGCGAAGATGGCCGTTATTCCTATTACTCGGCTGACGTCAAACCGGGCAGCATCGCGGTTGGCAGTACCTACGGTCCGGTGCGCGACAACGAAACCCTCTTTTCCATTGCCAACGCCGCGCGTCCGTCCGAGGACGTATCCATCCAGCAGATGATGCGTGCTATCTACAACGCCAACCGGGGTTCCTTTGCCCATAACAACATGGGCAACTTGATGGTCGGCAGTACCTTGGTTATCCCTGATCCGGGTGCGGCAACCGCACCTGCTCCGGTCAAAGCGGCGAAAAATACCGATATCGCGGCGAACGACAAACCGGCGAAAAAAGAGAAAAAAGCTGACAGCGCGCCTGGCAAAACAGGAATTGCCAAAGCAGATATTCCAGCCAAAGCGGAAGAGACTATTGCTGCTGTAACGCCCGGCGCAGAAAACAACATTGCCGCGAATGATGCACAAAACCCGCCCGTCGCTCTCGTACAGAACGACGCCCCGGCTGAGATCGCGACCCCGCCGGAAAACAACGTACAAATGGATGGCAACCAGCTCACCCTGGATAACAGCGAAACCTTGGTCGCCGATAGCGGCAAAGCTGCCGAAAGCCCGGCAGCACCCGCTGCAGAACAAAATCCGGAAGAACAAAGCGCTGCCTTGCCTGCACAGGCAGAAAAAACCATCGAAGTGGCTGCTGCCAACGAACCGGCTGCACCGCCAGCCATCCCGGCAATGGAATCCAAACCTGTGGTTGCCGTCGTCGAAGAACAGCCAACCGACAAAGTCTCAACCGGTATGCCGCTACCGCTCCTGGCCGCTGCCGGTGTGGGCGTGCTCGGCTTAGGAGGCGCTGCTGCCTACTTCATCACCCATCGCCGCCGCCGCGACGACGACAGCATGGAAGAATTCTCGCAAGAAGAAATCGACCAAATGGTGTCGGAAATGGAAGCTCGCGAAGGCATCAAGGCTGGACACGATATGGAAGCGGGCGATCCCAAACCGCGCCGCAAAGCCGAACCCGTGGCGGGGCATGACCCAGTTGCTGACTTGGAAGGCCTGCAACAACTCAACAGCCAGCTCTCCGAACTGGAAAAGCTGAACGAGCAAATCGGTATCCCGAGATTCGTGGACGACGGCGAACCCCATTCCGCCGACGAACTACCGGACGACTTCTTCAAAGATCTCGAACTGCCGGGCGACGAAGAAACCGTCCCTGTTGCAGCTGCACCACAACCTGCGGCTGCCGAGGAAGAACACGATTTCTTCAGCGATCTCGAAGCCTTTGCCGCCGAAGAACCGGCATCGGCTCCCACAAGTCACAGTGCCGCAACCACAGACGACACCGACTTTGACTTGCCTGATTTCGGTCTGGATGAAGCCCCGGCTGCCGCAGCTTCCGCTGCCAAACCCAGTTTGGCTAAAGCCGAGCCCGCCGCACAACCAGCTGCCGCTGAAGCAGACGACTTTGATTTCCTCAACTTCGCCGCCGACGAGCCGGCTGTCAAGGCAGAACCAGCATCGCAACCTGCCGCTGCTGCAGATGATGACCTCGACTTCCTCAGCTTCGCTGCTGACGAACCGGTTGCCAAAGAAGAACCAGCGCCACAGATTGCTGCCACTGATGATAGCGACGATTTCGACTTCATTAGCTTTGCCGCTGAAGAACCCGCAGCCAGCGAACCGGTCGCGGCTGCCAAAGCAGAACCCGCTGCACAGCCAGTAGCCGATGATGGCGACGATTTCGACTTCATCAGCTTTGCCACAGAAGAACCGGCAGCCCCCGCCGTAGAAGAAAAGACTGCCACGGCCAGCGCCAGCACGGGCGATGATGATCTCGACTTTTTCAACAGCCTCAGCCTGGCCGACGATAGCAGCGCGAGCACACCTGACGCCGCAGCCGAGCCGGAGATTGTCGATGAAGATCACAACGTCCTTGATTTCTTCGGCAGTGATGAAGAACCTGCGCCTGTCGTGGCAGAAGAAGCCCCGGTTGCTGCTGAAAAACCGGCTGTCGCACACACTCACAGCGTCGTCAGCGATGCCGTGGTTGTCGCCGCCCCGGCCGCTACCGAAAAAGCCGAGAGCGAAGCCCTCGACTTCTTCTCCTTGCAAGACGAACCGGCTGCCCAACCCGCTGCCGCCGCCCAACCGGCACCTGCTGCCGCACCGCAAGCAGCACCGGTACGCCCTGTTATCACGACCATCGCTCCGGCTTCATCCGACATCGATATCGAAGCGATGGAAATCAACCTCGACATGGCTACCTCCTTCATCGTCATGGGCAAAGCCGAAAAAGCCCGCTCCTGGCTTGATGAAGTGCTGGTATCCGGCAGCGAAGCGCAAAAAATCCGCGCCCGCAGCATGCTAGAACAACTCGAAAAAGCCTGAGGGGCACGATGACCACACGCTACGCCGTCGGCGTCGAATACGACGGCACCCATTACGCGGGCTGGCAGCGCCAGCCCTTTTTTGCGTCCACCATTCAGGAACATATCGAACGTGCCCTGAGCCAGGTCGCCGCCGAAACCATTACCACCACCTGCGCCGGACGCACCGATGCTGGTGTGCACGCCACCGCACAAGTGCTGCATTTCGACACCCGTGCCGAACGCAGTCCCTTCGCCTGGCTGGCTGGTACAAACCGCTACCTGCCCACCGACATCCGCCTGCAATGGATCACCGCCGTTGCTGACGACTTCCATGCGCGTTACAGCGCCACCGCCCGCCATTACCGCTACCTCATCCGCCACCGCGCCCAACCGAGCGCGCTTTGGGCACAACGCTGCCACTGGCACAAAAAGCCACTCGACTCCCTGCTCATGCACCAGGCCGCGCAGCCGCTCGTTGGCGAACACGACTTCAGCGCCTTCCGCGCCGCCGAATGCCAGTCCAAAACCCCGTGGCGCTGCATTCACCGCATCGATATCCGCGAAACGCACGGCTGGATCGCGGTGGACATCAGCGGCAACGCCTTTTTGCACCACATGGTGCGCAACATCGTCGGCACCCTGCTTGCCGTCGGCGATGGCCGCGAAAGCGGCGACTGGCCTGCCGCCGTCCTCGTTGCCCGCGACCGCAAACAGGCCGGCATGACCGCCCCGGCACAAGGCCTCTACCTCAGCGGCGTTACCTACCCGCCCGCCTACCTCCTGCCGCCCACCCCGCACGCCTGGATACCTGATGACTTCCCCTGACCTCATTCCATTGGCCGATGCCGAGAGCATCCGCCGCCTTGACCACCTCACCTGCGAGCGCCAGCACATCAGCTCGCTAGCACTCATGGAGCGCGCCGCCAGCCGCTGCACCGAACGCCTACTCGCCCACTACCCTGATAATCGCCATTGGACCATCGTTGCCGGCGCAGGCAATAACGGCGGCGACGGCCTCGCTATCGCCCGCCAACTGCAACTACGTGGCCACCACATCACCGCCTACCACCCACAACACCGCCCGACCAGCCCCAACCACACCGCAAACGCCGCCCGTCTCAAGCGCCTCATCCCCACGCATGACCTCGCCGCTTACATCCCACCCACACGCGGCATCCAGATTGACGCCCTCTATGGCGTCGGCCTGAACCGCCCGCTTGCTGCTGCCGACACCGACCTCATCCGCGCCATGAATCGTGCTCCGGTGCCAACCGTCGCCATTGACCTGCCTTCCGGCCTGCGCGCCGATGATGACAGCCCCGCCCCCATCATCCGTGCTGCACGCACCCTCTGCCTCGGCTGCCCCAAAGCCGCACTACTCTGGCAAGAAAACGAAGAATACGTCGGCACCTTGGAACTCGTCCCCATCGACCTTGACCGCGACGCCCTCGCCGATACCCCCGCCGCCGCGCGTTGGCTCACTGCCGCCTGGCTGCGTGACCAATACCGCCCCCGCCGGCGCTTTGCGCACAAAGGCGACGCCGGACGTCTGCTCATCGTCGCCGCTAGCCGGGGCATGACCGGCGCAGCCATCATGGCCGCACAAGCCGCACTGCGCGGTGGCTGCGGCCTGCTCACCGCCCATTTGCCCGCCGTGTGCTGCAGCGCCTACCATGCCGCCGTCCCCGAATCCATGACGGATGCCGACGCACACCCCGATCACAACACCCGCCTTGACCACGACATCCCTGCCGATGCCCTGCTCGTCGGCTGCGGCCTCGGCACTCACCCCGACAGCGCTGCCCTCATTGCCGACCTCAACACGCGCTACCACGACCGCGCCATCCTTTGGGACGCCGACGCCCTCAACCTCATCGCCCGTGATTCCGCCTTGCAACAACTACCGCCGCGCAGCATTCTCACCCCGCACCCCGGCGAATTTGCCCGCCTGTATGGCAAAGCACTCACCCACGACCGCGAACGCATCCCCGCCGCACAAGCACTGGCCGCACGCATGGGCGCCGTCATCGTTCTCAAAGGCAAATACAGCATCATCAGCGCGCCGGACGGCACCACCGTCATCAACCCGACCGGCAATGCTGGTATGGCCAAAGGCGGCAGCGGCGACGTCCTCGCCGGCCTCATCGCCGCCCTGCTCGCCCAGGGCTATGCGTCTTTTCCCGCTGCCTGCCTGGGCACCTACCTGCACGGCCTCGCCGCCGACCTCGCTCTGGAAACAAGCGCTATCAACAGCCTGACCGCCAGCGATATCATCGCCGCTATCCCCACCGCCTGGCGCAGTATTGCTTGTACGCCCGCTTGATATAGTTCAATAGATAAAAACGTGCTACCACAGGTAGTACGGCAAGACGCAGCGTTGCCACGTTTTTTAGAACGAGTTCATAGTCTCCGCCCCTGCTATAAACTATCGGTATGAACAGAAAAGACTACCCAAGCGATATAAGTCGCACACAATTTGCTTTTCTTCTTCCTCTTTTGGAAAGTGCCCGCAGACGCACAGCACCGCGCAAAGTGGATTTGTACGATGTCTTTTGTGCCATTCTCTATCTGCAACGCACTGGCTGCTCCTGGCGCGCTTTGCCGGGCGATTTCCCCAAATGGCGCACCGTGCATTCCTACTTCCAGAGATGGACTGAGCCACGCGAGAGTGGCATCAGCATCCTTGAGGAAGCATTAAAAAAATCAGGTAGTTGCGGAGCGCCGCAAGCAGGGGCATCATGAAGCAACCACTTTCCTGATTATTGATGCGCAGAGTGTGAAGAACACGGATACCGCCATGGAAAAAGGCTACGATGCGGGCAAGAAGGTTAGCGGTATCAAGCGGCATATAGCGGTTGACACGCAGGGTTTGCCGCATGCGCTTGCGGTAACGACGGCGGATGTTACGGATAGAAAAGGCTGCCTGCTAGCATTGGAACGTGGGCGGGATAATCTTGGGGCGGTACAAAAAATCCTTGCTGACGGTGGTTACACGGGTAAGGCATTTGCTTCGTCAGTATAGGAGTTGATTGGTGCGGAGGTAGAGATTGCCAAGCGAAACGAATTACACCGCTTTGCGGTATTGCCAAAGCGATGGGTAGTAGAGCGCAGTTTTTCCTAGTTGGAAAAGAATAGGCAGTTTTGGAAAAACTGCGAGCGTAAGTTGAGTACCAGTCTGCAAATGGTAGCTTTGGCTTTCTTGGGAGTCCTGCTACGAAGACTATGAACACGTTATTAGAGTAGTGAACAAAATGGGGGTTAAAAAAAGCGTAATGGACAAAACGGGTACTAAAAAACGCCGCAGCCCTTACGCTGTAAGGCTTTCGGGAGTTGAAAGCCTTTGAACACAAAAAATGCCTTTTTTGCGGCTCCAAACAGGTCAAGAAGAACGGTACCCGTGATGGCAAACAACGCTACAAATGCACCGCTTGCAACAAGCGTTCCAGCGGTGGCGGCAGACTTGACCCTGACACCCTCTGGCAGCTTTACAGCGACGGCAAGCAAAGCGCCGCACAGTACGGATGCAGCCTCAAAACTATCCGCCGCCATCTTGCCAAAGCAGTCACGAAAGCGCCCGGCGTGACCCCGCAGGCGGCAGTTAACCTCATCGTGGACACCACCTACTTCGGGCGGAAATGGGGCGTCATGGCGCTGTATGACGCGATCAGCAAGCGGGCGCTGTCGGTGCTCGAAGTCAAGAATGAGACGATTGAGCACTACCGACAAGAGGTCGCAGCGCTGCAAGAAAGAGGCGTTGTGATACAAAGCATTATCTGCGACGGACGCAGCGGGCTGCTGCAAGCCTTCCCCGGTATTCCGGTGCAGATGTGCCAGTTTCACCAGATCAAGATCATCGTCCGCTACCTGAGCAAAAAGCCGAAAAGTGAGGCGGCACG
Organism: Cardiobacterium sp. Marseille-Q4385; assembly: GCF_916618745.1. Classification (GTDB taxonomy): domain Bacteria; phylum Pseudomonadota; class Gammaproteobacteria; order Cardiobacteriales; family Cardiobacteriaceae; genus Cardiobacterium. The sequence continues at coordinate 1,847,632 of NZ_OU745373.1, forward strand.
CGGGTTGCGGGGCTTGCGCTGACGGGTAGCAGCAAAGACCGCTTTATCGAGAACCTGCATGACTGGCTGATGCGGCACGAAGCCTTCCTGAATGAATGCAGCGTGAATGCAGAAACAGGCAGATCGCACTACACGCATAAGAAGCTGCGCAGCGTCTACCATAGCCTGAAGCGATATTTACCATGGCAGTTTACCTTTGAGGATTTCCCTGCGTTGAGCATCCCAAACACAACCCATCTGCTGGAAGGAAAATTCGGCGACATGAAGCGGCTTTTGAAGTGCCATCACGGGCTGAAGAAAGCGAATAAGATACTGTTTATAAATGATTATTTTGCGAAGGGATAGCCTCAAAAGCACCCGTTTTGTCCATTACGCCTTCTTTTAACCCTTTTCGTTGCATGAGCGCTATGAGTCCCTCAAATTCCCCACCGGATATCCGGTGGGGTGTTTTTTTTATTTCCGCACGACACCGCTTGGCGGTACCGTGAGGCGGGTTCATGTCTGCCTGCTACCTTGCAGACGGGCGATGGCCTGCGCAATGATGGCGGCACGCGGGTGATCGGGATAGCGCGTGTGCAGTTGTTGCAGGAGTGGCAGGGCTTTGTCCACCGCACCGGTTTTGGCTAGCGCTAGTGCCGCGAGGTAGTAGTTTTCGACGAGGTGCGGGTGATTGGGGTGGTTTTTCGCGAAGTTGCGGGTGAGTTCCAGCACGCGCTGGTATTGCTCGGCTTTTATCGCTTGTAGTGCCAGCGGCAGGATGCGGTCCGGTGTTATCGATTCTGGTGTGGGGGTATAGGAGCTTTCGTTATCATCGTCTACGGTATGCGGGTAGTACCACGCCATGTAGGTGAGGCCGAATGTGAGGAGCAGTTTGGAGCATATTAGTAACAGGATGATAGTCAGATCAGTGTAGAGAGGCAGGTGTTCGGCGGCACCCGGAATGGTAGCGGTGAAGGCGAGCAGGATTGTGAGGAAAATGGAAAGTAGTACGGAAAAGAAGAGGGGGCCGAGAAGCAGCATCAGGATGGTGATGAGGGTAATGCACAGGTAGCGATGGATACCGATGCTGCTGATGGCGCGAGCGATGCTTACCGGGTTGAAAAAGGCTAGTGGGGTGGGACAGCGCAGGTAGTTTAGGGTCATAGCGGGCACGAGTATCAGCAGGACGGCATCTTGCAGGTAGCTGGTGATGCTACCCAGTCCGACATGATTTAGGGCGCTTTCGGCCAGGTCGGTGAGGTAAGCGAGGGCCACAAAGCAGGCAGCATAGAGCAGGGCAGTCTTGTTACTGATGATGCTGGTGAAGGTAGCGGGGATAGGGGTATCGCCCAGTCCGGCATGGATGCGCGCCATGTTGTCGCAGGTTTTGCCGGCAAGGATAAACACGGATAGCAGGATGAGAGCTTGGGTGATGACGGTTTCTTCCAGGAGGGAGGGATGCTGGTAGTTAGTGAGGCGGGTGAGGAAGGGGAGTATTGCGAGCAGCAACAGGATACTGCTCGCCAGGACATAAAGAAGGTTCCCTGCGCTGAACAGGATGCGCAGGGTGGCCTTAAAGGCTTTGCCGTAGGTGGGCTGGCCGTGCATGGGGTGCGCTTATGGCTTGCTTTGCAGGCGGGCGATGGCCTGCGCAATGATGGCGGCACGCGGGTGGTCGGGGTAGCGGGTGTGCAGTTGTTGCAGGAGCGGCAGGGCTTTATCCACCGCACCGGTTTTGGCTAGCGCTAGCGCTGCGAGGTAGTAGTTTTCGACGAGATGCGGGTGATTGGGGTGGTTTTTCGCGAAGTTGCGGGTGAGGTTGAGCACGGTGCGGTAGTGCTGCTGTTTGCCCGCCTGTTGCGCGAGCGGCAGGATGCTATCAGCGGGAAGTGAGGCGGGATCGCTGTGCTCGAGGGTGTCGTGGATGAGGTCGTAGCTCGGGCGGTGTCCGGTAGCGGCACTATGGATGAGGCGGTGCAGCAGGGCGGGTTGCGGGTCGAGGCGGTAGAGGCGCGCGTAGGCGGGGAAGTAGGCAGCGACATCGCGCTGTTCGTTGGCGTAGGTTTTGAGGAGGGCGATAGCGCTCAGGTTGTCGCCACGGCGGATGAGGGCATCGGCACGGGCAAGGGCGAGGGCAAAGGCTTTTTGCGTTTCGATACCCATGTCGCGGGTGTCAGCATCGGCGAGCAGGCGGAAGTCCGGTTCGGCAGCAGCGGGCTGTGTCGGCGGGGTTTTGTGCAGGCTGGCGGCGGGTTGGGCCGGTGGGGTTTGTTGCTGACGGGAAGCGGCGGGTGATACAGGCTGCGGGCGGGGATTGGTCACTGTATGGAGGGAGGCGGCTATGCGGTCATCCTGGGCGGGGCTTTCGTCGTCTTCGTTAGTGCGCGGATAGAACCAAGCGGGTAGCAAGCCGTTGAAGGTCATGACTAGTGCGGTGAGGAAACCGGTAATACCGCCGTAGAGATAGACGATGGCGGGAATGGTCATTTGTTGTTTGCCGGAGAAGGCCTGCTGCAGCAAATCCCCCACGAGTCTTTTCGCCAGCATGGGGCGGAGGACTTCTGTCTCAATGTAAGAGTAAGTAAAGGCGATGATGACGATGGTAACGAGGAGCAGCAGATAACGTCCTCCGCCTATGTCACTGATGGCTTCGCGGAGATTAGCCGCATTGAACATGGATGCCCCCGTACCGTGATCGAGATAACTGAGGATCATGGCAGGAGCGATAGCGGTGATGATGCAGAGGATGAGTAGAATGATGCCGTCCAGGTATTCTTTTGCCAAGCCCAGCGCGCCAAAGATGAAACCCACAGCAGCGGTGAGCAAAAAGAGGCGCAGCAATCCTGACAGAAATCCTTTGATGCTGTCCAGTTCGCTGAGTAGTGCCAGCGGGACGGTTTCATCACCCCGTCCGGCGCGGATGCGGGCGGCGGTGTCCACAATTTTGCAACCAATCACGATGATAATGGGCAAGAGGATCAGATCGCCCATAGGGGAGGGTGAGGGTGCACCATCGCCTCCTACCTGCGCCATCATGGAGTTGACCCTGATGGCAACCGCCATCAGGTTGAAGATGGCAAATAGGGCGGCGTAGGCAAGCAGGCCCGGGCTGAAAATCAGGCGCAGGGTGCGGAGCATGGCTTCGGGTAGTGTGGGGTTGGAGCGGTTCATGGAGTAGTTTCCTTAGGATTGTTGGGGAGGGATGTTTTCAGTTCTTCAATGAGGCGGGCGATTTGTGGGGCGCGGTTGTGCTGCGGGTAGTGGGTGTACAGTTCTTCCAGCAGCGGCAGGGCTTGCTCGGTTTCGCCGCTGTGGGCGTGTGCCAGTGCCGCCAGATATTGGTTATCCACGAGGTGCGGGTGGGCAGGGTATTTGGCGGCGAAGTCGCGGGTGAGGTTGGCCACGGTGCGGTATTGTTGGCGGCGAGCGGCGATTTGCGCCAGCGGGCGGATGCTGCCGGCGAGGAGTTCGCCGGGGTCGATTTGTTCGAGTTCGGGCTGGATCAGGTCGTAGCAGGCTTCGTCACCACGAGCCGCTGCCTGGGCGATGCGGCGTAGCAGGTCACCGTCGGGTTGCAGGGCGTAATGGCGTTGGTAGGCGGGGAAGTAGGTGATGGGGTCGTGGTCGGCGTCGGTGTAGGGCTTGAGCAGGGCGATGCCGGTTTTGATGTCGCCTTGGCGCAGGTGGTCATCGGCGCGCGCCAGGTCGTGGGCAAAGGTTTCTTGCGGGCCGGCATCGTCGGCAGCGGCAGTGTCAGCGGCGGTTTCTGTCGTTTCCACTGCTTCATCGTCTGCCGCAGGAGCGGTATCCGGCTGGTTTTCTGTGTCTGCGGCGGTTACTGGTGCCGTCGTCGTTAGCGGTGTTGTTTCAGTGGCGGCAAGCGGGGCGATGTCTTTTTCTGCTTCGTCGTCTTCTTCGTCGCGCGGGTAGTTCCAGGCGGCAAGGCTGTAGGTGGCGGTGATGAGCCAGGCGAGGAGGACATTCATCAGGCCGGTGTAGAGGTAGTAGTCAGGCGGGAGGCGGCGGTAGTTGTAATGTTCTTGCAGGCTGAGCTGTTCGATGGCAGTCATGATCTGTGCCAGCGTGTATTGTTGCCAGAGGTAGGTTTCGGCGTAGGAGAAGCCGGTGATCAGCAGGGCGATGAGCGCCAGCAGGAGGAGGTAGCGGAAGAAGCCGATGTCGGCCACGGCGCTGTACAGGGCACTGGTATCCAGCATGGATTCGGTGCCGCTGCCATCAATGTAGGCAAGGGTGATGGCCGGGGCGAGAAGGTAGGCGAGGAGGGCGGCACCGCGATCGGCGTACCAGGTGATGCGCTCGTCCACGTCGAGGTTGGCGCAGATGAAGGGCGCGGCACTGAGCAGTACGCCCCACAGTGCCAGCCCGGTGAGGTACTGGATGAGCTGGTTAAGGTCGGTGTCGCGGAGCAGGGCGAAGCTGCCGCGCTGGTGGCCGTTATAGAGACGGGTGGCGTTGTCGAGGTTTTTAGCGAGCAGGAGGAGCAGGGCAGCCAGGCAGATGGCAATGGTGCTGGGAGCCGGGAGGAGGCGGGGCAGGGGGTAGATGGGCTGCGGTGTTGCGGATTCGTAGTAGATATGGGTGGTGAGGTGGCCGAGGTGGAGGGTGGCAGCCAGGGTGAGGAGGGCGGCGGCGAGCAGGATGTAGAGGAGGTTGCTCGGGCGGAAGGGATGGAGCAGGCCGCGCAGGGTGTTGCCGATGATGGTGCCTGGGTTCATGGGTCGTCCTCTACGGTTGTGTGTGGGTGCCGGTTTGGATCATGGTGTCTGTCCATCTTGCAGTTGGGCAGCGGCGCGGCGGAAGAGGTCGCGATGCGGGTGGTCGGGGTAGCGCGTCAGCAGTTGTTGCAGGATGGTCAGGGCTTTATCCGTTTGGCCGTTGTGAGCGAGGGCGAGGGCGGCGAGGTAGTAGTTGTCGGCGAGGTGCGGGTGTTCGGGGTTGTTTTTGGCGAAGTGGCGGGTGAGGGCGAGGACGGTCAGGTATTGTTGCTGTTTGGCCGCTTGCTGGGCGAGCGGGCGGATAATGTCGGCGGGCAATTCGGCAGGATGGATGCGTTCGAGTTCGGGCTGGATGAGGTCATAACAATGGGTGCTGCCGCGTGCGGCGGCCACCATCAGGCGGTGCAGCAATGTGTCCTGCGGTTGCAGGGCGTAGCGGCGCTGGTAGGCGGGGAAATAGATGGCGGGATCGTGCTGGGTGTCAGTGTAAGGGGCAAGCAGGGCGAGTCCCGCGTCAATCTGGCCGTGCTTGAAGTGTTCGTCCGCTTCTGCCAGGGCGCGGGCGAAGGTTTGCTGTTCTTCGAGGCGCATACGGGTGACGTCGGCTTCTTTGAGCAGTTCGAGTTCGGGCGGGATGAGGTGTGGTTCGCTTTTGTCGGCCACGGCGGCGATGTTGGCTTTGGGGGTACGCAGGAGGCGCGGCGGGGCATCGGGATTGCTGAGTTGCGGCTCTTGTTTGTCGGTAGCCGTGGGTTTTTCGGCGGCGGGAATGTCGCTCAAGCTGGTGCCGCGCAGTAGGGGCGGCGGTGCATCGGGGTCGGTGAGCTGCGGTTCTTGTTTGCCTGGCGGGGCTGTTTTGTGTGCTGCGCGGGCAGCGGCAATGGCGCGGCGCAGGCGGGAAGGTGAGGTTTCTGCGGCTGGGGCGGGGGCTTCTTGTGGGGCGTTGTCGCTAGGAGGCTCCGCTGTGGCAGGCGATGCGGCGGGATGGCCGCTCGCAATGGCGAGGCGGGTGCGTTCGTTCAGGCTCATGGCGGGTTCGTCGTCTTCGTCTTCACGCGGATAGGTCCAGGCGGCGGCGCTGTAAATATAGGTGATGAGCCAGCAGGCGAGGGCGGCGATGATGGCGGCGTTTTGGTAATAGTTGAGCGGAATTTTGCTGTAGTCGTAGCCGTTGGCGGCGATGCTGTCCATGGTGGCGAGGAGTTGTCCGCCGAGGTGCTGTTGCCAGAAGTGTGCGATGGCGTAGCCGACGCCCGCAGTGGCGCCGCTGATGAGGATGAGCAGGATGAGATAGCGCACGATGCCGATGCTACCGATGGCGGCGGCAAGGCTGGGAAAATCGAGCATGGTACTCGCATTGCGTTCGTTCAGGTAGCTGAGGGGGAGCGCGGGCAGGAGGAGGCAGGCGATGAGGGCACAGGCGCCGTTGAGATAGGGGGCGATATTTTTGCCGATGCCGAGGTTGTAGCAGATAAAGGGAGCAGCGCCGAGGAGGATGGCAAAGAAGAACAGGCCGATGAGGTAATGGAACAGGTCGCCGGCGGTGGCTTCGCTGAGTGGCAGAAAGCTGGCGCTTTTGTGTCCGGCGCAAATGCGGGCGGCGTTATCCAGGGTTTTAGCGATAAACAGCAGGAAGATAACGGCCAGGATGCCCCACACACGCGGCGTGGGCGGTATCCAGGTGAAGGTGTCGGTTTCTGCCCGCGCCAGGAAATGGGCGGTGAGGTCACCGAGGTAGAGGGTCCCCGCAACGACGATGAGGGCGGCAGTGAGCAGGATGTAGAACAGGTTGCCCGGGCGCAGGGTATAGAAGAGGCCGCGCAGGGTGTTGCCGATGATGGTGCCGTTCATGGGTATTCCTTTACTGTTGCGTGGGGTGGGGGGAAATGCGGCACCGGAGCGCAAGCGCTCCGGTGCGGGTGGGGTTAAAGACCGAGGACGCCGGCGTAACGTCCAAGGATGCCGAGGGCAAACATCGCAATGATGATGACGATGGCACTGACTTTGCGCTTCAGCAGGTACATGCAGAGGAAGGTCAGGAGCAGCGGCACAAGGTTGGGCAGGAGGCTGTCCAATACCGATTGCACGGTAACGACCACTTCTTCGTTCTTCTGGTTGGTGTAGCGGGCAATTTCCAGCGGGATGTTGAGGCTGGCCCAACGCGCCACCAGTCCGCCCATCACGAAGAGACCAAGAATGGAAGCGCCGGTGGTCAGTTTTTGCAACTGGCCGCCTTCCATGTCGCTCACGATTTCCGTGCCTTTTTCGTAGCCGTATTTCATGCTGTACCAGCGGGTGAGGATACGGATGATGTTGATGCCGATGAAGAAGAGCAGCGGGCCGATGATGCTGCCTGTCGCGGCGAGTGAGGCGCCGAGGGCGGCAAGGATGATGCGCGCGGTACCCCAGTAAATCGGGTCACCGACGCCGGCCAGCGGCCCCATCAGACCGACTTTCACACCGCTGATGGCACCATCGTCAATCGCGGCACCGTTGGCACGCTGTTCTTCCATCGCGGCCGTCACACCCATGATGGCGGAGCCAATCCACGGTTGGGTGTTGAAGAATTCGAGGTGGCGTTTCAGGGCGGCAGCACGTTCTTCTTTGGTGCTGTACAGGCGTTTGATGGCCGGCATCATGGTGACGCAGAAGCCCATCGACTGCATCCGCTCGAAGTTAAACGAGCCAAGGAGGAAGGTCGAGCGGGCGTACATGCGGTAGAGATCGCCCTTGGTCAGTTTTTTAGTTTGGTTTTCGCTCATGGTGGTTCTCCTTATAGTCCTTCGAGTTCGTCATCGGCCAGCGGGGCTTGGCGCGCGACAGGGCCGCTTGCAGCAGCGGATTTGTTGAAGCGCGGGCTGAGCTGGATGTAGAGGATGGCCAGCACGGTGCCGATGATGCCGAGGGCGATGAGGTTGTAGCTGGAGAAAACGGCGACGACGAAGCCGAGGAAGAAGAACGGCATCAGCGCGCGCACGCTCATCATGTTGATAACCATCGCATAACCGACGACGACGATGGCGCCACCGGCGATACGCAGACCTTCGGTCACTTCGACCGGGATTTTGCCGAGGATGGCTTGCACGTTGTCAACGCTGGCGGTGGCAGCAACCAGCGCGGCCGGAATGGCAACACGCAGGCCTTGCAGCAGCATGGCGCCAAAGTGGCAGAATTCGATGCCCCGGAAATTGGCGTCTTTGGCAAATTGGTCTGCCTGGTGCTGGAAGAATACGGCGATGGTACGCACGAAGATGGTCAGCATCTGTCCGGCGACGGCGACAGGGATGGCGACGGAGATACTTTCCGTGACCGGCAGGCCGCCCTTGATGACCAGGATGGCGGAAACGACACTGGCGAGTGCCGCATCCGGCGCCATGGCCGCGCCAACGTTCATCCAGCCGAGGGCGACGAGTTCGAGCGCGCCACCGACCATGACGCCGGTGCTCAAGTCACCGAGGACGAGGCCGACGAGGGTGCAGGCGACGAGCGGGCGGTGCGTTTGCCGTTCATCAACAACGGAACCGATACCGCAGATAAGTCCCACCAGGGAGACGAGGATAATGTCTAAGCCCATGTTTGTTCTCCTAGAATTGAATGTTTGCCAGTTTCGGCATGACGTCTTCTTCGGCGTTAGTCGGCAGCTGTTGCAGCGTCATCTTCACGCCCATCTCGTTCAGTTTCTTGAACGCGGCCAGGTCATCGGCATCAATGGCGACCGCCTGGCTGATGAGTTTGCAGCCTTCGCGGTGCGTCATCCCGCCGACGTTGACCTTCTTGATGTCCACGCCGCCTTCGATGAGGCGGACGATGTCGCCGGGTTTCGTCACCAGCCACAGCACCTTGCGGTCGGCATACATCGGGTTGTGCCAGACCTTGATCGCTTTATCGACCGAAATGACATAAGCCTGCAAATGCGCGGGCGCGACCTGCAACAACAGCTTGGCGCGCAGTTCGTCTTTGGCGACATCGTCGCTGATGGCAAAAATGGCATCGCATTTCACTATCTTGGCCCAGCTGGAGGCGACCTGACCGTGAATCAGGCGGTTATCAATGCGCAGCAGCGGGATTTCCATATGGCCGGAAGTCGGGCGGCCAGCGCGGCGGTCCACCGCAGGTGCGGCAGCGGCGGGCGCAGTGGGGGCGGTAGCGGCAGCAAGCGGGGTGCGGAAGGCCTTGGTGCCTTCGCGCGAGGCGTTATAAGCGCTTTCAACCAGTTGCGGCACCGTGCTGTTTTCATCGCGGCTATCCAGCAGTTCCAGCAGCATCGGCAGGTTGACGCCGGACAGCACGTCCATGCCTTCATGCGCAGAAGCGAGACGTACCGCCGCGTTGTATGGGCTGCCGCCGAACAAATCGACCAGCAACAACACCGCCTCAGGCGAGCCTTCGGCGGCGACAATCTCTTCATATTTGCGCAGCAGGTCATCCGGCCCTTCCCCGGGCATGAACGTTACCGCATGCACGCTCTCCGCTTCGCCGTACACCATCGCAGCGGATTTGACGAGTTCGTCGGCAAACCGCCCGTGGCAGGCAACAATCAATGGAATCATTGTGTTACTACTCTCTTTTTATAGTTACGGATGATAAAAAAGCGGGGTATCGCCCCGCCGCATACCGGCAGACATCCGGCTGTCGCACAGCGCGGAAATCATATAAAAACTTTAATAAACTATCAATGAAACCGCATGGTACGGGCATTCATCGTACAATGCCCGCACAAAGAAACACGGAGACCACAAACATGAACAACGCCCCCATCGCCATCATCGGCGCGATGCAACAGGAAGTGGCCCTGCTGCAAAGCCGCATCAGCCAGGCAAAAACCGATACTGTCGCCCACATCGCCATCACGCGCGGCATGCTCGCCGGTAAACCCGTCCTGCTCGCGCAAAGCGGCATCGGCAAAGTGAATGCCGCCATCACCACCGCGATTCTGCTCGACAAATACAATGCCGCCTACATTATCAATACCGGCAGCGCCGGCGGCCTGCAAAGCGGCATGAAACAGGGCGATGTCGTCATCGGCGTGCAGACCGCACACCACGACGCCGACGCCACGGCTTTCGGCTACGCCATCGGGCAAATCCCGCAAATGCCGCCGCGTTTTGACAGCGACGCGACCCTCATCGAGCACGCTGAACATGCGGCGACCGCCTTCGACGGCGCCGCCGTGCACCACGGCCTTATCGTCAGTGGCGACCAGTTCATCAACAGCGCCGACAAAATCGCGACCATCCGCACCCATTTCCCCGATGCCATGGCGGTCGAAATGGAAGCCGCCGCCATCGCCCAGACCAGCTACCACTTCAGCCGCCCCTGCGTCATCATCCGTGCCCTTTCCGATCTGGCTGACGGCGAAGCCGAATACAGCTTCGAGCAATTCCTGCAAACCGCCTCGGTACATTCCGCCGAGATGGTGGAAAACATCGTGCGGCGGATTTGATCGTTCCTTCATCCGCGCAGAAAAGACGGCAAATGCCGTCTTTTTTTGTGGCTTGTGCGGCTTCCATCGCAATAAAAACAATATCCTACAAAAAAAAATCATCGAATCCTTGAAAGCGGAAACCCCCAACCCTATCTAGGGCCTTGTGTGATTAACACCCCCGCTTCCTAGCGGGCTTTCATTTTTACATTAGGAGAAAAACATGAACCTTCGACCCTTGCACGACCGCGTCATCGTCAAACGTCAGGAAAAAGAAACCACCACCGCTGGCGGTATCGTCCTCGCCAGCAGCGCCGCTGAAAAACCCTCTGAAGGCGTTGTCGTCGCCGTTGGCCCGGGCAAAGTCGTAGACGGCGCCCTCCGCCCGCTGGATGTCAAAGCTGGCGACCGCGTCCTCTTCGGCAAATACACCGGTTCCGAAGTCAAAGTAGATGGCGAAGACTACGTCATCATGCGCGAAGAAGAAATTTTCGCCGTCATCCAGTAACCATCCGATTTCAATAAAATTTTAGGAGTTTAAGCATATGTCAGCCAAAGAAGTCCGCTTCGGTGAAAACGCCCGCAAAGAAATGCTCAAAGGCGTGAACATCCTCGCTAACGCCGTAAAAGTCACCCTCGGTCCGAAAGGCCGCAACGTCATCCTCGACAAAGCCTACGGAGCCCCGACCATCACCAAAGACGGCGTTTCTGTCGCCAAAGAAATCGAGCTGGAAGACAAATTCCAGAACATGGGCGCGCAAATGGTGAAGGAAGTCGCTTCCAAGACCAACGACGTTGCCGGTGACGGCACCACCACGGCGACCGTCCTCGCCCAAGCCATCGTCAGCGAAGGTCTGAAAGCCATCGCTGCCGGCATGAACCCGATGGATGTCAAACGCGGCATCGACAAAGCCGTTGCTGGTGCTGTCAAAGCGCTGCACGACATGTCCAAACCGTGCGAAACCCACGAACAAATCGCCCAGGTCGGCACCATCTCTGCCAACTCCGATAACACCGTTGGCGAAAAAATCGCCGAAGCGATGGAAAAAGTGGGTAAAGAAGGCGTCATCACCGTTGAAGAAGGCCAAGGCCTCGAAGACTCGCTCGAAGTCGTCGAAGGTATGCAGTTCGATCGCGGCTACCTCTCGCCCTACTTCATCAACAACGCGCAGAACCAAAGCGTTGAATTGGATGCACCCTACATCCTCCTGCACGACAAAAAAATCAGCAACATCCGTGATTTGCTGCCGATCCTCGAAGGCGTCGCCAAAGCCGGCAAACCGCTCCTCATCGTCGCTGAAGACGTCGAAGGCGAAGCGCTCGCTACCCTCGTCATCAACAGCATGCGCGGCATCGTCAAAGTCGCCGCTGTCAAAGCGCCGGGCTTCGGTGACCGCCGTAAAGCCATGCTCGAAGACATCGCCATCCTCACCAACGGTCAGGTCATCTCCGAAGAACTCGGCATGACCCTGGAAAGCTCCGACATGACCGTGCTCGGCACCGCCAAACGCGTTGTCGTCGCCAAAGAAAACACCACCATCATCGGCGGTAATGGCGATGCACAAAAAATCGAAGCCCGCGTTGCCAGCATCCGTGCGCAAATCGAAGAATCCACCTCCGATTACGACCGTGAAAAACTGCAAGAACGCGTTGCCAAACTGGCCGGCGGTGTTGCTGTCATCAAAGTGGGCGCAGCAACCGAAGTCGAAATGAAAGAGAAAAAAGACCGCGTGGAAGACGCACTGCACGCTACCCGTGCTGCCGTGGAAGAAGGCATCGTGCCGGGCGGCGGTGTTGCCCTCATCCGCGCCGTCAGCGCCATCGAAAGCCTGAAAGGCGATAACGACGATCAGCAAGTCGGTATCGACCTCGTCCGCCGCGCAATGGAATACCCGCTGCGCACCATCGTCGCCAACGCGGGTGGCGAAGCCGCTGTGGTCGTTGACCGCGTCAAGAGCGGCAAAGGTAACGACGGCTACGACGCCGCGACCGACAAATACGTCGACATGCTCGCCGCCGGTATCATCGACCCGACCAAAGTGACCCGTTTTGCCCTGCAAAACGCCGCTTCTATCGCGGGCCTGATGATCACCACCGAAGCGATGGTCGCCGAAATCCCGAAGAAAGAAGAAGCTGCCGCTCCGGGCATGGACGGTATGGGAGGCATGGGCGGCATGGGCATGATGTAAGCCCCGCTTGAGCCAAGCACTAGCCGGATTCCCACGGGAATCCGGCTTTTTCATAAACAATTCCCTAAAAAACATGAAAAAAATCCTCACTCTCGCCGTCATCCTCGGCATTACCGCCGCCGGTGCCCCCTATCTCGCCGGTCAGCTCACCGAACAACGCCTGTACGACAAAGTTGATGGTTCGCTTGGCGAACAGGCTGCCAAACACCTGGGACTCAAACTTGGTCTGGAAAACTACCAGCGAGGCTACGCATCATCGACTGCTACCCTCACTATCAGCACAGGTGACACCATCCGCCGTTACCCGCTCGACATCCGCCACGCGCCGCTGACCCTCACCGGCTTCGACATCACCCGCATCACCATCAAGCACCCCGCAGAGGCGCAATTACCCGACGGAGATTTGCGCGTCAACCTGCTGCGTAACCTCACCTACACCCAACACATTCCCGCCGAAGAAAAAAACGGCAATACCTTCAAGGGGGCGGACATCACCATCCAAGGCCCGGAGAAAGGCTTCCCGCTCAACAACACCCTCACCCTCGACATGCACGGCGTCCAGCAGGACAAAAGCACCTTCGAACCGGCGCAAATCACCTTCAACTACACCGACAGCGGCCTGACCCTGAACAGCCCGGTCATCAACTACCGCGATGACGACATCCAGGCCATCCTGCGCAACCCGCAAGTCAGCCTGCCTTTCATCACCGTGGATGGCAAACAGCTGCCTGCTCGCGTCGAATACCGCCTTGGCGAAAGCAGCTTCAAAACTGACGACGGCGATATTGACCTGAGCCTGCGCGACAACAGCCTCCTCCTCGGCATCGAAGAAGAAAACAGCACCTACAACCTCATCGCCCGTCTCGACAGCCAGTTCACCATCGCTGGCGAGACCGCAAGCCAAATCAAAATGCTGCTGCCCGTTGTTCCCGACCAGTTTCACTTCGACTACACCCTGAAAAACCTCAGCCCGCAAAGCGTACAAGCCGCTGCCGACCTCTTCCAGCAAGCCAAACCGCTACGTGGCGACAACAGCGCCGCCGCACTCGCGACGGACAGCATTAGCCAGCTCACGCAAAACCTGCCGTCCAACACCCTGGATGCCATGGTGGACAGCAAAGAACGCAGCGAAGTGCTGGTTGACCAACTACAACGCGACCTGCTTGCGCGCGACCTCGGCCTGCACCTCGCCTTCGCCCTGAATGGCGCAGGTAAAGGCATCGGCGTTGACATCACCCTCGCCGAACACATCAAGAGCGAAGCCGACCTCGAAACCTTCAAAAATGGCAGCAAACCGCCGCTCGCACAATACCTGCACGGCAGCCGCCTGCATGCCCACATTGACCGCGCCGTACTCGGCGGCCTGCTCGGTCAGTTCCTCAGCGCGGACGAACTGGCAAGAATGCACTTCGTCGCTGCTGACGACCGCTACACCCTCGATTTTGCGATCAACGCCGACGGCTACCAACTCAACGGCAAACCCCTGAGCGACGACGAACTTGCCGACTTCATGCGCGACCTGTTCGGCGCTGCATTGGGTGCGGAATACTGAATATTGCGGGGAAACCACGCGGTCAGCCCGCTTGGCTGCCCCGCAAACCCAGTAACCGTCCCGCTTGGCAGTCGCCGCAAACCTATAACGGAGAAACCTCATGAAAAAACAATTTCTTACCCTCGCCATCCTCGCCACCCCGCTTGTTGCCAATGCGGATAATGAAGCCGTCGGCACCCCGCTTACTGCGCCGCCGGAGATTGCCGCCGTCTTCGCTGGTTCCGCCGGTACTGCGCGGACAGCCGAAGCCTACGATGTCAGCCCGGCAGAACTGGACCGCGCCATTGCCACCTTCACCAACGGTATGCCGGGCGACAGCGCGCAATGGGCCGTTGCGCTGAAAAAGAGCTTTACTGCCTTCGAAGCCAATCATCCGCATACTTTCGGTGCGGCGCTCGGTGCCTTCCTTTTCAACAATTACCTCGTCTATCACGACTTGCCTCTGGATGACGCCGCAGATGCCGGTATGAAAAGCGTCATCGCCCAGTACGACCGCCTTGTGCGCGAACATCCGGAGGACTATGCCGCCGCTGACAAAGAGAAATACATCAGTATGATCATGGCAGGTTCCTACGCCGCGATGGTGCTGCACGGTCACCATCAGGACAAAAGCCTCGCAGGACAGTACGCCTTCCTGAAAAGTGCCGCCGGGTCCGCCCTCGAAAACTACTTCAAGGTCCCCGTTGACCGCGTTGTCCTCGAAAACGGTCAACTGATTGCCCGCTGACCGTCCCCCCTTTCGCCCTTTGGCGAAAGGGGGCAATTGGAATACGCATGAAGCTGCCTTGGCTCCACCCTTCCGGTTTGGACGCCCTGCGGAAAATACCGAAGGCAGCGATTCTGACATCATCAATGCCTCGCCTCGCACCGCCCTTTGTCCATCAAGGAAACCCCATGAAAAGACCCTCGCTCATCCTCGCCCTCCTTGCCGCCCCGCTTGCTGCAACGGCAGATAACGAAGCTGTCGGCACCCCGCTCACTGCGCCGCCGGAGATTGCCGCCGTCCTCGCCCGTCCCGTGAATCCCACCCCTCAAGCCGAAGCATCCGCACAGGATCAGGCGTTGTTTACTGCTGCCAAAGCGGGCGACAGCGCGCGCTGCCGCGAACTCATCAAGCAGGGCGCAAACCCGAACGCTATCCACAAAGAACTGTCCCTGCTGGACTGGGCGATCAAAGGAGGCAACAAACGTGCCGTGACCACCCTGCTGGAAGTCGGCGCCGACCCCAACTTCCTCGGCCCGATGCGCGATACCCCGATGCACCTCGGTGCTATCGTCCACGACCCGTGGTATCTGAAAACCCTGCTGGCACACGGCGGCGACCCGAACGTACGCAACGTCCTCGGCGAAACCCCGCTCTTTCGCGCCATCGACTGGGGGGAAACCAGCAAAAACATCGACCTGCTGCTCAAAGCCGGGGCAGACATCCACGCCAAGGCGAAAGACGGCCGTACCCTGCTGCACCAGGCCGCACTCGTCCACGCGCATGACGACTTGTGGCGCTTCCTGCAAATGGGCGTTGACCCGCGCGCCAGAGACGACCTAGGCAACACCTTCCAGCGCGACTTTTTCCCCTACCCGCACAAAGAAGCGTTCGGTAAAAAAGTGCGTGCCTGGCTGGAGAAAAACGGCATTCCTGTCGAGAGCGAAGCAGACTGGAAATAGGAAAGAAAAAAAGCCGCCCGCAGGCGGCTTTTTTTATTCACGCAAGGCGCGTTATTTTTCGATCCGCAGGAAGCGGGACGGGTTCAGGTTCATGACGTTGGCGGTATAGCCTTTGACGTAGGGTTTGACCAGGCGTTTGCTGACGTAGCTGTAAATCGGCGCGATGACGTAATCGTCCACCAGTTGTTTTTCAGCAGCTTGCAGCAGTGCAGCGCGTTTGCCTGCATCCTGTTCCTGACTCGCTTGTTGCAGCAGTTCGTCGTATTTGGCGTTGCTGTAGCCGGAGTCGTTTAGCCCCGCCTTGCTGGTGTAGAGTTCGAGGAAGGTGTTGGCATCGTTGTAATCGCCGATCCAGCCCGCGCGGAAGATTTGGGTTTGCTGTTTTTCCTGGCGGGTGGCGAGGAAGACTTTCCATTCCTGGTTGGTCATCTCGGTTTCGACGCCCAGGGTCTTTTTCCACATGGCGGCAATGGCAACGGCGATTTTTTTGTGGTTCACGTCGGTGTTGTAAAGCAGTTCGACGTGCAGCGGTTTGTCTTTGCTATAGCCCGCTTCGGCGTAGAGTTTTTGCGCCCGCTCGTTGCGCTCTTGCTGGCTGAGGTCGGCGTAGGCAGGGTGGTAGTTGTCGTAGCCGTTGATGCCCGGCGGCACCATGCCGTAGGCGGGTTTTTCGCCGACGCCGGTGATTTTGCCGGTGATGATGTCGCGGTCGATGGCAAGCGACAGGGCTTCGCGCAGTTTCGGGTTGTCCTTGAAGGGCGGACGGGTGAGGTTGAAGCCGTAGAAGTAGGTGCCGAGGTAGGTGCCAATGACGAGTTCGTCTTTCAGGTTTTCCCGCAGCCATTTGATCTGGTCGTCGGGGATTTCGTAGGTCATGTCGAGTTCGCCCGCCCGGTAACGCTTGATTTCGGTGTTTTTGTCTTCGGTCGGGTAGTAGATGACCTGGTCGATTTTGACGGTGTCTTTATCCCAATAGGTGTCGGATTTGGCCAGGGTGATGTGCGCGTTCGGCTGCCAGGCGGTCATTTTGTAGGCACCGTTGCTGACGATGTTTTCCGGGCGGATCCAGGCTTTGCCGTGTTTTTCCACGATGTGTTGCGGCACGGGTGCGGTGCTGGCGTGGGTGAGCATGTCAAGGAAGTAGGGGGTGCTGGCTTCGAGTTCGACTTGCACGGTGTATTCGTCCAGCGCTTTGATGCCAAGCTGGCTGAGGTCTTTGATTTCGCCTTCGGCGATGGCCTGGGCGTTTTTCACCGGGTAGAGGAGGAAGCCGTATTTGCCGCCGGCGGCGGGGTCAACGTCGCGCTGCCAGGCATAGACAACGTCGGCAGCGGTCAGCGGGGTGCCGTCTGACCAGGTGGTGTGGCGCAGGTGGAAGGTGTAGGTTTTGCCGTCTGCCGAGATGTCCCATTTTTCGGCGACGCCGGGGATGATGTTGGCGGCACCGTCGCGCGTGGTCAGACCTTCGAAGAGATCCAGCATGATGTTCGCTTCTGGCATGCCTTCGGCGATTTGCGGGTCGATGGTCTTCGGCTCGGAGCCGTTGCCCCGGCGCAGCACGGTTTCGGCATGGGCGCTCTGCATAATGCCGCTTATGGCTACGGCAAGCAGGGTTAGTAGTGTTTTTTGTCGGGTTTTCATGGTTTTGCTCCGGTTTTGCGTCTGTAAGGAGGTTTTTCAGCCTACCACAATCATTTTTCATGCGTTATTATCCGGCGACGCCTGTCGGCGCTTTATTTTTTATCATCATGATTTTGCAAGACTTATGGGAGTCTGCTTATGTTCCGTTATGTGTTGCGCCGCTTGCTGGTGGCGATTCCGACGCTGCTGGTGATTATTTCTCTGGCGTTTTTTATGGTGCGTGCCGCGCCCGGTGGGCCGTTTGATCTGGAGCGTAAGCTGCCGCCGGAGATTGAGGCGAACCTGAACCGCGTCTATCATCTCGACGAGCCGCTTTATCAGCAGTATTTCCGCTATATGGGCAATGTGCTGCGCGGCGATCTGGGGCCGTCGTTCCAGTATCCCGACCGTACGGTGAACGAGATGATCAGCGACGGTTTTGCCGTGTCCTTCCAGCTGGGCATGACGGCGATCGTGATCGCCGTGCTGCTGGGTTCGCTGCTCGGCATCAGCGCCGCCATCCGCCAAAATAGCAACGCCGATTACGGCATCATGAGCTTTGCCATGATCGGTATCACCATTCCGAATTTTGTCATGGCGCCGCTGCTCACGTTGCTGTTCGCAGTTGATCTGCGTGCCTGGTTTTTGCAGCACGGCTGGAATGATGCCTGGCTGCCGCGCGCCGGCGGCTGGGGCGAATACGGCATCACTCAGGCGATCCTGCCCGTGACTTGCCTTGCCCTGCCGCAGATTGCCTATGTTGCCCGTCTGATGCGCGGCTCAATGATCGAGGTGCTGCATACCAATCATGTGCGCACCGCCCGCGCCAAGGGATTGACAGAATGGCAGGTGATTGTCCGCCACTGCCTGAAACCGGCGTTGCTGCCGGTGGTCAGCTATCTCGGCCCGGCCTGCGCGGCGGTGATGACCGGTTCGGTCGTCATCGAGCAGATTTTCGGCATCCCCGGCATTGGCCGCTATTTTGTCCAGGGGGCGCTGAACCGCGATTACACCCTCGTTCTCGGCGTAGTCGTGTTCTATGGCGCGCTGATCATGCTGTTCAACCTGCTGGTTGACCTCGCCTATGCCTATCTTGATCCGAAAGTGAGACTGCAATCATGAGCCAAGCTGTTTCTTTGACCAAATCCGCCACCCCACAAGGGCAGAGCCTGTGGAAACTGGCCCGACGTCGCCTGCTGCGCAACAAGGCGGCGATGATTTCCTTCGCCATTCTCTTTCTTCTCACCGTTCTTGCTCTGATTACGCCGTATCTGCGCCCATTTGCCATTGATGAAGTCTTCTGGGACGACATGGGCACGGCGCCCAGTCTGGAAAACGGCCACTGGTTCGGTACCGACGTCAACGGCCGCGATCTCTTCATCCGTACCATGTTCGGCATCCGTATCTCCTTGCTCGTCGGCCTGTGCGCGACAGTGGTCAGCCTCATCATCGGCGTTACCTACGGTGCCATCGCCGGCTACGCTGGTGGTCGTCTCGACAGTGTGATGATGCGCGTGGTGGATGTGCTCTACGCCATGCCGTTCATGTTTTTCGTCATCCTGCTGATGGTCTTTTTCGGCAAGAACATCTATCTGATGTTTGCCGCCATCGGCGCCATCGAATGGCTGACCATGGCGCGCATCGTGCGCGGCCAGGCGATGAGCCTGCGCCACAAGGAATTTATTGCCGCTGCTGATGCGCTTGGTGTCTTGAGCGAGAGCATCATCAAGCGGCATATCGTGCCGAATACGCTGGGCACGGTGATTGTGTACGTGACGCTCACCATCCCCGCCGTCATCCTCACCGAGAGTTTCTTGAGCTTCCTCGGCCTCGGCGTGCAGGAACCGATGACCAGCCTCGGTGTACTGATTTCCGAAGGGGCGAAACAAATGGAAAGCGCGCCGTGGCTGCTGCTGTTCCCGGCGCTTATCCTCGCCACCATCCTTTTCTGCTTCAACTTTATCGGCGACGGCCTGCGCGACGCCCTCGACCCGAAAGACCGGTGAGTAGCCATGAATAACCCTGCCAATCCCCTCTTGCTGCGGATCACCGATCTCGACGTCAGCTTCCACATCAACGACGATACCGTCCACGCCGTGCGCGGCGTCAGCCTCGACCTGCACAAAGGCGAAACGCTGGCGCTGGTCGGCGAATCCGGTTCGGGCAAATCCGTGACCGCGATGAGCATCGTCCGCCTGCATCCGCCGCATATCACCGCCTATGGCAGCAACTCGCGCATCGAATTCGACGGCGTCTCCGTGCTTGATGCCGACGAAAAGACCCTGCGCCGCCTACGGGGCAACCGCATCGGCATGATTTTCCAGGAGCCGATGACCTCGCTGAACCCGTACATGCGCATCGGCGAACAGCTTGGCGAAGCGATCAGCGCGCACCACCCTGAAACTGCCGCCGCTGACATCCACACCCGCTGCAAAACCCTGCTCGAACGCGTCGGCATCAACGACGTCGAACGCCGCCTGCAACAATACCCGCACGAATTTTCCGGCGGACAGTTGCAGCGCATCATGATCGCGATGGCGCTGATCAACGAACCCGACCTGCTTATCGCCGACGAGCCGACCACTGCGCTGGATGTCACCATCCAGGCGGAAATCCTTGACCTCCTGCACGACCTGCAACGGCAGATGGGCATGGCCATCATCTTCATCACCCACGACCTCGGCCTCGCCCACCACTACGCGGAAAACGTCTGCGTCATGCGTCTTGGGGAAATCGTCGAACAGGGCAGCATCAAGCAGGTCTTCGCCGCGCCGCAGCACGCCTACACCATCGAACTCATCAACGCCAAGCCGGAAGGCATGAAAACGCCGGTCGCGGCAGATGCACCGCTCCTGCTCTCCGCCAAAAACGTGCACGTCGAATTCGTCACCGAACGCAGCTTCTTCGGCAAACCGCGCAAAACCTTCCACGCGGTGAAAGGCATCGATCTCGACCTGCACCGGGGGCAGACCGTCGGCATCGTCGGTGAATCCGGTTCGGGCAAAAGCACCTTCGGCAAAGCGCTCCTGCACATGCTGCCGTACCGGGGCGACATCCGCTTTGAAACGCATGACCTCGGCAACGTCGGCGGCAAAGACCTGCAAAAACTCAAGGCGGATATGCAAATCGTCTTCCAGGATCCCTACGGCTCTCTCTCGCCGCGCCTGACCATCGGCGAAATCATCGGCGAAGGCCTGCTTGTGCACCAGCCGCAGCTCAGCAGCAAACAGCGGCAGGAAAAAGTGGCGGCGATGCTGGAAGAAGTCTCGCTGTCGCCGGCGATGATCAACCGCTACCCGCACGAATTTTCCGGTGGGCAGCGGCAGCGCATCGCCATCGCCCGCGCCGTCATCCTTGAACCCAAATTCATCCTCCTTGACGAACCGACCTCGGCGCTCGACCGCTCGATACAAGTGAAAGTCGTCGAACTCCTGCGCGACCTGCAACAAAAATACCGCCTCTCCTACGTCTTCATCAGCCACGACCTCTCGGTGGTGCGCGCCATGAGCGACGACGTCCTCGTGATGAAACAGGGCGAAGTGGTCGAACGCGGTAGCGCCGAACAAATCTTCAACGCGCCGCAGACAGAATATGCGCAGCGTCTGATGCGCGCGGCGTTTGAACTGTAAAACAGAAGCCGTATAACGAAAAAGCCGCCCGCAGGCGGCTTTTTTTATGACATCATTCCGCCTCGTAATAGGCAAAGCCGGTCATCAGCGGCTTGGCGGTGCGCACCAGCGCGGCGCGGGTGAAGCGGTAACTGTCACCATCCGGCTCGCAGACCATGTCCACACTGATAAAACCGGAGGGATGCTCGATGGTGACGACGCTGCCGCTCGCGCGGTAACAATCATGGGCGACAGTGCCGGGAATATTCGCCGCCGCTGCGACGCAAATGGCGCCGGTAACGGCATGGGCGGCGTGGCACTTATCCGGCACAAAATAGCGCGACGTGATGCTGCCTGCGCCGCGCGGTGCGGAGAGCACGCCCATTTTCGGCACGACGCTACCGCGCACATCGCCCAGCCCCATCAACTCGCCCGCTTGTAACCGCATCGCTTCCATACGCGCAATCAGCCCGCCTTGCGCGTCCAGCTCGGCCTTGCTTTCATCGCCGCGCAGGCCGAGTTCGGCGGCGCTGAACAGCACCATCGGCATGGCGACGTCGATGCAGGTCACGTTCAGACCATCGATGCAGTCGCGCTTGTGGCCAGTCGGGAAAATTTTGCCCGTCTTCGCGCCTTCAATCTGGCTGAAATTGAGCCGCACCGGCGAACCGCTGCCGGCCACACCGGAAATCACCGTGTCGCCGTCATATTTCAGCACCCCGTTCGGCGTTTCGGCGGAGACCTCGATGATGCTGTCGGTATTGACGTTATAAACCTTGACCGTCGTCACGCCGTCTTCCAGGGCAATCAGGCCGCATTCGCTGGCGTAGCAGATGATGCCGGAGAGAATATTGCCGCAGGAAGGGCGGGTGTCGATAGTCTTCTGCTCGATGCCCGCCTGGGCAAAGAGATAATCGAGATCGATGCCGGGGCGCGCCGATTTACTGATGATGCCGATCTTGCTGGTGAGGCTGGTCGCGCCGCCGAGGCCGTTGATTTGCGAAGCCTCGCCGGAACCCATGATGGCGAGCAGCACGCGGTCGCGTGCGGTGGGGTCAGCAGGCAGATCGTCCTGGCGGAAATAGACACCTTTGGAAGTGCCGCCGCGAATAATCATGCAGGGGATTTTTTTCATATATGCCTCTCGGTGGGTGGGGAAGCGGTATTTTCGTATAAAAATGCCCCGGCGTGGCAGCATCACTCGCTGGCGGAAAAACAGAAAATGGCGGACGAATCCCTTACAATCCGCGCCGTCTTGCCGAAAGACAAATTCCCTTTTCCTTTACTTTGGAGCCCTTTATGAAAACCCTGATGAAAAACACCCTCGCCGCCGTCATGCTTGCCGGTCTGGCTGTGAGCGCGTCCGCGCAGAACTTTGCCGGAAAAACCTCGCAAGAACTCGGGCAGAAAATCGCTAACGAAGTCATGATGGAAATCATGACCGAAGTGCAGAAAGCCGGCGATAAACAGCCTTCCCAAGAAGAAATCGGCAAAATGCTGGGCAAAAAAATGGCCGACAAAATGCGTGCCAACCTCGCTGAATTGAAAAAAGGCGCGACGGAAGACTGCACGAACCTCTACGGCCAGGACAAAGCCAGTAACTGTGCCTGCGTGACCGACAAAACCGATTACGAAGGCATGTTCGTCCTCATCGAAAAACAAATGGCTAATCCGCAAACCGAGATGACCGCCGAAATGACCGCGCAGGAAAAGAAAAACGAAGAAGCCTACAAAGCCTGCGACCTTGATATCGCCGTGATGAAAAAAGCATCTGAAGCGATGGCTCAAGAAGCTGCTAAAGCGATGGCGAAATAATCCCCCGCTGCAAATAACAAGAAACCCCGCTGCGGCGGGGTTTCTTGTATGCGGCGTGTAAAAATGGCCTCATCAAACGGCATAAAGACTGGATGCACGTAGGCGAGCCTTGGCTCACCGGGCAGGCGCAACCCGCTTCATCATCTTTCGTCAGGACGACTGGCCGCCAAGCGAGATGACTATGCGGCTTTTTCCATGCCTATCCTGCTCAGTGCTGTTAAATCTCCCGAACACGCGCATATCGCGCCCTGCCCGACAATCGGCGTTGAGCAGAGAGAATCCGGGGTTTTCCTTGTCTGACCGTCGTCGCAAAATGCCAGATAACCCCGTCCGCTGATGGCGATGGGATATAGTTGAATAGATAAAAAAGCGTAACAAGGCGCGTCGCCGCAGACAGTACAGGTAGTACGGCGGGTTCCCATAAAAATCGCGTAGCGATTTTTATGGGGCCCGGTCAGGCGACGCAACGCCGTTACGATTTTTTAGATGTTTAACTATATGACCCGTACGATGGCATGACTTGACCATTTCCTTCATCCTCTCCTACCATGCGCGCCCCCGCCTTCGGGCGGTGTTTTCATCAAAAAATACAAGGAACACCAATATGACCGATACCTGCACCCTGCCACATCACGCCGACCATGCGCATCAGCACGGCGCAAACTGCGGCCACACCGCCATTAAACATGATGGCCACGTTGATTACTTGCACGACGGCCATCTGCACCACCCGCACGAAGGGCATGTGGATGAACACCGCATTGCCGTTAGCGCGGTCAATCCTGATGTCTGCACCCCGGATCACCACTGCAACGGCCATGAAGCAGGCCACGTTCACGGCCCCGGCTGCGGTCACGAAGCCGTGCCACATGGCGACCACGTCGATTATCTTGTGGACGGCCATCTGCACCATCCGCACGATGGCCATTGTGATAACCACGGCCCGATTGAACTCGCTTGAATCGTAGGGAAATAAGGAAGACGGCAACCGCCGTCTTTTTTTATCCGCGACGGAAGGTGGCGGATTCCCGTCAAGCGGGACAAACACTGGCTTTGCTACCAAACGGACATAGGTATCTACCCATCTCGGTAGTTGAAAAGATATCTGAAAAAACAAAGGGAAATCCCTGCCCGCTTGCGGGACTGGAACAGCTCGCGTAGCGAGAAAGGGGTAGGGGTGAGGGCGTTCGTCCGCAGGACGAATCTCGTCAAGCGGGACAGATAGACATTTTTTGCCCTCCTCCGTCGCTTCGCGACACCTCCTCCCGCAAGCGGGAGGAGGGATTATCCACTGTTTTTAAAAAGTTTTTCTCTTGTTGCGAGATGGGTAGATACTTATGGCCAAGTGAGATAAATGCTGGGTTCGCGCCAAGTGGATAAACGCTGGGCTCGTGGCGAACCGCCAAGCGGGATAAATGCTGGGTTAGTGACGGTCGCCAAGGGGAGAAATCCTGGTTTTTATTCCCCCCTTCCGGCCTGCGGCCACCTTCCCCCACAAGCGGAGGAAGGGATTTTTTCGTGCAATGTTCGAACTTGGGCGCACGCCAAGCCGGATAAATACTGGGTTAGTGGACAGCCGCCAAACGGGATAAACACTTGTCTTGCCGCCAAGCGGGATAAATCCTGGGCTGGCAGGGCAGGGCGGTTGTTCTCGCTATCTCACCCAGCCGCAGCCTTCCCCCGCTGATGCGGTATGATTCGCGCCTTTCGTTCCCACCTTCTTATCACTATGTCCGTTTCCCATCCCGTCGCTGCCCGTCTGCTCGATATTTTTGCCGCTGGCGATATGTTTGTCCGTATGCGCTATCAGGGTGAGGCGCATGTGGTGCCGGCTGCCCTGCGCGGCGATGTCGCCCTTGATGACCTGCTCGGTATCGAGACGCAGAAGGCGGCGTTTCTCGCCAATATCGAGCGTTTTCTCAGCGGCGCGCCGTATCAGCACACGCTGCTCTGGGGCGCGCGCGGCACGGGGAAGTCGTCGCTGGTGCGTGCCGCGCTGCGCTTTTTCCGCCCGCGCGGGCTGAAGTGTTTGCAGGTCGCCTGCGATGATTTGCCGGATTTGCCGTTTTTGTTGTGGACGCTGGCGCAGGCGCCCTCACCGTTTGTGGTCTTTATTGATGATTTGTCCTTCGGCGCGGATGACGGCAGTTATCGTGCGCTGAAAGCGGTGCTGGATGGCGCGCTTGGCGGCGTCGCGGCGAATGTGCTGATTTGTCTGACGTCGAACCGTCGTCATTTGCTTGCCGAGTTTCACCGCGATGACCGCGCCCTGCACCCGCAGGAGGATGTGGAGGAGCAGGTGTCGCTGGCGGAACGCTTCGGGCTGCGTCTGGCCTTTCATCCGCTCGATCAGGTACAGTTTCTGGTGACGGTTGCGCACTGGCTGGGGCGCGATTTGTCGCCGGACGAACGCCAGCGTGCGTTGCAGTTTGCCCTCGCCCAGGGCTCGCGCAGTGCCCGCGTCGCCGCGCAGTGCGCACAGGCGCTGTTGTGAAGGCGGTTTTTGCCGAAGGCGGCTTGTGGCGGCATTTGCTGTCAATGACCGCCGCGCGCAGTGTCGGCATCATGGCGACGTTTGTTGTCGATTTTGTTGATGTGCTGTTCATCAGCCGCCTGGGCGATACCAGACTGGTGGCGGCAGTCGGCTTTTCCGCCGCCGCGCTCTTTTTTATCCGCGCGATTGCGATAGCCCTCGGCATTGCCACCACGGCGCTGGTCGCGCAGGCCGTTGGCAGTGGCAACGAGCAGCGCGCGGCGCGTTATGCCTTTAATCTGTCGCTGTTGTCGTTTGTGCTGATGGCGACGATTGCCGCCACAGTGTGGCTGGGGCGGGGCACGGTGCTGTCCTGGGTCGGGGCGTCGGGCGAGACGCTACACTTTGCCAGCGGTTATCTCGGCATCGTCCTGATCGGTCTGCCGCTCCTGGCACTCGGCAACTGCGGCACGGCGACGCTGTTCGCTCTCGGCAGCGCGCGGCTCGCCATGCTGGTCAGCCTGAGTGCGACGCTGACGCAGGCGGCGCTTGACCCTGTCTTCATCTTCGTCCTGGGCTGGGGACTGCACGGGGCAGCGCTTGCGGCGGTGTGTGCGCAGGCGGTGATGGCGGCGGTCGCCTGGTACTGCCTGCTCTGCCGCTACCGCTTGCGCGCGCCGCTAGCGCCACATCTGCTCGCTGCCGATATTCCCGCCATTACCGCCATTGCCTTTCCGGCGATGCTGACCAACCTCACCAGCCCTATCGCTACCGCTTATGCCGCGCGCAGCATGGCGCAGTTCGGCGACGCCGCCGCTTCCGCCTTCGCCGTCATCATGCGCCTGGTGCCGCTTGGCTTTGCCCTGCTGTTCTCGCTGTCTGCCGCTGTCGCGCCAATTGTCGGCCAGAACGCGGGGGCAGCCCGCTTCGACCGCGTGCGCGAGACCTTATATAACGCGCTCGTCTTCAATTTCGCCGTGACCGCCACCGTCTGCCTGCTGCTCTTCGCCGCGCGCGACATTTTGCCGGGCTGGTTCACCCTCAGCGGCGAAGCGGCGGCGCTGCTGTGCTACTTTTGCAGCGGCATTGCCCTGCTCTACGGCTGCAAGGGCATGATTTTCTTCATGAATGCCGCGTACAACAACCTGGGCCGCCCGTTTTACGCCACCGCCGCCAACCTCGCCTGCCTCACCTGCGGCTCCCTGCCGCTGATTAGCCTCGGCGGCCACTACTTCGGCGCGCGCGGCGTCATCAGTGGACAGATGGCCGAAGCGGTGCTGGTCGCGCCCGTCTGCTGGCTTATCGTCCTGCGCCTCACCGCCCGCTGTGCCGCCGTCCAACCCCGCTAAACCATGCCACACATCGCCCTCTACCAACCGCAAATCGCGCCGAACACCGGCAACATCATCCGCCTCTGCGCCAACACCGGCGCCACCCTGCACCTTATCCACCCGCTCGGCTTTGTCTGGGACGACCGCCGCCTGCGCCGCGCCGGCCTCGATTACGCCGAATACGCCCACATCCGCCACCACGACGACTGGGCCGCCTTTTGCGCCGCGACCGCCGGGCAAACCCTGTGGGCGCTCACCACCAAAGGCAGGCGCGGCCTCTACAACGCCCGCTTCGGCGCGGACGACATCCTCCTCTTTGGCAGCGAAACAGCGGGCTTGCCGGAAAACGTTCACGCCGCGCTTGATCCCGCACAAAAACTGCGCCTGCCCATGCAGGAAACCTCGCGCAGCCTCAACCTCTCAAACACCGTCGCGATTGTGCTTTACGAGGCGATAAGGCAGAATCTGCCCGCCGATACCGCTACAAATTTATAAAACGCAAGAAAATCACATGAGCCCACTAATCCAACTGGCCCGCCCGCGCACCCTGCCGCTCGCCTTCGCCGTCATCTGCTGCGGCAACGCGCTCGCCTACCACGATGGCAGCTGGCATCCCCTCGTCTTCATCCTCGCGTTGCTGACCGCCCTCTCCCTGCAAATCCTCTCCAACATCGCCAACGATTACGGCGACGGCATACGCGGCACCGACCGTGCCCGTCCCGCCAGCGCCCCGCTCCGTCTCACTGCCAACGGCAGCGTCAGCCCCGCTTACATGCGCCGCCTGCTCGTTGTCTGCACCCTCGCCAGCCTCGCTCTCGGTATTACGCTACTCAGCGTCAGCGCGCTTGACTGGCGCGGTTTCCTTGTCTTTCTCGGCCTCGGCGCGCTTGCCATCACCGCCGCCATCACCTACACCGTTGGCCGCTGCGCCTACGGTTACCACGCCCTCGGCGAAATCAGCGTCTTCACCTTCTTCGGCCTGCTTGGCGTCCTCGGCAGCTACTACCTGCAAAGCGGCGGCTGGCACCCGACCCTGCTCCTGCCCGCCGCCGGCAGCGGTCTGCTCGCCGCCGCCGTGCTTAACATCAACAACATCCGCGACATCACCAGCGACCGCGCCGCCGACAAACAGACCCTTGCCGTCAAACTCGGCTTCGAGCGCGCCAAACAGTTCCAATACATCCTGTTAAGCGCGGCCAGCTGCTGCTACCTCATTTACGCCCTGCTTAACCAGGCCTACACCAGCCTGCTATGGCTGCTGCTCCTGCCACTCGTGAGCACACACGCCCGCGCCCTGCACCGCGCCGCCGACCAGATGAGCGCCGGCTGTGAACTGAAACGCATCGTCGGCTGCGCCTGCGGGGTAAACCTGCTGTTCAGCCTGGGGCTGTGCTTATAAAAGTCCGCTTACTACCTGCCAAGCGGCCATAGGTATCTATACTTCTCGCAGCGAGAAAAATCCCTTTAGGAAACAGAGGACAATCCCTCCTCCCGCCTGCGGGAGGAGGTGTCGCGAAGCGACGGAGGAGGGCAAAAAAATGCCTGTCTGTCCCGCTCGATAAGGTTTGTCCTACGGACGAATGCCCTCACTTTGTCCCTATCCCGCAAGCGAGCGTGGGGTTTTCCTTTGTTTTCTCGGCTATTTTTGCGACTGCTGAGATAGGTAGATATCTATGGCTAATATACTTAATTATTCACACATATATTAAATAATAGGTCAATATTATTTAATCGAAGTTTATTGCGAATAGATTTAATCCATGCCCATTTATGCTCGATTGGGTTTAAGTTAGGGCTATAAGGTGGAAGCCATAATATCCTATGCCCATTCTTCTTTAATAAATCAGCTATCTCGCTGCTTTTATGAAAAGCTGCATTATCCATCACAACTACACTGTTTTTTGGCAGTTCAGGTAACAAGGTTTGCTCCACCCACGCCTTAAAAATATCAGTATTAATGCTATGCTCGAACAAGCCAACAGCAAATAGCTTGTTCTCATATACCGCACCTATAGCATTAACTTGATTTTTACCATGCCAATCATGCTCAGCGTAACAACGCTGTCCTCTAAGTGAATAACCATATCGCCTGATCCAGTCTTTGCGGAAGCCACTCTCGTCAATATATACCAAAGGTAGTTTGCGCTTACGGAAGCAGGTCTGAAAACGTTGGAACCAATTCCGTTTAATCGGACAAGCCTTGGGGTGTTTCAGTATCGTCTTTTTTTACTAAATTTATTGCGTAGCATAGCCTTTCTGATAGCAGCGGGTGTGCATTTGAATCGTTTGGCACGTTCGCTTAGATAATCTGTTGGATACATCTCAATATCAGCCAGGAGTTCTTCTGTGCGGATCTTTTTCGGTGGTCGTTTTTGTGGTGTTTTGGCTTTTTCAGGATGTTTCTTCCAATTTTGAATGGTTGTGAAATGGATCCCAAATAGTGCAGCAGTAGTTCGAACCGATAATCCACGACTTAATGTTTCCAGGACTTTTTTACGAAAGTCGAGAGAGTAGGCCATAATCATTCTCCTGTATGAAAAAATAAGCATCTTAGCTATATGGTCAAGCGGCGTAAACACTGACCCCGTCAAGCGACACCGTTACCGGGCCTATCAAGGAGAAGAGACCGTCCACAAAAAAACCGCCTGTACGATGCAGGCGGTTTTTTGCAAGCGTTGCGCGCCGGGATTTACACAATCCCCTGCGCCAGCATCGCATCGGCTACTTTCTTGAAACCGGCGATATTCGCGCCGTTCACATAGTTGGTGTAGTTGCCTTCCGTGCCGTTCGCCAGGCAGTTTTCGTGAATGTTCGCCATGATGTCGAAGAGGCGTTTGTCCACTTCTTCACGCGGCCATGACAAGCGGATGTGGTTCTGGCTCATTTCCAGTCCTGAGGTGGCGACCCCGCCCGCGTTCGAGGCCTTGCCCGGCGCGTAGAGGATTTTTGCCTGACGGAAGGCTTCGACCGCTTCCAGGGTGGAGGGCATGTTCGCCCCTTCGGCAACGCAGAACACGCCGTTTTTCAGCAAGGTAGCGGCGTCGTTGCCATCCAGCTCGTTTTGCGTTGCGCACGGCAGGGCGATATCGCAGGCGACGCCCCAAGGCCGTTGCCCGGCGAAATAGGCCAGCCCCTGCTCTTTGGCGTACACCGCGAGACGTTCGCGCCGCCCTTCTTTTAATTCCATCAGCGCGACGAGTTGTGCCTCGCTCATGCCGCTATCGGCAAACTGCACAAAGCCGCCGGAATCAGAAACCGTCAGCACCTTCGCGCCGACCTGAATGGCCTTCTCGCAGGCGTATTGCGCGACGTTGCCCGCGCCGGAAACCAGCACGCGCTTGCCTTCAATGCTGTGCCCCTTCGTGCGCAGCATGGACTGCACGAAATAGATGAGGCCATAACCCGTCGCTTCCGGACGGATCAGACTGCCGCCCCAGGAAAGCCCCTTGCCGGTGAGGACAGAGGTGAACTCGTTGTGCAGCCGCTTGTACTGACCGAAAAGATAGCCGATTTCGCGCCCGCCGACGCCGATGTCGCCTGCCGGCACGTCGGTATCCGCGCCGATGTGGCGGTAGAGCTCGCTCATGAAAGCCTGGCAGAAACGCATCACCTCAGCATCGGATTTGCCTTTCGGATCGAAATCCGCGCCGCCCTTGCCACCACCCATCGGCAACGTGGTCAGCGCGTTCTTGAACGTCTGCTCAAAGGCGAGGAATTTCAGCAGGCCCAAATCCACGGTCGGGTGGAAGCGCAGTCCGCCCTTATAGGGGCCGATGGCGGATGACATCTGCACGCGGTAGCCCCGGTTGACCTGCACCTGCCCTTTGTCATCGACCCAAGAGACGCGGAACATGATGACGCGCTCCGGCTCGACGATGCGTTCCAGCAGACCGTTTCTGGTGTACTGCGGATGCTTGGCGAGAAACGGTTGCAGGCTCATGAAAACCTCTTCCACCGCTTGATGGAAGGGCGCTTGATTCGGATCGCGCTGTTTGATGGATTGAAAAAGCGCAGATAAATCGCTCATTGGTGTTTCCTCTATATGTTATGGATGGGAAGCGCTGAATCTACACCTATTGCAACGCATCGTAAAATATTTCTTTTATTGTTATTTTTCACAGACTTTTCCACGATATAAACCAGGCTGTAACGGGATATGAACATCATCAGGTAAAGACCCAACCGCCATAACATTTCGGTTTGACAGGATGCAGTAGAGGCGATACATTCCACTTCCCGATTTTATGCCTTCCTTCATGCAAGAAGGGGATAAAACCATTCACCGTTTAATGGGGGAAACTATGAGCCATTCCGTTATCTCCGTCGTCGGCAAAGACCGTATCGGTATTGTGTACGACGTATCCAAAATCCTGACTGAAAACCGCATCAGCATTATCAATATCAGCCAGCAACTGATGGGCGAATTCTTTACCATGATTATTCTGGTTGATACCGCGCAATGCCCGAAATCGCGGCAGGAAATGCTCGACATCTTCGCACAGGCCAGCCAGGCACTTGCGCTGGACATCCGCATGCAGAATGAGGAGCTGTTCAACGCCATGCACCGGATTTGATTTTCAAGCTTCTTAAAACAGTAAAATAGTCATGAACAAAATCACGTTATTAATCACCATTTTCTTGCTTTCAGCTTGTACTACCCCCGTATCAGAACAGCAGGATTGCACAGGGTTAACTGCCCTGAATGTCTTGCAGTTCAACAAAGAAAGCCATTTATTTATGAAGCATGATGCCAAATTCTATCGGCGATACGGTATGGAAACTGCTTCAATGCCAACAACAATA
Source organism: Cardiobacterium sp. Marseille-Q4385 (assembly GCF_916618745.1). Classification (GTDB taxonomy): domain Bacteria; phylum Pseudomonadota; class Gammaproteobacteria; order Cardiobacteriales; family Cardiobacteriaceae; genus Cardiobacterium. The sequence continues at coordinate 1,878,825 of NZ_OU745373.1, forward strand.
TTGGTACAGGCATGTCAAAATATACACGATGGCAGTAAAAATATTGTGATGTATAGCAACTTATGGGGCAGAGTTATCTATTGTACCCAATCTGTTTCCGATAGTCTGAAAACGTATGACGCATTTCTACATTGGGCAAAGCAGCCAGCAACAGACCGACAGAAAACCTTGCCTCAAATAAATCAGCAACTTTCAGCTACTCAATGCACGGATTCCACCGCACCGAAATCTGACGCTCCGTGGTATGCGGATATTGAGTGGTCAACACAAGAACCACTGCTGATTTCGAATGCTAGAAATCCCAGTTTGCATGGAATGTTCAGCAATCAAACTGTCGCTTTTACAGCGGACGAAATCGAACATCTGCGTAACCAAATTTTCAAGTATGGAGAACAGAAATGAAGTATGACCAAACCCTTATTATTAGTTTTCTGTGTCTACATCTAGGTGCTTGTGTAGAGGGCGGAGGATATATGGCCTCGCGTATATTCAATAAAAATTCAACGCTTACCTTTCCATCTTTTCAAGACACCCAACTTTCAGAGGATGGTAATGCATTGCTAAAACAATATCTTGGAGATTATCAGGTCAAAAAATCCTGGGGTAATATTGTGGATAACACACAGTTAGTTAAGATCAGATTTGATAATAATAAAGTTAGCCTGTCCGTTTACCCGGAAAATTGGACAGTCCCTCATTACAAGATGGAATTTGAGACCTGTGATATTGTAAAAAAATTGAGCAAATATCACCGACTGCAAAAAGTCAACCAACATTTGGAATGCTACGGAAGAGCCTCAGATGGCTTGATTACTTCAATGGAGCTCGGCAGGCCTACAGCAGATAGCACGGGATTTTCTCCCAATCTTGAATTTCTTACGTCTATATTGATAGACGGCAGGCAAGTTCCTATCAACCAATTCGATTATGTGTTGTCTTATCTAACATGGATAGATGCACCTGAACCGTTGCTGGGGTTGGAAAAAATCCGATAACCCCTGTTTTCAGGCTGCCTTAACTCGATTTTTCACACCCATCCCCACAATAATTCCCATGACGCAAATTCATTCCACCGAAATCCTCGAAACCATCCGCATGGTGTCCGAGCAAAACTTTGATGTGCGCACCATCACCATCGGCATTGACCTGCACGACTGCATCTCGCCCGACATCGATACGCTCAACCGCAACATCTACAACAAAATCACCCGTATCGGCAAAGATCTGGTCGCGACTGCTACGGCACTCTCCGCCAAATACGGGGTGCCCATCGTCAACCAGCGCATTGCCGTCACACCGATCGCGCAAATCGCTGCCGCGACCGGGGCGGACAGCTATGTGAGCGTGGCAGAGACGCTGGACAAAGCCGCCAAAGCCATCGGCGTCTCCTTCATCGGTGGCTTCTCCGCCCTGGTGCACAAAGGCCTCTCACCTGCCGATTGCGTCCTGATCGCCAGCATCCCGGAAGCGATGCGCACGACCGACATCGTCTGCGCCTCGATCAACATCGGCAGCACCCGCGCCGGCATCAATATGGACGCGGTCAAGCTCGCAGCGGACACCATCAAGCACACTGCCGCCATCACCCCAGAAGGCTTCGGCTGCGCCAAAATCGTCGTCTTCTGCAACGCCGTCGAGGACAACCCCTTCATGGCGGGCGCCTTCCACGGCGCGGGCGAAGCGGACGCCGTCATCAACGTCGGCGTCTCCGGCCCAGGTGTAGTGCAAGCGGCGCTGCAACACTGCGACGGCAAGAACCTCACTGAAATCGCCGAAGTCGTCAAAAAAACCGCCTTCAAAATTACCCGCGTCGGCGAACTCATCGGCCAGGAAGCGGCGCGACTCCTCGGCATCCCCTTCGGCATCCTCGACCTCTCGCTTGCGCCCACCCCGGCCGTCGGCGACAGCGTTGCCCGCATTCTCGAAGCGATGGGCCTCAGCGTCTGCGGTACGCACGGCACCACCGCCGCCCTTGCCCTGCTGAACGACGCGGTGAAAAAAGGCGGGATGATGGCCTCATCCGCCGTTGGCGGCCTGAGCGGCGCCTTCATCCCCGTCTCCGAAGACGAAGGCATGATTGCTGCCGCTGCCAGCGGCGTCCTCACCCTGGACAAACTCGAAGCGATGACGGCAGTGTGCTCCGTTGGTCTCGACATGGTTGCCGTGCCGGGCGACACCCCGGCGGCGACCATTGCGGGCATCATCGCCGACGAAGCCGCCATCGGCATGATCAACAGCAAAACCACCGCCGTGCGCATCATCCCCGTACCGGGCAAAGGCGTGGGCGAACGCGTCGAATTCGGCGGCCTACTCGGCTACGCGCCGATTATGCCGGTCAAGACGGGCTCGTGTGCGGACTTCATCGCGCGCGGTGGCCGCATCCCCGCATCGGTACAGTCGATGAAAAACTGATGGAAATCATCCTCTTCGTCGGTGAGTAGGCGGATATAGTCGAATAAATAAAAAAAGCAGCACAAGGTGCGTTACCGCAGGCGGTACGGGCAGTACGGCGGGTTCCCATAAAAATAGCGTAGCGATTTTTTTATGGGGCCCGGTCAGGCGGTGCAACGCCTAGATGTTTAACTATAAAGAAACCGCTGCCCGTGCAGCGGTTTCTTTATGTGCCAAGCGTGATAAACACCGGTTTCCCGGGCGCCCGTCAAGCGGAATAAGCACCGGCTTTGCAGCGATTACCAAAAATGATGCAAGCAGCGGCAACCTACCCCGCGCTGATTTCTTCCAGCGTCCGCCCTTTGGTTTCCTCGCCGAGGACGACAATCACCACGACCACCGCCGCCAGCACAAGGGCAAACATCACAAAAATCCGCGCGAAGCCCGCGCTGCTGCCGCTCATCCCCGCCACCACCAGCGGCGCGATAATGCCGCCGATACGGCCAATTGCACCGGCCCACCCCGCGCCGAAAGCACGGCAACGCACCGGATAGAGTTCCGGCGTATAGGTATAGAGCACCCCCCAGGCACCGAGGTTAAAGAAGGACATCAGACTGCCCCAGAGCATGATGTCGTTCGTGCTCGTGCTGTGTCCGAAGCAGTAGGCGCAGAGCGCGCAGGCGCCGAGAAAACCGGCCAGAGTCGCCTTGCGCCCAATGATTTCCACCAGCACGGCGGCGGCGAAGTAGCCGGGCAGTTGCGCAAGAATCATCACCAGCACATAGCGGAAAGTTTTCACCACGACAAAGCCTTGTTCCGCCAGCAGTTTGGGCAGCCAGGTAAAAATACCGTAGTAAGAAAAAACAATGCCGAACCAGATCAGCCACAGCATCAGCGTGCGTCTGGCAAACGGCGCCTGCCACAGCTCAATAAGGCGGTTACGCGTTTTCGCTGGGGCGGACGGGGCGATTGCGGTCGCGGTAGGTGTTAGCCCCGCCTGGCTTTCGAGGCGGCAGAGCAGGGTGTGCGCTTCATCCAGACGGTTCGCCGCCAGCAAATAAGCCACGGATTCAGGCAGGCGTTTCCACACGGCGAAAGCATAGAACAGCGGCACGGCGCCAGCGAAGAAAGCGCTACGCCAGCCGTAGTGCGGGATGAGGTAGTAGGAAACAAGGGCAGCGGCGAGCCAGCCCAATCCCCAAAAACTTTCCAGCAGGACGATGAAACGGCCACGCAGGCGGGGCGGTGCATATTCGCTCACCAGCGACACCGCAACCGGCAATTGCCCGCCGAGGCCGAAGCCGACCCAGAAGCGGCAGATAAGCAAAAACGGCAGATTGGGCGCCAGCGCGCAAAGACCGGTAGCAGCGCCATAGAGCACCATGGTGACAGCGAAAACATTGCGGCGGCCGAAGCGGTCAGCCGCCCAGCCACTCAATACCGCACCAAGCGCCATGCCGATGAAGCCGACGCTGACAATCCAGCCGGATTGCTGCGCGTCAAGCTGCCATTCACTTGCCAGGGTAACGAGGACAAAGGACACCATGCCGGTATCCATCGCATCGAACAGCCAACCCAGACCAATGAGACCGAGCAGGCGGAAATGGAAGCGGGATAGTGGCAAGGCGTGCAGCCGGCTAAGAATATCCATGAGGAACTCCTTGGGTTTAGTGTGTTTTTACTGATAAGGTGCATAAATTATAACGCAGGCTGAATATTGCTGATGCTGCATGAGAACGTGGCGGTGAATGACAGGGTGGCAGTGGCCCTGTGGCCGGTAAGCGGGAAGATGTTTTTGCCATCCGTTGGTGGCGGAATTTGACCCGAACGAAGATAGACTATCCCGGACGGTAACCATACCGCTTGATGACTCATCCCAACCACAACAACGACAATCTATGGCACGTAAAAAAATCCACGGCGTCCTCCTGCTCGACAAACCCGTCGGCATCAGCAGCAACAGCGCCCTGCAACAAGTCCGCTGGCTTTACCAGGCCGAAAAAGCCGGGCACGGCGGCACCCTCGACCCCTTCGCCAGCGGTCTCTTGCCTGTCCTCTTCGGTGAAGCGGCTAAATTTGGCCGCTACTACCTTGACGGCGACAAAACCTACGAAGCTACCCTTGCCTTCGGTTACGAGACGGACAGCGGCGATCTTACCGGCACGCCTACCCGCCATGCGCCTGTGCCCAATCTTGACTGCGTGGACTGGGCTGCCCTTTGCGCCTGCTTCAGCGGCGCGCAACAACAAACTCCGCCCGCTTACTCCGCGCTGAAAATCGGCGGCGAACGCGCTTACGATCTCGCCCGACGCGGCGAAACCCCAGAACTCGCCGCCCGCCCCATCACCATCCACGAACTGCACTATCTCGGCCCCGATCTCGCCGTGGCGGATAGCGCCCGTTTTCGCGTGCGGTGCAGCAAAGGCACCTACATTCGCAGCCTGCTGCAAGACCTCGCTGCTGCCCTGGATAGCGCTGGGCACACCGCCGCGCTGCGCCGCCTTGCTGTCGCCCAGCACCACGACATGACCCCGCTCGCCACCCTGCGCGATTGGCAGGAAAACGGCGACGAGGCCGCCATGCAGCGCATCCTGCTTCCGCTGGATACTTGCACCGCCCACTTGCCGCGTCTCGACATCCCCGCTGCCAAACAGCGCTTCATCCGTAACGGCAACGACATCGCCTGCGCCAACGCCGGCGGCGAATACGCCCTCTATGCCGACGGCACCTTCATCGGCGTCGGCCTCGGCAAAGACGACCGCATCTATCCCGTGCGTCTCTGTGCCCTACTGCCCATAGGGTAAGTGGCTCGCGGCCAGACGGGATAAAACCCGGTTTGGGAGACAGCAGGCAGCGGTACATAAAAAATCCGACGCCGGGGCGTCGGATTTTGATTTGCTGATGGCATCACATGAGCTGAATATGGTTTTGTTCCAGTTCGCTATTGATGCCGAAGCGGGCGATGCTCACCGCTGCGCTGCTACTATCCGCATCATAGGCGGGTTCGCCTGTCGCCTGGTCGTAAATAAGGCGCTCGTTGGCGTCTTTCGCTTCCGCCTCTTGCACCATGTGTTCCGCACTCGGGTTGTTTTTTAGCAGTTCGCTAAAAGTGTTGTGTTCAAGCTGGATGTGGTTGCCTGTGCCGGCATTAAAGTCGAGCAGGGTATCGAGTGTGCCGTCAAACGGGCTGTGGAAGAGAGAGGGGTCTGCATTTGTGCCGTCGTAATGCTGGGTGGCAGATGCGTTATCGGTATGCCCGGCCGCACTGAGATCCAGGTTGAGGGTTTGTTCGTGTGGGGCGATAGTTCCGAGGTTAACACCTTCACCGCTTGGGTTATATTCACCGTCGCTATTATGGGGTAAGAGTGTGGGGAAAGCGGGCGTCGTGTCTATGACTTGGACTGGATGGGTGAGGTCGCCATTTTCCGGATTTGCAGCGGCTGAGAAGTAAGTGACTGCTCCGGTAGCATTGCTGAGAACGACTTCTTCATGCCCCGCGTTATCGTAGTAATACGCCTGCACGCTGATGACTTTGCCAACATCGGCGGCGGTGATGGTATAGCTGCTACTATTTGCGCCCTCAATGGCCTTGCCGTCTGCCATCCAGGTGTACTGGATAATCTCAGGCATGCCATCGGCATCGCTGACGGTGGTGGTCAGGGTTTCACCGATTGCCGCCCTGCCGTGCAGGGTAACCTGTCCCGGATGGTTCTCGCCGCCATCATTGCCGCTGTCCACGACGGCTGTCGGCGGGCTGATGACGCTTTCTACTTTGCCGGTGTTGTCGGTGTAGGTGATGCGCACCGTGATGCTTTTGCCACTGTTCTCCGGCGTAATCGCATAGTTTGCGCCTGTTGCGCCGGGGATTTCTTTTCCTGCGACCATCCATTGGTAGCTGATATTGCCTTGCACACCGTCGTTATCGTGGATGGCTGCCTGCAAGACTGCACCCGTCGCCGCTGTGCCGCTGATGGCGGCAATGCCGCCGTGATTGGCCGTGCCGGTGATATTGGCGGTCGGGGTCAGGTGGATGTCATCGGCGATGATACGGGCATCTTCGGTATAGAGGCCGATGCTGCCGCCGGTGTAGGGTCTTTCGTCATCGGTAAAGGTGGTGATGACTTTGCCGTTGATGCTGATTTCTACGGTATTGCCGTGTTTGCTGATGACAAAATCCTTGGCCTCCGCTAATGGCCAACTCTCGCTACCGGTTGCCATAAAACGCTGGCCGCCTTTGTAAGCAGGGTCGCGTTTGCCCAGTTCCCAGCCATTGGCACGGGGGACGAAGTAGTAATAGTGGTCGTTGTCGGTGTAATTCCACACCAGCCAGGCGGTTTCCCACGCATGGGGAGGGGCGTTTTGGCGCAGTTGTTCAGGAGTAGCGATGGTGCCGCTGTAGGTGAAGGTATCACCCGTCTGTACGGTGCTAACCACCATGCTGGAAGAGGTGTCTGTCTCGCCGCTGCGTACCATGGGCCCTATTTGCAAGGCCTGGTTACCGCCGCCGTTGTCGATGATTTCAACTTTTCCATAACCGGCATGTGCCACTTTCCAGTCGCCAAAGGTTTCTTGATCGCTATAGGTGCTGTGCAGCTTGTGCGAAGAAAAATCGTCATATAGCAGGTAGCCGCTGTTTCCCACTTTTGTGCTTGGCGCACTGACGGGGGTTTCGGTTACGCCATGCGCATCGGTGTATACCGCCTGCACGGTGATGCTTTTGCCCTGCTGGGCTTTGCCGAGGGTAAGGGTATTGCCGGATACGCCTTCAATGCGGACGTTATCGGCGTACCAGATGTAAAACACATTATCGTGCGCGAAGTTATCGCCGTCGGTAACGTGGGCCGTGAGGGCCTCACCCACTTTGGCCTCACCGCTGATGCTGACATGGCCGACGTGATTATCCGGCAGGCTGTGTTCAGCGACGGTTTTCAGGCTGAGGTCGTCGGCGATGATACGGGCATTGCTGGCTTGCAGGCCGACTTTGCCGCCGATGAAGGGGTTTTGGCTGTCTTCAAAGGTCACGATTTCCTGACCGTTAATCAGCACCCGCATTTTTCCGCCGTTCTGGATGACGGTGAAGTGTTTGTCCGCGCCTGGGGCAAAGCTGGGCTCGCTGCCGGTCGCCAGGTAGCGGACGCCGTCGGGGGCAGTGGCATCGCGTTTGCCCAGCTCCCAGCCATTGGCTTTCGGGATGAAGTAGTAATAGTTATCTACGTCCCGGTAGCCCCACACTGCTCTTGCCGTTTCCCAGGCTTGGGCATTATTGCCGCCCAGCTGTGTGCCGGTGCTGAGAGTGCCGCTGTATTCGAAATTCGCGCCTGCTTCCGGGCCGGTGATAAGCGCCGACACGTTCTTGTCAGAGGTGATTTCCAGCGCTTTGTTGCCGTTACCCCGGTCAATGATTTTCGCGTGGCCGCTGTGGTATGCGTTCTCCCAGCCGCTGTTAGTGTCAGCCGTATAGTCTGAGCCGATGGCACGGTTAGAGAAATCTTCGTGCATGATGTAGTGGCTGTCGGCATCCACGATGGTGGTTTGTACTTCGCCACGACCGATATCAGCCCCCTGCACTTTACTGATTTTGACGGTGTAATTTTCATTACCTTCCGCTTTACCGTCTTTGAGGGCATCAATGGTGAAATCTGCGCCACTCTCGCCTTTGCGGATGGTGACTTGCTGAGTGCTGATATTGAGGTCAGCGCTGTCGCTTGAGCCGTGTTCGATGGTTACGGTGACGGTCACATCTTCGTTGGCGGGATTGGCAAGTGTCAGACGGTTGGCGAAGTTTTTGAAATCCGCTTCCATTTCGTGCCCCGGCCACGGCGTGTAGGACTGGAATTTGCCATCATCCGTGTTATCGCCCCAGTTGGCCCAGGTCATCATGTAGGTAAATTTTGCCGCTTCAGGATTGGCCTGGATGGCATCAAGGAATTGGCTGAAAAAGTGGATATTCTGGTTACCGCTGCGCTGAATAACGCGGTCGTTATTCAGGCCAAATTCGGTGAGCGCGGAGACTTTGCCATGTTCGGCAGCCAGCTGGTTGACCATGACAAGGTCGCGCACAGTATCCTGCATCCAGTCTGCATCGGGCTGATCGTTATCGCTCTGGTAAGCATCGTAGCCCATGATGTCCACATATTTGTCGCCGGGATAAGTGGCAAGGTAATTTTCCTTGCTGCCGTCAAGCGGGTAGTTAGGCGAATAAGCAAAAAGCAGGTTATCCACGCCTTTGGTTTCGGTCAGATAGTCGTGGACGTATTGCCACAGCGCCTTGAAATCATCTGCGCTCATGTGACCTTTGCCCCACCAGAACCAGTCGCCGGTGTTTTCATGCAGCGGGCGGAAGATGATGGGGATTTTGCTGCCGTCGCCACGTACCGAGTTATTGGCTGCCGTCGCAACGGTATCAAGCCAGTCAGTGATTTTGTGGTTCAGGTCGCCACCCGGCAACAGGCGATCAACGGCAACGCTGCTATCAATATCAAAGGCTTCGCCATCGCTAACCGGATTGTGCAAATGCGAGGAAAGGGTCACAACAGAGCCGAGAGAATCCGCTTCGATAAAGGCTTTGGCAAATGCCTTGCCGGTCGCATCCGGGCTGCCGTCGGTTTCTACCGGCGGTTCGTCGGTATCAAAGCCGAATACGGCAGGGTATTTGCCTGTCATGGCATGTACATCTGATCTATGCCCGTGGCTGTCTGCACTGCTGATACCCTCATCAATGGCATGCTGCTGGCCAAATAGGATGCCCTTGCCTTGCAAGTCGGAGAGAGCTTTCAGCAAGGCCGCGCTGCTATTGGCCTTACCGATGGGCGAGAGATCCAGCTCAACGTGATAACGCGCCGCATCACCTTCATGTACCTGTTTGGCACCGCTAAGGTGCACTTTTGTGGTATTGCTGACTGGTGAAGTCGTGGTAGGGACGTATGGCGCGGATGCACTTGGATATTCGCTGTTTGTGCGATTAGTAGGGGTTTTGAACTGTGCCACGGTCGTTGCTCCTTAAAATTTAGGCGGAATTTAAAGGAGTACGATTGTAAAAGGGGTATTGTCGGCAGCATTCTGTCCATTCATTAAGGATTTATCGCCGCTTGAAACAAATTTAGTCTCTCACGGGATCGTCTCTCGCTGGATAGAGCAGCGGTTTTCAGCCGACCAGCCACTGATGCAGCAGGAAGATACCGGAGAGGGTGAAGACGGAAAGAACGTTGGTGGTGATCATGCTGACCGTGCCGCGATGCGGATAGCCGTAGTGCTGCGCGAAGATGGCGACGGTGTTTGCCATGGAGATGCCGCCCATCAGTGCGCCGGCAAAAATCACTTCTTCGCTGCCGCCAAAGAGCCAGATGAAGAGCGTGACTAGCGCCGGCATGAGGAAGAGTTTGCCGATGGTGATTTGCGTGATGGCGATGATGTTGCCCTCGATTCTGATACCGTTCAGACCGCAGCCGATCACGAAGATGGCGACCGGCGCTGCGGCATCGGCGACGAGACTCACCGCGCGGTTGATCGGTGCGGGCAGTTTCCACTGAAACGCCGAGAAGATCATGCCGAGGATGAGTGCCACAATCAGCGGTTTGCGTAGCATATTGAGGAGAATTTTGCCGAGACGCTGGCCGAAGGTGCCTTCTTTGTTGTTACCGTGTGATTCGGCGATAGCGAGAAAGAGCGGGATGAGCATGACGTTCTCGACCAGTGTGTTCAGCGAGAAATAGATGCCCGCGTTGCCGCCGATGACGCTGAGCAGGAGCGGGTAGCCGATGAAGGCACTGTTGGAAAAGGATTGACCAACAGCGCTGACTGCCGCGCCGAGCAGGTTTTGCCCGACCAGGCAGGAAAACACCAGCCCGATAAAGAAGCAGACCAGCGTTGCGGCGGCGTAGCCGAAGAGATAAGAGGGGATGAAAACTTCGCCCAGGCTTTTTTCCGAGAGGGCGCGGAATATCAGGGCGGGCAGGGCGATGCTGATGACGAAGCGCCCCAGCGCGGTCAGCCCTTCGAGCGTGAAGACACCGGCGCGCGTGGCGGCGTAACCGAAGGCGATAACGATAAAAATCGGGATGAGCGAAGTAACGATGTTAAGCATGATGATGGTTGGTTGGTGGATGTGGCTCGCATTCTACGTTCTTTTAAAACGGCTGGCGCAGCGGAGACTGTCAGCGCGCGGGATAAAACCTGGATTTGCGGCAAGCGGTATTGCTTCGCCCGATGATGTCAGCGTTTGCCGGTTTTGTGTATCCAGGCGTCAATATCTCCCGCGCGGCGGTGCAGATAGGCAAGATTGAGCAGGATGGCGGTCAGGAGGAGCAGGGTGAGGGTGAGGAGTAGCGGCCAGGAGAGGGTTTGTTGCTTCAGGTAGGCGGCAAAGAGCCACAGCAACAGGGGGAAAGTGAAGACGGCAGTTATGCCGCCCGGTACAACGCGACGGTAGCGCAGTACTTCGGCAATATGGACGAGTAAATGCAGGGTGTGGCAGATGCCGAAGGCCAGGGCGAGTTCAGGTATGTGCCAGGTGATGGCGATGAGCAATCCGATGGAGGCAAGCAGGTATTCTTCGGCAATCATCACGGCGATGGCTTCGGTGGACGGGTAGTGCGCCTTGCCGGCGATAAAGAACTCTTTCCGGTAGCGCGGGTCATGCTGCTGTTTTTGTATCCAGGGACGAACCAGGATGATTTCGTCGAATTCGTGCAGCATGAAGAGCGACAGGATGATGAGGGAGAGGTGGGCAATGGTCATGGTGGGTGTTAATACGTGCCGGGAATAGCGTTTTCCAGTGGAGGCGCGGCAGGCAATGTCTCTACGTTTTCCTTTTTGCGCAGCACCATCGTGCTAATGGAGACCGCTCAAGCGGCGTAAATACCGGGGTTGCACGCTGGTGCAAAAAGCCCCCTTGCGGGGGCTTGTTTCATTTTTTGCCGAGCAGGGAGTCAATGACCGGGGTCATCTTGGTTTCTGCGGATTGCCACTTGGTGAGCGACAGTCCTCCTTTACCGATCAGTTTGTATTCAGCATCGGCTAGGAGTCCGCCGCCGCTATACAGTTTGAGTTCCGCCCAGGAGAGGTAGGGCGTGACATCCCAAGACTGGCGCGCCGAGTATTCGAGGTAATACGAGCATTGGTCTTTATCCGTTGCTTCTACCATTCGGGTTTCTATGCCATGGTGCCGGAAGCGGTTTTGCAGGACGGTGACGAAGCCCGGCACAATGACTGCCGTGTTGTTCACGATGCAGACCTCTTTCAGTTGCAGGTCATTGGCAACCGGATGGACGTTGACGCTAGTACAGGCGGTGAGCAGCGCCATCGCTGCGGCAAGCGGCAGGAGGCGCTTCATAGTTCTTTCACTTCCCACGGCAGGCCGTAGGCAGCGAGCGCTTCGAGGAACGGGTCGGGGTCGTGCTGTTCCATGTTGCGGACGCCAGCGGTGTGCCAGATTTTTTCCAGCATCATTTTTGCGCCGATCATCGCCGGCACGCCGGTGGTGTAGGAGATCGCCTGCGAGCCGGTTTCTTTGTAGGCTTCTTCGTGGTCGCAGATGTTGTAGATGTACACGGTTTTGTCCTTGCCGTCTTTTTTGCCTTTGGCGACGCAGCCGATGCAGGTTTTGCCTTTGGTGCGCGGGCCGAGCGAGGCAGGGTCGGGCAGGACGGCTTTCAGGAACTGGATAGGGATGATTTCGCGCCCCTCGTACATGACGGGCTCAATCGAGGTCATGCCGACGTTTTCCAGCACTTTGAGGTGGTTCAGGTAATTGTCGGAGAAGGTCATCCAGAAGCGCGCGGTTTTGATTTCCGGGAAGTGTTTGACCAGCGATTCGAGTTCTTCGTGATACATCATGTAGATGTTTTTTTCGCCGATTTGCGGGAAGTCAAAGACGCGTTTGTGCGAAAGCGCCGGGGTGGTCTGCCAGGCGCCGTTTTCCCAGTGGCGGGCGTCAGCGGTGATTTCGCGGATGTTGATTTCAGGGTTGAAGTTGGTGGCAAAGGGCAGGCCGTGGTCGCCGGCGTTGGCGTCGATGATGTCGAGTTCGTGGATTTCATCGAGCAGGTGTTTCTTGATGTAGGCGGTGAAGACGTTAGTAACGCCGGGGTCAAAACCGCTGCCGAGCAGCGCCATGATGCCGCGCTCACGGAAGCGGTCTTCATAGGCCCATTGCCATTTGTATTCGAATTTGGCTTCTTCCGGCGGTTCGTAGTTGGCGGTGTCGAGGTAGTCGATGCCGGCAGCGAGGCAGGCATCCATGATGTGCAAATCCTGGTAGGGCAGGGCGATGTTAAGGACGAGTTGCGGGCGCAGTTCTTCAAGCAGGCGGGTAAGCGCGGGGACGTCGTCGGCATCAATCTGGCGGGTATCAATAGTTACGCCGTGTTTTGCCTTGACGGCAGCGGCGATGGCGTCGCATTTTGCCAGTGTCCGGCTTGCCAGGGTGATTTTGTGGAAGGTGTTTTTGTCTTCGGCGCATTTGTGGGCGACGACGTTGGCGACGCCACCGGCGCCGATGATGAGGACGTGGTTCATGATGGGTTCCTGTGTTGTGTGTAAGCGGTGATTTTAGCGGATTCTGAGGGGCGGGCGTTGCGCGGATTTTGGATTAGATACAGCCAAGGGATAAACAGAATCGTGCCGCTGCTCGACTCACCTATTGGCGTACTTCCTGTTATTACCGACAATAACCACAAACCCCAACAACAGGATCCCATATGTCACCCAAACCCCTGCTCCTCGCCCTGCTCATCAGTCTGCCTGCCCACGCTTACGATCTGAACGAAGCTTGGGCAGCGGCACGCGTCCATTCTGCTCAGTACGATGCCGCCCGCCACGCACGCAATGCTGCCCAAGAGCCGCAAACCCAGGCGAAAGCCCGCCTGCTGCCGCAAGTCTCGGCCAACGCCAACTACAGCGACCGCGCCCAGGACGCCTACGACAAATACCAAAGCCACGGCTGGAACGTACAAATCAGCCAGCCGCTGTATGACCGTGCCCGCTGGGACGCCTGGCGCGCCGAACAAATCACCGCCCGCCTCGGCGATAGCCAGCTTGACAACACCACCAGCGAACTTCTGCTGGATGTTGGCAAAGCTTGCCTCGAAACCCTCACCGCGCGCGACAAACTCACCGCCGTCGCCGCCGAAAAAAATGCCTACCAACTGCAAATCCGCCAGGCCAAAGCGCTTTTTCAATCCGGCGAAGCCACCATCATTGACACCTACGAAGCCCAGGCGGGCTACGACAGCGCCAGCGCCAAAGAAGCCCGCCTGCAAACCGAGCTTGCCGTCGCCGAAAACCGCCTCGCCAACCTCACCGGCCTTGACCCCAGTCGCCTCGAAAGCCTCGCCGGCAAAACATTGCCCGACTACCTCACCGTCGCCGGCCAAAAAGAGTGGGAAGAACAGGCGCTCGCGCACAGCACTGCCGTCCGTGTCCGCACGCAGGAAAGCGAAAAAAGCCACGCCGACATCGCTACCGCCAAAAGCGGTCATCAGCCGCAACTCAGCCTTACCGCCGGTTACCAGGATAACCGCAACGACATCACCTATACCGGCGGTAACAACAGCCGCAGCCGCAACAAAGGCGCTTATATCGGTGTGCAATTCACCATCCCCCTTTACAGCGGTGGCGAAATCGCGAGCCGCGTTCGCCAGCAAGAAGAAACCGCTGCACAAAAAGATGCCGAACTCGAAAACGAAAAAGCCAGCGTGCGCCTGCAAGTGCGCCAGGCTTACGCCACCCTGCGTGGCCAGCAGGCACAAATCAAGGCACAAGAACAACTGCTCGCCACCAGCGACGCCAAACTCGAATCCATCCGCCTGGGCCGCCAAGTCGGCGTGCGCAACAACATGGACGAAATCAAGGCCGAACAAGAAAAAGCCCAGGCGGAAGAACAACTCGCCGAAGCCCGCTACGGCTACATCGAAGCCTACCTGCAACTGTTGCACCTCGCGGGCAAACTGCACGGTGAGGAGGGAAGGGAAGCGGCGCGCAGGCTGTATGGATACCAATGACGAAACCTCTCCGTGGCCGTGTGATAGAGCCAACATTTCCGCTGCTTGGCGGCATTTCCGCCGGCACGGTTATGCCGCGAAATGAGGGAAATGTAGAGACGTTGCCTGCAACGTCTCGAAAGCAAAAGGCACAGCGACAACCCTCTGTATTTATACCGCTTGGCGGGTCTGGTATTTCTGCCGCCTGACGCGAGCCCAACAATCACGCCGCTTGAACGCGAACATAACAACCACACCGCTTGGTAATTTCCATCGCACATGAAGCTTTTTTGATAAAGAAAACCAAATAAAAAAGGAATTTATGCAAGAAAAAACAATTGTACTATCGCCCTGCTGATGGACTACGATGATTTTATGTTGAAGAAGGAATAGTAATCTATGGATAACCTATTGAGACCATACCCATCGAAAGAGATGAAAGTCGCCAGGAAATTATCGGTTCTTATGGAGAAGACCCTATGAAATACGGAAGACACATCGGCGTGTTTATTCTTTTCCTGTTCACGATTTTTACTGCTTCGGCACAAGACGAAGGGAAGGAGGATACTGTGCCTTACAAAGAACTGAAAAAGCATATCCCTGCTGAATGCAGGGGGTTACATAAGGTAAAGGATATTGATGATCTATTGTTGCAAATTTATAACAATATAGATAATCAATGTATGTTTAATATTGCTACAGATAAATTAGAAAAAATCTTAAACATTCCAATAATTATAAGTGTTTGTGGAGAAAATAATAAAAGAAAAGGTTGCAACAACATTAACTCTATAGATAAAATAAATACTCTGTATCTTGTCAAAACTTATGGTTGTAATAATTGCATTTACTTCGAGATAAATTATACTAAAAAATATGAAATATCTCATGATGGATTTGGTTCGTCTATTTCTCTAGGTATTTTTCCTAAAAATTTACCTATGCCTCTTGTTAAAGAGTCCGCAATTTATCCGCAGTTAATTGGTGAGATTCCCAGCTATGTGACTACCGAATTTCTTAAGAGAAAAGATGTGTTTTTTGCATATGGTGACTATATCTGGACTAGTAACTTATGCAAAAAAGATAGGACTGCAATAATCATATCGCCAATCTCTTTTTCTATTAAAAAAGGTAGTATAAAGATATACCGAAATTCAGACAAGTGTAAGATTTTTTGTCACTAAATAAAAATTCTTACAAATATATCAATTACACAATTCAACTTGTGAGGAAAAATGGAAAAGTTATCAAATAATGCTCTAAATCAGTTAGAAGAAGTAATAGCTGAGATGGATTTTTTGAATAAAGACATATATATAAAAGATAAAAAACTAACCGCTCTTGGGATTTCTCAAATTAACAAATCACCAACATTAGTATCTCTTTTGAGTAACTATAAAGGTATATATAAACATGATCCAAGTCATCCAAGTGCGGCTTATAAAGATGGTGTAATTATATTAGGAAATTGTAAGGAGAAGGATTTTTTAGATTTAATAGTAACTATTGGGCATGAACTTGCGCATGCAAATGGTCGTTATCAACATAATCCCGATAAGAATTATTCTGATTATGATAGCGCTGAGTCTTACTCGAGAGCTTATAGGCTAGGAGAAGGAGAGGCTCTTTATGCAGAATATAAAATCACAATTGAACTTTCTATAAATTGGTTAGAAAAATCTAATAATTCTTCCGTATGGGAAGATGGTGCAACGAGCTTTTCTAGTTTTCAAAATAGAGCAGAAGAGTTATCTTTGCTTGCAGATAAAATTGATAACCTGCTAAAAGAACAAGGTGCGGATATACTATCGTATAAGAGTGGAAATAAGAATTTGGAAAATTTATTTGACAGTATTGGAGATATTAATGGAATTATGAAAGCAGGTCCAGACAAAGACTTAGCTTTAACGTATGATGAATTTAATAAAATTCGTTATCTAAACGCTATGACAAATATATATAAAGATTATCAAGATGTTGTAGGCCATTCTTTATATACAAGAAATGAAGTCAGTAAAGAAATAAGTCTACTTCCAGATATTGGAGGGAATGTACTTACTCATACAGATCACATTAAATCTCTTGTGAATAAAGATAATGGTCGCAATGAAAATGGTGATAAAACATTTGGAATGTTTGGAAATGAATTTAATAATATTATAAAAACCATAGGGATAAAAAATACATTACTGGAACACCATTAGCATTACAATTTAATACTCAAGATTTATTATATGGTGGCGAAGGTGATGACTATCTTTATGGAAGTTTTAATAAAGATATTGTCTTAGGGGGATCTGATAGTGACTATTTATATGGAGGAAATGGTGAAGATATTTTAGGTGGTAATTATGGAGATGATTATCTTTATGCTGCGGATAGGGAAGATGGGAAATATCTATTAAATGGTTCTTATAGAGATGATAAAAATAAAAATATTTTGGTAGGTGGTGAAGGCAATGACCATCTATATGGTGGTGCAGGAGAAGATGAGCTTTTTGGAGATGAGAGATTGCCAGAAGGAGAAGAGCTTAAAAGAGAAAGTTATGAATCAGCAGGCGATGATTATTTGCAGGGTAATGCGGGCAATGACAATATGTATGGAGGCAAAGGTCATGATACTTACGTTGTTGAAGATAAAGACACTATTTATGATGTTGATGGGGGTGGTGAAATATGGTTTGTTAAAGAATCGGGCAAAAACATATCTAAAGAAAAAATCTACGGTTACCAAGCTAAAAAATTCATTTCTGATGAAAATAATAAAAATGAGGAGGCATGGATAAGTGCTGATGATAGTGGCAATGCTGATAATATGCTTGTTGCCAAAAGGGTATTTGATGATCTTGTGATAAAATCAAAAATCAGAGAAAACGACATCGCAATTATAAAAGATTATTTTAACAATTATTCGGATGGAAAATTGGGGATAACTTTAGGTAAAAAGAAAGAGCCCCCCCCCCACAATCCGAAGAAACCAAATGGGATTACGACCATAGCAATAAAAATATCGTCTATTCCTACGAAGCAGGCGGGGCAAGTGCCGGAGTGCATGTGCGCGGCAGCGATTTGCGCACATCCCAGTTTCTGGGCAGCCGCTATAACGATACCTTTGTCACGGGTGAAGGGAATTCGCATATCGTCAATACCATGAAGGGCGATGACCTTGTGGTTGGCGGTGGCGGCAATGAATATATCAGGGCCGGTGGGAATAGCTATATACAGCCGGATGCGAAAGGCAAAACCGGCAATGGCGCCACCGTTTCCGGCGGCAGCACTGAATACCTCAGGGCCGGCGGGAATAGCTATATACAGTCGGATGTGGAAGGCAAAACCGGCGATGACGACACCGTTTCCGGCGGCGGCAATACCGACCTTATTGCGGGTGGTGGCGGCAACGATACGCTTTGGGCGGATAAGCGCGATAGTGAAGCCTATAAAACCCCTGTGCGTTTCAACGAGGATGACTGGCGCGGTGACTGGATTAGCGGCGAATACAATAACGACACCATTCATGGCAGCAACAGGGAGGATTTACTCTTTGGCGGTGAGGGTAACGACACCGTTTCCGGCGGCGCTGCCAGTGACATTATCCTGGGTGACGGCAGCTATTTCCCTTCTGTCCGTTCGCGGGTTAATGAAGGCCAGGAAATCAATATTGCCACAGGTGAGACATATAGCTTCGGCGTACCTGTCCCCCTCCCCATCAACTTCAACTGGGAAAAAAGCAGCAGCCACGCCCAGCCGGAAAAAGAAAGGGCGTACATGGATTTTGGTGACCGGCGCATCGTGCTGCAACCGGGTATCCGGCTGTATGACACACATGAACAGACCGCTGCTGGTGGCAGCTACGACGACACCCTTGATGGCGGCGCGGGCAATGACTGGATAGACGGCCAGCGTGGTCATGACACCATTACCGGCGGCACAGGCAGTGACTATATGCGTGGCGGCGAAGGCGCGGATGCCTATTTCATTAGCCGTGCGGACCTGCGCCCCGAAGAAGGCGGCGATGCAGTCCCGACCGATACGATTGATGACGACGGCACGGGCAATATGGGCGAATCGGGCGGTCGTCCGGATGTGATTTATCTGGATCGGCGCAGCATTTCCACGATGCGCTGGATACGCGATGGCAACGATAATATCTGGAATAGCGCCGACGGCTGGCGCATCAGCTACAGCGGCTCAACCCTGCAAATCACGCATAAAGACGAAGTCGGCAAAATCAATGTGCTTAATTACAGCGAGGGCGATTATGGCTTGAAATTGTCGGAGACAGCCGACGATAACACGCAGCCTCAACCACCGCAGCCGGATCCGAATCCCCAGCCGCAACCACCACAACCGGACCCCAATCCGCAACCCGACCCGAACCCACCGAGACCAAATCCGAACCCCAACCCGCCTACTCCGCCCACGCCAGAGGAAAACCACCCGCCGGTCGTCAATGCTGCCATCCCTGCGCAGAAAACGAATGAGAAAGACGAATGGCGCTTCACTATGCCCGAAGATGCCTTCTCGGATCCCGATGGCGACCCACTCGCCTACACCGCTACCCTTGCTGACGGCAAAGTCCTGCCCGAATGGCTGCACTTTGACGCAGAAAAACGCATTTTCAGCGGCACGCCGGGCAATGATGACGTGGGCAACCTTTCCATCCGTGTAACGGCGAACGACGGCAGAGGCGGTAGCGCTACGCAAGACTTCGTGCTGGAAGTGGTGAACGTCAACGATGCGCCGCAGATTGGCACCGCTCTTGCCAATCAGCAGGGTACAGGTGGCAAGCCGTGGCAATACCGCCTGCCGTCGGATGCTTTCCACGATATTGACAAAGGCGACGTGTTAAGCCTTACCGCTGCGCTGGATGATGGGCAACCGCTGCCGTCATGGCTCAAATTTGACGGCAAAACCGGACAATTCAGCGCTACCTTGCCGAAAGAAGCCAAAGCCAGCGCCTACCGCATTACCGTAACGGCAACTGACAAAGCAGGCGCGCAAGCGAAGCAGGTGTTTAACCTCGACATCACCCCGCCTGCCAACACCGCACCGCAGGCAGCGACGACAATCACCGCGCAAAAAGCCAACGAAAAATCCCGCTGGCAGTTCACCTTGCCCGCCAACGCCTTCCGTGACCCTGACGGCGACACACTCACCTACACCGCTAGCCTTGCCGACGGCGAGGCCCTGCCGAAATGGCTGCAATTCGACGCCGCCAAACGCACCTTCAGCGGCACGCCGGGCAACGATGACGTGGGCAATCTCAATATCCGCGTGACAGCGAACGACGGCAGAGGCGGCAGCGCTACGCAAAACTTCGCGCTGGAAGTGGTGAACGTCAATGACGCGCCACAAATCGGCACGACCCTTGTCAATCAGCAGGGTACGGGCGGCAAGCCTTGGCAATATCGCCTGCCGACGAATGCCTTCCGCGATATCGACAAAGGCGACGTACTGACCCTATCCGCCAAGCTGGATAACGGCCAGCCGTTGCCGTCGTGGCTCAAATTCGATGCGAAGAGCGGACAATTCAGCGGCATGCCGCCAAGCAATGAACAAACAAGCGTTTACCGTATCGCCGTCACCGCAGCGGATAAAGCAGGGGCGCAAGCGAAACAGATGTTTAATCTGAGTATTGCCGCTGATATCAGAACTTTTAAAGGCACAGCAGGAAATGATCGGATATCCGGCACTGACGGAAACGATGTGCTAGATGGTGGCGCCGGGAACGACTTTTTATTCCCGCACTTAGGCAAAGATATTATTCGTTTTAGCGGCGATTTTGGACAGGATACCATTTACAATGGTCGCTATAATCATGCGCCAACAGATAATGATTATACCGTTCTGGATTTTACTGATTTAACTTCTGATGATATTATTCTTAAAAATAAAAATGATACGGATTTGGTTATATACACAAAAAATGGAAATAATCAGGTTACTATTGCAAACCATTTCTTTGGTAACGAGATATATGGAACGCGTATTGATGAAATCAGACTTGCTAATGGGGTTAGGCTGGATAGAGCAACTATCAGAAAAATGACCCAGCAAGGCACAAACGATGATGATATCCTTTATGGTCATTCTGATAACGACGCTATTGACGGAGGCTTGGGAAACGATACCATTTGGGCTAAAGATGGTGATGATGTACTGACGGGCGGTTCAGGGAATGACGAGCTTGTTGGTGGGGCAGGCGACGATAAGCTTTTTGGTGGTAAGGATAACGATCATCTCCACGGTAACGAAGGAAATGATTTCCTGGATGGTGGTGAAGGGGATGATAAATTAGAAGGAGGAAAAGGAAACGACATTTATCATTTTAGCGGCGATTTTGGTAGAGATATTATTTACAATAAAGATATCGTTAATTTGCAGCCAAATGAACAGCATGATCGTATTGAGTTCTCTAACTTTCTTTTAAAAGATATTATTCTCCAGCGGAATAATGACAATCTTTATCTGATAAGCAAAAAACAACAGAGCAATACTGTCATCATCTATCATCATTTCGAAAATAACGGTAATACCGCTTATCGCATTGATGAAATCCGCTTTGCCGACGGCAGTAGCCTAGATTACAACGCGATTAACCGATTGGTGCAGCAGCCTACGGGCAACCTACCGCGCGCCAATCTCGTGCAAGACCGCTATGCTGCTGACGCAGCGCGGCAGGCACAGGTGTTGACGCAGGCGATGGCGGCATCCGGTGCACAGCCACTGGATAATCTGATGACGCCGGATAATCCGCCGTTGATGCCGCCGCTTTTGTCCAATCTCAAACCGTAATGGTTAAAAAGCGACCCGCAAGGGTCGCTTCGTTTTGCCGCCAAGTGGGATAAATGCTGGCTTTGCGCTTCAGCGCAACGTCCCTTCCCCGTGGGAAAGGTCAGGATGGGGCAGCAAGGCATAGCCACGACTTCTTGATAAAAGTGAGGGAAAAGCAAGCCCCATCTTGCTACATGGAGTTGTCTCCCCCAGTCCAAACAGCTTATCCCGCCAAGCGGGTCAACCATGCGCTTTTCGCCCTTCCCTTGCCACTTCCCACACTTTCCCCGAAAATCTCACGCTTTCTATCACGTAATAAAAGGATATTTATGAGTCAGCCTCCCGTAACCACGCCGCCCGTGCCTGATATGCCCCATGCCCCGCCACCTGCGCCGGCGCTGAATGCCCTGCTTATCATGGCGCATGTGCACGGTGTGGCGGCAAGCGGCGGCGATTTGCTACACCGCTTTGCCGCCAACGGACGCGATTTGCAGCAAGAGGAGTGGTTGCTTGCCGCCCGTCACCTCGGCCTGAAAGCGCGCCTCGTCTCGCGTGCGGCGTCGCGCTTGCATCTGCTTGCCTTGCCCGCACTGGTGTGGCGTGAGGACGGGCAGCATTTCATCCTGGCACGGATTGAGGGCGAGCAGTTCCTGATTCAGGATTTGGCGACGGGCAAGGCGCTGCATTTGTCAGCAGCAGAATTTGCCGCGCGTTATTCTGGCAAATTGATTCTTGTCGCTTCGCGCGCATCTGTATTGGGTTCGCTCGCCAAATTTGATTTCACCTGGTTTATTCCGGCCGTGATTAAATATCGCCGGATTTTTTTGGAAGTACTGGCAGTTTCAGTCGTCATTCAATTATTTGCCCTGATTACACCGCTCTTTTTTCAGGTGGTAATGGATAAGGTTTTGGTGCATCGCGGTTTCAGTACACTGGACGTGATTACTGTCGCTTTTATTGTAGTTACATTATTTGAGGTGACTCTAAGCGGCCTGCGTACTTATATTTTTGCCCATACCACCAGCCGTATTGATGTGGAATTGGGCGCGCGGCTATACCGCCATTTGCTGCAATTACCAATTGCTTATTTCGAGCAGCGCCGTGTCGGCGATACGGTGGCGCGGGTACGGGAATTGGAGCAAATCCGCAATTTCCTCACCGGGCAAGCGCTGACTTCGGTGCTGGATTTGCTCTTTTCTTTTATTTTTATTGCGGTGATGTGGTTTTACAGCGGTTGGCTGACGTTAATTGTGGTGATCTCCCTGCCGCTATATGCGGCATGGTCGGCGTTTATTACGCCGGTGTTGCGCGCGCGCTTGAATGATAAGTTTGCCCGCTATGCGGATAATCAATCGTTTCTCGTCGAATCCGTGACCGCGCTGGGTACAATTAAATCCATGGCGGTCGAGCCGCAAATGACCCGTCGCTGGGATAAGCAAATGGCCAGCTATGTGCACACCAGTTTCCGCGTGACCAAGTTGGCCACCATCGGCCAGCAGGGTATCCAGCTTATCCAGAAATCCGTAACCATCGCCACACTGTATTTTGGTGCCAAACTCGTCATTGAAGGCAAACTCACCGTTGGCCAGCTTATCGCCTTCAATATGCTGGCGGGGCAGGTTGCCGCGCCGGTCATCCGCCTCGCGCAACTGTGGCAGGACTTCCAGCAGGTCGGTATCTCGGTGGCGCGCCTCGGTGACATTCTCAACACGCCGACGGAAAATCCTTCTTCGCGCCTCAACCTACCGGAGATTCGCGGCGATATCGCCTTCGATCATGTCCATTTCCGCTATCGCCCGGACGCGCAACCGGTGCTGCCCGACCTTAGCCTGAGTATCCGCGCGGGTGAGGTCATCGGTATCGTTGGCCGTTCCGGTTCGGGCAAAAGTACGCTGACCAAGCTGGTGCAGCGTCTTTATGTACCGGAACAGGGGCGGGTACTGATTGACGGCAACGACCTCGCCCTGGCCGACCCCGCCTGGCTGCGGCGGCAAGTCGGCGTCGTTTTGCAGGAAAACGTGCTGATGAACGCCAGCGTGCGCGATAACATCGCGCTCAGTGACCCCGGCATGCCGTTGGAGCACGTCATGCAGGCGGCACGCCTTGCCGGTGCGCACGATTTCATCATGGAACTGCGCGAAGGCTACGACACCATCGTCGGCGAACAGGGCGCGGGACTGTCCGGCGGACAACGGCAGCGCATTGCCATCGCCCGTGCACTGGTCAATAACCCGCGCATCCTGATTCTTGATGAAGCGACCAGCGCGCTGGACTACGAATCCGAGCGCGCCATCATGGAAAACATGGACGCCATCTGTCATAACCGCACCGTGCTCATCATCGCGCACCGCCTCTCAACCGTGCGCCGCGCCCACCGCATTATCGCGATGGACAAGGGGCAAATCATCGAAGAAGGCAGCCATGAGGAACTTTTGCGACGCAAGAATGGTTACTACCGCTATTTGTATCAGTTGCAGAATGGGTAAAATTGAAAGAATGGGGGTATGTATGAATTACTTTTCAAAACTATTTTTAGCAACCACTGCAAGTTATTTAGTGCCGTTAATAATAGCAACTGTGTTATGCAAATTGGCATGTAAAAAATTTAAAAATATTTATATTTATTTTGCCAACACAAGCCAAAAAGATGTAAATTTATTATTCTCTATTGAATTAATTTTGTTAGTAGAAATGGTCATAATAGCTTACGCTGAACAATTTAATATATATCCGATTTGGCAATTCATACTTGCTATTCTTACTTGTGCATCAACTATAAGTATAATGATCTTGTTTGAAAGATATATAGATAAAGAAAATGTAAGAAATACTAAAAATGCAATTATTGCTGTAGCTGTAATTCAAATGTCAATATTTATAACAACCCCCACAGTGAAAGAAATTAATATTTACATAAAGTTTCTAATGAATTGCGGATATTCACTTCCAATATACGTAGCCTATAGAATAGGCGAAGGGAAGAAAAAATGTAATTCTAAGGAAATAATATAAGGAACACACATGGGCATCCACAAACAGGCATGGGGCGACCTGACAAAACGCTACCTCACCGTCTGGCGCAACGTCTGGGCCGTGCGCCACGAACTCGACCCGCCCAACCGCGACCGCGACGAGCGCGACTTTCTGCCTGCGCACCTCGAACTCACTGAAACCCCTGTCAGTCCCGCGCCCAAATGGACGGCGCGGTTCATCATGCTTTTCGCCTTGCTGGCGCTTGCCTGGGCGTGGATCGGGCAACTCGATATCGTCGCCGTCGCCCAAGGCAAAACCGAGCCGGGCGGACAGAGCAAAACCATCCAGCCGCTGGAAAACGCCGAAGTTAAAGCTATCCACGTCAGCGACGGCAAACACGTGCATGCGGGCGACACTCTGCTCGAACTGCGCGCCGTTGGCAGCGACGCCGATGTAACCCAGGCTGAACAGGCCCTGCACGCCGCCCGTCTTGCCAAGTGGCGCAACGAAGCCCTGCTCACCGCGCTCGACAAAAAACAGCCACCGCGCATGGATAAAAAAGCTGCCCTTGCTGCCGGCATTAGCGAGGCCGACTACCTGCAAGCCGAACTGCTGGCAGGCAATCAGTACCGCGCCTGGGCAGCGCAAGACCAGCAAATTCAGGCACGGATCCGCCAGAGCCAGGCCGAAGCGCGCGCCGTGCAGGCTGAAATCGACAAACTTGGCACCCTCGGTAAAATCGAAAAACAGCGCACCGCCGATCTCGACAAACTCGTCAAACAAAATTTCATCGCTAACCACGCCTATCTCGAACAAAAAAGCAAACTCATCGCCAACCAGAATGACCTGAAAAGTCAGCAAAACCGGCGCGAACAAATCCGCGCTGCTATTGACGAAGCGAACGACAGCCGCCAGGTCAACACCCAAACCCTGCGCCGTGACACCCAGGACGCCCTGCGTCAGGCGGACGAACAAATCGCCCAGCTCAGTGCCCAGCTTGACAAGGCTCGGCAGCGGCAACGGCTGATGCGCCTCACCGCACCGGTGGACGGCACCGTGCAACAATTGGCTACCCACACCATCGGTGGCGTTGTTACCGCCGCACAGACGCTGATGGTCATCGTGCCGGATAACTACCAGATGCAGGCCAAAGTCCTCATCCTCAACAAAGACATCGGCTTTATCCGTCAGGGGCAAGAAACCGTCATTAAAATCGAAGCCTTCCCCTACACCCGCTATGGCTACCTCACCGGGCGTGTGCAGACCATCAGCTACGACGCCATCGAACACGAACAACTCGGCCTTGTTTACGCGGCCATCATCGCACTTGACAGCGATACTCTGAATATCGAAGGCCACCCCGTACGCCTGACAGCGGGGATGAACATCACCGCCGAAATTAAAACCGGTAAACGCCGCGTCCTCGACTACCTGCTTAGTCCGCTGCAAACCAAGATCGACGAGAGCCTGCGGCAGCGCTAACGACGGCTTGTCACCATCAAGGGCTCCCACCCGTGTGGGTAACCGTCCGATGGCACCTGCGCCGGGATCCAGGTTTTATCACGCTTGATGGCTGAAAAGCAGGAATAGAAAAAGCCCTTCCAGAGGAAGGGCTTTTGAGATGGGAAAAGGGCTTTCGGCTCACTGTTCGTAGTAGGTATAGCCGCGCAGGCCCGCTTCGAAGGCGTTGACGAGATGCTGGCGTTCAGCGGCGCTGATGGTGCCGTTGCGCACGGCGCGTTCGGCAGTCTGGCGGAATTGCGCGAGCAGGTTATTCGGCTGGTACTCGACGTAGCTGAGCACGTCTGCCACGGAGTCGCCTTCGACTTCGCCGACGAAGTCGTAGCTGCCGTCTTCGTTGATGTAGATGGAGACGACGTGGGTGTCGCCGAGCAGGTTGTGCAGGTCGCCCAGGGTTTCCTGGTAGGCGCCGACGAGGAAGGCACCGAGGTAGTATTCTTCGTCTTCTTTGATGTGGTGCAGCGGCAGGGCGCGGCTGACTTCGCCGTTTTCGGGGAAGCGGTCGATTTTGCCGTCGCTGTCGCAGGTCATGTCGGCGATGATGCTGTTGCGCGTCGGGCGTTCGAGGTGGCGGTGCAGCGGCACGACAGGGAAGATTTGGTCAATCGCCCAGGCGTCCGGCAGGGACTGGAAGACGCTGAAGTTGCCGTAGTAGATGTCGGCGAGCATGGTTTTCAGCACTTCGGGTTCGGAGAGGGCGTCCGGGTTGCGCTCGGCGATTTTCTGCACTTCGGCCATGATGACCATGAAGATTTGTTCGACGCGGGAGCGGGTGCGCAGGTCTAGCTGGCCGCGCATGAAGCCGTCGCGCGCTTCGTCGCGGTAGTACACGGCGTCGTTGAAGCATTCCTGCACGGTTTTGTCCGAAAGCATGCGGTAGCTTTCCATGAGGTTGTGCACGAGTTCGTTGTCTTCGTTGTTGTCGGCGGGCAGGCGGGCGTCGGTGTAGCCGGTCACGTCCAGGATGTTGAACATGAGGACGGTGGAGTAGGCAACGGTGGAACGGCCCGATTCGGTGACGATGGTCGGGTGTTCGATGCCTTTTTCGTCCATCACCGCCTGGATGGTTTCAACCACGTCCACGCAGTATTCTTCGAGGGTGTAGTTGCGCGAGTGGATGGCGGAGGTGCGGCTGCCGTCGTAGTCCACAGCGAGGCCGCCGCCGAGGTCGAGGAAGCGCATCGGTGCGCCTTCTTCGACGAGTTCGACATAGTAGCGACAGGCTTCGCGCACGCCGGTGCGGATGTCGCGGATATTCGGGATTTGCGAGCCGAGGTGGTAGTGCAGGAATTGCAGGCAGTCAAGCATTCCCGCTGCTTTCAGGCCGTCAATGACGCCGACGAGTTGGCTGGCGTTCAGGCCAAACATGGAGCGGTCGCCGCTGGTGGCGTTCCAATGGCCGGAGACGTGCGAGAAGAGTTTGGCGCGCACACCGATAACGGGGCGTACGCCCATCGCCTGCGAGCTTTCGACGATGATGGGCAGTTCTGCCGGGGTTTCGATGACGAAGATGACCTGGAAGCCGAGTTTGGTCATGCCGAGACCGAGTTCGACGAATTCGCGGTCTTTGTAGCCGTTGCAGACGATGAGCGGGCCCGGCTCGGTCAGCATGGAGAGGGCGATCATGAGTTCGGCTTTGGAACCGGCTTCGAGGCCGTGCTGCCAGGGTTTGCCGAAGCGGACGATGTCTTCAATCACTTGCGCCTGCTGGTTCACCTTGATGGGGAAAACGCCCCGGTATTTGCCCCGGTAATGGCTGCTCGCGATGGCGTTGGCGAAGCTTTCGTTGATGAGGCGGATCTGGTTTTCGAGGATGTTTTGCACACGCAGCATCACGGGCATGGTTTTGCCGCGCACTTCCATGCCTTCTATGAGGTCAAGCATGGCAATTTCAGCGCTTTTGCCGCTTGCAAGCGGGGCGTTGATGACGAGGTTGCCGTCGGCGTTCAGGCGGAAGTAGCCCGCGCCCCAGCCGCTGATGCGGTAGAGTTCGTCAGCGTCGGTGATGGTCCAGTCGGTTTGTTGGTTCAATGCGGTTCCTTGGTTGTCAGTGTGAGGAAAAGGGGTGCCATAGATGCGGAGTGCTTTGGCATGGCGCGGCATTTTAAGCCCTTACCCCGTACAAGAAGGGCTTTTTTGTGCGGACGGGGAAACGCGGGTTTATTCCGCTTGAGAGCTACCTGGTAATGCCGGCTTCTTTGTATCCGGCGTCGGCGTAGATACGGCAGGGCGTTTGCTGCGTTTTTCCGTCGTCTAATGTGTAGGACATGTGTATGATGCCGTTATGGACAGCAAGACGCTTATCAAACGATTACAACGGGAGGGCTGGCTATTGGTCGGTGGCCGGGGGGATCACCAGAAATTCAAACATCCCGTTATCCCCGGACAGGTCATCGTGCCTCATCCGCGCAAAGACATGCCGATCGGCACTTTGCGCAGTATTTTCAGACAGGCCGGCTGGCCTTGGCCGCCGGAAGGACGTTAACAATGTTGTATCCCGCTTTTGTGGAATTGGGTGATAAAAACCATGCTTACGGCGTGGTATTGCCGGATTTCCCCGGCTGTTTTTCCGCTGCCGACGAAATGAATGACCTGCCTGCCAGGGTGCAGGAAGCCGTTGAGCTTTATTTTGAGGGGGAGGATTTGCCGCTGCCGCCGCCTTCCGATTTGGCGACTCTACGTACGCGGCCGGAATTTGCCTATGATGGCCTGTGGATGTTATTTGACATTGACACGTCCCGTCTGACTACCCGCGCCAAACGTTTCAATGCCACCCTGCCGGAAAATCTGCTCGCTGCCATTGATGACTATGTCAAAACCCATGGTGGCAGCCGTAGCGGGTTTCTGGCCGAAGCCGCCCGGGAAAAACTGCGCAGCCATTAGGGTGAACCCCGGTATTTATCCCGCTTGGTGCTGGCCCGCGCGACTTGCGCGGGAAGATATGATGACAATGAAAAAGGCGGCTTGAGCCGCCTTTTCGGTTATTCATACCGCCTTGTCGTAATAAAGCGGCACGCCGCTTTGCTTGGCCATGCGCTCAACATAGAAGCGGATTTGCTCCGGATATTGCAGCCCTTTGACCATGGTCAGGTTGCGCAGCAGAGGGAAGGTGATGATGTCTTCATAGCCCAATCTTTCGCCGATGTGTCCCTCGCTGTGGATGAGTGCCGCCAGTTCGGGCAGGTCGGCGTGCAGTTGCGCAAGGTATTCGTCGGTACGGGCGATGTTCTCCGCGAAATCGCCGTAGGCGGCGGTTTTTTTCGCGATGTAATAGGCGCGCGCGGATTCGGTCGCAAATTCCGGCAGACCGATTTGCACGCAGCGTGGTGCGGTCAGGCGGCTGCTGTATTTGCCGACTTTGTCCAGCCAGGCCTGTATTTCTGGACGGATGGTGTCATCCAGGCGTTCTTTGCCGGCGTATTCATCCACGAAGCGCACAATGTCGAGGCTCTCGTCCATCGCCGTGCCGTCCGGCTTGACCAGTATCGGCACTACTTTTTCGCCGATGAGTGCCGTCGGCCCCGCTTCGTCATCGTTGGCAAAGACTTCAAGCTCCACGGGCAGGCCGCGCAAGCCGAAGATCATGCGGGCGCGCACACAGAAAGGGCAGTGGTCATAGATGTAGAGTTTCATGGTTGGCTCCTGGTTTGTGGAATCGGGAAGAATACAGATAATAATCAGGACAATAAAAATAATAACCAAGATAGGGGCACTGGCATAGAGAAATATGCCAACAGCCAGTCCTGTTATTATATCTGTTTTATCATCATTTATAATCCCAAATAAGACTGCCATTGCAAGTATAAAAACAATAAGGCAGCAGCCTGCTCTATCTTTCATGGTTATCCTCTATGTCGCTTCCTGATGGCAGGAAGATTAAAGAAAAGATAAAAACCATAAAGGCGTGATAAGCAGCAGACATTATGTCGTATTTAGAGGGTTCCGAACTAATAATTATATCTAATGCTATAATGCCGACGAAAGGGCATGCTGTCATAATAAATAATCCCTTAATATCTTGATAGGGTTCAATTGCTAAAACAATTATCCCAACAATAAGAAAAAACACTGTATAGATTACAAAAAAGCTATTGGTATTAATGGTGGGATTAAAGAATTTAATATTGAAGTAGAAAAAATAATAGAGGTTATGATAGTTAGTATAATAGGTGCCTTAAATAAAAGATTAAAGAAAGTTTTCCAGTAAATAGGATTGTGAAATTTTTTATACCTTTTATTTGTCATGATAATTTCTTTTTTAGTTTGAATGGTATTCTCGGCCATGCGCTTTTCAGCGGTTGGCAGAAATATGAGTGCAAGAATAAAAGTGGCAAATGTACCAAAAACGATAAATATCGGGGAACCTGTCATAAACGGCAAGCCATAAAAGGTTAGGCCAATACCACCAAACAGATAGGTACTGATGGCGCCTGCGATCGTGCATAGCACTACGCCGACCATATTTTTACGCCAATTCATCATGATGGCGGCAAGCGCAGTCAGTGCTGACGGTATTGCACCCACAATATAATATTCTGCCATAATATAAATAAAAATATCACGACTACCACCTCCCATTCTAAAGAAGAGAAGCAAGGAGATAATTTGCGGCTCAAAAAAAGAAAAAATGAATAAGAGACGCCAGGGACGAGAGAGTTTTTTGCTTATATTATTTGTTGTGGTAATGTTTGTTGGTAAAAGTTTAGAAAGTAAAAAGGCAAAAATTGCGCCATATAAGGCAAAGCATATAATAATGAATATTGAATCCCAGTTTATTTGTGAATAGGGTTTGTAAAAGATAAAAATTACATATATGAAACTAGCGTAAATGCCTACGGTAGATATAATAAAAGTACTTGTCCTATCACGATATAAGCGCATGGCCAAGGCGAAGATTGTAGCAATAATAGTAGTCAACAGGCTGGGCACAATAAGGGTGTAAAAACCAATAATTATGACCAAATTGATTATATCATGGTACTTGAAAAATAAGAGCGCGAACAGCAGTGAGACAAGGACAGGAAAGAGAAATGTCAGTAGTAATGCATTGACAAGAAAGCTCCATTGCCAATAGGTTTGTGGTTTCATCGTCTGTTACCTCGCGGTTTTGATAGCGCTATTCGCCATGCCCCGCTGCGTAGGCTTTTCTGTCGCGGTGCTCGATATGCAGGCCGGGGAAGTCGGGTTTGAGCAGGGCGCCGATTTTTTCAGTGACGTACACGCTGCGGTGCTGGCCGCCGGTGCAACCGATGCCAATGGTGAGGTAAGCGCGGTTGCTGCCCTGGACGAAGGCCGGCAGCCAGTTTTTCAGGTAGGCGGCGGTGTCGGAGACGAAGCGGCGCGGTTCGTCGTAGCGTTCGAGGAATTCGATGATGGGCGTATCGCTGCCGCTGTAGGCACGGATGGCGGGATCCCAGTAGGGGTTCGGCAGGAAGCGCACGTCGAAGAGGAAGTCGGCGTTGACCGGTGTACCGTGTTTGAAGCCGAAGGATTGCAGGGTGATGATGAGCGAGGGGGCAGCGTCGCCGAGGACGGTGCGCAGGCGGTCTTTGAGCTGGTAAACGCTGTAATGGCTGGTGTCGAGGATGATGTCGGCAAGGTTCATCAGCGGGTTTAGGAGGTGTCGCTCGTACTCGATGGCTTCCGGCAGGGCGCGCGGGTTTTCGGCATGGATGTGCAGCGGGTGCGGGCGGCGTGTTTCGCTGTAGCGGCGCACGAGGACATCGGTGTCGGCGGTGAGGAAGAGGATCTGGATGTCCGCCAGCGTGCGCAGGTTGCGGATTTTTTCCGGCAGGGCGGCGAGGTCGGCAGCATTACGCGAGTCCATGGCGACGGCGACGGGCTGCGGCTGTTTGCCGGCGAAGTCGCGCACGAGGCTGTCAAGCAGTGCGCTCGGCAGGTTGTCAATGCAGTAGTAGCCGAGGTCTTCGAGGGTGTCGAGGGCGATGGTTTTGCCCGCCCCGGCCAGTCCGGTGATGATGAGCATTTTGGTGGCCTTTTCTGGTGATTGGTGTGGATATTGTAGGCGCATTGCCGCGACCCTGCACGGCGCAGGTGTTATAATTGTCACACTTTTCAACACGAGGTAAACGCTATGACCACACGCACCGAACACGACACTATGAGTGATGTTCAAGTCCCGTCCGATGCCTACTGGGGCGCGCAAACGCAGCGCAGCTATCAGAACTTCAAAATCGGCGGGGAAACGCTGCCGCAGCCGGTGATTTATGCGATGGCGCTGATCAAGAAGGCCGCCGCGCAGACCAATGCCGGGCTGGGCCGCATCCAGCAGGAACAGGCGGATTTGATTGTCCGCGCCGCCGATGACGTGCTTGCCGGCAAGCTGGATACGCAATTCCCGCTCGTCGTTTGGCAGACGGGTTCTGGTACGCAGTCGAACATGAACATGAACGAGGTGCTTGCCAACCGCGCTAACGAACTCGCCGGTACCGGTCTCGCCGCTTACAAACCCGTGCATCCGAACGATCACGTCAACCACGCGCAATCCACCAACGACAGCTTCCCGACCGCCATTCACGTCGCCGCCGCGCAGGAAATCAACCGCTTGCTGATTCCGGCGGTGAAGAAACTGCGCGACACGCTGGATAAAAAGGCGAAGGAATTTGCCCCTATCGTCAAAATCGGCCGCACCCACCTGCAAGACGCCACCCCACTGACCCTCGGCCAGGAATTTTCCGGCTATGTCAGCCAGCTTGATCATGGCCTCACCCGTCTGCAAGATGCGCTGCAAGGGCTTTATGAACTGCCGCTTGGCGGTACTGCGGTCGGTACTGGCCTGAACAGCCACCCCGACTACGCCGTCAAAGTCGCCAAACAGCTCGCCGACCTGTCCGGCCTGCCGTTTGTCACTGCGCCGAACAAATTCGAAGCGCTCGGCGGTCGTGACGCTGCCGTCTTCGCTTCCGGCGCGCTGAAAACACTCGCCGCCAGCCTGAACAAAATCGCCAACGATGTGCGCTGGCTGGCTTCCGGCCCGCGCTGCGGCCTCGGCGAAATCAAAATTCCGGAAAACGAGCCAGGCTCCTCCATCATGCCGGGCAAAGTTAACCCAACCCAGTGCGAAGCGCTGTCCATGGTCTGCTGCCAGGTCTTCGGCAACGACGTAACTATCAACTTCGCAGGTGCTTCCGGCAACTTCGAGCTGAACGTCTATATGCCGGTCATCGCCTACAACCTGCTGCAATCCATCCGCCTGCTTGGCGACGCTTGCAACAGCTTCAATGACCACTGCGCCGTCGGCATCGAACCGGTGCCGGAAAAGATCGATTACTTCCTGCACCACTCGCTGATGCTGGTCACCGCGCTGAACCGCAAGATTGGCTACGAAAACGCGGCGAAAGTAGCGAAAACCGCCTACAAGAACGACAAATCGCTGCGCGAAACCGCGATTGAACTCGGTCTTCTTTCCGGCGAAGAGTTTGACGAACTGGTCAAGCCGGAAGAAATGGTGCATCCGAAATAAACCTGCACCAACTGAAAAAGCGCTGCCGGAAGGCGGCGCTTTTTTTGTGCTTGCGAGGTGGCGGGGAACAGGCGCTCAAGCGGGATAAATACTGGGTTCGCCAAGCGGGATAAAACCAGGATTTTTGTGAAGATTGCCAGAAGCAAACACAGGAATCCCCAGAAAAGACCTGCATGAACAGATGGCAAGGCGTATCATACGCAAGATTTTTTCATCATCAGGAGGCATCATGTCTTTTTTCCTTGAGCATGCGCTCATTTTTGAGTTCATTCTGCTCATCGGTTTCCTTTACGCGGGCAGCCGTTTCGGCGGCATCGGTCTCGGTGTCGTATCCGGTATCGGTCTGCTTTTTGAAGTGTTGGTACTGCGTATGCCGCCCGGCAAACCGCCGGTCGAGGTTATGCTCGTTATTCTTGCCGTCGTTACCTGTGCCTCTGTGCTCGAAGCTGCCGGTGGCCTGAAATATATGTTGCAGGTTGCCGAAAAAATCCTGCGCAAGAATCCGAAGCGGGTCACCATTTTGGGCCCCATTGTTACCTGGGCAATGACGGTCATGCTTGGCACCGGCCACGCCGTCTATTCCATCATGCCGATCATTGGCGATATCGCCCTGAAGAATAACATCCGCCCAGAACGCCCGATGGCGGCAGCTTCCGTCGCCTCACAGCTGGCGATTACCGCCAGCCCCGTCTCGGCAGTGGTCGCGCTCTATCTGGACGACATCACCAAGATCCACTTCTTTGAAGGCGTGTCGCTGATTCAGATCGTGACCGTCACCATCACCGCCACCTTCTGCGGCACGATTGCCCTCTCGCTGTACAGCCTGCGTCGCGGCAAGGAATTGCAGGATGATCCGGAGTTTCAGCGTCGCATGCAAGATCCGGAATGGCGTGAGCGTATCCAAAACACGACCAGCACCACCCTGAACGAACAGCTGCCGCCTGCTGCGCGTAACTCCGTGCTGCTCTTCATCCTCGCCCTCATCTGCATCGTCTTTGTCGCCATGTACAAACCGATTCGCACCGTGGTCGGCCCCGAAGGCAAGCCGATGCTGATTTCCATGGGCGTGATGATTCAGATGCTGATGCTCGCCTTCGGCGGCGTCATCCTCCTCGCCACCCGCACCAGCGTGTCGAAAGTGCCGAACGGCGTTGTCTTTAAATCGGGCATGGTGGCGACGGTTGCCATCTTCGGTATTGCCTGGATGAGCGACACCTACTTCAACTACGCCATGCCGGTGTTCAAAGAAAGCGTCACGGAAATGGTCAAGAACGCGCCATGGACTTTCGCCTTCGCGCTCTTTGCTGTGTCCGTCCTCATCAACAGCCAGGCGGCAACGGCGAAAATCCTGTTGCCGGTCGGCATTGGTCTCGGCATCCCTGCGCCGACGCTCATCGGTCTCATGCCGGCTACCTACGCCTACTTCTTCATCCCGAACTATCCGTCCGATATTGCGACTATCAACTTCGACGTGACCGGGACGACGAAAATCGGCAAATGGTATTTCAACCACAGCTTCATGGCGCCAGGTTTGGTTGGTGTCGTGACCGCCTGCTTGGTCGGTTTGGCACTGGCCAAAACCCTCATTGTTCCGGGTGCTTAATCTTTCATCCGGCAATGCCACAAAAAAGCCCGCGTAAGCGGGTTTTTTTATTGCGGATGGTGCTTCATTGTCCCACCGCGCATATCGTTAAGCGGGGCAGCGCCAGCGGCTGGTGGCTGGTAATCACCGCTGCACCGCCGCCAGCACGGTGCTGTTCGAGATGTTGCAGCAGGAGGGTGGAGGTCGCTGCATCCAGCGCCGTCAGCGGTTCATCTAGCAGCCACAGCGGCGGCGTATCCAGCCACAGGCGGGCCAGTTGGCAACGCCGCTGCTGTCCTGCCGACAGCAGGCGGCTTTGTCGCCCGTCAAGGTGATCAATGCCGACGGCAGCCAGGGCTGCGTCCAGCCGTGTTTCCAGCCCAGTTCCGCTCATGCCGTGATAGAGGCGGGCGGCATAGCGCAAATTCTCGCGCACGCTCAATGTACCCTTGATACCCGGGCGGTGACCGAGATAGAGCAGCGGTGTATGGCGGTGGATCGTGCCGTATTGCGGCGTGAATAGCCCCGCCAGTGCCTGCAATAGCGTGGTTTTACCGCTGCCGTTCTCGCCGGTAAGGTGGATGATGTCGCCTGCGGCAATGTGCAGATGGTAGCGGCGTAGCAACAGGGTGCTGCCTTTGAGCAAGGTGAGGTTGTCGGCTTCGAGCAGGTTCATGGGCAGATGGAAATGGCGTAAGGCGCGGCATTATCCCTGATTTGGGTGTGTGCCTGGTTTCGTTTGCGCGATTTTGCCGCTGCGGGGAAAGAAATTGACGGATCAGGGAGATAAAAATACGCCGCCGCAACGGGATTTTTTCGGCAATGATGGCGTATGCCTCAAGGGATACGGAGCCCGCCTTGCCAGCGGTACATCAGGCGAAGCGCAGGGGATACTGGGGAGGCAAAAACTGGAGAAATTTGGTGCAAAAAAGTGGCGGAGAGACAGGATGATTTACCATATAGTAATATTAAGTAAAAACATCATGTTACAACGTAGGCAATCTTTCTTTTTACCCCTCTACAAACCCCGTTTTCTCACTTTCGGAGACTTTCTTTCACCTTTGTTTGTTCGATCAAGCACATGCTTGTTGGGCTCGCGAATCCGCCGTACTGCGGCGGATTCTTTTCACTAAGAGCGTGTTCATGGTCCGGACGCGGGCGTTATCGCCATCGCTCAGGGTTTTCATGGTTTGCAAGGCGGTCTGGGCGACGTTGACCACGGCGCCGCCCAGGTTGGCGGTGAAGCCGGTCTGTTTGTAGTGGCTGTGCATTTCGTGGTCTTGGCTGCCGCGCGCCGCGCGCAGACTGCCGCTTTCGGCGCTGAAGTAGATGTTGCCAGCGCGGTTGCGTTCGGCTTCGCTCATCTGCAGCCATTGTTCTTTGGTAAGCGGCCCGCCTTCGCGTCCGGCATGTACCAGGGCGCCCGTGCCATCGTAGTGGCCGCCGGCCTGGATGTGGATGTTGCCGTCGATCGCGCCAACCAGGGTCGGGGCGGGGGCCTTGATATTGAGTTCGGTCTCGCCGCTTTGGCGGCGGCTGCCGAGGAATACGCCCCAGCCGCCGGAACCCATCAGACCGATTTTGTGTTTGCTGTGTTTTTCGACGCTGCGGTAGCTGTTTTTGCCGGCTTTAAGGTTGATGTCGCCTTTGTCAGTATGCAGCATGGTGCCGTGGTCGCTGACGATGTGCATGCCGGTGGCGTTGATGTCGCCTTGTCCCGCCGCAACGACGACGGTATCGCCGGTGATGGTGCCGGCTTTGTTCTGGTGGATTTCGGTTTCGACGTAGTCGCGTGTGTGGGTGCGTTTGAGGAAGCCGCGTTGTTTGCTTTCGCGGGCGCTGATGGTGTGCTCAACGATTTCTCCCGCCTCGGCGTCAACGCCTTTGGCACCGTAGAGGTATACCTGGCTTTTGCCGCTGTCGAGTTCGGTGGCTTTCATGATCAGTTTGCCATCGGTGGCGATGACGGCCAGTTTGCCGTCGCCGCTGGTGTGCACGCCTTTGTGTTCGCCCCGGTAGTGGTAGTCGTAGTTGCCCGCGTCTTTTTTGTCGAGGGTTTGTTCGTAGACAAATTCTGCACCCAGGTCGGTTTTTTTGCCCTGGATGAGGGTGGTGCTGTGGCAACTGGAAAGGCAGGCAAACAAAACCCGCAGCAGCATCGCTATCGCACACAGGCGGTGTTGACGCTGTGTCGGTTCTGCGCTGTTGGTCATGGGAAGAGGAATGAATGCGGGCATTATGCCTGTTATTTCACGTCAAACGGTGTGGTTACGGGGTTTCGCGCAAAAAATTCCGCTGTCTTGCGGCGGATTTTTTTGTTTTCGCCAAGACGAAAGCGTCGGCTTTGGGCATTGTGCTTGCTTCGTCGCATGGGTAAACGGCAAGAAGCCCGTGTTTATCCCGCTTAGCGGGTTTTCCAGCTATCCAAACCGTGTGGATAACACAAATGGCTAATTCTACGCTTGCTCTTCTATATTGAAATTATTTTTAAAAAAATCCAGCCATATTTGTAATGGTTCGGTATTCTCTCGTTCGTTCCAATATAATACTTTTAGCCATGACAATACATATAAAGAACTGCCTGATATTAAGCATCCGTCATTTATATTATGTATCAGTATCTTTTTGGCTGCCAAAAACAATTCTTCTTTATCATATACTCCTTGCTCATTATGCAAGCAATAAGCGTATTCTATTGTCTTCTCATTTTTTGTCCTTTTTATGTTTGGTGTTTGTTTACCATAAGCTCTTTCATAAATCTCTATACCTGTTTTATAGGATTTTGCATGTAAGCAACACAATATAATGTCTTCATTATATAAAGAATTATCATACAAAGGATCAGTATCGGAATCAGGATTATCTAAGAGATCGATCTGATAGAATTCAATTGCCTTATGCCATAAAGAAAAACAGTTTTCTCTATCTCTTATCCAATACGCTAAGGCTAGATTTGCATGTAATTCTTTTTGCTTGAAGCTAATATATTCATCTAGATTAGGCCCCATGCCCTCATTTCTAGCTATGGCAAACTGTAACCAATCTATAACTCTATCTAGCAGAGGTTGATATTCCTGCGCTAGCCCAACTAAGGTCGCTTTTATATAGGCATCAAAATCGTTTATAGCGAAATTACCTATAGGATCATTTTTTAAATCAACCTCTCTATCCATGGCATATTGATAATACCATTCTGCATTATCTTTACTGAGCGGTAACTCAAACATTATTTACTCCTGAAGAACGCCGTTGACAACTTTGTTAATAGTTAGAGTATTTAATTCCACCGCTTGCCGGTGTATATACGGTTACATTTCCTTTATATTGAAATTATTTTTAAAAAAATCCAGCCATATTTGTAATGGTTCGGTATTCTCTCGTTCGTTCCAATATAATACTTTTAGCCATGACAATACATGTAAAGAACTGCCTGATATTAAGCATCCGTCATTTATGTTATGTATCAGCATCTTTTTGGCTGCCAAAAACAATTCTTCTTTATCATATACTCCTTGCTCATTATGCAAGCAATAAGCGTATTCTATTGTCTTCTCATTTTTTGTCCTTTTTATGTTTGGTGTTTTTTTACCGTAAGCTCTTTCATAAATTTCTATACCTGTTTTATAGGATTTTGCATGTAAGCAATACAACATGGCGTCTTCAATGTGTATAAATTTTTTATCGGATAAAGGAGCTCTCTCTAGAAAATCAATTTGATGAAGCTCAACCGCCTTATGCCATAAAGAAAAACAGTTTTCTCTATCTCTTATCCAATACGCCAAGGCTAGATTTGCATGCAATTTCTTTTGCCTGAAGTTAATGTATTCATCTAGATTAGGCCCCATACCCTCATTTCTAGATATGGCAAACTGCAACCAATCTATAACTCTATCTAGCAGAGGTTGATATTCCTGCGCTAGCCCAACTAAGGTCGCTTTTATATAAGCATTAAGATCGCTCATGGCAAAATTGCCTATGGGATCATTTGTCATATCAATCTCTTGATTCATGGTGTATTGGTAATACCATTCTGCATTATCTTTACTGAGCGGTAACTCAAACATTGTTTACTCCTGAAGAACGCCATTGACAACTTTATTAATAGTAGAATATTTAATTCCACCGCTTGCCGGTGTATATACGGTTACATTTCCTTCTTTTATTTCATTCATGGCTTTTGCTTTAAGCGAAGGCGGGAGATTGGAATGCTGAATATAATCTCTTGCTTCTCTCAATGCTGCAGATAAGGTTTTTTGATTACGGAAGGTTGGTGATATTTCACCGGCAGCCGGAGTACTGAGGTAAACCGTTTCGGCGTAGTTGTTTTGGTAGTGTGCTGTAACAGGTTTGTAGGCGGTGTTTTCTATTTTTTCGTCGGCAAATTACAGAAATTCAGTATTTATCCCACTTGGCAGGTTTTCTATTTATCACCAACCGGGTGGGCAATAAGTTGCCCACCCGGTTGGTCTCAGGTTGCATTTTTCGGAGAATCTTGGATCTTCTCTTAATTTATCTAGCACTTCTTTCCAAGGTGATGTTGGTATGCTAGTACTTGTTGATTTTATGAACTTTTCATATGAATAAAAACATGCCAAGTAAAAAGTCATAAAATCTTTATTACTTAGCTCACCTAGATCCATTACATTAAAAGTATCGACATCTGCATATAATTCTTCTATAACTTTATTATCTAAAATTAAATAAGGTTTTATTTTATTTATAATAAGATCAAATGTTAGAGTGCTCATTGAAACGCCACCTGTATCTGATATTGCTATATATCCAGCCATAAAATTACTCACTCCATAATAATAATTCGTGATTTCTGTTCTTTTGTCATTTCTTTATTGATAAAATCTATAACTTTTGTTCTGTATTCAGGTTTTAGATTTCTGAATTCTAAAGGAGCAATATTTGCTTTAGGCTTTATTTTTAGAAAATCTTGGGTCTTTTCTTAATTCTTCTAATACTTCTTCCCAAGATAAATTTCGGCGTTCGTATGATGATCTAAATTCCTCGTATGCCTTATAACAAGCTGAATAAAAACTCATAAAATCATAATCACTTAACTCATCAAGATATAAAGCTGGAATATCACCCTTTTCAAAATCATCATACAAAATATGTATTGTAGATTCGTCAGCAGGTTTAAAATATCGCTTTGTCCATGCTGTAATTATATCAAATGATACTGTACTCATTGATACACCAATCTTTGAGATGCAAATAAAACCGGCCATTATTCACTCCATAATGATAATTCTAGATCTCTGTTCTAATGAAAGATTATTGTAAATAAAGTCTATGATTTTTGCTCTATGCTGCATATCTAAATTTCTTAGGTCTAAAGGAACAATATCAGCCTTCTCGAGATGATAAATAATCTGTTCTTTTGTGCCAGTTTGCCTTCTCCAATTTTTCTCAAAGTGCTTATTAATATAGTAAGAAGCCCCTCTGCTATTACTTGTGAATATAAAATCTATGCTTTTTCCCTTATTAAGGCCATCTTCAATAATAAAGTCAGCTTTTGACATATCGGAATCAGTAACTCTTCTTAATTTACCTCCTAAAATATTCTGTAATTCTGCTGCGGCAGA
This sequence comes from Cardiobacterium sp. Marseille-Q4385, assembly GCF_916618745.1. GTDB lineage: Bacteria > Pseudomonadota > Gammaproteobacteria > Cardiobacteriales > Cardiobacteriaceae > Cardiobacterium. The sequence goes on from NZ_OU745373.1 coordinate 1,919,124, forward strand.
TGCTTCCCCACGATTTTTGCTCAGGCTAGCAATATCTATTGTACCCAATCGTTCAACCTCCGATAAGTTTACAGGCTCTCTTAACTTAACACGAGTTGGCCCATCTACCACAATAGTAGTTGTACCTGCATTCACACCTTTCTGCGGCTGAATCACTATTGGTTTCATGCCGATTTGATAACCGCCAAGCTCATGGGGGGCTGCTATGCCTTTATAAAAATTGACGGGATCGGCTTCTATTTTAGGCGACGCTTTTGTAACAACACTTGTTCCATTTGTCTTACCTACAGAAGAGTTGACAATTTCTTCTACCTGTTTCCAGTTTGATTGTTTGCTAGCAATAGCGGCGGCACCTTGAAAGGATCTAGCCAGATCATCAATGGAAGATCCCCATATTTTGATCAATTCTACGCGGTGTTGCCTGTCTTTTCGTTGGCAAATTATAGAAAAGCCAATGTTTATCCCGCTGGCAGCAGGTTATGACGGATTGATTATTTATAAACCTCTGGGAAATAGGTATTGATTAAATTATTGTCCAATAGCCTGTCCACTTTAAAATCAACAGTTTTAGAAACGGCAACCAGTCCCCTTAATTCTTTGGGAAAATCTTCAATGCTGCCATAAATTGTAGGCTGTAAGAAACGGAAATAATCCCCCATTTTTGACGGACCATCATAGCCGACTGGATAATCATCGCCTTCTTTATAGCCTTCTACGGCTTCGTAAATATAAAACCCTTTGTTTATAGGAATATTTGTATAACTATGTATCCCTAGTTCTTTATAGTCATCCATGATGCCCTTATAAACATCATTTTTTGATGCACCTTTATTAATCCAGAATCCATACATATCTAACAGTACATTACCATTTTTATTAGCTGGAAAATTATTATAATTATTACTTGATTCCCAGATATAGTCACTTATAATATCAAGTTTATCCTCTATGTCATTTATACAAAGTATTACTTTGGGTAAATCACCCCAGTTATTATTGATCATCATTGCAATTTTCCCCTCCTTGTCCATTGCATACCAAGTATATATTAGCCCGAATTCGGGACGCCAGTCTTTGTTTAAATTTACCATATTAATTTACCTCACTTAGGCCATACTACGGAACAATTTTCACATCTAGGAACAATAGCAGTCGGTGGAATTTCTATCTGTTTTCGAATTAATCTGGGGTTCATTGCAGGTGAAAAGTATATATTATTGGGGTCTGACCCATTTCGAATCAGTTTATCTGCCGCAAAATACTCCGCACAGGTTGGTAATTTTTTCAGCTGTCGCGAACTGTATGGACAACAAATTTATCAACTCAACGTTTGTTGACAACATAATTCATATAATTTGGTTCTTAATTCATAAAGTTTATTATTATCATCTTTAGGTATATTACCATCTTTCTGCAAAACAAAATCGTTAAAAGAACCCATTCCACCATATAGATATCTTATATCTCTTATGGTGTTCTTTTGATTTAAATAAAGATTATTCTTTATTCTTTTAAAGACATTAGCCCAGTCATCATCATATTTTTCTAGAATGGCAATAATATCATCTACAGTATTTTGGATTTTATCTAGATAATTCATTTTAATTTCCTCTTAGAAATAATTTCAATTCCTTGTATCTCCCAGGGCTTAACAACAATAATTTGTTGAGTACCGCCTACAAAAGCATGATGTTGACTTCCGACTTCACCAACATATACCTTAGTCCCAGCTGGTACTTTTACAGCAAAAACAGTATCAATTGGTGACTTACCACCATTAGGCCATACAGGCGGAATCGCTTTATCAATTCTACTTTGCATAATGCCCAATGGTTCTTCTAGGCTAAAGTATTGCCCTAAGGGTATTTTATCTGTTCCAGCTCTAAAAAGTATAGTATCTTTGTCTAGAACAACTTCCTTATACCTACTACCAGAAAAAGTCTTTGCCATATCTTCATTTAATGAACCTGGTTTAATAGCAGAATATTCACCAATTACCTTTCCTATCTCTATAGAATGGTTTAAACGAGCTTGAGGATATATTAAATTAACATTTCCTTTCTTTATTGTCCCGTCAGGAAGCGTCGCTTTAAATATATTATCCGATGTAGTGATCACACTGCCTTCGGGTAGCACCTCGCCATTCGCCAATCGCTGCGACTGGTTTAACTGTACTGTAGTTCCAGGCTTTATAACAGAGCTCTGCTCTAAATATGGCTTGCCTACCAATACAAAGTTCGGTGTAGCTAATGCTTGTTCGGCATTACTTGTAACCTTACCCCTTCTTCCATTTCCTACCAATTCCTCTATGGGGTTTCCGTTGGAGTCTGTATATATTTTTTGCGTGGTTACGCCCGTTCCGTTTTTGCCCCCAGCTTTTAGTGATTTGTCAGCAGCACCTGACGATGTCTTACCTACAGAAGAGTTGACAATTTCTTCTACCTGTTTCCAGTTTGATTGTTTGATGGCAATAGTGGCGGCATCATTCGCCGTTTGAGAAATTGGCGCAAGATTGCTGTTTCGCAAGAGATTGGCGGTAGCTTTCTCTTTTATTGCTGCATTAATAATGTCGTTTCCGATGCTTGCATCGGTCGAAACACGCGACCATCTTCCCATTCCTGCCGCAAAGAAATTACCACCGGCCTCTACTGTGGTCTTTTTCCATTGTGGGTCACCTTCCCATGCCTCTTTTATGCCTTTGAGGACACCGCCGATGCCCTGTCCAACCGCAAAGCTACCCGGGGTGGTGTTTCCTTTCCACTGTACCGCGTAGGGTTGGATGAAGACCACAGCCTATCGGGCTGCTGATTTCGTTGCGGGTCAAACGCGATTAGTGAAAAAGCCAGTGTTTATCCCGCTTGGCGGCTCTTCCATCTAGCGTAAGCCACGTGGACAAATAAGTTGCCACCCTACGCTTGCTTAGGATTAAAAAATTAAGACTCCTATAAAAATGATATAGAGAGCTAATCTAGAAAAAAGTAATAAAAATACAAATCCAACCCTTACTATAGAATAAGAAAATACTTTCGATATTCTATTTATACTAAATAAGATAAGTATTACAAAACAAGTGATTAGTATAAATGGAAATATATTACGATTGACGATATCCTAATCTCTTATATTTAAGAAGGAAAAAATTGAGAAGCTAATATATGAATATATATCTATAAGAACAATTAATACTAGAAATTCTTTCTTACTCATTTGTTTTCCTCTCTTTGTCAATTTAGTGTTTACCCCGCTTGGCGACTTTTACCTATTGCAAACCGTGTGGGCAACAAGTTGTCCACTCTACGCATTGCTACGAGATCAATGAAATAATAATGCCTGCACAAAAAAATAAACAATGACTCTGGAAAGAAGTAATAAAAATGCAAATAGCATTCTTACAACAGGATAAGATAATGCTTTGGATGTTTTCTTTATGCTAAACAGGATGATGATTATGAGATATGTAACTATCATAACCGGAATAAAATTATACCTAAAAACATTCCAATAGAAATCTTGAAATAACATACCTGCAAAAAAAATATATGTATATACATCAATCATTATGAACAAACATAAAGTCTCAATCTTTCCCATTTCTTGTTTTCTCCTTATCTATTCTCTGAAATTCATCTATTGCCTTATAATTTGGATCTCCAAACTCACCAAATATATACTTAAGACCACCAGAATTATTTCTTCTACTATCATATGTAGTATTATCTCCTCGTCCACTGCCAAAATCCATCCATGGATCAACGTCATAATCCATATGGTGCATTGAGGCAACTGAAACTTTGGATGCTCCAGGAGGATAATAATTAAATGTTCCTGCATTGGAAGGTAAGCTAACAATTTCACCAGTATCTTTATTAACGATAACTTCGTACTGCCCATTCTTGTGAGAATATTTTGCATTAGGATAGAGTTCTTTTGGAGGAACTGTTGTTCCATCATCACTAAAATTATGGAAAGCGTTTCTATCGTTAGGCTCTAATTTCCAATTGTCTTCTAATTTTCCATTCTTTCTATCCCGCTTAAATTGCTCTATACCAGGTTCGTTTAGCTTATCTCTTAGAGTCACATGCAAGTAATAAAATTGTTCGCAATTAGCATTGTTTCTGCAATTGTCATAGGCTTGATTGAATTCATGGTCTCTCTTTCCACTTAGTTCATCTAAGTCTCTCAGTTCCTTATATGCCTTCAGATATTCATCAGAAGGTAGCTTTCTATTGTAGCTAAAGTTTTCACTGCTCATTTCTTCTATAGTCTTATCAATAAAACTTTGTAGTTCTTTTCTCCGCGCATTCTCTTCCGGTGTTAGCCAGTTATTCTCCACCGCATTCTGTGCGGTTTTCCCTGCGTTGTAAGTCGTGGCGCTGTTGCCGCCCGTCATCGCACCTGCCCCCGTCGTCAGGGCACCGATAGTCTGGCCGAGCGCGCTTTTTTCCGCCACCGTCAGTTGGTCGATGTTTTTACCGTAGAGGAGTTTGGCCAGCTGCGGCGTACTGTATTCGGCGGTACCGGTTATCGCGGCACTGGCCAATACTTCGCCGGTGCTGCCGCCATTCAGCGCAGTCCTCGCCCCTGCCATCACGGCGTGCAGGGCGATGTGCTCCGGTGTGCCTTCTAGTCCGCGTTTTTTGATTTCTTGGCCGATTTTGTGGGTGATGGCCGGCGCCAGGGTGTTGGCTATGCTGCCGGCTACACTGTTCGCCGGCGTCAGTGCGCCGCCGAGCATGTCCACCGCGACGGCCAGTTGTTCTTGTTGCTCGGCGCGTTGCAGTTGGGCAGCCCGCTTTTCCGGGTCTCGTTGGTATATGGATTCTCGGCGATTTTCTTCTGCCCACTTGCGCAGGTCGCCTTTGACGTCTTGTACGGTGCCGGTGAAGGTTTTCATCACTTGTGCGTTGGTGCGCACGCTGTTTTCGACTTTCGCCGCATCAAAGTGGGCATCGGCCGCGCCGCTTTGCTCTTTTGCGGTCGCGAGCGTCATGCCACGGTTGGCGTTACGGATGGTATCGGCCACGCTTTCTCCCGTCAGCGCTTGTTGGCCCGCCGCGTCGTTGATGGTGATGTTCGCGGTGTTGATGCTCGCGTAGGTGGTGCCGCGATCGTTTTTATTGGTGCGGTCATAGCCGAAGCGGCTGCTCATGCCGCTTTCGCCTACGTTGATGGGGCTGAAGTTTTCGCCCAGCCACTGGATTTGTTGTGAGGTGCCGTTGTTTTTGTCGCCACTCAAGACGGCGCTCAGGCCGAGTGCCACGCTTTTGCCTTTGTATTCGCTGTGGTTTTCCAGGTCTTTGCGGATAAGGCGGTCGGTGCTGAAGTGGTTTTTGCCTTCGGCTTCGGCTTTAGCCGTGCTGACAAAGGTCGCGCCTTCGAGGGTGGCAGTGCCGCTGTTTTTGATGCGGAAGCCGTCATCGCCTGCGAAGAAGCCGCTCTGCCCGCCGAGGGTGTCCTGCTGGGCATTGGCGACGGCGTCGTTTTGTTGGACGTCTTTTTTCCAGGCGTTGATGCGCGCGTTGTTGCTGCTGACGCTCGTGATGGCGTCTCTGCCGCCGCTTTCTTTGTTGATGGTTTTTTCGTGGGCGGTTACGCGGGTTTTTTCGTAATCGATGCCAAGGGCGGCGCCGGCGCCGTAGAGGACGAAGCCGGAGAGGGCGAAGTTGTTGCTGTCGTAGTCCATGGTGCCTTGCGGGCTGATGGCGACGAGGTCGCGCGTGTTGCCTTCCAGGCTTTTGCCGAGGATTTGGGCGCCGTTGATCAGGGTTTTGCCGTCGCCGATGTCGGTGTGGCCCTGCAGACCGCCGATGTGGCTCAGGCGGTAGGTGGTGCTGTTGCCGTTGGTTTTGCCTTTACCAATGTTGGCATTGGCGATAACGCCGAGGCCGCCGCCGTTCGAGCCCAGCATGATGGCGATGCCGCCGCCGCCACCGCCGCTGTGCTGGCTGCTTTCGATGGTTTTTTTCACGCTGTCGGCAGCGAAGGTTTTTTTGCCTTCGACGTTGAGGCGGGTGATGGCACTGCCCGCCAGGTCGGAGCTGATCACGTCCAGGGTGCTGCCTTCGCCTTTACCTTTGATGTCGACGTACACGCCGCTGTCGCCGGTCATCTGGCTGGGCAGCAGGGTATCTTCGTGGGCTTTGTGGTGCACGGTGCTGTGCTGGCCGCCCAGGCTGATCTGGATGTTGATGAGATTGCTATCAGGTTTTTCGCTGGTGGAGGTCAGGGCTTTGCGGAGGGCTTCGATGCCTTTGTAGTTGGCCCAGGTGTTGTTGAGCGTGTTCATGGTCCGGACGCGGGCGTTATCGCCATCGCTCAGGGTTTTCATGGTTTGCAAGGCGGTCTGGGCGACGTTGACCACGGCGCCGCCCAGGTTGGCGGTGAAGCCGGTCTGTTTGTAGTGGCTGTGCATTTCGTGGTCTTGGCTGCCGCGCGCCGCGCGCAGACTGCCGCTTTCGGCGCTGAAGTAGATGTTGCCAGCGCGGTTGCGTTCGGCTTCGCTCATCTGCAGCCATTGTTCTTTGGTAAGCGGCCCGCCTTCGCGTCCGGCATGTACCAGGGCACCCGTGCCATCGTAGTGACCGCCCGCCTGGATGTGGATGTTGCCGTCGATCGCGCCAACCAGGGTCGGGGCGGGGGCTTTGATATTGAGTTCGGTCTCGCCGCTCTGGCGGCGGCTGCCGAGGAATACGCCCCAGCCGCCGGAACCCATCAGGCCGGTTTTGTGTTTGCTGTGTTTTTCGACGCTGCGATAGCTGTTTTTGCCGGCTTTAAGGTTGATGTCGCCTTTGTCAGTATGCAGCATGGTGCCGTGGTCGCTGACGATGTGCATGCCGGTGGCGTTGATGTCGCCTTGTCCCGCCGCAACGACGACGGTATCGCCGGTGATGGTGCCGGCTTTGTTCTGATGGATTTCGGTTTCGACGTAGTCGCGTGTGTGGGTGCGTTTGAGGAAGCCGCGTTGTTTGCTTTCGCGGGCGCTGATGGTGTGCTCAACGATTTCTCCCGCCTCGGCGTCAACGCCTTTGGCACCGTAGAGGTATACCTGGCTTTTGCCGCTGTCGAGTTCGGCGGCTTTCATGGTCAGTTTGCCATCGGTGGCGATGACGGCCAGTTTGCCGTCGCCGCTGGTGTGCACGCCTTTGTGTTCGCCCCGGTAGTGGTAGTCGTAGTTGCCCGCGTCCTTTTTGTCGAGGGTTTGCTCGTAGACAAATTCTGCACCCAGGTCGGTTTTTTTGCCCTGGATGAGGGTGGTGCTGGTTTTGTCGCCGAGGTCGAGTGCGGTGGTACCGATGTTGGTTTCATCCGCTTCGCCGAGGATGACGGTGCTGCCTGTGGCGTAGCGTTTGAGCTGGCCTTCGGCAGTGATGGTGTGGCTGTTGTGGTAGCTCTTACCCGCGTCTTTGGCGGCGTTTTCGTTGCGGTCGGCGGTTTTGGGCTGGAAGTTGAACTGTTTGCCGGCAGTGGCTTTGAAGTATTTGCCAGCATTGATGGTGCCCGCGCTGCCGTTGTAGGTGTCGCTGGCATGGACGTCGCCGTGGTTGCTGGTGTATGTACCGCTGTGGTCAATGTTGCGGTAGTAAAGTTTGAGGGCGTCGCGGCCGCCAATGTCGCCGGCGTTGTTGTGGTAGTTACCTTTGAGGGCGATGCGGTTCGCGCCAATGGTTGGGTGGCTGGTGTCGAGGTCGTCCGGTCGTTTTTGTGCATAAACTTGCGGCACCTGGCGCACGATCTGGCGGCCATCGGGCAGGGTGATGGTTTTGTTGACCATCAGCACGACGTCTTCGCTGAGGCTCTTCATGTGCTCGGCTGTCAGGGCAACGCCGGGCGCGAGCTGCAGTTTGGCCCGCAGGCGTTCGCCGGCGTCAACAAGCGCGTTGAATTGGCTGCTGTCATCATGGAAACCTTTGAGATAGCGGTAGCCGGTAAGGCGGGCGATTTGGTTTCTGACGAGCTCCTGGTTGTAGTAGCGGTCGCCGATGCTGCGGCTGAAGTCAATGTAGGGCACGCCCTGCGTGGTACCGCTGTATGCCGCGCCTTTGTCGTTCAGGTCGCTGTAGCGGTCGTAGTGCGGGTTCATCGGCGTGCTTATCAGCTCGCCGTTCTTGAAGAGTTCGGGGCGGTGTTTTTCCAGGATACGGGCAAAGGTCGGATCAAGGGTATAGAGACCCCGGGCCGGGTTGACCGGGATGCCTTCAGGAGCGGCAATGTTGTCCGGGTTGATCTGGTAGAAGCTATCTTGCGGCAGTGTGGGCTGGTAGTCGTTAATGGTTTGGTAGACGACGGTTTTGCCGTTTTTGTCAATGAAGTCCACGATGGTGGTGCCGTTGTTACCACCGCCACCGTTACTGCCGCCGTTACCGCCGGGGAAGGGGATACCGCCACCACCGGTACCGTCGTCGTAGCGGTTGCCATTGTGGTTACCACCGATCTTTAAGTGGCCCAAGGAGATTTGTATTGGTTCAGCAATATTAGGCGGGGTGTAATTGTTAAATAACTGGTAGTCATCGCGAAACCAGCTACCAAATTTGCCATTTACCGCACGGATGGTATGCCACCCGTCCCATAGGCTGCCGTTCAACATGTTTTGCGCTGTGCCGTCAATGCTGCCTGCCGTGATGTGTCCTTCGTTGTTGACACTGTCGGCATTGACGGTGAGGTTGCCACTCACGCTTATGCTGCCGGGGGCAACATTGCGTACTGCACCGCGACTTTCTTCTAATAAATAATGGTATTTGGTGTGGTGTCCACGGGGGGTCTGGCTTCGATATTCTTCCGGAATCCACTCGTTCTTCCTACTTCGGTTGGAATAGAAGGTGACTTCTGTCAAGTTGATAATATCGTTACCGACAAATTTCCGGCTGTCGATGTTTTCGATGCGGGCCGCGTTGATATTGGCATCACCGCCAACCACATTGATTTCACCCTTGTTGTCATTGCGCAGAAGGTCTGCCTGCCCGGTTGCCTGGTGATTGCCATCGAGGGTGCGGCCAACGTGGAGGCCGCCCACGCTTTCGATTCTGGCGCTACCTTCGTTGATGATCTCGCCAGCGGCCAGGTCAATGCGATCGGCGGCAGCGATGGTGGCACCATCGAAGTTTTTCAGGCTTTGCGCCTCCATCGCAACGTGTCCGCCCTGGATTTTTGCCCTGTGTCTGTTTTCGATGGTGGTGCCGGCTTTGAGCAGCAGGGTACCATAGGCGGCAATCTGGCCTTCGTTGCTGATGAAACTGTCACTGGTGATGCTTGCGTTTTCTTTGAATTCAAATTTGGCATCGGGTGTGAAAATCACCTCACTACCACTAATGCGCGCCCAGCCGCCGCTGTAGTGCGGCGCATTGAAGGTGTAGCGTTCCTCGGTCTGGATATCCATGTTGCCGCCGGTGTGCACTTCTTCCAGATCGTCAATACGGCGCGCGCGCATTTGCAGGTCGGCCCAGCTTTCCACTTTACCGCCTTTGACGCTATCGACGTCAACGTTCAGGTTGTTGCCGACGATGTAGCCGCCGCTGCTGTCAATGGTGGTTTTTTTGCCGTCAATGCGCAGTTCGTCCTGGCTGACGATTTGTCCGCCCTGGTTATTCAGTTGTTCGCCGTCGGTCTCTATGTGCAGTTTGTTGCGCCCGATGAGGTGTCCGCCCTGGTTGTTAATGTCGCTGCTTTGCAGGTGGTATTCGCTGCCGTCAATGCTGCCGCCCGTATTATCGAGCTTCGGGGTTTCTATGTGCAGCTTTTTGCCGCTGTGGATGTTACCGCCGTTGTTATTGAGTTGCGGGGTTTTGATGTGCCAGTCTTCTTCGGTGGCCAGCACGCCGCCGCTGTTGTTGATGTTGCCGGCGACATTCAGGGTGAGGCGGCCCCGGCTGGCGATTTGTCCCTGACTGTTATCCAGCTCAGGGGTATTGATGATGACTTCCTGGTCGCTGCCGATGTTGCCGCCTTTGTTCGCAAACTGCGGCGTGTTTACGGTGATACGGGTTTTGCCGGCCAGTTTGCCATTGTTATCCAGCTCGGCGGTATCAATGGTGGTTTCGCCTGAGGCGGCTGCCGTGCCGCTATTTTTGAGGTGGCGGTTGCGCAGGTAGAGTTGTTGTTGGGCGTGGATAAGGCCGCTGTTGTCGAGTTTTTCGCCGCTGATGCGGCTGTTTTGGTTGCTAACGATGCGGCCGCTGTTCGTCGTGCTTTGTGCTTGTAATCCGATGTCACCGCCCGCCTGGAGTTCCCCCCGGTTGTTGACGTTTTGGCTGTTGACGGTGAGTGTCTCTGTCGCGCTGAGCTTGCCGCTGTTTTCGGTGGTATCGCTGTGGATGGTGATGTGCTGCGCACTGGCGGTGGTGCCGCTGTTGCTCAGTGTCTTGCCATGCAGGGCGATGTTGTTGCTGTACAGTTCGCCTTGCTGGTTCAGCTGGGCGAAATTCTGGTATTTCAGTTCGCCGCCCGCCTGGATGCGCCCCCGGTTGTCCAGGGTACCGTCATTTAGGGTCATGTCACCGCCGGCCAGTAGCTGGCCGCTTCCGTTTTCCCAGTGTCCCCGGTTGTAGAGGTGCAGGTTGTTCTGGGCACTGATGCTGCCGCCGTCGTTACTGGTTTTTATGCTGTCAATACGCAGGGTGCCGGCTTTCACCTGGCCGTGACTGTTGTCCCACTGTTTGCTGATGTTGAATTCGGCTTTATCCGCAACTTCTATGCGCCCGAAACGGTTGTCCAGATTTTGGCTTTTCAGGTGTAGGGTGTTGGTTTGCAGGCTGCCGTGCTGGTTGTTAATGTCGCCTGCATCAAAACGCATGCTTTGGCTGCGCAGGGTGCCGTGGCTGTTGTCGAGGTTTGCGCCCTGGGTCAGGGTGAGGCGGGCAAATTCGCTGTCCTGGTGATTGGTGAAACTCTTGCTTGCCGTGACCGAGAGCAGGTTATTGATTTCAAAGACGCCCCGATTGTTGAAGCTGGAGCGGATTTTCAGGCTGCCTTCGGGGCCGGCGGATCCGCCCCCGCTCGTGCCCGTTGCGCTGTTTGCGCCCGCCCCCGGTTTTTGGGTACGGATGCTGTTATACGGGCTGGTCGCAGTGTCGTAGTCGGCGGTATGGATGTTGAGCGAATAGGGGCCGCGCTGGGTGATGGTGCCCCTTTCGCGATTTTCCAGGCTGTCAGCGCTGATATTAAGTAGCTCGCCGGAGATGTTGCCGCTATTGTCAATGGTATTGCCAGCGTTGAGATCGAGGGTGCTGCCCGCATAGAGGGAGCCGCTGTTTTCAATGTTATTGCCGGCATCGAGAGTCAGGGCTTCGCCTGCGCTGATCAAGCCGCTGTTCGTAATATTTTGTCCTGCTTTCAGGTTGGCGCTGCTGCCAGCGCTAATGCTGCCGTCACTCGCGATGTCACGACGGGCGTAGAGACTGAGGGTGGTCGCGCTGCTGATGTTACCCCCTCCAGTGTTGCTGATTTGCCCGGCGCTGATGTCAAGCGGCGCGGTGCTGTTGATGCTACCCCGGTGGTTATCCAGCTGACCCTGAATGATGATGGGTTTTGCGCGTTCGAAGTTGAGGGTGCCGCTACGGTTGTCAAGGTTGCTCGCCCGAATGTCGGCATTTTCAAAGTGGCTTGTGCCGCCGCGATTGTCGAATTTGCCGTCGCGCAGGGTGATTTGGCTGATGGCGACGGTGCCGCTGTTTTGGTAGTCACGAGTATTGAGGTCGATATTGCCACCGCTACTGATGTTGCCCCGGTTATCTATCTTGCCGCTGGCGGTGATGCGGCCAATGGCGTTGCTGTTTTTGTTGTCGGCGTTGTTCGGGGCTTCAGGGGTATTTTTGTTAGCTTGATCTTGTCCAGCTGTGCGCGCTTGCAAGGTGGCTGTGTCACGGTTGCTGAATGCGTTACTGCGCAGGTAGAGGGTGTTGTTGCTGTTGTGCCGCAGTTCGCCGCTGTTTTGCAGGTTTTCCAGCTGGATGTCGAGGGCATTGGCTCTGATGTTGCCGCTGTTTTCCAAGGTGCCGGGTAGCTGGATATTCAGACTCTCTGTCTGGAGGGTGCCGGCATGATGCACGCCGACGCCCTGTTCTGTGCCGATGAGGCGGATGCGGCCTGCGTACATGCCTCCAAGTGCACTGCTGTCCACGGCGAAGCGCGGCGCTGCATGTTGACCGTCCGTATTTTTAGGGGTGATGCTGCCGTCGGCTCCCAGGCTGTTGTTGCCGGTGATGAGATCCACTTGCCCGGCACCTGCCTGGATTTCTCCGTTTAGCTTGATTTGCCGTGCTAGCAGGGTGGTGTAGTCGTGTTGCTGCGCGTTCAGTCCACCGGGGGTGATTTCGATCAGGCCATTCGGCGCACTGTGTTGCACCGGACTGCCCCGTTCGATAGTGACTTGTCCGGCGGTGTATTGCACTTTGCCGGCGTTGATAAATCCTCCGTTCACCATCAGCCCCGCCGGATTCGCTACGATGACGTCGGCTTTTTGTCCGGCAATTTCCACCATGCCCTGCAAGTGGGAGGGGTCTTGGCTGCGTACCTGGTTGACGATAAGCGCCGCTTCGCCCTTGGCCAGATGTGGGTTGCCCGCCACCACGCCGCCACTCAGGGTCGCACTGTCTTTGCGCGCGTTATTCATCACGGCGCCTGCCGCGTCTATGTCAAACCGGCTGTAGCGGTTCATCGAGATGCCGGAGGCGTCCGGAGTCTGGATGTCGATTTGTGGCAGGCCGTTCGCCGTTTTCAGGATGACTGGACGTTCGTGGGCAGGGGCGCGATCATCTTCGCTAATTACGCTTTCTGCCCAGAGTAGTTGTGGGCTGAGGCCACAGGCCAGGGCAATACAGGCCGGTAGCAGACGGATGCGGATTCCTAGCGTCCGTCTGCTATGTCCGCCATGGCTTTTGCCCTTACCGCGTGCGTATTCCCAGGTAACAATAATTTGTTGCAGGGCTGCGCTGTAGATGGTTTTGTAAATTCCTTTGTTCATGGTTGTCCTCTGTGTTCAGGTGGTGCGGGCAAGGCCCGTGGTTGTTGTGCTTGATGGCGGTTATTCAGGCTTCGTCATTACCAGTGGTAGCCGGCGCTGAAGCCAAGTACGAAGCGGTCGGTTTTTTTCCAGTCTCGTGATTTGAGAATCGGGGTACCGATAAAGGCGTCGTATTGCCAGCTCCCGTGGTAATTCACCGCGCCGCGTACGCCCAGTGCCGTACCCATAATGGTTTTGTCTTGCAACCAGGCGGTGTTCTTACCCCATACTTGCCCTATGTCCGCCCCCAGGTAGAGCTGGTGGTTTGGTTGGTAGGCCCAATTCAGGGTGTTGCGCCAGTACCAGCCGCTATCGCCGGAAAGGCTGTTGTTCTCGCTGAAGCCGCGTACGCTGTTGCGCCCACCCAAGGTCAACAGATCCAGGGAGATGAGGCGCCTGTCGCTGTATTGCAGGTGCAGGTCGTTCTGCCAGCTCCAGTTGCGGTTTTTATCCAGCTGAACATGCCAGCTGGAATCCAGCGTCCAGATGCCCGCTTTGGCATTGCCTTCGTTAAAGCCTTCCTCCGGTACAGGGTCGGCACCAAGCATCCGCGTTCCTTTTTTGTAATGGATAGCGCCCTGAAAGACGGCTTGTGGGAAGAGGATGCTCTGCCGTAGGCCCAGCTGCCAGCCAGCCGTGCGTCTTTTTTGCACGTCAATTTCTGCACTGCCGATGTAGTTGCGGTTTTCTCGCCACCACAAGCCGGCATCAAGCGTGGTCTTCTTGTTCTGATCGCGATAAATGGTATTGCTGATGTCGGCGGCAAATTTCTGGTTGTTGCCCTTGTAGTGGTAAACGCGGGCATAGCCGGGGATGACTTGGTCGTAGTGGTAACGGCTCGCACTCAGACCTAGCTGCCAGTCACGGTAGGGGATCGTGTAGTTGAGGTAGTAGTTATCCGTAGAGGTTTTGTGCCGCTTACCCTCGCGGTCGCGCAAGCGTGTACCCGGTTTGAGGGTACGGGTGTAGCTCGCATAAAAACTGTCACTAAAGTTCAGCGGGTTGTCCACCGCAATACTGGCGGTTGCCAGGTATTTGCCCAACGCGTTGCTGCCGCTGTCATCAATGAGGAAACTAAACTGGTAGGGGCGTCCGGTCTTCGTCCAATGCACGATTAGCTCGCTCTCACCTTCACGTGCCGCCGGCGCAATGTCAATGTTGGCGTCCAGACCGCTGAGACGGCGCACGTTATCTAGTGCTTGCTCTAGTTCACGTAGGTTGAGCACTCGTCCGCGCAGGTGAGTAAAGGTTTTTGGTGTCCGCTGTACGCCGTTTTTCTCCTCGCGGATGGCCGTTATTTTTCCCGGTAGTACGGCAAGTTGCAGGATGTCCTGCTGTGCGCCTTGTGTCTGCAAGACAACGCGTGTTGTCACCCAACCGTCGGCAATCAACTGGTTTTGCGCCGCTTTGATGATGTCCATCACTTCCCCGGCGCGGATGCAGCCTTGTGCTTTGCCGTAAGTGTTTGATCCTCTCGCTTGCAGATGCTGGGTGTTCACAGCCCGTTCCAAATAGCGGTAAAAAGCACGACTGGGCGCTTGCAGCGTGAGGTTCTTATAGCTGGTGCAGGCTTCACGTGCTTCTTGCGATAGCGGCGTTTCCTCAGCAGTGGGGGCAGAGAAGTCAAGAGTGGAAAAATCTTGCGGTGTCACGCTTTGGTTGAGGCGCTGCTGTCGTGCCTCGGCACGGCGGTAGATCAGGTCGGGGTCAACGGGAGCGGTTTGTTGTGCCGTGGCAGAAATAGCACCCAGCAGCAAGAAACAGGGGAGGTAGCGCATAGGCCTTCCTTGGATGATGTTCCATCCGTGGTTTGATTGTACGCACGGTATTATACCGTTTTGAACACCCTTGAAAAAATAGGCGATGCCCTGACAAGGGATGCACAATGAATTTGTCAATGGCTTTAGACGGGAAACCCGAGGGAATTTTCCTTGAGTTCAGAGAACGTCCAATACCAAAGAACAATAGGTGGAGAAAGAGGGGAGGGGAGCTTGATAGAAAGAGAAAGCCCCAGTGCCGCTCTGGGTTCTACCGGGCCTTCCACATCACCCGATGCGGGGGTTCCTCGGCCCAGGCGGCACTGGAAGCATTAAACAAACTACGCCAGCGGCTTTGTTCCGTCAAGTTGGGGAAGCGGGGTGGATGACATTCTGAAGCTGGTGAGCGTGGCAGTGGGGAAACATTAACAGCCCAAGCGGTAAACATTACGGTTCATCTTGCGGGGAAGAGCAGGGGGTGATGTAAAAGTGGGCAAAAATCAAAAAACAGCGGGAACCACGGGAACCGCATTGTTTTTTAAAGGAATAGGGTGGGAACGTTGCTGGGAACCTAGCGGGAACCTGCTGGGTGTCATCCGTTTGATCTATATCAAAGTTCCCATCGGGTTCCCGTTAGATTCCCGTTATGGTTCCCGTTGTGCTGGTAATAAAATCAATGGGGTTCCCGTGGTTCCCGCTATCTTTGCCGTTCTCGCATCAGGCGTGCGAGTGCGTGATGCGATCCTTTCTGACTTCTTGCCGTTACCGATTGCCCATATTTTATCCATGTTGACCCGTTTTCCCGGGCAGATTTTGGGGGCATCCTGCGATTCTTAGAACGTGTTCATTATCTCAGCCTCTGCTGTAAACTATCGGTATGAACAGAAAAACCTACCCAAGCGATATCAGTCGCGAGCAATTTGCGCCTTTCCTCCCCCTGCTGGAAAGTGCCCGTAAACGCACAGCGCCACGTCAGGTGGACTTGTACGATGTCTTTTGTGCCATTCTCTACCTGCAACGCACTGGCTGCTCCTGGCGCGCTTTGCCGGGCGATTTCCCCAAATGGCGCACCGTGCATTCCTACTTCCAGAGATGGACTGAGCCACGCGAGAGTGGCATCAGCATCCTTGAGGAAGCATTAAAAAAATCAGGTAGTTGCGGAGCGCCGCAAGCAGGGGCATCATGAAGCAACCACTTTCCTGATTATTGATGCGCAGAGTGTGAAGAACACGGATACGGCCATGGAAAAAGGCTACGATGCGGGCAAGAAGGTTAGCGGTATCAAGCGGCATATAGCGGTTGACACGCAGGGTTTGCCGCATGCCCTTGCGGTAACGACGGCGGATGTTACGGATAGAAAAGGTTGTCTTTTGGCACTAAAACGCGAGCTGGATAATCTTGGTGCGGTACAAAAAATCCTTGCTGACGGTGGTTACACGGGTAAGGCATTTGCTTCGTCGGTACAGGAGTTGATTGGTGCGGAAGTAGAGATTGCCAAACGAAACGAATTGCACCGTTTTGCAGTATTGCCGAAGCGATGGGTAGTCGAGCGCAGCTTTTCCTGGTTGGAAAAGAACAGGCGGCTTTGGAAAAACTGCGAGCGTAAGTTGAGTACCAGTCTGCAAATGGTAGCTTTGGCTTTCTTGGGAGTCCTGCTACGAAGACTATGAACACGCTCTTAATGCTGTCGACCAAGCAGGGGCAATGCTTCTTCCCTGACCTTCCCGCTCGGCTATACCCACCGCTGCCATCGCTATCACCACCGCATAAAAAACCGCCCGAAGGCGGCTTTTTCGGCGTTTTTGGCGGGGTCAGGTGTCCTCCCCTTCCTCCGGCGCTTCGTCGCCTTCTGTGGGCGGCTGGGCGCCTTTGAAGCGGTAAACGCGCAATAAATTGCCCCTGACCTTGCGGCGGTGCTGCCAGCGGCGGTCACCATGGCGGCTGCCTGCCGGGCGCAGCAGCCAGCCCATTTTGTCGCCGAGGATGTCGCAGGCATCGGCGATGCGTTCTTTGTCGCCGTCGCAGAAGTGGGCGACGAAGACGGCGGGCAGCACGTCGTACAGTGCACCGTCTGCCTCGTCCCAGACGTAGCCCGCCCAGTCGTTGGGATAGAACATTTGCCCCTCGCTCAGGCGCACGAAGCGCGGCAACAACAGGGGAAAGCGTTCTGCCGCTTCGCGTATCCGCGCTTCTTCGTAGCTGCCCCGGGGTTGCAAGGCGTACCAGTCGGCGAAAGCTTGCATGACGCCTTCGCGCGCGGCTGCGGCACTGATGCCGCTGATGCCCCACTCACTCGCCTGCATCAACGCGGCGGCGCAGAGGGCGAAGAGACGCGCGCTACGTCCCTGTTGCGCGGTCATGGGGTGACGGTCGTGTGCCTCTCCCAAAAACGCCGTGTACAGCGTTTTCAGCCGTTTTTCCGCCTGGGTAGTGTCCTCCATCAGCTTTTGGATAAAAAGCCGCCCTGCGCAGCCGTAGGTGGTTATGACGGCATGGTTGAGGTGGTCGGTGAAAGCGCGGAAGTCAGGGAAGCCGTGTTTGTCCTCCAACCGGTGCGGGATGGACGGGCAGCGCACCATCTGTCCGGCCATCATCTGCCGCCCCTGTTTGCCGAAGTGGGCTTGCAGGCTGGTTTCACCGCTGGAGATGGCCAGCACGCGGAAGCGCAACTCCGGGCGATTGCCGCCTTCTTTCGCCCCTTGCAGGCGGGCGCGTCCGTTGGCAATGGCGTAGGCGCAGGTTTCTACGGCCTGTTTGCTGTCTTCGCCGATTTCATCGAGGGAGAGCAGGCCGTCGTTGCGCGCGGCGGCGGCGTTGGTCAGAGCATAGCCGGTGGCGTTCCAGCTATGGCCGGCGTCGCGGCCGTGTCCCCACACCGATAGCGCCACGCGTTGCAGGGTGCTTTTGCCACTCGATGACGGGCCGTAGAGGTGCAGGATGCCGCCTTCCAGTCCGAAACGTTGCAACAGCGGGGCGGCAAAGGCGGCGCCCAGCATCAGGCACATGCGGCTGTTGCCGGCGGCGTAACGGCCGATGCTATCGCGCCATTCGGCAAGAGTACCGAGCGGGGTAAAGGCGTCATGACGCGGTGTGGGTTGCTGGAAGAGAATATTGTTCGCGCTACCGAGGGTGTCGCCGTTGGGCAGGATGTAGCCGTGTCCGTGCCAACCGGCGGTATCGGTCAGTGTCCAGCGTTGCGGCAGAGGTTGGGCTTGCAGGTAGTCGGCCAGGCGTTCCTGCTGGCGGCGGGAAGTCGGAATGCGGCGCATGATGCGCCAGCCGTTGCGTTCACCCACTTCCGCCCAGGGTAAGGCAAAGTGCTGACCGTTGTGCTTGAGGATGTAGTGCGGTTCGCCGTTGTCATCGTAGGCATCGCCAACCACCTCGAAGGCATCGCTGATGCGTTGTGGCTCGCCAATTGCCATTGTCGAACCACAAACCGCCGTCGCGGCAGATGAAGCGGGGATCGCTCATGCGGTACCGCCCGCCATTTGGCAGCAAGCGTTGCTTGCGAGAGGTACGCAGACACTAGCGACGGCATTGCTGCGCGGCAGGGGAAAATGGCACGACATGACAGTCTCCTTGCTGATTTCAGAATAACCATTGCCATTGCGGCGAACCCAAAAGGGCGACGGTGTACAGGGAATTTGCATTACCGCTCAACAAGAAAATAGCGTTACCACGCATACCGCCATAAAAACGGGCGCAAGAATAGGGCATTAAAAGAGCGCACATAGCACTCATTACGCTTGTTGAAATTCGGGCTGCACAATTCGATTGCCGTTTCTTACGGCAACGATATTAAATGACACAATCACGATAGCCATGGCAATAATCAAGGGGAAAACATTTATAGTTAAATATCTAAAAAATCGTAACGGCGTTGCGCCGCCTTGCCGTACTACTTGTACTGTCTGCGGCGGCGCGCCTTGTTGCACTTTTTTATCTATTCAACTATATCCTTAATGAATTAACCGGAATGGCCTTGTGCGGTAATAGCAGCAATCCATGCTTGAATATCGCGGCTGTTCCAGGCAATCCGTCGGCTGCCAATACGGATGGGTTTGGGGAAACTCGCATCGTAATAGGGACTATCCGGATTACACCGATGCCAAATTGTGGTGCGCTTCAAGCCCACTATTGCGCTGACTTCATCAACGCGTAACAGGCGCGCTTCACTGTCCTGTGTTGCAAAAGAGGGAGATGGGGGTTCGTTCATGACAGCTTCGCTTTCCTTCATGGCTTCTTCTCGCTGGTTTGGAGGTC
Source organism: Cardiobacterium sp. Marseille-Q4385 (assembly GCF_916618745.1). GTDB lineage: Bacteria > Pseudomonadota > Gammaproteobacteria > Cardiobacteriales > Cardiobacteriaceae > Cardiobacterium. The sequence goes on from NZ_OU745373.1 coordinate 1,938,141, forward strand.
AGCGCATCATAGCGGGGTTGCAAAGGGGCGTCGCCCCTTTGGCACGAACGGTTGGGGCAAATCGTCAGATTTGTAAACAACCGCCATCGTGCCTGTCAAAAAACGGTAAATCGGTAATGGCTTGAAAAAGCAGACTTCGAACGCTATTGAAAGAAACAAATAATATAGAATTACCATTTATTCAGAATGGTCAGAAATGGTTTAATTGAACCAATGGCAGCGAAGAATTATTAGCAGAATGGATATAGGGATTGGCACGAAAGTGAGTCAATACTGACGCAAAGTTGAGTCAATACTGACACAGATTTGCGTCAATACTGACACAGATTTGCGTCAATACTGACACAGATTTGCGTCAATACTGACACAGATTTGCGTCAATACTGACACAGATTTGCGTCAATACTGACACAAAGTTGAGTCAATACTGACACAGATTTGCGTCAATACTGACACAGATTTGCGTCAATACTGACACAGATTTACGTCAATACTGACACAGATTTACGTCAATACTGACACAGATTTGCGTCAATATTGACACAGGTTTGCGTCAATACGAATGCAAAATTAGGTCAATTTTGGTACAACACAAGGATAATTAAGGGACTATTGGCACAAAGGAAAAAATATAGGTATGGTGTGTTAATGCTATTTAGCGCGCCGTAATACAGTAGCCAGATGCCAGAATAACTATTGTCATGACATCTGTTCATAACTTGAAGAAAAGGATAGATACGCTGCCAATAGAGAGGATAAAAATAAAACCCGAACGGTTCTTGAAAACCGTTCGGGCTAATCACCGACCGGTGCATAATGACCGGCCCACCGCAGGTTTATACTCCTAAGCGATTAAGTCGCATATTATTCCGCATGATGGCTAAAGGCAATGCGCCTATGGTTTCCACTAGCCCCTACATGGCAAGCGGTAGGCTACTGATGGAAAAGTCATGATATAGGTCGCCATTATCTGTACCAGGATCAACGGAATAACAAATTGGGCAGTTATTATCAATAATCGCTCTATCCCCCGCTGCTAATCTGCGCGCGTAAATAATCGGCATACCATTGCATCATGCGTTGCCGTTCTTCCAGATACTCGGCGCGGTTATAGGCTGCCCTGACCTGATTGCCCTCACGGTGCGCCAGCTGTCGCTCGATGGCATCGGGATTCCATTGCCCGCTTTCGTTGAGGATGCTCGAACCCATCGCGCGAAAACCGTGCGGCACGGCGCGTCCGCCATAGCCCATGCGCTTCATCGCCAGCGACAGGGTTGTGTCGCTAAGGGGCTGGTTGCGGTTGCCGGTGATGAAATAGGGGCTGTTGTAGCGGTTCAGGGCACGCAGTTCGTCCAGCGTTGCCAGTGCCCAATCCGATAGCGGCACCACATGGGCAATGCCCATCTTCATGCGCTCGGCGGGAATATGCCATTGATCGCCGTTCAGTTCCGCCCATTGTCCCAGCCTGACTTCGCCGCTACGGGTCAGGGTCAAGATCAAGAGGCGCAATGCCAACGCCGTTTTACGGTTGGGATAGCGCTCGAGGCGTTGAAAAAATTCGGGGATTTCTGCCGCCGGCAAAGATGGCTGGTGTCGAACCCGGTTTTGCGCGCTGCGTACGGTTTTTGGGGCGGATAAGGCGGGGTTGAGTGTCGCCCTGCCGGTCTGGATGGCGAAGGCGAAAACGGCACTGATGCGCTGTTTGACGCGGGTTCTGGTTTCGGGTCTGTCGGCGAGGCGGTTCAGGATGCTGACGATGACAGGCGGCTGAATCTCGCTGACGGCTTTACTGCCGATATGTGGGAAAACGTACTGCTCCAGGGTGTGGATGACCTGCCAGGCGTGTTTCTCATTCTTCCACGCGGGGCGCTGGTGGGCGTACCACTCGCGTGCGACTTTCTCAAAGTTTTCTTGCTGCTTTTCTGCCTGCTTCCGCTTCTGCTTGTGCCGGTGCGGGTCGGTGTCTTGCGCGAGCAGGCTTTGTGCGTCACGGTGCAGTTGCCGCGCCTGTTTCAGCCTGACTTTTGGATATACACCCAGCGACAGGGTGCAGTCCTGACCGTCGAAGCGGTAACGGTAACGCCAGTATTTGCCGCCGCGTGGGGTAATGAACAGATGCAGCCCGCCACCGTCAAACAGCTTGTAGGGACGTTCGCCTGGCGGGGCATTTTTGATGATTTTTTCGGTCAGTCGCATGGGGTCGGAAGATTGGAGGGTTCGGCGGGATTGTAACCACCGAAAATGAACCCCAAAAGAACCCCATTTTTCTTTCGTTGCGCTTAAACGGACATGAAACTTGACAAACGAAAATAAACAAGAAATTTCTGTTACGGTTTGTTTATCAAGGATTTTTCCCCGAACGCTTGAACGAGCATGGACGAAAAAAAACGCCATGAAACATGGCGTTTTTGAGTAGATGGCGGAGAGACAGGGATTCGAACCCTGGGAGGGCGTGAACCCTCTTCGGCTTTCGAGACCGACGCATTCAACCACTCTGCCATCTCTCCGCGCATTGAGCGGCGGATTATACGCACTTTCTTTTGCCTGACAAGAAAGGCCGCGCCGCTCCGTTATGGCATTTTCAGACGCTTTTATAGAGCAAGGCGTAGTAGAAACCGTCACCGTCGGCATCGGGCAGGTGCAGGCTGCCGTAGCCGGTGTCGCGGCAGGCGGGCAGGTCAAGAGGTTGCAGGCGGGCGTCAGGGTGGGTAGCGAGGAAGGCGCGGATGTTGTCCTGATTTTCTGCCGGCAGGATGCTGCAGGTGGTGTAGAGCAGGCGGCCACCGGGCTTCAGGGTCGGCCAGAGGCAGTTGAGCAGGTGGCGCTGTTGGCCGGGCAGTCGGTGTAAGTCGGCAACGGTGCGCAGCCAGGCGATGTCCGGGTGGCGGCGCAGGACGCCGCTGCCGCTGCATGGGGCATCGAGCAGGATGGCATCAAAGGGGGTGTCGTCCCACCAGGCGGCGGTGTCAGCGGCATCAGCGTGGCTGAGGGTGGCCTGCTGCTGCAGGCGGTCAAGGTTTTCTTTGACGCGGGCGAGACGGGCGTCGTCATGGTCAAGCGCGGTAATGTGCGCATTTGGCGCGAGTTCGAGCAGGTGGCAGGTTTTGCCACCCGGCGCAGCGCAGGCGTCAAGGATGTGTTCGCCGTCACGCGGGGCGAGTATGGTAGCGGCATGTTGGGCAGAGGCATCCTGAACGCTGGTATCGCCGTCGCGAAAGCCGGGGATGTGCGCGACGTTGCTGCCCTGGTGCAGGGTGACGGCTTGCGGGTGCAGCGGGTTGGCGTGGGCCTCGGGGTGTTCGGCCAGCCAGGCGGCGCGGTCATGGCGCGAGTGCAGGCGCAGGGTGAGCGGCGGTGGCAGGGTGTTCACCGCAGCGATGGCGGCGTTTTCGGCAGGGTAATGTGGGCACAGCCAGTGAGGCAGGTTGTGTGTTTGTGCAGCGGTAAGGGCGTGTTGCCAGTGCTCGCGTTCGCGCTGGACGCGGCGCAGGATGGCGTTGATGAGGCCTTTGGCGCGGATTTGGCCGTTATGCGCGGCGAGGTTGACGGTTTCGTTGATAACGCCGTGGTCGCCGAGGTTCATGGTAAGCAGCTGGCAGAGGCCGAGGTTGAGGATGATCGCAAGCGGATGGCCGGGGCGCGCCGGTGGTTTGGTCATCATTTGCGCGCAGAGGTGGCTATAGGCACGGTATTGGCGCAGGGTGCCATAGACCAGAGCCTGGTAGAGGGCTTGGTCGGCGGGTGCGGTGTGGCTTTTGTGCTGGGCGATGAGGGTGTTGAGGGTGCGGTGCTGGTTGATGACGCCGTTGAGGGTGGCGTAGGCGGCTTGGCGGGCTTTCATGTGAGGGTTTTTCCGCTGAGGTTGCGGCCATGACGCAGGGCGGCGGCGTCGGTGGCGGCTTTGCCGGGTAGTTGCAAGCGGGTGACGCGCAGGATGCCGTCAATGCAGGCGATATTGAGGCCGTGTTCGTGGTGGGCGGTGATGGTGCCGGGCGCGGCAGCAGGCGGGGTGGTGCTGTGGATGTGGGCGTCGTAGAGGCGCAGGGGTTCGCCATCCAGGTTTGTATAGGCGATGGGAACGGGGTTGTAGGCACGGATTTTGCGCGCCAGGGTGGCAATGGGTTGTTGCCAGTCGAGTTGGGCTTCGGCTTTGCTCAGTTTGTGTGCGTAGGTGATGCCCTCCGTGGCCTGCGGCGTGGGGACGCGGGTTTGCGTGAGGATGTCGGGCAGGGCGCGCAAGAGGGTGTCAGCACCGAGTTGCATGAGGCGGTCATGCAGGGTAGCGGCGGTGTCGTCCGGCGCGATGGCGAGGCGGCTTTCTTGCCAGACGGCGCCGGTGTCCAGGCCTTCGTCCATTTGCATGATGCCGATGCCGGTTTCTCTGTCGCCCGCTTCGATAGCGCGCTGGATGGGCGCTGCCCCCCGCCAGCGCGGCAGTAGCGAGGCGTGGATGTTGATGCAGCCCAGGCGTGGGTAGGCGAGGAACCACGGCGGTAGCAGCAGGCCGTAGGCGGCGACGATGATGAGGTCAGGGCGCGGCAGTTCGGGAAAGGGCGGCGCGTCGGCGTGCAGCTTTTCTGGCTGGGCGACAGGGATGTGGTGCGCGGTAGCGGTTTGTTTGACGGCGCTGGCAGTGAGTTTGCGACCGCGTCCGGCGGGCCGGTCGGGCTGGGTGAGGACGCCGTCGATGCTGTATCCGGCGTCAATGAGGGCTTGCAGGCTATGCGCGGCGAAGGTGGGGGTGCCGGCGTACCAGAGGCGGGGACTGTTCATGTGTTTTGTTCTTTATGAGCCTGGCTCTTGGCGAGTTTTTTTTCGATGCGTTCGCGTTTCAAGCGGGAGAGGTGGTCAATAAAGAGGACGCCGTCCAGGTGGTCAATTTCGTGCTGGATGCAGACGCCGAGCAAGCCTTCGGCTTCGGCTTCGCAGCGCGCGCCGCCGAGGTCGTAGTAGGCGTAGCGGATGGTTTTCGGGCGTTTGACGTCGGCAAATTGGCCGGGTAGTGACAGGCAGCCTTCTTGCCAAACGGCGGTTTCTGCGCTGTGGCTGATGATTTCCGGGTTGATGAGGACGAGTTTGGTGTGCGGCACCGGGATTTCCGGCGGGGTGTCGTTGTCTTCGTCTTCCTCGCGTTTTTCGGGGACATCCATGACGACGATGCGGCGGTGAATGTTGACTTGTGTTGCCGCAAGACCGATACCGTGCGCTTCGTACATGGTGGCAAACATGTCATCGGTGATAGTTTTCAGGCGGTTGTCAAAGGTGGTGACGGGTTCGGCTATCTGGCGCAGGCGTTGGTCGGGGTGAATGAGGATGTCAAGTAAGGGCATTAGGGCTTCTCTTGATTTTTTTTTACCGAAATATGAAATTTTGGTAGGAAAATAGTTACGAAAAGGCTATTATACGGGAACGGCCCCTTGCGGGTGTAATGGAAACCGATGTGTTCAGATAGGAGTATTTATTGTGTTGAAAACCCATATTACAGGATTGGGCCTTGCCCTTGCCGTCGTCATCGCCGGTTGTTCTTCTGCCCGCGATCCGTTCCAGAACCGGCAGGAGCGCCCGACGGAACTGTGTCTCAACGATGGTAGTTTCCCGAAGGTGCTTGCTAATACGGATGAGGCGTTCCGTCAGGAATCGGAAGTGCCGATGCGTTATGTGGTCAAGAAAGGCGACACGCTGTGGGGTATTTCCAAGCGTTTCCTCGTCCTGCCGTGGTACTGGACCAATATTTGGTATGACAACCCGCAGGTGAAAAACCCGCACATGATTTATCCGGGCGACGTGTTGAGCGTAGTCTCCATCAATGGATCGAAGCGGGTCACCATTGTCGAAGCGAACGAGGAATATCACGGCGTTGAGACCGGTCGCAGAACGCGTGACGGTCTGCCGATTGTCCGCTATTCACCGCATATGCGTGTCGATAATTTCGGTTCACGTCCGGTTTCCATCGCCGCTGATGTGGTACAGGCTCACGCCTTGAAGACACGCATCCTGAGATCAAACGAAATCCAGAATCTGCCGTTCATCCTCGGCGATGCCGGCGATTACCTGACCCTCACCGAGCAGCAGGAAATTTATGCAAGAGGCATAAACAATCCCCAGCAGGATCAGGAATTCGGTGTCTTCCGTGTCGTGGGTGCCCCGATTCTCAAGGATGGCAAGAAAAATCAAGTTGTTGGCTATGAAATGCGCCATATCGGTGACGTTGCCGTTACCGGTTACGACGTGGCAACCGACCTGACCAAGCTGCATATTCTCGAGGCCGTTGAGCCGATGCAGGAAGAAGATGTCATCCTGCCGATCAATGCCCACGAAGAACCTGCCAACTACTTCCCGAAAATGCCGACTGGACAATGCTCGCGCGGTTACATCGTCCGCAGCTCGAACATTTATCCGACCATCAAGGAATTCGATACGGTCATCACCAGCTTCGGCCGTGATAACGGCGCGCAAGTGGGTGATGTCTGGAAGATTGTCCGCGAAGGTCCGGGTCGTGTGATGAAAGGTCAGCCGGTACAAGTGCCGGGTAAAGACATCGGCTATCTGATGATTATCCGTGTGTACGATGATGTCAGTATCGGCTTTGTGCTCGATTCTACCCAGAGCATCTACGAAACCGACACGCTCGTTCATCCCTGATGACGGCGAACCTACGCGCTTGGTGTGCGCTCCTGCGTGCACCAGGCGTCGGCAGCAAGACCTATCAAACGCTTCTGGAAGCTTTTGGCTCGCCGGAAGCGTTTTTTCATGCGCCGACAGCAGAAATCCGCAAACGCCTGCCACAATACCGTGCCGAACAAATCAGCGTCTGGCAGGCGGCAGAACATGATGTAGCGGCGAATGCCGACATGGACTGGCTGGCTGCGGGCAATGATTTGCGTCATATCATTCCTTATGACGATCCCGCTTACCCGCCGCTTTTGCGCGAAATTCCCGACCCGCCGCCGCTACTTTTCGTGCAGGGCAACCCGGCATTGCTCACTACCGCACAAATTGCCATCGTTGGCAGCCGCAACGCCAGCGAACCGGCCTTGCGCACCTGCCACGCCTTCGCCGAAGCCTTTGCACAAGCGGGATTGACTGTCACCAGCGGTCTTGCCCTCGGCATTGACGGTGCTGCGCACGAAGGTGCACTTAGCGGCGGCAATACCATCGCCGTGGTTGGCACCGGCCTCGACCGCGTCTATCCCGCCCGCCATCGTGATCTTGCCCACCGTGTCGCCGCGCATGGCGCTATCGTCTCCGAATATCCTATCGGCACTGGCGTGCGCGCTGGCAATTTTCCGCGTCGCAACCGTATCATCAGCGGCCTTTCGCTCGGTGTCCTCGTTGTCGAAGCCTCGGCGCAAAGCGGTTCGCTCATCACTGCCCGTCTCGCCGCTGAACAGGGGCGGGAAGTCTTCGCCATTCCCGGTTCCATCCACAACCCACTGGTCAAAGGCTGCCACCGCCTCATCCGCGAAGGCGCCAAACTTATCGAAACCGCGCAAGACGTGCTGGAAGAACTCTATCCACTTGCTTGCGCCAACCTGGAATTGCAACAACAACAACCGGAAAACGCTCCGGAGGCTACCGTAGCAGCCGCCGATACTCCCGAAGAACGCCTGCTGCAAGCGATGGGATATGACCCCTGCCGCGTGGACGATCTCGTGCCACGCCTAGAATTGACGAGTGCGGAAATTTCGGCCATGCTGATAATACTTGAGCTGGACGGGCGCGTCGCTGCGCTGCCAGGCGGCATGTTCCAGCGCGTCACCTGAAACCGCAAAAGCGAAAGTATCCCATGAGCAAAAACCTCCTCATCGTCGAATCCCCGGCGAAAGCCAAAACCTTGCACAAATATCTCGGCAAGGACTACGCCGTCATGGCCTCTTACGGCCACGTACGTGACCTTATCCCGAAAAACGGTGCGGTTGATACCGGCGACGATTTCACCATGCACTACGAAATCATCGAGCGCAACGCCCGCCACGTCAACGAAATCACCAAAGCGGCCAAAGCCGCCGAAAACATCTACCTCGCGACTGACCCCGACCGCGAAGGCGAAGCCATCTCCTGGCATCTCAAAGAAATCCTGCACGAACGCGGCGCCCTGCGCGACAAAAACCTCTATCGCGTCGCCTTCCACGAAATCACCAAAAACGCCATCCAGCAGGCCGTTGCCAACCCGCGTCATCTTGAAATGGACCTCGTCAACGCCCAACAAGCGCGGCGTGCGCTGGATTACCTCGTTGGTTTCAACCTCTCACCACTGCTGTGGCGCAAAGTCCGCCCCGGACTCTCCGCCGGCCGCGTCCAATCGCCTGCCCTGCGCATGATCGTCGAACGTGAGCGGGAAATAGAGGCCTTCAACAGCGAAGAATACTGGGACATCGCTGCCGCCCTTAGCCACGCAGGTCAGACCTTCCCCGGCAAACTCACCATTTACAACGGCGAAAAAACCAAAAAATTCAGCTTCACCAACGCCGCCGATACCCAAACCGCCATTGATACCCTGAAAGCTGCCGCCCAGGGCAACCTGCTTGTCGCCGACATCAACAAAAAAGACAGCAAGCGCAACCCCGCGCCGCCCTTTACCACCTCCACCATGCAGCAGGCGGCAGCGAGCAAACTCTACTTTGGTGCCCAAAAAACCATGCGCGTCGCGCAGCGTCTTTACGAAGAAGGCCACATTACCTACATGCGGACCGACTCCGTCAACCTCGCCCAAGAAGCCATCGCCGCCATTCGTGACTGGGTCGCCCAACAATACGGCGCGAACTACCTGCCGGACAAACCCCGCCACTACAAAACCAAATCCAAGAATGCCCAGGAAGCGCACGAAGCCATCCGCCCCACCGACTGCGGCCGGGATGGTGCCTCGCTTGGCCTCAGCGGCGACGAATACAAACTCTACGAACTCATCAGAAAACGCGCCGTCGCCTCACAAATGGCCTCTGCCATCCTCGAAAACATCAGCGCTGAGCTCTACGCCGGCAGCGAGCAACACCAATTCCGTGCCAGCGGCAGCACCGTCAAATTCCCCGGATACATGAGCGTGTACCAGGAAGAACGCGAGGACAACAAAGACGAAGACGACGACAACCGCCTGCTGCCGCCAATGAAAAACGGTGACCGCATCCAGCTGCACGACATCACCGGCAGCCAGCACTTTACCCAGCCGCCGCCGCGCTACTCCGAAGCCGCGCTCATCAAAGAACTCGAAGCCAACGGTATCGGCCGCCCCTCTACCTACGCCAGCATCATCGGCACCTTGCAAGAGCGCGAATACGTCGAACAAGAAAACCGCCGCTTCATCCCGACCACCATCGGCAAAGTCGTCAACGACTTCCTCACCAAACACTTTGAGCGCTACGTGGACTACGACTTTACCGCCCGCCTCGAAGACGACCTTGATGCCGTCTCGCGCGGCGAACGCCAATGGAAACCACTGCTAGGCGACTTCTGGGGCGCCTTCTCCGAACGCCTTGACGAGAAAAAAGACATCTCGCGCGAAGAAGTCATGCAGGCGCGCGAACTCGGCACCGATCCGAAAAGCGGCAAGCCTGTGACCGCCCGCTTCGGCCGCTTTGGGCCCTTCGTGCAAATTGGCAGCAAAGACGACGAAGAAAAACCCCTGTTTGCGAGCATCCCGCCCGAGCGCAGCATGGACACCATCACCCTGGAAGAAGCGCTCGAACTCTTCAAACTGCCGCGCGTCATCGGCATGAGCGAAGAAGACGGCGAACTCGTCGCCAATATTGGCCGCTACGGCCCCTACATCCGCTACGGCAAGCGCTACGTTTCCCTGCCCAAAGACGAAGACCCGTTTACCGTCACCCTCGAACGTGCCCTTGAACTTGTGGCCGCCAAAAAAGAAGCCGATAGCCAAAAATATATAAAAGAGATAAAAAATGGCGAGGAGATATTACAAATATTAAATGGTCGCTTTGGTCCATATGTAACAAATGGTAGTATTAACGCATCTATCCCAAAAACGATAGAACCCGCGACCCTCGAACTGGAAGCCGCGCTCGAACTGCTTGAAAAAGCCAGGGAGCGCAAAGCGAAGCGGGGGGCAACCAACAAGGCGACGGCTGGCAAAACCGCGAAAAAAAGCGGCAGTGCGACAGGGAAAAACAGCCGCAGCAAAGCGACCGCGAAAAAGAAAGAGACCAAAACATGATAGAAGAACAGCACAGCCTGGATGACCTGCGTCACGGCTTCGGCTTCCTGATGCACGATACCACGCGCCTGATGAACCGTTACTACGATCGGCGGGTGCGCAACTACGGCATCACCCGAACCCAATGGACATTGCTCACCTACCTCTCGCGCTACGAAGGTGTCAGCCAGACCAAATTGGCCGAATACATGGACCTTGCGCCGATGACGCTGACGCGGCAAATCGACAAACTTGAAAAAGACGGCCTGCTTGACCGCCGTCAGGACCCGCAAGACCGCCGCACTAACCTCATCTTCCTCACCGAAAAAAGCCAGCCGCTAATGAATCATATGCACGAAATTGCAGTCGAGGCCAAAGAAGCGGCGCTCAAAAATTTCAACGAAGGCGAACGCGAACTCCTGCGCGACTACCTTAGCCGCATGCGGGAAAACATGGCTACCGCTTGAATCCCTAAAAACCCCGCCCCGGCGGGGTTTTTAGGGTCTCTTCTTCCTTGTGTACACGACAAAGCAACCGGCATAAAAAACCCCTTCCTCTGCAAGCAAGGAAGGGTTTTGTTTGTGTTGACAGTCAATCGCACTCTTTACGGACGCGGGCGGATGGGCGGGGCATCAATCTTGACGCGGCCACCGTTTGGATTAGCGGCGGGGGTGCCATTCGGAGCGGGTTGGGCCTGGGCATTGACGGGCTGGTCGGTAGCGGGGGCAGCATCTGCGGCAGGTTCGCGGTCTTCGGCAGTAGGCTGAATATCGGTCGGGGTCGGGTCGCTGTCTTCGCCGCTTGTAGGAGCAGGATTATCGGTAGCGGCTGTCGCGTTGCCGTCCGTGTTTGTTACAGGTTCGGCCTCGGCAGGTTTGTCGTCGCTTTTTGCAGGCTGGTGCATGGTGATCCAGCTGTCGAGTTCTTCGCTGGTAGCGGCGAGGACGCGCGTTTCGTAGCCGTCCGGGAAGGTGAGTACGGGTAGTTCGGCGCGGTCGGCCTCGCCAGTCTCTTCTTTGATTTGTTTGAGTTTCTCGCCTTCGCGCGCGGCGCAGTCTTCTTTCGGCGCTTCTTCACTGTGCAGGCCGTAGAGCAGATGATCACGCAGCGCTTCCGGCGGGTTGTGGTGACAGTTGATGGCCAGCGCACGCTGGCGGGCGGCGTCGCTTGCGGTGTAGAGATAGCGGTAGAGGGTGACGTCGCTGATGCTGCCAAGCTGTTCTTCCAGCGTTTTGCACATGTCGCAGTCGGGCGCGGTGACAATCCACAGGCGACGACTGCCGTCACCTTTTTTCTCTTTTTGCGCGAGTGCGACTGGCAGGGCAGCAAATTGGCCGTCGCCTTTTTGTTTGCCGGCTTTCGGTGGCGGGTCGTCCGGATTTTTCGCGGCGCTTCCTTTTTTATCGTCTTCGCTCGTGATGCCTTTGGCAGCGGCCAGGGTTTCGCGGCGCTCGCGGGTGATGTTCAGCGCGTTCGGTACGGAGATGATGTCGGCCTGGAAGATGTAGCTGCCGTCTTTGTTGACGTAGAGGATTTCGTTGTTTTTGTCTTTGTAGGTGATTTCGTAGATGTCATCTGAGAAGGGGACGCGGTTGATGCTATCGATGTATTCGACCATGGCAGCGGTGTTGCGCCCGTTTTTGAGGTTCTGGATGATGGTGTCAAGGGTTTCCTGCGGCAGCGGCTCGGATTGCTGTGCGGTGGCGAAAGGCGCGGCAAGCAGGGCGAGGGATAAGAGAGTTTTGCGCATGGAGTGTCTTTGGTTGGGGAAAGGCGGACATTGTATAGCGGCGCTGTCGCCAGGGGATTGTGGTTTCGTACGGTGTGGGCGAAAGCCGTGTACTTGATTTGCGTGACAGGCTGTAGCCCGCTCTATATCCGGGGTGATTGTGTTATTCAGCGGCAGCCTGCCCGCACCATCCTTCCGTTATGTACCAGTCAAGCCGCCCCCGCCGCTGTTCGCACCAAATAGCAAGATTTGCTGCCGCATTGCGATGACCTTGTTTTGCAGCGGCTGCCCAGTGGCGGGCGGCGTTGTATTTGTCGCGCGCATTGTCCACCGCGCTTCTTTCGCGTCCGCCCCGTGCGGTGAAGCCTTCGCTGTAAAAATCGAGGTTGCCGACGCTGTATTGTGCTTCCGCCAGTCCCAGGTCGGCAGCCCGTTCCAGCCACCAGCGCGCTTTCACCAGATCGCGCGCCACACCAGCGCCGCTGAGGTAGTGCCAGCCGATGGTGTAGGCGGCGACGGCTTTTTTCTCGTTGTCGTAATCGCGCCCGTCGGATCTTTCTTTATCGTCGAGTATCCGGAGGAGATTTTCTATGATCTGCTTATCCGGTTTTTTGCCGCTTGCCAGCGCATCCACGACGAACAGGGCAGCTCGTGCTTCTTTGACGCCTTGTGCCACCGCCTGTTCGTAGTAGCGGCGCGATTGGGCGAGGTCGCGTGTGTTGCCGCGCCCCCGCGCGTGGAGGCTGGCGAGGTTGTAGGCGGCGATGCCGTCCTGCTGTGCGGCGGCTTTTTCCAGCCAGTAGTGCGCGAGGGCGTAGTTTCGATTGATGTCTGCGATTTCCTGCGCAAGGGCGGTTTTCAGCTGGTTGTCAGGTCGGGAAAAGAGATGCCCCAGGGTGTCTTCGTCTCTCTGCAACTGCGCCATGCGCTCATCCGCTTTTTGGGCGTACAGTGTGCCGAGGTTACCTTGCGCGAGGGTGAAACCCTGTCTAGCGGCTTTTTCATACCACCCTTGCGCGGCTTTTTCGTCTTTTTCACCACCCGCGCCGGTCTGGTAAAGCACGGCGAGGTTGTTTTGCGCTTTGGCGTAACCCTGTTCTGCCGCCCGCTGTAACCATTGCCGCGCGAGGACGCCGTCTTGCGGCAGACCGCGTCCTGCGCGGTAGAAGTCGGCGAAGTTGTTCTGCGCGACGGGATGCCCCGCTTCGGCAGCTTTTTTGTATTGGTACCACGCCCATACATCATGATTTTGCGCTTCTGCCATGATGCCGCTTTGCACCCAGGCGTTCAGGGTAATCTGCGCCGGTTTGTCGTCACTGCGTGGCGGTGCGCAGTCTGCAGTTTGTAGCAAGCCGAACTGTATCAACCCCACAGCGGTTTCTGTTGCCTCTATCTGCCACGGCATACAGCCGCTATCGCCTGCCATGTAATGCAGGCGGGATGGCATCTCTCTTGTTGCGCTGATGTTGCGTGTTTCCCGCGCGATTTCGGCGGCTTTGTCGAACCATTTGGTGGCGGCATCCATATCACCTTGCTTGTGGTGCAGGATGCCGAGGTTGTAGGCAGCGTAGGCGTTGCCGCGTCCTGCGGCGTTTTCCAGCCAAGAGCGGGCTTTTGACTGGCGGAGCTCGTTGGTTTCGTATCTGATGCCGCTCGTTACGGCATTTACCGTCAGATACAGAACGGCAAGATTGTTCATGGCGCCATCATGCCCGTACTCGGCGGCACGCTCGAACCAGCGTTCTGCGGCAGCAGCACTTGCCCCTGTCCCCAGACCGTCACGATAAAAGATGGCGAGGTTGTATTGGCCATCGGGATTATTTGCCGCTGCCAGTCGTGAAAATAGTTCGAAGGCGGTGGCATCATCGCCACGCGTATGTGCTGCCAATCCCGCGCGCAGCAAGGCCTCATGTCCTATAACAAATTGTTGTACTGCCGTGCCGTATCGCGCGGTGAGAGCGGTGGAGATGTCGCCATTTTTTGACGTTGCCGCCTCTTCGAACCAATACTTTGCTTTCCCGCTATCCTGCACTATTCCCCGTCCGTTTTCGTAGAGTACGCCAAGGTTGTACATGGCGTAGGGGTTGCCCTTCGCTGCCGCTTGCTCGAAGTACTGCCGTGCGCGATTGCTGTCCTGCGCGATGCCGAGGCCGTGGTCGTAGAGCACACCGAGGTTGTTCAGCGCGTCGTCGTAGCCCTGTGCGGCAGCGGCCTCGAACCAGCGCCGCGCTGCATCGTAGTCCTGCGCCACGCCGAGACCGTCGCGGTAGTACACGCCGAGGTTGTATTGCCCCAGCGCGTTGCTTGCGGCGGCTAATTGCCGGAACACGCTGAAGGCGGCGGCGTGGTCGCCACGTGTGTAGGCTGCCGAACCTGCGCGCAGCAGGGCGTCGGTTTCTCTTTCACTCAGGGTTAGTGGCGGCAGCATCTCCGGCAAGTGGCGGGCGGTAGTGGGTGGTGGTGCAGCTGTTGTGTCCACCTGTGCCATCAGCGCGGCGGCGTCGGCAGAGGCGGTGCTGATGGGCGGCTGACTGCGGGGGATGAAAGGCTGGCTACGGTCGAAGTTATCCGCCAGGTAACGCAGATAGTAACTGCCGCCCGCCGTGAGGAGGAGCAGGAGGATGAGCAGGAAGAGGATGAAGGGGTTGGCGCGGCGTGATGTCATGACGGTGTCCGATGGTGATGTGCTGCCATTATAAAGGCCGTGTCGCGCAGCCATTTGGACGCACACGCCGGTCAATCGTTACAATCTGCATCTTTTCTATCAATCAAGGAATCTCTATGAAGCCTCGCGCCCTGTTCCCCCTGCTGCTCCTGCTCACCGCCTGCACCGCCATCCACAGCATCGGCACCCAGTTCAAGCCAATGGTTGAGCCGCAGGACGGCGATCGCGCCCGGGTGCGCGTCTCCGCCAATATGCTGGTGCGCGGCTCGCCCAACACCAGCTGCATGGACTGGAACAGCGAGCAGACCGGCACCATCCTCGGCGGCATTGTCGGTAGCAAGGGCTTCCGCGATCGTAATCTCAGTATCCCCGACCCGAATCACAGCAAGGCGCGCGATTACGCCGAGTTTTATGTGCGCGCGGGCGAGCCTTTCACGCTGATGCTGACCAACACGCCGGAAAGCCGCATGTCGTGCGGCGTCGGCGCGACCTTCATTCCGGACAAGGATCATGATTATGAGTTCGTGCTGCTCACCGCAATGCGCGGCAGCCTCTCTTCGCAATGCTCCGTGCAGGCATATGACGTGACCGGCGGACAAAGCACGCCCATCGCCATCAGCGAAGCGCGCAGTTGTCATTAAGCGGGATAGGCACGCGTCTCGCAGTGAGAGGAATTTTTAAGCGGCGATGCTTCGTGCGCGACAAAAATCCCATAACCTTACCGCTTGACGGGCTTAGTGTTTACGCCGCTTGGCGGAGTATCAGTACACGCTTCTTTGGCAAGTGATGATTTTTTGCCGCGTACGAAGGGATAAGCGGGATGGCAGCGGGATTCGTAGAGGAGGGCAGGGCGGTTGCCGGCAAGCGGGAGGGTTGCGCGTTTTGTGGCATGATGCGCCGCCTGTTTTTCTATCCGCTTGGAGATCGTCATGGTTTTTTTGTTGTTGAGTGTCTGTTGCAGTGTCGCGGTGTCGGTATTGCTCAAGGTGGCACGGCGGCGTAGCTGGGAGGTGGCGCTGCTGGTCGCGCTCAATTATCCGACGGCGGCGTTTACGTTATGGCTGGTGGCGCGGCCGTCGTTACCCGATGCTGCTGTTTGGCGGGAAGGGTGGTGGCTGTTTGCCGCGCTCGGTGTGCTCTTGCCGTCGGTGTTTATCGTGATGGGGCGTGCGGTGCAGGCTGCGGGGATTGTCCGTGCCGATGCGGCGCAGCGTCTCGCGCTGGTGATTCCGCTTGTCTCTGCGTTTGTGCTTTTTCGTGAGCAGTTATCGCCGTGGTCGCTCGTCGGGATCGGATTGGTCTTTGCTGCGCTCTTCTGTCTGCTCGCCTATGGTGAGGCAAAGGAAAGTCAGCGCGCGTCATGGCTGCTGGTCGGCGTCTGGGCGGGTTATGGCGTGATTGATGTGTTGTTGAAGGCGTTATCGCAGCAGGCAAAGGTGACTTCGTTGTTGCTGGTCACGTTTGTACTGGCCGGGGCGCTGATGGCGGGTTATGTGTGCTGGCGACGGGTACGGGTATCAGCGGCAGCCTGTGCCGCAGGCGTGTTGCTCGGTGTGCTCAATGTGGGCAATATTGTTTTTTATATCAAGGCGCATACGGCGATGAAGGAGAATCCCAGCGTGGTTTTCGCCGGGATGAATGTGGGGGTAATTGCGCTGGGGACGCTGGTCGGTGCCGGGTTCTTTGGCGAACGTTTGTTGCTGCGTCATGTGGCGGGGCTGGTGCTCGCCGTCGCCGCCATTGGCTGTCTGACGTGGGCGCGTTTGTCAGCGGGGGCCGCATGAAACTCTTTTATAAATTTCGTGGGGAGGCTGTCAGATAACTGAGCAGGCGACGCAGACGTGGCGAGTGATGACGCCGTTGCCAGGCATGCAGCAGCGGTAGGGAGATAGCGCAGGCGAGGAGGATGGCACCTGCGAGGTCGATGGGGTAGTGCAGACCTAGCGTGACGCGGCTCGTCATGACTAGCATCGCCCAAAGAGTGACGGCAGTGCTGACGAGGCGCCGGCGACGGTTGGCGTAGCCGATGATACCGGCGAAGAGTAACGCCCAGCTGGTGGCAAAGAGGCTGTGGCCGGAGGGGAAGCTGTATCCGGTCTCACTGGCGCGGTGTGCGCTGAGATAGGCGGGGGTCGCGCCGTCGGCGTAGTAGTGGGTGACGTAGGCACGACGCTCTGAACGTGGCTGGGCGTAAAAAGCGTGGATGCGGGATGGATCGGCATCCGTCATGGCGACGACGTAGGGACGCGGTTCGGCGATGAGTGGTTTGAGCAGGACTTTGGCGACCTGGGTACTGCCAATGGCAAGGAAGGCAACGAGCAACAGGGCGCGCGCTTCGCCACGGCGGTGCGTCCACCACAGCAAGGCGTAAAGGCCGGCGCTGATAGGGAGAATGCCGTATTTGCCGGCAGTCTGGGTGATGAGGTAGAGCGGGTAGTTGCCGGGGGTGGCTGCCTGCCAGTGCCAGCCGGTAAGCCAAAAGGCAAGCGGAACGGTGAGGAGCAGGGCAGTGGTAGCGAGGAGGCTTTTAGTCATGGTTGGTAGCGGATGTGGGTGGTGATGGGGTAGGCGAAGAGGATGTTTTCTTCCTGGGTGCCACGCCCGATGTTATGGATGATGAGCGGGGTGCCGTCTTCAGCACGGCGGTCGGAAACGATGCCAATGTGTGGCCGGTTACCGGGCAGGCGCCAGGTGACGATGTCGCCCGCTTGGTAACTGTCGCGATCTTCCAGAGACAGGCTTTCGCCGTGGCGGCGCAGGTAGGTTTCCAGGTTGGGGACGCGGCGGTGGTCGATGTTGCGATCGGTGGTTTTTTGACCCCACAGGCGCGGGTAGGCGCTGAAATGCCGCGCCATGTCTTCGTGCACACGCTGTTGCAGGTCGATACCCTGCTGGCGCAGCGCGCGGATAATAACGTCAGTGCAGACGCCGGTTTCAATAGGCACGTCGCCCAGCGGATAGGCTAAATTGCGGTAGCTGCCGTCATAACCAGTGGTAACGCCGATTTGCGCGCGGGCATCCTGTACCAGACGGCTGCTGTCAAGAGGTGCCGCATGGATGGCAAGGGCGAGCGGTAAGGAAAGAAGCAATGTGCAATAGTTACGCATAATCATGGAGATAGCTTTTTTTGGTAAGGTTTTTAGGTAGGCATAATAGCGCTTTTTTCAAGCTATCCTGCGGATTTTGCAAGGAAAGGCAGGGAAGACGGATTGCATAATACTTGATGATTTGTAATAAAGTGGAAAGATAAGGTAGAAATGTAGAACTGCCTAAGTTAAGATTATGGTCACGCCTATCTATAACGCTAAGGAATTTAGCCGTATAGCGTGCGGTATGCCGCAAGGCATAAGTCAAGGAGGTCGGCTTGGCATCGTTTAAGGATGAAGGTCTGGCCGGAATTCAATCAGTCGAATCGCCTGAATCTCAGGGTAGAGATACCCGCCAAAGGGCAATCCCATACAGTTACGTATTTACGAGGTAAATCATGGCTAAACAAATCGTTCTGACACTCGCCAAGGTTAAAGGCAGCAGCAATAGTGCGGACATCGTCGATCAAGTCAACATCAACACCGCCAGCGGCAGCCCCGTACACATCCGAGCAGTGGATAACGTCTACTACCAGCTCACCGACCTCAGCACACAGTACGGGCCGGAAAACATCATGACGCAGCGCGTCGGCAATGATTTGTATATCGCGTTTGAAGGCGAGAGCATTGACAACCCCAGTCTGATTATCGACGGCTACTATAGCCTGAATCCGAACGGTAGCAAGAATCTGCTGGTTGGCCAACACGAAAACGGATCGTTCTATCCCTATATCCCGGAAAGCGCGCAGCAGGCTGATGCGGTGCACATGCTCGCCGATCACGTCGCCGCAGGACAGGCGCTTGGAGGTGAATCGCATTTTGCTGGTATTGTGCCGGTTGGTGCTAGTGGTGGAATAAGCCCATGGGCGATTCTTGGTGGTCTGGTCGCTATAGGGGGGTTAGCAGCTTTAGCCAGCCATAATAGTGATAGCAAGAATGATAATTCCGGCATCCAGCCGGCACCGCCGCCGCCGGTACCTAATCCGCCGAGTGATGACACTAATAACCCTAATAATCCTAATCAACCATCAAACGTTAATCCTGTTGCGAATGCTGATAAGGCGACAGGCGTGAAAGGACAGCCAGTTACGATTGATGTGTTGGCTAATGACACTGATCCGCAAGGTAAAGAAACGCTGAACGCCAAGAGTGTCACTATTTTGAATGCCAGTGGCCAAGGTGTAAAAACTTTGACGGTTGCCGGTGAAGGGACTTGGGTAGTTGGTGAAGACGGCAAGATTACCTTTACACCGGATGCGGGTTTTACCGGTAATCCGACACCAATTAAATATACCGTTGCTGATAAGGATGGTAATGTCAGTCAACCGGCAGAAGTAACACTAACTTATGAGGCTGCACCACAGCCAAATCCTAATCCCAACCCAAATCCTGGGCCGAATCCAAATCCTGGACCCACTCCTGGTCCGGGGAACGGCGTTGTTACCGTCAGCGGTGAACCACAAGTTGGGAAAACCCTGACCGCCAATATTAGCGATGTGGATGGTGTGCCTACCAGTGGTATTTCTTATCAATGGTTTGCTAGCGGAGTAGCCATCCCTGGTGCAACAGGTCCCACTTATACCATTAAGCCGGGTGATAAAGGCAAGAATCTCAGTGTACATGTTGAATACACAGATAATGCCGGTAATCAGGAAAGCACTAATAGCTCTCCGACTTTTGCTGTAACCGATGGTACGACTCCCCCGCAGGGCGCAACGCCTGTCGCTAACCCTGATAGTGTCACTGGTGTTCCAGGTCGCCCAGTAACAGTGGACGTTCTTGCTAACGATACTGATGCCGATGGTAAGAGCACTATTAATCCGGGAGGAGTGCGTTTAGTGGATGCTGCCGGAAATCGAGTACGTTCATTGACAGTTGCAGGCGAAGGTAAGTGGGAAGTTGATACTACGACCGGCAAAGTTACTTTTACTCCTGAGACAGGCTTTACCGGTAATCCAACCCCAGTTAAATACTCCATCACTGACGTTGATGGACACATCAGTCAGCCGGCTACCATCACCATTAATTACAATGGTGTATTCCCACCCGGAGCAGTCAAACCAGTGGCTGCTGACGATGCAGTATCTGCAACAGCAGGCCAGCCAGTTGAAGTGGATGTGCTGGCAAACGACAGCGACCCACAGGGCAACAACACCCTCGACAAGAGCAGCGTCAAACTGCTGGATACGAATAACCGTCCGGTGACCACCCTGACCGTTGCCGGCGAAGGCACCTGGGCAGTCAACCCCACCACCGGCAAAATCACCTTCACCCCGGCTGCGGGCTTCACTGGCAACCCGAAACCAGTCAAATACACCGTGGCCGACGTTGACGGCAACGTCAGCGATCCGGCGAGCGTGACCGTCACCTACGACGGCACCACCCCGCCGCCAACCAACGTCAAACCGGTGGCGGCTGACGACACGGGCAAAGGCACAGCAGGCCAGCCGGTTGAAGTGGACGTGCTTGCGAACGACAGCGACCCGCAGGGCAACCACACCCTCGACAAGAGCAGCGTCAAACTGCTGGATACGAATAACCGTCCGGTGACCACCCTGACCGTTGCCGGCGAAGGTACCTGGGCAGTCAACCCGACCACCGGCAAAATCACCTTTACCCCGGCTGCGGGCTTCACTGGTAACCCGAAACCGGTCAAATACACCGTGGCCGACGTTGACGGCAACGTCAGCGATCCGGCGAGCGTGACCGTCACCTACGACGGTACCACCCCGCCG
This sequence comes from Cardiobacterium sp. Marseille-Q4385, assembly GCF_916618745.1. GTDB lineage: Bacteria > Pseudomonadota > Gammaproteobacteria > Cardiobacteriales > Cardiobacteriaceae > Cardiobacterium. Next base: position 1,958,503 of record NZ_OU745373.1, read on the forward strand.
CCGCCGGCGAACCACGCACCGACCCTAGAAGTCAGCGTGACCCTGCACCCAGAACAAGGACAGGCAACAGAAGGCCAACAAGTCGCGACCAGCCGTGGCGCTGACCAAGATGGCGACAGCCTGACCTACAGCCTGACCCCGAACAGCGACCCGAACGGCTACTACAGCATCGACCCGGCGACGGGCACCGTAAGCCTGACCGCCGCGGGCGCTGCGCACGTCAACGCGGGCGAAGACCTGCCGGCCGTATCCGTGACCGTCAGTGACGGCAAAGAAAGCGTGAACGCGAGCGGCAACGTGGACAAAACCATCGACACCCCGCAAGGCGAGGCGCCGAACGCCAACGACGACAACCTGGACGGCCTCAAAATAGGGGCAACCGCGACGATCAACGTCCTGACGAACGACCGGGATGCCCAGGGCGACATTGACCCGACGACCGTACAACTCCTGGACGGCAGCGGCAACAAAGTGAAGACCCTGGAAGTGAGCGGCGAAGGCACCTGGAAGGTTGCCAACGATGGCACCGTGACCTTCAGCCCGGCTGCTGGCTTTACTGGCAGCCCGACACCGGTCAAATACACCGTAAGCGACAAAGCGGGCCACGAAAGCCAGCCGGCGACCATCACCCTGACCTACGAAAGCGCAGCCGCTGACCCGGCGAAACCCGTCCTGGAAAAAGGCACGGGGGCAGAACAGGGCGGCGTGACCGTCACCCCGGGGGCGAACACCGACAAAGTCGACATCACCTACACCGACGAAGACGACAAAGCGCAGACCATCACCGTGAGCAAAGGCCCGGCGGGCCAATGGCTGGCGACGGGCGTGCCGGAGAACCAGGGCATCACCGTGGATGCCGCCACGGGTGCCGTCAAACTGCCGCCGGATGCGGTGAAAGACAACAGCCCGGTCCAAGCCGTGGCGCACAACGGTGGTAACCCGACGACGGCGAGCGAACAAATAACGTCCGATAACGACGGCATCACCCCGCCGCCGCCGGCGAACCACGCACCGACCCTAGAAGTCAGCGTGACCCTGCACCCAGAACAAGGACAGGCAACAGAAGGCCAACAAGTCGCGACCAGCCGTGGCGCTGACCAAGATGGCGACAGCCTGACCTACAGCCTGACCCCGAACAGCGACCCGAACGGCTACTACAGCATCGACCCGGCGACGGGCACCGTAAGCCTGACCGCCGCGGGCGCTGCGCACGTCAACGCGGGCGAAGACCTGCCGGCCGTATCCGTGACCGTCAGTGACGGCAAAGAAAGCGTGAACGCGAGCGGCAACGTGGACAAAACCATCGACACCCCGCAAGGCGAGGCGCCGAACGCCAACGACGACAACCTGGACGGCCTCAAAATAGGGGCAACCGCGACGATCAACGTCCTGACGAACGACCGGGATGCCCAGGGCGACATTGACCCGACGACCGTACAACTCCTGGACGGCAGCGGCAACAAAGTGAAGACCCTGGAAGTGAGCGGCGAAGGCACCTGGAAGGTTGCCAACGATGGCACCGTAACCTTCAGCCCGGCTGCTGGCTTTACTGGCAGCCCGACACCGGTCAAATACACCGTAAGCGACAAAGCGGGCCACGAAAGCCAGCCGGCGACCATCACCCTGACCTACGAAAGCGCAGCCGCTGACCCGGCGAAACCCGTCCTGGAAAAAGGCACGGGGGCAGAACAGGGCGGCGTGACCGTCACCCCGGGGGCGAACACCGACAAAGTCGACATCACCTACACCGACGAAGACGACAAAGCGCAGACCATCACCGTGAGCAAAGGCCCGGCGGGCCAATGGCTGGCGACGGGCGTGCCGGAGAACCAGGGCATCACCGTGGATGCCGCCACGGGTGCCGTCAAACTGCCGCCGGATGCGGTGAAAGACAACAGCCCGGTCCAAGCCGTGGCGCACAACGGTGGTAACCCGACGACGGCGAGCGAACAAATAACGTCCGATAACGACGGCATCACCCCGCCGCCGCCGGCGAACCACGCACCGACCCTAGAAGTCAGCGTGACCCTGCACCCAGAACAAGGACAGGCAACAGAAGGCCAACAAGTCGCGACCAGCCGTGGCGCTGACCAAGATGGCGACAGCCTGACCTACAGCCTGACCCCGAACAGCGACCCGAACGGCTACTACAGCATCGACCCGGCGACGGGCACCGTAAGCCTGACCGCCGCGGGCGCTGCGCACGTCAACGCGGGCGAAGACCTGCCGGCCGTATCCGTGACCGTCAGTGACGGCAAAGAAAGCGTGAACGCGAGCGGCAACGTGGACAAAACCATCGACACCCCGCAAGGCGAGGCGCCGAACGCCAACGACGACAACCTGGACGGCCTCAAAATAGGGGCAACCGCGACGATCAACGTCCTGACGAACGACCGGGATGCCCAGGGCGACATTGACCCGACGACCGTACAACTCCTGGACGGCAGCGGCAACAAAGTGAAGACCCTGGAAGTGAGCGGCGAAGGCACCTGGAAGGTTGCCAACGATGGCACCGTGACCTTCAGCCCGGCTGCTGGCTTTACTGGCAGCCCGACACCGGTCAAATACACCGTAAGCGACAAAGCGGGCCACGAAAGCCAGCCGGCGACCATCACCCTGACCTACGAAAGCGCAGCCGCTGACCCGGCGAAACCCGTCCTGGAAAAAGGCACGGGGGCAGAACAAGGCGGCGTGACCGTCACCCCGGGGGCGAACACCGACAAAGTCGACATCACCTACACCGACGAAGACGACAAAGCGCAGACCATCACCGTGAGCAAAGGCCCGGCGGGCCAATGGCTGGCGACGGGCGTGCCGGAGAACCAGGGCATCACCGTGGATGCCGCCACGGGTGCCGTCAAACTGCCGCCGGATGCGGTGAAAGACAACAGCCCGGTCCAAGCCGTGGCGCACAACGGTGGTAACCCGACGACGGCGAGCGAACAAATAACGTCCGATAACGACGGCATCACCCCGCCGCCGCCGGCGAACCACGCACCGACCCTAGAAGTCAGCGTGACCCTGCACCCAGAACAAGGACAGGCAACAGAAGGCCAACAAGTCGCGACCAGCCGTGGCGCTGACCAAGATGGCGACAGCCTGACCTACAGCCTGACCCCGAACAGCGACCCGAACGGCTACTACAGCATCGACCCGGCGACGGGCACCGTAAGCCTGACCGCCGCGGGCGCTGCGCACGTCAACGCGGGCGAAGACCTGCCGGCCGTATCCGTGACCGTCAGTGACGGCAAAGAAAGCGTGAACGCGAGCGGCAACGTGGACAAAACCATCGACACCCCGCAAGGCGAGGCGCCGAACGCCAACGACGACAACCTGGACGGCCTCAAAATAGGGGCAACCGCGACGATCAACGTCCTGACGAACGACCGGGATGCCCAGGGCGACATTGACCCGACGACCGTACAACTCCTGGACGGCAGCGGCAACAAAGTGAAGACCCTGGAAGTGAGCGGCGAAGGCACCTGGAAGGTTGCCAACGATGGCACCGTGACCTTCAGCCCGGCTGCTGGCTTTACTGGCAGCCCGACACCGGTCAAATACACCGTAAGCGACAAAGCGGGCCACGAAAGCCAGCCGGCGACCATCACCCTGACCTACGAAAGCGCAGCCGCTGACCCGGCGAAACCCGTCCTGGAAAAAGGCACGGGGGCAGAACAGGGCGGCGTGACCGTCACCCCGGGGGCGAACACCGACAAAGTCGACATCACCTACACCGACGAAGACGACAAAGCGCAGACCATCACCGTGAGCAAAGGCCCGGCGGGCCAATGGCTGGCGACGGGCGTGCCGGAGAACCAGGGCATCACCGTGGATGCCGCCACGGGTGCCGTCAAACTGCCGCCGGATGCGGTGAAAGACAACAGCCCGGTCCAAGCCGTGGCGCACAACGGTGGTAACCCGACGACGGCGAGCGAACAAATAACGTCCGATAACGACGGCATCACCCCGCCGCCGCCGGCGAACCACGCACCGACCCTAGAAGTCAGCGTGACCCTGCACCCAGAACAAGGACAGGCAACAGAAGGCCAACAAGTCGCGACCAGCCGTGGCGCTGACCAAGATGGCGACAGCCTGACCTACAGCCTGACCCCGAACAGCGACCCGAACGGCTACTACAGCATCGACCCGGCGACGGGCACCGTAAGCCTGACCGCCGCGGGCGCTGCGCACGTCAACGCGGGCGAAGACCTGCCGGCCGTATCCGTGACCGTCAGTGACGGCAAAGAAAGCGTGAACGCGAGCGGCAACGTGGACAAAACCATCGACACCCCGCAAGGCGAGGCGCCGAACGCCAACGACGACAACCTGGACGGCCTCAAAATAGGGGCAACCGCGACGATCAACGTCCTGACGAACGACCGGGATGCCCAGGGCGACATTGACCCGACGACCGTACAACTCCTGGACGGCAGCGGCAACAAAGTGAAGACCCTGGAAGTGAGCGGCGAAGGCACCTGGAAGGTTGCCAACGATGGCACCGTGACCTTCAGCCCGGCTGCTGGCTTTACTGGCAGCCCGACACCGGTCAAATACACCGTAAGCGACAAAGCGGGCCACGAAAGCCAGCCGGCGACCATCACCCTGACCTACGAAAGCGCAGCCGCTGACCCGGCGAAACCCGTCCTGGAAAAAGGCACGGGGGCAGAACAGGGCGGCGTGACCGTCACCCCGGGGGCGAACACCGACAAAGTCGACATCACCTACACCGACGAAGACGACAAAGCGCAGACCATCACCGTGAGCAAAGGCCCGGCGGGCCAATGGCTGGCGACGGGCGTGCCGGAGAACCAGGGCATCACCGTGGATGCCGCCACGGGTGCCGTCAAACTGCCGCCGGATGCGGTGAAAGACAACAGCCCGGTCCAAGCCGTGGCGCACAACGGTGGTAACCCGACGACGGCGAGCGAACAAATAACGTCCGATAACGACGGCATCACCCCGCCGCCGCCGGCGAACCACGCACCGACCCTAGAAGTCAGCGTGACCCTGCACCCAGAACAAGGACAGGCAACAGAAGGCCAACAAGTCGCGACCAGCCGTGGCGCTGACCAAGATGGCGACAGCCTGACCTACAGCCTGACCCCGAACAGCGACCCGAACGGCTACTACAGCATCGACCCGGCGACGGGCACCGTAAGCCTGACCGCCGCGGGCGCTGCGCACGTCAACGCGGGCGAAGACCTGCCGGCCGTATCCGTGACCGTCAGTGACGGCAAAGAAAGCGTGAACGCGAGCGGCAACGTGGACAAAACCATCGACACCCCGCAAGGCGAGGCGCCGAACGCCAACGACGACAACCTGGACGGCCTCAAAATAGGGGCAACCGCGACGATCAACGTCCTGACGAACGACCGGGATGCCCAGGGCGACATTGACCCGACGACCGTACAACTCCTGGACGGCAGCGGCAACAAAGTGAAGACCCTGGAAGTGAGCGGCGAAGGCACCTGGAAGGTTGCCAACGATGGCACCGTAACCTTCAGCCCGGCTGCTGGCTTTACTGGCAGCCCGACACCGGTCAAATACACCGTAAGCGACAAAGCGGGCCACGAAAGCCAGCCGGCGACCATCACCCTGACCTACGAAAGCGCAGCCGCTGACCCGGCGAAACCCGTCCTGGAAAAAGGCACGGGGGCAGAACAGGGCGGCGTGACCGTCACCCCGGGGGCGAACACCGACAAAGTCGACATCACCTACACCGACGAAGACGACAAAGCGCAGACCATCACCGTGAGCAAAGGCCCGGCGGGCCAATGGCTGGCGACGGGCGTGCCGGAGAACCAGGGCATCACCGTGGATGCCGCCACGGGTGCCGTCAAACTGCCGCCGGATGCGGTGAAAGACAACAGCCCGGTCCAAGCCGTGGCGCACAACGGTGGTAACCCGACGACGGCGAGCGAACAAATAACGTCCGATAACGACGGCATCACCCCGCCGCCGCCGGCGAACCACGCACCGACCCTAGAAGTCAGCGTGACCCTGCACCCAGAACAAGGACAGGCAACAGAAGGCCAACAAGTCGCGACCAGCCGTGGCGCTGACCAAGATGGCGACAGCCTGACCTACAGCCTGACCCCGAACAGCGACCCGAACGGCTACTACAGCATCGACCCGGCGACGGGCACCGTAAGCCTGACCGCCGCGGGCGCTGCGCACGTCAACGCGGGCGAAGACCTGCCGGCCGTATCCGTGACCGTCAGTGACGGCAAAGAAAGCGTGAACGCGAGCGGCAACGTGGACAAAACCATCGACACCCCGCAAGGCGAGGCGCCGAACGCCAACGACGACAACCTGGACGGCCTCAAAATAGGGGCAACCGCGACGATCAACGTCCTGACGAACGACCGGGATGCCCAGGGCGACATTGACCCGACGACCGTACAACTCCTGGACGGCAGCGGCAACAAAGTGAAGACCCTGGAAGTGAGCGGCGAAGGCACCTGGAAGGTTGCCAACGATGGCACCGTGACCTTCAGCCCGGCTGCTGGCTTTACTGGCAGCCCGACACCGGTCAAATACACCGTAAGCGACAAAGCGGGCCACGAAAGCCAGCCGGCGACCATCACCCTGACCTACGAAAGCGCAGCCGCTGACCCGGCGAAACCCGTCCTGGAAAAAGGCACGGGGGCAGAACAAGGCGGCGTGACCGTCACCCCGGGGGCGAACACCGACAAAGTCGACATCACCTACACCGACGAAGACGACAAAGCGCAGACCATCACCGTGAGCAAAGGCCCGGCGGGCCAATGGCTGGCGACGGGCGTGCCGGAGAACCAGGGCATCACCGTGGATGCCGCCACGGGTGCCGTCAAACTGCCGCCGGATGCGGTGAAAGACAACAGCCCGGTCCAAGCCGTGGCGCACAACGGTGGTAACCCGACGACGGCGAGCGAACAAATAACGTCCGATAACGACGGCATCACCCCGCCGCCGCCGGCGAACCACGCACCGACCCTAGAAGTCAGCGTGACCCTGCACCCAGAACAAGGACAGGCAACAGAAGGCCAACAAGTCGCGACCAGCCGTGGCGCTGACCAAGATGGCGACAGCCTGACCTACAGCCTGACCCCGAACAGCGACCCGAACGGCTACTACAGCATCGACCCGGCGACGGGCACCGTAAGCCTGACCGCCGCGGGCGCTGCGCACGTCAACGCGGGCGAAGACCTGCCGGCCGTATCCGTGACCGTCAGTGACGGCAAAGAAAGCGTGAACGCGAGCGGCAACGTGGACAAAACCATCGACACCCCGCAAGGCGAGGCGCCGAACGCCAACGACGACAACCTGGACGGCCTCAAAATAGGGGCAACCGCGACGATCAACGTCCTGACGAACGACCGGGATGCCCAGGGCGACATTGACCCGACGACCGTACAACTCCTGGACGGCAGCGGCAACAAAGTGAAGACCCTGGAAGTGAGCGGCGAAGGCACCTGGAAGGTTGCCAACGATGGCACCGTGACCTTCAGCCCGGCTGCTGGCTTTACTGGCAGCCCGACACCGGTCAAATACACCGTAAGCGACAAAGCGGGCCACGAAAGCCAGCCGGCGACCATCACCCTGACCTACGAAAGCGCAGCCGCTGACCCGGCGAAACCCGTCCTGGAAAAAGGCACGGGGGCAGAACAGGGCGGCGTGACCGTCACCCCGGGGGCGAACACCGACAAAGTCGACATCACCTACACCGACGAAGACGACAAAGCGCAGACCATCACCGTGAGCAAAGGCCCGGCGGGCCAATGGCTGGCGACGGGCGTGCCGGAGAACCAGGGCATCACCGTGGATGCCGCCACGGGTGCCGTCAAACTGCCGCCGGATGCGGTGAAAGACAACAGCCCGGTCCAAGCCGTGGCGCACAACGGTGGTAACCCGACGACGGCGAGCGAACAAATAACGTCCGATAACGACGGCATCACCCCGCCGCCGCCGGCGAACCACGCACCGACCCTAGAAGTCAGCGTGACCCTGCACCCAGAACAAGGACAGGCAACAGAAGGCCAACAAGTCGCGACCAGCCGTGGCGCTGACCAAGATGGCGACAGCCTGACCTACAGCCTGACCCCGAACAGCGACCCGAACGGCTACTACAGCATCGACCCGGCGACGGGCACCGTAAGCCTGACCGCCGCGGGCGCTGCGCACGTCAACGCGGGCGAAGACCTGCCGGCCGTATCCGTGACCGTCAGTGACGGCAAAGAAAGCGTGAACGCGAGCGGCAACGTGGACAAAACCATCGACACCCCGCAAGGCGAGGCGCCGAACGCCAACGACGACAACCTGGACGGCCTCAAAATAGGGGCAACCGCGACGATCAACGTCCTGACGAACGACCGGGATGCCCAGGGCGACATTGACCCGACGACCGTACAACTCCTGGACGGCAGCGGCAACAAAGTGAAGACCCTGGAAGTGAGCGGCGAAGGCACCTGGAAGGTTGCCAACGATGGCACCGTGACCTTCAGCCCGGCTGCTGGCTTTACTGGCAGCCCGACACCGGTCAAATACACCGTAAGCGACAAAGCGGGCCACGAAAGCCAGCCGGCGACCATCACCCTGACCTACGAAAGCGCAGCCGCTGACCCGGCGAAACCCGTCCTGGACAAAGGCACGGGGGCAGAACAAGGCGGCGTGACCGTCACCCCGGGGGCGAACACCGACAAAGTCGACATCACCTACACCGACGAAGACGACAAAGCGCAGACCATCACCGTGAGCAAAGGCCCGGCGGGCCAATGGCTGGCGACGGGCGTGCCGGAGAACCAGGGCATCACCGTGGATGCCGCCACGGGTGCCGTCAAACTGCCGCCGGATGCGGTGAAAGACAACAGCCCGGTCCAAGCCGTGGCGCACAACGGTGGTAACCCGACGACGGCGAGCGAACAAATAACGTCCGATAACGACGGCATCACCCCGCCGCCGCCGGCGAACCACGCACCGACCCTAGAAGTCAGCGTGACCCTGCACCCAGAACAAGGACAGGCAACAGAAGGCCAACAAGTCGCGACCAGCCGTGGCGCTGACCAAGATGGCGACAGCCTGACCTACAGCCTGACCCCGAACAGCGACCCGAACGGCTACTACAGCATCGACCCGGCGACGGGCACCGTAAGCCTGACCGCCGCGGGCGCTGCGCACGTCAACGCGGGCGAAGACCTGCCGGCCGTATCCGTGACCGTCAGTGACGGCAAAGAAAGCGTGAACGCGAGCGGCAACGTGGACAAAACCATCGACACCCCGCAAGGCGAGGCGCCGAACGCCAACGACGACAACCTGGACGGCCTCAAAATAGGGGCAACCGCGACGATCAACGTCCTGACGAACGACCGGGATGCCCAGGGCGACATTGACCCGACGACCGTACAACTCCTGGACGGCAGCGGCAACAAAGTGAAGACCCTGGAAGTGAGCGGCGAAGGCACCTGGAAGGTTGCCAACGATGGCACCGTAACCTTCAGCCCGGCTGCTGGCTTTACTGGCAGCCCGACACCGGTCAAATACACCGTAAGCGACAAAGCGGGCCACGAAAGCCAGCCGGGTACGATCACGGTGACCTACGACAATGTGACGCCGCCGCAGCCGCAGAAGATAGACCCGCCGACGGTGGCAGCAGATCCGGCACACCAAGGTGGCATGATCGTGACGCCGGTGGACAAGGCGACGACCCTGACGGTGAACTACACCGACGAGAAAGACCAGGCGCAGACCATCACCGTAGTCAAAGATCCGCAAACGGGCGAATGGAAACCGGAAGGCAAGTTGCCGAGCGATGACATCAAAGTTGATCCTGCGACGGGCAAAGTCACCCTGCCGCCGGACGAAGTCAAAGACGGCAGCACCGTGGTTGCGAAGAACGGCGACGGCACCCTGACGAGTGACGAAAAGAGCGGCATAGCACCGAACGATGATGGCAATACGCCGAGCGAAGTCGAGGTAGCGAGCATCACCGGTGACAAGGCAGTGGAAGGCACGGCTCTCACTTACGACGTCACGCTGAACAAAGCGCCGACCGCCGATACCGAAATCACCCTCAAGTTGGCGAACGGTAGTGGCGATGTGGCGACTGACCTTGGCAAAGAAATCGAAGTGAGCGTTGACGGTGGCAACACCTGGACGAAAGTCACGCCAGACGCCGACGGCAACTTCAAAGTCACCGTACCGGCGGGCAGCACGAACGGCATCAAAGTTCAGGTGCCGACGGTTGATGACACGGCAGTGGAAGGTGACGAAACCATCCGCCTCGAGGGCAAGGCAGCCAAACAAGCTGATACCGTCGTCGGCGAAGGCACGATCGTTGACAACGACGTGACCGGTCGCGAACCACCGGCGCCAACTGTGGCCCAAGACCCGGATCACAAAGGCGGCATGGTAATCACCCCGACCGACGGGGCGGACAAACTGGAGGTCAAATACACCGACGAAAGCGACCAGCCGCAGACCATCACCGTGGTCAAAGACCCGGCGACGGGCGAATGGAAGCCGGAAGGCCAGCTGCCGAGCAAAGACATCACCGTTGATCCGGCGACGGGCAAAGTGACCCTGCCGCCGAAAGACGTCAAAGACGGCTCGGATGTGACAGCGACTAACAACGTCGGCCCTGACAGCAGCGTCCCGGCGCACGGCAAGGCTGATAGCAACGACGTCAATCCGAACCCGCCGCAGCCAAACGAGCCGGTCGTTACCATCAGTGGCAGCGACAAAGTCAACGAAGGCGAAACGGCGACCTACACCGTCAAGCTGGACAAACCGGCGGACAAAGACGTCACCGTCACCGTCACCCTGACGCACAAAGGTACAGAAGACGCCGACTTCACCACGGCACCGGATGCGACCAAGACCCTGACCATCAAGGCGGGCGAAACCGAGGCGAAAATCACCCTGGAAGCAGCCAAAGACGGCAAGTTTGAAGGGGCGGAACACTACAACCTCAGCATCAGCAACCCGCAGGGAGCCCAACTGGGTACAGAAACCAGCGTTGATACCCAAATCGTTGATGGCGATACCCCGCCGCCGCCGGCTGTGGCCCAAGACCCGGATCACAAAGGCGGCATGGTAATCACCCCGGCCGACAAGGCGGACAAACTGGAGGTCAAATACACCGACGAAAGCGACCAGCCGCAGACCATCACCGTGGTCAAAGACCCGACGACGGGCGAATGGAAGCCGGAAGGTACCCTGCCGCACAAAGACATCACCGTCGATCCGAAAACGGGCAAAGTGACCCTGCCGCCGGATGCGGTGAAAGACCAGAGCGACGTCATTGCCGAAAACAGCGGCGGTGGCAAGACCTCGGAAGGCAAAGGCACCGCCGGTGAAGACGATGCGAACCAACCGCAGCCGGTCGAGCCGAAAGTCAGCATCAGCGGCGACGAAAACGTCACCGAGGGTGAAAGCGCGACCTACAAAGTCACGCTGGATAAGCCAGCAGACAAAGACATCACCGTCACCGTCACCCTGAAACACGGCGAGACCAGCGATGCCGACTTCAGCCCGGCACCGGAAATCAACAAAACGCTGACCATACCGGCGGGCAAAACCGAAGTAGAGTTCAAGCTGAACACCGTGGATGACAAACAGGCCGAAGGCAAAGAAACCTACAGCCTGACCCTGAGCGAGCCGAAAGGGGCGCAACTGGGCGACCACACCAGCGTGACGACGGCGATCAACGACGCGACCACCCCGCCGCCTGCAACACCGCAAGTGAAGAGCGTGAGTTCGCCGCAGGCGGAAGAAGGCAAGGCGCTGGTCTACGAAGTAGCGCTGGATGCCCCGCAGGCAGACACCCCGGTGGAACTGACCCTGAAAAACGGCACGGCGACCCTGGGTACCGACACCGGCAAACCGGTAGAAATAAGCACCGACGGCGGCAACACCTGGACAGAAGTCACCCCGGGCAGCGACGGTAAATTCAGTGCGACCGTCCCGGCGGGTAGCGACAAAGGCGTACAAGTCAAAGTGCCGACGGTGACCGATACCGACACCGAAGGCGACGAAACCCTGACGCTGGATGCCGCAGCAGCGGATCAAACCACTCCGGCCACAGGCACTGGCACCATCACCGATGTGCCGCCGGTTGCTCCGCAAGCGCCGAATGTTGCCGCAGGAACCGAACAAGGCAGCGTCACCGTGACCCCGTCGACCGGTGCGGACAAACTGACCATCACCTACAAAGACGAAGGCAAGGCAGACCATGAAGTCGTGGTGAACAAAGACCCGGCCAGTGGCGAATGGAAAGGCACCGACCTGCCGGATGGCGTTACCGTAGATGCCAAGACAGGTGTTGTCACCATCGCGGCGAAAGCCGTGCTGGATAACAGCGAAGTCAAGGCTGTGGCCGCGACCGGTACACTCAGCAGCGACGCAGGTAGTGGTACTGCCGGTGAAGATGCCGTCAATAATATGACCGGCAACGCAACCAGCGAAGCCATTGCAGCGGATAAAGTCGGTCTGAGCGGTGAGTATTACGGCTACAATGACAATGGTATTGACCGCTTGGTGCAAAACAATCCAAAAGTCGCCGCTAATGTCCGTTATCACGCTGATGACAAAAAATCCGGTGTCAATATGCCAGGTTTCCCCGCAAATAACCTGTATGATCTTGATTTCACCGAGAAGATGATCAACGGGCGTAATGGCAGCAAGGTTACTGGCGAGATCAAATCTGCAGCCGAAGGCACCCCAGATGCACGCTTCACCGTTACCGATATCAATTATGGTGGTAAAGCAGCGGTGTCCAGCGGTCTCGCCAACAACGAGAAAACCGCTGTGGGTCAAGGCTTAAGCCAAAGCAGTGCACTGCGCAACTTCCTTGACGTCAATGGCGCGGAAGATGCTGATTCCGCCAGAGTCGAAGCGGGCGCGCCATATAATGGTACTTCTGGCCTCGGCTATACCACTGATGCTGCCGTACGGATCGTGGGCCACGTCTATTTCGGTGAAGGCACCTACGACTTCAAGTTTGCACTTGATAACGGAGCAACAGTTCGTATTGATGGCAAAGATATCTACAAAGATTTCTCCATCAGCGAGGCCGATACGCTTGGCAAGCACCCGAATGGTATCCACCTGACTGAAGGTGTACATAGCGTGGAAATTATCTATCTTGAAGAAGGTTCGGTTTCCACCCTGCATATGCAATACAAAGCGCATGGTGCAGCGGATAGCACCTATCAGACTTTGGGGCTGGATAACAATCTCATGCTCAAACCAGAAGCCAGTCTGGATCTAAACCAGTTGCAAGACGTGCACAATACCGGCACGGCAAACAACCCGGCATGGCACGTCCGCACCGGCGCAACGCTGGACGGTAGTGAAGGCAAAGACGATATCACCGGATCCGAAGGTCGCGACTTCATCTATGGCCACGACGGCAACGACAGCCTGACTGGTGGTAAGGGCGGCGATACCTTCATCTACAATACGAAGGCAGCGAATGGCCACGATGTCATCAAGGACTTCAAAATTGGCGAAGACAAAATCTCGCTCACCGATCTATTGGATACCAAGAGCATTGACGCCAAAGCGCCGGGCTGGAAAGGCCTATCGGAAATCCAGAACGCCCAGTGGGACGACAGCGCACACAAACTCAGCTTCGACACCACCGATGGCGTGAAAACCTACCACAACAGCATCACCTTTGAGGGCATGACCCAAAGCTATCACAGCGTGGACGACTTCCTCAGGGAAAATGGCAACGGCATCATCTGATGCGTGCCAGTGGTACAACGACCAAAGCCACCCGTAAGGGTGGCTTTTTTATGGTTGACAGGTTTGCATACAACAAAAAAGCCTCTCCCTGGGGAAGAGGCTTTTATCGCGTATGAAGGTTTTCGGTTAGGGTTATTTGAAATAGCCCGCCATGACTGCGTTACTTTCGATGCGGTTGGCTAGTGCCAGCGGGACTTTCATGCGCGTATTGCGTACATCAAGGATGCATAAATGAGTGAGGTTGGCGATAAATTTTGGCAGGAAGGGGATCTGATTGCCGGAGAGGTTGAGGGTGGTCAGTTTATCGAGTTTGGCCACGCTGTCCGGCAGAGAGCCCAGATCGTTGTTGCTGACGTCGAGAATCTCCAGTTCGCTCAGGTAGCCAATATGCATCGGCAGCATGGTCAGTTCATTGTGTGCCAGATGCAGATTAGTCAAGCGGCTGAAATTGCAGACGAAGTCCGGCAGGGTCATCAGGTTGTTGTGCGAGAGATCAAGGGTACTCAGGCGTAGCAGATGGCTGGTTTGCTCCGGCAGACGGGTCAGTTTGTTATGCGCCAGCGAGAGGCAGCTCAGTCGTTGCAGGTTGCCGATAGATTCCGGCAAGGAAGTCAGGCGGTTGTTGTGTGCGTCAAGGACGTCGAGATTTTCTAAGGCGCCAATGCTTTCCGGAAGGGTAGTAAGCAGGTTACCGCCGATATCCAGGTGATGCAGTTGGTGCAGGTTGCTGATGGATTCCGGCAGGGTGCCAAGCTGGTTGCCGTGAAGTTCGAGCTCGGTCAGGTTGGTGAGTTCGCCGATGAAATCTGGCAGTTGTTTGAGCGGGTTGGCGGAAAGGTTGAGGTGAGTGAGGCGCGTCAACTTGCCGAGGAAGGCGGGTAATTCTTCCAGCTGGTTGCGCGCAAGGTTGAGCTTGGTCAGGTTAGTGAAATTGCTGAGGTAATGCGGCACACGTTCCAAGCGATTATCACCGATGTCCAGTTCGGTGATTTGGGTAAAGCCGGCCAGGGTTTCCGGCAGGCGGGTCAGCCGGTTGTAGCCGAATTCGAGTTTGCTGAGACGGGTAAGGTTTTTCAGGCTATTCGGTAACGCTTCGAGCCGATTCCATTTGAGATCAAGCCGTTTCAGTAGGGTGAGGTTGCCAATGGATTCAGGCAGTGTTTCCAGTTCGTTACCGCGCAGATCGAGTTCGGTCAGATGTATCAGATCGCCAATATTGTCAGGCAGGCTTTGTAAACGGCGAAATGAAAGATCCAGGCGCCCTAATCCGGCAAGTTCTTCGGCATCACGTGGGATGCGGTCTTCACCGATGTTATTTTCTTCCGCCCAGTTGATGATCTCATTGAAGCCTTCCTGTTCTTCATCATCCGGAACGTCATGCCCAGAGAGGCGACGTAAGCCGTTGATTATTCTTCTAATCATGAAAGTTTCCTTGTGTAGAAAAGAGTATGTAACTTTTTTATGGCGTCATTGTAACAATGCCTGTCGCCAAGTTAAATTCAAATACTGTGCCGGAGTTATATATTTATCGTTAAGTCAATGGATTATGTTTTTTGTGGCCATCGTTTTTATGGTGATACTTGCAAGCGGAGCGCTTTTCTCTATAATGGCGCCCCTGTCAGATGCGGGGTGGAGCAGTCTGGTAGCTCGTCGGGCTCATAACCCGAAGGTCGTTGGTTCAAATCCAGCCCCCGCTTCCAAACCGGATTTTTTATCAGGCCCTTTTTTAAGGGCTTTTTTGTTGTATGCGTTTTCATAAGGGGGCGGTATGTCGCGCGAGGAGAAGGTTACGGAGCTGCTAAAACCCGTGGTGGAATCCATGGGTTTTGCGTGGGTGGGGGTGGAATATCACCATAATTCGGTCAATTCGATTTTGCGCATTTATGTGGACCGGCCAGAAGGCGGTATTGATATGGACGGTGTCGTGGCGGTCACGGAAGCGGTGAATCCAATTCTGGATGTAGAAGACCCGATTAATGCGCCATACACGCTGGAAGTGTCGTCGCCCGGTTTGGACCGCCCGCTTTTTGCGTTTGCCGATTTTGTCCGCTTTACCGGGCAGACGGTGAAGCTGAATCTGCACACCCCGCTTGGTAAACGCCGCCGTTTTGAGGGGGTAATTGCTGCGACCGATGAAGCAGTGCAGCGCATCACTTTGCAGATACCAAACGGCAAGGAAACGGAAACGGTGGAAATTGATTTTGCCAATGTGGATAAGGCGCGCTTGGTACCTGTTTTTTGAAGGAGAACATCATGTCCAGAGAATTATTGAACATCGTGGAAGCGGTGGCGAACGAAAAGGAAGTTGATCGCAGCGTCATTATTGAAGCGCTGGAAGCAGCGTTAGCGGCAGCGACGCGCAAACGTTATCCCGATGAGGAAATTGACGCCAAGGTGGTGATTGATCCGCGCAGCGGCGAATACAAGAGTTTTCGTGTGTGGACGATTGTTGATGACGAAGCGATTTTGGAAAATCCCGATGCCGAAATGCGCGAGAGCGTCGCCACTATCGAATATCCTGAACAGAATCTGCATGTTGGGGATGTGCTAGAAATCCCGATTGAGAATGAACCCTTTGGCCGCATTAGTGCGCAGCAGGCGAAGCAAATCATCATTCAGAAACTGCGTGAGGCGGAGCGGCGCAAAGTCTATGACCGCTTTATCGCTGAGGAAGGAACGCTGGTGCACGGCATCGTCCGTCGCCACGAACGTGGCAATGTCATCGTGGATGTGAACGGCGTCGAAGCGACTATCCTGCGTGACGGCATGATCCCGCGTGAAAACCTGCGTGTGGGCGACCGCATTCGTGGTTATCTCGCCAAGGTCAATCTGGAAATGCGCGGGCCGCAGCTGGAAGTCAGCCGCGTTGCCCCGGAAATGCTGAAAGCGCTTTTTACCCTGGAAGTGCCGGAAATCGGCACCGGCATCATCGAAATCATGGGTGTGGCGCGAGATCCCGGCCTGCGTGCCAAAATTGCCGTGCGCACCTTTGACCCGCGCGTGGATCCGGTTGGTGCCTGCGTCGGTATTCGTGGCTCACGTGTGCAGGGCGTGATGAACGAATTGGCGGGCGAGCGTATCGATATCGTGCTGTGGGATGACGATCCGGAGACCTTCGTGCGCAAAGCGATGGCGCCGGCGCAAATCACTGCAACAGCCGCTGATGAAGTGCGCAAAAGTATCGACATCGCCGTACCGGAAAATAAGCTGCCGCAGGCTGTTGGGCGTGGCGGACAAAACGTGCGTCTCGCCAGTGAACTGACTGGCTGGACCATCAACGTGCTGAGCGAAGCCGAATTCCAGGCACGGCAGGAAGCGGCGCAAGATGCGCAAGAGCGCGAGCTGGCCGCTGCACTGGATGTGGATGACGATATCGCCGATATTCTCATCGAAGCTGGTTACAACACGGCGGAAGCCGTCGCCTCGGCCGAACGTGAAGAACTGCTTGCTATCGAAGACTTCGACGAAGAAACCGTTGATGCGTTGATCGAGCGCGCTGCCGATCACCTGCTGCAACAAGCTTTCGTCGAAGAAGTCAAGCCGGAGGAAGAAATGCAGCTGCCGCTTGACAGCGTGGAAGGTCTGGATGAAAGCGTCATCGCTATCTTGCAGGAAAAAGGCCTGCATACCCAGGAAGACTTGGCGGAGCTGTCGGTGGATGAGCTCATGACCTACACCGGCATGAACCAGGAACAGGCCTCAGCGCTCATACTCAAAGCGCGCGAACCATGGTTTCGTGGATAAACACGAGGAACAAAAACAATGACAACAGTCGCAGAAGTAGCCAAACAACTGAAAATACCGGTGGATCGCCTGATGGCGCAGCTTGCCGAAGCGGGCATTAACGTACAAGACACCGGGGATGAACTCAGCCCCGCACAAAAAGTTGCCCTGACCAAACACATGGCGGCAAAAAAAACCGGTGGCAACAAAAAACTCAGCCTGAAAGACAGCAAAGCTGGCAACAAAACCAGCAGTAGCGCCAAACCCGTCGAGAAAAAGAATGCCGCCGAAGGCGCTGCTAAAAAACCGCGTAGTAGCAGTGCGAAAAAAAGTGGCGAGAAAAAACTGAGCCCGCTAGAAATCGCCAAACAAATGGCCGAACAGCAGCGTCTCGCCCAGGGTGAAGCCATGCGTGACAGCGAAACGCGTGCCCGTGAAGAAGCCCAGGCTGCCGAAGCGCGCCGCATCGCCGAAGAAGCGGCACGCAAAGAGCGCAAAGAGCAAGAAGAAAAAGCCGCCATAGCCGCCGAAGAAGCACGCCGCAAGGCCGAAACATCGCTAGCCGCCTCACTCGCCGAGCAAGAAAAGCAGCGGCAACTACGCGAGGCCGAAGAAGCGAAAAAGAACGCCGAAGCGCAGTTGCGCAAGCATGAAGCGCGTGAAAAAGAAGCCGCCAAAGAACACGCCGAGCTCGAACGTCAGCGCCAAGAAGCCCTGCAAGACGTCGCCAAGCGGGAAAACTACGAAGAAGAAGCCGAAAGCCGCTTCCATATTCAGTCGCGCGAACGTGGCGCCAGTAGCAAAAGCAAAACCGAACGCGGTGGCAAACGCGGCGGGCGTGGCGAGGACGAACCGCGCCGTAGCAGCGGTGGTGGGCGCGGCGGACGCGGCAAACCCTCGCGTGAGAACGAGCGCAAAGGCGGCAAATTCGAAAAACCCGTTGCCCCCGTCTCACGTGAAGTGCGTATCCCGGAAACCATCACTGTCGGTGAATTGGCACAGAAAATGAGCGTCAAAGCGGGCGAACTGATCAAAGTCATGATGAAACTGGGTTCGATGGTGACCATCAACCAGTTGCTAGACCAGGAAACCGCTGCGCTTGTCGCCGAAGAAATGGGACACCAGTACATTCTGCTCAAAGAAAACGAACTCGAAGCGCAAGTCATGGCTGAAGCCGACGAAGACGCGGGTAACATCATCCAGCGTGCGCCGGTCGTGACCATCATGGGTCACGTTGACCACGGTAAAACCTCGCTGCTTGACTACATCCGCAAGACCAAAGTCGTCGCCGGCGAAGCGGGTGGTATTACCCAGCACATCGGCGCCTACCGCGTGCAAACCCCGAAGGGCACTATCACCTTCCTTGATACCCCGGGTCACGCCGCCTTTACCGCCATGCGTGCACGTGGTGCGGATGCGACCGATATAGTCATTCTCGTCGTCGCCGCTGACGATGGCGTCATGCCGCAGACCATCGAGGCCATCCAGCACGCGAGTGCCGCCAACGTGCCGCTCATCGTCGCTGTCAACAAAATCGACAAGCCCGATGCCGATCCGGAAAAAGTCAAATCCGAACTGACCCAATACGGCGTTGTCGCCGAAGACTGGGGCGGCGAAAACCTCTTTGCTAACGTTTCGGCGAAAAGCGGCGAAGGCATTGACGACCTGCTCGACAAAGTCCTCATCCAGGCCGAAGTTCTCGAACTCACCGCACCATCGACCGGCATGGGGCGCGGCGTCGTCATCGAGTCCCGCCTTGACCGTGGTCGCGGTAGCGTTGCCACTGTCCTTGTCCAGTCCGGCGTTGTTAAAAAAGGCGACATCATGCTGGCCGGTATGGAATACGGCAAAATCCGCGCCATGCTTGACGAAAACGGCAACGAACTGCAAGAAGCGGGTGCCTCGACGCCGGTGGAAATCCTCGGCCTCTCCGGTACGCCGAACGCGGGGGATGAAGTTGTCATCGTCGAAAACGAACGCAAAGCGCGCGAAATTGCCAACTTCCGCCAGGGCAAATTCAAAGAGATCAAAATTGCCCGTCAGCAAAAGGCCAAACTGGAAAACCTCTTTGCCAACACCAGCAGCGGCGAAGTCCAGAGCGTCAACCTGATGATCAAGGCCGACGTACAAGGCTCGGTGGAAGCGCTGTCCGACTCGTTACTCAAACTTGCAACCGACGAAGTCAAAGTCAACATCATCGCTTCCGGCATCGGCGGTATCACCGAATCCGACGTGCAGCTCGCTATCGCCTCCGAAGCCATCATCATCGCCTTTAACGTCCGCGCCGACGCCAATGCGAAAAAACTGGTCGAAAGCGAAGGGGTGGATCTGCGTTACTACAGCATCATTTACGAGGCTATCGACCAGGTCAAAGCGGCGATGCAAGGCCTGCTCTCACCGGAAGTGCGCGAAGACATCATCGGCCTTGCCGAAGTGCGCGAAGTCTTCCGTTCCTCCAAATTTGGCACAGTGGCCGGCTGTATCGTCGAAGACGGCGTCCTCAAACGCAACAACCCCATCCGCGTCCTGCGCAACAACGTCGTCATCTACGAAGGCGCGCTCGAATCCCTGCGCCGCTTCAAAGACGACGTTAGCGAAGTGCGTGCAGGCACCGAATGCGGCCTCGGCGTGAAAAACTACAACGATGTGCGTATCGGTGACCAAATCGAATGCTACGAACGCGTTTCCGTCGAAAGGACCCTGTGATGCAACACAACAAACACGGCGACCGCACTCGCCGCATCGGCGAACAAATCCGGCGCGACCTCGCGCCGAGCCTCATTGCGCAAATCCTCAATCACCCGCACGCCTCGCTACTGTCGATTACGGCAGTGCGGGTGACGCGTGATCTGTCCTTTGCCAAAGTGTACGTTACTCACGTCATCAGTGATCCGGACGAACGTCAGGATCTCATCCGCGCGCTGAACGAACATGCTGGCCAGTTCCGTCACTATCTCGCGCAAAAGCTCACCACGCGCAAAGTGCCGGAACTCACTTTCGTTTACGACGAATCCGTGGAATACGGCGCGCGCATGGACAATCTTCTGCACGATTTGGTGAAAGACCTGCCACCGGCTGAAGGGGATGATGAAGCCCTGGCGCCATAAGTAATTTTTCCAAGAAAAAAGCCGCAGAGTAACTGCGGCTTTTTTTATCTGACTGACGGTTCAGCGGGTCAGGCCGCGTTTACCGACGATATTGTTGAGGAAGGTGGCGATTTTTTGCGCCGGGGCGGATTCTGCCGCAAGCGCGTTGATTTTGTCGCGTGCTTCGTCCAGCAGCAGGTTTTCCTGATAGAGGTGGTGGTGGCAGCGTTTGATCATGGCGATATCCTCGGCGCTGAAATGATGGCGTTTCAGGCCTTCGAGGTTGATGCCCGCGATGCGCGCCGGGGATTCGACCACAAGCGAGTAGGGCGCGACGTTCTGTTTGACCCCCGCGCAGTAGCCAACCATGGTGTAGGCACCGATGTGCACGAATTGGTACACCAGCGCGAAGCCGCCCATGACGACGTGATCCTCGATGTGGACATGGCCGGCGAGGGTGACGTTGTTGGCGATGGTGGTGTCGTCGCCGATGACGCAGTCATGCGCGAGGTGGACGTAGGCCATGATCCAGTTGTCGTTGCCGAGAATGGTGGTGCCGATGTCCTGCACGGTGCCCCGGTTGAAGGTGGTGTATTCGCGGATGGTGTTGTTGTCGCCGATTTGCAGGGTGGTCGCTTCGCCGCCGTATTTTTTGTCCTGCGGCGCGGCGCCCAGCGAGGCGAAGGGGTAGATGTGGTTGTTTTTGCCGATGCGGGTCGGGCCTTCGATGACGACGTGCGGGGCGATGGTGGTGCCGCTGTCAATGTGCACGTCTGCGCCGATGACGCTGTATGCACCGATGTTGACGTCCGGCGCGAGTTCGGCCTTGGGGTCGATGATGGCGGTTGGGTGGATCATGTTTATCCTCCTCTGCCTGCAGTGGTGCACATGATTTCCGCTTCGCAGACGAGTTTGTCGTCTACGTGCGCTTCGGCGTTGAATGACCAGATGCCGCGCCGTGAGCGGATAATGTTGATGTCGAAATGCAGTTGGTCACCGGGGACGACGGTTTTGCGGAAGCGGGCTTTGTCGATGCCGACGAAGAAGTAGATGTTGTCTTCTTCGGGGATGTCGGGCAGGCCGAGTTCTTTACGGCCGCTTTTTACGCCGAGGATGCCGGCGGCTTGCGCCATGGCCTCGATGACCAGTACGCCGGGCATGACGGCTTTACCGGGGAAGTGTCCCTGAAAGAAGGGTTCGTTAGCACTGACGTTTTTGATGGCTTTGATGTATTTGCCAACTTCGATGTCGGTGACGCGGTCTATCAGCAGGAAGGGGTAGCGGTGCGGCAGGTAGCGGCGGATTTCTTCGATGTCCATGATGGTGGGGTGCATAGGAGGCTCACTTTTCTTTGGCTAGGAGTTTGAGTTTGGCGAAGAATTTTTTCCATTGTAGCGCGGGCATGGCCGGGATACCGGAGGAGTAGGCGCCTGGTTGGTGGATGCTTTTGCTGATGGAGGAGTGTCCGGTGAACTGGGCGCCGTCGCAGATGGTGATGTGGCCAGTGAAGACGCAGGCACCACCGACGACGCAGTATTTGCCGAAGGTGACGGAGCCGGCGATGACGGCGGAGCCGGCGATAACGGTGTGATCGCCGATGTGGACGTTGTGTCCAATCTGGATGTGGTTGTCGAGTTTGACGCCGTTACCGATGATGGTGTCGCTCACCGCGCCCCGGTCAATGGTGGTACAGGCGCCAATTTCGACGTCATCACCGATGCGCACACCGCCGAGCTGGGCGACGGGCAGCCAGCGGCCGTCTTCAAAGTTGTTACCGAAGCCGCGTTCGCCAATGACGGCATTGGCGAGGATATTGGCGCGTGCCCCGATTGTGGTTTTTTCAAGGATGCGCACACCGGAACCGATGTTGCTGTCGCGCCCGATGGTTACGCCGTCCGCGATGTAGGCAAGCGGGGCAATGCGGCAGCCGTCGCCAATGTTTGCGCCTGCACCGATAACGGCACCAGCACCGATGCTGACGTCCGCGCCGAGGATAGCACTGGGATCAATATGTGCCTGCGGCGAGATGGTGGGTGGTGGGAATGGTGGGGCGAAGTCGTCAGCGAGGTGGCGCCAGGCGCGTTTGACGTCTTTGACGATGATTTGGGTTATCGGCGCTTCGGGATAGGCTTCGCTGACGAGAACAGCGGCGAGACGGCTTGTCGGCAGGTATTGGCGGTAGTGCGCGTCGGCAAGGAAGCCGATCTCGCCCGCTTGGCCGTCTTGCAGGGTGCCGACGCCGTGGATGGGGGTAGCGGGGTCGCCGTGGAGAGTGCCGCCAAGCCGGACGGCGATATCGCCTGCGTTGGTCTTCATGGTTTTCCTGCCTTGTTTTGCAGTCGTTTGATGATGAGCGGGCTGAGATCGGCGCGTTCGCTGACGTAGAAGACGCCGATATCGTTCAGGATGATGTCATAGCCCGCTTCTTTGGCGTGGCTGAGGATTTCGTCGCCGATCATTTTTTGCAGTTTAGCCATTTCTTCGTTGCGGCGGACGTTGATGTTGTCGCGGTAGTCGCTGTCGCGGCGGCTGACGTCGCGACGTTTGTTGATGACCTGACGTTCGAGTTCGTTGTAGGCGTCGCCGTGGCGGATGGTTTCCAGACGGCGTTCCATGTCGCGCAGTTCGCTTTGCGCTTGCAGCAGGGCATCCCGCTCAACGCCGAATTCGCGTTCTAGGCGTTCGTTAACTTCGTCACGCTGCGGCGCGGCAGCCATGATGCGGCGGAAATTGACGAAGCCGATGCGCAGGTCGGCGGGGTCAACGCTATCCGTCGCTTGGGCGGAGGGAGTGGGCGGCGTGGCATCGGCGGCGTTGTAGTCACGATTTTTGTCAGCCGGGGCTGCAGCGGCAGGTTGGGTAGGGTGTTCGGGCGGCGTGACATCAGCGGCGTTGTAGTCGCGGTTTTCGCCAGCCGGGGTTGCTGTTGGACTGTCAGCAGTTGGTGTCGCGGGGGCAGGTGTTGCCGCTGAGGCGGTAGATGTATCCGCTTCTTGGGCGTGCAAGGTAGCGGCAAGGACGAGGAGTGCCGCCAGCGGTAGTGTTTTCATGGTGTGGTCGGGTAGGTGGTGCCGCGCCGTCCGTGGCGTGGCAGGATGGTTTAGAAGCCCATGCCGAAGCTGAACTGGAAGGCTTCTTTCTCGTCGCCATCTTTTTTCTTGATGGGTACGGCGTAGCTCAGGTTAAGCGGCCCCAAGGGGGACATCCACTGCACGAAGAGACCGCCGGAATAGCGGAATTCGCCGAGGTCGAAGTCTTTGGGCTTGCTGTACACGTTACCGAAGTCAATGAAGGTGCCGACGCGGACGTTGTTGGATTTTTCGTTGATTTTCCACGGGGTCATCAGCTCAACGCCACCGACGGTACGGAAGTCGCCACCAGAGGTGTCGC
Organism: Cardiobacterium sp. Marseille-Q4385; assembly: GCF_916618745.1. Lineage (GTDB taxonomy): Bacteria > Pseudomonadota > Gammaproteobacteria > Cardiobacteriales > Cardiobacteriaceae > Cardiobacterium. The sequence continues at coordinate 1,982,427 of NZ_OU745373.1, forward strand.
CGTTGCTGTAACGCGGGCCGAGCGAGCTGTGCTCGAAGCCACGCACAGTGGTGAGGCCGCCGGCGTAGTAGTGACGGTAGAAGGGCAGGTCATCGGTTTTGCCGTAACCACCACCGTAAGCGATGTCGCCCCGCAGGCCGAGGATGAGGCTTTTATCGTCGTTAAGCGGGAAATAGGTGCGGTTGCGGTAACCGATTTTGTAGTAGGTGTCGTCCGAACCGGGCAGGGTAATTTCGCCGCTGATTTTGTTCAGGCTGCCTTTGGTCGGCAGGTAGGTGTTGTCCTGGGTATCTTTGTTCCAGGCAAGGGTGACGACGCCTTCTTTGTAACGGCGGCCTTTTTTATTGAGGTAATCGGTGATTTCGCTTGCGACGTTATCGCCGGTGTTGATTTTCAGGGTGCGGAAGCCGCCGCCAAAATAGACGCTCTGGTATTCGGTAAGCGGGTAACCGAAGGTGATGGTGGCATCCAGGGTATCCGCCGCCCAGTCGGACAGGCGCTCTTTGCGGTAATTGGTTTTGCTGTAATCAAAGGCGTAGTTGATGCTGACGCCGTCGGCGGTGAAGTACGGATCGGTGAAATCGAAGCCGTAACGCTGTTCGGACGAGCTTTTGCCGAAGTTGATGCCGAGCGAGTTACCGGTGCCGAGGAAGTTGTTGTCGTTGTATTCGAGATTAAACAGCGCACCGCTGCTTTGTCCGTAGCCGACGCCGCCCTGGATACTGCTGGTGCTGCGTTCGGTAATTTTGTATTCGAGGTCAACCTGGTCGGGGGTGCCGGGGACGGGGTGGATGGCTTGTTCGAGGGTTTCCACTTGCGGCAAGCGGCGCAGGCGCTCTTCCGAGCGGGCGACATCAGAACCGGAATAGAGGCTGGCTTCCTGTTGGCGCAGTTCACGACGCAGCACACGGTCGTAGGTTTTGGTGTTGCCGGTGAAGCCGATTTGCCGCACATAGGTCTTGATGCCGGGGGTAACGAGGATGTCAAAGCTCACTTCGCCGCTCAGTTTGTCGGCATTCGGCACGACGTTCACTTGAGCCTGGGCATAGCCTTCGTCAGCCAGGCGGGTGCGCAGGGCGTCGGTGCTCTTGCGTACTTCGCTGCGGTTGTAGCGATCCCCGGGTTTGAAGGTGATGAGCGATTCGAGCTCGGTGCGCGGCACGATGAGATCGCCCTGCAACTGATAACCTTTGACGCGATAGACCTTGCCTTCGTCCACGTTGACAGTGAGGTAAATCCATTTGCGGTCAGGTGAGAGCGAAACCTGGGTCGAAGTCACGGCGAAATCCATGAAGCCCCGGTCGCGGTAGAAGGATTCGAGGCGGTCGATATCCGCTTGCAGCTTGTCGCGGTCGTATTGATCAGACTTGGTCAGCCAGGAATTCCAGCGCGGGGTCGAGGTATCGAAGAGGGAAACGAGCTGTTTGTCGGAATAAATCTTGTTGCCGACGATGTCGATTTGCTTGATGCGGCTGGAACGCCCTTCGCTGATATCGAGATCGATGGCGACACGGCCTCGCGGCAGCTGGCGCACCTTCGGATCAATTTTTACCGCGTATTTGCTGCGTGCCTGATACTGCTCGGTAAGCTCCTGCACCAACTGCTGCAACATCTGCGGATTGTAAGCCTGTCCCTCGCTGATACCGGCGGCGGATAGCGCCTTTTGCAAATCTTCCGATTTCAGGTCGCGGTTGCCTTTGAGATTGACCTCGGCGATGACAGGGAATTCCTCCACCTGCACCACCAGCACATTGCCGTCGCGGGCGAGGCGGACTTGCGAAAAGAGGTTGGATTTATACAGGGCGTCAATGGCCTGGGCGCTGTTTGCCATATCAAACTGCTGGCCAGCGGCGACAGGCAAATAAGTGAAGACCGTGCCGGCGGAAATCCGCTGCAAACCTTCAATACGAATATCGGCGACCCGGAAAGATTCGGCGTGTGCCGAGAGGGAGAAAAAGAGGACTGCGGCACAGGGTAAAACCCGCGTTTTCAGCGTGTTGCGCATAATGAAGAACCATCAAAAAGGGTTGATTTGAAAGGGCGGCATCATAACAAAGGGCAGAAAGGGCGGCAATGGAAGCGCGGCGGGGCAGCGGCTTATAATCGCGGCGTTTTGCCAATCACACAGGGGGAAATTTTGAGGATGCATCATGTGGCGCTGATTGTCGCCGATTACACGCGCAGCAAGCGCTTTTACACCGAAATCCTGGGGCTGGAAATCCTTGCCGAACACTACCGCGCTGCACGCGATTCCTGGAAGCTGGATCTTGGCAGCGATGGGCACTACCTGCTCGAACTTTTTTCCTTTCCTGACCCGCCACCACGCCCGAATAGTCCGGAAGCCTGCGGCTTGCGCCATCTTGCCTTCGTGGTGGACGACGTAGCCGCCCAGCGGGCGGCGTTACAGGCGAAAGGCGTGGATTGCGAAGCGGTACGCATTGATGAATACACCGGCAAGGCCTTTTTCTTCATTAAAGACCCGGACGGGCTGCCGATAGAGTTTTATCAGGGGTAAAGCGGCTTAGTAGGCGATTTTCAGCGTTTCTTCGGCGATGCCAGCGACGCGTGACGAGCGGGTAATCGCCAGTTTTTCATCTTCGCTGAAACCGATGGTCTCGCCGTCGCGCAGGGTTACATCGTTGGCGATGAGGTAATCGCAGATGCCGCATAGGAAAGTGAATAGCTCGTTCGGTTCGTGCCGGCTGGCGAGGATTTCCAGTTCCATTTTGTTGAATTGTTCCAGGCCGATGGTGTAGGCGTTGCTGCCGCCTTCGTCACCATACAGGCCGATGAAAATCCACGCCATGATGGGCAGTTCGCCGTGGCGCAGGGCATTGCACATATCTTGATAGAAGTCCGGTGCGAGAACGGTGCCGGAGGTGTAGATGCCCAGTGCGTTGTCATCGGCAAGACAGGCGCAGACCAGTTTGCTGTACAGACTCATCACGGTGATGGGGGTTGCAGCGTCGTTACCGAGCGGCATGACCACGACCAGCAGATGCGCCTGATGCTGGCGTGCAGCCCCGACAGCATCCCAGCGGAAATAGTGGAAGGCGGCATTCAGTGCGACCCGTTCAGCTTCACCGCCGAGAACGGGCGCGGGCATCAGTGCTACCGAGCAGAGCAGGCCGTTGACGTTAAACATCAGCGAATCTTCCGCGACGGTCGGTGTGTCGCCGCTATCGGGTACGATGCCCCAGTCGCGTTGCAGGGCGTCGAGAATGCGGGCAGGGTCGTAGCGTTTTTCTTTGAGCAGAATGAAGCCTTGGGCGTGTCGCATGGGATTCTCCGCTTGGGTTCAGCGTGGACCGGGGGTGCGGGCCGGGCCTTTTTTGGGGCGGATCGGTTCGAGCAGGGCGTTGGTTTCGCCGGGGGTGAGCAGGCGGTAGCGGCCTTGTGCGAGTTCTTTCGGCAGGGTCACGTTGCCGAAGCGGATACGTTTCAGGCGGCTGACCTGGCAGCCGACGGCTTCCCACAGGCGGCGCACTTCGCGGTTGCGTCCTTCTTTGAGGGTGACGCTGAAGTAGCGGTTGTACTGGCTGTCGTCTTCGTGCAGGGCTTGCAGCGGCATAATGTCGTCGAAGCGGGCGAAGCCGTCATCGAGTTCGATGCCGTGGCGCAGGGCTTCCAGTGTGCTCTCGCTGACGTCGCCGGCGACGCGTACCCAGTATTCGCGCGGGATTTCAGCGCTGGGGTGCATCAGGCGGTGGGCGAGGGCGCCATCGTTGGTGAAGAGCAGGAGGCCGGCGGTGTTGAGGTCGAGGCGGCCGACGCTGACCCAGCGGCCCTGGCGTATTTTCGGCAGGCGGTCGAAGACGCTGGGGCGGCCTTCGGGGTCGTGGCGAGTGCAGATTTCGCCCGGCGGTTTGTGGTACATCAGGATTTGGCGCGGGTTTTTTTGTTCCGGCGAGACACGCAGCGGGCGGCCGTCCAGGCTGAAGCGTTCGTGTCCGCTGACGGCCTGGCCGATTTCGGCGGGTTTGCCGTTCACTTTGAGGCGGCCTGCGCGGATCCAGTCTTCGATTTCGCGGCGCGAGCCGTGGCCACGCGCGGCCAGCCATTTTTGGATGCGTTCTTTGGGTTCTTTCATGCGGGGTCTCCGTCTTCTTCGGGTAGGGCGGGCAGCGCGTCGAGGCTGGCCACGGAAAAGTCGTTCAGGAATTGGGTGGTGGTTGCCAGCAGTTCGGGGCGGCCAGGCACTTCTTTGGTGCCGATGACTTCGATCCATTCGAGGTCGAAGAGTTGGCGGTAGATGCCGCTGCTGGTGGTCACGCCGCGCACGGCGTCGATTTCGGCGCGGGTGACGGGCTGGTGGTAGGCGATGTAGGCGAGGGTTTCCCAGAAAGCGCGCGAGTAGCGCACCGGCTGGGCTTCGGCGAAGGCAGCGACGGCCTCGAAATAGTCGCTGCGCAGTTGCAGGCGCCAGCCGTCTTTGACCTGGACGAGGGTCATTGCCGAGGTTTCGTAACGCGCGGCGAGGTCGTCCAGCGCGGTGCAGACGGCGTCTTCGCTGGTGGCGAGCGCCTGCGCGAGTTGGGCAGTGCTGACGGCCTCGTCACGGGTGAAGAGGATGGCTTCGATGCGGCGGGATAGGTTCAAAAGGATGCCTTAGTGGAAGGTAAATGCGTCAAGCGGGGTAATAGCGCGGTTTATGCGTTGCCGTCGCGCTTGGTAACGGTGGGCTAAAGCCCACCCTACGTTTTTTTTGTGGTACGCGCGCGGTTTGGCTCAGATGTCGATATTGGCACTGTTGGCGTTGTCTTCGATGAAGGCGCGGCGTGGTTCGACTTCTTCGCCCATCAGGGTGGTGAAAATTTCATCCGCGAGGCGCGCGTCTTTGAGCTGGACTTGCAGCATGCGGCGCACGGCGGGGTCGAGCGTGGTTTCCCACAGTTGGTCCGGGTTCATTTCACCGAGGCCTTTGTAGCGCTGGATTTCGTAGGCGCGTTTGCCTTCGGCGAGCAGGGCGGTGATGACCTGGTGGAAGTGTTCGACTTCGATGCGTTCTTTGCTGTTGGTGAAGTAGGCGCCTTCGCCGAGCATGCCGCGCACTTTTTGCCCGAAACTGTTGATGCGGCGGTATTCGTTGCTGTCGGCAAAGTGCGGGTCAATGTAGTTGTGGTGCTGGTTGGCGTGTTGTTCGATGCGGATGTCGATGCGCGGGTTGTCGCCCGGCAGGTAGTCGGCGGTGAGGGTGACGCCGGCCTCAGCGAAGCGGGCAAGTTGCTGGCGGTAGGCGGCAAGCCATGTCTGCATGGCGTCTGCGTCGGCGAAGGTGGCGCGGCTGAGTTCGGGCGCTTCGACGAGCGCACGCAGGACGCGATTATCGTAGCGGTGCGAGAGGCGCTTGATCAGGCCGTCGATCACGGCGTGTTCGCGCGCGAGTGCTTCGAAGGCGCTTTTGCTGATGGCGGGGGCGTCGGCAGAGAGGTGCAGGCTGGCGTCGTCCAGTGCCTGGGTGAGCAGCAGTTCGTTCAGTTCGTGGTCGTCTTTGAGGTATTGTTTGTTGCGGCCTTTGCTGGCGCGGTAGAGCGGCGGCTGGGCGATGTAGATGTGTCCACGCTCAACGAGTTCGGGCATTTGCCGGTAGAAGAAGGTGAGGAGCAGGGTGCGGATGTGCGCGCCGTCCACGTCGGCATCGGTCATGATGATGATGCGGTGGTAGCGCAATTTGGCAGCGTCGAAGTCGTCTTTGCCGATGCCGGTGCCGAGCGCGGTGATCAGGGTGCCGATTTCCGCCGAGCCGAGCATTTTGTCGAAGCGGGCTTTTTCGACGTTGAGGATTTTGCCTTTGAGCGGCAGGATGGCCTGGAATTTGCGGTTACGCCCCTGTTTGGCCGAACCGCCTGCGGAGTCACCTTCCACGATAAAGATTTCGGAGAGGGCAGGGTCTTTTTCCTGGCAGTCGGCGAGTTTGCCGGGTAGGCCTGCGATGTCGAGCACGTCTTTGCGCCGCGTCATTTCGCGGGCTTTGCGCGCGGCTTCGCGGGCGCGGGCGGCGTCGACGATTTTGCCGGCGATGATTTTGGCTTCTTGCGGGTTTTCCAGCAGGTATTCTTTGAGTTTTTCGCCAAGGACGCTTTCCACGGCGCTTTTGACTTCGCTGGAGACGAGTTTGTCTTTGGTTTGCGAGCTGAATTTGGGGTCGTGCACTTTCACGGAGACGATGGCAGTCAGTCCTTCGCGCGCGTCATCGCCGCTGGTCGCGATTTTCGCTTTTTTCAGGAGGCCTTCTTCTTCCATGTAGACGTTCAGGGTGCGGGTCATTGCTGCGCGGAAGCCGGCCAGGTGGGTGCCGCCGTCGCGCTGCGGGATGTTGTTGGTGAAGCAGTAGACGTTTTCCTGGTAGCTGTCATTCCATTGCAGGGAGATTTCGACGTACACACCGTCTTTGTCGGCGCTGCAATAGAAGATGGTGGGGTGGATGGGGGTTTTGTTGCGGTTGAGGTATTCGGTGAAGGCGCGCACGCCGCCTTCGTATTCGTAGGTCTGGGTTTTGTTGGTGCGTTCGTCGCTCAGGGTGATGCGCACGCCCGCGTTCAGGAAGGAGAGTTCTTGCAGGCGTTTGGCAAGGGTGTCGTAGTCGTAAACGACGTTGCCGAAGGTGTCGGAGCTCGCGAGGAAGTTGATTTCGGTGCCGCTCTCTGCCGTGTCGCCGATGACGGCCAGCGGTGCGTCGGGTTCGCCGTGGTGGTAGTGCTGCTGGTGGATATGGCCGTCGCGGCGGATGGTCATGGTCAGGCGTTCGGAGAGGGCGTTGACCACGGAGACGCCGACGCCGTGCAGGCCGCCGGAGACTTTGTAGCTGTTGTCGTCGAATTTGCCGCCTGCGTGCAGCACGGTCATGATAACTTCGGCAGCACTGCGGCCTTCTTCGGGGTGGATGTCCACCGGGATGCCGCGCCCGTTGTCACGCACGGTGATGGATTCGTCCTGGTGGATGATGACGCTGATTTCGCTGCAATAGCCGGCGAGGGCTTCGTCAATGGCGTTATCGACGACTTCAAAGACCATGTGGTGCAGGCCGCTGCCGTCGTCGGTGTTGCCGATGTACATGCCCGGGCGGGTGCGGACGGCTTCGAGGCCTTTCAAAACGCGGATGTTGGAGGAGTCGTATTTTTTTTCGGTCATGGTCGTTCCCGTGGGCTGTACAAAGGCGCGCATTTTAGCATAAACGGCGGTTTTACCGCCGTTTTCTGCTTGCAAATGGGGGGATATTGCCCCCTGTTTTTCAGCCCTGATAGACGGGCAGTTTGTGCAGCATGTTGAGGAAGTGGAAGAGGGCGACGAGGATGCCGTAGAGGAAAACGGCGGCGAGCAGGGCTGATCCGCCCGGCACGGTATAGCCGGTGGTGCCGTGGCGCGCGCGTGTTTTCCACACCAGCGCGGCAGGCACCATACAGGTCCAGATGGTGGCGACTGCGCCGGCGTAGCCTATCGCCATCGTGAAGCCCATCGGCCAGAGCAGCGAGCAGACGAGCGGCGGCAGGAAGGTGGCAAGCCAGGTTTGGCTGCGCCCCAGGCGGTTGTCCGCGAAGTGGAAGGTGTCGGCGAGGTAATCGAAGACGCCGAGGCCGACGCCGATGAAGGAGGAAACGACGGCACCGAGGGCGAAGGCACTGATGATATTGCCCAGTTGGCTGCTGTGCAGGATGGTACCAAGTTTGGCGGTGAGGACATTGACGCTGTCATCGGCGGATGCGATGGGGGCGAGTTCGCTGCGCGGCAGGTTGCCGAAGATGGACAGCGTCCACAGCAGGTAAATGCCCATTGCCAGCAGCGTGCCGTACAGAATGGCGCGCGCCGCCTTTTTCTCTTCGCCGTAATAGGCGCGCATCGAGGTGACGGAGTGGTGGTAGCCAAACGAGGTCAGGCAGACGGGCAGGAAGGCGAGGATGTAGCGGGCATAACTGTCGTCGCTGCCGGCAGGGTGGGGCAGGCGGTTGAGCAGGGTATTCAGATGCACACCGCTGATAAGGCCGTAAATGCTGAACAGGAAGGTCGCGACCATGAAGACGATCAGCAATACCGAAATGCGGTCCACCGCGCGGGTCGAGTGCCAGACGAAAGCGCCACCGACGAGGCAGGCAAGGATGGAGGCGAATTTGCTGTTCAGCGCATTGTCCGTCAATTGTTGCAGCGTACCGCCCATGGTGGTGATGTAGGCATAAAGGAGAATGCCGCCGACAAAATATACGGCGAGGTTGTTGATGATGTTGATCTGTGAGCCAAGCACATCGCGGGTGACGGTGTTAAACGACGCGCGCAGGTCGTAGTGCTTGTAGGCTTCAAGCAACAGCCAGCCGGAGAGCGTCATCATCAGCATGGTGAGGACGATGGCGGCGGTGGCCCACAACGACCAGGCACCGGCTCCGGCAAGCGGCAGGGCAAGCATCCCTGCACCGACGCAGACCCCGGCGATGATGCAGGCACCGCCGATAAGGGAAGGTTGTTTGTTCATGAAGATTCCTGTGGTTGAGAGGGGACGGGGATAATGCCGCGTTGACCGGGGTTGCGCAAGGCGGAACCAGTGTTTGTCCCGCTTGACGGGGGCAAATACGGGCTCGCCAAGCGGCGTCGTTACTGGGCTCGTCAAGCGGCGTCGTTTCTGGGCTCGTCAAGCGGCGTGGTTACTGGGTCCGTCAAGCGGCGTGGTTACTGGGTCCGTCAAGCGGCGTGGTTACTGGCTTCGCCAAGCGGCGTGGTTACTGGGCTCGTCAAGCGGCGTGGTTACTGGGCTCGCCAAGCGGCGTCGTTACTGGGCTCGCCAAGCGGCGTCGTTACTGGGCTCGCCAAGCGGCGTGGTTACTGGGCTCGCCAAGCGGCGTGGTTACTGGGCTCGTCAAGCGGCGTAGTTACTGGGCTCGTCAAGCGGTGTGGTTACTGGGCTCGCCAAGCGGCGTGGTTACTGGGCTCGTCAAGCGGCGTGGTTACTGGGCCCGTCAAGCGGCGGGTTACTAGGTTCGCCAAGCGGTGTGGTTACTGGGTCGGCCAAGCGGCGTCGTTACTGGGCTCGCCAAGCGGCGTGGTTGCTGGGCTCGTCAAGCGGCGTCGTTACTGGGCTCGTCAAGCGGCGTGGTTACTGGGCTCGTCAAGCGGCGTGGTTGCTGGGCTCGTCAAGCGGCGTGGTTGCTGGGCTCGTCAAGCGGCGTGGTTACTGGGCTACGCTCTTGTCTCTAGGAATACGGCTTATGAAAAAGCCCCGCTTGGCGGGGCTTTTGTGGGTGGCGATTCTCAGAGTTCCCAGCGGAAGTTGAGCATGATGTTGCGTGGTTCGCCGAGGTAGTTGTTTGCACCATTCATGCGCGTCGGGTGATTCTCGAAGTAGCGCTTGTTGGTGATGTTTTCCAGGGCAAGGCCAACGTTGAACTGGTCATTGATTTTGTACTGCACGTCCGCATTGAAGAGGGCATAGCCTTTTTGTTCGACGCCCCACAGGCTGCTGGTGCTGCTCTGGTAGTTCATGCCGCCACCGATGGTCCATTTTTCCGCGGCACCCGGCAGGCGGTAGCTGGTGTAGAGGCGCATCTGGTGTTTCGGTGTGTGTTTGCTGGCATTGCCACCTTTCAGGTCGCGGGCGTTTTCGTTTTTCTGGAATTTGCTGCTGTTGTAGGTGTAGCCGGCGTTGATTTTCCAGGCGTCGGTGATGTTGCCGGTGGCTTCGGCATCCAGACCACGGCTGCGGACTTTGCCGTGTGCGGCGGCGTATTCTTGTCCGGAGGCAAGCGCCAGTTGCACGGGGCGGTTTTTTTGTTCGATTTGGTAGAGGGCGATGTTGGTGTTGAGTTTGCCGTCCAGCCATTCGCCTTTCCAGCCCACTTCGTAGCTGTTGCCGGTTACGGGACTCAGGAAGTTGCCTTTGTTGTCGCGGTAGTACTGCGGTTTGAAGATGCTGCTGTAATGGGTGTAGAGGCTGTTGTTGGCGTTTATGTCGTAGGTGATGCCCAGGTAGGGGGTAACGCGGCTGCGGCTTTGTTTGTCATTGCGGTCGGCGGTGTTGTCCGGTTGGTCGTTCCACCAGTTGTAGTCGGTAAATTCGCGTCCGCTCCAGTGGGTGTAACGCGCGCCGCCCAATATGTGCAGGTTGTCAAGCACGTTGACGCGGCTGCCGAGGTTGAAGGCGTGGGTTTTTTGTTTGCTGCCGTAGTAGGTGCGGTCGATGTAATCGCCCCAGCCCGGGTATTGGATTTCGTTACCCTGGAAGGTGTACGGGTCGTAAGCGGTGTTGTTGCGGATGCGTTTCCAGCGGGTGTTGCTGGCTTCTTGTCCGAAGGTGTAGCCGGTGAATACGTCGTGCTCGCGGCCAAAGAGGCGGTATTTGCCATTGAGCGTGATTTGTGCGGCAGCCTGGCGACCTGCGTTGTCGTAGCGGTTCAGATCGTTTATCGGCAGGGTGGCGCCACGGGTAAGACCGCTGTAACCGGGATTTTCGTTGGCCAGTGCACCAAAGGCGCTCATGGAATCGTTACGGGTGTAGCTGACTTTGGTGTTGAGTTTCCAGTCGTCATTGAAGCGGGTTTCCATGCCGGCAAAGACGTTGGCTTTGTTGTAGTCGTCTTTATTCCATTTGAAGCCGAGGCTCTTGTCACGCGGGAAGGCAACGTTGGCTCGCGGCAGGCCGTAGGGATCTGGGTGACCGTGGCTGTTTTGCACCATGCCGCCGAGGGTAACGGTGGTCGTTGCACCAGCATCTTTTTCGGCAACGCCATAGACGAGGTAATGGCTGCCGTCCACGTCGTCCTTGAAGGTTTTGTCTTTGCTGACCACGCTGATGACGCGCGCGCGCAAGGTTTTTTCGGGATCTAGAGCGCCGCTTGCGTCAACGGTGCCATAGACTTTGCCGTAGCGATCCACGCTGATGTCGCCACCGATGCGGCGTTCGGCAGTCGGTTTTTTACGCACAGCGCTGATGGTGCCGCCCGGTTCGGCGTTTGCCTGGGTGAGACCAGTCGCACCACGCACGATTTCTATGCGCTCGTAGATGGCAAGATCGCTCGGGCTTTGTGAATTGTGGTAGGGATTGCCATAGGCGCCGTGCAGGCTGGTAGAGAGACCGTCTTCTTCAATTTGGTCGATATTGAAACCGCGTGTCTGGTAGCGGTAGTGGCCGCCTTCGTCGCGGACAACATTTACACCGCCGGTTTTCAGTGCGCCTGCCATGTCATGGATACCGCGTGCTTTCAGTTCGTCCTGATCAATCACGGTCACGCTTTGCGGGACTTCACGCTGGCGCAGTTCAAGGCCGGTGGTGTTGTGCAGGGCAGAGATGCGGTAGAGGTTGATTCTGCTATCGGTGGAGGTGGTCTTGGGAGCAGCAACATTGACGGCTGCCGGTGCCGTGTTGCCCTGTTGCGCAGCGGCGCAAGTGCAGGCGAGTAACAGGGCAGTGGCCAGGCTGGTACGCGGGAAGGTGCGATGGTTCATGGCAATTCCTTAGTGTTTACGAATGAATAAGGGGTTAACCCGCCGTCATGATAACGGCTTTCCGGCGGGCTTGGAAAGGCTAAGTGTCATTTCTACCACAGTCTTTCCGTCATTTTTTGCCATAAATGGCGTCATTTTCCCGTTAACTAGCTGGAAAAATCGTGAAATCGCCCCGGTCGCCAAACTCACCACATTAGCACGCACCCACAGACAAGAATTGGTGCGAACTGTGTCTCTCGTGTATTACTTGATCAATGACATCGCCAAAAATTTATAGTTAAACATCTAAAAAAATCGTAACGGCGTTGCGTCGCCTGACCGGGCTCCCTGTACTGTCTGTGGCGATTCGCCTTTTACTCTTTTTTATCCATTCAACGATAACCGCCTGCGTTTTACTGGCGGCTGGTGATTTATCCGTGATAGTTGAGGTGGAAGAAAGCGGTAAATTAATCGCTGCGGCGCAGTGCTTCCAGAGCGCGGCGTACGGCGGCGAGTTTTTTCGGTTTGTAGAAGCGGGGGATATTGCGCCAGATGCGGTTATAGCCGTAGCGACGCATTTCTGCTTCTGCGTCTGCGGCGCTCCAGTTCTGGTAAAAGATGCGGTAGAGGCCGATCGTCAAGCCGGTGCGGTCTTCGCCGTGGTAGCAATGCACCAGTACGTTGCCGTATTTTTCGCTTTGTTCGATGGTGTACAGCACTTGCGCCATTTCTTCGGCCTCAATGTCCCAAGTCAGCAGCGGGATGTTGATGATGCGGATGTCGGTATGGCCGAAGTGACGGTGGTCATCGTCGCGGTTGAAGTAGCGCAGGTTGATGATGGTACGGATGTTCAGCGCCTGTAACAGGGCGGTGTCGTCTTGGTCCAGTTGTTCGCTCCGATAGAGGGTCGGCGTGACTTCGTGCAGGTGATTTGTTCTTGCTAAAAGCACCGCACGTTCTTGGGCGGTGATGGCCGGGGATGCCGCGCTTTCCCCATAAGAAACGGTGCTGCTCGCCAGCAGGCAGAGCAGCACCGTGAGGATGGTGGTTAGTCCTTTAATTTTTGGCACGGCGGATGGCGGCAAGTTGGGCCATAGTTTGTGCCAGTTCAGCTTGCGCGCGAGCCAGCTCAAGTTTCGTGCTGGTTTTGTCGCGCATTTTTTCTTCGGCACGCCGACGGGCTTCACGAACGCGTTCTTCGTCGAGCTGTTCGGCACGTTCGGCGTCGTCGGCGAGGATGATGGTCTGTCCTTGCTGTACTTCGATAAAGCCGCCGGAGATGTAGATGACTTCTTCTTTGCCGTCCGGCAGGGTCAGGCGGACTTGCCCTGCTTTAAGAATGGAAAGAAATGGGGCGTGGCCGGCGAGGATGCCCAGTTCGCCGCGTTCAGCGGTCGCGACAAGGCGCTCCGCTTTCCCGCTGTATAGCTGGCGGTCGGCGCTGACCATGCTGACGTGAAAGGTATTCGCCATGTCGGTCCCTCCGCTTTTTATTTTACGGTCTCGGCTTTGGCCAGCACTTCATCAATGGTGCCAACCATGTAGAAGGCTTGCTCCGGGATGTGATCGTATTCGCCGTCAACAATACCTTTGAAGCCACGGATGGTTTCTTTGAGCGGGACGTATTTGCCAGCGGAACCGGTGAATACTTCGGCAACGAAGAAGGGCTGGGACAGGAAACGCTGGATTTTCCGTGCACGATAAACAACTTGCTTGTCTTCTTCTGACAGTTCGTCCATGCCGAGGATGGCGATGATGTCGCGCAGTTCTTTGTAGCGTTGCAGGACTCCTTGGACGCGGCGCGCGGTTTCGTAGTGTTCATCGCCGATAATCAAGGGATCAAGTTGGCGTGAGGTGGAATCCAGTGGGTCAACGGCCGGATAGATACCGAGTTCGGCGATTTGCCGCGACAGTACAACGGTTGCATCCAAGTGGGCAAAGGTAGTCGCTGGTGAGGGGTCAGTCAGGTCGTCCGCCGGGACATACACGGCTTGAATCGAGGTAATGGATCCGGTCTTGGTCGAGGTGATGCGTTCTTGCAGTTTACCCATTTCTTCCGCCAGCGTCGGCTGATAGCCCACCGCCGACGGCATCCGGCCAAGCAATGCGGATACTTCGGTACCGGCCAGGGTGTAGCGGTAGATGTTATCCACGAAGAAGAGAACGTCACGGCCTTCGTCACGGAAGTATTCCGCCATGGTAAGACCAGTCAGGGCGACACGGAAGCGGTTACCGGCCGGCTCGTTCATTTGTCCATAGACCAGCGATACTTTGTCGAGTACGTTGGATTCTTTCATTTCGTAGTAGAAGTCGTTACCTTCACGCGTCCGCTCGCCAACGCCGGCAAAGACGGAATAACCGCTGTGCTCAATAGCAATGTTACGGATCAGCTCCATCATGTTGACGGTCTTGCCGACACCCGCGCCGCCGAAGAGACCGACTTTACCGCCTTTGGCGAAGGGGCAGAGCAGGTCGATAACTTTGATGCCAGTTTCCAGCAACTCGGTAGAGTTGGCCAGTTCGTCATAAGCAGGAGCTTTGCGGTGGATACCCCAATGCGCTTCGGCATCAATCGCTGGACCGTGGTCAATTGCTTCGCCCAAGACGTTCATGATGCGTCCCAAAGTGGCTTTGCCGACAGGCACGGTAATCGGGTTGCCGGTGTTCTTTACTTCCATGCCGCGTGTTAGTCCTTCCGAGGAACCCATGGTAATTGTCCGTACAACACCGTCACCCAATTGTTGCTGCACTTCAAATACGGTGCCGCCTTTTTCTGCAACCAGTGCATCGTTAATTTTCGGCACTGCGTCTTCGGGGAATTCGATATCGACTACCGCGCCGATGACTTGAACGATTTTTCCGGTACTCATCTTCACCTCTTGTTAATTCAATCCGTTTCGTCTTATACGGCTGCTGCGCCGCCGACGATCTCCGTCAGTTCTTGCGTAATCGCGGCCTGACGGGCTTTGTTATATTGCAATTCCAGCTCGCCAATCAGGTTGGCGGCATTGTCGGATGCGTTCTTCATCGCGATCATCCGCGCCGACATTTCACAGGCGATATTCTCCGCTACCGCCTGTTTGACTACGGATTCCAGATAACGCACCGCCAGTTTGTCGAGAATCTGCTCAACACCGGGCTCGTATTCATAAGTCCAAGCGTGTTCGGGCACGTATTTGTCATTAACGACAATGGTCGCTGGCAAGAACTGAACGATGTTTGGCTCTTGCGTCATGGTGTTGACAAAGCGGTTACTGACCAGATAGACGCGGTCAATTTCGCCTGTGCGATAGGCATCAATCATGGAGCTGATGCCGCCAATCAATTCGCGTAACGGCGGGTTATCGCCGTAGGCATCCACACTGGTCATGATATGACCATTTATGCGGTTGATAAAGGCAATACCTTTGCGGCCAAAGACGCTGAAATCTATTTCGCAACCTTTGTTGCTCCATTCCTGCACATGCGCCAGTAAGGCTTTGAACTGGTTAATGTTCAAACCGCCGCACAAGCCACGATCGGTACTGATAACGATATAACCCACTTTTTTGACGTTATCGCGCGTCTCATCAAAAAATGGATGCGGAGTTTCGCCGTGTGCTTTCAGCAAGTGCGCAATAACGCGCAGGATGTTTTCAACATAAGGGCGTCCTTCCAGCATCGCATCCTGCGAACGCCGCATTTTTGATGCCGCGACCATTTGCATGGCTTTGGTAATTTTCTGCGTGCTTTTGATGCTTTTTATCTGCGAGCGGATGTCCTTGGCATTAGACATGGCTGTTTCCTCACCAAGCGCCTTTGTCTTTGAACGCGTTTAACGCAGCGCTAAATCCTTGTTGGATTTCGTCATCATAGACTCCGCGTTCGTTGACTTTATCTAGAAGGGCGCGATGATCGCTATGCATATATTGCAAGAGAGCCTGTTCGTAAGCCTGGATTTTTTCCACTGGGATATCATCCAAGAAACCATTTTCTGCGGCAAACAGCGAGACGCTCATTTCAGCAACGCTCATCGGCGAGAATTGTTTCTGCTTCATCAATTCGGTGACACGTTGGCCGCGTTCGAGCTGTTTGCGGGTGGCATCATCAAGATCGGAAGCGAATTGGGCGAATGCGGCAAGCTCACGGTATTGCGCCAAGGCAAGGCGTACACCACCACCCAGTTTTTTGATAACTTTGGTTTGTGCGGCGCCGCCGACACGCGATACTGAGAGACCGGCGTTGATAGCGGGGCGGATACCAGCGTTGAACAGGTCGGTCTCTAGGAAGATTTGTCCATCCGTGATGGAAATAACGTTGGTTGGCACGAAGGCGGAAACGTCACCCGCTTGAGTTTCGATGATTGGTAGGGCGGTCAGAGAACCCGTTTTACCCTTGACTTCACCTTTGGTCAGGCGCTCGACTTCGTCGGCATTGATGCGTGCCGCGCGTTCTAGCAAGCGGGAATGCAGGTAGAACACGTCGCCTGGATATGCTTCACGACCCGGTGGACGTTTCAGCAGCAAAGAAACTTGACGATAGGCCCATGCCTGCTTGGTCAGATCGTCGTAAACGATCAGCGCGTCTTCGCCACGGTCACGGAAATATTCACCCATGGCGCAACCAGCATAAGGGGCGATATATTGCATCGCGGCGGAATCGGAAGCGGTTGCAGCAACAATGATGGTGTGCTTGAGAGCATCGTGCTCTTCGAGTTTGCGCACGACGGCTGCAATAGAGGAGGCTTTTTGTCCAATGGCAACGTAGATACATTTCACGCCGGTATCACGCTGGTTGATGATGGCGTCAACCGCAATCGCGGTTTTCCCCGTTTGACGGTCGCCAATAATCAGTTCGCGTTGTCCACGTCCGATTGGCACCATAGAGTCAATGGATTTCAAGCCGGTTTGCAACGGTTGGTCAACGGATTGGCGTTCGATGACGCCGGGAGCAATTTTCTCAATGGGCGAGGTCGCATGCGTCTTGATATCGCCTTTACCATCAATAGACTGACCCAAAGCATTGACAACGCGGCCCAAGAGTTCCCGTCCCACCGGGACTTCCAGGATTTTGCCGGTACAGGTGACTTTATCGCCTTCCGACAAATGGTCGTATTCGCCGAGGATAACGACGCCAACACTGTCACGCTCAAGGTTGAGTGCCAGTCCATAAACACCGCCGGGGAATGCAATCATTTCCCCCAACATTGCCTGACGCAGGCCTTGTACACGAGCAACACCGTCATAAAGACTGATGATGGTACCTTCGGCTTTGCTTTCGACTTTGTTGTCGTAGTCGGCTATTTTTTCCTGAATAAAGCCGCTGATTTCAGCAGGATTAAGTTGCATTCTTCGTTTCCCCTAGTCATCGAGTTTCTGGGCAAATTCGGCGATTCTGCCCCGCAGTGTCTGGTCAATGACCAGTCCGTCGTATTCTATTATCACGCCCGCAAGCAATGTGGCGTCTTCATGGATGTCCAATACCACATCGCGCCCGGTCTTTTTCTGCAACAGTATCTGCAAGTTTTTTTCTTCAGCAGACGAGAGCGCCTGCGCGGTCGTGATATGTACCATGCAGACATCGCTTTTGGCGTAGAGCAGTTCGTCGTAGATATCGGCTATTTCCGGCAGTATGGCAATACGGTCGTGTTCTTCCAGTAAACGCAGCAGGTTATTTTCTTCGCTATAAAGGCCATGCCTGCGCTGTTTTTTTAGCAGTTGCTCCAACCAGTCTTGTAACTGGGACAAGAATCCCGGTAGAGCTAAATGTTCCGGTACTTCCGGTGACTGCATAACAGCTTTTGCGGTATGCAGAAATTGTTGCCATTGCTGCTGTGCCTTACCATCGCTTGCGTTAGCAAGAATGGCTTTGGCGTAAGGACGGGCAACGGTTTTTGACTCAGCCATGATTTACAGTTTCTCGCTCAGTTCATTCAGCAGGCGTTTATGGTCATCGGCTTTAACTTCGCGACCAATCACTTTTTCGGTCCCCTGAATCACCAGTTCGGCAACTTGTCCGCGCAGTGCTTCGCGTGCCTTGCGTTTTTCCTGCTCAAAGTTATCGCGTACTGCCGCGATTTCACGTTCACCAGCAGTTTTTGCCTCAATACGCGCATCCACAACCAGTTGTTCTGCCTGTTTTTGTGCACGCCCGACGATTTCGGTCGCCTGTGTCTTGGCCTGCGCGATGATACGGGCAGTTTCTTCTTCGGCGGCGGCAACGCTGTGCTTCGCTTTATCCGCCATACTCAGCCCATCGGCAATCTTTTGGCGGCGTTTTTCCATAGCCTCAGCAAAAAGTGGCCAAATAAATTTGTGGGTAAACCACCACAGAACGAAGAATGTGCCGATCTGGCCAATCAGCGTCAGATTGAGATTCATGTTGCAGACACCTTCCGGCAATTCGCCGTGATTAGCCGTTCAACGCACTCAGCAGCGGGTTGCCGAAAACGAGGATCAATGCGATAACTACACCAATCATGGAAACGGCGTCCAAGAGACCGGCGATGATGAAGAATTTGACTTGCAGCGGGTTCATCATTTCCGGCTGACGGGCGCTGCTTTCGATGTATTTGCCACCAAGCAGACCAAAGCCGAGTGCCGTACCTAAAGCGGCAAGACTGAGGATGATCGCAGCAGCGATAACAGTTGCGCCTTGCAGTTGGGCAATAGCGGCGATTTTTTCCATGGGAACCTCCAGTTAATTAAGTGAAAGGAAAAAAGTTAGTGATGCGGTTCTGTCATCGACAGGTAGACGACAGACAACACCATGGCGACATAGGCTTGCAGCACTACAATCAGAATATGGAAGATTATCCATACTCCGCCAGGGATGAACTGTACAAACCACGGCAGGAAGGCGATCAGGATAAAGACCAGCTCACCAGCAAAGAGGTTGCCGAATAGCCGCAGCGAGAGTGAAATGACCTTGGCCAAATCTTCAACAATTTTCAGCGCCAGGTTGAGCGGATAAAGAATGATTTGTCCTAGAAGGCTTTTTGCTTCAAAAGGATGTCCGCCCAATGCTTTGATGAAGCCAATGGGTTTGTAGTTCTTGAAGAGGTAGATATAGGTCAGGGTAATAACGGTAATGGAAAGCGCGAAGGTAGCATTGGCATCGGTTGAAGGTACGATTTTCAAATGATGGATGCCAAACTGGGCGGCAACACTGGGCAGGAAATCAACTGGAATCATGTCCATCACGTTCCAGAGCAGAACCCAGCAGAAGATAGTGAAAGCGAGTGAGCCGATGTCAGCGCGCGATTTGCCGAAAAAGTCTTTAATGGTGCCGTCAATAAATTCAAAGATTACTTCGGCGACGTTGGCAGCAAAGGATGGTGGTTCGTTATTTTCAACGTGTTGCAGGGAACGCAACGCCATTCTGCGCATCCACCAGCAGAAGAGGCTACCGAGCAGAATGGAAAAGAAGAGAGTGTCGATATGCAGAGAATAGAAACCTTCGCCAATGCTCAGGTTGGTCATATGGTGATTGATGATTTCCGCAGCAGTCTGTCCGGCCATATGTTCCTCTATTTTTTCAAAATCGCCCAAAAATAGGCGGCAGTGTAGGGTATTGCGAAACCGGTGAGTACACCCAATGGTTGCCAGCGTTGCACGAGTATCGTGCCCAAGATGGCAACAATCAGCCATTTCCGTATTTCAGCCTGTTTAACGGCGCGTAGAAACCGTTGTGTGGGCAAGACATCCGGTAATCGGCAAAATATCAGCAGCGCCTGCGCGGTGGTCAATAAGCAAAGTATGCCACCTGATAGTACGGCGGTTACTGCCGTATGCAATGGGCTTAAGAGAACACAAAGTATCAATGCTATCAAGATAATGCTTTGTATTTTCAGAAGATATTTTAGGGTTTCCTTCATTGGTAGGCCGCGGATTATAAGAGCTTGCCCGACAGGGGTCAACGGATTTCCATGTTTTGGTAATGTCTCTAATTTTTTCTTTATTATTTTCTTTATGGCAACCGCCCGGGGCGTTGTATTTCAGCGATAAATTGCGTGGTTATCCCGCTTGGCGGTTATTCAGGGTTGTTTGAACCCCCATTTGGCAAGGATGCCGTCGAGTTCGTCGAGATTGCTGTATTTGAGGGTAACGCTGCCGCGTCCCTGTTTACCATGGCGGATAGCGACCGGGTAGCCGAGGAAATCGCTCAGGCGGTCTTCCAGTGCGTGGATATTGACGTCGCGCGGGGGCGGGTTGGGGGATGCGTCCGGATTTTTCTGTAGTTGTCTGACCCGCGCTTCGATTTGCCGCACGCTGTAGCCGCGTTCCAGAGTTTCTGCCAGCAGGAGTTTCTGCTGGGGCGCTGCCAGGGTCAGCATGGCGCGGGCATGGCCCATTTCGATATCGTTGTTGTAGAGCGCTTCTTTGACCGGTTCGCTCAATTCGAGCAGACGCAGGATGTTGGTCACCGCTGAGCGCGAGCGGCCGACAAGTTCGGCGGCTTTTTCGTGGGTGAGTTTGAAGTCTTGCACGAGTTGTTGCAGGGCGGTGGCAACTTCGAGAATGTTGAGGTCGCTGCGTTGCAGGTTTTCGATCAGGGCGACGGCGAGTGCCTGCTGGTCGGTGTAGTTTTTGACGACGCAGGGGATTTTGGTGAGGCCGGCGATGCGGCTGGCGCGGAAGCGGCGTTCGCCGGCGATGATTTCGTACTGGCCGTCGCTGATGGGACGCACAACGAGCGGTTGCAGGATGCCGTGCTCGGCGATGGATTGGGCAAGTTCTTGCAGGGCGGCATCGTGGAAGACTTTGCGCGGCTGGTACACGCCAGCGCGGATTTTGGCGGCGTCAATTTGTTTCAGGGCTTCGAATTCGGGCTGGGCGATAACGTCGCGGGCGGCTTCGCCCAAGAGGGATTCGAAGCCGCGTCCGAGGCCGCCGCGTTTGGGTTTTTGCATGGTTTTTCCTTATTGTCCGAGGCGTTGTTGGAGTTCGGCGGCAATTTCGCGGTAGGCGACGGCGCCTTTGGCATTGGTGTCGTATTGCACGATGGGCAGGCCGTAGCTGGGCGCTTCTGCGAGACGCACGTTGCGCGGTACCACGGTCGTGAACATCAGGCCTTTCAGGTAGGATTCGAGGCTGTCTGAGACGTCACGGGTGAGGCGCGAGCGGTTGTCGTACATGGTGCGGATGAAGCCGGCAACACGCAGGTCGGGGTTGACGGTTTGGCGCAGTTGGCCGACGGTATCGAGCAGGGCGCTGACGCCTTCGAGCGCAAAGTATTCGCACTGGATGGGGACAAGGACGTAGTGCGCGGCGACGAGGGCGTTCACGGTAAGCAGGTTGAGAGTCGGCGGGCAATCGATGAATACCCAGTCGAAGCGTTCCGCCCAGCCGTGGATGTGTTTTTTCAGCAGGGCGTGGCGCATGTTTTCGCGGAAGAGGGCTTCGTCCGAGCCGGTAAGGTCGGCGTTAGCAGGCATCAGCCAGATGCGCGAGTTTTCGCAGTAGAGACAGGTGTCTTCGACACTGCGTGTGCCGAGCATGACGTCCATCACGCCGTGCTCGACGCCGCGCCGATCCACGCCGCAGGCGACGGTGGCATTGGCCTGCGGATCCATGTCAATCAGTAGCACGTCCGCGCCGCTTTCGGCAAAGACGGCAGCGAGGCTGACAGCGGTAGTGGTTTTGCCGACGCCGCCTTTCTGGTTAGTGATGGCGATGATGCGGCTCATGCATCCCCCCGCCGGATGTCGAGCAGTACCCGTTCGGCGTCAAGATAGGGCACTTGCAGCGGATGGGCGGCGTGCAACGCGAAGCCTGCGGCCTCGACGTTTTCTGCTTCGCGCCCTTTCATCAGTAACCAGCGGCTGTGTGCGCCGCCGAAGTGCGTGGTCATTTGCACAAAGGCGGTTGCCGAGGTGAGGGCGCGGCTGATGATGATGTCTTGTGGTGTGCCTCGCCAGTCTTCGGCCCGCTGAGCAGCGATTTGCACATTCGGCAACTGTAATGCCGTCGCTGCCTGGCGGATGAAGGCGGCTTTTTTGCCGTTGCTTTCGACTGCCAACACGGCAAGCTGCGGCCGCATCACCGCCAGCAGCAGCGCGGGCAGTCCGGCGCCAGAACCAATGTCGGCCAGTGTGTGCGCATCTTCGAGATAGGGAACGACGGCGAGGCAATCCAGCACATGACGCGGCACTTGTTGCAGCGGATCGCGCACGGCGGTGAGGTTATGCACGGCATTCCAGCGGTTAAGCAGGGCCAGGTATTGCGCGAGTTGCGCCCGCTGTTCAGGCGAGACGGCAAACGGTAGTGCGTCCAGCCCGCGTTCCAGCAGTTCCAGGGCAGCTTGTGGCAGCATCAAGCGACCTTGTTGCGGAAGAATTCCAGCAGCAGACCGACGGGGCGACCGGTACCACCTTTCGGCGTGCTGCCCTTGAAGGCACTGCCGGCGATGTCGAGGTGCGCCCAGGGGTAATCCACGAAGGCCGAGAGGAAAGCGGCGGCTGTGACCGCGCCTGCTTCGCGCGAGCCGGAGATGTTTGGCAAGTCGGCAAACGGGCTTTTCAGCATGTCGCGGTAAGCGGGGTCAAGCGGCATTTTCCATGCCAAATCGCGCGCGGCTTCGCCGGCGGCAAAGAGCGCATCGGCAAGCGCGTCATCGTTCGCGAAGAGGCCGCTGCGCACACCGCCGAGGGCGACCACAATCGCGCCGGTCAAGGTCGCCATATCAATCACCGCCTGCGGTTTGTAACGCGCGGCATAGGTCAGGGCGTCGCATAAAATCAGGCGACCTTCGGCGTCGGTATTGAGCACTTCCACCGTCTTGCCGGACATCGAAGTCAGAATGTCGCCGGGGCGGATGGCGTTGCCGTCCGGCATATTTTCAACAGCGGCAACCAGGCCGACCACATACAGCGGCAACTCTGCCTCGCACAGGGCTTTCAACGCGCCAAACACCGCTGCTGCGCCGCCCATGTCGCCTTTCATCTCGTCCATGGCCGCCGACGGCTTGATAGAAATCCCGCCGGTGTCGAAAGTCACGCCCTTGCCAACCAGCACAAACGGCTGCGCGTTCTGCGCATTGGCGGGGCGGTATTCAAAGACGATAAAACGCGGCTCGTTGGCGCTACCCTGTGCCACGCCGAGTAACGCCCCCATACCAAGCGTCTCAATTTCCTTACGTTTCAGCACCTTTGCCGATAGTGGCGCATATGCCTTGGCCAGCGCCTTGGCCTGATCGCCCAGCCATGCCGGGGTGCAGACATTCGGCGGCGTGTTGACCAGATCACGGGTAAACGCGGTGCCCAGCGCCCAGGCATGGGCGAGTTCCAGCGATGCCTGCACCTCAGCCTTTTCCAGACGGTCGCAGACAAACAGCCATTCATGTTTGCGCGCCTTACCTGCATCCGACTTGAACGCATCGAAGCGATACGCCGCGTACGCTGCCGCGCGCGCCATCACATCCACGGCGTGTGCACCATCGCCGAGCAGCAACCCGACCTTGCCCCAGCCGGACTCATCTGCCAGTGCCTGCACGGCAGCCGTTGCGCGTTCCAGCGCCGCATCCGAGCCGTCATGGCGCACCACGATCACACGCGCCGCCGCCACATTGGGCACGTTTACAAACAGACGCGACGTCCCATCCTTGGGCGGGAAATTACCCGCATCACGCTGCGCGGCAAAAAAACCGCCTGACACCGCATCCAGTGCAGCGAGGCGGGCAGAAAACGCACCATCAGCAGCCACAGACACCGCCAACACATCCGCCGCCAACTCGGCAGGCGCACACACCTTCAAAGAAAATTTCATCAACGGAAACCTCGACAATTCGGCTAAACTGCGCGGAAAACGCGCCAAAAAGAGGCGTGAAGCATAGCACAAACCCCGCTCACCATGCCGATACTCTACCGCTACCTCATCCGCGAAACCCTCGCCGTATTCCTCGCTACCAACCTCATCCTCCTCGCCATCCTCCTCAGCTTTCGCCTCTCCTCCCTGCTGGCTGCTGCCGCTGCCGGTAACATGGCACTCAGCGCCGTCTGGCAGCTCGTCGGCCTGCAAGCCGTGCGTTTCCTCGTCGTCCTCATGCCCATCGCCTTCGTCCTCGCTGCCGTGATGACCCTCGGCCGCCTCTACCGCGACCAGGAAATCAGCGCTGTCCTCGCCTGCGGTATTGCCCCCAAACACCAGACCCGCGCCCTCCTCCTGTGTGCCGCTCCCGTCTGTCTGCTGCTGCTCATCCTCAGCCTCACCATCCTCCCCGGTGTCTATCGCGGCCAGGAAGGCCTGCGCCAACAAGCCCAGCAAGAAGCCGGCATGATCCTCTTTACCCCCAACACCTTCCGCCGTCTCGACGACGGCACCGTCGTCCACACCGGCGCCATTGAAAATGGCGAACTGCGCGACTTCTTCATCGCCCACCAAGAACCCGACGGGCACAGCATCATCCTTGCCGACAGCGGCCGACTCGGCGGCAGCGAACAAGAACGCCACCTCTACCTTGAGCATGGCCGCCGTCTTGCCTGGACGGATAACCACAACCCCACCCGCACCACCCTCTTCACCTTCGACAACGCCGACCTGCGCCTACCCGGCGCCAACGCCCTCCCCGGCGAAAACACCCGCCTGCGCAACATCCCGACCAGCGAACTCGGCGCCAGCCCCGAACACCTCAGCGAATGGCAGACGCGCAGCAACCCCGCGCTCGCCCTCATCATCTACACCCTCTGCCTGCCGCTCCTCGCGCGCAGCCAGCCGCGTCAGGGTCGCTATCAGAAAATCCTGCCCGCCTTCATCGGCTTTGCCCTCTATATCAACCTGCTAGACCTCGCGACCGTCGCCATCCGCAAACAGCAACTCGCGCCGCTCCCCGGCAGCTACTGGCTGCACGGTGTCGTCCTCGCCCTCATCATCATCGCCTGGTACCGCCACACAAGGAGAGCCTGATGCTGACCCGCTTCGACCGCTACCTGCTGCGCACCATCCTCATCACCACCCTCATCACCCTCGTCTTCCTCCTCAGCGTTGACCTCATCATCCAAGTCTCGGCTGAAGCGGACGACCTCGGTCGCGGCCACTACACCCTGCGCATCCTCCTCACCCAACAACTTCTCGTCCTGCCGGAAAAACTCATCCTCTTCACCCCGGCCGCTGTCCTCGTCGGCACCATCATGGGCCTCGGCCAACTCGCCGCGCAGAACGAAATCGCCGTCGTCCGCGCCGCGGGCATCTCGCGCCTGCGTCTCGCCCGCGCCGGACTGCTACTCGCCTTCACCATCGGCGTGCTCAACATCATCAACGGCGAAACCCTCGCACCGCAACTCGCCGCGAAAAGCCGCCTCATCCATCACCTCGCCCTCGGCGAAAGCGCAGAAACCACCACCGCCCAAGGCATCTGGCTCAAACAGCGCGACACCATCATCCACATCGGCGCCCTGAACCCCGACGGCAGCCTGCAACACCTGCGTTACTACCAGGCCGATGCCGACCAAATCACCATCACCGAAGCCGAGCGCGCCACCTACGCCGCCCCCGACTGGCAGCACGAAAACCCGCGCCGCTACCGCACCAGTGCGGAAAACACAGAAACCCTGCCTGCGCCTGCGCGCTGGGAAAACGGTGCAACCCCGGCAGACCTCAAAAGCCTTGCCGCCATCGGCTCGGCGGAAACCCTGCGCGAACTGCACACCCTGACCTGCTTCATGGCGGCGAACGGCCTGAACCACCATCAGGAAAGCCTCAAATACTGGCAGCGCCTGCTCACCCCGCTGACCACAGCGGCAATGGTGCTCCTGGCACTGCCCTTCGCTTTTGGCAGCAACCGCAGTGGGCAACAGGGCACCCGCCTCGTCATCGGTATTCTCCTCGGCGTTGCTTACTACGTCACAAGCGGCGTCATCGCCAACCTTGCCCTGCTGCTCCACTGGCCGCCGCTGCTCGGCGCCACCTTGCCTATCCTCCTCTTTACCGTGCCGGCCGTTATCGTGCTGGCGCGACAATAACGCCCCATCCCGACTGCCTATGAAATCTCTCGCCCTCACCGCCCTCACGCTCAGTCTTGCCGCCCACGCCGACCACGTCTGGCTGCACGATGGCGAAGCCATCATCCGTGCCGAAATCGCCGCCGATGACGCCAGCCGCATGCGCGGCTTGATGTACCGCCCCTGGCTGGCGCCGGGAACAGGGATGCTTTTCCTCTTCGACCCGCCGCAGCCTGTTTCCTTCTGGATGAAAAACACCCTGATCCCGCTGGACATCCGCTACTACGATGCGGCGGGCCGCCTCGTCGCCTACCACCTCGCTACGCCTTGCTTAAGCGAACCCTGTGCGCACTACCCAGGACGCGGCCGGGTCGCCTACGTTCTTGAAACTCGCGCCCGCTACCGCCTCATCCCGCCGACTCAACCGTTGCGATTGCTCGCTGTCCCACCCGCACGGCGGTAATACCCATCCCAAGAGCGTTGGCGCGTCTCGCCTCTACTACCCCGTGGATTGGGATAAGCGAGCGGGCCTTGGTCGTCGCTCTGGTGCATAAAAAATCCCTTCCCCCGCTTGCGAGGGAAGGGATTGTTCTTTGTGCCCATTGCTCAATCAGAGCAAGCGGCGGCGGAAGTAGGTGATGACGATTTCGGCGATGACGACGACGGCGAAGATGGTCAGCAGGATGATGGCAACGCGATCCCACTCGAAGAGGTCGATGGCCGAGTTCATGATCATGCCGATGCCGCCAGCGCCGACCAGGCCGAGTACGGAGGATTCGCGCACGTTGATGTCCCAGCGCAGCAGCATGATGGACCAGAAGGCGGGTTTGACGGCGGGCCAGTAGCCGTAAAGGATTTGGCTGCTTTGGGTCGCGCCTGCCGCTTTCAGCGCTTCGATGGCGCCGCGTGGCACTTCTTCCAGCGCTTCGCCGAGCAGTTTGCCGACGAAGCCGACGGAGCGGCAGGCGATAGCGGCGGTACCCGCCAGCGGGCCGGGGCCAAAGACAGCGATGAAAAGTAGCGCCCAGACGAGCGAGTTCACGGAACGGCTGGCGACGAGCAGCGTCTTGGCAAGGAAGTTCAGCCCCCGGTTCGGCGTGAGGTTGTGCGCGGCCAGGATGGAGAGCGGCAGGGCAGCAATCAGGGCGAAGATGGTGCCGAGGGTCGCGATGTGGAAGGTTTCCATCAGCGCCGTGTGCACCGCGACGCGGTAGTAGGCGTAATCCGGCGGGAACATGCGCCGCACCATGTCGAGCATTTGTTCCGGCGCGTCCCAGAGGAATTCCCAGATGACGTTGATGTTACGCAAAGACAGCAGCACAGCGATGCCGATGCCCAGCCAGAAGGCGGTGCGGGCGAGTTTTTGCCCGAGGGTGTGCCGCTGCCACAGGCGTTCGGCAAGCGCGGGGTTGGGGGTGTTCATTTCAGACATTGAAGATCCGTTTTACCGCGTTGGCGGCCAGTTCGCCGAGGAGGACGACCGCGATGATGGTAAGCAATATGGCGAGGACAAAATCGTATTCGAAGCGCTGGAAAGCGGCGAAGAGGGTGCCGCCGATACCACCGGCGCCAACGATGCCGACCATCGTCGAGTTGCGCAGGTTAGCGTCGAGCTGGTAGGTACAGAAGCCGACGAGGCGCGCCATCACTTGCGGCAGCACGCCATAGGTGACGACGGAGATGAAGGGGGCACCGGTCGCGCGCACGGCTTCAATCTGCTTCATCGAAATCTCTTCGATGGTTTCCATGAACAGTTTGCCGACGAAGCCCACGGAGGCAACGATCAGCGCAAGGATACCGGCGAGCGGGCCGAAGCCGACGGCCTTGATGAAGATGATGGCGACGATGACCGGGTTGAAGGCGCGGCAGAAGGTAACGACGAAACGCGCCGGCCAGGTTGCCCAGGCGGGCATCAAGTTGCGCGCGCCGAGGATGGCGATAGGCAGGGAGAGCAGCACGCCGAAGAAGGTCGCCAGCACTGCGATTTGCAGGCTTTCCACCAGACCGGTGAGCAGTTGCTGCCAGTCTTTGAAGTTGGGCGGGAACATGCGCGCGAGGAAGCGGCCACCGTTGTCGATACCCTTAATAAAGCGTTCGGCAGAGAAATCGAGCTGCCCCAGCGCGTAGAAGGCGTAAATGGCAAGTGCCAGCGCAAGCAGGCGCGCGCCCCAGGAGGTGTGGAAGGGGCGAACGCCGGCAGGCGGTGGCGCGTATGTGGGTTTGGCTGGCGCGTTCATTGCAACCAGTCCTTGCCGCCGTAAATCGTGTTCAGGTCGGCCTCGGTCAGGTCGGCGGGAGGACCGTCGAAGACAACTTTACCGCCCGTCATGCCGACGATGCGGTCGGCGTAGCGGCGCGCCAAATTGACATCGTGAATGTTGACCAGCACCGGAATCTGGTTATCAATGCCCTGCGATTTCAGCAACTCCATGATTTCCACCGAAGTTTTCGGGTCAAGCGAAGAAGTCGGCTCGTCGGCGAGCAGGATTTCCGGACGCTGCATCAGGGCGCGGGCGATGCCCACCCGCTGCCGTTGCCCGCCGGAGAGACTGTCGGCGCGCTGGTTGGCAAAAGCCGCCAGCCCGACAATGTCGAGCAGGCGGTAGGCGTAGGCAATATCTTCAGCGGGGAAGCGGCGCAACCAAGCGTTGAGCGGCGATACATAGCCCAAGCGGCCGGTGAGCAGGTTTTCCATGACGGACAGGCGTTCAACGAGGTTATATTCCTGAAAGACCATGCCGATGCGCCGCCGTGCTTCGCGCAGCGCGCGCCCTCTTATATGGGAAAGCTCTTCCCCCTTGAAGAGAATCGAGCCGTCGCTGGGTTCGATCAGGCGGTTGATGATGCGGATCAGCGTCGATTTCCCCGTCCCGGAAGGGCCGATAATCGCTGTCAGGCCGCTGCCCGCAAACGTCAGGTCGATGCCTTTCAGTACCGGCGCACCGGGCTTGTAGGCCTTGGTCAGGCCGCTGATTTGCAACACGGCGCTCATAGTTCTACCCGTTTATTCATAATCCCGTCCGTTTATGGCTTATTTCTTCTTGGCGTTTTCGGCTTCATAGCCGCTGCGGTTCAGGCTCTGCCCAGCGGCAATGGCAACCTTGCGTACCAGTTCCCAGTCTTTCTGATAATTGGCGGGGAGGAAGCGGTCGCCGCCCAAGCCTTTCGCCATTTCCGGCGGAATGCGGTACTCAAAGAAACACTCTTTGATTTTTTCCACCAGTTTCGGATCCAGATCGTGCGCATAAGCATAGGCATCAGTCGGGAAAAGCTCGCTGGTGTAGAGGACATTGAAATCATCAGCACCGACCACGCCGCGTTCCGTCATGTGTTGCAGCACGTCGCTGGCGACCGGAGCAGCGTCATAGTCGCCTGACTTCACGCCGAGAATGGACTGGTCGTGTTTGCCGGAATAGACCACCTTGTAATCCTTGTCCGGCGTAAGGCCGAGCTCTGAAAACAGGGCGCGCGGCGCAAGGTTGCCAGTGTTGGAAGAAGGCGAGGTGTGCGCGATGCGCTTGCCTTTCAGATCGGCCAGCTCTTTATAGGGGCTGTCTTTGCGCACAATCATCTTGATGGCGGCGCCTTCCGGACCATTTTCCGTGCCACGGATGGCAAACGGCACGGCCCCCGCGATATTGACCGCGAAATTGGTCGGGCCCGTTGAAAACGCAGCGATGTGCAGACGGCCGGAACGCATCGCCTCAATTTCTGCCGAGTTCGACTGCACGGCGAAGAACACCGTCTTGCGTCCCACGCATTGCGACAAATGACCCATGAACGGCTGGAAGAGCTTTTCATAAACGGTCGGATCCTCCACCGGCGTGAAAGCAAAAATCAGCGTCTTCGGATCGCGGAATTTCTTCGGATCAGACGGCGGGTCGGCGACCATATCCTTGTCGGCATCGCAATAAATCGCATCGAGATCGCCACGGTGCGGACAGGCGTCTTCTTCTGCCAGCGCGGCGCTGGAAAAAGCCAGCCCTGCAGTCGCTAACAGGCTGAGACGAAACATGGGCAGCACATTTTGCTTGGCATGGAATTGCATCATTAGCTCCAAAAAAGTTGTGGGGATAACCCAAACCTTCAGGATTGCCCGGACAAAAAGTGGCGGCAGGCCCACTTCATGCAAGGCATCTGAAAGGAAGGGGGGGACCGCCTGCAAGACAAACGGCAGTGGTGAAATGTGTGGATACGATTGGTTATTATCAACACATTGCAACACTATATGCACATTATAGCCACAAAGAATTGCAGAAAGGAAGGGGAAAATCCACAGAAAAAGCGCGCCAACCTAACGTCTTGCCACAGCCACACGACAAACACCGCACCAACCCCGCTTGACCGACATCAAAACCGCCGCGTTATTCCGCTTGGCGGGCCCAGTATTTACGTCGCTTAGCGAGGCCAGTATTTACACCGCTTGACGGCTGATGCCTATCCATACCGATGCTCGATACAAATGCCCCACCGCCAAACAAAAAAGACACAGCTTGCGCTGTGTCTGAATTATCCCTTTGCATCAGGGTCTGTTTTTAAACTGCACGATCTGCTCTCTACCGTCGATCCGACGTGTCTTAATCCCTTTGAATCAGGGTCTGTTTTTAAACGCGAATTTAGCCAGGCATGGGAGCCGGATAAGGGGTCTTAATCCCTTTGAATCAGGGTCTGTTTTTAAATAAATTGATCCTGAGAAAGGGATCATCAGATTTGGTCTTAATCCCTTTGAATCAGGGACTGTTTTTAAACAAGAAATTCCCCAAGAAGGCTGGAATGATGTCTTAATCCCTTTGAATCAGGGTCTGTTTTTAAACCTGTGGGGTGCTGGATTTTCTTTTCTTATCAATTCTCTGCAAAACAGCTTTCCAATTTTTTTCTTGTCGCCAAAGCTGTCTCATTTTTTCACTCCTGCCGTATTTTTTATCTTCTGCCGACGCGCCTATGCTACGCCTCTTGTCGGCGGCGTCAATGCGCCGTGTCCTGCCCGACGGTCTTTTCGTCGTTGTCGCTGCGGGGGTTACAGACTGGTGATGCAGGTGATGAGCCCCAATACTACGCCCGGCGAGTTGGCAATGGCGATCGGCCAGTCGCGTTGTTTTTTGAAAAGGCCGTACGCCACCCACAGGGTGCAGTTAATGGCGGCACATAATGGCTGGATCGGATTGCCCTTGTGTCCGGCCAAGTTGGCTTGAATTTGAAAGATATAGGATGTGTACATACAGATGGAAGCGATGGTGGCGACGGTAGCCAAGATACGGATCTGTTTTTCGTTCATAAAGTAGTCCTCAGGTAGTCCTCTAATAGATAGGTGGTAATTTTGGGATGCTCAGTGTAACACTGTGCCCACCCCGTGCAGGGCGTGCCCCGGACGCGTATCATGCCGGCCTTCATTTTCCGGCGGCGACGGTCGCCAAGCGGGATAACTTCGCGCTTTGTTGCCGTCCACAATCCAGTTAAAGAACCCATCATGTTTACAGACATCATCAATGGCCTGTTTGCCGACTATGACGAAAGCTTCCACAGTGCACAGGCGGTGACCCCCGAACGGGTCGCGCAGGTGGAAGCGGCACTCGGCTATCCTCTGCCTGCCAGCTACATCGCCCTTATGACACTGCACAACGGTGGCAGTTTGAGCCGCTATATCTACTGCTACCTTGAAGAAGACGGTAGCGAGAGTGAGCTGCTGGTGCGTGGCATCAGCGGCATCGGTTTCGACGGTAATTCCACCCTGTGTGGCGCCTGCGGCAGCCGCTTTTGGGAAGATCCGGACAACTGGGGCTATCCCCCTATCGGCATTTACTTCGCCGAAGAAGACAGCGGACATGGACTGTTCGCGCTGGATTACCGCAACCTCCCTGCGGATGTTGAACCGCCCGTGGTGAACATCTATCACGGCAGCATGACCATCACCCGGATTGCCGCCAATTTCGCCGAATTCGTGCGCTGCCTGAGCGGCGATGACGATAACTGACACCTGCTAACCGAGACTCCGCCACCATGACCTACACCGCCCTGCACAACCACAGCGAATACTCCCTCACCGACAGCATCCTGCGCATCGAAGACATCGTTGCCTTCGCCAAAGCGCAGGGGGCGGAAGCCGTCGCGCTCACCGACCGCAACAACCTCTACGGCGCGCTCAAACTCTACAAAAAAGCGCGGGCGGCGGGCATCAAGCCTGTCATCGGCTGCGACCTCACCATTCGGGATGCCGACGGCAGCGACAACCAGCTCGTCCTTCTTGCGCAGGATCACGCGGGCTTCATCCACCTCTGCGAACTCGTCAGCGCCGCCTACCAATACGACCAAGATACGCAGGGCATCGCCGTGCACATCGACCGCCTCACCGCCGAACAATGCAGCGGCCTCATCGCGCTTTCCGGCGGCCTTTCCGGCGATCTTGGCCGCTTCCTGCGCCGCAACGATCTCGCCGCTGCCGAAGCCCGCGCCACACACTGGCAGCGCATCTTCCCTGACCGTTACTACCTGCAAATCGCCCGCCACGGCGAAGCGGGCGAGGCGGAATATGAAGAACTCTGCCGGACGCTGGCGGGCAAACTCGGCCTCGCGGCGGTCGCAACCAACCTCGCCTGCTTCGTGAATGCGGACGACTACGACAACCACGACATCCGCGTCTGCATCAGCGGCGGCTGGCAGCGCAGCGACGCCAAACGCCCGCACGACTACAACCGCCGCAACCACCTCAGCACCAACGACGAAATGGCGGAACGCTTTCATGATGCCCCCGAACTGCTCGCCAACAGCAACGCCATCGCCACCAGATGCAACCTCGAACTCACCCTCGGCAAAAACTACCTGCCCGACTTCCCGCTGCCGCAAGGGGTGGCCATTGAAACCCACCTCATCGAACAGGCAAAAAGCGGCCTCGAAGCGCGTCTCGCAAAACTCTTCCCCGACCCTGCCACGCGCGCGGAAAAACGCCCGCCCTACGACGCCCGTCTTGACATCGAACTCGGCGTCATCAACCAAATGGGCTTCCCCGGCTATTTCCTCATCGTCGCCGACTTCATCCAGTGGGCGAAAGACCAGCACATCCCCGTCGGCCCCGGGCGCGGCTCCGGTGCCGGCTCCCTCGTCGCCTACGCCCTGAAAATCACCGACCTCGACCCGCTCGCCTACGACCTCTTCTTCGAACGCTTCCTGAACCCCGAACGCGTCTCCATGCCTGACTTCGACGTGGATTTCTGCATGGAACGCCGCGACGAAGTCATCGAATACGTCTCGAAAAAATACGGTGCACAACGCGTCTCGCAAATCGCCACCCACGGCACCATGGCCGCCAAAGCCGTGCTGCGCGACGTCGGGCGCGTCCTCGGCATCCCCTATCCCACCGTGGACCGCCTTGTCGCCACCGTCCCGCCCGTCCTCGGCGTTACCCTGCCCGATGCCCTCGGCCAGAGCGCCAAAAGCAAAGACAAGCCCGAACTGCGCTCAGACGCCATGCAGGACATCTACAACACAGACGAAGACATGCGCGAAATCATCGACATCAGCCTCGCCCTCGAAGGCCTGACGCGCAACGTCGGCAAACACGCGGGCGGCGTCGTCATCGCCCCAACCAAACTCACCGACTTCTCGGCGCTCTACAGCGAAAGCGCGGGCGCGGCGATCGCCACCCAATTCGACAAAGACGACATCGAAGCCGTCGGCCTCGTCAAATTCGACTTCCTCGGCCTGCGCACCCTTACCGTCATCGACTGGGCGCTTGACCACATCAACCGCCGCCGCGCCCGCGAAGGCGAGCCGCCGCTGGACATCAGCACCCTGCCGCTGGACGACCCCGCTACCTACAAACTGCTGCAATCCACCCACACCACCGCCGTCTTCCAGCTTGAATCCAGCGGCATGAAAGAACTCATCCGCAAACTCAAACCCGACACCTTCGAAGACATCATCGCCCTCGTCGCCCTCTTCCGCCCCGGCCCGCTCGGCTCCGGCATGGTGGACGACTTCATCAACCGCAAACACGGCCTCGCCGAAGTCGAATACCCGCACCCCGACCTCGAAAACATCCTGAAAACCACCTACGGCGTGATGGTTTACCAAGAACAAGTCATGCAAGTCGCGCAAAAACTCGCCAACTACAGCCTCGGCGAAGCGGACAACCTGCGCCGCGCGATGGGCAAAAAGAAAGCCGAAGAAATGGCGCGCAACAAAAACATCTTCGTCAGCCGCGCCGTCGAACGCGGCGTGCCGGAAAAACAGGCGACCGACATCTTCGACCTCATGGCCAAATTCGCCGAATACGGCTTCAACAAATCACACAGCGCCGCCTACGCCCTGCTTTCCTACCAGACCGCCTGGCTCAAAGCACACTACCCCGCCGAACTCATGGCAGCCGTGCTCACCTCCGAAATCGAAAAAATCGACAAAATCGTGCGCTTCACCAACGAAGCGCGCGACATGGGCCTCACCGTCATCCCGCCCTGCATCAACCGCTCCCAATACGCCTTCACCGTCAGCGACAAAGGCGAAATCATCTATGGCCTCGGCGGCGTCAAAGGCGTGGGCGAAGCCGCCATCCACATCCTCCTCGAAGAACGCGAAAAACACGGCGACTACACCTCGCTCGAAGACCTCTGCCGTCGCCTCGATCTCAAAAAACTCAACCGTAAAACCCTGGAAACCCTCATCTGCGCCGGTGCCTTCGACAACATCGAACCCAACCGGGGCGCGCTCTTTGCCGCCGTCGAACAAGCCATCCGCCTTGCCGAACAGCACCACCGCAACCGCGACCAGGGTCAGGGCGACATGTTCGGCCTCTTCGGCAGCGACGACACCCCGCCCGGCCTCATCCTCAACCCCGCCGAACGCTGGGAACTGCGCGACACCCTCACCGCCGAAAAACAAACCCTCGGCCTCTACCTCAGCGCCCACCCCATCGACGAAGCGCGCGACACCCTGCTGCAAATCAGCCGGGGCAAAACCATCGCCGCCCTGCAAGAAAACATGGAAAACTGGCAACGGCCAACCCGACGGGGTGACGCCATCGAAGTCCTGCTCACCGGCGTCGTCATCGAAGCACGACACATGACCAGCAAAAAAAACGGCAGCCCAATGGCGTTCATTACTCTGGACGACCGCAGCGCGCGCCAGGAAATCGGCGTCTTCGGCGAAGCGGCAGAAAAATACCGCGAGCTTTGCCAAAACGACAACATCCTCATCATCCGGGGCAAAGCCGACTACAACCCCTACAAAGAAGAATGGCGCATCAACGCCGACGCCATCTACGACTACTACGAAGCGCGCTACAGCCTGCTGCAAAAACTCGACATCCACCTGAACGCCGCCGACGTCAACCGCGACACCTGGCAACAACTCAAAACCGCGCTCGACCCGCTTGCCGATAAACAGGGCGTGCGCATCAGCATCACCCTGCACGCGGACGACATCCACGCCAAAGGCAGCCTGCACCTGCCCGCGCACTACCGCATCGGCCACGAACAAATGCAGCACCTGAACGCCTTACTGAACCACCCGCCGATGCAGCGGCATTACTGAAACAAGCGCAGGACGAACGCAGGGCGGGCTTCAGCCCGCCAAAAACAAACCCCGCAGCGACAAAATCCCGCAACCATCCCGCTTGGCGGGGTCAGAATTTACCTCGCTTGGCGGCTTTTGCAGACAGCACGGCGACGCAACGACAGCAGAAAAACGTAGAGACGCTGCCTGCAACGTCTCAAAAAACAAGAAGCCCGTGGTTATCCCGCTTGACGGCTGCCCGCGAGGCCAGTGTTCGCCCCGCCTAGCGTGCACCAAATCCTGAACCTTGTACGGAAAGAATCCCTTCCCCCGCTTGCGGGGGAAGGTGGCCGAAGGCCGGAAGGGGGAATACAAACCCAGCGTTTATCCTGCCTGGCGGCCACTCACAAACCCAGCATTTATCCCGCTTGGCGGCCGCCCCAAAACCCAGCATTCATCCCGCTTGGCGGCCATCCACAAACCCAGTAATTATCCCGCTTGGCGGTTTCCACTAGCACGATGATGCTACGCAGAAAGGAAAACGTAGAGACGTTGCCTGCAACGTCTCCAGCCAAAATTTCCGAAGCCCGCATTGATCTCGCTTGACGCGGGTCCAGTATTGACGCCGCTTGGCGGCGATACAATCCCCCTCCTTTTCCATCACCACGGAGCCACCATGACCGAAACCTTCCCCGCCTTCTTCGCTGCCGCCCCGACCCTGCGCGTGCGTGACCCGCTTGCCGCTTTCCTCGGCGCCGCCCAGGACGGTATCCTTGAATACCACTACGCCGATGCAGTGCGTCTTGCCGGGCATTCCTGCCCCACCGTCGCCGGTGCCTATCTGCTCACCCGGCGCGGCCTGCGCGCCCTCTATGGCGACACTTTGCCCGAGCGCGGCGGCATTGCCGTGCAGATGCGCGACAGCCGTGATAGCGGCACAACGGGCGTTATCGCTGCCGTCGCTACCCTGCTCGCCGGTGCGGCAGCGGAAACCGGCTTTGGCGGCATTGGCCCTGCCGCCCGCTTTACCCGTCGCGACCTGCTGGATTACGACGCCCCCATCCGTGGCCTGATGGCCCTGCGCCGCCTTGATAACGGCGCCAGCGTCGAACTCGAACTCAACGCCGCCGTCGTGCCCTTCCCGGCGGAAATGCAAAGCCTGATGCCGAAAGCCGTCAGCGGGCAGGCAACGCCGGACGAACTCGCCCGCTTCGGCGAACTGTGGCAGGGACGCGTGCGTGCCATGCTGCTTGAGCACGCCGATGATCCCGAACTCCTGCAAATCCTCTGAACCTTCGCGCCATCTGCCGCCAGCGCATAAAAAAACGTGCCGGAAATCCGGCACGTTTTTTAACAAGCATCCGTTCTCAAAACGGCTTCAAACTGGCAAGCAGCACAATGCCAATCAGCGCCAGGCTCGGCACCTCGTTGAAATAGCGGTAGAACACATGATTGCGGCGGTTTTGCCCGGCGGCAAACGCGCGGTTCATCCGTCCGCAGACAAATTGATACACGACCAGCCCGGCGACCAGCAGCAACTTCGCATGCAGCCAACCCTGTCCTTTCAGGAAGGCCCAGCCGCCCGCCCACAAGAGCAGACCACCGAAAACCAGCGTAAAGCCCATGCCGATATGGCCGATGATATAAAGCTTGCGCTCCATCACGCAGAAGCGCCGCATCGACGCCGTATCCCCCTCGCTCTGCGCCATCGCGTGATACACATACAGACGCGGCAGATAAAACAGCTCCGCAAACCAGCACACCGCGCCGATAATATGCAGCGCCTTCCAGGTCAAATAAATCATAAAAGCCTCATGGATGAAGTTATAGAAAGGCGCGCAGTGTAACCCTGCCCGTTGCCATAAAGAAGCCGCGTTACAATACCGCCCGTTCCCCTAACCATTACCCCCATGCACCACAACTACCTCCCCCCGAAAACCGCCAAAATCGCCGTCGGCATCTCCGGCGGCGTAGATTCCTCCGTCACCGCTTACCTGCTCAAAGAAGCGGGCTACGACATCTTCGGCATCATCATGAAAAACTGGGAAGAGACATATAGCAGCGGCTACTGCACCCTCGAAGAAGACCTGGAAGACGCCCGCGACATCTGCGAAACCATCGGCATCCCGCTTTACACCGTGAACTTCGTCGCCGAATACCACGAGCGCGTCTTCAAACACTTCCTCGCCGAATACCAGGCCGGGCGCACGCCGAACCCGGACGTCCTCTGCAACCGCGAAATCAAATTCGCCGAACTCGCCCATTATGCCGCTGCTCACGGCGCTGACTACCTCGCGACCGGGCACTACGCGCGGCGCGGCGAACACGCGGGTGCCCCCGCCCTCTACAAAGGCGTAGACGGCAGCAAAGACCAAAGCTACTTCCTGAGCCAAATCACCCCCGGCCAACTCGCGCGCGCCATCTTCCCGCTCGGCGGCCTCGCCAAAAGCGAAGTGCGCCGCATCGCCGAACAAGCCGGACTCGTCACCTACGACAAAAAAGACTCCACCGGCATCTGCTTCATCGGCGAGCGCCCCTTCCGCGACTTCCTCAGCACCTACCTGCCGACCAAGCCCGGCAAAATCATCACCGTACAAGGCGCATGGATCGGCGAACACATCGGCCTGATGTACTACACCATCGGCCAGCGGCAGGGGCTGGGCATCGGCGGCGTCGCTGGCGCCAGCGAAGAACCGTGGTACGTCCTCGACAAAAACCTGGCCGACAACACCCTCATCGTCGGCCAGGGCGAACACCCGCTGCTCTACCACCAGGCACTGACTGCCCGCCAACTCTCCTGGCTGAACGAAGCGCCGCAAGAAAACCACATCTACACCGCCAAAACCCGCTACCGCCAGGAAGACCAACCCTGCCGCATCCAGTGGCGCGGCGACGACGAAATCCACGTCGCCTTCGCCCAGCCACAACGCGCCGTCACCCCCGGCCAATACCTCGTCCTCTATGATGGCGACCGCTGCCTCGGCGGCGGCGTCATCGAAGCCCGCCACCAGACCGCAGAAACCCCATGAAGCACACCGACACCGAAGCCCAGGCCTGGGCACTTGCCGCCCTTTTCCTCGCCATTGACCGCCTGCGTGCCGCTGCCGAGCGTGGCGAGATTGATGACGCTGCCGAACTCACCCTCATCCCCAGCCTGCTGCGCACGAACGCCGCCGACATCGCCGACTACTACGGCGAACCGCATGACCCGCTCACGCGTGGCCGCGACGCCTTCCTGCGCGTCTTTAACGGCAAAAACGACCAGCAGGGCCTGCGCTACAGCGCACAAATCCTGCACGTCGAAAAACGCCTCGCCAAGAATCCCGCCCTGATGGCACTGCTGCAGACCCGCCTGCAAGACGCGCGCCGCCAGGCCGAACACTTCCCGCCGAACCATCCCAACCTCCTCGCCGGCCTCGCCACCACCTATCAGGACACCGCGAGCCAGGCAGCGGGGAAAATCATGGTCATCGGCCGCCCCGAATACCTCCAGCAAACAGAAACCATCAACCGCGTCCGCACCTTGCTCCTCTGCGGCGTCCGCGCCGCCAGCCTGTGGCGCGCCTACGGCGGCAACCGCTGGAACCTCCTCTTCGCGCGGCGCAAACTGGAAGAGGCCCTGCGCGGGCTGGCATTCTGACGGCCTGCACACAGCAAAAGCCCCTCCCCATTATTGGGGAGGGGCTTTTTTATCCCGTCTGGCGGTTTAATCCAGCCCTTTTTCGTGCAGCCAGTGCGCGATGTGGTCGGCGACTTGTGCGTTATTCAGGTCGCTGAACAGGAAGTGGGTGTTGCCCTTGATGCCGACTTTCGGCAGGTGGACGAGTTCGGCCTTGCCGCCGTGTTTGTTGACCGTATCGACGAACTGCTGCGCCATTTTCATGCGGATATGCCATTGCTCGCCGCCCTGCGTGCCGTCGAGGTGGTCGGGAATAAAGTCGCCAAAGTAGATGACGATAGGGATGCGGGTCAGTTTGGCGAATTGTTCCGGTGGCACGGCGAGCGGGGAAACGTCGCCGAATTTACTTTCCAGTTTCGGTGGTGCTTCGCCCTCAGGAAAGTAGAAGGCGCCCGGCTCGATAGCGATGATGCCTTGTACCTTGTCGCTTGCCATTGCCGTCGTCCAGCCGATGATGCCGCCTGCCGAATGGGTCACGAATACGCCGCCGCCGGTTTTGGCGAAGAGTTGGCTCATGCTGTCGGTAATCACGCCAACGTCGAAGCTGCCGGTGTCCGGCGTCATCATGCGGAAGAATTGTGCTTGCGCCGCCGGGTCTTTGGGGAAAGCGACGCCGTCGTTCATGTTGGGGTAGACGCCGATGCGGAATTGCGCGTACCAGAACTGGTCGTCCGGTGTCGCGCTCAGTTCGGCGGCGACGGTGCTTTGTCCCGCCTGCCCGCGTCGCGGCTGATCAACGAGATAGACGGGGTAGTGTTTGCGCAGGAAGAGTTCGTTGAAGCCGGCTCTGCCATCCGGCGTGGTCATCCAGCCGCGTGCCGACTGGCCGTAGCCGTGCAGGAAGACGAGCGGCGTTTTTTTGGCGTCGACCGGGATTTGGTAGAAGACGCTGGCGTGGTCGCCGTGCAGGGTCATGCCGCCGGCGGCCACAGCGGCTTTATGCGCGTCCCAGAATGCCCCGCCGCTGCGCTTGGCAATGCTTTCGGGAATCGGGGTGTAGCTGCCCGGCGAGGTTTTGACGGTGCCGCCAATGGCAAAGCTGCCCTGTTCGGCAAGGGTGAGCGGTGCGGCGGTGGCTTGGATAGCGAAGCCGATAGCGGCAATGGCGGCGAGGAGGGCGGTTTTGGGCTTCATGGTTTTTCCTTGCTTAGAAATTCAGGTTCGGGGCGAGTAAACGCTGCAATTTTTCGTCGTGATGGGCTTTGACTTCCGGCTGGTTATCGAAAATCATCGTTTTGCCGTTTTCGGGTGTGTAGGCGTCCCATTGCGGCAGGCCTTCACCGTTGGGGTTGCCGGTTTTGGCAAAGTTCGTCCACGCACGGCTCATTTTGTCGGCAAGCGCCTGCGCTGCTTGGCCGCCACCGGTGGCTTGTGCCATTTTTTGGATGTTGTTGAACACAAACGCGATTTCCGAGGTGTGGTAGCTCATCGGCACGCCATTGAACACCGGGGTATCCCACGCGAACAGGTAGTTGTATACCGGGGCGCCGAGCTGTTCGGCTTTGATGCGGGCGGTTTTTAATGCAGGGGCACGCAGGAAGCTATCCACATAGAGGGCGTCCGCCTTCAAGCGGTTGGGGTAAGCCGCTTGAAAGGCATTTACGACGGCTTCGGTCTGCTTGCCATATTTGCTTTGCAAACGCTTGTTGACTTCGGCCTCACTCCAGGTGAAGCGGTTGCTTTTTTGTGCGTTTGCCAGATCCAGTTGCAGCGGGAAGCTTTCCCATTCGGCAAAGTTGGAGCCGATGAGCAGCGGTATGTCTTTGGCGATATCGGGATATTTTTCGCCTACCGGTTCTTGCGGAATCAAGCGCCCGTCCAGGCTCGGCGCCCAGGAAAGTCCGTAGCCCCCCGTGCCGCGTACCGGCGTGATTTTTTGTTCTTCGGCGGTTTGTTTCAGGGCTTTGTTGGCCGCATCGTTGATTTGATTCGGGGTAAAGCCATTCAGTTTGGCGAGACTGTTTTTGTCCACGCCCAGGTTTTTCAGCGTCAGCTCGGTTACGCGCTGCGACGTTTTTTGCGGGGTCAGGGTCATCCCTATTTTTTCCACCGCACCGCTTTGCACCACCGCTTTATGGAACAGGCCCTTGGCACTTGGCATGGCCATCAGGGTCAAGACTTTCGCCCCGCCGCCCGATTCGCCGAAGATGGTGACGTTATTCGGGTCGCCGCCGAATTGGTCGATATTGGCTTTTACCCATTCCAGCGCCGCCACCAGGTCTTGCATGCCCACGTTGGTGGAATCTTTGTATGGCCCGCCGTATGCGGATAAATCCAGATAGCCCATCGCGTTCAGGCGGTGATTGACCGATACCACGACCACATCGCCTGTGCGCGCCAGGTTTTCGCCGTCATAGCTGTGCAAGTCGTTGGATGCGCCTGATTGGAAACCGCCGCCGTGAATCCACACCATGACCGCCCGTTTGTCGCCGTCGTTTTTCTTCGGCGCCCAAATGTTCAGGTTCAGGCATTGTTCGCTTTCAGGCATTTCGGAGCCGGCAAAGAAGAAAGAGCGCCCGCCCATCGGCACCTGCGGGCAAACGTCGCCATAGGTCAGGGCCAGTTTTTCGCCCTGCCAGTTCGCCACTTTTTGCGGCGGCATGAAGCGGGCAGCAGTGGCATACGGAATGCCCTTGTAGGTCAGGATGTCGCGGTGGATATAGCCTTGCACCGTGCCGCTTTGGGTTTGCACGACGGCGATGCCGTTGCCGGCCTGTATGGCGTCGGCGTGGGCAAAAGCAGGCAGGGCCAGGGTGATGGCTAGGGTAAGTAGGTGCTTTCTCATAAGCGCTCCTGTCATGGGTAAAGGGTGGAAGCGGCGGGTAGTGCGTGGCAACAGTGGCGGGCCAAGCGCTTTTTCCAGCACGTCGCTGTTTCAGGCAGCCTGGTGAACGTGTCAGGGGGCGGCGAGCCCTGTTTCCATCAGCCATTTTTGCAAGACGCCCTCCAACTGCCCCGGGGCATGGACGACATTCATGGTCAGCGGCAAACCGCTTGTGAAATGGCCGTTGCGGATTTGCTGCGCCAAGGCGTCGCGCATTTTTTCGTCGTGGTCGTAAAAGGTCCAGAACACATAGACGTTTTTGCCTTGGAAATCCAACTGCGACAGCAGGGTCTGCATCGGGTTGGCGATGGTGCGCCCCCACACCGGAATGCCCAGAATCACCTGCTGGTAACGGTCGATATTCGGTATTTTCGTGATAAGTGGCGGCAGGATGCCTTGTTCCTGCTCGGCTTTCGCCACGTCCCACGCTGCCCACATATCGCGGTCGTAGATGGTTTTCGGCTTGATTTCGTAGGTGTCGGCGCCGGTCATTTTGGCCAGCCGTTGGGCGATGCTGTGCACCGTGCCGGTGTGGGAGTAGTAAACAATCAAAGTTTTGCTCATGGTTTTGTGTCCTGTCGGGGCGGGGCGGTCTGCCGCAGCGGCATTGATGCCGAATGCTGCTGACAACGCTGCAATGCCGCCCGCTGTTATGAGGTTTCTGCGTAATTTGTTCATGTGTGTTCCTTTCCTGTCGTCCGCCAAGAGCGACAGGTTTGTTTACAGGTTCTTGCCGAAAAAGTCCTTCAGCTTGGCGCTGATTTCTTTGACGTATTCCGGTTGCCAGTAGGTCTGGATGTGGCTTGCGCCTTTGACGAGGAAGAGTTCTTTGTTGGCTGTGCCGCTGGCGTTTTTGAAGACTTCTTCGCTCATGTAGAGGCTGTCGGCCTTGTCGCCGGCAATCATCAAGAGCGGCTGGTTAATCAAATCCACATTGGTGTTGACGTCGAAGGTCATCAGGTCTTGCAGGCTGCTCAAGGTGTAGTTGGTCTGCGAGTTCGGGTGGGCGTGCGTCTGCGCGTAATACTCGTAGCCCTCGCGGTACATTTCATAGGGCAGTGCGGCGACTTTTTCCTTGCTCATGCCTGCCGCAAAGGCCGGGGAATACTGCACTTCGCCGCCCGCCACTTCCTGAGCGCGGGCGGCAGCGGCCTGTGCCAGGCGCTCCTGAATGGTGTCGGTTTGTGAGCGCATGAAACCGTTGCGCCGTGCGTCGCCACTGTTGAACATCGACACGGTCGCCACCGCCTTGAAGCGCTTGTCGCTTTGCGCCGCCTTGATGGTGTAGCCCCCGCCGCCGCAGATGCCGAGCACGCCGAGGCGCTTTGCGTCCACGCCCTGGTACTGACTGATGTAGTCGGCAGCGGCGCGGATGTCTTCGATGCGGAACTGTGGTTTGTCGATATAGCGCGGCTTGCCGCCACTCGCGCCCTGATAGGCGGCGTCAAAAGCGATGGTGACGTAGCCTGCCTCCGCCAGTTTTTGTGCGTATAGCCCCGCGACCTGCTCTTTCACGCCGCCGTTGGGGTGGGCAACAACGATGGCGGGGTAGCTTTTTGCCGGGTCGAAGTTGGCGGGCGTATAGACGTTCGCCGCCGCTTCGATGCCGTTGGCTGGGTAATGCACGGTGTGCAGGTTGACTTGGCCCTTGACGTTTTCGCGGATGGCGCCGTCGTAGGTGAGGGTGAAGGGGTTGGCTTTGTAATTAGCGGCCATGGTAGCTCCTGTGGTGGTGAGTAAAACAAGGGAAAGCAGGATGGTGCGTAACTGCACGGGGCAATCCTCAGTAGATGATGCGGGTGTAGGCCATCGCCGCCAGTCGCCAAGCGGTGTCCTGTTGCCCCCAGGTTTCGGTAACAACAAAGGGGTTGGTCACGGTTTCGCCGTTCACCACGGCGGTGAGGCGGATTTTGTTGAGCGGGACGGCGGTCGTGCCGATAAGGCGCACGCTCTGCTCTTCCACGTCCAGCTTTTTGAGCCGAATCAGGCTGCCGATGGCGTCGAGTTCCTGCGTTTTGTCGAGGGTCGCGCCCATGTGGACGAACACGGCGGCATCGTCAATCAGCGGCGCGGCGGCGGCTTTGTCGGCTTGCAACAGGGCGTGCCAGAGGCGGGCGGAGAGGTTGGGGATATCCGGTGGCATAAAGATTCTCCTGAAGGGCGTGGATTAGCGCATCTGTTTTTGCCAAAACGCCAGCGCGTCTTTCTCCCAGCCAGCGGCGGATGTGCCGCTGCCGAGGGCGAAACCGTGGCCGAGGCGGGGGTACTCGTGAAATTCGGTGGGCACGCCCATCGCTTTGAGCTGTTCGATACGGTGGCGCATGACGTGTGGTGCGGCAATGCCGTCGTTTGCGCCCACGGCGGCAAAAGTGGCGGGTTCGCCAGCGCGGTTGATATCGCTGTGCCCCGTGTACAGCATGATGACGCTCAAGGGTTTGGACGGTTCGCGTTCGCCGAAAGCCTGCGTGCTATAAGAGCCAATGGCTGCCGCCATTCGCGCACCGGCGGACGCCCCCCAGACGGAATAGCCGTTTGGATTGACCTTGAGCGCGGCGGCGTTTTCGCGCACAAACGCTACCGCCCGCGCCATATCCTGCGTGGCCGCCTGCCCGCCCGCGCCGGCACGGTATTTCACTACGAAGGCGTTATAGCCCTGTGCCGCCACGCGCTTGGCGATGGGGAAGCCCTCGTGCAGCGAACCGACGTAGGCAAAACCGCCGCCCGGCGCAATTATGGCAAAGGGGGCGTTGTCCCTGCCCTTGAACATGAAGATGCCGGTGTGACGTTTGCCCGGGTCGCGGCGTTTGTCGGCTTCGGCATAAATCTCGTAAAACACCGTCTTGCTCCGCGCCCGCTGCGCCGCCATATGGTTGAGCGTTTCGACGATCTCTGCGGGATGAATGTGGCTGTGATACGGCATCAGCTCCGCCACGCGGTTAAGCGGCAGATCGGGCGGCTCGCGGCCGTCGTCCCACGGCAGCAGGCGCTCGGCAAAACCCTGAAAAGCGGGCTGGGCGAGGACATCGCGGATGGTGCTGTCTGTGCTCAGCGGCTGGGCGTGGAGCGGCGCCATGACCGCACTGCCGCACAGCAGGGTGGCGAGCAGCATTGAACGATTTTGTTGCATATAACCTCGTAAAAACCGCCG
Organism: Cardiobacterium sp. Marseille-Q4385; assembly: GCF_916618745.1. GTDB lineage: Bacteria > Pseudomonadota > Gammaproteobacteria > Cardiobacteriales > Cardiobacteriaceae > Cardiobacterium. The sequence continues at coordinate 2,026,879 of NZ_OU745373.1, forward strand.
GCAAACGATGTAGGAAAATAGATTCGGCAAGGATAACCACCGCGTTTGTGCGGGTAAACCGTCTATTCGTGCATGAAGCGTTAAGCAGCAGCGGACAATTGTTGGGTAAAAATGTCAGGCGGATGAATACTGGCGGTCGAACTTATACGCCAAACACCCATTCCTTGAACTGGCGCACCATCGCCGGGTCGGTGTGGCTGATGATTTGGCTTTTGCCCACATCCAGCGTGGCGATTTGCGCCTTGTCGTCAGCGTCCAAGGTGAAGTCGAAGACGGCAAGGTTCTCCGCCATGCGTGCCGGCTTGGTGGATTTGGCGAGCACGACGATGCCGCGTTCGATCAGCCAGCGGGTGATGATCTGGGCGATGCTTTTACCGTGTTTCTTGGCGATGGCGGCGAGCACCGGGTTTTCAAAGATGCCGAATTTGCCTTCGGCGAACGGCCCCCACGCTTCAGGGACGATGCCTTCGGCGCGGAGCGTGTCCACTTGTGCCGCCTGCTGGTGGAAGGGGTTGATTTCAATCTGGTCGGCGACAGGCATGACTTTGTTGAAGATGCCAAGGTCGATGACACGGTCGGCGGTGAAGTTGCTCACGCCGATAGCGCGGATTTTGCCTGCTGCCTGGTATTCTTCCAGCGCGCGCCAGGCGCCGTAGATGTCGTTGAAGGGCTGGTGCAGCAGCATCAGGTCGATGTGGCCGCAGTCAAGGCGCGAGAGCGTGCGGTCAAGCGAGCCTTTGGCGGCTTCATAGCCGTAGTTTTCTACCCAGACTTTGCTGGTGATGAAGATTTCTTCACGCGCCACGCCGCTTTGTTTGACGCCCTGCCCGACTTCGGCCTCGTTCATGTAGGCCTGAGCGGTGTCGATGTGGCGGTAGCCTGCTTTGATCGCCTCCGCCACTGCCTGCGCGGTTTCTGCGGGCGGAATCTGGAAGACGCCGAAACCGAGGACGGGGATTTGTACGCCGTTGTTCAAGGTAAAGGTTTGCATGGTGGTGTTCCCTATAAATGGTCAATTAACGATTCACCATCCGCTGCGAGGCGGCGGTGTAGCGGTGGCCGACGATTTCAATACGGCGCAGGGCATCGTCCAGTTCGCCCAAATCGGCGGCAGTCAGAGCAATGTTTGCGGCGGTAAGGTTTTCTTCCAGGCGGTGCTGCTTGGTCGTGCCGGGAATCGGCACAATCCACGGCTGCTGCGCCAACACCCAGGCCAGCGCAATTTGCGCCTTGGTCGCCCCGTGGCGGCGGGCGACGGCATCCATTACTTCAAGCAGCGCAGCGTTGTGTCGCATGGCATCTTTCTGAAAACGCGGGAGGTTCTTGCGGAAATCATCGTCGGCAAGCGGTGTGTCTGTGGTCATCGCTCCGGTCAGGAAACCCTTGCCGAGCGGGCTGAACGGCACAAAGCCGATGCCCAGTTCACGCAATACGGGGAAAACCGCCGCTTCCGGCTCGCGCCACCACAGCGAGTACTCACTTTGCAGGGCGGAAACGGGCTGCACCGCGTGGGCACGGCGGATGGCGTCCGCGCCCGCTTCGGACAGGCCGAAATAGCGCACCTTGCCGGCGGCAATCAGGTCTTTCACCGCACCTGCCACCTCTTCCATCGGCACGGCGGGATCGACGCGGTGTTGGTACAACAGGTCGATGTAGTCGGTATTCATGCGGGCAAGCGACTGCTCAACCACGGCACGGATGCGTTCGGGGCGGCTGTCCAGGCCGTCGGCGACGATGCCGTTTTTGAAACCGAATTTGGTGGCGATGACGACTTCCTCGCGAAACGGCGCCACCGCCTTGCCGACCAGGCGCTCGTTCGCTTCGCCGTAGGCTTCGGCGGTATCGAAAAACTGTACGCCCAACTCAAAAGCGCGGCGGATCAGGGCGATGCCGTCCGCTTCGGGGATGGCCTTGCCATAGCCGTAAGTCAATGTTCATGCAGCCGAGGCCGAGAGCGGAAACAGAGAGGCCTTGCGTGCCGAGTGTTCTGGATTGCATAAGAAATTCCCTGTGGTTGAAAGATAGCGCTAGGATAACGGCCACGTTTGTGCAGATAAACTACCTAAACGCGCACGAACCGTTAAGCAAACGCGGACAATCGCCAGCCGTATCATCACTACGAGAACCCCCATGCGCCGCTTCAACGACATCTACCTCTTCCTGCACGTTGCCCGCTGCGGCAGCTTCACCGCCGCCGCGCAGCAACTGGGCCTGTCCAAGTCCGCCCTCAGCCAAAACATCGCTAGCCTCGAACAGGCGCTCGGCATCCGCCTCTTTAACCGCAGCACCCGCAGCATTGCCCTCACCGCCGCGGGGGAACGGCTGCTCGCGGCCAGCGCCGCGCCCTTCGCCGCCATCGAAGCGGGGCTGGACCGTCTGCGCGAAGACAGCGACGGCGGCCTGGTGCGCATCAACGCCCCACAACTCGCCTGCGACTGGATACTGCTGCCAAAACTGCAACCGCTACTCGCTGCCACCCCGCACATCCGCGTGGAAATCACGGTGGATAACCGCTTCGTGGATATCGTCGGCGAAGGCTACGACCTCGGCGTGCGCCTTGGCGACGACGTGGCAAAAGACATGGTGGCACTGCGCATCTCGCCACCGCTCACCATGACGCTGGTCGCTTCGCCGCAATATTTGCGGGACAACCCGCCGCCGCAGACGGTGGACGATTTGCAGCATCACCGCCTGATCGGCCTGCGCCTGCGCCACGACGACGGCACGCTGCTGCCGTGGGAACTGACGGTGGACGGCGAGCGGCGGGAATACCGCCCGGCGGCGCAAGTCGTGGTCAACCAGGGCAGAAAGCAGGCGGCACTGGCGCACCTCGGCATCACCCAAGTCTCGCTGCCGCTGGTCGCGGACGAACTGGCGCGTGGCGCACTAGTGGAAGTGCTGCCTGCCTGCGCCGTGCAGTACCCGCCGCTCTACGCCTACTACCCTAACCGCAAAGGCCACCCGGCAGCGCTCTTGCAAGTGTTGGCGGCGATCAGGGAAGAATGAACTGGCGAAGCCAAAGCAAAATTTCGCACGAAAAAAGCCCCTCGCCCCGTGGGAATGGTGAGGGTTTGGGGTGAGGGCTAGACCAATCGGCGAAGCGACGAAAAACCAGGATTTATCCCGCTTGGCAGCTTCCTCGCCAACCCCGATCTGCCAGAACGCCCCACTGAACACGTCCGAACGTGCCACCATGTTCGGCGGTGGTGAGAAAGGCTAAGACTATCCGATAAACGGCAGTGACAAAACCGCCCGTAGGGGCGACTTTTTATAGTGGCGGGGCTCCCGTCTGACTGTTCTTCTTACCAAAGAACCTGCCTCGCTGGGGAAGGAACTTTATATGACAAAACGCCGGTGCAAAAAAGCAGGCAAGTTGCCTGCTTTTGCCGTAATCCGGCGCTATTCGATGATTTTGCCGTGTTGCAGCTGAATAATGCGGTCGGTCTGTTGGCCGAGGTCGGGGTTGTGCGTCACCATCACGATGGTGCGCCCCTGTGCGTGCAGTTCGGCGAAGATGTTGAGGACGATGCGCTCGTTTTCGGCGTCGAGGTTGCCGGTCGGCTCGTCGGCAAAGAGGATTTCCGGTTCGTTGATGAGTGCGCGGGCGATGCAGACGCGTTGCTGTTCGCCGCCGGAGAGTTGTTTTGGCAGGTGGCTGCTACGGTGGCCAAGGCCGACGCGTTCGAGCGCGGTCAGCGCCGCTGCCTTGTCGGTCACGCTGTGGTAATACTGCGCCAGCATGACGTTTTCGCAGGCGGTGAGGTAGGGCAGAAGGTGGAATTGCTGGAAGACGAGGCCGATAGTGCGGGCGCGGAAAGTACGGCGGGCTTCTTCGTCGAGTGCGGCAGCGTCGGTACCGTTCAGGAGAACCTGTCCCTCGCTAGGGGTATCAAGGCAGGTGAGGATGTTCATCAGGGTGGTTTTGCCCGATCCGCTTGAGCCCATGATGGCGACAAATTCGCCGCGCGCGACGGTGATGTTGACATCATCCAGCGCGGTGATGTCGCCAAAGCGTTTGTAGAGGTGGACGGTCTGGATGACGGGTTGTGATGACATGGCAGGATTCCTTGATATAAGGGGAAAAGGGGGGGGCCGTAATATAAACAGAGATGAGAGAGGGAATGAGAGAGAAGAGCGGCGAGTATATATCACGCCCTAATGATGAGCAGCTCTTCATTTTATCGTCTGCCTCCGCTCATCTATCTGGCGCTACAATGCCCGCACTTCAACAACCGGAGCGTATCATGCTGAAAAAACAATGGCTGCTGGCAGCGCTTGCCACAATGGCGCTGGCTATGACCAGTCCGGCAGCACTGGCCAAGAAACACCGCATCAGCGCAGAAGAAGCGGCATTCATCGCCAATTCGGTCGTGCAGGGGCGCGTGGTGGATGTGGATTATGAGCGCCGTGACGGTCGTGGTTATTATGAAGTCGAAATCCGCAAAGGCGGTCGCAATTATGAGGTTTATGTGGATGCTAAAACCGGCCGGATAATAGACAGGTATAACAACGATGATATCGAGGTATATCCGGATGATAATGGCGATGTCTATCCTCATACCGACGATAATGTACGGGTTTACCCCGATAGTAATTACGATCCGCACGGTTATTACGGCTATCACGGCAAACACAGACATGGTGACGGTTATTATCGTGACCGTGACGACGATGATGATGATGACTGATGCTGTGCGGGATAAAAGTGGCGTACCCCATTCACAACGGGCGGCAAATCCCGTATGATTCGCGCCTCTTTCGGGCCTGTAGCTCAGTCGGTTAGAGCAGGCGACTCATAATCGCTTGGTCGGGGGTTCAAGTCCCTCCGGGCCTACCAAACAATCCGCCGTTTGCATTGTGCAAACGGCTTTTTTATTGCCCGTTCAAGGTGTTATGCGGCAGTTGCTGTCCCTTTGCAATCCTCCTGCCCGTCGCTGCTAGAATACCGCCGCTTTCCTTTTGATTACGGAGTCCTCATGCGCAGTGAACGTGTCTGGTTCGGCTTTTTTGTCCTTTTGGCGTTGACCCTCAATTTCGGGTTCGTCTATGGCGAAATTAGCAACCCTGAGCATCACGACAAGCTCGAACTGTTCTTTGCTTTTATCATCAGCCTGGTCTGCACCATCATGAAATTCGGCGACCGCTCGCATCTCGGTTCGCTCATGCTCGCTGCCAGCCTCGTCGCCGATGTCCAGCTTTTCTGCGCCGTCTGCGCCTGGACGTTTTCCGTCTCGCTGCTCGAATCGAGCACGATGGCGACTATTGTTTCTTTCACCGCTGGCGCGCTCATCGCCAATATTATCTCGGTGGTGCTGGTCGTCATCGAAGCCGCCACCCTGCGCCGCTGACGCGCAATGAACGAAGTCGTTTACCTCATCCTGCGGCAGATGCGCCGCCCGGCGCTGATCCTGCTTGTCGCCTACTCCGTCGCCATGCTCGGCATCTCGTTGATTCCAACGATAAACAGCGAGGGCGAGCCTTCGTATCTCACCCTTTTTCAGGCCTTTTACTGGGTCAGCTATACCGCGACCACCATCGGCTACGGCGAGATGCCGCAGCCGTTTTCCGAGTGGCAGCGGATGTGGGTGGCGCTCAGTATCTATTACACGGTGCCGGCGTGGTTCTACGCCATCGGTAAGGTTATCGCCCTGTTGCAGGATCCGACCTTCCAGCACGCCCTCAGCGAGAGCCGCTTTGCCCGCCAGGTGGCAAAGCAGCGGCACAAATTCTGCATTGTCTGCGGTTTCGGCGAAGCGGGGCAGCGCCTTGTCCATCTGCTGCTGAATGCCGGTTACCAGTGCATCGTCATTGATAAAGATCCCGTGCGCATCAGCCGCATGGCGCTTGATCCCGTAATGCACAGCGTGCTTGCCATCAATGGCGACGCGTTCAGCGTCGAACTCTTGCTCAAATCGGGGATTCAGTCGCCTTACTGCCGCGCCGTCATTGCCATCACCGATTCGGAAGCGGTGAACATCAAAGTGGCGCTGGCTGCCCGCCTGCTCACCACTGACCAGACGCGTTTCCAGATTATCTGCCGCACCTACACCCGCGCCGGCAGCGCCAACGCCAAATCTTTTGATACCGACGCCGTCATCAACACCAACCAGATTTTCGCCCTGCGCCTGATTACCGCGCTGCGCCGCCCGGCAATCGCCGAACTCGTCACCCGCCTGCAAGGCCGTCCCGGTGAGCGCCACGAATCCCCGCCGCAGCCGCCCGGCGGGCACTGGATCATCTGTGGCAACGACGCTCTCGGCAAAACCCTGAAACGTTTCCTCGACTACGAAGGGGTGGACTGCACCATGATTGACCCCGGCCTGCCAAGCGCGCCGGGGCAAGTGCGCGGCCTCGGCACCGAAGCCGTCACCCTGCGCGAAGCGCGTATCGACCGCGCCCAGGCCATCGTCGCTGCCTACAAATCGGACTCGGACAACCTTTCCATCGCCGTTACCGCCAAAGGCATGCACCCCTCGCTCTTCGTCGTCGGCAAACAGAACCACAGCGCCGATCAGCGCCTCTTTGCCGTCGCCGGTTTCGACCGCGTCATGGCCGAGGCTGACCTTATCGTCAGCGAAGTCTTCCCGCGTATCGCCCAATCCCTACTCAGCCGCTTCATGAAAGTTCTTTGGCATCAAGACGACGCCTGGGGCCAGCGCCTATTGCAACGCATAACCCAGCTCACCGGTGAACACAACCCGCATCACTTCGTCCTCAAAGTCGATACGCAGCGCGCGCCTGCCATCATGAACGAAATGCAGAGTGGCCGCCTGCTGCGCCTGCAAAGCCTGTGGATGCTGCCAAACGACCCGCAAACCGCCAACGATGCCATCCCGCTGCTACTGCTGCGCAACCAGCAGGAAATCGTCTTGCCTAACGCTGCCACCTCGCTGCAAGCGGGCGACCAAGTGCTCATCCTTTACCATCGTGAAGAAATCGGCTGGCGAATGCAGCGCGCCGCGCGTGACGAACACGAGCTCTACTACGCCACCCACGGCCGCGACAAACCCATTTCCCACTTTATGAACTACCTGCTGAAAAAACTCGACCCATGATCTACTACCAAACCTACGGCCACGAAGCCTCGCAAGCCGTCGTCCTCCTGCACAGCGGCGGCATGGCCGGCGAAGAATGGCAGCCGCAAATCCCCGCCCTCGCACAGCGCTACCGTGTCCTCGTTCCCGACCTGCCCGGACACGGCAAAAGCCCGCTCGACAGCGAACGCCTCACCATCAGCCTAATGGCCGATGCCGTGCTGGAAATGCTCGACGCCGAAGGCATCCGCGAAGCCAACTTCTGCGGCTCCAGCATGGGCGGCGCTGTCGCCCTGTGGCTGACCCTGAAACACCCCGAACGCGTCAAACGCCTCGCCCTCTACCGCATCAGCTACCGCAGCAATACCGACATCCATGCACAAGTACACAGCATGGCCGACCCCGGCTACTGGGAAAACTTCGGACTCGCCGCCTGGCTATCAAAACTGCACAGCCCGCAAGGCGGAGCGGATGCGTGGAAACAAGTCATTGCCCGCGTCGGCGACGCCCTGCATGCCACCAGCAGCGAACACGCGCACCGCCTGCACGACCTTGCCGCCATCACCTGCCCCGTCCTCATCATCACCGGCGACCGCGACCCCATCGCCCCGCTGACGGACGCCTGCGAGATGTATCACACCATCCCCGATGCCGATTTGTGGATTATCCCGCATGCCGCGCATATCACCGCCAGCAACACCTGGCGCGCCCCGGCCTTTGCCGAAGAATTGCGCCGTTTTTACAGCCGAAGCGCCAAGCACAGCGATGGCTAAAACCGCGTGCTGGCTCCATCTGGCGGGCGTCATGCCGGAAAACGGGCACAAAAAGCGCAGCCCCTATAACGAAACCGTATAATGCGCGCAAATTTTTACTAAATTTACCCTTAACCCGCCGCTTGCGGCGTCTGACATCCCCCCAAAGATCTAAGGAGAACCAATGGAAGTCATCACTATCACCGCCAACCCTGCTATCGATATGACCGTTCACGTGGATGGCTGGCAACGCGATGCCGTTAACCGTGCGCAAGCAGTGGATATCACCGTCGGCGGTAAAGGCCTCACCGTCGCCATCAACCTCGCCGACGCCGGCATCAGCACCAGTGCCACCGGCTTCATGGGCGCCGATAACGAAGAACGTTTCGTGCGTACCTTCAAACAGCACGGCGTTATCGACCACTGCATCCGCATTCCCGGCGAAACCCGCACCTGTATCAAAATCGTTGACGGTAGCAACGGCGAAACCACCGACATCAACCCGGCCGGCCTCTTCGTCCCCGAAGAATACCAGCAACAACTGTGGGACTACATCGAGCAAAACGTCGGTACTGCGCGCGTACTGATGATGGGCGGCAGCCTGCCTGCCGGTGTCGATAAAGACCTCTATGCCCGCATCGTCGCCAAATACCACGGCAAATTCGAATACATCGTGGTTGATAGCAGCGGCAAAGCACTGGCAGAAACCATGAAGGCCGACATCCTGCCTGACATGATCAAGCCCAACATCCACGAACTGCAAGAAATGTGTGGTCGTGAACTCAGCAGCGACGAAGACATCATCCGCGAAGCGCGCGGCTTTATCGAACTCGGCATGAAAATCGTCGTCGTCTCCATGGGCGGCCAAGGTGCCTGGTTCGTCACCAAAAAAGAAGCCGTACACGCCAAACCACCACGCGTACGTGTTGCCAGCACCGTCGGCGCCGGTGATGCCATGGTGGCTGGTACCATCCGTGGCCTCCTCCTCGGCCGCGACATGGCGGAAATGGCCCGCACCGCCACCGCTTATAGCGCCTCCAACATCGAACACGTCGGCACTTATCTCCCCGGCCAGCAACGCATCGAACAGCTCAAAGGCTGGGTCGTCATCACCCGCGAAGGCGAACGCCGCGCATGAAGCGAGCCATCATCCATAATCTGTGGACCGCCAGCATCCCCGTGATGCTGGCGGGGTGCAGCATGATGGCGCCGCCACAGCGTGAACAGCCGCTGACAGCGGAACAGCTCGCCTATATCCGCACCCACAGCATCGTCGTTCAGCCTTTACCCGCCGACTACGACGAACCGCTACGCATCTACACCCGGCGCGGCAAAATCGGTACCGAAATCGGCGCCGGCATCGCTCAGGGCATCCTCACCCACAGTTACAACTACACCCCCGAAAAAGGCGATACCCCGCGTGACCGCCTGAACAGCGAAGGTGCAGGTCTCGGCACCACCCTGAAAAACAAAGTCAGAAGTGAAATATCCGAAGAAATTCACACTAACCTGCCCACCCGCGTCCTCAACCGCCTGCTCGCCGAACGCTACCCGGCGACTGTCGCCCCAACCAAAGACAACCTCACCATCAGCACCAGTCCTGTCGCCTGGCACCTTTACTACGCCACCGGCGACACCTATACGCTTGAATATGCTAGCAACATCACCCTGACCCTGTCGGCGGCTAACATCCGCCACACCCTGCGCTGTGACCGCAAAAGCACGGAGGCGTTGAGCCGCGAACAGTGGCAAGCGGACGACGCTGCCCGCATCCGCGACTACGCCCAGGAGACCGCACTGCAATGCGCGAATCAGGCACTGGACTTCCTGCAACTGCCGCGTCTGCCTACACAACAACCCTTGCCGCAAGCTGCCCCGCCGATAGATACGCTACCAACCCAAGCTGACGCTGCGACCACAAAACAATAAACAGCTAGCAGGCATAAACCACGGCGGGCATTGCCCACCTTTTTCACGCATGACGCCCCCGTTTAGCCTCACTTGGCGGGCCAGTAACGACGCCGCCTAATGCGAAGCCCAGTAACGATGCCGCTTGGCGGCCCGGCATGAAAAACGCCCCTTGCGGGGCGTTTTTGTTGGGCACTCGTCAGGCCTTTGTAATCTGCGGTTTGCCGTCTGCGATGGTGACGGTTTCGCCGTCATCGTAAGCGGTGAAGATGATGGGGGTGACAAGGCTCGGCACTTTGTCGCGGATGGCGTCCAGATCTACTTGCAGGATGGCTTGGCCGGCGCTGACGCGTTCGCCTTCTTTGACGAGGGCGGTGAAGCCCGCGCCGTCCAGTTTGACGGTATCGATGCCGAAGTGGATGAGGATTTCCAGGCCGTTGTCGGCTTCGATGCCGATGGCGTGGCGGGTCGGGAAGACGGTGGCGATTTGGCCGTTCACCGGCGAACGTACGGTGCCGTCCGTCGGGTTGATGGCGAAGCTCGCGCCCAGTGCGCCAGCGGCAAAGGCTGGGTCAGGGATGTCGCTGGCGGCGAGGATGTCGCCCGTCAGTGGCATAACCCATTCAGCGGGGATGGGGTCGGTTTGGGTTTGTTTGCCCTCACCCCCTGCCCCCTCTCCCGCAAGCGGGCGAGGGGGTTCTTGGGTTTCAGGCGCGCTTGTAGCGGCTGCCGGGGCGGTTTGCCGTTCCGGGTTGTAGCGGCTGCGTGAGAAGAGAAGGGTGAGGCTGAAGGTGATGGCGAAGGCAATCGCCATGCCGATGATGTACGGCGTGAGGTATTGCGCGCCGATGGAGATGATGCCGGGGATGCCCGCTGCGCCGAGGGCGACGGCTTTGGTGTGGTAGAGGGTGATGTAGGCGGCGGCGCAGGCGGTGCCGATGAGGGCGGCGTAGAAGGGGTAACGCAGGCGCAGGTTGACGCCGAACATGGCCGGTTCGGTGATGCCGAGCACGGCAGAGATGCCCGATGCCGAGGCGACGCCTTTGAGTTTGGCGTCTTTGGTGGAGAAGAGGGCGCCGAAGGCGGCTGCGCCTTGCGAGATGTTGTTCATCGCTGCGATGGGGAAGATGAAGGTGCCGCCGGTTTTGGCGATGTCAGCGATGAGCTGGGTTTCGACCGGGATAAAGCTGTTGTGCATGCCGGTGATGACCACGGGCGCGTAGAGGGCACCGAGGACAGCGCCACCGATGACACCGGCGGTGTTGTACAGCCATTGCACGGCATCGGTGAAGGCAACACCGGCGTCGCGGGTGAACGGGCCAACGACGGTGAAGGTGAGTAGTGCGGTGATGAAGATAGCGAGCAGCGGGGTGAGCAACAGGTCAACGCTGGCGGGGATGATGCGGCGCAGGCTGGTTTCGAGTTTGGCGAGTATCCAGCTTGAGACGAGGATGGGCAGCACAGTGCCCTGGTAGCCGACGCGGGCGATGTCGTAGCCAAGGATGTTCCAGTGTTGCAGGGTGCCTTCTTCGATGGCTTTGGCCAGTGCGTAGTTGTTGGTGAGGTCGGGGTGCACCATGATCATGCCGAGGACGGCGCCGAGGAAGGGGTTGCCGCCGAAGATGCGTGTCGCCGAGAAGGCGATGAGGATGGGCAGGAAGACGAAGGGGGCGTTGGCGAAGGTGTTGATCATTTCCGCCAGCCCTGCCCATTGCGGGTAGGCCTCAATCAGGGTTTTGCCTTTGATGATGAGGTCGTGTGCGGTGAGGACGTTGTTAAGGCCCATCAGCAAACCGCCGGCGACGATGGCGGGGATGATGGGGACGAAGATGTCCGACAGGGTTTTGACGAAGCGTTGCAGCAGGTTGCCTTTGGCCGCGCCGAGGTCTTTGGCTTCCTGGGTGCTGACTTGTTTGACGCCGGTGATGTCGAGCAGTTCGGCGGTGACTTTGTTCACGGTGCCGGTGCCGAGGATGATCTGGAATTGTCCGGCGGTGAGGAAGTTGCCTTTGGCAAGCGGAACGGTGTCGATGGCGGCCTTGTCGATTTTGTTTTCGTCTTTGAGCACCATGCGCAGGCGGGTGGCGCAGTGCGTCGCGGCGGCGATGTTCTCTTTGCCACCGACGGCCGCGATGATGGCTTCAGCGGTCTGGCGGTATTCATTCATGGGGGTTATCTCCTGGTGATGGGTGATGGGGGCGGAAGGCGGCGGTGGCGCCGCGTTTGGCGAGTGCGGCCAGCAGCGGGGCGGCGAATTTGCGGGCGATGTTGTCGTCGCAGGTGATTTCTGCTTTGCGGCTGAGGGCGAGTGCTGCCGCCGGGCTGAGGTTCAGGTAGTGCGCCAGCCATTGCCGCACGGCGGTGGGGTTGGAACCGATGGCGGTGATGACGAGGCTGCCGCGTTCCCAGTCGTAGGGGTCATAGGGCGGATCGTCTTCTTCTGCGGCGGCGTTGGCGGCGGTTTCGCGCAGTTCGGCGCAGACTTCCTGCCAGTATGGATTGTCCGCTGCGCAGTGCTGTTCGATATAGGCAGCGGCTTGTGCCAGGTCGTCCCCGCAAGCGGCGAGGTGGCGCAGGGTGTCGGTAAAGGCAGCGAGACTGGCGGCAACGGGAAAGGGTTGCCAGCTGCCCTGGCCGTGGTAGGCAAAGGCCACGGGATAGCCTGCTGCCGCTTCGTCGAGGTCGATGATGAACGGATCGGCGAAGTCGTTGGTGCAGATGACGTACTGGCTGGGTTTCAGGTAGCCCGCTGTGCCGTCGTATGCGTCGTCTTTGTAGCCGTCCTGAAAGGCGTCTAGCGCGTCGGCGTCGGCATAGGCCTCCGGCAGGCTGCCGCACAGGACGCCATCCTGCCCAATCCGGGCATTGAGGAAGTCACGCAGTGCGGCGGGGCAAGCGATGGTCATTCCGGCTTTCCGGCGGGGAAGTTTTGCAGGCGGGCGCGGTCGGGCATGCTGTTGATGGCGCCGCGTTGCAGGGTGGTGATGGCGCCGACTTTGGCGGCGTGATCGAGCAGGGCATGGATGTGGGCATCGCTCAGGTCGTCGCGCACGCTCAGGCCGAGGTGCGCGATTTCGGCGAGCAGGCCGCCGATGAAGGCGTCGCCTGCGCCGGTCGCGTCCACGGCGCTCACCCGGTAGGCGTTCGTCCGGCCACGTTCGCCGTACTGGTCGTAGATGGCCGCGCCGTTCGCGCCGCAGGTATAGACGATGTATTTGACGTGCCCCTGGAAGAGCTGCGGGATGCCGCGCGCAGGGTCGCTTTCACCGGTGACGAAGGCGAGTTCGTCGTCGGAGATTTTGATGATGTCGGCCAGCGGCAGAAATTCATGCACGGCGGCGTAGAGGTCAGCCGGGTTTTTCCACAGCGGCAGGCGCAGGTTGATGTCGAAGGAAATGGCGGCACCGGCGGCGCGGAATTTGTCGATGGCAACACGGTGCGCTTCGCGTATCGGGCAGGGAATCAGCGACACCGAGCAGTAATGGAGGATGTCACCCGCTTGCGGGGTGATGGCGGCGAGGTTTTCCGGCGCGTAGAGCATGTCCGCCGAGGGATCGCGGTAGAAGGCAAATTCTCGCTCGCCGCCATCGTGCAGGGTGACGAAGGCCAGCGCGGTTTTCGCTTCGCGCGTGCGTTGCAGGTAGCGAGTGTCCACCCCGGCAGCAGCGGCGGTGGCGGCGATTTGCGCGCCGAAGGCATCGTCGCCGACCTGGCTCAGGATGTAGCTGGTGCCGCCGAGTTTGGCGTAAGCGGCAGCGACATTGAGCGGCGCCCCACCAACGGCGGGGGTGTAGTGCATGTCGGCGTCGGGTTTGCCGCTGCGGCTGGGAACGAAGTCGATGAGAGCCTCACCGATGGCATAAAGCGCCATGTTTCCTCCTGTGGCTGGTTGTGGTTTGCCGTTAATGGTAGCGGCTGGGCCAGGGATTGACAATTGGTAAGAAGCGGCGGTTTTGCAGGCGTTTTTAGGAGCTTAGGTGATGCCGAGTTCACTGTGACTACCAAGGCGTATCAGGGTTACGTTTTCTGCTTCCAGGCGGTAGAGCAAGATAAGGTCGGGCTTGATGTGGCAGTCCCTTATGCCTTTGAGATTGCCCGTCAAGGCATGATCCCGATATTTTGTGGGCAGTGTTAGGCCGCTGGACAGGCAATGCAGGACTTCTGCTCAGGCAGGGGTCAGCAATTCCAGGTATTGTTTTTTGGCGTCCCGCTTGAATTGGCCGGTCAGCTCAATGTTCTTCATGCAGTTCCGCCATGAAGTCGTCGAAGCTGGCGTAGCGGGTTACCTTGCCGTCGCGCGCGTCCTGTACGGCTTGCATGGTGATGGGGTTTTTTTCGTACTCGGCGCTATGGTCCTGGTCATCGAGCGCAAGCGGTACGTTGTCGGTTTCCGCAATTTGGGTTAGAAACAGGCGCACGGCCTGGGTCGGGGTCAGGCCAAAGCGCTCGATAACGGCAAAGGCGCGCTTCTTCAGGTCATCGTCCAAGGGAATATGAAAGGTTGTGGTATTCATGTTTGCTCCGTGGTGGTAGTGGATGTCATGGTAGGAGCGATATGAGACGCAGACAAGCCTCTTTACAGCAACGGGCTCACCAATCTTGCGCAGCGTTCGATGAAGCGTTGCAGGCGGCGGCGCTGTTCCCATTTTTTCAGCTCGACCGCTTCGCTCTGTTCAAGGTAGCCGTCGAGCAGGGTGCGGATAGCGGCGACGGTGTCCGGGGTATAGACAGCGAGGCTGACTTCAAGGTTGAGGTAGAAGCTGCGCATGTCCATGTTGACCGTGCCGAAAAGGGCGAAGCGGTTATCGATGACCACGGCTTTGGTGTGTAAAAGGCCAGCGTCAAAGGTTTTCAGGCACACGCCGGCATCCAGCAGCGGGCGGTAGTAGGCGCGGCTGGCGTAGCGCACCAGTCGCGAATCGACGCGGCGCGGCACGATCAGCGTGACTGCCACGCCACGGCGGGCGGCGATAATCAGCGTGTTCAGCAGGGTTTCGTCCGGCACGAAATACGGCGTGCTGATGATGATGCTTTCTTGCGCGATGTTCAGCGCGTTGACCAGCACGTCGTACACCAGCGCGGTATCGCCGCCCGGATGCGAGGGGATGACTTGCAGCAGGGCACCGCCGGTCGCGCGCGGTAGGGTCGCACGGTCGGGCATTTCGTCGGCGTAGCGGTTCAGGCGTTCGAGGGTGGCGCTGAGGTTGTGTTCGTTCTCAACCGCCCAGTCGCCGTAGAACACGGCCGCCAGTTCCTGCGCCACCGCACCTTCGCAGCGCATGACGGCATCGACCCATTCGCCCACGCCCGCGTCTTGCTTGAAAAGGCGTGGGTCAACGAGGTTGTAGCTGCCGGTGTAGGCGATGCGGTAGTCCACGACGAGGATTTTGCGGTGGTTGCGCAAATCGCCGCGTACCCACGGCGCATGCCACAGGCTGAAGGGCAGAGCTTCAGTGAGTTCAACCCCGGCTGTGCGCAGCTTGTCCGGCCAGGCCGAGCGCCAGAAGCCCTGACTGCCGAGTGCGTCGGCAAGCAGCTGGCAGCGTACCCCGCGCCCTGCCGCCCGTATCAGCGCTTCCAATACGGCATCCACGCGGCCGCCGTCTGCGATGATGTAAAACTCCAGCAGGCAGCAGTGTTGCGCGGCGTCAATATCGGCGGTGAAGGCTTGCAGGATGGCGTCGGTGTCGGCGAGCAGACGGGTGTCGTTGCCGCCGGTCGCGACGTAGCCCGCTTCCACCTGCACCAAGCGGGCAATCTGGCGGAAGCGCGTTTCGCACAGCGGCACGGCTTGCGGTGGAAGAAAACGGTCGGCAAAGGCGTCGTGAAAGGCGTGCAATTCCGCCTGCCGCTTGGCGCGCGCCCGCCCCAGTTTCGGCTCGCCAATCAACAGGTATAACAGAAGGCCAAAATAGGGGAAGGCAAAGAGCACCGCCAGCCACGCCAGCGCCGCGCTACTGGAACGGCGCGCGTAAATGACGCGCAGGGCAATGGAAATCGTCAGCATAAAGTGGCAGAGGAAAAAGAGTTCGAGCCAGTGCATAGGCGCCTCGTGGTGGAAAAGAGACGGCAAGTATAGCCGCTATAATGGCCGCATCCCCCCAGTCTCACCGACTATGCGCATCCTCAGCTACAACATCCAGGCCGCCATCAACGCCCGCAGCTACCTCAGCTACACCTACCAATGGCACCGCCAATTCCTGCCCGGCCCGGCCAAGCGCAAAACCCTGGCCCGCATCGCCGCCTACATCCGCGATTTCGACCTCGTCTGCCTGCAAGAAATCGACCTCGGCGGCCTGCGCAACGGCTTCAAGAACCACGTCGAACAGCTGCGCGAGCTGACCGGCTTCCACTACCACCTCGCGCAAGTGAACCGCCGCCTCGGCAAACTCTCGCTGCATGGCAACCTGATTCTCAGCAAGCGACCGCTGCGCGAAGTGCTGAATGTGCCGCTGCCCTCGCGCATCCCCGGCCGCGGCGTGCTGGCGGCAGCAGTCGCCTGCGACGACGGCGAACTCGTCGTTGCCAACGTCCACCTCAGCCTCGGCGCGCTTGACCAGCACAAACAACTGCGCTTTATCAGGAACCGCCTCAGCGCCTATCCGGACGTGCTGATCACGGGTGACTTCAACTGCACCCCGGACGCGCCGCAACTGCAAATCCTCACCCGCCACGGCTACCGCCGCCTCGGCGACGACGCCCCGACTTTCCCCAGCTGGAAACCGCACAAAGCGCTGGATCACGCCCTACTCAAAGGCGCCTTTGCCGGCGACTGCCAGGTCAGCCATCATGCAGACAGCGACCATCTGCCGCTTTTGGTGGAAGTGGAATAGGGCATCGCCAGCGACTGTGCCAAGCGGCGAAAATGCTGGGCCCGTCAAGCGGGGAAATACCCTGGTTCAGCGGTAATCCACGCGCAGCGGACGATGATCGGAATGTTGCCACGGCAGCGGTGTGGTGTCGGCAGTCAGGTTTTTCACGAGGGCATGATCCAGGTTGAGAAAGAGCGGGCGCCAGGTCGGGGTGAGATAACGGGTGGTCGCCGTAGTGCCGCTTGTGTGCAGGAAATCGCGGTAATGTGGGGAATAGGGGCTGCTGTTGAGGTCGCCAACTGCCAAGGCGCGCGGTTCGATGGCGATGCGCGCGGCGGTGTCGTGCAGATAGGTGATGCGGGCTGCGGCGAGGGCGCTGCTGATGGGCGGCGGCGGATGCAGCGCGTAGAGGGCGATGCCGTCGGTAGTCGTGGCGCGGATGTAGGGAAAATTGTCGCTATAGGCGATGTCGCAGCTGGCAAGCGGCTCGGCGCTCCACAGGGCAAGGGCGAACGGGCTGGCTTCCTGATGTTGGCAGCCGTGCGGATAGTGCGCGCGCAGGCGTTGCCAGCCGGGGTTATCTAGATCGATTTCCGCCAGGGCGAGGATGTCGGCTTTTTCTGCCAACAGGGCAGGGCTTTCACCGGCAGCGTCGGGGTTGTTGAGGTGGACGTTGTACCAGATGAGGCGTTCTCCCGTTGGGGGCGCGTTTGCCAGGGAAAGAGGATGCAGCAGCCACAGGATAGAGGCGAGAGTAGCGACCGTCCAAAATCCGCACCAATACTTGCCGCGCGGCAGGCAGGCGGCGAGGAGGAAGACGGCGGCGTAATAGGGCAGGAAATGGCTGAACAGTTCGGCGAACCAGTGCAGACGGCCGAGTTGGCCACAGATAAGCGCGGCGAGACTGAGCAGGGCGAAGGTATGCAGGGTGCGGGTCATAAAGGTTTTCATGGCGGTTTTGCGATATAAAAAAACCGCCTAAGGGCGGTTTTTGTAGTTTAACGGTAAGCAGCGGGGATTTGCCGGTGATGGTCGGTCTGCTGCTGGTACTGGTGTACGCAGTTGAGCAGGCGCGGTTCGGCAAAGTGCGGGCCGATGAGCTGGCAGCCGACCGGCAGGCCGTCAATATTGCCCGCCGGATGGCTGATGGCGGGAAGCCCTGCAAGGTTAACCGGCACGGTGTAGAGGTCGCCGAGGTACATCGCCACCGGGTCATTGAGCCGGCTGCCGAGTTTGAAGGCAGGGTACGGCGTGGTCGGGGTGAGGATGATGTCCACTTCGGCAAAGGCAGCTTTGAAGCCGTTCAGGATGGCGTGACGGGCGCGGCGGGCCTGCTCGTAGTAGGCGTCGTAGTAACCGGCGGAAAGGGCGTAGGTGCCGATGAGGATGCGGCGCTGTACTTCGGCACCGAAGGCTTCGCTGCGGCTGCGGTGGTACATGTCTCGCAGGTCTGCGGGGTCGGCGCAGCGGTGACCGTAGCGCACGCCATCATAACGCGAGAGGTTCGAAGAGGCTTCCGCACAGGCAATGATGTAGTAGCTGGCGATAGCGGCGTCGCTGTTCGCGAGATCGATGTCCACCAGGGTCGCGCCGAGGCTTTCGTAGGTCTTGGCGGCGGCGTGGATGATGTCGGCCATCGGCGATTTGAGGTCGCGGTAGTAGGCTCGCGGCAGGCCGATGCGGATGCCGGTGAGCGGGCGGTCGAGTTCCTGGTCGAAGATGGTGCGAGTTTGCGGGCTGGAGGTGGAATCGCGCGCATCGTGCCCAGCCATGCCGTTCAGGACGAGGGCGAGGTCATCGGCGCTCGCGGCGAAGGCGCCCGCTTGGTCAAGGCTAGAGGCGTAGGCAATCATGCCCCAGCGCGACAGGGTGCCGTAGGTCGGCTTGATGCCGGTAATGCCACACCAAGCGGCAGGCTGGCGGATGGAACCGCCGGTGTCGCTGCCGGTGGTATAGGGCACGAGACGGGCGGCGACGGCAGCGGCGGATGCGCCGGATGAACCGCCAGGGACGTATTCGTGTTGCCACGGGTTTTTCACGGCACCAAAGGCGCTGCGCTCGTTGGACGAGCCCATGGCAAATTCATCCATCGAGAGTTTGCCGGTCATGACGGCGCCGGCGTTGGCAAGGTTTTCGACGATGCCGGCATCGTAGGACGGGATGAAGTTGGCGAGCATTTTGCTGCCGGCGGTGGTGCGGATGCCGTTGGTGCAGAAGATGTCTTTGTGCGCCATTGGAATGCCGTCCAGCGGGCTGAGGGTCTCGCCTTTGGCGCGGCGGGCATCGCTGGCATCAGCGGCGGCGCGGGCATGGGCAAAGGTCGGGGTAAGGTAGGCGTTGAGCGTCGGGTTGTGTTGTTCGATGCGCGCGATGTGGTAGTCGCAGAGTTCGCGCGCGCTGATGTCGCGGGCGGCGAGTTTGGCGGCGAGTTGGCGTAGGCTGAGGGTGTGCATGGGTTATTCGATGACTTTGGGAACGGTAATGTAGCGGTTTTCAGCGGCAGGCGCGTTTTCTTCGATGCTCGGCATCATGTCACGCGCGATGGCAGTGTCGGCACGCAGGCGCTGGGTTTCACCAAGCGGGTGGGAGAGCGGGGTGGTGGCGCTGATTTCCGGGGTGTTGATGGTGTTGAAGAGTTCGAAGATTTGGCCGAGTTCTTGCGCGAGTCGCGGCAGGTCTGTTTCGCTGATTTCGAGCTGGGCAAGTGCGGCTGTTTTCGCGATGGTTGCGGGGTCCAATTGGCTCATGGCGGTTAAAAAATCCTTCAAAAAAACGCTTGGGAAGGTATCATACCGCGCTTTGGTTTGCACCGTTTTCGGTGGTTTTCTATTCGCAAGCAGAGGCTTTTTTATGGGTTTTAATTTGTTTCGCGGGATGTTCTCCAGTGATTTGTCGATTGACTTAGGGACGGCTAACACGCTGATTTATGTGCGTGGCGAAGGACTGGTACTGGACGAGCCTTCGGTGGTCGCTATTGCCGAGGATCCGCAGGACGGGCGCAAGAAGATTGTCGCTTATGGTTCGCAAGCGAAGCAGATGCTGGGGCGGACGCCGGGAAATCTCACCACGGTACGGCCGATGCAGGATGGGGTTATCGCTGATTTCAAGATTACGTCGATGATGTTGAAGCATTTTATTCACCGTGTGCACCGCCGGAAGGGCTTTTTCCGCCCGGCACCGCGCATTTTGGTGTGTGTGCCGTCCGGAGCGACTCAGGTGGAGAAACGCGCGATTCGCGATGCGGCAGAGGGTGCCGGCGGCAGCGAGGTGTTTTTGATTCAGGAGCCGATGGCGGCCGCGATTGGCGCCGGGATTCCGGTTGACGAAGCCTACGGTTCTATGGTCGTCGATATTGGCGGCGGCACGTCGGAAGTGGCGGTGATTTCGCTGAACGGGATTGTGTATTCGACGTCGGTGCGTATCGGCGGCGACCGTTTCGATGGCGCCATTATTGATTATGTGCGCCGCAATTTTGGCATTGTCATCGGCGTGCCGACGGCAGAGCGGATCAAGAAGGAAATTGGCTGTGCTTATCCGTCTTCAGAAATTCGCGAACTGGAAGTACGCGGTACAAACCAGCAGGAGGGCGCGCCGCGCAGCTTCAGCATTAATTCGAATGAGGTGCTGGAAGCATTACAGGAACCGCTGGGCGGGATTGTGCGCGCAATCAAACAGGCGTTGGAGTTGACGCCGCCGGAGTTGGCCGCGGACGTAGCCGATCGCGGTATTGTCTTGACTGGCGGCGGGGCACTACTGCGTGATCTGGATCGTTTGTTGATGGAAGAGACCCGCTTGAAGGTGATTATTGCCGAGGATCCGTTGACGTGCGTTGCGCGCGGTGGCGGCAAGGTATTGGAATTGTTAGATCAGCGTGGCGTGGCATCGTTTTTGATGTCCTGATTGCACGATGTGGTTTGATTTTTCGCCGGATGCGCCGCAGGAATTGCGGCTGCGTCCTGTGTTTGGGGCGCTGTTTGTTGCGGTCTTTTTGTTGGTGCTCTCTCAGCGTGGCTGGTTGACGTATCCCTACGCCTGGTTGCATGACGGGGTTTATGCCCCGGTGCGCACGGTGCTGCACACGCCAATGCGCTGGTCGCAGGCGGGGTGGCAGCAGTTGGCAGCGCATCAGGATGAACACGCGTTGTTGTTGCAGGTGCAGCAGGAAAATCAGGAATTGCGCGCACAGGTGCAACTACTGGGGCATTTTCAAGCGGAAAACCGCCGCTTGCGCATGTTGATGGACTCGCTGCTGGATGTGACGGATCCGGTGCTGATTGCCGAGTTGAGCGATACGTCCATTGACGGCTATCGTGAGCTGGTCACGCTGAACAAGGGCACGCAGGATGGCGTGTATGTCAATCAGGCGGTAATTGATCCGTATGGCCTGGTCGGACAGGTGGTCGAGGTCTTCGCGCATGAATCGCGGGTAATGCTGATCACCGATACGCGTAGCCGGGTGCCAGTCTATGTGGCGCGCACGCAGCAGCGCACGCTGGTCTTCGGCAGTACCGGTTATGGCTCGCTGGAAATGCCCACTCTGCGCGCCGACAGCGATATCAAGGTCGGCGATCGCTTGGTCAGTTCAGGTTTGGGCGGGATTTATCCGCGTGGTTATCCAGTCGCTGAGGTTACCGCCGTTGAGCGGGACAGTCGTTCATCATCCATGACGGTGCGCTTGCGGCCGCTGGCGCATTTGCAATCCATGCTGGAAGTGCTGCTGCTTGACCAGCGGCATATTGCCTATCAGCCGCAGATGGTTGTGCCGGTCGGGCCGCCGCTGCCGGAGACGGTGGCCGCAAAGGAAGAGGCTGGCGAAGGTGATAAGAACGGGAATGTGCCCGAAGGGGGATCCCATGCGAATGCGCAGTAGTTATCCGGTTGGTCTGCTGTTTGTGTTGTTGTGGGCATTGATGGTGGGGGCAGATTTTTATGCGTCCTGGTTTGTCCTGCCGGATGTCGTTGTGATTGTCGCCCTGTATTTCTTTTTGTTTGTGCCGCAGCTACCACTGTGGCGCTGGCTGCTGCCGATCAGTCTGTTGATGGATGTGGCTTCCACCGCGCCTTTTGGTTTTCACGCCCTGTTCTATGCACTGGCGGCATTGATGTCGCTGCCGTTTCCCGGGGTATGGCGTATGGCTGCACCGGCGGTGAGTGTGCTGGTGCTGTGTCTGCTTGCGTTTGCCTTGCAGGTACTGCGTTGCCTGATGCTCTTTGCCTGGCAGGGCGTGCCTGCACCGCCCGGCTGGCTATGGGGTGGGGCGCTGGCGCTGTTCTGTCTGCCTTTTTTACGTTGGCTGGCTGACCGCGCTGTGCGTCGTGTGCTGGGGGATTATGTGTGAAGCCGCAAGATTGGCGCGCCGACCCGCTTAGCGGTGGCGAGCAGGGCGATGAGGAAACCCGCCTGCATCAGTCGTTTTCGCGCCGTATTGTCCTCTCCGCCCTGCTGGTGTTTGCCGGTTTTCTCGGCCTTTTTGCCCGCATGGGGTATTTGCAGGTGCTGCGTTATGATTATTTCCGCACCCGCTCGCAGAGTAACCGGATGCGTCTTAAGGCGATTGTGCCGGAACGCGGCACGATTTTTGACCGCAAGGGACGGGCGCTGACCGAGAATATTCTGCGCTACCGCGTCATCATCAGTCCGTCACAAACGGTGAATGTACGCGAAACGGTGGATGCGGTGGACGAAATCCTGCCGCTCTTGCCGGAAGAACGTGAGCGCTTTTTCCGCTTGTACAAGCAGACACGGCGCTATGAAGCGGCAGTACTGAAAGCCTCTATCAGCGAGCAGGATTACTACCGCCTGGCTGTGCAGCTTTACCGCTTGCCGGGGGTGTCGGTCGAGGAATATTACGAGCGCTATTACCCCTATGGCGAAATCGCCTCGCATGTTATCGGTTACACCAACCGCATTAGCGAGGAAGACTTGGAAACGCTGGATCCTGAGGCATATCGCGGTCTGCAATATATCGGCCGCTCCGGGATTGAGCAACAGTATGAAGACCGTTTACGCGGCATGCCCGGTTATCAGCAGGTTGAGACGGACGCCAACGGCAATATTGTCCGCCTGATGCACGAGCAGCCTGCCGTGCGCGGGCAGGATATTTATCTCAGCCTCGACATTGAGTTGCAGGATTTTATTTACCGCATTCTCGGTGATTATCGCGGCTCGTCGGTGCTGATTGACCCGCAGAGCGGCGAAGTGCTGGCGATGGTGAGCAAGCCCGGTTTTGATGCCAACCTGTTCGCGCGTGGTATTACCCAGCGGCAGTACCAGCGCTTGCTGGACGACCCGCACGGGCCGATGTATGACCGCGCCCTGAAAGGACGCTATCCGCCCGGTTCGGTTATCAAGCCGTTCATGAGCCTCGCCGGCTATCATTATGGCGTGTTTACCCCTTATACCCGCGTGAACTGCCCCGGTTATTTTCGTGTGCCCGGTGCGGCACGGCGCTTTCACTGCTGGAACCGGCGTGGACATGGTTCGGTGAACGCCGACCGCGCCATGGCACAATCCTGCGATGTGTATTACTACACCCTCGGCTACCAGCTCGGTATTGACCGTATCGCCGAGTTTGCCAGCCATTTCCGTCTCGGTATCCCGACCGGTATTGATATGCCGGATGAAGGCAGCGGCATCGTGCCGACGCGCGAGTGGAAGCAAAAGCGTTTCAAAGTGCCGTGGTTTATCGGCGATACCATCAATTGCAGCATCGGTCAGGGCTTTTTTACCACCACGCCGCTGCAACTCGCTTATATGACGGCGCTGATTGCCCGCGACGGCAGCGAATTCACGCCGCGCCTGTTGCAGCGCTATTACGACCCGGAAACGGCAACGTTTACTGCCGTCAAAGCACCGCTCGATACCGGGAAAGTAGCCGTCTATGAATCCGGCATCTGGAACACGGTGCGCCAGGATATGGTCAACGTCATCCACAGTGCCTACGGCACCGCACGCAATATTTCGCGCGGGCTGACTTACCGCATGGCAGGCAAATCGGGCACGGTGCAGGTAGTATCGTTCAAAACCGAGCGGCGGGTACACGCACACGAACTCGGCGCAGAAGAGCAGGATAACGCCATGTTTATTGCCTTCGCTCCCGCCGACAAACCGCGCGTTGCCATCAGCATGGTCGTTGAGCGTGGCGGCGGCGGCAGTTCTACCGCCGCGCCGCTGGTGCGGCAAATTACCGATTACTACCTCAAGGGGCAGAACGATGCTAATGCATGACGTGCGCAAAAAAAACGTCCGGCAACTGGTCGGCGAATGGCTGCGCCGTATCGATATCCCGATGTTGTTCGGCCTGCTGGTATTGATGGCGGCAAGCCTGCTGATTCTGCGTAGTGCGGGCAGTGGCGATGAAGACATCCTGATGCGGCAAACCCTGCGCTTCGCTGCTGCTATCGGTGTCTTGCTGGCCATTGTCGCCGTGCCGCCGCGTTACATCCGCCGCCTCACCGCTCCCGCGTATTGGTTGACCCTGATATTGCTGTTGCTGGTGTTGATCATTGGTACCCGTAGCAACGGCGCGCAGCGCTGGCTCAACTTCGGTATCGTCCGCATCCAGCCGTCCGAACTTGCCAAGCTGACTATCCCGCTGATGGTCGCCTGGCTTGTTACCATTCGCGCCGCTATTCCCAGTATTGGCAGCGTCATTCTCGCGCTCCTTGTTATTGCCGTGCCGGTCGTTCTGATCTTTATGGAGCCTGACCTCGGTACTGCGTTACTGGTCAGTGCCTCCGGCTTTGTCACCCTTTTCCTCGCAGGACTGCCCGGCTGGATTATTGCCCTCAGTGGGGTGCTGGCCGCCATCGGTTTGCCGCTCTTCTGGATGTTTGGTATTAAAGAATATCAGCGTGACCGTGTCCTCACCCTGTTTAACCCCGAAGCGGATCCCTTTGGCAACGGTTACCACATCATTCAGTCGAAAATCGCCATTGGCTCCGGCGGTCTGTCCGGTAAAGGCTATATGCAGGGCACCCAATCCCAGCTCGAATTCCTGCCTGAATCCAGCACCGACTTCATCTTCGCCGTCATCGCTGAAGAAACTGGCCTTATTGGCGTCGGCCTGTTACTGCTTTGCTACGGCCTGATTATTGCGCGCGGGCTCTACCTCGCCCTGCATCTCACGGATCGCTTCGCTCGCATCATGGTGGCCAGCATCCTCCTGACCTTATTTATTAATGTCTTCGTCAACATCGGCATGGTCAGCGGTATCCTGCCGGTGGTTGGGTTGCCATTGGCGATGATCAGTTACGGCGGCAGCTCCATCCTGTCGCTGATGGCGGGTTTTGCCTTGGCGATGAATCTTGCCGGTGGCTTCCGCGAAAAAAAAGATGAGGAACACCTATGACCATACGCCGATTGCTCACACTACTCACTGCCTGCATCCTCAGCAGTCATGCCATAGCCGACAACAGCTACGGCACCAACCCCGCCGCCATCAAAATGATGCAGGAACTCGCTGCCCGCGACGGCTATGACGCCGACTACCTGCAAGCATTGCTATTGGCCGTCGGACGCGATGACGGTGTCCTTGCCAAAATCAGCAAACCGGCAGAAAAAACCAAGCCGTGGTACGAATACCGCAAAATTTTCGAAGATCAGGCGCGCACTGATGACGGCGTCGCCTTTTGGGATGCTAATGCGGCTACTCTGGCACGCGCCGAAGCACAATACGGTGTTGATCCCGCCATCATCGTTGCCATCCTCGGCGTAGAAACCCGCTATGGAAAAGTCACGGGCACCACTCCCGTATGGCAATCGCTACTGACCCTGTGTATTGATTACCCACCGCGCGCTCCGTTTTTCTGCGAACAAACCGATTACTTCCTCCGCCTCGCCAAGCGGGAAAACCGTAACCCGCTTGCCATCAAAGGTTCATACGCCGGAGCGATGGGCATGGCGCAGTTCATGCCAAGCAGCTACTACAACGATGCAGTGGATTTTGATGGGGACGGACGTATTGACCTTTGGTACAGCCCAGCCGATGCCATCGGCAGTATCGCCAATTACCTGCAAGTACGCGGCTGGCAGAAGGGTGGACGCTACAAATATCGCCTGTCCACGGAACCCTCGCTCCCCGCTTTCGACAATAACCACAAACCGCATTACCAAATCCATACACTTTTGACAGATTCCAATTTAAAAAATGACATAGATTTAATAAAAGAAATCGGTGATAATGGCACGGAAACAGTCGGAAGCCTTGTCGTTGACGCATCAGAGCAGGAAAAAGCATGGTGGATAACCTATAACAACTTCTACGTTGTCACCCGCTATAATGCGTCCCCGCTTTATGCCATGGCGGTCGGCGATCTTGCCGACCGAATCAGACACAAAAGAGAGAGCAAATTGAGATAATGAACGTAAAACAACTTCTGGTTCTAACTATCGCAGCGGCTGCACTTACCGCACAAGCGGAAGAAACAGCGGCGGATAAAGCCGAACCCACGTCGGCTACAGCAGAACAGCAGGTGAATATCGTTAAAGTAATCGATTTTACCCAACCGCAAAAAACCCTCGCTTCGCAAGAAGCCAAAACCAAAGCGCTGCTTGCCGGTGAAGACAGAAAAGCCCTGCGCAATATTGACTTTACCCGCCCAAACCTGCGCAACCTCGTAGATAACAACGCCAAAGGTGATGTCATTACCAAAAGCAGTGGTCGCAAAAGCTACAGCTATACCGTTCTTGGTAAACGCTACCAAACCTTGGCTGACAGCAAAGGTTTCGAACAACAAGGTCCCGCTTCTTGGTACGGCAACCCCTTCCATGGTCGCAAAACTGCCAACGGCGAAACCTACAATATGAATGAAATGACAGCAGCACACAAAGAATTACCCCTGGGTACACGTGTTGAAGTCACCAACCTGTCCAACGGACGCAAAGTCGTCGTTCGTATCAACGATCGTGGACCTTTCCACGGCAATCGCGTCCTTGACTTGTCCCGGGCTGCCGCACAAGAACTCGGTACCCTCAATGCAGGTGTTGCCCAGGTTCAAATCCGCGCACTACAATAGGAAACGTGATGCGACAGCTGTTCCGTCAACTTATCCTGATCATTGCCGCTGTTTACAGCGGCTTTGTCTTAGCACAAGGCGCTCCTGAGCTGCCAGTCAAAAGTTACATCCTGACCGATGCGGCAAGCGGGCAAATACTGCTCAGCAAAAATCCCAACGAAAAACTGCCGCCGGCGAGCATTACCAAGCTGATGACAGCTTATCTTGTGGTCGAAGCGCTGGAAAACGGCAAATTGACCCCGGATACGCCGATTACCGTGAGCCAAAACGCCTACAAACAGGAAGGCTCACGCATGTTTATCGAAGTGAACAAACAAGTTCTTGTGCAGGATTTGCTGCAAGGGCTGATTATCCAGTCCGGCAACGATGCGGCTGTCGCCTTGGCGGAATATCTTGGCGGCTCAATGGATGGTTTTACCGAGATGATGAACCGCAAGGCGGCACAGCTTGGTATGAAGGACACCCACTACACCAATCCGACTGGCCTGCCCGACCCCAAGAATTACACTACAGCGGAAGACATTGCCATCCTCTCGCGCCATATCATCAACGACCATCCGCAGTACTACCATCTCTACGGACAAAAAAACTACACCTATAACAAAATCAAGCAGGACAACCGTAACCGTCTGCTGTGGCGTAACTCCAGTATTGATGGCTTGAAAACCGGGCATACCAAAGAAGCGGGTTATTGCCTCGCTAGCTCGGAAAAACGCGGTAACATCCGCTTCATTGCTGTTGTTCTTGGTGCTGACAAAGAGAGTGATCGTTACGATGCATCTCAGGCACTCTTCAACTACGGTTTCGCCCAATTTGAAGAAACCGTTGTCATCAAAGAAGGGCAGAATCTGTCCGCTGTTCCCGTTTACAAAGGCACAGTGAATGAAATCAACGTCCGCCCACAGCACGATGTCAAACTCATGCTGCCGGTGAGCGATAAAAGCAAAGTCGTAGTCTCGCTTGACCTGAATAAGCCCATCATTGCCCCGCTTACTGCCGGGCAAGAAATTGGTACCATCCGCGTCAAAATTGGGGACAAAGTCTATGCCACCCTGCCCGCAGTTGCAGGTGAAGCCGTAGATAAAGCGGGTTTCTTCAAACGTTCTTGGCATAGCATCAAACTGCTTTTCTAAACCCCATGCATATCCGCCATCTTGGTCTGCGCCCATATTTGGAAACATGGGACGCGATGCGGACTTACACCGCTGCGCGCGACACAAACAGTGCGGATGAACTGTGGCTGGTGCAGCATCCACCGGTGTTTACGCAAGGACAGGCGGGTAAGACTGAGCACCTGCTCGCCCCCGGCGATATTCCTGTCATTCACATAGACCGGGGGGGACAAATCACCTACCACGGACCCGGACAAATCATCATGTACCTGCTGCTTGACATCCGCCGTAGCAATATTGGTATCCGTTCCCTGGTCAGCATGATTGAAAACAGCGTCATCACCCTTTTGCAGACGCACGGTATTAACGCTGCAGCTCGTCCCGATGCCCCTGGTGTATACGTTGCAGGCGATAAAATTGCCTCGCTCGGCCTGAAAGTAAGTAACGGTCGTACCTATCACGGTGTTGCCCTGAACGTGGATATGGATCTTGAGCCCTTCACCCGTATCAACCCTTGCGGTCTCGTTGGGATGCACATGACCCAATTGCGTGATCTTGGCATTCCTCTCAGCCCAACAGCAGCGGGCGATGCGCTTGCCGCCGTGTTTACGCAGCAATGGCAGGCTAGAGCCTGCTGATTGCGACTTGCACAGCGGCTTTTTGTAGCAAAAACAGCAGATGCAAGGCAAAAAGTGCAGTAAGGTGTACACGCTTACGAATATTTTTAACGCAGCAGATACCGAATCTAGACTTGAAAAATCACGCGATGGTGGGAGTCGGCAGGTCCTCCTTGCAACAGTAACCGTAAACCGATAAAATCGCGCGGTTTTTTCCATAGCAAACCGAATTTAGGAGATTTCATGAAACCCGATATTCATCCGAACTACCGTCCGGTCGTCTTCAAAGACAACAGCGCCGACTTCGCCATCCTGACCCGTTCCACCGTCGAGACCAAAGAAACAATCACTTGGACCGATGGTAAAGAATATCCGCTGGTGCGCGTTGATATCAGCAGCCAATCCCACCCGTTCTATACCGGCAAACAGAGCATTGTTGATACCGCCGGTCGTGTGGATCGCTTCAAACGCAAATACGGCAAGAAATAAGCCGCTTTCTGCGATAAACAACCGGCGTCAAGCCGGTTTTTTATCGCAAGTTTGGTAGAAGAAAAAGCTCCATCATGGGGCTTTTTATTTTGTTTGCCGCATTGATGCTTCAATGCAGCGCCGCCCAAACTTCATCTAGATAGGCGAGAGTCAGGTGGGCAGTATCGGGGACGAGGGCGATGTCACTGCCCAAGTCTTCTGCTTTGCCCACGCCGACAGGCAGCGCACCGGCGGCTTTGATGGCGGTGATGCCGGCGGCGGCGTCTTCGATGCCGATGCAGTCGCGGATATCCACCCCCACGCCTTGTGCGGCGGCGAGGAAAATGTCCGGTGCCGGTTTGGAGTGGGCGACGGCGGCAGGGTCGGCAATGGCGTCGAAGTAGGCGGTGAGCTGCATTTTTTCGAGCAGGAAGGGGCCGTTTTTGCTTGCCGAGGCCAGCGCGATTTTTTTGCCCGCCGCGCGCAGGGCTTGCAGCAGGGCGAGGATGCCCGGGTACACGTCTTCAGGACGGACGGCCTGAATCATTTCGACGTAGTTGTCGTTTTTGCGCGTGGTCAGGCGGGCAAATTCGGCATCATCCACGCTTTTGCCGCCGTGGGCGAGAATGCGGCGCAAGGAATCGTCACGCGAGACGCCTTTGAGTTGTTCGTTGAAGGCGCGGTCGATGTGGATGCCCTGTTCTTCGGCGAGTTTTTTCCAGGCCAGGTAGTGGTATTCGGCGGTGTCGGTGATGACGCCGTCAAGGTCGAAGAGGACGGCTTGGTAGGTCATGGTTGTTCTCCTGTGTTGTTTTTTGTACGCGACAGAGATTCGTCAAGCGGCGTACGCGGGGTTTGCGCATAGTCTTCCCCCCTTGCGTCGCTGTGCGACACCTTCCCCCGCAAGCGGGGGAAAGGATTTGTCTCTGTGGTTTTTTACCCGTTCTTTTGCAGCGGCGCGCTGTGGCTGTCTTTCAAAGTCAGGGTTTCGCCGTAGAGTTTGAGCGGCAGGGCGTCGCCTTTGAGCAGGCGCAGGGTGACGTTTTTGCCATCCACTTCTATTTTTATCAGGCGGCCACGGTAGTTGATATGGAAGGTGTAGCCCGTCCAGTCTGATGGCAGGAAGGGCGCGAAGCTGAGGGTACCACCCCAGGTTTTCATTTGTGCAAAGCCCTGGACGATGGCCAGCCATGAACCGGTCATGGAGGTGATGTGCAGGCCGTCTTCGGTGTCGTTGTTGTAGTTGTCGAGGTCGAGGCGGGCGGTGCGCTGGTACATTTCCACGGCTTTGGCTTCTTTGCCGAGTTCGGCGGCGAGGATGGCGTGGATGGAGGGCGACAGCGAGCTTTCGTGCACAGTCATCGGTTCGTAGTAGTCGAAGTTGCGCCGTTTTTCGTCGAGGGTGTAGCGGTCGCCGAAGAAGTAGATGCCTTGCAGGACGTCGGCCTGTTTGATGAAGGGCGAGCGCAGGATTTTGTCCCACGACCATTTCTGGTTCAGCGGCAGGTCGTCCGGCGAGAGGGCGGAGACGGGGCGGATGTCTTTGTCGAGGAAGCCGTCGTGCTGGACG
Organism: Cardiobacterium sp. Marseille-Q4385; assembly: GCF_916618745.1. Classification (GTDB taxonomy): domain Bacteria; phylum Pseudomonadota; class Gammaproteobacteria; order Cardiobacteriales; family Cardiobacteriaceae; genus Cardiobacterium. The sequence continues at coordinate 2,057,169 of NZ_OU745373.1, forward strand.
AAGATGCCCTGTTCTTCGTCTTCGGGATAGTACATGTTCGCGATGATGTCCTGCCATTTGCCGCGCTCGGCGTCGCTGACGTTGAGGTCGGGACGCGGGTGTTTTTGCAGGGCCTCCAGGGTGTATTGCAGTACCCAGGCGGCGAGGGTGTTGGTGTACCAGTTGTTGTTGATGTTGTTTTCGTATTCGTTCGGCCCGGTCACGCCGTGGATCATGTATTTGCCGTGGCGTTTGGAGTAGTGGACGCGGTCCGCCCAGAAGCGCGAGACTTCGACCAGCACTTCCAGACCTTCTTTGGCGAGGTAACTGTCGTCGCCGGTGTAGTTGGTGTAGTTGTAGATGGCGTAAGGGATGGCACCGTTACGGTGGATTTCTTCGAAGGTGATTTCCCATTCGTTGTGGCATTCGACGCCGGTGAAGGTCACCATCGGGTAGAGCGCGCCGGCGAGGCCTTGCTGTCGGGCGTTGTGCTGGGCCTGCGGCAACTGGTTATGGCGGTATTTAAGCAGGTTGCGGGTGACGTTCGGCTCGGCCAGGGCGAGGTAGAGTGGTACGGCGTAGGCTTCGGTGTCCCAGTAGGTGGCGCCGCCGTATTTTTCGCCGGTGAAGCCTTTCGGGCCGATGTTGAGGCGGGCGTCTTCGCCGTAGTAGGTGGCGAATAGCTGGAAGAGGTTGAAGCGGATGCCTTGTTGGGCTTCGTCGTTGCCGCTGATGACGACGTCGGCGATATCCCAGCGCTGTTTCCAGCCCGCTTCGTGGGCGGCGAGGAGGTCGGCGTGGTTTTGTCCGCTGATGTTCGCGGAGAGGTCGCGTCCGGCTTTTTGTACGGCGGCGAGACCGTCGTAGTCGCGGCTGGTGGTGATAATGACGCGTTTTTCAAAGGTTCTCGGCGTCGCGCCCACTTCGGCTTCGAAGCGGTTGGTCACGCGCCAGTCGCTGCTGTCATGGCCGGTAGCGGTGAAGTCGCCGGCGAAGGTTTGTTCGGCGTTGACGATGAATTGGTCAACGCCGAAGGGGTTGGCGACGGTTTGGGTGGCGATGCTGCCACGGTCGGCGGCAACGTCGCGCGCCAGTACTTGCCAGAATTTTTCTTCGTAGTTGGCGTCTTCGTTTTTCACGTCGGCGTCAATGACGGCGTCAATGCGTACTTTGTGGGTTTTGCCGTCGGTGGCGGTGATGTCCCAGCGGATGAGCGCCAGTTCTTTTTGCGCGACGGAGAGGAATTTGCTGATGCGGAACTGGACGCCGAAGAGGGTGAACTGGCGGTGCAGGACGCCGCTGTGCATGTCGAGTTCAAGGACGAAGTCGGTGGGGGCGTGTTTGCCGAGGTCAACTTCCTGGCCGTCAACGTAGATGGCGACTTTGCTGTAATTCAAGGCATTGATGGCTTTACCGAAGTATTTGGGGTAGCCGTTTTTCCACCAGCCGACGCGGGTTTTGTCCGGGAACCACACGCCGCCGATGTAGGTGCCGAGGTGGCTGTCGCCGGTGTAGGTTTCTTCGAAGTTGCCGCGCATGCCCATATAGCCGTTGCCGAGGCTGGTCAGGCTTTCTTGCAGGCGCTTGTGTTCTTTTTCCAGTTTGGTGCTGCGGATGCTCCAGGGGTGGATTTCCATGATTCTCAGGTACATATCAGTGTCCTCTTTCGGGTTGGAAGATGATGGTGGATTGGTGGCGCGCGCCGTCTTTGAGGCGGATGTCGCCGTATTCGGGACGGTGCAGGCTGTTGGGCAGGGTTTGCAGTTCGGTGGCGAGTGCGTCGTAAGTGCCCGCGTCATGCGCGGTGCCGTCCTGTGGCGCAGCGGTGAAGATAATCAGGCCGTTGCGGTCGCCATAGAGGCGGACGCGGTAGTCGGGGGTGCTCAGGATGGCTGCTGCCTGGCGGATGTCAGCGGGGACGCGGTAGATGTCGTCAAAGCCCCCGCTCGCGCGCACGGCATCATCCAGCGGACGCGCGTGGCGGAAGTCGTAAGCGGGGTTGTCGTCTGCATTGAGCGGCAGTTTTTCCGCATCAACGACGATATGTTCGCCCTGCGGGATGTGCAGGGTGCAGCCATGCAGGCCGCGTGGCAGGCGCCAGTAGATATGCAGGGTCGGGTCAAACACGGTGTCGCCGTGTGCTGTCGCTTCGTAGCGGAGGATGAGGCGATCGTCCGCGTCCAGCTGGTAATCAATGCTGAGTTCAAGGTCGCCGGGGTAGCCGTCCTGCACCGCAGTCACGGTCGTGCTGAGGCGCAGTAACTGCACATCCAGACGCTGCACGGTGAAGAGCCTCCCCGCCAGCCCGTGCGAACCGCCGTGCAGGGCGTTACGCCCTTCGTTCGCCTCCACGCGGCAGGGTTTGCCGAAGAGGTCGAATGCGGCCCCGGCGATGCGTCCGGCGACGCGGCCAATCTGCTTGTTAATCTGAAACGGGTTCTGCACATAATCGGCGGCGTTGTCGTAGCCGATGACCAGCGGCAGGCGGCCATTATCTGTGCGCAGCGAGTAATCCTGGACGATACCGCCAAGATTGAGCACGCACACCCGTGTGCCGCGCGCGTTTTCCAGGTAATAACCGACGACCGGCACCCCGTGCAGGGTGCCGAACGGTTTGGACAGCGCATCCATCAGGCGTGATCCGTCTTGGCGTGCGTTTCCTTAATCAGGAACACCGAAAACGCGCCGGCAAGCAGGATGATCCCGGCGGCAATAAACATATTGGCCTGTGTGCCGCCCAATAACGGGTAGAGGCCGAAACTCATAAGCGAAGCGACAATCTGCGGCAGGCAAATCGAGCCGTTAAAGAGGCCGAGATAGGTGCCCATATGTTTGCCGGAAAGAGCATTGGTCACGATTGTCAGCGGGTAAGTGATAATCCCCGCCCAGGCAATGCCGACCAGGATAAAGGACAGAATCAGCACATATTTATTGCCGACATAGGCGATGGAGAGGAAACCCAGTGCACCCAGCGCCAGACAGGCGAAATAACCGTGCTTATGGAACTGGTTCGGCACCTTCGCCAGCACATACGAGCACGCGACTGCCGCGATGGACTGCACCGCCGCCAGCATCCCGTACCAGTTGCCCGCTTCTTGGTAACCGGCAGAAGCGGCGTCTGTGGTCTGCCAGACATTGGCGGCAATCGCGCCTGCGGAATACGTCCACAAATACTGGAAGGCAAACCAGCAGAAAAACTGCGTCAATGACACCGTCCAAAAGGCCTTGGGCGCGGTTTTCAGCAGCGTCAGCCAGCTCACCTTGTCCTGATTGTCCTGCACCGAAATACCGTGATAACGCGCATAAGTGGCAGGGTCGTACTCCTTCACCTTGAAAATCGTGAAGGCGCTGGTGATGACGAGCAGCGCCGCGCCGACATAAAACGCGACCACCACCGTCTGCGGCACCACGCCCGCCGGTGCCGTGTTGGCGAGACCAACATAAGCGAACACGAACGGCAACACGGCGGCAATCACCGAACCGGCATTGGCGAGAAAACTCTGAATACCGTAGGCATAGCTCTTCTGCTCGTCGTTAACCATATCGCCGACCATCATCTTGAACGGCTGCATTGCCATGTTGGACGACACATCCAGCAGGGCAATCATCAGCGCGCCAAATACCAGTGCGGCAAGCGGGCCAAAGCCGAAACTGCCGGAGTTCGGCATCAAAATCATCACCAGCACGGCAATCAGCGCGCCATAAAGCAGATACGGCAGGCGACGGCCACCGAGACGTGGCGCCCAAGTGCGGTCCGAATAATGGCCGACGATGGGCTGTACCAAAAGACCCGCCAGCGGCGGCAGGATAAAGAACCAGCCGAGACTGTGCGGGTCAGCGCCGAGTGTTTGGAAAATGCGGCTCATCTGCGAGCTTTGCAGGGTGAAGGCCGTCTGCACGCCGAGAAAGCCGAAGCTGATCATCCAGATAGTACTTTGGGGCAGCGTGGGCAGGCCTTGCTGCGCCGTTTGTGGGGTGGGTTCCGACATAAGAAAACTCCTCTGATGGGCGGAATGCCCCTGATTGCGGCATTCCGGTGATTAATCATTCCGTGGGAAAACGCTTTAATAATTCGCAAATTAAAGTTCCGGTAAAAACAAGATTCTCCACCCCCTACGATTGATAAATCTTGAATAAGATTAACGGGAATAGTAAAAAAAATCTAGAAATTCCACGGTTATTTTCACAAAGACAGGAGTGATGCTTATCAGGGGATAACATCTGCATACGTGGCAACAGGCAGGACTAACGCCGCTTGATAGATCCAGTATTTACGCCGCTTGGCGGGATTTTGCAGTCAGGCAGAAAGCCAGAGAGATGACCGGGACGGCTCAGGGCTCGCGTGTGCCGAGGCGTTCGCGCAGCACTTCCATACGGGTTTCAAGGTCGTGCAGGGTGCGGGCGCGCATCCCGGCGTGGCCGTTGCGGATGAGGTCGTGGGTGTCGCTGATCAGTTGTAGCAGTTGACGGCGGTTATGTTCGCCGAGTTCGGCGGCGGGCAGTTGCAGGTAGAGCAGGCTGATATGCGCCAGTTCGGGCAGATAGACGGTGAGCAGCGGGCGGTTGGCGCGGATTTTATCGTCATCATCGCCGAGACCACGCAGGTAGATTTCGCTGTGGTTGCAGAGTTGTTCGAGGAGGAGGCCGATGCGTTCGCCATCGGCACGGCAGCGGTATTGCGCCGCGTTATCGCGCAGGGCAGCGAGGTCGGCCATCGCCCGCGCTAGCAGTTGTTCGCGGATGCTCGGTGGTTTGGCGGCAGGTTGGGGGCGGTAGTGGTGCAGGTAAACCGTCCACAGCCAGGGTAGGGCGGCCAGCGTCAGGCTGGTGATGAGCGCCAGCAGCCATGCACCAACAGGGGCACCGCCGCGCCAGATAACGCCATGCACAAAGGCCGTGCCGAAGTAGAGGCTGATGAGGCTGGCGACGGCGTAGCAGAGCAGACGGGCGTGCCGCTTATTGACGTATTTTTTCAAGGTAGGCCTGATGAGCAGCGGCTTCTTCGCTGCTGATGTTGATGCGCTGCCAGCTACCGCTGCTCGCGCTGATCGTGGTTATGATGGTTTCAGCAGGTGTAGCGGCGGATTGCACGGTAGCGGCAGCGAAGTCGAAGCCGGATTGTTCGGTGGTCAGGCGTAGATAGACTTCGGCGAGGAGCTGCGAGTCAAGCAGCGCGCCGTGCAGGCTGCGGTTGCTGTTATCGATGCCGTAGTATTTGCAGAGTGCGTCCAGATTGTATTTGGCAATGGGGACTTTGTTTTTGGCGAGTTGCAGGGTATCGGTGAGCGGGAAGCGGTCTTCGAGTTTGAAGCCGGCTTTGGCGAGTTTGAATTCGCGGTTAAGGAAGGATTGGTCGAACGGCATGTTGTGCGCGATGAGCTCGTCCGCGCCGTCAAAATAGGCAAGCAGATCGTTGAGGATAGCGGCAAAGGTCGGCTCACCGGCGACGCGTTCGTTGGTGATGCCGTGCACGCGCACGGCGTCAGGGTCAATGCTTTGTTCGGGGTTGATGTATTGGTGAAAGTAGTTTTCGGTCGGGCGGCGGTCGATGAGTTCGACGCAGCCGATTTCGATGATGCGGTGACCTTCGGATTTGTCACGGCCATTGAAGTTCATGCCGGTGGTTTCGGTATCGAAGATGATTTGGCGCATGGGGTTCCCTTAATGAAGAGCGGCGAGATATTTGGGATCTTCGTCGGCAAAGACGGCCTCGCCACCGAGATTATGCGCCTGTTGTAATGCGGCGGTGGCAGCCGTCTGGCCCAGTTCAAACAGAGCTTGGCCGAGGCGCAGATGGATGAAGGCATTGTCGCTGCCGCCGGGGCAGGGCAGGGCGGCCTGGAATTTGTCGCGGGCGCGGGTGTAGTCGCCGTGCAGAAACCAGGCGTCACCAACAGCGGCGAGTATCCAGGTTGCCGCTTCCCAGCGGGTTTTGGGTTCGGGCAGCAGATTCCAGGCGTACTGGTAGGCTTCGATGGCTTGCGGGTATTCGCCCTGCGCAGCGAAGGTGTCGCCGATTTCGCAGAAGCGGTTGATGCGGGTATGCAGATGCGGGTCGAGAGCGATGTCGGTCATTGGATTCCTTGCTGGTCAAGCGGATGTATCTGGTCGCGTAGTACCTGGCGAACGCCAGGCTGGCGGCGTTGGCGTGCAGGCAGCCAGCGCCGTGCAGAGGGTAACAATCAGGGCGGCTTTCAACATGAATGATGGATGGATGGAAAAACGGCGCGGATTGTACGGGGTTTGCGTGGGTAGTGCCATTGTCTATCCCTCTTATCGCTAAAGACATTTGTGCAGCCATAATATGGTATAAAAACCCATGAAATTCATCCGGATATTCGCTGAGAAGAGTCTTGTTTCCACTCATAATGGCAATAAAACGCTATGGACTCCCTGACAGCAGCCGTATCGGTTTTGTTATGCGAGATATTGCCTGTTGAATTGCGGATAGCGTCATAAAAACCATACCACTGTACCGCTTGTCCATAAACCGCATGAAATTCATGGGAAAGCGGTGATGACTATCTCTTATATCAGCAAAATTATTGGCTATTTATGGCCAGACACTTTGCACTCGTTGTTTTCTTGTTTCATAATGCGCCGCCTGCGCATTTTTCCCGTTTTTATTCGGAGTTACCCATGAATCCAGTCGTCCTTGCCGTGTGTTTGATGCTGATTTTATCGCTGGCACGCGTGCATGTTGTGTTCAGCCTGATTATCAGTGCTTTTGTCGGCGGACTTGTCGCCAATATTCCCGCAGAAACTATTCTTGCCGCTTTTCCGCCGGATAAAGTAGCGGGTGTTACGGAGCCGGATACCATTTTGAAACTGAAATATCTGGTCAAAGTCTTTGAAGAAGGCATTGCCGCAGGTACAGCGACGGCCTTGTCTTATGCGGTGCTCGGTGCCTTCGCCGTCGCCATTTCTTATTCCGGCTTATCGCAGGCAATGGCGAATGTGATTGTCAAACGCGCTGCGCACGGCAGTGGTAGTTATCTGAAATGGCTGCTGATTATTGCACTGCTTGCCATGAGTATCATGAGTCAGAACCTGGTGCCGATTCATATTGCTTTTATTCCGCTGATTATTCCGCCGCTGCTGACGGTTATGAACCGCCTCAATCTTGACCGTCGTATGCTCGCCTGCGTGGTCACATTCGGTTTGGTTTGTACTTATATGTTTGTGCCCTATGGTTTTGGCGATATTTTCTTGAACAAGATCCTGCTCGGCAATATCAGTAAATTCGGCATGGATGTATCTGGCGTCAATATTTATCAGGCAATGGCGATTCCAGCTTTGGGTATGGTTGCAGGGTTGGCAACGGCTATTTTTTACAGCTACCGCAAGCCGCGTCATTATGAAAATCTGCCGGTCGAAGGGGTAGCGGAACAGATTCCCATCAAACCGGGCAATATCATCATCGCCATCATTGCCGTTACTGTCGCTTTTTTGACACAAAAATATACCGGTTCGCTGATTCTCGCCGGCCTGCTGGGTTTTGCCATTTTTATGGTCGCACGCGTCATTCACTGGCAGCAGGCAGATACCGTCTTTAATAGCGGTATCCGCATGATGAGCATGATTGCCTTCATCATGATTGCCGCCAATGGTTTTGCCGCCGTGATGAATGCCACCGGCGGTATCGAACCGCTAGTACGCGATAGCGTCGCCTTTTTCGGCAACAGTAAGGCGCTGGTGTCACTGGCGATGCTGGTGGTCGGGTTATTGGTGACGATGGGCATCGGCAGCTCCTTTTCCACCTTGCCGATTATCGCCGCGATTTATGTGCCGATTTGCGTGCATATGGGCTTTTCGCCGCTAGCGACGGTCGCCATCATTGGTACCGCTGGGGCACTCGGTGACGCCGGTTCGCCCGCTTCCGATTCGACTCTTGGCCCGACGATGGGCTTTAATGCCGACGGACAGCATAATCACATCCGCGACAGCGTGATTCCGACATTCTTGCATTACAACGTACCGTTATTGCTGGCCGGCTGGCTGGCGGCGATGGTGCTGTAATTTCTTAAATATAAAGCGTATCTGCCGCGATTGTCTGAAACGGTAGATACGTTTTTTTGGTTTCTTGTGTTAATGGAGTCTGTGATGCGCAAATCATTCATTATGTTATTGGCTGCTTTGGGAGCGTACAGCGTTCATGCCGCTGATATTGAATTGCCCGATCTCGGTAATCCCGAAAAACGTATATTCAGCGGCGATAAAGCACGCAATATCGGCATGGCGGTTGAAGGCCGCCTGCGGCAAAACGGCGAACTGCTTGAGCAGCCGGAAATTACCCAATATGTGCGCGAATTGGGTAATCGTCTCAGCAAATATGCCCCCGCCGCTTCCGGCTATCATTTCTTTGTGATCGATTCGCCCGCCATCAATGCCTTTGCCACCAGTGGCGGCTATATTGGTATCAATAGCGGCCTGATAGCGATGACGGACAATGAAGATCAGCTGGCCGGGGTCATCGCACACGAAATTGGCCACGTCAGCCAATCGCATATCGCGCGCTCTATTGCCAACGCCGAAAAATATACCTGGATGCAGGCAGTTGGAATGCTGGCCGGTATTGCCGCTGCTGCTGCCGGCGACAGTCCGCAAGGTGCGCGCGCAGCCATTATCGGTTCGCAAGCCTATGTGCGCGAAAAACAATTGGAATATTCACGCGCCCATGAACAACAGGCGGATGATGTCGCCGTTAAAATTCTGCGTAAAGCGGGCTATGACGAATCACAAATGGCGGTATTTTTCGAGAAATTGATGGCGCATGGCAGTCAGCCACCGGAATTCTTATTGACCCACCCCTTGCCGCAAAACCGTATTGAGCGCCAATTGGCAAAAGCCGAAAAAAATAAATCCAGCCGTAATCCGCTGGAATACCAACTCGCCAAAGCGGCTATTGGGCGTTATAGCCGTTATAAACAACGCGATTTCCAACCCACCGATCCGCTTGCCGCCCAATACCGTCAGGCGCTGGATGCCGAGCGGCGCTACGACCGCGCCACGCTGGCGGTATTGTTGCCAAGCCTGCCTGCCGATAAAAACGCCGCTTTTGCCCGCTTGCACGGCGAACAGGCATTGGCGGATGGCGACAATAGCAAAGCAGAAGAAATCCTCAGCAAAGCCTGGCAGCGTTGGCGCAATAATGAAAACCTGATTATTCCCTATGCCCGCAGTTTAATAGCCGTCGGTAAATATCAGGAAGCGGAAAAACTCTTACAGGCACAAATCGCCCGCGATCCCGGCGCGGTGCAATATTACGATGTCTATGGCGGTTTGCTTGATAGGCAGCAGCGTAGCGCCGAACAATTCCTGCTTTCCGCCAAATACTATGCCCTGATTGGCGATTACAAACTGGCAGAAGCACAAGTATCGCGCGCCTTGAAAGATCCAACCCTGCCGGTTAACGAACGGCAGAAAGTCGGTAATTTGCAAAAGCGCTACGAGAGGCTGAAAGAAGAGGCCGAAAACGAAAAATAAGAGATAAAACAGGCAGTATGTAAAGCATTTGTTGGGTATGTAAAAAATAAAACCGCAGGCATTAAAATATTTTGCAATAAAGCGGCGGCAATACTTTACAGATAGGCGAATAGCGCTATATAATTCTCCCGCTTTCTAACAACAAACGAGGACAAACAATGAGCCTAGAAGAACTCTTTAATCAAGTTGACAATCTGAACAACGATGACTTTGAAGCGCTGATCAATCATATTGATCGCCAGAAGAAGAAACGCGCCCGCGATATTCTTTCCGAAGCACAACGACAAGCGGCACGATTCATTACCAGTATGGAAGGCAATAAAGGCCCGGTGCAACGCACCGTAATGCCGCCGCGTTACCGCAATCCTGCCAACCCGAAACAAACCTGGAGCGGCATGGGGCGTAAACCACAATGGTTTATTGACCATCTGCAACACGGCGGCAGCGAACACGATCTGCTGATCCAATAAACAGACCGATTAAATGCCGTAAATAACGGACGAAAGGCACGATTAATTACCGTGCCTTTTTTATTTATCCCGCGAGAAAAAAACCATGAGCGACACCATATTTCACAAAATCCTGGCCGGCGAAATTCCCTGCGCCAAAATCTACGAAGACGACAACCTCTTTTCCTTTATGGATGCCTTCCCGCAAAGCAAAGGGCACAGCCTGATTATCCCGAAACGCTTTGCCACCGACCTGCTTGATGCCGACCCCGCATCGCTGCAACACATCATCACCTTCAGCCAGAAACTCGCGCGCGCGCAGAAACAGGCTCTGCAGGCGGATGGCATCCGCGTGGTGCAATACAACGGTGAGGCGGCGGGACAGTCCGTCTTCTATTACCATATGCACCTGATACCGATGTGGGCGGGCAAAACGCTCGGCTCGCACGGCAAGGGAGCGGCGGATCTGGCCGAATTGCGCGATACCGCAGACGCTATCCGCGCCGCATTAACCAACTGAAATACAAGGGAACCCCAATGAGTGCAGACATCATTGACGGCAAAGCCTTTGCCGCCACTATCCGCGCTGAAGTGGCGCGCGATACCGCTCTTTTCCGCGAGAAGACCGGCATCCAGCCCGGCCTTGCCGTCGTCCTCGTCGGCAATGACCCGGCCAGCGAAGTCTATGTGCGCAACAAAGGCATCCAGGCCAAAGAAGCGGGTTTTGCCAGCCTCGAATACAAACTGCCCGCCGACACCACTCAGGAAGCGCTGCTTGCCAAAGTCGCCGAACTCAACGCCGATCCGCAAGTGCACGGCATCCTCGTGCAACTGCCGCTGCCCAAACACCTTGACGCCGATGCCGTGCTGAATGCCATCACCCCAGACAAAGACGTGGACGGTTTCCATCCCGTTAACGTTGGCCGCCTATGGACGGGCAACCCCGTTTCCATTCCCTGCACCCCGCTCGGTTGCTCGCTCATCCTGCGTGACCGCTTGGGCGATCTCGCCGGCAAACGCGCCATCGTCATCGGCCGCTCCAACATCGTCGGCAAGCCGATGGTGGCGCTCCTGCTCGCCGCGAACGCCACCGTTACCGTCGCCCACTCACGCAGCCCCGACCTGCCCGCACTCTGCCGCGAAGCCGACATTGTCGTCGCTGCCGTCGGCAAGGCACAGCTCGTCAAAGGCGACTGGCTGAAACCCGGCGCCATCGTTCTCGATGTCGGCATCAACCGCATTACCGAAGGCGATAAAACCCGCCTCGTCGGCGACGTGGACTTTGCCAGTGCCGTTGAGACCGCCGGCGCCATTACCCCCGTACCCGGCGGCATCGGGCCGATGACCATCGCCTGCCTGCTGCGCAATACCCTCGCCTGTGCCCAAGCCCTGCACGGCCAACCATAAGGACCCCCCCATGAGTCAAGAAATCGGATTCTTCTACGGCAGCACCACCGGCATGACCGAAGACGTTGCCTACCGCATCGAAGCCTACATCAAAGAAAAACACGGTCTGGAAATCGTGCCGATCAACATCATCGACCTCGACGACCCGAACGATATGTTCCTCTACAAGCGCATCATCCTCGGCATGCCGACCTGGAACTACGGCGAATATCAGGATGACTGGGAACAAGTGGTGGACAAAATCGCCTCGGCCAACCTCGACGGCACGGTGATTGCCATGTTCGGTCTCGGCGACCAGATCGGCTACCCCGAATACTACCTGGATGCCCTGGGGATGATCGGCGAACAACTGAGCGCGCAAGGTGCAACCTTCATCGGCGAATGGCCGACCGACGGCTACAAATTCACCTCTTCCAAGGCGGTGAAGGCAAACGGCAAATTCATCGGCCTCGCGCTGGATGAAGACAGCCAGCCGGAAAAAACCCAAGAGCGGCTGGAGGCGTGGGTGGATCAAGTTCTCCCGCAGCTGCTTGCCTGACAGGAAAAAGCTGCCAAGCGGGGTAAACACTGGCTTCCCGCAGACTATAAAAAACCGCCTCACAGGGCGGTTTTTTAGTAGATAGCGTTTATTTACCCGGTCGGCACCCTCTGCCGAAACCGCCGCCAAAGCCCTTGGGCATATCGCTGTCAATCACCTTGAACAGTCCCGGCTGGGCGATAACACCTTCCACCTGATTATCCGGCAAGGCGGCACGCATCTTTTCCGTGGCGGCCTTGAAATCTTCCTCGCTCTGCCAGCGGGCGACATTCACCAGATGATAAGCACCGTTGGGATCAAGGTTCTGGTGCAGGCGGGTGCCGAGATAGCCGGGTTGGGTTTGCAGAAAATCGCGTGCCTTTTGCCATGAAGCCAGTGCAGCGGCCTCTTTGCCCGTCGGGACAGAGAAAGTGTTAATCAGCACCACGGCGTTTTTCTGGGCAGAAGGCCCATCACAGTGAGGGCGGCGGTCACGACCAAGGGCGACGGCGGTCAAAGTCAGGGCGGCCAGGCCGGCGGTAATCAGGAGAGTCTTTTTCGTGCGGTTCATGGTTGTTCCTGGGTTTAAGGGTTGAGGGAAGGAGATCAGGCGGCGCGCGGGCGACGGATAGCGAGGCCATCGCGCATACTCAGACCGAGGAGCAGCAAGTTAGTCGCCCCGGCCAGCAGTTCCAAGGTCTGCGCGGCGTAGAAGACGGCATCAAACTGCCCAGCCGCCGCGCGGTAATAGAGGAAAAAGGCGCAGGGCAGGAGGATGAACAGGCCGTTAGCGGCGATAAACGGCATGCGGCGGCGCTTGGCGGCGATGCGTGGGTGGTTGCTCTTGCCGCCCATCTTCATGCCCGTCGCCCCGGCCAGCGCCATGCAGAACATCAGGGCGAAGAGGGCATAGACGATGACGTGTTTGACAGTGACGACAGTTGCCTGCGAGCCGAAGAGTTCGCTGATGACGGTGGATGTCCAGAAGGAGGCAATCAGCAGGAAGGCAGCAGCACCGGCAATGGCGTGGATTTTGCGTAAAACAGTGCGGTTCATATCGGGTTCCTTGGTATGGGTGAATGGGAACGTTTATAGCAAGCTATACAACGAGGAGAAGTATAGCAAGCTATGTAATAAGATAGCAAGCTATCTTTATGCTAAGATTTACAACCCATTATTTTTGCAGGAATTAAACATGAGCGAATCTTTCCGCGCCCACTCGGCGGGCTATCTCTTGAACCACATTGCGCGCCAATTCGCCCTGCTACTGCACGAACGCCTGAAACCACTCGGCATTGCCCCGGCACAGTTCCCCATTCTGCTGGAACTCTGGCAGCAGGACGGACAAAGTCAGCAGGCACTGGTGGAGCGCGCCGAACTGAGCCAGGCGACCATTGCCAATACCCTGGCGCGGATGGAACGCGACGGCCTGATCCGCCGCGAACCCAACCCGGATGACGCGCGCAGCCGCCTGATCTACCTCAGCGATAGCGCCCGATCCCTGGAAACAGCGGCGGTAGCGGCGGCGGCAGAAATTAACCGCGAGGCGTTGGCGGCGCTGGATGATGATGAACAGACGGCGTTTCTCGATATGGCGGCGCGGGTGGTGGCACAGCAGCAGCGGATGCTGGGCAAAGCACCGCCGGAAGGGGATTAAGTGAGAAGAAAGGTTTTTCGCTGCCAAGCGGGGGAATGCATGCCGTCTGCGCAGAGGTCAGATAAATCGTGATCGCGGCAAGCCCCTGATTTATCCCGCTTGGCGGGGCGTCGGGCAGGCTGCTACTCGCGTATTTGTCCCTCGCCGCAGACGTGATATTGGGTACCGGTCAGGGCTTCCAACATTATCGGGGCGTGCATTAGATAAAGCCGCCGCTGATGCGATGGAGCGGATTGAGGACGTTGATGTCGTCGGTGGCATGCATCAGCGCTGCGGTCAGGAAGGGGAAGGGCAGTCTGTCACGGGCGGAGGCGGCAACGCATACGGCGTCAGCGTTTTTTGCGGGCGATGAGGATAACGCGTTGCGGCGGCGGCAGGCCTTCGATAGTCGCGCTGAAATCGGGCTGCATGAAGTCGGCGAGCGAGCAGTCGGTGCTCCAGGTGGTTTTGCGCTGTTCCGCGCTACTGGTGGGCACGGGTGTGCCGCTGTATTCGAGGTCGAGGCCGAGGCGGTGCAGCCAGCAGGTGAGCGCCGCTACGCTTGGCAGGAACCAGACGTTGCGCATGCCTGCATAGCGTTCCAGCGGCATGAGCACGGTCGTCGCGTCGCCATCAACTACCAGGGTTTCGAGGATCAGGTGACCATCGGGGCGCAGGGTATCGCGCAGTTGGGCGAGATGTTGCAGCGGTTCACGGCGGTGGTAGAGCACGCCCATGGACAGGGTCAGATCGAAGTCGCGCGGGGCGATGTCGTCAAGGGTCAGCGGCAGGTAGGCGCAGTGCTGCGGGCCGAGCAGTTTTTCCAGGGCGAGGTATTGCGCGAAGTAGTGCCAGGAGGGGTCGAGGCCGAGGGCGAAGCGCGCGCCCGTGCCGAGCATGCGGTAGAGGAAGTAGCCGTTGCCGCAGCCGACGTCGAGGATGTGCTTGCCGGTGAAATCTACACCGGCGGCGAGCAGGCGGGCGAATTTGTCGTCGCTGCGCCATTCGCTGTCGATGTGGACACCGTAGAGGTCAAACGGGCCTTTGCGCCATGGCATCAACGCACGCAGTCCCGCTTCCGGTGAAGGTGCGGTGGTGCTACTGGCGCGGACGGCGGCGGTATTGAGTTCGATGGTGGCTGCGGGGTCGTGCGGCAGGGCATGGACGGCGGCCAGCCAGTCGGTGAACTGGCCGTGTGGTCTGGTGGCGGTGAGGGCGGCGCGGACGGTTTCATCTGCGGCGGCCAGTGCCGGTTTTTCGGCGAGGGCGTGCTGCCACTGGGCGAGGCGGATTGCGGGGGGAGATCTTGGGGCATAGGCGGGATTTCAATGGGAAGTCGCCTCATGATACGCGCCACCGCAAATAAACGGGGCGGCTCGCACCGCCCCGTACGGGTTTACAGTGTGACTGCTACGTAGAAGCTGACATCAGCCGCATAAGGCTGCGGTTTGAAGCTGTGGTAATACTCGAAGCAGGGGCGGTTATCCACTTCCAGTTTGGCGTCCACGACCGCTGTCATCAGCTCCTGCCAATATTGGGCGTATTGCGCAGGTTCGGTCACGGTGCGGCGGATGAACGCGTAGCTGCCGCCGGACAGGGTTTGTTTTTCGATGCCGCCGCTAACGACGGTATCCGGTGGCACGCTCAGGCAGATGTCGGTGCGGCAGCGTTCGACCGGGGTGACTTCGGGGTGGTCGAGGTAGATGAAGATACATTCGCCGTCCGCCAGACCGTGTGCGCCTGCCCATTGGTAGAGGCGCCCGGTCGCTTCTTCGTAGCCGACGCCGTAGGCACCGGTGACGCGGATGTAAGCCAGGGTGCGCGGGGCGAACTGTTCGGTATGCAAGGTTGTCATGTTGCTCTCCTGTTTGGGTTCGCGCGCAGTGTAAGCGGCGGTACTGGCCGCCGCGTGTCCGTTTTTGCGCAGGCCGTGTCCGATTTTGCTGTTTTGCAGGGCGCGCCGGTAGCTGGCGAAATCCTGGCAGGTGCGGAGTTCGCTGGCGGTGATGCCGAAGTGGGCGCGGAAGGCTTTGGCCAGCGCCTGCGAGCTGGCGTAGCCGTGTTCGAGGGCAAGCGTGGTGATATCGGCCTTGCCGTAGAAGAGCTGGCGGGCGATGTTTTCCAGACGCAGGCGGCGCAGGTAGGCAGCCAGCGTCTCGCCGGTGACGGCGGTGAAGATGCGGTGGAAGTGATACGGCGAGAGGGATGCCAGTGCCGCGATGGCGGTGAGGTCGGGCGGGTCGCGGTAGTGCTGTTCAAGGTAGCGGATGACGGGTTGCAGGCGGCGGTGGTAGTCGGTGCTCATGGGGCGACGATGTGGCGCAGGATTTCTGCGGTGAAGTAGCCGCCGATGGTGCCGAGGGTGTAGCCGAGGATGCCGAGCAGCACGCCGACCGGGGCGAGGGCAGGGTGGAAGGCGGTGGCGACGATGGCAGCCGATGAGGCGCCGCCGGTGTTGGCATTTGAACCGACGCAGAGGAAGAAAAGCGGAGCGCGGATGAGGCGGGCGACGGCGAAGACGATGGCGATGTGCACGGCGAGCCACAACGCGGCGACGAGCAGCAGGCGCCACTGGTCAAAAATGCCGTGCAGCTGGATTTGCATGCCGATGGCGGCGATGAGAATGTAGATGAGCGCCGTACCGAGTTTGGAGGCGCCGGCGTGGTCGAGGTGGCGGGCGCGGGTGAAGGAGAGGCAGAAACCGGCGAGGGTGACACTGATGACTTGCCAGAAGAAGGCGCTGTTCAGGCTGTATTCGACGGCCCGGGGGAATTGCGCGAACCACGCCGCGAGTGCGCCGCCCAGCGGATGGGCGAGGCCGACCACGGCGAAGGTGAGGCCGAGCATTTTCATCAGGTCAGGCAGGGTGGTGATGCGGGCGTGTTCGCGTTCGTAACGCTCAACGGTGTCGATAACGGCGTTGATGCCGCTGGTGTCGGCGCGCAGCCAGCGGTCGATGCGTGCGGCGTGGCGCGCCATGGCGAGGATGGCGAAGAGCCAGACGGAGGCGAGGGTGGCGTCGATCAGCAGCATGGTGCCAAAGAGGGCGTCATCCACCTGATAGAGTTCTTTCATCGCCGCCTGGTTTGCCGCACCGCCGATCCAGCTGCCAGCGAGGGTGGAGAAGCCGCGCCAGATGTGTTCGCCGTCCACCCAGTCCGGGGCGATGAAGTGGAAGACGGTGAAGCTGATGATGCCGCCAAGCATGATGGCGAGCGTCGCCGTGAAAAACATCGCCAGCACTTTCCAGCCGAGGCCGATGAGTTTCGGTACGTCCATGGAAAGCGTCATGAGAAAGAGGCTGGCGGGGAGGAGGTAGGTCGCGGCGAAGCCGTAAATCTGTTTGCCGAGGCCGGGGGCGAAGACGCCGGCGCTGTTGAGGCCTGCCGGGACGAAGCAGCAGAGGATGATGCCGGGGATGATGGCGTAGAAGCGGCGCCAGAAGGGGTGGGCGCTGTCGCCGGTAGCGAAGATGAGGCCGACGACGCCCATGATGAGGCCGAAAGCAGCGGGCAGGGTGGTGATAAGCGGGGTCATGTGTGAGGTTCGGGTTATAGAAATGGGGCGGCTATTGTAAGGCAAAGTCCTGATACCGGCTCCGCCAAGTGGCGTGGTTGCTGGGGATGCGTAGGGTGGGCTTCAGCCCACCGAGCAGGCTGTTGCATTTCTTGACGCTGGACAGAAAGGAATGCCATCAAGCGACGTGGCAGGCAAACCGGCGAGGCGCGTCAATGCCCCCGGTTTATCTTCCGGGATGGCTATTGCCTTCGAGCAGGCGCTCGCCGTCCTGACTGTGCAGACGGGCGAAGACGGCAGAGGAGGTGAAGGTGATGAGGCCGACAGCGGCGAAGGTGTAGCGGAAAGCGATGTACAGATCGCCGTGGCTGACGGTGGGCAGGCTGAGGGTTTTGAGCAGGAGCGCGCCGATGGCGATGCCGAAACCGGTCGCCAGTTGCTGGTTGATGGCGAGCAGGCTGTTGCCGGCGCTGTTTTGGTCGGGGCGCAGGTCGGCGATGGCGAGGGTATTCATCGCGGTGAATTGCAGCGAGTTGCCAAAGCCGGTGATAAAGAGCAGCACGACCCACACCCAGGCCGGGGTGCCGGGCGGGGGCAGGGCAACGGCCATCATCATCAGGCCGAGCAGTTGCGTGTTGGTGATGGTGATGCGCCGGTAGCCGTAGCGGGCGATGACGGCTTTGGTAAAGGGCTTGGCGATGATGGTGCCCACGACGGTTGGCACCATCATCCAGCCCGCGCTGCTGGCGTCGTAACCGAGGGCGAGCTGGTAGAAGAGCGGCAGCAGGAAGGGCATGGCGCCGATGCCGAGGCGGCTGACGAGGTTGCCCGCGAGGCCGATGCGGAAGGTGCGCACCAGGATGAGGCTGATGGGGAAGAGCGGATAATCGCAGCGGCGGGGGTGGCGCAGGTAGGCAATCCCGCCGGCAAGCGCGAGGAGGAAGAGGAGGGCGGCAGCGACCGGTTCGCCGTGTGGCGCGATTTCCAGCGCCAGCGTCAATCCGGTCGCCATGCCGGCGATGAGGAGGAAACCGCCGGTATCGAAGCGGGTAATCTTGCCGTACACATCGGGCATGATGGGGATGGCGAAAAGGATGCCGAGGATGCCGAAGGGGATGTTGATGAGGAAAATCCAGTGCCAGCTCGCGTATTGCACGAGGTAGCCGCCGACGAGCGGGCCGAGGATGGGGCCGATAAGCGCCGGGGTGACGGCGTAGTTGATGGCAGTAATCAGCCGCTCTTTTTCATAGACTTTGAGAATGGCGAGACGCGGCACGGGCATGATGATGGCGCCGCCCATGCCCTGGATGATGCGCGCGCCGACGAGCATTGGCAGGTTGGTGGAGACGGCGCAGAGCAGCGAGCCGAGCATGAAAACAACAAGCGCGATGATGAAGGTCTTTTTTGTGCCGAAGCGGTCGGCGAGGTAGCCGCTCGCCGGAATGAGCAGGGCGACGGTGAGGGCGTAGGAGATGACGGCTGACTGCATGTTGAGCGGCGAGACGCCGAGGTCGGCGGCAATCGTCGGTAGGGCGGTGTTGAGGATGGTGGCATCAAGCATCTGCATGAAGATGGAGATGGCCATCAACAGCGGTAGCCAGCGGGACGGGGTGGGGGTGGTCATGATCAGAGGTTTTTGTGATTAATGCCCGCCTGTTTGAGGATGCCTTTGGCGGTATGGCGTGAATCGACGGTATAGGGCAGAACGAACTGCCGGTTGCTGATGGGGCTTTGCCAGATTTCGTGACTGCCTTTGCCTTGACGCACAAAGGTGCAGCCATGCGCCAGCAGCAGTGGTTTGATGATGTCGTAGTACCCTTTTCCCATCAGGCGACAGCGTGTGCTTCCTGAGTGTGCCGGAAGGCGAGACGGAAATTATCTGTCTGCGCACCGAAGCCGTTGGCGGCATACATTTCCGGTGCAACGGCCCAGACACGGCGGGTCAGTGCCTCGTAATCCGCTGCTTCGGTGGCAATGCCCAAAGCGTCGCACTGTGCGACCCAAACATCTGCTTCCGCATCAAAAAGGACATCAACGGTAAAGTGGTTCATCTCTTGCTCCGACAGCTTCGTTACCCACATTGTAGCAGCCTGGCATGGGCAGGGCGGGCGGCGCATTTTCCTTTTGCCGTCTGGGTAAATGTTCTAAAATTGCGCCCGCTTACGAGGACGTCATCATTGCGTCATGTGGGCTTCCCTCATTTCCGGACTCTTATATGCAAAAACCGACAACCGCCGAGAATCCCGCCAAGCGCGGCAGCTTCGGCCTGAGCCAGTTTTTGGTTGCCGTGACGATCACCACGGTGGCTTACTTCGTCTATTGGGGGCTGGGTTACACCGGCTTCAATCACACCCTCCTCTTCCTGCTGGCCGGCACCTTCGGGCTGTTCATGGCCTTTAACATCGGCGGCAATGACGTCGCCAACTCCTTCGGCACCTCTGTCGGTGCCGGCACACTCTCCATCACCCAGGCACTCATCGTCGCTGCTATCTTTGAAGTCAGCGGTGCGCTCATTGCCGGGCGGGAAGTGACCGATACGATCAGCACCGGCATCGTCGATCTCTCCGTTATCGACATCCAGCCGCTGCAATTCGTTTACATCATGATGAGTGCGCTGATCGCCGCTGCGCTGTGGCTGCTCTTTGCCTCCTACAAGGGCCTGCCCGTCTCCACCACCCACTCCATCATCGGCGGCATCGTCGGTGCCTCCATCGCCCTCGGCCTCACCCTGCACAGCGACCAGACTTTCTCGCTGGTGTACTGGCACAAAATCTGGCACATCGTCGCTTCCTGGGTCATCTCGCCGGTGCTTGGCGGCATCATGTCGTGGCTGGTCTATGGGCAGATCAAAAAGCACGTTCTCATGCACGGTTCGGTGGCGGATCACATCACCTACTCGCGCCGCATGAAAAGCCTGCGCCCGCGTATCCACCGGCACCTGACCTCGCGCCTGACCCAGTTCCAGAGCATGATGATGGTCAATCCCGATGACGGCGCGCACGCCCCCGGCACCGAAGCGGAAAAAGTCCTCGCCCGTCGCGCCCTGCGTCTGTGGATTCCGCTGATTGCCACCTTCGGCGCGCTGATGGTTTCCTCCATGCTGCTCTTCAAGGGCCTGAAAAACCTCAATCTCGGCCTGAGCGACTGGCAATACAGTCTCATCATCGGCGTCCTCTGTGCCGCCGTGTGGTTCACCGTGCGCCGCTACGCACGCGGCTTCCGCAGCAGCGAAGTCAGCCGCGCTACCTACATTCTGTTTAGCTGGATGCAGGTCGTGACCGCCTCCGGCTTCGCCTTTAGCCACGGCTCGAACGACATCGCCAACGCCATTGGCCCCTTCACCGCCATCATCGACGTCCTGAAAAACCAGAGCATCAACGACGGCGCCGCGCCCGTGCCGACCGTTGCCATGATTGCCTTTGGCGTCGCCCTCGTCGCCGGGTTGTGGTTTATCGGCCGCGAAGTCATCGCTACCGTCGGTACCCACCTCGCCGAAATGAGCCCGGCAGCGGGATTCACCGCCGAACTCTCGGCGGCCATGGTCGTCATGCTGGCGTCTTCGCTCGGCCTGCCCGTCTCCAGTACGCATATCCTCGTCGGCGCCATCCTCGGCATCGGTCTCGTTAACAGAAACGCCAACTGGCGCCTGATGAAGCCCATCGCGCTCGCCTGGCTGATTACCGTCCCCGCCGCCGGCATCTGCGCCGCTATCGCCTTCCTCTGCTTCAACAGCTTCTCCTGAACAAAACCCCGCAGCAGCGGGGGTTCTTCATTCCACCCGGCACATCCCCATGCAAGACCAGACCCAAGAAACGCTTCGCACCATCCGCAAACTGAAACACACCGAGAGCGCGCAAGAACGCCTGCAAGGCTGGCGCAGCGTCAGCGCCGCGCGCGGCCTGAGCGGCGAATATGCCCTCGCTGCGCGCCTGAACGGCAAAGCCTACACCGAAGAAGAAGCCGACATGGTCGCGGCATTATTTGGGCGCTGAACATGGCTACACCGCTTTACCTCTATCAGCCGCTCAACACCCTGAAGCCCTGGGGCGACAACATCTGGATCGCCGATGGCGGCATCATCCGCATGAAATTCCCGCTGGGCCTCACCATTCCGTTCAGTACGCGCATGACCGTAGTGCGCCTGGCTGACGGCGGCCTGTGGTGCCATTCGCCTATCGCTCCCGATCCGGCACTGCTCGCCGCGATTGACGCACTCGGGCCGGTGCGCCACCTCGTCTCGCCCAACCGTATCCATTACGCCCATATCCCCGCCTGGCAGCGCCACTATCCGCAGGCGAAAGCCTGGGCCAGCGCCGGCGTACGCGAGCGGGCGGCGTCGCAGCGTATCAGCATTAGTTTTGCTGCCGACCTCGGCGTAGAAGCACCGCCGGACTGGGCGGAGGACATCGCGCAACTGCCTTTTCGCGGCAGTCGCGTGATGACCGAAACCGTCTTCTACCACCGCGCAAGCCGCACCCTCATCCTCACCGACCTCATCGAAAACTTCGAGACCGCAAAATTCCCCAGCCGTTTCTGGGCGGGCGTGATGAAACTCAGCGGCATCGCCGATCCGGACGGCAAAACCCCGCCCGACTGGCGCGCCACCTTCAAAGATAAAACCGCCGCCCGTGCCGCGCTGGCGCATATCCTCGCCTGGCAACCGGAACGCATCATCCTCGCGCATGGCCGCTGTTACGACAAAGACGGCGTTGCCGAACTGCGCCGCGCCTTCCGCTGGCTGGATTGATGGCAGCGCGGGAAACGTAGAGACATTGCCTGCAACGTCTCCGCAAAAACACCAGCAACTACGCCGCTTGGCGGTCATGAAAGAAAAACCCCGCTGGTGCGGGGTTTCTTCTTTTAGCGCCAGCGGCGCCGTCCCAGTAATAACGCCACGGCGTATAGCGCGAGCAGGGAGAAAACAATCGCATTGCCAAAGCGTGCATAAGGCGTCAGCCCCGCATACGGCTGCACCTCGCCACTGAGCACGCCGCGCTCGAAACGTGGCAGACGCGCCTTCACCCGCCCCGTCGCATCCAGCAGCACCGTGTAGCCGTCGTTCGTTGCCCGTGCCATCTCGCGTCCCATCTCGCGGCAGCGCATCTGGTTCATCTGCAAATGCTGGTCGGCGGCGATAGAATCCTTGAACCACGCATCGTTACTGACGTTAATCAAATAATCCGCCGTCGGCAGGGCATGGCGCACATCACGGCCAAACGCCGCCTCGAAGCAAATTGACACCCCGGCGCGATGCTTGCCGGTGAAAAGCGGCGTCTGCACCGCATCGCCGCGCGAAAAATTGCTGTACGGGATGTCCACATACTTTTCGAAGATGCTTAACCAGTCGCGCAGCGGGATATATTCGCCAAACGGCAGCAGATGGTGCTTGTAGTAATGCCCCTGCCCGTCGCCGAGCGCCACGACCGCGTTGAAAAAAATATCGTTCGCCAAATCGCCCGCCGGAATGCCGGTGACCAGCGTTTGCCCGCGCGCCTTGAAATAGCGGTCAAGCTGGTCCAAATCCGTGCGAAGCTGCTCCTCCATGAAAGTAAAAGCCGTCTCCGGCAACACCACCACACTCTCCTCGTGGTCAATGGCGGTGGCGATATAGTCCTGCAAATGCCGCTCCATCATCCCTGGGGCGAACTTGGTGGATTGCTCGACATTACCCTGTACCAGGGCGACAGAAAACGCAGACCCCGCCGGCGCGACAAAAGAAAAAAGACTGGTCGAGCTTGCCGCTGCATAGAGCGCAACTGCGGCCGCTGCCACCCGCCACGAACGCGTGAGCCAGGCGCGGGCGAGCAGCGAAGCAATAAACATCAACAGCAGCGACAGCACGAACACACCACCAAGCGGCGCAATACCGTCCAGCGGCGTATGCAGCGCGGAATAACCCACCGCGAGCCACGGAAAACCGGTCAACACATAAGCGCGCAACAATTCCGCCGCGACCCAGACAGGCGGAATCAGCAACACCCGCCGCCAGCCGTCCGGCGCACTGCAACGCCGCAGCAGCCAGCCGACCGCGAGACC
The DNA here is from genome assembly GCF_916618745.1 of Cardiobacterium sp. Marseille-Q4385. GTDB lineage: Bacteria > Pseudomonadota > Gammaproteobacteria > Cardiobacteriales > Cardiobacteriaceae > Cardiobacterium. Next base: position 2,080,195 of record NZ_OU745373.1, read on the forward strand.
GTAGAGCGACATAAACAGCACCAGCAGCACATTGGCGAGAATGGCAAACGGCAACGGCGCATTGCCGTAGTAATAAAGACTGATATAGACCCAATACAGACCGCTGGCGAAGAAGCCGAGGGCGAACAGCCAGCCATAAAGCAGCGGACGCTGCCGCGCCGGCTGCTGCCACAGCCAGCAGAGCACGGTGAGCGGCAGGAGTGCCGCCCAGCCAAGCGGAAACGGCGCGAAAGAAAAAGTGAGAAGCAGGCCGGCTAGCGGCGCAAGCAGCAGATACCACATAGGGAAGTCCCGAAGAAGAAAGGCGCGCATTATAGAGGGCTTTGCGCGGGCGACAGCGGGCTCCGCCAAGCGGCATGGTTACTGGGTTCGCCAAGCGGCGTAACTACGGCCCCGCCCGCTGGTTGCCCTTGCCCACGATATACAAGGCAGAGGCGTCCCTGCGCCTTAAAATAGAGTCACATCCATCACCGGAGGCCCGACATGAACCCGCAATTCTGGCACGGCATCGCTTTTTCCGCCGACACCATCATCCCTATCCTCGCCATCATCGTCATGGGCTGGGTGATGAAGCGGCGCGGCGAGTTGAGCACGGAACTCATCGCCGGCATGAACCACATCGTCTATCGCTACGCCCTGCCGATGCTGCTGTTTGTCAGCGTCGTCAACAGCGACACTTCACCGCTTGCCGCCTGGCGGCTCATCGGCGCGGGCTGGCTCGCCATTTTTGCCCTCTACGTCATCGGTGCCCGCCTGGGGCGGCATCTGCCTGCCGCCGATCGCGGCGTTTTCATCCAGGGCGTTTTTCGCGGCAATATCGGCATCATCGGCCTCTCGCTTACCGCCGGCGTGTACGGCAGCAGCGATACGTTTGCCGCTTCCGCCGTCCTCGTCGGCGCGCTTGCCCTGCAAATGAATATCCTCGCCGTCATCTGCCTGACGCAAGACGAAAATCCCTCGCCGTGGCCGCTGGTGAAAAAAGTGCTGCACAACCCGCTGATCATCGCGCTGCTTCTTGCCATTCTGGTGAAGGCGCTGCACATTCCTGTGCCGAAAATCATCACCAACTTCGCCGGTTACTACAAAAACCTCACCCTGCCGCTGGCCCTGCTCGCCACCGGTGCCAGCTTCGACCTGCGCGGCATTTTCGGCGCAGGGCAAATGGCGCTCTGGGCCAGTGCAGGTCGCTTGCTGCTCTCGCCGCTGGTGTTTCTTGCCTTCGGCCTCGTGTTTGGCCTGCGCGGCGAAGCCCTCGGCATTCTCTATCTCATCGGCGCCACGCCGGCAGCTTCCGCCAGTTACATCATGGCGAAAGCGATGGGCGGCAACGCCACCGCTGCCGCCAATATCATCGCCATCACCACCGCGCTCTCGCTTATTCTGATCGCCCCGATCATCGCGCTGTTTCCGCTGCTCGGCTGGGCGTGATGAAGCATTGGCGAGATGCAGGGAACCTCGTAAACTGCACACGCCTTTCACGGCATTCCTCAATAAATCCACAGGATAACCCCATGAAAACACTGTTCCGTTCCTTGCTCATCACCCTCGCTGCTACCGCCATTGGCATTGCCTATGCGTCCGATGATCCGAAAGATACCGCCCAAACCTTTTTCACCGAGTTATTCAACGGTGATGTCAATAAAGCCATCCCCCTCATGCATGTCCCGCCGGAAACCCTGAAAGATACCGGGGTGGATGAAGCGGTCTTCAAAGGCAAAATCAGCACGGTGGCGACGATGATGCGCGAAGAGGCGAAAAAAGCAGGCAGTGAAATCAGCGTTGATGTCGGCGATGTGACCTACACCAATGACGACAAAACCCAAGCCAAGGTTCACGTCACCATCAAAGGGAAGGAAGGCAAAGACAGCGAAGAAAGCGACGATATTCCGCTTATCAAGACGGAGGATGGTTGGAAAGTCGTGTTTGATTAATGGCACCACCTTACCCGTCGCCGGGCAGAAAACTGCGGGAGGCAAACCCCGCGATTACCCACAAAAAAGCAGCCTTGCGGCTGCTTTTTTCATTCGTGCTTGCCCCAGATGCGCGGCAGCAGGTTGTCGCCTTTTAAGCGGTGAACGACCGCCATGCCGATGTGCCCAATGATGAGGACGAGGAAGACCCAACCCAGCTCGCCATGCCAGTTGTTGCCGAGGTCAATCAGTGTCTGGTTTTGCTGCCCGCGTCCGATTTGCCGCGCAATCGCCAGCGCCGGCACGATAAGCATCAGCGCATAGAGCGCCAAATGCCCCGCTTTGGCGATCCACGCATTGGCGGGGCGTTCTTTTTGCCGCAGCATCCAGATGAAGCGCAGCACGGCCAGCGCCATCAGCACAAAGCCGACCGCCTTATGCGGGCCGATGAGGAATTTCAGTTCGCCGTTCAGGTTCCAGACGATGGCGGTGGCGAACATAAAGAAGAAACAGGCGGCCATAAGCCAGTGCAGCAGACGGGTCACGCTGCCGTAGTATTGGGAATTGTCGGTTTTCATAATGTGTCCTTGATGCCGGATGATGATGGGAATAAAGCGGGGGCGGGTAAAGAACCTGCCCCCGCGCGGGATTGTAGTATTGCCGTTGGCCGCGCCAAGCGGCGGCGGAGGCGCCAATATGTCCGGATGATTTTCCGGGAGGGGTCAATCGGCGCGGATGCCCCAGGCGGCGTACTGCTCACGGTCGGCGTCGCTGATAGCGCGCAGGACGCGGCAGGGGTTGCCGACAGCGATGACGCCGGCGGGGATGTCTTTGGCGACAACGCTGCCCGCACCAATCACACTGCCCGCACCGATAGTCACCCCGGGCAGGACGATAACGCCGCTGCACAACCAGACATCGTCGCCGATGGTGATGGGCAGCGCCTGCTCCCAGGCGGCGCGGCGCAGGTCGGGATGCAGCGGGTGGTTGACCGTGTAGAGACCGACATGCGGGGCAAAGAGGACGTTGTCGCCGATGTGCACCGGGGCGCAGTCGAGGATGGTGCAGCCGACGTTGCTGTAGAAGTGTTTGCCGATGTGGATGTGCCGCCCGTAATCGCAGTAAAACGGCGCGCTGATGTGGATGCCTTCCGGCAGTTCGCCGAGCAGTTCAGTGAGCAGCGCCGCGCGTGCCATCGTGTCATGCGGCGGGGTTTGCGTGTTGTAACGCCAGAGGAGGTCGCGGCAGCGCTGACGCATGGCGGCAAGCGCCGTGTCGTAAGGCTGGTGCGGCGCGCCGGCGAGCATCTTTTCGTGTTCGCTCATCAGTATTCGCCAAGCGGTTTGGCGGGGTCATATTCGCCTTCGACTTCTTTGACGACGGCCTGGCCGCAGAAGCGGCCATGGGCGTCGCCGGTCAGTTGCGGGTTGCCGTAGAGTTCCCAGCCGTTTTGCAGGGCTTCGGTAACGCGGCGGCAGAAGGCGGCGTCATCAGCGCCGGTGAGGAAGCGGTAGATTTTCATGGATGTCTCCTTTGTGGATAGGGAAGCGGATGATGCCGCGTTGGCGGCGGCGGTGCAACGGGCAGGGCAGGGCACTTATGCGGCGTCGCCGAGATGCTGCGCGCAGCACCAGGCGGACGACCACGCCCATTGCAGGTTGTAGCCGCCGAGCCAGCCGGTCACGTCCAGCGCTTCGCCGATGATGAAGAGGCCCGGCTGTTTTTTCACGGCAAAGGTTTTCGGGTCGAGCTCGCGCGTATCCACACCGCCGCTGCTCACTTCCGCCTTGTTCATGCCTTCGCTGCCGCTGATGGCAACGGCCTGATGTTGCAGGGCGTGCATGATGTCGCGCAGGGCGGCATCGCTGTAAGCATGCAGATCGCGGTTGCCGTGCGCGTCTGCGAGGTGGTCGGCGACAGCTTTCGGCAGGTGCGGGCGCAGGGCGTGCGCGAGGTTGTGCTGCGGATGGGCGCGTTTGCGGGTAAGCAGGTAGTCGGCGGGCAGGTCGGGCAGGTGGTTGATGAGGATGGGCGCGTCTTTTTGCCGGTAGCTGGAGATTTGCAGCACGGCGGGGCCGCTGATGCCGCGATGGGTGTAGAGCAGGTCGTCACGGAAGCTGGGCGCGCCGGCGGTCGTGATGCTGACTTCGTGGCTGATGCCGACGAGGCCGGCGGGCGGGGTCGCGAGCGCGAGCGGCACTAGGGCGGGACGGAAGGGGTAGTTGCGGATGCCGTATTGTTTGGCGATGCGCAGGGCGTAGTCGCTGGCGCCCAGTTTGGGATAGCTTGGCCCGCCGCAGGCGATGACGAGTTGCGGTGCGCGGAAATCGCCGTGGCTGGTTTCGACGCAGTAGCGGTCACCGTCGTAGTGTTGGCTGTGGATGGCGATGTGATGGTGTGGGTGAACACCGCTGGCGGTGAGGCCGTCATGCAGGGAAGTGAGGATGCCGCGCGCGCGTTCGGCGGCGAATATTTGCCCCTGGTGTTTTTCTTCGGCGGTGATGCCGCGTGCGGCAAACCAGTCCAGCACCTGCCACTGGTTGTGGCGGGCAAGCGCGGAGCGGACAAAGGCAGGGTTGTGGCCGTGGTAGGCCTCGGCGCTGAGGTGCAGGTTGGTGTAGTTGCATCGGCCACCGCCGGAGACGCGGATTTTCGCGCCGATGTCGCGGTTGTGTTCGAGGAGGCAGACGCGCAGGCCGCGTGCGGCGGCGTGGATGGCGCAGTAGCTGCCGGAAGCGCCGCCGCCGATGATGATGGCGTCGAAGGTGTGGGTCATGAGCGGGTGTGCGGGTAGCGGGAGGGGCGGCAATGATAGCGGAAGCCGCCATACGGGTAGACCGAATCTGCCCATCATCCGGTTGTTATATGCTGCTGTCGTCCGTTTGCATGTGTTGGTGGTAGTAGTCCCGACCCTGGGCGGTGAGGCGTACGGCGTCGCCCCGGATGTGCTCGCGCCGGATGAAGGCCAGCAGACGGTAGCGCAATGGCGGGCGGTTAACCATGACGACTTCCAGCCATCCGTTATTGATCGCTTGCAGGATGTCTTCCAGCTTGACGGATGGCGGCACTTCCACAGCGGGGCGGTTGTTGGTCAGGATAAACTGGTCAAAGAGCGGTTTGAGGGTGGTTTGCATCAGTCGTCCAGCTGCGGGTTGTCGCAGAGGTCGGAAATCAGGCAGGCGGTGCAGCGCGGTTTGCGTGCCACGCAGATGTAGCGTCCGTGCAGGATGAGCCAGTGGTGCGCGTCCAGCAGGTATTCGGGCGGAACGCGCTGCATCAGGCTGTCTTCGACGGCGCGCACGTTTTTGCCCGGCGCGATGCCGGTGCGGTTGGCGACGCGGAAGATGTGGGTATCCACCGCCATCACGGGTTGGCGGTAGGCGGTATTGAGGATGACGTTGGCGGTTTTGCGTCCGACGCCGGGCAGTTTTTCCAGTGCGGCGCGGTCGGCAGGGACTTCACCGTGGTAGTCGTCGATAAGGATTTGGCAGGTTTTGAGGATGTTCGCCGCTTTGCTGTTGTAGAGGCCAATGGTTTTGATGTATTCCTTCAGGCCGTCTTCGCCGAGGGCAAGGATGGCAGCGGGGGTGTTGGCAGCAGGAAAGAGGCGGCGCGTGGCTTTGTTCACGCCTTTGTCGGTCGCCTGTGCCGAGAGGATGACGGCGATGAGCAGTTCGAAGGTGCTGTTGTATTCGAGTTCGGTGGTCGGCTGCGGGTTTTCTGCTTTGAAGCGGCGGAAGCATTCGGCGATAGCGGCGGGGGTCATGGTGTGGTCGTGAGTGGTATGGTGCCAGGCGGGTCAACTGCACGCTTTTTGTCGCTGCGCCCAGGCGATGGCAGTCGTGATGGCGGCGCGGGCTTGCGGGCTGTTTCGCCAGCAGGTGCTGCCGGTGAGGTAGGCGCCGTGGGCGAGGATGTCGTCCACGTCGGCTTCCGCGAGGGCGGGAATGTCGTCCAGCCCCATTTGCGCGAGACGCTGGATGATGGTTTTGCCGATGCCTTTTTCGGCGAGCAGGCTTTTTTCTTGTTCTGGGGTGAAGGGCATCAGGAGACTCCAAAGAAGCGGCGGGTGTTAGCCAGGGTTTGCGCGGCGAGGGCGGCAGGGTCTTCGTCGCGGCAGCGCGCGACTTCGTGCAGGACCGCCGGCAGGTAGCGCGGTTCGTTAACGCGCGGTAGGGGGTTGAGGGTTTTGGGGGTGAGGTAGGGCGCGTCGGTTTCGAGCATGAGACGGTCAGCGGGGATGTGGCGCACGGTGTCGCGTAGTTCGGCGCCGCGTTCGGGGTCGCAGATCCAGCCGGTGATGCCGATGTAGAGGCCGCGCTCTGTCATCGCTTCCATTTGTGCGCGTGTGCCGGTGAAGCAGTGCCAGACGGCGCCGGCGAGTTCGGGCAGGGCGTCGCCGAGGATGGCGGCAAAGTCGGCGTAGGCGGCGCGTTCGTGCAGGAAGACGGGTTTTTGTACGGTTTTGGCGATGGCAAGCTGGTCGGTGAAGCAGCGGCGCTGGTTGTCGCGCCGCGCGAGGTTGCGGTGGTAATCCAGCCCCATTTCGCCAACGGCAACGCAGCGTGTTTCGCGGGCGAGGGTTTGCAGGAGCAGGCGGTGCGCGGGGGCGTGCCAGTCGTCGGCGTGGTGCGGGTGGTAACCGGCGGTAGCGTAGAGTTCGCTGTGGCGGTTGGCGAGTTCGAGCGCGGTCTGGTTGCTGGCGGCGTCGCTGCCGGTGATGATCTGCGCGATGACGCCTGCCTCTTGCGCTTCGGCAAGGATGCGGTCGAGATGCGGCAAGAGGCGTTTGCTGGCGAGGTTGCAGCCGATGTCGATAAGCTTCACAGGCGGATCAGCAGGTAAACGAAGGCGATGACGCAGAGGATGATGATGGCAAAGGTGCCCCAGTGCTGCGGCGCGTTGCGCGAGCGTTCCACCAGGGCGCGGTAGCCGCCGCTTTTCACCATGCGGTAGGCGTAGTAGATGACGGCAGCGGCGACGACGACCAATCCGACTTTGTTCCAGTCCATACGGTATTTCCTCTGTAAAATGGGGCTTTCATTGTATCTGATTGGGGGTTCCCATGCCGTTTGTGGACGCTTCGCCCGTAGGGCAGCATTTTATGAATTTTTCCCGGCCTCTTGCGCTGTCGCTGGTCGCGCGCGAGGGTGATTTATTGTCGTTTTTGCTGGTGTACGGCTTCGGCGAGTACCGCTTTACGGCGGATACGGCGCGCCACGATTGTCTGCGCGATATGCAGGCGATGCTGGATACGCTTGCGGGTGGCGGCGATTGTGCCGAGGCGCTGTTTGTCGATGATGCCGGGCAGGTGCGCCTGCTGGTGCAGGGCGGCGGCGATGTGCTGACCTTTGCCTGCTATGCCGATGGCGAGCTGCTGCCGTGGTTACAGGGCGAGGCCGGGCGCAAGGCGTTTACCGCCATACTGTGTGCGTTGCTGGCGTGAGGATGACGATGGTAACTTCCTGGCAGCGCGGTATCGCGATTCTCACGGGGATTTATGTGTCCCGGATGTTGGGGCTGTTTATGGTCTTCCCCGTCTTTTCCCTCTACGCCAGCGAGCTTGCCGGCGCGAACAAGACCTTGGTCGGCGTCGCGCTCGGCATTTACGGCCTCAGCCAGGGCTTGCTGCAACTGCCCTGCGGCTGGCTATCCGACCGTTTCGGGCGCAAGCCGGTCATTGCCGCTGGATTGCTTTTGTTCGTCGCGGGCAGCCTGCTCGCGGCGACGGCGACGACCATCACCATGATGATTGCCGCCCGCGCAGTGCAGGGCATGGGCGCAATTGCCGCTGTTACCCTGGCCTATGCGACCGACATCACCCCCGGCGAAAAACTCGGCAAAGTGATGGCCATCCTCGGCGGCAGCATCGGCATGGCCTTCGTGCTGTCGCTGATTATCGGGCCGCTGGTTGCCGCGTGGATTGGCGTCGCCGGACTCTTTTACCTGATCGCGCTGATAGCAGGCCTTGCCCTCGTCGCCAGCCTGCGTTTGCCACTTGTCCCCACCCGGCCGCAAACCGCTGCCACAGGGCATTACGACAAACGCCAACTGATGCAGGCCGCTGCCGCCATCTTCTTCCTGCACGGCGTCTTCACCGCCACCTTCCTTGTCCTGCCGCCGCTACTGGTGGACGCGGGCATCGCCAAAGCCAACCACTGGTGGCTGTATCTGCCCGCCAACCTCGTCGCCCTCTGCTTCATGCGCGTCAAAGCGACACCACACCCGCTTAACTTCGGCATCAGCTACCTGCTGCTCGCCGTTGGTACCAGCCTGCTCGCCATGCCGTTTGGCACGTGGTGGCTGCTCTTTGCCCTTAGCATCTACTTCATCGCCTTCTACCGCCTCGAAACCGGCCTGCCGCACTGGGTGGCGCATATCGCCTCGCCCGATGCGCGTGGCCGGGCGATGGGCCTCTATTCCAGTGCCCAATTCCTCGGCAGCTTCTGCGGCGGGGCGGTGGCGGGGCGCCTGTGGCACGACCTGCCGCCGGCGACCGTCCTGCTGCCACTCGTCGCCGCCTGCGCCTGCGCCGCGCTCCTTTTGCTGAAAATAGGCAAAACGACTACACTACGCGCCGCAACGCACAGCGACTCTTAACCTTTAACATATTGAAACAGGACAAAAAATGGCAGGCGTCAACAAAGTCATCATCATCGGAAACCTCGGCAACGACCCGGATATGCGTTACATGCCCAGCGGCGAAGCCGTAGCGAACCTCTCCATCGCGACCTCAGAAACCTGGACCGACCGCAACACCGGCGAAAAACGCGAAAAAACCGAATGGCACCGCGTCGTCGCCTTCCGCAAACTGGCGGAAATCATCGGCCAGTACTGCAAAAAAGGCAGCAAAATCTACATCGAAGGCAAACTGCAAACCCGCAAATGGACCGACCAGAGCGGACAAAACCGCTACACCACCGAAATCATCGCTGACGAAATGCAAATGCTCGACAGCCGTGGCAGCGGTGGCGGCGACTGGGGCAACAACCAGGGGCAAGACTACGGTAACCGTGGCCAGGGCGGCTACAACAACGCTAACCGTGGCGGCGGCTACGGCAACCAGGGCGACGACTACGGCTATAACGACTATGGCAACAGCGGCGGTGGCAATCAGCGCAACAGCATGCCGAACAAACCTGTCCCCCCGCAAAACGACAACGGCGGCTTCGGCGGCCCGACGCTTGATCAAGACACCTTCGACGACGACATACCGTTCTGAGTCACCCACAAAACCGCGCCCGGCGCGGTTTTTTACTACGCAGCCGCCAAGCGGCGTCATTGCTGGGTTTTGTAGAGACGTTGCCTGCAACGTCTCAAAAACAAAAACCGTGTCATTACCCCGCTTGGCGGTCGCGTTTGCCGCAAAGTCGGCAAAATCGCCGACCTGCCCTATGGCCTCTATAACCCTCTCAACCCCATGACCTATCGCATCATCCTCTTCGACTTCGACGGCACCCTTGCCGACAGTGCCCAATGCAGCATCCTTGCCACCCAGGCCGCCTTCGCCGCGCAGCATCTGCCCGCGCCAGATGCCGCTGCCATCGTGCACAGCATGGGCATTCCCATTGAAACCGCCTTCCGCAGCCTCGGCGCGGCAACGCTGAGTGACGCGGCCTATGCCGCGTTGCTGGCCGACTTCCGCCGCTATTACAGCGACTATACCGCCGACCACGTCCGTCTCTTCCCCGGTATCTCCGCCCTGCTCGCCGCCCTCAAAGCGCAGCACAAAACCCTCGCCATCGTCAGCAGCAAACGAAACGCCCGTCTGCGTGACAACAGCGCCCGGCTCGGCATCGACGGCTACATCGACGTCTGCATCGGCTCGGACCAGGTGACGCACTACAAACCGCATCCCGACAGCGTCCACGTTGCCCTTGCCGCCCTCGGTTACCACGGCGCACCCGAAGCCGTCATCACCGTCGGCGACGCGACGGGCGACATCCGCATGGGGCAAGCCGCCGGCATCCGCACCTGTGCCGTCACCTGGGGCGCACATGATGCCGTCGCCCTGCGCGCCGCCGCCCCCGACTATCTCGCCGACAGTGTCGCTGCCCTGCAACACATCCTGCTTGCGGGAGGCACCGCGCGGTAACAGAAGGGAGGGAGACGCCAAGCGGCGTAAATACAGGATTTTGTAGAGACGTTGCCTGCAACGTCTCCATCCCAAACCGTCAGCTTGCACCAAATCCTGCCAAGCGGCGTGGCGGCGGGATGTTGTTGGTCCGGAGACGGGCATAAAAAAAGCGCCAACGATGTTGGCGCAAGGAAAAGGAAAAACAATGAAAAACTGGCCCGCCCGAAGGGATTCGAACCCCTGACCTTTGCCTCCGGAGGGCAACGCTCTATCCACTAAGCTACGGGCGGGAAGGTGGCGCATTGTAGCGGAAGCCTTATCCTTCGGCAATTCTTCCGCAGGGGCGCATTGGCTGCACATTCTCACGCGTTATACTGCTTTTCAGCGTAATTTACTTATTTCCTGTTTTCACCATGAAGTGTCTATTATTAACGGCATTATCCTTTTACATCGGTAAAAGTCGCTCAATTTTTCGCTAAAAGCACAAAAATAACGCGCGCGCATAAAATATTTGCGCATTTATGTTTTTGCATATTTTTGGTGAATATCGCTATGGTGAACCGCTTAACAGGCGATGTCCTCCCGCTTGACACGGTGAATATCATCATTTCTGCCGCCGTCTGCCGTCATCCTGCCGCTTGCTGCCCGCCGGAAGCGGCAAAACGCGGCTTGACGCCCTGCAATGTGATGCGTACTGTTACCCGCCCGTAACGAGAAGAAGCAGCTATGGCGAAGAAAAAACATCACATCAGCGGTGCAGACATCATCATTGAGGCACTGCGCGAGGAGCAGGTTACGCACGTCTTCGGTTATCCGGGCGGCGCGGTGCTGCATATCTATGACGCGATTTACAAGCAGAAGGACATCACCCACATCCTCGCCCGCCACGAGCAGGGCGCGGTGCACGAGGCGGATGGTTACGCGCGCGCGTCCGGCAAAGTCGGCGTGGCGATTGTCACCTCCGGGCCGGGACTGACCAATGCCGTGACCGGCATCGCTACTGCCCACGCCGATTCCATCCCGCTGGTCGTCATTTCCGGGCAGGTGCCGTCGGTATTGATTGGTAACGATGCTTTTCAGGAAGTCGATGCGGTCGGCATCACCCGCCCCTGCGTCAAGCACAGCTTTTTGGTGAAGAATGTGGAAGAACTGGCGCTGACCATCAAAAAGGCTTTCCATATCGCGCGCAGCGGCAGACCGGGTCCGGTGCTGATTGATGTCGCCAAAGACGTGACCGGCGCTTTCACCGATTTCAACTACCCCGATGAAGTCTCGCTGCGCTCTTATCAGCCGACGGTAGAAGGGCACGTCGGGCAGATCAAGCGCGCGCTGAAATCGCTGAAAAAAGCGAAGCGTCCGGTGCTGTACTTCGGTGGCGGCGTCATTCTTGATAATGCCCACGCGGAACTGATTGATGTGGCGCGCCGCCTGCACCTGCCCGTGACGGGGACGTTGATGGGCCTCGGCGGTTATCCCGGTAACGACCCGCAATTCCTGGGGATGCTGGGGATGCACGGCACTTATGAAGCGAACATGGCGATGCACCATGCCGATGTGCTCTTTGCCGTCGGCGCCCGCTTCGATGACCGCGTCACCGGCGATGTGAACAAATTCTGCCCGCATGCGGAAATCATCCACGTCGATATCGATCCCTCTTCCATCTCGAAAAACGTCACCGTGCACATCCCCATCGTCGGCTCGGTGCGCGCCGTGCTCGGCGAGATGCTGCACCAGATGGGCGAAGAAACCGCCGATCCCGCGCACACCGCCGACTGGTGGGCGCAAATCGCCAAATGGCGTGCGGTTGACTCGCTCAAATACGAAACCGATGGCGAACGCATCAAGCCGCAGCAAGTCATCGAAACCCTCTACAAACTCACCGGCGGGCGCGCCATCATCGCGTCCGATGTCGGCCAGCACCAAATGTGGGCGGCGCAATACTTCCCCTTCCATGAACCGCGCCGCTGGATCAATTCCGGCGGCCTCGGCACGATGGGCTTCGGCTATCCGGCGGCGATTGGCGCGAAAATCGCCCGCCCCGAAGAAGACGTGTACTGCATCACCGGCGACGGCTCCATCCAGATGATGATTCAGGAAATGACCACCGCCCTGCAATATCAAGTACCGGTGAAAATCCTCTGCCTGAACAACGGCTACCTCGGCATGGTGCGGCAGTGGCAGGAATTCTTTTATGGCCGCCGCTACTCGATGAGCACCATGGACGTGCAGCCCGATTTCATCAAACTCGCGGCAGCCTACGGCCACAGCGGCGTGCGCATCGAACGCCCCGCCGACCTTGAGTCGGCTCTGCGCGACATCATCGCCCAGAAAGACAAAACCATCTTCGTGGACATCATCACCGACCCCGGCGAAAACGTCTATCCGATGATACCGGCGGGCGGCGGCCAGGCGGAAATGCTGCTCGGCAAAAGTTCGCGCCGCAACAAAGACAACGACCAAGACAGCGACAGCCAGGAAATGGTACTGATATGAGCACAAAACGACACGTCATCTCCCTTCTCATGGAAAACCGCGCGGGCGCGCTCTCGCGCGTCGTCGGCCTCTTCTCGGCGCGTGGCTTCAACATCGAAAACCTCAACGTCGCGCCGACGCAGGACGAAACCATCTCGCGCCTGACGCTGGTCACCTACTGCGACGAAAAACTCATCGAACAAATCAACAAACAGCTCAACAAACTCATCGAAGTCATCAAGCTGGTGAACCTCGGCGATACCGAATTTGTTGACCGCGAAATGCTCTTAATCAAAATTAACGTGGACGCGAAAAACCGCGGCCAATACCTGCAACTGGCGGAAGCCTTCCGCGCGCGCATCATCGCCATCACGCCGAGTACCGTCATCTTCGAAGTGACCGGTTCGCAGCGCAAACTGGATGCCTTCATCGGCGTGCTGGAGCCGGAAATCATCGCCGAAATGGCGCGCACCGGCGTTACCGGCCTTGCTGCCACCGGCACGGGCAAGTGCCTCATCCTCTAACCACAACGGAGAACATCCATGAAAAAAATCGTCCTCCTCATCCTCGGCGCCCTGCTGGCAGGCAATGTCCTCGCGCAGTTCGACTATCCCGGGCGCAAACTCAACAGACTGACCCTTGAAATCATCGAAAAAGCCAAACAGGCAGCGGAAAAAGTGCCGGACGAAGCGGCGAAAATCGAAGCCTTTATCGCCTACCTCGAAACCCGGCGGGAAGAATACAAAGAAACCTCGCTGGAAGCCTGCATCGCCGAGCGGGGTGTGGAAAAAGCCGGGGCGTGCAGCTGTGGCGCGGAAAAATCCGACTACCCGCGCCTCTTCCGTTTCTGGGCGCTGCACAACCTCACCGAGCAAGACACCAGCACCGAACTCGACGCACAGACGACGGCCAACGACGCTGTCGCGCAAGAATGCGGCCTGACGGACGAACAGGCGCAATAACTCATTAAGGTGTAACGCAAAAGGAAAAAAATGACGACAGTGAACACAGTCGAAGAACTTAGAGAAGCGTTAAAAAATGGCGAAGAGACAATAGAAATCGAGGGGAAACTCGCCAAAAAAACCATTCAACTGAGGTCAATAGGCGCCATTGCATGGACAATCTACTATGCTTCTTGCGTATTGGACTGTTACTTGGTTCTGACTATGGCCTTAATAGCCCCGACACCCGCCAGAATCATAATGTTGGTAGTATCCAGCGTCATAGGCGGCATAAGCCTTGTCGTTGCCGGTGGCGATATCTATACCCTCATCAAAATGCGCGCATACGAAGAAATCAGCCGCACAGAAAACACCCTCCTCTTGGAGAAAAAATAGCGCTGCTGCCCCCTAGTTCACCCTTTCACCTATCCACAAAACCGGAGAATCCATGAAAGTCTATTACGACAAAGATGCGGACATGAGCGTCCTGCAAGGCAAAACCGTCGCTATCCTCGGCTACGGTTCACAGGGCCACGCCCATGCCAACAACCTCAAAGAAAGCGGCGTGAACGTCGTCGTCGGCCTGCGCGAAGGCGGCGCAAGCTGGAAAAAAGCCGTAAATGCCGGACTTACCGTCAAACCCGTCAAAGACGCCGTTAAAGGTGCGGACATCGTCATGATCCTGCTGCCGGATGAAAACATCGCCGAGGTTTACCGCGACGTCGAAGCGGACATCAAAAACGGCGCGGCGCTCGCCTTTGCTCACGGCTTCAATATCCACTACGGACAAGTCAGCCCCAGAGCCGATCTGGACGTCATCATGATTGCGCCGAAAGCGCCCGGCCACACCGTGCGCAGCACCTACCAGCAGGGCGGCGGCGTACCGCACCTCATCGCGGTTGAGCAGGACAAAAGCGGCAAAGCGCGCGACCTCGCTCTCGCCTACGCCGTGGCGAACGGCGGCGGCAAAGCGGGCATCATCGAAACCAGCTTCAAAGAAGAAACCGAAACCGACCTTTTCGGCGAACAGGCCGTACTCTGCGGCGGCGTGGTCGAACTCATCAAAGCGGGCTTCGAGACGCTCGTTAATGCGGGCTATGCGCCGGAAATGGCCTACTTCGAATGCCTGCACGAAATGAAGCTCATCGTGGACCTCATCTACGAAGGCGGCATCGCCAACATGAACTACTCCATCTCGAATAACGCCGAATTTGGTGAATACGTCACCGGCCCGGCGGTTATCAACGAGGAAAGCCGTTACGCGATGCAAGAATGCCTCGCCAACATCCAGAACGGCGAATACGCCAAACGCTTCATCACCGAATACAAAGTGGGCGCGCCGTCCATGACTGCCCGCCGCCGCCAGAACGCTGAACACCCTATCGAAATCGTTGGTGCCAAACTGCGCGACATGATGCCGTGGATAAAAGCGAACCGCCTGGTGGATCAGGAAAAGAACTGAGTCCGCTATATCACAAAGCAAAGCCCCTTCAACGAAGGGGCTTTTTTTATGCGGGATTCAAGTCCGAACGTGCGTCAAGCGGGATAAACACAGGGCTCGCGGCCTCCCGCCAAGCGGGACGAATACTAGGCATCCGGGCTCACCAAGCGGGATAAACACAAGGTTTTTATTCCCCCTTCTGCTCTTTGGTCACCTTCCCCTGCAAGCAGGGGGAAGGGATTTTGTGTCAAGCGGCGTCAATACTGGGCTTGCCAAACGGCATCAATCCTGAACCGTCAGGCAGGATAAAGATGCTGCCGGTGGTGGGGATTAGGGGTTTTCTCCGTTCTGCCGGAGTTGTGGCTGGAAGATGCTTTGCCAGTAGGCTTCGTCAAAGGGTTGTGTCTGCATGTAGGCGGCGATTTGCGGGTAGGCGGCGCGTACCTGGCGCACAGTTTTCCAGGTTTGCCAGAGCAGTTCCCGGGTCTTTTTGCCGGAGTAGGTGCAGTAGTAGCCGGTGCTGCCATCCGGGTTGTAGAGGAAGTATTGCTGGTAGGGGTAGATGATGGGGAAGTTGCCGTTATCCATCGAAAGCAGCGGGATTTTACCGTTGCTCAACGCCGCTTTTTTCCACGGGATGATGAGGCGGATGGAGGCCAGCATCATGCCGCCGAAGACCCGCTTGGGCTTGGCGATTTGCGCGATAGCGACGGCGCGGTAGATCATTTCCGGCACGAGCAGGATGTCGTCGTCCATGAAAAGGATGTAGTCGCTTTGTAAGTCTTATTGTGCGTGGCGGTCGTGGAAGACGCGCAGGGCGGTCAAGGCGATGATTTTCAGGTCAAGCGCCAGCGACCAGTTGTTGATGTACCACAGGTCGTAGTTGATGCGCTCTTCGAGGTCGGTGTCGCCGCGCCAGCCGTTTACTTGTGCCCAGCCGGTTATGCCCGCTTTGACCATGTGTTTTTGCATGTAACCGGGGATTTGGCTTTTGAATTGTTCGACGTATTGCGGGCGTTCCGGACGCGGGCCGACTACAGACATTTCGCCTTTGAGGACGTTCCAGAATTGCGGCAGTTCGTCAATGCTCAGACGTCTAAGCCAGCGGCCGAGCGGGATGGTGGGTTTTTCCGCCGCCCCACCCCAGGTACTGCCGCTTTTTTCGTTGTCTACCGGCATGGTGCGGTATTTGATGATATTGAAGGTGTCGCCGTTCCAGCCGACGCGTTCCTGCCGGTAAAAGACGGGGCTGCCACTCGTCACGCGTATCCACAGGGCAACAAGGATGAGTAGCGGCGAAAGCAGGATGAGGGCGAGGATGGCGATGGTTTTGTCTTCCAGCCATTTGGCAAAGCGTTTGCCGCCGTGCATTGGAGAGATGCTGAGATCAAGTGCATAGTGGCCGACGAGGTTGGAGGCACGGTAGTTAATAAGGCGGATGTTACGCAGGTCGGGGATGTAGCGGATGTTGGCAGTGCTGTATTTGAGGGTATCCAGGATTTCGCTGACGGCATTGGCATCTGTCAGCGGCAGGCAGATCCAGATTTCGTCGCAGGGCGGTTCGCCGTCGTGCGTTGGGTCGTAAGCGCGGATATCGTCAATGTCGTTATAGTGAGCGGTATCAGCATCGGTCAGGCGGATTTGCGTGATGCGATAGCCTGAAAGCGGTTCACGGCGCACGGAGCGGTAGATGTCGCGACAGGCGTTCTGGCTACCGATGAGGGCGATGTGGCGGGTGTTATAACCCGCGCCGCGCAGGCGGTTGAGGAGAGCGTAGGCGATGAGGCGAGTGATGATGCAGGCGGCACAGGCGGTACTCAACCAGATGCCGAACCACAGGCGCGAGAAATGGTGGCCCGCTTTGGTGAGGTAGAGGTAGGCGACAATGAGGGCGGCGAGGTAGGTGTAGCCACGCATAAGGCGCAGGAAGAGGCTACCGCGCAGGGCACCACGCCAGGAGCGGTACACGCCACCGGCGCTGAAGAGGTACACGGCGGCAAGCGAGGACAGGGTAGTCATCCACTGATAGCGTTCCCACTGCCAGATGGGGTAGCCGAAGTAAGCCCAGAAGGTAAAGGCACCGGCGAGGTAGATGAGAATGGCGTCAACGGTTTTGGCAAGCCAGTGCATGTAGTGCATGGCACCGTTGCGCGCGGGATTAGCGGGCGGTTGGCGCGTCATCGGGGTAGTCGCGGATGATGGTGGCAGGGTCACGACGCAGGTTGCGGCGCAGGCCGTCACCGACTGCCTGACGCCACAGGCGCAGGTAGCGGCGTTTATGTTGGTAATGGCGCACGGCAGCCAGCCAGAGCAGCGCTTTCAGCAGGGCGACGGGGTAGTACCAGATACCCGCCGCCAGGCGGTAAATGAGCAGGCCGTTGCGGTAGGTGTAATAGGCTTTCCACATGGGGTGGTAACCACGGCGCGTACTCTTGAAGGTGGAGCAGTCGTGGATGAAGCGGACGGTCGGCAGGAAGGCGTGGCGCGCGCCCTGTTTGCGCAGGCTGAGGGTATAGAGGATATCGTCGCCGTAGATAAAAAGGGCGGCATCAGGCACGCCGCAACGCCGCACCCAGTCGGCGCGCACAAAGTAGCCGACGAAGGATGAGCTATCGATGGTGACGGGAGTGTTCTGCGCGTAGGCGGCGTGGTCAAGGTGGAAGGCGGCGCGGGCGCGGCCGGTGATGAGGCCAAGAGCGGTCTGCCACAGTTTGCGCGGGTGCCAGAAGGGGTTGTAGCTGGGGCGGTTCATTTCACAGATACGGCCGTCGGGGTAATACACGGCGGCAGCGGCGCTATCGGTATTGCTGAGGTCAAGGGCAGCGAGTTGTTGCAGGGCATCAGGGGCAGGATAGGCGTCGTCGTCATAGCAGACGAGCCAGTCGGGATCGTAGCTGAGGGCGGCGGTCATGCCCTGGGCGAAGCCGCCCGCACCGCCGCTGTTTTTCTCGCTCAGGATGAGATGCAGGCGCGGGTCGTGTTGCCCTGCGAGCCAGGCGCGGGTGCCGTCGGTTGAGGCGTTATCGACAACGATGACGGCGGAAAAGGGTTGAGCGAGGGTCGCTGCCAGGGTGTGTTGCAGTTTTTGGCAGCGGTTGTGGGTGACGATGACGGCAGCGATATTCATGGGTGGAGCAGGTTATTCCCAGAACATGGCGTACAGGCGGGGGCAGAGGCGCTGCATGGTCGCAGGATCGTCTTCTTCCCAGTCAAAAGTGATGTCGGGATAGCCGCGTTCGTCAGGCGAGAGGTATTCGTAGATTTCTGCGCCGCCGGTTTTTTCGGCGAAGATGTCGCGGGCGATGTAGGCGATGTCTTCGCGTTCGTAGTCGTCATTTTCCGGATCGGCGATAGCGGCGAGGCTGTCAGGGTTACTGACGGCGGCTTTGTACACGGCTTCGCCGCGCGAGATGAGCCAGTAGCGGAAGTAGTCAAAGCCATCATCCGAGCAACCACCGCACATAAGGTAAGCGGCGCACCACAGGTGGCTGGTATAGGAAGCGCGGTGCAGGGCGTTAAAGCGGTTTTCGAAGGCGAGAATGTCCTGCCAGTCAAGCTCGCTGAGGAGGGCGGTAAGCGAGGTGTTTTGTGCTTTGTCCTGGGCGTCAGAGTCGTCGCCTGCGGCGGCGGCAGCAGCAAGGGTGGTGGCAATAATGCCCCAGAAGCGCTCTTCGGGCATGTGTGCAGTGATAGGGTGCAGGTTCATGATTTTCCCCTTTTGCGAGGTATTTTCGGCGGCAGGCTGCGGTTATGGGTGAGCGCGATGTCCAGCCAGCGGTAGAGGTCGGCATCGCTGGTGATGATGCTATGAGCAAGGTTGATCCAGCCTGCCCCCATGCGGCGTCCGGCGCCCATTTCTGCCTGACTGACGCCCGTCTGTTGCAGATAGCGGGCATGGTCAGCGGGGGCGACGCGCAGTAGCAGGGTGTTCTTGGCGATGGCGACGCAAGCAAGGATATGTTCGCGCACCATGAAAGCCAGTCCGCCGAACATGTTAACTTCGCGGATGTCGGTTTCGCCGGCGAGGGCGGTACGGATGCGGTCTATCAGAACGGTATCAGTCATGCAGGAAGACGGGCATGGGGCTGCCGTTTGTTTGGGCAGCGAGGTAGGCGCGCGCAGCGTCCAGTGCCTCGCGGATGGTTATGTCCATGTCGAGGTAACGGTAGGTGGCCAGCCGTCCGATGAAGGTGATGCGCTCAAGGCCGCGCGCCGCTTGCTGGTAGGTATCCAGCAGTGGCTGGGCGGCGGTGAGACGGATGGGGTAGTAGGGCAGGTCGTTTTCACCACAGGCACGGCTGTATTCGCGGTAGCAGACGGTGTTGTCGTGATTTTCCCACGGGGCGAAGTATTTGTGTTCGGTAATGCGGGTATAGGGAACGTCCAAGTCGCCGTAGTTCATCACCGCGGTACCCTGGTAGTCCCCTGTGGCGGTGAAGCACTCGAAATCGAGGGTGCGGTAGTCGAGGCGGCCATGCTGGTAGTCGAAGTAGCCGTCCAGCGGGCCACTGTAAAAGGTATGGGCGTAGGCGGCGCTGTCGCTGCGCTGATAGCGGGTGTTGAGGCGCAGATGGATGTTGGGATGATCCAGCATGGCGGCGACAATGGCGGTGTAGCCGTCTTGCGGCATGCCCTGGTAGCGGTGCGCGAAGTAGTTGTCGTCGTAGTTGAAGCGCACCGGCAGGCGCTTGAGGATGGAAGCGGGCAAGGTGCGCGGATCGAGGCCCCATTGTTTTTGCGTGTAGCCTTTGAAGAAGGCTTCGTAGAGGGCGCGGCCAACGTATTTCAGCGCTTGTTCTTCGAAGTTCTGCGGCTCGACGATACTGTTATCCGCTTGTTCGGCGAGGAAGGCGCGAGCTTCTGCCGGGCGCAGGGTTTTGCCATAGAACTGGTTGATGGTGTGCAGGTTGATCGGCAGGGAATAGACCTGGCCGCCCACGGTGCTTTTGACGCGGTTGGTATAAGGCATCATGGTGCCGTAGCGCCGGATGAAGTCCCAGACTTCGCTGTCATCGGTATGGAAGATGTGCGGGCCGTAGATGTGCACCATCACGCCGGTTTCGGCGTCGCGCGCGCTGTGGCAGTTGCCGGCGAGGTGATCGCGGCTGTCGATGATATCCACTGATAATCCTGCTTCGGCGAGGGTACGGGCGATGGTGGCGCCGGAAAAGCCGGCACCGACGATGAGGATGCTTTTATTGGTCATGAGAGTTCTCCGTGTGTTCTTCGCGCACGATGCGGCCGTGTTCGAGAATGAGCATGCGGTTGCAAAGGCGCTTAGCGAGGTCGAAGTCGTGGGTGGCAAAGACGAGGATGCCCGCGTGTTCGATGAAGCGCATCAGCCGTGCCTCGGCTTTTTGGCGGAACGCTTCATCGCCGACGCTCATCCATTCATCCATCAGGAGGATTTCCGGTTGCAGACTGGTCGAGATGGAAAAGGCCAGACGCAGCACCATGCCGCTGGAATAGGTACGTACCGGCATATTGATGAAGTCACCCAGTTCGCTGAATTCGACGACTTCATCAGTGATGTTTTCGATCTTTTTCGGCGAAAGGCCAAGAAAGAGACCGCGCATGCGGATGTTTTCAAAACCCGTCGCCTCGCCGTCCATGCCGAGCATGGCATCCAGCAGGCTGGTCACTTTGCCTTCGACGGCAATATGACCGCTGGATGGCGCATAGACGCCAGCGAAAACGCGCAGCAGGGTGGTTTTCCCGGAACCGTTATGCCCGACCAGGGCGACGCGTTCACCTTCGCGGATATCAAGGCTGATGTGTTTCAGCGCTTCGATTTCGGCAAAGCCTTTGCGGAAGCTGTTTAGTCCGCCGCCCGCCGCCGCCTTGAAGAAAGTTTTTTTGAAAGAACGCTGATGGGCGTCAAAGACGGGAAAGGTGACGCTGACGTCGTCTGCTGTGATACGCATGATTTATAGCCAGTAGGTGATTTTGCGGCGGGTGAGATTGAATACCCACACCGCGAATAGCGAACCGACGACGGCAAAGACCGCCGCTACCTGCCAATAGAGGGTAGCGGGCCGGTGTCCCAATACGGGATCGCGTAGCAGCGTAATCAGCGAGGTGAACGGGTTGATCTGGGCAATATGCAGGCGCGTGGGCGGCAGCTGTTGCAGCTGCCAGATAATCGGTGTGACGAAAAACAGTAGGGTCACGACACTCTGGATGACCGGCAGCATATCGCGGAAACGGGTGCAGAAAATGGCGATGATCAGCCCCAGCCAAAGGATATTGACCGCAACCAGCAGGAAGGCGGGCAGCAACCAGAAGACATTGCCGTTGACGGGAATACCAAGGAAAAGCATCACCAGCGGGTAAATCAGGAGATTGTGCAGGAGAATCAGTAGTTGCCGGTAAAACACCCGCAGCACCAGTGCCGAAAGCGGCAAGTAGGACTGTTTGAGGATATGTTCGTTTGCGGTGAAAGTCTCGGCATATTCCGTCAGTGACCCAGCAATAAAGGCCCAGAAGATCAGGCCCAGTGCCAAATGCGGAACGAAATTCGACAAATCGATAGCAAACAGCGTCCCATATAAAGGCCCCATAGCCGACACCGTGACCGCCATACTCAATGTAATCCAAAACGGCCCCAGGGTAGAACGGCGGTATTTCAGGCGAATATCCTGTTTCGCCAACGCCTGCCACAGGCGGAAAGCGGCGATACCACGACGGATATCCTCCATTGCATCATTTCTTATCAAGGTATAACGCCTCATTATCAAGACAAAACGTCGCAATTATCCATAATTGCCCCGACAAAGCAATGCAAGGCATGGCAAGGCTTCCTTGCATTTCCCCAGACCCTATGCTTAAATGCGCCGCTTCTTTTACTGCGAGAGTGGCGAAATTGGTAGACGCGCTGGATTTAGGTTCCAGTGGGGCAACCCTTGAGAGTTCGAGTCTCTCCTTTCGCACCAGTTTTCTTACATTTTTGGCAGTTGTTGCCACATTGAATCGAGGACAGCATGCAATCATCCGTTGAACATTTGGAAGGTCTAACGCATAAATTAACGGTTGAGGTTCCGGCGGAACGGCTGGATCAGGAAGTTGAAAAACGCTTGAAGGACATCCGTCCACGTATCCGGATTGACGGTTTTCGTCCCGGTAAAGTGCCGCCTGCTGTCGTGAAGCAAAAATACGGCGACAGTGTCCGTCAGGACGTCCTTGGTGAAATCATTGATGAAACCTACCGCGAAGCCATCAAGGATGGCGGTTACGCTCCGGCGGCATCCCCGCAAATTGAACTGGTTTCTGGTATGGCGGCTAACGAGCCGGTCAAATACATCGCTACTTTCGAGGTTATGCCGGAAGTGAATGTGCAAGGATTAGATAGCATCAGCATTACCCTGCCGCATACCACTATCGGCGATAAAGATGTTGATGACATGATTACTACCTTGCGCCGTCAGCAAGGTACCTTTGTCGAAGCCGATAAGGCTGCAGAAGACGGTGACCGCGTGACCGTAGATTTTGTTGGCAGAATCGATGATGTCGCCTTTGATGGTGGCAGCGGTGAAAACGTGAACTTCATCATCGGTAACGGCCAGATGCTGCCGGATTTCGAACAGGGGCTGCGAGGTGGCAAAGCAGGGGAAGAACGTACTTTTGACGTCCATTTCCCGGAAGATTATCACGGTAAAGATGTGGCTGGTAAAACTGCGCAATTTACCGCAACCGTCAAAAAAGTTGAACAGCTCAATCTTCCTGAAGTGGATGGGACCTTCATCCAAGCCTTCGGTATCAAGGATGGGGATGTTAATGCCTTCCGCAAAGCTATTTATGACAACATGGCACGTGAGCTGAAAAATGCTATGTTGCGTATTCGTCGCGCCTATATGTTTGATGCATTGCTGGAAAAAAATGCCGAACAGCCCATCGCTGAAGGTATGGTTCGCAACGAAATTGCCCGTATGGCGCGTGAAATGCAATTAGAGCGGCAAATACCTGACGCCAAAGCACGTGAAGAACTGGCGACCCGAGTCTTTGATGAAGCAGCGCGTGGCCGTGTACGCCTTAGTTTGCTAATCAATAAACTCTTTGAAGAGCGCAAGCCTGAGCTGGATAAAGCCCGCGTTGAGGAGCGCATCCAGTCCATTGCAACAACCTACGAAGACCCGCAGGAAGTTATCAATTTCTATAATAACGACCGCGATGCGCGGACAAATCTTGAAGCGGCGATTCTTGAAGAACAACTGATTGATCAGCTCTACGAACAGGCGCAGGTCAGCGAGGAAGAAAAAACCTTCCAGGAAGTCATGGCACTTGGCCAGCAGCGCGGTTAAGCATTTCGCACACGCAGGGCAGCCTTAGGCTGCCCTTCATTTATTTCTGCCTGTCATACTTGTCGCGCTAAAAAACAGCGCACTTGTCTCGCTTGGACGGATATCACCTTCATAGAAACCGCCTAGTTGCCTCGCTTCAAAGCGTGCTTTACATCCCAGCCTTGAAATTTTTATCAACCACCCGCACATCGGGGACTAGCCTTTTCCAGGAGAAAACACATGGACATTCAAAATAATCTGCTCATCCCGATGGTCATCGAACAGACTGGTCGTGGTGAACGTTCTTACGACATCTATTCTCGTCTGCTGAAAGAACGGGTCATTTTTCTCGTCGGCCCAGTCAACGATGCCTCGGCCAACCTAGTCGTCGCTCAGTTGCTTTTCCTTGAAGCGGAAAACCCGGATCAGGATATTCACCTTTACATCAACTCACCGGGCGGTTCTGTCACAGCCGGTATGTCCATCTACGACACTATGAACTTCATTAAACCCGATGTTTCTACCCTCTGTCTCGGCCAAGCGGCGAGTATGGGCGCCTTTCTGCTTTCTGCCGGCACCAAGGGGAAGCGCTATGCCCTGCCGCACAGCCGCGTCATGATTCACCAACCGCTGATTAGCGGTGGCTTGGGTGGACAGGCATCCGACATTGAAATCCATGCCCGCGAACTGCTCAAAACCAAAGCCACCTTGAATGAATTACTGGCCAAGCACAGCGGTCAACCACTGGAAAAAATCGAGCGCGATACCGACCGCGATAACTTCCTCTCTGCGGAAGAAGCGGTTAATTACGGCCTGGTGGATCATGTGACCACCTCGCGCACTGATCTTGCCGCTTCCTAAGGCCTTATCCCGAATTCCGGAGCCAATTATGACCGACAAACACCACCGCTGCTCCTTCTGCCACAAACCGGATAGCGAAGTCCGCCGCCTGATTTCTGGGCCGGACGGCATCAATATTTGCGACGAATGTATCACCCTCTGCGGTGATATGCTGAAAGACGGCGCTCCTGCTGCAGAGACCCCGTCCTTATTTGAAGGCAAGCCGTTACCGACCCCGTCGGAAATCAAGGCCTTCCTGGACGACTACATCATCGGCCAGCATCAGGCAAAAAAAGCGCTGGCGGTTGCGGTGTACAACCACTACAAACGCCTGTTGCTTAACCAGCAAAAAGCCGACGATGGTGTGGAAATCGTAAAAAGTAACATCCTGATGATTGGCTCAACCGGCTCAGGCAAGACCCTGCTTGCACAGACCCTAGCCAAGTGCCTTGATGTGCCCTTTGCCATCGCCGATGCCACAGCCTTAACCGAGGCCGGCTACGTTGGTGAAGACGTGGAAACCATCGTGCAAAAACTGCTGATGAACTGCGACAACGACGTGACCCGCGCTGAAAAAGGCATCATCTACATTGACGAAATCGACAAAATTGCGCGCAAGAGTGAGAACCTGTCTATTACCCGTGACGTATCGGGTGAGGGCGTACAACAAGCCCTGCTCAAACTGGTTGAAGGTACGGTTGCTGCCGTGCCGCCGCAAGGCGGACGCAAGCATCCGCAACAAGAACTCATCCACGTCAATACCAGCAACATCCTCTTTATCTGTGGTGGAGCTTTTGCCGGGTTGGAAAAACTAATTGCCAAGCGCACCGAACAGGGCGGTATTGGTTTTGGTGCCCATGTCCATACCAAAGCGGAGGCGGATGAAAACAACAATCGCCTGCTGCAACAAATTGAGCCGGAAGACTTGGTCAAATTTGGTCTGATTCCCGAATTTGTCGGTCGCCTACCCATTATCGCCCTGCTGGATACCCTTGACGAAGACGCGCTGGTGCACATCCTGACTGAGCCGAAAAATGCCATCGTGCGCCAATTCGAGAAAATCTTCGGTTATGAAGACGTAGCGCTCGAATTTACGCCAGAAGCGCTGCAAGCCATTGCGCAAAAAGCCATCAGCCGCAAAACCGGCGCACGCGGCCTACGTTCCATCGTTGAGCAGACCTTGCTGGATACCATGTTCGTCCTGCCTGATCAGAAAGACATTAACAAAGTGACCGTTACCGCTGACACCATCCTGCAAGGCAGCGCCCCCCAGACACACCAAAAAGCCACCGCCTGAACTGAAGAAACCTGATGCAAGAAAACAACCTTCCCGTATTGCCACTGCGCGACGTCGTCGTTTACCCGCACGTTATCGTGCCGCTCTTCGTTGGCAGAGAAAAATCCATTGCCGCCCTGGAAGCTGCTAACAAAGAAAACCAGGAACAACTGCTGCTGGTGCCGCAGAAAGACGCTACTGTGCGCGAACCGGAAATTGCCGATCTGCATCCCATCGGCACGGTTGGCCGTATCGTCCAGATGGCGAAACTGTCTGATGGCACCGTCAAAGTGCTCGTAGAAGGCCTGCGGCGTGTTGAAATAGAGCAATGGCAGGACAATAGCAACTATCTGCAAGCGAGCTATCGCGATTATGGACAGCCGGAAGTGGACAATGTCGCTACCGACGAGCAACGGGCGATGGCCAAAACAGCCGTCGAACAATTTACCCGTTTCCTCAAAGAGAACGATAAAAACGCGGATGACCTGCTGCAAAACCTGCGTCAACTGAATAATCCTGGACGCATTGCCGATACCATTGCAGCACATATGGATCTCACGCTGGAACGGCGTATCGCTATTCTAGACAGCGTGATTCTCAGCGAACGCTTACAGCACATCCTGATTATTCTGGAAGAAGAACTCGAAAAAACTGACCTTGACCGCAAAATCCGCAAGCGGGTCAAGCAGCAAATGGAACGCAACCAGCGCGAGTACTATCTGAACGAACAAATCAAGGCCATCCAGAAAGAATTGGGCGAAATGGAAGACGCCTTAAATGACGTTGAGCAACTGGAAAAATCTATTAAAGATGCCGGCATGTCTGCCGATGCTGAGAAAAAGGCCTTATCCGAGCTGAATAAACTCAAACAAATGTCGCCCATGTCGGCCGAAGCGAACGTCATCCGTAACTACCTTGAATGGATGATTGATTACCCGTGGTCAAAACGCCGCCGCAGTCAGTACGACATTGCCCGCGCCGAAAAAATTCTTGATCGCGATCATTACGGTCTTAAAGACGTCAAAGAACGCATCCTCGATTACCTTGCCGTACAAAAACGCAACAGAAACGGCAAAGGGCCGATTATCTGCCTCGTTGGCCCGCCTGGTGTGGGTAAAACCTCGCTGGGTAAATCTATCGCTGAGGCGACCGGACGCGACTTCGATCGCATCTCGCTCGGTGGCGTACATGATGAAGCCGAAATACGCGGTCACCGCCGTACCTACATAGGTTCCCTGCCCGGCAAAATTGTGCAGAAATTGTGCAAACTCGGCAGCAACAACCCGCTTATCCTGCTGGATGAAATCGATAAAATGGGTATGGATCACCGTGGCGACCCTGCTTCCGCTTTACTTGAAGTCCTTGATCCGGCGCAAAACTCCGCGTTTAGCGACCACTATCTGGAGACCGACGTGGACCTGTCCAGCGTACTCTTCATTGCTACCGCCAACACCCTGAATATTCCAGCCCCGCTGCTGGATCGCATGGAGGTCATTCGTTTGCCTGGCTATACCAGCCGCGAAAAAAACGAAATCGCCACGCGTTACATCCTGCCGCGCCAGATCCGCGAACATGGGCTGCACAAAAACGAATTCCAGCTGGAAGACGGTGTCATCAACGATATCATCGAAGACTATACTCGCGAAGCAGGCGTACGGAATCTTGAGCGGGAAATTGGCAAATTAGCACGGAAAAGTGTGCGCAAACTGCTGACTCCGGAGATCAAGAGCATCACCATAGATCGCGCTAACCTGGAAGATTACCTCGGTGTCGCCAAATACCGCCGTAGTGAAGATGACCTGCGCAACAAAATTGGTTGTGTGACTGGTCTCGCTTGGACATCCGTCGGCGGTGAAACCTTACAAATCGAGGCAACCGTCTTCCGGGGCAAGGGTAAACTTAACCTGACCGGGCAACTCGGCGACGTGATGAAAGAATCCATTCAGGCTGCATCGTCCGTCATTCGCAGCTATCTCGAAACCCATTTGCCCGATCTGCGTTACGACGAATACGATATCCATATGCACCTGCCGGAAGGAGCAACCCCGAAAGATGGCCCCAGCGCCGGAATCGGCATGGCAACCGCATTACTTTCGGCACTGTGCAAAATCCCAGTGCGTGGTGACCTCGCCATGACTGGTGAAATCACTCTACATGGACGCGTGCTGGCCATTGGTGGTTTAAAAGAAAAACTGCTGGCCGCCGTGCGTAGTCACATCACAACCGTACTGATTCCGGAAGAAAACCGCAAAGACCTGCGCGATATCCCTGACGAAGTCAAGGATGCGCTGACCATCATTCCGGTCAACCACATTGAGCAAGTCTTTGAACATGCCTTTGAAGCATCGGAAATTCCCCTTAGCCAGCGGTTGGCCACACATAAACAACCGCCTCCGATTAGCACTGAGGCCGTAAAAAACGTGCGTTGCTAGGCAGAAAAACCAGCAAAGCCCTAAAATAGCCACCTTAGCAGGTGGCTTAATAATGTCCATGAAAACATGTAATTAGCAAAAATACCACGCTAACGTGGTAAAAACGCAACAAAAAAGTGAAAAAAAGATTGCGCCCCGCCACTATGACTGTATAGAATTTCGCCGTCGGCGTAGTAAGAGCGCCGTCTAATCCTGTAAAACTCACAAAAAAGGTAGATTTATGAACAAGACGGAATTAGTTGATGCTATTGCTGCCGCTGCGGATATTACCAAAGCACAAGCTGGTAGAGCACTGGATGCCGTACTCGAAAGCGTGACCGAAACCCTGAAGAAAGGCGAGAAAGTTACATTAATTGGCTTTGGTACATTTGAAACCCGTGAACGTGCAGCCCGTACTGGCCGTAACCCGCAAACGGGCAAAGAAATCCAAATTGCTGCCAGCACAACCCCTGCATTCAAAGCAGGTAAAAAATTGAAAGATGCTCTTAATGCCTCTGCCAAAGGGAAAGGCAAAAAAGGCAAATAAATCATCCTAAAAAAGATGGCAATAAATATGCCCGTCTTTTACAAAATAGGGTGTAAAAACGTTGCAAGCAAAAGAAAAAACTTTATAATGCACGCCCTGCCTAGCCTGAGTGGCGGAATTGGTAGACGCAGCGGATTCAAAATCCGCCGGTGGTAACACCTTGAGAGTTCGAGTCTCTCCTTAGGCACCAATTATAAAAAGCCCCGCTTGCGGGGCTTTTCTTTATGTTGTTGCTATACAACACTCTCGATAGACGAGTATCAAGGAGTTCGCATGAAAATTCTCGTAACTTGCGCACACGGCACCAGTACCGGTCCCATCATGAAAAACAAGGTAGAGTTGGTACTGCAAGAATTCGAAATTCCTTTTGAAAAGATTGATTACTGCGCGATCGTCAAGGCAAAGGATATTGCCGAACAATACGATGTCATTTTCTGTGCCACTAGCTTTGCCAGCCTTTTCAAAAATGCGGCAGCGATGGGGACGGTTGTAATCGGCATGCGCAATATTCTATCGTTAGAAGAAATCCGTCTGCGTCTGCAAAATGCGGGGCTTGCGCCTAATACAACGGGTATGGATTAAACGCGCTAAAACGGGCGGTTATCCGGCCTTTCTCTCTATACAGCATTCAACCAACGCATAAAAACCTTATTTGCATGACGCATACAGCTATGCCGTTCTTTGGGAATATGCTTTGTCAAGAGCCCGCAACGGATTTTGGTGTCCATAATTCATGGGCGTTAGCAGTAATAGCTAGAGTTCTCTTTCCCGTAAAATAAGCGGGGCGAAAATAATAGGACGGCGGATATGTCGCATTGCTTGAAAAAATCTTCTCGCCATATCTGCATGCTTTTCATGCGAATCTCTAGGTAGCGTCTTTTTTCGCAGAGTTGGTGCTCTCTTCTTTTCTCTGTATTTTGAATCATGCAGTACCCACCTATCCGAAAACTCAAGACTATCTCTAAAAATGAAAACCGCCTCTTTAACTGCGTGTTTGCCATTGCCGTCGGTGTCTCTTTGTTTGTCTTTGCCGATGATTTGCTCAATGGTCGCCAGCTGGTTGGCTTTGGCAAGATACTGCTGGTACAGGCGGTTATTGTCATGCCACCGCTATATGTTCTGAGCAAATGGAATGAATACCGCCGCCGACGTCTGATAACACAGGCTATTGCTGAATTGGGATTAACCATCCATATGGCGCATTGGGAAAAAGAACCGTTGAGTTTATTAGCGCTTGATACCGCGCAATGCAAAATCGCGCTGTTGCGTGCCGATAACGATTATGCCCCTATCGTCATCGACAAGGTGGACATTCTGCAGTGCCGGATCGTGACAGACAGCAAGGACCGTACCCGTAGCAGCGGCTTTATCTGGGGTAATTATTTCAGTGAAAGTGTCTCAGTTGAGAGCAAAGAAACCTACACGCTGGAAATTCATTATAAAGAAAGGGACAGGACTGTCCATATTCTGCAATTACCCTTCGGCAAAGATCGCATTGCCGCAGAATCTTTATCGCAAACCATTCATCTTTTCGGCATATGAATAAACCTCTAACGGAAATGACGCTTGCTGAATTATGGCAATTATTCCCCATCGAGCTTACCCCGCATAATCCAGCCTGGGCGGATTGGTATCAGGAAGAAGCGGTATTATTACGGCAATATCTCCATCCGGAACATATCCGCATTCATCATATTGGCAGTACGGCAATTCCTGCTATTTGGGCCAAACCAATTATTGATATTCTGCTGGAAGTTACCGACAGGCAAACCATGCAACGCGTTGCTGCCGTATTGGTAGCGCACGGTTATTTGCAAATGTCTGCCAATGAACAACGCATTTCCCTCAATAAAGGCTACACGCCGCAAGGCTTTGCCGATAAAGTCTTCCATATCCATCTTCGCTTGCCGCAAGACAATGACGAACTTTATTTCCGTGATTATTTGCAAACGCATCCTGCCATTGCGCGGGCATATGAAGCCTTGAAATTGTCGCTGTGGCATCGCTACGAACATGACCGGGATGGCTACACGGCTGCCAAAGGCGATTTCATCCGCCGATACACGCAGGTGGCCAAGTCGCTTTATCATGCGCCTATCAACACGGAGGATTCTGTATGAATGACATTGTGCAACGCTGGCGGCTGGTGCTGGGTACTGAAGCACAGGAAACGACCGGCTGTGTGCTGGGCGAGCGCGAGTTGCGGATGGACAAGGCACTGGCGGCTCTTTATGACGAATCCGACAAACGCGAGCGGCGCGGCGGCTTGGGTGCATCCGCGCCGAAGGTCAGCACCTGGCTGGGCGACATCCGCGAGTTTTTCCCGCAGTCGGTGGTGCAGGTAATGCAGCAGGACGCGGTCGAGCGCCTCAATCTCTCCAGTCTGCTCACGGAAAAGGAAATGCTGGTGAATGTCGTACCGGATGTGCATCTGGTCGCCACCCTGATGAGCCTCAGCCGTGTTATTCCCGAAAAAAACAAGGCACTGGCGCGCGAGGTGGTGCGCAAGGTAGTCGATGAGCTGCTTGCCAAACTTGCCGCGCCGATGCAGCAGGCGGTCACAGGGGCGCTGAACCGCAGTGTGCGCAGCCGCAATCCTCGTTTCCGTGAAATCGACTGGCACCGCACCATTCTGAAAAACCTGAAGCATTATCAGCCGGACTACCGTACTGTTATTCCAGAAACCCGCATCGGTTTTGGCCGTAAGCGCCGTGCCCTGCGCGACATTGTTCTTTGTCTTGATCAAAGTGGTTCAATGGGCACTTCGGTCATCTATTCCGGTATTTTCGCTTCGGTGCTGGCGTCCTTGCCCAGCCTGAGTACACGTCTCGTCGTCTTCGATACGTCAGTGGTGGATTTGACGGACGATATGCAGGATCCGGTTGACCTGCTTTTCGGCGTGCAGCTTGGCGGTGGCACGGACATCAACCGTGCCCTCGCTTTCTGCCAGGAGCGCATCACCCGTCCGGAAGAGACAACGCTCGTTCTCGTCACTGATCTCGAAGAAGGCGGCAACAGCCAAGCGATGCGCCGCCGCATGGTCGAACTGGTGCAAAGCGGGGTGCAGTTCATCGTGCTGCTCGCCCTTAACGATGATGGCGCACCGTTTTACGACAAAAGCCACGCCGCCTTCCTGGCCAGCCTTGGTGTGCCCGTCTTTGCCTGCACGCCCGACCGCTTCCCCGACCTGATGGCCGCCGCGCTGAACCGGCAAGATCTGTCACTTTGGGTGTCGCAGAATATCCAGAGCTGACTACCAAGCGGCATAAATACTGGCCTCGCCAAGCGGTATAAACACTGGCCCCGCCAAGCGGCGTCGTTACTGGGCCCGTCAAGCGACGTGGTTGCGGGTCTTGCTATAGGCACAAAGCCGGAAGAAGACGCTTTTTTGTCGTGAACGAAGTCCCGCCTGTTAAAATACGCCGCCACTGTCATTTCAGAGGCACCCCATGCGTATTATTGAAGAAGCTCTCACATTCGACGACGTCTTGCTCGTCCCTGATTTTTCCGATGTTCTGCCGCGCGACGTAGACTTATCCGTCCGCCTCGCCCGCGACATCCGGCTCAACATCCCCCTCTTTTCCGCCGCGATGGATACCGTTTCCGAAGCCCGCCTCGCCATCGCCCTCGCCCAGCTCGGCGGCATCGCCATCATCCATAAAAACATGACGCCCGCGCAGCAGGCAGCGGAAGTGCGCAAAGTGAAGCGCTTTGAGTCCGGCGTCATCCGCGACCCGCTCACCACCACGCCGCTGGCAACCGTTGGCGAAGTGCGCGAATGTACCCACGAACACAAATTTTCCGGTCTGCCGGTGATTGAGAACGGCAAAGTGGTCGGCATCGTTACCCGCCGCGACCTGCGGTATGCCGAAGACCACGAACTCGTGCGCGACTACATGACCCCGCAGGATAGGCTCGTTACCGCCAAAGAATCGGCAAGCACCAGCGAAATCAAACTGTTGCTGCAAGAACGACGCATCGAAAAAGTGCTGCTTATTGACGACGAATACCGCCTGAAAGGTCTTGTTACTGTGAAAGACCTGCGCAGTGCGCGGGACTACCCCTTCGCCTGCAAGGACAGTAACGAAAGCCTGCGCGTTGGTGCAGCCATTGGCCCCGGCGGCGACAGCGAAGAACGCATTGAACTGCTTACCAAAGCAGGCGTGGACGTGCTGGTGGTGGACACTGCCCACGGCCATTCCAAAGGCGTGCTTGACCGCGTGCGCGAATTGCGCCGTCAATTCCCGGAACTCGTCATCGTCGGCGGCAACATTGCCACCGCTGAAGCCGCCATTGCTTTGGCGGATGCTGGCGCGGATGTGGTTAAAGTTGGCATTGGTCCCGGCTCCATCTGCACCACCCGCATCGTCGCGGGTGTTGGTGTGCCGCAAATCTCGGCCATCAGCAACGTCGCCAAAGCCCTTGCCGGACGTGAAGTCAGCATCATCGCCGACGGCGGTATCCGCTACTCCGGCGACATTGCCAAAGCCATCGCCGCCGGTGCACATGCGGTGATGGTCGGCGGTCTGCTCGCCGGTACTGAAGAATCACCCGGCGAAGTTGAACTCTACGAAGGTCGCTCCTACAAAGCCTATCGCGGCATGGGTTCCATCGGCGCGATGGCGGCAGGCTCCTCCGACCGCTACTTCCAGAGCGGGCAAAAAGCGGAAAAACTCGTGCCGGAAGGGATCGAAGGCCGCGTGCCCTACAAAGGCATGGTCTCCGGTGTTATCGAACAACTGATGGGTGGCCTGCGCGCCTCAATGGGCTATACCGGCTGCCACAATCTCGCGGAAATGCGCAGCAAACCGCGCTTCGTGCGTATCAGCAACGCCGGTATGCAAGAATCGCACGTCCACGACGTGACCATTACCAAAGAACCGCCGAACTACCGCCGCTAGGCAGGGAAATAAAAAGGCAGGCTGAGGCCTGCCTTTTTCATTTTTGCCCATGATGCCTACGCCCGCCAAGCGGGTAGTTGCAGGGTTTTGCCGCTGCGCGGGCCGGAGGACGAGGACTTTTGGCGTGTACGAAGGGGACTGGTATCAGCCTTTGATGATTTCCACCCAGTAGCCGTCCGGGTCCTTGATGAAGGCGATGTCGCGCATCGTCCCTTCTTCCGGGCGCTTTTGGTAGGGGACGTGGTTGGCGTCGAACCAGCGAATCGCGGCGTCGAAGTCCGGCACGCTGATGCAGATATGCCCGTAGCCGCGCGGTTCGCTGTTGCCGTTGTGGTAGCTGAATGTAGGATCACTTTCCGTGCCCCAGTTGTGGGTGAGTTCGAGGACGCCGCTTTGCCGCGCGATCCAGCGGCGGCGTTCTTGTTCGTCAGCGGGAATCTGCTCGTCGCCTCTGAGCATCACGAGGAAGTAGAGGCTGAATTTGCCGCCTTCGTAGTCGCTTTTGCGCACCAGGGTCATGCCGAGAATGCGGGTGTAGAAATCCAGCGATTTGGCCGGGTCTTTCACGCGCAGCATGGTGTGGTTGTAGGTGAAGCCTTGGGTGGCCGGGTCATGGTTGTTGCAGGCGCCGTCGGCGCTGATGCCGGTGAAGGTCATGGTTTTCTCCGTTTCATTTATGATGGCGCGCCATTTTAGCAACTGGATGTGTATATGCCGCGCTGGTTTTTTGTTTTGTTCGTTTTTCTTGTGATGCAATTGCTGCTGTGGATGTTCGCCCGCTCGCTGCGTTTTTTGCTGGGTGACCGCCCCCGCCGCCACCTCACTGCCTCGATTTTTGTCCTCGCTGACGGATTACTGCTGGTCACGATGACCCGCCTGTTTCCCGTGCTTTTTATTGTGCAGGCCTGGATGATAGCGTCGCTATGGCTATGGTTCATGGTGGCAGCGGTTGCTTATCCGCTGTACCGCATCGGCAGACGATTTGCCCCGCAGTGGGCGGCACGGTTGCTGCGCGTGTTTTTGCCGACGGGCTTTGTAGCGCTTTTTGCCTGGGGGTTTTTTAACGCCAATGCGACGGTCGTGCGCCATTATCAGGTGACGTTGCCTAAAGCGATGGCGCCGCTGCGTATCGGCGTCGCTTCCGATATTCATCTCGGTGGCAATTTCTTCTACGGCGCACGCGAACTGGACCGCCTTGCTGCGCTGATGGCGCAGGAAAAGGTGGACATCATCCTGCTGCCGGGGGATGTGATTAATGACAATGTGCGCGCCTTCCGCGCAGAAAATATGCAGCCGCATTTGCAGGCTTTGCGTGCGCCGCTCGGTGTCTATGCCACGCTCGGCAATCATGAATTCTATGGCGATGCTGAAGAAAACGCGCAGGCGTTGCGCGATAGTGGTGTGCGGCTCTTGCGTGATGAAGCGGTGGTGGTTGCTGACCGTTTAGTGCTGGTTGGCCGTGATGACGAAATACATGCCAACCGCCCACCGCTCGCCACCCTGCTTGATGGGGTGCGCCGCGACCTGCCCATTATCGTCCTCGACCACCGCCCCAGCGACATTTCCGCCAACGTGCAAACGGCGATGGATATGCAGGTATCCGGACATGCGCACCGCGGCCAGATTTTCCCCGCCAATTTTATTGTGCAAGCGATGTACCGCCTCGCTTACGGCCATGAAAATATCGAGGGAAAAGAGGTGTTTGTTTCTTCCGGCTATGGTTTTTGGGGCGTGCCGCTGCGTCTCGGCTCGCGTTCCGAAATCTTTGTGATAGAGGTGAATGGCATCGAGTCTTAAAAACTTGTCATCCGGGTTGTTGTATGTATAATACGCGCTATCAGGATGATACATAGGTACCGACTCGCAGGGATGCCAGCTTTATTTTTGCCTGTTTTTCGTAAAAATGTAGGGAAAATCGCTCAAAACAGCGCAATAACCGCTCAAAAAACAGCATAAAGATCTTTTTGTTGCACAATGTTTGTTGTATGCCTACCACGCAACGAGGTGACCTGTATGCACATCTATTGTCTGCTCTTTCCTGACTATGAAGCCCTTGATCTGATGGGGCCGGTTGAATTTCTGCATTTCCTGCCGGATGTCCAGCTGCACTACACCTCGTTGACAGGTGGCAATATCACCGCCCACCAACAATTCAGTGTGGCAACGGTGCCGTTATCCGCTCTGCCTGCCGACAGTCTCCTGCTGCTGCCGGGCGGTATGGGCACGCGCGCCCTGGTGCACGACGCTGCCTTTCTTGCCGCTTTGGCCCGTGCTTGTGCGCAAAGCGCGTGGGTGTTGAGTGTGTGCACTGGTGCGGCGCTTCTGGCGGCGGCGGGCGTGCTGGATGGTCTGTCTGCCACTTCAAACAAGCGCGCATTTGCTTGGGTGCGCAGCGTCAATCCACGTGTGGATTGGTGCAGCGTCGCCCGCTGGGTGCGGGCGGGCAAGTATTACACCGCTTCCGGCATTTCGGCGGGGATGGACATGACGCTCGGCTTCATCGCCGATAAGTACGGCGTGGATACCGCGACTGCCATTGCTAACCGCTGTGAATACCGCTGGCAGGGCAATCCCGCGCAGGATGAATTTGCCGCGTTGTACCGCTGAATATCCGTTGTCGCATAAAAACAAAGCCCCTCACGCGAGGGGCTTTGTTGCAAAAATACCGCCGTATCAAGGGGTCATCACCGTGCCGAAAATCTTGTCGCCCGCATCCCCCAGACCAGGGATGATATAGCCATGTTCATTCAAATGACTGTCCAGCGCGGCGGCAAAAATCTTCACATCGGGGTGGCGCTCGTTCACCAGCTTCACCCCTTCCGGCGCGGCGACCAGCACCAGTGCCTTGATGTCCTTGCAGCCCTTGCTTTTCAGCAAATCAATCGTTGCCGCCAGCGAGCCGCCGGTGGCCAGCATTGGGTCGATAATCCAGGCAGGGCGTTCGTGCATGCGGCTGGTGAACTTCTCGAAGTACGACACCGGTTGCAGCGTCTCCTCATCGCGTTGCAGACCGACCACGCTGATCTTCGCCGTCGGGATCAAATCGAGCACGCCATCCAGCATCCCCAGACCCGCACGCAGAATCGGCACGACCGTCAGCGTCTTGCCGGCAAGCCGTCTTCCCGTTACCTCGCCGCACCAGCCCTGCAACACATATTCCTCACTCGGCAGCTCGCGTCCGGCCTCATAAGCCATCAGCCGTGCCAGCTCGCGCGTCAATGTGCGGAAGCTGTATGTGCTGCAATCCGCCTCGCGCATCAGCGACAACTTGTGCGCCACCAGCGGATGATCAATCACCGTCAGATTCATAAAACACCTCAGTCGTGGAAAAAACGGCCGCATTATAAGCTGCTGCCCCCGCCTCCGCAGCGCCTTGCCCGTCCGCCGGGGGCACACTATCATCACCACTTTTCCGCTTCCCCTGCGACATGAACCACTGGCACACCCTCGGCATCCCGCCCACCCGCGACGAAGCCGCCATCAAGCGCGCCTATGCGCAAAAACTCAAGCAGCACCGTCCCGACCGCGACCCGCAAGGATTCATCGCCCTGCGCGCAGCCTACGAAGAAGCCTTGGCATACAGTGCGGGCGAGGCAGCGCCGGTCTATACCCGCCCCGCAGACGACGTGCCGCTGCTTGATCCGCGTACCCTCAGTCGTAGCTGGCGCAAAGCTAAAAGCGACGAGGCCCTGCTTGCTCTCTTCCAGGAACAAAGCCGCTTGCTGCCGACCATTGATGAGCAGCTTGATTACCGCGATATTCTTTCCAGCTGGATCGAAGCGCGCGACCGTCCGCGCCGCTACCCCAAAAGCCTCATCTGGGCGGTGGACAGATACCGTCTGTTGCACGGTCTTGACCCCAACGATCCGCTGCGCGCCGACTACCTGCGCGCCCTCATCATCTACGGCAGGCGCGATAAAGCCCTGTCCCTCCTCGCCGTCCGCTCGCCGGCGCTGGCCCGCTGGCTGCAACAGCCCTTCCCGCTGCAAATGCTCCTGCTCTTTGTGGTTGACCGCGACCTCGCCGAGCTGCAACACGACCTCGATCTTGATGATGACGCCATCCGTGCCGCCTTTCCGGATGTTGCCATGCTGCTGCCCCGCTTCGGTCTGCCGCAACTCGGCCTTGTCCTCGGGGCTGCCCTCGCCTGGTGGCAGGACTGGCGACAGACCGTGGTCTGCCTCGCTATCCTCCTTGCCTATAGCCAATGGCGACACATCCAGCTGCGCATCGCGCGTGGTGGTGCCAATCTGTCGTTTACCGCCCCGGCGCCACTTTTCGCGGGAGCACTCGCCTGCTACGCCGTCCTCGGCTTCTATGCCCCCGCCGCCTGGCATCTGCCCGTCGCGCTCGTCGGCATCCTTACCGCTGCCCTGGCCTACAGCCGCGTCCCCGCTGATGACATTCCCCGCCGTCACTATCTATACAGCGGCATCACCCTTGGCATTCCGCTCAATCTCATCGCGACTAACCCCCTCTATGTCCTCTACTGGTTCATCCCCTGCCTTGCCGATGGCGCTCGCCGCTACCGCGATTACGACCTGCATTTCCTGCGCTTCTTTGCCAATACCGCCTACCTCGCCGTCCTCATCCAGACCGGTTGGCAACTGTGGCGGCTGCGCAGCGATGCGCCCGTCCCCGCTGTCCTTGCTGCCGCCTGCCTTTTTGCCGCCGTGGGCAGCAGTCTCCGGCTAGCCGGCTGGGACATGCCCGAAGACGAGGAAGCCTCATGACCACCCCCATCATCCGTTTCTACGTCCTGCCCGCTGACAGCGGCCTCGAACACCGCCTTGATCTCGTCTGCAAACTCGCCGAAAAAGCCCAGCAGGAGCAGCTGAAAACCCTCATCCTCTGTGCCGATGACAACATGACGGCACAACTTGATCACGCCCTGTGGCACTACCGCGCCGACAGCTTCCTGCCGCACTGCCGCAGCGGCGATCCGCTGGAAAGCGAAGCTGCCGCCGTTCTCACCGTGCCGCCGGAACGCGCCGCCGCCTGCGACGTGCTCATCAACCTCAGCAACGAAACCATCCCAGACCTGCCGCGCGGTTGCCGTCGCGTCTTTGAAATCGTCAGCCCGCAGGCCGACGTGCTGACGAGTACCCGCCACCGCTACGCCGCCTACCGCGAACGCGGCCTTGAACCGCAAACCCACCGCCTGGACGGCAGCAAATAAAGGCATGGATACCTTGCAGACGAAGCGCATGCACGCCCGTCCCGCTTGACGATTGCCTGACGCAAGGCCTGCCCCCGTTCGGTAGGCGAGACAATCAGGCAGATTGCGGCGACAATACCCCCATCCACACATCCCAACACAAGGAGACACCATGATCCTCGTCACCGGCGGCGCCGGCTACATCGGCTCGCACACCGTCCTCACCCTGTTGCAACACGGCCACGACGTCCTCGTCCTCGACAACCTCTGCAACAGCTCGGCCGAAGCCATCCACCGCGTCAACCGCTTAACCGGCAAAAACGCGCGTCTTATCGAAGGCGACATCCGCGACCGCGCATTGCTTGATCAAATCCTCGGCGAACACCCCATCCGCGCCGTCATCCACTTTGCTGGCCTGAAAGCCGTCGGCGAAAGCGTACAAAAACCGCTTGCCTACTACGACAACAACGTCGGCGGCAGCATCACCCTCATCGAAGCCATGCAGGCGGCGGGCGTGAAAAACCTCGTCTTCAGCTCGTCGGCGACCGTGTATGGCGAACAGGGTGGGGCGCGCGAATACACCGAAACCATGCCGCTTGGCGTGCCAAGTAGCCCTTACGGCAAAACCAAAGTCATGATCGAGACCATCCTCGGCGATACTGCTCACGCCGACCCGACATGGACCATCGCCCTCCTGCGCTACTTCAACCCCGTCGGCGCGCACGAAAGCGGCGACATCGGCGAAGACCCGCAAGGCATCCCGAACAACCTCGTACCTTACATCTCGCAAGTGGCGGTCGGCCGCCTCGAACGCCTCGCCGTCTATGGCGACGACTACGACACCCCGGATGGCACCTGCCTGCGTGACTACATCCATGTCATGGATCTCGCCGCCGGTCACGTCAAAGCGCTGGAACACATTGCGGATAAAACCGGCGTGTACACATGGAACCTCGGCAGCGGCACAGGCAGCTCGGTGCTGGACGTCGTCCGTGCCTACGAAAAAGCCTGCGGCAAAACCATTCCCTACACCATCGCGCCGCGCCGCGCCGGTGACCTGCCTGCCTTCTGGGCCAACCCGGAAAAAGCCGCACGTGAACTCGGCTGGCGCACCGAACGCAGCCTGGATGACATGATGGCCGACACCTGGCGCTGGCAGGCGAAAAACCCGCAGGGTTATCGCTGAAATCCGCCGCCCGCGTATCCGTCGCGTATTCCCTAACCGCTTGAAGAAAATCCTTATTCTTGCGGAATACCGCTATGAAAGGTATGGGTTTCCCGCGACAATTCCCGCCCGCTGCCGGGCGGGAAATTTTCGTGCGCGCAAAGCGCGTCCCCGTCTAAATTCAAGGTAAAATGCGCCCGCTTTTCATCCATTTTTTGTAATCTTGGCAAACGATTAAGAGGATCCGGAACATGAAATACCTATGGCTTGGTATCACCACCGCGCTTTTTTTGAGCGGATGCAGCGTCTATGGCGACGGGCAGGCGCCGGTCGTGAACCGCAACACCCAATACGGACAGCAGCCTGCCTTTGGTGGGCAGATGCCGCCGCAGGACGGCGGTTTTGGTTTTAACAACCAGGGCGGCGGTTTCAACAATATGGCGCTCGGCGGGCAGCCGCCCGTTCATCCGCAGCAGGCGCGGCAGCAGCCGCCGATGCGGGCGCCGGTCAATCAGCCCCCAGTGAATCAGCCCCCGGTAAATCAGCCAATGGTGCAGCAGCCGAATATGCCGGTTAACCCGCCGCAGCCTGCCGGGCAGACACAGGTGCAGTCTGCCAGCCCGTATCAGCCTGCCGCCCCAACCATCAAGGCTGCGGCGAACGCCAATAATCCCGCCACGCCGCCGAAGACGCCGCAGGAACCTGGGGTGGTTGCGGTGCGTGAGGCGGTGAAAGAAGCGCCGAAGACGGCGGCAAATACACCTGCTACGCCGCCCGCTGATAACAAGCGCCAGGCGCTGCGTCCGAATAGCGGCGATGTGAACGTCGGTGCGCCGAGCACCCCGGCGGTTGCTGATAACAAAGCCGTCGCCAGTGCCCAGCCCGCCGCCAAGGCCGAAGGCGAGACCGCCGTATCCGCGCTGTTGAAGAAGGCTTCCGGTGCACTCGGCAAGGGTGATCTGGATGGCGCTGCCGCTTATCTGGAAAACGCGCAGCGGCTTGATCCGAAGAACAGCAAAATCCTCTACGACATCGCCAATATCCGCTACCACCAGGGACGCTACAAAGAAGCGGAAAGCATGGCCAGCCGTGCCGTGCAGACCGGTGGCAATAATGCGATGTTGAAGAAGTCGTGGTCGCTGATTTCCAATTCGCGTAACAAGCTGGGCGACAGTCAGGGCGCGGTACAGGCCGCCACCAAAGCCGCTTCTTACTGATTTGCGCGATATTTCCGCCCTGTTTGCGGCAGGCGGCGCCCTGAGCGGCGCCGTCAGCGGTTATCAACCGCGTCAGGGGCAACAGGAACTGGCCGAAGCCGTCGCCGACAATTTGTCGCGCGACGGCATTTTGTTGGCCGAAGCGGGTACCGGCACGGGCAAGACATTTGCCTATTTGCTGCCGCTTCTGGCCTCCGGCCGCAAGGGGCTGGTGTCCACCGCCACGCGCAATTTGCAGGAACAGATTTACGGCAAGGATTTGCCGCTGGTGCGCAAGGTGCTGGGCAGCGTGTCCCGCGTCGCGCTGCTGAAAGGGCGGCGCAATTACCTCTGCCACCATCACTACCATCAGTATCTCGATGATGACTGCACGACGGCGGCGGACAAGCGGCAGCGCCGCGCCATCGAGCATTT
Source organism: Cardiobacterium sp. Marseille-Q4385 (assembly GCF_916618745.1). GTDB lineage: Bacteria > Pseudomonadota > Gammaproteobacteria > Cardiobacteriales > Cardiobacteriaceae > Cardiobacterium. The sequence goes on from NZ_OU745373.1 coordinate 2,121,241, forward strand.
TTTTGATACGACGGCTGACGGCGATCTGGTCGGCCTGAAAGAAGTGGCGGAAGATGCGCCGGTGCTGGCGCGCATCACCTCGACGATTGAGAACTGCCTTGGCCGTGACTGCGCGTTTTACGAAGAATGCTATTTGCAGAAGGCGCGGCAGAAGGCGAAGGAAGCGGATGTGGTGGTTATCAACCATCACCTGCTGCTGGCCGATTTCGCCCTGAAAAGCGAGGGATTTGCGGAAATCCTGCCGGATATTCAGGCATTTGTGATTGACGAGGCGCACCACCTGCCGCAGACCGCCATCCATTTTCTCGGTGACCGTTTTTCGGCGCGGCAACTGCTCGGCTTCATCAACGACGGCGAACACGCCGCCTTGCAGGAAGCGGCGGACGCGCTGGAACTGCGCGAATGCCTGCGTGATTTGAAGCTGCAAAACAGCAAAATCCTGCTGACGGTACGCCAGCCGACGGAAACGCGGCTGGACGAAGAACAACTCGCTGCCCTCCCTGATTTCTGGATGGAACTGCGCCGCCTTGCCGAGCTGCTCGCCCGCTTTCAGAGCCAGCTCAACACGCAGAAGATGCGCGGCAAGTTGCTCGCCCACCTCTACGGACGTGGGCAGGATTTGCAGAAACTGATAGCCGCCTTCCTCGCGCAGGCGCCTGTCGTTGAGGATGAAAACGCCGCCAAGCGGGACAACCACGCGCTTCAGGATGAAGACGCCGTCGGGCAAGACAACGACGCAGCGCAGGACGAATCCCCCGGCAGCGAACCCACCCCCCGCGCTGTCTGGCTGGATGTCGGCCCGCGCCACTACACCCTCTGCTCGGTGCCGGTAAATGCCGCCGGCCGCTTCGCCACCTGGATTGCGAACAGCAACGCCAGCTGGGCGTTTCTCTCGGCGACGCTGGCGGTGAACGGCAGCTTCGCGCATTACGCGCGCGAACTCGGCCTGTGTGACTACCAGTCCCTGCTGCTCGCCAGCCCCTTCGACTTCCGCCATCAGGCATTGCTCTACCATCCCGAAGGCCTGCCCGATCCGAACCATCCGCAATATAACGACGCGCTGATTCAAGCCGTCCTGCCCGTGCTGGCGCGCAGCAAAGGCCGCGCCTTCCTGCTCTTTACCAGCTACCGCGCCATGCACGAAGCCGAACGTGCCCTGCAAGACAGCGGCTATCACCTGCTGGTGCAGGGGCGGGCGGGGAAGAACGCGCTGCTCGCCGATTTCCGCCGCCACGACAATGCCGTATTGCTGGCGACATCGAGCTTCTGGGAAGGCGTGGACGTGCGCGGTGACCGCCTCGTCTGCGTCGTCATCGACAAACTGCCCTTTACCGCGCCGAACGACCCCGTCGCCCGCGCCCGCCACCGCCTGCTCACTGACAAAGGCCTGTCGCCCTTCATCCACGACACCCTGCCGCAGGCCATCATCACCCTCAAACAGGGCGTCGGCCGCCTTATCCGCGACCGGGGTGACTACGGCGTCCTCGTCCTCGCCGACCCGCGCCTGACCCGCAAAAACTACGGCACCACCTTCCTCAACAGCCTGCCGCCCATGACCAAAACGCGTAAAATAGAAGTCATTGACCGCTTCTTCGCTTACCACGAAAACAACAACGGAAAACCGCATGAACCTGCCGACCAGACACAGCACCCTGCTCGCCCTTGATACCTCCGGCCCCGCCTGCTCCGTCGCCGTGCAACACGGTGGCGCGGCCAGCCAGGCCTACGAAATTGAAGCCCAGCAACACACGCGCGAGCTGCTGCCGCTTATCGACAAACTCCTGCAAAAAAACGGCCTGGAAAAAACCGCCATCCAGGGCATCATCCTGAGCGCCGGGCCCGGCGCCTTCACCGGCCTGCGCATCGGCGCGGCAGTCGCTACCGGCCTCGCTACCGCCTGGGGCGTGCCACTCCTGCCCATCTCCTCGCTTGCCCTGCTCGCCGCCACCATCCGTCGCCACAGCGGTGCGGAAAAAATCCTCGCGGTGATGGACGCGCGCATGGGCGAAGTCTATGCCGGCCTGTACGAAAACGGCGTCTGCACCGGTGCTGACCGTGTCTGCCCGCCGCAAGACATCCCCGCCGACTGGTTCGACGGCGCCCTCGTCGCCGGCGCGGGCACCGTCTATGCCGAACACTTCCCGGCTGACGCCAACGTCGCCGAAGACGACTACCTCCCCGAAGCCATCGACGCCTTCAGCCTTATTGACAGCGCCGACTGGCAGCCGCCGCAACAAGGCGTCGAACTCCACTACCTGCGTAACGAAGTCGTCCAGCCCCAGCCATGACCACACCCTTTACCGCCGACCACACCAGCCGCCTCACCGTCCGCATTGGCGACATCAACTACGGCGGCCACCTCGGCCACGACCGCCTCATCACCCTGCTGCACCAGGCGCGCATCGAGCTGCTGCACGCCCTCGGCGCGACGGAAACCGACTGCTTCGGCGCGGGGCTCATCATGCGCCACCTGACCTGCGACTATCGCGGCGAAGCCTTTCTGAACGACACCCTCGACATCGCCATGCGCGTGGACAACCTGCGCAACGCCGCCTACACCCTGCAATACAGCGTAACCTGCCAAGGCCGCCCCATTGCGACCGCTGCCGTCGAAATGGTCGCTTACGACTACCAGCGCCACAAAATCATCGCCCTGCCGCCCGCCTTTGCGGACGCGCTGCACTGCCGCCGCGAGAACCACCATGACCAATAACAACAGCGTTTCCCTCATCCGCAAAGCCATCATCCTGCTGACCGTCCTCATCGTCCTGGTCGTCTTCCTCATCATCTTCCAGTTCACCGACATCGCCTTCCGCGTGTGGGACCGCATCCAGCACACCCCGCCCGCCTTCATCGCCATTTACCTCACCATCGTTGCCCTCATCGCCGCCATCGGCCTCGGCCTCATCTGGAAAATCTGGACCGTTGGTCGCAAGCGGCGCGGGCAGGGCAGCACAACCGCCGCCGAAAAAAAACGCCACACCCTCGAAGAACTGCAAGCGCGTGCCGCCGCCGCCCGCGCCCAGGGGGTGGACGTCTCCGCCATCGAAGCCGAGCTCGCCGCCATCGAAGCCGAGCCGCAAGAACTCGAACTCGCCTTCTTCGGCAAAATCAGCACCGGCAAAAGCTCGCTCATCCAGACCCTGCTGCCGAACGCCAGCGTCGATACCTCCATCATCGGCGGCTCCACCACCGCTATCGAGCGCTACCACTACGAAAACAACCGGGGCCTCAGCCTGACCCTGCTCGACATGCCCGGCACCCACCAGGCGGGGGCGGACGGCACCCTGGACCGCGAAGTCATGAACGCCGCGCGCCGCGTGCACATCGTCGCTTACGTCATCGACCAGGACCTCACCGAGAGCGACATCATCTCCATCCTGCGCCTGCATGCCTTCGACAAACCCATGCTTGTCGTCCTCAACAAAACCAACCTCTACACCGCAGACGAACTCGCCGAACTCAAAACCCGCATCAAAAGCCGCCTGCCCGACGGCGTCAACTACATCGCCTGCGCCAGTGCCTACCGCCAGAAAATCCAGCGCATCGCCGCCGACGGCAGCGCGACCTGGGAAGAAGAATACCGGGGTGGCGACATCGCGCCGCTCCTGCAAGCCATCGCACAAATGACCACCGCGCGTGGCACCCTCACCGCGCGCAACCGCGAAGCCCTCTTGAGCCTCGCCCACGAAAATCTCAACCACCGCCTCAGCCACTACCGCCGCGAACGCGGCGAAGCCCTCGTCAAAAACTACGCGCGCAAAGCCATGCTCGGCGGTGTCGCCGCCGTCGGCCCCGGAACCGACATCCTCATCCAGGGCTACCTCGGCATGGACATGTTGAAACACCTCACCCGCCTCTACGACATCCCCGCGCGCGACATCGACCTGCAAACCCTCGTCGAAGCTGCGAGCAGCAAAGTCAAAACCCAACTCACCATCATCCTCGCGCTCGCCGGCAACGTCTGCAAAGCCTTCCCCGGCATCGGCACCGTCATCGGCGGTGCCTCCCACGCCGTCGCCTACGGCCTCATCTTCGAAAGCCTTGGCCGCGCCACCCTGCAAGCACTCGAAAGCGGCAGCGACAACATCAACACCCAGCACATCATCCAAAACTTCGAGGAACAACTGCACAATGAACTGGAAACGCGGGCGCAAAACCTCGTCCGACTCGCCATCGGCCGCGACAAACAAAGCTGATCAGCACCTCGAAAAAGCCCGCGACAGCCTCACCGCCCTGCTTGAAGACAACCGCCTGCCGGAAGACGCCCGCGCCCGCTTGGGAGAAGACTACCGCCAACTGCAACGTCTGCTCGACAAACTCGAAAAAGGCCACGTCCACGTTGCCGCCTATGGCCGCGTCAGCGTTGGCAAATCCGCCCTCTTAAACGCGCTGGCCGGGCGCGACGTCTTCGCCACCAGCGTCCTGCACGGCAAAACCCGCCACAGCGAACAAACCCTCTGGCAAGAATACGACAGCGGCGGCGTGTACCTCATCGACACCCCCGGCATTGACGAAATCAACGGCCAGGAACGCGCCAAACTCGCCGCTCACGTCGCCCGCCAGGCTGACGCCGTCCTCTTCGTCGTCGATGGCGACATGACCCGTGCCGAATACGAAGCCCTGCTGCAACTGCACGAAAAAACCCAGCCGCTCATCCTCGTCCACAACAAAGCTGACCGCCTGAGCGACGCCGATCGCACCACCCTGCACAAACACCTCATCCGCCGCACCGCCGGCATCATCCCGGCCGAGCGCATCGTCTCCGCCAGCGCCCGCCCCGAAGCCTACCGGCAAATCCGCATGGACGCCGACGGACGCGAAGTTGAGACCACCGTCCGCCCCGAACCCGACATCGCCGCATTAAAAAGCGTCCTCTGGCAACTCCTCGAAGCCGACGGCAAAAGCTACGCCGCGCTGAACGCCAGCGTCTTCGCCGGAAAACTCTCCGAACGCGTCGGCCGCGAAATCGTCGCCGCGCGCAAACACCTCGCCGACCACATCATCCGCCAATACGCGCTCATCAAAGCCGTCGGCGTCGCGGTAAACCCCATCCCCGCCGTGGACCTGCTCGCCCTCGCGGCGGACGCCAGCATGGTCGTGCACCTCTCGCGCACCTACGGCATCGACATCACCCGCCACCAGGCGGGCGAACTCGTGCGCACCATCGCCGTACAAACCGGCGTGCTGATGGGCGCGGTGTACGGTGTGCAGGCACTCTCCTCCCTGCTCAAAGGCCTCACCGCCGGCTTCTCCACCATCCTCACCGCCGGCGCACAAGGCGCGGTGGCCTACTACGGCAGCTACGTCATCGGCAAAGCAGCCGAACACTACTTCGCACAAGGGGCGAGCTGGGGCGAAGCGGGCGCCAAACCCGTCATCGAAGAAATCATGCGCGACCTCGACAAAGACCGCCTGATGCAAGAAGCCAAGCAGAGCATCGCCCAATACCTGGGCAAAAAAACAGAAGAAGAGTAGGGCAGGGTAGGGAAGCCAGGTTTTACCCCGCTTGGCGCTAAAACGCGTGCAAGCGATCCCTTCCCCCGCTTGCGGGGGAAGGTGGCCGAAGGCCGGAAGGGGGGCAAAATAACGGCATTTTTCCCGCTTGGTAGTACCCCAAACCCGAAAAGCGCATGCAAAACCCTCGCCTGCCTGTGACTGTCCGGACACACGACGGGTAACACTTACCCCGCCCTAACCGACGGAGGCTCCCATGCCCTGGAAAACCCAAAGCGCAAAAGAACAACGCATAGAACTCGTTACCCTCGCCCGCAAGCCAGGTGCCAATATCAGCGAACTCGCGCGCCGCTTTGGCGTCAGCCGCAAGACCGTCTACAAATGGCTCAAGCGTGATGACATGGACGATCGTTCCCGCCGCCCAAAGAACAACACCAAACGCGTCCCGCCGCAGCAAGGCGCGATACAATCCCGCCCGCAATCCCCTATCCGGGACAATCCCATGATCCCTCCCTACCTCGACATGCTGCTTGATGCCGTCCGCCGCCCGCAGGAACGCCTGCTGCGCACCATGGACGGCCTCAGCCTCGCCCAACTCAACGCCCTGCCCGTGGCAGCGAGCGCGCCGACCATCAAAAGCATCGGCTGGCTCGTCTGGCATACCGCGCGCGAACAAGACCTGCAAATTGCCGCTTTGGCGGGCATGGAAGCACTGTGGACGCGCGACGGCTGGAACCGCCGCTTCGCCTTTGACCTGCCTGATGATACCGAAGACTGGCGGCACAGCCCGGCGGAAGCGGCGCAAGTCATCATCCGCGATGCCGCGCTGCTGCGTGACTACCTCGCTGCCGCCACCCAGGCGGTCATTGACTACCTGCAACAACTGCCGCCGGACGCCTTGCCCGACATCATCGACCGGCACTGGAACCCGCCTGTCAGCCGCGCCGTGCGCCTCATTTCCATCATCGACGATGCCGCCATGCATTCCGGACAGGCGGTGTATGTGCGCCGCCTGCTGGGACTCACGGATTAACCCATGCAAAACTTCGTCGCCCTTGATTTCGAAACCGCCAACCGCAACCCCAGCAGCGTGTGCAGTATCGGCCTGGTGTTCGTCGCGAACGGCCAGCTCGCGGACAGCTACTACCGCCTGATCAAACCCATCCCCGACTACTACAGCGCCTTCAACACCGGCATCCACGGCATCACCGCCGCCGATACCCGCCGCGCGTCGCGCTTCCCCGACATCTGGCAGGAAGTGCTGCCGAAAATCGCCGGCCTGCCGCTGGTCGCGCACAACAGCCCGTTTGACGCCGGCTGTCTGCGCGCAGTGCTCGCGGCTTACGACCTGCCGCCACAAGAAAACCGCTTCTACTGCACCTGCCGCCAGGCGCGCAAAACCTTCCCCGAACTGCCCAACCACCAACTCGCTACCGTTGCCCGCTACCTCGGCATCCCGCTTGACCGCCACCACCATGCCCTCGCCGATGCCGAAGCTTGCGCCCGCATCGCCCTGCGCGTCTTCGCCGACCACCCCCGCTAAAACCATGGAACAAACCACCCTTTTCACCGCTGCCGACGAAAAAAACCAGCCGCTGGCCGCCCGTCTGCGCCCGCGCAGCCTCGACGACTTTGTCGGGCAGCGGCAACTGCTGGGCGAAGGCAAAATCCTGCAACACATGATCACGCACGACGAACTGAGCTCCATGATCTTCTGGGGGCCATCCGGCGTGGGCAAAACCACCCTGGCGCAAATCATCGCCCACCAGACCCGCTCGCGCTTCATCACCTTCAGCGCCGTCGTGAGCGGCATCAAAGACATCAAAAAAATCATGGAAGACGCCGAAAGCCAGCGGCAGCGCGGCGAAAAAACCATCGTCTTTATCGACGAAATCCACCGCTTCAACAAAGCCCAGCAGGACGCCTTCCTGCCCTACGTCGAAAAAGGCAGCATCATCCTGATCGGCGCGACCACGGAAAATCCCTCCTTTGAAATCAATAGCGCACTGCTCTCGCGCTGCCGCGTCTTCGTCCTCGAAGCCCTGACGAATGCCGAAATCATGCAACTGCTCAACAACGCGCTGCACCATCCGCAGGCCTTCCCGCCCCTGCACATCACCGCCGACGAAGCGGCGCTGGCCGCCATCGCCCATCATGCCAATGGCGACGCCCGTGTCGCGCTGAACACCCTCGAACTGGCCGTCAAAAACAGCACCGCGCGGGACAACCGCCTCCACCTCAACGCCAACACCCTCGCCGACATCCTCAGCCGCCGCCAAATCCACTACGACAAAAACGGCGAAGAACACTACAACATCATCTCGACCCTGCACAAAGCCATGCGCAACAGCGACCCCGATGCGGCAATCTACTGGCTGTCGCGGATGCTCGAAGGCGGCGAAGATCCGGTGTACATCGCCCGCCGCCTCATCCGCTTCGCCGGAGAAGACATCGGCTTGGCGGATACCCACGCGCTGACACTTGCTGTCAGCGTCTTCCAGGCCTGCCGCTACATCGGCATGCCCGAATGCGACGTGCACCTGACCGAAGCCGTGGTGTACCTCGCTCTCGCGCCAAAATCCAACGCCATCTACCGGGCGCGCTGCAAAGTGGCGGAAGACATCAAAAAGACCCGCAACGACCCCGTACCGCTGCACCTGCGCAACGCCGCTACCCGGCTGATGAAAGACCTCGGCTACGGCAAGGGCTACCAGCTTGCGCACTACCACGCGGACAAACTGACCACCATGCAGACCATGCCGGACAACCTCATCGGCCGGGAATACTACTTCCCGACAGAAGAAGGCCACGAACAGCGCTTCAAGGCGCGGCTGGAACAAATCAAGCGCTGGAAGGCAGAACATTAGGACGGGGGCAGCCGTTATCCCGCTTGCGGGGAAGGATGCCGCTGCTTAGTCTGCCATCTAGAATTTGCTCAAAACAAAAGTACGCACCGCCCATCCCAACATGAATAACACCTCACCATGACCCGCCTCAGCATCATCCTCACCACCGCCCTTGCCCCGCTGATCTGGGGCAGCACCTACCTCGTTACCACTGAATTCCTGCCGCCGCAGCGTCCTTTCACCGCTGCCCTTCTCCGCGTCCTGCCCGCCGGGATATTGCTGCTGGCCTACACGCGCGAGCGGCCTGAGCGGCATGATTGGGGGAAAATCCTACTACTCGGCGTGCTCAATATCGGCCTGTTTCAGGCCATGCTGTTCATCGCCGCCTATCGCCTGCCCGGCGGTCTGGCCGCTGTTTTGAGTTCGACGCAAACCCTGATGGTGCTGCTTTTCACCTGGCTTATCGGCAAAACCCTGCCACCGCGCGCCGCCTGGCTGTGGGCGGCGGCAGGCGTCGCCGGTATTGCCCTGCTGGTGCTGTCGCCGCAGGCGCATTACGACGCCTTCGGCATCGTCGCTGCGTTAACGGGCGCAGCGGCAATGGCGCTCGGCGTGTATCTCTCCAAGCACTGGCGCATCGGCCTGAGCGTCCTCGCCTTTACCGGCTGGCAACTGCTGTTCGGCGGCTTGTGCCTGCTGCCCGTCGCCCTGCTGACGGAAACCGTGCCCGATACCCTGAGCGCGGCCAACATCAGCGGTTATCTTTATCTCTGCCTGTTCGGCACGGTACTGGCCTATGTCCTTTTCTTTCGCGGGATCAGCAAACTACCGCCGGCTGTCGTTTCCTCGCTGGGGCTGCTCAGTCCCGTCAGTGCCTTCCTCCTCGGCTGGTGCTTTCTCGGACAAGGCATGGACGGCAAATCGCTGCTCGGCTTCGCGCTGGTCTTGGCCTCCATCTTCGGTGTGCAGCGGGCGATGGGCAAACACCGATAATGCCGCCAAGCGGGATAAAATCTGGGCTCTTGGCTGGTCGCCCTGCATCACCCCTGTAATTCTGCCGCGATGCGCGAGAAGCCGGCGATGTAATCCACTTCGCGTTCGTCTTCACGCACGCCGAGGTAGATGTGTTTGAAGATGCCCGCGTCGCCGAGACGCAGGCAGGTGAGCGGCATTTCCGCTGCCTGCTGTTCGATTAGCCAGCGTGGCAATGCGGTCACGCCGCGTCCCGCCGCGACCATTTGCAGAAGGATTTCCGTGGTTTCGATGGTTTTGTGCGCCGCCACGCCGCGGTTGGCGGGGAGCAGGAAGGCCTGATAGATGTCGAGGCGTTCGGTCGGCACCGGGTAGGTGATCAGGGTTTCTTTTTCCAAATCCGCCGGATAGGCAGCGCGTTGTCGTGCCAGCGGGTGATCGCTGGCGACCACCAGCACTTGTTCGTAGTCAAAGACGGGGGTGAACACCAGGCGTTCGCCGAAGACGGGGTCGGGGGTGATCAGCATGTCGATTTCGTAGGCGTAGAGCGCGGCGACGCCTTTGAACTGGTATTGCTGCTTCACGTCCACGTCCACGCGTGGCCAGGCAGCGAGGTAGGGTTTGACCACGCGCAGCAGCCACTGGTAGCAGGGATGGCATTCCATGCCGATGCGCAGCAGGCCCTGGCCGCCGCTGGCGTAGTGGCGCAGCTGGTTTTCGGCATGCTCGAATTGCGGCAGCAGGTTTTGCGCGAGTTGGTGGAGAAAGCGGCCCGCCTGGGTCAGGCGCAGGCTGCGTCCTTCTTTCACCCACAGCGGTGTGCCGACCTGCTCTTCCAGTTTGCGTGCGGCGTGGCTGAGGGCGGATTGGGAGAGGTAGAGGGCGTCGGCGGCGCGGGTCAGGGTGCCGTGTTCGACGACGGCGCGAATCAGCGCCAGGTGGGAGCGTTCCAGCATGGTGGGGGTTCCTTCGGAAAAAACGGCATCATGAATGACTTTCATGAAGTGATGCAAATTTGCCATTTCCCTTCAACTTTACCAACCGTTATAGTGCGCGCGTTTTTTTCATCCAAAACTCTCGGAGAATGTATGACAACCATCCACAACCTTGGTTTCCCGCGCATCGGCGCCAAACGCGAACTGAAATTTGCCCTCGAAGCCTACTGGAAAGGCGAAAGCACCGCTGCTGAATTGCAAGAGGTGGCAAAAGCCCTGCGCGCGCGCCACTGGCAGAATCAGGCCGGTTTTGACCATGTGCCGGTCGGCGATTTCACCCTGTATGACCACATCCTCGACATGAGCGTCACCCTCGGCAATCTGCCGAAACGCGCTTATGAAGGCGGTGGCGACGAGTTGGATGCGTTCTTCCGTACCGCGCGCGGCCGCAGCCCCATCGACAAGGGCGCTGGTGTGGCCGCCGGCGAGATGACCAAGTGGTTCAACAGCAACTATCACTACATCGTTCCCGAATTCGACAAGGACACCCAGTTCAAGCTCAACCCGCAGCGTCTGCTGGATCAGATTAAGGAAGCGCAAGCACTCGGCGTGAAAGGCGTCAAACCCGTCATCGTCGGCCCCGTCACTTACCTCTGGCTCGGCAAGAGCAAGGATGATTCGAACCGCCTCGACCTGCTCGAACGCCTGCTGCCCGTCTATAAGCAACTGCTGAACGAACTGGCGCAAGCGGGTGCGGAATGGGTGCAGGTGGATGAACCCGCGCTGGTCACCACCCTGGATCAGGATTGGCGTCACGCGGTCAAGACCGCTTATCACGAGCTGAACCGCACCGTGCCGAAAATCCTGCTCACCACTTATTTCGGCGATTTCGGCGACAACCTCAACCTCTTGCACGACCTGCCCGTAGATGGCGTCCACCTCGACACCATCAACGCTGCTGGCGAAATCAACAAACTTGTGGACCTGCTGCCAGCGACCAAAGTCATCTCGCTTGGCGTGGTCGATGGCCGCAACATCTGGAAGGCCGACCTCAACCGCCTGCTCGGCACCCTTGAACCGATCCGTGACCGTCTTGGCGACCGTCTCTGGCTGGCACCGAGCAGCTCGCTTCTGCACGTGCCGGTTGACCTCGCCCAGGAAGATACGCTGGATAGCGAAATCAAAAACTGGCTGGCGTTCGCCCTGCAAAAACTCGACGAACTGCGTGTGCTGAAAAAAGCACTCGACGGTGGCCGCGACAGCGTCAAAGCCGAACTGGATGCCAATGCCGCCGCGCTGGCTGCCCGTCGCGCCTCTACCCGCGTCCACAGCGAAACCGTGAAAGCACGCGTCAAAGCCGTCACCCCAGATATGGGCAACCGTCAATCGCCCTACGCCACACGCGCGCCGAAACAGCACGCCGCCATTCAGCAGCCGCTCTTCCCGACCACCACCATCGGTTCCTTCCCGCAGACTGCCGAAATCCGCAAATCGCGCAGCGACTTCCGTAAAGGCGCCATCAGCGAAGCTCAATACATCGAAGACATGCAGGCCGACATCCGTCAGTGCGTGAAAATCCAGGAAGAACTGGATATCGACGTCCTCGTCCACGGCGAAGCCGAACGTAACGACATGGTCGAATACTTCGGCGAACAGCTTGACGGCTACATCTTCACCCGTTTCGCTTGGGTCCAATCCTTCGGCTCACGCTGCGTCAAACCGCCGGTTATCTACGGCGACATCTCGCGTCCGAAACCGATGACCGTCTTCTGGTCACAATACGCGCAATCGCTGACCAAGCGCCCGATGAAAGCCATGCTCACCGGTCCGGTCACTATCCTCAACTGGTCTTTCGTCCGTGACGACCAGCCGCGTTCCGAAACCTGCCTGCAAATCGCGCTCGCTATCCGCGACGAAGTACTCGACCTCGAAAAAGCCGGCCTTGGCGTCATCCAGATTGACGAACCTGCGCTGCGTGAAGGCCTGCCGCTGAAAAAAGACCAATGGCAAGCTTATCTGGACTGGACCGTCTTCGCCTTCCGCGTCTGCGCCAACGGCGTGGCGGATGAAACCCAAATCCACACTCACATGTGTTACAGCGAATTCAATGACATCATCCAGTCCATCGCCGACCTGGATGCCGACGTCATCACCATCGAAACCTCGCGTTCCGACATGGAGCTGCTCAAAGCCTTCGACGACTTCAACTACCCGAACGAAATCGGCCCCGGCGTGTACGACATCCACTCGCCGAACGTGCCCAGCGTCGAAAGCATGGTGGATCTGATGGACAAAGCCATCGCCCGCATCCCGAAAGAACGCCTCTGGGTCAACCCGGACTGCGGCCTGAAAACCCGCGCCTGGCCGGAAACCAAAGCGGCACTCGCCAACATGGTCGAAGCGGCGAAAATCCTGCGCAAAAAATACGCCTGATAAAGCATGTATAAATAGAGCGGTGCTTCGGCACCGCTTTTCACATCAGCCACAAGAGGAAACACACATGCAACACCGCAATTTGCTTACTGCCGCCATCACCCTGAGCCTGCTCACCGCCTGCGGCGGAGGGGATAATGACAGCGGCGTGACCGCCGACCCGCGCCCCACCTCGCTGAACAGCAGCGGCAACACGCCGACCAAGCAAACCCTGTCGTCCGGTACCGCACGCAACGACGACAAAAAATCCTACGAGAGCTTCGATTTCAACGTCCTTGACCTCGGCGCGGGCAAGCCAAAAATTACCATCCTTCCGCCGGGCAAAGTGCAGGGCGCGGACAAAAACCGTCTGCTCACCCTGACTGACGGCCCCTACAAAAGAATTATCGGTAACAACCTGAGCAAAGCCAGCTACGGGCTGATTGATACGACCAGCTACGACAACAAATACCGAACCTTCTATCAAGGTGCCCGCGCCGATCTCACCTCTTCAGCTTCCTTTTTCGGCATGATGCTTGATGGGGTTACGCCCTTACAAGGCAGCGCGCATTACAAAGGCCTCGCTGTGCAATATTCGGATAGAGATGGCATCGAAGAAGGAACCTCGACTTTCGATGCGAATTTTCAGGATAGGAGACTGTCCGGCCGCATCAACGTCGGGCGGCGGGAAATCACAATTGGTTCAATGCTCATAGGCAATACTTTCTCCGGCTTCGGGAAGGACGCAGATAAAAGCGATGGCCTCCTCAGCTTCGAAGGCGCTTTTTTCGGTAAAGATGCTTCTGAAATTGCGGGGACTTACCAAAAAGCGAGCCTTGATGATGGCTATATCGGAGCCTTCGGCGCTCAAAGACAATAGCGGCGACAATTTTGTAGGCAACAAGGCGGGCTGTGAGCCCGCCTTGTTGCTTCTCCGTACTGCCGGCATGATTGTGAACCTCACCTCTTTTTCACACAAAACCCCGTGTGTTAATACTAAATCCACGATATTGCGTTAAAATACCGTTAGTTTTCCCGCCACCCAAGAGGTAATTCCATGAATATCAAGACGATTAAATTCGCAACGTTCGATGACCAACGTCCCGGGACTTCTGGTCTGCGCAAGACCGTGCCGCATTATCAGCAGCCGCATTACACCGAAAGTTTCATCCAGTCCATTTTTACTTCGCTCGGCGGTGTCGCCGGCAAGACGATAGTGCTGGGCGGCGATGGGCGCTATTACGGCGCGGAAGCTGCCGCCATCGTGCTGAAAATGGCGGTAGCACAAGGTGCGAAGCTGGTGCTGGTCGGTGAGAACGGTCTCCTGTCCACGCCTGCTGCCTCGCACGTCATCCGTCACTATCACGCCGATTTCGGCATTATTTTGTCTGCCAGCCACAACCCGGGCGGCAAGGACGGCGATTTCGGCATCAAGTTCAATCTCGCTGCCGGGCAACCCGCGCCGGAACATGCCACGGAAGCGGCCTTCGCCGTCTCCAAGTCGCTCACGGAATACACCATCGCTGATGTCGAATTACCGTCTTTAGCTACACCGGGCAGTTACCGCTTGGGCGACACGGAAATCCGCGTCATCAGCAGCACTGCCGATTATGCCGACCTGATGGAATCGCTCTTCGATTTTCCCGCCATCAAGGCTCACATTGCCAAGCATCCGTTTGTGTTTGACGCGATGCACGCCGCGACTGGCCCGTATGCGATTGAGGTTTTCAGCAAACGCCTCGGCCTGCCGCAGCAATTTTTGCTGAATACCAAGCCTCTGCCCGATTTCGGCGGTGGTCATCCCGACCCCTCACCCGCGCATATTGATGAATTAAAAGCGGCGATTGCGGCCAATCCGGAAGTGGTGATGGGCGCAGCCAGCGATGGCGACGGCGATCGCAACTTGATTACCGGGCGTAAGCATTTTGTGAATCCTTGCGACAGCCTCGCGGTGATTGCCGATAATCATCAATTCATCCCCTGCCTGCGCACACTAAAAGGCGTAGGGCGGACGATGCCGACCAGCCGCGCCGTAGATGCAGTCTGCACCGCGCGTGGGCTGAACTATTATGAAACGCCGACCGGCTGGAAGTATTTCGCCAACTTGCTGGATGCCGACCTGATTCACCTCTGTGGCGAGGAAAGTTTCGGCACCGGCGGCAACCATATCCGCGAGAAGGACGGCATCTGGGCGGTGCTGTGCTGGCTTAACCTGCAAGCCGCTACGGGCAAAACGCCGGATGACATCATCGAGGCGCACTGGAAGAAATATGGCCGCCACATTTTCAACCGCTTCGATTACACCGCGCTCGACAAGGCCACTGCCGATGAAATGCTGAAACAATTTGAAATCCAGCTGGAAAAACTGCGTGGGCAAACAGTAAGCGGGCTGCTGATCACCGATGCGCAGCAGTTCAATTATGTGGATCCGACCAACGGCGAAACCAGCCCCGGTCAGGGCTTGCAAATCCAGTTCGGCGAGCAGGCGCGCATCATCTGCCGTCTCTCCGGCACCGACAGCCGTGGCACCACCCTGCGCATGTATGTTGAATATTGGCAGTCAGACGTAGATACCCCGCCCGCACTCGCTGGTACCACCTCGACACTCGCTACTATGGCGCAAGGCATGATGAATCTCGAACACTATTGCCAACGCACTCAACCCGACAACATCGTTTAAGGTAAAAGGACATGACGACAATGAGCACATTGCATGAAAAACTGAAGTCCCACAAAGATACCATCCAAAGCAAAACCCTGAGCGAATGGTTCGCCGCCGAGCCGGGTCGTGTGCAGGAATGGACGCTACACCACGCCGGTATTTATCTTGACCTCTCCAAAAACCACATCAACGCGCAAACCAAGGCGCTGTGGCAACAATGGGTGGATAGCGCGGGCGTCGCTGAAGGTATCGCTGCCATCACTCGGGGCGACAACGTCAATACCGGCGAACACCGCCCGGCGCTGCACCACCGTCTGCGCGCACCTGCCGATCAGCCCTTCGTCGTCAACGGCGAAGACGTCAGCCCACATATCCGTGACGTGCGGGCGCGCATGAAAAACATCGCCGAACGCGTGCGCAGCGGCGAATGGAAAGGTTTTGACGGCCAGGCGATTACCGACGTCATCCATATTGGCATCGGCGGCTCCGAACTCGGCCCGCGCCTGCTCTGCACCGCCTTTAAACACCTCGCTGACGATCGCATTCGCGTTCACTTCCTCGCGACCCCTGATCCCGTCAAAATCAGCGAACTCAAGCGCCGTCTCAACCCGGCCACCACCCTGCTGATTGCCGCATCCAAGAGCTTCGGCACCGAAGAAACCCTCTCCAACGCTGGCTACATGCGCGAATGGTTACGCGCGGCAGGCGGAGTGAAAGCGGACGAACAAATGATTGCCCTCTCGGCCAACGTCGAAAAAGCCGCCGCCTTCGGCATTGCCGCCGAACGCGTCCTGCCTTTCTGGGATTGGGTTGGCGGGCGCTTCTCGCTGTGGTCAGCCATCAGCCTGCCGTTCATCCTGCAAAACGGTTACGAAGCCTACGAAGACCTGCTCGCCGGCGCGCACGAAATGGACAAACACTTCCAGACCGCGCCGCTGATGGCAAACATGCCGGTGTGGCTGGCGACGCTTGAAGCGTGGTACAACCACTACTACAACTGGAACAACCGCGCTGTCATCACCTATTGCAACCCGATGGAACCCTTCCCGCAATACCTGCAACAGCTTGATATGGAAAGCCTTGGCAAACGCGCCAACCGCGAAGGCAAACCGCTGACCAAACCGAGCGGCATCATTGTCTGGGGCGGTACCGGCACCGAAGCACAGCACGCCTTCTTCCAGCTCATCCACCAAGGGCAGCGCAATATCCCGATTGACTTCGTTACCGTCAAAACCCCGCCGAAAGGGTACGAAGACGCACAGCGCATCATCCACGGCCACTGCACCGCGCAGGCTGAAGCCTTGATGCGTGGCCGTGACGACAGCGACCTGCAAAACATCCCTGAAAACGAGCGCTACCAGCGCACCTGCCCGGGCAACCGCCCCAGCACCACCATCATCCTGGACGAGCTGACCCCGGCGAAACTTGGCGCGTTTATCGCTCTGTACGAACACAAAGTGACCGTGCAGGCCATTCTCTACGACGTTAACGCCTACGACCAATGGGGCGTCGAACTCGGCAAAGTGCTGGCAAAAGGTACCGAAGCGAGCCTCGCGGGCAAAACCGGCGAACACGATCCTTCCACCACCGCCATCATCAACTACCTCAAAAGCTGATAGGCGCTATCCGCACAAAGCCCCCTGAATGGGGGCTTTGTTTTGCATAATTAAAAGCATCGGAATTCGGCAATTAGTTTCTAATAATTTATATAATCGCATCATATTGTAATAAAGGAAGATTTTATTAAATCATTGTGTTGGCCAATAAGTAAAAAATAAATCAATTTGCTATAAATTTATAAAAAAAATATAATATCCGTAGTCAGAAGGCGGTTGCCATAGCATTCGCAGCCGCAGGTAACAGCTTCATTTTTCATGCACATAGGAGTAATCATGCTAACCAAAACAGAAAATCGCCCTGCTGCTTGGGCTAACTTCATCGCTGGGGATTGGGAAAACAGCGTTAACGTACGCGACTTCATTCAGAAGAACTACACCCCGTATGAAGGTGACGGTAGCTTCCTCGCCCCTGCCACCCCCGCTACCACCAAACTGTGGGACAGCGTGATGGAAGGTGTGAAAGAAGAAAACCGCACCAAAGCCCCGCTGAAAATCGACGCTGATATCGTTTCCGGCATCAACAGCCATGCACCTGGCTATATCGACAAAAACCTTGAAGTCGTTGTCGGCCTGCAAACCGATGAGCCGCTGAAACGCGCCATCATGCCCTACGGCGGCATCAAGATGGTCATGGATTCCTGCAAAATCTATGACACCCCGCTCAACGAGCAAGTGAAAAAAG
This sequence comes from Cardiobacterium sp. Marseille-Q4385, assembly GCF_916618745.1. Classification (GTDB taxonomy): domain Bacteria; phylum Pseudomonadota; class Gammaproteobacteria; order Cardiobacteriales; family Cardiobacteriaceae; genus Cardiobacterium. The sequence goes on from NZ_OU745373.1 coordinate 2,138,826, forward strand.
CCTTCACCGAATACCGCAAAACCCACAACCAGGGTGTGTTCGACGTGTATACCCCGGACATCCGTCGTTGCCGCAAATCCGGTGTTCTGACCGGTCTGCCGGACGCTTATGGTCGTGGCCGCATCATTGGTGACTACCGCCGCGTCGCCCTTTACGGTATCGACTTCCTGATGGCTGACAAAGTCAAACAATTCAACTCCTTCCAGGCTGACCTCGAAGCAGGCAAAGACTTGGAAGAAACCATCCGCCGTCGTGAAGAAATTGCCGAACAGCACCGTGCCCTCGGTCAAATGAAAGAAATGGCCGCTGCTTATGGTTACGACATTTCCGGCCCGGCCACCAACGCCAAAGAAGCGGTACAGTGGACTTACTTCGGCTACCTCGCTGCTGTCAAATCCCAAAACGGCGCCGCCATGAGCTTTGGCCGCGTTTCCACCTTCCTTGATATCTATATTGAACGCGACCTGAAAAACGGCGTCATCACCGAAAGCGAAGCGCAGGAAATGATTGACCACCTCGTCATGAAACTGCGCATGGTTCGCTTCCTGCGTACCCCGGAATACGACCAACTTTTCTCCGGCGACCCGATTTGGGCTACCGAATCCATCGGTGGTATGGGTCTGGACGGTCGTACGCTCGTCACCAAGAACAGCTTCCGCTTCCTGCACACCCTCTACAACATGGGACCGTCGCCGGAACCGAACATGACTATCCTCTGGTCCGAACAACTGCCGATCGGCTTCAAACACTTCTGTGCGAAAGTCTCTATCGATACCTCTTCCGTGCAGTACGAAAACGACGATCTGATGCGTCCGGACTTCAACAGCGACGATTACGCTATCGCCTGCTGCGTCAGCCCGATGGTGGTCGGCAAACAAATGCAGTTCTTCGGTGCCCGCGCCAACCTCGCCAAAACCCTGCTCTATGCAATCAACGGTGGCGTTGACGAAAAATCCAAAGAACAAGTCGGCCCGAAAGTTGCCCCGCTCACCGATGAAGTGCTCAACTACGACACCGTCATCACCCGCATGGACAACTTCATGGATTGGCTGGCTACCCAATACGTCACGGCGCTGAACTGCATCCACTACATGCACGACAAATACAGCTACGAAGCCGCGTTGATGGCTCTGCATGATCGCGACGTTTACCGCACCATGGCTTGCGGTATCGCCGGACTTTCTGTTGCCGCCGACTCACTCTCCGCCATCAAATACGCCAAAGTGCGTCCGGTGCGTGACGAAAACGGCATCGCCGTTGACTTCGAAATCGAAGGCGAATACCCGCAATTCGGCAACAACGACGAACGCGTAGATAGCATCGCTTGCGACCTCGTCGAACGCTTCATGAAGAAAGTCGCCAGCCACCCGATGTATCGTGGTGCTACCCCGACTCAGTCAGTACTCACCATCACTTCCAACGTCGTGTACGGCAAGAAAACCGGTAACACCCCGGATGGCCGTCGCGCAGGTGCACCGTTTGGCCCGGGTGCCAACCCGATGCACGGTCGTGATGTGAACGGTGCGGTTGCTTCCCTGACCTCGGTCGCCAAACTGCCGTTTGCCTACGCCAAAGACGGTATCTCCTATACCTTCTCTATCATTCCGGGCGCTCTCGGCAAAGACGACACCACGCGTCAGGCTAACCTTGCCGGCTTGATGGATGGCTACTTCCACCACGACAACGAAATCGAAGGTGGCCAGCACCTGAACGTCAACGTCCTCAACCGCGAAATGCTGATTGAAGCGATGAACGATCCGGAACTCTACCCGCAGTTGACCATCCGCGTTTCCGGCTATGCCGTCCGCTTCAACTCGCTCACCAAAGAGCAGCAAATGGACGTCATTACCCGTACCTTCACGCAAACCATGTAAGACACTGTCGTGTCAAAAAAGTGCCGGGGTTTCCCCGGCACTTTTTATAGTAGCTTCAAATAGAAACGATACCGTGTTGGCGCGTCTTGCCGTATTTACACATCCTGTTTTCGGCATGCCGCCTTGTCTCCTTCCTATTTGAAGCCACTATTGCCTCACACCAAACCATTACAACGCTTATACTAAACTCGTTTCCGCCGCGCCCCGTGCGCGGTTTCTCTTTCAACCAGCCGAAAAACTATGAGCGACATCCTCTCTAACGACTATCGCGACCGCCGCACCTTTGCCATCATTTCCCACCCCGACGCGGGGAAAACCACCCTCACCGAAAAACTGCTGCTCTTTGGCGGCGCCATTGCGCTCGCTGGTACGGTCAAGGGGCGCAAGGCAGCGCGCCATGCCACCTCTGACTGGATGAAAATGGAACAGGAGCGCGGTATCTCCGTGACCAGCTCGGTGATGCAGTTCCCCTATAACGGTCGCGTCATCAACCTGCTCGATACCCCCGGCCACGAAGACTTTTCCGAAGATACCTACCGTACCCTTACCGCCGTGGACTCGGCGCTGATGGTCATTGACTGTGCCAAGGGCGTCGAAGAACGCACCATCAAGCTGATGGAAGTCTGCCGCCTGCGCGACACCCCCATTTTCACCTTCATCAACAAACTCGACCGCGAAGGGCGTGAGCCGATGAGCTTGCTGGATGAAGTCGAAGACGTGCTGAAAATCCGCTGCGCACCCGTCACCTGGCCGATTGGCATGGGGCGCTCCCTGCGCGGCGTCTATCACCTGCTCGAAGACAAAGTCTATTTCTATGAGGCGGGCAAAGGTGCGTTGGTTAATAACGGCGAAGAAGTGCAGGGCCTCGATAACCCGCGCCTGGACGAACTCCTGCCCGACACCATCGCTGCCTTCCGTGACGAAATAGAGCTGCTACGCGAAGCGGGTAATCCCTTTGATCATGATGCCTACCTGCGCGGCGAATTAACGCCAGTGTACTTCGGTTCGGCGATTGGCAACTTCGGTGTGCGCGAAATGCTGAACGGCTTTGCCGAATACGCTCCCGCACCACGCGCGCGCCAGACCACAGTGCGCGCCGTTGCCCCGCAGGAAGACAAATTCAGCGGCTTCGTCTTCAAAATCCAGGCGAACATGGACCCGAAACACCGCGACCGCATCGCCTTCATGCGCATCAATTCCGGCACCTTCACCCCTGGCATGAAACTACGCCAGGTGCGCCTCGCCCGCGACATCAAAATCCCCGACGCACTTACCTTCCTCGCCGCCGAACGTGAACATATCAGCAGTGCCGTCGCCGGCGACATCATCGGCATCCACAACCACGGCACCATCCGCATTGGCGATACCTTCACCGAAGGCGAAGAGCTGCAATTCACCGGCATCCCCAACTTCGCGCCGGAACTCTTCCGCCGTGTCCGCCTGAAAGACCCGCTGAAAATGAAAGCGCTCCTGAAAGGGCTGGAACAACTCTGCGAAGAAGGGGCGACCCAGTTTTTCAAGCCGCTGATTAGCAACGATCTCATCCTCGGCGCCGTCGGCGTGCTGCAATTCGATGTTGTCAAAGAACGCCTGAAAACCGAATACAACGTCGAGTGCCAGTTTGAGGGGGTGAACGTTGCCACCGCGCGCTGGGTAGAAGCGCCGGATGACAAAGCGCTGAAAGCCTTTACCGACAAAAACCAGGCGAACCTCGCGCATGACCACTATGGGCAACTGGTGTACGTCGCGCCCAGCCGCGTCAACCTGCAACTCACGCAAGAACGCCATCCCGACATCGGCTTTGCCGCTACCCGCGACCACTTGGCGCAATAGTCCCGCCTGCGCAAATGGCGTGACCGGTTGCTTTGTAACCAGAACAAAAACCGCCCATAACGGGCGGTTTTTTTGTGCGGCAGCATCAAGCGGCGTAAATACTGATCTCGTCAAGCAGCGCAAATGCTGGGCCCGCCAAACCGCCTCACGTTTTTCATTTTTACAACTACTGGCATGAAAATCGCCGCCATCTGTTGCTGAAGTGCAACAAAAACCTTGCTCACCCGCCCACGCATCCCTATAATCCGCGCCCGTTTTCTCTTGATTTACTTAACCGCAAGGAGGTTCCCATGATGCGCACCAGCACGACTGACATCACCCCTTGCAATCACAACGCCTGAGCGGCTTCCTATTCTTCCGCCCGCTTGTGATTGCGTCTTTCACCGAACAATCACAGGATTCCTATGGGCAATCAAAAAGCCGTGGTCATCATTGCCGACCACAAAACCACCCCCGAAGGCAGCGCCATTCTGCAACTCAACCGCACTGCCGCCCTTGATCACATTGACGCTGCCGCCGGTATGCCTGACCTGCATCCGGGGCGCGGCTATCCCGTTGGTGCCGCGTTTTACAGCCACAGTCACCTCTATCCCGCCCTCATCGGCGCTGATATCGGCTGCGGCATGAGCCTGTGGCAGAGCGACCTTGCCGCGCGCAAGACCAGTGCGGACAAGCTACTACGCCGCATTGGCGAACTTGAGACCCCGCTCAGCGACGACTGGCTGCCGCATATCGCGGCCACGGGCATCGCCGCTGACCATCCCTACCGTCACGCCCTCGGCACCATCGGCGGCGGCAACCACTTCGCGGAAATCCAGCGCGTGGACGCCGTCCTTGCCCCCGCGCAACTGCCGCCGGATTTCGACGCGGATGCCTTGTGCGTCCTCGTCCACAGCGGTTCACGCGGCTATGGCGGCGCTATCCTGCGCGCGCACATTGAGCAGCACGGCCATGCGCCGCTTGCTGCCACAAGTCCGGATGCCGCCACTTATCTCGCCGCGCATGATGCTGCCGTTGCTTACGCCAAAGCGAACCGCAACCTCATCGCCGCCCGCCTTGCGCAAAACCTCGGCGCCACGCTGCACCCCGTCAGCGACACCGCGCACAACCAACTCGTACACACGCACCTGAACGGCGTGGATGGCTGGCTGCACCGCAAAGGTGCGGCAGCAGCGGATGCCGGCCTCGTCGTCATCGCCGGATCGCGTGGCAGTGCCAGCTACCTTGTCCGCCCGACCGGACGGGATGCGGGCAATCTTGCCAGCCTCGCCCACGGTGCCGGACGCAAATGGCAGCGCGGCGCCTGCAAAGCGCGCCTGTCCGGCAAATACCGTCCGCAAGAACTGCTGCGCAACCCCTACGGCGGCCATATCATCTGCGCCGACAAAACCCTGCTCTACGATGAAGCGCCGCAGGCCTACCGCAACATTGAGCACACCATCGCGGCCCTCACCACCTTCGGCCTTATCGAGCCGGTGCTGCGCCTTACGCCCGTCCTCACCTACAAAACGCGGGGGGATGCCGGATGAAACTGCAAATCAGCGCCGCACACGGCCCCGGCGAATGCGAACGCGCCGCCGCCCTCGCCCTGCAACGTCTCAGCGCCGAAGCCACCGCGCATGGCATCCATGTGGAAATCCACGACGAACGCCGCAGCCGGCACGGCATCCAGTCTGCCGTCATCACGTTAAGCGGCGACGGGGTGGCAGCCTTCGCCGCACGCTGGCAGGGTACCATCCAGTGGATCTGGCAAAGCCGCATCCGCCCCAGGCATCCGCGCAAAAACTGGTACATCGGCATCTACCCGCTGGCAGAGACTGCCCCCGTTGTGCGGGGTGACATCCTCATCCAGAGCTGCAAAGCGGGCGGCAAAGGCGGGCAGCACGTCAACAAAACGCGCAGCGCGGTGTGGGCGACGGACAGCGTGAGCGGCCTGCGCGTCAAAGTGCAGGCGGAACGCTCGCAGCACGCGAACCGCCGCCTCGCGTACCAACAACTGGATGCGCGCCATGCCGCACTGGCGTCGGAACGGGAGGCCGTGCAGCGACACGCACAACACTGCCGCCATTTCCAGATTGAACGCGGCAATCCGGTGCGCATCTTTGTCGGCGACGACTTCCGCGAACGCGATTAACCGCATCATCCAAACGGCAAAGCCCCGCTATCGCGGGGCTTTTTTGAGGACGACCGCCAAGCGGGATAAACACTGAGTCTGTGGGCAGCCAGCGGGGGAGGGCCTTGGTATCTTTTATTTCCTGCTGCAGACTTCGCGGTTCCAGAGGCAGATAGAAACCGGGGTATCTTGAGGTGGTGTCCAGCCCTTGACGGCGGTAATGGTCCACACGTCGTCTTTGTCCGGCTTGATGGTGGCGATGATCTCTTCACCGTCCACACCGGCTTTGAGTTCGCGGCTACTGCTCAACCAGCCGGACTTTCCAATGGTAATAGGCATATCCGAGTCGCAGATGAGTTTGCCGATGCTGACTTCCACTTCGCCGCCCTTGCGCCATGAATAAAGGCGGATGCGGTTTTCCGCGATGTCTTTCGCGCCGGATGCGGCGATAGCCGTTTGGCATTTGGCTTCGGCGACGGCGCTGTTGTGCGCTCTGACGCGTGCTACGCAGCTATCGAAGGCACGCTGGATGGTGTCTGGGACACGGTAGGCATCCGGGCAGGCGTCGCTGCTGAGGGCGCTGTCGGGGGATGCGGCAATTTTGGCGTCAATGTCGCTCAGTATCAGTTTGGCGATGCGTTCGCGGGCGGGTTCGAGCGCGGCTTCTGCTTTGGCGATGGCTTCGTCCGAGGCGTTATTGACACGCGGCAGTTGCAGCCAGTCCGCTTGGCGGGCAGCGGCAATGCTGTTAATGCTGTCCGCATTGGCGATGGCTTTGTTGAGGGCGGCTTGTGCCATGTGTGCCGGGGCGATTTCCGTACACTGCTGGACGAGGTCGCGCATACCGGTTTGTTCAAAAAGTTCTTCGCAGAGTTTGTATTGCGAGCGGTACTCTTGCTCCGCCAGCGCTTTGTCAATAATGGCGGGGATATCACCGCTGATTTTATTTTTGATGGCTTCGCGTTTTTGCCCCAGTGCGCCGCCGCTCATCAGGTCGATATCGTCGTTTTCCAATTTGTATTGTTCGCGCAGCGTTTTGTCTAGCGTCAGGCCGCCGGTTTTGACGAGGGTGTCGTGGTCATCCGGCAGGGCGAGCATTTCCTTGATTTTCGGGATGATAGCCTGGTAGGTGTCGGCTGCCTGGGTGATCGTTGGGAAGTTGTCTACAATCCAGTCAGCAGCATCACCCTGCTTGCAATTGCGCAGTTGATCAATGGTTTCTTGCGCTATGTCGCGGGTCCAGAAGGCAAACGGGATGCCCGTAGCGATTTGCAGGCGTTCGGAGGTATTGGCATACCACCCGCTGAACATGTTGAGGCGGTCGCATAGATCTTTTGTAGAACGGCGGGCCAACATCGGATCAAGACCGGTTATAGCCAGGCGGTAAGCGATAAGGGCGTTTTCATATTTTTGTGCGGCAGCGGCATTATCGTAACGGCGAAAAAGTCCTCTGGGTCCCATGTCGGCATTAAGTAGCGGTTGCACGGTAGATAAGTAGTCTTTACCGTCGCCCGTGATGGGCATGGTAGTGACTTTTTGCCGACGGTCAGCGAAAGCGCGCGCCCAATAATCGCTGCGCGCCTGATCAATAGCCTGCTTGGTGGCGGTTCGATCGAGTTCGGGCAGCATATCCGCCGGTGGCACGGCAGTTTCGGCTTCGGCAACGCTGCGCACACCTGTCGCATCGGTGCCGGCAGTTTTCAGGAGTTCCAGCAGGGCTTGCGCTTCTTCCAGTGGAGGTTTCCTTGCATTGAGGGTGAAGGGGGTGCAGTCTTCATTGACTTTGCCGTCCCAGCCCAACCAGGTGGCTTTGTTGTCTTTGACGCGTAACCCGATACTGCCATCGCGAAATTCACCGCCGTTTTTGCCCCATTCAGCTTCGCCTTTGAGGTGGTAGTAACTGTCTTCTTCAACAAGGTAATAGCGAAGATCAATATTGGCAGGTTTACCCTCGCTGACGGCAAGGTTGAGGTATCCCGGTGATTTGCATTGGTACATGCCGCCGTAGTACTGAGTGGCAGCGAAGCTGGCCCCGCTGGTGAGCAGGGCAGCGGTGAGCAAGGTAATGCGTAATTGCATGGTGTGTTCTCCTGTGAGGTTGAGGGTTTTATAGCAAGTCCCTTGGTACGTATTAATCATGCCGAGAGAAGTCTGTGCCCCATTAAGCAGCGCGAGTATGGGAAGCGACTGGTGAGGGGGCTTTGGGGTTATGTGCGAAGCCTACCGGAGTTAACGGGTTGGCATAGTTAAAGCGCAAAAAAATAGTAATAGCAAAATGAACAAAAAATAAAGCGGAAACGGCGTAATTTTTCACATAACACACCCACAGGCGGGGAAAAAACCGATACAGTAGCCCCCCCTACAACACATGAGGAAAAATCATGCAAAAACTCGCCCTTGCCCTGGCCATCGCCAGCGTCGCTCTCACCGGCTGCGAAGACAAGAAAGCGGCAGAACCCGCCAAACCTGCTGCTGCCAGCACCCCTGCGGCTTCCGCTCCTGCCGCTGCTCCCGCAGAAGCCACCCCGGCTGCCGCCCCTGCTGCAAGCCAAGTGGCATACAGCGGCACTTACAAAGGCGTCCTGCCTTGCGCAAGCTGCCCCGGCATTGATACCACCCTCATCATCAACGATGACGGCAGCTACGAACTGACCACGCTGTTCCTTGAAGAAAAAGACGCCAAACCGGAAACCGTACGCGGCAAATACAGCCTGAACGAAGACAAAACCCTGCTGCGCCTCGACGAAGCGGGCAACGGCTACGTTTATTTCATTGGCGACGGCCTCCTGGAAATGCGTGACGACGACGGCACCACCGGCGAACGCAACGCGGACGAACAAGCCAATTACCGCCTGAAAAAACAATAAACGGCGGATAGCAAAATGAAAGGCAGACTGCGGTCTGCCTTTTTTATGCCCAATTAGCGCGGTAACAGTGAGTGTAGAGAGGCTCTTGCGACCATTCACCTGAATCTCCGCTGGGCGGGCTCAGTATTTATCCCGCTTGGTGGGCTCAGTATTTATCACGCTTGGTGGGATTAGTATTTATAGTTGAATAGACAAAAAAGCATAACAAGGCGCGTCGCCGCAGACAGTACAGGTAGTACGGCGGATTCCCATAAAAATCGCGTAGCGATTTTTTGGGGCTCGATCAGGCGACGAAACGCCGTTACGATTTTTTAGAACGTGTTCATTGTCTCAGCCTCTGCTGTAAACTATCGGCATGAACAGAAAAACCTACCCAAGCGATATCAGTCGCGAGCAATTTGCGCCTCTCCTCCCCCTGCTGGAAAGTGCCCGTAAACGCACAGCGCCACGTCAGGTGGACTTGTACGATGTCTTTTGTGCCATTCTCTACCTGCAACGCACTGGCTGCTCCTGGCGCGCTTTGCCGGGCGATTTCCCCAAATGGCGCACCGTGCATTCCTACTTCCAGAGATGGACTGAGCCACGCGAGAGTGGCATCAGCATCCTTGAGGAAGCATTAAAAAAATCAGGTAGTTGCGGAGCGCCGCAAGCAGGGGCATCATGAAGCAACCACTTTCCTGATTATTGATGCGCAGAGTGTGAAGAACACGGATACCGCCATGGAAAAAGGCTACGATGCGGGCAAGAAGGTTAGCGGTATCAAGCGGCATATAGCGGTTGACACGCAGGGTTTGCCGCATGCGCTTGCGGTAACGACGGCGGATGTTACGGATAGAAAAGGCTGCCTGCTAGCATTGGAACGTGGGCGGGATAATCTTGGGGCGGTACAAAAAATCCTTGCTGACGGTGGTTACACGGGTAAGGCATTTGCTTCGTCAGTACAGGAGTTGATTGGTGCGGAGGTAGAGATTGCCAAACGAAACGAATTACACCGCTTTGCGGTATTGCCAAAGCGATGGGTAGTCGAGCGCAGTTTTTCCTGGTTGGAAAAGAACAGACGGCTTTGGAAAAACTGCGAGCGTAAGTTGAGTACCAGTCTGCAAATGGTAGCTTTGGCTTTCTTGGGAGTCCTGCTACGAAGACTATGAACACGCTCTTAGATGTTTAACTATATCCCGCTTGGCGGGCCCAGTATTTACGCCGCTTGGCAAACCCAGTGTTTGCGCCGCTTGGCGGATGTTGCCGCAAAAAACAGGCATCCTCGTGGATGCCTGTGTGCAGTGGTAAAGGGTTTTACCAGCCTTTGACGGCGGCGCCTTTGAAGGATTTTTCGGCGGCCTCTTCGACTTCTTTGCTTTGGTAGGATTCGACGAATTTTTTGACTTCGTCTTTGTCCTTATCAGCGGTGCGCACGACGATGATGTTGACGTAGGGTGAATTGGCGTCTTCCATGAAGAGGGAATCGCGTTTCGGGATGAGGCCCGCGTTCACGCCGTAGTTGGAGTTTATGATGGCGAGGTCAACGTCGGGCAGCACGCTCGGCACTTGTGAGGCTTCGATTTCGCTGATTTTGTAGTTGTGCGGGTTTTCAGCGATATCCATCACGCTTGCTTCGAGGTTGGTGTTGTCTTTGAGTTTGAGCAGGCCCTGTTTGTCGAGCAGGATGAGGGCGCGTGCGCCGTTGGTGGGGTCGCCCGGGATGGCAATTTTGGCACCGTCTTTGAGTTCTTTGATGTCTTTGATTTTTTTGCTGTAAGCGCCGACGGGATAAACGAAGGTGTTGCCGACAGCGACAAGGTCAAGGCCGCGCTCTTTGGTGATGACGTCGAGGTAGGGTTTGTGCTGGATGGCATTGGCGTCAATGGAGCCGTCTGAGAGGGCGACGTTCGGCATGACGTAGTCTTCGAATTCGATGACTTCTACGTCCATGCCGTGTTTTTCTTTGGCGATTTTGGCGGCGATGTGCACGAGTTCGCCTTCGGGGCCGGTCATCGCGCCGACTTTGAAGGGGGCAGCTTGGGCGACGGCGGCAAGGCCGGCGATGAGGGCGGCAAGGGTCAGTTTTTTCATGGGTTTTCTCCGGTTAGGTTTGGATTAGCGGTGATCGAAGCGGCGGGCGAGGGCGTCCCCCAGCCACTGGATGTTCTGCACCAGCACGACGATGATGCAGACGGTATAGAGCATGATATCCGGGCGGTAGCGCTGGTAGCCGTAGGCGTAGGCGACTTTACCGAGCCCGCCCGCGCCGAGGGCGCCGGCAATGGCGGAATAGCCGATGAGGGCGATGAGGGTGATGGTGAGGGCGTTGATGATGCCAGGCAGGGCTTCGGGCAGCAGCACTTTGCGCATGATTTGTGTAGGGCTTGCCCCCATGGCCTGCGCTGCTTCGATGAGGCCGCCGGGGACTTCGTTCAGCATGTTTTCCACCATGCGGGCGATGAAAGGGACGGCGGAGAGGGTGAGCGGGACGATGGCGGCGGTGTTGCCAATGGAGACGCCGACGATGAAGCGGGTGAAGGGCACGATCCACAAGGCGAGGATGATGTAGGGGATGGAGCGGCCAATGTTGACGATGATGCCAAGCGGGTAATAGACGTAGGGGTTCGCCAGAAAGCGGCCACGTCGCGTCGCGTAGAGGATGAGACCGAGCAGGGTACCGAAGATGGCGGCGATGAGGGTCGCGCTCAGGGTCATGTAGAGGGTTTCGCAGGCGCTGACGAGCATGAGCCAGGCGGTGTCGCCGATGAGGGCGTGTAGCCAGGTGGTGAAGGATTCCCACCATCCGCTGATGGCATGCCAGAGTTTGAGGAGGTTATTCAACATAGCCGAGGATTTCCGTGCTGACGGGTTGGGTGGTGAGGTAGGCGAGGGCGTCGCGGGTCTGCCCCGGTTCGCCGATGATTTCGGCGACGAGCAGGCCATGGCGGGTGCTGCTGCCGATGTGTTCGATTTTGGCCTGGATGATGCTGATGTTGACGCCGAAACGTTTGGTCAGCGAGGAGAGGACGGGTTCGTCGATGTGGTGGCCGAGGAAGCCGATTTTGACGACGGGGTGCGTGCCAGCCGCTTTGAGGCGCCTCTGGTAGTCCTCCGGCAGGTCGAAGCGCTGGGTTTGCGCAACGAATTGTTTGCCAAGCGCCGAGGCAGGCGCGGTGAAGAAGGTGCTGACGTCGGCGGTTTCGACCAGTTGTCCGCCGTCAATAAGGGCGACTTTATCGCAGATCTGTTTGACGACTTCCATTTCGTGGGTAATCATCAGGATGGTCAGCCCCAATTTTTCATTGATGTTTTTCAACAGGTTAAGGATGTCTTCGGTAGTTTTCGGGTCAAGCGCCGAGGTGGCTTCGTCCGAAAGCAGCACTTGCGGCTCGGCGGCAAGCGCACGGGCGATGGCGACGCGCTGTTTTTGGCCGCCGGAGAGTTGCGCGGGGTAGTGCCCGGCTTTGTCTTCAAGACCGGTCAGCGCCAGCAGCGGTTGCACTTTGGCGGCGATGGTTTTTTTGTCCGCGCCGATGAGTTCCAGCGGCAGGGCGATGTTGGCATAAACGGTACGGCTGGAAAGCAGGTTGAAGTGCTGGAAGATCATGCCGATTTTGTGACGCGCGCGCAGCAGTCCGGCGGGATCGAGCGCGGTGAGGTCTTCGCCGGCAACGATGACGCGGCCGCTATCGGGGCGTTCGAGCAGGTTGACGCAGCGGATAAGGGTGCTTTTTCCGGCGCCGCTTTGTCCGACGACGCCGTAGATTTCGCCTGCGGCGACGTGCAGGTTGACGTCGCGCAGGGCGTGGATGTCCTGGCCTTTATGGCGATAGGTTTTTTGCAGGTATTGCAGGGTAATCATGGTTCTGTGAATGGGGAAAGGCGGGCGATTATGTGCGCTTGCTATGGGGTGGTCAAGCGGGGAGGGGCGGCGGGGTGAGTGCTATTTGGCATGGGGTGATACGCTTTCGGCATATCGTCGTTCCAAATAAACGACGATATCTTGATGCCGGTGTGTTCAGGCGAGCAATCCCTCTGCGGCGAAGCAGTCGCGGTAGGCCGCCGCTTTTTGTGCCAGCGGCAGCGGGTAGGCGCGCGAGGATGAGGGCAGGCGGTACAGGTGCAGGGGGCGGGCGGCGAAGGTGGTGCTGGCCGGTGCGCCGATACGCGGGGCAGCGGTCGTGGCCGGCAGTTGCGTGAGCAGGGTGGCGGTCGCGAGTGCACCGGTGGTGATGATGGCACGGCAGGCGGGAAGGCGGTCAAGCAGTGCCGCAAGGTTCAGGGGCTCAAGGATGTGCAGCGATTGGTCGGCGGCGTTGCCGCGCAGGCGTTCGACGCGTTGCGCGGTGTCGCTGATGGCGATACCTGTCGCTGCTAGGAAGGTGCGCAGTTCGGCTTCGCGGAAGCCTTTGCCGTCGGCGGTGAGGAAGTGATCGCGGTCGGCAAAGAAGATGAGGCCGAAGATGCGCCACATGTCGTTTTGCAGGTTCGGATAGTAGAACGGCATTTTCCAGCGCGTCTGCGGCGGCGGGAAACTGCCCAGCATGAGCAGGCGGGCCGCAGGCGGCAGGAAGGGGTCAAGCGGGTGGGTTTCGATAACGGCGGGCATATCGGCGAGGGAAGTGTCCGTCATGCACCCTGGTAATCGCAGGGGTATTCGCTTTTTAGTGCCGCTGCTTTGTCGAGCACGCTACGGCGCATTTCGTCCTGGTAGGCGGCGATGCGCTCGCGCAGGGCAGGGTCGTGGCTGGCGCAGATGCGCAGGGCGAGCAGGGCGGCGTTTTTTGCGCCGTTCAGCGCTACGGTGGCGACCGGTACGCCCGCCGGCATTTGCAGGATGGAGAGGATGCTGTCCCAGCCGTCGATGGAGTTGCTGGAATGTATCGGCACGCCGATGACCGGCAGCGGGGTGATGGCGGCGACCATGCCGGGCAGGTGTGCTGCGCCGCCCGCACCGGCGATGATGACGTTGAGTCCGCGTCCGGCGGCGGTTTTGCCGTAGTCAAGCAGGCGTTCCGGGGTGCGGTGTGCCGAGACGATGGTGAGTTCGTAGGCGGTATGGAATTGTTCGCAGGTGCGGGCAGCGTCCTGCATGACGCGGAGGTCGCTGTCGCTGCCCATGATGATGCCGATTTTGTGCATATGCTTCTCTGATGTTTCAGGTAGGGTTATCGGTAGCTCACCACCCGCACGGCTTTGCGGATTTTGTCGATTTTGGCTTTGAGTGCGGGTTCGTGGTCGGCCAGCACGGTGATGTGCCCCATTTTCCGCCCCGGGCGGGTTTCGGCTTTGCCGTACCAGTGGATGAAGGTTTCATCCAGCGCCAAGACTTCGTCCAGGCCTTCGAGGACGGCGGGGCCGCTGTGTCCGTAGGCGCCGATGAGGTTCACCATTGCGGCGAGGCGGTACTGTTGCACGGAGGCGAGCGGCATGCCGGCGAGCAGGCGCCACATTTGTTCGAACTGGGAGTTGGCGCAGGCTTCGATGGTGAGGTGGCCGCTGTTGTGTACGCGCGGCGCGGTTTCGTTGATCCAGATGTCGCCGCTCTGGGTGACGAACATTTCCACGGCGTAGAGGCCCGCCGCGCCGAAGGCCTGCACGAGTTCGACGGCGAGTGCCTGGGCGCGTTTGCGGATGTCGGCGTTGAGGAAGGTCGGCATTTGTACGTAGTCCACGAGGTTGAGGACTTTGTCGAAGATCATTTCCACAACGGGGTAAACGGCGGTTTTGCCGTCGTCATCAGCGGCGACAATGACCGCGATTTCGTGCGCGATGGGGCAGAGGGTTTCGATGACAGACGGGACGTCGCGCAGTTTCGGCAGGTCTTCTTCGGTGACGATGACCTGCACGCCCTTGCCGTCGTAGCCGCCGGTGCGGTTTTTTTGCACGAAGGGCAGCGGGATGCGTTCGAGGTCAACGTCGGCGAGGCTGTCGGCGAGGTAGAACGGCGCGGTGGGCAGTTTGTGGTCGGCATAGAATTGTTTTTGCAGGCCTTTGTCCTGGATGATGCGCAGGACGCGCGGCGCGGGGATGACGCGTTTGCCCGCCGCTTCGAGTTCTTCCAGGGCCTCCACCGAGACGTGCTCGATTTCGATGCCGACGGCGGTGGCGTCCTGGGCGAAATTGAGCACGGTCTGTTTGTCGTTGAAGTCGCCCTGTTTGAAGAGGCCGGTCATGGCGGCGCAGGGCGCGCGCGGGTCGGGATCGAGTACGGCGACCGGCATGGGGTAGTCCGTCGCTTCTTGCAGGAACATTTTGCCGAGCTGGCCGCCGCCGAGGATGGCGAGTTTCATGGTTCTCTCCTTGTATCAGTCGCGTATGAGGGTGGCGTTTGCCACGTCGAGCAGGCGGCTGGGTTTGTCCTCGCCGCCGAGTGCGCCCGCTATGACCGGCAGGGCGGGGAAGTAGTGTTGCACTTCCGCCGCGCTGCGCGCCGGTGGCGCACCGCTGGGGTTGGCAGAGGTGGAGATAAGCGGGCTGTCCGCCCAGGCGCAGAGTTGGCAGACGAGCGGGTGACGCGAGACGCGGATGGCGATGCGCCCTGTGGCTTCGTCGCGCAGCCAGGCGGGGACGTTATCGGTAGCGGGCAGGATGAAAGTGGTGGCGCGGTCGGCGGCTTCCTGTTCGAGACGGGCGATGAGCGCAGTATCCAATCCTGCCACCCAGTCGTGGCATTGCGCCCAGTCGGCGGCGACCAGCAGCATGCCCTGTCCGGGGCGGCGTCCGCCTTTCAGGCGCAGGATTTGCGCGAAGGTGTCGGCATCCTGCGGATCGCCGCCGAGGCCATACACCGCTTCGGTCGGATAAGCAAAAACCTGCCGCGAGTGCAGCAGGTCGAGGAAGACAGTTTTGTCCGGCGCGAGCAGCATCAGTAGGTGCGCATGATCGGGCAGTCGAGCAACTGCGCCTGATAGAGGGCGGCGCGGTCGGCGACTTTGTCGCTGATAGTCATCAGCCAGGGTTTGGCGAGGAAACTGCGGTTCTCGTACCCCCCCAGGCCTTCGTGATAGGCGAGGTACTGGTTTTTTACGTCGTTCAGGTCAACGCCGTTCCTGATAACATTCTGGTTGGCATACCAGCCGATGAAATCCACCGCATCGTCGAAGCGCTCGCGCGAGACGTTCTGCCGGCCACGTTTCAGCTGATACCACTCCCAGGTCGGCTGCTTCACCTGCGCATAGCCATATGCCTGCGATTTGCTCATCGCCGTTGGGTTGAAGCGGGATTCCTGGTGCATGAAGGCGAGCACATACCACGGCTCGATATGCCAGCGCATCCGCGTTGCATCCAGCGCTTCCGCCCAGTGCGGACGCTGATCCAGCAAGACGCAGGCGTTTTCCATGGAAGCCGTGGCAGGTTGCGGTTCATTCTGATAACGCGGGTCGCGCGGCGCGAAATTGTCCCAGGGATCTTGCCCCATATCGGCGCTTGCCGGCTGATGACGCGGCGGGTGGTGATGATGTTGCCGCTGATACGATGAACACGCCGTCAAAACCAGCAAACCAAGAACACATAACAGTCCGTGCAAACGCATTGATGCCCCATATAACCTGATAAAATGCCACATTCTACACCGCCCTATGGCGAACCCAAACAGCAACGCACGAGGACATCATGAGCCAAACTCCGGAAGCCGCCAACTTCATCAAAAACATCATCGAAGAAGACCTGAAAAACGGCAAAAACGATGGCCGCATCGTTACCCGCTTTCCCCCTGAGCCCAACGGCTACCTGCACCTCGGCCACGTCAAATCC
The DNA here is from genome assembly GCF_916618745.1 of Cardiobacterium sp. Marseille-Q4385. GTDB lineage: Bacteria > Pseudomonadota > Gammaproteobacteria > Cardiobacteriales > Cardiobacteriaceae > Cardiobacterium. The sequence goes on from NZ_OU745373.1 coordinate 2,155,247, forward strand.
ATCTGCCTCAACTTCGACATGGCGCAGCGCTTCGGCGGTTACTGCAACCTGCGTTACGACGACACCAACCCCGAAAAAGAAAACGAAGAATACATGGCGAGCATCCAGCGTGACGTGCACTGGCTCGGCTTTGACTGGAAACACCTTAACCATGCCAGCGACTACTTCCCGCAACTGCTGGATTATGCCTTCCAGCTTATCGACAAAGGCCTCGCCTATGTGGACAGCCAGAACGCCGAAGCAATCCGCGAAAATCGCGGCACCCTGACCGAACCCGGCCGCAACAGCCCCTACCGTGAACGCAGCATCGAAGAAAACCGCGCCCTCTTTCAGGAAATGGTGGATGGCAAACACCCGGACGGCAGCCACGTCCTGCGCGCCAAAATCGACATGGCCTCGCCCAACATCAACATGCGCGACCCTGTCATCTACCGCATCCGCCACATGGCGCACTTCCACGCCGGTGACTCGTGGAAAGTCTATCCGATGTACGACTACACCCACTGCCTCTCGGATATGCTCGAAGGCATCACCCACAGCCTCTGCACCCTCGAATTTGAAGACCACCGCCCGCTCTACGACTGGGTGCTGGACGTGCTCGACACCCCCTGCCACCCGCAGCAAATCGAATTTGCCCGTCTCTCGCTCGAATACACCGTCCTTTCCAAACGCCGCCTCATCCAGCTCGTGCAAGAAAAGCACGTGAGCGGCTGGGACGACCCGCGTATGCCGACCATCGCCGGTATGCGGCGGCGTGGTATCCCCGCCGGGGCATTGCGCGACTTCTGCCGCAAAATCGGCATCAGCAAAGCTGACGGCACCATCGCCATCGACTACTTCGAAAGCACCATCCGCGACTACCTGAACGAACACGCTGCGCGCCGCATGACCGTCGTCCGCCCGCTCAAACTGACCATCACCAGCCTGCCGGACGACCATGAAGAAACCTATCAGCTGCCGAACCATCCGCAGGACGACAGCCAGGGCAGCCGCGCCGTACCGTTTGGCAACATTCTCTACATCGAGCAGGACGACTTCGCCGAAGAACCGCCGAAAAAATGGAAACGCCTCGCGCCCGGTCAGGCGGTGCGTCTGCGCGGCAGCTACGTCATCACCTGTGACGAAGTCATCAAAGATGCCGCGGGCAACATCATCGAACTGCGCTGCCACCACGACCCGGATACCCTCGGTAAAAACCCCGAAGGCTACAAAGCGAACGGCGTCATCCATTGGGTTAGCGCCCGCCACGCGCGCGACTGCGAAATCCGCAACTACGAGCGCCTCTTCAGCCAGCCCGACCCGATGGCAGCGGATCACTTCCTCGATACCATCAACCCGCATTCGCTCACCATCATCACCGGCGCCAAAACCGAACCGGCCTCACCGGCGGAAGCAGGCACCGTGTACCAGTTCGAACGTCTTGGCTACTATGCCGTTGATCCGGACAGCACAGCGGACAACCCCATCTTCAACCGCACCGTCGAACTGCGCGACGGCTTCAAATAAAACTCGCCAAACGCTGCCGCCGGCAGCGTTTTTTACATCCATGAACCCACATTCCCACCACGACAGAGGCTCCCTATGCTGAAATGGCTTTCCTTGGCACTGGTCGCAACCGGCATCCTGCACAACGCTCTGGCATTCATCCTGATGGGCGATACCCTGCGGCGGCTGTGGCGCAGCGGCCTGATGGCCGCCGTGCGTGCCGATGACGCCGCTGCGTTCGCCCTGCTGTGGTTCATCGTGGCTGGTTTTGTCCTGATGCTGATTGGCGCGGCATTCTGGCAACTGGCGGATGCAGGTCGCCTTGGCTGGTCGCTAATCCTGGGACTGTGGGCGCTGGCGGCCAGTATTTGCCTGCTCTTCCCGCAGCCGGGGCCGTTTTTGCTGCTCGCGCTTGCCTGCGCCTTCGTGCTTGCGAAGGCGGGCGGGGCGGGATAGGCTGCCATTTCCTTTCTTCCTATTGTGAGGTCATCATGTCCATAAAAAGCCTGCCTGCCCTGGAAACCGCGCTGGCGCACCGCTCCATCCGCAAATTCAGTGACAAACCCGTGCCGCCGGAGATACTGGCTGCGTTAATGGATGCCGGACGGATGGCATCCACCTCAAATCATCTGCAATGTGTGTCCGTCATCCGTATCACGGATGCGGCTATTCGTGCCGGCATCCGCCGCGCGGCGTCGGACATGGCCTATGTGACGGAATGCCCGGAGTTTCTGCTTTTCTGCGTCGATTTCCACAAACACCACCTGCTCCTGCCAGAAGCGCAGACCGATTGGGCAGAAGCGCTGCTGATCGGTGCGGTGGATACCGGCATCATGGCGCAGAACGTGCTCTTGGTCGCAGAATCGCTCGGCCTCGGCGGCGTCTATATCGGCGCGCTACGTAACGATATTGCAGCGGTGGCGGAACTGGTCGGGCTGCCCGCGCATTGCCTGCCGCTGGTCGGCCTCTGCCTCGGCTATCCGGCGCAGGATCCGCCCGTCAAGCCGCGTCTGCCGCAGGAGGTGGTGCTGCATGAGAACCGCTATCGCGAGCCCGACCCGCAGGCGTTCGCCGCTTACGATGAAGAACTGCGCGCGTATTACACGGCGCGGACGGGCGAGGCGCGGGATTGGCTGGATGCGGTGCAAAACACACTGGGCCAGCCACTGCGCCCGCATGTGTTGGCGTTTTTGCAGGCGCAGGGATTTATACGGCGATGAAAACGTGGTGGATGATGGCGGCGCTGCTACTGCTCGCCGCCTGTCAGCGGGAACGCCGACCGTTCGACGGACCGTTGGTCATGGCGGCAAAAACGCCGCTGGAAAGCCCCGGTTGCGCGGCGCGCAGTTGCCCTGAGGGGCATGATCCCGTCTGCGTGACCTTCGATGCAGGCGGGCGGCGGCAGAGACTGACGTTCGTTAATGCCTGCCATATGTGCATTGCGCCCGAACATATCGTCAGCATGCAGGCAGGAGAATGCCCGCGTTAATGAGGATTGCGGGTGATGCTGATGAGTCCGGCGGCGATAATGATGGCGATGCCCGCCATTTCCTGCCAGCCTAGCGTTTCGCGGAAGAGATAGTGGCCGAAAACGACGGAATAGACGACGGTCAAATAAGAAAGCGCGGCGACGGTGAATTTCTGCCCGACGGCATAGGCGCGGGTGAGCGCCAGTTGCGCGGTGAGACCGCTCACTCCGATGCCGAGCAGATAGGGCAGAGAGGCAAGCGGCGGTGCGTGCCAGCCTTGAACGGTAGCCAGCATGGCGCTCATCAGGGTGCTGACCAGCGAAAAATAAAAAACGATGCGCCAGGCGGGTTCGCCGGTGGCGCTCATCTCGCGTAACTGCAAATGGGCGAGACCGGTCGCCGCCGCGCCGAAAAGACCGCAGGAAAGCCCCCAAGCCTGCCCGGCGGAAAAGCCCGGTCGCAGCAGCACGACGACACCCATCAGACCAATGATTAGCACGGCAACAGTGCGGTGGGTGATGTGTTCATGCAGGAGGATGAAAGACAGCAGGGCGAGGAAAATGGCCGAGCTGTAGCCGAGCGTGACGGCGGTGGCCAGCGGCAACAGCGTGAGCGTGTAGAAATAAATGAGGGTGGAGGTACCGCCAGAAACACTGCGGATGACGTGCGCGCGCAGATGCTGGGTGGCAAAACGCTGCCCGCGCAGCAGGGCAAAACCGCCCAGGGCAAGCGTGGCGGGCAGATTGCGCCAGGTGGCGAGTTCGTTGGAAGAAAAAGGAAAATGCTGCGCGCTGGCTTTGGTGATGACGCCCATCAGGGCAAAATTCAGGGAAGAAAACAGCGACCAAAGCACCCCGCGCCAGGCGGGGGAAAGAAAGCGGGACATGACGGCGTGACGGAAGCAAAGAGGCGGGCATTATAGCGGCGCGGTTGCCGGACAGCGGCGGGAAGCACCGCTTGGCGGGGCCGGTATTGATGCGCTTGACGGAGCCAGTAATGACGCCGCTTGGCGTCTCAATACCAGTCATCGTCGCGCCATACCGTTCCTTCGTCATCCACCGTAACATCGGGCGCTTGCAGGCGCTGCAACAGTGCCGCGCTGAATGCGCTGAAGGAGTCGGCGAGCACACCGTCCCGGCAGCTCCAAACCCTGCGGGATTGGTGCGGAATTTAGGGCGAATCTACGTCAGCCCCAAGAAAAAACAGTAAACCTTTTTTTGATTTACTGTTTCTGTGTTAGTCTTTTTCTAAAATTGTTTATTTTATTTATAATTGTATGATTTTATTGACTATATTTTCTACAAATCGCTTATCGTGTTCCACAAATATAAGTGTAGGCTTTGCTTCTTTTATGATTTCCTCAATCTGTATTCTTGATATTATATCTATATAATTTAATGGTTCGTCCCAAATAAATAAATGGGCTGGCTTTGACAAACTTACGGCAATTAAAACTTTCTTTTTTTGTCCATCACTATAATTCTTCATATCCATTTCAAATAATTCTCTTGAAAAATCTAATTTTCTAAGAATTGTTTTACACAATGTTTCATCAACATCTTGCTTATGAATATACTCATTTAGGCTACCCGTTACATCAGATGTATCTTGAGGAATATACGATATTTTCAAATTACTTGCTAATTTTATCTCACCTGTATACTCGTGATTTAGACCTAATAAAATTTTAATCAAGGTCGATTTTCCACTTCCATTACTACCATATATAGCCACTATATCGCCTTGTTTTATCTCAAATCTCACATTACTTAATATCTGTTTTTCTCCATAGTATGATGATAAATCACTAACCGATATTAAAGGATTTTTGCGATGATGTAACGGATGCAATAATAGAATTTCCTTTGTTTCAATATCTTTTAGTAAATTCTTTTTTTCTTCTATTGCCTTATTTTGTCTATTCTCCAAATTCTTAGATCTTTTCATCATCTTGGCTGCCTGATGACCTATACGTCCTTTGTCTGGTTTTATACCTGATACTTTCACACCATTTTTAGTATTTTCAATTTTATCAGACCAAATTTTACTTTGCCTTGCAGCTTCTTTTAATCGTTTAATATCTCTTCTTAATTTCTCGTTTTTACTAATTTCAAATTGGTCTTTCATCAATTTGTTTTCATACCATGATGTAAAATTTCCTGATTGAACATCAATAGAATTCCTGTTAATAGAAATAACATGGTTAATGCAGCCATCTAAAAAATCTCTATCATGAGATATGAGCAAAAACCCTTTTTTACTTTTCAGATATTCACTTACAATTTTTCTTCCATACATATCTAAATGGTTTGTTGGTTCATCAATAAGTAAAAAACCATCTTCTCTTGTAAACAAAATAGCTAAAAGTATTTTTGTTTGTTCTCCTTTAGAAAGCGTTTCAAATTCCCTATAAACAAGGTTCTCATCTACATTTAGCAAATTAAGTTCTCTAAATAATTTCCATTCTTCCTCATCTGATATTAGTTCTTTATATAGCTCAATTCCTAATTTTGAAGTGTCAATTATATTTGGTGGAAATTTAATAAATTCAACATCCTTACTTATTTTACCTTGATAAGTTTCTTGATTTAAAAGTAACTTAAATAGAGTTGATTTACCAATTCCATTTCTTCCTATCAATCCTATTTTCCAGCTTGTATCAAAGGAAAACGATACATTTTTAAATATAGGTTTTACATATCCATAATATGAGAAATTGAGGTTTTCAATTTTAATTGTCGACATAAAAACATCCCCTTATTTATTTAATATTATACCATTTTTAAGCCATTTTTTCTATATCAGCTTTCTGTGGCACTTGACAGTTACCTATAAAATTAAAATATACATCAACTTGTTGTTTTCTTTCTTTACCTTTAGGGCTAATCTACGTCAGCCCCTTTTGTTTTCGCGGAAGCCGGCAAATGCCGCGTCATCGCTGAGTAGATCACGCAATGCCTGGTTGGTGGTGATGATTTCTTCGATCGGCAGCAGTGCCGGGTAGCCGTAGAAACCCCGCGTGAAGTTGCCATGTCGCTGGCCGTTAAAGGTCAGCAGGTAGGCGCAAAAGTCCGGCGGCAGGGTGAGGCGCAAAAGTCCGGCGGCAGGGTGAGGTGGAGCGCCGTCTGTAAGCGGGCAATATAGTTAAACATCTAAAAAATCGTAACGGCGTTGCGTCGCCTTGCCGTACTACCTGTACTGTCTGCGGCGACGCGCCTTGTTACGCTTTTTTATCTATTCAACTATATCCTGCGCAGTCGCAGGCGGATTGAGACTGGCGGCGATGTCGGGCGCCAGCCGCGCCATGTGTTGCTGTATGGCAAACCATTGGGGGGACCTGGTTTTCTCCGCTGAGAAATTGGTGTTACGGCACGTCCTGTCACCACGTCCGCTGCGGCGGTTCGCGGTAGTCGAAGACTTCGCCGATATAGGGCGTTGCCACGGTGAGCGGGGTCTTGGCAGCGGCTTTACGGAAGCGTTCGATCGGTTCTTGCCAGGTGTGGCTGGAGAGATCGAATTTTGCCCAGTGAATCGGCAGCACGGTTTGCGCGCCTACGTCCACGGCCGCCTGCACGGATTGTTCCGGCTTCATGTGGATATTCGCCCAGTGGCTGTTATAGGCACCGTTTTCCATCAGCACGATGTCAAACGGCCCGAAGCGTTTGCCGATGTCGGCGAAGTGCGCACCGTAGCCGCTGTCGCCGTTGTAGAAGAGGCGGTAAGCGGGCGATTGCACCACCCATGAGCCCCACAGGGTTCTGTTGCGGTTGATGAAGTTGCGGCCGCTGAAATGGCGTGCGGGAGCGAGGATCAGGCGGATCTCGCCCAAGGTTGCTGCTTCGAACCAGTCCATTTCGGTGATTTTCTCGTCGGCGATGCCCCAGCGTTGCAGGTGCGCCTTAACGCCAAGCGGAACGTAGTAATGCCCCACTTTTTCGTCCAGTTCGCGGATGGCGCGGTAGTCGAGGTGGTCGTAGTGGTCATGCGAGATGAGGACGGCATCGAGCGGCGGCAAGTCGGCGGGCAGGGTAGGGTGGCTTTGCGGGAATGGTTTGCCGCCGAAGGGCAGGGGCGTGGCGCGGTAGAAAACGGGGTCGGTGATGAGGCGCTTGCCCGCCATCTGGAAGAGTACGGTGGAATGGCCGAACCAGACGAGGCGACCGTCTTCGAGTTTATCCACGCGCAGTGGTTCGCTTGGCAGCGGTGCGGCCGGGTTCTTGCCTTCCGGTGGGGTGAAATAGCCGAGGAGCCAGGCAAGGGTGGAATAGTTTTTGCCTTCCGGTGTGATGAGCTCGGTCGGTTCGAGGTTTTGGAAGAGGGTGCCGTTGTAGTGCTCGGAAGCCCGGATTTTGGCGAGACTGGCCGCATCCGGTTTGCCGCCAAAGGTTGGGTGGAAATGGATATAGGCGGTGACGGTAAGCGTCAGCAGCACGGTGAGGATGAGGAGCCATTTCAGGGTTTTCAGGGCAAGGAACAGGAGGTTCATGAGGATTTTGTTGGCAAAGGGCGGCAATCGCCGCTCGGAGCAGCAGGTTGAGGTGGGCAGGACCAAGGGCTTCGCGCAGGAGATGCGCAGAGGGCGGCTTTAATCCAGGTATTTGCTCGCTTCGCGGATGCTGAGTGTACTCAGGCCGTCCCGGTGCGCGGCGATGTAGTGCCGCACCCAGGCAGCGTCGGTTTTGCTGTATTGACGCAGCGCCCAGCCGATGGCTTTGTTGATGAAGAATTCGCGCTGGTTAAGGTTGTTGTTGATGACGGTTGCGAGCAGGGCGGTGTCGGTTTTGTCTTTGGCGAGCAGTTGGGCGGTGATGGCGGCGCGGCGCAGCCAGTAGTCGTCAGCGCGGCTCATGGCTTCTATGGGCGCCCGCGCTTCCGGACAGCGGCGCAGGATGTCGCCAAGCGGGCGGATGAAGCTGTCCACGCTGTCCCACCAGGCGTTGCGGCTGATGAGGGTTTGCAAGTGAGGGATATCCGCCGCCGTGAGTTGCTTTTGTTTGGCATGCAGGTAGTCCGCCGCGATGTAGTGCATTTCGCGGTAAGGGCTGGCCCAGCAGGTGTCGATAAAGGCCCAGTCCACCGCCCGCCCTTTATTCGCCCGGAGATACGGCTTGCCTATCTGGCGCCGCTCCGGCGTGGCGACGCCGAGAAAGGTGAAGCGATTTTTCATGTAGGCGGCCATTTGTGCCGCTTTCTCAGGTACGGCAATGGCACGCAGGGCGGTGAGGATGGCTGGGGCGTCCATGGTTTTATTCGAGTACGCGTGTTTCGCCGCTGACCGGATCATCGACGCTGACTTTGCCGTCGGCTTTGGCGACCGTCAGGGTGAAGAGGCGCGGCGCAGTGTTCGGGTCGCCGCCGCAGCTGGCGTCATGTTTTTCATGGACGTTGATTTGGTAGTTATCGCCTTCTTCAGCGGCATCGAAGAACAGGCACTCGGTTTTCAGCGAGGTCAGCTGGTGTTTTTCCAGCGCGGCGAGGGCGGCGGCGAAAGCAGCATCTTCGCTGTTAACGGGCGCGGCAAACGCGCTGAAGCTGGCGGCGAACAGGGCAGTGAGCAGGATTTTTTGCATGGTGTTGTCCTCGTGGTGTGGGGAGAGCGGAAGGTTTAATAAAAAACCGCAGACCCGCTGCGGTTTTTGTTGAGAAGCGCGGTTTAGTAGGCGCGGAGAATATCCAGTCCGGGCAGTTTTTTGCCTTCGAGGTATTCGAGCATGGAACCGCCACCGGTGGAAATGTAGTCCACTTTGTCTTCGATGCCGAACTGGCCGATGGCCGCGATGGTGTCGCCACCGCCGGCGAAGGTGAAGCCGGGGCAGGCAGCGATGGCTTCGGACAGCGCTTTGGTGCCTGCGGCAAACGGTGCCATTTCAAAGACGCCGACCGGGCCGTTCCAAACGACGGTTTTCATTTCAGCGATGATACGCGCGTAGTTTTCAGCGGTTTTCGGACCGATGTCCAGGATCATTTCGTTGTCGGCAACGTCTTCGACTTTTTTGGTAATCGCTTTGGCATCCGCCGAGAATTCGGTGGCAACAACGACGTCCACGGGCAGCGGGATGTTGACGCCACGGTCGCGGGCTTTGCTCAACATGGCTCTGGCGTCGTTGAGCAGGTCAGGTTCGTAGAGGGAGGCGCCGACGTTGATGCCTTCGGCGGCAAGGAAGGTGTTGGCGATGCCGCCGCCCGGGATGAGGGTGTCCACTTTTTCCAGGAGGGATTGCAGCACCAGCAGTTTGGTGGAAACTTTGGAGCCGCCAACGATGGCGAGCAGCGGACGGGCCGGGTTTTTGACGATTTTTTCCAGCGCTTCGACTTCTTGCTGGACGAGCAGGCCGGCAACGGCGGTTTTGGCTTTTTCGGCAACGCCGTAGGTGGAGGCTTGGGCACGGTGGACGACGCCGAAACCGTCGCTGACGAAGACGTCGCACAGGGCGGCGTATTTTTCGGCCAGCGCCGCTTCGTTTTTCTTCTCGCCTTTGTTGAAGCGGCAGTTTTCCAGCATGACGATATCACCGGCGGCGACTTGCGGGGCTTTGTCGAGGTAGTCTTTGACAAGCGGGACGTTTTTGCCGAGCAGGTTACCGAGGTAGGCGGCCACCGGGGCGAGCGAGAAGGCTTCGTCGTATTCGCCTTCGGTCGGGCGGCCAAGGTGCGCCATGATCATCACGGCGGCGCCGTGATCCAGGGCGTAGCGGATGGTCGGCAGGGCTGCCTGGATGCGGGCGTCGCTGGTGATTTTGCCGTCTTTGAGCGGGACGTTGAGGTCGAGCCGCATCAGGACGCGTTTGCCGTTGACGTCGATTTCGCTGAGTTTGCGCATGGTTTTTTCCTCTTTTTCAGGGGTTGGGGTGTTCAGAGTAAGGCCTTGCTTTGGGCGACGATGTTTTCCACCGTCAGGCCGTAGAGCGGGAAGAGTTCGTCGGCAGGAGCCGAGGCGCCGAAGGTGTCGATACCGATGACGGTGCCGCGATCGCCGCTGATGCCGCGCCACGGCAGGGTAACGCCGGCTTCGACAACGACGGTCGGCACGCCTTTGGGCAGGACGGCGGCACGGTAGGCGGCATCCTGCTGCTGGTAGAGGTCAAGGCAGGGCATGGAGACGACTTGCACGCGCAGGCCTTCTTCGCGTAGCTTGGCAGCGGCGGCAACGATGAGCGCGACTTCGGAGCCTGTAGCGACGAGGACGAGGTTGGGGTGTTCCGCCGCTTCGAGGATGTAACCGCCTTTGGCGATGGCTTTGCGCGTGGTTTCGTCGCGTTTTTGTTCGGGCAGCCCCTGACGGCTGAGGGCGAGTGCGGTCGGGGTGGTCGGATTCAGGGCACTGCGCCAGGCGACGAGGGTTTCTTGCTGGTCGCAGGGACGCCAGACGTTGAGGTTGGGGATGAGGCGCAGCGAGGCGATGTGTTCAACGGGTTGGTGCGTCGGGCCGTCTTCACCGAGTCCGATAGAGTCGTGGGTGAGGACGTAGGTGACGGGCAGTTTCATCAGCGCGGAGAGGCGTATGCCGTTACGCATGTAGTCCGAGAAGACAAGGAAGGTGCCGCCGTAAGCGCGCAGGCCGCCGTGCAGGGCGATGCCGTTCATGATGGTGCTCATGGCAAATTCGCGCACGCCGTAGTGGAGGTAGTTGCCGCTGAAATCGCCGGGCTTGATGCTTTTTGAAGCGGCCTTGCTCCAGGTGAGGTTGCTGCCGGTGAGGTCAGCCGAGCCGCCGATGAGTTCGGGCAGGTGCGGCAGGAGGAGGTTGATGGCGTTTTCGGAGGCTTTGCGGGTGGCGATATTGCCGCCGGCTTCGTTGTACTGGGTGAGGGTGTTGTCAACAACGCGGTCGAGGTTTTCTGGCAGTTTGCCGCTCATGACGCGGGCAAATTCCTGAGCCTCAGCTGGGTATTGGTCTTGGTATTGTTGCCAGATACGTTCCCAGGCGTCTTGCAGTTTGGCGCCTTTTTCGCGCAGGCTGGCCGCTTGGTAGGCACCCTCAGGCAGTTCAAAATCGCCTTCTGGCAGACCGAGCGCTTTTTTGGTCAGCGCGATTTCTTCTTTGCCAAGCGGGGCGCCGTGGGTTTTTTCGGTGCCTTCGAGGTTGGGCGAGCCGTAGCCGATTTTGGTGCGGCAGATGATGAGCGAGGGTTTGCCGGTTTCGGCTTTGGCGGTGTTGATGGCGGTGTTGATGGCATCGGTGTCATGACCGTCAATGTCGCGGATGACGTGCCAGCCGTAGGCTTCGTAGCGCGCGGCGACGTCTTCACCAAACCACGGTGCGATTTCACCGTCAATGGAGATGCCGTTGCTGTCGTAGAGGCAGATGAGTTTGCCGAGACCAAGAGTGCCGGCCAGCGAGCAGGCTTCGGCAGATACGCCTTCCATCAGGCAGCCGTCGCCGAGGAAGACGTAGGTGTAGTGGTCTATTAGCGGCAGGTTGTCGCGGTTGTAGCGCGCAGCCAGGTGGCGTTCAGCGATGGCCATCCCGACGGCGGTAGCGATACCCTGACCAAGCGGGCCGGTAGTGATTTCGACTCCGGGGGTGTCGCGGTATTCGGGGTGGCCGGGGGTTTTGCTGTGCAGTTGGCGGAAGTTTTTGATGTCATCCAGCGAGACGTCAAAGCCGGTGAGATGCAGCAGGGCGTATTGCAGCATGGAGGCGTGGCCGTTTGAGAGAATGAAACGGTCGCGGTTGTACCATTGGGTGTCGGCCGGGTTGACGCGCAGATGTTCGTGCCACAGGACAGCGGCCATGTCCGCCATGCCCATCGGGGCACCCGGATGTCCCGAGTTAGCTTTTTGCACGGCATCCATGCTGAGGATGCGGATCGATGCGGCGAAGGTTTGAATAGGATTCATACGGGACTCCGGTTGTGGTGAGATGGGTCAGGCGGCGTCTGCGACGGCGTTTTGTTGCGGGGTCAGCAGTTGCAGGTAGTCGAAGAAGATGTGCAGGGTTTCGAACAGGGCAACGTCAGGGACGAAACTTTCTTTTTCGTCTTCGTCATCAACGACGGCGTTGCGTTCTTCGATTTCTTTCAGGGTCTTTTTGTCGGCATTCAGCGAGGGGATGGCTTTTCGCTGCGCCGCTTCGTAGTCGTCTTGGTATTTTTTCCAGTCGGCGTGTTCGTTTTTGCGGGTTTCCAGGTTGAGCGGCCAGGTGCGCTGCCGGTTTTTTTCGAGGACTTTGTCGATGTATTCCTGGTAACGGCGCAGTTCGGGTTTGCCGAGCATACGGGTTTCGTGCAGTTGGCGCAGGGTGCCGAGGGTGCTGTCAGAGATTCTGCCCGCCGGTTTGATTTTTGCCGCTGCAATGGATTTCCACGGCAAGGCGTATTCTTCGGCTTGCTCGCCGACTTCGTCCGCCGAGAAGAGAGCAGGCAAAAGGATGTCGGGCGATACGCCCCGGAATTGGGTGCTGCTGCCGTTGACGCGGTGGAACATGGAAATGGTGAATTTCATCGCGCCGAGGTTGGGGGTGTTGTTGACGACGAAGTCGTTGAGGTTAACCATGGTTTGCACGGTGCCTTTGCCGAAGCTGTTGCTGCCGATGATGAGACCGCGTCCGTAGTCCTGGATGGCGGCGGCAAAGATTTCCGAGGCGGAGGCCGCGTAGCGATCGATGAGGACAGCAAGCGGGCCGTCGTAGGCAGTGCCGGCGTCGTCGTCACTTTCGTTGCGCACACCGCCTTTGGCATCGGAGACGATGACAACGGGGCCTTTATCGATGAAAAGGCCGACGGTTTTTACCGCTTCGTAGAGCGAACCGCCGCCGTTACCGCGCAGGTCAACGACCACGCCATCCACTTTGGCGTTGCGGAATTCTTTGAGCAGACGCTCAACGTCGCGCGAGGTGCTACGGTAGTCGCTTTTTTCTTGTTGTGCACCTTCGAAGTCCATGTAGAAGGACGGCAGTTTGATAACGCCGATGCGGCGGGTGATACCGTCTTCGCTGACTTCTTCGATGGTGGATTGCGCGGCTTGTTCTTCGAGTTTGACTTCGTCGCGTTCGAGGGTGATTTCGCGCACGCCTTTGGCAGCGTTGGCGGGGTCAATCAGGAGGCGCACGAGGGTGCCTTTTTTGCCCCGGATAAGGTCAACGACTTTATCAAGCCGCCAGCCGGTCACATCCACAAACTCGCCGTCATGCCCTTGGGCGATGCCGATGATTTCGTCTTTGACGCTGAGTTTGCCGCTTTTGTAGGCGGGGCCGCCCGGCACAAGTTCGCGGATGGTTACGCGGTCTTCTTCCAGCGAGAGGATGGCGCCGATGCCTTCCAGCGAGAGGCGCATATTGATATTGAAGTCTTCGTTGGTGCGCGGCGAGAGGTAGTTGCTGTGCGGGTCGAAGCGGTTGCTGACGACATTCATGTAGATGTCAAAGACGTCGTTCATGCTGATCTGGTTGAGGCGGCGCAGGGCACCGGTATAGCGGCCGCGCAGCAGTTTCAGGGCTTTTTCTTCGCTTTTGCCGGAAATGCGCAGACGGATCAGCTGGTCTTCGATGCGTTTTTCCTGCTCGGCCTGGGCGACGGCAACGTCCGCCGGCCACGGCTGTTTTTTGCCGGCTTTGGTTTCCGGATAGGTGATAGTGCTGTCGCCGCCAAGGTCAAACGGGCGGGACAGACGCTCCAGCGACCAGCGGTTGAGCGCGTTCGCCCGCTCGCTGTAACGCTGATAGATGGCAAGCAGCGCACTCAGGTCTCCTTTGTTTGCCTGCAACAGGGCGTCGCCGTAGTGCTTGAATTCGTCAATGTCGCTTTGTAGGAAATAAATGTGTGACGGATCCAGCGCTTGCAGGTAGTCCAGGTGGACGTCACTGGCGATGGCAGAGAGTTTTTGTTTGCGGTAGTGGTGGTTGACCAGCAGATTGGTGCCGAGACGGAAGGCTCTTTTATGTTCATTGCTGATAATCAGCGGTTCCGGGGCATAATCAGGGACGGCCTCAGCGGCAGTCTGGCCTGCGTTGCTGTGCACACAGGCAGAAAGCAGGATGGCAAAGAAAATGATGGGCAGTCGTTTCATCATGGAAGTTTCGTATTTGAGATAGTAAGACTACGTTAGTTTAACATGCTTTCCACCCAGCGCGGGACCTCGACCGTCGCCTTGCCACTGTATATATGCTGGAATTTACTGGCGCCGTGACTGGGTTCCAGGTTGATTTCATATGTCTCTGCCCCCCACTCGCGCGCGAGGGCGACGAAGCCGGCTGCCGGGTAAACCTGCCCCGATGTGCCAATGGCGGCGAAGTGGGTGCAGTTGGCGAGGCGCTTTTCAATAATATTCATGTAATAAGGCATCTCGCCGAACCAGACGATATCCGGCCGCATCCCATGCGCACGCTTGCAGACCGGGCAGAGTGTTTCCGTTGAGCAGTCGTCGTGCCAGTTATCCTGCACACTGTCGCAGTAGAGGCAGCGCACACTGAGCAGGCTGCCGTGCATATGCAGCACTTCCGTGGCACCGCCGCGTTCATGGAGATCATCTACATTCTGCGTAATCAGCGTCACCTTGCCGGGCAGCGCCTGTTGCAGACGGGCCAGGGCGATATGGGCGGCATTCGGCTGTACATCGGCATCATGCAGGCGGGCGCGGCGGGCGTTATAAAAATCCTGCACCAGCTTGGGGTTGCGTGCGAAGCCTTCCGGCGTGGCGACATCTTCCACGCGGTGGTTTTCCCACAAACCGTCACTGGCGCGGAACGTTGCAATCCCGGATTCGGCGGAAATCCCCGCTCCAGTCAGCACCACAATTCGCTTTTCCGTCATGACCGTTCTCCTACGCAAGCGGCGATAAACAGCATCGCCCAACCCACTAAAAATGCCACCCCGCCTACCGGCACCAGATAACGTACCTCTTCTGTGCCCAAGAACGCCATCACATACAAGCTGCCACAAAAACAGCACAAACCCAGCAACCAGCACAAACCGGCGGCACGGCAAAACGACAGCGGAAGACGCAAAGGCAAAGTCGCAAGCAGCATTAACGCCAGCGTGTGCACAATCTGATAACGGTGAGCCTTGTCAAAAAAAGACGCATGCAGCCCGCTGAACACCTCATGCCCGGCGATAGCGCCGAGCGAGACCCACAAAAACCCGCTCAACGCGGCGACAAGCAAAAACAGACGTGCCGTGCGGCTATGCGGATACACCGGCGCCGCTTTCGGCATGGCAGGCGGTATCTCACCGCTTGGCGACTTAACCTGATTGACCATAAAAACCTCACAATAACAGCGGGAAACCGCCGCTTGAACCACAAATCACTGCTATAATCCCGCGCCTTCGGCAGGCGCAGACACGCATCTTACCACCGCCCGCAAGACCTTTCGCCGTACCCCAAACAGTGCGGCCATCCCGCCCAACCCCTCACGGAACATCGCCAACATGGTATTCAACTGGTTCAAGAAACGAAATAAAGCCCAAACCACTACTCCGCAAGAACAAGAAAATAACGCCGCCATCACCGAACAACCCGCACCCTCCCCCGAAGAAAGCCCCGCTAGCGATAGCCCAAGCGAGACAACGGCGGCGTCTGTCGTCAGCGAAGAATCAACAACCGTTACCGCAGAAACCGCGTCAAGCGACACAACTACGGCGTTTGCGGCAGAGGAAACGCCCACAAACGACACTGACGAAACTACACCGAGCGAGGAGGTGGCGGTACCTGTCGTCAACGAAGCACCTGCAGCCATTGCCGCTGAAACCGCATCAAGCGACACAACTACGGTGTTTGCGGCAGACCTAATAAGCGAAATCGCCACCGAACACGACAACACACCCCAGCCGCAGGCAAAACCGAAAAGCGAGGGGGGCTACTTTGCCCGCATCCGTCAGGGACTCGCCAAAACCCGGCACGGCTTTGCCAACCTTTTCCTCGGCAAAAAAACACTCGACCAGGACCTTATTGACGACCTCGAAGCGCAACTGCTCACTGCAGACGTCGGCATCGAAGTCACCACCAAAATCATCGACACCGTCACCCAGCAAATCGACCGCAAAGAACTCAAAGACGTGGATGCCGTCAAAGCCGCCGTGCGCGATCACATGCAGCAACTGCTCGCCCCCTTTGCCCAGCCGCTTGATACCAGCAGCGCCAAACCCTACGTCATCCTCATGACCGGCATTAACGGTGCCGGCAAAACCACCACCATCGGCAAACTGGCACGCCACTTCCAGCAAGAAGGCAAAAAAGTCATGCTTGCCGCCGGCGACACCTTCCGTGCCGCTGCTGTCGAACAACTACAAACCTGGGGGGCGCGCCACAACGTCCCTGTCATCGCCCAAGGCACAGGCGCCGATGCCGCATCTGTCGCCTACGACGCCCTGCAATCCGCGACCGCTCGCGGCGTGGATGTCCTTATTATTGACACCGCCGGTCGCTTGCATACCCAGGACCATCTCATGGCCGAACTGCAAAAAATCAAACGCGTCATCGGCAAACTCAACCCCGATGCCCCGCACGAAACCATGCTCATTATTGATGCCGGCAATGGCCAGAACGCCTTGCGCCAGGCCGAACAATTCCATAAAGCCATGCAACTCGACAGCATTACCGTCACCAAACTCGATGGCACAGCCAAAGGCGGCATCCTCTTTGCCATCAGCGAAAAACTGGGCATTCCCATCCGCTACATTGGCGTTGGCGAGCAGCCGGAAGACTTACGACCCTTTAATGCAAACGAATTTGTGCGCGCACTACTATATGCAGAATAAAACGTAAACGTAAAATTGAACAGAAAAATCAAATATAGGAGCCTTGACATAATGACGACAACAGCACTAACCCTCAGCCACCAAAACTGGTTAACCCCCAGCACCGACATCGACCAATACATCGCCAAAGTCCGGCAAATTCCGGCTCTGGATGCCGACGAAGAACGCCGCTTGGCCATTGCCCTGCAAGAAACCAACGATATCAACGCCGCGCAAACCCTCATCGTCCACCACCTCAAATTCGTCGTCCATATCGCACGCGGCTTTACCGGCTACGGCCTGCCGCTCGGCGACCTCATCCAGGAAGGCAACATCGGTCTGATGAAAGCCGTCAAACGCTTCGAGCCGCAACGCGGTGTGCGCCTCGTATCCTTCGCCGTGCACTGGATCAAAAGCGAAATCCACGAATACGTCATCCGCAACTGGCGTATGGTCAAAATCGCCACCACCAAAGCGCAGCGCAAACTCTTCTTCAACCTGCGCAGCATGAAAAAAAGCATCGGCTGGCTCAACGAAGAAGAAGCGCGCGTGATCGCCGACGAACTCAACGTCAGCACCAAAGACGTCTTCGAAATGGAAAGCCGCATCCACGGCCAGGATATCGCTTTCGAACTTGGCGATGACGACGAAGACAACGACCACTTCAGCCCCTCACAATGGCTGGCGGACAGCAGTGTGGACCCGGCAGAAAGCGCGGAAAACGCCGAACACGACAACCTGATGCAGCGCAAACTTGCCAGAGGCCTGCAATCACTGGATGACCGCAGCCGCGCCATCGTCCAGGCCCGCTGGCTGAACGAAGACAACAAAGCGACCCTGCAAACCCTTGCCGATGAATACAAAGTCTCGGCAGAGCGCATTCGGCAAATCGAACAACAGGCCATGCACCAACTGCGTTCGCACATCGAAGCCTGAGTATTTCGGGAAAGCGGGACAACCGCTTTCCCCCTTCACCTCTAATCACACAAAAAATAACAAAACCCGATCATCTACCGGCAAAGCTGCCGAGAGGCAATCCCCAAATAAAAGAACATGACAACATTACACGGAGACGAAAACGACATGAGTTCTCAAATAAAAAAAGCCGGACTGAAAGTGACCGGGCCGAGGATGAAAATCCTTGAAATCATGGAACGCGAGACTACGGACAACGATCGCCACCTCAGCGCGGAAGACGTGTATAAAATCCTGCTCAAAGCGGATGAAGACATCGGCCTCGCCACCGTGTACCGCGTTCTCACCCAATTCGAACAGGCGGGCATCCTCAAGCGGCACAACTTTGAAGGCAACCACAGCGTCTTTGAAATCGACAACGGCGACCATCACAATCACCTCATCTGTGTGAAAACCGGTAAAGTCGTTGAATTCTATGACAAAGCCATTGCCGAACGCCTCAAAGAAGTCGCACGTGAATACGGCTACGAACTCGAAGACCACAGCCTTATCCTCTACGGCGTTTACAACGAAGATCTCGCCAAATAGTTGCAAACCCGGATGACCAAACCAGCGCTTACCCACAAGACGCTTCCGTAAGGAAGCGTTTTTCACGAATAAACGGCGAAAAATGAATAAAGAATCTGCGGCAACCCGCAGGCTTTGTTCTGCATCAACCTTATGCTGCGTTTCCATACCATTCGTGCTCAAGACAAGAGGGAGGGTGGCCGTGTCATCCGCAAAGCCCATCAGGCGACACTTATAGTTGAATAGATAAAAAAGCGTAACAAGGCGCGCCGCCGTAGACAGTACAGATAGTACGGCAAGGCGGTGCAACGCCGTTACGATTTTTTAGATGTTTAACTATACCGCCTATCAGGTTTCCTTCGCAAAAATTTGGGGGCTGTACTAGATTAGCAGATATGTTACCCTCCAAAGATGAAGATAACACACTGCAAATTAAAGAAAAAAGTACAGAAAGAACTACTCCGTTTTTTTGTGCTAGAAGTTACTGCACGTTCCGCCGCCGATATTTTGGGTAGGGGCTGTACTAGATTAGCAGATATGTTACCCTCGAAATATGAAGATAACACACTGCAAATTAAAGGAAAAAGTACAGAAAGAACTACTCCGTTTTTTGTGCTAGAAGTTACTCACGTTCCGCCGCTGATATTTTGGGTATCCATCCCAATTCGGCAGTCCTGTTCTACCGCAAAATCCGTATAGTCATCAGCCATCGTTTGACCTTGGCTGCCGATGAAGTTTTTGATGGTTCTGTCGAATTGGACGAAAGCTATTTCGGCGGACGTCGCAAGGGCAGGCGTGGTCGCGGTGCGGCAGGAAAGGTTGTTGTCTTCGGCATTCTGAAACGCAACGGACGGGTCTATACAGTTGTGGTAGATAATGCCAAATCTTAAAACTTACTACCTGTTATCAAGAAGAAAATTATGCCTGATAGTATTGTTTATACAGACAGCCTGAGCAGTTATGACAAACTGGATGTGAGCGGTTTTATCCATCACCGCATCAACCATTGTAAAGCGTTTGCCAAGCGCCAGAATCATATCAACGGCATTGAAAATTTTTGGAACCAAGCGAAGCGTGTACTGCGCAAATACAACGGCATTGACCGCAAATCTTTCCCGCTGTTTTTGAAAGAATACGAATTTCGGTTTAACTTCGGTACACCGTCCCCGCAGTTTAGAATCCTGCGGGATTGGTGTGCAATTTAGGGCTAATCTAGTACAGCCCCTTTGGGTATCCATCCCAATTCGGCAGCCCTGTTCTACCGCAAAATCCGTATGGTCATCAGCCATCGTTTGACCTTGGCTGCCGATGAAGTTTTCGATGGTTCTGTCGAATTGGACGAAAGCTATTTCGGCGGACGTCGCAAGGGCAGACGTGGTCGCGGTGCGGCAGGAAAGGTTGTTGTCTTCGGCATTCTGAAACGCAACGGACGGGTCTATACAGTTGTGGTAGATAATGCCAAATCTGAGAGCTTACTACCTGTTATCAAGAAGAAAATTATGCCTGACAGTATTGTTTATACAGACAGCCTGAGCAGTTATGACAAACTGGATGTGAGCGGTTTTATCCATCACCGCATCGACCATTGCAAAGCGTTTGCCGATCGCCAGAATCATATCAACGGCATTGAAAATTTTTGGAACCAAGCGAAGCGTGTACTGCGCAAATACAACGGCATTGACCGCAGATCTTTCCCGCTGTTCTTGAAAGAATGTGAATTTCGGTTTAACTTCGGTACGCCGTCCCAACAGCTAAAAACGCTGCGTGATTGGTGTGAAATTTAGGGCTAATCTAGTACAGCCCCTAAATTTGAGTGCGCTATCGTAAAAGACGACATCCCGTGAACAAACCCGCCTTCATTCCCACCCTGCTCAAACTCGCTGCCGTCGCTGCTATCTTCTACCTCAGCTACGGCCTCACCAACCATTACACCGCGAGCCGCGCCAACGTCCCCGAAATTGCCTACGCCTGGGAACACCACATCCCCTTCCTGTCGTGGACCATCATCCCCTACTGGTCGCTCAACCTCTTCTACGGCCTCGGTTTCTTCCTCTGCGCGAGCACGCGCGAACAACACCGCTACATTGCACAACTGCTCGCCGCACAAGCCATCGCTATCAGCGGTTTTCTGCTTTTTCCGTTGCAAATCAGCTGGGCGAAAGACATCGGCGATGGCCTCTTTGCCGCGCTTTTCCGCTCGCTTGCCGCTTTCGATCAGGCTTACAACGAAATGCCCTCGCTGCACATCATCCTCACCCTTATTGTTGGCCGCTTCTACTGGCCGAAACTGCCGCCGTGCTTGCGCCCGCTGTGGTTTGCCTGGTGCCTGCTCATCGGCGCCTCGGTGCTCACTACCTACCAGCATCACTTCATTGACATCCCAACCGCGCTGCTCGCCGGTGCCCTCATTCTCTGGGCACTGCCGTGGCAGGGTACCTCACCGCTACGGGCGCACGAGCCCATGACCCCGCGCCGTCGCCGCTTTGCCCTGCTTTATCTCGCCCTCGCTATCCTCATCGCCCTGCCGGCGCGTTGGGGCGGTGCCTGGCTGTGGCTACTCTGGCCTGCGACCTCCTGCATTATCCTTGCCGCCGGACACGCGCGCCTCGGTGCCGCCATTTGGCAAAAACGGGCGGACGGGCGTCCGACACTCGCCGCCCGCCTGCTACTCACGCCCCTACATCTCGCTTACCGCCTCAACCAGTACGCCTGGTTACGCGGCCATGCACGTGACACCGCCGCCCTCACCCCACGCCTGCACCTCGGCAGCATCCTCGCCGCCGATCAATACCATGCCGTGGTGGATACCTGCGCCGAATGCAGTCCGCGCCACCGCCCTACCCATTATCACAGCGAACCCATGCTGGACATGACTGCGCCTGACCCCGCCGCCCTCAACCGTGCCGCTACGGCCATCGAAGCCTTCCTCAACGCGCAACCTGACCCCGTCCTGATCTGCTGCGCCCTCGGCTATGGTCGTAGTGTCGCTGCTGCCCTTGTTTGGCTGGTGCGCTACGGCGGGGAAAACGATGTGGACAGCGCCTTGCGCCACATTCGCCGTGTCCGTCCACTCGCCCGTCTGCCGGAGGAAACCCGCATAGCCGTCGTACAAGCGCTGGAAGATGCCAATGAATGACCTGCTGTACACCACGACGGCGCTGCTGGATGCGACGCGCCGCCTGCTACCGTTCAATCTGCTCCTGGCCGCACTAAACGGCTGGCGTGCGGATAGCATGCTGACGCTAATCGTGTGGGCACTGCTGACCTTGGCAGCGCTATGGCTGCATTGGCGTATTGCCTTCGATGTTGCCGTCTTTCGCCGCTGGATGAATGAAAACGCTGATGACATTTCCGCCTTTGATACTGCGCTTGCCGACCTGGGTCTGCGTCGTACCCGTCCCCATGTTCCGTTGGCAGAGCGCTGCCGTGGTGCCGCGCGTCTATGCAAGCGACTGCTGCTGCTCACACTGTTGCAAACCGTGGCAACCGTCATTACCGCTTGTACCTGAAAACAGCTGATCGGCCTACGTTTGCAACTGTCACCACAGCAACAGAAACTGCCTGCTACGGTGCTTAAGCGAGCCGTCAAAACAGTACGGCTTTCCCGATGAAGCCGCTATAATGCCCGCCTTTCAAGCGACGCCTGCGGCCTAACCCAAAGCCCCCTTTTCGCAGGCGATACCGCGACCATCCCACCCTGAGAACCCAACACCCTATGGCGCTAATATTTGTCATTAACGGCCCCAACCTGAACCTGCTCGGCAGCCGCGAGCCAAAACACTACGGCAATAACACCTTGGAAGACATCGAACTCCGTCTGAAAGGCATGGCGCAAGACCTCGGCCACCAGCTCGAACACATCCAGCACAATCATGAAGGCACCCTTATCGACCTTATCCACGAAGCGGGTAAACACGAAGTCGATTTCATCATCATCAACCCCGCCGCCTATACCCACACCAGCGTCGCCATACGCGACGCACTGGCTGCTGTTGCCATCCCCTTCATTGAAGTGCATCTTTCGAACATCTACCGCCGCGAAGCTTTTCGCCAACATTCCTATTTCAGCGACCTCGCCCTCGGCGTCATCAGCGGCCTCGGCGCGACCGGTTACGAACTGGCGCTCACCGCCGCCCACCACTACCTAACCCAACCCAAACAAGAGACCTGACCCATGGACATCCGCAAAATCAAAAAACTCATCGAAATGCTCGAAGCGAGCGGCATTGCCGAACTCGAAATCACCGAAGGTGAAGAATCCGTGCGTATCAACCGCTACGGGCAAATGCCGCCGATGATACCGCCGCCTGCGCCTTACCCCATGCCCTATCCGGCCGCGCCGCAAGCGCCCGCCGCGACCCCTGCGCCTGCTGCCGAGGCCGCCCCTGCCGGCAAGCCTGCACCGGATGGCAAACTCATCCGCTCACCGATGGTCGGCACCTTCTACAACGCCCCCGCGCCCGATGCCGACCCCTTCATCAAACTCGGCGACGACATCAAGGCGGGCGACACCGTCTGCATCATCGAAGCCATGAAAATGTTCAACCGCATCGAAGCCGACTTCGGCGGTAAAGTCGTGGAAATCCTCGTCGAGAACGGACAGCCGGTCGAATACGACGAACCCCTCTTCGTCGTCAAATAAGCCCCGGGGGAAACCGCCATGTTCCAGAAAGTGCTGATTGCCAACCGTGGGGAGATCGCGCTGCGTATCCTGCGCGCCTGCCGCGAAATGGGCATCGAAACCGTCGCCGTGCATTCCAAGGCCGATGCCGACCTGAAGCACGTCGTCCTCGCCGACGAATCCGTGTGTATCGGTCCGGCGCCCTCGTCCGAAAGCTACCTCAACATGCCCGCCATTATCGCCGCCGCCGAAGTGACGAATGCCGACGCCATCCACCCCGGCTACGGCTTCCTCTCGGAAAATGCCGACTTCGCCGAGCGCGTCGAACAATCCGGCTTCACCTTCATCGGGCCGCGCGCAGAAACCATCCGCATGATGGGCGACAAAGTCGAAGCCATCAAAGCGATGAAAGCCGCCGGAATCCCCTGCGTGCCCGGCTCGGACGGCCCGCTTAGCACTGATCCGGACGAGATCCGCGCGACCGCCGAACGCATCGGCTACCCCGTCATCATCAAGGCGGCGGGCGGTGGTGGCGGACGCGGCATGCGCGTCGTCAAAAACGCCGACGAAGTCGTTGATGCCGTACGCCTCACCAAAACCGAAGCGCGTCAGGCCTTTGGCAACGACATGGTGTACATGGAAAAATTCCTTGAAACCCCGCGCCACATCGAAATCCAGGTGCTCTCTGACAAACACGGCAACGCTATCCATCTCGGCGAACGCGACTGCTCCCTGCAACGCCGCCACCAGAAAGTCATGGAAGAAGCGCCCGCTCCCGGCATCACCCCCGAACAACGCGCCAAAATTGGCGGCATCTGCGTCGAAGCCTGCAAACGCATCGGTTACCACGGCGCCGGCACCTTCGAATTCCTCTACCAGGACGGCGAGTTCTACTTCATCGAAATGAACACCCGCGTCCAGGTCGAACACCCCGTCACCGAAATGATCACCAGCGTGGACATCGTGCGTGAACAAATCCGCATCGCCGCCGGATTGCCGCTTGCCTACACTCAGGACGACATCCACATCCGGGGGCACGCCATCGAATGCCGCATCAACGCCGAAAACGCCAAAACCTTCATCCCCTCGCCGGGTAAAGTCAGCGAATTTCACGCACCGGGCGGACTTGGCGTACGCGTCGAATCCCACCTCTACGACGGCTACACCGTGCCGCCGCACTACGATTCCATGATCGGCAAACTCATCACCTGGGGCGACACGCGCGAAACCGCCATCGCCCGCGCCAAAATGGCGCTGCGTGAACTCGTCATCGAAGGCATCAACACCAACATCGAACTGCATCAGGATTTGCTGGACGACCCCACCGTCAACCACGGCGGCATGGACATCCACTACCTCGAACACAAACTCGGCCTCGCCTGACAGCACACAGCACTGCCCCCGCTTGCGGGGGCAAAACACATCTGCACCATGAAAACTATCCTGACCATACTTGCCCTGTTCAGTCTCACTGCCTGCGAGAATCTGGATACTGTTCTTGATACCTACGAAGGCATGTACGCCAACGCCCAAATGACCCGTGACATCCGGCAGGCTGAAAAACAGCAACAGGAAATGCAACAAAAAGCCCGGCAAGCCAAAACCCCCGCCGATTGGGCAGCACTCTTACCGCCAAAATCGGCGGTCAATGCTGCTATAAAAAACAAACCTGCCGTACCGGTATGGCATGACAAAGATCTGAAGCTTGGCGAAGGCGAACAGACTATTCACACCAGCTATGGCCGCTACATGAAAACCGTTATCCGTAACGGCATCATGGATAACTACGCCGATGTGTACGAAGCCGACGGCACACTGCAATCGCACACCCCGTTAGTCAATGGTATCCCGCAAGGCTGGTCGGATGGTTATATCGCAACCACCGGTGTCCGCACTCGTCTCTACTATCAAGATGGCAAAATTACCCGCTGGCAGCGCTACGCACCCGACGGACAACTTATCGACGAAGATACTGTCCCATAACTCTAAGGAAAATCCCATGCCCCACCAAACCTGGCTTGAACTCACCCTTACCGCCCATAGCGACGCCGAAGCTGAGCAGCTCGAAGCCGCGCTGGAAGCAAGTGGCGCCATTGCCGTTACCTACACCGCCTCCGACGACGAAGAAATCTTCGAACCCCCTATCGGCACCACCCCGCTGTGGCAGACCACGCGTGTGACCGGCCTTTATCCACTAGACAGCGACCGTGACGCCATCCTCACCGTCCTGCGCGCCGCTCTCGGCGACGACTACCCCATCGCTGAACACCTCCTGCACGACAACGACTGGGTGCGCGCCTGGCTTGACCACTTCCAGCCTATCCCCTTTGGCAACGGCTTTTGGGTGGCCGCGACCGAACACACCATCCCCGAAGCGGATGCCACCGTGTTGCGTCTTGATCCCGGCCTTGCCTTCGGCACCGGTACCCATCCCTCCACCGCCATGTGCCTCAACTGGCTGGTGCATCACGACCTGCACGGCAAAACCGCCTACGACTACGGCTGCGGCAGCGGCATCCTCGGCATCGCCGCCGCCCTGCTGGGTGCAACGCACATCTGGCAGACCGACATCGATCCGCAGGCGCTCACCGCCAGCCACGACAATGCCGAAAAAAACAACGTCGCCGCGCGCATCACCCTCTGTGCCAATCCGGATGATGCGCCACAAGTGGACCTCATCATCGCCAACATCCTCCTCGAACCGCTGTGCGCCCTGCGCCCGCAATTCGAAAAACACCTGCATGCCGCAAGCCGCCTCATCTTTGCCGGTCTGCTCGAACGCCAGGAAGAACGCATCCACGCCGCTTACGCCGACGCCTACCACATCCGCCGTGCCGACGAACGCGACGGCTGGATACTGCTCGAACTCCAGCGCAAATAAATGCTCAGCCTTGGCCGCTTCAGCTACCCCTGCCCCGTCATCCTCCTTGCGCCGATGGCCGGCGTCAGCGACCTGCCTTTTCGCCGCCTCTGCCAGGCGAACGGCGCCGATTACAGCACCGCCGAAATGGTCAGCGCCAAGCCTGACCTGCTGCACACCGACCTTGCGCAAAACCGCCTGCAATTCGATCCCGACCCGCACTACCCAAAAATCGTCCAGCTTGTCGGCGGCGACCCGGCACTGATGGCGGAAGCGGCGCTCCTCATGCAGGCCAAAGGCGCGGACATCATCGATATCAACCTCGGCTGCCCGGCGAAAACCGTCGCCCGCCAGCAGGCAGGCTCGGCGTTGCTCGCTGATCTCGGCCAAGTCGCGAAAATCCTTGCTGCCGTCAGCCGCGCCGTATCCATCCCCATCACCGTCAAAACCCGCCTCGGCTACCACGATGACCAGCCGACCCTGTTTGAACTCGCCGCCATCGCGGAAGATAACGGCGTCGCCGCCCTTGCCGTGCATGGCCGCAGCCGCGCGCAGAAATACAACGGCACCGCCGACCATGCCGCCATCGCCGCCCTAAAAAATCGTACCCGCCTGCCCATCATCGCTAACGGCGACATCCGCGATGCCGCGCAAGCGAAAACCCTTATCGACCGCTACGGCTTCGACGGTCTCATGATCGGTCGCGCCGCCCTCGGCGATCCGTGGCTCTTCGCCCGTTGCCAAGCGGCGGTGAACGGCATCCCTACGCCCGCTGCCGACAAAAATGCGCAAATCCGCACCCATCTGCACGACCTGCACCAGCACTACGGCGCGCAAGCGACACGCATCGCGCGCAAACACCTGCACGCCTACCTGCGGGATCATCCTGCCTATGCCGCGCTGCGCGACGCTATCAATCACGCCGCCGATCTCGCCGCTCAACACGCTGTCCTCAATAGCGCCGCGATATAGCAAGCGCTGGATAGCCATTCCGGAAATCCAGCTGGCAAGATGCACCAACACCGTCAGATTATTTTCCGGGATTGGTTATATACTGCGCGCCCCATGCCGCCCCTTACCCCCTCCCCATGAAAGCAACCACTATCCGTGCTGCCATCGAGCACAGCATTGAGCAGTATTACGCCATGCTCGAAGAAGACGAACACCCGCGCGAAGCCAGCGGTCTCTACCACCTCATCATTCACGAAGCCGAACACGCCGTGATCAGCCATATCATGCTGCGCTGCGAGCACAATCAGAGCCAGGCGGCGAAAATCCTCGGTATCACGCGCAACACCCTCAAGAAAAAGCTCGACGAGCACCGCATTCCCTATCCCAAGCTCAAATAACAAGGCATCCTGATGAACCTCGACACCTACGACCTGCCCGACAGCTATCGCGCCTATATGGCGACGCGTGACCCGGCCGTTGACGCCTACTACACCTTCCGCGAGCGCAAACGCCCGCAGAAAGACATCCGGACCTACTGCCTGTGGTCGCTGCGCACCCTCGAAGAAAAACAGCCCGTTATCCGCACACCCCTCTATCAGGAGTACTGGGTGCAACGGCAGCAGGCCAAACACCTGCGCAGCAAAACCGCGTTTGCCTTCGGTCATGCCACAGACGGCGACGGCATCCTTTTCTTCCATCCTGAAAACCACGGCGTATGGGAAATCGCGACGAACGATAGCGCCCGCTTGCTCGCCGCTACCTTTGCCGATTTCTTTGAGCGGGCGGTGTTTGACCGCGAAGTTGATCTGCGCAATTTCTTCTGAATCCGCCTGCGTTATCCGGCGACCGATTCACCACGGTCGCTTTTTTTTGTTCTTATTGCGAGCACAAGCGGATGCGTAGGGCCTAGGCAGGACAAGCGTCCTGCGCCCGCCGTCAATCTCCCCCTGCTTCCGTCTCCAGCGGCGGCAGGCCGAATACCGCCCGGTAGTAATCCTCGATGGTTGCAGTGGCATCCAGGGTGATATCGCTACCGTGGCGCAAATAATCGTCCGCCGCGCGGCGTGATTGCGCGCCAAAGTGCCCGTCCACGGTGAGCTGGTAGCCCTGGCGGGCGAGGAATTGCTGAATCCGTCGTGCTTTTTCCCGCTCGTCCATAACGGTCGCTTGTGTTGTCGCCGCCTGCGGCCGCACCGTCACTTCCGCTGCCGTCTCTGTCGTTGCCGGTTCCGGTACCGTTTCCGGCTGTGGCGGCGGTTCCGGCGGCAGGCGGAACAGGTTTTCGCAGATCCGCGTCGGCATGTAGGGGCAGATGTCTTCACTCATGGTGCGGCGGATGTTGTTCAGCCACACGCTATCCGTACGCGGCACGAGATCATGCGCTGCCAGCGCGCCATAGAGCGCGGCAGCGATGCCCAGATTGCGCGCCGTGCGCAGCAGGCGGCGCATGATGATGCCGTTGCGCAACTCCTGCCAGTATTCGCGAGGCACTTTGCTGCGCCGATACAGGGTGAGCAGCGTGCTGCTCAGCCAGGCGATGCCGAGCGGTATGACCACCATCAAGACAACGCGCACGGCGGTATCGAATACGGCAAAGAAGGGCCGGTCGGCGAAGTGGGTTTCCATCTGCGCTTCCGCGTACAGGGTCGCGTAAAGCAGGGTAGGCGCGGCAAACAGCCACCAGACTCCGGCGGCATGGGTCGGCGAAACTTTATCGAGAATGCGGTTCAGGTAGGACGCCAGTTCTTCGGCCATTTCCGTGCTGATGAAGCCCTGGCAGGCTTTTTTCATGGCGGCGGCCAGCGCGGCGGCGGAATGATCCGGCGTTCTCGCCATGTCGCGCAGGACGCTGTCCAGCACCGGCTGTCCGGCGTGGCGGTAGAAGAAGGCGACGGCTTTGCTGCGCTTGACGATGCCCGTCAGCGGCACAGCATCCGCCAGCCAGTCCAGTTCCAGGGCAAAGAGGTCGTCGAAAAAGGCGGGGCGCACATAGGGATGGGGCGGGTTGGCGAAGGCGTAGCAGGTGTAGGTGTTGCCCTTCATCAGGGCGCGGTTCAGGGTGAAATCAAGGCGCAGCGCGATGCTTCTGCCCGAATAGGCAAAGAGGTGGCTGCTGACGCCGTTCGGACAATGGCTGGTGAGGTCAAGCGGGATTTTCTGGCGGCAAAAATCCGGCCCTTCCTGCATGAGCAGCGCATCCAGCACATCATGCGCGAAGCGGGTTGTGGTGCCGATGGTGTATTCCGGCGCCGCCCGCGCCGCGATGTCGCGCGTCAGCATGAAAAAACCATGTCCGCCGCAGTGCTCGCAGCGCACCGCACCTGCGCCAACGCAATCGGCACAAGTCATCTGGCCGCTGCCGCTGCATGTCTCGCAGACGTGCTGCACCGTGCGGCTACCGCTGTATTGCCCGTCACGGTATTCCGGCACCTGCTCGCTGTGCTGCCCGGCACCGCCGCAGGTGGTGCAGGTTTGGCGACCGATACCGCCGCAACGGCGGCAGGTCGTCCGTCCCTTGCCCTGACACAGCGGGCAGTCTTCCCGCACGGAAAGCGGCGCGAAGCGGTGAAAGACGGTTTCCTGCAACGACTGCGCCAGCCCCTGCCGCCCCGCCTCGCTGAGGCTATTGATAAACGGTTGGCGCAGCGCAGTGCCCGTCTGCGCCTGGTGCAGCAGCGCCGCCGTTTCCCGCTCGAAAGCCTCCATGTCCTCACCGCAATGCCGCGCGGCCATTTCGCCACCGGCAATGCGCCGCTCCTCGACATCACCGCTGAAACGCCACACCACGTTCAGCTCGACGGTGAACGCCTCGGCCTCATGCGCCACCTCTTGCACCTCCTGCGCATCCACCTGGTTGCCATGCGCCAGATTCTTGAGCTGGCGCAGCAAGGTGGCGGCCAAATCCTCCGAGTCATAACCCTCAATCAACATGCAGAAAATCCCTGAAAAACAAGGCGGCAAGTATAGTCGTTCCGAATGGAACTGATGCGGCGTTGGTGAGCCTGTTTGAAACGACCCTATGGAAACCCCGCCGCCGGGCGATACCCAAGCGGTGTCTGCGTCGATGGCAGTAATGCCACTATAATTCGGCTCTGTCTCCACCGGTCCCGCTCATGTCGCACAAAACCTTCATCCTTCACTTTGCCGTCGCTACCGCCACGCTCATCGCCGCGATTATCGGCGGCGAGTTCTACCTCAGCACCCTGCTTATCGCCAGCCCCGTTTACTTCGTCCTCTACGGTCTCACCCTCGTCATCCGTTACCGCCGCGCGCCGTTTCGCAAAGCCTGGCTGCATTACCCGCTCCTGAGCCTGCTGCTCTACCTGCTGACTTTCGCCTTCGCCTGGCGCATTTATCACGCCATCGACAGTCTCACCGCCGCGCAGATCGCTGCCTTCCCTGTCTGCCCTGCTGGTGAGACCTGTGTGCCGCAGGTTATCCAATACCGCCGTTACCTCGACAGACACTACCTCTACGAACGCGATAGCCGCTGCGTCAGCCTGCGCAGCCCCGGCTACGCCCTGGTAAAGGCCGACATCCGCCATTGCCATCAGACCCCGGAGCAACCATGAACCCCAGCAACGCCGACATCAGCGCCTTCGCTGCCTACCTTGACGACCTGCAACAACGCATCACCACCGCCCTGACCGCGACAGACGGCAGCCCCTTCCGCCGCGATGCCTGGCAGCGCGACGAATCCCGCCTGCGCGGGCACGGGCTGACGATGGTGCTGCAAGATGGCGCCGTCTTCGAGCAGGGCGGCGTCAATGTCTCGCACATCGCCGGCGAAAAACTGCCGGCGGCGGCGACGGAAAAACGCCCCGAACTCGCAGATTGCGCCTACACCGCGCACGGCCTGTCGCTGGTCATCCACCCGCGCAACCCCTACGTCCCGACCAGCCACGCCAACATCCGCCTTTTCACCGCACATGACGGCGAGCGCGTCCGCGCTTGGTGGTTCGGTGGCGGCATCGACCTCACCCCGTATTACCCGTTTGATGACGACTGCCGCGCCTGGCACCGCACCGCCCATGATGCCTGCGCCCCCTTCGGTGCCGATCTCTACCCGCGCTACAAAGCCTGGTGCGACCGCTACTTCTACCTGCCGCATCGCGGTGAAACGCGCGGCATCGGCGGTCTTTTCTATGACGACTACCAGCCCGCCGACTTTGCAGCAGGCGCTGCCTTCACCCGTGCCGTTGGCGAAAGCTGGCTTGCCGCTTACCTGCCCATCGTCGAGAAGCGCAAAGACACCGCTTACGGCGAGGGCGAACGCGCCTTCCAGCTCTACCGGCGCGGCCGCTACGTCGAATTCAACTTGCTCTACGACCGGGGCACCCACTTCGGCCTGCAAAGCGGCGGCCGCACCGAATCCATCCTGATGAGCCTGCCGCCGCTGGTGCGCTTCGCTTACGACTACCAGCCGGCAGCCGGCAGTGCCGAAGCCCGTCTCGCCGATTACCTCAAACCGCGCGAGTGGCTGTAAATGAGGCCCCTTACCCCGCGCCAGGCAGAACGGCGCCGCCGCCGCGCCATCAAAGACGCCTACAAATGGCAACAATACGAGGACGCACGTTTGCAGGAAGAAAAAACCGAAGCCTTCCTGCGCGAACTGGCGGAAAACGAACGTCGCTGGCAGGCGGTCAGCGAAGAACTGGAAAAATACTTTCTTGACGTTGAGTTACGCGAGCAAGAGAGAAACAATGGGCTGGCAGGTTGTGCTGCCCTCAATCTGATTATCGCGACCCTCTACTATCTCGGGAACCCGGGAAAAACCTTCTCCGCTCCCGCCTGCTACTTCTACCTCTCGCTGATCGTCATGCTGGGCTTGGGATACCGCTGCGCGACGGACCAACAACCGCCATTGTCAACGTGGGGAAACCTGTTTTTTGCCGCATTCCTCACCCTATTTTTCCTGCTAATCGCCTATGGCCTGTACCGCCTGTTCACATAGTGTGCAGTCTTGCGATGCAAGGCGGCTGAACAGTGATTGAATGATCGGGCTGATGCACGGTTAGCCGCAAAATATAGTTAAACATCTAAAAAATCGTAACGGCGTTGCGTCGCCTTGCCGTACTACCTGTACTGTCTGCGGCGACGCGCCTTGTTACGCTTTTTTATCTATTCAACTATACATTCCGGCAGCCCGCCCGAAAACATGGCAATATCGCCGCTGAACCCAATCCTGGAGCCCCATATGAATCACTACTGGTACGCCGACGCTCACAGTTGCCTGCCGCTGCACGGCGACACCGACATCAACCAGCTGCGCCTGCACTACGACGCCGGCGTGCGCTACCTCTCCGTCAACGTCGGCATGGATATGAATCCGCTCACGCAAATCATGACCACCATCGCCGGTTACCGTCGCCAGATAGCCGAAGCGGATTGGCTCGAACTTGCCGACACTGCCGCCGACATCGAACGCATCACCGCGAGCGGCAAACTTGCCCTCAGCTTCGACCTTGAAGGCGCGTTGCCGCTTTTGGAAACCCCGGACATGGTCGCGCTCTACCACCGCCTCGGTGTGCGGCAAATCCACCTCGCCTACAACCGCAGCAACAGCGTCGCTGGTGGTGCTCACGACGAAGGCGGCCTGACCCCGCTGGGCGAGCGTATCGTGGACGCCATCCATGCCGCCGGTATCCTTATGGATCTCAGCCACAGTAACGAACAGACCGCGCTCGACATCTGCGCTTACAGCGGCGACCGCCCCGTGCTGTACAGCCACGCCAACCCGCGCGCCCTCGTGCCGCATGGGCGCAATATCACCGATCGCGCCATTCGTGCCGTGGCGGCCACGGGCGGCCTCATCGCCCTGAACGGTGTCGGCAGCTTCATCGGCGATCTTGAGCTCAAACCCGCTTCGCTCATCCCGCACATCGACTACGTCGCCCAACTCGTCGGCGTGGCACACACCGCTATCGGTCTGGATTACTGCTACGATGACGGTGTACCGGACATTCCTGCCGAGGTGAACCGCCAGTACTGGTGGCCGCCGAGCGCGGGTTACGACCCGAAAAAAGGTCTGAGCGGCAAATACATCAGCCCCGCTGCGCTTGATGACATCCGCGATGGCCTCGCCCAACGCGGTTACAGCGATGCGGATATCCGCGCTATCATGCGCGACAACCTGCTGGCGCTCATCAAGCGGGTATGGCTTTAGGCACGTTAGTTACTCTCACCAAGCAGGATAAGCACGAAACCCGCCTGCTAATAGCGTCATACAGCACCATAACACCTCGTTTCTGGCAAAAGTAAATTGTATCTATGATGAATTGCCTACGGCTGTAGGGTTGCATAATGGGCGTCGATGGTGGATTTGTGACGCTATTCCTCTTGACTAACTCTAAGCTACAAAAAGGACACAACGTTTTTTAACAACTATTTTATTCATTATTTTAAGAATAATTTTGTAAAATTATCCTGCGCATTGAGCGCTTATTTATTAACAGGCGATATGGAGAAAATGATGAATTATTGGCATATGCAAATGTTTCCTGGTAATGCACCTGAATTGGATAAGAATGTACCTTGGATTATCCAAAATCGGAAATTTATAGGTTTAGGTGACTGGGATGAAAAGAGAAATCAGATTGGTGATTTTTGTGAAAGAATGCAAGTAAATGATATTGTTGCCATAAAGAATGGTGCTGAATTTATTGCTTTAGTTCAGATTATTGGTGGAGTTTATTCTATTAAAGATGATGAAGATGAGCGGACTTCATGGATTGTTTATCGTCGGCCTGTTAGGGTACTGGATTGGGAGATTGACGGTAAGAGCGTGTTCATAGTCTTCGTAGCAGGACTCCCAAGAAAGCCAAAGCTACCATTTGCAGACTGGTACTCAACTTACGCTCGCAGTTTTTCCAAAGCCGTCTGTTCTTTTCCAACCAGGAAAAACTGCGCTCGACTACCCATCGCTTTGGCAATACCGCAAAGCGGTGTAATTCGTTTCGTTTGGCAATCTCTACCTCCGCACCAATCAACTCCTGTACTGACGAAGCAAATGCCTTACCCGTGTAACCACCGTCAGCAAGGATTTTTTGTACCGCCCCAAGATTATCCCGCCCACGTTCCAATGCTAGCAGGCAGCCTTTTCTATCCGTAACATCCGCCGTCGTTACCGCAAGCGCATGCGGCAAACCCTGCGTGTCAACCGCTATATGCCGCTTGATACCGCTAACCTTCTTGCCCGCATCGTAGCCTTTTTCCATGGCGGTATCCGTGTTCTTCACACTCTGCGCATCAATAATCAGGAAAGTGGTTGCTTCATGATGCCCCTGCTTGCGGCGCTCCGCAACTACCTGATTTTTTTAATGCTTCCTCAAGGATGCTGATGCCACTCTCGCGTGGCTCAGTCCATCTCTGGAAGTAGGAATGCACGGTGCGCCATTTGGGGAAATCGCCCGGCAAAGCGCGCCAGGAGCAGCCAGTGCGTTGCAGGTAGAGAATGGCACAAAAGACATCGTACAAGTCCACCTGACGTGGCGCTGTGCGTTTACGGGCACTTTCCAGCAGGGGGAGGAGAGGCGCAAATTGCTCGCGACTGATATCGCTTGGGTAGGTTTTTCTGTTCATGCCGATAGTTTACAGCAGAGGCTGAGACAATGAACACGTTCTAAGGAAATAAGGGAATGTCCACAACCACGCGGTACACTCAATATCTGCCAGAATGAAGATGTTGAGACCAGTAAAGTTATTAAGAACTGGCATGAGAGAGTTTGTAGTTCGTTTAAAAAACGTGGTATCAATTTAACCGTTTGATGCTAAAAAACTGCCAAACCTCTGAAATTTATCATAACGTCATTGTAAAAAAACCGCCCCGAAGGGCGGTTTTTCATCATACCAGCAGGGTTTGCCGCTGGATGGTATGGGCGCGGTCAGGGCCGGTCGAGATGATGGCGATGGGTATGCCCAATTGTTGTTCGAGGTAAGCGATGTAGGCGCGCGCTTTTTCCGGTAGCTGGTCGTAGGCGGTGATACCGACGGTGTCGCTTTGCCAGCCGGGCAGGGTGTCGTATACCGGGGTGCAGCGGGCCAGTTCATCCGCGCCAACGGGGGCAATGTCAAGGCGGCTGCCATCCATGTCGTAGGCGGTGCAGACTTTGATTTCCGCCAGGGCGTCCAGTACGTCCGGCTTGGTCAGGCACAGGCCGCTGATGCTGGAATTGATGATAGCGCGGCGCAGGGCGGGCAGGTCAATCCAGCCGCAGCGGCGCGCGCGGCCAGTGGTCGCGCCGTATTCGTTGCCGACTTTGGCCAGGTGTGCGCCGGTGTCATCGGTCAGTTCTGTCGGGAAGGGGCCGCCGCCAACGCGGGTACTGTACGCTTTGGCAATGCCGAGGATGTAGTCCAGCGCGCGCGGGCCGATGCCGCTGCCGGTCGCCGCGCCACCGGCGGCGGTGCTGGACGAGGTAACGAAGGGGTAGGTGCCGTGGTCGATGTCGAGCATCGCGCCTTGTGCGCCTTCGAAGATGATGTGCTCACCTTTTGCGCTGTGGCGGGTGATGGCGAGGGTAACGTCGGTGATAAGCGGGCGGACGTGTTCGCCGTAGGCCAGCCATTCGTCACAGACAGCAGCGTAGTCCAGCGGCTCTTGATGGTAGTAGTGCTTGAGCTGGAAGTTGTGGAAATCCATCAGTTCGCGCAGGCGCTCGCGGAAGGTGTCGGGGTGTTGCAGGTCGGCGAGGCGCAGGCCGCGTCGCGCGATTTTGTCTTCGTAGGCGGGGCCGATGCCGCGTCCGGTGGTGCCGATTTTGTTTGCGCCGCGTGCTGCTTCGCGTGCCTGATCCAGCGCGCTGTGCGTCGGCAGGATGAGGGCGCAGGCGGGCGAGATGTGCAGGCGTTCGCGCACGGGAACACCGGCGGCTTCAAGGGCATCGCTTTCTTTTTTGAGGGCACGCAGGCAGAGGACGACGCCGTTGCCGATGTAGCTTTGTACGCCTGCATGCAGGATGCCGGCGGGGATGAGGTGCAGGACGGTTTTTTTGCCGTCGATGACGAGGGTATGGCCGGCGTTGTGGCCGCCCTGGTAACGCACGACGGCGCCCGCTTTTTCGGTGAGCAGGTCGACGACTTTGCCTTTGCCTTCGTCGCCCCATTGGGCGCCGATAACGACGAGTTTGGTGCTCATGTGTTGGTTCCTCGGTTTGTTGGGATGTTAAGGCGTGGGGTTGCGGGGTGGTGTGCGTGATTTTTTTATGGGGTCGCCCAGTAGAGCAGGGCGACGATGAGCAGGGCAACGGTCGCCATGCCCAGCCCGATGCGGCGCAGGGTCTGATCGGGCAGGGCGCTGATTTGTTTGATGGTGCGCCGCCAGGCGGCAGGCGCGATGCCGATGAGCGCGCCTTCGCAGAGCAGCATGAGTGCCAGCGACAGCCACCAGATGGTCATGTTCATGGCAGGGCCGGCTCGTTTTTGGGAGCCGTTGCGGCTGCTTCCGGCGGGATGACGGGTTCGGCAACGGGATTCAGGGGGGGCGGCGGCAGTTGTTCTTGCAGCGGTGCTTGTTCCAGCGGGGCCGCAGGCGCGTTTTCGGCGTCAAGCGGCGGGGTGCTGTCGTTATTGTTGAGGTAGTGGAAGTAGCGGCTGTGCGGGTTGACGATGAGGGTACTGCCG
Source organism: Cardiobacterium sp. Marseille-Q4385 (assembly GCF_916618745.1). Classification (GTDB taxonomy): domain Bacteria; phylum Pseudomonadota; class Gammaproteobacteria; order Cardiobacteriales; family Cardiobacteriaceae; genus Cardiobacterium. The sequence goes on from NZ_OU745373.1 coordinate 2,191,409, forward strand.
CCGAGGCTGTCGCGGTAGGCGCTGAGGCTGCGCCAGTAGCGGTAGAAGTCGAGGTCGGCACCGTAGGCGGCGGCGTATTGTTTGGCGGCGGTAGCATCCGCCTCGCCGCGCATGATGTCGGCTTCTTCGCGGGCGTGGGCAAGAAGTTCGGCGGCTTCGCGTTCGGCGGTAGCACGGATAACGGAGGATTTTTCCTGGCCGCGCGCGCGGAAGTCTTTGCTGACGCGTTCGCGTTCGGCGCGCATGCGGTCGAAGACACGGTCGCGGATTTCGTCGGAGAAATCCACACGCTTCAGGCGTACACCGAGAACTTCGATGCCGTAGCGGGCTTCTGCCTGACGCGAGATGCGTTCGCTGGCGGCGCCCATGATGGTGCCGCGATCTTGCGAGATGGCTTCTTTGACGGAGCGTTGCACGAATTCGCCGCGCAGGGTTTCTTTGACCATGTTGTCAAGCAGGCGGCTAGCCTGGTCGAAGTTGCCCTGAACGCTGGTGTAGAAGGTGCGGATGTCTTTGATACGCCATTCGACGAAGTAATCGACGATGAGCCATTTTTTTTCGTTGGTCATGAAGCGTTCGGGTTCGACGTCCAGGCGCTGGATGCGCGCGTCAAAGAATTCGACGTTTTGCACGAAGGGGACTTTGAATTTGAGGCCGGCTTCGTCGTCAGTGCTGATGAGGCGCGAGAATTGGGTGACGACGGCGATTTGCCGTTCGTTGATGATGTAGGCGCTGCTGACGAGCAGGACGAGGGCGACGGCGATAGCAGCGATGAGGGTGTTGAGTTTGTGGTTCATGCGGTTTCCTTAGCGGCTGCGGCTGCGTTCGTTGCTGCGGCTGTTCGCCGGGGTGGCGGCAGCAGGGGTTTTGCTGGTCGTGCTGTTGCCGTTTGTCGGGGTGGGCGCGGTCGTGGCGCTGTCTTCTTGTGCGGCGAGTTGTGGCGGAGTGACGGTGGCAGATGTGCCGCTGAGGTTTATGATGGGGCGGCTGTTGTCGGCATCAATCAGCACTTTGTTGCTCTGCGCGTAGATGTTCGCCATGGTGTCAAGGTAGAGGCGCTCGCGCATGACGGCGGGATTTTCGCGGTAGGCAGCGAGCAGGTTGTTGAAGCGGCTGCTGTCGGCGGTAGCGCGGGCAAGGGTTTCGGCTTTGTAGGCTTGCGCTGCCTGAATGAGGCGTTTGGCTTCGCCGCGCGCAACCGGGATGCGTTCGCGGGCGTAGGCTTCGGCTTCGAGGCCGAGGCGTTCTTCGTCTTCACGGGCACGGACGGCATCTTCGAAAGCATCCTGCACTTCAACCGGCGCACGCGCGTCTTGCAGTTCGAAGGCGACGATTTCAAAGCCGAGGTTGTACTGGATGAGGGTTTTTTCGATGATTTGTTTGGCTTCTTGTGGCCACTCGCCGCGTTTGTCGATGAGGATGTCATCGACGGTATTGCTGCCAACGACTTCGCGGATAGCCGAGATGACGATATCGCGCAGCACTTCTTCGGGCTGGTTCGCCTGGAAGAGGTAGTTTTTCGCGTCACGGATGCGGTATTGCACGGCGGCGCCGATTTCGACGATGTTTTCGTCGCTGGTCAGCATTTGTCCGTTGCGCTGGTTGCTGGTGCTGATGCGGCCACTTTGGCTTTTGAGTTCGCCGACTTTCATTGACGAGATGGAGGTCACGTCCACTTTGGTAACTTGGCCGAAGGGGATGGGGAAGTGCCAATTGAGGCCGGATTTGGTGGTGCGGGTGTAGCGGCCAAGGAAGGTTTCTACGCCGTTTTCGCGTTCGCGCACGGTATAGACGCCACTAGCCAGCCAGATGCAGAGGAAGGCGGCAATGACGAGGGTGATGAGTTTGCCGGGCAGATGCAGCGGGGCGCGGCTATTGCCGCCGTTGTCGCTGCTATTGTTATTGCCCCGGTTTGGTCGACGGCCGATGAGCCTGCTGAAAAATTCGTCAAGATCCGGCGGCTGGTCGTTGTTTTTTTTGTCCGGTTCGTTGTTGTTGCCCCAAGGGTCTTGCGCCATGGCGAGGGGGCGGGTGTGTTTTTTGAGCAGGCTGCTGATGAGGATGAACATGTGGTGTTATTCCTGGTCGTCTGTCTGGGTTTGTAGGTCAAGGCGGCGATTATACTGTGATTGTATTTGCTGATAGCGCTTTTCCCGCAGGCTGATACGCAGCCATTGGCTGCCGTCGGCGGCGATGCGCTCCTCGCTGACGGCGTGTTCGGCGTAGAGGGTGGCACGCAGGGCGCCTTCGTGCGGGGCGAGGTGCAGCCAGCCGTTTTTCTGGTCGCGGTTGAAGTAGGCGACGATGGCGTCAGTTAGCAAATCTACGCCTGCGCCAGTGAGCGCCGAGACGAAAACGGCTTCCGCCATGCCGTCGGCGCCGGTTTTGACGTAGGGTGCTTCGCCGCGCAGGTCGATTTTGTTGTACACACGCAGGGTCGGTACGTCGTCCGCTTCGATGCTTTTCAGAACTTCCATCACCACTTCTTCGCGCTCGAGATGGTGCGGATCGGCTACGTCAATAACGTGCAGCAGCAAGTCAGCGCGCGCGGTTTCTTCCAGGGTGGCCGAGAAGGCGGCGACGAGTTCGTGCGGCAGGTCGCTGACAAAGCCGACGGTGTCGGCCATGAGGATGGTCTGTCCGCCCGCCTGTTTGAGGCGGCGCCAAGTCGGATCCAGGGTGGCAAAGAGCTGGTCCTGCGCGTACACATCCGCTTCGGTCAGCATATTAAAAAGGGTGGATTTGCCGGAGTTGGTGTAGCCCGCGAGTGCCACGGTCGGCATGTCACGGCGGATGCGCGCCTTGCGGTTTTCTTCGCGCTGTTTTTGCACTTTGTCGAGGCGGCGTTGTAATTGTTTGATGCGGGCGGCGAGCAGGCGGCGGTCGGTTTCGAGCTGGGTTTCACCAGGGCCGCGCAGGCCGATACCGCCTTTTTGCCGCTCCAAGTGCGTCCAGCCGCGCACTAGGCGGGTGGCAAGGTGGTTCAGCTGGGCGAGTTCGACTTGCAGTTTGCCTTCGTGGCTGCGGGCGCGCTGCGCGAAGATGTCGAGCACCAGGCCGCTGCGGTCAAGCACACGCGTGTTGCACAGTTTTTCGAGATTACGTTCCTGCGAGGGGGAAAGCGGGGCGTTGACGATGATAAGTTCGATGTCGTGCGCTTTTACCGCTGCGGCCAGGGCTTCCGCCTGACCACGGCCGATGTAGTAGCGCGGCTCAACTTCGCCCCGGCTGAAGCGCTCGGCAAGAATAATTTGCGCGCCGGCAGAGAGGGCGAGTTGGTGAAATTCTTCTTCGACGGCGGCATCGGGGATGCAGTTGATGTCCACTTGGACGAGGGCGGCGCGTTCGCCGCTTTTTGGTCGTTCAAACAAAACGCGCCTCCCGTGGGACGGAAAGCGCGGTGCTGTGCGGTTGATGCATTATTAATACAGCGGATCGGTACTCGGACGGGCAGCTTCTGCCGGGGCAGCGGCGTGTTCGCCGTCTTGTTGTTCTTCTTCACCTTCTTCGCCTTCGCCGGGGATGCGCACGTTGCGTGCCGGGACGATAGTTGAGATGGCGTGTTTGTAAACCATCTGCGAGATGTTGTTACGCAGCAGAAGGACGAAGGCGTCAAACGATTCGATTTGTCCCTGAAGTTTGATGCCATTGACCAGATATACGGATACCGGGATGCGTTCTTTGCGCAGGGCATTGAGGTAAGGGTCTTGCAGGGATTGGGATTTACTCATTGTTGTTGTGCTCCGAAAGGTTTGTAGAAACACCGGCTGGCGGTGCGCGCGCAATGTATCACACTTCGCCCGCCACCCGCGCTTTTTGTCGCTTATGTGATACGTCGGCGCTTCAGATCATGTTCAGTTCGATTTTGGCGCGCAGGGTCATCATGTCCATACCCCACGGTGGATCCCATTCCATGTGTACTTCGCATTCTTCGACGCCATCCACTTGTTCGACGCCATCTTTGACCCAGTCCGGCATGACGCCTGCTACCGGGCAGCCGGGCGCGGTGAGGGTCATGTGGATGTCGGCTTTACCGGTTTTTTTGTTGTAGTCGATGTTGTAGATGAGGCCGAGTTCGTAGATGTCCACCGGGATTTCCGGGTCGTAGATGCCTTTCAATGCGAGGATGATGTCTTTTTCGACCGGGCTCAGGGTGGGGTCTTCGGGGTCTTTTTGGTAGGGGACGTTTTCCGGGTCGTACATGGGGAATCCTGTATTTTCTCAATGGTTCGTTATCGGCTTGTTCGCGCGGTTATCCCGCTTGGCGGCTTTATTCGGTCTTCGCTTCGTTTTTGCCGTGCAGCGCGGCATCGAGGGTGTGCCAGGCGAGAGTGGCGCATTTGACGCGTGAGGGGTATTCGCGCACACCGGCCAGCACTTTGAGTTTGCCGACGCTGTCCGGGATGGGGTCTTGCGTGGTCGCGATGTGGTGGAAGTCGTGGTAGAGGTGCGCGAATTCGGCAAGGGTTTTGCCGCGCGCGAGGTCGGTCATCAGTGAGGCGCTGGCTTTGGAGATGGCGCAGCCGTCGCCGACGAAGCTAATGTCGGCGATGGTATCGCCGTCCATGCGCACGAATATTTTCAGGTTGTCGCCGCAGAGCGGGTTGTAGCCGGTGGCGCTGTGGTCGCAGGGGGCAAGCGCGTGGAAGTGGCGCGGGTGTTTACTGTGATCGAGGATGACTTCCTGGTAGAGGTTTTTGAGGTCGTTCATTACTGGAAGAGTTGTTGGGTGGCTTGGACGGCGGCGACGAGGCGTTCGATGTCGTCGTGGTTGTTGTAGGCAGCGAAGGAGGCGCGGATGGTGGCAGGGATGCCGAAGCGGCGCATGACGGGTTCGGCGCAGTGCTGACCGACGCGGACGGCGACGCCGTGCTGGTCGAGAACGGTGCCGGCGTCGTGCGGGTGGATGCCGTCCAGGGTGAAGGAGATGACGGCGGCTTTGTGGCGGGCGGTGCCGATGATGCGCAGGCCGGGCAGGGCGCCGAGGGCGGCTTCGGCGGCGGCACGCAGGGTTTCTTCGTGCGCGGCGAGGTTGGCGAGGCCTTTATCGGTAACCCAGTCCAGCGCAGCGCCGAGGCCGATCACTTCGACGATAGGCGGGGTGCCGGCCTCGAATTTTTGCGGGGCGGCGGCGTAGTGGGTGTGCTCGAAGCTGACGCTCAGGATCATGTCGCCGCCGGTCTGGTAGGGCGGCATGGCATCCAGCAGGTCGTATCTGCCATAGAGAACGCCGATGCCGGTCGGGCCGTAGATTTTGTGTGCGGAGAAGACGAGAAAGTCGCAGCCGAGGGCTTGGACATCGCAAGGCAGATGGGCGACGGCCTGGGCGGCGTCCACGATGGTGTGGATGCCGCGCGCTTTGGCCTCGGCGATGAGCGGGGCGAGGTCGTTGATAGTGCCGAGGGCGTTGGAGACGAGGGTGGCGGAGAAGATTTTGACGCCGTCGAGGTAACGCGTAAAGTTGCTGCTGTCGAGTTCGCCCGCGTCGTTGATGGGCAGCACGACGAGTTCGGCGCCGAAGCGCTGGCAGGCGCGTTGCCACGGCACGATGTTGGCGTGGTGTTCGAGGGCGGTGAGGAGGATTTTGTCGCCGGGTTTCAAGACAAGTTCGCCCAGCGAGCTGGCAAGCAGGTTCAGGCCTTCGGTGGTGCTTTTGGTAAAGACGATTTCTTCGGGGCGGGCGGCATTGAGGAAGTGTGCGGTTTTTTCGCGCACGGTGTCGTAGCGGGCGCTGAGACGCTGCGACAGGGTATGCACCCCCCGGTGGATGTTGCTGTATTCGTGGCGATAGCAGTGATCCATCGCCTCGATGACGGCCAGCGGTTTTTGTGTGCTGGCAGCGTTGTCGAGGTAGGTCAGCGGCTGGCCGTGGATAGTCTGCGCAAGGATGGGGAATTCATGCCGCATCGGGGGCGTCCTCGTTGTTGTCGCCGAGCCAGTCGCGGCTGATGGAGTCGTGGACGGCGTCAAGGATAGCCGGATGCTCGATGACGACGGCTTCGTGCAGGAAGCTGAGGATGAGCATTTTCCGCGCGTTTTCGAGGCTGATGCCCCGGCTTTGCAGGTAGAACAGGGCGTCGGGATCGAGGCGACCAGTGGTGGAGCCGTGCGCGCATTGCACGTCGTCGGCGTAGATTTCGAGGCGCGGCACGCTCTGTGAGCGGGCGTTGTCGTGCAGGAGGATGTAGCGGCTGTTTTGTCGTGCGTCGGTTTTTTGCGCGCCGTGAGCGACGTAGATTGTGCCGTCGAAGTAGCCCTGGGCGCTGTCATCCAGCGCACCGCGCACGATTTGGTGGCTTTCGCTGTTTTCGGTGTGGTGGCGCACGTTGAGGTGGTAGTCGGCGATCTGGCTGCCGCGCAGGTGCTGGATGCCGCCGAAGGCGAAGTGGCTGCCTTCGCCGCGCAGTTCGCTATGCACGTCGAGACGGTGCAGGCTGCCGCCCGCTTGCAGGGCGTTGATGCGGATGCGGCTGTTGGCGGCCTGCTGGCTCGCGATATGCATGAGTTGGGCGGTGTGTTCTGTGCCATGAAACCACAAGGCAAGGTCGAGTTCCGCACCTTCGGCAGCGTCGATACTGAGGACGGGCAGTTGTGCCCCGGCGCGGCCCGCCTGGTAGTCAATCCAGCAGGCGGTGCGGCTGTTTTTGCCGAGGCGCAGGTGGATGCGGCTGTGTTGCAGTCGCGGTGCGGCGAGGTCGATGTTGAGCACGAGCGGGGCGTCAAGCGAGGTATTTTCAGGCACGGTGAGCAGCAGGGCGTCGCGCTGTTCGGCGAGGTTTTGCGCGAGGTAGGGCGCATCCGGCAGGTCGAGCAGGCGGCGGTCAGCATCGGCAAAGTCGCCGTAGTCTTCACCGACGGCGTCCGGCAGGTCATATTGGTAGTCGCTGCCTTCGCTTTTGCGCTCGCGCGCGGTCAGGGTGTCAAGCGGGGTCCAGCGCCAGGCTTCGTGGCGGCGCGGTTCGCCGTAGTTCTCGCGGTAGGCGCGGGCTTGTTCCTGGATGTTGTTCATTATGCGCTCCGTGCTGCGCCGGTTTCTTCGCCCCGGAAGTCGGCATAGCCTTTGGCTTCGAGTTCGAGGGCGAGGTTTTTGTCGCCGCTTTCGACGATTTCGCCGTTGACGAGGACGTGGACGTAATCGGGCACGATGTAGTCAAGCAGGCGCTGGTAGTGGGTGATGACGAGAAAGGAACGCGCCGGGTCGCGCAGGGCGTTGACGCCGTCAGAGACGACGCGCAGGGCGTCGATGTCGAGGCCGGAATCGGTTTCATCCAGCACGGCGAGGCGCGGTTCAAGGACGGACATTTGCATGATTTCGTTGCGCTTTTTCTCGCCGCCGGAGAAGCCGACGTTGACCGGGCGCGAGAGGAAGCTGTCGTTCATTTTTACGGTCTTCATGCGCTGTTGCAGCAGTTCGTAGAATTCCATCGCGTCCATTTCGCCTTTGCCTTCGTAGGCGCGCTTGGCGTTGACCGCGGCTTTGAGGAAGTAGAGGTTGCTGACGCCAGGGATTTCCACCGGATACTGGAAGGCGAGAAAGATGCCGGCGCAGGCGCGTTCGTCCGGCTCCATGTCGAGCAGGTTTTTACCGTTGTAGGTGATGCTGCCTGCGGTAATTTCGTAGTTTTCCTGTCCGGCGATGACGTTGGCGAGGGTGGATTTGCCGGAGCCGTTCGGTCCCATGATGGCGTGGACTTCGCCCGCGCCGATATGGAGGTTGACGCCGTTTAATATTTTTTTGCCGTCGAGGGTGGCGACGTGCAGGTTTTCGATGTTGAGCATGGTGTTTCCTTTTGTTGTTCTGTAATGCAGTGGGGCGTGTGGTTATCTCGCTTGACGCGTCTGGAGGGCGTAAAGCCAGATTTCGCCTCGCTTGGCGGGTGTTTTAGCCGACACTGCCTTCGAGTTTGAGTTCGATCAGGCGTTGTGCTTCAACGGCAAATTCCATCGGCAGTTCCTGGAAGATTTCTTTGCAGAAGCCATTGACGATGAGGCTGACCGCGTCTTCTTCGGACAGGCCGCGCTGCATGCAGTAGAAGATTTGGTCTTCGCCGATTTTGGCGGTGGTCGCTTCGTGTTCGACTTGCGCCGTCGGGTTTTGCACCATCAGGTACGGAAAGGTGTGCGCGCCGCAGTTGCTGCCGATGAGCAGGGAGTCGCATTGTGAGAAGTTGCGCGCGCCGTCGGCTTTCGGCAGGATTTTGACCAGGCCGCGATAAGCGTTCTGCGCGTGGCCGAGCGAGATGCCTTTGGAGATGATGGTCGATTTGGTGTTTTTGCCGATGTGGATCATTTTTGAGCCGGAATCGATCTGCTGGTAGTCGCGGGCGAGGGCGACGGAGTAGAACTCGCCGATGCTGTCATCGCCTTTCAGGACGACGCCGGGGTATTTCCAGGTGATGGCTGAGCCGGTTTCGACTTGTGTCCACGAGATTTTGCTGCGCGCGCCTTCGCACAGGCCGCGTTTGGTAACGAAGTTGTAGATGCCGCCGTTGCCGTCTTTGTCGCCGGGAAACCAGTTCTGCACGGTGGAGTATTTCACTTCGGCGTTTTCGTGGGCGATGATTTCGACGACAGCGGCATGCAGCTGGTGTTCTTCCCGCTTCGGCGCGGTGCAGCCTTCAAGGTAGGACACGTATGCGCCTTTGTCGGCGATGATGAGTGTGCGCTCAAACTGGCCGGTGTTGGCGGCGTTGATGCGGAAGTAGGTAGAGAGTTCCATCGGGCAACGCACGCCGGGCGGGATGTAGCAGAAGGAGCCGTCGGTGAAGACGGCGGAGTTGAGTGCGCTGAAGTAGTTATCGTCCATGCGCACGACGGAGCCGAGGTATTTGCGCACGAGGTCGGGGTGCTCTTTGACCGCTTCGCTGAAGGAGCAGAAGATGATGCCTTCTTTGCCGAGACGCTCTTTGAAGCTGGTCGCGACCGAGACGGAGTCGAAGACGGCATCGACCGCCACGCCCGCCAGCATTTCCCGCTCTTGCAGCGGGATGCCGAGCTTTTCGTAGGTGCGCAGCAGTTCGGGATCGACTTCATCCAGCGACTTGGGGCCGTCTTTCTGGGTTTTCGGCGCGGAGTAGTAGGAAATCGCCTGGTAGTCGATGGGCTTGATGTTGAGATGTCCCCAGTCGGGCTGTTCCAGGGTCAGCCAGTGGCGGTAGGCAGCGAGGCGGAATTCACGCAGCCAGTCCGGCTCGTTTTTCATGCGCGAGATGTGCGCGATGACGCTTTCGTCAAGGCCGGGCGGTAGGGTTTCTTGTTCGATGTGGGTTTCAAAGCCGTACTGGTATTCGGTTTCGGCGATTTTTTTCAGTTCTTCGTTGCTCATGAGGCTTTACTTTGGGTTTGTGCGGGGTGCAGGCGTTCGTAGCGCTGCATATCGGCCAGGGTTTTATCGGCAAGCAGGGCACGGATGTCGTTGTTCAGGGTCAGCCAGAAGGGGCTGAGCTGGCAGTGTTCGGCCAGCGCACAGTTGTTCTCGCTTGCCGCGCATTCGACCAGTTCCGGCGTGCCTTCCATCGCTTCCACCACGTCTAGCGCGGTGATGTCGGCTGCGTCACGGGCAAGCTGGTAACCGCCGTAGGCACCACGGGTGGATTCGAGGATGCCCCGCTGGGTCAGGCGTTTCAGCACTTTGCCGGACATTGGCACGGCAATGCGGGTACGGCCTGCAAGGTAAGCGGTGTTTTTGGCGGTGCCGTCGGCAGCCAGCACCGCACCGAGCAGCATGAAGGCGTATTCGGTTTCTTTGGTGATGCGCAGCATGGGAAAGGGTTTCTGAATCAGGACAGGAAATGTACTTTATCGGGTTCGCGCAGGGCGTGCAAGCCGCACGTTCTACTTTTCTGTTCTTAAAGCCGGATTCGTTTGATTAAATCAATCAGTTGCGAAGCGTTACCATTTTCGCGGTAACGCAAGGCTTCGTAGCCCGCCGCTGCGGCCTGCAACTGCGCCGCTTGCGGCGGCGCGGCGTTCTGCGCGAGGCGGCGGAAGAAGACGGCGACGGATTCGTTGTCGTCTTTTACATAACCGCGCTTCGCCCAGCGCGCGAGACGGCGGCGCAGCAGGCGGGCGACGGCGTCTTCGTCGTGACGCGGGCGGTTGTGCCAGAACCAGTAGAGCAGCGCCGCGCCGATGAGCAGGGCGGGGACGAGGATGAAAAGGAGGCCGATGGCACCAAGGTTTTGCAGGCCGAGGCCGCGCAGGATGCTTTGCTGCTGGTCGCGGTCGAGCTCGATAACCCAGTCCTGCCAGAAGGCCTGTGTCGCTTCCAGGGCGTCGCGCAGCCAGGCGACGGCGCCGAGGGTTTCGGCGATGCGCGAGGTGAGCGAGCGGCTGTCTTCGCCTTCAAGACCGCCACCGGAGATGCGCCCTTGCAGGATGCGTTCCGGGGCGACGGCGGCGGTCGGGTCGAAACGCGCCCAGCCTTCGCCGTCAATCCACAGTTCCGCCCAGGCGTGCGCCGCTTCTTCACGCACTGCCCAGTCGCCGCTGACCGAGTTCGGTTCGCCGCCCTGATAGCCGATGACGACCCGCGCCGGAATGCCGACACTGCGCGCGGCCAGCACCATCGCGTTGGTGTAGTGTTCGCAGAAGCCCATGCGGTTGCCAAAGAGGAAGGATTCCGGGTTGCCCGCACCGGGCGGCGGTTCCAGGGTGTAGTAGAACTCGTTGTTGCGCAGATAGGTGAGAAAGGCATTGGCAAAGCCGCGCGTGTCGCCGCCGGTTTCTTGAAACAGCCGCCGCGCCAGCCCTTCCGTTTGCGGCATCGGATAATTGCGTGGCAGTTGCAGGGCGTCTTTGCGGTCGCGCGCCGGCAGGGCGTCTTCCATACGGTAACTGAGCGCCGAGGACACCTCGAAGCGGTTGGCCGTGACCCCGCGCGGCGATATCGGCATTTGTACCTGCCAGGCATAGCCGGCGCGCGCTTCCGTCGGCAGATTGAGCGGCAAATCCAGCACCGTCAGCCAGCGCAGGGATTTCTTCACCGGCGTCAATTCATAGCGCACCACGCTGTTTTCCCGATAACCGAAACGCGGCGGGCGGTTAAACACCTCGCCCGGACGCTGATGCCACTGAATGCCGTCGAAAAACCACAGCACTGGCCCGCGCCAGTAGAGCTGGTTCAAATCCGGGCGCGAATCGCCGAGGAAGCGGACGCGGAAGGCGATCTCGTTTGACTGCGCCAGCGACGACAAATCGCCCATATGCATCTCTTCCGGCAGGCCCGTCTTTGCGCCGCCCTGCTGCGGCATGCCCCACAGCGGCTGCACGCGCGGGAAGAGGAAAAACATCGCGGCGGCGAACGGCAGGGCGATGGCAAACATCCGCACCACATCACGCCAGCGGGCGAACTGCACCCGCGCCCGCCCCAACTGCTCGAAGCGCAGCAACCCGCGCAGACTGATCACCAGCGTAAAGAGCAGATAGACAAACATCGGAATCGACTGCGAATACATCAAAAACGCCAGCATCAGTAGCATCTGCAACAAAAACAGCACATGCACATCGCGGCGGTTGCGCGCTTCCAGCAACTTGCACACGCTCATCGTCACCAGCATTGCCACAAACGACATCGTCATCCCCACCGAATGCAGACGCGAATACACCAAAGAGCAGCCGGCAAACATCAGCACCAGCGCCGCGCCGAGGGCAAAACGCTCGCTTTTCAGCGCGAGCGCGACAAACTTCAATACCACTCCGGCAGCGAGCAGCATCCCCAGTTCCGACGGCAAAAAGAAAAACAGCGGCAGGGCGACAAACAAAAATGTCGCCGCCACCCGCCGCCACTCGCCCGCATCCAGGCGGTTATGAAAATCCTCGGCACTCACCCAGCGGATCATGCCCCACCTCCAAACAGCGCCAAGGCGCGCAAACAAGCCTCGCGGTGCTCGCGGCCATGGCCAAAATCGAAAAACACATCCGGCGGCAGGCGCAGCGCATACAGCAGCCCCTGCCTGTCGGCATCCATCACCCACTTGGCGAGCTGCGACAAGCGCTGCTCCGTGCCACCTTTGGCGGCAGCAAAATCCAGCAACAAACGCGGCGCGCCCTCACCGGCAAACTGCTTCAACAACAACTCGCCCCGGCCAAAACGCTTCCAGGCGACGCGGGAGAGCGCATCGCCGAGCACATACGGCCGTAATCCGGATAACTCATCATCACCCGCCGCCGCGCCGACCACCTTGCCCTCGCCCGCCATCGACACCCAGGGCAACGGCTGCTCGCCGACCGGACGCGGATACACCAGCACCCGCGCTTCCAGCCGCAACCACGCCCACGTCACAAACGCGCCGAGCGGGTGCAGACAAAACGCCTCAAGCGGCGCCATATACTGCCAGCCGCGCCGCTGCGCCGGTTCACGCAACACCACCTGCGCCGTCGCGCGCGGCAGCACATCCTCACAGCGCGTCTCATGCCACGCATTGCGCAGCGTGAGCAGGCCGCGCAGGCGCCCATCACGTTCCGTGACCGACACCACAAACGCTGCCTCATCGCCCGCCCACACCGGTGCACCGCCGCGCGCAGAAAACGACAAACCGGCGAGCTGCCCTGCCGTAATCGTGCCGCCCAACAAAAACACCGTGAACGCCAAAAACGTCAGGGCATAACCCAAATTGAGCTGATGATTGGCCGACCACAAAAACATCACCGCCAGCACGGCAAAAAACGCCAAACCAAAATACGACGGCACGACCGGCATCCTTAGCGCCGAAGGCAAATCCCGCTGCGCCACCGCCGCATCCAGCCGCGCCATCCAGCGTACGCGCAAACGTTTGACCAGCGCCATCAGAGCGGCACCGCCACCTGCGCCAGCACCCGCGCCAGCGCCGCCGCGTGACCATCACTATCCGCATGCACCGAATGCAGACGGTGCCAGGCCACCGCCGGAAACACCGCCTGCACAAACTCCGGCAGCACCGCCGACTCACCGCGCAGCAGCGCATACGCCTGCGCCGCGCGCACCAGCGACAACCCGGCCCGCGTTGACAACCCGTGGACAAAATCGCCGCACGAACGTGAAAACGCCAGCAAATGCTGCACATACAGCGCCAATGCCTCCGAGACTGCCACCTGCGCCGCCGCTTGCTGCAACGCCAGCACATCCTCGCGCGACAACAGCGGACGGGCAGAAGCGAGCAACTCACTGCGGTCACGCCCGCGCAGCACCTCCACCTCGCTGGCCGCATCCGGATAACCGAGCGAGAGACGCATCAAAAAACGGTCCACCTGCGCTTCCGGCAGGGCAAACGTGCCAATCTGTTCCAGCGGATTCTGCGTGGCAATCACAAAAAACGGCGACGGCAGCGGATGCGTGCGGTGATCCACCGACACCTGCCGCTCCTCCATCGCCTCCAGCAGTGCAGACTGACTCTTCGGCGACGCACGGTTCACCTCATCGGCAAGCAACAACTGCGTGAACACCGGCCCCTGATGAAAGATCAACGCCTGCGACTGCGGGTCTAGCGTCGAAAAACCGACCACATCGGCCGGCAACAAATCGGACGTGAACTGAATACGGCGGAAATCCAGCCCAAGCGTGGCGGCAAACGCCTTGGCAAGCGTCGTCTTGCCCGCCCCCGGTAAATCCTCCAGCAACAAATGCCCGCGCGCGAGCAAACACGCCGCCGCCAGCGAAATCACCTCTTCCTTGCCGACAATAATCGAACCCAACTGGGCAAGCGCCTGCTGCAAACGCTGGCGGACATCGGCGGATAACGGGGACAGCGACATAAAAACCTCCATGAACGAACGTAAAGAAAACGGGCGCGAATAGTAGCAAAAAAGCGGGCTGGACAGCGGTGGCGTCCCGGCCGTCCGCCCCGCCTGCGGCGGCAACATGCTAAAATCCGCGCACTTTTCCTCATGAGAGACCAGTCATGCACACCATTCCGCATTCCGCCGATATTCACAGTTTCGAGCAACACGGCAGCGCGTTTTGGGACAAGAACGGCCCTTACCGCACCCTGCACCACATCAATCCCGCCCGTCTGCAATTCATCACCCAGTACACGGATTTGCAGGATAAGCGCGTCCTTGATTTCGGCTGCGGCGGCGGGATTTTGAGCGAGGTGCTGGCGGATAGTGGTGCGCAGGTGGTCGGCATTGACCTCGCCGCTGCCGTGCTGGAAGCGGCCCGCGCCCATCGTGGCGACAAGACGATCGACTATATTCATGCCTCCGGCGCTGATCTGGTCGCGCGTGGTGAGTCGTTTGATGTCATCACCTGCATGGAAATGCTGGAACACGTTGCCGATCCTGCCGCCATTCTGCGCGATATTCATGCCCTGCTGCGTCCGGGTGGTCTTGTTTTCCTGTCGACGGTGAACCGCACCCTGCCAGCGCGTCTTGGTGCTATCTGCGCCGCTGAGTATCTACTGAATCTCGTCCCCAAAGGCACGCATCAATATGACTGGTTTATCCGCCCGGCCGAGTTGACGCGTATGGTGCGCCGCGCCGGGTTGACGCCGCTGGCCATCAGCGGCATGTCGTATAACCCGCTCACGCGCAGCGCCTGCCTGTCGCGCCGTACGGCGATAAATTATCTGATGGTTGCCCGCCGGGATGCTGTATGAAAGCTCGTTATAAAGCTGTATGGTTCGATCTTGACGGCACCCTGTTTGACACCGCCCCTGATCTCATCGCCACCGTTAACCGTACTCTGGCGGAACATGGTTATCCGCCAGCCCCCGCCGGGGTCATCCTGCCTTACACCGGCCACGGTTCGCGGCAGATGCTGCAACACGCGCTCTCAACCACGGCGGATGACCCGCGTCTGCCTGCCTTGCAGGAAGCGTTTTATGCGCATTATCTGCGCCATGTTGCCGAGGAAACGCGCTGGTTCCCCGGGATGGCGGTGATTGTGGACGATCTTGATGCCTGCGGCGTGCCCTGGGGCATCATCACCAACAAGCTGGAACGCTTTACTTACGCGTTGGCGCGCCATTTTCAGCTGGAACAGCGCGTGGCCGCCATCGTCTGCGGCGATACGCTCGCTACCGCCAAGCCCGATCCCGCGCCGCTTGCCTATGCCTGTGCGCTGGCGGGAGTGCGGCCTGAACAAGCGGTGATGATTGGCGATAGCGCTGCCGATATTCGCGCGGCCGCCCGCGCCGGAATGCCGTCTATTTATTGTGATTACGGCTACACCAGCCGCGCCGATCTCGCAGAAGATGACTGCCCCATCGCTTTTGTTGATAGCCCTGCCGCCCTCGCGCCGCTGCTGTTTGGAGATACGCCATGAAGACCGTCCTGCTCACCGGCGCCTGCGGCGGTATTGGTAGCGCCGTCGCCCGTGCCCTCGATGCGGCGGGGCATCACCTGCTCTTGCTCGACCTCGACCCGCTGGCGCTGGAAGCGCTGGATGACGGTTTGCAGGGCGACCATACCCTTGTCCCTTTCGATTTGTGGCGCAGCGGTTTTGATGCCTACGTCCGCCTTGCCGGGCTGATTCAAGAAGACCACGGCAAACTGGATGCCGTCATCAATCTCGCCGCCGTCTGCGGTGGCCTGCGTCCGCTGGCCCATGCCGACCCGACAGGCTGGCTGCAAGGATTGCAAGTGAACCTTACCGCACCGCTGTGGCTCTTCCAGACCTTGTTGCCGCTGATGCAGGCTGCTACCGCACCGCGTTTTATCGTCAGCCTGCACCGCGAACACCGCACACAAAGCGCCTACTGGCACAGCTACGGCATTGCGCAAGCGGCGCTCACCCAGCTCGTCCACGACCTCTATCAGGAGAAACACGCCTACCCGAACCTCGGCTTTGCCATTGTGGACCCCGGCTGGGTTGATACCCCGCTCAGCCGCAGCGTCTTCCCCGCCGGGCAACCGCACTGGCAGAGCGCTGACGCTGTCGCCCCGTACTATCTCGCTGCCCTCACCGGCGATCCCGACCAACTGGAACACTACCCATGACCGATTCCCGTCTTGCCCACGCCCGTGCCGTCCTTGAGCAGGAAGCCGAAGCCGTGCGCGCGCAAATCGACCACCTCGGCGCTGCCTTCCTCACCGCTTGTGACTGCATCCTCGCGACACGCGGCCACGTCATCGTGACCGGTCTTGGCAAATCGGGACACATTGGCGAAAAAATCGCGGCGACGCTGGCCAGCACCGGCACCCCCGCCTTCTTCGTCCACGCTGCCGAAGCGGGGCATGGCGACCTCGGTATGATTACCGCCGACGACACCCTGCTCGCCATCAGCTATTCCGGCGAAAGCGCGGAAATCCTGATGATGCTGCCCATTGTGCGCGCCCTCGGCGTGAAAACCATCGCCATCACTGGCCGTCCCGCTTCGCACCTCGCGCAAGAAGCCGACATTCATCTGCCTATCCACATCGACAAAGAAGCCTGCCCGCTCGGCCTCGCCCCGACTACCAGTACCACCGCCACCCTCGCCCTCGGCGACGCCCTCGCCATCGCCCTTATGCAGAGCCGCAACTTCGGCGAACAGGATTTTGCCCGCTCGCACCCCTATGGTCGCCTTGGCCGCCGCCTGATGACAAAAAATCGTGACGTGATGCGCAGCGGTGCCGATATTCCCGTCGTCGCCAGTGACGCCAGTGTGCAAACCGCGCTGTTCCAGATTACCGACAAAGGCCTTGGCGTCACCCTCGTCGCGGATAACGATCTACTGCTTGGCATCTTCACCGACGGTGACCTGCGCCGCGCCCTGGAAAAATATCCCGACGCGCTCAACCGCCCGATTAGCGACGTGATGACCCGCTCACCGCAGACCACCACGGCAGACGAACGCGCCGCCGAAGCCCTGCAACACATGGAAAAACGCCACATCACCGCCCTGCCCGTCGTCGCAGATGACCGCATCGTCGGCATCCTGCACATCCATGACCTCTTGCGCGCCGGAGTCGCCTGATGAGTCGATCCCGCCAACTGCGCCTCGCCTGCTGGTTGCTTGCCGCCGTCGCCGTTACCTTGTGGTGGTGGCAGCGCGAAGCGGGCGCAATCAGCCAACAGGTTGCTGCTGACCCCGTCCGCCTCTCGCTCACGGGCGGCGTGCTCTACCAGTACGATGCCGAGGGCAAACGCAGTACCACCGTGCGCGCGCCCTACGCCGAACACCGCAAAGACGGCGAAAACCACCTCGACCACCCTGAGGTACAAACCCTGCTGACAAACGGCGAACGCCGCCTGCGCGCTGATCACGCCATGCGCAACAGCGAAAAAAACCGCATCACCCTGACGGGCAACGTGCGCGGCGAACAGGACGACGGCGGCCACCACTACCGCCTCCGCACCACCCGCCTCGATTACTACCCTGAGCACCGCTACGCCGCAACCGATGCCGCCATTACCTTGGAAAGCGACGACAGCCGCACCGACGCGGACGGCGCACACTGGGACATGAACAACAACCACATCACACTCAAAAACAACGTAAGGAGCAGCTATGACCCGGCAAACTAAAACCCTCATCGCCGCCACCATCCTGCTGGCGCTAATCAGCAGCGGCCATGCCGAAACCCGCAAAAAAACGACGCGTGCCCAAAACAAACCGGCTCCTGTCGTCGTCCAAAGCGGTACAGACAACAAAACCGTGGACAGCAACACCGCCTTCGGCTGGGACGAAAGCGACGCCACCAAAAAAGCCGCCGACAGCGCAGAAAAAAGCGGCAACAAAAAAACCAACAACCCGCAACAACTGCCGATCAACCTCAAAGCCGACAGCGGCGAATACGACGCCAACACCGGCGTTGCCACCTACACCGGCCACGTCGTCATCACCCAGGGCGAAATGAACCTCAAAGGCGACCGCGTCACCATCCGCCTGCAAGACGGAAAAATCCACACCATCGAAAGCTGGGGCAAGCCGACTACCTTCCACTACGTTCCGGCCAGCGAACCGCCGATTGACGGCAGCGGCAACCACATGAAATACACCGTGCCGACCTCAACCGTCGAAATCAACAAAAATGCCCACGTCAAGCAGGACAAAAACGAAACCCGTGCCGACCACCTCACCTATAACCTGAAAAGCGAAAGCGTCAAAGGCCGAGGTGTGAATATGACCTTCCAGCCGAAGACCAAATAAAAGCCGGGATGCGCCATGCTCATCGCCGAAAAACTACAAAAAACCTACCGCAAACGGCGCGTCGTCAATGACGCCAGCTTCCAGGTGGATGCCGCCAAAGTCGTCGGCCTGCTCGGGCCGAACGGCGCGGGCAAAACCACCAGCTTCTACATGACCATCGGTCTGGTGCGCCCCGACCAGGGCCGCATCCTCCTGGACGGCACCGACATCACCCGCCTGCCCGTACACCGCCGCGCCCAGCTCGGCCTGTCCTACCTGCCGCAAGAAGCTAGCGTCTTCCGCAAACTCAGTGTGCGCGACAACATCCTCGCCATCCTCGAACTCGCTACCAACCTCGGCAAACGCGAGCGCGAAGCCCGCGCGCAAGAACTCATGCAAGACCTCGGCATCGCCGACCGCGCGGACATCCCCGGACAAAGCCTCTCCGGCGGGGAAAGACGCCGCTGCGAAATCGCGCGGACGCTTGCCTGCAACCCGCGCTTCATTCTGCTCGATGAACCCTTTGCCGGGGTGGATCCCATCGCCGTCGGCGACATCCGAAACATCATCACCCACCTCACCGATCGCGGCATCGGCGTCCTCATTACCGACCACAACGTGCGCGAGACCCTGAAAAGCTGCGATTACGCCTACATCCTCTCCGAAGGCAGCGTTATCGCCGCAGGCAGCCCGGCAGAAATCGTCGCCAACGAAGAAGCCCGCCGCGTTTACCTTGGCGAAGACTTTGAACTCCACTAAGGACGACCATGAGCAAAGCCAGCAAAGTCGCCCCGGGTACAAGCCAAAGCCTTGACCTCGCCCTCAAACAGACCCTCACCCTCACCCCGCAGTTACAACAGGCGATCAAACTGCTCAACATGGGCAACCTGGATCTGAACGTCGAAATCAGCAACATGCTGGCGCAGAACATCATGCTGGAGCGCAAGGGCGACATCCTCTACGAAAGTCCGGGAAGCGAGAGCGACGGCGGCGACAGCGGCGAAGACGCTGACGGCCTGCTGCAACACCTGAGCGGCGAACTCGAATACGACAGCACCTGGGAAGAACACTACGACCACGACTGGAAAGACCACGCGCCCTACCGCGAAGAAGACGACAACCCCGAACTTTACCTCAGCGCCAGACCAACCCTGGCCGCCTACCTCGAAGAACAAATCAACCAGATGCCGCTGGATGACACACGGCGCCGCGCGGCACTCGCCGTTGCCTTCGAACTGGATGACGACGGCTACTTCCGCAGTGAGACGGAAGCCGTCGCCGCCCAACAACAACTCCGCGTGGCCGACATCGAAGACGGCATCCGCATTGTGCAACAATGCCAGCCGGGCGGGGTCGGTGCACGCGATCTCGAAGAATGCCTGAACCTGCAACTCGCTGCCCTGCCACCGCACACCCCCTACCTGGATGCGCTGCAACTCATCATGAAGCGCTACTACGGCTTCATCGCGCGCAGCCCGCAAATGATCCGGCAGCGTCTGGATATGGACATCGCCACCTACAACCACGCCATGGCGCTCCTGCGCAGCCTTGATCCCCGTCCCGGACAAAAATACAACGCCGGTAGAGTGCAGCACGTCGAGCCGGAAATCATCGTGCGCGAAAAAAACGGCATCAGCTACATCGAAACCACCGATAGCGTCCATCCCGACCTCACTATTAACCAGGCCTACGCCGCGCTGGCGGAAGCGGCAAAAGGCGCGGACAAAACCCTCCTGCAAGCGCAACTGCAAGAAGCACGCTGGTTCCTGACCGCTATCGACAAACGCGCCGACACCATCCGCCGCGTGGCGGGCGTCATCGTTGCCCTGCAACAAGACTTCTTCCAGGAAGGCGAAAGCGCAATGCGGCCGCTGACGCGGCAAAAAGTGGCGGAAATCCTCGACATCCACGAAAGCACCGTCAGCCGCGCGGTCAACGACAAATACCTGCAATGCAAACGCGGCATCTACGAACTGCGCTACTTCTTCTCCGCCCAGTTTGAGAATACCGACGGCGATGACCAGTCGGTCGTCGCCATCAAGGCGCTGATCACCGAAGTGATCGGCGAAGAAAACCCGGATAAACCCTATTCCGACCAAAAAATCACCGACATCCTCGCCGAACGCGGCCACAAAATCGCCCGCCGCACCGTGACCAAATACCGCGAAAGCCTCGGCATCCCTGTTACCACCCTGCGCCGCCACCGCAAGCGCTGATGAAGTACCTGCGGAAAAGGGCAGGGCGACTAAAACCGCCCGGACTTCCCGCTTGCTATAATCCCGCTCCCTTTCAACCAAACAGGAGCCCTTATGGCAGACTTCAACAAAATCCTCGACGCAGGCGACGTGGACGGCGGCATCATCAACGTCGTTATCGAAATTCCGGCCGGCTCGAACCACAAAATCGAGTGGAAACGCAAAATCGGCGCGCTGATGCTCGACCGCGTTGAGCCGCTCATCTTTGCCAAGCCCACCAACTACGGCTTCATCCCGCAAACCCTCGACGAAGACGGCGACGAACTCGACGCCCTCATCATCACCGACACCCCGCTGCCGACCGGCATCTACATGCAGGCGCGCGTTATCGGCGTGATGAAATTCGTGGATGACGGCGAAGTGGATGACAAAATCGTTGTCGTCCCTGCTGACGACCGCCAAACCGGCGATGCCATCAAAACTCTCGCTGACCTGCCTGCGCAGCTCATCAAACAAATCGAATTCCACTTCAACCACTACAAAGCGCTGAAAAAACCCGGCTCGACCAAAGTCGATCACTGGGGCGACATCGAAGAAGCCAAACAAGTCATCCGCGACTCACAACAACGCTGGAAACAGCAATAAACCTGCCGTTCCCGCTTGCGGCACAACCGTAGGGCGGGCTTCAGCCCGCCATTACCATCAAGTGGCGGGCTGAAGCCCGCCCTACATCACATCAACCCCATGAAAAAACTCACCCTCGCCCTCCTTACCCTCATCCACACGAGCACCGCTATGACCGCAACCCAAGACCCCAATCTCTGGCTGGAAGACATTGACAGCGAAAAATCCCTCACCTGGGTACGTGCGCAAAACGCCACCAGCGAGAAAGCCCTCACGCAAAGCCCCGCCTTCAAAACCATCGAGGCCGATCTGCTCGCCATCCTCGATTCCGACGACAAAATCCCCTACGTCGTGAAGCGTGGCGACTACTACTACAACTACTGGCAGGACAAAGACCACCCGCGCGGCATCTGGCGGCGCACCACCTGGGACGAATACCAGAAAACCGAGCCCAAATGGGACACCCTCATTGACCTCGATGCCCTCAACAAAAGCGAAAACGCCACCTGGGTGTGGCACGGCGCGGACTGCCTGCGCCCCGACTACCGCCACTGCCTCATCAGCCTCTCGCGCGGCGGCGCGGATGCGGACGAAACCCGAGAATACGACCTGGAAACCCGCGAGTTCATCAAAGACGGCTTCTACCGCCCCGAAGCCAAAGGCTCAATGGGCTGGATAGACAAAGACCACGTCTTCGTGCAGACCGATTTCGGCGCGGGCAGCATGACCGCCTCCGGTTACCCGCGCGAAGCCCGCCTGTGGCAACGCGGCACACCGCTTGCCGACGCCAAAACCGTCTATCGTGGCGAAGAAAACGACATGCTCATCACCGCCGCTCACGACGACACCCCTGGCTACCACCGCGACTTTGTCAGCCGCGTTATCGACTTCTACCACAACGAGCTCTACGAACGCGCACCGGACGGCACACTGCACAAAATCGACGTCCCCGACACCGCCGACAAAGGCGTCTATCGCGACTGGCTCAACATCACCCTGCGCGAAGACTGGACACTGAACGGCAAAACCTACCCGTCCGGCAGCTACCTCGTCGCCAGCTACGCCGACTGGCAGGCGGGCAAACGCGAACTCACCGCGCTCTTCACTCCCGATGCGCACACCTCGCTGGCGGGCATCACCTGGACCAAAAACTACCTCATCCTCAACAAACTCGAAGACGTGAAAACCCGCCTCGTCGTCCTGGATCCCGCCAAAAACTGGGCGGAAAAACCGCTGGAAGGCGTACCGGCGAACAGCACCGCCAGCGCCGCCGCCGTGGATCCCGACGAAAACGACGACCTGTGGCTGACTGCAAACGACTACACCCTGCCGACCACCCTCTACCACACCCGCGTCGGCGGCACGCCCACCGCGCTCAAATCCCTGCCCGCCTTCTACGACGCGAGCGACATCACCGTCGCCCAGCACTTCGCGAAAAGCGATGACGGCACCGAAATCCCCTACTTCATCGTCCACCACAAAAACATCACCCTCGATGGTAAAAACCCAACCCTGCTTTACGGCTACGGCGGCTTTGAAATCTCGCTCACCCCCGGCTACGCGGCAGGCGTGGGCAAAGCCTGGCTGAACCGCCGCACCCAGGACGGACGGGGCGGCGTGTACGTCGTTGCCAACATCCGCGGCGGCGGCGAATACGGCCCGCGCTGGCACCAGGTAGCCCTGAAAGAACACCGCCACAAAGCCTACGAAGACTTTGCCGCCGTCGCGCGCGACCTCACCCAACGCGGCATCGCCGACCCGGCGCACCTCGGCATCCAGGGCGGCAGCAACGGCGGCCTGCTGATGGGCAACATGCTGACCAAATACCCGGAACTCTTCGGCGCCATCGTCATCCAGGTGCCGCTGCTCGACATGCAGCGCTACAACAAACTGCTGGCGGGCGCCTCGTGGATGGCCGAATACGGCGACCCGGACAACCCCGCCGAATGGGCTTACCTGGAAAAATACTCGCCTTACCATCAGTTTGATGCGGCAAAAACCTACCCGCCGGTGCTCTTCACCACCTCAACCCGCGACGACCGCGTCCACCCCGGCCACGCGCGGAAAATGATGGCGAAAATGCAGGCAGCGGGCAAAAACGCCCTCTACTACGAAAACATCGAAGGCGGCCACGGCGGCGCGGCAGACAACAAACAACGCGCCTACATGAGCGCGCTGGCCTACACCTTCCTCTGGGAACAGCTCGCCAAATAAACACGAAAAGCCCGCTGCTGCGGGCTTTTTTGCGCGTGCCGCCAAGCGGGATATAGTTGGATAGATAAAAAAGCGTAACAAGGCGCGTCGCCGCAGACAGTACAGGTAGTACGGCAAGGTGACGCAACGCCGTTACGATTTTTTAGATGTTTAACTATAAATACTGGCTTCGTGCATGAAGGCAACAAACCCTGGTATGGAATTGCCAGAGCGATGTGGGAAAATAGCCGCGCTGCCTTTGGGCAGCTTCTTTTATTACCAGGAGAAACCATGAAAAGAACCCTCACATTCACCTGCGCCTTGCTGTTAGCACACACCGTTAGCGCGGCAACGGATGCCGGCAAAATTGCCATCGGCGGTATCAAATTGGGCATGACACGTGCGCAAGTAACAAAAACGCTGGATAAAAGCTGCCCCGGCTATCAAGAAGAAAAAAATGCGCAGGCAGCGCAATCCGCCACCTTTAACTGCGCACCGGCGAGCAAACAGCCGCTGTCCGTCAGACTGGATAACACCGTCATTAGCGCAGGCTACCAGCAGCAAGAATCTCTGCCGAAAGGTGCCGATCAAGCTGCCGTGAGCAAGGCGATACAGGCACAGGTGGATAAATTGAGCAAAGAATATGGCAAACCGGATCTCGTCGCCGACAACAGCAGCGTGAAAATGGGCGGCGCAGAGCTCGGCAAAGTCAACAAAGTGCTGTGCTGGGGACAATGCGGCAAAGCCAAAGACGGCGCCATACATCCGGATGGCAAAGTGCTGGTGGTAGGCATTGTTGCCTTGCCGGAAGCGCTGATTATTTCACGCGGTGTCGTGGATGCCGTTGCGTTCGGCAAAGTTGCCACAAAATAAAACCGCAACGCTGAATACAGAAACAGGCTGACCATGTGTCGGCCTGTTTTTTTTTGCGCCGTGCCTTCTTATGCCGTCCCTTTCGCCAAGCGAAATAAAGCCCGCCGAAGCGGGCAGGCACGCGCGTATTACAGCGGTTTTTCCGCCCAGAATTGTTTGATGACGTCTGCGACGGCAGCGGGTTCGTCCATATGCAAATGGTGGCCGCCGTCCAGGCGGACGACGCGGATATCCTGGGTCAGGCGGTAGCGGTCGGGCAGGTAATGCCAGTGCGCGGTAAAGCCGCTGTGGCCTTCGATCATCAAGACCGGCGCGGTGATGCGCGGGATGAATTCTTGCACTTGTTCTTCAGAGAGCATCATCGGCTGCCACACGGTGAGGCGTTTGTCGCTGATGAAGCGGTAGCCGGCGGCCTCGTGGTTGAGGTTGCGCCGCACCAGGCGTTCGGCACTCTCCGGCTTCATCTCCCCGGCCTTGATGCGCGCGGCGATGAGCGGGACAAGATCCTGGTAGTAGCGGTTGCTGCGCGGGTTCATGTAGTCCATGGTCAGCAGGCGTTCGCGCATCCGCTCCGGCAGGTCGTTGTGGTTGGAGACGTAGGGTGTGCCGTAGCATTCGATGCAGACGAGGCGGCTGATGCGGTCGTAGAAGGTGCCGGCCACCATGCTCGCGACTGCCGCGCCGAGGGAATGGCAGACGAAGTCGATTTTGTCGATGCCGAGGGCGTCAGCGGCAAACATGGCGTCGCGCATATGGTCGGTGAAGTGGTAGCCCGCGCCGAGCGGGCGGTGCGCGCTGCGGCCATGGCCGGCAAATTCAAGCGCGATGAGCGAGGTGTTATTGTCGATGAGGTAGGGCGCGAGCGGGGCAAAGCTGGCGGCGTTATCAAGCCAGCCGTGCAGGGCGAGGACGATGTGTTCGCCTTCGCCCCAGCGCTGGCCGGCGAGGCGGATGTGGGGCAGGTCGATGCAGATTTCGCGGGGGGTGATGGGGTGGGTCATGGGGGATGTGGGCAGGTTTCAGGGGTTGCGGTGTTCTTCGTACCGGGCTTCCGGCTGTTCGTCCGCCTCCGGCAACTGGCCGCTGTCGGCGATTTGTTGCAGCAGATGATTGAGTATTTGCGCCGGAGTTTTGCCGTGCTGGCGGATGATGGTGAAGGCTTTGTTTTTGGTTTGGGTCGGGATGTGGAAGGTGTAGGCGGTGCTGTGCATGGCGGGCTCCTTACGGGCAGGGGTTGCTGATTTCCGCATGGATGGCGTTGATCGCAGCGAGGGTGTCATCGCTGAGGGTGATGTCGGCGCTGGCGATGTTTTCCGCGAGTTGTTCCAGGCTGGTCGCGCCGATGATGTTGCTGGTGACGAAGGGGCGACTGGTGACAAAAGCCAGCGCGAGTTGAGCGAGGCTGATGCCGGCAGCTTCTGCCACGGCGGCGTAGCGTTCGACAGCGGCAAAGCCCTGCGGCTTGGTGTAACGGGTGAAGCGGCTGTATTTGGCGATGCGCCAGTCCTGATGCCAGGGCAGGCGGCGGTATTTGCCGGAGAGCAGGCCGAAGGCCAGCGGCGAGTAGGCGAGCAGACCGATGTGTTCGCGCAGCGATATTTCGGCGAGGCCGACTTCATAGCTGCGGTTTAGAAGGTTGTAGGGGTTTTGCACGGAGACGGCGCGGGTTTTGCCGCTGAGGGCAGATTCGTGCAGATGCGTCATCACGCCCCACGGGGTTTCGTTGGAGAGGCCGTAGCTGCGGATTTTTCCCGCTTGCACGAGTTCGTCCAGCGCAGCGACGGTTTCGGCGATGGGCGTCAGGTCGGTAGGGTCGTCAAGGTTATTGAGGCCGAGGGTGCCGAAGTAGTTGACGCGGCGTTCCGGCCAGTGCAGCTGGTAGAGGTCGAGGTAGTCAGTGTGCAGGCGAGCAAGCGAGGCGTCGCAGGCGGCGTGAATTTGCGCACGGGTGAAGCGTGAGCCGCCGCGTATGTAGTCCTGGCCGTCGTTGCCGCGCGAGGGGCCGGCGATTTTGCTGGCGAGGATGATGTCGTCGCGTTTGCCGCGTTTGGCGAGCCAGCTGCCGATGTATTGTTCGGTGCGGGTATAGGTTTCGCGGCAGGGCGGCACGGGGTACATTTCGGCGGTGTCGATGAAGTTCACGCCGTGCGCGCTGGCGTAGTCGAGCTGGGCGTGGGCTTCGGCTTCCGTGTTCTGTTCGCCGAAGGTCATGGTGCCGAGGCAGATGGCGCTGACGCGGATGTCGGTGTTGCCGAGCGGGCGGTATTCCATGGGGTACTCCTGTTGGGATGGGAAAGGGCGCTACTTTACTCCTGTTTGTGCGGGTAGCGCAGGCGGGTGGTTACAGTGGCAGTGCAGCCTGCCGCGTTTCCACCGCTTCTTGCAGGCCGGAATAGGTGACGCCGACGAGGCGCACGGGTTTTGTCGGCGCGATGTCGTGCAGCAGGCGCGCGATCCAGTAGTGCGCGTCGTTTTCCCGGGTGAACGGGGTGGAGACGCTGCGGCTGCGGGTGATTTGCGAGAAGTCGTGGTATTTCAGCTTGATGGTCAGGGTATGCGGATGCAGGTGGCGTTTTTGTACGTCGGCGAAGGCATCCTGGTTTTGCGCGAGGAGCGCCTGATAGAGGGCGGGGATGCCTTCGAGGTCGTGGATGAAGGTGGTTTCGCTGCCGATGGATTTGCGCTCGCGCGTGGGTTCGACGGGGCGCAGGTCGATGCCGCGCGCCATGTGGTAGTAGAAGTCGCCGTGTTTGCCGAAGGCCTGACGCAGGCTTTCCGCCGAGAAACGCAGCAGGTCGGCGCCGGTTTTGATGCCAAGCGCGTGCATATGGGCGGCGGTCGCCTTGCCGATGCCGTGAAAGCGCTCGATTGGTAATGAAGCGGCGAAGGCCGGGCCTTCGGCGGGGGTGATAACGGCGAGGCCGTCCGGTTTGTTCAGGTCGGAGGCGATTTTCGCCAGCATTTTGTTGTAGGAAACGCCCGCCGAGGCGGTAAGCCCGGTTGCAGCGCGGATTTCCGCGCGCAGGCGTTCAGCGATGCGTGTTGCCGAGCCGCGCTCGTGCGGGCTGTCGCTCACGTCCAGATAGGCTTCATCCAGCGAGAGCGGTTCGACCAGGTCGGTGATGGCGAGCATCAGCGCGCGGATTTGCAGGCTGACGGCGCGATAGGTCTCAAAACTCGGCGGCACGAGGATGACGTGCGGGCAGAGTTGCAGGGCGCGGTGCGAGGACATCGCCGAATGCAGGCCATAGCGCCGTGCTTCGTAGCTGGCCGCTGCCACCACACCGCGTTCCTGCGGCGGCCGCGCGACGATAAGCGGTTTGCCGCGCCAGGCAGGGTTGTCGCGCTGCTCGACGGAGGCAAAGAAGGCATCCATGTCGATGTGGATGATTTTGCGGTTGCTCATGACCCGCCCCGGCTGCGCGTTTGTTCAGGCGAAATGGCGGCGGTAGATGTCGAGCACGCCGTAGATTTCCGCTTCCGGGCTGACGTAGTGGCAGAGGTCTTTGATGACGTCAACGGCGTTGGCGGGGCAGGCGGCGAAATCGACCTGGCTGAGGATGGGCAGGTCGCCCTGGGAATCGCCGATGGCGGCGAGGCGGAGCGATGCCGCTTCGCGCCCGGTGTGGTGCAGGAAATGCTGCACGCCCGTCCATTTGTTGACACCGTGCGGGGCGATATCGAGGGCGCGCCCGGAGCAGTGCAGGTCGAAGCCGTCGGTATTCAGGTTGGCCGTAACCACGGCATACACGTCTTCCGCCGTTTTGCCTTTTTCGGCGACAAGCGACACGCAGGCTTCTTTGCCGTGGCTCATTTCCCAGTGTACGTCCAGGCTGTTTTTGTGCGCAGCGAGGTATTGCGCCATCTCCTGTATGCGCAGGCGTACAGCAGGCGTCATTTGCGGCGCGGGGATAACGTCGTCGTTGAGATAGTCGTAGAGCAGTGCGCCGTGGTCGGTGATGGCGTAGCGGCCGAAGCGGACGATTTGTGCCAGCGTTTCGATGTAGGAAAGCGAGCGGCCGGTGCAGAGGACGACTTCGGTCGGCGATTGCTGCACGAGCTGTTCCAGCGTTTGCAGAGCGGCGAGGTCGTAGCGGGCAAATTTGCCACGGGTCAGGCAGCCGTCGATGTCGAGAAAGAGGATGGTAGCGGGCATGGTGTTCTCCTGCGGGTTATTTGCCCTGTTCCGGCTTTTTATTGAGCGAAACGTACCCATCTGCCTGTTTTTGCAGCAGTTCGTAGCTGTGGCGGATTTGCGCGGTTTTCGGGTGGTCGGGGTAGTGGCTGATGAGCTGTGCAAGCAGGTGCAGGGCCTGGTCGCGTTTGCCGGTTTTGTCCAGCGCACGGGCGGCGAAGTAGTAGTTTTCAAGGATGTCTTTGTGCCCCTTGTGACGCTGCGCGAAATTGCGGGTCAGTGCCAGCACAGTGTTGTAATCGTGATGCTCGCCGGCCATACGCGCAAGCGGCTTGATCCAGTCGGCGGGCAAACGGGCGATGTCGTCCAGGGCGATGTTTTCCACCGCTTTGCGCACACAGAGGTAGCAGCGTTCGTTGCCATGCACGGCGGCTTCAATCAGGCGCTGTTCGAGGGCGGGCAGTTCTTCATAGCGGTGATGCACCTGGTAGAACTCGTAAAGAATGCGGTAAGCGGGGAAATACTGGCCGATGTCGCGGTGCATGCTGGTGTAATTGAGCAGCAGCGTCTCGGCCTCGCGGAAGCCGCCTTCCTGCATCAGCACGTCAACAGCGAGCAGGTCTTGCGCAAACTGTTTTTTCTCCTCCTCGTCCATGCGGTAGGTATCGGCTTCGTAGAGCGCGCGCTGCTCGGCTTCGCTCAGTTCCTGCGACTCCTTTTCGCGCATGAAGTAGCCGATGTAGAGATAGGTAAGTGCGGTGGCAAAGGCCTGGATGATGGCGATCATGAACACGACCAGCATGGGGGAATGGGTGATGCCGGCGATGATGCCGACGATGAAACCCAGTACGAAGCCGATACCGATAAGCGTGATGAGCGGAAAGAGCAGGATGGACAGATAATTCCCGATGCCCATGTTGCGGATGACCTGAATCCAGCCGCCGGGGCTAATCATGCTGCCGATGCTGTCATTACCGATGAGGTTCATGATCATCGCCGGAGCGAAGAACCAGGTGACGAGCAAGAAGGGATACAGCCAAGCATGAGGGCCGCCCAGCAGCCCTAGCGGGAGGAGGGTAATGCCGATGATGATCATGCCGACGAGGTATTTAAGCGGCGTCAGGAAGGGGACAAGCGTGACCGGCGCATAGGGCACGGGCTCCTCTTCCAGTCCCTCGGAAATGCGCATGATGCCGTCGAACATCTTGCAGGCAAGGAGGAAACCGGCGGCCATTTGCAGCAGGAAGAAGCCGATATTACCCGAAGTGGCTTTGCTGACATCCAGCATGGCGTCGAAACATTTGGGATCGGTGATGCTGCAATCCGGCGATACCCCCGCGTCAGCAAAAATTTTGTGCGCAATTTCCGCCTGCTGATAGTCGTGGAAACCGTTGATGCAAAGGACAACGGCCAGCAGCCCCCAATAAAGCAGATTGCCTCCCTTGAAAAGATAGCGGATGGCGCGCAGCAGCTTGTCAAAATTGTCTTTGATGTCGTTCATGAAAAATCCCTGTGGTGTTAACAGCGCCGCATTGTATAGCGGGGCCGGGGAATAGGCACGCTTCCCCGGAGCGGTAGCCAACCTGCCGACGCGCTTATACAATCCTGCGCCCAATCACCACCACCGCCCCACCCTGTGAAAATCCCCCTGCCCAACGCCAACCTCATCTCGACCCTGCCCATCATCCTCAGCATCAGCGCTGCCGCCCTCATCATCTGGACGCTCAACATCCCGCATTACGCCATGCCGCTCATCCTCGGCGTTATCGCCGGCGGCCTTGCCGACCTCGACAATCGCCTGCGCGGGCGCATCAAAGACCTCGGCATCGTCCTCGCCGCCTTTGCTGCCACCTCGCTCACCGTGCAGCTTACCCTCGACCACACCGTCGCCTACATCATCGCCATGCTGCTGATGACCTTCACCCTCACCTACATGGGGGCCGCCGGGCTGCGTTACCGCACCATCGCCTTCGGTGGGCTGACCGTCGCCATCTACACCACGCTCGCCTACAACGCCGCCCAGCCGTGGTACGTCAACCCGCTCTTCATCCTCGCCGGTGCCCTCATTTACGGCGGCGGCGCGCTCATCGTGCAACTCGTCTTCCCGCACCGCCAGGTGCAGGAAAACATGGCTGCCGCCTACGCTGCACTTGCCGACTACATCGACGCCAAAGCCTGCTACTTCGACCCGGACGACCACGACTACGGCGGGCGGCAAACCCAACTCTCGCGCGCGAACACCGCCCTCATCCAGGCCTTCAACCAGTGCCGCAGCACCCTTTACTACCGGATGCGCGGCCAGCACCGCCACCCGCGCACCGCACGGATGCTGCGCTACTACTTCGCCGCCCAGGACATCCACGAACGCATCAGCTCGGCGCACATCGACTACCGCGAACTCGCGGAAAAACACAAACACAGCGACCTGCCTTACCGACTCTGGCACCTCATCGAACGCCAGGCACAAGCCTGTCGCGACATCGCAACCGCCTTGCACCAAAACAGCGCCTACCACAGTGACGCCCGCCTCGAACGCGACAGCGACGGCCTAAGCCAGTCCCTGCAATACCACCTCGCACAAGACCCCGCGCGCCGCCCGCTTACCCGCCTGCTCGATAACCTGCGCAGCATCAACTACCAGCTCGCCCACCTCGACACCGCGCAAGAAGACAACGCCGACAGCACCATCGCCGCCCGCCAGGAACCCGGCCTGCGCGAAATCCTGCCCGCCCTGCGCCACCACCTCAGCTTCCGCTCGCCTGCCTACCGCCACGCCGTGCGCCTCAGCCTCGTCGTCCTCACCTGCTGCACCATCGTCGCCGCGCTGCACCTCGAACTCGGCTACTGGATCCTGCTCACCGCCATCTTCGTCTGCCAGCCGAACTACTCGGCGACCAAAAGCCGCGTCAACCAGCGCGTCCTCGGCACCATCCTTGGCGTCATCATCGGCTCCGTTGCGCCGCTCTTCACCCCAACGGTCGCCACCAAACTGTGGCTCATCATCGCGAGCACCACCCTCTTCTTCTACTACCGCAACCGCAAATACAGCATCTCCACCCTCTTCATCACCATCCAGGCCTTCACCAGCTTCTCGCTGGCAGGCTACGACCTCACCGCCGCCATCCCGCTGCGCATCATCGACACCCTCATCGGCGTCGCCATCTCCTGGACCGCCGTCACCTACCTCTGGCCGGACTGGCGCTACCTGACCCTGGACAACACCGCGCGCACCGCCATCAAAAGCGACGCCGCCTACCTGCGCCACATCCTCGGCCAACTGCAAGCGGGCGGCAGCGACGACGTTGCCTACCGCAGCATCCGCCGTGTTGCGCACGAAAACGCCGCCCAGCTCGGCAGCACCGTCTCCGACATCAGCAGCGAACCGCGCAAATACGCAAACCAGCTCGATAACGCCTTCAACCTGCTTAACCTCAACTACACCCTCCTCGCCTACATCTCGGCGCTCGGCGCCTACCGCAAACCCAAAACCTCCCCGTCGGCAGAAGAGAAAGAACGGGAGCCGCAACCAAACGACGCGGATAGCGCCTCCCTGCTGACCGCCTACTACCACCTGGGCGAAAACATCGCCGACCTGCTCGAACAACTCGACACCCTCACTGCCGCCGACTACCAGCAGCGGCACGAGCACATCCGCGCCGAACTTGACCGCCTGCGCCCGGACGAAAACGACCCGCAAGAACAACACAGCCACCTCTGGCAACAACTGCTGATGATCAGCCGCACCATCGAACCCTGCTACCGCGCCCTGCATTCGCAGCAGGCCTGAAAACCGCTCGCCTGAACGACCTGACGATGGCCCAAGGATCTAGCGTTTATCCCGCTTGACCATAGGTATCTACCCATCTCGTAGCGAGAGAAAATCTTTTTGAAAACAGCGGATAATCCCTTCTCCCGCTTGCGGGAGGAAGGGTACCCATGAAAAAAATGCCTGCATTTTTTTCATGGGTACCCGGGAGGTGTCGCGAAGCGACGGAGGAGGGCAAAAAACGCCTGACGGTCCCGCTTGACGAGATTCATCCTGCGGACGAACACCCTCACCCCGCCCCCTCTCCCGCAAGCGGGCGAGGGGTTTTTCTTTGTTTTTTCAGCTATTTTTGCAGTTATTGAGATGGGTATAGTTGAATAGATAAAAAAGCGTAACAAGGCGCGTCGACGCAGACAGTACAGGTAGTACGGCAAGGCGACGCAACGCCGTTACGATTTCTTAGATGTTTAACTATAGATACCTATGTTCACTTGGTGGGTATTGACAGGCGGTCAGTTGCCACGACGGCAGCCGGGGCCGTCGATGCGGCTTCTGCCGCCCTGTTCGGGGGTGATGCGGATTTGTGTCGGGATGCGTTCGGTCAGCGCCGCGATGTGCGAGATGACGCCGATGTGTTTGCCGTCCGCGCGCAGCGCGCTCAGCGTGTCGAGGGCGCTTTCCAGGGTTTCTTCGTCGAGGGTGCCGAAGCCTTCGTCAAGGAAGAGGGTGTCGATGCGGATGTTTTCCCCCGCCATGTGCGAGAGGCCGAGGGCGAGGGCGAGGCTGACGAGGAAGGTTTCGCCGCCGGAGAGGTTTTTGGTGGTGCGGGTTTCGCCGCCCTGGTAGTTGTCGATGATGTCGAGTTCGAGCGGGCGCGCGGGGTCGTGGGTGAGCAGGTAGCGGTCGTTCATCCGCGCCAGTTGGCGGTTGGCGTGGGCGATGACGCTGGCGAAGGTGAGGCCTTGCGCGAAGTTGCGGTATTTTTTGCCGTCTGCCGAGCCGATGAGGTCGTGCAGCGCCTGCCAGCGGCGGGTTTCGGTCTGTTGGGCGGCGATGGCCGCCTGTTTGTCGCGCAGGGCGGCGTGGGCTTTGTCGTTTTCTGCAAGGCGGTAGTTGATGGTGGCGATGGTCTGGTCGTGGGTCTGTTGTTGGGCGCGTTCGGTTTCCTGGCGTTCGCGCAGGGTGGTTTCGTCTTCGTCGGTCAGGGCCTGGGCAAGGGTAGCGTCAAGGCGGGCGGCGCGGTCGTGCAGGCGGCTGTGGTTGTCTTGTTGGCGGCGATCGAGGTCGGCGGCGCGGGCGGCGAGTTGGGCGCGGGCAGCGGCGGGCAGGCGGGCGGCGAGGTAGGCGATTTCGGCGGGAGAGGGCTGGGTCTCGCTGCGCGAGATGCCCTCACCCCCGCCCTCTCCCGCAAGCGGGAGAGGGGGTTTTTCTGTGCGAGCGTCGCTTGGTGTGGCTTCTGTTTGCTGGGCTAAAGCCCACCCTACGTTTTGTGCGCTGGTATCTGCGATGATTCCCGCCGCTTCGCTGTCTTTTTGGAATTGGGCGGCGGCTTTGCTGATGGCGGCGCGGTTTTGGGCGAGGCGTTGGCGCAGGTCGTGGAGGCGGGTTTCGCTGTCGCGCAGGGTGTCGTGCGCTTGCTGGCGGGCGGTTTGGGCGCGTTGGGCGTTGTGTTCGCTGCGGGTTATGGTGTGTTGTGCGGCGCGGGCTTCGGCGTCGGGGTCGCGTGTGCCGTAGTGGGCGCGGCGTTCGTTTTGGGTGTGCTGCCAGGTGGCGAGGGCGGTGTTGTGTTGGGCGACAGCTTGGGTGTGGGCGCTTTGGCAGGCGTCCAGGGTGGCCCGGCTGCCGGCAAGGGCGGTGGTGGTGATGCTGTGTTGTTGCTGGATGTCGCGTTGGCGCTGTTCGTGGTGTTGCCAGTCGTGCAGGCGTTGGCGCAGGGTTTTCAGGATGGCGGCGGGGCCGTCGGGATCGTACGGTGTTGCCGCCGTGGTGGGGGTGTAGGGCGCGAGTTGGCGGGCAAGGGCAGCGTGGGCGGCAGCGAGGGCGTCGTCGCTTTGTTTTTGTTGTTGGCGGGCGGCGGCGTAGTTGGCGCGGCTGTTGGTGTGGTTTTGCGCGGCGAGGTCGCGGTTGTGCGCGGCAGCGGTGGCGTTTTGTGCGGCGGTCCGGGCAGCGCTGGCGGCGTTGTGTTCTTCGTTTTCGCAGGTTTCTGCCTCGGTGATGTAGCGGTTGAGCGCGTCGTATTGGGCGCGGAGGCTGTCCGGCAGCGGGGTCTGGCCGTGGGTGTAGGGGTGTTCGGTCGCGCCGCACAGCGGGCAGGGTTCGCCGTCGTGCAGTTGGGCGCGACGGGTGGCGAGGTCGGCGATGTTTTGCGCGGCGGCGAGTTGGGCGGCAAGCCGGTCTTTGTCGGCGCGGTAGTCGCGCAGGCTGCGTCCGGCGAGGTGTTGCGCGAGGCGTTGGTTGGCGCGGTCGTGGGCAGCGGCGAGGCTGGCGGCGTGGGCGGCGGTTTTTTGGTAGGCGGTTTCAGCGGCGGCGAGGGCGCGTTCGTTTTCTTGGTGTCGGGCAAGGGTGGCGCGGGTGTGGGCAGCGGTTTCGTCGTTTTGTTTTTGTTGGGCGGCGAGGTCCTGGACGCGCAGGGTGATGGTGTCGAGGTCGCGGGCGAGGGCGGCGTCAGCAGCGTGGGCATCAAGCCAGGCGGCGATGGCGGTGAGCTGCCGGGTTTCGTCGTCGTGCTGTTGTTGCAGGGCGCTGTGGCGCGCGGCAGCGTCGGTGAGGGCGGCTTGGGTTGTGGCGACGCGCTGTTCGTGTTCGCGCAGGGTGTGTTGTTGGTCGGCGAGGCGCTGGTCGTAGGCGCGCATGGCCTGCCAGTGTGGCTGGTTGGCGTCGTGTTGTTGTTTCGCGGCGGCAAGGGCGGCCTGGGCGCTGGCCAGGGCAGTGTCGGCGGCGGCAAGCGCGCTTTGTTGGCCGGGCAGGGCAGCGCTGAGGGTGGCGAGGCTGTGTTCGTCGTCGTGTTGTTGTTGGCGCAGGGTGTTGAGGTGGGTGTAGGCAGCGTCGAGGGTGGCGGCGCGATTGGCGCGTTCGAGGCGGGCACGTTCGGGGGCGAAGGCGGCGGCTTCTGCGGCGAGTTGGCCGGCCTGCTCGCGCAGGGCGCTGTGTTCGGCGCGCAAGCGGGCGATGTCGGCCAGCCAGGCGAGGGCGGCGGCGGTTTGTTGTTGTGTCGTGGCGAGGGTGGCGGCTGCGTGTCGGGCGGCGTCCCGCTCGGCTTCGAGGGCGGCGGTTTTGTCGGCAGTGAGCAGGGTGATGCCGGCGGTTTCGGCTTGCAGGGCGTTCAGGGTGTCGCGCGCGGCTTTGTAGTTTTCGTGGGCGCGGATGGAGAGTTGGCTGTAGATGGCGGTGCCGGTGATTTGTTCGAGCAGCGGCGCGCGTTCGTCCGGTGTGGCTTGCAGGTAGGCGGCAAATTCGCCCTGGGCGAGGAGCATGGCACGGGTGAAGCGGCTGTAGTCCATGCCGGTGAGTTGTTCGATGGTGGCGGCGGTGGTTTTGAGGCTGCTGGCGAGGAGTTGGCCGCTCGTGGCGTCGGCGATTTCGTGTTTGGGGTTTTGCAGTTCGCCGTCGGCGCGGCGGCGGGCGCGGTGCTGGCTCCAGTAGCAGCGGTAGCGGCGGCCATGCACGGCGATGGTGGCTTCGGCGAAGCAGGTGCCGGTGTGGCGGCTCATGATGTCGTTCGTGTTTTTGTTGATGCGGGCGAGGCGTGGGGTGCGGCCATAGAGGGCGAGGCAGATGGCGTCAAGGATGGTGCTTTTGCCCGCGCCGGTCGGGCCGGTGATGGCGTAGAGGTTGTCGTCGCGGTAGGCGGGGGCGGTGAGATCGATTTGCCAGGTGCCGACGAGGGAGTTGAGGTTGTGTAGGCGGATGTGTTCGATGCGCATGGGGTAGTTTTGGAGAAGGGTTATTCGGCGTTGTTGTCGGCTTCCTGGATGTCGGTAAGGATTTGCCGGTAGGCGGCGTGCAGGTCGGGGCGCTGTTCTGCGGGGATGTTGTGGGCGTCGAGGCAGCGGCTGAAGACGTCGTTGGGGTCGAGGTCGTCGAGGCGTTCGGCGGCGTGGTCCTGGGCAAGGACGCGTGCGGTGATGCGGTTGTTTTTGATGCGCAGGATGTCGAGCAGGGTGCCCTCGGTTTGTTGTTGCAGGCGTTCGCGCAGGTCGGCGATGTGTTCGGTGCCGTCGTATTCGATTTCCAGCCAGACGGGGGTGGTGCTGGCGGCAAGGTCGTGCAGGCGGTTTTCGATGGTCGGCCAGTCGCCGTGGATGCGGGCTAGGGTTTGCCAGCAGGGGATGGCGAGGGTGTCGATGTGCGGGCGACGGCCGGCAAAGGTGACGAGGGTGAGGCTTTTTTCTTGTCCGGCTTCGCCGAAGCCGAAGGCTAGCGGTGCGCCGCTGTAACGGCGGCTCGGGTCGCCACCGACGGTTTGCGGGCGGTGCAGGTGGCCGAGGGCGAGGTAGTCGATAGCGGCGGGGAAGGCATCGGCGGGGATGTGGGCGAGGCTGCCGATGTAGAGGTCGCGCGTGCCGTCGCCGTCGGTGGTGCTGCCGCCAGCGGCAAAGAGGTGGCCGGTTGCGATAAGCGGGATGTCCGCGCCGTGGGTGGCGCGCAGGGTTTCGGCGTGGGCTATGGTCGCCGCGTAGTGGGCGCGGATGCCTTCGAGCAGTTTGCGCGCTTTGTCGTCGCTGCTTTCGCCAGCGTCAACGCTGCGGATGTCGCGTTCGCGCAGGTAGGGCACGGCGCAGCAGATGGCTTCAACGCTGCCGTCAGGGGCACGCAGCAGCAGGGTTTCGTCCGCCGGGCTGCCTGCGCTGCCGATGATATGGATGTTGAGGGCGCGCAGGAGTTCGCGCGGGGCGTCGAGGAAGGTGGGGGAGTCGTGGTTGCCGGCGGTGATGATGATGTGGCGGCAGGTTGTGGCGGCGGCGCGGCAGAGGAAGTCGTAGTAGAGCGCTTGGGCGCGGTTCGGCGGGTTGCTGCTGTCGAAGATGTCGCCAGCGATGATGAGGGCGTCGGCGTGTTCTGCGCGGAGGGTGGCGAGTAGCCAGTCGAGGAAGGCGCTCTGTTCGTCGTAGCGTTTGCGGCCGTAGAGGGCGCGGCCGAGGTGCCAGTCGGCGGTGTGGATGAGTTTCAAGGGGGATGGGGGGATGGGTGGGGATGGCTATTTTACAGTCGCCCCCAATGGGTCTGATACGGCGTTGTTTCAGGGTTTATCTACTGGAAAATACCTGTTTTCATCATAATGTTATGGAAGAAAGGCTAGGGTCTGTTAACTTTGAATGGAGGCTTTTGCAAAAGCAGGCTTTTGGCGCCAGCTGCATGCAGCTCTGGATAAACAGGTTTTTTCACGATTCACCCGCTTTACGAGCATTTATGAATAAAGATCACCGCACTGAAATTATCACCAGCGTCCCCGTGGACGGCAAAAGGGCGCGCAAGGAAATCTTCTTATGAAATACTGGATCGGCACGGTTTCTCAAGAACACGTCCTGCGCGGCGTGGCAGGCGGATTTTGCCAGGTGTGCCACGGCAAAGCCGCACCTCTCAACCGCATGAAGCGCGGCGACTGGCTGCTCTATTACAGCCCCAAGATCAGTCTGCATGGTCATGAAAAATGGCAAGCCTTCACCGCTTGCGGGCAAATCGCGGACGATACCGCTTACCCGTTCCGCATGAGTGAAGACTTTATCCCCTTCCGCCGTAATGTGGTTTACAGCCCCATCCAGCGTGATTGCCCGCTGGACATTGCCCGCACGCATCCCGAATGGAAAATGTACGCCAGCCAGCTGCGCTACGGACATTTTGAAATCAGCGAAGATTTTTTCTCCTTTGTGCAGGGCTATATGCTCGCGCCGTCTGAAAACGGGCCGCGACAGGAAAGTCTGTTTTAGCAGGGTTTGCGGAAAGTGATGCAGTAGAAGCGGTTATCCCACAGCAGCTGGGTGCGTCGCTCGACCACATCAGCTGGGATGCTGTTTTCTATTTCGCCTAGATCAAAGTGGGTATCAGCAAAGTAGCGGCGGGTGAAGCCGCTTTTTTTATATTGCTGGTCGATGAAATCGCTGGTTTCGTCAGCAATCATGATTTTGCTGCCGGGCTTGGCGACGCGCAGCATTTCCCGGATGGCGCGCGCTTTGTCGTTGAAAAAGTTGATGCCGCCAACGTGAAAGACGATGTCGAAACCGTTATCCAGGAAGGGAAGGGTTTCAGCATTGGCATGCACTAAATCCAGTCTTGGGGCTTTTTTCTGCCAGACCCGCTGACAACGGCGCAGCATGCCGAGCGACAGGTCAAGGCCGGTAATGTCCAGGGTGGCAACGTCGATATCCGCAGGCAGGTAATTCAGGTCGATACCGGTGCCGATGGAAACGTAAAGGGCAGCGGCGTCCTGCTGCCATTCCAGTTCGCGCATCAGGGCACGGCGCGTGGTGATGACGCTGTTGCCGTATTTAATCCGCCCTATCCATTGTTCGCCGAAGTCGTACCAGCGGCCCATCCAGTCGTACATTTTCATGTATTTGGCATTTTCGCCGCTGATTTCAGCAGGTTGCAGGCAACGCAGGATTCCGTTTTGCAGCGGCAAATCCTGATAGGCGGGTTGCAGTTTGGCGCGTAATTTAGGGGATGGCATGGGGTTGTCTCTTTTTTGTTTGGGGAAATGCGGTGTGTTTAACAGTCAGGGTGATTGGCTTAATCAAGGTATTGTATTCCCGTCATCTCGCCAAGCGGGATAAATACTGGGCCCGTCAAGCGGCGTAAATACTGGGCCCGCCAAGCGGGATAAACACTGGGCGCACGGGCAGCCACCAAACGGGATGAAACCTGGGTTCCCGGATGTTCATCACATGGGTTATTGGGCTTGTAATCGGCTTTCACAGGCGGCGAGGAGGGGGGCGGTGGTGTGGTGGCGGTCAGGGAATTGGGTGCTGAGGTAGATGTGGCGGGCGAGGGACAGGGTCGTCCAGGCGGCGATGGCGGCGGGGGCCGCAGCTGTCGGGTTTGCGCTCAGGTAGGCGTCGTGCAGGGCGCGCTCTTGTGTGGCGCAGGCGGCGAGGTCGCCGTGGTGGCGCAGGGCGTGTTCCTGGATGTGGGCGAGGTAGTTGCCTACGTCCAGCGCCGGGTCGCCTTCGCTGTAGAGGTCGAGGTCGAGCCAGTAGAGGTGTGCGCCGTCCACGAGGTTTTGGTCGGGGTAGCAGTCGCGGTGGATGCCGCAAACCGGGCGGTGGTGCAGGGTTTCGGCCAGGGCAGTGGTCGGGGCGATGAGGGCATGGATGCGCGCGGCAAGTTCGGGATGGATGGCGGCGGCTTTGTGCAGGCGGTCGTGCAGCAGGGTGAGTTCGTCTTCGATGTTCCAGCGGCGTGTGGTCGGGATGTGGCTGTGGTGCAGGGCGGCGATGGCGCGGCCGATATCTGCCCACAGGGTGGGCGGGCTATGCGGGCTGAGCAGTTCGGTGGCGGGGCGGCCCGGTACTTGGCGTTGTAGCCACAGGCGTTCGGCGGGCAGGATGGCCAGCGGTTCGGGAACGCTGAGGTTGGGCAGGGTGAAGCCTTGTTGCCACAGGGCGCGCTGGATGGTGTAGCCGTGTTTGTCCACGCTTTTGACGCGCAGTTTGCCGAGGATGGTTTGTGGCGGTGCTTGCGGGGTTTCCAGGGTGTAGGCGATGAGGGCGCGGCGGCCGGGTTTGTGGCGCAGGATGCGCAGGGCGCTGATGTGGCCTGCGGGGGTGTTGAGGGCGGCGAGGATGCGGGGCGCGATGGTCGCGAGGTGGTTGGCGGGGTGAAGTTCGTCGTGGGTCATGGTTGGGCGGCGATTTGGGCGGTTTGTTCGAGGCGCGCGCGCATGGTGTCCGGCCAGGCGGGGTCGCGGCGGCGGTAGGGTTCGGGGATGAGGCGGATGAGGGCGGCGATGGTGCGCCAGTGCAGGCTGTGGCGGTTGATAGGGCGGGCGTAGCCGTCGAGGAGGGCGTCGCGCAGGGTGTGGGCGTCAGCCGTTGGGGTGTGGGCGAGGGTTTTGCCGATGAGGGTGGCGAGGTCGGCGTCCGGCGTGGCGCGGCAGGCGTTGTCCCAGTCGATGAGGTGGTAGGTGCCGTCCGGGCTGTGGATGATTTGGTCCAGCGATAGGTCGCCGTGGCTGAGGCAGGGCGCGGGGTTGTCGTGGGCAAGGGCACGTCCGGTTTGCTGGATGAGTGCGGCCACCGCCGGGGTCAGCTCGGGGTAGATATGGTCGATGGTGGCGAGGGTTTGCGCGAGGCTGTGCTGTTCGCCGGCGGGGGTGGTGTGCGGCAGGTGGTCGGCCGGGCTTTGCTGGATACGGGCGATGCAGGCGCCGATGTGGGCGGCAGTCGCGGCATCGGCATGGTGCAGGGTGTCGCCTTCCAGCCAGGCGGTGGTGATGTTGGCGTGGCTGGCGTCGGTGCTGTGGATGGGCGCGCCGCCGAGGGCGGCGCCGGTGCTGGCTGCACGCAGGATAGCGGGGTAGTCGGCGGCGGTGTGGTAGCGCAGGAGGTGCGCGCCCAGGCGGGCGACGAGGCGGCGTTCGGGTTTGTAGCGCAGGATGGTCGCTTCCGGCGGCAGGTCGGGGTTGAGGCGGCGGTCGTGTTCGGGGCTGGCGATGAGGAGGTGGTGCGCGGCAAGGGCGAGGCGGATGCCGCCGTGGCGTTTGTGCAGGCGGCGCTGTTGCCAGTCCCAGTCGTGGCTGGCGCGCGGCAGGGCTTTGGCGTAGGCGTGGCTTTGTTTGCCGTCGTGGTGTTCGAGGTGCAGGGCGGCGAGGCAGTGGGTGTGCGGTTTGTAGCGCAGGTAGTGGACGCGGGCGCGGTGTATGGTGGGATCGTGGGCGCGCAGTACAGCGCTCAGTGCGTCGTCGTCATGCAGGAGGACCAGGCCGGGCAGCTCGGGGTCTTGGGCGATGAGGCGGTGTTCGAGGGGGTGCATGGTGTGTCGGGTCGCGGTAACGGGGGCTGCTTTATGGTTCTTCGTCCGTCGGCGAGGTGTCGTCGCCGGTGCGTTCGACAGCGGCACGGTGCATGCGCCACAGGGAGGCGTAGAGGCCGTTTTTGGCAAGGAGTTCTTCGTGGCTGCCGCTTTCGCCGATTTTGCCTTGTTCGATGTAGATGATGCGGTCGGCACTGGCGGCGAGGTCGAGGTCGTGGGTGATCATCAGCGCGGTGCGGCCTTTGATGAGGCGCTCGATGGCGTGGCGGACGATGGTTTCGCTGTGGCGGTCGAGACCGGTGGTGGGTTCGTCCAGGACGATGATGGGGCTTTGGCGCAGGGCGGCGCGGGCGACGGCGATGCGTTGTCGCTGGCCACCGGAGAGGGTTGAGCCGCGTTCGCCGATTTGGGTGTCGTAGCCTTCCGGCTGTTTTTGGATGAAGTCGTGCGCATTCGCGAGTTTGGCGGCAGCGGTGATTTCGGCGTCCGTCACGTCTCGCCCTGCCGCGCAGGCGATGTTGTCGCGGATGCTGGTGGCGAAGAGCAGGGCGTCTTGCGGCAGCAGGGCGATGTGGCTGCGCAGGTCGGCGAGGCGGTAGTTGCGGATGTCGCGTCCGTCGATTTCGATGCGGCCAAGATGGGGGTCGTAGAGGCGCAGGAGTAGTGCGGCGAGGGTGCTTTTGCCGATGCCGGAGGGGCCGACGATGGCGGTGTGTTCGCCGGGGGCGAGTTCGAGGTCGAGGCCGTCGAGGATTTTCGGGCCGTCCAGGGTGTAGGCGAAGTGGATGTTGCGGTAGTGGATGCGGCCTTGCGGTTTGGGCAGGGGTTCGCTGTAGGGGGTGTCGGCGATGGCGGGGGTTTCGTCGAGGATGTCGGCGATGCGTTCGGCCGAGGCGAGGGCTTTGGAGAGGCGGCCCGCGTATTTGGCGTATTCGCGCACGGGGCGCATGCTGTTTTTGAGGTAGCTGATGAAGACGAGGAGGTCGCCGGTGCTGATGGCGCCAGCGATGACTTGGCGCGCGCCCTGCCAGAGGACGAGGGCGGTGGCGCAGGCGACGAGGAGGTCGGTGGTGCGTTCGAGGCCGGCGGAGAGGCGTTTGGTGCTGAGGTCGGCGTGCATGGCGCTGCCGTCGCTGCCGCTGAATTGGCGGCGGAAATTCTCTTCGAGGGTGAGGGACTGGACGGTGCGGATGGCGTTCATGCTTTCGGCGGCGGTCGCGGCCAGGCTGCCTTCGCGTTTGCGGGTGCGGCGGCTGGCTTCGTGGATGAGACGGCTGCTGCGCCGCGCGCTGTACCACATGACGGGCAGCGGCAGGAGGGCGATGAGGGCGAGTTGCCAGTTGATGACGATCATGACGCCGAGCATGCCCAGCAGGATGAAGATGTTGGCCAGCATGGGCAGGAGGGCGCTGACGGTGATTTCTTTGAGCTGGTTGATGTCGTTGACGAGGCGCAGGGTGAGGTCGCCGGGGCGCATTTTTTGGTGGTAGGCGAGCGGGAGTTGCAGGAGTTGGTCGTAGAGGTCGCGGCGGACGCGGCTGAGGACTTGGGTGCCGATGCGGGCGAAGCCGATGGTGGAGAGGTAGCCCGCCAGCGCGCGCAGGGCGGCGATGAGGATGACGGCTGCGGCGGCGAGGAGGATGGCGGTGTGCGGGGTGAGGCTGCCGTGCTGGTGTTGTTTGAGGATGTGGTCGACGAGGTAGGCAAGCGGCCAGGGTTCGAGCAGGCGCATCAGGGTGGTGATGAGCAGGGCGGCGAGGGCGCCGATGAGGAGCGGCGCCTGGCCGTGCAGGTAGGGGGCAAAGCGGTGGGCGATGCGGGTGATGGGGCGGTCTTCTTCGGTCATAGTGTGGGTTCGGGTTTTGTTTTGGTTTGTAGGGTGGTGGTTTTTTGTGCTGCAAGCGGGAGAATTCATGGTTGTCCCGCTTGGCGGTTGTTATAGTTAAACATCTAAAAAATCGTAACGGCGTTGCGTCGCCTTGCCGTACTACCTGTACTGTCTGCGGCGACGCGCCTTGTTACGCTTTTTTATCTATTCAACTATATTTTTCTCTTCCGTTACTTTGCGAGCGCTTGCGGGAAAGGGGGTTCCGCTCAGGCGTCGGCGAGGGCGAGGATTTGTTGGGCGACGGCGTCCCAGCTGTGTTCGCGGGCGACGCGTGTCTGGCCGTTTTGTCCCATGCGGCTGCGGCGGGCGGGGTCGCGGGCGAGTTCGAGGAGGGCTTGCGCGAAGGCGGCGGGGTCGTCCGGCGGTACGAGCAGACCGTCTTCGCCGTGGTGGACGACTTCGTGCAGGTGGCCGACACGGGTGGTGACCACGGGCAGGCCGGCGGCGAGGTATTCGTAGATTTTCAGCGGCGAGAAGTAGAAGTTCTCTTGTTGGGGGTAGGGGGCGGTCGCGATGTCGAGCGCGGCTAGGTGCGCCGGTACGTCGCTGGCGGCAATGGCGCCGTGCAGGGTGGCGCAGGCGCTAAGGCCGCGCGCGGCAAGGTCTTGTTCGAGGTCGGCCCGGCCCGGCCCGTCGCCGATGATGTGCAGGCGAGCGCGCGGTTCTGCGGCGTGGACGCGGGCGAAGCTGTCCACGAGTAGCGGCAGGCCGTGCCAGGGTTTGAGGGTGCCAAGGAAGCCGATGTGGATGTGGTCGTCGTGTCGCGTGGCGCTTTCGCGCGCTGCGGCGAAGGGGGCGGGGTCGACGCCGTTGGCGATGGTGGCGATGTGTTGGTGCGGCCACTGCGCGAGGTAGGCGGCGACGCCGGGCGAGACGGCGATGATGCTTTTGGCGAGGGCGAAGTTGTTGGCGGCGATGGCGGCGGCTTGTTCGGGCAGGACGAGTTCGCGGTGGGTGCGTTGTTCTTCGATGAGCGGGGCGTTGGCTTCGAGGATGCCGGGGGTATGGGTGGCGGCGGCGTAGGCCATGCCCGCGTCGCTCCATAGGGAGTAGCGTTCGTAGATGAGGTCGTAGGGGCCGTGCGCGGCGAGCAGGCGCTGTGTTTCGGCACGGGCGGCAAGGGCGGCTTCGGCGCGTTCGAGGGTGCTGCCTTTGGGCGGGGCGGGCAGGGGTACGGTGCGGATGTGTTCGAGGCCGGGCGGGGTCGGGCCGTCGTAGCGGCTGGCGAAGAGGGTGACGCGGTGTCCGGCGCGCAGGTAGGCGCGGGTGATGGCCTGAACGTGGATGGAGGCGCCTTTGTTGCCATAGACGGGGATGCCGCTGTCGGCGCAGATGTAGGCGATGTGTTTGTTTGTCATGGTTTGTTATGGATTCGGGTTTGTTTGGTGTGAGCCCAGTATTTGTCCCGCCTGGCGGGTTTTGTCAGCCGCCGCGCGTGATGTGTTCGCGCAGTTCGGCGGTGTTTTGGTGGATGTCGTAGTGTTGTTCGATGTGGGCGCGGGCGTTGGCGGCGAGGTGTTCGCCGTAAGCGGGTTTTTCGAGCAGGCGGGTGATGGCTGCGGCGAGGGCGTCCGGGTCGTGCGGCGGCACAAGCAGGCCGGTTTCGCCGTCGTGGATGAGTTCGGGGATGCC
Organism: Cardiobacterium sp. Marseille-Q4385; assembly: GCF_916618745.1. Lineage (GTDB taxonomy): Bacteria > Pseudomonadota > Gammaproteobacteria > Cardiobacteriales > Cardiobacteriaceae > Cardiobacterium. Next base: position 2,235,711 of record NZ_OU745373.1, read on the forward strand.
GACGATGTTGGTCGAGATGCACGGGGTGCCGAGCGCCATGGCTTCGACAAGGATGGTCGGCAGGCCGTCGCGGTCGCCGTCGGCGCTGATGATGCAGGGGGCGACGAGCATGGCGGCTTGGTGCAGGTAGGCTTTGACTTCGGCCTGGGTGCGGTTGCCGATGAGGTGGACTTGGTCGTCAAGGCCGAGGGCGGTGATTTGGGCGGCGAGTTCACTGCGTTTGCCGCCCTCGCCGATGATGGTGCATTCGCAGGCGATGCCGTCACGGCGCAGGCGGGCGATGGCGTCGATGAGGTGGTTGAAGCCTTTTTTTTCGACGAGGCGGCCGACAGCGAGGATGTGCGGCGGGCGGTCGCGCGGGATCTGGTAGGGGAATTGGTCGAGGTCGAGGCCGTTGTAGATGCGGTAGATGGGGGCGCTGCTGTGGTATTCGGTGCGCAGGTGGGCGAGGTTGTAGTCGCTCACGGTGATGGTGAAGGCGGCGTCCTGGATTTTGGTGGCGAGGTTTACGGGTTCGGCGTAGTGGTGGTAGATGTCTTTGGCGTGAGCGGTGAAGCTGTACGGGATGGCGGCGAAGTGGCCGGCAAGGCGGGCAATGGTCGCCGCCTGGGTGCCGAAGTGGGCGTGCAGGTGGGTGATGCCGTGTTCGCGCGCGGTGAGGGCGAGGGTGATAGCCTGGCCGATGGTGGCGGCGTCGTGCTCTTCGCTGAGGGCGAGTTCGGTGTCGAAGTTGGGCAGTTGGGCGTGGGCTTTGCGCAGGTGTTGCCAGTAGAGCAGGGTGTCATGGTATTGGTGGCGGATGCGGTGCACGGGCGCGCGCACGCGGGCGATGGCTTCCTGGAAGTGGGTTTCCTGGACGGGGCCCAAGGCGTAGATGCGGATTTTCGCGCCGGCTTTTTCGTGAGCGAGGATTTCGTTGACGATGAAGGTTTCAGAGAAGCGCGGGTAGCGTTTGAGGACGTAGCCGATGGTCATGGGGTTTCCTTATGGGTGAGGGTGATGGCGGCTTGCACGAGGTTGGCGAGGCCGTGGTAGTCGAGGTGGTCGCGCGCGTCGGGTAGCGGCGGATGGTCGGCGGCAAGCCAGGCGGCAAGGGTGTCGGGGTTGAGTTCGTCCGGATGCAGGCAGGCAGCGAGTCCCATCTCGGCGAGGCGGCTGGCGCGTAGCCATTGTTCCTGGCGCGGGCGGATGCGCGGCACGAGCAGGGTGCGTTTGTGCAGGGCGAGGGTTTCAAGGGTGGTGTTGTAGCCCGCCATGCTGATGATGGCGGCCGCCCCCTGCATGAGGGCGAGCGGTTCGGGGGTGAAGTCGCGGGTTTCGCAAGCGGGGTTTTGTGCAAGCAGTTCGGCGAGGTGGGCGCGTTCTGCCGCCGGCATCATGGCACCGGTAAGGATGATGCCGCGCCAGCCGTCTGGCAGGCGGGTGCGGGCGAAGGTTTCGGCGAGGGTGTAGCCGTCTTGGCCGCCGCCGAGCAGGCAGAGGGCATAGGGGGGCTCGTTCTGTTCGCCGGATGGGCTGGTTTCCTGGCGCGTGAGCGGGTCGGGGTAGCCGAGGTAGGTGATGGCGGTGTTGTCGAGGGTGTCGAGGTGATAGGCGGCAGCGGTGTTGTAGTAGCGCGGGTCGCCGTAGATCCAGACGGCATCGTAGTAGCGGCGGATGGTGTCGAGGGTCGCGAGTTTGTCCCACTGGCGGGCGACGGTTGCGGGCTCGTCGATGATGTCGCGCAAGCCGAGGGCGATGCGGCAGCCGCGCGCGCGTTGGGCGGCAAGCGCTGCGTCGAGTTCGTTCTGCGCGCCGCGTGCGACGTTATCGACGATCAGCAGGTCGGGCGCGAAGGCGTCCAGCGCGGCGGCAATGGTGTGGCTGCGCAGGGCGGTAAGGTCGGCGATGGGGATGTTGAGGTGGCGGGCGCGGTAGTGGCCGTCTGTCTGTTTGTGGTAAGCGGGCAGGGTCAGACTGTCGATGCCGGGCGGCAGCGGGTAGGCACCGCTTTCACGGATGCCGGAGATGAGCAGGACGGTCGCCGCAAGCGGCGGCTGACTGAGGGCGCGGGCAAGCAGGCTGGTGCGGCGGATGTGGCCGAGGCCCATGGTGTCGTGTGAGTAGAGGGCGATGCGGGGGGCTTGGTTCATTGTGTTTTGGCAGGCGTGTTTTTTCGCAGCGCGGATTATGGCAGATGTTCGGTGAATGGTTTTTGACGGTGCGGTTCATCTTCGGTTTAATCGGGTTTCGCTACGATTAGGAGGTATGAATATGAAGTTTTTGTTGTTTCCCGCCGCCGGTTTCGGCCTCGCCATTTGCGCTGCTTTTGCCGCCGATCATGATACGGCGCGCCAGGCGGTGATGGCAGGGCGTTTCAAGCCGCTGGCCGAGATTCTTGCCGCCGTGCAAACGCGTTATGCCGGGCGGGTGCTCGATGTTGAGCTCGACCGCGATCAGGCCGGGCGCAATGTGTATGAAGTGAAGCTGCTCGCCGCTGACGGTTCGCGCCGCGAGATTCATATTGACGCGGTCACGGGCAAGGAAGTTTCGCCTACGGCACCGCCACAGTTTTTGTCGATGCCGGTGCTGCTGCGCCAGGTGTTGCTTGACCATCCGGGGCGGGTCATCGACGTGGATTTGCGCCATCATCAGAACCGCTTTTTTTATCAGGTGCGGGTGATGGACAAGGACGGCCAGAGCGGCGATGTATTCGTCGATGCGGTAACGGGGGCGCCTGTCGCCGAAACCGGTTTCCTGCGCGACGACATGATACCGCTGGCCGATTTGCTGGAAACGCTGCTCAAGCGTTATCACGGCAACGTGCAGGAAGTGGAATTGAAATACGACCGTGACGCCCGTCCGTTCTACGAAGTGGATTTGCAACTCGACAGCGGTATGCTGGTTGAAGTGTCGCTTGACCCGTTCAACGGCCACATCCTCAGCGAAGACGAAATCGAGGTGCGCTGATGCGGGTGCTGATAGTCGAAGACGATCGCGAACTGGCGCAGAGCCTTGCTTCGCACCTGCGCGAGTCCGGCATGATTGTCGAACTCGCGCACGAGGGCAACGATGCCGCCTTCCTCGGCTGTACCGAAGACTACGATGCCGCCGTGCTTGACCTCGGTCTGCCCGGCATGGACGGCGTGTCGCTGCTCACCCACTGGCGCGAAGAAGGGCGCCGTTTCCCCGTGCTTATCCTTACCGGACGCAGCCGCTGGAGCGACAAACTCGCCGGATTCAGCGCCGGCGCAGACGACTTCCTCACCAAACCCTTCCTCTTTGAAGAAGTCGTACTGCGCCTGCGCGCCCTGCTGCGCCGCGCCCACGGTCACGCCGACCCCGTGCTGCAAGTCGGTGCGCTGGCCTACGATACCTTGCAGGGACGCTTTCTCTACGAAGGCCGCCGCCTCGCGCTCACCGCCCAGGAAGAACGCATCCTCGCCTACCTCATGCACCGGCCCGGCGTCGTCATCAGCCGCAGCGAAATTCTCGAACACGTCTATGCCCGCGACAGCGACCCCGATTCCAACGCGCTGGACGTCCTCATTGGCCGCATCCGCCGCAAACTGGGCGCGCCGCTCCTGCAAACCGTGCGCGGACGCGGCTTCCTGCTTGCCGATCCGGCCGACAACCCCGGCGAAGGCGAAGAACCATGAACCCCCGCTTTGGCCTCGCCCAGCGCCTGCTCTGGCTGGGCGTTATCACCACCGTGCTTGTCCTTGGCGTGAGCGGCTTCGTCCTGCGTGACCGCCTGCATGACACCATCCTGCGCAGCCTCGCTGCCTCGCTCAACGAACGCGCCGACCGCATCAGCGCCAGCATGCGCCTTGGCGACAGCGGCCACATCTTCCAGGACGCCGACCTCGTGCCGGACGAATTCCGCACCATCTTCTCCGGCTGGTACTGGCAACTCGAAGCCGGCAAAAACAACAAACACTCGCGCTCCCTGTGGGACAGCAGCCTGCCGCTTGCCCAGGCAAAGGCTTGCAGCGACGACCCCGAACTCTACCGTCTTACCGGCCCCACCGGTGAAGCCCTGCTCGGCATTCGCCGCCCCCTGGACATAGGCGGACAAACCCCAACGCTCTACCTCTTTGGCCCGGCAGACGCCACCCTGGACGAACTCAAACGCATCGACCGCGTCCTCCTCATCAGCCTCGGCATCCTCGCGCTGACCCTGCTCGTCTCCCTGTGGCTGCAAGTGCGCCTCGGCCTGCGCCCGCTGCGCCGCTTGTATCGCGCCCTGCGCGACGTCCAAAACGGCGACGCCAGCCGCGTCGGCAGCGGCTACAGCCCCGACCTTGACCCGCTTGCCGCCGAAATGGACGAAGTATTAGAACGCAACGCCCGCATCGTCGAACGCGCGCGCGGACACGCCGCCGACCTCAGCCACGCCCTGAAAAAACCGCTGGCGCTGCTCACCGCCGAAAGCGGCAACGGCCAAGTTGATGGCGAGAAAATCCGCAACCAGACCGACACCATGCTGCGCCTCATCGAACGCCACCTGGCGCGCGCAGGCAGCGGCGCGGGCGACGTGCGCCGCATCGACACCGCCGCCTGCGTCAAAAACCTCCTCACCCTCATGCGCCAACTGCACGGCGCGCGCAACCTTACCTGGCACATGGACGTGCGCGGCGACACCCACATCCGCGCCGAACAAACCGACATCGAAGAAGTCCTCGGCAACATCCTCGACAACGCCGGCAAATGGGCAAAAAACCGCATCAACATCCATATCCAACACCACGGCGCAGAAAAAGGACGCGGCAGCGTCGAAATCCGCGTCGAAGACGACGGCTGCGGCCTCAGTGACGAAGACATGGCCCGCGCCACACGGCGTGGCTCCCGCTTCGACGAAGGCACAGCGGGCAGCGGCCTCGGCCTTGCTATCGCCGCTGACATCACCGACACCTACGGCGGCAGCCTGGAACTCGCGCGCAGCCCGCTCGGCGGCCTGCAAATCACCCTGCACCTGCCCTGCTGACGGACGCGCACCCCACCAGAATCCCTCACACAACAAAAAGGAACCCACATGAACATAGTCATCATCGGAACCGGATACGTTGGCCTCGTCGCTGGCGGCTGCTTCGCCGAAATCGGCCACCACGTCACCTGCGTGGACATCTGTCCGAAGAAAATCAACGGCCTCAAACAAGGCCAACTGCCCATCTACGAACCTGGCCTGGATGAAATCGTCGCCAGAAACACCGCCGCCGGACGCCTGCACTTCACCACCAACCTCGCTGACGCCGCCCCGGATGCTGACGCCTACTGCATCGCCGTCGGCACCCCGCCGGACGAAGACGGCTCGGCCGACCTGCAATACGTCCTCGCTGCCGCCAGAGAAATCGGCCAGCACCTCGCCCGCCCCGCCGTCATCATCAACAAATCCACCGTTCCCGTCGGCACCGCCGAAAAAGTGCGCGCGGCCGTCAGCGAAAGCCTCACGGCGCGCGGCGCGGACATCCCCTACCACGTCGCCTCCAACCCCGAATTCCTCAAAGAAGGCGTAGCCATCGGCGACTTCATGCAGCCTGACCGCATCATCATCGGCGCAGACAGCGAAGAAGCCCTCAACCAGCTACAAACCCTCTACGCCCCGCTGACCGAACGCGGCGCCCGCCTCATCCACATGGCCGTGCGCGACGCCGAAATGACCAAATACGCAGCCAACGCCATGCTCGCCACCCGCATCTCCTTCATGAACGAAATCGCCGGACTCTGCGAAAAACTTGGCGTGGACGTCGAAAACGTCCGCCTCGGCATCGGCAGCGACAGCCGCATCGGCCACCGCTTCATCGCGCCGGGCGCGGGCTACGGCGGCTCCTGCTTCCCCAAAGACGTGCGCGCGCTGGTCAACATGGCCGAAAACGCAGGTTACGACCCGCACGTCCTGCACGCCGTCGAAACCCGCAACCACCAACAAAAAAACCGCCTCTACCAAAAACTCTGCGCCGAACTGGGCGACGACCTCAGCGGCAAAACCATCGCCGTGTGGGGGCTGGCCTTCAAACCCGGCACCGACGACATGCGCGAAGCACCCAGCCTCGCCCTCATCCACGCCCTGCTTGATGCCGGGGCCAAAGTGCGCGCCTACGACCCCGTCGCCCTGCACACCGCCAGCCGCGCCCTGCCACATGCCGCCCAGGAAAACGGCGACCTGTTGCTACTTGACGACCAATACAGCGCCGTGGATGGCGCCGACGCCCTCATCCTCGTCACCGAATGGGAACACTTCCGCGAACCGGACTTCAACACCCTGCGCGCCCGTATGCACCGCGCGCTCTTCATCGACGGCCGCAACCAGTTCCATCCGGACGACATGCACCGCCACGGCTTCCGCTACATCGGCGTAGGACGCGGCCACGCCATCGCCTGAACCTTGTAACCCTTTCCTGTCACCTCTGCCCTGCAGGCAGCTGCCCCTTCCTCGCGAAGGGGATTTTTTTGCCTGAAACCCACCAAGCGGGATAAACACTGGCCTCGCCAAGCGGCGTAAATATGGGGTTTTCAGGAAAGGGCAGGGCGGCTTGAAAGCTGCCCTGTGTCGTTATTTTTCTTCAGCGATACGCCGATAAGCGGCAGCAAAGGCGGCAAGCGCCTGCGCACGGTGGCTGAGGCGGTTTTTTTCGTCCGTTGTCAGTTCGGCGGCGGTTTGCGTGTAGCCGTCCGGGATGAAGAGCGGGTCATAGCCGAAGCCGCCGTCGCCGCGCGGGGTGTCGGTGATGTGTCCGTGCCACAGCCCTTCTGCGATGAGCGGCAGAGGGTCGTCGGCGTGGCGCAGGTAAACGATGAGGCAGACGTAGTAAGCACGGCGGTCGCTGTGATTGGCAAGGGCGGCGAGCAGTTTGCGGTTGTTGCCGGCGTCGCCTTCGTCGCTGTAGCGCGCCGAGTAGATGCCGGGCGCGCCGCCGAGTGCCGGCACGCACAGGCCGGAGTCGTCGGCAATGGCGGGCAGGCCGCTGATGGCGGCGGCATGGCGTGCCTTGATGAGCGCGTTTTCGATAAAGGTCGTGCCGGTTTCCGCGACCTCTCCGATACCAAAATCGCTTTGCGGCTGGATATGAATGTCGCTGGCGGCGAGGATGGCACCGAGTTCGCGGATTTTTTTGCCGTTGTTGCTGGCCAGCACGATGCGGTTCTTCATAGTCCCAGCGCCTGTTTTTGTATGTCCATAATCTCGCGGATGCCTTGCTGGGCGAGCTGCATCATCGCCTGCATTTCTTCGGGGCGGAAGGCATGGCCTTCGGCGGTGCCCTGCACTTCGATGAAGCCACCGCCGTCGTTCATGACGATGTTCATGTCCGTCTCGGCTTCGCTGTCCTCACTGTATTCGAGGTCGAGCAGCGGCGTGCCGCGATAGATACCGACCGAAACGGCGGCAATCTGGCCGTGCAACGGGTTTTGTTTGAGTTTGCCGCGCTGGATGAGGGTGCGGATGGCGTCAGCAAGTGCCACGAAGCCGCCGCTGATGGCGGCGGTGCGGGTGCCGCCGTCGGCTTGCAGCACGTCGCAGTCGATGGTGATGGCGCGTTCGCCGAGAGCAGTGAGATCCACGGCGGCACGCAGTGAGCGGCCGATAAGGCGCTGGATTTCCACGGTGCGTCCTTGCTGTTTGCCGCGAGCGGCTTCGCGTACGGTGCGTTCATGGGTGGCGCGCGGCAGCATGCCGTATTCGGCGGTGACCCAGCCCTGGTTTTTGCCGCGCAGGAAGGGCGGGAGTTTTTCATCCACGCTGGCGGTGCAGAGGACGTGGGTGTCGCCGCAGCGGATGAGCGCCGAGCCTTCGGCGTGTTTGTTTACGCCGCGCTCGATGATGATGGGGCGGAGTTGGTCGGGGCGACGGTTGCTTGCGCGCATGATGATTCCTTGGTTTTGTTAGCAGGCGGGCATTATGCGGTGCGGCTACTGATGTGAGAAGCCCCCGGCGGAGCGGGGGCCTGGTTTTCAGGAGCGTTTTTTCGGGTTGGCCTTGTGTATCGCGCGGCCGTCCACGGCAAGGGCGGCTTCGTGGATGGCTTCGGCCAGCGTTGGGTGGGCGTGCATGGTGCGGGCGATGTCTTCGCTTGCTGCGTAGTATTCCATCGCCACGGCGAGTTCGTGGATGAGTTCGGAGGCGTTCGGGCCGATGATGTGTGCGCCGAGGATTTCATCCGTGTTGCTGTCGCAGAGGATTTTCACGAAGCCTTCCGCTGCGCCGAGGGCTTTGGCGCGGCCGTTCGCAGCGAAGGGGAAGTCGCCTTTTTGGTAGTCGATACCTGCCGCTTTGAGTTGTTCTTCATTTTGTCCCAGCCACGCCATTTCCGGGTGGGTGTAGATGATGGCGGGGATGAGGTCGTATCTGACATGTCCCGCCTGGCCGTCGATGATTTCGGCGACCATCACGCCTTCTTCGCTGGCTTTGTGCGCGAGCATGGCGCCGCGCACGCAGTCGCCGATGGCGTACACGCCGGGTTCGGCGGTGGCGCAGTGTTCATCCACTTCGATGTAGCCGCGTGCATCCAGGGTGACTTTGCAGCCTGCACCGATGACGCCGACGGTATTGGGTTTGCGGCCGACGGCAACGAGCAGTTTGTTCACGCTGAGTTGTTGTTCGCCGTTTTTGTCCTGGTAGGTGACGGTCACTTGGCCGCCCTGCACTTCGGCTTTGCTGACTTTGGCGCCGAGGCGGATGTCGAGGCCCTGTTTTTTGAGGTGTTTTTGCGCTTCGCGTGCGAGTTGGCGGTCGGCCATTGGCAGGAGGTCGTCCACGGCTTCGAGGATGGTGACTTCGGCACCGGCGGCACGCCAGACGCTGCCAAGTTCGAGGCCGATGACGCCTGCTCCAATGATGCCGAGATGTTCGGGCACGGCGGTGAGCGACAGGGCTTCGTTGGAGCTGATGATGTGGGTGCCGTCCATTTTGGCGACGGGGATGTCCACCGGCACGGAGCCGACGGCGAGGATGACGGCTTTTGTCGCCTGGGTTTGGCTGACGCTGCCGTCCGCGGCGGTGATGGCGACGGTTTTGTTGGCGAGGAGTTGTCCGCGTCCTTGCAGCCAGTCGATGCCGTTTGCTTTGAAGAGTTGGGCGATGCCGCCGGTGAGTTGTTTGACGATGTCGTCTTTGCGGGCAATCATCGTGGCCACATCGAGGGTGGCAGTGCCGGTGCCGATGCCGTGTGCGGCGCTGTCGTACTGGATTTTTTCGTAGAAGGCGGTGCTTTCAAGCAGGGCTTTGGACGGGATGCAGCCGACGTTCAGGCAGGTGCCGCCGAGGGTCGCAGCGGCTTCGACGCAGGCGGTTTTGTAGCCAAGCTGGGCGGCGCGGATGGCGGCAACGTAGCCACCGGGGCCGCCGCCGATGACGATGATGTCGTAGGTTGGGTTCATGGGTGTTGTCCTTAGGTTTTGAGTGATGGGGTGATTGCCGCAAGTCCAGGTTTTATCCCGCTTGGCGGGTGGTTGGTATCAGTAGCATTGCAAGACCAGCCAGCTTTTGTCGAAGGTGCGGGCGGCGAGGTCGTTTTTGCGTATCCACAGGTAGAGGCGGCCGCTGTCGCCCCACATCATGTTGCAGTTGTCTTCGTCGGAATCGATTTGCAGCAGCAATATCCAGTCGGCAGCGCCGGGCGCCAGCGCTTTGCCGCGTTCGCTTTCGTAGGCGTCGCTGTCGCCGCAGTATTCGCCGTGGCTGACCAGTTGGCATTCGAGTTCCATATCGCCCTGGATGTTGTCGGAATGGCCGAGCAGTTTGTGGCGGATGTCTTCGTTCCAGGTTTCCCAGTATTCCCACCAGGCGTCGCTTTCTTCGTCTGTCCAGTTGTAATCGCGCACCAGCCAGCTTGACCAGTTGGGTATTTCCGTCCGGCTGTCGAAGTTGAGGCTGGCGGCGGGGAAGGTGTAATCGCTGTTGGGAACAGGGCGCGGTTGCAGGGCGGCGGGATCGCCGTCGTAGTAGAGGACTTTGAAGCCGCTTTTGTCTTTGGGATCGAAGCCCCAGTTTTCGGCCTCGCAGTCGTAGAAGAGGTAGAGGATGCCGCTGGCAGGCAGGCGGTCGTCATGGTCATGGGGTTTGCTGTCGGCAAAGTTGATTTGCGCGATGAAACTGAGCGGGGTTTTGCCGTTGTAGGGCCAGTCGATGTGCGGCGGTAGGTCGGGGTCGCCACCGAGGCGGGAGGCGCCAAGCGGGATGTGCCCGGCCTTGTGGGTGGTGAGGGTGATGGCGTTGCGCACCAGCGGTTTGACGGTTTGCCAGTAGTGGTGCAGGCCGTGGGCGCTGAGGGTTTGTTCGAGGGTTGTGGTCATGGAGGTTCCTCTTTTTGGACGCGCTTCGCTTAATAAATGGTGGGCTAAAGCCCACCCTGCGGGAAGCCGGTATTTATCCCGCTTGGCGGGTTTCAGGGGATTTCGCGGTAGGCTTCGAGAGCAGGGGCGGTTTTGGTCGGCACGAAGCGGGTGATGTGGTATTCGGCCACGCCCGCCTGATGAAATGGGTCTTCGGCGATGATGGCCTGTACTTCGGCGTCATCGGTGGCGCACAGCAGGATAATGCCGCCGGTGCGCGGTTCTTTGCGACCAGACATAAGGAATTTGCCTGCCGCGTAGTAGCGGTCAAGGTAGGCAATGTGGGCGGGCAAATGTTGTTCGATGTCGCTTAGGGGCTTTATGTAGTGCAGTGAGAGAATGTACATGGTTGGTTTTGGCGAGGTCAGTATTTATCCCGCTTGGCGGTTTTTTTGTTTTTCATCCCCTTTCACCGCAACCCACAAAAACGCAAGCGTTTTTGCGGGTTGCGGTCCCCCGTTTACGGGGGAAGGAATTTCTTGTGTTTTATAGTCCCAACACGAGGCGGGTCGGGTCTTCGATGTGCTGTTTGATTTCGACAAGGAAGCCGACGGCTTCGCGGCCATCGATGATGCGGTGGTCGTAGGACAGCGCGATGTACATCATCGGCGCGATGACGACCTGGCCGTTTTCGGCGATGGGGCGTTCGACGATGTTGTGCATGCCGAGGATGCCGCTTTGTGGCGGGTTGATGATGGGGGTGGACATCATCGAGCCGAAGGTGCCGCCGTTGGTGATGGTGAAGGTGCCGCCGGTCATTTCTTCGATGGTGAGGCTGCCGTCTTTGGCTTTGCCCGCGTAGTCGATGATTTGTTGTTCGATGTCGGCAAAGCCCATGTGTTCGGCGTTTCTCAGGATGGGGACGACGAGGCCGCGCGGTGAGGAGACGGCGATGCCGATGTCGCAGTAGTTGTGGTAGATGATGTCGTCGCCGTCGATGGAGGCGTTCACCGCCGGGTATTTTTTCAGTGCGGCAACGGCGGCTTTGACGAAGAAGGACATGAAGCCGAGTTTGGTGCCGTTTTTGGCGACGAAGGCGTCCTGGTGTTTTTTGCGCAGTTTCATGACGGCGGCCATGTTCACTTCGTTGAAGGTGGTGAGCATGGCGGCGTTATGCTGGGCGTCGAGCAGGCGTTCGGCGATGCGTTTGCGCAGGCGGGTCATCGGTACGCGTTCTTCGTGACGGCGACTGCCGCCGGCGAGGTGCTGGCGGATGTCGGCTTTGGTGATGCGGCCTCCTTTGCCGCTGCCTGCCACATCGCCTGCGGCCACGCTGTTTTCAGCAGCGATTTTGCGCGCAGCGGGGCTCAGGGCTTTGTCGTCGGCGGGAGCGGCGGCTTTGGCAGCAGCCGGGGCGCTGGCAGCGGCTGCTGGAGCGGCTGCAGCGGGGGCATCGGCTATTTCGCCTTCTTCGATGTAGGCGATGGTGTCGCCGCTGGTAACGGTGGTGCCGTCCTGGGCGAGGATTTGTTTGAGGATACCGCTTACCGGTGCGGGCAGTTCGAGGACGACTTTGTCGGTTTCGAGGTCAACGAGATTTTCGCCGGCGCGCACGGGGTCGCCGGGTTTTTTGGTCCAGTTGATAAGGGTGGCGTCGGCGACGGATTCGGGCAGGGCGGGTACGGTTATGGCTGTGGTCATGGGGTTCCTCACGGGGTTTCGGGGATATCGAGGGCTTCGCGCACGAGCGCGGCTTGTTCGGCGTTGTGCATTTTCAGGTAGCCGGCAGCGGTCGAGGCAGAGGCGGCACGGCCGACGTATTGCGGTTTTTTGCCGGCTGGCAGGGCAGGGGCAAGCCATTCGTAGATTTGCCGCCACGCGCCCTGGTTACGCGGTTCTTCCTGGCACCAGATAATTTCGGCGTTGGTGTAGGGGGCCAGCTGTGCGGCGAGTTCTGCCTCCGGGAAGGGGTAGAGTTGTTCGAGACGCAGGATGGCGATGTCGTCGATATTTTCGTCGCGGCGTTTTTGCAGGAGGTCGTAATAGACTTTGCCGCTGCACAGGATGACGCGACGGATTTTGTCTGCCGGTTTGAGGGTGTCCTGTTCGCCGATGACGGGCTGGAAGTGGCCTTCGGCCAGTTCGCTCAGGTCGCTCACGGCGAGTTTGTGCCGCAGTAGCGATTTGGGCGAGATGGCGATGAGCGGCTTGCGGAAGCGGCGCAGGACTTGGCGGCGCAGCAGGTGGAAGATTTGCGCAGGCGTGGTCGGTACGCAGACTTGCACGTTATCTTCAGCGCAGAGTTGCAGGTAGCGCTCGATACGGGCGGAGGAGTGTTCCGGGCCTTGTCCTTCGTAGCCGTGCGGCAGCAGCATGGTGAGGCCGCTGTAGCGTCCCCATTTGGTTTCGCCGGAGGTGATGAACTGGTCGATGATGACTTGTGCACCGTTGGCAAAGTCGCCGAATTGGGCTTCCCAGATGGTGAGGCCTTGTGGCTCGGCAGTGCTGTAGCCGTATTCGAAGCCGAGCACGGCGCATTCGGAGAGGATGGAGTCGATGATGCGCACGTTCGGCTGGCCGTCGTAGAGGTGGGCGAGCGGGGTGTAGCTGTCGCCGGTGGTTTGGTCGTGGATGACGGCGTGGCGGTGCGAGAAGGTGCCGCGTCCGCAGTCTTCACCGGAAACGCGCACGCTGTAACGCTGTTCGAGCAGGCTGGCGTAAGCGAGATTTTCGGCAGCGCCCCAGTCAAGCGGCTGTTTACCATGCGCCATTTCAAGGCGGGCTGCCATGAGTTTTTCGACGATGGGGTGCGGCACGAAGTCGCCGGGCAGGGTGTAGATTTTTTCGCCGAGTCGGGTCAGCGCTTCTCGCGGATAAGCGGTGTTGACGGGTGCGTTCCAGTCCTGGTTGGCAAGGGCTTTCCAGGCGAGGCGTAGCGGGTCGTCGGCGCGGCGCGGCAGGCTGCGGGTGACGGCTTCGCCTGCTTCAAGGCGCGCGCGGTAGTCGTCTTGCAGTTTTTCGTAATCGCCCGCCGCAATCACGCCTGCGGCGACGAGGCGGTCGGCATAGACTTTGGCCGGCACGTCGTGGGCGCGGATTTTTTTGTACATCATCGGCTGGGTGGCGGATGGTTCGTCCGCTTCGTTGTGGCCGAGGCGGCGGTAGCAGACGATGTCGATAAAGATGTCTTTGTGGAAGGTGCGCAGGTAGTCCACGGCGATTTCGCCGGCAAACGCCAGCGCTTCGGGATCGTCACCGTTGACGTGCAGCACGGGTGCCTGGATGAGTTTGGCGGCATCCGAGCAGTACATGGCCGAGCGGGTGTCGAGCGGGTTCGAGGTGGTGAAGCCGATCTGGTTGTTGACGATGACGTGCAGGGTGCCGCCGACGCGGTAGCCGCGCACTTGCGAGAGTTGCAGGGTTTCGAGGTTCACGCCCTGCCCGGCAAAGGCGGCGTCGCCGTGAATCTGGATAGGGACGGCGTAGTTGTCGGCGAAGAGGTGATCCGCGTGGCGCTCTTCCTGGGCGCGCTCAATGCGGGCGCGCATGGAGCCCTGCATGACGGGGTTCACGAATTCGAGATGCGAGGGGTTGTAGGCGAGGGTCAGGTCAACAAGGCCGCCAGCGGTTTCGACGCTGGACGAGAAGCCCATGTGGTATTTGACGTCGCCGCTGCGTCCGCCCTGCGGGGTGTATTTGCCTTCGAATTCGTCGAAAAGGTCGGCGGGGCGTTTGCCGAGGATGTTGATCAGCATGTTGAGGCGGCCACGGTGTGCCATTGCGATGCCGATTTCTTTGCTGCCGCTGGCGCCAAGACGGTTTATCAGGGTTTCGGTAAGCGGGATGAGGCCGTCGCCCCCTTCCAGCGAGAAGCGTTTTTGCCCGACGAAACGTTTGTGCAGGTATTTTTCCAGACCGTCGGCGGCGACGAGTTGTTGCAGGAAGGCGCGTTTTTCTTCGTCGCTGTAGCCGTAGCCGTTTGCCGCTTTTTCCAGGCGCTCTTGCAGCCAGCGGCGCTCTTCGGTGGTGTGGATGTGCAATATCTCCGCACCGATGTGGTGTTTATACGTTTTATCAAGGTAGGCGATGATGTCGCGCAGGGTCATATCGCCGCTGAACATCGTGCCGGTATTAAAGGTGCGGTCAAGGTCGGCGTCGGTCAGGCCGTGCCAGCGGTAATCAATATCCGGCACTTCGCGGCGCGGGCGCAGGTGAATCGGGCAGAGGTCGGCGGCTTGGTGGCCACGAGTGCGGTAGCCGGAAATCAGCCCCAGCACGGCAACCTGTTTCGCAATCGCCTCAGGATCAGCTTCACCGCCCGGCAGGTCGGGCAAATCGGCCATCGCCTCAAAGCGCTCTTGCACCGGCAGGCGCGGTTTCTCGTTGCTGGCACCGGCGCGGATGCCGTCAAAATACGCACGCCACTCGGCAGCAACGCTGTCCGGCGCGTCCAGATATTGCTCGTACAGCGCCTCAATATAAGCGGCATTACCGCCACTAAGCTGACTTGTGGCACGTTGTGTCTGGTAATTTCCCATGTGGTGTCCCCCGTGTAATCTGAATATCAGGCAGGCGTTATAATACGCACTGTTATGGTTAATAACAACGTCAACTCACAGCAAAACCACACAAAGCCACAGAAATATCCCGGCAGCGGGTGGTGCTTTTTTCACAGGATTCAGCTTTATGTCTCGCGAAAAATACACCGGCGGCGTACACGCCGTGCGGCAACTACTCGATGATGGCGCAGTGCGCCGCCTTTTCGTCGCCGATAACAAGAAATCGAAAAACGTCGCCGCGCTGGTCGCCGACGCCCGGGCGCGCCACGTGCCGGTGGAAACCGTCGCCCTCTACGAAATTGACATGATGCTGCCCGGCGTGCGCCATCAGGGTATTGCCGCCCTCAGCGAAAGCCAGGCGCAGGCAGCAAGCTGGCAGGATGCGGTAGCGGGCATCGATAAGCCGCTTATCCTCGTGCTGGACAGCATCCAGGACCCGCACAACCTCGGCGCCTGCCTGCGTAGCGCGCTCGCCGCCGGAGTGCACGCGGTGCTGATTCCGAACAACCGTGCCGCTGACATCACCCCGGCAGTGGCAAAAGTCTCCTGCGGCGCGGCGGATGTGCTGCCCATATATAAAGTCAGCAACCTGCGCCGCGAAGTCGAAGCGATGCAGCGGCAAGGCATTTGGATAGTCGGCGGTGCGGGCGAAGCGGCGCAGACCATTTATGCCACCGACCTCAACCTGCCGCTCGCCATCATCGTCGGCAATGAAGCAGAAGGCATCCGCCACGGTCTGCGCGAACAGTGCGATTTCCTCGCGCGTATCCCGATTGATGCGGCGATGGAAAGCCTGAATGTTTCCGTTGCTTGCGGCGTAATGCTGTTTGAAGCGCGCCGCCAGCGGCTGTTTGCCGGATGAGGATTTGACCTTAAATAAAAGCCCCGCTTGTGCGGGGCTTTTTTATCTAATTCACGAATGCTATTTGCCTTTGCAAATAAAAAATTGACCTAATATGGGAAAGAGAACTGCATAATGAATAATTAAATTTACAACATGTGTAAAACTTTTCCCATATTCCATTTTTATATCTATCGGAATAAAAAACCGATAGAATAAGGCAGCTTCAATAGAAACGAGGAAGATAATTACCCACCATTGTCCATCAGGGCTTAGTTTATTCCATCGCTCCTTAAATATCTTAAACACAAGATCTCCTCTGCAAATAGCGACGTCAATCTAATCCGCTGTCCTGTTGTGCCAATAACGCGGCAACTTCGGTTTGCAGGACTTGGGCAAGCTGCTGCAAGCGGTCAATTCTCGGCGGCACCTGGCCGCGTTCCATGCGGGCATAGGTGGAAGAAGCAATGCCGAGCTTCTCGGCCATGTCTTCCTGCGTGAGATGACGGGCCTTGCGCAAATTTTGGAGGAGGGTGGTATTGATCATGGTGTCTCCTTACTCTGTCGGTTGTTGAAAAAGCCGGTGCTAATGGGGAAAAACGAGAGGAAACAACATCCCTGTCTTCACCCTGTCCAGATGGATGCATGGTAAGCAGAAGCCCCTTTGCGGGGCAAGCGTCAGATGCACTGAGTCGCGCAGTGCAAACTGTTGGGTCGGTAAATATTCTTTTATTATCAGTGGATTGACGATGATCCTGTGAAAAATGGATTTTTGCCCCGCCGCTTTTCTTGCGGTTTTTTAATCCTGCCTACGGCAAGACTGATCAACCGGCAAACAGACGGTTTTCTGTGGAGATTGGATGAAACAGGATGAAAAAAGTGGAAATCGGTCATTTTCGCCCTGTTCTAACCCTGAATTTTTGCCTATGCTAAACCCGTCTTAAACATAATGCTGCTTGGAGTACAAACAAGGCTTGCGGTAGCTTGTATGCGGTAAGATTGGGTTGGATTGTGGGGAGATATTATGTTTAGGATAGTTAAGGGAATATGGATTGAGTTAAATGATAAGGTAAAATTCTTTATCATTATGTGCTTTATGATAGCTGTGATTACTTTTATAGTTGGGTATTCAATGCTGATTATTAGCCCAAACTGGCAGTATGCTAGTATTGTTATTTATACTGCTAATTTTATTTCAATCTATGTTTTTTATTTTTATTTCTGGAGAAAGTAATAATGCGTGAATTATCTATACATGAACAGGATATTGTGTCAGGCGGTAGTGGTAATTTGGCTGGCAATGTTATCGCTCAAAATGCTTTTGCAGGTATGGTAATTTATTCCATTGGTGCTGCCGTTAGTCCATATAACAAAATAACAGGTGAGGGATTATTAGCTGCAGCCACTGCTGGTGCTGCTTTTGGTGCTGTTGGAAAGGTTATCCCTAAATCTTTCCAAGCTAGTCATCCTCAAACCACAGCCTTGGCTCAAGGATCTGCCGCAGCAGCGGCAGGTGGCCTAACAGATCAGGCTACTAACTGGATGAACAACTTAGCTCAAATTCGACAGAAACAACTTGCAGATTTGGGTGAGTAAATCTAATTTTTGATGTAAGGAAGGCTGCCCATCCGGGCAGCCTTCCTTATTTTTATCCCCCAGCAAGGAATCCTTTATGTCCGATTATCTCGCCCGCCTTTCTTTCGGCTTTACCTGCAAGTTGCCCGTCGTCCTGCAAACCGAGGCGGCGGAATGCGGTCTGGCCTGTATTGCCTCCGTCCTCGGTTTCCACGGTTTTCACACCGATTTGCGGCGGCTGCGGGCGCGCTACAACGTCTCGCTGAAAGGGGTAACGCTGGGCGACATGGTGCGTTTTGCCGGTGGGATGAACTTGACCGCGCGAGCGTTGCGGCTAGAGCTGGACGAGCTGGCGAACCTGCGCCTGCCCTGCATCCTGCACTGGGATTTGAATCATTTTGTGGTGTTGCAGGCAGTCAGGCGGGGCGGGATTGTCACCATCATCTGCGTACGGGTGCTTGCGCTGACTAGCCCTTTTTTCACACAGTGGGGGTGATTGAACACGTGATTGTCCAGGATTTTTATTCCACCGTTTTTCTTGCTGTTTTTTAATCCTGCCTACGGCAAGACTAATCAACCGGCAAACACGCGGTTTTCTGTGGGGATTGGATGAAACAGGATGAAAAAAGTGGAAATCGGTCATTTTCGTCCTGTTCTAACCCTGAATTTTTGCCTATGCTGAACCCGTCTTAAACATAACGCTGCTTGGAGTACAAACAAGGCTTGCGGTAGCTTGTATGCAGTAAGATTTGTTTTATTTTTGAGGAAATATTATGTTTGGGATAATCAAAAAATGGTGGGATAAATTAGGCGAAATAAGTCAGTATAACATTATATCTTTTCTAATTATCATAGAAGCTTCACTATGTTATCGATTTTTTATGCCAATGTCTTTAAGAGGCGATCGATATGAATATCTTATCTATATTAATGCGCTTGCTCATTACATTATATTATTTCCTGTTTTAATCAAATTGTTTATGCGTAAAAGGAAATAGCATGAGAGAATTAAACTTAAATGAATTAGAATCCGTTACTGGCGGAGTTGGTCTATCCGTCATTGGCGCTGGCTTGGCCGCAACTGGCCGCGTATTAGCCGCTGTTGCAAGAAGCCCAATTACCCATAGAGTCGCTAGTGATGCTGCATTAGGTGCAGGTATGGGGGCAGCGACTTCTTGGCTAAGCTCAGGAGAAGTATCTGCAGAAGCAGCAGCCGGTGGCGCCCTCGGTGGTGTGGCTGGTGGTGCTATCGGTAGAGGATTGGCGACGGTATTAGGTGTTGGTAAAGCAAGAGCAGCAACTATAGGTTCCAATATGGGTGGATTAACAGGAGCCGCATATACGGGCGTGTTTACTGGGCAAGGCCCATTGTCGCGGACAGAAATAGCCATGCTGGAATCGGGTGGTTGGTAAAAGTATCAACCAAACATACCGTGTTCTATAATTAAATTATCAGGCTGTCCATCCGGGCAGCCTTCTTTATTTTTATCCCCCAGCAAGGAATCCTTTATGTCCGATTATCTCGCCCGCCTTTCTTTCGGCTTTACCTGCAAGTTACCCGTCGTCCTGCAAACCGAGGCGGCGGAATGCGGCCTGGCCTGTCTTGCCTCCGTCCTTGGTTTCCACGGTTTTCACACCGATTTACGGCGGCTGCGGGCGCGCTACAACGTCTCGCTGAAAGGGGTAACGCTGGGCGATATGGTGCGTTTTGCCGGCGGGATGAACTTGACCGCGCGGGCGCTGCGCCTAGAGCTGGACGAGCTGGCAAATCTGCGTCTGCCCTGCATTCTGCATTGGGATTTGAATCATTTTGTGGTGTTGCAGGCGGTCAGGCGGGGCGGGATTGTCATCATGGATCCGGCGGCGGGGCTGCGCTATATCCGTATGGAGGAGGTGTCGCGCCGTTTTACTGGCGTGGCGCTGGAATTGTGGCCGGATACGCGGTTTGAGGAGAAGCGGGAGGCGAGGAAAATCCGCATCCTGCCGCTGTTGCGCGGGGTGGTGGGGCTGAAGCGCTCGCTGGCACAGTTGTTGTTGCTGGCGGCAGCGTTGCAGGTGTTTGCGCTGGCCAGCCCTTTTTTCACGCAGTGGGTGATTGACCGCGCGATTGTCTCTGCCGACCGCGATTTGCTCCTCACGCTGGCGCTGGGCTTCGGCCTCTTGATGCTGGTGCAGCAGCTGGTGTCGCTGTTGCAGGCGTGGGCGGGGATGTTTCTGGCGACGACGCTCAATGTGCAGTGGAAGGCCAATGTGTTCCGCCATTTGCTGGATTTGCCGGCGGCGTATTTCGTCAAGCGGCACCTGGGCGATGTGATGTCGCGTTTCGGTGAGGTGGACAGTATTCAGGGCACGCTGACTTCGACGTTTTTTGTACTGGTGCTGAACAGCCTGATGGCGGTGTTCACGCTGGCGCTGATGCTGCTGTACAGCCCGAAGCTGTCGGCGGTGGTGCTGGTGATGTTGCTGGTGTATTCCGCCATCCGCTGGGTGGCGTATTACCCGCTGCGGCGCGCGACGGAGGAAAACATTGTCCATGCGGCGAAGCAGAGCAGTTATTTCATGGAGACGGTGCGCGGTATCCAGACGGTGAAGCTGTTTGAAAAGGGCGCACAGCGGCATGGCACCTGGATGAACCTTTTTGTGGATACGGTGAATACCGGGCTGACGACGCAGAAGCTGGCGATGCTGTTCGAGTTCGCCAACAGCCTGCTCTTTGGCGTGGCAAATATTCTGATTGTGTACTGGGGCGCGGTGTCGGTGCTGGACGGCGCGTTTACGGTGGGGGCGCTGATGGCGTTCATGTCGTACAAGTCGCAGTTCGAGGGCAAGGTCGGCTCGCTGATTGACCAGTTCGTGCAAATCAAGATGCTCGGCCTGCATGCGGAGCGGCTGGCGGATATTGTGCTGGAAGAGACGGAAAGCGGGCACACGGGCAGCCCGCTTTTGCCGGAGGCGCCGGAACGTTTTGATATTACGGTGGAAAACGTGTCCTTCCGCTATGCGGACAACGAGCCGTATGTGCTGGAAAATTTCAGCCTGCATATTGCGCAGGGAGAGGCGCTGGCGCTGGCTGGGCCTTCAGGCTGCGGCAAATCGACGCTGATTCAGCTATTGACCGGCAACCTGAAACCGGAAACGGGCAAGGTGCTGCTGGGCGGGCACGATATTCACGCCCTGCCGCCTGCTTTTATCCGCCGTTATAGCGCGACGGTGATGCAGGATGATGTGCTCTTTGCGGGCTCGATTGCGGAAAATATCTGCTTTTTTGATGATGCGCCTGATATGGCGAAGATTGAGCAGTGTGCGCGAATGGCGAATATTCATCAGGAAATTGCCGCCATGCCGATGGGCTATGAAACGCTCATTGGCGACATGGGTAGCGCGCTCTCGGGCGGGCAGAAACAGCGGCTGATTCTCGCCCGCGCGCTGTACCGCGAGCCGAAAATCCTGTTTTTGGACGAAGCAAGCAGCCATCTGGATGTGGCGAATGAACGCGTCATCAATGACAACCTGCGCCGCCTGAATATCACCAAGATTATGGTTGCACACCGCCGCGAGACGCTGGATGCGGCAGATCGGGTGGTGTCTTTCGGTGCTACTGCTGTTCCGGCGTGAGCCGCCAAGCGGGATAAATGCTGGGTTCACGCCAAGCGGGGTAAATACTGGGCTCGCCAAGCGGGATAAATACCGGGTTCGCGCTAAGCGGGATAAATGCTGGGTTCGCGCCAGGCGGGATAAAACCTGGGTTTGCGCCAAGCGGGATAAATGCTGGACCCGCCAAGCGGGATAAATGCTGGGCCCGCCAAGCGGGATAAATGCTGGGTTCTTACCAAGCGGGATAAATGCTGGGTTCTTGCCAAGCGGGATAAATGCTGGGTTCGCCAAGCGGGATAAATGCTGGTTTTGTATTCCCCCCTTCCGGCCTGCGGCCACCTTCCCCCGCAAGCGGGGAAAGGGATTCTTTCCGTACAAGGTTCAGGATTTTGCGCGCGCCAAGCGGTGTAAATACGGGCTATGCCGGGTAGCGCGGCATTCACTGCCATTTATCGGCAATGCCGTACAGCGGCTCCAGTATCCATTCATACAGCCGCTTGCGCTCGTGCAGGATGTCTGCTTCTACCACCATGCCGATGTGCAGCGGCTGTTCTTTACCGTAAACTTTGATGGTGGCTTTATCCGGCTTGACGCGCACCAGATAGGCAGGCTCGTTCAGCAGTGCGGGGTTGCTGAATACCACGCCCAGTCCGCTCAATTCCTGCTTGCCCAGCGCCGTCTCTGCAATAGAGAGAATCCGTCCTTCCGCGTGGCCGAATTTTTGATAGGGATAAGCCTGATAGCGCAGGATAACCCTGTCTTCCGGGGCGATAAAACCAATGGCGCGGCTCGGCACATAAAGCTGCACCACCAGCTCTGCGTCTTGCGGCACGATACTCAGCAACAGGCGCGCGGGATCAACCTGCTGCCCTGCTTCGGCATTGAGCGCGTTTACCCTGCCGGACGCTGCCGCGCGGATGGTCTGCTCGCCGCGCAGGCTGTAATCCAGTACCTCCTGCTTGTATGCCGCCGCTGCCCGTTCCAGCTGACTGATTTCCGTTTGCTGCCGCGCAGGCAGGTTGGCCAGGGTGCTTTGCTGCTCACCGATGTCGCGGGCAAGTGCCGCTTCCTCGCGTTTGAAAGTCTCCAAATCGGTACGCAATTCCAGAAGTGCTCCTTCGCTGCGCATCTTCTCAACCTCCGATACCGCCTTTTCCCGCACCAGGCGGCGCTGTTTCGCGACAATCTGCTCTGCCAGCGTCACCCGCTGCGCCTGCGCAGCAATTTTCTGCTTGACGTGTTTACGCTGCTCTTGCAAGCGGGCAAGACTGCCTTGCAGCACTTGGCGCTCGTTCTCATGAATACGCTGCTGCTGCTGGATTTCCTGTTCCGCCAGGGTTTTCTTCAACTCTGCTTCGGCAGCCAGCCGTGCCTGCACATTGCCGCTGCCGTCGTAGCGGGAAGTGGACAGGGTAAAGAGCGCATCGCCTGCATTGACCATATCCCCATCCGCAACATGCACAGCGGTAATGATGCCTGCCTCCGGCGGATAGACGCGTGCCACGCCGAGGCGCGGTAAAAGCTGCCCTTCAACGGAGGTTTTATCGGTATAGCTGCCAAAAATAGTGAATAACACTAGGGCTAACGCCAGCAGCGCGGCGCAAATGGTGAGAAAGGTGAAGGAGAACGGACTCGTCAGGACGATCCGCCCCGTCCAGCGGTTTTGTCTGGCCTGATAGACTTCGGCACGGAAAAGGGACATAAAAACAATGCGGTGGAAAAACTGCATTGTAATGTGGTGCTGCTACGGGTTACAGGGCGGAAAAAGATTATTCCGCTTACAGACTTCCCAACTAGACAGCGGTTGTTTGCCTGAATTGGCACGCCACCCCTGTGGCATTCTGTTAAACTGCCGCAACTTTTCCTCAACCTTAATCGGAGTATTCAGTCATGAGCGATTCGCTAAAAGAAGAAGCACTGCGTTATCACAGTTTCCCCACCGCCGGTAAGGTGTCGGTAACCCCGACCAAGGCCCTCGATAACCAGCGCGACTTGTCGCTCGCTTACTCCCCCGGTGTCGCCTACGCCTGTCAGGCCATCGAAGCCGACCCGCTGCAAGCGGATTTCCTCACTTCGCGCGCCAATCTGGTTGCCGTCATTTCCAACGGCACCGCTGTGCTCGGTCTTGGCAATATCGGCGCGCTCGCCGGCAAGCCGGTCATGGAAGGCAAGGGCGTGCTTTTCAAGAAGTTTGCTGGCATTGATGTGTTTGACATTGAAGTCGATCAGGCCGATCCGGAAAAATTCATCGAAGCCGTCGCTGCGCTGGAACCGACCTTCGGCGGCATCAACCTGGAAGATATCAAGGCGCCGGAATGTTTTGAAATCGAGAACCGCCTGAAAGAGCGGATGAATATCCCCGTTTTCCACGATGACCAGCATGGCACCGCCATCATTGCTTCTGCCGCGTTGTTAAACGCCCTGAACCTGCAAGGCAAGGACATCAGCAAGGTACGTGTGGTTGCCTCTGGAGCGGGGGCAGCGGGCATGGCCTGTCTGGATCTTTTCGTCAACCTCGGCGTGAAGAAGGAAAACATCATCGTCTGCGATTCCAAGGGGCCGATTTATGAAGGTCGCCCCGGCAAGCTGGATGGGCGCAAGGCGGAATTTGTCGCCAAGACGGAAGCGCGTTCGCTTGCTGAAGCACTGGTTGGCGCAGATGTGTTCCTCGGTGTCTCGCAAGCGGGGCTGCTCAGCGGCGAGATGGTGAAGACGATGGCAGACAATCCGTTAGTGCTGGCGCTGGCCAATCCCGTGCCGGAAATCATGCCGGAAGAGGTACACGCCGCGCGCAATGACGCCATTGTCGCTACCGGTCGTTCCGATTTCCCGAATCAGGTGAATAACGTTCTCTGTTTCCCCTATCTTTTCCGGGGGGCGCTGGATGTGGGGGCGACCAGCATCAATGAAGCGATGAAAATGGCCGCCGTGCGCGCCATCGCGGATCTGGCTAAATCCCCGGCGGGTGAAGAAGTTATGGCTGCTTACGGCGGACAATCGCTGGTGTACGGCAAGGATTACGTCATTCCCAAACCGTTCGATCCACGCCTGATTTCCACCATTCCGGTTGCCGTCGCCCAAGCGGCCATGGAAAGCGGCGTTGCCCGCCGTCCGATTGCGGACCTGAAAGCCTATCGTGACAAGCTGGCTGGTCTCTTTAACAAGAGCGGCTTCGTGATGAAGCCCATCATTGAACGCGCCCGCGCCAATCCGCTCAAAGTTATCTTCGCCGAAGGGGAAGACATCCGCGTCATTCGCGCCGCTACCGCCTGCGTACAGGAAGGTATCGCCAAACCGATTCTGATTGGTCGCCGTAAACGTATCGAAGAGCGCCTGGCGGAAAATCAGCAGCAACTTGATCCGGGTGTGGAAATCATCGAACCGATGAACAACCCGTATTACGAAGAATGCTGGCGTGCTTATCATGAACTGCGCGCACGCGAAGGTATTGATCCTGCCGAAGCCCGCCTGCAAATGAACACCAGCACCACCGCGCTGGCTTCCATGCTGGTCAAACTTGGCCATGCCGACACTATGCTTTGCGGTGTTCTCGGCCAGTATCACCGTCACCTGCGCCGTGTGTGCGGCGTCTTTGATATGCAGCCGGACATGAAGCAAGCGGCGGCACTCAGCCTGATGCTGACCCCGAAAGGTCCGATTTTTATCACTGACACCCAGGTGCATGAACACCCGACGGCTGACGAACTCGTTGCGATTACCCTGCGTGCCGCCCGCGCTGTCGAACTCTTCGGCATTACCCCGAAAATTGCGCTGCTGTCAGCCTCCAACTTCGGGACCCGTATGGATCTGCCCAGCTCCACCAATATGCGCGAAGCGCTGGCGAAAATCCGAGCCTCGCACCCCGAACTCGAAATCGAGGGCGAAATGAAGGCAGACTACGCGCTGATTCCACAGTTGCGCGACGAAGTCTTCCCCGGCAACCGTCTGAGCGGTATGGCCAACCTGCTCATCATGCCCGACGTGGAAGCAGGTAACATCAGCCTCAACGTACTGAAAGCCGCCACTGACGCCACCATGATCGGACCGATGCTGCTTGGTGTGGATGCGCCGGTGCATGTACTGACCAACAACTCGACCACCCGCCGTATCCTCAATATGGCGGCGATTGCCGTGGTCGAAGCACAAATGGTAAAAAGCGGAATCAAATCCCTGTAACCCCTCTAAACACGGACGGCACGAGATGACGGCTGCACTCAACACTACCCGACTGGCGGACTACCGTCCGCCGGCTTTTACAGTCAAACACCACGAACTCAAATTTGACCTGCAAAACAACGGCGAAGTGCTGGTCAGCCACGTCCAAAAGATCGTGCGCTGCCAGCCCAGTCACGACGAAAACGGCTGGGAACTGCCGCAAGACAAGCACGTTGTCCTGCATGCCGAACATCTCGCGCTGGAAAATATCGAAATCGACGGCAAACCGCTTGCCGCCGAGCAATACGAGTACGACGGCCTGCTGCTGCACCTGAAAAACGTCAGCAGCAACTTCAACCTGCGTACCGTCGTGCGCCTGAAACCGGACGAAAACAAAGAACTCTCCGGCCTGTACCGCTCAAATGGCATCTATTGCACCCAATGCGAGGCTGAGGGCTTCCGTCGTATCACCCCGACGCTTGACCGTCCCGACGTGCTCGCCACCTATCGGGTACGCATCGAAGCGGATCAAAAAAACTATCCCGTCCTGCTTTCGAACGGCAACCGCGAGGCGCAGGGCGAACTGTCCGGCGGACGGCACTACGCGCAGTGGTATGACCCGCATCCCAAGCCGAGCTACCTTTTTGCTCTCGTCGCCGGCAACCTCGCCAATGTCAACCGCCGCATCACCACCCCGAAAGGGCGGAAAATCAGCCTTGGCATCTACACCGAGCCGGCCTTTATCAACCAGACGGCGTTTGCCTTGCAATCGCTGATTGACGCCATTCACTGGGACGAAGAACGCTTCGGCCTCAGTTACGACCTCAAACAATTCAATATCGTCGCCATCAGCGACTTCAACATGGGGGCGATGGAAAACAAATCGCTCAATATCTTCAATACCCGCTTTGTCCTGGCCGATACCGACACCGCTACCGACGAAGACTATCACGGCATCCGCGCCGTCATCGGCCACGAATACTTCCACAACTGGACCGGCAACCGCATCACCTGCCGCGACTGGTTCCAGCTCTCGCTCAAAGAAGGCCTGACCGTCTTCCGCGATCAGGAATTTTCTGCCGACATGGGTGAACGCTCGCTGGAGCGCATCGGCGATGTCATCCGCCTGCGCAACCTGCAATTCCCTGAAGACGCCGGGCCGATGTCGCACCCCGTGCAGCCGCAAGAGTACGCGGCTATTGACAACTTCTACACCGCTACCGTGTATGAAAAAGGCGCGGAAATCATCCGCATGTATCACACCATCCTTGGCGAAAAAGCCTTCCAGGCTGGCATGAAACGCTACATCGAGCGTCACGACGGTCAGGCCGTGCGTATCGAAGACTTCGCGCAGGCGATGAGCAACGGCGGAGACTACGACTTTACCGGTCAGTTCTTCCAGTGGTACACCACCAAAGGAACGCCGAAAATCACCTTCACCTCCTCCTGGAACCAGCGCGAGCGCAGCATCACCATTGCCGCGATGCAGGACATCAGCGCCGTCACCCCGCCGCGTCCGCTCGTCATCCCCATCCGCTTTGCCCTTATCAGCAAAAACGGCCGCCCCTACCGCTTCCCCGATGGCAGCCACGAGCAAACCCTGCTCCTGCACAAACCCAGTGCCACCTGGACCTTTGAACGCGCCGAAGCCGACCTCATCCCCGTGCTGATGGCGAACTTCTCGGCGCCCGTGTACTACCAACACCGCTACGACAACGACGAACTCGCTGCCATCGTTGCCCACGCGCCGGACGGCTTCGCCCGCTTCGAAGCCATGCAGATCCTCTATCGCCGCCTTTTCGAACAGGCGCTGTACAAACCGCGCGAACTGCGCGAAAACAGCGGCGCGGTGAGCGACATCATGCAGACCGTCCTTAACCACGACAAACGTAGCGAAGCCGAAAAAGCGCTGCTGTTGGAAATCCCGGCACTTGCCACCCTGCTCAACAACCTGCCCGATCCCATCGACATGACGGCCGCTATCGCCGCCTATGACCGCATCACCCGCATCCTTGCCCTGAAATTGCGCCGTAACTGGCTGGACTGGCTCGAAGCCGCGTCCCAACCCGGTTCGCCGAAATACAGCGTCAAAGACGCCGGCATTCGCCGCTTGCGCGGACTGGCAGCCAAAACCCTCGCGCTCTTCGAAGACGACGCCTACCGCCAACAGCTGCTGGAAAAACACAACAACGCCGACAACATGACCGTGCGCATCAACGTCCTGCACGCGCTCAACACCCGTCACGACCAATACCGCGAAGCCGCGCTGGCTGCCTACTACGAACGCTATCGCGCCCAGCCGCTTGTTGTGGACAAATGGTTCGCCATCCAGGCCAAAGACGAAAGCGAAGGGGCACTGGAACGCATCACCGCGCTTGCCGAACACCCCGACTTCCACGTGGACAACCCCAACCGCTTCCGCGCCCTCGTTGGTACCCTGATGCAGGCCAACCCCACCATCTTCCATGCCGCCGATGGCAGCGGCTACCGCTTCGTCGCCGGGCAAATCCGCCGCGTCCTCCTCAGCAACCCGCAAATCGCAGCGCGGATGCTCAACGGCTACGCTATCGTCAGCCGCATGGACAGTGCCCGTAAAGCACTGGTGAAAACCGAACTTGAGGCCCTCGCCGCCGTCGAAAACATCAGCATTGACGTGCGCGAAGTCCTCGAACGCCTGCAACGTGGATTGACATGAATACCACCCAGCAACCCGCATGGTTGCGGGAAGCCGAAGAACACTACACCGACAACGCCGCTCGCGAACAACTCAGCGCCGCCTACGCCATCGCGGCGGCTACGCCCACCCCACCTGACGAACGCAGCCGTACCCTCGTCAAACTCCTGCTCAACCTGCGCAGCGACGCCACCATGCTTGCCGCCGGTCTCCTCGTCGAACCGTGGCGCAAAAAACAACTCGACCTGGAAGCCCTTGCTGCCAGTCCCTGCCACGGCGTCATCGGCCTCCTGCAAGCCCTTGATGACCTCGCCCTTATCGACCAGCTGCACGAACAAGAACAAAGCGACATTGAGCGCTTGCGCAAAATGCTCCTCGCCATGGCCAGCGACATGCGCGCCGTCATCCTCAAACTGGCGCTGCAAGTTGTCCTTATGCGCAACCTCAGCGCTTACAGTGCACAAGAACAACAACGCTTCGCCCTGCAAACCCGCGACCTGCTCGCCCCGCTGGCGAACCGCCTCGGTATCGCCCAACTCAAAAGCGAACTCGAAGACCGCGCCCTGCGCGCCCTCGAACCCGATATCTACCAAGAAATCGCCGGCGAACTCGAAGGCAAACGCGTGGACCGCGAGCGCTACATCAACCGCATCATCGACCTGCTGCGCTACAAACTGACCGACGCCGGTGTACACGTCAAACGCCTCTATGGCCGCGTCAAACACATCAACAGCATCTACCTGAAAATGAAGCGCAAGGGCCTGCGCTTTGAACAGCTCAACGACATCCGCGCCGTGCGCGTTGAAGTCGAAACCGAAGCGGACTGCTACCGCGTCCTCTCCGTCGTCAACGACCTGTGGCAGCCGATCGCCGCCGAATTTGACGACTACATCGCCCACCCCAAAGCGAACGGCTACCAATCCCTGCACACCTCGCTCATCGGCCCGGAAAACCGCGTCATCGAAGTGCAAATCCGTACCAGCAAAATGCACGAACACGCCGAACTTGGCGTCGCCGCGCACTGGCTCTACAAAGAAAAAGGCATCCGCCACAGCAAACAATTCGAACAACAAATCGAGTGGCTGCGCCGCATGATCGAAGGCGGCGACCACAGTCGGGGCGATATCGTCTTTGACCAGTTCAAAAACGAAGCCTTCCGCGACCGTGTTTACGTCGTCTCGCCGCAAGGTCGCGTTGTGGATCTGCCCGAAGGTGCGACCCCGCTGGATTTCGCCTACCACATCCACACCCAGCTTGGTCACCGCTGCCGGGGCGCCAAAATCAACGGTCAAATCGTGCCGCTCACTACCGCGCTGAAAAACGGCGACAGCGTCGAAATCCTCGCCCAAAAAGAAGCCAACCCCAGCCGCGACTGGCTGAACGACCACCTCGGCTACCTGCAAAGTGGTCGTGCCAAAGCCAAAGTGCGCAGCTACTTCAAAAAGCTCGAAAAAGAAAAAAGCGTCCAGGCCGGACAAGAAATGCTTGAGCGGGAAAGCCGCCGCCTCGGCATCACCCTCGACAACAAAATGCTGGAAGACATCGCGCGACAAAGCAACGTCCACAGCATCACCGATCTCTACGCTGGTATCGGCTTCGGCGACATCGGCGTCCTTAACATCATCCACGAACTTAGCGCCCGCCAGCAGAAAAGCGCCGAACAGCCGACCCTGGACGAACGTCTGGCGCGCATCCCGGTCAAAGCGCCGCGCAAACAGAGCCGGCAAAAGATTGATATCGACGGCGTGGACAACCTCCTCGTCAACTACGCCACCTGCTGCCAGCCCGTGCCGCCCGTCGCCATACGCGGCTTCATCAGCCAGGGACGGGGCGTGAACATCCACCGTGCCGACTGCCCCAACCTGCAGCACCTCGCCAAAGCTCATCCCGAACGCATCCTCGACGTACACTGGAACGCCGGCGCAAGCGGCCTCTTCACCGTGGTTATTGCCATCGAAGCCTTCGACCGCCCGCACCTCCT
Source organism: Cardiobacterium sp. Marseille-Q4385 (assembly GCF_916618745.1). Lineage (GTDB taxonomy): Bacteria > Pseudomonadota > Gammaproteobacteria > Cardiobacteriales > Cardiobacteriaceae > Cardiobacterium. The sequence goes on from NZ_OU745373.1 coordinate 2,265,338, forward strand.
GCGCGACATCAGTCAAATACTGGCCAACGAAAAAATTGCCATCCTCGACGTCAAAATGCAGCAGGACAACCGCAACCGCATCTACGGCACCTTCACCCTCGAAATCACCGACATGGAACAACTCTCGCGTGTCATCGACCGCATCGCGCAAGTCAAAGACGTGGCAAGCGTCCGCCGCAAACAAAAATAGCGGGATTTCCTATTTCCTCCAGCCCGTGCCATAAGCGTGCACCGCCTGTCACCACACGAGGCCATCATGCCCCAGTGCCTGCAATTCTGGGATGAACCCAGCACCGCCGCCAAACACAGCGCCATCCGTAAGAGCGTCGGCTATCGGAAACAGCGATGGAAGCACGGGAAAAACAGGGTGTTTCTGAGCAACTTTGATAGTTGTGCAACGCCATCTTTAGCGTCCATGACACTACTTTGATGAAGAAGGCGGGCATTTAGCCCGCCTTCTTCCTCTCTTCATTCCATGATATGCGCTACTGCCTGCTATGCATCATCCAGGATAAGCGGCAAGAGTTCACGCAGATCGCGGGCGGTGCTGTATTGATCGGCAGCGGCGCGTACGGCGGCGCGTTCGACCACACCGCCGTAACCGATGATGCGGTCGGCAGCGTTTGGGGTGCGGGCGGCAACATCGCTCATGCCGTCACCGACCATCACCACGTGTTTGAGGCCATGCTGCTTTTTCCAGGCAGCGACAACCTCCGCCTTGCCACCAGCGGTGGTGAGCGGGTTATCGAGGTAGCGCAGATAGTTGCCGGCGTCGTCGAATTGCAGGCTGACCGCGAAAGTATCTGCCGCTGCCACGCCAACGGCAGCCGCCAGTGGCAGTACCGCGTCAAGCAGGCCACCGCTGACGATGGCGGTTTTGATGCCGCGTGCCTGCAAGGCGGCGATGATTTCGCGCGCTCCGGGGACGATGGATTCCTGATAGCGGCGGGCGATAGCGGCAAGAGAGGCGCGCGGTGGGCGGATGAGGGCGAGACGTTCGCCATAGATGGCTTCCAGCGGGATGTCACCATTCATAGCACGGTGGGTGAGGGTGCTGACTTCTGCAGCGACGCCCGCTTGTGCGGCAAGTTCGTCGATGCCTTCAAGGGCGGAGAGGGTGGCGTCGCAATCGAAGACGACGCCGTCGGGAGCGGGATAGGGCATGGTTTGTCCTGTTAGTGGGTGTCAGGGCGGGCATTGTATAGTTGTTTTAAATGGAGAGGACACAAGGGAAACGGTATGTGTGATGCTGAGGGTTTCCCAAGAATCGCTGTGCGTTTTTAGGGGGCTTGGGAAATGTCGTGCAGTGGCGGAAGCGGTTGCATTCTGCGGGACTTGCTGTTTCAGACCGTCTTACAGCACAAAAACGCGTAAGCAGCGAGTCCCCCCTGCGTTTATTCATGCTGCAAAATATTCACTAGCCGCCCGAACGGGTCACGCACGAAAAAACGGCGGACACCCCACGGTTCGGTAACGGGGCCGTATTCGGGCGGGAAACCCGCGCTCTTCATGCGTGCCAATAGTTCGTCAAAATTGTCCACTTCAATAGACAGGTCGGGCACGGGCGTACCAGAACCGCCTTCACTGGCAAAACTGATCTGCACCGGCATGGCTGCGTCTTGCCCGTAGGTCTGTATCCAGCCGTGGTTCATCACCAACTCCAGTCCGAGCAAGTCGTGGTAGAAAGCCTTTGCAGCAGCGGGTTGGGGCGCTTTGATATTTGCCACGATACGTTTAACGCTCATTTTTCTCCTTGTCATGAAGCTATTTTCTATAGCCCGCTTGGTGGCGGTTATGGGTTGGGGGTGCTGTCTGCCGTCCAGCCGCCACCGAGGGCTTTGTAGAGGGCGGTGAGCATTTGCGCGTGGGCGAGGCGGTTCTGGATGAGGGCTTCTTCGGTCTGCACGGCATTCAGGCGGGCGGTCAGCGCTTCGGCGAGGGTTTTGTTGCCGTAGCGGTAGAGTTTTTCGGCATCCGCCGCCTGTTGTTCGGCGTTTGCGAGTGCTTCGCTGAGGTGCTGCGCTTGTTCGGCGAGGGCGGCTTCGCCCTGGTAGGCGTTATCGACGTCGGCCAGCGCTTGTAGCAGGGTGCGGTCGTATTGCAGCAGCGCGGTTTTGAGGCGGGCGTCGGCAGCGTCGATGTTGGCCTGGATTCTGCCGTGGGTGTAGATCGGGACCTGGATACCGGCGGTGAGCAGGCTCATCCAGCCTTTGAGGGCGTGGTCGCCGTCAATGTTGAGGATGCCCTGGCCGAGGAAGTCGAGTTTGATGCGCGGCAGGAGGTCGGCTTTGGCGCTGGCGAGTTTCGCGGCGTAGGCCTGGGTTTCGGCGGCACGGGCACGCAGGTCGGGGCGGCGTTCGATGAGGCCTTGCGGGGTTTGGCCACGCGGGGCGGCAGGCGGGTGGGCAAGGGTGTCACGCGGGCTGTCCGGCAGGCGGTAGTGTTGCGGGGTGTCGCCGCAGAGGATGGCGATGGCGCGCACGGCGGCGTTTTTTTCGGCATCCAGGGTGCTGCGTTTGGCTTTGGCAGCGTTGAGGCGGCTCTGGATTTCGTCTTTTTCGTAGGCGGTGGTGTGCCCGGCCTGGTAGCGTGCTTCGATGTAGCGCGCGAGTTGTTCGAGGGTGGTAATGGTGATGTCGGCAGCGCGTTTGCGGGCTTCGGTGGCGCGGGCGCGGTGGTATTGGTCGGCGATTTCGGCGCTGATGAGCAGTTGCGCGGCGTGGGTTTGTTCGGCGGTCGCGAGGGCGGCGTGGCGGGCGGCATCGGCGTCGCTTTGTTTTTGTCCGAAGAGGTCGGGTTCCCAGCTGGCGCTGAGGCCGAGACTGAGGATGTCGGCGTGTTTTTGCAGGCGGTTGTCGCGGATGCTGCCCGCAAGCGGGTTTTGCGCGAGGAGGGCGCGGGTGTCGGCGCTGATGGGGTTTTGCAGGTTGGTGTCGAGGCGGTAGGCGTTTGCGCCGAGGCCGGCGGTCGGGCCGAGGTCGGCGCCGGCGAGACGGGCGATGGCGCGCGCTTCTTGCAGGCGGCTGCGGGCAATGGCGATGTCGGGGTTGTGGGCGAGGGCGCGGGCGATGAGGCGGTCAAGGACGGGGTCTTGCCACTGCTGCCACCAGCGGCTGATGTCGTCGGTTTGGGCGGCTACCGGGGCGCTGTCGTAGGCGGTGGGCAGGGGGACGCGGCTCGCGGTGGTGATGGTGGTGGTTTGGCAGGCGGCAAGCAGCGCGGCGGTGAGGGTGAGGAGGAGGGGGCGAGGGGTCATGGTTGGTTCCTTTTGTGTTGTTTGTTTGTTTTCAGGCGGGTTTTCAGCGGGGTTTTATCCCCTTTCTGTTACCGCGCGACGTAAATGGGGGATGGTTTTGGGGGTTCCCGCATCGGGTCCTGCTGTTGTGCCGCTTTGCGGTAAGATGCGGCTTCCACAAATACGAGGAAATTTATGTCTGCTTACGTTGTTTTTATCCGCGATGAAATGAAAGATCAGGCCGCCTATGACCGCTATCTGCAATTGGGTGTGCCCACTCTCGCCCCGTTCGGCGGCGAAATTCTGGTTGCCAATGGTGCGCACGAGGCTTTGGAAGGTGCCGACTTCGACGGTTCGGTGGTATTGCGTTTTCCCGATATGGCATCGGCAAAGGCGTGGTACGGCAGCCCGGAGTACGGGCAGTTCAAATCTATCCGCCTGAGGGCAACGCTTGGCCGCGCGGTGTTGCTGGAAGGGGTGGATTAAAGCCCGGCAGTTTTCTTCCTGCCATTTGGATCCCTTCCCCTGCTTGCGGAGGAAGGGATTTTTTGTGTACCCGGTTTGGAGGGGGCGTGCGGTGGTCATGGTTCAGTTCTGTTGTTCGAGCATTTTGCGGAAGCGCAGCAGGGCGTAGCCGAGGAAGAGTACGCCGACGACGCCCATGGCGAGGAGTTGCGGCCAGAGGGTGTCGAGGCCTGCGCCGCGAAAGATGAGGCTTTGGCTGAAGAGGGTGTATTGGGTGTGCGGCCAGTATTCGCTGATGATGCGGGTGAAGTCCGGCATGTTGACGCGCGAGGTCACGGCGCCGGAGAAGAGGTTCATGATGATGAAGACGGGCAGCATGAGCAGGCTGTATTGCTGCATGGTGGGGGTGAGGGTGGCGAGCATGATGGCAAGCGAGGCGATGGAGAAGAGGTACACGGCGCTGCCGGCGATGTAGAGCGGGATGCTGCCGTTGATGGGGATGCCGAGGGTGATGTGGACGATGAACCACAGGGAGGCGGTCGAGGTGGTGAGGATGAAGACGCCGTTGGCGAGGATTTTGGCGAGCATGATTTCCGGCGGGGTAACGGGCATGACGAGGAGGTGTTCGAGGGTGCCGTGTTCGCGCTCGCGGATGACGGCGGCGCCGATGAGGAGGAGGAAAAGAAGCAGGGTGGCGGTGCCGAGGGCGGCGACGGGCATTTGGTAGGCGTTTTCGCTGTTGGGGTTGTAGTGGGTGCGCAGGACGGGGCGGATGGGCAGGAGGCTGGCGTCGTCCGGGCGGCCGAGGAAGCGGTTCACTTCGCGGTTGTGGATTTGGCTGAGGTAGGCAGCGCCGACGCCGCCTTGGCTCATACGGGTGGCATCGATGGTGAGTTGTGCCTGCGGGCTGCGGTTTTGCAGGATGTCGCGCTCGTAGTTGGGCGGGATGTCGATGATGAAGGTGTAGTCGCCTTTGTCCATGTGGCTGTCGGCGCTGTCGCGCGTGATTTCCACGGGAGACTGGAAGTAGGGCGGCAGGATGGCGTCGCGGATGCGGTAGGAGAGGGTGCTGTGGTCTTCGTCGATGACGGCGACGGCGGCGTGTTTGAGGTCGGTGTTGCTCTGGCTCATGGCAATGACGACGCCGGTGTACATGTAGAGGGTGAGGATGATAAGGATGGGGTCACCGAGCAGGCTGCGCAGTTCTTTGCCGGCGAGGGTGAGGATGTTTTTCAGGGTGTTCATGGTCATTTTTCCTGCTTTTTCAGGTTGAGGCAGGCGGCGGTGAGGAAGAGGGCGTAGTAGAGCGCGAGCAGCAGGATTTCCCGGTGCAGTTCATGGACGCCGAGGCCTTTGCTGAAGGTGCCGGTGGTGGTCACGGCGTACCAGGTGGAGGGGATGATTTTGCCGAAGATATGCGCGCCGCCTTCAAGCGCCGAGACGGGGACGAGGAAGCCGGAGAAGTTCAGCGCCGGCATGATGGTGGCGATGGCGGTGAGGAAGATGGCGGCGACTTGCGAGCGGGTGAAGGTGGAGAAGAGCAGGCCGATGGCAGTCGAGGTGCAGCTCATCAGCAGGGTGGCGAGGGTGAGGGCGGCGAGCGAGCCTTTCATCGGCAGGCCGAACCAGTAGCGCATCATCAGGTAGAGGATGGCGAAACTCAGCATGGCGGTGGCGATGTAGGGGAGTTGTTTGCCGACGAGGTATTGCAGGCGGCTGGCGGGCGAGGTGTAGTAGTTGGCGATGCTGCCGATTTCGCGTTCGCGGACGACGCCGACAGCGGCCATCATCGCCGGAAAGAGGGTGAGGGCGAGCATGAGGACGCCGGGGGCGATGGCGTTCACGCTTTTGAAGTCCTGGTTGTAGGCGTAGCGGGGTTCGAGCGAGGCAGCGGGCGGCGGCAGGGCGATGCCGCGCGCGCGCGTCTGTTCGTGGGTGTAAGCGGCGAGGATGGCGGGGATGTAGGCGTTGATATTGGCGGCGTTGAAGGATTCGGCGCCGTCGATGTGGTAGTGGATTTCTGGCCGCCGCTCGCGTAGCAGGTCGCGACCAAAGTTGGGCGGGATGTCGATGGTGAGTTTGGCTTCGCGGCTGGCGAGGCGGTCGAGTAGTTGGCTTTCGTCGGTCAGCGGCGACAGTTCGTTGAAGTAACGCGAACCGGCGAGTGGCTCGATGATGGCGCGGCTTTCGGCGCTGTGGTCGTGGTCGAGGACGGCGTAGGTGAGGTTTTTGATATCGAAGGAGACGCCCCAGGTGATGGCGGTCATAAGGATAATCGGGCCAAAGAGGGCAAAGAAGGTGCGGACGTGGTCGCGCAGCAGTTCTGTGCCTTCGCGGCGGGCAAAGGTCCAGGTGGTGGCGAACCAGTAGCGCAGGGTGGAGGTGGAAAGCGGGGTTGCTGGGTTTGCGGCGTCAGGCGGGGTGGTTGCTGGGTTCGCGCCGTCAAGTGAGGTATTTACTGGGTTTGCAGCGTCAAGCGGGGTGTTCGCTGGGTTCGCGCCGTTAAGCGGGATAGTTGAAGCGTTTGTTACGGCGGCGGGATTGTCTGTTACCCCCACCCCACCCCCTCCCTCGTAGGGGAGGGGCTTTTCTGTGTCAGCGGTTGGCTTAGTGGCGGCATCAGGCGGGATGTTTGCCGGGTTTGCTGTTTCCCCCCTTCCGGCCTCCGGCCACCTTCCCCCGCAAGCGGGGGAAGGGATGGTTTCTGTGTCGGCGGCTGGTGCGGTGGCGTTGAGCGGTGTATTTATCGGGTTTGTGCCGTCAAGCGGGATGGTTGTTGAGTTTGCTGTTTCCCCCCTTCCGGCCTCCGGCCACCTTCCTCCGCAAGCGGGGGAAGGGATGGTTTCTGTGTCGGCGGCTGGTGCGGTGGCATTGAGCGGCGTATTTACCGGGTTTGCAGCGTCAAGCGGGGTAGTTACTGGGTTTTCCGCGTGGGCAATATTCTCAACGAAGGTTGCTCCCCCTACGGTTTCTATGGATGGGGTGCCAAGCGGGGTTCTATCTGCTCCCTCCCCCGCTGGCGGGGGAAGGTTGGGGTGGGGGTGTTTTAGACTGGTGGCAGCGATGTCCTGCGGATGCGGGATAGGGTCAGCGGCGTGGATAAAGGCCGTGGTGGTATCAAGCGGGATGTTTGCAGGGTTTGCGGCATCAAGCGGGGTATTTGCCGGGTTTGTGGCATCAAGCGGGGTATTGGCGGGCTTTTCTGGGCTATTGCTGCTTGGTGTGGCGTCTGCGGGATTTGTCTGGTGGGCTGAAGCCCACCCTACGGTTTCGGTGGATGGGGTGCCAAGCGACGTATTTATCGGGTTCTGCTGTTTTTCATCCGCTATCAGGTAGGCGATGAAGGCTTCTTCGAGGTTGGGCGCGCCGCTTTGTGCGGTGAGGGCGGCGGGGCTGCCCACGGCCAGCACGCGGCCCTGGTGCATGAAGGAGATGCGGTCGCACCTAGCCGCTTCGTTCATGAAGTGGGTGGAGACGAAGATGGTGATTTTGTCTTCACGCGACATGCGCAGTAGGTGTCGCCAGAACATGTCGCGCGCGGCAGGATCCACGCCGGAAGTGGGTTCGTCGAGGATGAGCACTTCAGGGCGGTGCAGGCAGGCAGCGGCGAGTTGCAGGCGCTGGCGGATGCCAAGCGGCAGGGCAGCGGGTTTTTGTTCGGCGACGGTGGCGAGGTCGTATTGGGTGAGTGCTTCGCTGATGGCGGCTTTGCTGCCCGCGCCCAAGCGGTAGAGGCGGGCGTGCAGTTCGAGGTTTTGCCGCACGGTGAGTTCTTCGTAAAGGCTGAAGGCTTGCGACATGTAGCCGACGCGCATCCGGGTGGCGACGCTGCCTGCGTCCACCGGTGCACCGAGGAGTTCGGCGCTGCCACTGCTGGCCTGCAAGAGGCCAGTGAGCATTTTCATGGTGGTGGTTTTGCCGCAGCCGTTGCTGCCGAGGAAGCCGAAGATTTCGCCTTTTTCGATGGTGAAGCTGACGTGATCCACGGCGGTGAAGTCGCCAAAGGTTTTGGTGAGGCTGTGTGCTTCGATGGCGGGCGGGGCGTGGATCGGGAACGAAGGGGGTGGGGTTGAGGCCGCCGGTGCCTTGTTGTTTTTCCGGCGGCAGCAGTTTGATGTAGGTTTCTTCGAGGGTGGCGCAGCCGTAGTCGCGCATGGTGGCAGCGGTCGGCGCGTTGATGAGCAGTTTGCCCGCGTCCATCGCCAGCAGTTGCCGGAATTGTTCGGCTTCTTCGATGTAGGCGGTGGCGACGAGGGTGGTCATGCCCGTGGTTTCTTGTTGCAGGTCGTGCACCAGCGCCCAGAACTGGCGGCGCGACAGGGGATCAACGCCGGTGGTGGGTTCGTCAAGGATGAGCAGGTCGGGCGAGTGGACGAGGGCGCAGCAGAGGCTGACTTTTTGTTTCATCCCGCCGGAGAGTTTGCCGGCGGCGCGGTCGGGGAAGGGGGCGAGGCCGGTCGCGTCCAGGAGGCGCTGGATGCGCGCACGGCGTTCGCGGCGTTCAAGGCCGAAGAGGCGGGCGTGGAAGTCGATGTTTTCGTAAACGCTGAGGGTGGGGTAGAGATTGCGCCCCAGTCCTTGCGGCATGTAGGCGATGCGGTGCGAGAGGGCAAGGCGGTCGCGCGCGCGGGTCATGTCGCCGTCAAGGACGCGCACTTGCCCGCTCTGGATGCGGCGCACGCCGGCGATGATGCCGAGCAGGGTGCTTTTGCCGACGCCGTCCGGGCCGATGAGGCCGACGGTCGCCCCGCGCGGCAGGGTGAGGCTGATGTTGTCCAGTGCGGTGGTTTTGCCGTAGCGGTGGGTGAGGTGGTTAATGGTGATGGCGGTCATGGTCAGGTCGTTTGGACAATTGTCCAAGAGTATAGTGCGGCATTGGACGGTTGTCCAACGACGCTTGGACGGTTATTTGCTGTGATGGAGGATGCTTCATGCGGATGGTGGGCTAAAGTCCGCCAAGCGAGGTAATTGCTGGCTCCGCCGAGCGGGATAGATGCTGGGCTCATGGTAGACCACCAAGCGGGATAAAGCTTGGGTTTTGTCGCTGCGCAGTTTGTCTAACCCTCTCCCCAACCTCTCTCCCACGGGGCGAGGGGCTTGTTGGCGCGGTTTTCTGGTTTGTGGACACACGTCAAGCGGGATAGATACTGGGCTCGTGGCAGGCCGCCAAGCGGGATAGATCCTGGGTTTTGTCGCTGCGCAGTTTGTCTAACCCTCTCCCCAACCTCTTTCCCACGGGGCAAGGGCTTGTTGGTGCAGCTTTCTGGCTTCTGGGCTCGTGGCAGGCCGCCGAGCGGGATAGATGCTGGGTTCGTGGTAGACCACCAAACGGGATAAAGCCTGGGTTTTGTTGCTGCGCAGTTTGTCTAACCCTCTCCCCAACCCCTCTCCCACGGGGCAAGGGCTTGTTGGTGCAGCTTTCTGGTTTGAGCGGGATAGATACTGGGTTTGCGGGCGGCCGCCAAGCGGCGTAATACCCGTTTTCAGTTGAGGGCGAAGATGTCGCGCCAGATGGCGCAGATGTGGTCGCGCAGTGCTTGCCAGGGGGCGGCGGGAACGCGTTTGTCGCGGTCGTTCAGCTGGCGGTGGTGGGCTTCCGCGCGTAGTTTGCGGTAGGCGTCACGCAGGGTCATGGCCTGCGATGAGGTGAGGATGCCGGTGGCTTCCAGTGCGGCGAGTTGGCGGATGTTGTCGCTCATGCGGCTGAGGATGGGTTCTGCCTCGCCGTGGGCGAGCAGCAGGTATTGGACGATGAATTCGATGTCGATGAGGCCGCCCGCGCTTTGTTTGAGGTGGAAGGTGTCCGGCGGCAGTGGCGCGGCGTTGTCGTGCATTTTTTGCCGCATGGCGAGGATGTCTTCGCGCAGGGTCGCTTTGGCCGGACGGGTGAGCAGTTCGTGGCGCAGGCGGGTGTAACGTTCACCAAGGGCAGGGCTCCCCGCCACGGCGCGGCTGCGGGTGAGTGCCTGGTGTTCCCAGGTCCAGGCGTTTTCGCGCTGGTAGCGGGCGAATCCCTGGATGCTGACGGCGGGCAGGCCGCTTGCCCCGCCGGGACGCAGGCGAGTATCGATGGTGTAGATGGTGCCGTTGCTGCTAGCGGCGCCGAGCAGGTTGCTGGTGCGTTGGGCGAGGCGGGTGTAGTAGCGCTGGTTGTCGATGGGTTTTTCGCCGTCGGTCATGCCGTCCGTGTCGCCGTCGTCGTAGAGGTAGATGATGTCGAGGTCTGAGCCGTAGCCGAGTTCGAGGCCGCCCAGTTTGCCGTAGCCGATGATGGCGATTTCGGCCGGGCTGCCGTCGGCTTTGCGCGGGATGCCGTGTTTTTCGCGCAGGGTGTGTTCGGCGTGTTCGAGCGCGGCTTGCAGGGTGGTTTCGGCGATGTGGCTGAGTTGGTCGCTCACTTGCATCAGCGGCAGGTGACCGTGGATGTCCGCCCAGGCGGTTTTGAAGGTCTGGACGTGTTTGTAGTCGCGCAGGGCGTGTTGCCAGGTTTCTTCGTCGTCGATGTTTTGCAGGCGCGCGGTGAGGTCTTGTTGCAGGGCGGTGCGGCCCGGCGGCAGGCGGCGTTCGTTGTTGAGGTCGTCGAGGACAAGCGGGTGCGCGGCGATGTAGTGGATGAGCCAGGCGGCGTTGGCGGCGATGTTGAGCAGGTGGTTGGTGAGCGCGGGTTGTTCGGTGAGCAGGGTGATGTAGTTGTTGCGGCCGCTGACGGCGGTGATGAGGTCGAGGATGCCGGCGAGGCCGTCAAGCTGGGCGTTTTGTACGGCCTGGCTGAGGACAGCGGGGATGAGGCGGTGCAGGCGGTTGTTGGTTTGCTGTGGCAGGCGGTGCCAGTTGTTGGCACGGGTGTAGGCGGCGAGGGCGGCGGCGATTTGGGTGCGGCTGTTGTTGTCGCGGATGTTGTCGTCAAGCCAGCGCGCGAGGTGGGCGTCGTCCGGGTCGGCCCAATCCACGGCGGCGAGGTCGTCAGCGATGGGGTCGGGCGCGGGGGTGTCTTCGTCGGCGATGGTTGCAGTGTAGTGCTGGTGGATGGTGTCGCGCGCCTGCTGGATGCGCGTTTGCAGGGCGGGGATGTTTTCGGCGTGGCAGGCGGTGGCGAGGCGCTGCCAGGTGTTGTCGTCATCGTTGTCCGGCAGGCTGTGGGTTTGTTGGTCGTCGCGGTATTGCAGGGCGTTTTCGACGCTGCGCAGGGTGAGGTAGGCGTCTTGCAGGGCCTGTGTGTCGGCGGCGGACATGAGGCCGCGCGCGCGGATGTGGTCGAGGGCGGTGAGGAGTGACGGGGTTTGTAGTGCCGGGTATTGGCCGCCGTAGATCATCTGGATGGCCTGCACGGTGAATTCGGCTTCGCGGATGCCGCCCGCGCCGAGTTTGATGTGGCGTTCCATGCCTTCTTCGCGGATTTGCCGGTTGATGCTTTGTTTCATGTCGGCCAGGGCGTTCAGGGCGGCGTAGTCGAGGTAGCGGCGGTAGGTGAAGGGGCGCAGGGTGGCGAGCAGTTCGCGGCCGCCGTCGATGTCGCCGGCGACGGGGCGGGCTTTCATCAGGGCGTAGCGTTCCCAGTCGCGGCCGTGGATGAGGTAGTACTGTTCCATCGCGGCGAAAGTCAGGGCGAGCGGGCCGGTCTGGCCGAAGGGGCGCAGGCGCATGTCCACGCGGTAAACGTTGCCGTCTTCTGTCACGGCGTCGAGGGTGTGGATGAGGCGCTGCGCGAGTTTGCGGTACCAGGTTTCGTGTTCTTCGGGTTTGCGTCCGCCGCTTGTTGTGCCGTTTGCGCGGTAGGCGTAGATGAGGTCGATGTCGGAGGAGAAGTTGAGTTCGCCTCCGCCGAGTTTGCCCATGCCGAGGATGAGCATGGGCATGGGTTTGCCGTCGCTATCCAGCGGGGTGCCGTAACGGGCGCAGTGGGCGGCGAATTGCCAGTCGTGCGCGGCGGCAATCAGGGTTTCGGCGAGCGCGCTGGTGCGGGCGAGGAAGGTGGGTTCGTCGATGTGGCCATTCACGATGGCGTGGATGTGGCGGATTTGCCGGCGGTGTTTGTACTGGCGCAGTTGCCGCATCAGCGTCGCTTCGTCTTCCGGCGGCGGGTTTTCGGCGGCGTAAGTGGCGCGGTAGTCTTCGCCGGGACTGGCAGCGAGGTCAAGGTCGGCCAGCCAGTCAGGGTGGCGTTCGAGTTGGGCGGCGGCGTAGGGGCTGGCTTGGTAGAGGCGGGCGAGGTCGGGGCGGGTCATGGGCGGCGAGTGGGTTAGAAAAGAGGGGATAGTGTAGTGCGCGCCCGCCTTGTTTGGGCAGGTATTTGGGTCACAGATTTTGTCTATCCTGGCGACAAACCTGGGTTTTATCTCGCTTGGCAGGCGGTTTTCGTGGCTTTTTGTGAAAATGGATATGATATTTCACAAAAAAAAAGAAAAAACATGGAAATTTAACAAAAATATTGGTATATTCAAATTTATCGACAGCGTAATCATCTTAAGTCGATAAATGTGTGCTGAAAGCAAAGCATCAAAAAATAATATGCAAACATTAGGAGCCTACTATGGAAAATAAACACTCTGCCAATACAAACGTTGGTAATAATTCCTCAACCGATAATGTTTCAAAAGTAAGTGAAACTATTTCTGATACTTTTACAGATGTAAAAGACGCTACTGTAGAAAAACTGTCAGATGTGAAAGATGCCGTGGTAGATAAATTCACCGACATCAAAGATGCGGTAGCAGATAAATTGTCTGATGTGAAAGATGCCGTGGTAGATAAATTCACCGACATCAAAGATGCGGCAGCAGATAAGTTATCTGATGCTGCAGATAAGCTGTCTGATGCTAAAGATGCGGCTGCAGATAAGCTGTCTGATGCTAAAGATGCCGTGGTAGATAAATTCACCGACATCAAAGATGCGGCTGCAGATAAGTTGTCTGACGCTAAAGATGCTGTGGTAGATAAATTTACCGACATCAAAGATGCGGCTGCAGATAAGCTGTCTGATGCTAAAGATGCCGTGGTAGATAAATTTACCGACACCAAAGATGCAGCAGCCGATAAGCTGTCTGACGCTAAAGATGCGGCAGCCGATAAGTTGTCTGATGCTAAAGAGGCTGTCGCAGATAAATGGTCTGATATAAAAGATGCCGTAAAAAAATAGTCTCAGATTTATCTCTTATTCTGCAAATTCGTAATACTCAACTGCAAAAGGCCACTTTTTTAGGTGGCCTTTTTATTATGAACTTCTTGAAGAGCGACAAAACCGGTATTTATCCCGTTTCCTGCCACTGCCAGCGGCCACGGTGGGCGTCGGGGTTGTCGGTGAGGCGGGCGAGGTAGTCGCGGCGCGGGATATGGATGCCGCCCATGCTGATGAGGTGCGGCGTGAGGAATTGGGTATCGAGGGTGTCGATGCCGAGGCGGGCGAGGTATTGGCAGAGGCGGACAAGGACGATTTTTGACGCCGACGGACGCAGGCTGAACATGGATTCGCCGCAGAAGATGCGCTCCAGGCCGACGCCGTACATGCCGCCGATGAGGGAATCGCCGTGCCAGAGTTCGCAGCTGTGCGCGCGGCCCTGGCGGTAGAGTTCGGTGTAGCAGCGGCGGATGTCGACGGTGATCCAGCTGTCGCCGTGGACGTTGGCGCAGTAGTCGATGACGCGGACAAAGGCGGTATCGAGGGTCAGGTGGTACGGCATGGTGCGCAGCTGTTTGCGCAGGCTGCGGCTCACGTGCACGCCATCGGTCGGGATGATGCCGCGCGGGTCAGGACTCCACCACAGGACGGGGTCGCCGCTGTCATACCAGGGAAAAACGCCTTCGCTGTGCGCAGAAAAGACGAGTCCGGCGTCAATGCTGTCGCTGTGGGCGAGCAGGCCGTGGTGGTCAGCGCGCTCGGGGTTGGGGAAGCGGTGTTCTGTCATGGTTATGCCTCCGGCAGGCGGCGCACCCACAGCATCAGGGCCAGGATGATGAGGGCGAACGCCAGTTTTAGGTGGTCGTTGTTATTGAGCAGGTAGATGCCGCCGCTGAGTGAGGCAGCGAGCATGAGGATGGCAAGGGTTTTAGCGCGGTAAGGCACGACGCGGCGGGTACGCCAGGCGGCAATCGGCGGGCCGAGGTGAGGATGGGTGGTGAGCCAGTGGTGAAAACGCGGGCTGCCTTTTGCCCAGCACCATGCGGCGAGGATGAGGAAGGGGACGGTCGGCAGGAAGGGGAGCGGGATGCCGATGAGTCCGAGGATGAAGGCGAGACAGCCCGCAAGTGTCCAGAGGTGGCGTTGCATGGTGCAGTTGGCTGGTGGCTTGGCTGCATTTTACGCGCCATATCGGTGATTTTGGAAATTTATTTTTGTTTTTCAAAAGGTTGTGGTTTTTTGATAGGTGATGGGGAAAAGGCCCCGCTGCTGGTGATTTTTTGGGTTTTATCGCGTGTATATGTGCGCCGCTGTTGATACGCCTTGATTTAGTTGCCAAACAGCCAATTGATGATGCCGCCGAGGATGTCGTCCCAAATGAAGCGGAAGATGGCACGGAAAAGGCGCCAGATGCCTTTGAGAACGGCGAGGATGGCGGCGATGAGGAAGGCGAGGATTCGGCGAATGGTTTTCATGGGGTCTCCCTGCGCGTAGGTGGGTGGCAAGGATACGCCTCATCCCGCTTATGCCATAGCCACCCAGGCGCAGAAGGGCAGGGCGCGGAAGCACGGCGTAATGTCGCTGAAGCCGGCGCGGTGCAGGCGCTCTTCTACTGTGGCGTAGCGGTCGGTCTGCATGACGTGTTCCAGCGATTCGCGTTTTTGCGCGATGGCCAGTTGTGAGTAGCCCTGTGAGGCTTTGAAGGCTTCGTGCCAGAGTCGCAGGCGGTCATCATCCGGGCGGGTTTTTTCTGCAAGCAGCAGTGCGCCGCCGGGGCGCAGGGCGCGATGGATGCGGGCAAGGAGGGCGTCGCGTGCTTGCGGCGGGATAAATTGCAGGGTGAAGGTCATGAGGACGAGGTCGGCGGGGGCGAGTTCAAGTGTGGTGATGTCCGCCTGTTCGACGCAGATGTTGGCGATGCCGGCGCCGGCAACGTAGGCAGTGAGGCGGTCGGTCATTGCCGCTGAATTGTCCACGGCGATGATGGTGGCGTCTGCCGTCATCTGCTGTTGCAGGGCAATGCTGGCACCGCCGAGGGCGCAGCCGAGGTCGTACACCCGCCCACCCGGCGGTACGATGCTCGCGCCGATGACGGCAAAGAGTTGCAGCAGCGTCGCATAACCCGGCACGGAGCGGTGGATCATGTCGGGGAAGACGGCGGCGGTGCGTTCGTCAAAGCGGAAATCGACGACTGCCTGTGGGCGATCGTAGAGGTCGTCGCGGTTGTAGCCGCTCATCAGAGGACGGCCTTCGCCGACATGTCGGCATGGAAGGAGGAACGCACCATCGGCCCGGAGGCGACGTGGGTAAAGCCCATTTTCAGGCCTTCGTCGGTGAAGATCTGGAATTCTTCCGGCGTGTAGTAGCGCTTGACCGGCAGGTGGTGTACCGAGGGTTGCAGGTACTGGCCGACGGTCAGCATCTGCACGTCGTGGCGGCGCAGGTCTTCCATCACGGCGAGGATTTCCTCCACTTCTTCGCCAAGGCCGACCATCAGCCCCGATTTGGTGATGACGGGTTTGTTGCTCACTTTTTTGTATGCGCGCAAAAGTTCCAGTGAGTGCTCGTAATTCGCACCGGGGCGCACTTCTTCGTACAGCCGTTTAACGGTTTCGAGGTTGTGATTGAAGATGTCGGGCGGGGTGTGACGCAGGATTTCGAGGGCTTTTTCCATGCGGCCGCGAAAGTCGGGGGTGAGGATTTCCACGGTCATGCGTGGTGCCTGACGGCGGATTTCGCGCACGCAGGCGGCAAAGTGTGCCGCGCCGCCGTCAAGCAGGTCATCGCGGTCCACCGAGGTGATGACGACGTGGTGCAGACCGAGGTTGCGCACGGTTTCGGCGAGGTGGATGGGTTCCATCGCATCCAGCGGGTTGGGGCGGCCATGACCCACATCGCAGAACGGGCAGCGGCGTGTGCAGATGTCGCCCATGATCATGAACGAGGCCGTGCTGTGGCGGAAGCATTCGCCGATGTTCGGGCAGGAGGCTTCTTCGCAGACGCTGTGCAGTTTCTGCTCGCGCATCAGCGCCTTCATCCGCTGCACTTCTTCGCCGCCGGGGAATTGGGCGCGTATCCAGCGCGGCTTGCGCAGGCGTTCTTCGCCGACGTGGTCGGTGTTTTCCGCAATCTGGCGAATCTTTTCCGCGCCTTTTTTCTTGACGCCCATGGCCTTCGGTTTGAAGACGACCGGTTCTGTCTGCTCGTTGTCGCTCATGATGGTTATCCTTGGAAACTGGTTTATGTCGCTTATTTTAACGCAGCCTGTGTATCGCCGTGGGGGATGGCTTGATGTCACGCAAGCGGCTCTGGCAAAAACCACAAGAGGGAAAACGGAACCTGTCGCCTCGCCCGGCGGTGCTTGCCCACGGCGGGTTCACGTCGTAATCTGCTTTGGCCGGGATTGTCCGGCCATCCACCACGAGGAACTGTTTTATGTCTTCTACCCGTATGTTGAAACTGGCCGCGCTGGTCGCGGCGATGTCGCTCTCGCTGCATGTTACGGCACTGCAAGGCCCCGCGCCTGCGTCGCAGGCCAGTGAGGCGATTTTTTCGGAAAACGCCATCCAGCACCCCGTCTGGGCAAAAAATGGCATGGTCGCTTCGCAAGAGGCGCTGGCTTCCGTCGTTGGCCGCGATATTTTGCAGCAGGGCGGTAATGCCGTGGATGCTGCCGTCGGCGTCGGTTTTGCGCTGGCCGTCACTTTGCCGCGTGCCGGTAATATCGGCGGTGGCGGTTTCATGCTTATTCACGATGCGCAGAAGCAGGAAACGGTTGCCATCGATTATCGCGAAAAGGCGCCGCAGGCGGCATTCCGTGACATGTATCTGGACGAAAAGGGCGAAGCGGTTGAGGAACGCTCGCGTTATCACGGTCTTGCTGTCGGCGTGCCGGGTACGGTGGACGGGCTGCTGCTCGCGCTGGAAAAGCACGGCACAATGTCGCGCGAGCAGGTACTGGCCCCGGCCATTCGTCTGGCTGAGGAAGGGTTTGTGGTGACGCCGGGCTTGTCCACCTCGCTCACGGGATTGTCCGAGCGGATGCGCCGCTGGCCTTCCACCGCCAAGATTTTCTTCCACCCCGACGGCAGCGCCTTGCAGCCCGGTGAGGTGCTGAAACAGCCGGAACTTGCCGCTGCCCTGCGCCGCATCGCCAAAGACGGACGCGACGGCTTTTATCAGGGGGAGACGGCCGAGAAGATTGTCGCTGCCGTGCAGGGCGCGGGCGGTAGCATGACCGCCGCTGATTTGCGCGATTACAAAGCGGTGGAACGCGTGCCGGTACGTGGCACCTATCGCGGCTATGAGGTGGTTTCCATGCCGCCGCCGTCATCGGGCGGGATTCACATCATCCAGATTCTGAATATTCTCGAAGGTTATGACCTGCGCGCTTCCGGCGCCAATACCGCACAGACGATCCACCGCCTTGCCGAAGCGATGAAGCCCGCCTATGCCGACCGCGCGGAGTATCTCGGCGATCCGGATTTCGTCAAGGTGCCGGTCGCCGGGCTGATCAACAAGGACTATGCTGCTACATTGCGTCAGCAGATTGACGACAAGAAGGCGCGCCCCGGGGCGGAGATCCGCCACGGCAATCCGCTACCGTACGAAAGCGATCAGACCACGCATTACTCCGTCGTTGATAAAAACGGCAATGCAGTTTCCAACACCTACACCCTGAATTTCAGCTACGGCACGGGGCTGGTTGCGGAAGGCACAGGTATCCTGCTCAATAACGAAATGGACGATTTCTCCGCCAAACCCGGCGTGCCGAACGGTTACGGCCTGATCGGCGGCGATGCCAATGCGGTGCAGGCGGGCAAGCGGCCGCTGTCGTCGATGAGCCCAACCATCGTCTTCAAGGACGGCAAGCCCTTCCTCGTTACCGGCAGCCCGGGCGGTAGCCGCATCATCTCAACCGTGCTGCAAATCATCAGCAACGTCATTGATCACGACATGAATATCGCCGAAGCGACTAACGCGCCGCGCATGCATGATCAGTGGACGCCGGATGAAATCCGCGTCGAACATGCGCTGAACGACGATACCATCCGTTTGCTGGAAGGCATGGGGCATACCGTGGTGCGCAAGGCAACGATGGGGTCAACGCAATCCATCATGGTGACGCCGGAAGGGTTGTACGGTGCCTCCGACCCGCGTATTCAGGATGCAGCCACGCTCGGTTATTAAATGGAAACGCGGCTGTGACAGTGTGTGAACAACGTTGTGCAAAAGTGTGACATTCACGCAATACAAGCGCGAACGGATTGCATTTTGCCGGGTGCCCTCCTACCATGCGCCGCGAATTTTCCTTCCCCCTTCAACTCAAGAGGTACACACCATGAAAAAACTGATGATCCCCGCTATTGTCGCCCTGATGAGCGTCGGCGCTCTCGCTGAAGACGCTGCCAAACCTACCGAAGGCGCTGCTGCTCCGGCCGCTGCCGGTGGTGATTGCAAAGTCGTGCTGAAGGCCGACGATGCGATGAAATTCGACCTGAAAGAATTCAAGATCAACAAAGCCGCCTGCCCGGAATTCACCGTAGAGCTTGACCACGTTGGCAAGCTGCCTGCCGCTGCAATGGGCCACAACGTCGTTATCACCAAAACCGCCGATGTGGATGCTGCCGCACAAGCAGGCATTAAAGCCGGCCCGAGCAAAAACTACGTGGATGAAGAAGGCGGCAAAGTAATCGCTCACACCAAGCTCATTGGCGGTGGCGAAAAAACCGATGTCACCTTCAAGACTGACGTGTTTGAAGCCAAAGGCGACTATGACTTCTTCTGCTCTTTCCCGGGGCACTACGCCGTCATGCGCGGTAAAGTCATCGTCGAATAAATCGGCTTGATGTAAAAAAGCGCCCTGCGGGGCGCTTTTTTATTTAGGGGAGAAGGCGGCAGGTTCAGCGTTCGTGGCGCAGACGGCTTTCCACTTCGTGCAGCAACTGTTTGAAGGAATTGGTGAAGTGGTTGTTGTCGGTATCGATACGGATATCAGCCAAGCCCTCGTAGAGACCAAGGCGTTCGTCGCGCAGTTGCTCAAGTTTGGCTTGCAGATTGTCCGTGTTTTGCACCAGCGGGCGGTTGCGGTCGCGACCGATGCGTAGAATTTGCCGGTGCACGGACACGTCAATAAAGACCACCAAAAATTGTCCGGCGATCAGGCGGCGATTATCGGCATTGATGACGATGCCGCCGCCGCAGGCAACGACGCGTTCACGCGGGTCGGCAAGTTCGGCGGCAAGGGTGGCGTGTTCGCGTTTGCGGAAGCCCGCTTCGCCTTCTTGCGCGAAAATGGTCGGAATGTCCACACCGGTGCGTGCGCACAAGGCATGGTCGGTATCAACAAAATCCCAGCGCAGGCGCGCGGCAAGTCGTTTGCCCAGTGAGGTTTTCCCCGCACCCATTGGGCCAATGAGGACGATTTTGCGGCCTGTCGTCATGTAATTTCCTTATTTTCCCAGCAGCATGTGCTGCGGCAGGTGTTCTTTGTAGTAACTGACCACGCCGTTTGCAATGCCTTGTGCCAGTTGTTCCTGATAGGTGGGCGAGGCGAGTTTGCGCGCTTCGTCGGGATTGGAGATGAAGGCGGTTTCGACCAGCATCGAAGGGATATCCGGCGAGCGCAACACCACGAAGTTGGCACGCTGCACTTGCCCTTTGTGGACTTTACCGATGCGGCCCAGTTCATTCAGGGTTTTTTGCGCAAGGATGTAGCTGGATTCGATGGTCGCTTCTTGCTGCATACCGAGCAGTGCCTGCTGGATGTCGTCATCGTATTTGCTGACGTCCACACCCCAGCGCAGGTCCACCGAATTTTCAGTGCGTTCGAGGTATTTGCCGATGGCGGTGGTCGCGCCCTTGGTGGAGAGGATGTACACCGATGAACCGCTGGGTGCGCTGTTTTCCACGGCATCGGCGTGGATGGAGATGAAGAGGTCTGCGCCACGGCGACGGGCGCTGCCGGGGCGTTCGGGCAACGGGATGTAGGTATCGTCGCTGCGGGTGAGGAAGGCGCTGAAGCCTTTTTTGCTGTTGATGTGTTGTTTCAGGCGGTGTGCGATTTGCAGGACGACGTCTTTTTCGCGCAGGCCGCTGCCGGGGTTGACCGCGCCGGTATCTTTGCCGCCGTGGCCAGGGTCAATGGCGACGACAATGGTTTTCTTCGAGATGGAAGCGGGTGCAATGATGTTGCTCTGTTTTTCGACTTTTCCGGTCGCCGAGATTTTGCGCTCAACGGTAACGGTAGCGGGGCGACTTTCTGGCGGACGCGGTGGCGGGGCCTGGGTGACGATTTTGCTGCTGGCTATGCGGTCTTGCGGGAAAGTGGGCAGCGGAGCGTTTTGCAGGAAGGGTGGTGGTGCGCTGTTACGTGGCGGTGCATCGATAGCGACGGGTACACCCGTGCTACGCGGCGGTGCGTTGATGGCGACGGGAACACCGTTGCTGCGTGGTGGCGCATCGATAGCAACAGGGACACCGCTGCTGCGCGGTGGTGGGGGAGGCTGAATGGCAACTTGTCCGCCGCCGGAAGAAGGAGGGACGTTGCCGATAGACATACTATTGTTAATGCTGATGCCGTTGTCGTGCATATTCTCCAGTGCTGCACCGGCAAAGACGACGTAGGGCGGCTGCGCTTCGCTTTCGAGCGATTCCAAGGTCAGCGCCGGGGCTGCGAGGTTATCGTAGATATCAATCACGATGCGGTTACCGCGACTGCCTTCCGGCGGCATAGTGTAAATATTGGCCTTGGCTGTGTAGCGCAGATCAATAACGACGCGCAGGGTGGTCTCGTTGCTGAAGCCTGTGCGGATGCTGTTTACCGCACCGGCGCCGATGGTAATACCCGCCCGCCCACTGCGGCTGGCATCAGGAATGTCAAGGACGATACGCGGCGGCCCGGCGAGGCTGAATTGCTGAAAGATTGTTGGGCGGTCAAGATCAAGAACGAGCTGGATTTTATCTGGTAGGCGGTTATAGCGTACGTCTTGTAAAACAACCGCCCAAGCGGACGATGGATAACAAAAAAAACTGCATCCCAGCAGAATAAGCAACAAATTGCGCCATAATCGAATAAACAAGAGTCCTTTTCGCAGCACGGGATTTTCCGTTGAATGTGGTCAAGGCGCTATTATGCCCCATCTGTTTCTGAAATCAGTAGCGGCTTTTGCCGCAGGAAACATCTGTAACCGACAATGTACGGCAGCCGTTTTGGTAGGAGAACTGACAGATTACGTCAGCCTTTGGCAGCAGATCACCGCCATTTTGCGCCCATTCGATAAATATATAGGTCGCTCGCGTTTCCCAGTCACGCACATCAAGGTACAAAAGCTCGTCCGCTGTTGCCAAGCGGTATAAATCTGCATGAATAATAGTGTGTTGCCCTATATAATATTCGTGCATAAGGGCGTAAGTCGGGCTCTGTACGGCACCCGGATAACCCGCCTGTCGCAACCAGCTGCGAACAAAAGCCGTCTTCCCCGCCCCCAGCGGGCCTTCCAGATAATAGACTTTGTTTTTAGTATGTTGCCTGATTTCTGCAACAGCCGCATCCAGTAATTCTAGTGTGGCGATGTCAAAATTTTGTTGCATTGACTTTCAAGAGGTTCAAAACTAGGGCAGCATTACAGCAGTATTGCCCCTATCAGGTAAAGGGATGGGGGCTTTGGGACCCCATTTTTGCATCAATTCATTGTTATCAAATGTTTTTTTGGAATAGGTATGATTGAAGCATAGTGGCAGGTGCCTTAGGCGTTATGCAAAATAGTTATATCACTTGGAGTAAATCACAATGGCTAAAATTGATCTTGGCAGTCTGCAAGATATTGACGGTTTCAAAGCAGCAGCACTGGTAGATTCCGACAGCGGCCTCGCGCTTGCTACTGAAGGTTCAGGTATTGACCTTGAGCTGGCAGCCGCTGGTAACACTGAAGTCCTCAATGCCAAACGTCGTGTATCCAAATCTTTGGGTCTGAACGACGGTATTGAAGATATCCTCATCACCCTCACCAAAAGCTATCACCTGATTCGTCCGCTGGAGCGCAACGAAAAACTGTTCCTCTACCTCGTTTTGGATCGTGCCCGTTCCAATTTGGCTATGGCTCGTCACGAGCTGCGCGGCTTCGAAAAAGAACTCGATTTTTCCTGATCGGGGGAATATTATCGCACGCTCCCTACCGCCAAATAGGGAGCGTTATTTTTATGTAACTCAGTGACATGGAAACTCTCGTCATGCCGGATAACCATAATATCTGCCTGCTCGGGTTCTCTCCTGAATCGGAAACCCGTATTAAGAAACTTATCAACAGCGCGCCGCAAGGCTCATCCATTGTGTGGGTCGCTGCCAACCACAAGGGGCTGAACGGCGTGGTCATTAACGCCAGTTTCCTGCCCACCCCCCAGATTCAGAAATATATTTCTCTGGTGCGTTGTCCCATTGTTTGTGCCTATAACAACGATGACGGTGCCGCTCAGGCCAAACAGCACCGTTTCCCTGCCCTGGATTTGCGTGATACCGACAATGGCAACGCCGTTTCGTGGCTGGATCAACTCTTTGGTGGCCACGGCTTACCTGCGGCGACGACTACGACTGCAGCGTCTGCACCGACCCATCACAGCACTACGGATGCTGCACCAAGCAGTAATACACGCGAACTGCTCAATCATATCCGTCGCCGCGATCACATGGTTATCCGCGCTACGCACGAGCGCAATATTACCTGGATCAAGCCGCGTGAAGGGTTGGTGTACATCAACTACCCGCGCGAAGCCGTACCCGGTTTTGATTCCTGGACCTGGGTTGCGACCGACAGTAACGACATTCCCGATAATGCACGCAAACTGCAATTCGATTTGTGGCTCTTCGAAAGCCTGTGGCAATCGAATATGGATGGTCGCCAGGATATTGACGATCAAGCCTATTACCGCCTGATCCGTTTCCCGCAACCGCTTGGCAGACACGGACGGACCGAAGCCTTGCGCCTCGCCACCTGTGCACAGACCCATCCGGTCAACATCGAAACCCTCTTCGAAAAAACCTCCTATTCCTACGACCGTATTCGCCGCTTCCTCTTCGCTACCCTGATGGCGGGACAAGTGCAGAAGCTCGAACAGGGCAGCTTCGTTGCTGAAGAACAAGTCAAACGTGCATACAGCCCGCAAGAAAAAGAAAAAGTGGAACAAAAGCGCAGCCTGCTGCAACGCCTGCGTGAAAAGCTCGGCCTTTAACATTTATCGGATAACCAACACATCATGCAAGAATTCAAAATTATCTTTGCAGGCAGTATGGGTGCCGGCAAAACCACAGCAATCAAGGCGCTTTCAGATAAAGAAGTTGTTTCAACCGATGTCGTCAATAGCGATAAAAAAGCTCATAACAAACTGCTGACCACAGTTGGCATTGACTACGGGCAAATCATTCTGCCGCCGGACACCAAAGTCGGCCTCTATGGCACACCTGGGCAAGAACGCTTCGAACTGGTCTGGCGTGTCGTTACCGAAGGGGCACTAGGCGCCATCGTCTTGGTGGACAGCTCCATGCCGAAAGCAGTGAAAGAACTGCCGTATTACGTGGACTATTTCCACAAACACAAAATGAACAGTATCGTCGTTGGCATCACCCATTGCGACGTCGAACACAACTATCTGACCCTCGCCGAAAGCTTCAAAATCCTCGAAGCGCGCGATTTCAAATTTCCGATATTCGAAGTGGATGCCCGGAAACGGGATGATGTATTATTGCTGGTCGAAACCCTGATAGCTTCCATCGAAGCAGAGATCAACTAAGGAACGCCCATGGCAACATTAGAAGACTACCGCGAAAGCACCTTTGTCAGTTACTGCATCCGCGCACTGGAAACCTTTGCCGCAGACACGCCGGGCGTTAAAAATGTCCTGCTTGCCACGCCGGACGGCTTCGAAATTGCTGCCCACACCGATGACAACAAACACAGTGCCGACAACCTTGCTGCCGTAGGTAGCTCGCTCTTTGCCCTCGGCTCCTCGCTCATCTCCGAATTTGACCTCGGCAACAGCAAGTCCATCACCATTGACAGCGAAAAAGGCAAAGTCTATATCAGCGCCGTCAGCGTTGACGACAAAGCACTCATCATCCTCATCCAGTCCACCCAAAGCGCCATGCTGGCACACATCCTGCATGGTGCGAACAAACTGGCCGATCAGATTGCCAAACGCCTGATGCTCCTCTCCTGACCATTCTCACGAACACCACGGCAGCCCCGTCCCAGTGCGGGGCTGCCGCTTTTTACACCGACCATGACCACACCGCTCATCCTCGCCGTTGAAAGCTCCTGTGACGAAACCGCCGTTGCCCTATATAGCGCAGACGAAGGTATCCTCGCCAACGAAGTCTATTCCCAAATCGAACTGCACCGCGTCCATGGCGGCGTTGTCCCCGAACTTGCCGCGCGCGACCATCTGCGTCGCCTGCCGCATATCCTGCAACAGGCCCTCGAACGGGCGGGCAAAACGCTCACCGACATCAACCTCATCGCCTATACCGCAGGCCCCGGCCTGCTCGGCGCGCTGATGACCGGAGCGGGATACGCACGCGCACTCGCCTACGGCCTTAACATCCCCGCTATCGCCATCCACCACATGGAAGGCCACCTGCTCTCGCCCCTGCTGGATACTGCCGCCCGGCCACAACTGCCCTATATCGCCCTGCTGGTCTCCGGTGGGCACACCCAGCTCATGGCAGTGGATGCACCAGGCAGCTACCGTCTATTGGGGCAAACCCTGGATGACGCCGTCGGCGAAGCCTTCGATAAAACCGCGAAACTGCTCGGTCTGCCCTATCCCGGCGGCCCCGAACTGGCAGCGCTCGCCGCACAGGGTAATGCCGACCGTTTCCCGCTGCCACGCCCGATGACCAACCGCCCCGGCATGGACTTCAGCTTCAGCGGCCTCAAAACCCAAGTGCGCCTGCTCATCGAAGAACAGGGCAATGACCCGCAAACCCATGCCGACATCGCTGCCGCCTTCCAGCAGGCTGTGGTGGATACCCTCGTCATCAAAAGCCGCCGTGCCTGGCAAGAAACCGGTTACCGCGACCTCGTCGTTGCCGGTGGCGTCAGTGCCAACCGCGCCCTGCGTCACGCCCTGCAACAAGAAGCCGATAAGCGTGGCAAACGCGTGTACTTCCCGCCGCTTGCGCTCTGCGGCGATAACGCCCTGATGATCGCCTACGCCGCCGCACAACGCTACGACGGCCACGACAGCCCGCTCAATATCACCGTCAAAGCCCGCTGGGACCTTACCGACCTGCCTCCTCACCCCATTCGTCAACCATGAAAAAAATCCAGCACCGTCCCGTTCTCGAAACCTACCTGCTCGCTGCCGTAAGCGGCATTCTTGCCCTGTGGATGCTGAAACGCCTTTTCGGTAGTGGCCTCAATCTCGCTGCTGCCGGTTGCGCATACGACGCCTCCCTGCCGTACAAAATTGCCTGCGCCACCCTGCACAACAGCGGTTACAGCGGTTTTGCCGCCCTCATTGCGCTTGCGACAGCCATCGCCGGTATCTACGGCGCCGTACAAATCATCCGGGGACAAAAAAGCGGTTACCTCACCCTTATTGTCCTCTACGCCCTGCAAACCGTCCGCTTCGAATACGGCGCTTTCAGCTACTACCTGCCGACTGCACTCAACTTCTACTACCAGCATCCCATTCCGCACGCTGGCGGGATCTTGCTGCTGAACATCAATTTTCTGACCTTCCTCCTTCTCCTCTTCAGCGTAGGCAGATACCGCAATGACTACAATGGCTGACAGTAGGCACAGCCCTTAACTGTTACCGATTCAGCAGCAAAGGGACTTAAGATTGTCTGCGGTAGCCCGCCTTGTTACGCTTTTTATCTATTCAAGCATAGTAATGGGCACGGTGAGGTGCACCAACACAGCCCTGTTTCTTTTCAGACCACTATAAAAAAACGCCCCCGCAGGGGCGTTTTTCATTAATGCCGCGTCATCAGCGCTTGGCAGCGGCGAGGGTGCGGCGGGCGAAGATGAGCATGCCGCCAATAAAGAAGGCGAGACCCAGCCAGGCGGCGGTGGTGCCCCAATTTTCTAGCGGAATCGCGAGTGGTGCGTCCGATCCGCCGTTAGTCACAGATACGACGATGATGAAGGCGAGGATGACGCCAATCAGGCTTTCCCCGACGATAAGTCCGGCAGCGAAGAGTGTGCCGATGCGGTCGGCGGCGGCGACGTGTTTTTCGCTGTCCGCGCCATAGCGGCTGCGGATACGGCTGCGCAGGAAGGCGGCGAGGAAGGCACCGATGATAATCGGCATGTTGATGGACGGCGGCAGATAGATGCCCATGCCGACCGCCAGCACCGGCAGTGCTTTACGGCCACCGCTGCCCTTGCGCAGGAGGACATCAACGACAATCAGTGCCACGCCGATGGCGACGCCGCTCAGGATGTACTGCCATTGCAGGTCGTGCTTGAAGATACCCGTAGTAATGCTTTTCATCAGCGTCGCCTGCGGCGCGGACATCGCCTGAGCGGGATTCATGCCCGCACGCGGCATGGCATCCGGGAAGCCATAGGCCTGATAGAGCAGTTGCAAGACGGGGGCGACGACAATGGCACCGACCACCACACCGATGATGAGCGCGACCTGTTGCCGCCACGGCGTCGCTTGCAGCAGGTAGCCGGTTTTCAGGTCTTGCAAGTTATCGTTGGAGATGGATGCAACGGAAACGACCGCCGTGCCGCAGAAGAGGGTGAGCGCCAGCAGGAATTGGCGGTTGGCCGCGTCGGCGAAGAGGCCGCCAGATTCGCCGATCAGGAGCAGCACTAGCGAGATGATGATGATGGAGATGATGCCGATACCGGAAATCGGGCTGGAGGAGGAACCGACCAACCCTGCCATATAACCGCAGGCGGCGGCGACGAGGAAGCCGATGATGACGGTGAGCAGCACGCAGACGACGACCAGCAACCAGGCGATACCGCTGGGGATCGTTGCCGCATCAATGAAGTGGTAGAAGCTGAAGCCGAGCAGCACCATCATGCCGAGGGTGATGAGGATCATCGCTTGCGGCGAGAGATCCTGCTCAATGCGCGCGGTCGAGACGGTGGCGTTGCCGCTCAGGGTGCGGAAGGACTGCTTCATCCCTTCAATGGTTGGTTTCAGCAGGGTAATCAACGTCCAAATAGCGGCAATACCGATGGTGCCTGCGCCGATGAAGCGCACTTTGTTTTTCCACAGGCTCATGGCAAAGGATGTCATATCCATACCGTCCGGCATCGGCGTAGTCGCGGTAAACCACGGCACCGCACCGCCCCAGGCAAAGGCAATGCCGATGAGGATGGCGATACCGCCGGTCAGGCCGACCAGATAGCCGGCACCGAGCAGCGCCAGCGAATAGCCCATCGGCAACTGGAACACGGCGTTGCCGCTTTTGAACCAGTAACTGGCGCTGTCGCTGATGACGCGCAGGCCGTTGCTCAACAGGCCGAACAGCCCGGCGAGCAGGCCGCCAGCGACGATTTCGCGGATACCGCTGCCTTCACCGCCTGCTGTTTCGCTATGGCTGCCGACCTTGAGGATTTCCGCCGCTGCGACCCCTTCCGGGTAGGGCAAATCACTCTTCACCACCATCGCATAGCGCAGCGGGATGGTGAAAATCACGCCGAGGATACCGCCGGCGGTGCAGAGCAGCGTCGTCTGCCAAAAAGGAAAACCTGCCCAGTAGCCCGCCATTAGCAGGCCGGGCAGGACAAAAATCACGCTGGAAATGGTGCCGGCAGCGGAGGCCTGTGTCTGCACCATGTTGTTTTCCAGAATATTGCTGCCGCTGGCGAATTTCAGCACCGCCATGGAAATGACCGCCGCCGGAATGGAGGAGGCGAAGGTCAGACCGACTTTCAGACCGAGATAAACGTTGGACGCGGTGAACACCACCGTAATCAGCGCACCAAGCACCATCCCGCGCAGGGTCAGCTCGCGCACATTGGCAAGAGGGTCAGAGAGAGTGTGAGTGGACATATAAAACCTCATGAAGAAAGGAAGGCCGAATGTTGAAATTTAGTTAATGAAAAGTCAAGAAACTGCGCAGAAAAAACAGCAGATTCTATGGAAAAATAGTCAATCTCACCCCTCTATCCATTGGAAAACGCATGAAATTCAAAAAAATCCTGTTCATCAGCGCTATCACCGTCATTGCCGGTTGCGAATCCATGGCCGATCTCGCCGGCTACAACTCACAGGCGCTAAATCTCAAAGCCGCACAGAGCTACAACACCCTGCTCTCCGAAGCGCAAAGCGAAAACGCGCTGGATACCCGCTCGCCGACCGCACAGCGCGTACACCAAGTCTTCAACCGCATGGTGCCAATCGCCGACGCTGACAATCGCACCGGCGTTCCCTTCCAGTGGCAGATGAACGTTATTCGCTCAAGCGAGCTCAATGCCTGGGCGATGCCGGGTGGGAAAATGGCGGTGTACAGCGGTCTTGTTGAAAAACTGCATCTCACGGACGATGAACTTGCCGCCGTTATCGGTCACGAAATGACCCATGCCCTGCGCGAGCACACCAAGGCGCAAGTCGGCCAGCAATTGCTGACCGGCCTCGGCATGCAAATCGGCGGCGCGGTGCTGGCCAGCCAGGGCGGCATCGACCCGAACATGATTGATTTAGGCTCAGGTCTGCTCGCCGAATACGGCATTAACAAACCGTTCAGCCGCCAGCATGAAACCGAAGCGGATATCGGCGGGTTGATGCTGATGGCGCGTGCCGGCTATAACCCGCAGGCGGCTATCAGCGTCTGGCAGAAAATGGCGCAGGCAGGTGGCGGCAGCACGCCGACCTTCCTCTCCACTCACCCCAGCGGTGCTGACCGCATCGCCGTTTTGCAGCAATATCTGCCGGAAGCGATGGGTCTCTATCAGCAAAGCGGGGGCCGATAAACATCCCAGTCGCCATTGCCAAAATCCCCCGCTTGCGGGGGATTTTTTATGGCACAAGGTCGGGATTTATCCCGCTTGGCCGAAAAGCATTTCTCTGCGGGAAGACAGCCGCCCGTCATTCAGCGCTTATTGGCGCAGCGTCTCGCCAATGACCTTCCATATCGCCGGATCATTCCAGATATCGCCATGTCCCGCGTCCAGTTCATGCAGAGTGGAGCGGTCAGGGAATTCTTCGCACAGGCGGTAGCTGTGCGCTAGCGGAATCAGGGTGTCGCGTCTGCCGTGGATAAGCAGCAGCGGCGTCTTTGCGGATTGCGTCAAGTATTCGGCGCTGGGCAACGGGTATTTGATGAGCGGCGCGGGCACGATGGGGTATTTTTCCTGAATCAACCCGCGCAGGGTGTAAAAGGGCGAGACCAGGATAAGGCGCTCGACGGGATGATGTGCGGCGGCATAGGCCGCCATGCCGCTGCCGAGGGAGTAACCGATGAGCGTCAGCGGTTTGTCGCCGCTGTCGTGGCGGATGTAGGCCATCATCGACTCCACGTCTGCCAGCATTTGCGCCTCACTGCGGAGGTTGCCGCTGCTTTTGCCGTAGCCGCGATAGTCAAAGAGGTAACAGTCGTAGCCAAGCGCGGCAAGCCGTGCGCCGATATTGCCCCAATGGGCGAGCGAGCCGGCATTGCCGTGGAAGAAGACGATGGCGCCCTGAGGATTTTCGTGGCGGAAATGCAGGCCGTGCAGTTCTGCGCCCGCAACCGGCAGGCGGATTTCCCGGTAAGGCGCGGGGAAATGGAAAACGTAGTCGGCGGCGAGGACTTGCGGGCGGAAAAGCAGGGTTTCCTGCGCAAAGTAGAGCGCGCCCAGTGTCGCGGCATAGAGGGTGGCGAGGATTAGGGCAGCGCGGAGGAGGTGCTTTTTGAGACGCTTCATGGCAGGAACGGTTCATCGGGCGCTGCGGTTTCTGCATGGCTGGCCGTGTCCGTGACAAATTCATCGACGTTTTCGGCGAGCAGCACCGCCAGCGGGCGGGTGGGAGCAAAGGCGGCGAGGATGATGGTGATGATGGAGGTGAGCGGGATAGCCAGCACCGCCCCGGCCACGCCCCACAGCGATGTCCACAGCGACAACGCTACCAGCACCACGAAGGGGGAAAGGTTAACCTGCTTGCCGATCATTTTCGGTTCGAGGACATTGCCGACGTACATCTGCGCCGCAGTGAGCAAAATCAGCACCAGCAGCATCATGTGCAGTGAACCGAATTGCGCCAGCGCGAGCACGACCGGGAAGAGCACGCCGAGGAAGGAGCCAACGTAAGGGATATAGTTCAAGAGGCCGATGACCACCGCCCAGAACAGCGCAAAATCCACACCGCATAGCCAGAGAATGATGAAGGACAGTGCGGCGAGGATGACGTTCACCAGCGTCTTCACCGCCAGATAATCGCCGATGCGGCGGTTGATGTCGCCGATGAGTTTGCGGGTTTGCGCCGCGCTTTCGCCCGGCATGGCAACTTCCAGTTTGTGCGCGAAGTCGTCACGCTCGCCGAGGAGGAACATGGCGTAAACCGCCACCATGATGACGATGCCGAGCAGCGAGCCGACCGAGCCCAGCACCGTCCCCAGCAGCGCGGCAAGATCGATGTTATCGATGGTGGCGGCGCGGATGCTTTGCCAGTCGGGACTTTGCGCCATGCCCAGCCAAGCAGTCACACCGTCCAGCAGACGCTTCAGATTCTCCTGATAGGTTGGTGCGGTGGCGATCATTTTCTCGCCGGTGCTGATGACAATCCCCGTCAGCAACAGCAATACGCCGACGAAACCGCATAGCACCAGCAAGCGCCGCAGCCAGGCGGGGGCGTTGCCGAGACGCGGCACCTTGCGCAGCCAGTCGGCCAGCGCCACCAGCACATAGACGGAAATCAGCGCCATAAAAACGGGCAGCAACAAATTCTTGCCGACCTGCAACAGCCAGCCGCTGAGGATGGCCAAGAGCAGCGACAGTACCAGGGTGTGCAGGGGATGCAGGCGGCGCGGGCGGGATTCGTTCATCGGGACCTCTCTGTGACGGGGCTTGTCATGATAGCGGCTTCACCGGGTGATGTGTCGCTTGCAGGGGGGATTGATGCCGCTTGGCGAGTCCGGTATTGATGCTGCTTGTCGGCTTCCATTAGCAGGATGCTGCTACAAAGAAAGGAAAACGTAGAGACGTTGCCTGCAACGTCTCTATCGTGCTATCCGTTTGCGCCAACGCCGCCAAGCGATATAAACACTGGCCTCACGTAGGATGGGCTGAAGCCCATCAAGCAGGCTGCGCCCGCTTTTTGCATTCTGGGTAAGAACGACGCCAAGCGACATAAACACTGCACCCGCCCAGCGGGATAGATGCCGGGTTTATTGAGACGTTGCAGGCAACGTCTCTACGTTTTTCTTTCTACCGTAGCACCGTCGTGCTATTTAAAACTACGCCAAGCGACATCAATACTGCCCCCCGTCAAGCGGGATAAATACTGGGGTATCCACAAAAAATCCCGCCGGAGCGGGATTTTTGCTTGGGAAACGCCTCAGGCAAGCGCCTGGTAGGCGGCTTCGATTTCTGCTACCACGGCGGCATCGGTGAAGTCGCTGTATTTGGCGAGTGTCGCGGCGATGCCGTGCGCGTGGCGGTAGTACTGCATTTCCACCGCCTGCGGGTCGTCCGGGTTGTGGTAATGCAGGGCGGCGGCGATGGCGCGCACGGTGGCATCATGCGGCAGGCTGTATTCGAGCATGCCGTTAAGCGGCTTGATAAAGCGTTCTTGCGCGCCGAGTTTGCGTAGCGGCTGGCGGCCAACGCGGTCTACGTCGTCGTGCAGGTAGGGGTTGGCGAAGCGTTTGAGGATTTTTTCGATGTAGGCGCGGTGGGTCGCCGGGTCGAAGTTGTAGCGGCGGATGAGCACGGCGCCGCTTTCTTTCATCACCGCTTCGGCTGCCGCACGGATGGCACTGTCCTGCATGGCTGCGCCGACGGTGGCTTTGCCTGCCAGTTTGCCGAGGTAGGCGAGCGCGGCGTGGCCGGTGTTCAGGGTGAAGAGTTTGCGCTCGATGAAGGCCATGAGTTTGTCGGTCGGCAGCATGCCGGCGATGGCGGGCAGCGCGCCTTTGAATTGGGTGCTGTCCACAATCCATTCGCTGAAGACTTCGACGGTAACGGCGAGCGGGTCGTCGCTGCCGCCGGTGACGGGCGGGACGATGCGGTCCACGGCGCAATCGACAAAGCCGGTGTTGGCGTCGATGAGGGCGGCATCCTCGCCTGCGGCGACGAGGACTTTTTCTTTGAGGTAGCTGCTGCCGCGCACCATGTTTTCGCAGGCGATGATGTTGAGCGGCGCGCCGCCTGCACGGTAGCGGGCGGCGAGGGTTTGCGCGAGTTGCGGCGCGATGATTTCCAGCACGGTCGGGCCGACGGCGGTAGTGACGAGGTCGGCTGCCGCGATTTCGGCGGTCATCACGGCAGCGTCGCCGGAGTTGACACCGCGCACGTGGTTGACGGTCTGGTATTCGTCCACGCCGTCGCCGACGACGTGGACGCGGTAGGTGTGATCGCGGTTCAGGCGGTCAATGACGGCGGTGTTGATGTCGGCGAAGGCGACTTCGTAACCTGCATCGGCAAGGATTTTGCCGATGAAGCCGCGCCCGATGTTGCCACCGCCGAAGTGTAGTGCTTTTGGCATGTGTCCCCCTTAGTTGCGGCTGAGGATGTCCAGCACCGCTTGCGGGTCGCTGGTGGTTTTCAGCATGTCGATGTCGTCTTCGCTGTCAAGCGCGTTGGTGAGCGCGGCGATGACGCCGATGTGCTCGTTGTTCTGCGCGGCGATGCCGATGACGAGGTAGGCTTTGTCGCTGTCGTTCGTGCCGAAGCTGACGCCTTCCGGGTATTGGCAGAAGACGATGCCGGTTTTCAGCACGGCGTCTTTGGCGACGAGGGTACCGTGCGGGATGGCAATGCCTTCGCCGAGGTAGGTCGAGCTGTCGTTTTCGCGGGTGATCATCGCTTCGACGTAGTCGGGGGTGACGAAGCCGCCTTCGACAAGTTTGCGTCCGGCGAAGCGGATGGCTTCTTCTTTGCTGAGGGCGCGGCGGCCAAGGAAGATTTGTTCCGGGCCAAAGGCGTAGCGCGGGCTGCCGCCTTTGTTGCCGCGGCTGTCTGCGGCGGCGGTCGGGTGGTGGCCGACTTTCAGTTTGGCGACGACCTGGTCGTAGAAAGCGCGGTCAAGGAAGTTGGTGAGCGAGAGGTGCTCGGCCTCGGGGCGCAGGGCTTTGGCGCGCGGGGTGAGATCCTGGTGGGTGATGACGAGGCGGGCATCGGCGGGCAAGTCGTTGATGGCGCAGTTTTTTACGTCAATGGCAAGGCCCGCATCCTGCACTTTTTTGCGCAGCATGCTGGCGCCGGTCGCGCTGGATCCCATGCCGGCGTCGCAGGCGACGTACACGGTTTTCAGGTCGTCGTACTGGTGCGTGTCGGTGCCAGCGCCCAGTTTCAAGGTCTGCATTTTGTCGCGCGCGGCGGAGAGTTCTTCGTCCCCGCTCGCCGGCATACGGCGCACGAAGAAGCTGGCGACGAGGAAGGACACCGCACAGGCGGCGGCAACGGAACACAGCACACCGAGATAGGTATCTTTCGGGGTCATGGCCATGACGGCGATGATGGAGCCGGGCGAGGCGGGCGAGACGAGGCCGGCATGCATGACGGTGAGGGTGAAGACGCCGGTCATGCCGCCTGCAATCACGGCGAGCAGGAGGCGCGGGTTCATCAGCACGTAGGGGAAGTAGATTTCGTGGATGCCGCCGAAGAAGTGGATGATGGCGGCGCCGCCTGAGGTCTGCCGTGCCGAGCCTTTGCCGAACAGCATGTAGGCGAGCAGTACACCGAGGCCGGGGCCGGGGTTGGCTTCTATCAGGAAGAAGATGGATTTGCCAACGTCGTGCGATTGCTGGATGCCGAGCGGCGAGAAGATGCCGTGGTTGATGGCGTTGTTGAGGAACAGCACTTTGGCGGGCTCAACGAAAATGGAGGTCAGCGGTAGTAGTTCATTTTTGACGAGCACGTCCACCCCCGCCGCGAGCAGGCCAGACAGCCCTTTCACCGCCGGACCGATGGCGAAGAAGGCGAGCAGGGCGAGAATCATGCCGATGATACCGGCGGAGAAGTTGTTGACCAGCATCTCGAAGCCGCTCTTGATTTTGCCGTCCACAGCGCGGTCGAAGGTTTTGATCGCCCAGCCGCCGAGCGGTCCGACGATCATCGCGCCGAGGAACATCGGGATGTCTGAACCGACGATGACGCCCATCGTCGTAATCGCGCCAACCACCGCGCCGCGATCACCGCCGGCGAGTTTGCCGCCGGTGTAGCCGATGAGCAGCGGCAGCAGGTAGGTAATCATCGGGCCGACGATGCCTTTGCCGAGATACTGATCGTAAGTCGTTACGACATGCAGGAACGTTGCCGATATTTGTTGGTAATTAATCAGATTGCCGGAAATATCCTGCACGAATCTGGCTATTGCCTGCTGCAACGCGGCGTCATCACTGAACCCACCGAGCGCAGCCACCGGAAACCAGCCGGTTTTGATAAACAGGGCCGTAATGAAGCCCCAAGCGATAAATGCGCCGATATTCGGCATCACCATATTGGAAAGGAAGCGGCCAAATTGCTGCACCTTCAACTTCGTGGATTCAGAAAACATCAAGCCTCCGCAGGTTATTTTGCATAAATGAACTGAACGTTACGTTCTACCGTCGCGCATCATAGGTTATTTCCCAAAGTGGTTAAACACCTGCCGGGCGTGCTGTGCGCAGCGGCTTACCCGCCCAGGCTACCCAACGCCGGACAATCGGCGGCGTCATGCACCCCAGCGTGTGCGATCGTCTGCAAAAAGGCGCGGATTTCCATGAGCTGCGCAATTTTCTCTTCCACCTGCTGCAACTGCGCCGCCACCAGCGCGTCGGCGCGGTCATGCTCCGCCGGATGACTCTTCAGCCGCTGCAACAGGCGGATGTCGTCCAGCGTGAAGCCCAGCGCACGGCAGGATTTGATGAACGCCAGCGCGTGCAACGTCGCCTCGTCATAAATGCGGTAGCCGTTGGCGGCGCGCTGCGGCGGCGGTAACAGCCCGCTCTTTTCATAAAAGCGCACCGTCTCGGCATTCACCCCGCTGCGCGCGCTCAGTTCGCGGATTTTCATATTACTTGTTACTTGACCTCGTAGTGACTACGGACTTTACCATGCCCATCACAAACCACCACGAGGAAATCACCATGAAAGAGGACACCCTGACCCTGCCCGCCGCGCATGAACATCACCATGCCCATGTGCACAGCCACATCCCGCAGAACCGCAGAATCCTGGCGCTGAGTTTCGCCATCATCACCGCTTACATGGGCGTGGAATTGCTCGGCGGCTGGCTCTTCCATAGCCTAACACTGCTCGCCGACGCCGGGCATATGGCGAACGACAGCTTCTCGCTCTTCCTCGCCCTGCTCGCTCTTTTCCTCCCACCGCGCGGGCAGAAAGGGTTTGCCCTGCTTAACGGCGCCTCGTTGCTGCTGGTGGCCGTGCTAATCCTGCATGAAGCATGGGAACGCTGGACGGCCCCCACGCCCATGCTGGCCGGGCCGATGCTGGCGGTGGCATTCGCCGGCCTGCTGGTCAACCTCATCGTCGCCCGCCTGATGCTGCACGGCGATCATAGCAACCTCAACGTCAAAGCCGCCTACCTGCACGTGCTGGCCGACCTGCTCGGCTCGGTGGTCGCCATCGTCGCGGGCCTTGCCGCCTGGCTGCTCGGCTGGCAGTGGGTGGATACCGTCGCCAGCGCCCTGCTTGCCCTCTTTATCCTGAAAAGTGGCTGGCAGATCAGCCATCAAGCCTGGCAGGAATGGCGCTGAAAAAGAATCGTCGTGTGTATGGCGGATGGTCGGCCGCCAAGCGGGACAAACACGGGCTCCTTGTCTTTTGAGACGTTGCAGGCAACGTCTCTACGTTTTTCTTTCTGCGTAGCATCATCGTGCGAGTGGAAGCCGCCAAGCGGGATAAATACTGGACTCGCAAACCGCCGCCAAGCGGGATAAACACTGGGCTCACAAACCGCAGCCAAGCGGAATAAATACAGGGACGCCACACAACCCAAAACCGCCCCGAAGGGCGGTTTTTGGTATCAGCCTGAACTATGGCCGACATTCAAGCCGCTGCCGATGCGGTAGAACTGCCCGCCAGCGACGTAGTGCAGGGTTTTGAGTTCGTCGCCGACATCATCGAAGTGCCAGTGCCCGTCGCGGAAGACGCGTGCATCCGCCCAGGCGGCGACGGCTTCGGCGAGGAAAAGGTCGTAGTTTTCCTGGTTATGCGGTTCGGGGATGAGGCGGCAGATGAGGTAGGCGGCGCAACCTTTAATGAGCGGGGTGCGGTGCCCTTCCGGATAGAAGGTTTTGATGCTGCAATCTGCCAGTTTGTGCGGATTATCGCGGCCGCTCGTGCTGCCGAGGGCAACGACTTGTGCGACCTGCGCCGCAAACGGCACTTGCACGCCGAGGTAACCGCTTTCTTCGATGAGGCGGCGGGTATAGGCGGCGCGGTCAATGATGGCGGTGATTTTGGCTGGATCGAAGTCAAAGAGGCCAACCCAGGATGCGCTCATGGCACTCTCGCGACCACCGTGGGCGGCAGAAAGGATGACCGTCGGGCCGTGATTGAGGAGGCGGTAGGCTTTGTCGAGGGGAACGGGCTGGAGGTTCATGGATTTTCCTGCAAGTGTTGGCGGATGTCTGCGGGGGAATAGGTTTTCACGCCGTCCTGCGGGTCAAGAGCGGCGACGAGCAGGGCGCGGGCGAGTTCGGCGACGGGTAGCGGGCGCTGGCTGCGCAACAGGCCGATAGCGTTCAGGGCGTGCAGGATGCGGGCGCTGATTTTTTCGCCGGGGCGGTCGCTGTCCGGGCGGATAAGCAATGGCGGACGGAAGATGCGCAGGCGTGGGTAGCCGAGCGCGGTGATCGCTTCTTCCAGCGCGCCTTTCATGCGCGGATAAAAGAAGGGCGAGCGGGCATTGGCACCGGCGGCAGAAACCAGCACCAGTGTGCCCGCACCGTTTTTCCGCGCAGCACGGGCGAAATCGAGCGCGGCCTGGTAGTCGATTTGCCATTGTGCGTCTTTGCTGCCTGCTACTTTCAGGGTTGTGCCGAGGCAGATGAAGACGGTATCGCCGCGCACTTCATCAACCCATTGCTGCGGCTGGCTGAAATCAATAGCGTGGTTATGCAGTTTTTCGTGGCTAAAGGCGGGTTCACGGCGACCGTAGCTGTCGATGCGTTCTACCGCCGGAGCAGCGGCAAGCAGCGGCAGTAGCGCGCGGCCAGTAGCGCCCGTCGCGCCGATGATGAGGGTTTTCATAAATAACCTTGCAGGGTGATGAGGAAGGCGCTGTAATTGGGGCAGCGGCGGGGTTTTCAATTACCAGGGTTAGCCGTCGCGCCCGCCAAGCGGGGGAACGGGTTATTCCGTTACCCGCTTCTTTGTCGCAACGCTTTGGCTTTTGCGATCAAGCGGCTATATTGCGCGCCCTTCATAACTCACACACCCAAGGAGAGAACCCATGTGCGGAATCGTCGCCGGCGTCGCCGAACGCAATATCACCCCCATCCTGCTTGAAGGCCTGAAACGCCTCGAATATCGCGGCTATGACTCGGCCGGACTCGCCGTCTGTCACAGTGGCCGCATCGAGCGCTGCCGTGCCGTCGGCAAAGTGGCGAGCCTCGTCGCCAAAGTGCAGGAAGAACAACTCAGCGGCACGAGCGGCATCGCCCACACCCGCTGGGCGACGCACGGCGTGCCAAGCGAACGCAATGCCCACCCGCATATGAGCGGCGAACGCATCGCCGTCGTCCACAACGGCATCATCGAAAACTACCAGGAAATCCGCGACGAACTGCGCGCGCGCGGCTACACCTTCCACAGCGACACCGACACCGAAGTCATCGCCCACCTCATCGACAGCCATTACCGCGACGACTTGCACGCCGCTGTCCTCACCGCCACTGCCCGTCTGCGCGGCGCTTATGCCATCGCCGTGCTCGCCGCCGACCGCCCCGACGAAATCATCGCTGCCCGCCACGGCTCGCCGATGGTCATCGGCCTCGGTATCGGCGAACACTTCGCCGCCTCCGACATCTACGCCCTCCTGCCCGTCACCCGCCGCTTCATCTCCATGCAGGAAAACGACAGCGCGCGCATCACGAAAGACGGCTACCAGATTTACGACGCGAGCGGCGCCCCCGTCGTCCGCGCCGAAAGCGAAAGCGAACAAAGCGCCGACCTCACCGGCAAAGGCGGCTACAAACACTACATGCAAAAAGAAATCTTCGAACAGCCGACCGCGATTGCCGACACCCTCGAAGGCCGCCTCGCTCACGGCGAACTGCATCTCACCAGCCTGCGCCCGGAACTGCTCGCCAGCCTCGCGCGCACGCGGCAAATCCACGTTATCGCCTGCGGCACCAGCTACCACGCGGGGCTGGTCATGAAATACCACTTCGAAGAAAACGGCATCCCGACCAGCGTCGAATACGCCAGCGAATACCTCTACCGCCCCATCGCCGTACCGGCAGACACCCTGCTCATCACCCTCTCCCAATCCGGCGAAACCGCTGACACCCTCGCCGCCCTGGAAAAAGGCAAACAGGACGGGCGCTACCTCGATAACCTCGCCATCTGCAACGTTCCCGAAAGCGCGCTGACCCGCGCCGCCGCGCACACCATCCTCACCCGCGCCGGGCGGGAAATCGGCGTCGCCTCCACCAAAGCCTTCGTCACCCAGCTTGCCGTGCTTCATCTCGTCAACGCCATCATCGCCGAACTGCAAGGCCGCGCCTACAGCCGCGAACGGCTTGCCGCTTTCGACCGCCTGCCGCGCGAACTGCACGACATCCTCGCCCTCGAACCCGCCATCGCCCAAGCAGCGAAAAGCCTCGAACACCGCCACGGCTGCCTCTACCTGGGGCGCGGCGAAAACTACCCGCTCGCCGCCGAAGGTGCGCTCAAACTGAAAGAACTCGCCTACATCCACGCCGAAGCCCACCCCGCCGGCGAACTCAAACACGGCCCGCTGGCGCTGGTGGACGAACACATGCCCGTCATCGCCCTCATCAAGCACGACGCATTGGCCGAAAAAGTCATCAGCAACCTTGAAGTCGTGCAGGCGCGCGGCGGCCGCCTCATCCTCTTTGCCGACGACCGTGTTGCCCTCGAAGGCTTCCCCGGCGCGCAAATCATCCGCCTCGGCCAGCTCGACGACCTCACTGCCGCCATCGCCAGCATCATCCCGCTGCAACTTTTTGCCTACCACGTCGCCCTGCTGAAAGGCACGGACGTGGATCAGCCGCGCAACCTTGCCAAATCGGTGACGGTGGAATAAGGGCACGCAAAGACCGCCCGGTTAGTAAAACCGGGCGTATTCCACCGTAGCTGGGAGCGAAAAAGGCGACAGCTGCATTCTATGGTTGAATAGATAAAAAATTGTAACGGCGTCGCCTTGTCTCTTTCCTATTGAAGCCACTATAGGAAAGGCGATAGCCGTCAATGAAAACGCCGAATGCTTGCGGCATTCGGCGTTTTGCAATGGAGGGAAATTCTTACCGTTTCAGCGCGTCGGCGCGGTCGGTTTTTTCCCAGGTGAAGTCCGGTAACTCGCGGCCAAAGTGACCGTAAGCGGCGGTTTGACGGTAAATCGGGCGGATGAGGTCAAGCATTTCGATGATGCCGTAGGGGGTGAGGTCAAACACCGCGCGAACGCGTTTGATGATCTCATCGTCCGGGATGGTGCCGGTGCCGAAGGTGTTGACCATGACGGAGGTCGGCTCGGCGACGCCGATGGCGTAAGAGACTTGCACTTCGCAGCGTTTGGCGAGCCCGGCGGCGACGATGTTCTTCGCCACATAGCGACCCGCATAAGCGGCGCTACGATCCACTTTGGAGGGGTCTTTGCCGGAGAAAGCACCGCCGCCGTGGTGCGCGGAGCCGCCGTAGGTATCGACGATAATTTTGCGCCCGGTCAGGCCGCAGTCGCCCACCGGCCCGCCGATAACAAATTTGCCGGTCGGGTTGATGTGGTATTTGGTGTCCTTGTCAAGCCATTCGGCGGGCAGGACTTTGTCGATGATGAGTTCGCGCACTGCTTCTTGCAGGTCTTTTTGCGAGATGTCCGGATCGTGCTGGGTGGAGAGGACGACGGCGTCGATACCGGTGATTTTGTCGTCTTCGTAGCGGAAGGTGACTTGCGATTTGGCATCAGGACGCAGCCACGGCAGCACACCGTCGCGGCGCACTTTCGATTGCCGCTCAACCAGACGGTGCGCGTAGGTAATCGGCGCAGGCATCAGGGTCGGTGTTTCGTCGCAGGCATAGCCGAACATCAGGCCCTGGTCGCCAGCACCTTGTTTGCGTTTTTCTTCGCGATCCACGCCTTGGGCGATGTCGGAAGATTGCTTGCCGATGACGTTCAGCACGGCACAGGTTGCACCATCGAAGCCAACGTCGGAG
Organism: Cardiobacterium sp. Marseille-Q4385; assembly: GCF_916618745.1. Taxonomy (GTDB): domain Bacteria; phylum Pseudomonadota; class Gammaproteobacteria; order Cardiobacteriales; family Cardiobacteriaceae; genus Cardiobacterium. The sequence continues at coordinate 2,305,656 of NZ_OU745373.1, forward strand.
CTGTTGTAGCCGATGTCGGTGATGGTCTTGCGCACGATGCTCTCCAAATCCACCCAGGCGGAGGTGGTGACTTCGCCGGCGACCATCGCCATGCCGGTTTTGATGAGGGTTTCGCAGGCGACACGGGCATTCGGATCTTGCGCGATGATGGCGTCTAGCACCGCATCGGAAATCTGGTCGGCGATTTTGTCGGGATGTCCTTCGGACACGGATTCGGAAGTAAACAGGTAATGGCTCATGCCGTTCTCCTAGGTGAAAAGAGTGAATGAAATACCGCTGCTCAACCCTCTGCGGCGGACGGTGTTATCGTATCAAAATTAACTGATGGCGATGATAACGGCTGCGCATAACGCTATATCAAGCGGCTCTCAGTGCAATATCCGCTTGATACAGGCACTGACTGTCTTCACGGCAACATTGGCGACCGCCTGATCTCGCGTCGCAGGATTGATGACCTGCAATATCTCCTGATTCGTCATATTCGCGGGCGCTTCCTCGCTGACGCAGCCGCAGATCTTGTTTTCCCACTGTTTTTTTACCTCACTGCCCATTAAGGCGGAGGCGATCTGCCATTCCTGGCGCTTGTTGAGCTGGGTGCGGCATTGCTGGTCAACCAGCGGCGAGACAATTTCCCGCGCCACATTTTCCGAGACACGGCCATCAGCAGCACAACCGGCGAGCAGGACGGCGAAAGAGAACAGCAGCGTTTTTTGCATAAAAATTTCCGATAGATAAGAAGGATGAGCATTATAGCGGCGAAAAGGTGTGAAAAATCTGTGGACATTGTGTGAAATAAGCCTAAAATGCGCGCGGATTTACACATCGGAGTAACAAAATGACACGTTCCCTCACCCTGGCCGTCTGTGCCGCCCTCGCTACTGCCGCTTACGCCGCAGAACCCCTGACCTACGGCGTACGCCCGTTCTACCTCATCGATAACCTCGAAGACGGCGCGCTGAAAGATGAACTCAAAGCCTGCGCCCAGCAGACCCCGAAGAAAAGCGAATTCAGCATCGCCCACCGGGGCGCAGCGCTGCAATTCCCGGAACACACCCGCGATTCCTACCTCGCCGGTGCGCGTGAAGGGGCAGGCATCCTCGAATGCGACGTTGCCTTTACCAAAGATAAAGAACTCGTCTGCCGCCACGCGCAAAACGACCTGCACAACACCACGAACATCCTCGCCACCCCGCTGGCCGCCAAATGTAGCGTACCGTTCAAACCTGCCGAATACGATGCTGACGGCAAACTGGTGAAAGAAGCCGAAGTTGAATGCCGCACCTCGGATATCACCCTCGCCGAATTCAAAACGCTCAAAGGCAAAATGGACGGCGGCAACAAAGGTGCGCGCAGCGTTGAAGAATATATGCAGGGTACCCCCGCCTGGCGCACCGAAATGTATGCGCAAAACGGCGAACTGATGACGCACAAAGAAAGTATCGAACTCTTCAAAAGCCTCGGCGTGAAAATGACCCCGGAACTGAAAGAGCCGGTTGTCGCCATGCCGTATGAAGGCTTCACCCTTGAACAGTACGCACAAAAAATGCTTGACGAGTACGCTGAAGCCGGCGTTGCCCCCAGCGACGTATTCCCGCAATCCTTCCAGCCGGAAGTCATCCGCTACTGGCTAGCCAAAGGCGGCGACTATGGCAAACAGGCCGTCTTCCTTGACGAAACCCTGGATACCGCGCCGCGTATCAAAGAAATGCCTGAATGGCGCAAACTCGGCCTGCAATACCTCTCACCGGCAATGCCGATGCTCGTCAAAAATGACGGCGGCAAATTCGGCGTCTCTGACTACGCCAAAGCCGCGAAAGACAACGGCCTCAAACTCATCACCTGGACACTGGAACGCTCCGGCCCGATTGCCAAAGGCGGCGGCTGGTACTTCACCGGTGTGGAAGACCTCGGCAAAAAAGATGGCGACATCTACAACTACCTCGACGTGCTCGCCAAAGATGTCGGCATCGTCGGCATCTTCAGCGACTGGCCGGCGACCGTTACCTACTACGCCAACTGCAAAGGGCTATAAACCACCCACCCACAAGGCGCTGCACCGGCAGCGCCTTTTCATATCCGGATAACCAACATGATCAACACCGCCATCATCGGCTGCGGCATGTCCGCCCGCACCTTCCATCTGCCGCTCATCGCCGCCAATCCTGCCTACCGCTTGACTGCGCTGATCAGCAGCCGCGAGCAGCCTGATCTCGCCATCCCGCGTTACGCCGATGCTGGCACCATGCTGGCAGAAAGTGACGCCGAACTGGTCATCATCACCGCGCCGAACAGCGTCCACTACGAGCTTGCCGCAGAGTGCCTTGCCGCAGGCCGTCACGTCGTCCTCGAAAAACCGATGGTGAACACCTTTGCCGAAGGGCAAGCGCTCATCCGACTTGCCGCTGAAAACCGGCGCCTACTCAGTGTCTTCCACAACCGCCGCTGGGACAGTGACTACCTCACCCTGAAACAGCTCCTCGCTGACGGCGTTCTTGGCGCCCCGCGCCTTCTTATCTCCCGCTGGGATCGCTACCGCCCGCAAGTGCGCGACCGCTGGCGCGAAAACCCCGGCGCGGGCGCCGGCGTATGGTACGACCTCGGCGCGCACCTGCTCGATCAGGCGATTGACCTCTTCGGCCTGCCACAAGCCGTAACCGGCCACTGCCGCGCCCTGCGTCCCGGTAGCCAGACCGTAGATTACGCCCACGTTCAGCTGCACTACGCCACGCACGAAGTCGTTCTGCATACCGCCCCTTACTGCAACGCGCCAGTCGCCCGCTTCCATCTCGAAGGCGAATGCGCCACCTACGTCAAATACGGCCTTGACCCGCAAGAAGCCCAACTCAAAGCGGGTATGCACCCTGCTGATCCCGCTTACGGCGTAGAACCCGCTGACCAGCACGGCACTCTTTACACCGAAAACGATAGTCGCTGCATCATCACTCTGCGCGGCAATTTCCCCGCTTACTACGCAAATATTGCTGCCGCCATCCGTGGCGAAGCGCCGCTGACTGTTACCGCCGAGCAGGCCCTGCACGTCATCTACCTCACCGAACTGGCGCAGCAGAGCAGTGACGAAGGACGGCGCCTGCCGGTTGCTTTGCCGGCGTGAAAATCACGGTGATTGTGAATTTTTCCCTTCCTTTCCCCAATCACGTGTGGCTATAATGTGCATACGGTGTTGGAATGTGTTGATTCCGCCTAATCCTGTCCACATATTTCACCGCCACCGCTTGTGTTGCAGGCGGTTGTCCCTTCCCACCCATCAGGAGTCAATGTTATGAAATGGTCTCGCTTCACCAAACTTGCCGCCGCAGTTGCCGCCGGTTCCCTCTTGGCCGTCCATGCCCATGCTGCCGGGCGGCTTGTTGTCTATTGCAGCGCAACGAATGCCATGTGTGAAAATGCGGTGAAGGAATTCGGCAAGAAGCACGACGTGAAGGCTTCGTTTATCCGCAACGGCTCTGGCAGTACCTTTGCCAAGGTGGAAGCGGAGAAAAACAATCCGCAGGCCGATGTTTGGTACGGCGGTACGTTTGACCCGCAGTCGCAGGCTGGTGAACTGGGTCTGCTTGAAGCCTATCAGTCGCCCAATCTACCGCAGATTATCGAGCGTTTCCGCGATCCGGGTAAGGTGAAGGGTAACTACACCTCGGCGATTTATATGGGCATCCTCGGCTTTGGTGTGAATACTGACCGCCTGAACAAGCTTGGTATCAAAGAAGTGCCGAAGTGCTGGAAAGACCTGACTAAACCGGAATACAAGGGTGAGGTGCAAATCGCCGACCCGCAAAGTGCCGGTACGGCCTACACCGCGCTCGCTACCTTTGTGCAACTCTGGGGTGAGGACGAGGCTTTCAATTATTTCCGCCAGTTGCACCCGAATATTTCGCAGTACACCAAATCCGGCGTGACCCCGTCGCGCAATGCCGCACGCGGTGAAACGGCCATCGGTATCGGCTTCCTGCACGATTACACTCTGGAGAAGAATAAAGGTGCGCCGCTGGAACTGGTCGTGCCGTGTGAAGGTACGGGCTACGAACTGGGCGGTGTCAGCATCCTGAAAGGGGCGCGCAACATGGATAACGCCAAGCTGTTCGTGGATTGGGCCCTCTCAAAAGAAGGACAGGAATCCGCCTGGAAACAAGGCGAGTCTTTGCAGATTCTGACCAATACCACCGCCGAACAGGCGCCAAATACGCCGGATCCCGCGCAACTGAAATTGATTGACTACGATTTTGCGAAATATGGTTCTGCCGATGAGCGCAAGCGGTTAATCGATAAATGGGTAGAAACGGTCAAGATGGGTAAATAACAGTTTTAAGTACGGTCTGTGTGTCAGGCCGTACTTTTTATTATATTGAGGAGGCGACTATGAAGATTTCTCGAATTGCGCTCGCTATATCGGGCCTTGTATTAAGCAGTGCGGTTTTTGCAGCGGCAGAAAGTCGCCTGGTGGTGTATTGCAGCGCGCAAAATACGATGTGCGAGCAGGAAGTGCTGGCATTCGAGCAGAAGTACAAAATCAAGACGAATTCTATTCGTGGCAGCACCGGCAGTATTTTTGCGCGGATAGAAGCGGAAAAAGCTAATCCGCAAGGCGATGTCTGGTATGGCGGTACATTGGATCCGCATTCACAGGCGGGCGAAATGGGATTGCTTGAAGCCTATAAATCGCCCAATTTGCAATACATCCCCGATGCGCTGAAAGATCCGGCCAAAGTGAAAGGCAATTATTCTTCAGCAATTTATCTGGGTATTCTCGGTTTTGGCGTGAATACGGAACGCCTGCAAAAGTTGAATCTGCCGGTGCCGAAATGCTGGAAGGATTTGACTGACCCGAAATACAAAAATGAAATCCAGGCTGCCGACCCGCAAAGTTCCGGTACGGCTTATACGCAGATTGCCACTTTTGTGCAGCTCTGGGGCGAGGAAGAGGCTTTCAAATTCTTGAAGGAACTCAATAAAAACGTCTCGCAATATACGAAATCCGGCAATACTGCTACTCGCAATACCGCGCGCGGGGAAGCGGCGATTGGTATCGGCTTTTTGCATGAGCACTCCATTGAGAAGGAAAAGGGTGCACCGGTGGAATTAATCGTGCCGTGTGAAGGTACGGGTTATGAAATTGGTGGCGTCAGCATTATCAAGGGTGCAAGAAATCCTGAAAACGCGAAATTGTTTGTTGATTGGGCGTTATCCAAAGAGGCTCAGGAATTGTCGTGGAAGAAAGGGGAATCGCACCAAATCCTGACGAATAGTGAGGCGGAAATGTCGCCCTATTCGCTGGATTTCAAGTCCATCAATTTGATTAACTACGATTTTGATAAATACGGTGCCAGTGATTTGCGCAAACGTTTGATTAAACGCTGGGTCGATGAGGTCAAATTGGGGAAATAGGAGCGCAGTTGTCCCGCTTGGCGGGCCCAGTGTTTATCCCGCTTGGCCCGTACCCCCAGTAAGGAGTTAGATGAAAAAAGCCCTTCCCCCGTGAGGTGAAGGGCGGGATAGGGGCAGCAGATAAATCGCTCCGCGATAAATCCAGTATTTATCCCGCTTGGCGGGCCGGTATTTACGCCGCTTGACGAGCCCAGTGTTTACGTCGCTTGGCGAGCCCAGTGTTTACGCCGCTTGACGAACCCAGTATTTATCCCGCTTGGCGGGCGTTAACAACGTTAAATTGTTTTACCGGTGGGCGTCATCCCACCCTGCAATCGAGGTTTTATGAATCTGTTTTCACGTTTTTTGCAGCGGCCCGTATTTTGGGTCGTGCTGGCATTTGCGGCATTCTTGCTGCTGCCGTCTTTTGCCCTCGATTATGGGCTGTTTGAGGCGACGCGCGATGAGCGCCTCGCCGCGATGGGCTGGCATTCGCTCAATATAAGCTGGCTGTGGTTCGCACCGCTCGTCGGTTTCCTGCTTTTGCCCGCGCTCAAGCTCGCGCCTGCGGTGCAGGCCAAGAGTGAGCTGGCGCTTGCCGCTGTTATCACCGCGCTGGTCGTCATCAGTGCCGAGCTGCGCCATGTCTCGCTTGGCTATGCGGTGATTGGCCTCGCCTTGGCGCTGATTGCGCTGGCAACCCTCGCGCTTGCCCGCTTGAAGGTGTTGCAAGGCGACAAATTCATCATCGCGTCGCTGCTCTTAATCATCTTGCTCATCGCGCTTTTCATCGTCTTCCCGACGATCGCCATTTTCAAGGCGATGTTTTATGACGAAAGCGGCGCGTTCGTGCCCGGTCAGGTGCTCGATATTCTGGGCCGCAGCTACATCGTGCGCGTCATTGGTAATTCGCTGATGCTCTCCGGCTTTGTCGGCCTGATGTCCACGTTGTTCGGTCTCGCTTTTGCGCTGTACACCACCCGTATTGCCCGCCGCACCGCATTTGTCGGCAAGATTTTTTCGATTCTGCCGATTGTCACGCCGCCGTTTGTGGTCGGCCTCGGTGTGACGCTGATGCTGGGCCGTTCCGGTTATGTCACGGAATGGCTGATGCACCTCGGCTTCACCAATACCAACTGGCTCTACGGTTTCAACGGTATCGCCATCGCGCAAATCCTCGCGTTTACCCCGCTTGCCTTCATGATTCTTGACGGTGCGCTGAAATCCATTCACCCGTCCATCGAGGAAGCGTCCTACACGCTGCGCGCCAACCGTTATCAGACGTTCTTCCAGATTATTTTCCCGCTGCTGCGTCCGGCGTTGGCCAACGCTTTCTTGCTGGTCTTCATACAGTCGCTCGCCGATTTCAGTAACCCCCTGGTGCTCGGCGGCAGCTTCGACGTCATCGCCACGCAGATTTATTTCTACATCGCCGGTTCCCAGCTGGATTACGCCTCGGCCAGTACCCTCGGCACCATCCTGCTTCTGTTCTCGCTCGGTATTTTCATCGTGCAGTATTTGTGGATTGGCAACCGCTCCTACATCACCGTTTCCGGCAAGTCCTATCGCGGTGAGGTGCAGGAACTGCCGCGCGGCCTGAAGAACGCGATTACTGCGCTGCTCGCAGTGTGGGTTGTCTTCAACATCGCCCTCTACGGCAGCATTTTCTACGGCAGCTTCACCGTGAACTGGGGTGTGGATTACACGCTCACTGCGAAGAACTACGCCATGCTCTTCGGGCAGGGGCTGAATGATGGTGCCTGGCCGTCCTTGATTAACACCCTGATTTACGCCGGCATCGCCGCTGTGCTCACCGCCCTGCTCGGCCTGCTGATTGCCTACATCGTGGTGCGCAAACAGTTTCGCGGCAAGAAAGCGCTGGAATTCCTCACCATGCTCTGCTTCGCCATCCCCGGCACAGCAGCGGGCGTGTCCTACATCCTCGCCTTCAATAACGCCCCGCTTTATCTCACCGGCACCGGCATCATCGTCATCATCTCGATGGTCATGCGTGACCTGCCGGTAGGGATGCGCGCCGCTATCGCTGGTCTTGGCCAGCTCGACAAATCGCTGGATGAAGCCTCGCTCTCGCTCAAAGGCAGCTCCTTCAAGACCATCATTTACATCATTCTGCCGCTCTTGAAGCCTGCGCTGCTCTCGGCGCTCGTGACCAGTTTCGTGAAAGCCATGACCACCGTCAGCGCCATCATCTTCCTGGTGACTGCCGACACGCGCGTCGCGACGGCCTACATCCTGAACCGCGTCGAAGACGGCGAATACGGCATTGCCATCGCCTACGGCTCGATCCTGATCGTCGTCATGATGAGCATCATCCTCTTCTTCGACTGGATCATCGGCGACACCCGCATCGCCCGCTCGAAAGCCCGCCAACCCGCACAATAAGAGATTCCCATGAGTACAGAAAACAACGCCTTTCTCGTTCTGAAAAACGTCAGCAAGCGCTTCGGCAAGGCCGTCGTCATCGACAACCTCGACCTCAACATCGAGCGCGGCACCATGACCACCCTGCTCGGTCCCTCCGGTTGCGGCAAAACCACCATCCTGCGCCTCGTTGCCGGTCTCGAAAGCCCGACCTCCGGGCAAATCTACATCGACGGCGAAGACGTAACCAAGGCCTCCATCCAGCATCGTGACATCTGTATTGTCTTCCAGTCCTACGCGCTCTTCCCGCACATGAGCATCGCCGATAACGTCGGCTACGGCCTGAAAATGCTGAACGTCGGCAAAGACGAACGCAAACGTCGCATCGAAGAAGCCTTGGCGCTCGTGGATTTGGCCGGATTCGGCGAACGCTACGTCGACCAAATCTCCGGCGGCCAACAACAACGCGTGGCCCTCGCCCGTGCCCTCGTCCTCAAGCCGAAAGTGCTGCTCTTCGACGAACCGCTCTCCAACCTCGACGCTAACCTGCGCCGCAGCATGCGCGAAAAAATCCGCGAACTGCAACAAAGCCTTGGCATTACCTCACTCTACGTCACCCACGACCAAAGCGAAGCCTTTGCCGTCTCGGATCAGGTCATCGTCATGGACAAAGGCCGCATCATGCAAAAAGCGAGCTCGCGCGAACTCTACCAGCGCCCCAACTCGCTTTTCCTCGCCAACTTCATGGGCGAATCCAGCATCTTCGCTGCCGAACTCGCCGGCAACCGCCTCACCGTGAACGGCTACAGCTTCGACCTGCCGGACGCCGCCGCCTTTGGCATTAAAGATGGTGCCTGCCTCGTTGGCATCCGCCCCGAAGCCGTCACCCTCAAAGACACGGGCGAAGCGGCACAGCACTGCACCATCCAGAGCGCGGTGTACATGGGCAACCACTGGGAAATCGTCGCCGACTGGCAGGGCAAACCGCTGCTGGTGAACCTGAAGCCGGAAGAATTTAGCGAAGGCAGCCGCGAAGGCTACGTCCACCTTGCCCGCACGGGGGTGTTCCTATTGCCGCCGCAGGATTGATGACGGTTGCCTTAGGCAACCAGAAAAGTGGGGCAGTGCCTCCTTGCAGGTGCGGCAGGGTAGGGCGGGATTAACTTCCCACGATGCCCTCCGCTCCCTCTTGGTGGGTTTGCAGCCTACCTGACAAACCCCAGCGTTTATCCCGCTTGGTATGCTCTCAACCAAAAATTTGCACAAAAATAAAACCCCTCCGGCAAAGGAGGGGTTTTTACTGCATGATTCACTGAAATCAGTGCGCGTCGTTGTCGCCGACCGCCTGTTGCAGATAATTCGCCTCGCCGATCTCGGCGATCAAATCCTGCTGCGTTTCCAGCCAGTCAATATATTCCTCGACATCATCCAGCAGCTCTTCCACCAGCGTACGCGAGACGAAATCGCGCGCCCCGCCGAGCAGTTTCACCGCATCCCGCAAGTCACCATGCTGGGCGTAGGCCGCTTGCAGGTCGCAGGCAATCGCTTCCGCCACCGTTTCACCGATGAAGAGCTTGCCGAGGTCTTGCAGATTCGGCAGCCCTTCCAGCAGGAAAATGCGGGCAATGAGCTTGTCAGCGTTTTTCATGGCGCGGATGGATTGCTTGTACATGGTATGCCCGACGCTGTCGTAGCCCCAGTTGTTCAGCATCCGCGCGTGCAGGAAATACTGGTTGATGACGGTCAGCTCGTGCCTGAGCAGCTTGTTCAGGCAGGTGAGCACTTCGGGGGCAATCTGCATGATGCCTCCTTAGAGCTGGCTTTGCAGGTAGTTCTGCAAGCCCATCTGCTCGATCTGGCGCAGTTGCTGTTCCAGCCAGTGCGCGTGGTCTTCCTCCGTATCTTTCAGCTGCTCAATCAGCATGTTGCGGGTGACATAATCGTGATGCTGCTCGCAGAGGGCGATACCGGTCTTCAGATTGTCACGCACTGAATATTCCGCTTGCAGGTCGTTTTCCATCATCGATTTCACGTCGCTGCCAACGTTCAGCGGCGCCGGCACCATGTTCGGCGTGCCACCCAGCATCAGTACACGCTTGATCATCTGCGTGGCATGCTCGGTTTCGTGCTCCATTTCGTGATGGTTAGCATCAAACAGCTTGGTGTAGCCCCATTCGTCGTACATGCGGGCGTGGATGAAATACTGGTCGCGTGCGCCGAGTTCGCCGGCAATCAGTTTGTTCAGATAAGCGATAACTTCTGGATTTCCTTGCATGGGATTTCTCCGGTAAATGGTTTAAAGGGATGGTGAGTATTACGGGTGTGACGAAGTACGTCAAAAAATTTTTTGCCGTCATCTGTCGATTTTAGCCAATGAAGCACAACACATTGAAAAACAAACACTATTTAACGTTGAAAAGAACTTTTCCCATTTGAATTCCAAATCATGATACGGGCAAACAAATAAAAATACTTATCGACGGCGGCTTGGTAATACCAAGTCCGGCGTCAGTCAGGTTTTATCTATTCAGCCTTCATACACGACAAAAAACTTCCCGTGGCCACTTGAAGGGCCCAGTATTTACGCCGCTTGGCACAGATAAATCCCTTCTCCCTGGGGAAAAATTGGGATGAGGCGGCAGACAATCTGCGCAGGAACAAACGGTGGAAAGGGCTTTGGCATGCGAAGGAAACCGATGGTTATGCCAGCCCCAGGCGGTGCAGGAGCAGCGGCAGCAGTTCGGGCGGCAGTTCGGCGCGATAATCGGCGATGTAGGTGCGCTGTTTGAGTGTTTCCGGCCAGGCGGTGGTTTTCACTGCATCTTTGCTGCTGATGATGAGGCTACCTTTGGCGGCAAAGTCGGCCGCTGTCGCTGGCAGGGCGGCGTGGTCGGGAAAGCTGCGGCAGGCGGCGAGGTTTGCGCCTTGCGCACGCAGGCTGGCGAAGAAGCGTTCCGGGCGGGCGATGGCGGTTAGCGCGTACAGCGGTGCGGCGAGAGCCGTTAGCGGGCGTCGTTCGCCACCACCAAGTGGGCGCACACCGTCGCTGGTGTAGTGCAGCGGATAACTGTGTGGATGCGGGTAACGCGCCGGGTTGCCGCTCAGTACGATGTCGGCACGGCGCAAGCGGGCGGATGTTTCGCGCATGGGGCCGGCGGGCAGGAGGAAGCCGTTGCCCAGACCAAGATCGGCGGCGATGACGACGATTTCCGCGTCGCGGGCGAGGGCATAGTGTTGCAGGCCGTCATCGGCGATGAGCAGGCGAGTCGCCGGATAGTCGTGCAGGAGTTTTTGCGCGGCGGTGGCGCGTTTTCTGGCGACGACGACGGGCGCGCCGGTTGTCTGCCACAGCAGCAGCGGTTCGTCGCCGACCACAGCCGCATCCGGGCAGGTGGCGACATCGGTAGCGGTTTGCGCACTGCCGCCGTAGCCACGGCTGATGATGCCGACGTTAATACCGCGTGTTTGCAACTCTCGTGTGAGTGCCTGCACCAGCGGGGTTTTGCCGCTGCCGCCGACGGTGAGGTTGCCGACGATGAGGACGGGCACGGGCGACCGCCAACTTTTCAGGACGCCGCAGCGGTAGAGCATGCGGCGGACGGTACTGATCGCAGCAAATAGGGCAGCAAACGGCAGGAGGAGGAGGCTGATGGGGTTACGGCTGCGCCAGAAGCGGGGGATGTCGCTCATGGAGGGAGTCCTGTTGTTGGGGGATACGCAAAAGGGCGGAAACCCGCCCTTTTGTTGTTTAATCAAGCCATTCGGCTTTTGCCGCACGCTCGCAACTCATATTAAAGCTGATACGGCATTGGCGAGCCTCGCCGGACTAATTGGCACGGTCTTCGGTTCGCCACTTTATAGTTAAACATCTAAAAAATCGTAACGGCGTTGCGCCGCCTTGCCGTACTATCTGTACTGTCTACGGCGGCGCGCCTTGTTACGCTTTTTTATCTATTCAACTATATCTCTCTTAGTTGCCTGGAAGGTTTTTAGTGAGCGACTTTGGCGTGGTCCAGCATATAGACGACCATGTCGTGGAATTGCGCATCGTTAAGCGCTGAACCGCCTCTGGGTGGCATGCCGCCTGCCGTGCCCTGGATACCGTTCTTGACCAGAGCATCCAGGCTGCCTGCTTTGTCGAGACGGGCTTGCCAGCCGGCGGTGTCGCTTGGTTTTGGCGCGTTCGGCAGGTTGTCGTGGCAGGCAGCGCAGCTGGCTTTGTAGGCGCCTGCCGCATCAAAGGCAGGGGCAGCGGCCACTGCGGGAGTGCTGTCGGCAGGGGCAGGAGCGGCGGCGTTATCAGCGGGAGCGGCAGCACTATCGGCAGGTGCAGCTGCGTTATCAGCAGCAGCGGGGGCGGCACCGTGTGCGACTTTGGCGTGGTCGAGCATATAGATGACCATGTCGTGGAATTGCGCGTCGTCAAGCGCTGAACCGCCTTTGGGTGGCATGCCGCCCGCTGTACCCTGGATACCGCTCTTGACCAGGGCATCCAGGCTGCCTGCTTTGTCGAGGCGTGCTTGCCAGCCGGCGGTGTCGCTCGGTTTTGGCGCGTTCGGCAAGTTGTCATGACAGGCAGCGCAGCTGGCTTTGTAGGTGCCTGCTGCATCAAAGGCAGGGGCAGCTGCTACTGCGGGAGCGCTGTCAGCAGGGGTGGGAGCGGCGGCGTTATCAGCGGGAGCGGCAGCACTATCGGCAGGGGCAGGAGCAGCGGCATTATCAGCAGGAGCGGGGGCGGCACCGTGCGCGACTTTGGCGTGATCGAGCATATAGACGACCATGTCGTGGAATTGCCCGTCGTCAAGCGCTGAACCGCCTTTGGGCGGCATGCCGCCCGCTGTGCCCTGCATACCGCTCTTGACCAGGGCATCCAGGCTGCCAGCTTTGTCGAGGCGGGCTTGCCAAGCGGCGGTATCGTTGGGTTTTGGCGCATTTGGCAGGTTGTCGTGGCAAGCTGCGCAGACGGTTTTGTAGGTGCCTGCTGCATCAAAGGCAGGGGCATTGTCGGCGGCAGCCACAGCGGTATCACTCGCAGGTTTGCCCACGGTCAGTTCGCCGACGGGGGCAAGTCGCGCCGCTTGCAGGTCTTTGTTAATAGCAGGCGGTGCGGTGTCGCCGCCCCATATCACCAGCGGCAGGACGAGGAAGGCCGGCATAAAGAGGGCCAGGATGACCATGATGAGTTTGGTCTTTTGCGGGATGTTTTGCGTCATGATGGGGTCCTTATGTGTTTGGTTTGCGTCTGCGGCATGCCGCGTCGCTCTTATTTTATAGGAGCGCTGCTGTCTGTGTGCGGTTTATCTGTACATGATGTGGCTTTTTCGCTTGTCGCCTATACTTTGCGCTTTTTCAGTGGAGATTGTGATGGTGGATGCAACGAAGGTGCATTTTGTAACGGTATCGGCGGCGGATAGCGGCCAGCGGCTCGATAATTTTTTGCGCAAGCTGTATCCGGCGCTGCCGAAGAGCCGCATTTATCAGATGCTGCGCCGGGGTGAGGTGCGTCTGAATGGCGGTCGGGTCAAACCGGAATCGCGTGTCGGCGCGGGCGATACGCTGCGTTTGCCGCCGATTGCCGCCGGGCAGCGCGAGGTGCAGACGGTGCCAGCGTTTTGGTGCGAGCGGGTGCAGGCGGCGGTGCTGTTTGAAGACGCGGATTTTCTGATTTTGAATAAGCCTGCCGGGCTGCCGGTGCATGGCGGCAGCGGGCAGGAGTTTGGCCTGATTGATGCGGTGCGGCAGGTGTGGGGTGTGGGTTATGCCGAGCTCGCGCACCGCCTTGATCGCGATACTTCCGGCGTATTGGTTTTAGGCAAGCATCGGCAGGCGCTATCAGGCTTTCAGGCGCTGATGCAGGCAGGCGGGGTGGAAAAACGCTATCTCTGCCTGGTGGACGGCGCCTGGGACGACAAGGTGCGCGAGGTGCGGCTGCGTATGGAGAAGGGGCAGTTGCGCGGCGGCGAGCGCATGGTGGTCAGCGCGGCAACGGGGCAGGAGGCGCGCACGTTGTTTCGCGTCGAGCGGCGTTTTGCTCAGGCAACGCTCCTGGAAGCGCGGCTGGATACGGGGCGTACGCATCAAATTCGCGTCGCCGTGCAGTCGCGTGGACACGGCATCGCCGGCGACGACAAATACGGCAAGCGCGACTTTAACCGCGCCATCCGCCGTCTCGGTTTCAAGGGGATGTTTCTGCACGCGGCCTCAACCCGTTTCGTTTATGATGACCGCCCCGTTGCGGTCAGCGCCCCGCTGCCTGCGGCGGCATCCCAGTTATTAACCACGCTTGATAGTTTCAACACAAAGGAATCTGTATGAATTTTGATGAAGAACGCGCCCTTGCGATTGTCGCCCACGAAGCCATTGTCGAGACCCGCCGCCGTCGCCGCTGGCAAATCTTTTTCCGCTTCTTCTGGATGGGCTATTTCCTGTTGCTCCTGCTGATTTTGCTCGGTTTGGGCAAAAGCGACCGCGACAATACATCCAGCAGCGGACCTTCCAGCAAGCACATCGCCGTCGTGCCGATTCAGGGATTGATCTCTGCCGACAGCGACGCCAACGCTGACGACACCATCCGCAGTCTGGAAAAAGCCTTCAAGAACCCGCACGCCGAAGCCGTCTTCCTCGACATCAACTCTGGCGGCGGCTCACCCGTACAATCCGGCGAAATCTACCGCGCGGTGATGCGCCTCAAAGGCGAACGCAAACTGCCCGTCTATGCCGTGATTGCCGATGCGGGGGCATCGGGTGCGTACTTTATCGCCGCTTCAGCGGATGAAATCTACGCCGACCCGGCCAGCATCGTCGGCTCCATTGGCGTCATCAGCCACAACTTCGGCTACCGCGAACTACTCGGCAAGCTCGGCCTCGACCCGCGCACCTTCACCGCCGGGGAACACAAAAACTTCCTCGCCGGCGACCAGCCGCTCAAACCCGAAGAAGTTGCGCATATGCAGGGACTTCTCGACAACATCCACCAGCAATTCATCAAGGCCGTGCGCGACGGACGCGGCAGCCGCCTGAAAGAAACGCCGGAGATGTTCAGCGGTCTCTTCTGGACGGGCGAACAGGCGTTACCGCTTGGCCTTATTGATGCCCTTGGCGACAAAAACACCCTGCGCGACGCCAAATACAAAGACCTGAAAATGATCGAATACAAACGCGACCGCAACGCCTTCGAGCGCCTGATGCGCGACGTGGGCAGCGAAACCTCAGCCAGCTTGCGTCGTGCGCTCGATCTCAGCGAGCAGGTCAACCCCATGCAGCTCAAATAACCCGCGCAGCGCAATCAGCGGCAAACCAATCAGGGCATTCGGATCGCGCCCCAGCAAAGCGTCGAAAAGCAGAATGCCCAACCCTTCCGACTTGAAACTGCCCGCGCAGTTGAGCGGCGATTCCAGCGCCACATAAGCGCGCACCGCCGCCTCACTGAGCGGGCGAAACTGCACCTCGAAACGCTCCACCACACTGTGCACCACCTCGCCCCGGCGCAGGCACAGCCCCGTCAAAAACAGCACACGCCGCCCGCTGAAGCGCATAAGCTGTGCCACAGCGCGTTCAACCGTATGCGGCTTGCCGAGAATATCACCATCAATCGTCGCCACCTGATCCGAACCAATCACAAACGTCCCGGCATCGGCGGCAACCGCCTGGGCTTTCGCCACAGCCAGCCGCTCGACCAACTGCGCGGGCTCCTCCCCGGCCAGCGGCGATTCATCCACCTCTGGTCGCGCCGTCGTAAAGGGCAGACGTAAAGTCTGTAAAATAGCCGCGCGAAACGGCGACGTACTCGCTAAAAGCAACTGCATAAAACCTCCAAAAAGCACTAGTCGTTTCAAATAGGGCTGAAACAAGTCGGCGAGCCGAAGACAGTACAAACGAGTACGGCGAGGCGGGCCAACACCGTATCAGACCTATTTGAAACGATTAACACATCATAAAGGAAGCCCCTTGCAAGAAGAACACACCCCGCCCCTGGCCCGCCCGCGCTACCTCGGCCACTGGCTGCTCTGCGGCCTGCTGTGGCTTATCGTGCAACTGCCGCAGCCGCTGCGCATGACCCTCGGTGGCTGGCTTGGCCGCCTGTTCTTCCGCCTCACCCCCTATCGTCGCGCCATCAGCGCCGCCAACCTCGCCATCGCCTTCCCCGCGCTTGACGATGCAGCGCGGCAAAAACTGCTGCGCGCCCACGCCGAAAGCATCGGCCGCGGCATCATCGAAACCGGCATGGCCTGGTTTCTCAGCGAAAAACGCCTCCTTGCCCTGTCCCGCTTTGAGGCAGACCCCGCCGCGCTCGCCCTCCTGCGTGACCCGCACACGCCGGTTGTCCTCATCGGCTCGCACAGCACCCTGATGGAACTCGGCGTGCGCCTGCTCGGCCTCTACGTCAAAGCCGGCGGCATGTACCGCCCGTTGAACGACCCCTTCTTCCACCACTGGATCCGCCACCACCGCGCCCGCGCCGCCACCGAACTCATCCACTACAAAGACATGCGCCACACCCTGCGCTTCCTGCAAGCGGGCGGCAACCTCTGGTACGCGCTCGATCAGGACATGGGGCCGCGCGTCAGCGTCTTCGCGCCGTTCTTCGGCCTGGATGCGGCCAGCGTCAACATCCTGCCGAAACTGCGCGAACGCACCGGCGCGCACTGGGTGCCGGTGTACATGTGGCGCGAAGGAAACTGCTACATCGTGCGCGTCGCCGCCGAAATCAAGCCGGAAGAAGGCGAGACGGATACTGACGTCATGCGCCGCGTCAACGCCGACTACGAAGCAGAAATCCGCCGCTACCCCGAACAGTACTACTGGCTGCATCGCCGCTACAAAAACCGTCCGGACGGCAGCCGCTACCCCTATCCGGAACGGCGACGACGCTGAATCCACCCCACCTCCGCTCCTTTCCCCCTCGCAGCCCACCCGAAGACCATGCACACCACCCCTACCTCCCTCTGGGCCCCCTTCCTCCGCTTCCTCAACAACCCGCCGCTAGTCGCCCTCGTCGCCTTCGGTATCAGCCTTCTCGCCATCTTCTACTTCCTCGGCGAATGGCTTTTCCCGGTCATCGTCTCCATTGCGCTGGCCTACCTGCTCGAAGGTATCATCGGCAAACTCGAACGCTACGGCATGCGCCGCATGTTTGCCGTCACCTTCGTTTACGCCCTCTTTATCGCCGCCATCCTCTACCTCAGCATCATCCTCCTCCCGGATATCGTCGCTCAGGCCAAACTATTCATCACCGCCCTGCCGGACTACTTCCGTCTCGCCCAGGAAAAACTGCTACTGCTGCCGCAAAAATTCCCCAACACCTTCAGCGAAACCGACATCAAAAACCTGCTGGACAGCATCAACGGCGAAATCGGCAACTACAGCAAGGCGCTCTCCGGCAAAATCTTCAACTCCCTCTTCGTCGTCATCAAGGCGCTGGTGTACATCATCCTCGTGCCGCTGCTCATCTTCTTCTTCCTCAAAGATAAAGCGCTCATCCTCCGCTGGCTGGGGGGGCGCTTCCTGCCCAAACACGGACAAATCATCCGCGACATCTGGGCGGAAGTGGACATCCAGATCGGCAACTACATCCGGGGCAAATTCAGCGAAATCCTCGTCGTCTGGCTTATCACCTACATCCCCTTCCACATCTTCGACCTGCAATACGGCCTGCTCCTGAGCTTCATGGTCGGCCTCTCCGTACTTATCCCCTACATCGGCGCGACCATCGTCACCATCCCCGTGCTGGTCGTCGCCTACGTACAATACGGCCTGACCCAAGACTTCTACTGGGTGAGCGCACTCTACTTCGTGGTGCAAATCCTCGATGGCAACGTCATCGTGCCGCTCATCTTCTCGGAAGCGGTGAACATCCACCCCATCGGCATCATCATCGCCGTGCTCATCTTCGGCGGCCTATGGGGCTTCTGGGGCATCTTCTTCGCCATCCCGCTCGCCACTGTGGTCAAAGCCTGCATGGAAGCCTGGCGCCGCTACCAGATCAAAGGCGAAGAAAACGGCGAGGCGGCCTGAGCATTTACCAACCCTTGCATCCGTCTTGCCGGAGGACTACTGTCCGCTCAACACCAAGACATCACCGCGAGGAGGAAACATGGCCCGGCTGCAAAAACGGCGGACATTCCTAATGGCCCAACAACAAAGCACCATCACGCACAGCAGTGCTATGGGCGGTGGTAACGCTTTGCTTTTTTTCCGCTACCTACGCTGCTTGAGCATATTGCTTTCCTTGTTGGCCGCGACAAGTGCTTTAACAGTTCATGCGGCGGATGCGGGGAATGAATCGCTCTATCAGCGGATATCCATTCCGGCGGAATGCAGGAATCTGCATAAAGTAACCGATATAGATGACTTGATCCGGCAACTGTACGACAACATTGATAGCTACTGCCTCTTTGACATTGCGCCTGATGCTTTGGAAAAAATTTGGGGATTGCCTGTTTTTGATTTTATTAACAAGGAGTGGAAAGAAATGGATAGATTAAATCTACAGGTGCAAAAACTCTATGCAGAAAATGATAGTCTATTTATAAAAAGACGTATTGATAATATTAATAAGGTCGCCGTCTTAAATATTGCTATGACAGAAAGCTACAATATCAGGAATGATGGCTATGGCGGCAATATTAGTGAAGGAAAATTTCCAGACATACCTCTGGCGCCGGGTATCGTGCGACCAGATACGTTGCCACCACCCCACTCACCACCCATAGCCCGTCCTGATGAGCCTCTCGTCTATATTCCTGAAAATACCGTTTATAAAATTTTCACGACATACTACTGGCTTAATCATGATGGTGATAAAGAGAAACCCGTTCTGATTTTGGATACTTTATATATCCCAAGTCCAGATATTAGATTTTACAAAACGGCAAGGCCATTAGTGGATCTGTTGACAAAATAAATCATATCTGGGATTCAGCAGAATATTCAACAGGAATTAAGGATTTTGCTTTTGCTGATTGCAATAAGGAAAGGGAAATTTAGGTCATGCCAGACTAAAGCTCTCAACAATCCCATCATCATATTCATTCCAAATAGAACGAACGGATACGGTGTTGCCTCGCCTTGCTGTGCGATAAAAAACATAACATGGCGCATTGCCGCAGATAGTACAGGTAGTACGGCAAGACGGCGCAACGCTGTTACGATTTTTTAGATGTTTAACTATACTCGCCGCTGGAAAAATCTTTTCTAAACAGCGGATAATCCCTTACCCCCGCTTGCGGGGAAACCGCTCCCATGAAAACGCAAGGATTTTCACGGGAACCCGTAAGGGGCAAAAGACGCTTACTCACCTTGACTCGCCCCGAATCCGTAGAAAAAACTGCATGAATATCAGCACTCAACGAAAACTAAGAACAACGCAACGATAAAACCCAAACAAAATCTTGCATCTGCCTGACCGCAATGCTACTGTCCTGCCATCGTCAACCGCTTCGCAAGGAGGCAACATGACCCGGCAACGACGGCAGCGGTCGTCCACGGTGACCAAGCAACAAAGAGCACCATCACGTACAGCAGCGCTGTGCGTTGATGGTGCTCTTTTTGCATCCGCGCCGTGAAGGAGGGGTACGGTGTTCACCCTGTCCGACCTTGCCATGCTGCTCTTCATCGCTGCATGGGGCATCATCATTCTGACCATCGTCATATTGATCTGGCTCTTTCGCAAAATGCGCGGCCTGCCCCTGTGGGTCAGGCTGATTCCCACCGCGCTTGTCTTGAGCTTCTTCGTCCTGCCTGCCATTTGGGAAGACTACAAAGAACACCTAGACGAAGAAAAAGACTGGGCGGAATACCGCGAATACCGTGCCGTATTCGACGAACGCTGCAAAAATGCCGGCGAAACCATCTATCAAACCGTGCAAGATGTGGAAGGCATTACCCTGCTTAAAGTATGGGGCGATTCACCTTATAACAATTCGCATACCCAAGGAACCAAACAATGGGAATTTGCGGGATTGCCTAATGAAATGGGTGAAGAAGGATATATTGAAAGCTTCCTATATTGGTGGGTAACCTCGCATATTAATAATGAAGTATTTGTATCCGGCTATCATCCTTTGGTAGATAAGAAACGTATGGACGAATATAAGAAAACACGTTCTGTAAACATGGGTTATTCTTTTGTAGATGTATTGCAACACAATGGAAGTTATCTGCGTTATCGCGTAACAGACGATGAATGGCAAATGAGTAAAGAAACAGTTAATAAGCCTGCCCGCTATGCGGTAACTTTTGATAACCCCATTATTCAAGAAGACCGTAATCGCTGGATTGCGACAACAATCGTCACCATCCTGGATGCCGAAACCAACACCATCCTGGCAAAAAAACAGTGGTATGCTTTCGAAGAAAGCCGAGGACAACGTCCCTTGGAGTCAAGACAGTGGAGTGACTCTATAGTTTGCCCTAAGACTGAGCGAGGATATAATGCGATACCTATTTTTGTGCAACGTATCCTTATTCCTAAACAAGGAGAAATACAATGACCGATACGCAAAAAACTTCAACACAAAATGAGATTAGCACATATTTGGAATATGCTCATTTGCAGATTGCAGCAGAGGCTTTTATCAAAGGCTCAAGAGGAGAAACTTTTGAAATTGGCAAGAATGAAAATAAAGAAGAACGCAAGGGTGAAGATCTAGCTAAAGACCTTATTAAAGGCAACTGGCATTCAAGCAAATTCTCCAAAACGTTGGCTGACGAATTTGTCAAGCGCTGGAAAGTTGTGCGCCATATCGGCAATACCGGTACAGGATTTTCAGGGACACTGTTTGAAGCCATTGCCGACAATCCGGCGGCAGGAATCAAGGAAGGGCAACAAGTACTGTCTTTCCGCAGTACCGAGTTTGTGGATGATGCCGTGCGCGACAGCCGTGCCACCAATGAACTGGAAATTGCAGATAAAGGCTTTGCCTTTGGACAAATATCGGATATGAAAGAATGGATTGACGAACTGCGCAAGGACGGTGTGATGAAGAATGACATAACTGTCACCGGATACAGCCTCGGCGGGCATTTGGCTATTCACGGCAAGGAGGCCGTATGAGCAAAGAACGACTGCAACAAATTCCCTATTTGTTCCGCTTGGGCATATGGCTTGCCCTGCTGGTGTCCGGCGTTTTATCCGCTCATGCTGCGGATGCAGGGAATCCATCGCTCTATCAGCGGCTATCCATTCCTGCGGAATGCAGAAACCTACATAAAGTAACCGATATAGATGACCTGATCCGGCAACTGTACGACAACATCGACAGCTATTGCCTCTTTGACATTGCGCCTGATGCCTTGGAAAAAATTTGGGGATTGCCCGTTTTTGATTTTATTGGCAAGAATGGAAAAGAACTGGATAGATTAAATTTGCAGGTACGAAAATTCCATACAGAAAATGATAGCCTGTTTATAAAAAGACGTATTGATAATATTTATGATATTCCTATTTTAGGTATTGCGATGACAGAAAGCTACAATATCAGGAATGATGGCTTTGGCGGCAATATTAGTGAAGGAAAGTTTCCAGATTTACCTTTGGCGCCGGGTATCGTGCAACCGGATCCGTTGCCACCACCCCACTCACCACGCATAGCCCGTCCTGATGAGCCTCTCGTCTATATTCCTGAAAATACCGTTTATAAAAATTTCACGACATACTACTGGCTTAATCATGACGGCGATAAAGAGAAACCCGTTCTAATTTTGGACACCTTATATATTCCAAGACCAGCTATCAGTTTTTACAAAACAGCAAAACCATTAGGCGACTTATTAACGAGGTAACATACCATGAACAAGATCAATGAAAATTCCCGGCAACAATTAACAAAGATTGGTTTTTCTGATAGAGAAATCAATATTATGGAACTTTCACCCCGAATGGTGAGGCTGATAAATGAATATAAAGGAGAATTTAAAATAAGAGATGATGGATTATCAGGTGCATATTATAGTAAAGGGGAAATACCGGAAGATGACAAGATAGCATTTAGCAATGAATATAGAAAAATTAGCACAATAGCTCATGAATTGGGCCATGCTACAAGAGAATATCAGCATCCAGCTTACCCAAAAGATTATGATACTGCACAAGCATATTCTGAGGCCTATATGTTGGAGGAAGGCAAAGCTTATTATATAGAATGCAAAGTAATGCTTGAATTAAGGCGCGCTGGAGTAAATCTACTTGACATTGATCCTTCTCTTAAGACAAAGGATGGAGAGCAAGTTGTCATTGATGGAGGAATATGGGAAGATAATGAAATATATTCATCACAGTTAAGTAGCTATTCAAAACAAATTGGAAAAACATACTCAAAAGAGATTGAAGACATCGTAAATAACAATGATGAAGGCAAATCTGCCTTTGAAAAAATTTCTAAAATAAATGCCATTATGATTCCCTCGGGGCAGGATATAAAGAAAGAAGGAAAAAATGATAATTCATGGGGTTCATTAGTTCCAACTCCGGACGATCCGCCGCAACTAACGTATGACGAAAAGAACAAATGGAATTATTTAGCCGAAAATGTCTATAAAAAGTCAAATTTAGGTGATTTAAAAGAAGACTATAAGAATGTCATGGGAAAAGAACTTAAAAAGAATTCATTTCATGTAAAATCTCTAATGAACAAGGCTAATAATTTTTATGGGGAGAATGGTAATGATTGGATATCCAAACAAATCGGCATTACGCCTTTGGCAGAATGGAGTAAGCAAGGTGATTTGCTTTATGGTGGTAAAGGGGATGATATTATTATAGGAAACTCAGGAAGGGATATTTTGATTGGAGGTGACGATAATGATACTTTATCTGGAGAAAGTGGTGATGATATCTTAGGCGGCAATAATGGGAAAGATACTCTATACGGAGGTATTGGTGATGATGCCTATGTAGCTGATTATGAAGACACTATTTATGATAGTGATGGAGTGGGAAAAGTTTTCTTGGATGGTGATATAAATAGCCAGCAACTTTTTGGTGGTGTTCGTAGAAATGGACAGGATTTTTATGACGATGGAACACATGAATATTTATGGTCAGGTAATGGTTCAGATTTAATTATTCGGCGTAAAGGTGAAAAAGGCCAAAATGGATTAAAAATTGAAAAATTTGAGAATAAGCAATTAGGTATCACGCTTCGTGAAGAAGGAGAACTTCCTCCATCAGAACCCCCTCCAACTTCACAACGCCCTAAGGACCCCCTTTCTCTGGATTTGGATAGAAATGGCAAGATCGATACCCTCCCGCGTAGTGCCGGTGTACATTTTGATTTGGATAACAGCGGTTTTGCCGAACAGACGTCTTGGCTTGCACCCGGTGACGGTTTCTTGGTGCTTGATCGCAATAATAACGGTCATATTGATGGCGGTGCAGAACTCTTTGGTTCGGAAACGACGCTGAACAGCGGTAAGGTTGCTGAAAATGGTTTTGAGGCATTGGCGGAATAGGATAGCAATACCGACGGCAAAATCACCGCGGAAGACGCGATTTATCACCGCCTGCGTATTTGGCAGGATAAGAACAGCAACGGCATTGTTAATTCCGGGGAATTAAATACCTTGCAAGCGCACGGTGTTGCGGAAATCCATCTAGATTACAAAGAGGGCTTCCTCAATGATTGGAACAATGTCAGACATCGCGAAATCGGGCATTTCATCCGCGCAGACGGCACATCTGGTGAGTTGCATACGCTGTGGTTTGACAACAATACGATTCATAGTGTGCCGGTAGATATTCAGCAGGGGAAAACTATAGAAATTTCGGCAGAAATTGCCGCTCTGCCCGATGCCAAAGGGTTCGGCAATATCTATTCCCTGCATCATGCTATGGCGCTGGATACATCGGGAACACTGCAAAAACTGGTTACGCAATTCGTGCAGGAAAAAAATCCCGCTTCCCGTCATGCGCTAACGGATAAAATCATGGCTCGCTGGGCGGGAAAAGAAGACATTACACCGGGCAGTCGCGGCGAGCTGGTGGATGCCCGACATCTGGCCTTGCTCGAGGCTTTTTGGGGCACGGTTGTCGATAAGGAAAATCCCAATCAGTGGCGTGCTGACTGGCTGAAACTCGCTTACAAACAGCTACACAATATGGTTTACCGCCAGCTTGCTGGCCAGACGCACTATAAAACGCTTTATGGCGTAGTGGATTTTTATAAAGATAAAAATATATGGCGTGCAAATATGGCCAAAGTAAATCAGCAATTATTGCAAGCCTTTGTCAGCGGTATGATGTCGGCAGAAGAAATTCATGATTTTCTAATTAATACGGTTGGTGGCTCTGTTATTGATAATGAAACTTTGCTACATGATATTAAGCAAAGTATTATAAATGATGCAAAAATGTTACCAGATACAAAAATGAATTCATTACTTAACGTAGTGATGCATGATGACGATATAATTACTGGAAATGATGAAGATAACCATATTGCCACTTATGGGGGGGATGATGAAGTTAAGGGTATGGCTGGTAATGACACCATTAATACAGGCAGCGGTAATGACAAGGCGTATGGTGGCCTCGGAAACGATACGCTATATGGCGGCGATGGCGATGATCATCTTGAAGGAGGAAAAGGCAATGATGTGGTAAATGGCGGTGATGGTAATGACACTATAGAAGATGATGGTTCTGATAATGCCGATGATGATGTTTTTAATGGTGATGCCGGAAATGATACGATTATCAGTGCTAGTGGCAATGATATTTTGAATGGTGGCGAAGGTAATGATTACTTATCCGGTGGCTATTATGCCTCTACCAAACATACGATTATGAATGGCGGATCAGGTAATGATACTTTGATAAGTGGACGTGGTTCCAATACGTTTATATTTGGCCGAAATTTTGGGAAAGATTATATTTCTTCCAATCTTATAGCCCCTGTTCATTATTCAAAATCTATACAATCGGTTAATACAATCCGGTTTGACGATGATCAGAAATTATCTGATTTTATATTCAGACGAAAATATGATTCTTTAATTATCTCCGCCAGAGAAAGTGATGATGAAATTATAATATCTGATCAATTTATTGATCATCAATGGAATACCCTTAGTAAGCATACCCAATATCATATTGATCGCATTATATTCAGCGATGGCACTGAGCTGGATCATGCAGCAATCGTCAAATTGATTCGGCAAGGTACCGAAGGGGATGACAAGCTGTATGCCGCAGATGACGGCAATACCTTATCCGGTATGGCGGGAAATGATGTTCTGTATGGCGGTGTCGGTGCAGATGTGCTTGATGGAGGCGCCGGTAACGATACTCTTATAGGCGATGACGGCGATGATATTTTGGATGGTGGTGAAGGTGACGATATTCTCAGTGGTTGGGACGGCGCGGATGTTTATATCTTTAAAGGTAGCTGGGGTAAAGATATAATTTATGATGACCAATCGGAAAACCGTATTCACTTGGAGGATTGCTCTTTAGAAGATATCCGCTTTTCCAGAATAAACGGCAAGGATTTGCTGGTGCGTAAATTGGGCACAGAAAATGAAATCCTAATTCAAGCGCAGTTTTCCGATGAAGGCGTATTGGATGCGTGCTCCATTACGCAATGGGAATTTGCCGATGGTCGTGTGCTGTCCTCCACAGAGGTTAATAAATTACTGCATCAGGGCACGGATGGTGATGATGTTATGGAAGGTGACGCCTATGACAACATTCTTGCGGGCAAGGCCGGGAATGACTCTCTTCATGGCAATGATGGCAATGATGAAATAGACGGTGGTGATGGCGACGATCATCTGCATGGCGATGGAGGCGATGACCGGTTGGACGGCGGTAATGGCAACGACACACTGGATGGTGGTGATGGTGCCGATATTCTTGCCGGCGGCAAAGGTGACGACTCCTATATTATCGGTGATAACGATACGGTTATTCTTGGTGAAAGTATGGGTTCTGATCATCTGCATATAGCCAAGGGTAAGTATGCGCCGCTGAAAAATGTCACCATTCAACTGGATATACCGATCACTCCAGAACAGGTACAAGTTATCCGCAAGGACTTTAATGATGCGGTTACAGGTGCTGATGATTATTCTCTCTTTAATCCAGAGATGCCTCTTTCTACACCGAAAGGAACGTTGAAAGATACATTCAGCGAAATCCGTTATATGTTATCGGCCCACCTTCCTTCTCTTGAAAAAGGAAGGGATTATCTTGTTGGTTCTCTTGGGGATGCTCAAGATTGGAAGCTACCAAAAGATAGAGCTTTTGTTTTGAATGTGGATAGAGGTATTCCGTTTGATAATGCGTTTTCTCAATGGACAAGGCAGGATCAATATTATTTGAAATTTGATACGGTCAGTAAACATTATTTCACCATTACGCCCAAGCCCGGTATCTCGGATGATTTGCTATTAAATTTTGGCAATGCCGGGAAATTAACAATTGATAATGGATTAAGTAGAAACCTGTATGGTGACATTACGCTTTCTTTCAAGAATGGTAGCAAGATGAGCATTTCTGAGTTGTTGCAACGCCAACTAGATGCCGCTCAAACGGATGGGAATGATATGATTCGCGGTTTTGCCGGCAATGATTATCTGCGCGGCGGTGCGGGGAATGACATCCTTCAGGGGGGGGAAGGAGACGATTCTCTGGAAGGCGGTGTGGGTGATGATATTCTTTCTGGCGGTTATTACAGCCTGTACTGGAACACACCGGAAAGTATCTATAAAGGGCACTACCAATACCAATATCAGGCCAGTAAATCTGATAGGAACCTGATATCCGGTCCTGATAAATATTCTTCAACACCTTCTCCCGGTTTAGGCAATGATACCTATATTTTCTCTGGTGCTTTCGGACATGATACGGTTATTGATTGCGATGAAACCAAAGGTAATATTGATACGCTGTGGTTTAAAGACATTGCAAGTCTTGAAGAGTTGAATTTCCGCAAGGTGGAAAATAATTTGGTTATTGCGACCAAAGATAATCGTTCGTCAGTCACAGTCATTAATCAATTCTCCAAGGAACAGCCTCATTGGGGGGTGGAATCCATTCAATTGGGCAATGGGCAGGCCATGAAACTAGACGATGTTTTTTTGGCGCCCCTGATGACCAAAGGCAGCGAACACGATGATGTGCTGGTGAATACGAGTAATCAGGATATTAGGATAGATGGTTATGCTGGGAACGACACTATTACTAGCGGCACAGGGAATGACACGATTAATGGCGGCGATGGTAATGACACGATTGATGCTGGCGGCGGTGACGATATCATTGATGGCGGCAACGGCGATGACAGCATTGACGGCGGAGCTGGCAATGACATCATTACGGGTGGCAGCGGAAATGACAATATGACAGGTGGTGATGGTGACGATGAGTTTATTTTCTCTAAAGGTTGGGGTCAGGATTATATTTGGAGTACATGGACTAGAGATTTGAGTAATGACGTAATCCGCTTTACAGATGTTACCCCTGATGAAATCAGCCTGCGTCAGCAGATGGGCAATATAATTCTTTCACGTAAAGGTAGTAATGATTTTATTAGTCTCCGCGGTAATACAGGCATTATCAGTAAAGTAATTTTTGCAGATGGTAGTGAATGGGATACCACAAAGCTGCTTGAGTTGTCTCTGTCTTCAACGGAGGACGCAGATACCATAGAGACTGACAGCCCTGATGTCACCATTCACGGCGGTGGTGGTGATGACGTCATCATCGCAAGAAATGGGACAAATAATCGCTTATATGGTGACACGGGTAATGACACTATTAGTGGAAATGGCGAGTTGTACGGTGGTGATGGTAATGACAAATTATTTGGCATAGGCAAACTTTATGGTGAAGCCGGAGATGATTCCTTGAGGGGAGGTAGCGCACTCTATGGTGGTGATGGCAATGATTTCCTGTTTTTGTATAGAAAAGAGCCGGGAGATACCCGTCCGCTGTATGGTGATGGTGGCGACGGTGATGACATTCTGCGTACAAGTGGCGACCCGAGCGCTTACGGAGAAGGTGTGGGTACAGTTGCGCCGTCGAAAGGGGAGTCCGTGGTTACCTTACGCGGCGGCAAGGGCAATGACACCATCTATGGTTCTTATGACAACGAAGTTTATGAATTTTCCTTGGGGGATGGCCATGACGTTATCATTGAGAGTGAAGCAGGATTAGAATGGTATTACTCTAATCTTAAGGCTTCTTGGGATGTCCTCCGCTTTGGATCTGACATCAAAGCAGGAGATATTCGCTACCTGCGCCAAGGCAGAGATTTGTTGATTCGCCACAAAAACGGCACCGACAGCATCACCGTGCAGAACTTTTTCTATACCGAAAATGCTGCTTACCATCACTACCGCATCAATGAGGTGCAATTTGCTGATGGCACCACGCATACTGATAGCGACATTGATCGCTTCGTCACGCAAGGGAGCCATCAAGGTAATAACAAAAACAGCAAAATGGCGGCGAATGTTGCCGACTTTTCCGGAGGGCAACATAGCAGACCGATGGCAAACAACGTCGCACCAGCCGGTGTATCGGCGGATGTTATTGATCAAACGGCTTTGCACCATGCGCAGAACCTAGTTCAGGCTATGAGCACGTTTGATCAGCGCGGTATCAATACGAATAGCCTGAACGGCCCGGACGACAGCAACTTGGTCAACAAAATGCCGCTGGCACCGTCTCTTTGAGAAAGGAGCGTTGCCATATAGCGACATGATATAAAGAAACCCCCGCCACAGCGGGGGTTCTTTTTTATGCCGCAGCGTTTTCCTGCCGCCGGTAACCGGCGGGCGTAACTCCGAATTGTGCCTTGAAGGCATTGTTGAAGGCCGCCTCCGATTGGTAACCCGTTTCTTCTGCGACGCGGGCGACCGCTAGGTTGCTGTCGCGCAGCATTTTCGCTGCTGCCGACATTTTCAGCGTCCGGATGAAGGTCTGCACGCCGCAGCCCGCCGCCGCCTGAAATTTACGCGCAAAGGTCGCGCGTGACATGCAGGCGGTTTCAGCCAGTTCTTCCGTGGTGCAGGGGGTGAACGGCGCGGCGAGGATTCGTGCCAGTACCCGAGCCAGCCCTGCATCGGCAAAGAGCGCGGTCAGGCGGTGCTGCTGTGGCAGTTCGCCGGCGCGGCGCAAGGCAAGGAGCAGCAATACTTCGCTCAGGGCGCGCACGATGCCGACGCTGCCCGTATGCCGCGCCAGCGCCTCGTCGTGAATCAGCGCGCACAGCGCCCGCAGTTGCGGCACGTCGCCGAGTGGGACGATCAGCGGTTCAGGCAGTATCCGCCACAGTCCGGCGGCGGCACGGTTGCGCGCCACAAAGGCACCGCACAGCATCCTGAGCGGTTCGCCGTCGCCGTCGTTACGCAGGTGCAGCAGGCCGTTTTCCCGCGCTTCTGTCAGTTTGGAAACGCCTTCTCCGGCGTTAATGCTGTGCGCGCTGCCGTTCGTCCACAGGCAGAAATCCCCGGCATGCAGTGCGTACTGTGTGGCTGCGTGCTGCATGGTGCATTGGCCGTCCAGCAGCAGGTGAAACCATGCGGTGCCGGGAGCATCGGCCTCGTGTTGCAGGCGGAAGGGCGCTTGCAGGTGGCAATAGAGGTCGATGCCGGTTTGTAGGTCGAGCAGGGCGACAAGGCGGTCGATGCTGTCCATATCTATCTCCGAAGGTGTGAGGACGGCATTATCGCCGCGCGGGGAAAAGGCGGGCAAGCGGGCGCGCAATACTGGGTTTACGGCAAAGAGTGAGAGATAACGCAAGAAGCAGGCGATGCCTGTCCGGCGGGCTAAAGCCACTCTACGATGCGGAATGCCGCCAAGCGGGATAATCGCTGGGTTTACGGCGGTGAGTGAGAGATAACGCAAGAAGCAGACGGTGCCTGCCCGGTAGGCTAAAGCCCACCCTACGCCGCCAAGCGGGATAATCGCTGGGTTTACGGCGGTGAGTGAGAGATAACGCAAGAAGCAGACGGTGCCTGCCCGGTGGGCTAAAGCCCACCCTACGATGCGGAACGCCGCCAAGCGGGATAAATGCTGGGTTTACGTTACGGTGGTTAGTGAGAGATAACGCAAGAAGCGGGCGGTGCCTGTCCGGTGGGCTAAAGCCCACCCTACGATGCGGAACGCCGCCAAGCGGGATAATTGCTGGGTTCGCTGCCGGGCTTTCATTAGAAAGCCGCCCGCAGGCGGCTTTTTTATGGCGTGTCCGCAAGCGGCACGATATTGAAGTAGGTGTAGAGGTAACCGCCGGCGCGGTTTTCGCGGAAGGTCAGTTCGGCGTCTTCGGCGACGTAGCCGGAGGCGAGGACGAGGTTCAGCAGTTCTTGCGTGTTCTGTCCCGCTGCTTCTTCGAGGCTGACGGTGATGCTTTCCACGGTAACGCCCGCCGCAGGCACGCGCAGTTTCTGGTAGAGGCCGGTGAGGCCGTAGAGCGGGAAGCGGTGTTCTTCGAGGATTTCTGCGCTATCCGGCAGGCGGATGCGGGTGAAGAGGTCGTCGGCTGGGGTCATGGTCAGAGCTCGGTATTGGCGCGGTAGAGGTGCAGTTGGCCGTCCTGCCAGCGGTAGAGGTGCGGGCTGACGGGGTGGGCGGTTTTGGTGCTGACTTCGTTGACCAGCGTTTGCAGTTCTTGCAGGTTGGCGGGGCTGTCGTCTTTGGCGAAGAGCAGTTCACCGCGCGAGGGCGCGGCAAAGACGGCGCTGTGCAGCCAGCCCGGCGGCAGGATTTCGTCGATGATGAGCAGCAATGAAGCATCGTACACGCCGTCCAGCACGAGGCTGTAAGCGCCGCCTTCGAGGCGGTAGAGTTTGCTGCGGTGTTTGCGTTTGCGCAGGTTTTTGATGGCGCGGGTGCGCAGCAGCAGCGGGTTGCCGTAGCCCAGAGCTTCGCTTTCTGCCTGCGAGAGGTAGCGCAGCCCGGCCGGGCATTCGTACACGTAGCAGATGAAGAGGTCGGCGAGATAGGGCTGGGCGGTGATGAGGTCTTTCAGTTCTTTTTCCGGCTGGCGCTCGGCGAGTTGTTTTTGTAGTTCTTGCAGCCAGCCCGCACTTTTGATTTGCGGCAGGATGGCTTCGGGGTCGTCCGCCGGGGTCTGGCGGATGGTGTGCTCGCTGATGCGTTGCAGTTCGAAGGCGATGAGTTTTTGCAGTTCTTCCGGGTGTTCCTGGTAGCGCCGGTAGAGGTGTTGCAGCGGCAGGGTCAGCGGCTGGGCGAGGTGGACGTGCAGATGGGTGTGCTCAGGCTGGTGGCGGTTGAGCTGGATGGAGACACGCGTCTGGAATTGGCGGCTGATGGTTTCGGCGAGGTCGCGCGCGAATTGTTCGGGGGTGAGCAGGGTGTTGTCGGTCATGGTGTGCTTCCTTGTAGCAGTGTTATGCAGGTGTCAGGTGGGGTTTTTGGCGGTTTGGGCGGGCGCGGCGGTTGCGGTCTGGGGTTCAGGACGGCATCGCTCTGGTCGGCCACCCATTTGCGTAGGTCGGCATCGCAGCCATCGCCTGCCGGAATGGCGGGCTGGGTGATGCATTCGGGGCTGCCGGGCGGGCAGTTCAGGCGGACGTGGAAATGGGCGTCGTGTCCTATCCACGGGCGGATTTTGCGCAGCCAGCGGGTATCGGACTCGCTGTCGCAGAGGTGTTGTTTGATAACGGGATTGACGAAGATACGGTTGGTTTCCGGGAAGGTGGCGGCAGCGTGCAGGGCGTCGCGGTAGGCGGTTTGCCATTGGCCGGGGGCGAGGGTACCGGCGGCGGCGTCCACCATCGACGGCGGCTCGATTTCCGGATCAGGCTGGTGACCGCGCGGCACGGTGTAGAACCAGATATCTACGTCGAGGCCGTTGCGGTGGCTGCCGTGGCCGAAGGGCATTTCCCCGCCGGCGGGCTGGCTGAGGTCGCCGATGAGGATGGATGACTGGTGCAGGCTGGCGATTTCATGGCCGACGTGGCGCACCAGGCGCAGGGTGATGGGCTGGCTGTAATAGCGGTTGCGCCAGCGGCGGATGCTGATGAAGCCTTCGCCTTGTGCTTCCAGGGTCTGCGCACCGAGCTGGCAGCCGTTTGCGGCGCCGCCGATGGCCTGCGGGGTATGGCCGATGGGGGCGGGGATGCGGCTCCATTCGTTGCTTTTGTCGGGGTCTTTGGCGGCGACGGTTGCGCCGAGCAGGGTAATCAACAGGAGGGGCAGGTATTTCATTTGTTGTGCGTTATCAGGTGAATGAAGGGGAAATGATACATGAATGTAATGTGCCGCTTGCGGCGGTGGGGGCGATGACCAGCCCGGCGCCGCTTTGCCAGCGGATGGTGGCACGCGCAGCGCAGAGTTCGTTACGCGCACCGTGGGCACGAAACGGCGTCAGATGGAGGTCTTCCGCTGCCCAGCGCAGGCCGCTGTTGGCAAGGCCTTCTATGGCTGTCAGCGCGAAGACGCTCACCTTGTCGCCCGCCTGGCCGTGTATGTCCCAGGACACGGGGCCATGCGCGAAGGCGTATGTCGCCGTGCGCCCGTAGAGCAAGGTTGGCAGGGCAAAGCGCGGCAGCACCCACAGGTTGGCAAAAGCATGATCCGCCTCGCCGCCCGCTGCACCGATGATTTGCACGGTGCGCGCCTGCGGGTAATGACTGGTAACGTAGGCAAGGGCAAGCTCGGCATCCGTTTCGTCCTTGTCGGCGGGAAAAGCGAGACGCGGCACGGCGGCATATTGCGCAGCAAGCGCGGCATCGCTGCTGTCGAAATCGCCCAGCCACAGCGACGGCACGACGCCAAGCGCGGCGGCATGACGCATCCCGCCATCAACCGCCACGACCACATCCCCCGCCTGCGGCAGATGCGGCGGCGGGGCAAATTCCCCGGCCAGCAGCAACCAGACATTCATCTCGTATCCCTCCGAAAAACCGCTATTTTGCCCGCTTGGCGTCGCGGGCGGCAGTCCAAAAAACGCTATCGGAAAAATTGAAGGAATTTTGACAGTATCCGCCAAACGTCTGACAATCCGTGCAACTCCACCTTGCCAGAACACCATGCCCCTCTACCTGCTCGGCGATCCGCCCGACCCGCCGCCCATTGCCTGCCGCATCCATCACCCCAATGACGCCGCAGGCGGCTATTACCTGCACTGGCGGGATGGCCGCTACCATCTCTGCGACCGCGAGCAGCGCCACCCGCCGTTGACGCTTGATTTCAGCAGTTACCTCAAACGCAGCGGCAGCGAAAACCTGCCAAAAACCCTGCGCGGCATGGCAGGCGCGCAGATGGCAGACGCTACTGCCGGCTGGGGCAAAGATGCCTGGCTGCTCGCCTCACGCGGTTTCTCCCTTACCCTCTACGAGCAAAATCCCTATCTGCACACGCTGCTTGCCGCCGCTCTCGCGGAGGCCCGCGACAACCCTAAAACGGCCGCCATCGCTGCCCGTTTGACGCTTGTCCACGCCGACGCCGCAACCGCCCTGCCGCCGCAAGGTTTTGACGCGGTATATCTTGACCCGATGTACCCCGAGCGGCGCAAAAGCGCGAAAGTCAAAAAGCATATGCAGGCGCTGCAACAGCTTATCGGCCACGACGGCGACGATGCAGCGCTTCTCGCCCGCGCCCGTCTCGCTGCTACCCGCCGCGTCATCGTCAAGCGCCCGCAACATGCGCCGCCGTTGGCGGGCGTCGCGCCGGATTATCGTATTGATGGCCCCAATACCCGCTACGACATTTATAGCTAAACCTCTAAAAAAGCGTAACGGCGTGCGTTGCCTGACTGGGTTCTCATAAAAATCGCTACACGATTTTTATAGGCTGCCGTACTATCTGTACTGTCTGCGGCGACGCGCCTTGTTACGCTTTTTTAGAACGTGTTCACAGTCTTCGTAGCAGGACTCCCAAGAAAGCCAAAGCTACCATTTGCAGACTGGTACTCAACTTACGCTCGCAGTTTTTCCAAAGCCGCCTGTTCTTTTCCAACCAGGAAAAACTGCGCTCTACTACCCATCGCTTCGGCAATACTGCAAAACGGTGCAATTCGTTTCGTTTGGCAATCTCTACCTCCGCACCAATCAACGCCTGTACCGACGAAGCAAATGCCTTACCCGTGTAACCACCGTCAGCAAGGACTTTTTGTACCGCACCAAGATTATTCCGCCCACGTTCCAAGGCTAGCAGGCAGCCTTTTCTATCCGTAACATCCGCCGTCGTTACCGCAAGCGCATGCGGCAAACCCTGCGTGTCAACCGCTATATGTCGCTTGATACCGCGAACCTTCTTGCCCGCATCGTAGCCTTTTTCCATGGCGGTATCCGTGTTCCTCACACTCTGCGCGTCAATAATCAGGAAGGTGGTTTCTTCATGGCGTCCTTGCTTGCGACGTGCTGCTGCCACCTGATTTTTTTTAACGCTTCTTCAAGGAGGCTGATGCCGTTTTCGCGGGGCTCGCTCCATCTCTGGAAGTAGGAATGAACAGTGCGCCATTTGGGAAAATTGCCCGGTAAGGCACGCCAGGCACAACCGCTGCGTAGGAGGTAGAGAATGGCACAAAAGACATCGTACAAATCCACTTTGCGCGGTGCTGTGCGTTTACGGGCACTTTCCAAAAGAGGGAGAAGGGAGGCAAATTGCGTGCGACTGATATCGCTTGGGTAGGTTTTTCTGTTCATGCCGATAGTTTATAGCAGAGGCTGAGACAATGAACACGTTCTAATAATAGGGCTATTTATAGGACTGTATGGCGCAAAAGCGGGCGCTATACTTTCCAAACTCTTTGACGTCGGAATGAGTTAGCGAAAGGATATTGGTAATTAACTGATTTTTCGCGGATTTTGAGGCAGAGAGCAGCCGCCTTCGAGCGGCTGTGAGTTGAAACCGAAAGAAGAGCGTAAACCGCGTGATAACACTCAGGCAGCCGCCTTCGAGCGGCTGTGAGTTGAAACACTGCTCTAGCGTCAGTATTAAGCGGCTATCTGGCAGCCGACTTTGGGCGTTTATGTGTTAAAACAACTAGTGGATCGTTATCACTCCTCTTGAAACCAGACAACCATTCGGTAGATTGCAATATCCAAAACTTATGTCTCTGCCATAGCGAAGAAGCAGCGGTTCTGCGTGACGCTGAGTCTTTTTCCCGACAGCGCATACAGTGCTATAACGGCACCTACCGCATCCAAAATCAGGAAGACCCATGCCTCAATACCCGCTCACCCCACAGCAGGCCCGTTACCACGCCTGGCTGCTCACCCGTCAGGCACGACGCGGCAGCATCGAATCCCTGGCAGGCCCTTTGCTGGACGCGCAAGTTGACCTCAACCCGCATCAAGTCGAAGCCGCCCTCTTTGCCTGCAAAAACCCGCTTGAGCGCGGCGTCATCCTTGCTGACGAAGTAGGGCTGGGCAAAACCATCGAAGCCGGGCTGGTCATCCTGCAACACTGGGCAGAGCGCAAACGCCGCATTCTTATCATCACCCCTGCCAACCTGCGCAAACAGTGGCATCAGGAAATACAAGAAAAATTCGGCCTGGATAGCACCATCCTCGAAAACAAAAACCACACCGCCCTGCGCAAAGCCGGCGAAGACCCGTGGAATCAAGAAGGACCCATCATCTGTTCCTACCAGTTCGCCAAAACCAAAGCGGCCGATATCAAACGCATCCCCTGGGAACTTGTCGTATTCGACGAAGCGCACCGCCTGCGCAACGTCTATAAAAAAGGCAACATCATCGCCAAAACCCTGCAAGACGCGTTGGCTCACGTCGGCGCGAAAATCCTGCTCACTGCCACCCCGCTGCAAAACAGCCTGCTCGAACTCTATGGCCTCGTCAGCATCATTGATGACCGCGTCTTCGGCAGCCTCGACAGCTTCCGCATCCAGTACGGCGGCAAAGCAGAAAAAAGCGCGCTGGAACACCTGCGCCGTCGTCTGTTGCCACTGTGCAAACGCACCCTGCGCAGCCAGGTGCAGCCGTACGTCCCCTACACCGCGCGCCGCCCTATCGTGCAAGAATTCACCCCGTCCGCCCAGGAAAAAGAACTCGCCGCGCTGGTTGCCGACTACCTGCACCGTCCCAGCGTTCTGGCCCTGCCTGCCGGACAGCGGCAACTCATCTCGCTGGTTCTGTGGAAACTGCTGGCATCCAGCAGCCGCGCCATCGCCGGGGCACTGCGCACCATGCAGGCGCGCCTGCAAGGCGAACTTGCCAAAGCCGCCAAACCCGACCTTGCTGCTGCATTGAACGAAGACTACGAAAACCTCGATGAAACCGCCGAAGAATGGGGAGACGCCGATGACGACAGCATCAGCCTCACCCCTGCCGAATACCAGGCCATCGCCAGCGAAGCCGACGAACTCAGGCGCTACTGCGAACTCGCCGAAAACATCCGCGAAGACGAAAAAAGCCGCGCCCTGCTGAAAGCGCTGGAACAAGCCTTCAAAGAACTCAACGAACTGGGCGCGCCGCGCAAAGCCATCATCTTCACCGAATCCCGCCGCACCCAGGACTATCTGCAAGAAACCCTGGCGAACACCGCCTACGCAGGCGAAAACGGCGACGGCATCATCCTCTTCAACGGCAGCAACAGCGACGCCCAGGCACAAAAAATCTACAAAAACTGGCTCAAACGCCACGAAGGCAGCGACAAAATCACCGGATCCAAAACCGCCGACACCCGCGCCGCCCTCGTCGAACACTTCAAAGAGAACGGCACCATCATGATTGCCACCGAAGCGGGCGCAGAAGGCATCAACCTGCAATTCTGCCCGCTCGTCATCAACTACGACCTGCCGTGGAATCCGCAGCGCATCGAACAGCGCATAGGCCGCTGTCACCGCTACGGACAAAAACACGACGTCGTCGTCGTCAACTTCGTTGACCGCAGCAACGAAGCCGACGCCCGCGTTTACGAACTGCTCGACCAAAAATTCCAGCTCTTCAGCGGCGTCTTCGGCGCCAGCGACGAAGTCCTGGGCGCCATTGGCAGCGGTGTGGACATCGAACGCCGCATTGCCGACATCTACCGCCACTGCCGCCTGCCTGCCGACATCAAAGCCGCCTTCGCCGCCCTGCAACAAGAACTGGCGGATGAAATCAACCAGGCCATGCTCAACACCCGCCGCGCCGTGCTGGAAAACTTCGACGAAAGCGTGCAGAAAAAACTTGGCATTGCCGCACAAGACGCGCGCAGCACCTGCGAACGCACCCTGATGCAACTCACCGCCAGCGAACTCGGCCCCCATGCCAAACACCACGCGCACGGCTTCACCCTGCACCACCTGCCCGCCGGCCTCGAATACAGCGGCATCCCGCTTGGCCGCTACGCCCTGCCACAATACAGCGCGGGCGACAAAAACAGCCGCACCTACCGCCTCACGCACCCGCTCGCCCAATGGGTACTCAAACAGGCCAAACAGCGCGCCTGCCCACCCGCGCGCCTCACCTTCGACTACGCCGCCTACGGCAACAAAATCAGCAGCCTCGAACCCTGGCGCGGACAAAGCGGCTACCTCACCGCCCACCTGCTCGACATCACTACCCTCGGCAAGCGCGAACAACACCTGCTCATCGCCGCCTGCACCACGGACGGCACCCCGCTCATCGAGGACGACCCCGAAAAACTGCTGAAAATCCCCGCCCGCAGCAGCGACGACTACACTGCGCCCACCGCCCGGCAGAACGCCGCCCTGCACGACGACCTTGACCGCCGCCGCGCAGCACTGCTCGCCACCCTCAAACAACAAGACCTCGCGCACATCGACCAGGAAGCACAAAAACTGGACGACTGGGCAGACGACCTCAAACAAAACCTCGAACAAGCCATCAAAGAAACCGACCGCGAAATCAAAGAAGTCCGCCGTACAGCCGCCAGCGCTGTAACACTCGACGAAAAACTGCACTGGCAAAAGAAAAAACAAGAACTGGAAAACAAACGCCGCCGCCAGCGCCGCGAACTGTTTGACAGACAGGATGAAATCGATGCACAACGTAATATACTGATCGCACAACTGGAAGCTCAAATGAAGCAGAAAGTGAAAGAGGAAGAGTTATTTATTATTGAATCGGAGATAGTGTGATGAATACCGTGTTAGATTTAGATGCGGCGAAAGTAAAAAAATTAATAGTACACTATGTGGGAAATAAGTTTAGAGATGAGGGAGTGATGCTGTCTGATGCGGAATCAGAGCATGACGCAGTTTTAGATGATCTTTTACTTAAATTCTTCTTATCGCCTGTTGTAAATAGTGAGAATGAATATTTATTAAGTCATGAGTCTGATATTAACCTGAATTTGATTAAACATTATTCATCTTTAATATTTAAAAATGAAAATGAATTTGTTGCCGCTTCATCTGCTATAGCGAAGCATTTATATATATCTTCAACGCATCCTAATATTGGTGGAGGTGAATTTATTGAAATATTGTATGATGGAATAAAGATAAATGATTTAGAGATTCAAGCAATTGGATTATTCAGAATTGAAGCAAAAAGTAGTTATTTAGATATTGAAAATAATCACCATATAATTAATATTGTGGAAAAGAAAGGTATTTCTGTTGAACATATCCAAAAAGGAGCAGTAGTTTTATCGGTTGATAATACGGTATTCATCTTAGATAATCTTGGAAAGAAAACAAAGTATTGGCTAGATAGCTTTATAAAAGCCACTCCTAAAAATACAACAAAAAATTATGTTCAAATTTTAGGTTCTATTACTAAGGTAATATCAAGTAAGATAAATTCACCACAAGAGTATTTAAGTTTTTCTGAAGCGTTAGCTAATGAAGATGTTTTATCCATTAATAAGTTAAGAGAGATATCTAGACCATTTATAAAAAAAAATAACTTTGATTCTATCGTGGATGGTATAGGTGTTAAACGTGGCTTAGTACTTAATACTGATTTTCCGGTTGAAATTCAGAAGTTATCAAAGCAAGTTAGAGAAGTGGTATCTAAGACAAGCATATTTAAAGGCGTAAATATTGTATTATCAGAGCCGGACTTGAAAATATCATCTATTGATGTACAAGATACTGAATTTGGTTTAAGAGCTATCATTGATATTAATAGAAAAGGAGTGTAAATATGTCAGGTGAAAATTCTAAAAATTCTGGAGAAATCGGGGAAAAAATTGCATCTACTCTGTTAGAGAAGGTTGGCTGGGAACATCAGATTCAAAATATTTCTATCAGCTGCAATAATAGTAATCATATAAACGATTCAGGTAACCAAAAGAAAAGTCATGGGGACGATATTGTCTATATATATGACAATCCATTTCATGATGAAACCACAATAGTTGCCCATATTTCAGTTAAACATAATTGGGATGGATACTCTGATTTAGAATCAGTTATTAGAAGAAAATTTAATAATGATATTAAAGAGCTGGAACAAATTATCCAGTGTGCACAATATAACTCGGAAATAAATTCTCTTATTGAATCATATGAAGCAAAGATTAATGTAAAGCACATTGGTGTTCTAGTTTGGCTGCATAATGACAAAGACAATATCGATAGAAATATTTTACCAATTATTGCGAAATCCAAACCGAGTTTAGATGGAGATACTCCGTATTATGTAATAGATAGTGGTAGAGCCAGTTTTCTTTTAAGAGTTATAAATGATTTGTCAAATAAATCAAATGGAAATTATCAATTCTATTACCCTAAAATTGGAACATCTATTTTGGTTGATTCGGATAGAAAGGGAAAATTTTTACCTATTGAACTAATATCATCAGACATTATTACTGCTGTTGTTAACGTTGATGGGAAAAATAAATTCTATCTATATAGTCGGGAAGTTTTTAATGAATTGACTTGTAAGAACATGATGGCTTATACATTAAACTTTTCGGCAGGATTGGTTAATGAGATTTGTATTGGCTTTCCTGATTATAACCCAACGCAGGACAGTAATATTGTCAATAGAGTAAATCTTTCTTTCAAGGAAAGAAGTGAAAGAATTCGAGTTTTTTCTTATAAAGAATCAATATTAGATTTATTTTAGGAGTAAATATGACCAAGCAAA
Organism: Cardiobacterium sp. Marseille-Q4385; assembly: GCF_916618745.1. Lineage (GTDB taxonomy): Bacteria > Pseudomonadota > Gammaproteobacteria > Cardiobacteriales > Cardiobacteriaceae > Cardiobacterium. The sequence continues at coordinate 2,345,397 of NZ_OU745373.1, forward strand.
TTGACTTGAAAGGATTGATACCTTCAGGGACTGAACTTCGCATTCTCCTGAATAGTAATCACATTTCCTATGGAGACATCAGTTCTACGTTAAAGGAGAAAGGGATATTTTGTGGAAATAGCGATAAGATTATTTCTGTACCGCTACTTACAGCAACGCTTTTAACATCGGACCAATATTCAAAAATAATAGATAACTCAATTTCGAGAAGTTCTAAGCCTAAAAATAAAATATCTAGCTTGGAATTAGTAGACTCAGGTGTTGATTTAAACACACCACTTAAAAATTTATTTTCTTCAGATTTTAATCTATTTGAAGGCATACCAAATATTGAGATAACCAAAAAGCCAAATCCAATATTTGACAAAAATAATATTGCAAGAATTAGATATGAAATAAAAAGAATAGATTTCAGTAAAGATTTTTTAAAACGAGAAATTTCTTTTGAGGGGGAAATTTTAGTACAAAAGAAAGATATTGATCTTAAAATAGAATTTCTATCTACCCATACATCAAAAGAAACTGAAACTATAAATCAAAGAATTTGTGTTGCCATTGCAAAAAAGCTGAAAAACTCTGGAATTGTTAAGAGTGATGTTGAATCAAAAATCACTTTTAATTCCTTTGAGGAAATAGAAAGGGTGAGATTTTTTAAAAGGTTGACAGTTGGGAAGGAAGCATTTTTAATATTAGAAGATGTAAATGAAATAGTTATTAACAGAGAAGCTTCAACAAAGCCATTACCTAATGATCCAGAGGTATCATGGATGAATCAGACTGTAAAGCATATGACTATAGATGGCGATCGGTTACATAATATATTTCTAATATCTGATGAAAAATACTATCAATATTACTTCATTGATGACATGACATTAACATATAAGTATGAATTCGGTATTAACAAAGGCCAAGTTATAATTAATTTTTTCTTTAGTTCTTCGTCAACAAGAAAAAAAGGTTTTGATATAAATTCTGAACTCGTTTTTGAAATTATCAGCATTAAAACTGAAAATGATACTCCGGTCAATATCAAAAAAAATATTGAGAATGATATATTGGAAAAAGTTAGAATATTGATAAAAAGTGAATATGAAAAAATTATTGAAGGACGCAACCAAAAATGATAATTTCTTGAAAGTAATGAAAAATTATCCAAGGAAAAACAAAAATAACCAGATTTATTTGTAGAGAGCAAAAATGACTAAATAAAAATCTAGAACTCACCTGGATAGGCAAACACAAACGCCCGAAGCTGGAAGCTCGGATTTTGCTGGAGGATGCGCATAAAGTCGTATCATGCCGAAGTGCGGTCGGAATCGGCAGCGTTTGGTAACCGATTGATTTTCGGTGATAACCTGCTCGCACCTAAAGCTTTGGAGCAGGAATTCACGGGGCAGGTATTTGAACATTACAATGATGGGATCGAACATTCTATTTAGCTTTCTTTAATGAAAGAGCGTTTTGAAATTTTACGCCGATTACTTAGAACGGATGGAGTGTTTTTCTGTCAGCTTAATGAGGATAAAGCAGCTTATTGCAAAGTGTTGATTGATGAAATATTTAGTAGGAATAATTTTATTAGTCACGTTAGTGTAAAAATGAAGCAAATAGCAGGCACCTCTGGCGGAAGTGAGGATAAAAGACTAAAGAAAAATATTGAATATATACTTATTTATGCTCGAGATAAAGATAATCTATTAAGTTTCCAAAAGTTTAATGATGTTTATAATGAAGAAAATCTATTTTATATTATTGATGAAATGGAGAGTGAGGAAAAAAGCTGGAAATATACAAATATACTACTTAGCATAGGAGATTTTGTCGAAGAAAAAATAGTCTTAGATGGCTCTGGTGGTAAAATAAAAATATTAAATGGGTAGTGAGGGCAAAAATAAATACATTAATAGAGGAAACCCTGATGATGCCCACTGACTATGGGCAATGGCTGGCAGACATTAAAAACCGGGTGCTGACCGCACGGCAGAGGGCAGCACTGGCGGTGAATGCCGAGCTGGTATCGCTTTACTGGCATATCGAGCGGGATATTTTGCAACGGCAGGCAGCGCAAGGCTGGGGCAGCAAAGTGATTGACCGTCTGGGGCGGGATTTGCGCGAGGCGTTTCCTGAAATGAAGGGGCTTTCTACCCGTAATCTGATGTATATGCGGACATTTGCAGAGGCCTGGCCAGATTTTGAAATTGTGCAACAGCCTGTTGCACAATTGCCGTGGGGGCATAACCAATTGTTACTTAATCGGATTAAAACGCCGAAGGCCCGCTTGTTCTATGCAGAGAAAGCGCTGGCTGAAAGCTGGTCGCGTACCACGCTGGAAATCCATATCAAAAATGGTCTGCACGAGCGGCAAGGGAAAGCGGTAACCAATTTCGCCGCCCGTTTACCTGCGCCGACTTCTGCGCTGGCGCAAGAAACCTTAAAAGATCCTTATTTGTTTGACTTTTTGAGCCTGAGCGAGGATGCGCAAGAGCGGGAAATGGAAAACGCGCTGGTGCAACATATCGCCCGCTTTCTGCTGGAATTGGGCAGTGGTTTTGCATTTGTCGGGCGACAATACCGCCTGGAAGTGAACGGCGACGAGTTTTTTATTGATTTGCTGTTTTATCACATCCGCCTGAAATGCTATGTAGTGGTGGAACTGAAAGCCACGGCATTTAAACCCGAACACGCAGGGCAACTGAATTTTTATTTGGCGGCAATCGATGCGCAGGTGAAAGCCCCTGACGATAATCCGACTATTGGCCGGCTGCTGTGTAAAACACAAAACCGCCTGGTGGCAGAATATGCCTTATTGGGTATCGATAAGCCGATAGGCATTGCAGAATACGAATTGGTGCGCGTCCTTCCCGAGCCTTTGCTAACTAATCTGCCAACAGTCGAACAGTTAGAAAACGAATTGTCGGATTGGCAGGAAAGCCAATAATTAAAGAATAAGAGAAAAGAGATAAAACCATGACCACAAGCATTCAAAACCACATTAATGGTCGCCTGTCCTTGCGCCCGCCGCAGGCGGAAAGTCTGGCGCGGTTAAGGCAGGCACTCACCGCCGCGCCGGAAATGCTGAAGAAAAAGCGGGATGTCGCGGCGGTGCTGGCAAAACTCAAAGCGGTATTTCCGGACTTGCGCGATTTCGAGCGGGAATTTCCGTCCCTGTGTTTTGCCCTGGCGACCGGCGTCGGCAAAACCCGCTTGATGGGCGCTTTCATCGCTTATCTGCATTTGGCGCATGGCATCAGCAATTTCTTTGTTCTTGCGCCGAATCTCACTATCTATAATAAATTAATTGCCGATTTCACCCCGAATACACCGAAATATGTATTCAAGGGCATCAGTGAATTTTCTCTGAATAGGCCTATCGTCATTACTGGTGATACTTACGAGAATGAAGGTGCGGCATTAACAGACAGTTTGCCGCAAGGATTTTTGCATGACATTCGCATCAATGTTTTTAATATATCCAAAATTAACAGTGAAGTACGCGGCGGCAAGGAACCTCGCATCAAGCGGATGCGCGAGGTGCTGGGCGACAGTTATTTCAACCATTTGGCGAACCTGCCCGATTTGGTGCTGCTGATGGATGAGTCGCACCGCTACCGCGCGCAAGCCGGGATGCGCGCCATTAACGAACTCAAGCCGTTGTTCGGGCTGGAGCTGACGGCGACGCCGTTCGTGGAAGCGGGCAAGGCGCAGGTTGCGTTCCGCAATGTCATCATGGATTATCCGCTGGCGCGGGCAATGGACGATGGTTTTGTCAAAGAGCCTGCCGTTGCTACCCGCCGCCATTTCCAGGCGGGCGAGCATTCGCCGGAGGAAATCGAGCAAATCAAGCTGGAAGATGGCGTGCGCCTGCATGAAACGACCAAAATCGAGCTGCTTACCTATGCGCGCGAAAACGGCGTCGCAGCGGTCAAGCCGTTCATGCTGGTAATTGCCCGCGACACCACGCACGCGGCGCAGCTCAAGGCGCTGCTGGAGTCGCCGCAGTTTTTTGCCGGGCGCTATGCGGGCAAGGTGATTCAGGTTGATTCAAGCAAGAGCGGCAAGGACGAGGAGGAAATGGTCGCCCGCCTGCTCGCGGTGGAAAGCCGCGACGAGCCGACGGAAATCGTCATTCACGTCAATATGCTCAAAGAAGGCTGGGACGTCACCAATCTCTACACCATCGTGCCATTGCGCGCCGCCAATGCCCGCACCCTGATAGAGCAATCCATCGGGCGCGGCCTGCGCCTGCCTTATGGCAAACGTACCGGTGTGGAAGCGGTGGACTTGCTGAGTATCGTCGCGCATGACCGCTTTCAGGAAATTATTGACGAGGCCAACCGGGGCGATTCCGTCTTGCAACTGAAACAGATCATCCTCGATGCCCCCGGCACCAATGAGCATAAAGCCAGTGTGCAAGTCACCAGCAATGCCGAAACTCTGCTCACCGGGAAAGATGGGGCAATGACGGGTGATGCGTTACCGGTTGCCCGTGCCGTAATGGAAGCTATAGGCCAATATGAATACAGGCCGCAAGAAGTGCCGACATCCCAAGCTTTGCTCAAGCCCGAAATTCAGGCGCAAATCACCGCGAATGTGCAGCAAAGCCTGCAAGCCGCGCAGGGCGAATTATTACCCGCTGACCCGCCGGATATTGCCGCTCTCGTCGCGCAGGCGACGCAAATCCTGGTCGATAACACCATCGACATCCCGCGCATTACCGTGCAGCCCGGCGGTGAAGTCAGCAGCGGATTCCATCCCTTCACCCTCGATACCAGCGGCCTGCATCTGCTACCGGGCGAGCGGGAAATCCTAATTCAGAATCTGCATACCAACGCGCAAAGCAGCCTCTCTGCCGGATTAGGAATCAAAGAAAATCGCCCTGAAGACTATATCGTCCATGCCCTGATGGATTTTGACGATATCGATTATTTCAGCCAGTCCGAACTGCTTTATGACCTGGCCGGACAAATGGTGGCGCATTTGCACAGCTATCTATCCGCAGACGAGGCGCTCGACGTGCTCGATAAAAACCGCCGCCTGATTGCCAAACATATCCACGCACAAATGATGGCGCATTTCTGGGAAAAGGCGACGGCTTATGAAGTGAAAGTCAGCCGGGGATTTAGCGCCTTGAAACCCTGCCATTACACCGTGAATGCCGGTGAGCCCGTCCATCCTGTGCGGGAAACGCCGAAAGACGTGAACCGCATCCGGCAAATGCTATTCGGCAATTTCCAAAAATGCCTGTACCCCCGGCAGAAATTCGATTCCGATACCGAACGCCGCTTCGCCGTTATTTTGGAACGCGATGCCGAAAAATGGTTCAAACCCGCCAAAGGACAATTCCAGATCTATTACCAGCTCGGCACGGAAAACCGCGAATACATTCCCGATTTCGTTGTGGAAACCGCTGATGCTGTCTGGCTCGCAGAAATCAAAGCGCGCGCGGATATGGAAACGCCGGAAGTGCGGGCGAAAAGCGCCGCTGCCGTCGAATGGTGCAAACACGCCGCTGCATACGCCCAGACACACGGCGGCAAACCGTGGCGCTATCTCCTGATTGCGCATGATGAAGTCAACGAAGCGAAAAAACTGGCGGATTTTTCCCGCTTTGTGGTGAATGACTAGGTGGCCGCCAAGCGGGATAGATTCTGGGCTCTCCAACGGCAGCCTGTCTCAGCCGCCGAGGTAGGCTTTGCGGATGGCGTCGCTGCCGAGCAGGTTCGCGCCGGTGTCGCTGTGGGTGATTTTGCCGAGTTCGAGGATGTAGCCCCGGTCGGCGATTTGCAGCGCTTTGTGTGCGTTTTGTTCGACGAGGAAGATGGTGATGCCCTGGGCGCGGATGTCTTTGATGATGTCGAAGATCTGCGCAATGATGATCGGAGCAAGGCCAAGCGAGGGTTCGTCCAGCAGCAGGACTTTCGGCTGCATCATCAGGCCACGACCGATGGCAAGCATTTGCTGTTCGCCGCCGGAGAGTGTGCCCGCGCGCTGGCGGCTGCGTTCTTTGAGGCGCGGAAAGAGGTCGTAGATGTGGGCGAGGTTTTTCTGGTTGGCTTCTTTGCTGTGGTGGAAACCGCCGAGTTCGAGGTTTTCTTCGATGGTGAGCGCCGGGAAGATGCGGCGTCCTTCCGGAACGAGCGCGATGCCGCTTCTGCTGATTTTGTGGGTGGGGGTGTGGGTGATGTCCGCGCCGAGGTAGGTGATTTTGCCGCTGCTGGCGCGCGGGCTGCCGCAGATGGTGTTGAGCAGGGTGGATTTGCCCGCGCCATTCGCGCCGATGAGGGTGACGATTTCGCCTTGTTCGACGCTGAGCGAGACGCCTTTCAGCGCTTCTATCTGGCCGTAGTGGGTGTGCAGGTCGGTGAGGGTGAGCATCAGGATTCTCCGAGGTAGGCGCGCACGACTTCGGGGTTGTTGCGGATGTCGTCCGGACTGCCGTAAGCGATGGGGCGGCCGTATTCCATCACCATGATGTGTTCGGAGACGCGCATGATGAGGCTCATGTCGTGTTCGATGAGCAGCACGCTGATGCCGTGGCGGTCGCGCAGGGTTTCGATGAGGGTGACGAGGGCGGCGGTTTCTTGCGGGTTCAGGCCGGCGGCGGGTTCGTCGAGGATGAGGACGCGCGGCTCGGTCATCATGCAGCGCGCGATTTCAAGGCGGCGTTGCTGGCCGTAAGCGAGGCTGCCCGCTTCGTGGTTGGCAAAGGCGCGCAGTTCGAAGGTGTCGAGCCAGGTCGCCGCGCGTTCTTTGGCGGCCCGCTCGCTGGCACGATAGGCCCGGCTGTGCAGGATGCCGCTGAGGTATCCGGTGTTCAGGCGGTTGTGCCGCGCGATGAGCAGGTTTTCCAGCACGGTCATGTCGCGGAAGAGGCGGATGTTCTGGAAGGTGCGGGTCAGGCCTTTTTGGGCGATGTGGTGGCTGGGCAGGCCGGTGATGTCTTCGCCAGCCAGGGTAACGCGTCCGGCGCTGGGGCGGTAGAAGCCGCTGATGCAGTTGAAGACGGTCGTCTTGCCAGCGCCGTTCGGCCCGATGATGGCGGCGATTTCTTTTTCGCCAAGCGAGAAGTTGACGTTATCGACGGCGACGAGGCCGCCGAATTGCATACGCAGGTTTTCGACGGTAAGCAGGCTCATTCGGGCAGCTCCATTTTCGGGCGTTGCGCGGGGATGAGTCCCTGGGGTCGCCAGATCATCATCAGCACCATGACGAGGCCGAAGATGATCATGCGGTATTGGGAAAATTCACGCGCGATTTCGGGAATGACGGTGAGGGCGACGGCAGCGAGGATGACGCCGGTCTGCGAGCCCATGCCGCCGAGGACAACGATGGCAAGCATGATGGCGGATTCCCAGAAGGTGAAGGATTCGGGACTGACGCCGCCCTGGAAGGCGGCGTAAAAGGCGCCCGCGAGTCCGGCAAAGGCGGCGCCGATGGCAAAGGCCGAGAGTTTGATGGCGGTGGTGTTGATGCCAAGCGAGCGGCAGGCAATTTCGTCTTCCCGCAATGCCTCCCAGGCGCGGCCGATGGGCATGCGCAGCAGGCGGTTGATGACCCACAGGGTGAGCAGGCAGAGGGCGAGGATGATGAGGTAGAGGTAGATGCCGCGCTGTTCGGTATTGAAGGGGATGCCGACGAGTTCGTGGAAGGCAGTCTGGCCTTCAGCGGCTTTTTTGACGAAGACGATGTGAAAGAAGCCGGGTTTGGGGATGTTGTTGATGCCTTGCGGCCCGTTGGTGAGGCTGTCCCAGTTGTTGAGCAGGATGCGGATGATTTCGCCGAAGCCAAGGGTGACAATGGCGAGGTAGTCGCCGCGCAGGCGCAAGACGGGGAAGCCGAGGAGGAGGCCGAAGGCGCCGGCGATGAGGGCGGCAAGCGGTAATACGGTCCAGAAGCCGAAGCCGTGCTGGGCGAGGATGGCGTAGGTATAGGCGCCGATGGCGTAGAAGGCGACGTGGCCGAGGTCAAGCAGTCCCGCGTAGCCGACGACGATGTTCAGGCTGAGGCCGAGCAGGACGTAGATAAGCGCGAGGGTCATGACGTTGACCGCGCCGCGCGAGCCAAAAATGGGGACGAGGAAGGCAGCCACGATCAAGAGCGCCAGCACCCAGCCGCGATGGTTTTCGATAAATTCCGCCGGGCGGAAGGCGCCGGGGCGCGGCGTGCTGCCGCGCAGGCGGTGTTTCATCTGGATGGCGAGCGGCAATAGCAGTTGCAGGATGAAGACGACGACGGCGGCATAGACGCTGTATTGCCACTGTCCGCTCAGGCTGAGGCCCTGCGCACTCTGGTGCAGATGCACGCCGAGAATGGGCAGGGTGATGAAGCAGGTGAGTACAGCGGCAATGACCGCATAGAGCAGGTAGCGCATCAGACTTTCTCCACTTCGGGTTTGCCGAGGATGCCGGACGGACGGATGAGCAGGACGACAATCAGCAGGGAAAAGGCGACCAGGTCTTTGTATTCGCTGGCGAGGTAAGCCGAGGCAAAGCTTTCCGAGAGGCCGAGGATGAAGCCGCCGAGCATGGCGCCGGGGATTGAGCCGATGCCGCCCAGAACAGCGGCAGTGAAGGCTTTCATGCCGGCGACGAAGCCCATGTACGGGGTGATGGTGCCGTAGTAAAGCGCGACCAGGACGCCCGCAATCGCGGCGAGTGCAGCACCGATGACGAAGGTCAGGGCGATGATTTTGTCAGCGTCGATACCGAGCAGTTTGGCCATGCCGATGTCGGAGGCGCAGGCGCGGCAGGCTTTGCCCATTTTCGAGCGCTTGATGAAGTAGTTGAGGCCAATCATGGTGGCGAGCGTGGTCACAAAGATGATGACCTGCAAGGCGGACAGACTGATGCTTTTACCGTCGGCACTGGCGAGCAGCGTCCAGCGCACCGTCAGCACCGGTTGCAGGGCGATGTCTTTGTTGCTTTGTCCGAGGGCGACAAAATTTTGCAGGAAGATGGACATACCAATGGCGGAGATGAGCGGCACCAGGCGCGGGCTGTTGCGCAGCGGCTTATAGGCGATTTTTTCCACGGCAAAGCCGTAGCCGCCGGTAAGCACCACCGCAATCAGTAGGGCGAGGATGATGACCAGCGTCAGCGGCAGGCCGAACGTCGGCAGACCGACCAGGGACACCACGCCGATATAGGCGCCAATCATGTAAATCTCGCCGTGGGCGAAGTTAATCAGGCCGATGATGCCGTACACCATGGTGTAGCCGATGGCGATCAGCGCATAAATGCTGCCGAGGGTCAGGCCGTTAATAATCTGTTGCAAAAAATTGTACATAGTCAACACACGAAAAAGCGGTGCGCCACCATCGGCGCACCGCAAAAGATTAGAGAATTACTGGCTTTTCAGAATCTTGCGCCCGTCGGCGTGCAATTCATAGACGACGGAATGGAAGTCCTTCAAATCGCCGTTTTCTTCAAAGGCAATCTTGCCGATGGCCGTTTCATATTCACCCTTGCGCAATTCCTTGGCGACCGTGTCGGGGTCGTCGCTCTTGCTGCGGTTTGCCGCTTCAGCCAGCACCTGCACGGCGGAATAGGCGGGCATGACGAACGGGCCGTTCGGGTCTTGCTTCTTCGCCTTGATGGCTTCAACAATCGCGGCGTTTTTCGGATCGGCAGAAAAATCCATCGGCACGGTCGCGAGTACACCTTCTGCGGCATCGCCAGCGATGGCGAACAAATCGGCGTTATCAACACCGTCCGCGCCCATGAAGACCGGCTTGAAGCCCTGATCCGCACCCTGACGCAGAATCGCGCCCGCTTCCGGGTGGAAACCGCCCCAATAGACGAAATCGACATTGGCATTCTTCAGCTTGGTAATCAGCGCAGAAAAATCACTTTGCCCCTTGTTCACGCCTTCGATGATGACCGGAGTGATGCCGCGTTTTTTCAGGTCGGCGGCGACCGCATCCACCAGCCCTTGCCCGTAAGCCTGCTTGTCGTGCAAGAGGGCGATAGCCTTCGGCTTGATGACATCGGCGATATAAGCGGCGCTGACCGGCGCGCTCTGCAAGTCCGTACCAATCGTGCGCAGGATGGTGGTGTAACCCTTCTGCGACATTTCCGGCGAGGTGGACGCCGCGGTAATCATCACGATGCCTTCCTCGTTATAAATCTCGGCGGCAGGCATGGTGGAAGCGGAACAGAGGTGGCCGATGACAAATTTCACCCCGTCGGCGACGATTTTGTTGGCAACCGTGACCGCCTGTTTCGGTTCGCAGGCATCGTCGTAGGATTTGGCGACAATCTTCTTGCCGTTCATGCCGCCGTTGGCGTTGATGAAATCAATCGCGGCTTCCGCACCGATCTTCTGAATCGTGCCGTATTGCGTGACCGGGCCGGTTTCGGGACCGGCGAGCGCGACGGTGATGGTGTCATCAGCGGCGTGGGCGGCAGAGGCTGCAGCCAAAGCGAGGACTAACAGGGATTTTTTCATGACAACTCCGTAGGGTTCAGGGGAAAAGGCGGGCAGTTTCAAGAAAGCCCCGGGGCTTGTCAAGCTGCCGGATGGGCGAAAAAGCAGGGAAAAACCGGGGGCAGGATGCGCAAGTGGCATTGAAGGCGTAATTCACTAATCGTTACCGCTTAAGGGTGATGGGAATCGCAGATAAACGATATTTATCGCCAATAACGACCAAAAATAAAAACAGCGTCGCCATAAGTGTAAACAAAGCTCGCTTCACAGCGGAGTCAATGCTTAGGACTTGTTGACGATGAACCTTATGGTGCTGCTCGGCAGTAGCCGTTTTACCGCAAAAATCGGCTGCGCAAGTCAAACGGCGACAGGCTCAAACGCCGTGCTTTCATTCTTCCGCTTGCACTTGAATCTGGTGCTGCACCAACAGGCTTTGCAGTTGGGTAAAGTGTTCCTGCGCCACGCTTGCCCGCAGCCGGCACTGCCAGTCCACCTCCTGTTCCAGAATCTGTGCCCCGGCGCGCTGGCAGTAGTTATAGAGGGTGCTCATCTGAGCGTAGTCAGCGGTGGCGCGGAAGATAATCTGGGGAATCAGTGCTTCCAGTTCGGCCGTCTGCAAGGCGGCGCGGGTGCTTTCTTTATAGGCTTTGATGAGACCGCCGGTGCCAAGCAGAATCCCGCCGAAGTAGCGCACCACAACCGCCAGGGAATTGCTCACGTCAAAGGAGAGTAATTGTTGGTAAATGGGCAGCCCGGCGGTGCCTGAGGGTTCGCCGTCGTCATTGCAGCGGTATTCTTCTGCGCCGAGACGGTAGGCGTAGCACCAATGGCGCGCTTTGGGATGTTCGCGTTTGACTTGAGCCAGCAGGATTTCTGCTTCGGTAACGTCCGCAATAGGGAAGAGGTAGGCGATGAATTTGCTGTTTTTTATGCTGATTTCTGCGGAATGGGGCGCTTTGATACGGTTCATGGGCGATGTCTGGTTGGACGCGGTGGTTTAGGGTGATGAACGCTACTACGGTTTTGGCGTGATGCGAAGGGTAATCCAAAGCTTGTCTCGTTTGACGATGATTCAAGCATCCAGGTTTTATCCCGCTTGATGTTTATCCCTCCTTCCGGTCTGCGGCCAGCTTCCCCCGCAAGCGGGGGAAGGGGTTTCTCCCTCGCTTCGCAACCGCCTGAGAATTTGATGTTTATCCCGCTTGGCGGCGCTTTATTCCTGCCGTTATCCGCTGATTTCCGCCCACCACAGGCGCAGTTTCAGGCCGGTCGCGCTCGTCCAGCCGCTGGTTGAGAGGCGCAGGCGGCCATTTTTGATGATGGCGATGGTCGGCGTGGCGCGGACGTGCAGGGCGGCGCTGATGTGGCCGTCGGCGTCGTTGACCACCGAGAATTGCCAGCCGTGTTCGCGCAGGTAGGCGGCGATGTGGGCATCGTCACCGGATTTGAGGGCGATGCTGACAACGCGGTAGCCGTCGCGGGCGAGGCGGTCGATGGCAGGCGAGGTGTGGCGGCAGTAGATGCACCAGTCGCCCCAGATGTAGAGCAGGGTAGGGCGGTTGTCGTCGAGGTGGAAGGTTTTGCCGTCACTGCTGGTGAGTGCGGGCAGGTTGGCGATGGCGATGCTGTCCGGTGCGCGGTACCAATCAAGCGCCAGGATGGCAGCGAGGATGATGAGCAGATTCAGCAGGATGCTGCGCAGGGTGCGCCACAGGCGGCGCGGGGGGGTGTTCTCGGTCATGGTGTGTTTTCGGGGTGGGCGCGGCGGCCTGCCATACGTTGCAGGATTTTTTCGCCACGATACTGGTGGATGGCGGTCATCAGGATGTGTCCGGCGATGAGCAGGAGCAGCAGCCAGGCGGCGCGGCTGTGCCAAAGATCGCCGAAGCGGGTCGCCACGTTTTCGGCGCTGCCGTCACGACCAGCGGCGGCATCGCGGATGAGGGCGATGGTCGGCACGGTGAGCATGAGGAGGTAAAGCGCAAGATGCCCCAGGCGGGCGGCAAGGCTGGTGGCGCGCGGGCGCTGCTCGGCGGCGACTGCCCATAAGATGCGGGCGAAGACGAGTATGAGGAGCAGGGTGCCGAGGGCTTTGTGCACGGGAATGAGGGTTTCTGTGTGGCCGAAGAGGCGCCAGGCAAGTGCGAGGAGGTACATGCAGGCGATGGCAATGGCCATGCTCCAGTGCAGAGCGCGGCTGATAGTGCCGTAGTGGCTGGGGGTGTCGGGGGTCATTTTTGTCCTTTGTAGTAGTCCATAATTTCTTTCGCTTGTGCTTCCAGTTCGGGGAAGAGGGTGCGTTTGCTGATGCCGAAGGATTCGAGTTCTTGCTTGATGTCGGCTTTGCTTTCCGCTTTGACGAGGATTTTTTGGTTATTTGAGGCGAGGCGTTGCCATTCATCAGGGATGACAGCGGCTTCTGTTTTATTGTCTTTGATGCCGAATATTAGAAAGCAACCTTGTTGCCGTGAAATACGGGCGTTATTGAGTTTGGCACGGACGCAGAGGACGCGATTAAAGTCACTAGGGTTGATAACTGGGCGGAAATGTGGCTTATCTGTACGAATAGTGTGAAGCAACGAAATTATTTCTTTTTCTGCATTAAAAATCGATATGAATTCATCTTCATAATGTACCTCCATACCGTTCATGTAGTGACTAAGTAAGGTGCCTACTTCAGGTTTATTTTCTAGTAACGCCTTATGTAAATCTCCTAGATTTGATAATTCCTTTATAGAGAGAAGAATCTTTCTATCCACACTGCCTTTTGCATTTTTTTCAGATTTTTCTTGTAGTTGAGAGTAATTGAATAAATAAGATTGAAGAGAAATTGCGGATAAGATAGAAATTGTATCGCTATCCCCATATTTAATCTGTTCATCCGGTATATCCAAAATTATCAGCTCGCCATCTTTATCATAGTGTTGTTCATTCCAGGCAGAAAAATACAAAGCGACCAATGCATTTGTCGTTAAATCGAGCAAGCGGGTGCTGTATCCGTAATGCTGCAATTTCACCAGTTTTTCAAAGAGGGTATCGCTGGGTAAAAAATCATCGGGGCAGTAGGTCAAGGCATCTTTGATGATTTTGTCTTCGTTTTCTATCAGATAGGTCTCCCGATAGATACTGGGCAGTAATTTCCAGCTTTCATCGCCATGACCGCGAAAGAAGCGGGTATGTCCTTTTTCAGGTTCGCCAAGTGTTTGCAGGATTTGGGACAGGTCGCTGATGCTGTTGATTTCGTGCGGGATTTCCTTGCTCTCAGATACTTCATTTTGTTTTTTATCCGTCATGGTTTTTCTCCAGTTTTATTTATGGTTGCCGCCACGTCCAGCGCGCGCAGTTGTTCGAGTTTGTCGGCAAGTTTGATTTCAAAGCCGCGCCGGTTTGGCTGATAGAAGCGAATGCCCGCTTGCAGCATGGCGTCCGGCAGGTAGGTTTGGCCGGCGGCGTAGGCTTGCGGTTCGTCGTGGGCGTAGCGGTAGTGTGTGCCGTAGCCTTCGTTTTTGTGCACAGCGGTCGGGGCGTTGCGCAGGTGCAGCGGCACGGGGTGGGCGGGGTTCGCGCGGACGTAGGCGAAGGCGGCTTTCATCGCTTTGTAGCTGGCGTTGCTTTTCGGCGCGAGGGCGAGGTAGGTGATGGTCTGGGCGAGGGCGAGATAGCCTTCAGGGGCGCCGAGGCGTTCGTAGGTCTGGTAGGCGTTCAGGGCGAGGTTAAGCGCGTTCGGATCGGCATTGCCGATGTCTTCGCTGGCGACGCACAGCATCCGCCGCGCGATAATCAGCGGGTCGGCGCCGCCGTCCACCATGCGCGCGAACCAGTACATGGCGCCGTCCGGATTCGAGCCGCGCAGGGATTTGTGGAAGGCGGAAAGGAGTTCGTAGAACCAGTCACCCTGTTTGTCCAGCGCTTTCGGCTGGTCGGCGAGTGCTTGCGCGAGGGCGTCTTCGTCGCTTGCGCCCTGGCTGCGCAGCAGTGCCCATTCTTCGAGCCAGCCGATGGCTTTTCGCGCGTCGCCGCCGGACTGGTAGGCGATGGTGGCGAGGACGCTGTCGGCTGTGTCGTTGAGGTTGAGCGCGGCCACGCCCCGGCGCAGTTTTTCGATGAGTTCGTCTTCGCTGAGCGGTTGCAGGTGGAAGACGCGCAGGCGGGAGAGCAGGGCGTTGTTGAGATGGAAGGCGGGGTTTTCGGTGGTGGCGCCGATGAGGATGAGGGTGCCGTCTTCGACGTAGGGCAGGAAGGCGTCTTGCTGGGCTTTGTTAAAGCGGTGGATTTCGTCGATAAAGAGGATGGTTTTGCGGCCCAGGCGGCGTTCTTGCTGGGCCTCAAGGACGGCTTCGCGCACTTCTTTGACGCCGGAGAAGACGGCGGAGAGGCGGATGAAGCGCGCGGCGAAGCGGTCGGCAAGCAGCAGGGCAAGGGTGGTTTTGCCGCAGCCGGGCGCGCCCCAGAGCAGCATGGAGAAGGGTTTTTGCTGGGCGATGGCGACGGTGAGCGGCATGCCGGAGCCGAGGATGTGTTTTTGCCCGATGTAGTTGGCAAGGGTTTTGGGGCGCAGGCGTTCGGCAAGGGGAACGTCGCCGCTGCGGCTGAAGAGGGAGGGTTGGCCGGTCATGATGGGATGGTGGGTGATAGGATGTCCGCGTGATTGTACGCAAGTTTGCGGGCAGGTTTGGCAAGAGGGCAGGGCGGTTGTTTGGCGGCATAGGTGCCGGATTCATCAAGCGGGGTTGCCGCGCGCTGTTTTATAGCTAAGATGCTTATTTTTTCATACAGGAGAATGATTATGGCCTACTCTCCCGACTTTCGTAAAAAAGTCCTGGAAACATTAAGTCGTGGATTATCGGTTCGAACTACTGCTGCACTATTTGGGATCCATTTCACGACCATTCAAAATTGGAAGAAACATCCTGAAAAAGCCAAAACACCACAAAAACGACCACCGAAAAAGATCCGCACAGAAGAACTCCTGGCTGATATTGAGATGTATCCAACAGATTACCTAAGCGAACGTGCCAAACGATTCAAATGCACACCCGCTGCTATCAGAAAGACTATGCTACGCAATAAATTTAGTAAAAAAAGACGATACTGAAACACCCCAAGGCTTGTCCGATTAAACGGAATTGGTTCCAACGTTTTCAGACCTGCTTCCGTAAGCGCAAACTACCTTTGGTATATATTGACGAGAGTGGCTTCCGCAAAGACTGGATCAGGCGATATGGTTATTCACTTAGAGGACAGCGTTGTTACGCTGAGCATGATTGGCATGGTAAAAATCAAGTTAATGCTATAGGTGCGGTATATGAGAACAAGCTATTTGCTGTTGGCTTGTTCGAGCATAGCATTAATACTGATATTTTTAAGGCGTGGGTGGAGCAAACCTTGTTACCTGAACTGCCAAAAAACAGTGTAGTTGTGATGGATAATGCAGCTTTTCATAAAAGCAGCGAGATAGCTGATTTATTAAAGAAGAATGGGCATAGGATATTATGGCTTCCACCTTATAGCCCTGACTTAAACCCAATCGAGCATAAATGGGCATGGATTAAATCTATTCGCAATAAACTTCGATTAAATAATATTGACCTATTATTTAATATCTGTATGAATAATTAAGTACATTAGCCATAGGTCATCGTCGGGATAAAAAAAGTGGGCACGATGCCCACTTATTTTGTTATCCAGGGTGTCCGCCCATGTTCATTTGCCGACGACGTCCACGCCTTTGGGTGGGGTGAACTCAAATTGGCTGGCGGGGATACCGACGTTGCGCTTCATGTTGGTGAAGTTGAGGATGGTCTGGCTGCTGCCGCCGTCAATCATCACGGCGCTGATGCTGTTGCCGTCAAGGATGACCCAGAGGGCATCGTATTCTTCCTGGCGGGTTTTCGGTTTCAGGCGGTAGGTGACGCCGTTACCCACCCATTTTTGCAGGCGCGGCGGGGTGAGGTTTTTGACGACGCGGTCGATGTTGTAATTGCGCGAGATGTTGTCTTCGCCGTTCAGGAGTTCGACAGCGACGTCGCCGACGAGTTCGTCACGACCACGGATGCTGATTTGTTCGAGGTCGATGTCGTAGTGGTACACCTTTTTGCCGTTACTGATGATTTTTTGCGGGTTCGGGCTTTGGTAGTCCCAGTAGAATTTACCGGGTTTGGCGACCCACATCTGGCCTTTGCTGGTTTCTTCGCCGCGCTTGTTGTACACGGTTTGGGTGAAGCTCGCTTGCAGGTCTTTGGTGCCTTTCATGAAGGTATCCAGCGCGTTACCGCCGGCGGCGCCGGCAGCAGCGGGTTTGTCAGCAGGTTTTTCTGCATTTGCCGCCGGTTGTTCTGTGCTTGCTGCTGGTTTTTTGTCGGCAGCGGGGCGACGCTGGTAGAGGGAATTGGTGGCGGCCTGTTTGGCAGCGGCAGCATTATCAGCGGGTTTTGTCGCCGCTTGCTGGCTGTATGCGGGCAGGGCGAGGGCTATGCTGAGGCTGATGAGCAGGGTCTTTTTCATGTGGGTTCCTTGTGGTTTGGCGGAGGCGGGATTATGCGGGGCTATGGCTTGCCGCCGCTTTGGCGGCAGGTGACGGGCTTTTAATAGTTGTCACCCATGCCGCCGCCGGTGAGGACTTTGCGCACGCCTTTGTGGTCAGGTGGGGAAACAAGGCCGGCGCGTTCCATGACGTCCACCATGCGCGCGGCGCGGTTGTAGCCGATGCTGAGGTGGCGTTGCAGGCCGGAGATGGAGGCTCTGCCGGATTCGATGACGACTTGCACGGCCTGGTCGTAGAGTGGGTCGAGTTCGGCATCGTCGCTGTCTTTGCCGCCGCCGTTGCCATTACCGTTATTCGTGGCGGCAGGGGCGAGGATGGCGTCTTCGTAGTCGGGCTCGCCCTGGGTTTTGAGGTAGGTGGTGAGGCGGTCCACTTCCTGATCGTCAATGTAGGCACCATGAACGCGGCGCGCGCCGCCCACGCCGGGCGAAAGGAAGAGCATGTCACCATTGCCGAGCAGGGTTTCCGCGCCCTGGCCGTTCAGAATGGTGCGCGAGTCGATTTTGGAGGAAACCTGGAAGGCGATGCGCGTCGGGATGTTGGATTTGATAAGGCCGGTGATGACGTCCACAGAGGGGCGCTGGGTAGCGAGGATGAGGTGGATGCCCGCCGCACGTGCTTTTTGCGCGATGCGCGCGATGAGTTGTTCGACGTTTTTGCCGGCGACCATCATCAGGTCGGCGAGTTCGTCAATAACGATGACGATGTAGGGCAGGGTTTTCAGTACGGGCGGCTGGTTAGCGAGGCCGATATAGAGAGCGGGGTCAACTGTCGGATCGGTGATGCGTTCGCCGCGCGCTTCGGCTTCGCGGATGACTTTGTTGAATTCGTCCATTTTGCGCACTTTCAAGGCGACCATGAGCTGGTAGCGGCGTTCCATTTCGGCCACTGCCCAGCGCAGGGCGTTTTCGGCGTCGCTCATATCGGTGACAACCGGGGTGAGCAGGTGCGGGATGTCGCGGTACATGGCGAGTTCGACGGTTTTCGGATCCACCAGGATGAGTTTGAGTTCGTCCGGCTTGGACTTGTATAGCATGCTGGCGAGGATGACGTTGATACCGACGGATTTGCCCGAACCAGTGGTGCCGGCAACGAGCAGGTGCGGCATTTTGCCGAGATTGGTGATGACGGGTTTGCCGCTGATGTCCGCGCCGAGGACGACGGTGAGCGGGGAGGTCTCTTTTTGGTATTGCGGGGATTCAAGAACGCCGCGCAGCGGCACCATTTCCCGCTTGCGGTTCGGGATTTCAAGGCCGATGAAGGGGCGACCGGGGATGACTTCAACAACGCGCACACTAGGCACAGAGAGGAGGCGGGCGATGTCACGGTCAAGGTTGGTGATGGAGCTGACTTTGATGCCGGGGGCGAGCGAGAGTTCGATGCAGGTAACGACCGGGCCGACGGTGATGTTTTCGACGCGCACGCTGAGTTTGTAGTTTTTCAGCGCCTGTTCGACTTGCATCGCCATTTCGTCCAGTTCTTCGTCGCTGTAATCGGCGACGGCGGTGGTGCCCGGATTGAGGAGGTTCAGGTCGGGCAGCCGATAGGAATTGTTTTGCGCAGTGGCGATGGGAGCGGATACCGCGCGAGTGGCAGTCAGGGTGATGGCGCCGCCGTTGCTGCCGGTGGCGACGTTATTCAGGCGGACACGCAGTTGCGGTTCGTGGCGACCGTCTGTGTTTTCTTCGGCTGCATTGTCGGCGGTGTTATCACCGTCGTTATCCAGCGCGGTGAAGTCTTCTTCGTCCATTTCCTCCAGTGCTTCGTCGTTTACCGGGTCGTTGATAGCGGGCGGGTAAGCCTCGTTTTCGTCGCCACGCAGTGGCAGTCCAGCGTTCTGGCGGCGGGCGAAATAGTCGCTTTTCGGGCGGTATTCTTCTTCGTCGCTAGGTTCGGTAGAGGTTTCTGCGGTGACATTCTGCGCTTTGTAATGCGCCCAGCTGATGTTTGGCTCGCTGCGCTGCGGCGTCGCCGAGGCATCATCTTCCGGCGGGGTGTAACGCGGAGGTGCGCGGAATGGCGGCGGTTCGTCGCCATCCAGTTCGGTCATGCCGCTCAGGCCGAAGGGATTGTTGTTTTGCGGCGGGCGCGGCGGCACGGTCTGCATTACCGGCGTGTGCGGCGCGCGCGCGCTACGGCGCTGTTTGCTCTTGTTGACGAGGTTCAGCAGTCGGTCGCGCAGATTGGGGAAGATAGCGGCAGCCGAGGCCATCGCGCCGCCAGTGCCCGCGTTGCTCGCTCCTGCGTCATCGGAGGAAGCAAATACACTGGGACGGCGGGTCGCATCCGCCGTTGCTATCTTGCGCGTATGGAGGAAGTGATGGATTTTGCCATGTACCCAGTTGTAGAGATTGATACCCCATTGCCCGACGGTATCCAGTATTTTTGCCCAGTTCAGTTCCGCGAGCAGGGTGATGCCGATGAGGAACAGCAGGGTGTAGATGCTCATCACCAGCTGCACCGGCCACATTTTCAGCAGTTCAATGGAAATTTTTAGCCCGACCACGCCACCGCCGGTGACAGCAAGCGAGTTGATTTTGACGTCGCAATGCAGCGACAGGATGCCGCACAGCGAGATGATGGCAATTACCAGGGCAAAGCATTTCCAGATCATCAATTCGGCGTCAATTTGCGCACGACACACGCTTTGCCAGCCTATAGTTGCTACGCCAAAAGGCAGCAGATAAGCAGCATAACCGAGCAGGGAAAAGAGCAGGTCTGCGGTATAAGCACCGAGCGTACCGAGGAAATGACGGGTTTCCTGCGCTTCGCCAGATGTACTCCAGCCCGGGTCAGTGTTGTGATAACCGAATAGAACCAAGAGCAGCACAAAGGCGGCGGCAATAGAGAGAATGAACCATAAATCGGAAATGCCACGGCGCAAATGATAACGCCAGCTATCAATCGGGGAGGGAGGGGACATAAGGCGAGTTATTTTGCTAAGACGTAATTAAAGAGCGGCATTGTAAAAAAATACCGGCGGGTTTACCACAGAAAAACCCGCCCGGCAGGCGCGCGGGGCGGGCGGAAAACATGGAAGGAATCTCACATCATCGCATCTTTCATCAGCTGAAACGCTTCCGGATTAGCGGTAGGAATCTGCTCGCCATTGGGCAGACGCATTTCCAGATGATCAGGGTGCACGCGGAATATCTTGCGCTGCCCCTCGCTGTCGATGGCGATATGACTGCCGTCCGGCAACCACTCAAAGCGTCCTTTGCTGGTGCGGTCCTTGTCGTCAATGCCGAGCATCCGGGTGCGCGTCTGATAAGTCATATCCGGCTTGAGGACGATCATCGTAGCCACGCCCTCGCAGGTCGAACACGGCAGAATTCCCTGATACGTCCCCGGCCATTGCACCGTCTGCCGGGCATTATCGACTACCGCTGTATCCCCGCGCATGACCGGGCGCACCACCACATCATCTCCTTTCTTGCCGGAAGATGAACAGCCGCTGAGTACAGCGAGCAGACACAACAGAAAAAAACGATTCAGCATGATGAAAAATCCGAAAAAACAACGGCGGCACATAATAGGAAAAAACCACTGCCGTGCAAGTATCAAAAAGGTCACATCCTGTTGTAAACGCGAAACAAAACCAGCGGAACGGGACGCGTATAATACGCGCCCTTTGACCACGGAAAGCAGACCACCATGCGCCTCACCGCCATCCGCCTCGCCGGATTCAAATCCTTTGCTGATAACACCACCTTTCCGGTAGATGCCCCCGTCACCGGCATTATCGGCCCGAACGGCTGCGGCAAATCCAACATCATCGACGCCGTGCGCTGGGTACTGGGCGAGACCGCTGCCAAACAACTGCGCGGCCAGGCGATGACTGACATCATCTTTGCCGGCGCGGCGAACCGGCGGGCAGCGGGCATGGCGAGCGTCGCCCTGCACTTCGACAACAGCGACGGCAGCGCGGGCGGTGCGTTTGCTGACTACGCCGAGCTCATCATCGCGCGCAAAGTCGGCAGCGACGGCCAATCCCAATACAGCATCAATAACAAACGCGTGCGGCGGCGCGACATCGTCGAACTCCTGCAAGGCACCGGCGTGGGCGCGCGCAGCTACGCCGTCATCGAACAAGGCATGATCAGCCGCATTATCGAAGCCAAACCCGAAGAACTGCGCAGCTACATTGAAGAAGCGGCGGGCATCGCCCACTACAAAACGCGGCGTAAAGAAAGCGAAGCGCGCATGACCGACGTGCGCGAACACCTCACCCGCCACGACGACCGCCTGCAACAACTCGGTAAACAGCGCGACAAACTCGCCCAGGAAGCCGCTACCGCCCGGCAGTGGCGCGAACTCAACCAAAAACAACAACACCTCGCACACCGCCTGCAAAGCTGGCAATACCACCAAACCCAACGCCAGGTGGACGCCGCCCAAAGCCAATACCAGGAAGACCGCGCCGCCCTTGAAGACCTCTTTGCCCACAGCGGCATCGACGAAGCCCAACTCGCCGCCCTCGCCGAACAACACACTGCCGCCAAAGAAGCGCACAAAAACGCTGAAAACCAGACCCTGCAAAGCGCCGCCCAACTGGCCCAACTGCGCCGCGCCCTCGAAAAAGACCGCCAGAGCCAACAACACCTCGCGCAAAACGCGCGCGACCACGAAGCCCGCCTTGCCCGCCTGCGCCAACAAAACGGCGAAGACGACGGCCAGCAACAACAACACCGCGTCGAAATCGGGCGTCTTGAACAACAACTCACCGCCGAACGCCCCGCTCTCGACAAAGCCCGCGCCGCCAGTGACGCCGCCCGCGCCGCCGCCGAAACCCTGCGCCACAAACTCGACGCCAACCGCGAAACCCGTCACCACGCCGAAAACCGCCTCTACACCGCCACCCACCGCTTAAACGACGCCCAAGCCCAATACCAGCGTCTTGAACAGCGCCGCGCCGAACCCATCGGCCAAGAAGATGAAGAAGACGACGACACACTCGAAACCCTCGCTCTCGAACAAGAAACCCTCGCCATCGCTCTGGAAACCGCCGCCGAAACCCTCGCCGCCGCCGAAGAGGCCGTGCAGACCGCCCAAGAACAACACCACGCCAGCGAAAACCGCCTGCGCCAACAACACACCCAGCGCGAACGCCAACAAACCGAACTTGACACCCTGCGCCGCCTGCAACCCCCGCCTGCCGCTGATAGTGCCCAGCCTGATGTTCCCCGCCTCAGCGAACACCTGCGCGTGGACCCCGTCTGGCAAACCGCCATTGGCCGACACCTCGGCGAACGCCTGCACGCCAGCATCGGCGCCGCTCACTGGCAACACGCCCTCACTCACGGCCATCCCCAACTGAGCGGTGGTGGCGTACCGGCGGCCTGGCAACCCTACCTCGCCAGCGACGCCGACCTGCACCCCTGGCTTGGTCACCTACAACCTCTCGCCAAACACGACCACGACATCCGCCCGGACGACCTCGCCGACGGCGTCCAATACCTCACCCTCGATGGCAGCAGCATCAGCCGTAGCAGCGTCCAGCCTGCCCCCGCCGCCGACGACCAACTCGCCCGACAAAGCCGCATCGCCACCCTCGAAGCCGCCCTCGCCGCAGGCGAAACCGCCCTACGCGCCCTCGAAGCCGAACACCAGACGCAGCAAGAAACCCTTGCTGGCGCCATCGCCCAACGCGACAACGCCCGCCGCCAGCACGAACAGCACGAACAACAACAACGCGAACATAGCCACCGCCTCGCCCTCAGCCGCCAACAACAACAACACCGCGCCACCCTGCGCGCCCAACAACAACGCGCCGCAGCCACCCTCGCCGAAGACATCGCTGCCGCCGCGCGCCACCTCGAACAAGCCAGACAAGAACAAACCCAGGCCGAACAAGCGCTTGCCACCCTGCCGCCCATCCAGGCCCTCGAATACGAATACCAGGCACAACACGCCCACTACCAGGAAACCGCGCGCATCACCCAACAACACGAAGAACACATCCGCGCCGCCGAAACCGCCCTCGAACAACATCGCGCCCACCTCGCCGCCGGCGAAAAACAACAAACCCGTCTCGCCGAAGACATCGCCGCCACCGAAACCGCCCTCGCCACGCTACACGAACAACTCGAAACCCTCGCCCTCACCCTCGAAGAAAACCACCTCAGCTTCGAAACCCACGAACAAACCCACGCCGAAAACGAACAACACCGCGCCCTGAGTGCACAAACCCTCGAAAAAATTGCCCACGAACTGCACCGTGAACAAGAAGCCCAGCGTGAACGCGCGCACCGCCGCCAACTCGCTGAAGAACGCCTGCAACACCACCAACAACAAATCGAACAACTGCACCAGCAACAACAGCGCATCATCGCCGAACTTCTCAGCGACAACCACGAACCCCTGCCGGAAGCCGCCGAAGACGAAGCCGCGCTCAGCGCCGACATCCGCACCCTCAAACAACAAAAAGAAGCACTCGGCGCCGTCAACCTCGCCGCCATCACCGACTACGACAGCGCCGAAAACGAATACAGCGCGCTGGAAACCCAATGCCGCGACCTGCGCGACACCCTGGCGCTGCTCGAAGAAGCCATCAACAAACTTGACGACGAAACCCGCAGCCGCCTGCAAGAAACCCTGGACATCGTCAACCGCCACTTCGCCAACCTCTTTCCCATCCTCTTTCGCGGCGGCGAAGCCGAACTCGCCTGGACGGAAGGCGACATACTGGATGCCGGCATCACCATCGCCGTGCGCCCGCCCGGCAAAAAAGTCAAAAACCTGAGCGTCCTCTCCGGCGGCGAAAAAGCGCTGACCGCGCTTGCCCTCGTCTTCGCTCTTTTCCGCCTGAACCCCGCGCCCTTCTGCCTCTTGGACGAAGTGGACGCGCCGCTGGATGACGCGAACGTTGGCCGCCTCAGCAACCTCCTGCGCGACATGGCGACACAAACCCAATTCATCGTCATTACCCACCGCAAACGCACCATGCAAACCTGCGACCACCTCATCGGCGTCACCATGAGCGAACCGGGCGTCTCCCGCCTCGTTGCCGTGCAGTTCGCCGAATGACCCGACACAACCTTGCCGGACAGCGTCAGCAACCACGCCGCTTGATGGCCTCCATTAGCACGATGGTGCGACGGAGAAAGAAAAACGTAGAGACGTTGCCTGCAATGTCTCAGAACGTGTTCATTGTTTCAGCCTCTGCTGTAAACTATCGGCATGAACAGAAAAACCTACCCAAGCGATATCAGTCGCGAGCAATTTGCGCCTCTCCTTCCCCTGCTGGAAAGTGCCCGTAAACGCACAGCGCCACGCCAGGTGGACTTGTACGATGTCTTTTGTGCCATTCTCTATCTGCAACGCACTGGCTGCTCCTGGCGCGCTTTGCCGGGCGATTTTCCCAAATGGCGCACCGTGCATTCCTACTTCCAGAGATGGACTGAGCCACGCGAGAGTGGCATCAGCATCCTTGAGGAAGCATTAAAAAAATCAGGTAGTTGCGGAGCGCCGCAAGCAGGGACGCCATGAAGCAACCACTTTCCTGATTATTGATGCGCAGAGTGTGAAGAACACGGATACCGCCATAGAAAAAGGCTACGATGCGGGCAAGAAGGTTAGCGGTATCAAGCGGCATATAGCGGTTGACACGCAGGGTTTGCCGCATGCCCTTGCGGTAACGACGGCGGATATTACGGATAGAAAAGGCTGTCTGCTGGCATTGGAACGTGACAAGGATAATCTTGGGGCGGTACAAAAAATCCTTGCTGACGGTGGTTACACGGGTAAGGCATTTGCTTCGTCGGTACAAGCGTTGATTGGTGCGGAGGTAGAGATTGCCAAACGAAACGAATTGCACCGTTTTGCAGTATTGCCGAAGCGATGGGTAGTAGAGCGCAGCTTTTCCTGGTTGGAAAAGAATAGGCGGCTTTGGAAAAACTGCGAGCGTAAGTTGAGTGCCAGTCTGCAGATGGTCGTTTTGACTTTCTTGGGAATCCTGCTACGAAGACTATGAACACGTTCTCAGAAAACCAGCAATGACGCCCCTTGGTAAGCTCAGTAACGACGTCGCTTGATGGCCTCCATTAGCGCGATAGCGCGACGAAGAAAGAAAAACGTAGAGACGTTGCCTGCAACGTCTCACAAACCCAGCATTGGTGCCGCTTGGCGGGGTCAGTATTTACGCCGCCTGGCGGCATCCCTGCACACGATGGCGCGACGAAGAAAGAAAAATGTAGAGACATTGCCTGCAACGTCTCACAAAACCAGCAATGACGCCGCTTGGCGGAGCATCCGTATGCCACCTTTGCAAGCAGCGACCATCTGTCGCGTACAAAAGCAAAACACACAGCCCAATTCAAAACCCAACCCGGAAACCCTATGAAAACACCTGCCGCAAACCTCACCCTGAACCACCCGACCGCCGCCGACCTGCCGCACATCATGCAAATCGAGCGGGCAGGCTTTACCGCAGCCGAAGCCGCTAGCGAAGCGGCGATGGCCGAGCGCATCCGCATTATCAACGACACCTTCATCGTCGCTCGCGACGCAAGCGGTACCGTCATCGGCTTTATCGTTGCGGCCATCATCAACGAGCGCTACCTGCACGACGAACTCTTTGCCAAAAGCGTGCCGAACCCGCCGCACGGCGGCTATTGCGCCATCCTCAGTCTCGCTGTCGCTCCGGAACAGCGGGGGCAGGGCATCGCCGGACAACTGCTGCAAGCGCTGATTGCCGCCTGCCGCATCGCCCGTCGCGACGGCGTTACCCTCACCTGTCTGGATGCGCTGATCCCGTTCTACGAAAAAAACGGCTTCACCAACGAAGGCATCTCCGCCTCGCAACACGCGGGCGAACAGTGGTTCAATCTGGTACAGGATTTACCGGCGGCGGAAGCGCACGATTGAACCGCCTGACGGCGGGGTTTTCTGCGGCGTGGTTACTGGGCCCGCTAAGCGGGATATAGTTGAATAGATAAAAAAGCGTAACAAGGCGCGTCGCCGCAGACAGTACAGGTAGTACGGCAAGGCGACGCAACGCCGTTACGATTTTTTAGATGTTTAACTATAAATACCGGGGTTGCGTAGAGTGGGCCTTGGCCCACGCAAAACCATTGCAATGTAAAGGCCGCCCTACGGTTCAAATCACCATCAAGCGGGACAAACACGGGCAAGCCATACATCGTTATCATGCACACCTCCCTTAACCCCAAAGCCATAACCATGACCTGCGAAAACCTCTATCCCGCCCTTTACCGCGCCCTGATGGAAAACGACCCGGCGCGCAAAATCCAGGAAACCTATGCCATTTACTACGGACTGCGCGACGGACTCTATTACCGCGAGCCGACGGAAGTCCTGAGCGTACCCGATGCGGGGCGACCGGCAGCGCCCGCACTGGTTGCGCCCAAAGAAGTGCCACGCCGCCGCCTCGGCACGCGTGAAGGCGTCTGCGCCATGCTGCATGCCATCGCGCACATCGAATTTAACGCCATCAACCTCTCGCTGGATGCCGCCTACCGTTTCCAGCAAATGCCGGAAGCGTACTACCGCGACTGGATCCGGGTCGCCAAAGAAGAGGCCTACCATTTCAGCCTGATCGCCGGACGGCTCGAACAACTCGGCAGCCATTACGGCGCCTTCACCGCACACGGCGGCCTGTGGCAGGCCTGCGTGGATACCGAATACGACGTCATGGTGCGCATGGCGCTGGTGCCGCGCGTCATGGAAGCGCGCGGGCTGGACGTTACACCGCTGATACAGGAAAAACTGCGCCATCACGGCGAGACACACACCGCGCGCCTGCTGGACATCATTTACTGCGACGAACAGGGGCACGTCGCCATCGGCTCGCACTGGTTCAAACATTGCTGCGCCGAACGCAACCTGCCCTATCGCGAAACCTTTGCCGAACTGCTCTCTGGCTACCTCAAAGCGACCATCAAAGGGCCATTTAACGTCGAAGCCCGCCTGCAAGCGGGGTTTGATGACCTGGAAATCGCCATGCTGGAAGAAATCGCCGAACAATAAACAGACTGCCCAACAAGAAACCCCAATAGCGCCTGTTACAGAAAACCTGCCCTGCACACCAGTCACAAGCCTTCCTAAAAGAAGGCTTACGGATCAAGCGACGGCACCCCACCAGCAGGGCAGCGCGGCAGAAACATGCCGCGCACGCAGAACGCGAGAAAACCCTTCGCCGCTTGCGAACAAAGCATCGCTCCCGCAGGAAAAAAACATAACAAATCGGCCTAAAACGTCACCCTATGGCATTCATCAAAAAACAGCCATAGAATGCCCAAAAACCGATCTCTAACAACCGATAACCCCTGCATAAAGATAGACCGGGCGCATAACACCTTGAATGCCCATCCGGATAAAACAAAATACCCCATGCAGATATAGGCCTGACAAAACCCTTGCCTGCCCAGAGACGCTCCCGCTCACAGCAAATAGCCCGGAAACCATCTGTGTGGCAGCAAGACAACAGCTTTCCTGCGTTACAAAAACTTGGAAAGTATCACTCCAACCTATTGAAACAAAGGAGGAAAAACAATAGCCACGGAATAAAAAACGTCCCTGAACCAAAGGGATTAAGACGTTTCAAAATGATTTCTTTCATGACTTTTTCTCGAATAAAAAACGTCCCTGAACCAAAGGGATTAAGACCACCGAACCGTTGCCCGTAGCCGTGTTGTAGTCCGAATAAAAACGTCCCTGAACCAAAGGGATTAAGACCACAGCCGCGCGGCCTTTGGCATTAAGAGCCAGATGAATAAAAAATGTCCCTGAACCAAAGGGATTAAGAACGTGTTCATTGTCTCAGCCTCTGCTGTAAACTATCGGCATGAACAGAAAAACCTACCCAAGCGATATCAGTCGCGAGCAATTTGCGCCTCTCCTCCCCCTGCTGGAAAGTGCCCGTAAACGCACAGCGCCACGTCAGGTGGACTTGTACGATGTCTTTTGTGCCATTCTCTACCTGCAACGCACTGGCTGCTCCTGGCGCGCTTTGCCGGGCGATTTCCCCAAATGGCGCACCGTGCATTCCTACTTCCAGAGATGGACTGAGCCACGCGAGAGTGGCATCAGCATCCTTGAGGAAGCATTAAAAAAATCAGGTAGTTGCGGAGCGCCGCAAGCAGGGGCATCATGAAGCAACCACTTTCCTGATTATTGATGCGCAGAGTGTGAAGAACACGGATACCGCCATGGAAAAAGGCTACGATGCGGGCAAGAAGGTTAGCGGTATCAAGCGGCATATAGCGGTTGACACGCAGGGTTTGCCGCATGCGCTTGCGGTAACGACGGCGGATGTTACGGATAGAAAAGGCTGCCTGCTAGCATTGGAACGTGGGCGGGATAATCTTGGGGCGGTACAAAAAATCCTTGCTGACGGTGGTTACACGGGTAAGGCATTTGCTTCGTCAGTACAGGAGTTGATTGGTGCGGAGGTAGAGATTGCCAAACGAAACGAATTACACCGCTTTGCGGTATTGCCAAAGCGATGGGTAGTCGAGCGCAGTTTTTCCTGGTTGGAAAAGAACAGACGGCTTTGGAAAAACTGCGAGCGTAAGTTGAGTACCAGTCTGCAAATGGTAGCTTTGGCTTTCTTGGGAGTCCTGCTACGAAGACTATGAACACGCTCTAAGACAATAGTCTCTAAACCATCATCGGTTATGTCTTCGGAATAAAAAACGTCCCTGAACCAAAGGGATTAAGACATAATACTGGCGATATTCATAGGTAACTCCGTAGGAATAAAAAACGTCCCTGAACCAAAGGGATTAAGACCCCTGCCGATTGAGGTGTCTATCTTGTAGGGATGAATAAAAAACGTCCCTGAATCAAAGGGATTAAGACTCATCGCATTCCATCGCCACCGCTACCGCCTGCAACAATATCCGCTGGTGACTCAGGCAAGGAGCCACAAGCTTCCTTTTTGTATCCGGCCATCCGCCATACCATGCGGCATGGATACCGATACATCCAACTTCCTTGCTCTACCCAAGACTACGCGCTAGCATCAGGGAAAGTAGCGAAAAACGCGGAGGCATCATGCGATCACCCATCACCCCAACAATCCTGTTCGTCGCACTGCTCTTGGGCGGTTGCGAAGGAAACGGCATGCAGCTCATCGGCAGTGAGAACTGCATCATTTGCATCCGCGATGCGTCAAAACCGCGCGACAAAACCAAGGCAACGGCTAAAAAGCCGCAACAAATGCCACAAGACGGCAGCATGGATGACGACGATGTTTTCGGCTTGGCCGATGTGCCGCAATCCCGCTACGGCACATTCAGCAAGCGGATGAATCCCGGCAATGACGGACAGGTGCTGTTCTTCAACGACAAACTCATCACCGATTCTATGGCACCCAGCGGCTATCAGCACCTGGAAGACAGTCCCTATGGCGGCGTTGGCAGCTACATCCACTTTGACGACAAAGCACCCCGCCAACTCGGCACCTACGACATCTACTCCATCTTCATCTCCAACGGCGGCAACATCCAGCGTCGCTATCCCTACATCCTGCTGGCCATCGGCCCGGATAAAGTGCCGCGCACCATGGGAGGCGGTTTGATGGAATCCCACGAAGCCCACTACCGCATTGAAGGCAATCGCTTTATCGCCGAATACGATGACATCACCGTGACTTTTGCCGACGGGCGATTCATCGACAAGAAAAAAGACCTGTGGAATATCCCCGATAATCTCTGCCGGGAAATGTACGACAACCGCAAAAAACTGGCCGGACTCATCAAAAACAACGAAGATTTGGAAGGTATCGGCTATGTTGCCAAGCGCTATGTCGCTTTCAGCCTCGCTCGCCTCTATCGTGCGGCAAGCCAAAAAAACATCAGCTACTCGGCATTCCAGCAAGAAGCGTGCAGAGAAAGGGTGCACTTAAAATAAATGCAGGAAGAGTAGTGCCGCAAAGCCGTACTTCCCGGCAAATGAGTCGCGATATTTGACTATGTCTCGCAATAGGCATATAACCCATTCACAAGAAAGAAGATTTAAGAGGTGTCTGCCATGACAGAAAAGGTCGTACAAGAAAAAAACATCAGCCTTTGGCAAGTATTGGTCGCACTGATTACCGACCCCGGCAGCCGTGCCGCTTTCAGAGAAGGCTGGAAAAGAGGCACCACTATGTGGGAAGCAGAGCAACAAGCCAAAGCAGCAGAAACTGAGAAACTTCGTTTGCAGAAAGCGGCAGAAACTCGGGATAAAGGCGATGACTCGGATGGGCGCATTAGATGTATTGTGCCTAATGCGATGCTGGAAGATACATGTTATGACAATCCATACACTAATCCCGAAATAGAGCAAAATCCATATGGACTTACCGAACTCTGATACTTCATCTGACCAACATAAGAAAGGGGCTTTACAGCCCCTTAAATTATTCCTTATTCCGCAAACTGACTATTCTGTTTTTATAGTTAAACATCTAAAAAAGCGTAACCGCGTTGCATCGCCTGACCGGGCCACATAAAAATCGCTACGCGATTTTTATGGAAACCCGCGGTACTACTGGTACTGTCTGCGGCGGCACGCCTTGTTACGCTTTTTTATCTATTCAACAAATACCGATCCCGTCAATGCAAGAGACGCCGCAAGCGGCGTCTCTGTGTATGGAGGATGGCGCGTCTCAGGCGAGGGCGGCCGTGATGTAGTCTTTCAGTGCGCTAACGTCGTTCGCCATGACGGTAACACGGCGTGGCGCTTCTTCGATCTCTTCGAATTGTGCGGGGCGCGGGGCGCGCAGGCCGGTCGCTTCGCGCACGGTCGCCTCGAATTTGGCCGGCAGCGCGGTTTCCAGGCAGATGAGCGGACGTTCGCTTTTGTTTTCCGCGCGCCAGTGTTTGGCGACGTACACGCCGTCGGCGGTGTGCGGGTCGATGAGGCGGTTGTAGGCTTGATAGGTCTCGCGGATGGTGGCGAGGCGGGCGGCATGATCACTGCGGCCGGCGGTGAAGCCGGAGGCGCGGATGGCGTCCATGAGCGGTTGCAGGTCAATGGCACCGTCCGCTGCCAGGGCTTTCCAGCGGGCGGCGGTTTGTGCGGCGTTGTTGCCGCTCAGGTTGTAGAGGTAGCGCTCGAAGTTGCTCGCTTTGCCGATGTCCATCGAGGGGCTGCTGGTTTTTTCGACTTCTATCGCCGGACGGGCACGGTAGTGGCCGGTTTGCAGGGCTTCGTAGAGGACGTCGTTTTCGTTGGTGGCGATGATGAGGTGGGCGATAGGCAGCCCCATTTGTTTGGCGAGGTAGCCGGCGTAGATGTTGCCGAAGTTGCCGGAGGGCACGCAGAAATCCACCGCGCTGCCGGCGGGCAGGTCGAGGGCGAGCCAGGCTTTGAAGTAGTACACGCTTTGTGCGAGTACGCGCGCCCAGTTGATGGAGTTGACTGCGCCGATGTGGTGCGCGGCTTTGTAGGCGGCGTCGCTGTTCACCGCTTTAACGAGGTCCTGGCAGTCGTCGAAGACGCCTTCGATGGCGATGTTGTGGATGTTTTTGTCTTGCAGGCTATACATCTGCGCCTGCTGGAAGAGGCTCATGCGGCCGTGCGGCGAGAGCATGAAGACGTTGATGCGCTCTTTGCCGCGCATGGCGTATTCGGCGGCGGAGCCGGTGTCGCCGGAGGTGGCGCCGAGGATGTTGAGGCGCGCGTCGCGGGTTTCGAGGACGTAGGCCATGGCGTTGCCGAGGAATTGCATGGCGATGTCTTTGAAGGCGAGCGAGGGGCCGTTTGAGAGTTCGAGCAGGTAGGTGTTGCTGTCGCCGAGGCGGGTCAGCGGGGTGATGTCTGCGCTGCCGAAGGCGTCTCTGGTGTAGGTACGGCGCAGGATGGCGCGCAGGTCGTCTTCCGGGATGTCGCCGATGAAGGGGTGCATGACGGCGTAGGCGAGATCGGCGTAGTCGAGTTCGCGCCAGCTTTCGAGGGTTTTGCCGCTGATGTGCGGAATTTTGCTCGGCATGGCCAGACCGCCATCGGGCGCAAGGCCTTGCAGGAGGATGTCGCAGAAGCCGCCGAGTTTGGCGCCACGGGTGGATTGGTATTGCATGGGGTTCTCCTTGTGTGTTGTTTGGGTCCGACACGGTACGCCGGTTTCTTGGCGACATTGTCCTCTGCCCCCGTTTGTCCTGCAAGGCAACGGGCTCAGTCTTGCAATTGTTTTTTCCAGCGGTAGATGAGTTCGTGCGCGGCGCGTGGGGTGAGGTCGTCCGGGTTGGTGAGGGCGATTTCGTCCGCGAGTGCCTGCAAACGCGGGTCGGTAGGGGGGGCGGCGGGGGGATTGTCGGCGACGGGTGGGGCGAGAGGCAACAGTTCATGCTGTTGCATTTGCGGGCTGCCGTGGTCGCGCCGGGTTTCGAGTTGGCGCAGTTTGGCGGTTGCGGCGTGGATGGTGTCCAGCGGCACGCCGGCTAGCCGTGCGACTTGCAGGCCGTAGCTTTTGCTCGCCGCCCCTTCTTCGACGTGGTGCAGGAAGACGATGTTGTCGTGGTGTTCGACGGCGGCGAGGTGGATGTTTTTGATGTTTTTGTGCGTTTCGGCAAGTTCGGTCAGTTCGAAGTAGTGGGTGGCGAACAGGGTAAGGGCGCGGTTGTCGCGCGCCAGGCGTTCGGCGGCGGCCCAGGCGAGGGAGAGGCCGTCGTAGGTACCGGTGCCGCGTCCGACTTCGTCCATGATGACGAGGCTGTGCGCGTCGGCGTTGTTGAGGATGTTGGCGGTTTCGGTCATTTCGACCATGAAAGTGCTGCGGCCGCCGGCGAGATCGTCGCTGGCGCCGATGCGGGTGTAGATGCGGTGCAGGCTGCCGATGCGCGCGCTTTTGGCGGGGACGTAGCTGCCGGCACAGGCGAGGATGGTGATGAGGGCGGCCTGGCGCATGTAGGTGCTTTTGCCGCCCATGTTCGGGCCGGTGATGATGAGGACTTGGCGACGTTTGCCGAGTTCGAGGTCGTTGGCGATGAAGGGTTCGCTGTTGTGTTGTTCGACGACGGGGTGGCGGCCTTGTTCGATGGTGAGGATGGGTTCGGGATCGAGGGTCGGGCGGTGGTAGTGATGTTTGTCGGCGAGGTGGGCGAAGGCGGCAAGGGTGTCGGTCTCGGCAAGCGCGCGGGCGCAGGCGTAGAGGGCGTCGCGTTCGCCGTTAAGCGCGGCGAGCAGGGCGTCGTAGTGCTGTTTTTCGAGGGCGAGCGCCTGGTCACGCGCGTTCAGCACTTGGTCTTCGAGGGTTTTGAGTTCGTCGGTGATGTAGCGTTCGCTGTTTTTCAGGGTTTGGCGGCGTATCCAGTGCGCGGGCGCGGTGTCGCTCTGGCTGCGCGGGATTTCAATATAGTAGCCGTGGATGTTGTTGTAGCCCATGCGCAGGTTGGGGATGCCGCTTTTGGTTTTTTCGGCAGCTTCGAGTTCGGCGAGGATGTTTTCGCTGTCGCGGGCGAGGTGGTTCAAGCGGTCAAGTTCGGGGTCGTAGCCTTGAGCGATGATGCCGCCGTCTTTGAGGGTGAGCGGTGGCGCTTCAACCAGTGCTTTTTCGAGGTGTGCGGTCGCGGCGGTGAGTGCGCTCAAGGCCGGGATGTAGGCAGCGAGCAGGCTGCTCTCCCCGGCGGGCGCTTGCAGTTGGGCGGCGATATGGGGGCAGCGTTGCAGGGTGTCGCGCAGTTGCGCGAGTTCACGCGGGCGGGCGCTGCCGAGGGCGATGCGGGTGGTGATGCGTTCGATGTCGGCGCTGTGGTGCAGCAGGCTGCGCAGTTGTTCGCGCGCGTTGTTGTCGGCAAGCAGGGCGGCGACGGCGTCATGGCGGGCGCTGATAGCGTTGTGGTCGCGCAGGGGGCGGTTGATCCAGCGTTTGAGGTTGCGGCTGCCCGCCGGGGTCTGGCAGTGGTTGATGCTGCCGGTGAGGCTGCGTTTGTGGTCGCCGCCCAGGGTGTAGTCGATTTCGAGGTTGCGGCGGCTGGCGGCGTCGATGGTGAGGCTGTCGTCGCCGCTTTCGCGCAGGAGCGGGGCGAGCGGTGGCAGGGTTTGTTTGTGGGTGTCGTAGAGGTATTGCAGGAGGCAGCCTGCCGCGCCGAGGGCGGGGTCGTCGTCGCGGATGCCGTAGCCGCTGAGGGTTTTGATTTGGTAGTGCTGCAGGATGAGGTTCAGCGCGCTGTCGTGGTCGTAGTACCAGTCCGGCTGGCGGCGCGGGCGTTTTTGTCCGGCGAGGGCGGCAGGCAGGCGGGCGCTGTCCGGGATGAGGATTTCCGCCGGTTGCAGGCGTTCGAGTTCGCTTTTCAGCGCGTTTTCATCGAGCGGTTCGCTGATGCGGTAGCGCGCGCTGCTGATGTCTGCCCAGGCGAGGTGGTAGTGCTCTTTGCCGGGGGCGATGCTGGCAAGGATGTTGTCGCGGTTTTCGTCCAGGAGGGCTTCGTCGGTGAGGGTGCCGGGGGTGATGATGCGGGTCACAGCGCGCTCGACTGGCCCTTTGGCGAGCGCCGGATCGCCGATTTGTTCGCAGATGACGGCGCTCTGCCCCTGTTTGATGAGTTTGGCGATGTAGGTATCAATGGCATGCACGGGGACGCCCGCCATCGGGATGGGTTTGCCCGCCGACTGCCCGCGCGTGGTGACGCTGATGCCGAGCAGTTCGCCGGCGCGGCGCGCGTCGTCGTAGAAGAGTTCGTAGAAGTCGCCCATGCGGTAGAGGACGAGGGTGTCGGGGTAGTCTTTTTTGATGCCGAGGTATTGCTGCATCATCGGCGTGTGGGCGCTGTGCATGGTCTTGGACTGGAGGTTGGGATGTGGGCGCGAAGTGTAGCAAGTGATGGGGGTGCCATGTTGGCGTGCTGGGCAATGCTCTTCGCTGTAATCATTAAACCGCCCCGGAGGGCGGTTTGTTTTGGAGAAGGTTTAACGGATATGGATGGTTTGTGCCGCTTGCTGCGCATGTTCTTCGGGGTGGTACATGTTTTCGATGCTCGCCCCCGGCGCATGCCAGGTACCGGCGCGGGTGGTGCGGGCATTGATGGTGTACTTGAAGGAGCCTCTGTCGCGGTATTCGTCGCGGCGGTTGTAGTCAATGGTGAAGGCGGCAATGTGACGGTCGTCGCGGTTTTCGTGATAGCGGTATTGGACGCGGTCGTCTTGTTCGTCCTGTTCCGGGCTTTTGCCGCGTAGCGGGGTAAGGATGATACCTGCCGGGACGGGGTACATGTAGATGAGTTCGCTGTGGTAGTCCGCGTAGTCGCCTTTTTGGGTGAAGGTGGCGGTGATGCGGATATCGGTGTTGTTCGGCAGGGCATCCGGGTCAAGGATGTTGCCTTCGCGGTCTTCGTAGCGGATAGCGATATCCCAGCCGTTGCTGCTCGCCGCTTCTGCCGGCGGGTTATGCAGGTCGTAGCTGTTTAGCCACAGGGACTGTTTGCCGGGATTGGTGATGCGCACGTTGCCGTTGTACTCGCCTTTTTTCATTTCGCCGAGGGTAGCGTTTTTGCCGTCAATCTGGATAAGGGTGTCATCCGGCAACTGGCTGGCAAGGCTGGAGAGCCGCGCCAGCCAGGCGAGTTCCTGGGTGCTGAGGTAATCGTCGCTAGCAAGGACGGTGCGCAGTTTTTCGCTTTCTTCGTCGTGCATCTTTTGAATAAGGCTCATGGTGTTGCGCGGGTCATCCGCCACGCTTTGCCATTGTGTTTGCAGTTGTTTGAGGCGGGTCAGGTTGTGCGCGGCAAGGCTGGTTGGGCTACCGTAGTGGTAGTCGCTGTCGTCTGCTTTTCCGGCGGTATCCGCGAGGCGTCCACTCGCTGCCTGGTATTCACCGAGCAACGCCAAGGCGGCCGCGATATCGAGGCTGTCGGCGCGGTTGAGCTGGTTACCTGCCTGGTGGTGATAGCGCAGGACGAGGCCACGCACGCTTTCGCCAGCGTAGGCGAGAGTGTAGTAGGCGTAGCTATCGGCGTGGGCATGGTCGCTGTTGTAGTCGCCGTTGCTGTTGTTGCGCAGGTAGGTCAGTGTCCGGCCCAGTGCTTCAGGGTTTTTCAGCTGTTTGTTGTGCCGCATTTGGGTGAGGGCTTCGCCAGCGTAGGCGGTGAGCCAGCGGTCTTTTTTACCACTCCACCACAGGGTATAGCTGCCGTCGTAATGGGCACTGATAGCGAGTGTTCTTTCGAGGTCGTGCAGGGCTTTCAGGTCGGTCTTTTTCTGGCTGAGTCGTCCCCACAGTTTGCTGGTGGTTTGTTCGTTACACCAGTAGGGGTAGGCGGCAAGTTGTTCGCCGAAACGATGAGCGTTGTTGGGGAGACCCTGGTCAAGGTTGAGGTGCGCTGCGTTAAGCCCGCTGAGTTCGAGGGTGGCGCCACTGTCGAGGCGTTGGTACTGGCTGCGGATTTGCGGCAGTGTCGGTGCACGCACGGGGATGCGGCGTTCAAGGGTTTCGCTGTAATCGCCGCTGATGCTTGCTTTGATGTGTGCGTCGCCCGCTTTGCCGGCGCGGTAGGGGTAGCGCAGGGTGATGTTTTGCTTGGGAGCGAGGGTTTCCGGCAGGGTGGGAGTATCGGCGAGGGTCAGGCCTTCGCTGCGTAAATCCAGGCGGAGACGCTGAGCGCGGTCTGTGGTGTTGTGCAGGCTCAGGCTGAAGACGCCATCGTCATCTTGGCTGAGGTAGCGCGGGCTGTTGAGTTCGGCGACGACGGGCGCTTTGATGACGGCGGTCTTTTCGGCGGCGCCGATTTGATCGGTGTTGTAGGCGGCAGTCATGATGCGCAGTCTGCCGTTGTAGTGCGGGATGGGGATGGTGTAGCGCACGTTGCCGTCTGCATCGACTTTGAGCGGTCCGCTCCAATGGGCAATGAGGGTAAGGTCGAGGTCGGGCAGAGACGCCAGCGATGCTCGCTCGCTTTCGCTGACGCTGTCGGCACCGCTGCGTAGGGCGGCGAGTTGGGCATCGGTCTGGCGGATGATGCTGCCGAAGGTATCGTAGAGGCTGATATCAGGCTGTTTTTTGCCGAAGAAGGCGGCAAGTGGTTCGGTGAAGCTCGGCGCGGCGAGTTGGTAGAGGCCGTCATCAACGATGGCGAAATTGACCCAAGTGTCGGGGGTGGCATTGGGTACGTGGACGGCAACGGTGTAGGGCGCGTTTTGTTGCGGGTTTTCCGGCAGGGTGAGGTTGGGGTTGAGGCGGCGCGCGCTGAGATCAGCACCGAGCCAGCGCAGGCCGACGGCGCGGCGGTTGCGTGCTTCGCCGTCTTTGTTCCAGGCGTTCGCCATGAGCCAGATGCCGTGCTCCCAGTTTTCTTGCCACGGGATTTGCAGTTGTGCCTGTCCGTCTTTGAGGGTGGTTTGGTAGTTGGCGATGATGTGGTCGCGATTTGCGACTTTGATGGTGGCCTGGCCGTCAAAGGGTGCACGCAGGTTGAGCATGATGGTGTCGCCGGCTTTGTATTCGGCGCGGTCGGCGGTAAGGGTGAGGGCAGACGGGTCGTTTTTACTGTTGCTGCTGTCATCGTTGTACCACCACCAGCCGTTGTTGATGGCGATACTGGCAGCGGTCGCCGGGTCTTCACCTTGTACGGCTAGGATGTAGCGCCCGCTTTCTTGTGGCAGGTCGAGGTTGGCAGGGTTTTTGCCGTCAGTGGTGAGGCTGCCGCTGTCAATGGTTTCGCGCTGTTCTTCTCTTATCCAGCGCCAGTATCCTTCTTTGTCGTAGTTGTAATAGCCGTCGTAGTGGACCCGGTAGAGCGTCCAGTCCAGCGGGGCGCTTTGCTGCTCGCCACGGTCGTCGATGACGGCAATATGTACGCCGCTTTCGCTGCGTTTCAGGGCCGCGTAGGGGATGGCTCGCGGCAGAAGAACGGTGTCACTGGCGGAGATGGTGCTGCCATCCGGCGCGGTCACAATGGTGTCTGTTCGCAATGCTTGCGGGCGGGTATCTAAGGGGCGTTCGAGGTTATCGAGGGTGATGCGGCGTTTGCCTTCAGCATTGGTTTCGGCGTTGGGGATTTTTTGTTCACCACCTGCTACGGCGGCGTCAAAGTAGCCGATTTGCCAGCCCGCCCAGTCCGGATGGGTCTTGCCAAAGTCGCCGGCAATGATGCGCCATTGGCCGCTACTGAGCAGACCGCCCGCCGGAGCGCCGTAGAGCCAGTCGGCTTTAAGCTCAATGTCGGCACGGTCGGCATCGGCTTTTATACGCAGGCTGCTTTCGATTTGCCGGGGAATGATGCTGTCCACGGTGTAGCTTTCATCAACGATGGTCGCGCCGCCTTTGCCGAGACTGAGGCGGATGTTCCAATCGCCTTGTCGGGCGTTGGCGGGGATATCCGTGCTGTAGCGGTAGGCACCGCTGGCGTCTGCTTCAAGTAGCTGGCTATGCATCAGTGCGCCGTCCGGGCGGCGGATTTCCAGCCACAGCGGGTTTTTGCGGAAGGCTTTGCCGTCCGGGGTTTTGACGAGCCAGAGGGCGTTCAGGGTATCTTTCGGACGGTAGATACCGCGATCATGCCACGACCAGTGGGCAAGAGTCGGGTTGGCATAGCCGCTGCCGTTGGCGCCTTTGTTCGAGAGATCGATGCCCTGACCTTCGATGCGAAGGTAAGCAAGATGATGGTCTTTTTCGCTGATGAGGTGGCTGGGGGCATCGCCGTCTTTGCCGTTTGTCTGCGCGGTAGTGAAATGGGCGATACCCTGGCTGTCGGTCTCGATTTCGCCAAGGATGCGGTTATTCCGCGCGTAGAGGGTGACTTTCTGTTTGGCAATCGGTGCGCTGCTACGCAGGTCGCGCAGTTCGGCGAGGATGCCGTGCGGAGTGCGGTAGGCGGTCAGCCCCTGGTCGGTGACGGTGAAGGTCTGGGTGAGGTTATTGTCGAAGCGGTTTTCTTCGTCATCCTCTTTGCCTTGCCGGTCGCCATTTTTGAGGACGAGGACGTACACACCGCTGCGCGCGTCATCACCCGCCATGTCGCGAAAGGCAAGGCGGTTTTGCACTCGGGTATTCGGGCTTTTTTGCTGCGGGGTGAAGCTGCCTTTCCAGATGAGGCTGGTGTCGCTTTTGAGGTAGTAATCGGGAAAGCGGGTGCTATCGATGAGGTCCCGCATATTGTCAACGAGGTTATTGCCCGGTACTTGCCACAACTCGGCCTGCACGGTGTTGATGTTGCTGGTTTCCACGGTGAGCGCAGCTTCAGAGTCAAGCATGAGGGTCTTGCCGCTCGTCGCAAAGCGCATCAGCGGCGGACGGCTGCCGGTGTCGATGTCGCGGATTTGTGCTTCGTAGAGTTCCAGTCCGCCGGTTGTGGCGAGACGCGGGTCGATATGGATGGTGTATTGCTGCTCCCAACGGGCGGCGTAGCACAGTTGGTCATTGGCGTAGCGGCCATTGTTCTCGGCG
The DNA here is from genome assembly GCF_916618745.1 of Cardiobacterium sp. Marseille-Q4385. Lineage (GTDB taxonomy): Bacteria > Pseudomonadota > Gammaproteobacteria > Cardiobacteriales > Cardiobacteriaceae > Cardiobacterium. The sequence goes on from NZ_OU745373.1 coordinate 2,384,693, forward strand.
GCGGGCTCGAAACGGATGAGCTGGCGCCAGTCCTGCTGAGGTTCGGCGGTGATGGAGCGGTTGAATTGCAGGCAGACTTCGGGGGTGTCGCGGCTTTTAACGGTTTCGACGGCTTTGAGATAGAAGCCGTATTCTTTTAATAGACTCTCATAGTCGTAATTATCTTCTTCCATATTCGGCAGGGATTTTATCTGGGCAAGCGCGAAATTGGCGCTTCCGGCATCATCGAAGATAACGTCACGATAAAGCTTGAGCCCTTCTCTCTGATAACCAGATGGATTGACTTCTTTATCAAAATCGAAGACGTGCAAATGCAGCACACCAAACCTAATACGGCGCGCATAATTTTTATCGTCTTCGCCGAATTGTTCAAAAATCTTATCCAGCAAATAGATTTGGTTTTGGTGTTTCAAATGGGCAAAATCTTTCTCTACGGGTGATCCATCCGTGTTTTCAAGGAAGGCATCCCCATCCTGCCATTCTTCATTTGACATCAGATCGGCTACCGGCCCCGTTCCCTTTTGCAGATATTCGTTGATTTCCGCTTCCGCCTGCGCAGCGGCGGCATTGAGGGATTGTTCGTTCCAGCGCGGTTCGGCGTGGACGGTGGCCGCGAAGGCAGCAGCAAGCGCGGCGGCGATGAGCGTTCTTTTCATGGGGACTTCCTTGATGGTTATAGAGAGTGAGGTATAGCCAAATGCCGTGTGTCGGCGGCATTTCAGGCGCGGTGATAGGGATGGTTACGATTGATGCTCCAGGCGCGGTACAGCGCTTCAACGACGATGATACGCACCAGCGGGTGTGGCAGGGTCAGCTTGCCGAGCGACCAGCTTTCATCGGCCAACGCCTTGATTTCCGATGTGATTCCTTCCGGGCCGCCGATGATGAGCGCAATGCGGCGGCTGTTTTCCTGCCAGTGTTGCAGGCGGGCGGCTAGCGCCTCGCTCGTGTATTCGCGGCCGGGAATATCGAGGGTGATGATGCGGTCGCTGCCTTGTAAGGCGGTCTTGATCTGTGCCGCTTCTTTTTGCTGCGCGGCGGCAAGCTGGCCGGCACTGCCACGTTTTTGCAGGGGGATTTCGCTGAGTCCGAGGGAGAGATCGCCGGCGAAGCGGGCGGCATAGTCGGCAAAGCCGTGGTTGACCCAGTCCGGCATTTTCTGCCCGACGGCGATAAGTTCGATGTGCATAAGTGGCTCTCCAACGCGGTAATGCTTGCAGTCATGCCGGTTTTCCTGTGCGGCGGGAAGCGGAAAAACGGCATAAGCGATGATAAACAATGGCGCTACAATAGCGCGCTTTCTTTTTCGGAGCATATTGATAATGAAGAAATTATGGCTTTTGTCCACATGCTTTGCGGCGTGCCTTCCCGCCTTTGCCGCCGACGACAGCCTGAGGGTGGATGCGCAGTCGCGTCTGGAAAACATCCGCCGTAAGGCGCCAGAACTGGCGCGGGGTAGCCGTCAGGTGGTGACGCATGTCAGTGCGTCGTTGCAGGTCAACGATGCCACGGTGCTGGAACTCCTCTGCGAGAAGCCGGAAAGTGACGGACGGACGCTGCGTTTGTGGAGCGGGGCATTGCTGCGCGAAGGCAATGTGCTGCCACCGGCGCGGATACTGGCGCATCTGCTGCTAGGTATGGACGGCAGGCAGGATGCCGCCGCTTATTTCAATACGGCGGACGGGGATTACCGCCGGGCGCGCACGCTGGGCTGCTACCTCGGCATCTTGCAGGCGGCATTGCCGGATGCGGGTGATGCGGCGGCGCAGCGGATGGTGCTGACGCAGTTGCTGCACGAAACCGCCCGGCAGGCGGGGGTAGCAGATGTGTACGCCGTTGCCGATGATAGCCGGGCGGGTGGGCGCTGGGCGCAGGCGCGTCTCAAACCGCTGTTGCAGAGCAGCGATAATCCCGCCGACTGGCCGGAGGCGTTGATTCCACCGGCAGATGCGGCGGATGCGGCAGCATTGCAGTCGTTTCGCCGGGGATTAGAGCAGGGCAGGGCGGTGCGTTGAGCAAGAGCCGCTTGCCACCGGAAAAAATCGGGCAGCCTTTCGGTCAAATCCGTACACTTCGCGTGCCACACGGCATCTCTTTAACTCAATTGGAGAACCCATGAAAAAATTCATCCAGACTCTTACCCTCGTCTTCTTCGCTGCCATTCTTACTGCCTGCGGCGACGGCCCGGACAAAACCGCCAAGACCTTCTTTGAAGAACTGTTCAGCGGCGATGCCAGCAAAGCCGCTGAACTCGTCTATCTGCCGCCAGAAGCTGCGCAAGCCGGCATGAACGAAGAGGCCATGAAAGGCAAGCTCTCCATGGCAGCGGCAGAAATGCAGCAGCAGATTAAAAAGTCAGACGGCAAAATCAGCGTCAGCACCGGTGAAGTCACCTACCTGAACGCCGACAAGACTGAAGCCAGCGTTACCGTCACCCTCAAAGGCAAACAAGGCGACAAAGACCAGGAACAAAGCAACAAAGTCAATCTGATCAAGACCGATAAAGGTTGGAAAATCAAAATGTAACCTGTGGCGCGCAAGCGCCACTTCTCTTGCAACAAGGAATCCACATGAAAAAACTCATTCAGACCCTCACCCTCGTCTTCTTCGCCGCCATTCTTACCGCCTGCGGCGATGGTCCGGAGAAAACCGCCAAGACCTTCTTCAGCGAAATGATCGACGGTGATGTTAACAAGGCCGCTGAACTCGTCTATCTCCCGCCGGAAACCATGAAAAGAATCTCGCAAAAAGACATGAGCGAAGAAGCCGCCAAAAGCAAACTCAGCATGATGATCATCGCGGCGCGAGACAAAATGAAGAAAGAAGGCGGCGTACTCAAAGCCGAAATCGGTGAAGTCAGCTATACCAATGCCGATAAAACCGAGGCCAAGATTGCCGTTATCCTGAAAACACAAAAAGATGGCCAAGAAAGCGCCAGAAAACAGGACTTTGTGCTCATCAAGACGGATAAAGGCTGGAAAATCAAGCTGTAAGCCGTGGCGCGTCAGCGCCCCCTTTTTTTTTCATTTAAGGAATCCGTTATGAAAAAGCTCCTCCTCGCCTTTACGGCCCTCCTCGCCAGCATCGCTCATGCCGCCGACGGCCCGAAAGAAACTGCGCAGACCTTCTTCCACGAACTCTTTGCTGGCGATGCCGATAAGGCGGCTGAACTCATCTACCTCTCACCGGAAGTCATCCAGGAATCCGCACAACAAGGCATCGATGAAGCCATGCTCAAGAACCAGATTATTGAGCTCATCACGATGAGGAGAGAACAGGCGGTAAAAGAAGGCGGCATCCCTACTGCCGAAGTCGGCGATATCACCTACACCAGCAGCGACAAAACAGCGGCCAAAGTCGCCATTACCCTAAAAAAGCCGAAAAGCGGTAAAAGTGGGGGAGAAAGCGACACATTAGACCTGATCAAGACCGATAACGGCTGGAAAATAAACCTGCAATAACCGCAAGGAATCACGATGCAAAAAATCATCCGCGCCCTGGCTCTCATCCTCTTTACCGCTTTGCTCACCGCTTGTGGCGAAAAAATCGACAAAGAGGCCGAAGCCGCGCAAAAAATCACCCAAACCTTCTTCGACGAACTCTTCCAGGGCGATCCTGCCAAAGCCGCCGAATACCTCGCCATCCCGCCCGAAGCCAAACAGGCAGGAATCAACGAAGACACCGCCCGCAAAACTATGGCCATGCTTATGACTCAAGTACGGCAAGAGGCCCAAAAAGAAGGCGAAATCCCCACTGCCCAAGTTGGTAAAGTCACCTACACCAATGCTGCCAAGAGCGAAGCCAAAATTGCCGTTACCCTCTACAAGCACATCAGCGGCAAAAAAGCCCGCCGTGACGCCGAAATCCTGCTCATCAAAGAAGACGGCACGTGGAAAGTGCTGAAACCCGACACCTAACCCCGTTAACCATCCCTTCATTTACCAGGAGTAATCCCATGAAAAACCGCATCCGCACCCTACTGCTTGGTCTTACCGCCGCTGCTGCAACGATCGCCTACGCCGCCGCCGGCCCGAAAGAAACTGCGCAAACCTTCTTCGAATCCCTCATTAACGGTGATGCAAGCAAGGCTGCCTCCCTCGTCTATCTGCCGCCCGAAGCCGAACAGCAGGGCGTCACCGAACAAGTCATGCGAGGTAAACTTGGTGTGATATCGATGGAATTGCGTGAAGAAATCAAAAAAGAAGGCGGCAGCATCACTGTTGTCAGCGGTGAACCCACCTATACCAATGCTGCCAAGACTGAAGCGAAAATCCCTGTCACCCTCAAGATGCGCGATAAAAGCGGCAAAACTGAAGAAGATAAGGAGACGCTCGACCTCATCAAGACAGACAAAGGCTGGAAAATACAACTGCACTAAACCTCAAGACACTATCCCATCCCAAACCTAGGAATCCCCATGAAAAACACCATCCGCAGCCTCTTCCTTGGCCTTGCCGCCCTCATCACCTTCGCCCACGCCGCAGCAAACGACGACCCGGGCGCAGTTGCCGCCGCCTTCGGTTCCGCCCTGCTGAACGGTGATGCCGATACTGCCATCAGCCACATGCAAATCATCACCCCCGAAGAAAGCGAGCAGCTTAAAAAAGAAATGGGCGAAGCCGAATACCAAAAAACCGTCAATCAACTGACACAAGAGCTGAAAAACATGATTGTCAGCGAAGCCGCCAACATACAGAAAACGCTCAAAGAAAAGGGCGGTAAAATCCACGTTAGTGCGGGTAACGTCACCTATACCAACGCCAAGAAAACCGAGGCTAAAGTCGTTGTCACCGTAACAGGTGAAAGAAAAGACGGTGCCACCGCAGGCCTCAACAGCCAAACCTTCTCACTCCGCAAAACCCCACAAGGCTGGAAAGTCACCCCCAACTGACACAATAACGGGCGGCGCAAGCCGCCCAAAACACACTATGCCCCGTCTCCTCCTGCTCCTCCTCCTGCCGCTCGCCGCCCTTGCCGCCGACCCCCCGCCTGACATCGCCGTGGGCGACTGGGTTTTCCGCGCCGGCACGGGCCGCGAAAGTGCCATCATCCGCGAGATCGACCACAGCGAATACTCCCATATCGGCATCGTGACCGCCGTTGAACCGACAGTCCGCATCACCCACGCCACCACCGACGACGACCCTGCCCACCCGAACCAAATCATCGAAAGCGATTACGCCGCCTACACCGCACCGGCAATCGCCGACAAAACCGCTGTCGCTCGCCCCGCCTTTTTGAGTGCAGATGAACGCCGTGCCATCGCCGCCCAGGCCGCAGCACGTCTCGGCGAACCCTTCCGCCTCGTTCCCCGCGAAAAGAACCCCAACTATTGCACCACCCTCATCCACGACGCCCTCACCATCCTGCGTCCCGATCTCCACGCGCGCTGGCGCCACATCGACTTGCCGCTCCTCGGCGGTGACTACCTCTTCCCGCAAGCGCTCGGTGAACTGCCGGGCATACAATGGCTGACCGCACCATGATCGAACTCAACCACCTCACCCTGTCGCGCAATGGCAAAAACCTCATCGAAGACGCCGATGCCCGCATTCACCCCGGCCAGCGCGTCGGCCTCACCGGCCGCAACGGCAGCGGCAAAAGTACCCTGCTCGCCCTCCTGCGCCATGACCTCGAACCCGACAGCGGCGACTACCGCCTGCCGCCCGACTGGCGCATCGCCAGCGTCGCCCAGGAAACCCCGGCGCTGCCCGACAGCGCCCATGACTACGTCCTCGCCGGACACGCGCCCTACCAGGCTACCCTTGCCGCCATCGCTGCCGCCGAAGCGAGCGGCGACGGTCACGCCATTGCCAAAGCGCACGAACAACTCGCCGCTTGCGACGGCTACGCCCAACCCGCGCGTGCCAGCGAACTCCTCGCCGGTCTTGGTTTCCCGCCGGACGAACAGCAACGCCCCGTCGCCAGCTACTCCGGCGGCTGGCGGATGCGCCTCAACCTCGCCCGCGCCCTCATCGCCCCGGCTGAACTCTTACTACTCGACGAACCCACCAACCACCTCGACCTTGACGCCATCATCTGGTTGCAGGACTACCTCAAAACCCTGCCCGTCACCCAAATCATCATCGCTCACGACCGCGAATTCCTCGATGCCCTCTGCACCCGCATCCTCAACATCGAAAACCAGCGCCTCACTGCCTACACCGGCAATTACAGCGACTTCGAACGCCTGCGCCACGAACAACGCCTGCAAGCCGACGCCGAATACCAAAAACAGGCACGCAGCCGTGCTCACCTGCAAGCCTACATTGACCGCTTTCGCGCCAAAGCGACCAAAGCGCGGCAAGCACAAAGCCGCCTCAAAGCCCTCGAAAAACTCGACGCTGCCCCGCCCCCGCCGCCGGAAGCCGATTACCGTCTGCAATTCCAGAGCGCCGAACACCACCCCAACCCCGTGCTGAACGCAGACGCTCTCGCCCTCGGCTACGGCGACCACACCATCCTCAGCGGCATCCGCCTGCGCATCGCCGCCGACGCGCGCATCGGCATCCTCGGGCGCAACGGCGCGGGCAAAAGTACCCTGATGAAAGGGCTTGCCGGCGTCCTGCCGCCGCTTGCCGGGAGTATCGACACCCACAAAAACACCCGCATCGGCTACTTCACCCAGCACCAAATCGACGCCTTGCGCAGCGAAAACAGCGCCCTCTGGCACCTGCAACAAATCCAGCCGGATAAAACCGAACAAGAACACCGCAACTACCTCGGCGGCTACGGTTACCACGGCGACAAAGCCGATGCCCCGGTCGGGCGCAACTCAGGCGGCGAAAAAGCGCGCCTTGCCCTCGCCCTCATCATCGCGCAGCGCCCGAACCTGCTGCTGCTTGACGAACCCACCAACCACCTCGACCTCGCCATGCGTGATGCCCTCACCCTGGCGCTGCAAAACTACGACGGCGCCATGCTCATCATCTCGCACGACCGCAGCCTGCTGCGCGCCACCTGTGACGAATTTCGCCTTGTCGCTGACGGCAAACTGCAACCTTTCGACGGCGACCTCGACGACTATCACCGCTACCTCAACGAACAAAACAGCGCCGCTACCAAAAACACCACAAATACCGACAGCACCCCCAACCGCCAGGAACAAAAACGCCTTGATGCCGAGCGCCGCAGCCGCCTGCGCCCGCTCAAACAGGCGCTCGAAGCCGCTGAAAAAGCCGTCGCGGCTGCTGAAAAAGCCTTGGCAAAACATAAAATCGCCCTCGCTGACGCTGCGCTTTACGACGCTGCCAACAAAGACCGCCTGAAAGAAACCCTTGCCGCCGAAAGTGCGGCACAACAAACCCTCGCCCAGGCCGAAGCCGACTGGCTGGAAGCCGCAGAAGCCCTGCAAGCGGCAGAAGCGGCGGAAGACGCCTGACGCATGATCATCCGTTTAGCGAGATCCCGGCATTTATCCGCTTATATATCCCACATCGCAATGCCAGAATCAGATTGCGCCTGCCCGGTCGCCTGTAACCGCTGGATTCCTCAAGCGGACAAACGACGCTCTTGCCAAGCGGGAGCTCATGAAAAAATCCCGCCACAGCGGGATTTTTTGCGAGGCCATGCAGCGCTCAGAAGTTGTAGTTGAAGCCCAGCCACACGCTGCGTTCGGGGGCGGCGACGGGATTTGGATTGATGGCCGCCGTGTGCGGCTGCTCGTTGTAGGCGAAGTAGCGGCGGTTGAAAAGGTTGTTGACGCCGAGGGTGATGGCGAAGCGGTCGCGCGTTTGCAGGCTGCCGTAGAGGTTCACGGTGGCGTAGCCCGCTGTCGGGTAGTCAAGGCCGAGGCCGGTTGCCTTGTTGCTGTCGCGGCGGCTGTTTTTGTGCGCGTAGTGCAGGTTCACGCCGAGGTTATAGCTGCCGAAAGGGGCGTAGTCGCGCCAGTCAAGGGCGATGTCGGCTGTGAGCGGGCGGACGTGGTAGAGTGCACGGTTGTCGCTGTCGTTTTCGCCGTACTGGTAGCGGATTTTGCTGCGTGCGGCGAGGTTCGTGCTCAGGCTTTTCGCCGCGCCGATTTCCGCACCGATAAGGGTGGCATCGACGTTGCGGCTGATCACGCTGCCATCGTCCTGACGAATGCCTTTTTGCCCGCGCGCGCGATCGAGGGTGATGAAGTTGCTGACTTTGTCGTAGTCGGCTTTGGCTTCGATTTGCCAGGCGCCGCCGAGGTCGCCGTTCGCCACTTTGCCGTATTCGCGCCAGCCCGCGCCCTGCCAGGTAGCGGCGAGGCTGATGCGGTTGTGGCGTTCGGGTTTGAGGTGGGGGTTGCCGATCCAGCCCATGCCGTTTTGTCCGGGCAGGGCGTGGAAGCGTTCGGTGTTATCGGGTTGGCGGATGAGACTGTCCACGGCGAAGCGGTAGGTGTGGTGTTCGTTTGGCCGGAATTCGTAGGCGAGCGCCGCGCCGACGCCGTCGGTTTTTGCTTTGCGGTTGAGCCCCTGGCCGTAGTAACGCTGCCAGAGTTGGTTCGGCGCCGGGATGGTTTGCCCGCCGATGCTGGCACCACGGTTTTTGGCGCGCGGTTCGGCGGTGAGGTGGTCGTAGCTCAGGCCACCGCTCAGTTGGTGCTGCGGGGTGATATCCCAGTAGTGGTCGTAGTAGAGGTGCCAGCGGTCGCTGTGCACGTCCGGGAAGCGGTAGGCGTTGCGCAGCAGGCCTTGCGGGGTGTTGAGGTAGCGCTCGGCGTTGTGGTTGTCGTGGACGTAGGTGAGGCCGATATGGCTGCGCTGGTCGCCGTATTGCAGGCGGTAATCGGCGCTGAGGTCGTAGAGGTTGCGATCCACTTTCATGTTGACACGCTGCGGCCCGGAACGGCGCAGGCTGTAGTTGTCGGCGCGGCGATCGAGGTGGATGTTGCGCGCGCTGAGGTTCAGGGTGTTGCTCTGATCCTAGGCACCGAGGCGGGCCATGCCGTTGACGACGACACGGCGGGTGCGCAGGGCATCCATCTGATCGCCCGGCTGTTTGTCGTTATTGATGCTATCGCGTACGACGCCGAGACGGTATTCCTGTACGCCGTTTGGCACGATACCGGCGACTAATGCTTCGCCGTCGCGGGTGTAACCGGCGTTGACGCGTGCGCCGCTACCGTCTTTGTAGTCGCCGAGATGCTGGCGGTAGGCGTTACCGATGAGGTAGCTGTTGCTGCCGCGCAGCCGCAAGAGAGCGCGTTCGCTGTCGCCGTGGCTGCCGATTTGGGCGCCGAGTTGCAGTGGACGGATGGTGCTGCCGGCGACGTCATTGGCGACGTTCGGGTCAAGCCACGGACGGGCGTAGTCAAACTGGTTTTCCAGCGGGGCGTTGATGTCGGTCTGTGGGGTGATGACGGGTGGTGGACCGAAGTTGTATTGCATGTGGTAGGCGTCGGCGGTGGCGAGGTCAGTCGCTTTTTCAGCATGGGCGCCCGCAATCGCAAGAGCGGGCAGGAGGTAGCGCAGGTGCATGGAGAGATTCCGGTTGAGGTTTAAGTAATGATAGGAATTATTCTTAATAATTAGTATGATTTTTGTCATGTTGTTCTTATAACAATTTGTTTTTGCGTGGTTTGTTTCTTCATGATGCAGGCGTGTTACACTGCGCTTTACTGTTTTTTTGTTAATGTTTATGAGGGAATCGAACATGCTCCGCTCTTCCGCCGCCTTGCTGGCCGTAGCGCTTGCTTTGCCGCAGACGTACGCTGCTGTGAATCACAAGTATCAGCCGATTGATACGAATTATCCCGTCCCGGCTGAAAACGTCCTCTGGGTTGCCGCTGATGCCCCGGCTGGTGGTGATGGCAGTCGCGACAAGCCGCTCGGTTCTATTCGCACCGCCGTGCAGCGGGCGACGGATGGCACGACCATCGTTCTGAAGAGCGGGGCATACCGCGAGCCGCATTTTTTTGTGGACAAGAACCACATCACCCTGCAAGCCGAACCGCATGGTGATGTCTGGCTGAAAGGCAGCACCGTTGTCCCTGCCGAGCGCTTTGAGAAGGAGGGCAATCTCTGGAAGGTGACGGGGGATTTCCAGAATTTCTGCCACGTCTGCACACTTTCTGCAGATCCGGCGCTTGCCAAAATGTCGGCCTATCCGGAGCAGGTGTTTATCAACGATGAGCCGCTGCGCCAGGTACTCAGCAAGAATGAAGTGACGGCGGGGACGTTTTATGTGGAAGACAAAACGCCGACCACACTGAAAGACCCGAAGAATAATCGCGCCGGCTACAACATCGGCGAGCAGGACGAGATTACTTATTACCTCGGCAGCGATCCCGCTTCCGGCACGGTGGAAATCAGTGAACGCAGCCGCGCCTTTAGCACTTATGGTCGCAAGCATCACTTCACCATGCGCGGCATCAACATCTCGCAGTTTTCGCCGAACCATGTCTGGAATTTCAAGGATCCGCGCCTTGATGATAAGAGCGGCCCGGCGGCGTTGGTGGTGGCCAGCAGCAACTCGTTGGTGGAAAACGGCATCTTCGCGCAGAACACCAGCTCTGCCCTTGCCATCATTGAGAATAACGGCTCACGTGTGGCAGGCAACCGCTTCGTCGATAACGGCGGCGCGGGCACTGGCGGCAACTATGCGCACAATGTCATCTTTGAAAACAACTACTTCGCCAATAACAACCTTGACGGTTACCCGACCAACGGCACCATCTGCCAAGCTTACTGCGGCTTCGCCCACCTGAAAATCACCCACGTCGTGAACACGGTTTTCCGTAACAACATCATTGACGACAGCATGCGTCCGCCCACGACCGATCCTGCCAACCGTGACGAACAGTTACCCGGCTTCTGGTGCGATGAAGGCTGCATCGACGCAAAAATCACCAACAACTTCTTCACCAACGTGCCGCTGGCTATCTTCTACGAAGTCTCCGATCGCGGCATCATCGCCTCGAACATCATCGAAAACGGCGCGGTCGGTATCTCACTTTCCGGCTCCAGCAACACCCGCGTGTACAACAACACCATCTCGCGCACCTTCCACCCCATCCGTTTGCGCGAAGACGACCGTCTCGGCGGCTGTAACCGGTTCAGACACGGCAAATGCGAAATCGAAGAAAAATGGTCGAAAGGCAAAAATCTCAGTTGGGCGCAAACCGGCACGGAAATCTACAACAACATCCTCTCCTCGCGCGCCTTCCATCCGCAGGACAGTGGCGGCCCGCACTATGCCTACCCGCTGCGCACCGTCGGCGGCATAGATCAGGATGGGCAGCGCAAAACCTTCACCAACGATATGTTCAAAGGGTTGGACTACAACGCCTATTACCGCAGCAGCCTGGAGAACGAGCCCTACGTCATCACCTGGGATCTGCCCGAAGTGGATAACCCGCTCAACCTGCTCTTTGTGCGCACCGCCGACCTCGCCACGCACGGCAAAGTCAACAAAAAAATCAACGGACTGGAACGCCATGCGCTTGATCTTTTCGGCAGCCGCGCGGAAAACCCCTTCTTTATCCGCGAAGCCGCAGGCAATCAGGACTACAAACAAAGTAACTACCACCTGCGTGCCGACAGTCCGGCCAAAGGCAGCGGTAAAGCCCTGCCGCTTGATATTGCCCGCGCCATCGACCCCAGCGGCAGCATCAAATCGGGCGTGGCAGTAGATAGAGGCGCACTGATGAACATCATGATGGACGCTACCGGCGGTGCAGCCGCCCCTGAGCGGACAACTGCTGCCCATAATCAGCGTCGGCATAGCGCCGCGCCGGCAGCCGCGCATCGCGTAGCGCAGAGCACAACGGTAAACACCGACAGCGGCATTGCCAACGTAGACAGCCGGACGATCAGCGACAATCCCGCGCTTTCCTACTACGGCATGACCGGCAATGCGGGCGATGGCACCGGCAGGCAACGCTTCACTATCAACGTCAGTGACAATGCGTCTGCTATCGTCGCCGCTACGCGCAGCAATATGGGCGTTTTGCCGGACAGCCGCCTGCCACATTACCGCTATGACCGCATCCGCCCGTACAGCGAAGGCATGGCTGCGGTGGAGAAAAATGGCCGCTGGGGTTTCATTGATCAAAAAGGACGGGAGATTGTCAGGCCGCAGTATCAGGACGTGCTGCCCTATGGCGAGTCGCGCGCGGCGGTAAAAAAAGGCAATCAGTGGGGCTTCATCGACAAACGCGGCAAAGAGACCATCAAACCGCAGTACGACACCGTCTGGTCATACAAAGATGGCCGTGCCACTGTGGAAAAAGACGGCAAACGCCACGCCCTTGACATTAACGGCAACCCCATCAATACCCCTTAAAAACTGTTAACGACCTCAGCCTGCCAGGAATTTTGCCCGGCGGGCTATCGTCGTTAACATAACCACGGGCGTGTATACCACGTCTGCATTTGTCAAAACTGTAACTCGGGAGCAATCCATGAAAGGTCGTCTATTATTTCGACGCGTTCTACTATCCATGACGCTGATATCAGCGGCATCACAGGTAGCGCATGCCCGGCTGAATCATCAGTACCAGGCAGCAGATACCAATTACCCCGTCCCCGCACAAAACGTCTTGTGGGTCGCACCAAGCGAGAATCCCAATCTCTGGCGGCCGAAAGGGAAAGGAACACGTAACGAACCATTCGACTCCATCAAGGCAGCCATATCTAGAGCTAGTGATGGCACAACCATCATCCTGAAAAGTGGTATCTATCGCGAACCGCACTTCTTCATCACCAAAAACAACATCACCCTGCAAGCTGAGCCGCATGGTGAAGTGTGGCTGAAAGGCAGCAGGGTTGTACCCAGCAAAAATTGGCAAAAAGAAGGGGGCGTCTGGAAAGTCACCGGCGACTTCCAAAATTTCTGCCACGTCTGCACCCTTTCCGCCGATCCGGCGCTGGCCAAAATGTCCGCCTATCCCGAACAGGTCTTTATCAACGACCGTCCCCTGCGCCAGGTCTTGCGCAGACAGGACGTCGTTGCCGGTACCTTCTACGTGGAAGATAAAACGCCGACTACCCTGAAAAACCCCAAAAACAACCGCTTTGGCTACAACATCGGTGCACAGGACAACATCACCTACTACATCGGCAGCAATCCGGCTTCCGGTACCGTGGAAATATCCGACCGCTCCCGTGCCTTTACCACCGTCGGCAAACATTTCATCATGCGCGGCATCAACGTTTCGCAGTATTCGCCGAATCAGGTCTGGGCCTTCAATGACCCGCGTATGGGCGACATCAGCGGACCTATTGCCGTCAGCATCAATGGCGATAACAGCGTGGTGGAAAACGGCATCTTTGCACAAAATACCAGCTCTGCCCTGGCCGTCTTCCAAAACAGCAATACCCGAATCGTGAACAACCGCTTCGTGGATAACGGCGGCTCCGGTAGCGGTGGCAACTACGCGCATAACGTCGTCTTTGAAAATAACCATTTCGCCAACAACAACCTGGACGGTTACCCGACCCGGGGCTCAGAATGCGGTGCTTACTGCGGCCTTGCACACATCAAAATTACCCACTCGCTCAACGTCGTCTTCCGCAACAACGTCATAGATGACAGCGCCCAATCGCCCGCTATTGAGCCGAACAACCTGCGCAACAACCATCTGCCCGGTTTCTGGTGCGATGAAGGTTGCATCAACGCCCAAATCACCAATAACTTCTTCACCAATGTGCCGACCGGTATCTTCTACGAAGTCTCTGACAGCGGCATCATCGCCTCCAACATTATCGAAGGCGGCGGCATCGGCATCAGCCTCTCCGGCTCCAGCAACACCCGCGTGTACAACAACACCATCTCACGCACCTTCCATCCTATCCGTCTGCGTGAAGATGACCGCATCGGTGGCTGCAACCATTACAAACACGGCAAATGCCTGTCCGAAGAAAAATGGTCGAAAGGCAAAAACCTCAGTTGGGCACAGACCGGCACGGAAATCTACAACAACATCATCTCCTCCCGCCCCTTCATGCCCAATGACGGCTCTGGCCCGTACTACGCCTACCCGCTGCGTACCGAAGGCGGTGTTGACCAGGACGGCAAGCGGAAAACCCACACCAATGACATGTTCAAGGGGCTGGACTACAACGCCTACTACCGTAGCAGTCCGCAGAACGAGCCTCACCTCATCACCTGGGATCTGCCCGAAATGGATTACCCGCTCAACCTGCTCTTCAAACGTGCCGCTGATCTCGCCAAGCACCCGAAAGTAAATCAGAACATCGTTGGCTTGGAGCGTCACGCACTGGATCTCTTTGGTAGCCGGGCGCAAAACCCCTACTTTATCCACGAAGCCCAGGACAACCGGGCCTACAAACAAAGCGACTATCGCCTGCGTGACAACAGCCCGGCACGCCGTAGCGGCAGAATGCTGCCATACAGCGTTGCCCGTGCTATCGATCCCAGTGGCAAAACCGTCAAACCCTGGGAAATCGTGGATCGCGGTGCGCTTATGAACATCAAAAAGAGCGCGATCCCCAGAGCAGCGCTGCAACACCCAGGTATCGCTGCCGCACCGCGTGCATTAAAAGCCACACCGCATAACGCCCGAAATGCTGTAGCGGCAAACAGCGCGATGGATAACGCTGCCCGTGGCAACAGCGCAAGCCTCAAAAGCACGCCAAACCAGCCTTACAGCCTGAGCGGTAGTGGCAAAAATGGCGACGTTAACGGCAATACAGGCGGACAAAATCTCGCCGTCAATAGCACTAACAACGCGCCAGCTATCGCCGCCGCTAATCGCGGCAATATGGGCGTTTTGCCAGACAGCAATCTGCCACATTCCCGCTATAACCGTATCCGCCCGTATAGTGAAGGTATGGCTGCCGTGGAAAAAAATGGCCGCTGGGGCTTTATTGATCAGAAAGGTCGGGAGATCGTTAGACCGCAGTATCAAGATGTGTTGTCCTATGGCGAATCCCGCGCGGCGGTGAAAAAAGATGGTCAGTGGGGTTTTGTCGATAAACGCGGTAAAGAGACTGTCAAACCGCAGTACGACAACGTCTGGTCATACAAAGACGGTCGCGCTACCGTAGAAAAAGACGGCAAACGCCGCGCACTGGATCTCAATGGCAACGAAGTCTCGCCATAAAGTTTGAACCGCTTGACGGCAACCCATGGCAGGGGTTGCCGTCTGGCATCAGTGCTATACGATTTCGCCCCGCTATGCATTTGCTTGGCGGGGCGAATTTTTGTGGCGCGGCATTAACCGCTGATGCTAATTAACTGTGCAACACAGCATCAAGTTCGGCGCGGCTGATCGGGCCGTAGGGCGTGTGGCGGGTTTTGCCCGCAATTTCCATGCGGTAGCGGACAAAATCGGCCTCGTTGTCGATCATCAGGAAGGGGTTACCCGCAAGCTGTTCGCCAAGGGTGCTTGTTTCCGCAATGCCGTAGTTATGGCCGACGTACAGGGTGGTTTCGGGCGGCAGCGTCTTCAGTTTTTGCAAGCTGTGGAAGAGCGCATGCGGGTCACTACCTTTGAGGTCGGCACGGCCGCAGCCGTAGATAAAGAGGGTGTCGCCGGTGATGAGATCGCCGCCAATGTGGTAGCAGCAACCACCGGGGGTGTGGCCGGGGGTTTTGATGATGCCGATGCTGGTGTTGGCAAAGGCGATTTCGTCACCGTCGGTGAGGAGGATGGCATCTTCAGGGCAATCCGGCCAGTGCGGGTGTTCATCCTCGCTGATGAAGAGGCTGACGCGCTCGCCATAGAGTTCGGATACGGCATTGACGTGGTCGTGGTGACTGTGGGTGATGAGGATGCCGGTCAGCGTCAGGCCTTCTTCAGCCAGCACTTCATGGATGCCTTCCGCGTCCCAGGCGGGATCGACCACAAAGGCTTCGTTGCGCTTGCGGTCGGCGAGGATGTGAATGAAGTTGTCATGGTCTTCGACGATGAGGGTGATGATGTCGTACATGGTGGTTCTCAATGGATTTTCATGAGGCGTTCTTTCTGTCGTGACCAGTCGCGGTCTTTCTCGCTGGCGCGTTTGTCGAAGGCTTTTTTACCTTTGGCAATGGCAAGGTTCACCTTGACGTAGCCGTTTTTCCAGTAGAGGTTGACGGGGACAAGGGTGTAGCCGTCGCGCTGCGCCGCGCCGATGAGTTTGGCGATTTCACGGCCATGCAAGAGCAGCTTGCGGGTGCGCGAGGGATCAGCGATAACGTGGGTGGAAGCGGCTGGCAGCGGGGTGATGTAGGCGCCGAAGAGGTAGATTTCCCGATCCTTGACGAGGATGTGGCTTTCCTTGATTTGCACGCGCCCGGCGCGTAGGGCTTTCACTTCCCAGCCCATCAGCGATATGCCGGCTTCGAAATGTTCTTCGAGAAAGTAGTCGTGGAAGGCTTTGCGGTTGGTGATGATGTTGTTGTCGGTCTCTTTGCTTTTCTTGCTCATGGGGTAGAATGCCGCGCAGTTATTGAGATGGGGGCGTATTGTGCCACAAATACACAAGTCAAAAAGACTGCCATACTCGCCCGCCCAGATGTTTGATTTGGTGGCGGATGTTGCACGTTATCCGGAATTTTTGCCGTGGTGTGCCGAAGGGCGGCAGGTCAGTCGCACGGAAAACGAGCTGGTCGGCAAAATTACCGCGCAGAAGGGCGCTTTCCGTAAGTCGTTCACGACGCGCAACCCATTCGATTACCCCCACTGGATGAACATTACTTTGGTTGAAGGCCCCTTCCGCCATCTGCGCGGGCGCTGGGAATTCCGCCCGCTGGATGATGGCGGCTGCGAGGTGCATTACTCAATGGATTTTGAAGTGCCGCTGCTGCTTGCGCCGATTTTTGGTGGCCTGATGGAATATATGACGAACACAATGGTGGACGCTTTCGCCCGCCGCGCGGAAGCGATGTATGGCCACCATCCGCGTTGAAGTCGCTTATGCCGAGTCCGAGCGGCAGAAAATCATCACTCTGACCATGAACGAGGGTGCGACGTTGCAACAGGCGGTAGAGCGCTCTGGTATGGTGCGTTTCTTCCCGCATCTGGATGTGTCAAAAGCGGATTTCGGTGTGTTCAGTCTGCCGCGCTCGCGTGATTATGTGCTGCGCGACGGCGACCGCGTTGAGATTTACCGCCCGCTGATTGCTGATCCAAAGGAGATGCGGCGGCAGCGAGCAAGGAAGCATTAAAAAAGCCGGGGAATCCCCGGCTTTTTTGTGAGCAGAAGAACGTTTCGGGTACATTGCTGCTCGCGTCGGTTCTCTATTCATATAGTTAAACATCTAAAAAATCGTAACGGCGTTGCGCCGCCTGACCGGGCCCCATAAAAATCGCGTAGCGATTTTTATGGGAACCCGCCGTACTACCTGTATTGTCTGCGGCGGCGTGCCTTGTTACGCTTTTTTATCTATTCAACTATACACATGGGCTGCTGTGGAGAAACAGCATCAAAAAAGCGCCCCAGTGGGGCGCTTTTGCAGGCGGCAACTCAGTGCATATTTTTGCCGTACAGTTTGATTTCGACGCGGCGGTTCGGCTGGTCGCAGGCGGCACGGGCCTTGGCGTTACGCGGATAACGGGCGCGGCAGTCGCTGACGACGAGACCGGTTTCGCCGTGACCACGTGCTTTGAGCGAGGAAGGACTGAAACCGTTTTCGACCAGCACGCGTTTGACGGTCTGCGCGCGGCGTTGCGAGAGACGCTGGTTGTAAGCAGGTTTGCCTTCGGGGTCAGCGTAGCCGTCAATGTAGATAACGCTGGTCGCATCGCGATATTGATAGGAGTCAGCGGCGATTTCTTTCAGGCGCTGCTTGCCTTCGGGCAACATGTTGGCGTAGTCGTAGCGGTCGAATTTGAACAGGGTGGAGATGTCGATGTTGTATTGCTGCACGAGTTCCGGCGCACAACTGCGGTTCTGCTCAAGGCGCGGCAGGGTATGAGTCTGTTCGCGCAGTTGGCCAAGTTCTTGACTGGCAGTAGCACGGTTCACCGCTTGCAGGGTCGGCCCCATGCCGCCGTCAATGACGCGGAAGAAGCTGACGTAGCCTTGTGGCAGGTCGTAAAACTCGCCTGCACCCGCTTTGATGTTGTAGGCGGTATCCTGCCCGGTATAGGCCGAGGCCAGACGCTGGTTGTAGGGGCAGAGTTCAGCATAGCGGTAGCCGCCCGGCAGCAGTGAAGCAAGGTATTCGCCGTTGACGTACACGTTCGCCGCCGGACCGCCGGCTCCGGCGGGGCGGTAGAACATGGCGCCCGCCCAGCCGGGGTTGACTGCTTCGTTGGCCGGAGCCGGTGCGCCGAAGGTTTGCCATTGTTCGGCCAGTTCCGGCATCTGCGCTCCGCTTTGAGCGGCAAACAGCCCGGTTATCAGGACGGCGGAGAATATCTTTGCGTTTTTTTTCATCGCGTTTTTCCTTTGTAAACTTTTGTGTCCGTACCGCGGCAGCGGTAATTATTTATTCATGACTATGCAACGTGGCAATACTAAAACTTTCACTACAGCTTGTCAAAAACCCTTTGCAGGCAAATACTTGGGCGGCGGCAAGTCATTCAACCCGTCGTGTTTTTACAGCGTAGTTCATGAATATAGCGGGCGACATTCAGGTAATGCGGCTCTGTGGACAGGGCAAGTTCGCGGGCGGTAATTTCATCTGCGCTGTGGCGGGCGCGATCATGCGGTTTCATATAATCATAAAAACAGCGGATAGCCGAGCGACGGACAGGATACAGCGAAAGATTATCCAATGCCGCCCCAACTTCTTCCGGGGAACGCGGATGCGTGGGCGTCAGTTTCGCTGTTTTCCGGTAAGGTCGAAGATCGCGATCCAGATAGGCAAAGTTGCCGAAAACATGCTGGGCGAAGCGCAGGGCATATGCGTTGTAGTACATCAGCGAAAAATACCCGCCCGGGCGAATGCGGGCGGCGCAGGAAGCAAGCAGTTCTGCACCGTTTTCGACCCATTCCAGCACAGCGTGACAGCAGACAAGATCGTATTGAGCTCCACCCAGTGCCGCTTCCAGAGCGAAAGCATCCGCTTGAACGAAGGTGGCGGACACATTCAGTGCCTGCGCAGCAGCGCGCCCTTCATCCAGCAGCACTTGCGAAACATCGACGACGGTCACGTCGTGTCCCAATTCCGCATACCACAGCGCCATGTGCCCCGCGCCGCCGCCGATGTCGAGGATACGCAACGGTTCTGCCGTCAGCAGCGGTTGCAGGTCGCGTTGCAGTACGGCCAGACGGATACGCCCCTTGACGGTGGCGTAGATGTTTTTCAGGAAATGTGCGCCGATACGGTCAAAAAGCGCGTCGTTTGTCGTCATCTTTCACGTGGCATATCAGGCATAAAAAAATCGGGCCTAAGCCCGATGAGAGAGGAATAAATAGTGGTCGGGGAGACAGGATTTGAACCTGCGACCTCTTCGTCCCGAACGAAGCGCGCTACCAGACTGCGCTACACCCCGAAAGAAGGCGCGGATTATACACGCAAAGAGAGGCATTGCAAGCCGTGATTCGAGGGAAAACGAATCCCCTTGAAAAACCGCATACTGACGCGGGAAAAGCACAAAATGTCGTAAAAACGATACTTGACCACCCACAAAGCAGACGCTACTTTGTGCGCCCCTTCCCGCAGAGCGCATTGATGCAAACAGCCTTTCGATACGGACTCCTCGCCCTCGGCATGTGGCTGTTGGGCGGGTGTAGCAGTTCCCCCGCGCCTTACCAATACGAACACAACAACACCATCGCTCTTGAGTCTATCAGCGGAGACGATAACGTTGACGATTACTACGAATACCCCGCACTTATCAGCATGGAAAATGATGACGCGGGTGCGGCCTTGCCGGTAGAACGCCTGTCGCCACCGCCTGTGCCGGATATCGTTGACCATGACTACGGCAGCGACATCGTCCTGCGCGAAATTCCACGTCCAACTGTCAGTGCCAGCGCATACAGTGGCAGCATCGAGGGTGGTAACGACATCAGCAGCATTGCCCATGCCTACCTCAGCGCCCTTTATCGTGGCGACGGTGAAACTGCCTGGCGCTATGCCTTCGTTCCCTACAATCCCAAGCAAAGCTGGTGGGACGAGAAGACCGCCAAAGGGGCACTCCTGATGAAAGCAGGCAGTAGCGAATACTTCGCTGCCGAAAAACAAGGCGTGCGCGACATTGAAATCACCCCGCAAAGCATCCGCCAGGAAGGTAACGACGCTAGTGTCAACGCCCGCATCCGTTATGGCAATGGCAGCAGCAGCGATCTCAAACTGAAAATGACGAACCAGGGGGGCAAATGGCTCGTTCCACAAGAATAAAAGCACTCATCTGCGCCTGCGCCCTGAGCCTTGCCGCTTGTGCCACCTTGCCGGGCGGTTCGGAAAAAGAAGTTGGCAAAACCGCCGAGCACTTCATGCAAACCCTTGTCCACAGCGCCAAAGGCCTGGAAAAACAGACCATCGCCGATATCGCCTTTCTTGATAACCACACAGCAAACAGCGAAGAAGGCCAAAAACGCCTGCGCCGTGCCTTGCAAATGATGGGGCAATACCTGCGTCAAGCCTTCACCGAAGCAGGGATTGACAGCGACAAAGCCGTGTTCACCGCAAAAAAAATGGATGTTGAAAACAAAGAGGATGACGAACAGGCGCTCGTCATCCTCTACGCCTATCAGCCGGACAAAAGCAAAGTGGTGGATGGCACTGCGCTTATCACCCGCTGGCGCAAAACTGCCGACGGCTGGAAACTGGACATGAACCCCTATCTCGATAACTTCCGCAGCAGTAAATAACTGGGAAGGGTGATGGCGGAAGGTGGGCAGCCGCCACGCAGGAATGATGTCATAACTATTCCCCACATTGCCGACTGGCTGGGGTGCTGATGCGGTGCTGCCAATCTAGCCCATTCAGGTCAGTGGAGAAATCTTTAATGGTCAAAGAAAAATCTCCTCCCTCGCAAGTGGGGAATACTCCCTTTGATTATCAAGGATTTTTTTGCGTACCAAGACAGTTGGATGCCTATGCTTATTGAGCAGGCATTCAAGTATGTTGTCGAATTTCCATTATTTGCTGGCAATCACTATCGCTTGATGTAATGCGGATGGTGCCTGTTCGCCGACATATGGCCAAGTTTAGGTCGCAATGCCACTGCGGCACGCTACAAGGGGTAAATTCTTCAAGGTCAACGTGCAGGTGCAGAATGGCTATATCTTCTGCGGGGAGAGTAATCGCTTGTACATGGATGATTTCATCCGTGCAGCCCGCCTCACGGCAGTATTGCCATGGTTGCAGGAAATATGTCGCGCAATAGTCAGCAATGTGCTGCTTGATGATGGAAGTCGCAGCGTAGATTTCTGTAATCCAACTCATGTAGGGCGTAAATTCGCCGTTCACGGTACTTGGGCAGTAGATCAATACCCTATCCACTTGATGTTCGGTGATACCTGCTATGTCGGACAAGGCGGCGATTTGGGTGGATGCTGCCATGGGTGGCAGAAACCGATCGTGTGATGACAAGGATATGCCCAGCAGATTTTCAGCTGCTGCTATCGCATGCTCGTGTGTTGTCGCACAGGCAAGAGCGATGATGTGGTCGTCGTAGTGCCCTTGCAGTAGTTGTTCATCTGCCCAGTCAATCAGATATGAATAGGGCAGTGTATTTCGCACTGCGCCAATGTAGTGCCGTAGCAGCGGTAGGCGGTTTTTCATTTCTCCTACTTCTCTTTTATCGCCATCACAAAGCGGCCAAACGGGTTTTTCATATCATGCAGGTTGGGGCTCGCTTCGGAAAGCGAAGACAGGGCGGTGAAGATTTACTGGTATCCGGTCACAGCGGTATGGAAGATGAGTTCGTTGCAACGACTGCGGGTAGCAGCGATGGCGTATCCGCGAAATACACTGTTGTCGGCGAGGGCGAGAATAGCGTTGAGTTGCATAATCAGCAGCTCCAGTCGGCGTAATAACGTGCAGATTATACTGCCATGACATTTAGGGGCGACGCTGCTATGCTGACCGCCCATTTTTTCCGAACTGCCGCACTATGTTCCGTTATCTTCCGCTGGCCGCTGTTTTATTGTCCGCATCTACCTTCGCGCAAAATACCCCGGTAACGGCCAATCCCAACCCGAACAACGGTAACGCATTTGACCTCACCCTCACCTCGCTCGACAGCAGCAAGCCCGATGATGAGATCCCCTTTGAAGCGCTGAAAACCTTTGTTGATGTCTTCGATACCGTGAAAGGCAACTACATCGAAACCATCAGCAACGAAGCGCTGATGGAAAAAGCTATACGCGGAATGCTCGTCCGCCTCGACCCGCACTCGGTCTATATGAATGACAAGGAATACCAGGACTTTGAGCAGCAGAGCGACGGTCAGTACGCCGGCATCGGTGTTGTTCTCGACATCAAGGCGGGTTCAATGCGCGTCGTTTCGGCCATCGAAGGCTCACCTGCCGCCCGTGCCGGTATCCAGAGCGGCGACATCATTGCTCAGGTAAACGGACAAAACGTCGCTGATCTCACCCTGAATGAAACTGCCAAACTGCTCAACGGCGAGGCGGGCACCGAAGTCAAAATCATCGTGCAGCGTGGCGATAGCATTATCGAATACAGCCTGCTGCGCGAAATCATCGCCACCAGCAGCGTCAGCTCGCGCATACTGAACGACGAATACGCCTACCTGCGTATCAGCCAATTCCAGGATGACACCACCGAAGCGCTGGAAAAAGAAGTCGCGGCGCTGCGCGTCAAACACACGCTGCGCGGCGCTATCATCGATCTGCGCAACAACCCCGGCGGCTACCTCGACAGCGCCGTAGCCACCGCTGATCTTTTCCTCAATAACGGTCCCATCCTCTACGTGCGCGGCCGTGATCCCGACCAGGAAGAACAATACCTCGCCAGTGATGGTGACATTCTCGCAGGACTACCCATCGTTGTCTTGGTGGACGAGGGCTCGGCATCCGGCTCGGAAATCGTCGCCGGTGCCCTGCAAGATCAGCGTCGCGCCGTCATCGTTGGCCAGCCGACCTTCGGTAAAGGCAGCGTGCAGACCGTCATCCCGCTCTACCACGGCGGGGCCGTCAAACTTACCACCGCGCACTACTACACCCCGTCCGGCAATTCCATCCAGGCAAAAGGCATCACCCCGCAAGTCATCCTCACCCCGCTACGCGTGCAACCGGCAGAAAACGAAGACATTAGCGAGCGGGAAAGCTCGCTGCCTAACCATCTCGTCAACCCCACCGGACAGACGACCGCTCAAAATCCGCAAAATCCTGATCTCGCCAAACAGGATTTCGCCCTCTACGAAGCGCTGAACGTGCTGAAAACCATGGCTATCCTGCAAGCCACCATTGCCCCGGAAACCCAGCTACCCGACAACGCTGTGCCGCCTGCGGAAGGACAAGCGGCGGATAGTGCCCCCACAACACAGGCTGCAAAGACTGCGGATAATGCCACTAATAAAAACACCGGGAAGACGGAAACAAAACCTGCGGATAAAACAGAAGCGCAGAAAATCCCGGCCGGATTTGGTCGCTGATACGGATCCCGGGAATAAAGCTGAGAAGGCAGCGCAGCGAAAACAGCACAGGTAGTACGACGCGGCTTTCCCATACAAATGGCTGCGCGATTTGTATGGGTGCTCGGCGAGGTACACCAACACTCCCGGATTATTTTCAGGATTGGTATGTAGAGACAGGATGAGGCGTTGGTTCACTTAACGCACAATAAAAAGGATGCTTAGGCATCCTTTTTATATATTAAATATCTAAAAATCGTAACGGACGAGACACGCCAATACATCCGGATGATTTCCGGGACTGGTCTAATAGGAGAATCCATGAACAACACCCACCACAATATCACCATCATCGTCGCTGACATCACCACCCTGCATGTGGATGCCATCGTCAATGCCGCCAACGAAACCCTGCTCGGTGGTGGCGGCGTGGATGGAGCCATCCATCGCGCCGCTGGTCCGGAATTGCTCGAAGAATGCCGTGGGCTCGGTGGCTGCGCGACGGGCGAAGCAAAAATCACCGCCGGTTGCCGCCTGCCTGCCCGCTACATCATCCACACCGTCGGCCCCGTTTGGCACGGCGGCGGACGTCACGAAGCAGCACGCCTTGCCGCAGCTTACGCCAATTCCCTGCGTCTTGCCGCAGCACACCACGTGCGCAGCATCGCCTTTCCCTGTATCAGTACCGGCATCTACGGCTATCCGGCAAAAGAAGCGGCAACCATCGCGCTAAATACCGTGCGCGATACCCTGCCGCAATGCCCGTCTATTGAAACCGTAATTTTCTGCTGTTTTAGTGAAGAAGATGCAGAGATATACCGCGGCATGTGTAGTTGGACGGCTTGATATCCCTCTATCTATAAGCAGCTCTAACGCGCCTCGTATTTATCCCGCTTGCCGGGCGCAGTAAGCCCGTATTTTTGCCCGTTCGGCGCTGCTTAACTGCTCAATCATGGCGATAACGCTGGCAGCGTTGTCGTTCGTCTGCGTCGCGCTAAAGAGTGAGCGCACATAGTCATCTGCCGGATGATTCTGGATGTCCTGCGGTGTTGCGACTTGCACCAGCCGCCCCTGGTGCATCACGCCGATGCGGCAGGCGAGTTTCAGCGCTTCCGCCATGTCGTGGGTGACGAAAACGATGGTGGTGCCGAGTTTTTTATGGATCAACGACACGGCTTCTTGCAGGGAGACGCGAGCGAGCGGGTCGAGAGCGGAAAAGGGTTCGTCCATCAGCAGGATGTCGGGTTTGGCGGCAATGGCGCGCAGGATGCCGACGCGCTGTTGCTCGCCGCCGGAGAGTTCGTGCGGATAGCGGTTTTGGTATTGCGCGGGCGAGAGGCCGACGAGTTCGAGCAGTTCGCTGGCGCGCGCTTTGCGTTGCGCCTTGTCCCAGCCGAGGATGTCGGGCATCAATTCGATGTTCTGCGCAACGGTCATGGTGGGGAAGAGGGCGATTTGTTGCAGCACGTAGCCAATGCGGTGGCGTAGCGGGCGGATGTCGTAGTCCTTGATGCGCCGACCGTTGAAGTACACGTTGCCGTCGGTCGGCTCGGTGAGCGCGTTAATCATGCGCAAGGTGGTGGATTTGCCGCTGCCCGAACCGCCCACCAACACGAAAAACTCGCCTTGATAAATGGTGAGGTTCAGTCCGCTCACGGCGGTATGATTGTCGTAGCGTTTGCTGACGTTTTTGAATTTGATCAGCGGGATGTGTTCAGGCTGCATAAATATCGCTCACGACTTCGGCAAAACGGCGTGGTGCGCGACCCAATAGTTGCGGCAGGTCGTCTGAAACAGTGGCGAGTTCGCCGCCCGCGATCGCGGTGTAGGTGGATACCCACGCTTCGATTTGCCAGGCGGGCGTGTCGGAGTAGTCGCGCTCGCGGCTGGCATAGGCCTCACGAAGGGTTTGGTTGTGGTAGCGGTGCGGTTTGCCGGTGACGTCGCTGAGAATGACGGCGACATCGGTGAAGGTCAGCGCTTCGCTGCCGGTGAGGGTGTAGCTGCGATTGTGGTGGCGGTCGTCGCCAGAAGCGGTGGCGGTGAGGATGTTGGCCGCCGCTTGCGCTACATCCTGCTGCGAGACGCAGGCAACGCGGCCATCGCCCGCAGGGCCGGCGATGATGCCGTCGGCGTTGGCAATCGTCGCTATCATTTCGCTGTAGAAGTTGTCGCGCAGGAAGGTGTAGCGCATGGCAGTTTGCTGGATGGCAGCTTCGGTCGCGGCGTGGGTGCGCGCCAAGGTGAAAGTGCTGCTGGCGCTGGCACCAGCGAAGGACAGATACACCAAATGCTGCACACCCGCCGCTGCTGCCGCGCGTACCAGAGTCAGGTGCTCCTGCTCGCGTGTTGGGCTTTCGGCGGCGGACACCATAAAGAGCACATCCACGCCGCTTAACGCCTGCCGGGCCAGTTCGAAATCGCCGTAGGTAAAGGGGCGTGCTTCGCTAGCGGGCAGATCGGGTGCTTTGGCGGGGTTGCGCAGCGGCAAAATCAGCGGCAAACCGCGTGCGCTGAGGTGGCGGGCGACCATGCCGCCGATGTGGCCGCTTGAACCTGTAATGGCAATTTTCATCGGAACTCCTTCTGCTACATCCTATTTAACGGCAATCTCACATTCGCATTCCACTTCAAAATTCAAAGAATTGGCAATGAAACACAAACGATGGGCTTCGTGGTGCAGGGCTTTAGCTTGTTCAATGTGCTGCGCTTGGGTGATAGTTACCTGTGGCCGCAAGGTGGCTTTGATAAACCTGCCCGGCTGGGTGCTGTCGCCTTCGTCCATCACGGCTTCGGCGTTATCGGTGTAGGCGGTTACGGTAATACCTGCGGCGCTGCACAGGTGCAGATACCAGAGCTTGTGGCAGGCGGAAATGGCCGCAAGCAGCATGTCTTCGGGATTGTGGCGGTTTTTGTCGCCGCGAAAGGCGGGGTCTGACGAGCCCAACAGGTCGGGTTTGCCGGCGATTTTGACGGTGTAATTGCGTGAATAGGCGGTGTAGGACGCAGTGCCTTTACCCAAATTGCCCGTCCATTCCACGGTGGTGCGGTAGGTGTGGTGTTTGCTCATGGGGGTCTCCTTGTTGCTTGGTGATGGGTTTCAATTTATTCGAGTGCAGGCTGCTTTTGGCGTTTCAGGTAGCATTTGGACGATTTTCAAACACCGTATCCGGTCCCCATTCCTCCGCCAAAAAATCCACAAATGCCCGGATTTTCGGGCTGACGGCACGTCCTGCGTAATAGACAGCGTTGAACGGGGTCGGCACGGCAAGTCGGCGGTCGGGAAAGAGTTCCGTCAGTCGTCCTGCTGCCAAATCCGCGTCCACCGTGAAATCGGGCAGGCTGGCGATACCTTGCCCGGACAGGCAGAGCCGTTTGACCGTCTCGCAACTGTCGGCGCAGAGTTTCGGGAGGGCGGTGTATGCCTGTCCGTCGTCGCAGGCGATGTCCCACACGTTCAGCACGCTCGGCTCGCAATAGCCCAGGCAGCAGTGCCGTTCCAATTCGGAAGGGTTCTGCGGCATGCCGTGTTGCGCCAGATAATCGGGCGCGGCGACCACTTTGCGGTAGCTGTCGAAAAGGGGGCGCACGCGCAGGGACGAATCGTCCAGCCGCCCCGCGCGGATGGCGACATCGACCCTGCGTTCAATCAGGTCGATGCGGTTTTCAGACGAGGTCAGCGACACGTCCACCTGCGGATAACGGCGGCAAAACGCCCCGATGAGCGGCACAAGGCGGTTCAACACCAGCGCGGTGGCGGCATCGACACGCAGCAAACCCTGCGGCACGCCGCTTGCCGCGCGGATTTCCGCTTCCGCCTGCGCCATGTCTTCCAGAATCTTTTTGGCGCGGCGGAAATACTGCGCGCCTTCTTCGGTGGTGCTGATTTGTCGCGTGGTGCGGTTGAGCAGAGTAACGCCGAGCTTGGCTTCCAGCCGCTTCACACTGCGGCTGACGGCAGAATTGTCGGTTTCCAGCACTGCCGCCGCGCGGGTAAAGCCACCGTTTTCCACCACGGCAACAAAAAAACGGAGGTCGTCTGAATGGGTTTGCAGAGTCATGAAAGCTGCCTGAAATAACGATATTGTTGTGATTTTAGCAGAAGTGTTTTGTATATTGATGGATTTATCGTCAATAAAAAACCGCCGATAATCCTGTTTTCACACCGCAACAGGAGCAAGAAATGACCTTGAACCAAGATTTGATGAACGCCGTCCGCACCTTGAGCGATGCAGGCTGCCATTACCGTTTGGACGAATTGGCGGGCTGTTACGAGCCTGATTTGCAAATCTTTATTATCCAGCCGGACGGCAATGTGCTGTCGTTCGACTACGAACAGAACATGGCATTTTTCCGCGAACGCCGCGATGCGGGCGCGCCGCCGATTAACACGTCCATTCATTTCAATATCGCCGAAGTGCAGGGCGGCACAGGTTTTGTTACCGCCACCCGCCGCATGGACTTGGGCTCCGGCACGGGCGAGCAGGAAATCGTGTTTACCTTGATGCTGCGTATCGGCAACGACGGCAAATGGCGCGTGTTCCGCGAACACGCGGTGATGACTCTGGGGCGGGGGTAGCTTTGTTTTCCCGCATTTTCAGGTAGCCTTTCAGACGGCCTATCAGGCTACCTGAAAGCGCAGCTTCAACGGCGTTAAAACGGATTTATGCTTCGCCTTCCCAGCCGCCGCGCGTATCTACGCCGGTTTCTTCCGCCAAGCGTTCGATTTTAGCCGTTTGTTCGGCGGTCAGTACCAGTTTGGCGGCATTGTCGATGATGTACATAATCTTTCTTTGCGTTACTGTTGATGGATGAACGTATTATTGCGGCTGGGATTTGGTTGAGTAGGCTGTAAATGGCAAAAGGTTTTTTAGGGAAGGCTAATCATCAGGATAAAAAATGTCGGGCTGGAATGCCTGACAGTGTTGTTCGCTATAAGCAAGTCTGAAAAGTGGACATCAACGAAATCGTCTTCCGCTCGATTTATCAGGAAAGTAGAAAGGCCGTCTGAAATATTGAGTTTCAGACGACTTTTAAACTATTAACTTAATTCAGGTAAAACGGCTTTAATAGCTTGTAATAGGCTACTGTTGGGTACTTTCAGCTGTCGCATTAACCAGTTTTCAAAATCAGGTTTACGAGTACTTTTTAATATTAAAGCTGTTTCGTTCAATAAACCTTTATTTTCATAAATATATAGTAATCTGTCTATGTCCTGATTATTAATATATCCTTGAATTTCATCTTTCATTTCAGAAATCCATTCATTGATTTTAGAATCTGTTAAAGTTAGCACTTCTGAAGTAAGTTTATCTTTCATTTCATTGCTATTCTGTGTATTTGATAAATCGATATTTTTTAGATAATTATCAATTCGCCTATGGATTCTCTTAACAATAAACTTCTCAAACTTATCATCAGATAACTCTTTTTTTATATAGTCAAGTAATCTACCTTTAAATTCTTCTTTTTTATTAATTAAGTCATCACCATCAAAACCTTCTATTTTTAATACTTCATTTGCCACAGAGGGAAGGCTAAATATATTTTCAATTTCAGAATATAGTAGTACTTTGATTCCTTCTCCTTCCAACTTTTGTATTTGAGAGTTATCACGCGTATCTCTATCTACAATCCCTGCACACTTTATATTTAATATAGGCATACCTTTATTTAATTTTCGTAATGCTGAAACAGCCTGAATGACATCTTTGCAAGATCCTTTAGGTATAACTGTCCATTCAGGATAACAAAGGCGATAGGTTTCCATATCTAAACTTGTTTTTTCACCCTCTACAAATAAAATGGGTTTTCTGCTACCTAAAATCAAAGTGATCGTTTGCTCATCAAGCTCGCTATCTGGAATTTCTGAAATATCCCAAGCAGGATCAGAATAATAATTACGAATCACATATTTTTTCGCGACTCTCGTTGCTGCAAATTCAATATCATGCGTAATCATCAAAAAAGAGCAATCAGGACGTAATTTTTCAATTTCATCCCATAAATTAGAAATGATTGATTTGTGAATATGCAATTCTGGTTCATCAAAAATTAAAATAGAACCTTCATTAGCAGAAAGTACTTGCCCTAAAATATAAAAAACAGCACGCTCTCCATCGCTCATTTCTGAAGCAGAATAATCAGCACTTTCAATACCGATAGAAGATACTCTTATATCATCTGACGTTATATGTAATTTTTTAAGCGGTAACAATCGTTCCCATACTTCTTGTAAAATGTCTAATTTAGTTTTGCTATTGGTAATTTCTTCACCACGATTGCGTTTTTGGTGATTTTCAACAGCAAGATTATTTTGTTGAGCAAATAAATATTGGAGAAGATAGTCAAAATCATTAAGCAGGCTAGTAGGGGCTTTACCCTCCCATCTTCGACTTGCCCTATGATAAATTGATATATCATCCCATGCGTCACCATAAGTTAAATATTTCTTAGCTTTTGATTCGGGGATTTTTTTACATCAGGATTTAAGTTTAACGCTCTATGCGCCGCAATTCGATGCGCTTTTTCGCCTAACTGTTCTTCTAAATATACAGCAAGCCGAGTTTTGCCTGAACCGTTTGCGCCAATAATAATTGCTGTTTTTCCAGTTTTTAGAGTTAATTCTAAATTTGAATTGTCTTTTCTGGGGATATTTACATTACACATCATTTTTCCTTTTTTAAATAAGATGGAATCTATGATTAGATTTGTTTAAATAGAACAAGCATACAACGGCACATTCACAAGTCAATCCTGTTCCCGATAATCCGCCATCGAAAACCGCACCGCCTGTTCGGGTTCAAACTGTTCTACATAAATTTTCAAGCTCTTCGCTTTCTCCCGAACCTTTTCCGCAGGAGAGGGGATTGGGTGCAGGCTGCTTTGTATTTTTCAGGTAGCCTCCCAAACGCCTTCTCAGGCTACCTGAAACCTAAATCACCCCCCGTTCTGCTTCGCTTCCAGCATTTCCCACCGCTCCAATTTCTCCAGCAGCAGCGTTTCGATTTTTTCCGCACGCGCTTGCAGGCTGCCGGCTTTTTCGTAGTCTTTGAAGATTTCGGGGTCGGAAAGCTGGGCGTTCAAATCGGCCTGTTCGGCTTCCAGCGCGGCGATTTCGTCGGGCAGGGCGTCGAGTTCGCGCTGTTCTTAGTACGACAGCTTGGCCGTGCGGTTGGGCTTGGGTTTGTCTTTTTCAGACGGCCTTCGCCTTCAAATACAATGCTCTGCGTAATCACGTTGTCCAAAAACATACGGTCGTGGCTGACGAGGAACACGGTGCCGGCGTAGTCGCGCAACAGCTCTTCCAGCAATTCCTGCGTGTCGATGTCCAAATCGTTGGTCGGCTCGTCCAGCACCAAAATGTTGGCGAGGCGGGTGAATAGTTTGGCCAGCAGCAGGCGGTTGCGTTCGCCGCCGGAAAGCGACGACACGGGCGACTGGGCGCGGGCGGGGTGGAACAGGAAGTCTTCCAGATAGCCCATCACGTGCCGCTTTTTGCCGCCGATTTCCACATAATCGTTACCCTGGCCGAGCGTGTAAAACACGGTGTCGTTTTCGTTCAGCGCGCTGCGGAATTGGTCGAAATACGCCACTTCCTGCTTGCTGCCGAGGCGGATTTTGCCGCCGGTGGGCGCGAGTTCGCCCAAAATCAGCTTCAAAAACGTGGTTTTGCCGATGCCGTTCGCGCCAATCAGGCCGATTTTGTCGCCGCGCTGAATCACAGCGGAAAAATCGTTCATAATCAGTTTGTTGCCGTACGCAAACGAGGCGTGTTCCAACTCGGCGACGATTTTGCCGCTTTTCTCGCCCGAATCGAGCTTGAACGACACCTGCCCCTGCCGTTCGCGCCGCTCCCCGTCCAGGAGGGCGGTCACCCAGCCCAGTTGATAAGCGAGGTGTTCCGAGGGCGTCTTGCCGCTGTCCGTCGCGCGGGTGTGCCTGGCTGCTTCGGGGATGTCGGCAAATTCGGCGAGGTATTTGTCCAGCGCCGTCTGTATCGCGGCGGTCAGTTCCGCTTTGCTCTGGTAGTGCTTCATTCATTCACCACCACGACTTTGCCGAAGCTGCCCGCGCTTTGCAGGAAGCGGTGCGCGTCGGGCACCTGTTCGAGGGTGTAGCGGCGTTCGATGGGAACGGGCACGTTGTGCGCGTCAATGTCGCGGAACAGTGCCGCCATCCGTTCGCCCGACACCAAGGCGGAATGGAAGGTGGTGAGATAGCTGTTGTGCTTGAGTTCGACGATGGGGTCGAAGTCGTTGAGGTACCACTGGTTGCCGAGTTGCCCCGTTTGGCAGACGATGCCGCCTTCGTTGATATGCGCCAGGCTGTCGCGCAGGGTGGCGGGGCCGACCAGTTCAAGGATTTTGTCGTAGCGCTCATCGGTTTGCAGCACGCCGTTGCTGTCAGCGATGACGGCATCGAAGCCCACCGCCCGAAGGCGTTCCGCTTTCTCCAATTTGCGGCAGGCGCCGTGCAGGGTGATGTGCGGCAGGCGTGCTTTCAGCAGCAGGGCAAAGGCAACGCCAACACCGCTGGCCGCCGCCCGTACCAGCACGCGGTCATCTGGCGCAATGCGCAGTTGTTGCAGTGAGCCAAAGGCGGTGTAGTAGGTTTCGGGGATGGCGGCGAGGGTCGCCCAGTTGCGGTCGCTTTCGATGGGGTAAATCTGTGCGTTCGGCAGCAGGACGTATTCGGCATAGCTGCCGTCGAACGCCCGCCCCATCTCGCCCATGATGGAGACAACTTTCTGTCCCGCCCGCAGGGCGGGTGTGCTGCTTTCTGCAACTTCGCCAACGCACTCGATGCCGAGGATGCGCGGGAACTGCACGCTGGGGCTTTTCCCTTCGCGGGTGAAGATTTCGGAATGGTTGATGCCGAAGCCTTTGACTTTGACCAGCGACCAGCCTTCTTTAACCTGCGGCGTCGGCACGTCTTGGTAAATCAACTTGTCCGGGCCGCCGGGCTCGTAGATAACGATGGCTTTCATGCTATTTCCCCTGTGTTAACCAGCCTTTTTGCTGCAAATACTCTTTGGCGACCGCTGCCGCGCTTTCGCCCTGCGCCTTGACGCGGTAGTTCAGTTCGCTCATTTCTTCCGCGCTGATCTGCCCGGCCAGCACGTTCAGCGCCTGCACGATGCCAGGGTGCGCTTCGGCGAAGGCCGCCTTCATCAGCGGCGCGCCCTGGTAGTGGGGGAAGAGGGCGATGTCGTCCTGCAACACGGTGAGGTGGTATTGGC
Organism: Cardiobacterium sp. Marseille-Q4385; assembly: GCF_916618745.1. Lineage (GTDB taxonomy): Bacteria > Pseudomonadota > Gammaproteobacteria > Cardiobacteriales > Cardiobacteriaceae > Cardiobacterium. Next base: position 2,417,350 of record NZ_OU745373.1, read on the forward strand.
GCAGCTCGCTGTCGGTAGAGAAGGCTTCGAGCAGGTCGATTTGGCCGCTGTCCAGCGCGGTGTAGCGTAGCGCCGGTTCAAGGCTGACGACGTGGGCGAAGCGGATGCCATGCCGCTGCAAGCCGAGGTAGCCGTCCTGCCGGTTCATGAATTCCAGGGTAAAGCCAGCGCGGACGCTGTTTTGCACGCGCGCCAGATCAGATATGCGTTGTAAGCGGTGCGCGGCGGCGTAGGTTTGCGGCACGGCGAGGGCGTAGGTGTTTTCGTAAGCCATCGGCGGCAGCAGGCGCAGGCCGAATTGTTCATTGAGCAGGCGCGCGCCCAGTTGATAGGTCTCGTCCTGGCTTAATGCACGGCTGTTTTCGCTGGGCGGCATCTGCACCAGTGTTTCCAGCACCGTGCCGGTAAATTCGGGGTAAATGTCGATGTCGCCGCTTTTCAGGGCGTTGAAGAGGAAGGCCGTCTTGCCGAAATTGGGCTTGACCTCAACGCGCAGCTGCGGATCGTGCTGCTCAATCAAGAGCTTGTACATATGAATCAGCAGCTCAGGCTCGCTGCCCATTTTGCCCGCGACCACTACCGTCTGCCGCGTTGGCGCGGCGGCGAATTGCGCCAGCCCGACCGCGCCCAGCCCCAAGAGCAGCGCGCCCAGCAATGCCGCCTTGTGGCGGGATGCTTGCAGCCAAGCGAAGAACGCGCTCATCAGCACCGCCAGCACAGCGGCCAGCGCCGCGCCGGTAAAGGTCAGCACCATGTCGTTGCGGTCGATGCCAAGCAGAATCAGGTTGCCCAGGCCGCCTGCGCCAATCAGCGCTGCCAGCGTCGCCGTGCCAATGACCAGCACGGCAGCGGTGCGGATGCCGGAAATAATCGCCGGCAACGCCATCGGCAGCTCAATCCGCGCCAGCGCCTGCGCGCGAGATAGGCCGAAGGCGGTGTGCGCTTCCTTGATGGCAGGGTCAATCTGGCGCAGGCCCAGCAGGGTGTTCTGGAAAATCGGCAACAGGGCGTAAAGCGTGAGCGCAATCAAGACCGGCGGCGAGCCGATGCCGACCAGCGGAATCAACAACCCCAGCAGGGCCAGCGACGGAATCGTCTGCAACACGCCGGTGCCCTGCAACACCAGCTCGGCCGGGCGGCGCTTCTCGGCCAGCCACACGGCAAGCGGCACGGCAATGACAATCGCCGCCGCCAGCGACAGCGCCGACAGCCACAGGTGTTCCAGCACCGCCTGCCACAGATAAGCAAAAGAAAGAGAGTCCATCGGCCTGCCCCCGTGAGAAGAAAAGGGCATCGTACCGTGCCGCCCGGCGCTTGATAATCCCCGCTAGCGGGAAAACAGTTTGCAGTGGAGCTTCATCATGGCAATCGGCAAATCCGTCATGTATTTACTGCTGGTGCGCCAAGCGGGATAGATGCTGGGCTCTTGGGCGGCCGTCAAGCGGGATGAAACCTAAGTTTTGTCGCCGCGTAGTTTGTCTAACCCTCTCCCCAACCCCTCTCCCACGGGGCGAGGGGCTTGTTGGTGCGGCTTTTTGGTTTTTGGACACACGTCAAGTGGGATGAATGCTGAGCTCGTGGTAAGTCGCCAAGCGGGATAAAGCTAGGGTTTTGTTGCTGCGCAGTTTGTCTAACCCTCTCCCCAACCCCTCTCCCTCGGGGCGAGGGGCTTGTTGGTGCGGCTTTTTGGTTTTTGGACACACGTCAAGCGGGATGAATGCCGAGCTCGTGGTAAGTCGCCAAGCGGGATAAAGCCGGATTTATAGCGGCGGATTAGTCCACCCGATGGGCCGAGGCCCACCGGGCGTGAGGGGTGACGTCCCGTTTATTTTTCGACGACGATGTTGGGGAAGGTCTGCGCGGCGCTTTCTCTTGCGGCGAGTTGCGCCATGGTACGCAGGGCGATGCGGCGGTAGCGGCGGGCGATGTCGCTATCCGGTTCGGCGGCGGTGGTCGGGTTGCCGTTATCGGTTTCTTCGCGGATGCGGATGTCGAGCGGCACGTCACCGAGGTAGGGCATGTGATGGCTGACGGCGAGCAGTTTGCCGCCGTCTTTGCCGAAGATGTGCGCTTCATGGCCGCAGTTCGGGCAGATGTACACGCTCATGTTTTCGACGAGACCAAGGATGGGGATGTTCACTTTGTCGAACATGGTTTTGGCTTTTTTGGCGTCGAGCAGGGCGATGTCCTGCGGGGTGGTGATGATGACGGCACCCGCGACCGGGATTTGCTGGGCGAGGGTAAGCTGGGTGTCGCCGGTGCCGGGCGGCAGGTCGATGATGAGGTAGTCGAGGTTGTGCCAGCGGGTTTCGCGGTAGAGTTGCAGCAGGGTCTGGTTGATCATCGGGCCGCGCCAGATCATGGCGGTGTCTTCGTCCACGAGGTCGCCGATGGAGAGGGTCTGGATGCCGTGGCGGTTGACGGGCTGCATGGTTTTGCCGTCTTCGCTGGTCGGGCGGGTCGCGCCGCCGAGCATTCGCGCCTGGCTGGGGCCGTAGATGTCGGCATCCAGCAGGCCGGTGCGCGCACCAATTTGGTGCAGGGCGATGGCGAGGTTGACGGAGAGGGTGGATTTGCCGACGCCGCCTTTGCCGGAGGCGACGGCGATGATGTTTTTGATTTGCGGGTGGGCTTTGATGCCGCTTGCGTGAGCGCGTACGCGGTAATCGAAGCGGATACGGGCGGTGTCGATGCCGAGCGCGGCTAGTGCGTCGCGCCAGCGGGGTTCTTCTTGTTGCGCGGGAAAGCCGGGGGCGAGGGTGAGGCTGCCGTCGTCGTTCGTCTGGATGGCCCCGGCAGCGGCGAAGGGAGCGAGGTCGAGTTCGGGATCGTGGTAGTTTTTGATGAGGTCGGTATTCATGTGGGGAACCATTGTTGGAAGGAGAGCCAGGCTTGTGCTTGCAGCATGGTGCTGCCGTCGTGGGCGGTGAGGTGGCGTTTGCGCGCCCAGTCGAGGAAGGGGGTGTCGCGGCCGTAGGTCATGTCGTAGGCGCGGGTCTGCGGGTGTGCGATGTTGTCCGGCAGGGTGAAGGCGGTGTTGTTGAACGCCGCCGAGGTGGCGTTGATGATGAGGTCGTAAGCGGGAGCGGCAGCGAGGTCTTCGAGGCTGCCCGCTGTGAGCGGCACGGTGGTGTGCGGTTGTTGTGCGGCGATGATAGCAGCAGCTTTGGCGGCGGTGCGGTTGGCGATGTGCAGGCTGGCCGGGCGGGCGGCGCAGAGGGGGGCGATGACGCCGCGCGCTGCGCCACCTGCGCCGAGGATGAGGATGTGTTTGCCGGCGAGCGGGTAGGCGTGCTTGTGTTCGAGGGCGTGGCGCAAGCCGCGGCCGTCGGTGTTGTCGCCGCAGAGTTTGCCGTTTTCTTGCCACAGGGTGTTGACGGCTTCGGCGAGGCGCGCGTCGGCGCTGGTTTGTTCGCAGAGGCGGTAGGCGGTTTCTTTGTAGGGCAGGGTGATGTTGAGGCCGCGCCCGCCGTCGGCAAAGAATTGGGCAACGATGGCGGCAAAGTTTTCTGCTTCGGCAAGGATGCGGTCGTATTGCAGGTTGATGCCGCGCGCCTGCGCGAAGGCGGCGTGGATGTCCGGCGAGCGGGAATGGGCGATGGGGTTGCCGATTACGGCGCAGCGGTAGGCTGTGGTTGGGGGGGTGTCGGTCATTTCAGCGGTGCGGTTTTTGCGATTTCGATGTCGAAAGTCAAGATGTTTTCGGGGTTGCTTGACTGGCGGTATAGCGCTACGGCGGCGTGATCTTCGGGATGCGCCTGCACGATGATGCTATAAGCACCCATGTTTTGGGCAATGCTTTTGATGTTTTCTATCAACTGGCTGGCGATGCCACGGCGACGCCATTTTTCATGTACGGCAAGGTCATAGATGTAGATTTCCTGGCGCGCCTGTTCGTATTTGCGCCACACGTAGGCCGTCAAGCCGCCAATGGTCGTTTTCCCAGCGCTGGCCGCGAGGGCAATGAAGGTGTCATTGGCGAGCAGTGCGCGCAAATAGGTGTCATCCGGCTGTGCGGCGCAGTAGGTCGGGATGTCTTCAAATACGTGGCCGAAGAGATGCAGCATGTCACGCATGGCAGCGATGTCTTCACCGCGCAGCCGGCGGATTTTTATTTGAGCGGGTGCTTGTGCTTCCATGGATGATGGGATGTTGGTCTCGTTATCTGGATAAACGCTTGATGGCGGCGATGTTTTTTAGCGTTATTTTTGCAGCATCCGCGCCGCTTCTTTGGCGAAGTAGGTAATGATGATGTCGGCGCCGGCGCGTTTGAAGCCGAGCAGGGTTTCCATGATGATGGCTTCGCGCGTGAGCCAGCCGTTGGCGAAGGCGGCGTTGAGCATGGCGTATTCGCCGCTGACCTGGTACACGGCAAGCGGGAAGGCGAATTGCTCTTTGGCGCGGCGGACGATGTCGAGGTAGGGCATGCCGGGTTTGACCATGACGTAATCCGCGCCTTCGCTGATGTCGAGGGCGATTTCGTGCAGGGCTTCGTCGCTGTTCGCGGGATCCATCTGGTAGGTGCGTTTGTCGGCTTTGCCGAGGTTGGCCGCCGAGCCGACAGCATCGCGGAAGGGACCGTAGTAGGCGCTGGCGTATTTGGCGGAATAGGCCATGATGCGCACGTTGTCGTGGCCGTGCTGTTCGAGCGCCTGGCGGATGGCGCCGATGCGGCCGTCCATCATGTCGGACGGGGCGACGATATCCACGCCTGCGTCCGCGTGGCAGAGCGCCTGTTTGATGAGAGTGGCGACGGTGATGTCGTTCAGGATGTAGCCGTCGGCATCGGTGATGCCGTCCTGTCCGTGAATGGTGTAGGGGTCAAGCGCGACGTCCGTCATGATGCCGAGTTCCGGAAACGCCGCTTTCACGGCGCGCACGGCACGAGGAATGAGGCCGTCCGGGTCGTAAGCGGCGGCGGCATCGGCGCTCTTGTGTTCCTGGCCGATGACGGGGAAAGGGGCAATGGCGGGGACGCCGAGGGCGACCAGTTCGCGGCATTCTTCCAGGAGGAGGTCGATGGAAAGGCGGGCAATGCCGGGCATGGACGGAATGGCTTCCCGCTTCTGCTCGCCTTCGCAGATGAAGACGGGCTGGATGAGGTCGTCAACGGTCAGGGTGTGTTCGCGGGTGAGGCGGCGGCTGAAATCGTCCTTGCGGTTGCGGCGTTTGCGGGTGAGCGGGTAGGTTTGAGCGGGGATGTGCATGATGAGAGTATCCGTGGAAAAGGGCGGCTATCTTACTACCCGCCCGGCTTTTTTACAGGGCAGGCTTGACTCGTTACTGAGGGCGGTTGAGGGGGAGAAGACGAGGAGGGCGCCAGATTTCAGCAGAGACGCGGCACTTAACCCGCGATAGCAGTCAGTTGCGTTTGACGCCAGTGTTTGGGCTGTCTGGATATAAAAATGACGAGAGATTATGCAAGAAGAAGCTATGCCGCCAGGAATATTTGCATGAAATTGAAAGGTTTTGGTTTAATGATGCAATCATTATGTTCCATCGTCTGTCAGGAGGGGAAAATGCTCAAAAATCTCATCGATCCAAACGAAACTATCTTGTGGCAGGGTAAACCGCACCATTTTTTATATACACTGGGTAATCCGCTCATTTATCCTTTTGCTCTGTGTTGGGGGATTTTTGACTTGTTTTTTATGACAAAGTTCAATGCCGCATCGCACGGAATCTTCCCGTTTATGAATTTCTTTATGTTTCTTCACCTGACCCCGGTGTGGTACGCGCTGTTTTCGCCTGTTTATCGTTTTTTTAATTGGTACCGCATTGATTATGCACTTACCGATAAACGCCTGTATTTCACCGCTGGGCTTATCGGGCTGGATATCACCAGTGCCGAACTGCCCGAAGTGCAGAATTTGCGCGTGTATGTGGGCGTGATGGAAACCCTGTTCAAGCGGGGGACCATTCGTTTTGGTAATACAAATGCCCTACGTTTCGTGGAAAAGCCTTACGAGGTTTATAAGCAGATTCAGCAAACCGCGATGGATATCACCACAGACCGTCAATTTCCCAACCAATTGCGTCCCCAAGAAAATCCGGGCTATCAAACCCGGTATAAGCCTTAATATTTTTGAGCTACTTAAAACAGGTCGTCTGAAAGTAGGTTTTGCTACTTTCAGGCGGCCTTTAATTTATTAGATCCGCTACAAAACACAGTTAATTAAGCGGGAGGCACGGCGTTAGTAGTATCTATCCCGCTTGGCGGGGGAGATGTCCGATATATAGCTAATGCTCTTAATTCTTCATACAAATCTTCCCTGAATGCTGCGTAAATGCGGTAAGTCTGGCCTTAATGTTGTATGAAAAAATAAGCTAATTAGCTATATCCCGTGCATTCATGAATAACGGAATAAGAATCCTGCTATCTGGATTAGAGCGATTTAGAAATAGAGTCCCCCCGTTTTCTGCGCTTGGCAGTAGTTGCTTCTTGCGGTGATGCTGGTTAGAGGCGTTGCAGGTGGCTGTCGTTAAAAGATGTGGCGATCTGGATGCTGGTGCTACAGCGCCACAGTTCTTTATCGCTGCTGCGCAGGATGTTGCGGGGGCTTTCAGATATGGCTGCATTGCTCGCTTAATGCCGTAAAAAACCGCCCCGTAGGGCGGCATGTTGACGATTAACCGCCGACTATCAGGCGCATCATTTCGCCAGTGAGATAACCGCCGGCGGTACCGATGGCATAGCCCAAGATGGCGAGCAATACACCAACAGGTGCCAGTGAGGGATGGAATGCGGCAGCGACGACCGGCGCTGAGGCTGCACCGCCAATATTCGCTTTGGAACCGACAGCGAGAAAGAAACTCGGAGCACGGATGAGCTTGGCGACTATAAAAATGAAGATGATATGGAACAGCATCCAGACAACACCGACCATGATGACGCCGATATGCTCGAAAATCTTGTCCAGCTCCATCTGCATGCCGATAGAGCCGACCAATATATAAATAAACACCGAGCCGAGCTTTGCCCCACCGGCGTGTTCCAGTTCACGGGCGCGGGTAAAGGAAAACACGATGCCAAACACTGTCGCCAACATCACCAGCCAGAGGAAGGCGCTGTTCAGGCTGTAGCTCTTGGCCCACGGGAACTGCTTGAACCAGGCGGCGATGTGATCGCCAAAGAGATGGCTCACGCCGACGATGGCAAAGGTAAGGCCAAGAATAACCATGAAATCAGAGAGTTGTGCAATGCGCTCATTCTCGCGTACATACTTTTCGACGGTATGCTTGAGCGTATCAATAGCGCTGGTGTCCGCTTTCAACCAGCGGTCAACGCTGTCGGATTTCTTCGCCATGAACAGCAGGCCGATCATCCACAGCTCCGCAACCACCACATCAACCACAACCATCGTGCCGAAGAGCGTGTCATTGACATGATAGAGCTCCTTCATCGCGGTCTGGTTCGCACCACCGCCGATCCAGCTGCCGGCGACCGTGGAAAAGCCTTTCCACAAATCACCCGCCACCCATTCTGGGTTAATCATATGGAACAGCCAGACAGCAAACGGGCCGCCGAGAACCACACCGACGGTTGCGGCGAAAAACATGGCAAGTGCCTTCCAGCCCAGGCCGATAATTTTTTGTAAATCAATAGAAAGCGTCAACAAGAATAAGGCGGCAGGCAACAGATAGCGCGAGGCGATGTGATAAATATGCTTGCTGCTTTCCGGGCTGACAATATGAAACGTGCTGAGCAGGCCGGGAATGAAATAACACAGCAGCAGCATGGGGATATGGGTATAAAACTTTGCCCAAAAACCGCTCTTGCGCGAGCCGGTATAAAAAATCAGCCCCAGCACCCCCATCAGCACACCGAAGGCAACCGCGTCGCTGGTAATCAGCGGCGTAGGCGGCGGGGAATAATCGGCTAATTGCGCCGCAACACGGCGGGCTTCGGCAAGATAAATTGCGAGGATCTCGTTCATGCAAGGCTCTCCAGATAATTGATATAAGTGACGATGTTGGGGATTTATATTAAGTGAAGTTAAGCATTTTGTTAACCGCTGTGCAAGACGGTGAAAGAAAAGGGAATGCTGTGGAAAATGGCAAAGACACGGCCGGTTTCCCCTGCTGCCAAATTGCCTGCGTTACGGTTCAGATAGGCAGCGTGGCGTGGTGAGGCGGATGCGTATAATGCGCGCCTCATTTTTCCCTACTTTCTTAGTTCATGGAGTTTTTATGTTGAAGAAATCTGTTATCGCCATGCTACTCGCTGCCGCTTTCGCCGGAGGGGCGCAGGCGCAGTTGAAATATGTGGAAGGCGCGGATTACACCACACTGGCGACGCCGGTTGCCGAAGCCAAGGCTGGGCAGGTGATCAATTTCTTCTGGTATGGCTGCGGGCACTGTTATGCCATGGAGCCGTCTTTGCAGAAATGGTTGGGCGACGGTAAGGACGCTTCCATCGACTTCATCCGCATCCCAGCGTTTACGGGCAACTGGGAAGGTGGTGCGCGCCTATTCTATGTAGTGCGTGAACTCGGTATGGCCGTCCCGGAAATGGACGAAAAAATATTTGATGCGGTTCACAAGGACGGCAAACGCGGCATCATCTTTGACAAGGGGGCGGCGATGAAATTCCTCGTCGAAAACGGCGCCAAGCAGGAAGACGTGGAAAAAGCCTGGAAGTCGCTTGCGGTGCAGCAGAAGCTCAATCAGGCACGCGATTCGTTCAATGCCTCGCAACTGGATGGCGTGCCGGGCTTTATTGTGGACGGCAAATACGTCATCGGTGCCGATAACAACTATCCGCGCCTATTCGACAAGTTAAACACGCTGGCAACCAAAAACGCTGCCAAGACTGAAGAAGCCAAACCGGCTGATACTGACAAAGCCGAAGAAGCCAAACCGGCTGACGCCAGCAAAGCCGAAGAAGCCAAACCGGCTGCTGAGGAAAAACCGGCAGAAACCAAACCCGCCGCCTGATTTATGACGCAGCCAACCGACCGCGAAAGTGCCCGCCGTGCTTTCGCGGTTTCTTATATCGGAGAGGCGGCAACTCTCACTCCGCTTGGCGGCGATGCCAGCTACCGCAGCTACTACCGCTGCCAGATAAATGGCGCCAGCTACATCCTCATGGATGCGCCTGTGGCCGCAGGCGGCATTGACCTCTTCGTGCAACATGCGCGGCAATTCGCTGCTTGCGGCCTGCCTGTGCCGTATATCCACGCCGCCGACAGCGTGCAGGGTTTCCTGCTGCTGGACGACTTCGGCGACCGCTGGCTCTGGCAAGACCTGCGGGAAAACGCTGCCGCAACCCTGCCGCAGGCGCTGACACTCCTGGGGCAATGGCAGCAGGTGACCGCGACCTTGCAAGCGGACATCCCGCCCTACGAACCCTCCCGCCTGCATACCGAAGTGGCGCTCACCCGCGAATGGTTCCTGCCGTGGCTGGATATCGCGGTGGACACAGCGCGTTGGCAGGAAAGCGAAAACTGGCTGGTCAAGCGGGCAGGACAGGGCAGGGCGCTGTGCGTACACCGTGACTACCATTGCCGCAACCTGATGCGCCGCGCCGACGGCAGCATTGGCATCCTCGACTTTCAGGATGCGCTATGGGGTAGCCCCGCCTACGACCTTGTCTCACTCACCCGCGACTGCTACATCCGCTATCCACAAGCGGACGTACGCCGCTGGGAAGCCAACTTCCGTGCCCGCTACCTGCCGCAGGAATCTGCCGAAGACTGGGCACAGACCTGCGATGCCGTCTCCCTGCAACGCCACCTCAAAGTGCTGGGACTGTTCGTCCGCCTCGCCGAACGCGATGGCAAGCGCGGCTATCTCGCCGATCTGCCGCTGGTGCTCGCCTACGCCTGCGACGAAGCGGCGGCATTACCGCACACTGTCTGGATGGCGGACGAACTGCGCCGCGCTATCCCCCGATTACAAGAGAAACTGACATGAAAGCGATGATCCTCGCCGCCGGACGCGGCAAACGCATGGGGGCGCTCACCGACGACTGCCCGAAACCGCTCTTGCGCGTTGGCGACGACACCTTAATCGGCTGGCAACTGCGCCGCCTGGCGCGCGCCGGCTTCCGGGAAGTCGTCATCAACCTTGGCTATCGCGGCGCGATGATAGAAAGCGCACTCGGCGACGGCAGCGCTTATGGCCTGCACATCATCTATTCACGCGAGCCGGAAGAAGGGCTGGAAACCGCGGGCGGTATCGTCCAGGCCCTGCCGCTGCTGGAAGACGCGCCGTTTCTCGTGGTCAACGCCGACGTGTGGTGCGATGTGGATTTACGCCGCTTCAGCGAAAGCCACCCCGCTGACAGCCTCGCCCACCTGTTGCTCACTGCTACACCCGCCTGGAAAGCGCGCGGTGACTTTTCACTGGCGGGCAATATCCTGATTGCGGGCGAAACCCTGACTTACACCGGCATCGCCGTGCTGCATCCACGTCTCTTTGCGGACGTTCTGCCCGGCTTCCGCCCGCTGGCACCCATCCTGCGTGCCCACCTGCCGCGCGGCGAACTGAGCGGCGAAGAATACGGTGGCGAATGGCGCGACATCGGCACACCGGAACGCCTCGCTGCCCTGCGCGCGCTATATGATTAAATCGCTTGCGCGAGACAACCACACGTCTTCTTCCTTGACAGCAGCGGTGTTTGATTTCAATCACTATTGCCTTATGTGCTACCATACCGCCCGCTTTTACCCTCACACATTCTTCACGGAGCATCCATGTCTGTGCAATTGACGCTATCCATCGTTAAGCCCGACGCCGTGCGCAATCACCATACCGGGGCTATTCTCGCCCGCATCGAACAACAGGGACTTGATATCGTTGCGGCAAAAATGTTGCGCCTCAGCCACGATGACGCCGCGCGCTTTTATGACGTTCACCGTGAACGTCCTTTTTTTGCCGAACTGGTCGCCTTCATGACCTCTGGCCCCGTCCTAGTGCAGGTGCTGCGCGGCGATAACGCCGTCGCCCGTTACCGTGAACTGATGGGCGCGACCGATCCCGCCGAAGCCGCTCCTGGTACCTTGCGCGCTGAATTTGCCGGCAGCAAAAGCGAGAATGCCGTGCACGGTTCGGATAGTGCAGAAAATGCCGCCCGCGAAATCGCCTTCTTCTTTGCCGAACGCGAGCTGTGCTGCTGATGAGCGACAAAGTCAACCTTTTCGACTTTGACCGCGAAGCGTTGACGGCGTGGTTCGCCGAACAGGGAGAAAAGCCCTTCCGTGCGCGGCAGCTGATGAAATGGATTTACCACGAACGCGTCACGGATTTCGACGCGATGACCGATCTCAGCAAATCGCTGCGCGAGAAACTGAAAGCTACCGCCGAATTGCGTTTTCCTACCGTCATCGCCGACCGTCTTGCCAGCGATGGTACGCGCAAATGGGTCTTCCGCTACGACTGCGGCAATAGCATTGAGACCGTCTTCATCCCCGAAGACGATCGCGGCACCCTCTGCATCTCTTCACAAGCGGGCTGTGCGCTGGCCTGCCCGTTCTGCTCAACCGCTCACGAAGGTTTTAACCGCAACCTGACCAGCGGTGAAATCATCGTACAAGTCTGGCTCGCCAAAGAAATGCTTAACTGCGACCGTCACGGCAACAACCGCGTCGTCACCAATGTCGTACTGATGGGTATGGGCGAACCTTTGGTCAACTTCAATAACGTCCTGCCCGCTACCCGCCTGATGATGGATGACTACGCCTTCGGCCTCTCAAAACGGCGTGTCACCCTCAGCACTTCCGGCATTGTCCCTGCCATTCACACTTTGCGCGAAGTGACTGATCTCAGCCTCGCCGTTTCGCTGCATGCACCAAACGACGAACTACGCAATCAGATCGTGCCGGTCAACGCCCGCTACGGACTGGATGCCCTGCTTGATGCCTGTCATCAATACGTGCAGCATAACGGTCAGCACGGTGGTGTGACTTGGGAATACGTCATGCTGCGTGGTGTCAACGACAGCCTCGAACACGCGCAACAGCTGGTTGAACTGCTGCGGGGCATCCCGGGAAAAATCAACCTCATCCCCTTCAATGCCTTTCCAGGCAGCCGCTTTGAATGCTCGAAACGCGGCGACATCCTTGCATTCCAACGCTATCTGACCGAAAACGGTTACGTGGCAACCATCCGCAAAACACGCGGAGAAGACATAGATGCTGCCTGTGGGCAGCTGGTGGGACAGGTCAAAGACCGCAGCCGCCGTGAACGCAAACTTTCCAGAAAAGAGGTGGAAACCCTATGAAAACAAAGACCATCACACGATTCAGCGCCTTGGCTGCCGCTGTCATGCTGGGTGGCTGCAGCAGCTTCGGCTTTGGCAGCAAAAGCGACGATAGCAATGACCTGCCCACCCGCATCGAAAAGAAAACCGACTACAAACAGGCGTATCAGGATTACGTCGAACTGGGTGCCAAATACGTGCAGATGGGGCGTTACGACCTCGCCGAGCCCAAGCTGAAACGCGCCATTGAAATCGACTCGCACCCGCCGGATGCCTGGAACATCTTGGCCGTGCTTTACGAAGAAGCACGTGACATTTCCTCTGGCAACCAGATTTACCAAAAACTCATTCGCAGCCATCCTGAGTACCTGCTTGGTCACGTCAACTACGCGACCTTCCTCTGCAAGTTTGACCGCGACAGCGAAATGCAGACACTGTTGAACCAGATGCGTGCCCGCAACGCCGAATTCAAGGCAGCGGCCTACATCGCCGAAGGCAACTGCATGGCAGCCCGTAGCCAGACCGGGCAGGCGGAAAATGCCTACAAACAGGCCATTGCCGTCAACCCGCAGGCCGAAGGCGCTCTCTTGCCACTGGCGGAAATCTCCCTGCAAAAAGGCGATGCTGCAGGCGCTCTGCGTTACCTGAAAGTGGTACACACCTATGTTGGCTACAGCCCGCAAAGCGTGAAAATTGGCATCGAAGCGGCGCGTAAAGGCGGCGATAGTCGCATGGAAGAAGAATTGGTGCGCGTCATGCGGGCCAATTACAAGAACACACCGCAGGCACAATCGCTGGGGATCTGACCATGAGCGAAAAAACCACCACAACAGGCACTCTTGACATTGGCGCTGTCCTCTCTGCAGCACGGATGAAACGCGAACTGTCCATCGCCACCGCCGCCATGCAGTCCAACCTTAGTCAGGAAATCATTGAAAAACTCGAACAGAACCGTTTTGGTGAAATCGGTGCACCGGTTTTCACTCGCGGCTACCTCAGCCTCTATGCCCGCTTTCTCGGCCTGAATGAGGCTGCTGTCGGTCAGGCATTCAACAAAATTGGGCGTGAACCGCCGCCGGAACTGCGCCTGAGCGCTGCCAACGTTGAAAGCCAAAGCCGCTCCTATCGCCGCAGCTATCTTGGTTCATGGTTGCTTTTGATCCCGGTTGTGCTGGTCGGTGGCTTTCTGCTCTACCAGCTCTTTGATAACAATTCATGGTTGATGAAGCAAATTAACGGCGCCTTTAATCAGCCGACACAACAAGAAGGCGAAGTCCTGACCCCGCCAGGCGGTAACAATAGCGAAGACATCGTGCTAGAAGTCGGCGGTAACCCGCAAGTCCCGCCGACCACTCCGGAAGGCGTACCCGTTAATCCTGAAGTTATCAACGGCATTACCCCGCCTGCCAACACCGCGACAACGGCAGGCAGCAGCGAAACCCCGCCTGCTACCGATAACAGTGCCACACAAGCCCCGACAACGAGCGAGGGCTCACGCGGCATCCAGCTCACCTTCTCGACCGAAAGCTGGGTACAAATCCAGGATAGCAAACGCAAATCCGTGGTCTCACGCATTATCAAACCGGGTGAAAAAGTCGAGCTGCCTGCGGATGGCGCGCCGTACAGCTTCAATATTGGCCGTCCGGACGGCGTTGTCATGCTCATCAACGGTCAGGAACAACCGCTGGATAACTATCGGCAGAAAAATTCCGGCCGCCGCTTCAACGTAGATATCCCCAATGGCTAAACCACAAATCCAGTCCCTGCGCGGGATGAACGACATCTTCCCGCCGGAAGCCGATTACCTGCAACAACTGCACGACTGCATTCACGGTGTTCTCGCCTGCTATGGCTATCACCCGCTGCAACTGCCGCTGCTTGAACAAACCGGCCTGTTCAAACGCGCCGTTGGTGAAGAAACCGACGTGGTCAGCAAAGAGATGTACACCTTCGCTGATCGCAACGACGAGAGCATCACCCTGCGTCCAGAAGCGACTGCTGGCGTGGTGCGGGCAATGATCCAGCACGGCAAGCTGCAACAGCCGCAGCGTGTATACGCCGAAGGGCCGATGTTCCGTTACGAACGCCCGCAAAAAGGGCGCAGCCGTCAATTCTCACAAGTGAGTGTTGAAGCACTGGGCATTGCCGGCGCGGCACAAGACGCCGAACTCATCAGCCTTTGCGCCGACCTTTTCCGCCGCCTGAACATCCTTGACCTGCTGACGCTCGAAATCAACACCATTGGCCTTGCTGAAGAACGCCACGCCTTCCAGCAGGCACTCGTTGCCTATCTGCAACAGCATACCGACGCCCTGGATGAAGACAGCCGCCGTCGCCTCACCACGAATCCACTGCGTATCCTCGACAGCAAAAACGCGGGTGTGCAGCAAGTGCTAGATGGCGCCCCTATCCTTGATGACTATCTCGGCGAAGCCAGCCGTAACCACTTCGCGCAACTCTGCACACTGCTGGATGCCCTCGGTATCGCCTGGCAGCGCAATCCGCGCCTGGTACGCGGTCTTGACTATTACTGCCACACCGTCTTTGAGTGGACGACCGATGCCCTTGGTGCCCAAGGCACCGTTACCGCCGGTGGCCGCTACGACGGTCTCATTGAACAACTCGGTGGCAAACCAACCCCGGCAGCCGGTTTCGCCTTCGGCATCGAGCGCATCATGCTGCTCGCACAACAGCGCGACATCTTCCATATGCCGCAACCGCTGGTGTACGCCATTGCTACTGCTGATGCCCACTTCAGCTTGCTGCTGCCGCTGGTGCAAACCCTGCGCGCGCGCGGTATCAGCGTTGTCGCCCACAACCAAATCCAGCCGCTGAAAACGCAAATCCGCAAAGCCGACCAGGAAGGAGCGCACTACGCACTCATCATCGGCGACGATGAAGCGGCCACGCACAGCGCCGCCCTGAAAAACTTGCGCGACGGCAGTCAGCAGATCCTGCCGCTTGCCGACCTGCCCGCCTACCTCGAAGCACGCAACAAGGAAATCCCATGAGCGACAGAACCGACGAAGAAACCCTCGAACTTATCCGCGAATGGCTGCAACAATACGGCCTGACCATCATCATTGGTCTGGTCCTCGGACTCAGCGCTATCGGCGGCTACCGTTACTGGCAAGGCAAACAGGCGGAGCAACGCAACAACGAATCGGCCCAGCTGGACACTATCCTGCAAGCTCTCGAACAAAACAAACCGCAAGACGCCGCGAGCGCTTACGACAGCCTGCTTAAAGAAGGTGGGGAAATCGCCGAACTGGCCGCATTGAACATGGCCGGAGCCTACCGCAAAGAAAACAAAAACGATGATGCGATAGCCGCGCTGAAACTGGCGGCCGCCAGCAAAGACGAACTACTGGCGCAAAGCGCCCGCTGGCAGCTGGCCCTCACGCTTGCCGCCCAAGGCAACTACGACGAAGCCCTGCAACAAAGCGAACAACTGCGCGACAGCGCCTATGCCGCCCAAGCAGCAGCGCTGCAAGGCTATATCCACGACAAACAGGGCAAAAGCAAAGATGCGCTGGCCGATTACGAACGCAGCCAGCAACTTGCTCCTGCCCCGGCGACCGCCCTGCAAATCAACGCCCTGCAAGCCCGCCTGGCACTGGAAGGAAACGGCCAATGAACACCACCCGCCGCAGCGCCCTGCTGCTCGCCGGCGTCTTCGTCCTGAGCGCCTGCTCTTCCACCTCTGATTTTTTCCTCGGCAAGGACAACCGTCCCGCGCCCAAACCCCTGCCTGCCGCCAGCGGCAGCGCAGGTGCCACCCTGTTGTGGAAACACAAACTCGGCAGCGGCGGCGCAGACGAAGGCCTTGCCCTCAAACCCGCCATCTGGGGCGGGCGCATCTACGCGGTCTCCGCCAATGGCCGCCTCTATGCCTACAACAGCGATGGCAGCACCGCCTGGCAACAAAAGCTTGGCAACAACATCAGTGCTGGCGTCGCTGTAGATCGCCGCAACGTTTACCTCGGCACCAGCAATGGCGACCTGCTGGCGCTCTCCGCCGCAGACGGTGAAACCGAATGGCGCGCACCGCTATCCAGCCTGATGCTGGCCGCTCCAGTTGTTGCTGACGGTCTCGTCTTTGCGCGCAGCATTGATGGCGTTCTCACCGCCTTCGACGCTGCCAATGGCAGCGAACTGTGGCGCTACCGCATCAAAGAACCGGTTCTCAGCGTGCGCGGTAATGCCGAACCCGTAGTAGGCGGCGGAGTCGTCATCCTCACCACCGACAACGGCTACTTTGTCGTCCTTGACCAACGCTCTGGCCTGCCTGTCGTTGAACAGCGCATCGCCAACAGCGCCGGCAGCAACCCCGTTGCCCGCCTGGTGGACATGGACAGCACCCCGCAAGTTGCAGACGGCGTCCTCTACGGCGCCGCCTACCAGTCCATGCTCTTTGCCGTTGACCTGCAACAAGGCCAACCGCTGTGGCGACAAGAACAAGCCTCTACACAAAAAGACATCGCCCTCAGCCGCGATGGTGTGTACCTCGTCAGTGACATTGACCACGTCATCGCCCTGAACCGCCGCGACGGCAGCATCCGCTGGAAAAACGACCGCCTCGAAGGGCGCTACCTCTCACCCCCCTTCACACTGCCGGACGGACGCGTTGGCGTTATCGACTACCAGGGCTGGCTGCACTGGCTGGATGGCGCCAGCGGCAACATCGTCGGACAGCAGCGTCTTGCCTCCAGCACCGCCGACGTTCCCGCCCTCGTCCAGCGCGACAGCATCGTCTGGCAACTCAAAGACGGCAACCTCATCAACTTCCGGCCCGAATAACCATTCCCCACACGGCGCGGTAAAACCGCGCCGATTTTCACTTGGCGCGTCCATTCGCCTCAACACAGCATACAAAATCACAAGGACACCCCATGAACACCCTGCGCAAACCGCTGGTGGCGCTGGTCGGTCGCCCCAACGTCGGCAAATCGACCCTGTTTAACACCCTGACCCGCAGCCGCGACAGCCTCGTCTCCGACACGCCCGGCCTCACCCGTGACCGCAACTATGGCGAAGCGCGCCTCATGGATATGCCCTGCCGCATTATCGATACCGGCGGCCTCCTGCGCGAAGAAGAAGCGCAAATCGACTACCGCGTGGATCAACAGGCGCGCGCTGCCGTTAACGAAGCCGATGTCGTCGTCTTCCTCGTGGACGGACGCGACGGCCTCACCGCTGTGGACGAACAAATTGCGCAAGAACTGCGGCGCAGCCACAAGCCCGTTATCCTCGCCGTTAACAAAACCGATTTCGCTGATCCTAACCTCATCCTTGCCGACTTTTTCGCCCTTGGCATCGCCGATACCCTCGCGATTGCGGCAGAACACCGTCGTGGCATCAACCGCCTGGCAGAGCGCATTATTGCCCGCCTGCACGAACTGCCTGATGCCGAACAATTCGGTGAACCGGACGACGTTGGCGAGAACACAGACAACAGCATCGCCCTTGCCGTCATCGGTCGCCCCAACACCGGCAAATCCACCCTGCTCAACCGTCTCATCGGCGAAGAACGCCTCGTCGCCAGCCCCGTCGCCGGTACCACCCGCGACGCCATCGCTATCCCCTACGAAGACGACACTGGTGACCGTTTCACCCTCATCGACACCGCCGGTATCCGCCGCAAAGCGCGGGTCAACGACAAAATTGAAAAATTCTCCATCGTCAAAACCCTGGATGCCATCGAACGCGCCAACGTCGTCATCCTCATGCTGGATGCGCACGAAGGCGTGAGCGAACAGGACGCGCATCTTCTCGGCGAAATCACCCGCCGCGGACGCGGTCTCATCATCGCTATCAACAAATGGGACCACCTCGACGCCGAACAGCGCGAAACCATCTGCCAGCAATTCACGCGCAAACTGCACTTTGTGGACTACGCCGAAGTCTTCTACATCTCGGCGCTGCACGGCAGCAACATCCGCAAACTGCTGCCAGCGGTGAAAAAAGTCTATCGCTCGGCAATGGCCGAACTCTCTACCAACAAACTCACCGAAGCGCTGGAAACTGCCTACCACCGCCATCAGCCACCGCTGGTACAGGGCCGCTCCATCAAACTGCAATACGCGCACCAGGGTGGGCGCAACCCGCCGCACATCATCATTCACGGCACGCGCACCACGAACGTTCCCGACAGCTATACCACCTACCTCAGCAAATTCTTCCGCAAACAGTTCAAACTGCACGGCACGCCGATCCGCATCAGCTACCGCGACAAGGCGAACCCCTACGCCAACGAGTAATGCAGGACCATAAAAAAAGCCGGACAACGTCCGGCTTTTTATAGTTAAACATCTAAGAACGTGTTCACAGTCTTCGTAGCAGGACGCCCAAGAAAGCCAAAACGACCATTTGCAGACTGGTACTCAACTTACGCTCGCAGTTTTTCCAAAGCCGCCTGTTCTTTTCCAACCAGGAAAAGCTACGCTCTACTACCCATCGCTTTGGCAATACCGCAAAACGGTGCAATTCGTTTCGTTTGGCAATCTCTACCTCCGCACCAATCAACTCCTGTACCAACGAAGCAAATGCTTTACCTGTGTAACCACCGTCAGCAAGGATTTTTTGTATCGCACCAAGATTATCCAGTTCGCGTTTTAATGCCAAAAGACAACCTTTTCTATCCGTAACATCCGCCGTCGTTACCGCAAGGGCATGCGGCAAACCTTGCGTGTCAACCGCTATATACCGCTAACCTTCTTGTCGGCATCGTAGCCTTTTTCCATGGCCGTATCCGTGTTCCTCACACTCTGCGCATTAATAATCAGGAAGGTGGTTTCTTCATGGCGCCCCTGCTTGCGACGCTCCGCAACTACCTGATTTTTTTAATGCTTCCTCAAGGATGCTGATGCCACTCTCGCGTGGCTCAGTCCATCTCTGGAAGTAGGAATGCACGGTGCGCCATTTGGGGAAATCGCCCGGCAAAGCACGCCAGGAGCAGCCAGTGCGTTGCAGATAGAGAATGGCACAAAAAACATCGTACAAGTCCACCTGGCGTGGCGCTGTGCGTTTACGGGCACTTTCCAGCAGGGGAAGGAGAGGCGCAAATTGCTCGCGACTGATATCGCTTGGGTAGGTTTTTCTGTTCATGCCGATAGTTTACAGCAGAGACTGAGACTATGAACACGTTCTAAGGGCAAAGACTTTTTCGATGTTTTTTCAGCCTCGATAGGTAGAAAAACCTACTATAAACATGATGATGATGATAGCAACGTAGGACAGAGCAAACCCAATAAGCGAAAAAATGACAGTGAAAAATTTTTTGTCGTCGGAAGCGTTGCCGGCCAGCATGTCATATGCGGCAATGGGTAAGACCAGTTTGGGGACGTAATTTAAATGGCTGATTTCTGCTAAGTCTGCTGTGGTGGACATCAGGATGGGAGGCACCAATAAAAACATCAGGATGCCGAACAAAGACCAGGAATGATGACGGATAAGCCAAAGCAGGCTATCTAGAATAGCCGCGCCAATCGCAAAGATACAGACCCACTTCCAACTAAGATTTGCGATGATAATGTCATCCCACATTTGTTCTATTTGCGGATTTTTGGGCGGAAATATCAGCACGATAGTCACCAATATATAGATAAAAGCCAACAGACCCCGCCATGCGGCAAGTCGAGGCCTTGGCGGCGTGGTAGCGGGTGTTTTTCTTGCATGGTTTTGCTCCAAACAATACGCCCCTCCGGCGGGAGGGGCGTGCTACGTTTAGCTGGTCAGTTTCTTGAGGACTTCCGCCTTGGCTTTTTCGTAGTCATCGGCGCTGATGAGTCCCTGATCGTGCAGGGTTTTGAGTTGGGTGAGGCGCGCCTGGATGTCGTTCGCGGCGTTTGCGTTGTTCAGGCCGGTGCTCATGGCGGCTGCCATGTTCTGCCCGATGCCGGCGCCGACGCCGATGCCCGCACCGAGTCCGGCGAGTCCGCCTTCGTTCTGCGCGGCAAGCGGGATGGCTTGTGCGGTCTGGTATTGGGTGTAGCGGTTCAAATCGCCGATGACGCCCATGCTGATGCGCTCGTCCAGCGCTTTCTGGATAGCCTCCGGCAGGGTGATGCTTTCGACGGTGATGCTTTCGAGGGTGAGGCCCAGGGCGGCAAAGGCGGGGGCGACGTGTTCGGCGAGTTTTTGCGCGAGCAGGGGCTGGTTCGCCGCCATGTCAAGGAAGGGGATACCTGAGGTGCCGAAGAGGCCGGCGAGCTGGCTGGTGATGGTGTTGCGCAGCGGATCGTCAAGCTGGCCGGCGCGATATTCGCCGACAACGCCGCTGACTTCGTTGAAGAATTTGGCGGGGTCGCTCAGGCGGTAGGCGTACATACCGAAGGCGCGCAGTTGTACGGCGCCAAATTCGCTGTCGCGGACGGTTACGGGCTGGGCGGTACCCCAGCGGCGGCCAAGTTGCTGACGGGTGCCGAAGTAGTACACGTCGCTCTTGAAGGGCGAGGCAAAGGCTTTGTCCCAGTTTTTCAGGTTGGTGAGGATGGGCAGCGTCTGGGTGCTGAGGGTGTGGGTGCCGGCGGCGAAGATGTCCGCCGTTTTGCCCTCGTCCACGAACATGGCGAGCTGGCTTTCGCGCACGATAAGGGTGGCGCCGGTCTGGATTTCACGGTCGATGGCGGGATAGCGCCAAATGAGCTGGTCGTCTTCCGGATCCGGCCATTCGATGACGTCGATGAACTGTTTGCGGATAAAGCTTCCGAACATAGGGGTCTCCTTAGCTGAGGCAGGCGGCGTTGAGCAGGCCAATGCTGATGGACAGCGCGGCGAGCAGGGTGCCGACGGCGGTGTTGTTATTGGCGAGTTCGCGGCTGGCGTTTCTGATGATGAGGCGGGTGGCGATGTGATAGAGCGCTATCTGGATGACAGCGGCGACGACGCCCCAGAGGATAAAATCCACCAGCTGCACGCTTTGCCGGATGCTGGCGGCAAGCGGCAGGCTAAAACCGATGAGCGCACCGCCAAACGACAGGGCGCAGGCGGTATTGCCCTCGCGGGTGAGGCGCAGCTCGGCGTTGGGGGTGCTGTGCAGATAAGCGGCGGCGAAGACGGCTTCCAGCACGATGGCAAGACCGAGGTATTGCAGGTAGAGCAGGTATTCTTGGGGGGAAATATGCATGGGAGAAACCTCATAAATAAAGGGTTTGGCGAATTATAACGACTTATCCCCCCTGAAAAAATCAGCGGGAATGCAGGATTGACCCTTTGCGTTTATCAACCGTCACCCGGTGACCGTTGCGCTAGAATGCGCGCAGCTTTTTACTGCCGCCACACCCCATGCACAGCTACTTCTATATCGTGTTGAGCACCGTTTTGGTGAACAACTTCGTCCTCTCGCAATTCCTCGGTCTTTGCCCCTTCATGGGCGTCTCGCGCAAAATCGATACCGCCCTCGGCATGGGCTTTGCCACCGCCTTCGTCCTCACCCTCTCCGCCGTCAGCGCCTACCTGCTCGACACCTATCTGCTCACCCCCTTCGGTATCACCTACCTGCGCACCATCGGCTTCATCGTCGCTATCGCCGTCCTCGTCGGCCTGACTGAAATGTACATCGCCAAAACCAGCCCCGTGCTGCACCGCCTGCTCGGCGTGTATCTGCCGCTGATTACCACCAACTGTGCCGTGCTCGGCGTCGCCCTCCTGAACGCCAACCAGCAGCATAATCTGCTGCAATCCGCGCTGTACGGCTTCGGTGCGGCGGTCGGCTTCACCCTCGTCCTCGTCATCTTCGCTGCCATCCGCGAACGCATCGACGCTGCCGACGTGCCCGCACCCTTCAAAGGCACCCCGGCGGCACTGATGACGGCGGGCATTCTCGCTATCGCCTTCATGGGCTTCGGCGGCTGGGTGTAAACCATGATTTGGCTCGCCATCCTCCTCCTGCTCGCCGTCATCGCCCTGTGCGGCCTGCTGCTCGGCGTCTTCGCGCAAAAATACAAAGTCGAAGGCGATCCGCTTGCCGAAAAAATCGACGCGATTCTGCCGCAGACCCAGTGCGGCCAGTGCGGCTTCCCCGGTTGCAAACCCTACGCCGAAGCCATCGCCAAAGGTGAGGCGGACATCAACCGTTGCCCGCCTGGCGGACAGGAAGGCGTGGACAAACTCGCCGAACTGCTCGGCGTGGAAAGCAAACCACTCAACGCCGAAAACGGCGCAGAGACCGCGCCGCAAGTCGCCTTTATCATTGAAGACTGGTGCATCGGCTGCACCAAATGCATCAAAGCCTGCCCGGTGGATGCCATCCTCGGCAGCAACCAGAAAATGCATACCATCATCAGCGACGAATGCACTGGTTGCCGCCTCTGCGTGGACCCCTGCCCGGTCAACTGCATCATCATGAAGCCGCGCGACGAACCCTGGAACTGGGACAAACCGCAGAACCCGCAACAACCGCAAACTCCGCCACCGGCACCGTAGCCGCCGCAACCCACCGAATCATGATCAAACAACTCCTCGCCCGCCTCCTTTCCGGCAAAACCACCTTCCACGGCGGCATCCACATCACCCCGCCCGGGCACAAAACCATGAGCACCGCCCGCCCCTCGCGGGAAGCCGCCCTTTGCGACGAATACGCCATCAGCCTCATCCAGCACGACGGCACCCCGTTCATCGCCCAAGTTGCCGTCGGTGACCGCGTCCTGCGCGGCCAGCTCCTCGCCGCGCCAGCGAATCACAGGGACGCCCCCGTCCACGCCCCCACCTCCGGCACCATCCGCGCCATCGAGCCGCGCCCGGATATGCACCCGTCCAACCGCCCCGTGCCGCACCTCATCCTCGCGAGCGACGGTGAAGACCAAAGCGTGCCGCTGCTGCCCGCTCTCGATATCGAGACCGCCACGCCGGACGAACTGCGCGCGCGCATCCACGACTGCGGCATCGTCGGCCTCGGTGGGGCAGGTTTCCCCACCGCGCGCAAACTCGGCCATCCCGCCAACACCCTCGTCATCAACGCCGCCGAATGCGAGCCCTACATCACCTGCGACGACCTGCAAATCCGCGAAAACGCCGCCGCCATCATCAAAGGCGCACAAATCACCGCGCGCATCCTCGGCGCAGACAACATCCACTTCGGCATCGAAGACGACAAATCCGAAGCCATCGCCGCCCTGCACGCTGCGCTCGACGCCGCCGCTGACCCGCGCATCCGCATCAGCAGCGTCCCCGTGCGTTACCCCAGCGGCAACGCCCGCCAACTCTTCGAACTGCTGCTCGGCATCCGCGTCCCCGCCGACGCCCACGCCAGCGACTACGGCCTCATCTGCCACAACAGCGGCACCATGAAAGCCGTGTACGACGCTGTCAGCCTCGGCCTGCCGCTCACCGAACGCTACACCACCATCAGCGGCGAAGGCATCCGCGAGCCGCAAGTCCTGCGCATCCGTATCGGCACCGCCGCGCGCGACCTCATCCAGCAGAGCGGCGGCGAACGGCACGAACACAGCGCGGAAAATCGCCACATCATCGGCGGCCCGATGATGGGCTACGAAATCGCCTCCCTCGACACCCCACTACAAAAAACCGGCAACTGCCTGCTCATCCTGCCTGCCGCCCCCGCCCCCGAAGAAACCCCGTGCATCCGCTGCTCGCGCTGCGCCGACGCCTGCCCGATGGAACTCCTGCCGCAACAACTCCTTTGGTACAGCCAGAGCAACCAGCACAACCGCCTCAAACAATACCGCCTGTTTGACTGCATCGAATGCGGCATCTGCGCGGCCGTCTGCCCGTCCGGCATCCCGCTCGTCCAATACTACCGCCACAGCAAAGGCGACATCCGCGCCGCCGACAAAAAAACACAAGACGCCGAACACGCCCGCGCCCGCCACGAAGCGCGTACCGCCCGCCTCGAACGCGAAGCCGCCGAAAGACAAGCGCAAATGGACGCCCGCCGCGCCAAACTGCGCGAAGCCGCCGCGAACCCGGCCCCTGCTGCGCCACCATCACCTATTACCCGCCAAGACCCCAACCCGCCGGAAAAATACACCCCGAACCGCCCGCCAAGCGGGATAACCACGGCCTCCAACGACAAAACCGCTGCCATCGAAGCGGCGAAAGCCCGCGCTGCTGCGCGCCGTGCCGAACGTCTCGCCGCTAGCGGAAAAACTACCGAACCCGCGCCAAGCGGGACAACCACGGCCTCCGACGACAAAACTGCTGCTATCGAAACGGCCAAAGCTCGTGCTGCTGCACGTAAAGCCGCCCGCCTCGCCGCCAGCGGCAACAGCGCTGAAGTATCCGCAGCCGAAGAAAAAGGCCCTTCCCCCTATGGGGGAAGGGATGGGATGGGGGTTGAGCAAACAGACCACCCAAGCGAGACAAACACGGCAGAGCCCCCGCCCTTCGCCCAAGCCACCGATCCTGCAAAATCAGCCGCCATCGAAGCGGCAAAAGCCCGCGCTGCCGCGCGTAAAGCCGCCCGCCTCGCTGCCAGTGACAAAATCACAGAACCAACCGTCAGCGAAGAAACCATCCCTTCCCCCGCGAGCGGTCGCGAAGCGACGGAAGGGGGGACACAACCCCCTGAAGCCGCCACCAGCACCATCCGACCTGCAACCACGGAAAACGTAGAGACGTTGCCTGCAACGTCTCAAACCCCGCCAAGCGAGACAATCACGGTCTCCGCCGACAAAACCGCCGCTATCGAAGCGGCGAAAGCCCGTGCCGCTGCGCGCAAAGCTGCCCGCCTCGCTGCCAGCGACAAAACCACAGAACCAACCGTCAGCGAAGAAACCAACCCTTCCCCCGCTTGCGGGGGAAGGTGGCCGGAGGCCGGAAGGGGGGAACAAACCACAGAACCTCTACCAAGCGAGACAAACACGGCAGAGGCCCCGCCCTTCGCCCAGCCCACCGATCCTGCAAAATCAGCCGCCATCGAAGCCGCAAAGGCCCGCGCTGCTGCACGTAAAGCCGCCCGCCTTGCCAACAAGGACAAGCCATCATGACCCTTTACGACAACCCCTTGCCCGTTGCCGACTACCCCGCCTACCTCGCCCTGCGCGACGACATGCTCGCCGCCGCCTTGCCCTACCTCGGTCTGGCGCAAGAACGGCAAAAACAACTGCAACGCTGGGCGAACGACAGCAAATACCTGAGCGACGTTGAGCGCAGCACCGCCACCGCCCTGCTCGGCAAACACCCCTGCCGCCTGCAATACATCGGGCGCAGCGAAAACAACCGCTGGCGCTGGGCTTGGGATGACCCCGCTGATTACTACCCGCCGGAAGCCCTGCGTGATGCCCTGCGCCTCAAACAATACGGCGAAGCACACAACATCGAATGGCTGACCCGTAGTGGCTGGCCGGCCGACCTGCCCGGACAATACCAAGCCCTGTGCGCACTGGCAGTAATGCTGAATGACGCCCCCGGCCACGGCTTCGAAAACCCCGCTTACCTCTTGCGCGACCTGAACCCGCCGCCGGATAAAGGCATTGGCCGGATGCTGATGACCGTGTACCCCGAAGCCGCCGTTACCCACAACATCCCCCGCCCCGACCTCGTCCCACGCGTCGTCAACGACCTTGCTTACGCTTACGGCCCCAACAGCCTCGGTGCGGCGACACGCCCCGCCATCGAAGCCTACCTCGCCACCCTGCCGTCGCAAGAACGCATCCCCGTCCCCGCCGACATCCGCTCAGAACGTCGCCCCGCACATATCGACTACTTCCCCGACTCTGCCACCGTCTTCACCACCGCCCAACCCTGGCTTGCCGACCACTTCCTGCCGCTTGCCACCTTCGACCTCGCCTCGCTCGATCCCGCCCTCGGCGACGTCCGCCTGCACCTCGTCAAACCGCTCGAACCCTACGAAGGCTACATCGGTATGGAAACCACCGCCGTGCACACCGACTACTGCGGCACCAACTGGATTGCCTTCCATCTCGAAGATGACGGCACCTACCGCTTCCTCGCCGACCAAAACTACTTCCTCGGCGACAACGACGACCCGGAAGCCGAAGCATACTTCACCGAAATGCGCGACAGCTACGCCGCGCGCAAACAACACTACCGCGACAGCGGCTTCCTCGGCGATGTGGATGACACCGGCCTGCCCTGCTTCGGAGAAGAACCCGAATACCTGCCCTACCTCGGCGGCGGCAACTGGACCAGCGAAGCCCCGCCACCCGCCTTCACCATGAAAGACAGCGCCGATAGCGCCGTGGACATCCGCTACCAAAACCACCGCTTCACCTGCATTGCCATGACCGCAGGCTACGACTGGGGCGAAGGCGGCGCGGATACCATGATCCTGCTCTACGAACCCGTGAACCGTATTGCCCTGATGACCTTTGACTACACCTGAACCCGCAACCCAAACACCATGACAGACCACAACCCCGACCCCCGCGCTACGCGCCTCGCCGCTGCCCGCGCCAAGACCGAAGAACGCCGTATCGCCCGCGCCAAACTCAAACAGCACCTGCGCGATACCGCCGTGCCCATCCGTAAACCCGACGACGACACACCATGACCCCATCCACCTCGCCCTACTTGCACACCGCGCCGCCGCTGCGCCGCGTCATGCTGCAAGTCGCCGCCGCGCTCATCCCCGGCGTCCTCGTCCTCATCTGGTGGCAGGGCAGCCGCTGGCTGGGGCAACTCGCCGTCGCCGTTGCGGCCGCCTACGCCTGCGAGACCGCCGTACTGCTCATGCGCAAAAAACCGCTTGCGCCACTGCGCGACGGCAGCGTCCTCATCACCGCGCTGCTGCTCGCCCTGTCGCTGCCCGTCCTTGCGCCGTGGTGGCTGGTGGTGCTTGGCACCGCCTTCGCCGTCCTCCTCGGCAAACACCTCTACGGCGGCCTTGGACAAAACCCCTTCAACCCCGCCATGGTCGGTTTCGCCATCCTCCTCATCAGCTTTCCGGCATTGATGGGCGGCATGCCCGCCGCACCAGTCGTCCTCGGCAGCGTGGATGCCACCAGCGCCGCCACCCTGCTTGACCACAGCCGCACCCTGCGCATCGCCGGCGAATCACTGCACGCCCTTTACCCGCCCTGGCAACAACAACTCCTCGCCGCCACCTGGCTTGCGGGCGGTATCTGGCTCACCACCACCCGCGCCGCCGACTACCGCCTGCTCGCCTCAACCCTCATCGGCGCGACCCTCTGCGCACTCGCCTTCTGGCTGGGCGGCGCCACCACCCTCAATCCCTACGCCCAACTTGGCAGCGGCGCCATCATCTTCGGCGCCTGCTTCATCGCCACCGACCCCGTGACTGCCGCTACCACCCCACTGGGGCGCTGGCTCTACGGCATCCTCGTCGGCGCGCTTGCCATCGCCATCCGTAACCTCGGCAACTTCCCCGACGGCGTCGCCTTCGCCATCCTCATTGGCAACGCCCTCGTCCCCCTCATCGACCCCCTCACCC
Organism: Cardiobacterium sp. Marseille-Q4385; assembly: GCF_916618745.1. Classification (GTDB taxonomy): domain Bacteria; phylum Pseudomonadota; class Gammaproteobacteria; order Cardiobacteriales; family Cardiobacteriaceae; genus Cardiobacterium. The sequence continues at coordinate 2,444,925 of NZ_OU745373.1, forward strand.
AGCCCCGCTACCGATGAAAGCCCCGCACAACGCCGCCCTACGCCTCCTCACCTACGCCGCCATCACCATCAGCGCCGTCAGCATCACCTGGCTGGCCGCCAAAAACCGCATCGAAGCACAACAAACCGCCGCCTTCCTGAGCACCTTCCGCGCCATCTCGCCCACCCTGGATGCCGACGACGCCTTCCGTGCCAGCCGCGAAGCCGTCACCATCGCCGGCAGCCCAGGCGAACGCTACACCGCCAAAGACGGCAGCACCTACTATCGCAGCCATACCGACAAAGGCTACAACGGCAACATCACCCTGCTCATCGGCATTGCCCCCGACCAGCGCACCCTGCTCGGCGTACGCGTCCTCGAACACAAAGAAACCCCTGGCCTCGGCGACAAAATCGACACCCGCATCAGCCCGTGGATACACACCTTCGCCGGGAAAAGCCTGGATAACAGCCGCCTGGCGGTGAAAAAAGATGGCGGCGACATCGACAGCTTCACCGGCGCGACCATCACCCCGCGCGCCGTCACCAACCAGGTCAATACTGTCCTGCACGCTGTGCGGGATGGGGCTATCGCTAGTCCGCTGCCAAGCGAGAGAAAAGAAATACCATGACCGACTTCATCCCCGACCTTGACGACCCGCGCACCCGTGGTTGGGGTGGTAGCACACTCAACGAAGAAAGCGGCAATTGGCGGCATACCCGAAACTGGTTGAGCAGCACCCTCCTTGGCTTCCTGCCCATCGCCTATGTGGCGAGCTTCGCGCTGACTATCGCCATTCCGCTATGGTTGGCGTTCGGCCTCTACCAGCTCTACCGCGATTACCGTATCTTCCGCATGAACAATGACCCGCGCACTCCTGCCGTTGTCTGCGAACCGCAAGGGCTGACCATACACGACGAGCAGCGCCGTATCGAATGGCAATGGCAGTGGCGCGACCTTGATAGCGTCCTTTACGACGGCGACTACCTCCTCATCAGCCTGCGGGGTGGCGGCACAGTGGAATATCACAAACGCCACCTCACTGACGCCGATTATTACGACATCGCTGCCGCCGCTAGCGCCTACCTAAACGGCAACCCACCGCCCGCCCGTCCGTTCCTACCGCCCCAGATCAACCATACCTGGTACGAGCCACACAACCCTTTCGACCGTGCTCTCATCCATTTTGGGCCACTGTTGCTGGCGTTGACTATCCTTTGGCCTGCCATCCTCTCGCCGTCCACTTCCTGGCCAAGGATCATGGCCTTAGAATCTCCCTATGGCACTAGGTTGCTTGTCTTAATCATAGCCGTTAGCGCCAGCTTGACGTTAATCTCCCTGTATATCCTTGCCAACAACTATCGCGAACACTACTACCACGGCGGTATCAGCAAAGGACTCGGCATGGACGACAACGGCCTGCACATCTTCATCACCAGCGGACAAGGCATCGTCAGTACACCTTTCAGCCTGTCCTGGGCAGATATCGCCCGCAGCAACATAGAAACAAAAACCTATCGCGGCATCACCCACTACTCCCTGCACATCACCGATCGCCTCAGCAACCGCTGCACCCTTATCCCTGATTATCTGCGCGGTGGTGAAAACACGATCCGGGAAATCGCCGCCGCTATTGATGCCATCATCCAGCAACGCCCACTGCCGCCGCTTGCCGCAGACAGCAACACCTTCATTTCCATCCCGCCCGTCATCCGCTGCCTCTTCTGGCTCAATGCCCTGTGTACCGCTGCTGCCATCGTCGTTGCTGCCAGATGCCTGTATCTGAACGTTTGTATAATCCCTAAAGAACAGCTGCCCCTGCTCGCCTATGCCTGCGCCGCCCTAGCCGTTGCGGCCTTCCTCATCGACCTCACCTACCGCCTCAGCAAAGGTCAACGCCTATGACCCCCGAAACCCGCAAAACCCTCGCCAACGGCCTGTGGCATAACAATCCCGCCCTGGTACAAATCCTCGGCCTATGCCCGCTGCTCGCCACCTCGACTGACACCGTGAACGCCATCGGCCTCGGCCTTGCCACCATCTTCGTCCTTACCCTCTCCAACACCCTTGTCGCCGCTACCCGCCGCTGGCTGCGTCCGGAAATCCGTATCCCCGTTTTCGTCCTGCTCATCGCGGGCGCAGTGACCGTGGTCGAAATCCTCATCCAGGCGCTGGCCTACCCGCTTTACCAGTCGCTCGGCATCTACCTCGCGCTCATCGTCACCAACTGCGTCATCATCGCCCGCGCCGAAGCCTATGCCGCGAAAAACCGCGTTTTGCCCGCCGCTATCGACGGTGCAGCGATGGGCACGGGCTTCGCCTTTGTCCTCATCCTCCTCGGCGGCCTGCGGGAAATCCTCGCAACCGGCACCCTGCTCGCCGGCGCGGACCGTATCTTCGGCGCTGGTACCGATTGGACCATCCGCCTCTATGACAGCGAGCATCACCTCATCCTCGCCGCCCTGCCACCCGGCGCCTTCCTCTGCTACGGGCTACTGATTGCAGGAAAAAACGTTATCAACGAACGATACGAGCGCCGCCGCAAGAAGCACACTGTCTCTGGCAGTTGAAGCGGAGAAAACGGAGGCAAAAAGCCCGAAAAATACTTGACGCCCATGCTGCTCCTATGGATAATGCGCGACCTCGCAAAGACGCGCCCGTAGCTCAGTTGGATAGAGTACCTGGCTACGAACCAGGCGGTCGGAGGTTCGAATCCTTCCGGGCGCGCCATCTTTCTTTCTCCTTTGCGTTTGCGCGCCCGTAGCTCAGTTGGATAGAGTACCTGGCTACGAACCAGGCGGTCGGAGGTTCGAATCCTTCCGGGCGCGCCATTTTTTCTTATGCGGCGAAAAGCCGCATTTTTTGTGCCTTTTTTCGGGGAATATCATGCAGACGATCATCGCCACTTGTCCCGCCTGGCCGCAGGGCAATGCGGATCTGCGTGCTTTGGCTGCCGCTCTTGATGCCGCGCTCATCCCTTGGCCGGAGATTCCTCCCGGCCCCGCCATCATCCTGCCGCTCGCGGTGTGGGATTACAGCACGGATCCGGCGGCGTATCGCCGCTGGCTGCGTGAGCAGGTGCAGGCCGGGACACGCTTCATCAATTCGCCGGCGCTGCAAATATGGAATATGGATAAACGCTATTTGTGTGATCTCGCCGCGCAGGGATTAGCGGTAACGCCGGGAATGGCGCTTGTGCCTGGCGACGACTGGGCGGCGCGTATTGCGGCAAGCGGCTGGGACAATCCAGTTATCAAACCGCTCATTGGGCAAAGTGGCCGTGGCGTGCGCCGCCTTGCCGCCGGCTTGCCGCATCTCGCTGATTATCCGCAGGGTATGCTGGTTCAGCCCTTTGTTGATGCGCCTTTTGGCGAGGTCTGCCTGGTGTATCTTGACGGACACTATTCTCATGCCGCGCACCGTCGCCCCGCAGCGGGGGAATGGCGCGCCAATTCCGCCTACGGCGTCGATATTTTGCCGATTGAACCCGAAGCTGCCTGGCGTGCGCGGGCGCAAGCGGCGCTTGCTGCCTTGCCCGAACATCCCGCTTATGCGCGGGTGGACGGTCTCATCACGGCGGACGGCGACTATCTCATCAATGAAATCGAGCTGATTGAACCCGCGCTGTATCTTGCGCAGAATCCTGCGGCTATTACCACATTCGCTCGCCTGATTCAGAAGATAGGGTTAAATATCTAATAAATCGTAACGACGTTGCGCTTCAACTATATAGGCGAGGCATGGAATCTCGCTCTTTCTCAGGCCACAGCGGATTGAGCTGCCTTATCCGACCACACCGCGAGGATGTTGCCCGCCGGATCGCGGAAATGGAAACGGCGACCGCCGGGGAAGCTGAAGATTTCCTGGACGATATCGCCGCCTGCCGCAATGACGGCGTTGTAGGCGGCTTCCAACTGCGCGCAGTAAATCACCGCCAGCGGCGGCGTGACGGTCTCGTTGACGCAAAGGCCGCTGCCGACGCCGCTGTCGCCGGTATCAAGGTAGTCGTCGCCCCAGCTTTGGTACTGCCAACCGAAGACGGCGCCGTAGAATCGTTGCGCGGTGTGCAGTTGTTCGCGGTCAGCGGCGGTGAATTCGAGATAGGTGATGGTGTTGTCGTTCATGTTACGGTTCCTTGTGTGTAAGCAAACGGGCGCTTCCGCCCGTTTTTCTTTTCCCGCTCAGTTGCCCCAGCTTTGCAGTTTGGCGGTAAAGGCTTCCGGCGCCATTTCGCCGATGAGGGTTTCTTTTGGCGCATTCAGCGTGCCGTGCGGCGGGTAATAAAGCACAGCGGGCGGGCCGACGAGGTTGAGCTGGTTGAACATCGCCTTGTGCTCGGCGGTGAAGTCGGTGACGTCGATTTTCAGCAGGGTGTAGGGCGCAAGTCGCGCGGCGAAGTCGGGGTTGTTCCAGATATGGGCTTCCCATTTTTTGCAGGCGACGCACCAGTCGGCGTAGAAGTCGAGCAGTACGGGTTTGTCGCTGGCAGCAATGGCGGCTTCCAGCGCAGCGACGCTATCTACGTGGCGGAAGGCGCTGTGTGTTTGCGGTGCAGCGTGGGCGGTGGGGGCGCCGAGGTGCAGGTTGGCGCTCTGTATGCCGAGGGCGAGGGCGGCGATGAAGGCACTGCCGGCGAGGAAGCGGCGGGTTTTGCTGTCGCCGTAAAGGTAGGCAGCGGCGAACATGGCGTACAGCGCCCAGGCGGTGAGTGCCCAGGCCAGCGGCAGGATGCGGGCAATCAGCCACACCCCGATGGCAAGCAGGGCGAAGGCAAAGATTTTTTTGACGTTATCCATCCACGCGCCTGCCTTCGGCATGAAGCGGCGGAAGGCGCCGGCAAAGAGTAGGAGCGGCAGGCCGGTGCCGAGGCCGAAGGTGAAGAGGGCAGTTGCGCCTTTGAGCGGGCTGGTCTGGGTGGTGAAGAGGAGGAGGGCGGTCAGGACCGGCGTGGCGCAGGGGCTGACGACGAGGATGGAGAGCGCGCCCATCACCGCCGCGCCGCCGTAAGAGCCGCTTTGTTGCTGGCGGTTGAGTTTATCGACGGGTTTTTGCAGCCAGCGCGGGGTTTGTAGGGTGTACACGTCAAAAAGCGACAGCGACAGGGCAACGAAGAGCAGCGCGACCAGCACGGTTATCCACGGTTTTTGCAGGATGACTTGCAGGTTGATCTGGAAGATGCCGAAGACGGCGCCGAGCAGCCCCATCGCCGCGCCCATGGCCAGCACGTAAACACCGATGAGGCGGTAGGCGCGGCCACTGCTGGTGTTTTGCCCGACGACGAGGCTGGTGACGATGGGCACCAGCGGGTAGATGCAGGCGGTGAAGCTGACGCCGATGCCGAGGAGGAGGACGAAGGGCAGGGCGATGAAGAAGTTGTCGTTCAGGCGGTGGATGAGGCGGTCAATGGTGCTTTCCGGGGCGTCAGCCTGAGCGATGGCGGCCGCCTGCGCCGGGGTTTTTTCCGCTGCTGCGGCGGGCAGTGCGGCAGTGAGCGGGAAGTCTCGCGTCATCGGCGGGTAGCAGATGCGGCCTTCGGCGCAGCCTTGCAGATGCAGGGTCAGCTTGCCGCCCGTCGCCGGACGCGGCAGGCTGAGGTTGAGTTCGCCCCGGTAAATCTGCTGTTCGCCGAGAAATTCGTCCTGATGCGTTTCGCCCGCCGGCAGCGGCAAGTCAAGCGACTTGCCGTCAACTTCGGCGCGCAGACTGTGGCGGTAGAGGTAGTAGCCGTCCGGCATACGGTAATGCAGGGCAAGTTCGCTGCCTGTTTCCGTCGCGCTCACGGCAAAGGCCTCGTCTTCCGGCAACACTTCCTGTTTGCCCGCCTTGAAAAGCTGCGGCTTGGCCGTAGCGGCGGGCTCGGCGTGCAGCGTCCAGGTCGTCGGCGGATAGCAGAGGACGTTTTCCTGACAGCCTTGCGTGGTCAGGGTGAAGGTGTGCGCGGCGTCGTGATGGCGCAGGGTAATGGTCGGCGGGGTGTGCCAGACCATCACCTGCCCCAGATAGGGATCGTCCTTGGCTTCTGCGGGTGTGCGTTCTTCCATGCCCGCTGCGCCTTCCAGGGTGGTTTTATCGGCATAGAGGTAATAACCTGCGGGGAAGTCGATGGTGATTTTGGTGAGGTAGCCGTCGCCGTCATCCAGCTGATGAATGGTGGGCTTGAAGACTTCTTCAGCGGGTAGTGGCTCGGCGGCGTGAACGAAGAGCGGGAACAGGGTGGCAAATAACCACAGCAGACGGGTCATGAGAATTTCCTTGATAAGCGAAAACGGCGCGATTGTAGTGAATGAATGGGGGTGCTCGGTTGATTTTTAGCAACAATAGACGGGGCAGTAAGGGCTTGCGACGGCAAAGGGGGAAAGACGGCATTTTGGGGGGTGGCAACAGCAGTGTTTCCTGTGTTGCGCTTCTTTGTACGCGATAAAAAACCGCCGCTTACCGAACGCGGCGTAGTTATGGGATTTGTCGCTACCGGATCCTGCATAAGCAGGGTAAAGCACGATGATTCAAGCTGTTACCGCCAGATCGACATGGGTATTGAGAGCCGCTAGCGCCTGTTCCAGCATCGCCGGTTGGGTGTTGTGCCGCACCCGCAGAATACGCCGGATTTCCTGTGGCGTGGTATCCAGCAAGCGGGCGAGTTGGGCTTTGCTGATGTGCTGCTTGAGCATTTCATTGTGCAGCAGCACTTTCATGCGCACGAGTAGCGACAGGCGGACGTAATGATCGCCCCGTGCGACGGCATCCGGCACGGCTTCATCCATGTCGAAAAAATCTTCGATGTTGCAGAGCAGCATGTCTTCCGCCATGTCCAGCGCTTCTGCCAGGGTTTCTCCCTGGGTAACGCCTGTCAGGGCGCTATCCATGAAGGTGGCGATGTAGTGTGAGCCTTCTTGTTCGATATGAACGGCGTATTGCATGGTTTCTCCGTTTTTGTTGGTGGGTGCGGGTTTATAAACCAAGCTGTTTTTTGATTTCCCGCATGGTGCCGTTGGCCAGTTCCTGATTGGGGTGATTGGGCATGTGGCTGCGTTTGCCGTTGTAGTACAGCTTTAAATGTTTACCGCCCGGCTCTATGCGGACGCCTTGTGCATGCAGCCAGCGCACAAATTCGCTTTGCTTTATGAGCGCTTCACAGCCCCAAATCCGTCGCACTGATATCTTTGCCGCGCAGCACTTTGCCCTGATGGACGTTGGCAAAGGCCTGCGCCGCTTCTTCGCTGGGGAAGGGGAAGTAGTCTTCTTTGCCGATGAGTTCGGCGGATTGCGGGGTCTGCACGAACCAGGCATCTTCCACCGGCAGCCAGTGCGCGGGCGGCTCGAAGGTGCTGATGTAGGCGGTGAGCGGCTGGTTGGCGGTTTCCGGCAGGCGCAGATAGGTGAGCAGGGTGCGGGCGCTGTCGAACCACACGGTTTCGCCGCTTTCGCTCAGGCGCACCTGGCCCTTGCTGCCGCGTGTGTCGTGCAGGCCCATGTGGTTGAAGTAGTCGTGTGCGTCGGCGGGGATGGTCGCCTCTGCTTCGAGGCGGACAGCGGGTTTGTCGTCACCGCAGGCGGTGAGCAGGCTGGCGGCAAGGATGAGGGCGAGGATGTTTTTCATGGGATGATTTCCAGTTTTTTCAGGGCGTTGTAGATGCCGTCTTCTTCGACGGTGCCGGTTTGCATTTGGGCAACGGCGCGCAGTTCCGGCACAGCGTCGCCCATTGCCACACCAAAACCGACGGTTTTGAACATTTCCACGTCGTTCAGGCCGTCGCCGAAGGCCATCGTCTCGGCAAGCGGCACGCCCAGCGCAGCGCAGACGCTGCGGATGCCGCGCGCCTTGCTGCCTTCGGCGTGCAGGAGGTCCACAGAAAACGGATGCCAGCGCATGGCGTGATATTCGCGGCCCAGCTCGCCGCTGTCATTCAGCGTCGTTTCTTCGGCGGGGTCAATGTAGAGCAGGAATTGGTACACCGGTTGGTGCCGGTAGTAATCGGGGTCAACGATATACGGGCCGATACCCGCCAGTGCTTCATTGACGCGCGGATTGCTGCTGGATGACGCCATTTTTTCTGCGCCGACGAAGGTGTAATCCCAGCCGTGGCGGCGGAAAAGCGCAGTGAAGCGCTCGATTTCGGCAAGGCTCATCGGGTTGCAGGCGATGGGTTCGCCGCGAAAGGCGTTGTACTGGCCATTGATGGTGACGAAAAGCTCGATACCTTCGGCGTCTGCCAGGGTGCGCACCTTGTCCGGCAGCGCAGCGAGCGTGCGGCCTGTGGCGATTGCCGGGATGATGCCGCGTGCTTTCAGGGCACGGATGGCGCGGGCGGTGGATTCCGGCAGGTAATTCGTCGCCTTGCGGTAGAGCGTCTCATCGATGTCAAAGAAGATAATTTTGGGTGTCATGCGGCCCCCCAGGGCTTGCGGTCAATCACGCCGAGCTGCACCAGCGCGTTAAAGACGCCGTGTTCTTCCAGCGGGGTGGTCACGTATTTAGCCAGCGCCTTCAATTCTTCGCGTCCGTCGCCCATCGCCACGCCGAAGCCGACGGTTTTGAACATTTCCAGGTCGTTCAGTTCATCGCCGAAGGCCATCACCTGCGCCAGCGGTATATCAAGCACTGCACAGACTTCGCGGATGCCGCGCGCCTTGCTGCCGTCTGCATGCAATAAATCAACGGCGAGCGGATGCCAGCGAATCATCTGATAACCGCGCTGCAAGATGCCGCCAGCGGCGAATGCAGCTTCTTCCTCGGCGGTGATAAAGACGTTCATCTGATAGATGGGGTGGCGCTGCCAATAATCCGGGTCGGTCTCATACGGCACTGTGCCGTAGAGCGAATCGTGCACGCGCTGGCGGTCGGAGGAGAGCGCCATTTTTTCTTCCGAGATAAAGCCGTAGTCCCAATCATGGGCGCGGCAGATGCGGATGACCTCGGCAATATCGGCGGGATCGATGGGATGCGAGGCGATGGTCTCACCGCGAAAACGGTTGAACTGACCATTGATGGACACCAGCACGTCAAGGCCGACCGCCTCTATCACCGCCTGCACCTTGGTAGGGATGGCACAGGGGCTGCGGCCGGTGGCGATCGCCACCATCACGCCTGCTTCATGCAGCGCCTGAAAGGCGGGTAGCACCGATTCGGGCAGGAAGTTTTCCCACTTGCGGAACAGGGTGTCGTCAATATCAAAAAAGACCAGTTGCGGCTTGAACATAAATATCTCCTCAAAAAAGCCGCGTCATCATAGCAAAACGCGGGGGCAGGGTAGGGCGGTGGTGCAGCGTCCTGCCAATGAAAAAGGGCTGCAATGCAGCCCTTTTTGCCGTTACGCGGTGAGCGCGTATGCCAATCCCGGAAATAAGGTGAGAAGGCGGCGCGGCGAAGGCGGTACAACTAGTACGGCGAGACGCGCCAACACTCTCAGATTATTTTCTGGGGGGTGGTATTAATTGCTGCGGATGGCGCCGAAGCTACCCACCAGCGATTGGCTGCTGTCATGGAAGACACCGCCGACTTCGCGGGCGTTATCGCCGTAGAAGTGCCCAGTGCTTCTGACAGTGGCGTTATCCGCCGTGCTGAAAGCGTTGCCGTTGATGGTGGCGTTGATGTTAACCGGTTGGAACTGCACATCGCTCCTCGCTGCCTGCGTGATGCTGCCGGTGAGGGTTTTTTTACCAAAATCAGCCGTGAAATTGGAAACAGCGGTATTGGCGACAGCGGAGCGACCGACGGCGGCATCCCCTTGGTAGGTAACCGTGCCGCTGGTCGGCATATTGGTGGTATAGGCACCTTGGCTGAAGATGTAGTCTTCGTTGCCGTTGTTGATATAGCCGAATTTACTGTTGGCATAGCGGCTGCCACTGGCGATGAAGAGCTTGTAGCTTTGGCCGTTGATGGTGGCGCCTTTCATACTGGTCATGCCGCCGGAAAAGATACCGGGCAGTTGCAGGGCAATCTGTTTGCCATTGGCGTTCAGGACAGCGAGATTGTTGCTGCCGGTCGCTTTGGCATCGGCGAGGCTGCCCGGCATGGAGCCGACCGGCACCACGAAGACGTTACCTTTATACGCGCCGCTGACGTTATTGTCGCCCGGTGGTGGGGTGGTAGGCTTTTGCGGAGTAGAGGGCTTTTGTGGGTTGGAGGGCTTTTGTGGGTTGGAGGGCTTTTGCGGGTCAGCCGGGGTGTTGTTGTCGCTGCTGCTGCCGCCGCAAGCAGCCAGCAAGAGGGCGGTGGTGATACTCAGGCCGAGGGTTTGCAATTTCATCCGTTAACTCCTTGATGTTTATGGATTGAGCGACAAAGTCGCGGCGACATTATGCCGCGAAATGGCGCGATAACAAACCGGCGGCAAAAAGCGTATGACACATACCGTGCGCTGGGTATATCCTTGCGCGCCCCGTTATCACCGCCTGCCTCATGCTAGCCACCCTTATCCGCCGCGAACTGCACACCAGCCTGCGCAATCCGCAGACCATCCTGCAACCGCTCCTTTTCTACACCCTCACCATCATCCTCTTCCCACTCGCAAGCGGTGCGGATAACGACACTCTGCTGCGCATCGCTCCTGCCGCGCTGTGGATTGCGCTCCTGCTCGCTGCCCTGCTTGCCGGCGAACAACTCTTCGCCGCCGATTACGCCGACGGCACCCTCAGTCAGGATCGCCTTCACCTGCCCGACCTGTGGCTGCTCCTGCCCGCCAAACTCGCCGCCGCCTGGCTGCGTTTCACCCTGCCGCTCCTTGCTATCCTGCCGCTACTCGCGCTGATGCTGCACATCCCCGCCGCAAATATCCCCGCCACCGCCGCACTGCTCGCCCTCGGCAGCTTGCCGCTGCTGCTCATCGGCGCGCTCGGCGCCGTGCTGACGCTTGCGCAAACGCACGGTACCTTCCTGCGCTTCCTTATCGTCGTGCCGCTCTACATTCCCATCCTCATCATCGGCGTCACCGCCGGGCACGACAACCTGCTCGGCCTCGCTATCGGCGGCCATTACGCCCTGCTCGGCGCCTTCAGCCTCTTTGCCCTCATCACCATCATCCCCTTCGCCACCCTCGCCCTCAAAGCGCAGCATCTGCCCTGAACCATGCCGCATAACCGTCTTATCGGCGTCGCCCTTTTTATCATCGTGGCGCTGCTCATCCTCGGCATCATTCGCCTGCGTCGCCGTCAGCGGCAAAAAAGCGACAAGAACAACCCCATCCTGCAACGCGCCCGCGAGCACCTGCAAGCGGTGCGCGGTGCGCCCTTTCAGGCGAAGCCGCTCGCCAACCGTCTCGAAAAAGCCGCCTACCAGACCGCTGTCGACATCGTGCAAAAGCGCCGCCGCAACGAACAAGTCCTCCTGCAAGTCAGCCTCGGCGAAATCCTGCAAAGCAAAGACCGTCGTGCCTATTGGGCGGTGAATAGCAAGCGGGTGGATCTGCTCGTCATCGACCACGAACTGCGCCCGCTGGTAGTCATCGAAATCGACGGCAGCGGCCACGGCCTCAGCCGCGACATCGCCCGCATCAACGACAAAATCAAGGACATCGTCCTGGCGGCGGCGGGTATCCCGCTTATCCGCATTCCCGCGCCGGATGACAACCTCGGTGCTATCCGTGCCCTGGTGCAGCAACAGCTCACCGCCTGCCTCAAGCGGCTCGCCTGAATCCCCGCTTGCCTGCCCGTAGGCAAAAGTGTTAAAACCCCGCTCCCATTCAAAATTTAGAGGAACACCCCATGAAAAAACTCGGCATCGTCGGCTGGCGCGGCATGGTCGGCTCCGTACTCGTAGAGCGGATGCAGGCAGAAGGCGACTTCGCTCACGTCGAAACCACCCTCTTTTCCACCTCGCAAGCAGGCGAAGCAGCCCCCGCCTTTGCCGGTAGTGGCAAAACCCTGCAAGACGCGCACAACCTCGACGCGCTCGCGGCGATGGACATCATCCTCACCTGCCAGGGCGGCGATTACAGCAAGGCCATCCACCCACAACTGCGCGCGCGCGGCTGGGACGGCTACTGGATTGATGCCGCCTCTGCCCTGCGCATGGACGATCGCGCCGTCATCATCCTTGACCCGGTCAACCGTCACGTCATCGACGCCGCCATCCGCGACGGCAAAAAAGACTTCATCGGCGGCAACTGCACCGTCTCCCTGATGCTGATGGCGCTCGGCGGCCTCTTTGAAAACGACCTCGTCGAATGGGCAACCAGCATGACCTATCAGGCAGCCTCTGGCGCGGGCGCGAAAAACATGCGCGAACTGCTCGCCGGCATGGGCTACCTACACGCACAAGTGGCGGGCGAACTCGCTGACGCGCACAGCGCCATCCTCGACATCGACCGCAAAGTCAGCGCCGCCCTGCGAAGCGACGACTACCCCAAAGCCAACTTTGGCGTGCCGCTCGCTGGCAGCCTCATCCCGTGGATTGACGCCGACCTCGGCAACGGCCAATCCAAAGAAGAATGGAAAGGCGGGGTGGAAAGCAACAAAATCCTGGGCCGCAGCGCCAACCCCATTCCGGTGGACGGCCTCTGCATCCGCGTCGGCGCGATGCGTTGCCACAGCCAGGCGCTGACCCTGAAACTGAAAAAAGACCTGCCGATTGCCGAAATCGAACAACTGCTCGCCAAACACAACGACTGGGTGAAAGTCGTCCCCAACGAAAAAGAAGCGAGCATGCAGGAACTCAGCCCGGCCAAAGTCAGCGGTACCCTGAGCGTACCGGTCGGTCGCCTGCGCAAACTGGCAATGGGCGGGGAATACATCAGCGCCTTCACCGTTGGCGACCAGCTGTTATGGGGCGCGGCAGAACCGCTGCGCCGCATACTGCGCATCCTGGTGGACTGATTGGCCGCTTGATGCAGCAAAAACGGCGGGCAACCGCCGTTTTTTATTTTCTGTTTAGCATTTATCCCGCTTGGCGGGGCCAGTGTTTGTGCCGCTTGGCGGGCGTAGGGCGGGCTTCAGCCCGCCGCAACAGCACCGCTTCATCTTCATCATGATGGGCTGAAGCCCATCATGTGCGAAACCCAGTAATCACGTCGCTTGACGGGTCCAGTAATGACACCGCTTGGCGGACTCAGCATTGACGTCGCTTGGTGGCATTTTCGCTGGCACCATCATGCTACGAAGAAAGAATAAGGTAGAGACGTTGCCTGCAACATCTCAAAAAAAAAGTGAAGCGACAGAATCCAGCAAACACGCCGCTTGGCGGCATTCCGCGTCGCAGGGCGGCTTTTTTGTCGAAGCGGGTAGGGCGCGGGGTAGGGGACAGTAACGCCGAGACCCCTCAGCAGGTGAACCCAGCGGCGGGAAGGTCTATGATTGCCACCTTTTCCGACCGACCGCTTCCCATGACCACTCCCCGCTTCTTCCAGTCTGCCGCCATTTACACCGACCGCCGCGCCATCAGCCTCTTTTTCCTCGGCTTTGCCGCTGGCCTCCCGTTTCTTCTCATCTTTTCCAGCCTCTCTATCTGGCTGAATGAAGCGGGCGTCGAGCGTGGCACGGTGACCCGTTTCAGCTGGGCGGCGCTCGCTTATTCCTGCAAGTTCATCTGGTCGCCGCTGGTCGATACCTTGCCGCTACCGCTCTTGACCCGCCGTCTCGGGCGGCGCCGGGCCTGGCTTGCCGCCGCACAGTGCGTCGTCATCGCTGCCATCTGCCTGATGGCGCTCATCAATCCCGCCGATGGCGAAGCGCTGTCGCTGATGGCGCTCGCCGCTGTCCTCCTCGGTTTTTCAGCAGCGACGCAGGATATTGTGATTGACGCCTACCGCATCGAAGCGGCGGCGGGCGACAGCGCGATGCAGGCGGCGATGGCGGCGACCTACACGGCGGGCTACCGCTGCGGCATGATTGTTTCCGGTGCGGGGGCGTTGTTGCTGGCGACCTGGTTCGGCTCGACCATGCAGCATTATGATTACGCCGCCTGGCGGGCGACCTATTTCTGCATGGCGGCGGTGATGGGCATCGGCCTCGCCACGACGTTGATATTGCGTGAACCGCCGACCTCCGGCGGTGTGAACACGCTGCGTCCCGTCGCCGATAATCTGCGCCTGCTTGCGCTCTTTGCCGTTGCTGTCGTCGTGCTGATCGCCGTTTACCGCCTGCTCAGTGGTCTGCCCGCCGCCAGCAGCGTCCTTGGCGGTTTTCTGCGCGAGAGTCTGCGTCTTACCGGCGGACTGGCGGCAGCGGCTTTGGTCGGTACGGTGTGCGTGCGTGCGGGGCTGGTCAGTCGTGAGCTGGCGTGGCAGACGTGGCTGGAACCGGTCGCCGACTTTTTCCGCCGCTACGGGCGCGTGGCGGTGTTGCTCCTGGCGCTCATCGGCCTTTACCGCAGCACGGATATTGTTTCCGGTGCCATCAGCAACGTGTTCTATCAGGACTTGGGCTACAGCAAGACGGAAATCGCCAGTGCGGTGAAGGTTTTTGGCGTGGTGATGACGCTGGTAGGCGGTTTCCTCGGCGGGATGCTGGCGCAGCGCTACGCGCTGATGCGGATGATGATGCTCGGCGCGCTACTCACCGTCGGCACCAATCTGCTTTTCATTCTGCTGGCTTGGTACGGCGACAAATCGCTGCTTGCCACCGTGCAGGGTTTGCCCGTATTGCCGCCGCTGGAAGGGGTGATCCACGCCGTGCAGGCGGGTGTCGCCACCGCTTTCCGCAGTCATAACTGGCTGCTCTACGGCGTGGTCGGTTTCGACAATCTTGCGGCGGGGCTGGCCAGCTCGGTCTTCGTCGCCTTTCTGTCGTCGCTGACCAGCATCCGCTTTACCGCCGTGCAGTACGCCATTTTCAGTTCGCTGATGACGCTCCTGCCGAAAACGCTTGGCGGCTACTCCGGCAGCATTGTCACCGCTGTCGGCTATCCCGCCTTTTTCATGATTACCTCGCTGATCGGCGTGCCGGTGCTGCTGCTCGTGTACTGGGCGGAGCGGCGCCTGCGCCCGTGATGCGTATGGGTTTCGGCGGGGCGCGGCTATACAATAGCCGCCCCCTTTATTCTTTCGCTTGCCATGAATCCCATTCGCCGTCTGCGGCTTGACCCTTTCCTCATGATGATCCTGCTGATGGTGCTCGCAGCGACCATCGTCCCCGCACAAGGCATCGGCAAGACCTTCTTCAAGCACCTCACCACCGCTGCCATCGCACTGCTGTTTTTCATGCACGGCGCCAAGCTCTCGCGCGAGGCCATTCTTGCCGGCGTCGGCCACTGGCGGCTGCACAGTCTGGTGCTGGCGACGACGTTCATCCTCTTTCCGCTGCTCGGCCTTGCCTTGTACCCACTGACGCCGTCGCTCATCCCGCCTGATATTTACCAGGGTTTCCTCTATCTCTGCGCCCTGCCCGCCACGGTGCAATCCGCTATCGCCTTCACCTCAGTGGCGCGCGGCAACATCGCCGCCGCCGTGTGCAGCGCCGCACTATCCAGCCTGCTGGGCGTCTTCCTCTCGCCCATCCTCGTCGGCCTGCTCCTCAGTGCGCAGGGGCAGACAGATCTGTTCCATTCGGTGCAGGCGGTCATGCTGCAACTGCTGCTGCCTTTCGTCCTCGGTCATCTCGCGCGGCCATGGCTTGCCAACTGGATCAGCAGGAACCGCCGCCTGATCAAAATTACCGACCAGTCTTCCATCCTGCTCGTCGTCTATACCGCGTTCAGTGAGGCGGTACTGGAAGGCATCTGGGGTAAAGTGAGCGTGGCGACGCTGATTCTCATCGCTGTCGTTTCCTGCCTGCTGCTCGCCGTCGTCCTCGTCTTCACCACTTACAGCGCCCGCGCCCTCGGTTTCAGCAAGGAAGATGAAATCACCATTGTCTTCTGCGGCTCGAAGAAAAGCCTCGCCAACGGAATCCCGATGGCGAACATCCTCTTTCCGCCTGCGACCGTCGGCATTCTGGTGTTGCCACTGATGCTCTTCCACCAGATTCAGCTGATGGTCTGCGCCGTCCTCGCACAGCGCTATGCCCGCCGTCCACAAGAGAACTGACATGACCTACCTCATCCGCATTCAACAACTCAACAACGCCAACCTCGCCGAATATCGCCCGCTCATTCTGGACGGCGACGCCGTCGGCCTCATCTGGGAACACAACCTTGCCCGCCTGCGCGCGCACGGTATCGTTCTGCGAGAAGAGGGCGCGCGCTACATCTGGGACGCCCCCGCCGATTTCGCCGCCCGCAACCGTCTGCTCGCCAATCTCGCCGCTGCGCTCTATCGTAGTGGCTACATCAGCGGCTGGCGCGACGAAAAACTGCCGCTGCTTGCCAGCCTGCATCATCCCGCCCGCGCCCTGATCGAACGTGCCGCCGCGCCGGTGCTGGGTGTTTGCGGTTACGGCGTACATGCAAACGGCATCACCGAACGTGATGGCGTGCCGCATATGTGGATTGCCCGCCGCGCGGCAAGCAAATCCGTCGAACCGGGCAAACTCGACCAGATTGCCGCCGGCGGCATCCCGCACGGCATCGGTATCCTTGCCAACCTCATCAAAGAAAGCGGCGAAGAGGCGGCTATTCCTGAAGCCCTGGCGCGGCAGGCGCGGCCTGTTGGCACCATCAGCTACACCGCGCAAACCGAAAACGGCATCCGTGCTGATCTGCTCTACCTCTACGATCTGCATCTGCCAGCGGATTTCCGCCCCGTAAACAGCGACGGCGAAGTCGCTGAATTCCTCTGCCTGCCGCTGGATGAGGTCGCCCGCCTTGTACGCGAAACGGAAGAATTCAAGCTGAATTCCGCCGTGGTCGTCATCGACTACCTCATTCGCCACGGTTACCTCACGCCGGACGACATTCCCGAGTATCCCGACCTCTGCCGCGACATCCGCCGCATTCACCCGCTGTTAGGACAATAAGCCCATGCACATTCGCATCATTACCCCGACCCTTGCCCATGAAGCTGCCTTGCTTGCCTACCAGCAGGCATTGGCTGCGGCTGATATTCCCGTGCACGGTGCCTATTTCGACCTCTTTCCGGACATTCCGTCCTGGCTTGCCGCCTGCGCCGCCCCGGCGGGAACACGGCTGCCAAATGGCATCATCAAAGTGGTGGACAGCAACTGGATTGCCTGGGACGACGACAGCGCTCGCGTGGTTGGCGTGATTAACCTGCGTCACACGCTGAACGATTACCTGCGTGCCTACGGCGGCCATATCGGCTACGGTGTCCATCCTGCTTGTTGGAATCAGGGTATCGCTACCCGGATGCTGACGCACGCGTTGCAATACAGCGACTCGCTCGGTCTCCGTGAATTACTGCTGGTGTGCGCGGTGGATAATCCCGCTTCGGCACGAGTCATCGAAAAAAACGGCGGCGAACGGCTGGATACCGTCGACCATGAAGGTGAGCGCCTCTACCGCTACCGCATCCGCCGCAACGATGTATAGCCCCGTGTCAGCAAAAACAAAAACCTAGCAAAAGATTGCCGCAAATGCCTTGCATCGAAAAAATAATTTGGCATAATGCGCGCCCTCAAACGGACAACACGGGTCGTTAGCTCAGTGGTAGAGCAGTTGGCTTTTAACCAATTGGTCGAAGGTTCGAATCCTTCACGACCCACCATTTAACCTTCCGTTTGCCCTTTTCCTTTATACATTGCGGGTCGTTAGCTCAGTGGTAGAGCAGTTGGCTTTTAACCAATTGGTCGAAGGTTCGAATCCTTCACGACCCACCACCGCTTTCACATGGGCCGTTAGCTCAGTTGGTAGAGCAGTTGACTCTTAATCAATTGGTCAAAGGTTCGAGCCCTTTACGGCCCACCAGATTCTTCTTTAATTATAATCTCCTTGTTGAGGTGCCGCGTAGATATCGCGGCTTTTTTATATCCGTTTGCCGGATATTACGTTTTCTCCGCTCTCGTGCAGGATATAGTTAAACATCTAAGAACGTGTTCATAATCTCAGCCTCTGCTGTAAACTATCGGCATGAACAGAAAAACCTACCCAAGCGATATCAGTCGCGAGCAATTTGCGCCTCTCCTCCCCCTGCTGGAAAGTGCCCGTAAACGCACAGCGCCACGCCAGGTGGACTTGTACGATGTCTTTTGTGCCATTCTCTACCTGCAACGCACTGGCTGCTCCTGGCGCGCTTTGCCGGGCGATTTCCCCAAATGGCGCACCGTGCATTCCTACTTCCAGAGATGGACTGAGCCACGCGAGAGTGGCATCAGCATCCTTGAGGAAGCATTAAAAAAATCAGGTAGTTGCGGAGCGTCGCAAGCAGGGGCGCCATGAAGCAACCACTTTCCTGATTATTGATGCGCAGAGTGTGAAGAACACGGATACCGCCATGGAAAAAGGCTACGATG
The DNA here is from genome assembly GCF_916618745.1 of Cardiobacterium sp. Marseille-Q4385. Taxonomy (GTDB): domain Bacteria; phylum Pseudomonadota; class Gammaproteobacteria; order Cardiobacteriales; family Cardiobacteriaceae; genus Cardiobacterium. The sequence continues at coordinate 2,463,180 of NZ_OU745373.1, forward strand.
CGGGCAAGAAGGTTAGCGGTATCAAGCGGCATATAGCGGTTGACACGCAGGGTTTGCCGCATGCCCTTGCGGTGACGACGGCGGATGTTACGGATAGAAAAGGTTGTCTTTTGGCATTAAAACGCGAGCTGGATAATCTTGGTGCGATACAAAAAATCCTTGCTGACGGTGGTTACACAGGTAAAGCATTTGCTTCGTCGGTACAGGAGTTGATGGGTGCGGAGGTAGAGATTGCCAAACGAAACGAATTGCACCGTTTTGCAGTATTGCCGAAGCGATGGGTAGTAGAGCGCAGTTTTTCCTGGTTGGAAAAGAATAGGCGGCTTTGGAAAAACTGCGAGCGTAAGTTGAGTACCAGTCTGCAAATGGTAGCTTTGGCTTTCTTGGGAGTCCTGCTACGAAGACTATGAACACGTTCTAAAAAATCGTAATGGTGTGCGTCGCCTGGCCGGGCCCTATAAAAATCGCTATGGCTAATATGCTTAATTATTCATACAGATATTAAATAATAGGTCAATATTATTTAATCGAAGTTTATTGCGAATAGATTTAATCCATGCCCATTTATGCTCGATTGGGTTTAAGTCAGGACTATAAGGTGGAAGCCATAATATCCTATGCCCATTCTTCTTTAATAAATCAGCTATCTCGCTGCTTTTATGAAAAGCTGCATTATCCATCACAACTACACTGTTTTTTGGCAGTTCAGGTAACAAGGTTTGCTCCACCCACGCCTTAAAAATATCAGTATTAATGCTATGCTCGAACAAGCCAACAGCAAATAGCTTGTTCTCATATACCGCACCTATAGCATTAACTTGATTTTTACCATGCCAATCATGCTCAGCGTAACAACGCTGTCCTCTAAGTGAATAACCATATCGCCTGATCCAGTCTTTGCGGAAGCCACTCTCGTCAATATATACCAAAGGTAGATTGCGCTTACGGAAGCAGGTCTGAAAACGTTGGAACCAATTCCGTTTAATCGGACAAGCCTTGGGGTGTTTCAGTATCGTCTTTTTTTACTAAATTTATTGCGTAGCATAGCCTTTCTGATAGCAGCGGGTGTGCATTTGAATCGTTTGGCACGTTCGCTTAGGTAATCTGTTGGATACATCTCAATATCAGCCAGGAGTTCTTCTGTGCGGATCTTTTTCGGTGGTCGTTTTTGTGGTGTTTTGGCTTTTTCAGGATGTTTCTTCCAATTTTGAATGGTCGTGAAATGGATCCCAAATAGTGCAGCAGTAGTTCGAACCGATAATCCACGACTTAATGTTTCCAGGACTTTTTTACGAAAGTCGGGAGAGTAGGCCATAATCATTCTCCTGTATGAAAAAATAAGAATTTTAGCTATACACGATTTTTATAGGAACCCACCGTACTACCTGTACTGTCTGCGGCGACGCGCCTTGTTACACTTTTTTGTCTATTCAACATAAAAGTCTGTTGCTGAATCAAGTAACATCGGAAAATTACAATAAATAGCTATGATCAGCCATGAATTGATAGGATTTTGGGGAGTGCTGGAATTTCGCACTCTGAAATTTTAATCGACTGATATTGCTGATATTTTTACTTAATTTTATTCCGTAGTTATTGGGTTTTGTCCTTATCTTGGTTAGCAGAGATAGAGAAGTAATATAACTATATAAATTCTAATTAAATATAATCTTTGCCTTTACGATATTCGGCAAAGGTTGATCATGAAAGAGAAACTCGATTCGCCCACTCATACCAATCCTAGAAAGTAGTTAGTGTGTCTAACTGGATACCCATAAAAATCGTACGGCAATTTTTATGGGAAACCTGCGCCGTATTACCGGTGCTGCCTTCTTACCTCTCAGCCGGGAGGGGTATCGGCACGCTGCTTTTGTGTCTTCACTGCACCAGCATGCCGTGCGTTGATGCGAGGGTGATGCTGGCTTCGATACCGGCCTCGAAACGCAGGTAGTCACTTTCGATGCCGTCTGAGAAGATAATACCGTCTTCCGCCATCAGTGAACGTAGGCGCAGCGGGCGGTCGCGCTGGATGTGACCATAGACGATGCTGGCACTGCTATGGCGACTGGGGAAGGGCTCGCGCACGGCAAAGCGTAGTTTTTTGCTGTCCCAGGGCAGTGGCTGGTAGGGAGAAGAAGATTTACCGCCGTTTGCCGCCGCGATAGCTTGCGCACCAGTGATGATGCTTTTCAGCCAGGCAGTCGAGCCGAGACCGGTGCTGATGATGAGGCCGGATGAGCTTTGTTGTTCGCACTGCCCGCCGTAGCTGATTTCGTAACGTGCCGAGGTGTGGCTGCGCACGCCGATGTAGAGATCGTTCACTGCGCGCAGGCTCTGCCCGTCGCTGAGGCGGGCTTCGGCGAGGGTGATGGTTTTGTGCGGGCGTTTGTCTGCGGCGGTTTGCGCGAGTACGTCCGGCAGTGCGGCGGCTTCGAAAGGTAGCAGGATGCCATCGTAACGCGCCGGTTCAGGGTTGATGCCGATAAGCGGCTGACCGCTGAGATATTTGAGGGTGTTGGCGACGAGTCCGTCCTGACCAAGGGCGATAACGATGTCATCGGCGGCGAAGGCGTAGTTCGGAAGCAGGCTGCGGTCAATGTGCTGATAGCGCCCCCATTGTTGCAGGGTGGCGGTCACGCTATGCAGTGCTATGGTGTAGGCACGGTCTTCGCGCAGGTAGTCGGCGAAGTCGGCACCCAGGTGTTCGAGATAGAACTGTGCCTGGGCATAGGTGTTATGGCGGGTGATGAGTTCGGCGAGACGGGTGCGACGGGTAATGAGGACGACGCGGCGGGGCTGATTATTCATGGTGATGGATGCGGGTTGATGACTTGTCAGGCGGGACGAGTCAAATGGTTTCCCCCAATCCCTTATCTGGCGATCGGGGGGCTGTTGACCTAGCGACTCAATTGCGCTTTTTCTCCGGTTTCGGCTGTAACAGGCCTTGCAACAATTCCGGGCTGATGCTGAGCTGGCCGATTTTCTCGGCGCGCGCGGCAAGATCGCCGAAGGCTTGGGCGATAAGCTGATCCGGATTCATGCCGCTCTCGGTGAGCAGCTGGATCGTTTTTGGCTCGACCTTTTCCAGTGCCCGCATAAACGCGTGCAAGCGGTAGGCATCGGCATCGGCGCGGGTACGAAGATTTTCCGAACGGACGGCGAAGTAAGTGCGCCGCTCTTCCTCGAGGATAATTTCCGCCGTTATATGTGCCTTATCCACTTCGTGCTGACGACGGGCGAGCGCGGCCTTCGCCTCAAGTTTAGTCTCTTCAATCTGGCGGCGTTTCTCTTCCACGGCGACTTCAGTGTCGAGTTCGTTTTGGCGGATAGCGCGTTCATTCTGCACGGCGGCCATGCGGCGCTGATAGACGGCGTCATCCGCCGCTTGCAGGTTGGCTTCGCGCGCCTCGGCTTCCAGCGCACGGGCAATATCTTTGGTCGGATGGATGGCGATGATGGATACGCCTAGAATGGCGAGGCCGAGAGCTTGTATTTCTGCCTGTTCACCTAACTTGGTATGCACGGTGTGGGCGATGTCAGACGGTGCACGCAGGGCATCGCGCAGGTTGAGGCGTTGGATGGCCTGCTGGATGATGACTTTGGCCTGCACGACGACACGCTCCGGCAGGCGGCGCGGATCTTGACTGTTGTAAGCACCCTGCGCGTTCAGCGAGTAATCAAGCAGGGCAGCGGCACGCTGCGGTGCATCAATGCGAAAGGAAATCTCGCCCTGCACGCTGACAGTTTGGAAATCGGCAGTAACGAGTTCGAGCATGAAGCCAGTGTCCCGACTGGCAATCGGTACGGCGGCGAGAGTGGAAAACGGTGCGTAGTAATAAAAGGCTAGCCCGGCGCCCTCGCGGACGAGTTTGCCACGACGGTATTGCAGCAGGTAGGTGGTCGGTTGGACTTTGATGTAGCGGATGCCAAGCATGGGGTGTTCCTCTAAGTTGTGCTGAAGGGATGATGTTGATCCGGAGGATCTTAATAGTTGTGGTGCGCTGTACAACTATTAAGGTTGTATCATACAACTTAAACTACAGCCGTCAAGAGAGCCATAAGAGGAGGGGAGCCAAGTGGGAGATAGACACAGGGAAGAGATGAAAGAGGAAGATGGGGCAGTTGAACACTTGGCGGACCGAGCATTGATTCCGCTCGCGGATATCAGCATTCATCACAATCTGTGTAGGCAAAAAGTTACCTACCTACACTACATACCCATGATTTCCTTATATCCTTTAACAGTAAAAATTCTATTCATTTTTCTGATGAAAATTGGTATTATCTTTTAAAAATTAATCTTGATTATATCTTCTCCAAGATTAATGACTATAATATTCTGTCTACCATATCTTTTAATTGGATATTGGATGGTAATTTAAATATTATTGATTCTACTGTTCCTTTAGGGAAACGGATTTCTCTATAACTATTACCATGATCGAAACTATAGAATAATCTTTCTTGAGTGCCGGAATATCCCATCTCTAATAATAGAGAGTCTAAACTATAATCGTGATTATTACCTACCTTCATTCCCATTTCTGATGTTTCAATGGAAAATATATTGTTTATTTTTAGTTTATTATATTTTTTAGCACTAAATTTTCTTTCTCCAAAATCCTTCCCGTTACTACCGCCAGGATAGCAAGATTCTTTAAATGACCATTTAAGATTATCAAACACTATTGATATGGAATAGTGATCTTTAGGACATAACTTTGGATATAATTCCTCACCTATCAGGATCTGAATTTTTCCAAAGTAATGCTCTGATGAAAAAGAATTTATTTCCCATATGAACCCAAATGTTTTTTCGTGATTCATCATTACATCCATAAATATGATTTCCTTTTGTCTTTCTTAGAGGACTGCTGCGCTATTTTTTAGTTAATTTTAATAGTGTTTTCCCCACCTGTCTTCACTACAAACACAAAAAAAGCGGGGCATTGCCCCGCTTCCTTATTTTGCGACCCCCAGCTGATCCAGCATGAAGGCGTACATTTCCGCCGTTTCGCGATAGCGGCGGAAGCGGCCGGATTTACCGCCGTGTCCCGCTTCCATATTGGTGCGGAAGAGGATGGGGTGGTTGCCGGTGTTCACGTCACGCAGGCGGGCGACGTATTTCGCCGGTTCCCAGTATTGCACCTGCGAGTCCCATAGACCGGTGCCGACGAACATCGCCGGATAGGCTTGCGCTTTCAGGTTGTCGTAGGGCGAGTATGAAAGCATGTAGGCATAACTTTCAGCGCTCGCTTCCGGGTTGCCCCATTCATCGTATTCGTTGGTGGTGAGCGGGATACTCGGATCCAGCATGGTGGTGACCACGTCAACGAAGGGCACTTGCGAGAGGATGACGCGGTAGTCTTCCGGCGCCATGTTGCTGATGGCCCCCATCAGCAGGCCGCCGGCGCTGCCACCCAGCGCCGCAACACGGTCTTTCGCAGCGTATTGGTGTTCAACAAGGTAACGCGTGATGTCGATGAAGTCGGTAAAGGTGTTCTTTTTATGGAGCAGTTTGCCGTTTTCATACCATTCACGCCCCATTTCCTGGCCGCCACGTATGTGCGCCAGCGCATAGACCATGCCACGGTCAAGCAGGCTGACGGTGCTGGCGCTAAAGCCCGGATCCATCGAGAGGCCATAGCTGCCGTAGCCGTATTGCAGGAGTGCCGCCGTGCCGTCGCGCTTGAAATCCTTGCGGTACACCAGCGTGACCGGCACTTTCGTGCCATCACGCACCGGTACCCATAGCCGCTCGGTGGTGTACTGGTGACGGTCGTAACCCGGCACCGGCTGCTGTTTCAGCTCGCGCTGCTCGCCCGTCGCCATGTTCATTTCATAGACAATCGCGGGCGTGGTCATCGAGGTGTAGCTGTAGCGCAGCCAGGGCGTGTCCGCTTCGGGATTGGCGGAAAGCCCCATCGAATAGGCGGGTTCGTCCGCCTTCACATACTCGCTCGTGCCGTCTTTTTTCAGGATGCGGATACGTTCCAAGCCTTCGGAACGCTCGCCAATGACGCTGAAATCGTCGAAAAGTTCGACATCTTCGATAAGAATAGCGGGATCGTGCGCGATCCACTCCTGCCAGTCCTTGCGCGCGGTGGCGTTATCGGCGGCGGTCATCACTTTGAAATTGCGCGCACCGTCGGCGTTGGTGCGGATGACCCAGCGCCCGCCGAAGTGGTCGGCGCCGTATTCCACGTCGCGCTCGCGTGGGGCGAATACCTTAAATTCGCCGGGATTCTTCGCATCGGCATAGCGCATTTCATCGGAAACGGTGCTGCTGGCTTGAATCAGCAGGTAGGTCTCGTCTCGGGTACGGCCCAGGCTGAGATAGAAACTGTCGTCCGCTTCCTCATAGACCACTACATCATCCTTGCTGTCCGTGCCGAGAACGTGCTTCTTCACCCGCTTGCTGAGCAGCGTTTCCGGGTCATTCTCGATATAAAACAGCGTCTTGCCATCATCCGCCCACAGCGCGCTGCCGTTTGTGCCGCTGATGGTGTCAGGCAAGAGCTTGCCGCCCGCCAAATCGGTAACGCGCAACGTGTACTGGCGGCGGCCATTGGTGTCTTCCGCCCAGACCATTTTCTGATTATCGAGCGTAATATCCACCGGCGCGGCGCTGAAATAATCATGCCCTTCGGCGAGCTTGTTTACATCGAGCAAGACTTCTTCGCTAGCAAAATCGCCTGCCTCATTCGCCTTGCGGATAGACAGGGCATCCACGCCATCGCCCGCCGCGCGGCGTGCGTACACCGGATAATCCTTGCCGTTTTCAAAGCGCGTGTAATACCAGAAACCATGCTCGCGATATGGCACAGAACTGTCATCCTGCTTGATGCGGCTGACAATCTCATCGAACAACTTGTCTTCAAGCGGCTTTAATGGCTTCAATAACGCATCGGCATAATCATTTTCCGCCTGCAAATACGCGAGCATCTTGGCATCCTTGCGTGCATCATCGCGCAGCCAGTAATACTCATCCTGCCGCTCGCCATGCGGCGATTTCACGGTGTGCGGACGCTTTTCAACATCAGGCGGGGTTTGGGCTTGGACCATATTCATCGCAAATACCAAGGGTAACAAAAGAGAATAACCTTTCATGCCGGATTATTCCTCGGACATTTTGGGAAAACCTTTCGGCTCGACATAAGTGTGCTTATCGGCATCAAATTGCCAGATAAATTTCTCACCTTTCAATGTCTTGACAGGTTTTGGCTTGGCATTCTTACCCTTGCCGGATTTAGCCATACCGATAAAACCATCCAGCGATAATTCCAGCGGATAAACATTACCAACAGCAGGCAAATCCTCGCGCACCGCGTATTTCACCTGCACATCCGCGCACTGTGACAAATCTTCCGGCTCGCAGCCGTCTTCCTCGCTGAAATTACTAAAACCGGACGGCACGAACGCGGCATGTATTGCCTTGCCATCATCCAGCAAAATCACCTGCGACGACCACGAACCGCCCCAAGCGGCATCGCCGGTAAACGTCGTCGCGCCCCACACATCCTTGCCAAAAAGCTGCCATTGCCACTCAGTCGGGGCAATGCCGTACTTACCAAAACCCTCTCCCTGATACTGCACCGCAGGCTGCCAGTCCTTGCCGTCTGCAGATGAAAACGCAAACAGTGCGACCATGCCCGGTGCGCTGTGCGGCGTGTGCAGATTATCGCCGGCAAACAGCAAATAACGGCGTTTGCCAGCGGCAACATCCACCACCTTCTCGCTGACCAGACGCAGACAGTAGCCTTCCAAACCGCCATCGCTGTCGGCATTCTCAACTTCCTTCATCGGCGCAAAATGGCAACCCTTGAGCTTATCCTCGGCAGCAAGGTGATTAGCGTCATCATTGAAGACCTTTAACGCCTCGGCATTCTCCGGAAAATGCTTGTCCAGCGTATCCTGCACTAATGAATCGGCATCAGCGGCCAGTGCCTGTACCGTGGCGAAAGCAGATAAAACCAGTAAAGAACGGGGGAATGACATACAAACCTCTCAAATTAAAGAAAAACAAATTAAAAATACAAAGGGCGGACAATCATCCGCCAGCAAAACCATCATAACGTAAAAGGCGGGACAACTTCCCGCCTATACAAGATGTAAATATTACAGCTTTTTATTGATTACCGGCATTTTCCACATCATCCAAAAATCTGAGTGACTTGGGATAATCAGCAGGCATCACATATTCATGCTTATCCGGATTATAGGGGAAGAGAAATTTTTTATTTTTATATTCTTTAATGGGTTTTAGCACAGCTTTTTTGCCTTTTGCTTTAATTAGCTTTAATCCATCATAGCCATTAACACTCACTTGTAAAGAATAAATTCCACTCGTTGCAGGCAAATCATGACGAATCTTGATTTTTGCTTCCAATTCGGCGCAGTCCGGCAATTTCTCTTTATCTGCATTCTTAGCACTAACATCGCCATCACCGCAGCCGCCTGCAGCGCCATTAGCAAAAGCCACGGGAATAACAGACTTGTGAATTTCTTTACCATCATAAAGTAAAATGTGATGGATGCTTTGTTCTATACCCATAGTACTAAAACCGCCTTCACTCACTATTCCCCATAAACCAGGGCCAAATTCCATCCACTTAGCCTCGGTGGTTCCTGCCCCCCAGCTATTAGCAGCATTTGTTTCCTTGCGTGATAATAGTTTCCAGTTTTTACCGTCACCTTCCGCAGAAAAAATAAATAAGCTATCCAAACCAGATTCTGAATGTCCTGTTGCAATGGAATTGCCAGAGAATAATATATATCTGAGTTTACCTTGTGGCGTATCTACAGTTTTTTCGCTAACGAAATACATACAGGCCCCATATATGAAACCTTCTTCGTTGCCAGCAGTCTCTTTATCCTCAGAAAAATAGCATTTCTTAATAGTATCTACTTTTTCGCGAGATTCATTATAGGCCTTGCGTGCCTTTTCATTAGCTGGGTAATATTGTTCCAATATTTGCTGCACAAACGCATCCGGTTTTTTCGCTTGCGCAGTTGTCAATTGCGTGGCAGAAAAAATGGATATTACCAAAAGGGTACGGATGAATTTCATATAAAAATCCTTGGTCAGTTTGGTGAATGCGCGAAATGCGCGAAAAGATTTTACGTTTATCGCCAGATGGCGGTCAATCAGTGGCGGCTTCAAGGGAATATTGCCGCCAAGCGGGATAAATGCCGGTTTTGCCATCAAGCGGCGTAAATACTGACCCCGTCCAGCGGCGTAATTATTGGGTTCGTCAAGCCGCGTAAATTTGTAGGCGGATGATTTTTTGATTTTGGCAGCGGCGATAAAAATATCCCGCATGGCTGTCATGCGGGATGCTGTGTATTTATTGTTCTCAGAGTTCAAAGTCATAGCTTTGCGGCAAGTCGCCGCCGGGAGGAATGATTTCCGGCCCCCAGTCAGCAGGCAGGGGGGGCGCAGCAGCGGTTGGCGGGATGTTATTAGGTGCCGGGGAGGCGAGGGCAGGGCGACGCTGCGGCATGGGCGCATCGTTGCTGCTGTCGAGGCTGGTGATGCTCAGGCTGCTGCCGGCGACGGTGGGGGGAGAGGACAGGTTGTCCGGCGGAGCGACTGTGCGCAAGCCGCTGGCGGGGAGCGGGGTGTTTGCTGGGGTGCGGACGGGTGGGATGGCACTGCCGCTTGATATGTGGTTGGCCAAGCCGGTATCAGGCCGACTACTGTTGCCGGTCAGGTTGCTGCTGCTCAGGCTATCCGTGGACATTGATCCACCGGAGATAAGCGGCGGGGTGTTGTTGGCCAGTAATGGATTGGTCGGAGTCGGGCTGCGTGCGGCGAGCAGGGCGCTGCTGGGCACGGGGTTGTTGCCGGCGATTTGCAGCGGTGTGCCGCTGAGCGGGTTGGTGTTCAGGTTGTCGTCGGGGATGACGGGGTTGGAGCGCATGGGCGGCAAAGGGCTGCCCGGCAGCGGGGCGCGGTGCGGGTTGCGCTCGCTCAGGGCGTATTGGCCGCCGATGACGTCGATTTCTGGCGGCTGGTGGTAGGTCTCGAAGTAGTCGTAGCCGGGTTTGAGCATGCGCCAGAAGTCGTACCAGCGGTGGTCGCTGTAAGCGGCGAGGTTGGCTTCTGTCAGGCGGAAGGGGAAGGCGTGTACGCGCACGAAGGGCTGACCGCGTTGCAGGGCAGCACCGACGAGGCTGTAGATTTCTTCGATTTGCCGATCGCCCATGGCGTAGCAGCCGATGGAGACGCATTTGCCGTGCACCATTAGCATGCTGCCGGTGTAGCCGTGGCTACGGTCGTAGGCGTTGGGGTAGCCGAGGTTGAAGGAGAGGTGGTAGTTGCTGTTCGGGTTCATCGCTTCGCGGCCGACGGCATAGAAGCCTTCCGGTGATTGTTTGTCACCTTCGCGGGTTTTGGGGCCAAGTTCGCCGGAGTAAATGCAGATGGGGTAATCGAGGAAGAGGGCATATTCGCCGCTGTCTTTTTGCATCCAGACTTCTAGTTTTTCTTCTTTTTTGAAGATGCGGATGAAGGTGGGCGCACCGAAGCGGAAACCTTTGGCTTCGAGGCGGTCTTGCAGGGTCAGTTGCTGCGGACGGCGGATGAGGCGGCTGTCGCGCTGGCTGTCTTTCGGGGCGTGGCTGCTGCACGCGCTGAGGATGAGGGCAATGAGGATAAGGAGGTGGGTACGGATGTTCATGGTGGTGGTGGGTTATTGTTTGTAAAGCCAGCGGAAGAGTTCGTCTTGCACGGTGCGGCTGCGCACGGCGCTTTTGCCGTTGCCGATGACGACGACGACGTAGTTGCGCCCGCTTTCGGCGCGGACGTAGCCGGCGAAGCTGCGCACGTTGTCAATGGTGCCGGTTTTGCCGATGACGCGACCGGCGAGCACTTCGCCCCGGTAGCGTTTGCGCAGGGTGCCGCTTTCGCCGGCGACGGCGAGTGAGGCGAGGAAGGTTTCGCCCTGGTCGGAGAGGTAGATGTCGCGCAGCAGGGTCGCGAGTTGTTTGACGCTGACGAGTTCGAGGCGCGAGAGTCCTGAGCCGTTGTCGATAATCATGCCGTCGGTGTTGATGCCGAAGGCTTCAAGGGTGACACGCACGGCGTTTCTGCCTTTTTCCAGGCTGCCGGGCGGATCGAAGGTCTTGGCGCCGAGGGTAAGCATGAGTTGGCGGGTCATAACATTATTGCTTTCCTGGTTCATGCGCTGGATTTGCAGGGCAAGCGGGTCGGAGTAGCCGGTGAAGATGTGTTTGGCGGTGGACGGAGTTTTGGCGACTTTGCCAGCGCCGTCGAAGCTGCCGCCCAGGCGGTACCAGAGGTCGCGAAAGAGATAGTAGAACTGTTCGCTCGCTTCACCAAGGACGAGTTGCACGTCTTGTGCGCCGCAGCCGGTGGCGTAAGTGCCGGCGACATGCATGACGGCATAGCCTTTGTCGTCGCGTTCGAGCACGGCGGACGGGGTGAAGCCGTCACCGCTGCATTGGCCTTTTTTGACTTTGAGCTGGTTGTCGATTTTCCAGTTGACGATTTCCGGCACGAGGGTGAGTTGCGGTTTGCCCGCCTGCGGGGTGACTTGCATTTTCACGGTGCGGAAGTTGACCATCAGTGGGTGCGGGATAGCATTGTAGGCTGCCCAGGGTTTGCCGTCGAACGAAGCGGAATCGCGCTCTTCCGGGGTGAGGCGGTAGAGGGAATCATCGAGGACGATGTCGCCGGTGATGTGGCGCACGCCCACCTGTTGCAAGGCTTGCAGCATGGTGAGCAGCTGTTCTTCGACGAGGAAGGGGTCGCCGCCGCCGACAACGTAGAGGTTGCCTTCGACGATGCCGTTCACATCAGGCAAGGTGTCCACATAGAAATTGGTCTCCCAGCGGTAGTCCTTGCCGAGGCGCAAGAGACCGGCGGCGGTGGTGAGGACTTTAGCCACAGAGGCGGGATGGCGCAGGGTGGTACCGTTCAGATCGACCAGCGGTTCTTCGGCTTCGATGGCCTGCACCCAGATGCTGATGTCGGCGCTGGCGACGTTGTTCTTTTGCAGCATTTCCGCCACGGCTGCAGGCACCTGCTCTGCCTGCACCGCCAGACTAATCCATATTGTTAGCACGATGAGCCAGCCGCGCATCCGTTCCCCTCCAAAAAAGGTTGCTATTATAGGTGCCCCGCTGAAAAACGAAACCGGACATGACTGAGAACTTTGACAGCCCAGAACAGGAAAAACAGTACGACGAGGAAGGCCGCGTCATCCGCGCCAATCGCACGCAGGCCAAGCGCGAACGCGAGCCGATAAAAGCCTTTGCCAGTGAGCTGCTGAAACTGCCCGCGCATCAGTATCCGCTGTTGCCGATTGATGACACCCTTATCGCCGCCTTGCGGGAAGGCAAACGCCTGAGCGGCAACGCGCTGTCGCGCCATCTGAATTATCTCATCCGCCTGCTGGATGAGCAGGATTATCCGGCGATTCTCGCTGCGCATGAACACATCAACCATCCCTATTTGCACAGTCCGGGCAAGCAGCAGCGCATCCGCCGCGAGATGGAACGGCTACTTGCGGACGATGCCGAGATTTATGGCGAACTGCTGGGGCGCTATGCCGACCTAGACGTGCAGCATGTGCGGCAACTGGTGCGCGAGGCGAAAAAACAGCTGGCGGCCGTGCCACCGGTCACGGAAGCGGATACACCCGCACCGCCGAACAAGTATCAGCGCCGCTTGCAGAAGTATTTGCAGGGATTGGCGCTTTATTATGAGGAATGAAGCAGACGGCTCCGACAAGGAGCCGTTTTTTTCGTGCTTTTCCCATTAGGTAAGCGGTAGAATTGCGAACCTTTCTTATCCCGTATTTTCCTTACGTTTTCACGGATTCACCATGAGCCTGTTCTTTTCGTTATTTGTCCGCTGTTTCTGGCTGCCGCTCTTTTGGGCGACGGCGTTATCTGCCGCGCAGCCGCCGCGTCCGCAGCGGATGTTTATCGCGTTTGTGTGCGGGCTGCTTGCAGCGGGGGTGACGGTTGCCGCCTTGCCGTTGCAGAATGCGGCGGCGATGTTTTGGTTTGCGCCGCTGCAATTGGCGCTGCTGACGATCGTGTGGCTGTGGGCGCTCATCAAACCCGCCGCTGCCCGTGACGGCTTATGGTTTACCGCCGGTTTTCTCGGTGCGGTACCGTTTTTTTCGGCGCCGGTGATGAGCGCGTTTTCTTCTACCAGTGTAGTGAATTCGACGTTTATTTTGCATTTGGCGGCGGTACTGGCGGCGGCGGGTTTATCGGTGCTGCTGGTGTTGTGGCTGTTTGTGCTGCGCTCGCTGGTCGCACCCAAGGTGTGGCTGGGGCTCGCGGTGTTGATGGTCGCGGTGATGGTGTTGCTGTGGACGGTGTGGCTGGGGGCGGATTTCGGCCTCGCCGCCATCAAGTTGCAGAAGGCTGAGGTCACGGCTTTCCGTCTGCGCTGGCTGGCGCGGGCGGAGTTTGCACGGAATTGGTTCGCTTATGTGGCGCTGTTATTGCCTGCGCTTGCGACGGTTGCCGCGCTGTTTTCTGCCTGGTTGCCGGCGCGACGGCGTTTGCAGGCGGCGGATAGCAGGGCGGACGTGCCGCTTGTCCAACCTGACTCTGTCCCGCAAGCAAGAGAGGGGATTGCTTCTGTGCCAGCGGACGAGAAAGCGATCGCGACCGGCGGCGCATATGACCGCTCTGCCGCCGTACACCGCCGCCTGCTGCTCGCCGGGGTGCGGCGGGCGCAGCGCGCGTATGTGCAGGGTTTCGCAGCCTGTGCGCTGGCGCTCGGGGTTTGTTTGTTCTGGGATTTGGTTGCGTCCAGGCCGCCGTCGCTCTCGAAGGCGACACCGGTCGTGGTTGCTGCTGATGATATGGTGCATTTGCCGATTGTCGCGGATGAGCTGAAAGATGGCGATTTGCACCGCTACGCCTGGGTATCGTCCGAGGGCAAGGTGGTGCGCTTTTTTGTGATTGACCGCTTCCCCGGCGAGTGGTCGCCGGCGGTGGTGTTTGATGCCTGTATGCTCTGCGGCGATACGGGTTATGCGATGCAGGGCGATCAGGTGATGTGCATCGGTTGTGGCGTGCGCCTGTTCCGCCCCAGTGTCGGCAAGAGTGGCGGTTGTAATCCGGTGCCGATTGAGGATTGGGCGATGGATGCCGATGAAATCCGCATTCCGCGCAAGTCGCTGGAAGCAGGCTTGCAGTTCTTCAAGGCGGTGGTTGAGCTGGAGGTGATTGATCCGGTGGACGGTAGCCGCTTGAAGAACACTACCGCGCCGCATCGTTATAGTTATGGCACGAAGACGTATTTTTTCGCGAATGAAGCGAATTATCAGCGCTTCGTGGATAACCCTGAGTTATTTATCAAGGATTAAGGTTATGTTTTGGCGCATGATTTTCCAGCTTTGGCATCACGATTTGCCGCGCAAGGCTCTCGCGTTTGCCACGATTTTTCTCGCTTCCAGCCTGATTGCCGGGCTATTGGCGGTGTCTATCGACATCGGCGACAAGATGTCGCGCGAGTTGAAGTCTTATGGCGCGAATATTTTGATTGAGCCGGCGGGCGGCGCGCTGTTGCCCGATGATGTTGCCGGGCAGCCCTATTATCTGGAAGAGAAGGTGCTGCCGTCGGTGATGGATATTTTCTGGCGGAACAACATCTACGGTTTCGCGCCGCTCTTGAACGGCCATGTGCGCGCGGGTGGGGTGGAAGTCGCGGCGCTGGGTACGTTTTTTGACCACCCGCTGGATGTCGCCGACGAATCGAATTATCACACCGGGCAGAAGACGGTCAGCCCGTTCTGGCAGGTCGCGGGCGACTGGCCGGATGACAGCAAGCCGCTTGCCGCCGACGCGCCCATTCCCGTGCTGGTCGGGGTCAAACTTGCTGCCGCGCAGGGTTGGCAGACGGGCGACGTGTTGCCGCTTGCGGCCACCACAGCCAATGCGCCGGAAACATCCGCGCGCATCAGCGGCATCCTCACCAGCGGTGCGGCGCAGGACGAGCAAATGGTTCTGCCGCTTGCCGCGTTGCAAGAAGTGCTTGGTTTGCAAGGCAAGATCAGCGCCATTCAGGTGGCAGCGATGACCGTGCCGGAAAACGATTTATCGCGCAAGGCGCACGAAAACCCTTCGGCGCTGAATGCCAAGCAATATGACCAGTGGTACTGCACCGCCTACGTTTCTACCATCGCCCACCAGCTAGAAGAGACGGTGAGCGGCTCGGTCGTGCACCCTGTGTGGCAGGTTGCCGCGTCCGAAGGCGTCATCATCGGCAAAATCCAGCTGCTGCTGATTGTATGCAGCCTCGCCGCCCTGATTTCCGCTGGCATGGGCATCGCCTCGCTCACCAGCAGCGGCATCATGGCGCGCGCCAAAGAAATCGGCCTGATGCGCGCCCTTGGCGCAAAGCCGTGGCAAATCGCTCTGCTTTACTACGCGGAAGCCATCCTCGTCGGCGCGCTCGGCGGCCTGACCGGCTGCATGGGCGGCGCCGTCCTCGGCTGGGGCATCGGCCAGGCGCTCTTTGGCGCAACGCTGGGCTTCACCTGGATCGTCGTCCCCGTTGTCGTCTGCGCCGCCATCCTGATAGCCCTCACCGGCACCTGGTTCCCGGTGCGCAGCATTGCCCGTCAAGTTCCTATCGAGGTGCTCTATGAAAGATAACCACATGCGCTGGCTGCTGCCCGGCAAAGCCCTGCGCCACAAATGGCGGCGCACCCTCACCATCATCGCCGCGCTCGCCATCGGTGCCGCCATCGTCACCGCCATGGCGGCCATCTACTTTGACATCAACGAAAAAATGAGCCGCGAGCTGCGCTCCTTCGGGGCCAACTTCTACCTCGGCGGCAAAAACGAACAGCCCTTCACCCTCACCGAATACCGCCGCATCACCGCTGCCATGCCGTCCACGCTCTACCACGCTTCCAGCCCCTACTTCTACACCGTGGCGCGCAGCGAACGTGAGCCGGTGGCGCTGGTCGGCGTTGATTTCCCCGCACTGCCCGCGCTTGTCCCCTACTGGCAAGTGCAGGGCAGCTGGATTGGCGTTGATTTCGACGACCGGAACACCATGCTCGGCAAAACCCTTGCCCGCCAGCTCGAACTCAATCTCGGCGACGACATCACCCTGGTGAAAGACAACGGCGAAAGAAAAACCTTCCGCATCAAAGGTATCATCGAAAGCGGCGATGCGATGGATAACGTCATGCTGCTCAACATCGGCGTCGTGCAGGCGTGGACGGATAACCACGACCGCATCAGCTACGCACTCGCCAGCCTCGCCAACGACAACGACGCCGTTACTGCCTACGCCGAACGCTTAAGCGCGGAAAACCCGCAACTCGACATCCACCCCATCCGCAAAGTCAGTGCCGCTGAAGGACAAATCCTGCACAAAATCAAAGGCCTGATGGGTCTCGTCTGCATCATCATCCTGCTGCTTTCCAGCCTGTGCGTCAACACCTCGCTTACCGCCATGACCCACGAACGCCGCCGTGAATTTGCCCTGCAAAGCGCGCTTGGCGCGTCCGACCGGCAAATCACCGCACAAATCGTGCGCGAAACCCTGACCATGACCACGCTTGCCATCGGCATCGGCCTCGTCCTCGGCCTCATCCTTGCGCAAATCCTCGGCCACGTCGTCTTCCACGCCGGTATCACCCTGCGCTGGCCGGTGCTGCCGCTCGCCGCCGTGCTATCGCTTACCGTCGCTGCCGTTGCCGTCGCCCTGCCGCTCAAACGCGTGCTGGCGTTACAAGCGGCGGTCGTCCTCAAAGGCGCGTGAGTCCACCAAACCGTCAACAACAAACCGCCCCACGGGGCGGTTTTCCGTATCCGCACCCTATCCGGAGAAAACCATGCCCACAACCTACTACGCCCATTCCGCCGAAAACCAACCCCATGCCCGCTGGCAAACCCTCACCGACCACGCGCATAAAGTCGGCGAAATGGCAGCCGCCTTTGCTGCCGCCTTCGGTGCGGCGGAAATCGCTCGCTACACCGGCGAGCTGCACGACCTTGGCAAATACAGCCCGGCCTTTCAAGAGCGCCTGCACGGCAGCAGCAAACCTGTCGATCATGCTACTGCCGGCGCAAAAATTGCAGTCGAACGCTGGGGAAATGTGATTGGCAAGCTGATGGCATTTTGCATTGCGGGGCATCATGCAGGGCTGGCAAATGGCAGCGATGAAGGCAAAAACCGCCGCTCCCTTAAAGAACGTCTGGCTCTGCAATTCGGCGCGGACATCCAGCCGCTGGACGACATCTGGCAACAAGAAATCCGCCTGCCGCCCACCCTGGCCGTGCCGCCGCTTAAAGCTGATATCCATCACTGCGGATTTTCCCGCGCCTTCTTTATCCGTATGCTCTACTCCTGCCTGGTCGATGCCGATTATCTCGACACCGAAGCCTTTTACGCCGCCATAGAAAACAAAACGATCGAGCGCGGCAACTATCCTGCCTTAAGCAACCTGCAAACGAACCTCTGCCATTACCTTGCCGCGCTCTGCAATAGCGCTGCGCAACAAAGCGGGGAAGACCCTGCCCATGCCGCCTTGAACCGCCTGCGCAGCGACATCCTGCATCACGCCACCGCTCAAGCGGCAGAACCGCCCGGCCTCTTCCGCCTCACCGTACCCACCGGCGGCGGCAAAACCTTCACCTCCATGGCGTTCGCGCTGGAACACGCCAAACAGCACAATATGCGCCGCATCATCTACGTCATCCCCTTCACCAGCATCATCGAACAAAACGCCGCCGAGTTCCGCAAAGCCTTTGGCGAATTGAGCGAACAAGCCGTACTGGAACACCACAGCACCTTCGACGACAGCAAACTGAAAGACCAGGACAGCAAAGACAAACTGCGCCGCGCCTCAGAAAACTGGGATGCGCCTGTCGTCGTCACCACCGCCGTGCAATTCTTCGAATCCCTCTTTGCCGACCGCTCCACGCGCTGCCGCAAACTGCACAACATCGCCGGCAGCGTCATCATCCTCGACGAAGCGCAAATGCTGCCGCCCGATTTCCTCCTGCCCATCATGCAGGCCATCAAAGAACTGGCGCAGAACTACCGCTGCAGCGTCGTAATGTGCACCGCTACCCAGCCCGCCGTGCAAGCGGCAGACGGCTTCTATCGCGGCTTTGAAAACGTGCGCGAAATCGCGCCTGAACCAGAAGCCCTATTCGCACAACTGCGCCGCACCACCGTGCAACATATTGGGCAGCAAAGCGATGCCGACCTGCTCGCCAAACTCGGCGAATACCCGCAAATGCTCGTCATCGTTAACAATCGCCGCCAGGCTCGCAGCCTCTACGACGCAGTGGCAAAACTTGCCCTGGACGGCGTTTTTCACCTCAGCACCCTGATGTGCGCCGTCCACCGCAGTCAAACATTGGACGAGATTCGCACCCGCCTGCGCAGCGGCGCACCTTGTCGCGTCATCGCCACTTCGCTTATTGAGGCCGGTGTGGATGTGGATTTCCCGCTAGTGATGCGCGCCGAAGCGGGGCTGGACAGCGTCGCCCAGGCCGCCGGACGCTGCAACCGCGAAGGCAAACAGGCGCCGGAAAACAGCCATGTGTGGATATTTGCTCCCGAAGATGGCTGGAAAAATCCGTCCGAACTCGCCTTTCAGGCGGGCGTGATGCGCGCCATCGTCCGCCACCATACGGACGACCTCCTCTCTACCGCTGCCATCACCGCCTACTTTCGCGAACTCTACGCCTTAAAAAGCCGCGAACTGGATAAAGAAAATATCCTGCAAAAGCACAGCAAAGCCGCAAAAAGCCTTGATTTTCCCTTCCAGACCATCGCCGATAAATTCCGCATGATTAAAAGCCCGATGCTGCCGCTCATCATCCCGTTCGACCGCAAAGCGGAGAAGCTCATTGACGCCCTGCGCCACGCCGACCACATCGGCGGACTGTTGCGCGCACTGCAACCTTACACCGTGCAGATTTATGAAAAAGACCTGGCAGCGCTCTACAAAGATCGATTGATTGAGCAGGTCAACGAGCAGACATTCGGCAAGCAGTTCCATGCCCTGAGTGGCAAGTTGAATGTATATGACGAAGCGGGATTGAAGATGAAAAATGCGGGAAATATGCAGGCAGAAAACTGCACATGGTAAAACACATTAAATTGAAATGAAATATTGCGCAAAGTTGGCTGAACAGCTAAATTATGTCTAAATCTCAACGATATAGGAGAGAAATGTGACTAGGAAAAACCAGCACGTGGTTCCTCATGCGGATGGTTGGGCCGTAAAAGGTGAGGGCAATGGCAAAGCGACAGCCGTTTTCCGGACGCAGAAAGAAGCCACCGCTCGCGCGGAAGAAATCGCCAGACATCAAGGGGCGGACACCAAAATACACGGCAGGGACGGGCGCATTCGTGCCGGCAACAGCTACGGTCATGATCCTTGCCCGCCGAAGGACAAAAAATGATGCCTTTGGTATTTGGGATTAACAGCGATGAAGGCTGTGAGTTGAAACATGTTGGATTGGGAGTAAAAGTCTTGCGCGGTCTGCAGCCGTCTTCGAGCGGCTGTGAGTTGAAACAACGGCAAGGTATCCAACGACAAACGCCTTGCCTAGCAGCTACATTCGGGCGGCTGTGAGTTGAAACATTGTGCCCTCCCCTCGCCATACTCGGCGTCAAGCGCAGCCGCCTTCGAGCGGGTGTGAGTTGAAACACCCATTGCTGGATTTCACTTTTGAACTGGCTGACGCAGCCGCCTTCGGGCGGCTGAGGATTGAAACAATTTTATGTGCTTGAAAAATCGCCCGCTGGGGCATGTATAGATGAATACAGGAGAGTTAAATGAACCAAATCCGCCTACACGTTTGGGGTGATTACGCCTGTTTTACCCGCCCGGAGATGAAGGTGGAGCGGGTGTCTTACGATGTGATGACGCCGTCGGCGGCGCGTGGGATTTTGTCAGCGGTACACTGGAAACCCGCCATGCGCTGGGTGGTGGATAAGATCCATGTGCTGAAGCCGATTCGTTTTGAGTCGGTGCGGCGCAATGAATTGGGCGACAAGATTTTAGTAAGCAAGGTCAACGGCGCGATGAAGCGCAACAGCGTCGCCGGTTTCTATACGCTGATTGAAGAAGACCGCCAGCAACGCGCGGCGACGGTGCTGAAAAATGTCGCTTATGTGATCGAAGCCCATATCGCGCTGACGGCACGGGCGGGCAAGGATGAGACGGTTACAAAGCATATCGAGATGTTCACACGCCGCGCGCGCAAGGGGCAGTGTTTCCAGCAGCCTTGCTTGGGCGTGCGTGAGTTCCCCGCCAATTTTGCGTTGATTGACGAGGGCGAGCCGCTGCCGCCGTCCGATTTATCGGCAAGCGAGGCAAACCGAGATTTGGGCTGGATGCTGCACGATATAGATTTTGACCACGGCAACACGCCGCATTTCTTCCGCGCGGAAATGAAAGAGGGCGTCATTCTTGTGCCGCCGTTTTATGCCGAGGAGGTGAAAGCATGATTCTTGCGTCCCTTGCCCGCTATTACTACCGCTTGGCGGCGGAAAACGATGAAATGGGCAATCCGAAGGTGCCGCCTTATGGCTTTAGCGAGGAGAAAATCAGCTGGATATTGGTGCTGGATAGCGAAGGGAATCTGCAAAACGCAGTATCAAATCTCAGCGCAGATATAAAACCGCGGCCAAAATTAATGAGCGTGCCGCAATCTTTCAAACGTCCCGGCACTACGCCAAAACCATTTTTCTTGTGGGATAAAACGGCTTATGCGCTCGGTGTGGAAGCCAATAAAAACAAAGCCGAGGCAAAGAAAAAACCGTTTATCCCGGCAGAAAAAACCTTTGCCGCTTTCAAGCAATATCATCTCGAATTATTGCAAGACAGTGCGGATGAAGGTCTGCTGGCCATATACCGCTTCTTGCAAAATTGGCAGCCCGAACATTTCGCGGCGCAGCATTTGCCGCTGGAAATGCTTGATACCAATATCGTTTTTTCCCTGGAAATGCCAAGTGCCTTTATCCATGAACGTGAAGCGGCGCAAACCCTGTGGTTAAACCTATTGAAAAACAATGAAGGTGACGAAGGCTTATGCTTAGTCAGTGGCGAAACGGCCCCGATTGCACGGCTGCACCCGGCTATTAAAGGCGTATTGGGTGGGCAAAGTTCCGGCGGCTCGATTGTGGCATTTAATAAGGAACATCTGGCATTTACGTCTTTCGGCAAAGAGCAGGGCGCAAACGCCCCTATTTCTGAACAATCCGCCTTCGCCTACACCACAGCGCTCAATTATCTATTGCGCTTGGAAAATGGGCATTCTTTAGTAATAGGGCTAGGCAGAATCCGGGCAGCGCTTCAGGCGGCAAAGAATCAGGACAAATCACAAGATATTGATAAAAGACCAAGCGTTGCCGATACCAGCACCATTTTCTGGGCGGAAGCTGCCGATCGCGCCTCCGCGAAAGCTGCCGAAGCATTCTTTGCAGAAACAGCATCACCCAGTGACGATGAAGAAAGCGCCAAGGTCTTTGAAGTGCTAGAGCAACTTGCCAAAGGCCGGCCACTGCAAGAAGTGGCGCCCGAACTCTCGCCGGATACCCGCTTTTATATCTTGGGCCTTGCTCCTAACGCTTCGCGGCTCTCTATCCGCTTCTGGCTAGATACCACCTTCGGGCAGTTGGTGCAAAATCTAGCGCAGCATTGGCAGGATTTGTCCCTTGAGCCTCGCGCGTGGAGAACGCCGCCTTCAATCTTCAAATTATTATTAGAAACAGCCATTAAATTTAAGAATAGTGAAGGGCGTTATGAAAAACCTAAGGCAGAAACCATTTCATCCGTGCTGGCGGGAGAAATGGTCCGCGCCGTTATTAGCGGCACGCCGTATCCACTGAGTTTGCTGTCACAACTGATTGCCCGTATCCGTGCTGATGGTGATGTGAACGGCTTGCGCGTGGCAATGATAAAAGCCGTATTACAGCGGCGTTTTAGAAAAGGTTTCATTCAAGAAGGAGTCCCCATGAGCTTACATACTGAAAGTAAAAACCCCGCCTATTTATTGGGGCGGCTATTTGCCGTATTGGAACGCATCCAGCATCAGGCACTTGGTGAATTAAATGCCGGTATTGCCGATCGTTACTATGGATCAGCTTCCGCCATGCCATATTTTGTCTTCCCCCGTTTATTAGTAGGCGTCAGGAATCACTTATCACGTCTGCGCAAAGATAAAGCTGGGATGGCGGTCAACCTGGATAAAGACTTAGGTGTAATCATTAAAGCTTTACCGGAGGTATTCCCCCGTCATTTAAGCATTGAAGAACAAGGCCGCTTTGCCATCGGCTATTACCAGCAAAAGCAAAGTTATTTCGAAAAGAAAGACTCTGCTGAAACCATTGACGATTAAGGAGCTAAAAATGTCTGTCATTCAAAACCGCTATGAATTTGTTTACTTTTTTGATGTAACCAACGGCAACCCCAACGGTGATCCCGATGCGGGCAATATGCCACGCCTCGATCCCGAATCCAGCAAAGGCTTGGTAACCGATGTCTGCCTGAAACGGAAAATCCGCAACTTCATCGAAATCAGCGCAGAAAACCAAGCAGGCTATGAAATCTACGTCAAAGAAAAAAGCGTGCTGAACCTGCAAAATAAACGCGCTTATGAAGCATTGGATATTGAACCCGAAGCCAAGAAATTACCCAAGGACGAAAAAAAAGCGCGTGACATTACCGCCTGGATGTGCAAAAACTTCTTCGATATCCGCACGTTCGGCGCCGTGATGACCACCGAAGTCAACAGCGGACAAGTGCGCGGTCCGGTGCAACTGGCATTCGCCCAATCCATCGACCCCATCGTGCCGCTAGAAATTTCCATCACCCGCATGGCAGTCACCAATGAAAAAGACTTGGAAAAAGAACGCACCATGGGGCGCAAATACATCGTCCCTTATGCGCTCTACCGCGTGCACGGTTTTATCTCCGCCAACCTTGCCGCCAAAACCGGTTTTTCAGACGACGACTTAGCCAAACTCTGGCAAGCCCTGACGTTGATGTTTGAACACGACCGCTCTGCCGCCCGTGGCGAAATGGCAGCGCGCAAACTGATTGTCTTCAAACACGACAGCGCGCTCGGCAGCCAGCCTGCACATAAACTGTTTGACGCCGTGAAAGTCGAACGCGTAAACGGTGAATCAGGTACGCCCGCAAGCAGTTTTGGCGATTACAAAATCAGCGTGGTTTCAGACGGCTTAAATGGCGTGAGTGTGGAAGAATTGCTTTAAAACACTTAAAAAAATGACCGCACTTTTAACCGAAACCCAAGGGGAAAATCAGGATACGCGCCTGATTCCCCTTTCCGCCCTGCAACACTACGCCTTCTGCCCGCGTCAATGCGCGTTGATTCACAACGAGCAGGCGTGGGCGGAGAACTATTTAACCGCGCAGGGCAAGGCGCTGCATGAGCGGGTGGATTCGGGTGAGCCGGAAACGCGCAAGGGCGTGCGTTTTGAGCGGACGGTGCATGTGTCAGCGGAGAAACTGGGCATCAGCGGCGTGTTGGATTTGGTGGAAGTAGAAATGAAAACAGGCCGTCTGAAACCCGTGGAATACAAACGCGGCAAACCCAAACCCGACCCAATGGACGAAATCCAGCTTTGCGCCCAAGGCTTGTGCTTGGAAGAAATGACAGGGCAAACCATCTCTGAGGGCGCGTTGTGGTATATGCAAACCCGCCACCGCGTCCCCATTGTGTTTTCAGACGACCTGCGCGCCCACACACTCGCCATCATCACCGCTGTGCGCGAACTCTTAAATAGCGGACACACCCCGTCGCCCGGCTACGGCAAACGCTGCAAAGCCTGCTCACTGGTGGAGATTTGCCAGCCGGAGTTGTTGGGGAAACGGGATAGGTCAAAGGATTATATTGAAGAACTATTTTTATAAGAAATACAATTAATATTAGGTAGATAAATTATGTTAAGAGCTTATTATGGTAAAAGTATTGCTGATTTTATCCAAGAAGATGATTTAAATATTCTGGGTACATTAGCTAAAAATCATGGTTATCAAACACTAGAAAAATCGCAACAAAATGCATGGGAACGGCAAATTACTATTTTAAAGTCACAATTAGCAGAACTAACTGGTTATATTTATTTTGAATTTTCAATTCCAAGAATGGGGAAGCGTGTTGATAATATTGTAATTCTTGGAGATAAGATTTTTTTGCTAGAGTTTAAAATTGGCAGCGAACAATATGATAAGTATGCCATTGACCAAGTGATTGACTATGCGCTTGATTTACGAAATTTTCATGAAGGTAGTCATTATGCAAATTTAATTCCTATATTGATTGCAGAGAAAGCGCCAATTTTTGAAAATAATTTTCAGACTGTACAAAATCTAGATCATGCAATTTTATTAAATGCACATAATTTGCATGAGTTTTTCAAGCCTTATGATTCAAATAGTCTGATGGATGTTGCAGCTTGGGAGCAATCTTCATACAAACCAACCCCTACTATCATTGAAGCAGCACAAGCGCTTTATCAAAACCATGATATTGAGGAAATCACGCGCTCAGATGCTGGAGCGAAAAATTTGTCAGCTACGGCTAATTGCATTAGCAACATTATTGAGCAAGCTAAACAAGGGAATAAAAAAGCTATTTGTTTTGTTACTGGTGTTCCAGGTGCAGGGAAGACATTGGCTGGACTCAATATTGCTAATCAGCGTTTAAAAGTAGCAGAAGATGAGCATGCTGTTTTCTTATCAGGAAATGGCCCGTTGGTGCAAGTTTTACAAGAAGCTTTGGCAAGAAATAGAGCCATTAAAAATAAAATCAAAAAAGAAACCGCACTAAAAGAAACCAGGGCATTCATTCAAAATATTCATCATTTTAGAGATGAATATTTGAAAAATTCACAAGCACCAACTGAAAAAGTTGTGGTATTTGATGAAGCGCAGCGTGCGTGGAATCAACATCAAACCAGTAAATTTATGAGTCAAAAACGCGGACAGTCAGATTTTAATCAGTCTGAGCCAGAATTTTTGATTGAGGTAATGAATCGTCATCAAAATTGGTGTGTGATTGTTTGCTTGATTGGAGAAGGGCAAGAAATCAACACGGGAGAGGCAGGTCTTGTTGCCTGGATGCAAGCTTTGCAATCTTCTTACCCAGATTGGCAGGTGCATTATTCTAATTTGATTGTTAATCAAGACAATTATTTGCAAGATGCTGCAATAAAAAACTGGTTATCTACGACAGGCGTTGAGCAAAACCATTTACATCTGGCTACTTCAGTGCGCTCATTTCGGTCAGAAAAAGTTTCGGCATGGGTACACGCGTTATTAGATATGGATGAGCAAGCTAAGTC
The DNA here is from genome assembly GCF_916618745.1 of Cardiobacterium sp. Marseille-Q4385. Taxonomy (GTDB): domain Bacteria; phylum Pseudomonadota; class Gammaproteobacteria; order Cardiobacteriales; family Cardiobacteriaceae; genus Cardiobacterium. Next base: position 2,488,522 of record NZ_OU745373.1, read on the forward strand.
ACTTTGGAAAGAAATTCAAAGCAATTATCCTATTGTACTTACAAGGGATTTGCAAAAGGCTAAAGCATGGGTGAAGGCGCAGGCCAAAGGAAGTGAGCGTTATGGCTTGGTGGCCTCATCGGGGGCACGTCGTCTGAAAGCATTGGGAGTGCATGTCAAAAATGAAATCGACGTGGCCAATTGGTTTTTAAATCCTAAATATGATGTGCGTTCCTCTTATTTTTTAGAAGATGTGGCAACAGAGTTTGATGTTCAAGGACTTGAGCTTGATTGGGTATGTCTAGCTTGGGGAGAAAATTTTTATTATCAGGATAACCAGTGGCACTACCAATCCTTTAAAGGGTGCAAATGGCAAAATATCAATAAAGAAGAAGATAAACAGTTTACCAAGAATGCTTATCGAGTTTTATTGACTAGAGCGAGGCAGGGCATGGTAATCTGGATTCCAGAAGGCAGTGAAAGTGATAACACACGTCAAAAAGAATTTTATGATGGAACATATCAATATTTAAAATCTATAGGTATAAATGAATTGGTTGAGCTGTAAATACAGTGCGGTCAAAATCCAAGGAGTTCCCCATGCGCAAACTGCAAAATACGCTCTACATCACCACGCAAGGCAGCTATCTGCATAAGGAGCGGGAGACGCTGGTGGTGGAGCAGGAGCGTAAGAAGGTGGCGCAGTTGCCGGTGCATTCCATCGGGCATATTTTCTGTTTTGGGAATGTGCTGGTGTCGCCGTTTTTGCTGGGGTTTTGCGGTGAAAATAATGTGAATTTGGCGTTTTTTACGGAAAACGGGCGTTTCTTGGGGCGGCTTCAGGGACGGCAGAGCGGCAATGTGCTGTTGCGTCGGGCGCAGTATCGGGTGTCGGAGCAAAATCCCGTGCCGATTGCGCGCAATATCATTGCGGCGAAGATTCAGGCGAGTAAACGGGTGCTTCAGCGGCAGATTCGCAATTACGGCGAGAATGCGGCGATTCAAAGTGCGGTCGATGCTTTGAATATTTCGCTGCGGCAGTTGAAGGGCGCGGCGGAGCTGGACGTGGTGCGCGGTATTGAAGGCGATGCGGCGGCGCGTTATTTCGGCGTGTTCGGGCAGCTTTTGAGCGAAAAAAGTAGCTTTACTTTTGACGGGCGAAACCGCCGTCCGCCCAGAGACGGGGTGAATGCGCTGTTGTCGTTTGTGTACAGCATTTTGGGCAAGGACATCAGCGGCGCGCTGCAAGGCGTGGGGTTGGACCCGCAGGTGGGTTTTCTACACGCCGACCGACCGGGTCGCGACAGTTTGGCGCAGGATATTTTGGAAGAATTCCGCGCATGGTGGGCAGACAGGCTGGTGTTGTCGCTGATTAACCGCGGGCAAATCAAACCGCAGGATTTTGTTACCGAGGCAAGCGGCGCAGTAAGCTTGAAAGTCGATGCGCGTAAACTCTTGTTCCAAGCCTTGCAGACGAAGAAGCAGGAGAAAATCGTTCATCCGTTTTTAGGCGAGGAAGTAGAAATCGGGCTGCTGCCGTATATTCAGGCGATGCTGTTGGCGCGGCACTTGCGTGGAGATTTGGCGGAATATCCGCCGTTTTTAATGCGCTGATGTACGGGAGACGGTCATGATGATGCTGATTACTTACGACATTTCGCTCGAAGATCCGGAAGGCCCGGCGCGATTGCGACGTGTGGCAAAACTTTGTCAGGATTATGGCGTGCGTGTGCAATTTTCCGTTTTTGAATGCGACATCGCGCCTGATCAGTGGGTAAAGCTGAAAGCCGGGCTGCTTGATATTTTTAAACCCGAGACGGACAGCCTGCGCTTCTATCATCTCGGCAGCAAATGGCGGGGCAAAGTGGAACATCATGGCGCGAAGCCGGCCGTGGATGTATTTAAGGATACGCTGATTATTTAGCGCGCTAACCATTGGTTCTCATGAAAAAGTGGGCAAGTTAGCGAATGCGGCAGTTCTTTAATAACAGGGTTATTTATAGGGCTGTATGGCGCAAAAGCGGGCGCTATACTTTCCAAACTCTTTGACGTCGGAATGAGTTAGCGAAAGGCTATTGGTAATTAACTGATTTTTCGCGGATTTTGATGCAGAGAGCAGCCGCCTTCGGGCGGCTGTGAGTTGAAACCTTGCAAGCCACCGAAAACCCCGTGGGGCACCTTGCAGCCGCCTTCGGGCGGCTGTGAGTTGAAACCCATACGCTCCAATCGCTTGATGAAGGCACGACGGCAGCCGCCTTCGGGCGGCTGTGAGTTGAAACGTTGTAAATCTGTTGCCGCCTCTCATCCTGCACGCAGCCGCCTTCGGGCGGCTGTGAGTTGAAACTTACTGAATCTATGAAGGTTTGGTCGTCTTCTACGCAGCCGCCTTCGGGCGGCTGTGAGTTGAAACAATTGATGGTGTTGAAGAATGTATTTTTTGGTCGGCAGCCGCCTTCGGGCGGCTGTGAGTTGAAACCCGGTAACGGGTCGAATGGCACGCATAATATCGGGCAGCCGCCTTCGGGCGGCTGTGAGTTGAAACTGGTTATCCTTGCCGTCTCCTTTGTCGCCGTCCTGCAGCCGCCTTCGGGCGGCTGTGAGTTGAAACAGCGTAAAATCACTGACCGACTGGAAAAAAGTCGCAGCCGCCTTCGGGCGGCTGTGAGTTGAAACCGCATTCCGAAGGCACACCATCCGCCGAAAAGGCGCAGCCGCCTTCGGGCGGCTGTGAGTTGAAACGAGGTTATCTCGTCAACCTCAACCATTGGATCGTAAGCAGCCGCCTTCGGGCGGCTGTGAGTTGAAACACGAAAACATATTTCTTATTTACTCCAATAAAAAGCAGCCGCCTTCGGGCGGCTGTGAGTTGAAACCGGGATTGGCTGATGCAGCCGCCACCGGCGCGACGCAGCCGCCTTCGGGCGGCTGTGAGTTGAAACTTGCTATGCCGCACTTTTTGTTTGGCATGGAGGCGCAGCCGCCTTCGGGCGGCTGTGAGTTGAAACCGACCCTGCTTGTCCGCAGTGTCGGGAGGTCATCGCAGCCGCCTTCGGGCGGCTGTGAGTTGAAACTAATGTGCGTACATTGTAGTGCAAAAAATGCATTGCAGCCGCCTTCGGGCGGCTGTGAGTTGAAACCACCCCTTGCGCGTATAGCCACAAGCCTTGCGTGCGCAGCCGCCTTCGGGCGGCTGTGAGTTGAAACGTTTGTGACGGCGGTCACGTCCCAAGTATCGGCTGCAGCCGCCTTCGGGCGGCTGTGAGTTGAAACGTAACGACTGTTAGGATCATTGACAGCGTGTTGCGCAGCCGCCTTCGGGCGGCTGTGAGTTGAAACGCGCCAGTCATCGCGACTGCTCCGTGCCTACGAGAGCAGCCGCCTTCGGGCGGCTGTGAGTTGAAACCGACTTGTCCTTGTCGCCGTGGTTGCCACCACCACCGCGCAGCCGCCTTCGGGCGGCTGTGAGTTGAAACCGACCCCGCTTGTCCGCAGTGTCGGGAGGTCATCCGCAGCCGCCTTCGGGCGGCTGTGAGTTGAAACTGCCGGTAACTGTACGCAGTTTGTCGGCAATCCCTGCAGCCGCCTTCGGGCGGCTGTGAGTTGAAACCGTGGTGGGGATAATGCCCGTCGAGATGTACACGTGCAGCCGCCTTCGGGCGGCTGTGAGTTGAAACTTTTGGAACGACCCGGGGCGGGAAACGGGCACAGGCAGCCGCCTTCGGGCGGCTGTGAGTTGAAACCTTTTTTTGGGGAAGGGAGGATGGTGATTTGCGTTAGCAGCCGCCTTCGGGCGGCTGTGAGTTGAAACTTTTGTGGCGCATCGGCATCAACCCTAAATACACGCAGCCGCCTTCGGGCGGCTGTGAGTTGAAACAATTCCGCTGGAAATGCCGAAGAAAGATAACGTGGCAGCCGCCTTCGGGCGGCTGTGAGTTGAAACGTTGCAGCGCCAGCGCCACAGTCACAGCATCAAAAGCAGCCGCCTTCGGGCGGCTGTGAGTTGAAACAGTGTTTCCACCGGGAAGCGCATATCCGGCAATAGCAGCCGCCTTCGGGCGGCTGTGAGTTGAAACGACAAATTGCGCAAATACGCGCCGATGAAACCCTGCAGCCGCCTTCGGGCGGCTGTGAGTTGAAACACCGACCATATATATCCTGTCCCCGCTTGAGCCGCAGCCGCCTTCGGGCGGCTGTGAGTTGAAACGGAAAATCCCGGTAAAGATAAACCGCCGTTTACGCAGCCGCCTTCGGGCGGCTGTGAGTTGAAACTTTATATCCACTATGATTGACTGGCTGAACATTGGCAGCCGCCTTCGGGCGGCTGTGAGTTGAAACTTGCAGTATGTCGGCCACTTCCTCACCGCCATGGGGCAGCCGCCTTCGGGCGGCTGTGAGTTGAAACAAGAGTGCGTCAAGTTGGGTTTGCAATTTCTGGGCAGCCGCCTTCGGGCGGCTGTGAGTTGAAACGACAAATTGCGCAAATACGCGCCGATGAAACCCTGCAGCCGCCTTCGGGCGGCTGTGAGTTGAAACAAAATGGCCGAAATGCTAGGAGTATCACCAGAAGGCAGCCGCCTTCGGGCGGCTGTGAGTTGAAACCGGGGTAGGCAGTTATCCGCTTGGTGGTACACCGGCAGCCGCCTTCGGGCGGCTGTGAGTTGAAACGTCTGCCGCCGTCCACGCCTGTTTGCGTACTTGGCAGCCGCCTTCGGGCGGCTGTGAGTTGAAACGCGCCATAGCCGGTGACCAGGCAGGCTTTGAGGAGCAGCCGCCTTCGGGCGGCTGTGAGTTGAAACACGATGATGACCGCATCCGCGAGCAGATTGAGGCCGCAGCCGCCTTCGGGCGGCTGTGAGTTGAAACTGCTATAAAACCGGCAATTACAAAGCCTGCCTTGGGCAGCCGCCTTCGGGCGGCTGTGAGTTGAAACGTCTGCGCTGCCACTATCTCGAGGACTATCCGCGCAGCCGCCTTCGGGCGGCTGTGAGTTGAAACTGCTATGAAACCGGCAATTACAAAGCCTGCCTTGGCAGCCGCCTTCGGGCGGCTGTGAGTTGAAACGCTTTACGCGGGTCGATGTGGCGCGAGATTTCATGCAGCCGCCTTCGGGCGGCTGTGAGTTGAAACCCTACCTGCATCCGCCGATGGCTGGGATGTATCCGCAGCCGCCTTCGGGCGGCTGTGAGTTGAAACTGGCCGTAGTTACCACCACCACGGCCACCTTTACGCAGCCGCCTTCGGGCGGCTGTGAGTTGAAACTGCTATGAAACCGGCAATTACAAAGCCTGCCTTGCAGCCGCCTTCGGGCGGCTGTGAGTTGAAACCTCGATATATCGCTCAATCAGCTTGCGCACTATCGCAGCCGCCTTCGGGCGGCTGTGAGTTGAAACTGGCGACATTCGAATGTTAAGATTAACGTCCTTTGCAGCCGCCTTCGGGCGGCTGTGAGTTGAAACAGGGTTTTTCCCGCGCCGGGTGTCCCAGTAACCAGGCAGCCGCCTTCGGGCGGCTGTGAGTTGAAACTACGTCATCCAGCGGCTGGATACCGGCGAGTTTGTGCAGCCGCCTTCGGGCGGCTGTGAGTTGAAACTGCTATGAAACCGGCAATTACAAAGCCTGCTTTGGCAGGCCGCCTTCGGGCGGCTGTGAGTTGAAACATGTTAAAGCTGCTGGTCCAAACAGAACCTCTGTTGCAGCCGCCTTCGGGCGGCTGTGAGTTGAAACATAGATGTGGCCATAAGCCATTTGGTAATGCAGGATGCAGCCGCCTTCGGGCGGCTGTGAGTTGAAACCGGCGTGGCGTGATATTTATCCACACAAATCTGACGCAGCCGCCTTCGGGCGGCTGTGAGTTGAAACTGCGCAGGCTGCGCGAGCACTACGGCATCACACGCAGCCGCCTTCGGGCGGCTGTGAGTTGAAACCTGTTACTTCACGCGGGATTAAATGCTTAATCAGGCAGCCGCCTTCGGGCGGCTGTGAGTTGAAACGGGAGGGTTTGACAAATGATATTCGCACCGGCTCGCAGCCGCCTTCGGGCGGCTGTGAGTTGAAACCCTGTTTTTCGCGGTCATTTGAGGGAGTCACTGTGCAGCCGCCTTCGGGCGGCTGTGAGTTGAAACAGGGTGCCGTCTTTGTTGTAGAAATTGAATTTGACGCAGCCGCCTTCGGGCGGCTGTGAGTTGAAACGGGAAGCTCTCCAATACTTTCGGCTGGGCGCGGTGGCAGCCGCCTTCGGGCGGCTGTGAGTTGAAACGCCTCATCGCGATGCGCAGCGCTCGCAACTGGCGCAGCCGCCTTCGGGCGGCTGTGAGTTGAAACGCAGCCCTCGACGTCGATGCCGCTAATGTTGGTATAGCAGCCGCCTTCGGGCGGCTGTGAGTTGAAACGAGTGGGGCAGTCATGGCGTCAGGGTAGGCGGGGCAGCCGCCTTCGGGCGGCTGTGAGTTGAAACGTTGGTGTAGCGATAGGTCTTGTTGCCCCCGAAGGCAGCCGCCTTCGGGCGGCTGTGAGTTGAAACCACCTCGCAGTTATTAATACAGCGGCGTACCATAGCAGCCGCCTTCGGGCGGCTGTGAGTTGAAACAAGTCAAAGGATGAGCAACCGGAGACGAATCTGCTGCAGCCGCCTTCGGGCGGCTGTGAGTTGAAACGCCCCGGCGCGAAACGCGGTGTCGTGTACGAATTGCAGCCGCCTTCGGGCGGCTGTGAGTTGAAACCGGTGATGGCTCAAACGGCACGCATGATTTGAATGCAGCCGCCTTCGGGCGGCTGTGAGTTGAAACAAATCAACATACTATGCTGACTCCTCGCGATGCGCAGCCGCCTTCGGGCGGCTGTGAGTTGAAACGCTACGCGTGAGCAGGTGACCGACACCAATGGTCGCAGCCGCCTTCGGGCGGCTGTGAGTTGAAACGTCTCCTATCTAGGCCTCTCGCCTTATCGGCGCGGCAGCCGCCTTCGGGCGGCTGTGAGTTGAAACGGACTGCCGTTCGCTTTGTCCTTGCCGTCCTTGCGCAGCCGCCTTCGGGCGGCTGTGAGTTGAAACCCGGTGATGGCTCAAACGGCACGCATGATTTGAAGCAGCCGCCTTCGGGCGGCTGTGAGTTGAAACATCCCCTTTGCATTCGGGCGGGATGTTCTTGGCGCAGCCGCCTTCGGGCGGCTGTGAGTTGAAACACAACAAAGAAACCCGCCGCCGCAGCGATTACCGGCAGCCGCCTTCGGGCGGCTGTGAGTTGAAACAGCGTTTTGGACGCACCGGGGTGTCCAGTGACCAGCAGCCGCCTTCGGGCGGCTGTGAGTTGAAACGACAACGATATAGCGCCCCTGCTCTATTGGCAGATGCAGCCGCCTTCGGGCGGCTGTGAGTTGAAACGTCTCATTTTTGAGACTAAGTCGGGTACTACTAGGCAGCCGCCTTCGGGCGGCTGTGAGTTGAAACAATCGCAACTAAACAACGCGCGGTGTCAAATGCTGCAGCCGCCTTCGGGCGGCTGTGAGTTGAAACCATCCGTTGCCCCGGTGGAAAATGGCAGGTTGGCGCAGCCGCCTTCGGGCGGCTGTGAGTTGAAACAACCCAAAATACACAATCGCGCACGAAACCTACGCAGCCGCCTTCGGGCGGCTGTGAGTTGAAACACCCTCTTTACCCTTGCCGTAGTCCTCAAGCTCTTGCAGCCGCCTTCGGGCGGCTGTGAGTTGAAACTATAGTAGTTATAGAGATACCAAAGGCTGCCCGGTGCAGCCGCCTTCGGGCGGCTGTGAGTTGAAACAACCATTACGCCACCATCCTTTCTTCCAACGACCGCAGCCGCCTTCGGGCGGCTGTGAGTTGAAACGGCTTGACCCAAGAGGAGGGCATACGGGTCGGCTCCGCAGCCGCCTTCGGGCGGCTGTGAGTTGAAACGGGATCGGGATCTCGTTTGGCCAAATACTCGTCAGCAGCCGCCTTCGGGCGGCTGTGAGTTGAAACGGCTGGCTGGCCTTTGCCCTACCCGCATCCGCCGCAGCCGCCTTCGGGCGGCTGTGAGTTGAAACATCACTGTGGTCGGGGTCAAGCCGCTGCTCAATTGCAGCCGCCTTCGGGCGGCTGTGAGTTGAAACGGGTTAAACCCCGTCCGCCACATCAGATAGGTTGGCAGCCGCCTTCGGGCGGCTGTGAGTTGAAACGGGGCAGCGGTAGCGCTGGTCGAAGCCGGTTATCGCAGCCGCCTTCGGGCGGCTGTGAGTTGAAACGAGCAGTACTGGTATCCGTGGGACCCTGACAAGCGCAGCCGCCTTCGGGCGGCTGTGAGTTGAAACAAGGAGCAGGGCGGCACAGAAATCCTCACCCTGCGCAGCCGCCTTCGGGCGGCTGTGAGTTGAAACGCCGCGGCCAATGTGGGCGCGATGACGCTAGCGCGCAGCCGCCTTCGGGCGGCTGTGAGTTGAAACAGGCCTGTCCGCAACGCCCCCTGAACCTGGCTCTTGCAGCCGCCTTCGGGCGGCTGTGAGTTGAAACTGCCAACAACGCGGGGGGCTTGCCCGATTGACACGCAGCCGCCTTCGGGCGGCTGTGAGTTGAAACATCATCGCTTAATTTACGAGTTTTTATATAAGTCGCAGCCGCCTTCGGGCGGCTGTGAGTTGAAACTTCGACTGAGCCGCGCAGGTCGCCTCAAACTGCATGCAGCCGCCTTCGGGCGGCTGTGAGTTGAAACCAGCCGCGCCTCGCGGATGAGGGCGCGCTGGTAGGCAGCCGCCTTCGGGCGGCTGTGAGTTGAAACGGCGTACTGTGATAGTGCTCACCACACGACAAGGCAGCCGCCTTCGGGCGGCTGTGAGTTGAAACGAGTCTTGGCAATGGTTGCGAGTGGTTGCGATCAAGCAGCCGCCTTCGGGCGGCTGTGAGTTGAAACTCTTTGCAACTCCCACCTTTGACCGTACCGCCACGCAGCCGCCTTCGGGCGGCTGTGAGTTGAAACAGCGTTTTGGACGCACCGGGGTGTCCGGTAACAAGGCAGCCGCCTTCGGGCGGCTGTGAGTTGAAACTCAGTGAGCGGTGCGTGGACAATCCCCGCGCTAAGCAGCCGCCTTCGGGCGGCTGTGAGTTGAAACAGCATGCTCTTGACCATCTTAAAGCCGAAGGTCGCAGCCGCCTTCGGGCGGCTGTGAGTTGAAACTTATCCGGCCATCTCGGCCACAGCCAAACAGCCGGAGCAGCCGCCTTCGGGCGGCTGTGAGTTGAAACACAGCATCATGATGCGTAAATTGGCGACTTACGCCGCAGCCGCCTTCGGGCGGCTGTGAGTTGAAACATGGCGGGTGAAATGACGGTTGAGGAAGTGCTTGGCAGCCGCCTTCGGGCGGCTGTGAGTTGAAACACGTGTTTACACGTTTACAGACAGCGGCATAAAGGCAGCCGCCTTCGGGCGGCTGTGAGTTGAAACTGGACTGTACGCATTGAGGACGGGGGAAGTCTTGCGCAGCCGCCTTCGGGCGGCTGTGAGTTGAAACCTTCTTTACGCGACGGTCCTCCATTTCACAATTAGCAGCCGCCTTCGGGCGGCTGTGAGTTGAAACATGACAGATTAGGTGAATTAGAGGATGCGTTATCGCAGCCGCCTTCGGGCGGCTGTGAGTTGAAACCATCCGTTGCCCCGGTGGAAAATGGCAGGTTGGCGCAGCCGCCTTCGGGCGGCTGTGAGTTGAAACCCTGTCAAGATAACCACAAGCTTTGGCAGCAGATGCAGCCGCCTTCGGGCGGCTGTGAGTTGAAACTTGCATTTAACTGAGCACAGGTGCGTCAGTCTCGCAGCCGCCTTCGGGCGGCTGTGAGTTGAAACTGCGTCCCTGCATACCAAGAATACGCGTGTTCCGGCAGCCGCCTTCGGGCGGCTGTGAGTTGAAACTTGATTTAGATGTGAGTGGCAGAAACGTAAAGGCGCAGCCGCCTTCGGGCGGCTGTGAGTTGAAACTGCACGCGCTCAATCGTTGACAATGTTTTGAAGCTGCAGCCGCCTTCGGGCGGCTGTGAGTTGAAACGGCGCTCACATAATAATCGTAGTAATGTCTGGGAAGCAGCCGCCTTCGGGCGGCTGTGAGTTGAAACTGACCATGACCCATGAAGAGGAACAGCAGCGCTTGGCGGCAGCCGCCTTCGGGCGGCTGTGAGTTGAAACACGCATGGGGACCTCCTAGATCCGTTTGAGTGATGCAGCCGCCTTCGGGCGGCTGTGAGTTGAAACACTTTGTAAATTTACCTATGATCGACTGGCTGAAGCAGCCGCCTTCGGGCGGCTGTGAGTTGAAACAACCATTCGCATCTGTCACTTGCTTCCGACAAAGGCAGCCGCCTTCGGGCGGCTGTGAGTTGAAACATTTATCGAACATGCGGGGAAAATCGATATGACGAGCAGCCGCCTTCGGGCGGCTGTGAGTTGAAACGTAGTCAATGCTGCCCTCGATATTGCTGCCCTCAAGCAGCCGCCTTCGGGCGGCTGTGAGTTGAAACACTTTGCAGCGCCTCAAGAGCGACGCGTCCTCATGCAGCCGCCTTCGGGCGGCTGTGAGTTGAAACGGTTTATAAATTTGTGATTTATGAACCGTAAACGCAGCCGCCTTCGGGCGGCTGTGAGTTGAAACAGGCTGCGTAGGATTGTGAGGTCGTGGGCAGTTGGCAGCCGCCTTCGGGCGGCTGTGAGTTGAAACGCGGTTGCGTGGAGTATCTGAGTGGATGTCTCGCGCAGCCGCCTTCGGGCGGCTGTGAGTTGAAACCCGGCTTGCGCGGATAAAGCAAATGGCAATAACAGGCAGCCGCCTTCGGGCGGCTGTGAGTTGAAACGTGATGGACATCTACGACCATCTGCGCGGCGTCCGCAGCCGCCTTCGGGCGGCTGTGAGTTGAAACGTCCTTGCGGATGTGCCCCTGCATCTCCTTGATCGCAGCCGCCTTCGGGCGGCTGTGAGTTGAAACGGCCGCCGCCGCCACCCCCCCGCTTGCGCGTGTCGCAGCCGCCTTCGGGCGGCTGTGAGTTGAAACTGTCAACAATTTCTTTTTTATTGGAGTAGATAAGCAGCCGCCTTCGGGCGGCTGTGAGTTGAAACTGAAGAACTGACGGATGCTCAAAACACGATTGAGGCAGCCGCCTTCGGGCGGCTGTGAGTTGAAACAGACTGGGTACGGCTCGAATTACAAGCCCGCCCAAGCAGCCGCCTTCGGGCGGCTGTGAGTTGAAACCACCTCGCAGTTATTAATACAACGGCGCACCATAGCAGCCGCCTTCGGGCGGCTGTGAGTTGAAACCAACAAATTTTTGGAGCTGACGTCCAATTCCAAGCAGCCGCCTTCGGGCGGCTGTGAGTTGAAACAACATCATCATCACTGACAACCGCATCCCCCGAAGCAGCCGCCTTCGGGCGGCTGTGAGTTGAAACAACATCATCATCACTGACAACCGCATCCCCCGAAGCAGCCGCCTTCGGGCGGCTGTGAGTTGAAACTTTTTGCTTAGGTGGTAACTGCTACCACCTTTCCGCAGCCGCCTTCGGGCGGCTGTGAGTTGAAACAATACCACAATTCCTCAACTCTTCCGGCAGACCGCAGCCGCCTTCGGGCGGCTGTGAGTTGAAACGATTACTTGTCGCGGCACCAAATGCTTGACAATAGCAGCCGCCTTCGGGCGGCTGTGAGTTGAAACAACGCGTAGGCGCTAATGATGATAGAAAGGAAAAGCAGCCGCCTTCGGGCGGCTGTGAGTTGAAACAGCCTTGACGTTGATACAAGCGGCAAGGCCCCGAAAGCAGCCGCCTTCGGGCGGCTGTGAGTTGAAACTTTATAGGCGGTTACTGCCTGATAAGCGCATCATGCAGCCGCCTTCGGGCGGCTGTGAGTTGAAACCCTATCTAGGTCTCTCGCCTTATCGGCGCGAGTCAGGCAGCCGCCTTCGGGCGGCTGTGAGTTGAAACTTCCATAAATGTTACTTTTTCAGCAGTCATAATCAGCAGCCGCCTTCGGGCGGCTGTGAGTTGAAACGACGGCTGGCACAAAATGGACGATATCGAAGGCGCGCAGCCGCCTTCGGGCGGCTGTGAGTTGAAACAATCCGCCCGAGGAGTTTGCCGACTACAGCATTAGCAGCCGCCTTCGGGCGGCTGTGAGTTGAAACTTCAGCAGTCATATCAGCTCCTAGTGCTGTTGTGCAGCCGCCTTCGGGCGGCTGTGAGTTGAAACTTTATAGGCGGTTACTGCCTGATAAGCGCATCATGCAGCCGCCTTCGGGCGGCTGTGAGTTGAAACCCTATCTAGGTCTCTCGCCTTATCGGCGCGAGTCAGGCAGCCGCCTTCGGGCGGCTGTGAGTTGAAACTTCCATAAATGTTACTTTTTCAGCAGTCATAATCAGCAGCCGCCTTCGGGCGGCTGTGAGTTGAAACTCCGAGTCCCGGCACCGGGGCTTTGACATCTACCTGGCAGCCGCCTTCGGGCGGCTGTGAGTTGAAACGCGCGGTGTACGGTTGGCGAGGTGGTGTAACTGGCAGCCGCCTTCGAGCGGCTGTGAGTTGAAACCCGAACAACATCTGCATCATCAACGGCACGGACATGCAGCCGCTTTCGGGCGGTTGTGGGCTGAAACAGATACCATTTGAGAACAGGCATTGTCCGATTTTGCGGTGAATGATTAGCGTCGCTAAGCGGGGAAACATCGGGTTTACGAAACGCTGCGGGCAACTTCTCCTGTAGTGCATCCGGCTGTCGCCGAGGTTGCACATCGTCATAGTGCCGAAAGTGCTTTCCGCCCGTGCCGTGCAAAACAGCGTATGGGGCAGCATAGGAAACGAGAGCCGCCGCCTGCTGTGGCTTCACTTGACCCCCGCTGTATAATGCCGCCCCTTCCCATTACCCAGACACTACGCCCATGCTTGAGCGCATTCGCAATTTTTCCATCATCGCCCATATCGATCACGGCAAATCCACCCTTTCCGACCGCTTTATCCAGATGTGCGGCGGCCTGTCCGAGCGCGAAATGGAAGCGCAAGTCCTTGATTCCATGGATTTGGAACGGGAACGCGGCATTACCATCAAGGCGCAAAGCGTCTCGCTCAATTACACTTCGAAGAAGGACGGGCAGACGTATCAGTTCAACTTCATTGACACCCCCGGCCACGTGGATTTTTCTTATGAGGTCTCGCGTTCGCTCTATGCCTGCGAGGGCGCGCTGTTGGTGGTGGACGCGGCGCAAGGCGTCGAGGCGCAGTCGGTCGCCAACTGTTACACCGCCATTGAGCAGAATCTAGAAGTGCTGCCCGTCCTTAACAAGATTGACCTGCCCAGCGCCGAGCCGGAACGCGTCATGGAAGAGATTGAGGAAATCATCGGCCTGGATACGTCGGAGACGCTGAAAGTCAGCGCGAAAACGGGTGTGGGCATTGAGGAACTGCTGGAACAGATCATCGAGAAAATCCCCGCACCGCAGGGCGATCCCGATGCGCCGGTGAAGGCGCTCATCATCGATTCGTGGTTCGATAGTTATGTCGGCGTGGTGTCGCTGGTGCGTGTGTTTGATGGCACGCTGAAAGTGCGGCAGAAGATGCGCGTGATGAGCAGCGGCGACGAGCACCTCATCACCAAACTCGGCATTTTTACCCCGAAGGCGCAGGATCGCAGCGAACTGCGCGCTGGCGAAGTCGGCTTCGTCATCGCCGGTATCAAGGACATCAACGGCGCGCCCGTTGGCGATACCCTGACCGACGCTGCCCGCCCCACTGCTGAACGCCTGCCCGGTTTCCAGAAGGTGCAGCCGCGCGTTTTTGCCGGTCTCTTTCCGGTCGAATCGGATGATTATGAAGATCTGCGTGAGGCGCTGGCCAAACTGCGCTTGAACGATGCTTCGCTCTTCTACGAACCAGAAACTTCGCAGGCGCTCGGCTTCGGCTTCCGTTGCGGTTTCCTGGGGATGCTGCACATGGAAATTGTGCAGGAGCGTCTCGAACGCGAATACGACCTTGACCTCATTACCACCGCGCCGACGGTCGTTTATGAAGTCGAAACCACCGCCGGGGAAACCATCCACATCGACAACCCCAGCAAACTGCCGCCAATCAACCACATCGCTGAAATCCGTGAGCCGATTATCATCGCCAACATCCTCGTGCCGAAAGACTATCTCGGTGCGGTCATTGGCCTGTGCATCGAAAAACGCGGCGTGCAGAAGGATATGCAGTTCGCCGGGCAGCAGGTGCAGCTGCACTTTGAAATGCCGATGAGCGAAGTGGTGCTTGATTTCTTCGACCGTCTCAAATCCGTCTCGCGCGGTTTTGCTTCCTTTGACTACGAATTCCGCCGCTTCGAGCCGGCCAACCTCGTCCGCCTCGACGTGCTGATTAACGGCGACAAAGTCGATTCCCTCTCCATCATCATCCACCGCGAACATGCACAGATGCGTGGTCGCGAACTGGTGGAACGCATGCGCGATCTCATCCCCCGGCAAATGTTCGAAGTCGCCATCCAGGCGGCCATCGGTAACCAGATTATTGCCCGCTCGACCGTGAAAGCGCTGCGCAAAAACGTACTGGCGAAATGCTACGGCGGCGACGTGACCCGCAAACGCAAACTGCTGGAAAAACAAAAAGCGGGCAAAAAACGGATGAAACAGGTCGGCAGCGTGGAAATCCCGCAAGAAGCCTTCCTCGCCGTCCTCAAAGTCGATACCAACAGCAACTAAACAAGGAAACACACATGAACTATTTGCAGCAGATACTGGGCGCCTTCATGACCCACTTCGAGCTGATCCTCACCATCACCGTCCTCGTCTGCTTCATCTTCTACCTCATCGACGGCCACAGCTACCGCAAAACGCGCAAACGCCTCTATCGCGCCTTCAAGCGGGATAACTTCAGCCCCGAAGACCGCCTTGCCTACGCCATCCGCCTCGCCACCGTGCTGCAAAGCCGTCGCGGTGTGTCGCGCAAACACCAAAAAGCCTTCGACAGCGCGCAAAACAAACTCACGAACGGCGAGCCGCTCAGCGGCGGCGAACTCTACTGGCTGAAACACCCCGTTTACCCGCAGGAAAAATTCATCGAATTCTTCGGCGGCATGTTCTGGGTACTCTTCGCCGTGTGGTTCATCCGCTCCTTCCTCTGGGAGCCCTTCCGCATCCCCTCCGGCTCGATGGAGCCGAACCTCTACGACGGCGACTTTATCCTCACCAGCAAATACAGCTACGGCATCAAACTGCCCGTACTGCGCAGCACCATCATCCCGACCGGCAGCGTGCAGCGTGGCGACGTCATCGTCTTCCGCTACCCGCAAAATCCCTCGTTGCACTACATCAAACGCGTCATCGGCCTGCCCGGCGACCACATCCGCTACGATCACGACCAAGTCTGGATCAACGGCGAAGCCCAACCGCTCGAACCCGTCGGCGAAACCCGCGAAATCACCCGCGAATACGAAGGCGGCCTGAAAATCACCATCCCTGCCGTCACCTACAAAGAAACCCTTGGCGGCCGCGAACACCTCGCCCAACTCTACCCGCAGCACCCGAACACCCGCCCCGGCATGGTCGAAGGCAGTCTCACCGTCCCCGAAGGCCACTACTTCGTCATGGGCGACAACCGTGACGACAGCGAAGACAGCCGCGCCTGGGGCTTTGTCCCCGAAGCCAACCTCGTCGGCAAAGCGACCATTATCTGGATGAACAGCAACTGCCTGCTTGGCAAGGGCGAGTGCGACCACATCGGCAAAAGCATTCACTAGACCCTAAAAGGCGCCAAGCGAGACAACCACGCGGATTCCGCCACAACAACATGAAAACCCCCGAACAACGCAAACAAGCCTCCATCGCCATCCTGCAAGAACACGGCGTTCCCTACATCGACTGGCTACCCGTCATCGAAGACGCCAGCGAGGCGCGCGTGCGCAGCGCCGAAGAAATCGCCCGACGCGCCATCGCCTGCCTCATTACCATCCAGGCCGCCTTCGACCGCTACAACGGTGAGTACACCCCGTCCGTTGCCGACAAATACCAACACATACTGGCCCGTTACCAACTCAACGATGCCCTGACCGCCGAGGAAAACGCCATCTACAACGGCGCTGGCGGCGAAGCCGAAATCACCAAAATGACCTGGAAATACGAAGCCTACTGGACACTCCTCTGGGCGCTGGGCATCATCCCCGAACTCGACTACCCCGCTCACACCATAGACTGCGAAGCCGCCTGCCAAGCCGTTTTCGATCACCAGGACTTCGCTTCCTTCATGACAACCGTCCGCCTGCGGCCTATCGAAGACATCCTTGACCAGGCCGACCTCATCTACCGCTACCACTGGGCGACCCGCGATGCCTACCTGAACGGCAGAGAAGCACCCGCAGGCCTTGACGACGACGTCATCGTCGAACGGCACGCCGCCCTGAACTGGCTCATCGGCGTTGATGACGACTGGGACAACCCCGACACCAGCACCTGATAACAAACCTGGGCATTGAGCCGGGAAAACAGCGCGCCGAAGACAGATAGCACGACGGGGCGCGCCAACACAGATTCCCTCCCGGATACAAGCCCCTAAACGAGACAACCACACACCATGCACCCTATCGAAAAAGCGCTCGGCTACACCTTCCGCGACCCTGACCACCTCACCCGCGCCCTGACCCACCGCAGCCACAGCGCCAAACACAACGAACGCCTCGAATACCTCGGCGACGCCCTGCTGGAAACCATCAGCAGCATCTGGATCTACAACAACCGCCCCGCCGTTCCCGAAGGCGACCTCACCCGCCTGCGCGCCACCATTGTCAAAGAAGACAGCCTGGTCGGCGTTGCCCGCCGCCTCAACCTCGGCGAACACCTGCGCCTTGGCTCAGGCGAACTCAAAACCGGCGGCGCACGGCGCGCCTCCATCCTCGCTGACGCCGTCGAAGCGCTCATCGCCGCCGTGTATCTTGATAGCGACTACCCCACCTGCGAAAGCGTCACCCTCGCGCTGATTGCCCCGGAACTCGTCGCCCTGCCGCAGACCGCCACCCCGCTCAAAGACCCCAAGACCCAACTGCAAGAACACCTGCAAGGCCGAGGCCTGCCGCTGCCGGACTACCAAATTATCAGCGAAAGCGGTCCCGAACACGCGCGCGAATTCCAAATCCGTGCCACCAGCGGCGAATACATTGCCGAAGCACATGGCAGCAGCCGCAAAAAAGCCGAACAGCAGGCTGCAGCCGAACTTTTGAAGAGATATAAGGAAGAAAAGAAATGATAGATTGGAATATTGTAGTTAGCCTGCTAAGTTTTATAGTGAGTGCAGCAAGCGTTTTTGTAGCTTATTTAGCTATTCGTGAAAGTAAAAAAACAACTCTAGGTACTACAATTTCAGGCAGTAGACAAGATTGGATAAATAGCTTACGGAATGAAATTGTGGAATTTTTAAATATTATTTATATTGTTCCAGGTCTGTATCATAGAAAACAAATTAGTGATGGAGAGGCAATAGCTGAAAATAGAAATTTATTATATAAAGTTCAAAATATAGAACTGCTTATTAATCCAAAAGAGGATAAGCATAACAGATTAATCAGTCTTTTGTATAAATCTCGCTCTATGTTTATTAACTGTATTAATGATCTTAAGCAAAATCAAGATGATAATATCGATATAGACCAAGATGAATTTGAAATATCTGAAACCCACCTTAGAGAAAAAGTTAAAGAAATTGTTGAATTGGCCCAAGATATTTTTAAAGAAGAGTGGGAACGAGTAAAGAAAGGAGAGTAACCATGACCCAACGCGCCGGATACATCGCCGTCGTCGGCCGCCCCAACGTCGGCAAATCCACCCTCATCAACCACCTCCTCGGCCAGAAAATCGCCATCACCAGCCGCAAGCCGCAAACCACGCGGCATGCCCTGCTCGGCATCCACAGCAGCGGCGACAACCAGCTCATCTTCGTCGATACCCCCGGCATCCATCAGAACCGCGACAAAGCCATCAACCGCCACATGAACCGCACCGCCTGGCAAAGCATGGACTACGTTGACCTCATCCTGCACGTCAGCGAAGCGGGAAACTGGACGGACGAAGACGACCGTATCGCCGAGGCCCTGCAAAAACAAAACAAACCCGTACTGCAAATCCTCAACAAAATCGACCGCCTGCGCGACAAAAGCGCGCTGATGCCCGAACTCGCCCGCATCCATGAACGCGGCAACTGGCAGGCCATCATCCCCGTCTCCGCCCTGCACGAACAAAACCTCGCCGATCTCGAAAAAACGCTCATCCCGCTCCTGCCCGAACAGCCGTGGATCTACCCCGAAGACCACATCACCACAGCGGGGATGCGCTTCATGGCGGCGGAAATCATCCGCGAAAAAATCTTCCGCTACCTGCACCAGGAAATCCCCTACGCCCTCGGCGTCATCATCGACCAATACCAGGAAAGCGAACGCCTGGTGGACATTGACGCCACTATCCTCGTCGAACGCGCCAGCCAGAAAGGCATCGTTATCGGCAAAGGCGGCCAGACCCTGCGCCTCATCGGCCAGCGTGCGCGCGAAGAACTCGAACAAATGCTGGAAAAAAAAGTGATGCTGCGCAACCACGTCAAAGTTAAAGACAACTGGCGTGACAACGATGCCATTGTGCACAGCATGGGCAGTGGTAGCGGGACGGAAGATGCCTGAATATCACCCAAAATACAATATCTATAAAGGCTATATTTTTATAGCTAATGCTAGCTATTAATTTAACTACTGTCGTATCAAAGAAGGATAATTGCGCTATACGTTGAGCCATATACTGGCATCAATTAATCTTACTTTCTATAGATAAGGAGATTTAAAACAATGTCTCAAACAAATCATAAAATTATCACCTGCCCTCATTGCTTCGGTGAAGTACCTTATGGTGCAAAAGTCTGCCGAGGTTGCCAAGCAGAAATTGAATATGGCATACCCGATTGGTTGTTCCTTATTTTTTTAATTTTTGGCATATGGGTAGGATGGCATTCTTCCGGAATATTAGCTTGGATTATAGGCATCGCAGCATTTTTTGTATGTTGCATTATTTCAGAGAGATATTTGTTCAAAAATCGCATCGTCTTTAAACGCAAATATCACAAATGATATTTACGCAGATAAGGCCTATTAATTTGTCTTATTCGACGGCAGGCGCAGCCTGCTTTTTGCGTTTCGGGCAAGCGCAACCGCCAAGCGAGCGGGGGAGACTACGTATTTTTTGATTTTGAGGCGTTGTAGACAACATTTATACGAAATTCGGTAACCACGCTGCTTGGCAAAGCCAGTATTTGCGCCATTTGACGCGAACCTAGTAACGACACCGCCTGGCGGAGTCAGTATTTACGTCGCTTGGCACGAAATATTCCTTCCCCCACCTGCGGGGGCAGGTGCCTGGAGGGCGGAAGGGGGGATGAAAATCCAGCATTTACGCTGCTTGAAGCGAACCCAGTAACGACGCCGCCTGGCGGAGTCAGCATTTACGCCGCTTGGCACGAAATATTCCTTCCCCCCGCTTGCGGGGGAAGGTGCCCGGAGGGCGGAAGGGGGGATAGAAATCCAGCATTTACGCCGCTTGAACGCGAAGCCCCGCAACCATGCCGCTTGATGAGCCCAGTATTTACGTCGCTTGGCGCGTGTCAAACCCAAAATGCGCACAAAAAAGCCCCTCCCCCAGTGGGGGAGGGGTTTGGGGAGAGGGTTGAGAAAAACCGCGCAGTGGCAAATATCCCGCTTGGCAGGCGGGCCCAGTCTTTACGCCGCCTAGCGCCTTTTTTTCCTGTCATCGCCCGCGCCCTCAGGGTAACGTGCCGCCGTTTTTAATGGCGGCGGTAACGTCGCTCAACCAGCGCGAGGTGTTGTGCGTAGTCGGCATCGCCGTTGACCAGGGCATCCAGCGCGCGCATCACCAGCAGCAGTCCGCCGCTGGTATGCGCATCGCTTTTCCAGGCTTCTTCCGCCATCGGCAGCAGTCCGCTGCGCTCAGGCAAGGCGGCATGGGCAGCGATAAAGGCGCGCATCTTCGGGATATACACCCATTGCAGCCATTCGTGGAAGTGCAGGGTGTCAACGCAGAAGGGTTCGGTGCTGGCCAGGGCCGTGTCGCTGGGGCTTTCTTCGCTCCAGCGGCCACTTTCCAGCAGGGCGAGTTCGAGGGCGGCCAGCAGTTCGTGCATATGCTCGGTCGGGTGCATGGGATTCCTGTAGTTTTCAATAAAACAGGCAATCATTGTATCGCCGCTTTCCGGCACGATGCCGTCCGGCAAATGGAAAACCGCCCGCATAGGACGGGCGGTGAGCGGTCAGCGACGGGACGTTGGCCGGGTCGAGTGGTAGTAATACAGCCAGCCGCTGGCGACCATGGCAATCAGCAACGAGAAGTTGCTGATCATTTTCAGGGCTTCGATGCCGGGCATGGCGGCGAGGATGTTCAGGCCGGGGATGATGACGCAGCAGATACTGAGCAGCGAGGCCGGGATGAGCGCCTTGACTGCCGCCGGATTGACGCCGCCGCGATACCAGTATTGACCTTCCGGGGTGTCGCGGAAGAGATCGGGCACGTGGATTTCCTGTTTTTTCAGCAGGTAATAATCCACGAGGAAGATGCCGTACATCGGGCCGACGGTCGCCGCCAGCATGTCAATGGTGTAGTGGATGATTTCCGGCGAGTTGTAGAGGTTCCAGGGGGTAATGAGGGTGGAGACGACGGCCGCGATCATGCCGCCCTTGCGCCAGCTGATTTTGCCGGGGTAGAGGTTGGAGATGTCGTTGGCGGCGGAGACGAAATTGGCGACGATGTTGATGCCGACGGTGGCGGTGACGAAGGTGAAGGTGAGGAGCAGGGCGATGGTGACGTTATCGATATGGGCGACGATTTCCAGCGGATCTTCGATGACTTTGCCGAAAACCAGCGGCGTGCCGCTGATGGTGATGACGGCGATCATCGAGAAGAAGGTGAAGTTCACCGGCAGTCCCCAGAAATTGCCCCGGCGCACCTCTTTCATGTTTTTGCAGTAGCGCGAGAAATCGCCGAAGTTGAGGGTGGGGCCGGCGAAGTAGTTGATGATGAGCGACATGCCGACCAGCATGGCGACGATGGTTTGGCCGAAGTTGAGCCGATGGGTGGAGAGGTTGAAGTTGATGTTTTCCCAGCCGGCGCGGTGCACAATCCAGGCCATCAGCAGGAACATCACCACATATACCGCCGGCCCCGCCCAGTCGAGGAAGACCTTGATGGCCTGCATCTTCATCAGGAACAGCGCCGTCTGCATGCTCCACATGATGGCGAAACTGAGCCAGCCGAGATAGGAAAGATTGAGGAAGCGATCTTCTTGCAGGGAAGCGAGTCCGGGGAAGAATTTGAGCAGGATGATGGCGAGGGCGACCGAGGCAAGATACGTCTGGATGCCGTACCAGACGATGGCGATGATGCCGCGCAGCATGGCGGGGATATTGGCACCGTACACGCCGAAAGGCATCCGCGAGACGACGGGGTAGGGCACGCCGCTTAACTGGCTGGGGCGGGCGATGAGGTTGGCGAGCAGCATCACCACCCAGATGCCGCCGATGAGGACGAGGAAGATTTGCCAGGAGGTGAGGCCGAGCGAGAACAGGGTGCCGGCGAAGATGTAGCCGCCGACGCTGTGCACGTCGGACATCCAGAAGGCGAAGATGTTGTACCACGTCCATTGTTGCTGGGCGGGAATCAGGTCGGCATTGGCCAGCCGCTTGCTCAGGGCGCGATAAATGCGGCGTCGGCGACTGAAGCTG
The DNA here is from genome assembly GCF_916618745.1 of Cardiobacterium sp. Marseille-Q4385. GTDB lineage: Bacteria > Pseudomonadota > Gammaproteobacteria > Cardiobacteriales > Cardiobacteriaceae > Cardiobacterium. The sequence continues at coordinate 2,510,262 of NZ_OU745373.1, forward strand.
AAACTGATGTTGGACCTTGGCATGGCAACCTCCGTTCATTGCGGTTTGCCATGACTTTACCGAGCGGACAACGCCTCTGCCTGTGTGCGCGTGACAAGCAACATTCTTTTCGCGACAGCGGGCGGAGCGGTCTGGTAAGAAGCCCGTTTTTACCCCGCTTGGGGCGAAGCGGCGTTTACCGTTGAGTGCTTCGCCACAGGGCAGGGCGGTGGCTTACGGTGCCAGCGGGCGTCCGTTGGGGTCGAGGGTGTAACGCTCACCGTCTTTTTCTACGGTGGCGCGGCCGTCTTTGTATGACCAGACGGTATCGTACTGCGGTTTGACGGTTTCTTTGCCTGTGGTGTCGATAAAGCCCCAACGGCCATTTCTTTTCACCGCTGCGCGGGATTCGCCGTAGGCGAGGACGTCCTGATACTGCGGTCTGACGGTCTCGCGTCCTTTGCGGTCGATGAAGCCCCAGCGGCCATTTTTCTCGACGGCGGCAAAGCCTTCGCTGTAAGGGCGGATGCGGTCGTATCGCGGCAGGGTCGTATCCGGCAGATGTCCCCTCGTGCCGCTTGCGGCAGTCGTGGTCGTGGCGTCGTCATTGCGGCCATTGATGGTGAGCGCCTGTCCACCCGTCTTATCGCTGCTGCCGTCGTGGTCGCTGCCGACGAGGGGATTGTTATCGCTGAGGCGGTAGGGCAGCGGGGCAGTGCTGCTGTCTGCGGTGTTAGCGCCGGAGGTGCCATATGCGGTGTGTTGGGCGGTATTCCGGGGGCTATCCGGCGGCAACGGGGCGACGGCGCCGCCTGCGGGGGCAGCAGCACCGCCGGCATCCATCAGTACGTTCAGCAGGGCGCCGCGATCCACCGCCACGCCGGATTTGATTTGTCTGCCGCTGGGGTCGATGGCGCGGGCGATGTCAAGCGGCAGGGCTTTGCCGCTGCCTTTGGCGGGGCTGTCGCCGCGCAGGCGGTAGTTGCTTTGCCGGCTCTGGTTATCCGCCGCTTCGTGGATGAAGTAGGGGTTCTCCGCCGTGCTGCCGAAAAGGTCGAGAGCGTGCCGCTCCAGGCCTTGGATTTTTTTGTTGACGCGTGCCTGGACGGCGATGTCGCTCGCGCGCATGAAGCGGAGGTTGTTAGCGCCCGGCACGTCTGCGAGGTCCCAGTTCATCAGGTAGGGTTCGCGGGCGAGGTCGCTGCGGTAGTAGGCGTTGTAGTCCATTCCCCTGAACATGTCGTTGCTGTAAATGCGGCCACCGTCCGGATCGTCGTAGCCTTCGGTGCGTACCGGGATGGCGCGATAGCCGTCGGTTCCCTGCATTTTGCGCGAGGAGAGGATGTTGTTATAGACCTGCAAGTCGGTGGTGTCCCAGCTCAGACCCTGTTCTTTCGACCAGGGTTCTTCGCTCAGGCAGCGTCCGTTTTTGTAGTAGTTGCAGCCGCCAATGCGCGGTTCTTCTTTGAGATTGAGCGGGTTGAAGACGCGCGAGAAGGTGTTGTTGTAGATGCGGCTGTTGCTGGAACCAGCGAGGTAGATACCGCTGTCGCTGTTTTCGACGATATTGGAAGCGAGGATGCCGCTGTCGCAGACTTCGTACATCATCGCGGTCGAGACGCCGGTGAAGAAGTTGTTGGTGATTTTGGTGTTGATGCAGCCTTCGTCGCACCAGTAAGCGGGCGGGCGATAGGCGATGTCGCCGCTGTCGTCAACAATGTTGCCCCGGAAGATAGTGTCGCGGGCGTGGGTGATTTTGGCGTGGCCGATGGTGCAGTAGGCGCCGCAATCGGCCATGAGGTTGCCGGCGGTGTTGTTGTTGCGGAAGTAGCTGTCTTCAATGCTACTACCGTGAGCGCGGTTCATGCCGATGGCGGTCGCGCCGTTGTCGATGGCGCGGAGATTTTTAAGGCGGACGCGGCGCGCTTTGTCCACGAAGACGGCGGTGTTGCTGTTTTGCGCGATGATGCCGTCCTGCATGATGCTGTCGTCGCCGTTGATGCTGAGGGTGACGGGGCCGCTGAAATCGCCGAGACGCGGATCGCCTTTGAGCGCCCAAGACTGGTGTGGCGCGTAGTGGGCGATATTGATGCCGCGAATGGTGAGGCGTTTACCGGTGGCGGTGAAGGCGCGGGCGCGTTCGCTGATTTCCACGGTGCCCTGGTTGGGATCGCTGCCAAGGTAGTAAGTGATGGCGTCCTGCGCGCCGAGGCGGTAGCCGCTCAGATTGTTGTCGGGTTCGAGGGTGGTGGTTGGGGTCTGGTCTTCAACGTAGAAGGTGCCGGCTTTGACTTCAGCTTTGCTGCCAACCTGGATTAGCGGACGGTCGTTGATGAAAACTTGCTCGGGATAGGCAGCGACGCCTTCTTTGGACGGGTTGGCATTGACGGTGCAGACATGGCAGAAGTTCTGGAAGTCGCCCGTGACTTTCCACAAGCCGCCTTCTTTTTCGAAGCGGGCAGCGGGAACGATGTCGCTGCCTTTCAGCCACACTTCGCCGTGCGGCTCTGCTTGCAAGGTGATGCGGTTGCGGGTGATGAAGAAGTGGGGCTCGCGGTAGATACCGCTTTTCAGGATGATGGTCGTGCCGTCGCGTGCCTTGCCGAGAGCGGCATTGATGGTGTTGTACGGTTTGTTGCGGCTGCCGTCACCATCGGCGGCGGCATCCGGCGCGACCCAAAGGACGTTTTCCGCTGGGACGGGATAATTGTGATCAGCGACGTCGTATTGCTTGTGCAAGCGGGCTTGCGCGGCAAACGGCAGAGCGGCGATGAGCAGCAGCGGCAGGCGGGTATGGTGGTGCATGATGTTCTCCCGGTTACGGTTTATTCACGCCAGTGTATAGCGAGGGGATGGGGAAATCCACGCGGGGGCTTTGCTATCGCCGTATCCAGCGGCTACGCACGTAACAAAAAGCCTCCCCGCTGGGGAGGCTTTTTCTGCACCTGCGCGCAAAGACTGTTCAGCACTTATTGCGGCGGCAGGTGGGTATCGAGGGCGATCGGCCACGGTTGGCTGCGGTCGGTGCGGACGTAGCCGTTGCCGGTCATGCCGCCTTTGAGCAGGCGGTTGTAGTGTTTGGCAATGTCGGGCGGGATTTTCAGCTTGATTTTGTACATGAGTTTTTCCCGCTCGTTCGGGGTTTCCACGGCTTTCGGGGTGAATTGGGCGTCGCTCGCGATGTAGCTGATGGTGGCGGGGAAGACGGCGTTGATGCCGTCCAGCACGATGCGCGCTTCGTCGCCGGTTTGCAGCGGTGCCATGGCGGCGCTTGGCAGGAAAAGGTTCATGCTGATGTCGCCGGGGTCAAGCAGGCTGATAACGCGGCTGCCCGCGCCGACGACGTTGCCCGGCTCGACCAGGCGGTACTCGACGCGCGCGGTGAGCGGGCTGCGCACGGTCATGTCGGCATTGGCGGCGGCGGCGGTGTCGGCGGTCGCTTTGGCACGGCGCACGCCGGCGGCGGCTTCTTTGGCTTGTGCTTCGACCTGGGCGACAGCGGCTTGCGCTTCGGCGCGTGCGGCTTCGGCGGCTTTGACGCTGGCAACGGCGCGCTGGTAGTCGGCTTCGCGTTTGCTGTATTCGGAGGCGGAGATGAGGTTGTCACGGCGCATTTGCCGGGCGTTGTCGAGTTCGAGTTTGGCGACTTTTTGTTGCTGACGGTAGGCGGCGATTTCCGCTTCGGCACGGGCGACGGTTTGTTTGGCCTGTTTGATGCCCGCTTGCGCGCGCTGCACGGTATCTTCCGCGCCTTCGGTCGCGGCGCGGGCAGCGGTGAGTTGTCCCGCACTCTGGTCGCTGGAGAGTTCGACGAGGACGGCGTCTTTGGCGACTTCGTCACCTTCGTTCACGTGTACGGTCTTGATGCGGCCCGGGTAGAGGGTGGCGACGTCGATGCGGTTCATTTCCAGGCGGCCATTGGAGGCGGCGATGTAGTCGGGCAGGGCGGCGGCTTCTTGCTGGCGCCACGCCCACCAGCCACCAGCGGCAAGGGCGACGACGAGCAGCAGATAGGCGAGTTTTCTCATGGGGTTCTCCTTAGATGAAAAGGGCGGTGAGCGCCCAGTCGATGCGTTCGGCGATGGCGGCGTCGCTCATCACGGCAGGGGCAAAATCGGCGGCGATGATGTCCGGCAGGATGCCCGCCGCCTGCATGCGGCTGCCGATGAGCAGCGGCGCAGCGATCGCCCCCATCAGGAAGCCGCTGCGCTGTACGGTGGCGGCAGGTTTGAGCAAGCCGCGCCGTGCGGCGTTGTCGAGCAGGTTATAGAGCAGTTCAAGGTGGCGTGTGGCGTGCAAGCGGATGAAGTCGCGGATGCCCGGCACTTCGGCGGCATCGGCGAAGATGTGCGAAACCCAGTCGATGTTTTCCCGCACGAAGACGGCGAGGTAGGTGAGCATGGCTTGCAGGTTGTCGCGTTCACTACGGCCTGGGCGGATGTGCAGACTGAGCTGGGCGAAGGCTTCGTCGTATTTGTGTTGCAGGACTTCGGCGATGTAGGCCTCTTTGTCGGCAAAGAGGTGATGGAACATGCCCGGACTGAGTCCCGCCTCAGCGGCGAGCAGGCGCACGGAAAGCTGGCGGTAGCCGTAGCGGGGGTAGAGGGTTTTGCCAGCGGCGATGAAAGCGTCACGCGGGTGAGTTTTGGCAGGGGTGGTCATGGTGGTAAGGGTTGGACAGTTGTCCAAGAGTATAAACAGGCGCTGGACGCTTGTCCAATCCGCTATAATCCGCTTGTGTACCGTCATCCGAATCTCCGGAGGTGTTTATGACAAAGAGTGCACTGGAAGCGGAGCTGCTGCGCTGCGGGCTGCGCCGCTACTGGCAGGCGGCACAGGTGTATGTGCGCAACGCGGTCACGCTCACGGCACAGGTGGTAGAAGAGGTGCCCTTCGGCCGCTCGCATCTCGGCGGCGCGGCGGATTTGCCGCTTGACTGGGCATGGCCGATGCGTGGTGACACGCCGCTGTCGCTGGTCGCGCAGATCAATTTCGCCGATTGTCAGGGTTTCGATATGAATAGCGTGCTGCCGGAGCGCGGCATGCTCTATTTTTTCTACGACTGCGTGGATGGCGGCTGGGGGAGCGAGCCGCAAGACCGCGACGGTTTCCGCGTGTGGTTCTACGACGGCGACCGCGCTTTCCTGCTCAGGCGTTATGCGCCGGAAGGCTGGAATTTCTCGGCAGCGGCACTGCAATGCGGCAGACGCTGGGAAATCCCCGACCGCGAATGCTGGCTGATGCGTGATTACTGGTGGGAAGATTTCGAGAACGTTGCCTGGTGGGAGCGCTGGGACAAATTCACTGGCGAAAAACGGCACAAACTGCTCGGCCATTCCGACAATATTCAGGGAGCGATGGAGCTGCAATGCCAGCTTGCCAGTCACGGTATTCCCTACCGCGCGGCGACGGCGTCACAGCTGGAAGAAAGCTTCACGGCGGGTGCAGCAGATTGGCTGCTGCTGTTGCAGATTGACAGCGATGACCGCTGCGCCATGCACTGGCATGGCAATGGCCGCCTCTATGTGTGGATTCGCCGCCAGGATCTCGCCGCACGCGATTTCAGCCGCTGCTGGGTGGTTTTGCAGAGTGCCTGAGAGTCGCTCAAGCGGACGGGAGCGGGTTTGTCGCTGCACAGGCGGGAACGAGGGTCTATAATCCGCTTCAAGCTTCATTAAAAAACGGATACAAACCATGCCACACCAAGATACCCGCTTCCTGCTGCTGGAAGGCGTCCACCAAAATGCTGTTACTACCCTGAAACAGGCGGGATTTGCCCGCGTCGAACTGCTGCCGGGCGCGCTTGAAGGCGACGCGCTGGCAGACGCCCTGCAACGCGCCGACGTGGTCGGCATCCGCTCGCGTACACAGTTGAGCGATGCCGTATTGCAAACTGCGCCGCATTTGCAGGCCATCGGCTGTTTCTGCATCGGCACCAATCAGGTGGCATTGGAGCGCGCCCAGGCATTGGGCATTCCGGTGTTCAACGCGCCTTATTCCAACACGCGCTCGGTCGCCGAGCTGGTGATTGCCAACATTCTCTGTCTGCTGCGTGGCCTGACCTGGCGCAATCAGGGGGTACATGAAGGGCACTGGCCGAAGGATTCCAAAGCCAACGAGGCGCGTGGCAAGACGCTCGGCATCGTCGGTTACGGCAATATCGGCGCGCAGTTGTCGGTGCTGGCGGAAAGCCTGGGGATGCGCGTGCTGTTCTACGATTTCCGCCCGCGCCTGCCGCTGGGTAATGCCGAAGCGGCGCCGTCGCTGGATGCACTTCTCGCTCAAGCGGACATTGTCAGCCTGCATGTGCCGGAAACGCCGGCGACGCGCAACTTCATCAGCGCACGCGAACTGTACTTGATGAAGAAAGGGGCGATGCTGATCAATGTCTCGCGTGGGCGTTGCGTGGCGGCTGACGACCTCGCTGAAGCTATACAAAGCGGGCATCTCGCTGGCGCTGCGCTGGATGTGTTCCCGGTTGAGCCGAAATCTGCCGATGACGCCCTGGAATCACCGCTGCGCGGCCTCAAAAACGTTATTCTCACCCCGCATATCGGCGGCTCTACCATCGAAGCGCAGGCTAATATCGGCCTGGAAGTGGCGGGGCGCTTCATTCAGTATCTGAAAAATGGGGCGACCGTCGGCGCGGTGAATTTCCCCGAAGTATCGCTACCGCTGCGCGAAGACACGCACCGCCTGCTGCATATCCACGAAAACCGCCCCGGGGTGCTCTCCGCCGTCAACCGCCTCTTTGCCGAACACAACATCAATATCGCCGCACAAACGCTTTCTACCAAGGATAGTGTGGGCTATCTGGTAATGGACGTAGCGCATAGCGATTCGGAAGTCGCTCTGGAACAGCTGCAAGGCGTGGACGGCACCATCCGCAGCCGCCGCATTTATTAACCTTTGGCAAGGGACGCCGCTATAATGCGGCACTTTTTCACCTACGAAACCTCAAAAGGGAAGTCCAGTCATGGCAGAAACAGAAGAAACCGTAAAAGAATCCTGCTCGATCCTGATGATCAGCAAGGATATGGAATGGATGCTGGCATTTGGCAAAGGCGTGCAGCGTTTTTACCTCCTGAACGAACGTCGCGCAGAAACCCTGGAAACAGCGGAATCGCGCATGCTGGAAAGCCGCCCCGACCTCGTCATTCTCGCCGTGCAGGACGGCCTGCCGTCGATGGATAAACTGCGCCCCATCGTGCGGGAAAAAATGCATCCGCCGGTGCCGGTCATCGTTATTGACAGCAAACCGGAAGGGCTGGACCAATGGATCAAGCAGGGCGCTGAATACGCCTGCGCCCGCCGCGATTTATTAAGCGCCGTCAAGCACGTGCAGCAAATCATGCGTGCCGCCCGTTTCGACAGTGTCCTGCACGCGGTCGAAAAAAATGCCAAAGCCGTCGCTGACCGTTACGAACGTATCTATCACGATCTGCCCGACCCGGTCGCCTATGTGCAAGATGGTCTCTTTATCGACGCTAACCCCGCCTTCCTACGCACCTTCGGCGTCAAAAACCGCGCTGCCCTGGATGAATTGACCCTGATGAGCTTCGTGCCGCACAAAAGCGAAAAAGGGCTGAAACTGCTCTTGAAAAAGGCGACGGAAAAAGAAGTGGTGCCGAGCGAACGCTTTGAATTGCAGACCATCGACGGCGGCAAAGTGGACATGAACGTCAGCGTTTCCGGCATCATCATTGACGGCGAACCCGGCCTGCAAATGTATCTGCGCAGCACCGATGCGGGCGGCGGCAGCATCGGCACCGGTATTGATCCGACCACCGGTCTTGCCGGTCCCCGTGTCCTCGCCGCCTCCATCAAGCAGACGCAGGAACGCAGCGAAGCGAAAGCCGTGCTCGGCTACTGGGTCTATGCCTGGGTCGAAAACTACCGTGAACTCTGGCAGCGCGACGGTTACAAGGCAGCGGAAATCCTCATCGCCTCCGTGGTGGAAAATACCAAACGCCTTCTGCCGCCGAGCACGGAAATCGTCCGCTTCACCGATGACGGCCTGGCGCTGTGGCTTACCGGCAACAAAGAAGAAACCATCAAGCGGGTCAACGGCCTGATCACCCACCTGGACGAAGTGGTGCCGGAAAACATCGGCCGCCTCGTGCACCCGAAACTCTTTGCCGGCATCAACGAAATCACCACCGAAAGCACCTGGGAAGACCTCGTCAGTAAGGGCTTCCGCTCCGTGCGCAGCCTTGCCGCCAGCCAGAGCAGCGATCGCGTTGCCGAACCGATGAGCGGCGACATCTCGCGCAAAGACGAACGCCGCGTCAACGCCATCCAGAGCATCCTCGACGAACAGCGCATTCGTATCCTCTACCAGCCGATCAGCGCCCTGGAAGTCGATGGTGTGCCGCGTTATGCCGACCGCCTGCAAGTCTTGCAGGACGAAAGCGAAGGCAGTAACGCCGAGATTATGGAAGTCGACAAACTGATCCAGGTCGCCGAGCGTTTTGGCCTCGCGCGCCAGTTCGATCGCATCAAGATCAACACCATGTTGCAGGACATCCTCTCTTACAACGGCGACCAGCGCGCCCTGCAATGCTTCGTCTCACTCAGCACCGATACCCTGCTGGATGAAACCTTCCCGGACTGGATCGACAGCCAGCTGCGTGCAACCGGGATTGCGCCTGCGCAAATCGTCTTCGAACTGCGCCTCGATAACCTCGCCAGCGGCTTTACCGGTGCGATCCACATCATCAATAAAATGCGCCCGCAGGGCAGCCGCTTCGCGCTGACCGACATTGGTCGCCTCGACACCAACGTGCGCGAAATGCTGGAACGGGTCAAACCGGAAGTCATCAAACTCGATATGCGCGAAATCGACACCTTCGAAGACAAAGAAGAAGAAGACTTCATGAGAGAAATCAAGGCTTATGCGGAGGCGAACCACGCCATGCTCATTGCTGATCACATGGAATCGCCGGCACAGCTGTCGCGTGTCTGGCCGCACGATATCCAGTACATCCAGGGCGATGGCATCGTGCCGCCGATGGAAAAATTCGCCTTCGACTTCAACGAACCGCTGTTCTAAGCCAGCTTTCCCGCCGCTCCCCCGGCGGGAAAACTTTATCAACCGGCAGGAAAAAGCATGAAAAAAGCCCTGATTGCCGCACTGCTTCTTAGCGGCTGCGCCAGCACCGCCAACTACGAAGCATCTCTGCAACAATGGGTCGGGCGGCCGCTGGATGATCTCGTTCTCGCCTGGGGGCCGCCGCAAAGCAGCTATACCCTGCGGGACGGACGCCAAGTCGTCGAATACCTGCGTCAGCGCATCATCCACACCCCAGGCTTCACCTGGCACCACCCGCATACCATTTACCAAGAAGGGCGAACCTACAACGCCGACGGCAGTCCTAGCGGCGAGTACCACGGCAGCAGTACCATTTTCCTGCCAGAAGAAACGCCCGGCGACAGCCGCTACCTCGAATGCCGCACCCGCTTCATCGTGAGCCAACAGGGCGACATTCAGCAATGGAAGTGGGAAGGCAACGACTGCCGCAAATAACAGAACCGCGATCCATGGATATCCACGACCTTATCAACGAAATCAAGGCCGATCCGCGCTGCGAAGTCTATCCCGCCGAGCCGGATATCCCGCTGCCCGAAGCGGAATTGCCGCTCGACCTCGCCCGCTTCTATGCTGAAACCGACGGCATGCTCCTCTACAAAGACGATCCTGAGCAGCACATCGAAATCGTTGGCCGACGCGATTTCATCCCGACTAACCGCAGCCTTTATCCAGACGAATGGGCGGAAACGATTGGTGATATCCGTCGCCACTGGTACCTCATTGCTCGCGCTGCACAAGGGCAGTACATCAACATTGACCTTACCGAAGCACGACACGGCGAGTGCTACGACAACCGTCATAATGACCGCTACGCCCCGGCCATCGCACATAATTTCACCGAACTCCTCGCATTGCTTTACCACCGTCAGGGGGACATCTGGTACTGGCTATACAAAACCTACCGCCCGAACGGTGACCCGCACGATATGCCCCTCATCTGAACCCTATCCATCCACAAACCAAGGAAACCCCATGCAATACAAACTGCTCCTCAGCACCGCCATTACTGCTGCCCTGCTTGCCGCCTGTTCGGACGACAAGCCAGCGGAGAAAAAAAGCGAACCGGTCAAACTCGCTGCGGTCTCCACCGAGCAAATGGCGGACGAAGCCGAAGCGCGCTACAAAAGCAGCAGTGAAGCCATTGAAGATAGCGAATACCGTCGTGAAGGCAGCGGTGCGATTGCGACTATCACCCGTCCCCTGCCGCTGCAAGAAAGTGCAGAACCCGTCACCCTGACCGTTACTGACACCATCACCTATGGACAAGAACTACGCGACCAGGGCGTTATCGCACGCGTTGAGCGCCGTATTACCCCGCATGATGCCCTGGTTAGCACCATGAAAGCCCTGGCACCGGTGCCCGTAACGGATGAAAACATGGTCAACGGCATCGCCGGCCACCTGCAACTGCGCAACGACCTTCTTGCCGACAACAATATCCGCAGTACCTTCGCCGTTACCCCATTCCAGACTCAGGACGACGGTAACAGCTTTGATTTCAAGGGGATGCAATACGAAACATACTACAACGAAAAAAGCGCGGACATCTTTGATGGCCAGCTTAACGTCGAACCTATCACCATGACCAGCAGCGGTAAAGAAGGCAAAGGCGGTACCGCCACCCTCACTGCTTTCAAGGGCAACTGGGGTAACAAAGCCGACGGCAGCGCCTACCTCAGCGTCGATCCCATTAAAATCGAAGCTACCGATATCAACGGTCTGAGTGCGCTTGAAATCGCCGGTATCAAAGGCAGTGGCAGCGGGGTCGCCTACGACGATACTTTTGGTGCCTTCCTCGGTAAAGGCGACATCAGCATCAACAATATCCGCTACACCAACAATGGTCGCGTCACCAACATCGGCGACATTATCTTCGACCTCGATAACAACAAAACTGCTGCCGGTAACTACAACAGCACCTTCGGCCTCACCTTCAAACTTGACGGTGCCTCGCTGCAACAAAGCATCCCCATGCTGCCCGTCGCCCCAAAAAACCTGCGCCTGAACGTGACCGTCAACGATATCAGTGCCCGCGCCAACACCAACCTCAGCGAAGCGATGCAGCTGATTGGCGAACAGGCACAACAAGGCAGCAACAATATGCCGGCAGCGGCGCAGGACAAACTGAATGCCGCTCTCGCCGACCTCATCCGTGACAAAACCCGCCTCACTGCCGACCTCCTCGCTGAAACCGATAGCGGCAGCGCCAGCGTGAACGCGCACCTCGGTATCCGCAAAGACAGCAGCGACAGTGCCGAAACCTGGCAGGCGGCGCTGAATGAGGCCAAAGAAAACCCGGCCACCCTGCAAAACCTGCTGAAGAACAACCTTGACCTGAATATCGACGCCCGCATCAGCAAAAGCCTCACTGACAAAATCGGTTTAACCCCGATGATCGAAGGCCGAGGCGCGATGTTTGTCACCCTCAGCGACGGCGAATACCGCCTCAAAATTGAAAACAGCGACGGCAAAATCAAGCTGAACGGTATGCCGCTGCCATTCTGAATGCGCTAACGCATGACCCACGCTAAAACCCCGCATCAGCGGGGTTTTTAGTGTCGGGTGCCATGCGCGTGTGGAGGTCTCAATGCTTGTACATTTTGGCCATGTCGGTATCCAGCCACACGGTGAAGCGGTAGCGAATACCAGCCACATCACCACGCCCCAAATGATAGCGGTGCGCGGGAGCGGATCGGCTGCGTAATAGAGGAGGTACATGGCTTGGGCAATGCCGATGGTAATGCCGGTATATAGTTAAACATCTAAAAAATCGTAACAGCGTTGCGTCGCCTTGCCGTACTACCTGTACTGTCTGCGGCGACGCGCCTTGTTACGCTTTTTTATCTATTCAACTATAGATGGCGGCTTTCGCCCAAAGCGGGGACACTGCATAGAAAAGGATAAAGAGCGGGAAATTAGCCAGCATGGTCATGTGGCATGGATAAAGAAAATCCCGCCAACGTTGCCACAGGCGGGATGCATTCAGGCAGATCAGGTTCAGGCGGTTAGCCGTTGCAGCGTCTGGAAGACGACAGCGGCGAGAACGCCACCGGCGCAGGGGCCGAGAACGGGTACCCAGCTGTATGCCCAGTCGGGGTCGGTACGCAGCGGTACGCAGGCGAGCACGATACGCGGGCCAAGGTCCCGTGCCGGGTTGATGGCGTAACCGGTGGTTGCGCCGAGGCTGAGGCCGATGGCCCACACGGTGATGGCAACCGGCAGGGCACCGATGGAGCCGAGGCCGACCGGGGTGGCAGCAGTTTCGCCGGGCAGGGTGAGGCTCGCGCCGGCAATATAGAAGATAGTGAGCATGAGCACGAAGGTACCAACCAGCTCGTTAATGAAGTTGATCGGATAGTTACGCATGGCGGGGTAGGTGCAGAAGCAGGCGCGTTTGGCGTCTTCGTCAAGGGTGACGGCGAAGTGGTCAAGGTAGTGTATCCACACGAGCAGTGCGCCGATGATGGCACCGAGGAACTGGCCGCCGATGTAGGGGGCGACGAGATCCCAGCCGATGTTGCCGTTCACGGCAAAGGCGAGAGTAACGGCGGGGTTGATGTGCGCGCCGCTGCCAAGTGCGGTTGCAGCGATGACACCGACGTACACGGCGAATGCCCAAGCGGTGGTGATGACCATCCAGCCTGCCGGGCCGGATTTGGTGTTTTTCAGACAGCAGGCAGCGACGACGCCGTTACCGAGCAGGATGAGCAGCGCGGTGCCAATGGTTTCTGCAATAAAGATATTCATATTTAGGTCTCCTATTCTTCAATCCAGTTACGGGCGGCTTTCACCGCTTTGTGCCAATAGTGCAGCTTTTCTTTGACGCGTTCCGGCTCAAGCTGCGGGGTGAAAGTTCTATCGATTTTCCATTGTTTGCGGATGTTGTCGATATCCGCCCAGTAGCCGACGGCAAGCCCCGCGAGGTAGGCCGCGCCAAGGGCGGTGGTTTCGACAGTTTTCGGGCGAACGATGTTGAAGCCGAAAATATCCGCCTGGGTCTGCATGAGGTAGTCGCTCTTGCTCGCGCCGCCGTCCACGCGCAGTTCCCGGGTTTTTTCGCCGGCGTCCGCTTCCATTGCTTTCACGATGTCGTACACCTGGAAGGCAATACCTTCGAGGGTGGCACGGGCGATGTGGCCGTCGGTGGTGCCCCGCGTGATGCCGAAAATAGTGCCGCGCGCGTAGGAATCCCAGTAGGGCGCGCCGAGGCCGGTCAGCGCCGGGACGAAGTAAACACCGCCGTTGTCTTCAACTGTCTCGGCCAGCGTGTTGATGTCCGCCGAGGTGCGGATGATGCGCGCGCCGTCACGCAGCCATTGTATGGCTGCGCCACCGACGAAAACGCCACCTTCGAGGGCGTAGGTAGCTTTGTCGCCGATTTTCCAGGCGATGGTGGTGAGCAGATTGTTTTTACTGGTAACCGCCTGTTCGCCAGTGTTCATCAAGAGGAAGCAGCCGGTGCCGTAGGTGTTTTTCAGCATCCCTTTTTCGGTGCAGAGCTGGCCAAAGAGCGCCGCCTGCTGGTCACCTGCAATACCGGCAACGGGTACGGGGTGATCGAGGTAGCGGCTGGACACGGCGCCATAGACTTCGCTGCTGGCGCGTACGGCGGGCAGCATGCTGCGCGGGATATCGAAAAGGGCAAGCAGTTCGTCATCCCAGTCCAGGGTATGGATGTTGTAGAGCATGGTGCGGCTGGCGTTACTGGGGTCAGTGACGAAGGTTTCGCCCTTGGTCAGGTTCCAGATGAGCCAGGTATCTACCGTGCCGAAGCAGAGTTCGCCCGCTTCCGCCCGCTTGCGCGCGTTCTCAACGTTGTCGAGAATCCATTTGACTTTGGTGGCGGAAAAATAGGCGTCAATGATGAGGCCAGTCTTGCTGCGGATCCAGTCGCTACGGTCGCGCAAGGAGTCGCAGTATTTGGCGGTGCGGCGATCCTGCCAGACGATGGCGTTATGGACGGGTTCGCCGGTGGCACGATCCCAGACGATAGTAGTTTCACGCTGGTTGGTGACGCCGATAGCGGCGATGTCTTTCGCTTCCAGGCCGGATTTAGCCAGTGCTTCGGTCAGCACCGCGATTTGCGAGCCCCAAATTTCCTTGGCGTCGTGCTCAACCCAGCCTGGTTTGGGGAAGTATTGGGTAAACGGCTTTTGTGCGACGCTGATGGTCTCGCCGTGACGGTTGAAGATAATGGCGCGCGACGAAGTGGTACCTTGGTCAAGCGACATGATGAACTGGTTTTGCATACACATTCCTCATCAAGTGAATGGGGTGCTAAAAAATCCACAAAACGTGCGGTTTTTTTAACGCGGAAAATATAGTTTTTTTCACAGAATATGCGCAAGAGCAACAGCGTCCGTTTTTGTTATCTATTTGATGGATAATAGGTAATTTCTACGTCAGGGAGAGCAGGTCACAATTTTTATTGCAGGATTTATACGGAATTTTTATAACGATCGCATATATTCCATGTAGTGCAAGTTTTCTGCATATATAACGAAACACCGCCCAGAAGGACGGTGTTTCGTTGGTAAGACGTCTTAGCCTTTCGGCGCAGCGGCTTTGACTTCCGCGCTTGCGCCATCGGCGAACTGGACGAAGTTGTCGTTAAACATTTTCGCCAGTTTTTTCGCTTGGGCGTCATAGGCAGCTTTGTCTGCCCATGCGTTACGCGGCTTGAGGATTTCTGACGGCACGTTCGGGCATTCGGTGACGACGTCGAAGCCAAAGACCGGATCGGCCTCGGTCGGCATTTTTGCCAGTTCGCCGCTATTAATAGCGTCGATGATGGCGCGGCTGTATTTCAGCTTGATGCGTTCGCCGACGCCGTAGGCACCGCCTGCCCAGCCGGTGTTGATGAGCCAGACGTTGGTGTTGTGTTTTTTCATTTTTTCAGCCAAAAGTTCGGCGTATTTAGCCGGGTGCCAAACCATAAACGGTGCGCCGAAGCAGGCGGAGAAGGTGGCTTCCGGCTCGGTAACGCCAACTTCGGTACCAGCTACTTTCGCGGTGTAGCCGCTGATGAAGTGGTACATCGCTTGTGCCGGATTGAGGCGGGATACCGGCGGCAGGACGCCAAAGGCATCGCAGGTGAGGAAGACGATGTCAGTCGGCTGACCGGCTTTGCAGGGGATGCGCGCATTGCTGATGAATTCGATCGGGTAGCTGGCGCGGGTGTTGCTGGTCAGCGGGGTGTAGTCGTATTTCACTTCGTAGTGTTCGTCGTAAGCGACGTTTTCCAGCACGGTGCCGAATTTGATGGCGCCGAAGATTTCCGGTTCTTTTTCAGCGGAAAGGTCGATAACTTTGGCGTAGCAGCCGCCTTCGATGTTGAAGATGCCGTCTTCGGTCCAGACGTGTTCGTCGTCGCCGATGAGGTTGCGGTTCGGGTCGGCAGAGAGGGTGGTTTTGCCGGTGCCGGAGAGGCCAAAAAGCACGGCAGAGCGCTCACCGCCTTGTTCAGCGGTGGCGGAGCAGTGCATGGAGAGCTCGCCTTGTTTCGGCATGAGGTAGTTCATGATGGTGAACACGCCTTTTTTCATTTCGCCCGCGTATTCGGTGCCAAGGATGACCATGTCGCGTTCCTCAAAGGAGAGGGAGACGGAGGTGGTGCTGGTCACGCCGACAACGGTGCGGTCAGCCGGTTTATGCCCGGCGTTGAAGATGACGTAATCCGGTTCGCCGAAAGCGGCCAGTTCGGCATCGGTCGGGCGGATGAGCATGTTGTGCATGAAAAGCGCGTGATACGGGCGGGTGGTAATAACGCGGATTTTCAGGCGGTATTTTTCGTCCCAGCCGGCATAGCCGTCGAGGACGTATACGCTTTCAGCTTCATTGAGGAAACGTACAGCGCGGCTGCGGTTGGCAGCGTGGGATTCCGGCGGGAAAGGAATATTAATTTTGCCCCACCAGATGTCGTTTTCGGAGGCGGGGTTTTTCACGATGCGTTTATCTTTGGGTGAACGGCCGGTTTTTGCGCCGGAGAAGGCAATCAGTGCACCGGTGGAGGAAATTACGGATTCGTCGCCCGCTTGCAACGCTGCTTTGTAGAGCGCGGAAGGCGAGAGGTTACGGTAAGCCTGTTTGTGAATACCGTAGGAGGAAAGATCAAGGAAATTGGGGGTTTGGATTGCCATGGATGTTCACCTTAGTTGGATGGATGTTTACTTTCAGGCCGAAAACGTGTGTTTTTTCGTTTGTTGGCTGGGGAATTATAGCGGGATAACGCAGGTAAAAATAGTCATAACGATCGATATAGTAAAATTTTGCCGTTATTTTTGTTATGGTCGGCACGTAAATAGGAGATTTTGCGAAGTCTTCAAACGCCGTTGCTGCCGCTTAAACACGCAATTCAAGGCGCACCGTCGCAGACAGCTTCCTCGCAGCGCTCTTGCTGCTTGCTGCTGGACGTTTGGCGATGCTTCTCTTTGATTTCGTGACGCAGACGGCAGTATCCGTTGCGCGATAGCGATGGATTGATCGTGCAGTTTTTCTATCCTGACAGGCACCAGGCAAGGCGTTATCATCCCGTCTTCTTTTATATAACCGAGAAATCCCATGCAGCACCTGCACAATCATCTTTATATCAGCGAGCAAATCCAGCCCGGCGATCTTCCCGCCCTGCGCGCACAGGGCATCACGCAGATTATCTGCCACCGTCCCGACGGTGAAGGTACGTTGCAACCCGCGTTTGCCGACATCGCCGCTGCTGCTGCCGCAGAGGGCATCCGCACACTGCATCTGCCAGTAAAGGGCGGGTTGTTCCCGCCGGAAGTGATTGAAGCCACCCGCAAGGCGCTTGCAAGCGGTGAAACGACGCTGATGTTCTGCAAGAGCGGGATGCGCAGCACGCTCGCCTGGGCTCTGGGTGAAGCGGCAGCCGGTACGCCGGTTGATGAACTCGTCGCCCGCGCGGCTGTTTGCGGTTATGACCTGGAACCGCACCGCGCAATGCTGGTCGCGGCGGCAGGCAAGTCTTTATAATGCGCGCTTTTTGCGCGAGGCCCCATGCTCATTCACCGTTGGCAGCGTCATCCGGCGTTGCCGCATCCGGTCGCCCTTGCCATCGGTAATTTTGATGGCGTTCACCGTGGCCATCAGGCCATTTTGCGTACGCTCGCAGCGGAAGCAGCGGCGGATAATCTCAGCACCACCCTGCTCAGTTTTTTTCCGCATCCGAAGTCGCTGGTCAGCGGTGAACCGCCCGCACTGCTTACGCCGCTGCGTGATCGTGCCTACTGGCTCGCGCAGTGTGGTTTAGAACACTGGCTGCTGCTGTCGTTTACACACGCCCTGATGCGCAAGGAGCCGGAAGACTTTATCCGCGAGTATTTGCTACCGCTGCGGCTGCGTTTTTTGCTGGTGGGCGACGATTTCCGCTTCGGCTTTCGCGGGCGCGGTGATTTTGCCCTGCTGACGCGTTTTGCGGCTCAAGCGGGTTTCCGTTTGCAGGCTTTGCCGACGGTGCAGGCAGATGGCACACGCATTTCCAGTTCGCGAATTCGGGCAGCGCTGGCTGCGCATGACATCGCTCATGCCCGCGATCTGCTCGGTCACGATGTGACGTTTACCGGCAAGGTGCGGCACGGCGCGGGGCGCGGTCATGCACTCAGCACACCGACGGCCAATGTGCATTTGCCCGCTAACTGGTGCCTGCCGGACGGGGTGTATGTGGTGCAGGTGGCTATTGCTCCCGATGACGCGCGGCATTGGGGTGTCGCCAATGTCGGTACGACCCCGACGTTTGGCGGCAGGCAGCGCAAGCTGGAAGTGCATTTGCTTGACCATAGCGCCGCCCTCTATGGTGCAACGCTGCGCGTTCACATCCGCCATTTTTTGCGCAGCACCCGCCGCTTTGCCGACGCCGCCGCACTGCAAGCGCAAATCCGGCAGGATATCGCCGATACCCGATTTTTTATTCAACAGGAACAACAACATGGCTGACTATAAAGACACTCTGAATCTGCCCACTACCGATTTCCCGATGCGCGGCAATTTGCCGCAACGTGAGCCGGAAATCCTCGCGTTCTGGCAGGACAACGATATTTACGGCAAGCAGCGCGCGGCGTTCGCGGGCAGCCCGAAATTCATCCTGCACGACGGCCCACCCTACGCCAACGGTGCGATTCACGTCGGCCATGCCCTCAATAAAATCCTGAAAGATATCGTCACCAAATCGCGCCAGATGCTCGGTTTCGATTGCCCCTACGTCCCCGGCTGGGACTGCCACGGCCTGCCGATTGAGCAGAAGGTCGAGCAGAAAATCGGCAAGCCGGGCGCGAAGGTGAGTGCGACGGAATTCCGCGCTGCCTGCCGCAGTTATGCCGCAAGCCAGGTCGAGTTGCAAAAGGCCGATTTCATCCGCCTCGGCGTCTTTGGCGACTGGGCACACCCCTATCTCACCATGCAGCCGCAGACGGAAGCGGGCATCGTTCGCGCCCTGCGCGAGATTGTCGCCAATGGCCATGTGGTGCGTGGTTTCAAGCCGGTCAACTGGTGTCTGGACTGCCGCTCCTCGCTGGCCGAAGCAGAAGTTGAATACGAAGACAAAACCTCGGAATCCATTGACGTGCGCTTTGCCGTGCGCGAAACCGCCGACCTCGCCCGCCGCATGAATCTCGCCACTGCGCCTGACGCCGTGGATGTCATCATCTGGACCACCACACCGTGGACTCTGCCCGCGAACCTTGCCGTCGCCCTGCACCCCGAACTCGAATACGCCCTCATCCATGACGGCAGCCGCCACTTCATCATCGCCCAAGATCTCATCGACAGCGTGCGCGAGCGCTGGGGCGTGGAAACCCCGTGGCAAACGGTCGCCACCGCCAGCGGTAAAGCGCTGGATCGCCTCGTCCTGGCCCACCCCTTTATCGAGCGCGACAGTTTGCTCATCAACGGTGAGCACGTCACCCTCGATGCCGGTACCGGCAGCGTCCACAGTGCCCCCGCGCACGGTGTCGAAGACTTTGAAGTCTGCCGCCACTACGGTATCGGCGTGGATGTGAACCCCGTCCTTGCCGATGGCCGCTTTGCCGACGATACCCCCTATTTCGCTGGCGAAAACGTCTTCAAGGCCAACCCCAAAGTCGTCGAACTGCTCAAAGAAAAAGACCGCCTTGCCCACTATGCCCCCATCCGCCACAGCTATCCGCACTGCTGGCGACACCACAGCCCGACCATCTACCGTGCCACCGCACAATGGTTCATCAGCATGGACAAAAATGGCCTGCGCAAAACCGCGCTGGATGGCCTGCAAAACGTCCGTTTCACCCCCGAATGGGGTCGCAGCCGCCTGACCAACATGATCGCCACGCGCCCGGATTGGGGCATCACCCGCCAGCGCTATTGGGGTGTGCCGCTGTGCTTCGTGCAGCATAAAGACACCGGCGAACTGCATCCGGACATCCTCTCCATCATGGACAAAGCCGCTGCCGTCATCGCCAAAGACGGCATCGAAGCATGGTTTACCCTCGCCCTCGAAGACCTCATTCCCGCTACCGACTGCGATAAATACGAAAAACTCAATGACGTGCTGGATGTGTGGTTTGATTCCGGCAGCACCCACTACGCCGTCCTGCGCGGACGCGACGACATCGGCTACCCTGCCGACCTCTACCTCGAAGGCTCGGACCAACACCGCGGCTGGTTCCATTCCTCGCTGCTCACCGGCTGCGCCATCGACGGCAAACCGCCGTATCGCGGCCTCCTCACCCACGGCTTCACCGTGGACGAAAGCGGGCGGAAAATGAGCAAATCGCTGGGCAACGTCGTCGAGCCGCAAAAAGTCATCAACAGCCTTGGGGCAGACATCCTGCGACTCTGGGTATCCTCTGCCGATTACAGCGCCGAAGTCAGCCTCTCGGACAACATCCTCAAACAGCGCGCCGATGCCTACCGCCGCATCCGCAACACCTGCCGCTTCCTGCTCGCCAACCTGCACGACTTTGACCCCGCGCGCCACGCCGTGCCGCTGGAACAACTGTTGGCACTGGACCGCTACGCCCTCGCTCGCGCCAACGAACTGCACCGCAATATCATCACCGCTTACCAAAACTACGAGTTCCACCTCATCTACCAGCAACTCTTCAACTTCTGCGCGGTGGACATGGGCGGTTTCTACCTCGACATCATCAAAGACCGCCAATACACCGTCGCCACCGACAACATCGCTCGCCGCAGCGCGCAAACCGCCATCTGGCACATCCTCGAAGCGATGGTGCGCTGGCTCGCGCCGATCCTGAGCTACACCGCCGAAGAAATCTGGCGGCATATGCCGGGCGAACGCGCCGAATCCGTCTTCCTCACCCGTTTCTACGACGACCTCGCTGATTACGACCCGCAGTATGACGCTGCCTTCTGGGCGGAAATCATCCGCGTGCGTGAAGAAGTGAACACCGCACTGGAAGCCACGCGCAAAAACGGCGATATTGGCGGCTCGCTCGAAGCCGAACTCGACATCACCGCACCGGCGGCGACGCTTGCCACCCTTGAACGCCTCGAAGACGAACTGCGCTACGTGTACATCGTCTCCAAAGTCACCCTGCGTGCCGGCGACGCACTCGCGATCACCGTGAAAAAAGCACAGGGCGAAAAATGCGAACGCTGCTGGCACATCCTGCCAACCGTGAACCAGAACGCCGCCTACCCCGGCCTTTGCCCGCGCTGCATCGACAACGTCGCCCACGGCGGAGAACACCGGAAATACGTTTAATACAAAACCTGAAATCATCTGTCATAAGGCGGGCTTCGGCCCGCCATTACCATAACGTGCGACGGGACAAAACCCGCCTGCAAACTATCCCGTCTCCCGCCAAGCGGGACAAACACTGGGCTTACGCCGCTTAATCCATCACCACGAATACACCATGACCGACATCAGCCAACTGCGCGAACAACTCGCCGCCCTCGATAACAACGAACAACGCCAGCAAACCGTCATCGCCGCCTTCAATGAAGCCGAAAAAGCCGGCGACAACGACACCTGCGCCGCCATTGCCGAACACATCATCGGTGAAGAAATCCTGGATGAACGCTTCAGCCCCGGCCTGCAAATGTACTGCCTGCAATGGCTGACGGATTACCACGCCGAACAATTCGTCGCCTGTTACAACGACGAAAACGCGAGCGAAGACGAAAAAAATACCGCCTGGCAGCCGCTGATGCTCAACCTGTGGCAGCACAAATGGGTCATCGCCAAACTGGCACAAGACCTCGGCGTCGAAAAAGAACGCCTGACCCTAGCCGGCGAAATCATGCGCGACCGCTACGACTGGGCGGGCCTCAGCCAGTCCGCCGTACACAAAACCCAAATGCTCATGAGCATGGATATGGGCGACATCGATGGAGCGAAAGCGCACTACACCGCCTGGCAGGAAACCGAGGCCGATTACAGCGCCGACTGCCCCGCCTGCGAACAGACCGAACTCGTCAACTACCACCACTTCATCGGTCAGTACCAAAAAGCCGTCGAACTCGCCGCACCGATCCTCGCCGGCGAACTCACCTGCGCCGAAGTGCCGCATATCACCTACTATCCCGCCATCAGCAGCATGATCCACACCGGCGACTGGGCACGCGCCGCCGAAACCCTGAACGACGCCGTAAAACTCATCGAAAACGCCGGTGACGAACACATCCACATCATGCCGCGCCTCATCCAGCTAAAAAACCGCTTGGGCGAGCACAGCGACGCCCGCGCGCTCTTTGACAAACACAGCGACGCCATCTACGCCTCCTGTGCCAACAACAGCTTCACCTACCTGCAATACCTGACCGCCGCCGCACCCTACTATCCGGACGCCGCCGAACACGCCCGCACCCTCGCCGAACAGTACGACAACCGCAACGGCAACCACTACTTCCGTAACCAAATAGAGTCGCTGCTCACCCCGCCCACCTTGCAATGACCATCTTTGTCCGCCTCTTCCTCGTCTATGGGCTTGTTCTGACCCTGGGCGGGGCACTGCTCATGCGCGACGTGCAGCAACAACTGCGCCCCGGCATGCGGCAAGTGCTGGAAGACACCCTCGCTGACAACGCACAAATCCTCGCCGCCAGCCTCGCTCCCGCCCTGCAAAACGGCGACATCCGCGACCCCGCCTGGCAGGCCGCCCTGCGCGCCGACCTTGCCCGCCCACGCGATATCCACATCTACCAAAACCACAAAACCGCGAACCACCAACAACTCATCATCACCGATGCACGCGGCATCGTCCTCTACCACAGCAACCCGCTTGAAACAGGCAAAGACTACAGCCGCTGGAACGACATCCTGCGCACCCTGCGCGGCGAATACGGTGCACGCAGCAGCCACGGTGCAGACGGCAGCACCATGTACGTCGCTGCCCCCATCCGTGACAGCGACGGCCGCTTGCTCGGCGTCGTCAGCCTCGGCAAACCCAGCGCCGACATCCAGCCCTACCAGACACAAACCCAGCACGAATTGCGCCGCAGCGGTGCGCTCTACCTCACCGCCAGCCTCGCCCTCATCGCCCTGCTTACCCTGTGGATACGGCGCAGCATCAACCTTGTCCGCCGCTACGCCACCGCCCACGCGCCTATCCCGCCTGCGCCGCGCTTTCACCTCGCCTCCGAACTGAACCGCCTGACGGACGCCATCGGCAATATGCGGCGCGAACTCGAAGACCGCGACTACGTCACCCGCTACATCGAAACCCTCACCCACGAACTGAAAAGCCCGCTCACCGCCATCACCACCAGCGCCGAACTCCTGCAAGACGACCTGCCCGCCGCCGACCGCGCCCGCTTTGCGGCAAACATCGCCCAACAAAGCAACCGCCTGCACGAACTTGTGCGCCGCCTGCTCGAACTCTCACGCCTTGAAAAAGACCCGCTCAACAAACAACCGCTTGATATCGCCGCCCTTTGGCACAAACTTGTGCACGCCCAACAAGCGCGACTCGCACAAAAACGCCTTAGCCTCCACGAAAACATCACGGAAGAAAAAGCCCCTTCCTCGTGGCCGCTTCCCACGCGGGTATCCGGCGGGAAGAACTGGGGTGGGGGCAGCAAAAAAGAGGCTGTTGATGCGCCAATGCACAACGCAGACACGGCGGGAAAAGCCACTTTTCCAGAAGAAGACGGGAGGGGACTGGAACAGCCCGCGACAGCGAATCAACCCATCACTGCCAATGCTCCCTTCAAACCACCGCTTACCCTCCGCGCTGACCCCTTCTGGCTCGAACAAACCCTCGCCAACCTGCTGGAAAACGCCATCCGCGCCGCCCCGGAAGGCAGCACCCTCACCTTCACCGTCGCACAAAGCCGCAGCCATACCACCCTCAGCCTGCACAACCGCACCGCAGCACCCATCCCCGACTACGCCCTGCCGCGCCTCTTTGAGCGCTACTACACCCTGAACCGCAAAGAAAACAGCGGCCTCGGCCTGACACTGGTCGCCGAAACGATGCACCGCCACGGCGGCAGCGCCACCGCTGAAAATCACGCCGACGGCCTGCGCATCACCCTGCGCTTCCCGCGCTGAAACATCTCTGGCTCCGCCCCCGCCAAGCGGGATAAATACTGGCCCCGTCAAGCGGCGTAAATACTGGCTCCGTCAAGCGACGTAAATACCGGACTCTCATTAAGCGGCGTAAATACTGGCCTCACCATTAAACCTATTGTCTTCGCTGCGCCAAAACAGAAATCAAAACAAGGCAACATGAACTTGCAACATCAAACAAAAATACGTAATTTCCTGTCTTTAAAGAACTGACGGGGAATATCCCGTGTTACTTGAAAAAATCATCTGCTACGGAATACCCCCATGCCCCGTTCTACCATTCACCATTTCCCGCTCAATTTTGCCGATCCGCGAACGCGTGGCTGGGGAGGTATGACGCTGGGGTATAAATATACGAATATGATTGGCTGTATTATCGTCGGTTTTCTCCTCTTTATCTTTATGTACGATAATCGTCTGGGACCATTTTTTACAGCAATCTGGGGAATCTGGATACCCTTATGGTTATTCACTATATTCTACTTTTTAAGACGTGACGCCTATATTGGCATTCATCGTTCCCCTAAATCTCGCGTTATCTGTGATCCACGCGGCATTACCTGTCATAATATTTTTGACCGTATTCAATATCAATGGCGCTGGAACGAACTTAAAGCCGTTGAATATCAAAGACAGCCGCAGCGTGCTTTGCGCATTACACCACTGCGCGGAACTGTCGTTATCTATCGCAGTGGACGCTTGGACTATGCAGACTATCGCGCCATTGTAGAAACCGCACAGCAATATCTAAGCGGAAAAATTCCTGCTTTCCCGGAGACGCCGTCCGTTACGGTTAATCATATTTGGTACGAGAGATGGGATATGCTTAGCGATAAAGGAATAAACGTAATCTATTGGGGAGTAATGCTATTTGTTTTTTGTTCTCAGCCGGCTACATTACGTGCTATCCATTATTGGCCGGAGAAATGGGAGAACCCACCACCTGCTATGCTGAATAATTTATATCCTTTTTTAGTCATAGGTTTTATATTGCTTGACTTATTCCTTGTCTATCACATCATTCGGCGCTTTTGTCTCCTGTGTGCGGCAACGGCACATCCTTATGCAGCTATTGATAAGGAAGGATTGTATTTCTATCATTCAGGAGGCAAGGTACTTAAATTACTATGGCAGGATATCCGTTCCATAGATACAGAACATGTCAAATATACATATGATCGGTTTGATATGAAGGTTATAGATCGACTTGGCCACATTCGATATATTGGCGGTGATAGTGGAGAACGTGAATCAGAAATTGTAGATAATATTAATAGCCTCTTAGGCGGAGGAGAATTAAAAATTCAGAAAGAGTCCGGCAAAAATACCACTTATGTGAGTGATATTTTTCTATTTTTTCTTACTACGTTGTTAGGTTTCGCCCTTACTTTAGAAGAGTTTTTTTATACTTTTGAAATTAACAATATTCTAATACTTTATCGCGATTCTATTTTTAATCTTTTTGTGTTCTTAATGCTGGGTCTTAATCTTTTAACCCCTGGTTTTGGAAATATTGGGAATTTTAGAAGGAAATAAATATTTTCTGATGCAACAGCAGCCGCAGCGGACAGCACGGTGAAACCGTTGTTGCCGTAAGCGGTGTGCTAACCCGCAACCCTTCTCCGGTAACGGAGAAGGGTTTTTTATCGGCAGACTCGTTAGTAAAAAACGCCTTTCCCTGCGGAAAGGCGTTGTCTGCGGGAGATGTGTTCGTCAGGGCTCAAGCGTAGGTATAGTTAAACATCTAAAAAATCGTAACGGCGTTGCGTCGCCTTGCCGTACTACTTGTACTGTCTGCGGCGACGCGCCTTGTTACGCTTTTTTATCTATTCAACTATAACGCCTTCGGCTTTGCCGCTGATGCGGGTGCCCGCTTTGCCGGCGACGATTTGTTCGATATCGGCGAGTGCACCGATGACGGCATCTTTGCCGGTCGCTTTGGCGAAGTTTGCCGCCGCTTCGATTTTCGGCCCCATTGAGCCGCTGGCGAAGCCGAAGGCAAGGGCGGCATCCGGCGCAGCCAGGGCGATGCGTTTTTGTTCGGGTTTGCCCCAGTCGAGGTAGGCACCGTCCACGTCGGTAGCGATGACGAAGAGGTCGGCGTCAATCAGGGTGGCGAGCAGGGCGGTGGCGAGGTCTTTGTCGATGACGGCTTCGGCACCGTGCTGTTTGCCTTTGTCATCGACCCAGGTCGGGATGCCGCCGCCGCCGCCGCAGACAACGATGTATTTATTATCGATGAGGGTTTTCAGCGGTTCCAGGCCGAAGATGTTGACGGGTTTGGGGCTGGCGACAACGCGGCGGTATTTGTCGTTGTCCGGCGCCATCGTCCAGCCTTTTTCAACGGCGATTTTGTCCGCTTCTTCTTTGCTGTACACCGGGCCGACCGGTTTGCTGGGTTTTTGGAAGGCAGGGTCTTTCGGATCTACCTGGATTTGCGTCAGCACGGTGGCAATGGAGGCGCTGCCCGGCACGGTGTTGGAGAGTTCTTGTTGGATCATGTAGCCGATCATGCCGGCGGTTTCGGCACCGAGAACGTCAAGCGGGTACATCGGCACTTCTTTGTAGGCGTTGTTTTGCAGCGCCAGCAGGCCGACTTGCGGGCCGTTGCCATGGGTGATGATGAGCTGGTTGCCGTCGTAAACGCGGGCGATCTGGGCACAGGCGGTTTTGACGTTTTCCCGCTGGTTTTCTGCGGTCATGGGTTCGCCGCGTTTCAAGAGGGCGTTGCCGCCGAGGGCAATGACGATTTTCATGGTGTGTCCTTAGGTTAGGAGTGGGAGCATTTATTTGGCGATGTACATCCGCTTGCCCTGCGGTTTGCCGACGATGCCGTCCGCGAGGGTGTAAACGGTTTGGCCGCGCAGCAGGGTGCGGGTGATGCGGCAGCCGATGTCGAAGCCCTCGTAGGCGCTGAATGGGTTTTTGTAGTAGAGGTCTTCAGCGCGCAGGGTGTAGCGCTGGTTCGGGTCAAGAATGACGATGTCGGCGTCTTTACCGAGGGCCAGCGCGCCTTTGTCGGCGAGGCGGAAGCGGGCGGCAGGCTGGGTAGCAAGCGCTTGCATGAGGGTGACCGGGCTAATGTTACGTTTTTTCACTGCTGCGTCAAACATCATGTCCACGCTGTTTTGGGTGCCGCTGATGCCGCCCCAGGCTTTGAAGGCGTCGTCGCCCGCTTTGAGGTCGGGGGTACAGGGCGAGTGGTCGGATCCGATGATGTTGAGGATGCCGTTTTCCAGCAGTTCCCACATGCGTACCTGGTTTTTGCGGTCGCGGATGGGCGGGGAGCATTTGGCTTTGTTGCCGATGGCGTCGAGGTCTTCGGTCGCGAGCAGGAAGTAGTGCGGGCAGGATTCGCAGCTGGCGTCCACGCCTTCGGCCTGGGCTTCGAGAACGGCGGCGACGGCTTCCGGGCAGCTGCAATGGGCGATATGGATGCGGCAGCCGGTTTCTTTGGCGAGCAGCAGGACGCGGCGCACGGCTTCGACTTCGGTGAAGACGGGGCGGGTGGCGACGTAGTCGGAGAGCAGTTTTTTCCCTTCTTGTTGGGCTTTTTCGCCGAGTTTATCGGTAATGGAGGCGTTTTCGCAGTGGACGATGAGCAGGTCGCCGGTTTCGGCCAGCACTTGCATGCCGGCGTAGAGTTCGTAGTCGGTCACGTCTTTGAAGTCGCCGGGTTTGCCGCTACCGCAGGTGGCGACGAAGGCTTTGAAGGCGGCCACGCCCGCTTCTGACAGCGGTTTGAGGTCATTGAGGTTCCAGGGCAGGAGGCCGCCCATCGGCGCGTAGTCCGCATAGCACTGGTCTTTGGCGGCTTCCAGTTTGAGGTTGAGGCTGGCTATGTCCATCGTCGCCGGGATGGTGTTCAGCGGCATTTCGACGAAGGCGGTGGTGCCGCCGGCGACCATGGCTTTGGTGCCGGTGAGGTAGCCTTCCCATTCGGTGCGTCCTGGTTCGGAGACGTGCATGTGCACGTCCACCATGCCGGGCAGGATGTAGTTGCCGGCAGCATCGATGGTTTCCGCCGCTGCTGCGTCTATTTGCGGTGCGATGCGGGCGATTTTGCCGTCCTTGATGGCGATGTCGCCATTCATGCAGCGTTCGGGCAGGACGAGTAAGCCGTTTTTGATGAGGGTGTCGTACATGATGTGCTCCCGGTTGGTTCAGAAGGTGATGGTAAGGATCTGCATGAGGTTGAGCGCAATGCTGGTGAGGAGGGTGAAGGTGCGCATCAGCGGGTTGTGGAAGCGGATCCATTTGCCGAATTCGATTGACGTGGGTGGCAATGAAGAAGCCGGTGGTGGGGAAGAAGATGTCGGTAAGCTGGCCGCTCCAAGCGTTGGCAGAGATGATGGTCTGACGCGAGATATGGGGCAGGGCGGCAAGCTGGGGTTACGGCGTGCCGGTGAGCGGCACGCCGTAGGGGCTGGGTCATCGGCCTGCGAAGGTCTGCATGAGGTAGAGGGCGACACAGGCGACGCCGCCCAGCATAAACATCAGCGGGGTGTAAAAGCGCAGCCATTTGCCGTATTCCACTTTGGCGATCACCAGGGTGGCGACGAAGAAGCCGGAGGTGGGGAAGAAGATGTCGGTAAGCTGGCCGCCCCAGGCGTTGGCCGAGACTACGGTCTGCTGGTCGATATTGAGCAGTTCTGCCAGCGGCGAGAGAATCGGCATGGTGAGCAGGGTCAGGGCGGTAGCACCAGGGATGAGGAAGTTAAACAGCGACTGTTCCCAGAAGATGGTGATAGCGGTGACTTCCTGCGGCACGGAGCGGGTCGCGCTTTCCAGCCAATACACGATGGTGTCGGTAATCATGCCCTTGTCCATGACGACGGCGATAGCGCTGGCGACACCGCAGAGCAGGGCAGCGACCATCATGTCGCGCATGCCGGCGTTGACGTCGTCGCAGATTTCTTGCGGTTTCTTGCCCGCAATCGCAGCGGCGGCGATACCGATCAGCAGGAACAGCCCGCCGATGGCTTCAAAGCCGAGGTTTTTGATGAGGATCATCGCGATGGCGATGGGGAACATGATGAAGCAGGCGATACCGGCGTATTTCTGCCGCTTGCTGAAGGTCATTTCGCCTTTGGCGGCATCTTCGGCGGCGATAGCCTCGCGCATGGCGCGGTCGGTTTCGAGCGTCAGGCTTTTTTGCGGGTCCGCCTTGACCTTCGCGGCATAGCGCATCACGTAGATGATGGTGATGACGAGCACGGTGAGCAGCACCAGGGCGCGCATGCCCGAGCCGGAGAACATTGGCAACTGGGCAATCTGCTGGCCGACGCCAACTGAACCTGGGATGGTGAGGCCGAAGGTGAAGCCCATGCAGGGGCCGAGCAGCGACACGGCGGTAGCGGTCATGCCGTCATAGCCCAAGCGGTAGAAGAGCGGCAGGAGCACCGGCAGGTAGGCCAGCGACAGTTCCGGCACGCCGATGAAGGCGGCAAGACTGGTGAAGACGCTGATAAGGATGGGAATGACCAGATAGCCTTTGTCGCCGACGGCGCGGTTCAGGTTCTGCACGCCCATATCGATCAGGCCGGCACGTTTGATGAGACCCATGCAGCCGCCGACCATAAAGGTGAGGAAGACAATACCGGCGGCGCGTTTCAGACCGTCCGGAATGGCGGTAACCAGATCCATGAAGCCGACGGGATGCTGCTCGATGGTGTGGTAGGTATCCTTCACCACCATCGTCTGCGTGCCGTGCGCCGTCTGGATGGTTTCGCGTTCGTACTGCCCCGCAGGGATGATGTAAGTGAAGGCGGCGACCAACAGGATGAAGATCACCAGCACGATATAAATATCGGGCATCTTGAATTTCTTTTTGGCCGGAGCTTCCGGCGGTTGCGCTGACATGAAGGTTCTCCTGCAAAATGGTGGGGGGTGTTGCCACCGGGCGGCGGCAACGGTTCGGGAGGAAAGACGGGGCTGACTTTAATTGACGCCGACGACGGCGGAGAGCAGCGCCATGCGCACGGCGATTGAGAAGCCGATGCCACGAAAATAGAGCTGGTGCTCGGTGTTGTCGATGCCGAAGTCGAACTCGCCCGGGTTGCGCGGCAGCGAATGGTGCACGCCGACAACCTTGCCGGTCTTCTTCTTGATGTTTTGCAGCATCTCCAGCGAGACGTAGTACTGCGCCATCGTCTTCATGAAGTCCTCGCGGTTCGGGTCATCTTTCTTCAGCGAGCTGCCCGGCAGATAAATCACGTCCACGCCCTTGTCGGCATAGAGTTCCTCGTTCTGCTTCATGGTGAGGTCGAAATGCTCTTCGAAGTCGGCCCCCATCGCGACCAGCTTATTACGCACGATTTCCGGGGTGCGCAGCTCGCTGGTGCCGGTGTAAATGATCTTCGCGCCCATGGCCGCCAGTGCCAGCGCGAAAGATTGTCCGGAACGGGCACGGGACAAATCCGGCGTGGCAATCGCCACCGTCGTGTTGGTGAGATCACCGAAAGCGCGCCAGCAGGTGTAGCAGTCCAGCAGGCCCTGGGTCGGGTGGGTCACGTGGCCGTAACCGCCGGAGATCACCGGAGAGACATACGGGCCGAGCTCTGCCAATGCGCCCAGCGCTTCCTTGTCATCCGGGTGACGCATGACAATGACGTCGGCATATTCCGAAGTTACCCGCAGCGAGTCATAAAGGCTCTCATTCTTGGCGACGGCGGAATTGTGCGTCGGGTCAGATTCCGTGATCACATTGCCGCCGAGACGCAGCATGGCGTTTTCATGGCTGCAACGGGTGCGGGTGGAAGGCTGGAAGAACAGGGTGTAAAGCACCTTGCCTTGCAGCAGATTGAGGCCGGTACGCAGGAAAGGTTCCAGCATTTCGGCGGCACGGAAAAGGGCAAGCAGCTCATCGCGGCTGAAATCATCGAGGAAAGTAATATTTTTCCCCTTCATATGGGTTTCAGCCAATACCTCGCGAATATCGAGCGTTTTGAATTGACTATTAAGTGCCATAACGGATACCTCTTGTAAAACGAGTAGAAAAAACAGGAATAAAAAATCAGATTTCCACGTCGCGGTTGCAATCTTTAGAATAAATGTAGCTGAATGGGCCACGGCCAGCGGCATAAGATGCCTGCTTGCAATACGGGCCAAACCAGATGAAATCCTCTTCCTGAATCAAATACCAGTCTTCATCCAGCAAATAGCAGCCTTGGCCTTCATACACATAAGCGCCATGTTCCTGCACATGCGTTTCGATAA
Organism: Cardiobacterium sp. Marseille-Q4385; assembly: GCF_916618745.1. Taxonomy (GTDB): domain Bacteria; phylum Pseudomonadota; class Gammaproteobacteria; order Cardiobacteriales; family Cardiobacteriaceae; genus Cardiobacterium. Next base: position 2,541,074 of record NZ_OU745373.1, read on the forward strand.
TATTGTGGCTGGCGCCGGGATCGAAACTGAGAATATGCATATTCATATCGAAGGCTTCTTCTACCGGCAGCAAATCCTTAATATGGACATTGGCCATACCATCATAATCCGTCCATTGAATGGCATTGACATTGCCAAATACGGCATAGGGAGCCAGACCGCCCGGATGCGGCACATAACGCTGCTTGTAGAGCAGGATACGGCCTTCCTTGTGGTTTGCGTTTTCAAAATCGATGCCGACACCGGGCGGGGCATAAGCATAGCCACCCTGTTTTAATACTTCGCTTTTATCGCCGACCTTGACCTTTAATTCTGCCGGGCCTTCGAGCAAATAAATAAACGATTCCTCATGCGCCTTGGCGCCGTAAGTAATCGTGCTTTTCGCATTCGGGCCAAGCGTGCCAATGAGCTGAATAAAGCTGGCGCCCATTTTTGGCGTGGCAAGAATCGTCATTTTGCAATCCGTCAGACCGGGAACCGTATTGATAACCCGTCCTTCCGGAGTAATTACGGCATAATTACCATGTTTGACGACTGAGCGGTTTCTTAACAAACCTGCGGGATAACCTGGCATTTTTCTCTCCTATTTGGCGACAAAACAACTTGTCGAAAAAGAATATACGCCCGCCAACAATCCATCCCGATAGCCGCCGGTGACAAGCAAGTGTCTTTGCATGCCATAAAAAATCCCGCCGGATGGCGGGATTTTTATAGGCCGGACGTTTATCGCTGCACGCGTGATGGCACGCTGATATTGCACACATCGGTGTAACCGGCGGTGCGCATGAACCAGTCGCCGCTGCGGTTGCGCCGCGATTCCACCATCTCGGCGAAGGCCGGGCTATCGGTCTTCATGATTTGCAGCGCCAGGCGTTCGCTTTCCGGCACTTCGCTGCCGAGGCGGATATTCTTGATTGGGGTGTATTCCGCCGGGCTGTTGTAGTAGCCGGCATAACCTGCGTTGTTATTGGTGCCGCGCGGCAGGCTGCTGAGTAGTTCCATGCCGTGCACGACGCGGCCGACCAGGGTGATGTTGCGGTCGAGGTAGCGCGGCGACTGGCCGATGACGACATAGAGTTCGGCGCCGTTGCTGCTATCCGGCGGATCGTTACGTCCGGAACCGAGCACGCCGTAGCAGTGGGTCAGCCAGGCATCTTTGTCATCGTTCGCTACGGCAAAGCCGTCGGCAAATCCGACCTGCTTGGCCCAGCCGTCTTTATCCGGCAGGGCGGTAAACGCCAGTCCGGCCAGCGGGCGGGTAAATTCGGCGGGCAGCGCCTTGCTTTCCGGCGGCAGCGGTTTTGCCTTGGCTTTGTCCTCGGCATCGGGATCGCCAAACTGGGCGACGTAGTTGTCCTGCACGCGATACACGCTCAGGCCGTCCCAAAAGTGTTGCTGCGCCAGCAGTTTGATTTGCGCGACATGCTCCGGAGCGAAGTCCGGCGCCAGTTCGAAGACCACCGTGCCCTTATCAAGCTGCATATAGAGCAGGTTGGCGGGATCCGGTGTGCGCCAGGCATCGGCCGGCGCGGTGTCGATAATCTCCTGGGTGGAGCGGCCCGGGGTGGCGAGTACCGGCAGGGCGCAACACAGGACGGCGGCAAGCAGGGTTCTTTTCATGTCTTTTCTCCAGGGAAAGCCAGCGGATTGTGGCAGGGCCAAACTACCCGCATGGCGCGGCAGCGTCAATTCTGCCGCTAAAAAAACCGCCACAGGGGCGGTTTTGGGGGGGCGGCTTATTTTTCGATGCGGATGTATTTGCTCGGCCAGTGGTTCATCACGTTGGCTTCGTAGCCTTTGACGTAGGGCTTCACCAGATGTTTGGAGACGAAGTAATACACCGGGATGAGGCCGTTCTGGTCAATCAGCCGTTTTTCCGCACTCTGTAGCAGGGCGGCGCGTTTTCCGGCATCGGTTTCCGCCGCTGCGGCAGCGAGGATTTTGTCGTATTCGGGGTCGTTCAGGCCGATGGTGTTGCTGCCGCCGCCGCTGATGAAAAGGTCAAGGTAGGTGTTGGCATCATCGTAATCGCCCATCCACGAGCCCCGGAAGATTTGTGTTTTGTATTCGCGGCGGTCGTTGAGGTAGGCCTTCCATTCTTTGTTGGTCAGGGTGGTTTCTACGCCCAAGCCTTCTTTCCACAAGGCAGCGACGGCGATAGCGACTTTTTTGTTGTTGTCGTTGCTGTTGTAGAGCAGCTCGACTTTGAACGGTTTGTCTTTGCTGTAGCCTGCTTCGCTGTAGAGTTTTTTCGCGCGTTCGAGGCGTTTGGCATAGTCCCAGGCGGCGTAGTCGGGGGTGTAGGGGGTGTAGCCGCTCACGCCCGGGGTGACGAAGCCGTAGGCCGGGGTTTCGCCGCTGCCCGCCAGTTTGACGATGCGGTCGCGGTCGAGCGCAAGGTTCAGCGCTTCACGCAGTTTGGGCGCGTCTTTGAACGGTTCTTTGGTCAGGTTGAAGCCGAAGTAGTAGGTGCCGAGGTAGTTGTGGATGCTCAGTTCGTCACCGAGATTTTCGCTCAGCCATTTGATCTGGTCGTTGGGCACGTCCGCCGTCCAGTCAAGTTCGCCGGCACGGTAGCGTTGCAGTTCGGCGTTTTTGTCTTCGCTGACGTAGTAGATGACTTTGTCGAGTACGACTTGGGCGGCGCCGTAGTAGGTAGGCGATTTTTCCAGGGTGATGCTGGCCGATGGTTTCCATTCGCGCATTTTGAAAGCGCCGTTGCCCACGATGTGTTCGGCGCGCGTCCAGTCTTTGCCGTATTTTTCCACGACGTGACGCGGCACGGGGTAGGTGGCGGCGTTGCTGAGCAGGCCGGTGAAGTATGGCGTTGGGTTGTTCAGCTCGACGCGCAGGGTGTGCGCGTCCACGGCGGTGATGCCGAGGCTGTCCACTGCTGCCGTGCCTTCGGCGATTTCTTTGGCGTTTTTGACCGGGTAGAGGAAGAAGGCGTATTTGCTGCCGGTTTCCGGATCGACGGCGCGCCGCCAGGCATAGACGAAGTCGTCAGCGGTGACGGGTTTGCCGTCCGACCAGTTGGCTTCACGCAGATGGAAGGTCCAGGTTTTGCCGTCGCTACTCACGTCCCAGCTGGCAGCGGCGCCGGGGATGGGGCGTGCACCGGCGTCTTCATCGACGAGGCCGACGAACATGTCGCGCAGGATGTGCATTTCTGGCATGCCTTGGGCGAGTTGCGGGTCCATACTGGCGGGTTCGGCGTCGTTGCTGCGGCGGAAGATGATTTCGGCCTGCGCGCCGCCACAAAGGGCAGCGAGCAGGAGGGTGGCGAGCAGGTGTCGTTGCATATGTTCTCCTTCGGGTGGTTTTATTTTTCGATGCGCAGGTACTGGCTGCGGACTTGTCCCATGATGTTCGGCTCGTAGCCTTTGACGTAGGGTTTGAGCAGGCGCACGGTGACGTAGTGATAAATCGGGGCGACGACGTAATTATCGGTGACGATTTTTTCCGCTTCTTGCAACTGCTGGGCGCGCGTTGGCAGGTCGAGCGTGCCAGCAGCGGCTTTAAGGGCGGCGTCATAGGCGGGGTCGGCGAAGCCGGAATGGTTCATGCTGGCGTTTTGCTGGAAGATTTCGAGGAAGGTGTAGGGATCGTTGTAATCGCCGATCCAGGCGTAGCGGTACACTTCGACGTTTTTCTGGTTCAGGTTGGAGAGCATGACTTTCCATTCCTGGTTTTCCAGTTCGGCCTGCACGCCCAGCACCTGCTTCCACATGGCGGCGACGGCAACGGCGATTTTTTTGTGCGCGTCGCTGGTGTTGTAGGTGATGGTGACTTTGAGCGGCTTGTCCTTGCTGTATCCCGCTTCGGCGTACAGCGCGCGGGCGCGCTCGATTTGTGCCTGGCGGTCGAGTTTGGCGTAATCCGGCAGGTAGGGAGCGCTGTTGTTGGTGGCGGGCGGGACGACGCTGTAAGCGGGGATTTGTCCCGCTTTGGTGATTTTGTCCACGATGGCTTGGCGGTCGATGGCGATGGTCAGCGCCTCGCGCAGTTTAAGGTTGTCCTTGAAGGGCGGCTTGGTCAGGTTGAAGCCGTACCAGTAGGTGGAAAGGTAGGGATCAATGTGCAGCTCGGCGGCGTAATCTTTTTTCGCGGTTTCCAGGCTTTCCGGCGAGAGGGATTCGACGTAGTCCACTTCTCCGGCACGGTAGCGGGCAAAGGCGCTGCTTTCAGATTCGATCGGATAGTAGATGACTTTGTCGATGGCGACTTGCTCGTGGTTCCAGTACGTCGGCGATTTTTCCGCCGCCAGTAGCGCTTGCGGTTTCCATTCGCTGACGCGGTAGGCACCGTTGGTGACAATGTTGCCAGGTTGCGTCCATTTATCGCCATGTTGCTCAATGGCTTTCTGTGGCACGGGGTAGCTGGTGTAGTGGGTGAGCAGGCTGATGAAATATGGCGTTGGCGTGTTCAGTTCGACTTGCAGGGTGCGTTCGTCCAGCGCCTTGATGCCGAGTGCGTTCAGGTCTTTTTCCGCACCGGTCGCGATGGCTTCAGCGTTCTTCACGGGATAGAGGATGAAGGCGTATTCGCCGCCGCTGGCGGGGTTGACCGCGCGCTGCCAGGCATAGACGAAATCGGCGGCGGTGACAGGGCTGCCGTCCGACCATTTGGCGTTGTCGCGCAGGTGGAAGGTGTATGTCTTGCCGTCTGCCGACACCTCCCATTTCTCGGCGACACCGGGGATGATGGTGCCGTCGGCAGCGGCGCTGGCGAGGCCCTCGAAGTTGTCATAAATGACCGCTGAGCCGGCGTTCTCGCTGGCGAGCTGCGGATCGATGCTCTTCGGCTCGCTGCCGTTGGCGCGGCGGAAAACGGTCTCGGCCTGGGCGGAGAAGGCGAGGGCGAGCAGGGTGGGTAACAGGAGGCGCTTATTCATTGAGGTTTCCTCATGATGTCGGGTGGGAATACATACTTTACGGCAATTCATATTGAAGGCAAGCGCGCTTTCCCCTGCCAGGCAAGCGGGTTTGCCGCATAATGCACCTTTTCCCTTTCCGCTGGTTTTACATGCAGATTCTCTACCTTCTGATCCCGATGTCCGTCGTCCTTATCGTGGCGGCGGTGCTGGCTTTCTCCTGGGCGGTTAAACACCGCCAGTTCGACGACCTCGAATCGCCCGGCATGATCCCGCTTCTCGACGACACCGACGAAGAACGCCGACACGAGCGGCAAGACCAATGAACGGCGCGGTATTGCTCACCGCCCTCGCCACCGGCCTCGCCGGCAGCGCACATTGCGTGGCGATGTGCGGCGGTATCAGCGCCTCGCTTGGTCTGGGCAGCACACGCAAGCGTTACCTGCTGGTGTATCACGGCGGGCGCCTGCTGAGTTACAGCACCCTGGGGCTGATCTTCGGCTGCCTGCTGCCGCTTTTCGGCTTCCGTCCGCACAATCCCGCTTGGGGGGCCGCGTTGCGAATCGTGGCAGCGCTGGCGATGCTGCTGGTGGGGGTGCAAATCATCCTGGGCGTCAACTGGCTGCGTCGCCTGGAACGCTACGGCATCAAACTGTGGCAGCCGCTGGCTGGATTCGTGCAAACCTTGCTGCCGGTGCGCAGTGCCAGCGATGCGCTGCTGCTCGGCTTCCTCTGGGGACTCTTACCCTGCGGCCTGATTTATAGCGCCCTCGGCCTTGCCCTGATTAGCGGCAACCCGCTGGCGGCGGCGCTGGTGATGCTGACATTTGGTCTGGGAACACTGCCCGCGATGCTGCTGCTCGGCGTCTTCTCCGGCACGCTGCTACAAGCGCTCACTCGGGACGGCAGCCGCCTGCTGCTCGGCGGGCTGGTTATCGCGGCTGCTTTGTGGACGGTATGGCCGTTTCTGGCGCGTCTGGTATAAAAGCGCTACGAACTGGCAAAACCCGGTGCGCGGGACTATCCTTGCTGCACACCCACACATCCCTTCCTGCCATGCCGGAAACCCGCTTGTTTGAAGCCTTTGCTGCCCAACCCGCCTGGGCGGAAAGCGAACTCGCCCAACACCTCGTTACTACCCCTGCCGCACTGCGCATGCTCTTGGCCGATCTGCACACGCGTGGCATCCTGCGCGTCGCGGAAAGCGCAGACGGCTGGCGGCTTGATCCACCGCCCGAACTGCTTGACGCCGCCTACCTGCGCGTCGCCTGCCCGCAGGCTCCCATCCACCTCAATGTCGTAACCGATTCCACCAACAGCGTTCTCGCCCGCTTGCATTCGCCGGCAAACGGCACGGTCGCCCTCGCTGAATACCAAAGCGCCGGACGTGGCCGCCGTGGCCGACACTGGCAATCCCCCTTCGCCGGACAAATTATCCTCAGTCACTACTGGCACTACCCCGAACCTGCTGCCGCTGCCGCCCTTAGCATCGGCCTCGGCCTCGCCGCTGCTGAAGCGTTGCGGCAGGCAGGTTTCCCTGTGCGCCTCAAATGGCCGAACGATCTCTATCTCGACGGACGCAAAGTCGGCGGCATCCTCGTCGAAACCCATAGCAGCGCGCAGGGCATCGCCACCATCGCCGGCATCGGCATCAATCTGCAACCGCTGCCCGGTATCGACCAGCCACACGCGGCTCTGAGCGAAGCGGGGCCCATCGCGCGCAATGCCCTCACTGCTGCGCTCATCAACGCCTGGCGCGCTGCCTGTGCCGCTCACCCTGCTGCCCGCACCGACTATCCCGCCCGTTGGCGTGAGCTTGACCTGTATTACGAACAAAGAGTCTGTCTCAGCCATGCCCAGGGCAATAGTCGCGGCATCAACCGTGGCATTGATGCAGCAGGCCAACTGCTGCTCGAAGATACCGACGGCAACATCCACCCCTGGACGGCAGGCGACATCAGCCTGCGCCCCGCATCCCTTCACAACACAGGAGACAACTCATGAAAGCCCTCGTTACCGGTGCTACCTCCGGATTTGGCGCCGCCATTGCGCGCAAACTTGTCGCTCGCGGTCATCAAGTCATCATCACCGGCCGCCGCGCCGAACGCCTGCAAGCCCTCTGCGACGAACTCGGCGACGCCTGCCTGCCACTCGCCTTCGACATCAGCGACGAAGCGGCGACGCTGGCCGCATTAAAGAGCTTGCCTGCCGCCTGGCAGGACATTGATCTGCTCGTGAATAACGCCGGACTCGCCCTCGGCGCCGATCCCTTCCCTAACTGCAACCTCGCTGACTGGAAACAAATGATCGCGACCAATATCGGCGGCCTCGTTACCGTTACTTATGCCGTACTCGGCGGCATGGTGGCGCGCAATCGCGGCCACATCATCAACCTCGGCTCGACTGCCGGTACCTACCAGTACGCAGGCGGTAACATCTACGGCGCGACCAAGGCTTTCGTCAAACAATTCAGCCTCAACCTGCGCGCCGACCTGCTCGGCACCAACGTGCGCGTCTCCAACGTCGAACCCGGCCTCTGTGGCGGCACCGAATTTTCCAACGTGCGCTACCACGGCGACGATGCCAAAGCCGCCGCGCTCTATGCCAACGTGGACTACCTCACTGCCGACGACATTGCCGACACCGTGCTGTGGATCGCCGAGCGCCCGGCACATGTGAACATCAACCGCGTGGAAATCATGCCGGTCGCGCAAGCCTCCGGCGGCCTCGCGGTGAAAAAGAAAGCGTGAACTGCCGCGTAATGCAAAGAAGCCCGCTACGGCGGGTTTCTTTTTGCCCAGGATTTACCCCGCTAATGACTGACCTGTCCTACCCTATAAACCCCGTGTTTTTCCGTCGGGCATGGCATCAGCCCAATAAAAAACGCTGCCGAAGCAGCGTTTTTTGTCGCGCAAAGCGCAGACTCAGAAGTGGTACTGCTTCGCCAGTTCACGGAAGGAGGCGGTTTGTTCTTTCACCCAGGCCTCATCTTTGCCGAGTTCGGCGGCGATGTAACGGGCGACATCTTCGGCGACTTCAGCGGCAGCACGGGCATCAAGGAAGAGGAAGCGGATGCGGCGTGCCAGCACGTCTTCCAGGGTTTGTGCCATTTCTTCACGCACTGCCCACAGGGCTTCGGCGTAGAGGAAAGGATGATTCGGGTGGATTTTGCTGCCGGCTTTGGCATCGCTTTTTGCCAGAGCTTCGATAGCGGCGCGGTCGCTGCCGTAGAGGCCAAGATGGCTTTTTTCGTCTGCTGGTTGGTGGCCGTGGATTTTCAGGTCAACGGTTTTGCAGTCTTTGGCGGGCAGGACATTTTCTTTGATAGCGGCGTCAACGGCGTCTTCAGCCATTTGCCGGTAGGTTGTCCATTTGCCGCCGATGATGTCCACCATACCGGACGGAGTAACGTGTACTTTGTGGCTGCGCGAGACTTCTTTGGTGCTCTTGCCGCCTTCTTTCGGCGCGGCGAGCGGACGCAGACCGACGAAGACACTCTTGATGTCGGCGCGGGTCGGCGCTTTGACGAGGTAGTCTTTGGCGGTGTTCAGGATGAAGTCGATCTCTTTTTCCAGCGGCTTCGGCTCGTATTCGGCGTCTTTGACGAGGGTATCGGTGGTGCCGACGACGAGTTTGTCATGCCACGGCACGGCGAAGAGAACGCGACCGTCTGAGGTTTTCGGCACCATCAGCGCGCTGTCGCCCGGCAGGAATTCGCGGTCAATAACAATGTGTACGCCCTGGCTGGGAACGACGCCGTCCATGCCTTCCGGATTGTCCATTGCATTGATTTCGTTAGTGAAGACGCCGGTAGCGTTGACGACGCAGTTGGCTTTGATGTCGAAGGTGTCGCCGCTGAGGGTATCTTTGGCTTTGACGCCATTGATTTTACCGGCGTCGTTTTTGCTGAGACCTGTGACTTCGCAGTAGTTAACGACGGTTGCACCGTGATCAACTGCGGTTTGTGCGAGGTTGACGGCGAGACGGGCGTCGTCGAACTGGCCATCGTAGTAACAGACGCCGTTGCGTAATTTTTCGGGCTTGACGCCTTGGAGCAGGCGGTTCGCTTCATCTTTGCCGAGGTAACGGGTCCGGCCGATACCGAGTTTGCCGGCGAGGCGGTCGTAGAGCCACAGGCCGAAGGTGTAGTACGGTGCGGTCCACCATTTTTCGCCGGGGATGATGAAAGCTTCACTTTTGAAGAGGTGCGGTGCGTTTTTGCCGAGGCGGCCGCGTTCGCGCAGGGCTTCACGCACGAGGGCTACGTCGCCCTGGGCGAGATAGCGCACACCACCGTGTACGAGCTTGGTGCTGCGGCTGGATGTGCCTTTGGCGAAGTCCATGCGTTCGAGCAATAAGGTTTTGAAGCCGCGCGTGGTGGCATCAACGGCGATACCAAGGCCGGTTGCACCGCCGCCGATAACGACGACGTCCCATTCTTCCCCGCTTTTGGCACGTTCGAGTTGCTCTTGTCTTTTCATGTGTTTTTTCTCCAATTTTTTTCTGAATTTAACCGGCATCACCGGAAAATATGCGGTATTTTAACACCACATCCTCAAAATCATCACAAAAAATGTAAAAAATTAACGACTAATCCACATCATCAGATGCATTCCGTTAGAATGCTACTCTTTTCACGCTTTTTGAGGATTTATTATGCGTACTCTCGCTTTGATTCTCGCAGCCGGTAAAGGCACGCGAATGCGTTCGGCTCAAGCCAAGGTGCTGCAACCTGTTGGCGGTAAGGCCATGATCGTGCATCTGCTGGAAACGTTGCAGGAGCTCACTCTTGAGCGCACGGCAGTAGTGTTTGGATATCAGGGTGAGCAGTTACGCGCCTGTATTGAACCTGCCTGGCCACAAATACAGTGGATTGCGCAGACCGAGCAGCGCGGCACGGGGCATGCGGTGCAGATGGCTATGGCGGAAATCGCGCAAACCGAGCGGACACTGATTCTTTTCGGTGATACACCGCTGGTGCGCGCGTCAACATTACAGCGCTTGCTGGATGCGTCGCAGGAAAGCGGTTTCGCCCTGCTTTCTGCTGTGGTGGATAATCCTTTCGGTTACGGACGCATCGTGCGTGATGCTGACGGCAGCGTCAGCGCAGTGGTTGAGGAAAAGGACGCTAGCGAGACGCAGCGGGCAATTACCGAAATCAACACCGGTATGATGGTGGTTGCGCGTGACATCCTCACCACGCACTTGCCGCAATTGCAAAACAATAATGCACAAGGCGAATACTATCTGCCTGACCTTGTTGCCCTGCACCGCGCGGCAGGAGGAAGAATCTCCGCCATAATCGCCGACGATGCTGAAGAAACGATGGGTATCAATACCCGCGCGCAGCAGGCGCAGGCGGAAGCGGTGTACCGCCGCCGTCAGGCACAAGCCTTGCTGGATGCTGGTGTCACACTGATTGACCCTGCGCGCATCGACATCCATGGCACAGTCAGCGCCGGACGTGATGTGGTCATTGAGGCAAATGTTGTCATCAAAGGCACGGTCAGCCTCGGCGACAACGTCTATATCGAAAGCGGCTGCGTACTCGATAACTGCACTATCGGCGCGCATGCGCGTGTGTACAGCCACTCGCGCCTTGAGCATTGCAGCGTTGGTGCCAATGCACAAGTCGGTCCCTTTGCCCGTCTACGCCCTAAAACCGTGCTTGATGAAGGAGTGCGCATTGGCAACTTCGTCGAAACCAAAGCAGCAACCATCGGCAAAGGTAGCAAAGTCAATCATCTGAGCTATATCGGTGACGCCGTCATCGGCAGTGCGGTCAACATCGGCGCCGGGACAATTACCTGTAACTACGACGGCGCAAACAAATACCGTACCACCCTAGGCGATCGTGTCTTCATTGGCTCGAACAGCGCTCTCGTCGCTCCGGTCAACATCGGTGACGGTGCAACCATCGGTGCAGGTTCTGTCATCACCAAAGACGTTCCGGCAGAGCAACTTGCGCTCACCCGCAGCGAACAGAAAATCATCAGTGGCTGGCAGCGTCCCGTAAAAAAAGCAAAATAAACAATGTGCTAGCGCACAATGTGAAAAGTGCCTTGCAAACGCATGAAAAATCCCTAAAATGCGCCGCTGGTCTGCATTGGCGCTTCGCAACGATCAGCCGCAAACCCCGTCAGGTCCGGAAGGAAGCAGCGGTAGTGGTGAAATCGGGTGCCGGAGTAAGCTGGTGCAGGCCTTTTTCTATTTATAAGCAGCAAAAATCCCATGTCTGAGGCTTATCAGGTACTCGCCCGCCGCTGGCGCCCGAAAAACTTTCACCAACTGGTTGGCCAGACACATGTAACCCAGGCGCTGACCTACGCGCTTGATCACAACCGCATCCACCACGCCTATCTCTTCACCGGCACACGCGGCGTCGGTAAAACCACCATCGCCCGTATTTTCGCGAAATCCCTCAACTGTAAAACACGCGGTGTCAGCTCCGAGCCCTGCGGTGAATGCGAGCACTGCCGCGAAATTGACGAAGGCCGCTTTCCCGACCTTATCGAAGTGGATGCCGCCTCGCGTTCACGCGTAGAAGAAACCCGCGAGCTTTTGGACAACATCCCCTACGCTCCGGTCAAAGGGAACTACAAAGTCTATCTCATTGACGAAGTGCACATGTTTTCGGCCAGCAGCTTCAACGCCCTGCTGAAGACCCTCGAAGAGCCGCCGGAACACGTCAAATTCATTCTCGCCACCACTGACCCGCAAAAACTGCCCGCGACTATTCTCTCGCGCTGCCTGCAATTTCACCTGAAAAACATGAGCGAGCGGCAAATCACCGACCACCTCGCCCATATTCTTGATAGCGAACATGCCGCCTACGACCGCGACGCCCTGCAACTATTAGCCAACGCCGCTGCTGGCAGCATGCGCGACAGCCTTAGCCTGCTCGACCAGGCGCTTGCCTATGGTCAGGGTGAAGTGCGCAGCCGCGATGTTGCCACCCTGCTCGGCGCCGTGCCTGAACCGCAACTCAACCAGATGCTGCATATGCTGGCTGATGGTAATGCCGCCGGATTGCGGCAAATCCTTGATGCACTGGACGAATACGCACCGGACTACGCCAACCTGCTGCTGCGTCTCTTGCAGCAAATCCAGAAAATCACCATCGTTCGCCTTAACGCCGAGCGTTATCCGGGCGAAATCCCCACTGAACTGCATGCGCTAGCTGCGCGCCTACCCGTCGAACTCGTGCAACTGTGGTATCAAATTGGCGGCGACACCTGGCAAAACCTGCCCTACCAGCCCGACGCGCGTATGGCGCTGGAAATGAGCCTACTGCGCATGATTGCCCTGCAACCGCTGCTGCCGGATGCCGACCCGCAACAGGCACCTATCATCCATGAAGCCGCGCCCGCTGCCGCTACCAATGACCTCACTGCGATTCTGCAAGACACAACGCCAAGCGGGACAACAGCAGCATCCATTAACACGGACAACAGCACACAGACCGAATCGCTCGCGCCATCAGGCGAGATAACAGCGGCATCCATCAACACGGATCACAGCGCACACACCGAATCGCCCGTGCCACCAAGCGGGACGACGGCGCCACCTGTCGCAGCAAACACAGAAGAAGCTCCGCCGCCGTGGGAAGATATGCCCGCCGCTGACGACAATGACATTCCGCCGTGGGTGAGCGAAACCATCCCTGACGAAAGCACCCCCACATCCGCACCATCTGTCACCGCTACCACAGAAAAAAAAACGGTAGCTGACGCACCTGCCAGCGACGACGCGCTAAGTCTTGAACTACTGGTGGACAACCTCGAACGCTGGAGCACCTTCCTCACTACCCTCGACCTGCACGAGTACCCGTTGCTGCTGCTCGAAAACAGTATCCCCGTCGCCTGGCAAGCACCACGCCTCAGCCTGCAAACGGGCACTAGCGGCATCATCTTTGACCAAAAACAGAACCGCGAACAGGCTGCCGCCGCCATCACCGCCAAACTCGGCATCGCTTGCATCATCGACATCCAGCCGGGCGACGCCGTTACTACCCCCATTGACTACCGCCGCCAACAAAGCGCCGCACAACAAAAACAGGCGGAAACCGACTTCCATAACCATCCGCAAGTGCAAGCTGCCCAAGCCGTCTTCGGCGACAGCCTGCGCGTGGACAACATCCAACCCACAAACCCTTCACAAACATAAGGAGACACAATGCTTCCCGGAAAATTGGGCAACATGATGAAAAAAGCGCAGGAAATGCAGGCGAACATGCAGAAAATGCAAGAAGAACTGGCGAACAAACACGTCGTTGGCATCGCCGGTGCGGGTGCCGTCAAAGTGACCCTGAACGGCCACTACGCCTGTCAGCGCGTCGAGCTCGGCGAAGAAGCCCTGAAAGAAGACAAAGAAATGCTGGAAGCCCTCATTGCTGCCGCCATCAGCGATGCCGCCAGCAAAGTTAACCAAATGACCCAGGAAGAAATGGCGGCCATCACCGGCGGCATGGGCCTGCCTGGCGGCTTCAAACTGCCCTTCTGATGAGTTTTTCCCCCGCCTTCGACCGCCTCGTGCAGGCTCTTACCTGCCTGCCGGGCGTCGGCAACAAAACCGCGCAGCGCATGGCGTTGCAACTCCTGCTCAACAAAACCGCACAGGCACAAGAACTGGCGGATGCCACTAACCACGCCCTGCACACCGTGCGCCGCTGCGAACAGTGCCGCAACATCAGCGACGAAGCGCTCTGCCTCATCTGCGCCAACCCGCGCCGAGATGCAGGCACCATCTGCGTCGTCGAAGCCCCCGCTGACGTGCTCGCCATCGAACAATCTACCGACTATCGCGGCCACTACTTCGTTCTCATGGGCCACATCTCGCCGCTGGACGGCATTGGCCCGGAAGAACTCGGTCTCGATATTCTTGACCAGCGCCTAGCCAGCGGCGACATCCACGAACTCGTGCTTGCTACCAACAGCACCATGGAAGGCGAAACCACCGCCTACTTTCTCGCCGAACTGGCGGCCAAACACAACGTCCCCGCCACCCGCCTCGCCCACGGTGTACCGATGGGCGGTGAACTCGCTTACATCGATAAAAGCACCCTCGCACTCGCCTTCAACACCCGCAGCCGCTACCGTAGCGAATAACCACTATCAAGCGGGATAACCACGCGGTTTGTAGAAGAGGGCAGGGCAGCCGTGCAGCGGGTACATACTGGTCTGCCGATAACGTTTACCCCAGCTTCACCCCGTCCTGCGTCATCTGCGCCTGCAACGCCGCGAGGCGTTTCACCGGATCAAGCAGCGGGTCATGCACATACGTCGCCAGCTGCTCCGCCGAAGCAGCGACCGCCTCAGCATCCGCACGCACCGCGCCGTGGAAAATAAACGGCGGCAGGAACGTCATCTGCAACAAATGTGCCGTCTGCACCAGTGGCTTCAAAAACTCGCTCATGGCAAAGCGGTTATAGCCGCCCGCCTGATATGAATCCGCCGGGCCGCCCGTAGAAATCACCGACAGCCATTCCTTGCCCGCCAGCGCCTGCCCACCGCCGTAGGCCCAGCCGTAAACCAGCACATCATCCAGCCATTGCTTCATCAAAGGCGGTGTCGAGTACCAGTAAAACGGATGCTGAAAGACGATGCGCTCATGCGCGAGCAGCGCGGCCTGTTCGGCGGCGACATCAATTTTGCCGTCCGGATACAGCGCATACATATCGCGCAACGTCACGCCTGCGGTGGCGAGACGCGCTACCCAGGCACGGTTGACCGTCGATTGCGCAAGGCGCGGATGAAAAACATTGACCAAAACTTGCATAAAAACCTCGCAGAAAAAAGAGGTCGCTATCATAGGTCGTGCCGCTGCCCGCCATAAGCCACCCGGCATCGCATACCATCATGCAGGAGAGCCACCAATGCGTCCCAACGACTACGCCGAACTCGCCACCTTCGTTGCCATTGCCGAAACTGGCAGCTTCCGCGCCGCTGCCGCCCGTCTAGACCGCAAACCATCCACCATCTCGCATGCCATGCACGCCTTGGAAGAACGCCTCGGCGTGCGCCTGCTGCACCGCACCACCCGCAGCGTAGCCTTGACCGAAGCGGGGCAGGCACTCTTTGCCCAGGTCGCCCCCGCCCTGGGCGCATTAAGCGACGCCCTCGACAGCGTGAATGCACACCGCGCCCAGCCTGCGGGCAACATCCGCCTCAGCGTGCCGCGCTGTGCCGCGACGGCTATCCTGCTGCCGCGCCTGCACGACTTCTGTACCCGCTACCCCGATATCCGCCTCGACATCACCGCCGACAACCGCGCCATCGACATCGTGCGCGACGGCTTCGATGCGGGTATCCGCCTCGGCGAAAACCTCGCGGGCGATATGGTCGCCGTGCCGCTGACCGGCGAACTGCATAGCGTCATCGTCGCCGCACCGGCTTACCTCGCCCGCTACGGTACTCCGCAAACCCCGCAGGAACTGCTGCAACACCGTTGCCTCGGCTTCCGTCAGCCGGGCGGGCAAGACCTCTACCGTTGGGAAATCGAGCATGACGGCGTTGCGCAAAACCTCGCTCTGCCGCATCCGCTTATCTTTGACGACCCCGAACTCATGGCGGAAGCCACGGTGTGCGGCCTCGGCATCAGCTACGGCATGGACATCGTCTGCGCGCCCTATTTGCGTGATGGACGCCTGACGACCATCCTCGATGACTACTGCCCGCGCTACCCCGGCTTCTACCTCTATTACCCTAGCCGCTACACCAGTGCCGCCCTGCGCGCCTTCATTGACAGCCTGCGTATGGCGGAAATACCACTGCCAGGCCGCGTTTCTGCTGATACATGAAAAAACCTAATCACCGCCACAGTGAATGACCAATCAAACAGGCTATAATGCCCGCCCTTTCACAGACATCCACAGCGGAGAACCCCATGCAAGAACAAACCGACATCATCGTCGTTGGCGCCGGCCCCGCCGGACTCGCCTTCTGTCGCTCACTCGCCGGCAGCCAGCTCAACATCAGTGTCGTCGAAATCCACAGCAAAGACGTCCTCGCCGATCCACCTTACGACGGCCGCGAAATCGCCCTGACCCATCCCTCCAAAGCCATCCTTGAAAACCTCGGCATCTGGCAGCGCTTCCCCGCGGATGAAGTCTATAACCTGCGCGAAGCCTCTGTATTAAACGGCAACTCGCCTTACCGCCTGCACTTCCCGCTGCCGCCGTCGGACAGCCATAAACGGCCGATCGATACCCTCGGCTACCTTGTGCCTAACCACATCATCCGTCGCGGTGCCTACGAATCCGTGCAAGAACAGGCCAATATCCGCTGGCATACCGAGCGCCGCGTCGTTGCCTGCGGCAGCGATACCAGTAGCGCTCACGTCACCCTCGATAACGGAGACATCATCAGCGGCAAACTACTGGTCGCCGCCGACAGCCGCTTTTCCTTCATCCGCCGCGCGATGGGCATCGCCGCCGACACCCACGAATTCGGGCGCAACGTCCTCGTCTTCCGCCTCGAACACGAACACACAAACGACCATACCGCGAGTGAATGCTTCTTCTACGGCAGCACCCTTGCCCTCCTGCCGCTCACTGACCACATCACTAACTGCGTCATCACCGTCGACAGCCGCAAAGCCCCGGCACTTATCGCTTTGGGCGACGGCATCGCCGCACACGTCGCCGCTGAAATCGATCACCGCCTCGGCGCGATGAAACTCATCAGCACCATCCACGACTACCCGCTGGTTGGCGTACACGCCCGCCGCTTCCACACCAACCGCTGCGCCCTCATCGGCGATGCCGCTTGCGGCATGCACCCCGTCACCGCGCACGGTTACAACCTCGGCCTGCAAAGTCAGGAAATCCTCTCGCGCCTCATCCTGCGTCAGGCAGGGCAGGGCAAAGACATCGGCGACCCAACCATGCTCGCCGCTTACGGCCGCCGCCACCAGCTGAACACCCGTCCGCTGTATCACGGCACCAATGCCATCGTCAAACTCTTCACCCGCGAGACCCCGTCGGCCCGCATCCTTCGTCACGGTGTCCTGCGCCTGTCCGACCATCTGCCGCCGCTGAAACGCTTGATTACACGGCAGTTAACCGGCTAAAGCTTCCTAGACCCCCCCAGGCAAAGCTGCTACACTTCGCCGCCTTCACCATCCCATACAGGAGAACCCATGAAAAACACAGTAAAAATCGCCGTAGTTGCCGCGCTTGCCGCCGTCAGCCTGACCGCCGCTGCCAAACTGAGCGAAGGCAAAGCCTACGGCGACTGGAAAGGCACCTGCCAAGGCAACGAATGTGGTGCTGTGCAAATCGTCAACAACCCGCAAGGTGAGCCGGTCGGCCGCATCCTGCTGCGCCGTATCCCGGAAGCGCAAAACAGCGTCGTCGCCTTCGTTACCGTGCCGCTTGGCGTTAACCTGCGTGCCGGCATGGCGCTCGCCGTAGATGGCAAAGAACTCGTCGTCACCCCGTACGACTTCTGCGACAACGGCGGCTGTAACGCAGCGATCCCGCTGGAAGGCAACATCGAAGCCAGCGTGAAAAAAGGCAACGTCCTGCAAGTTGCGGCCTTCGTTGGCGACAAACAGCAAACCATGGGCTTCTCGCTGAAAGGCGTCAGCGAAGTCATCAAGAACCTGTAATCCGCAGGGAACATAAAAAAGCCGGACATAAGTCCGGTTTTTTTATATCCGTTCCCCCCCTCGTACACGACAAAATATCCTTTATCCCACACCCTCTTCCCGCTATCTGCGCGTTCTCCTTGCAGCGGATGCAGTAAGAAATTCCCGCTTGACGCAGATACGCCAGCCATTCATTGCCAATGAACTCCCGGTCAGCATAGAGGGTTTCGATATGGACTTCGGGAAAGGTCTCACGGAAAAGTTCCAGCAAACCCATTCGTTCGCCTGTGTTGGAGTTTCCCTTTTTATCCAACGTTTCCCACAGTACCGGGATAGCGACACCACGCCAGACGACGGCGAGCACCAGGATGTTGATACAGGATTTGCCGTATTCCCATGTCGTGCGGTCGAGGGTGAGGCGGACGTTTTGCCAGCCGAAAACCGAGAAGACGAAGCGGGCAACATCGGTTCTGCCGATAAGAGCCCCGGCAAAGAAACGCTGCATACGGCGATAGATAGATTCCGGCTTGGCCTTTGAGGAAAAGGCGTTTTTGAGCGCGGATAGATTGACGGTTTGGCGGACAAACAGTGCGGTGATGATGCTGGCGAGGCAGTCAATTCTTGCTTTGTGCCAGGAAAGGTGATGCTTTAAGATGTCGGAAAACCCGCTGGAATTTGGCATGGTGTGCGTCGTCGTAAAACTTACAATTTGCTATTTTTTCAGCGGGTTTTGTTTTTTTATCGTGTACGAAGGTGATTTTGTACAAAGTTTCGCTGGAAAGAACCTATGGATCACATTGACCCCGCCCTTGAGTCTTTGCGCGCGCAAATTCGCGAGCAAAGTGCCACCGACCCGCATATCGCGGCAAAAATAGCAGCGCAAGCCATTCTGGAAAAAATCTTCGCCGTTTTGAATGACGGCAAAGGGGTACACGCGGAAAGTGCCCTCGCATTGCTTGGCAGCCTTGCCGGGCAAGCCTGCCTGCAAGAAGCATTCGCCCACCTCACGACAGAAGCAGGGCGGGATGTGGTTGGCGCCATCATGACCGTGGCGGATACAGAAGGGCGTACCTATTATTACGGTGACCCGATCAACCGCCCCTTGCTGGAAGACCGCTATTCCGTTTGGTCATTACTCGCTGGCACATTGCAAGCGTATGGCGCAAAACTGCCGGATATCCAGGACATCATCACTCATGTCACCGCAAGCATTGGCAAACCCGCATTTGGCATTCCCCGCCTGCCAGCCAACCGCCAAATCCGCTTTCAGCCGAGAGAATGTCTGCAACTTTGGCAGCCATTGAAAACAGAAATCATCGATATCCTCCCTGTGCCGGCAAATGACTGGCATCTTGCCTATGCGCTCGCGATTCAGAACCTGATAGAGCAGGCAAAAGGCACCTTGCCACCGGCAGAAGCAGGAGCGATTGTAATGGAATGCGCCGTACCCATGAGTAAAATCAGCGAATGAAAGAGAGGAAGATAGAATGTTTGAACTTATGATAATGACTGAAGAGATGAAGAAAAAACTTGATCCTGATGCCTATTCATGCGCAATTGATAAGTCTGCTAATATTATTGTATGGAAATCTCCTACGCGTCGGTCGGATTGTGATGAAGATTTTTATAGTCGTTTTTACATTGCGAAAAACTATATAAAAATAGCTTATTTTAGATTAATTCATAATAGGACATCACCTAATAATAGTGAGTTTATTGTCCCAGGAGATGCAGTTATCTATAACTGGAGTATTATTTCTTTCGAAAAATATGATACCTGTACATATAAATATAGTGAATTATTAGAAATACTCAAAGAAGGTTTAACTACATATGGGCAAGGTGTGTGGATAAATGAATCCCATCCTGACTTTACGGTTACTTTTGATTTTTAATCTTGGAGGAAATTATGGGTAAACTTACCGCTGAAGAAGTCAATAAAGCACTTGAAATACAATAGAACATGCGGAACTAATACGCGAAATTGTCAAATAAATGATAGGAGGATAGAATGTTTGAGCTTATAGAAATGACAGAAGAAATGAAGAAGAAGCTTGATCCTGATGCACATTTATGTGCAATTGACAAGATAAATAATATTATTATATGGAGCGAGTCTGTGCATTGGACAGAGAGAGAGATGGGATTTTATTATGAACGCTTTTATATTGCAAAGGACTATACGAAGATTGCTTTTTTTATCTTATCTTGTGATAAAGAATATCTACCTAATGGGAATGAGCATATTACGCCAGGAGACGAAGTAATATATAATTGGAGTATTATTTCTTTTGAGAGACTTCATGCTTGCGCATATCAGGATGATGAATTGCTAGAAATGCTCAAAGATGGTTTAAGTGTGTATGGAGGTGGTGTTTATAATAAAAGCCATCCTAACTTTGCGGTTACTTTTAATTTTTAATCTTGGAGGAAATTATGGGCAAACTTACCGTTGAAGACGCAAATAAAGAATTAGAAAGACTAAATAGTACATTCTCTAATAAAAATATTTCTTTAAAACTTCGTACACAACAAAGAAATCCATCACCTCACCGCCTGGACTCCAATAGACGGATCCCCTGAATAACACAGAAACTAGCCAGTCCAGTCCCGCGCGGAATATAGTTGCATAGATAAAAAAAGCGTAACAAGGCGCGTTGCCGCAGACAGTGTAGGTAGTACGGCGGGTTCCCATAAAAATCGCGTAACGATTTTTATGGGAACCCGGGCCAGGCGACATAACGCCGTTACGATTTTTTTTATCTATTCAACTATAGCGACACCACGCCAGACGACGGCCAGCACCAGGATGTTGATACAGGATTTGCCGTATTCCCATGTTGTGCGGTCGAGGGTGAAGCGGACGTTTTGCCAGCCGAAAACCGGGAAGACGAAGCGGGCAACATCGGTTCTGCCGATAAGATTCCCGGCAAAGAAACGCTGCATACGGCGATAGATGGATTCCGACTTGGCCTTTAAGGTGTTCTTTAAGATGTCGGAAAACCCGCTGGAATTTGGCATGGTGTGCGTCGTCGTAAAACTTGCACTTTGCTATGTTTTTCAGTGGGTTTTGTTTTTTTGTCGTGTACGAAGATCACCTTACAATAAGGTCAACCAGCTAATAACATTGCGGTAAAAGGCTTACCTTACAGTAAAATGACATTTCCTTAACCGTCCATGGACGAAATTACCCACAACTGCTAAGGAGAACTAACTATGGCAGCACAAACCCTTATCTTGAAGGACAACGCAGGTAACATCTTAGGTGAATTCCGGCTTGGCAGCACAGGTGTGCCGACACAGGTTGAGGCGCTTGAAGGTGTGTACTACCAGCTTTCAGACGCAAACGGACGTGCCCCGGCGAGCGTTAGTGGTGAGCGTCAGGGAAACGACTTGCTGGTTACCATTGACGGTAGTAACAGCCTGATTATCAAGAACTATTACACTAACGGGCAAGGTGCGTTAGTTGGTATTCAGACTGACGGTACACCTTACATGTACACCATTACCGATAATACCCCACAACATGTTCTTGCCACTGAAATGGCATCCAGTAATCCTGGGCAGGAAAACATCATGGCGACGGCAGCGAGTGCAGGTGGTCATGGTAATAGTGGCGCATCACCTGCCGTTATCGGCGGCATAATCGGCGGATTGGCCCTCATCGGCGGTGGCATTGCACTCGCGAGCAATCATAAAAATAAAGATGACGACAAGCCTCACGATAACAATGGCGTGACGCCCAATAACCCGGAACCTGCTCCGCAACCTAGCCCGCAGCCGCAAAAACCCCAACCCGATCCTAACCCTCAACAACCTAACCCAAATCCGGCGCCAAATCCCAGCAATCCCTACGAGCCGATACCGGATCCAGATCCTACCCCGAATCCGCCCTCCACACCTGGCAACAACCAGGCAGGTAGTATAGAAATCAGTGGTGAAGCCAAAATCGGCGAAACACTCAGTGCGAATTTGAATGATGCCGATGGGGTTCCGGCAAGTGGCGTTACCTACCAATGGCTAGCCAATGGTAGCCCGATAAATGGAGCGACGGGGAGTACCTATACCATCCGGCCGGACGACAAGGGGAAAAGCATCAGTGTGCAGGCGGCTTATAAAGACGATGCCGGACATGATGAAAATCCAACCAGTGATCCGACTGCTGCGGTAGCTGATAACGGCCCGCCGCCCAATCAGCGTGGCACAGTCACCATTGCAGGCGAGGCAAAAGTAGGACAAGAGTTAACCTCTACTGTTACGGATGCCGATGGTGTTCCAGATAACGGTGTGCGTTACCAATGGTTTGCCGATGGTGTTGCCATCAATGGCGCCATAGGAGCGACCTACACGCCAACGCCCGCTGATAAAGGTAAAAACATCACTGTCAGCGTCGGCTATACCGATCAGGCTGGACACGCGGAATCTGTGACCAGTACGCCGACCGACCTTGTCAAAGGCAGCACGGGGCAGACTAGCAATGGCACCCTCCTTATCAATGGTGATCCCTACACCGGGCGCACCCTGACTGCAACCATTGACGATGCAGACGGACTGCCTGATAGCGGCATTCGCTACCAGTGGTTTGCCGATGGCGTCCTCATTAACAATGCGACCGGGGCAAACTACACCCTGACTCCGGCTGAACGTGGCAAAAATATCACGGTTACTGCGGGCTACACAGATAAAGCTGGGAATGCCGAATCCATTACGAGCAGTCCGACCGAAGCCGTGAGCGATAAACCACAACCGACGACGCAAAATCACGACCCAACTGGCGAAGTCACCATAAATGGCAACTTGAATGTGGGCGAAACCCTCGTAGCGACCAACACCCTGCAAGATGAAGACGGTATGGGTAGCGTCATCTATCGCTGGTATGCGGGGGGGCGAGAAATCGGCGTAGGGACAACTTACAAACTGACGGCTGCTGAAAAAGGTAAAACCATCACCGCCAAAGCCGAATACGTTGACAGCAAATACCACACCGAAAGCGTAATCAGCCAGGAAACGGCGACGGTAGAAGATGCCTTGCCACCACCGCCCAACCCGAATCCCAATCCGACACCCACACCAACGCCAAATCCGGGGCCAGGGCCGCAGCCTAACCCGGGTGGTGGAAACGGTATTGCTACCCTAAGTGGAGAAGCCAAAGTTGGGCAAACCCTAACCGTCAACATTAACGACATTGATGGAGTGCCGAGTGGCGGCATTGCCTACCAGTGGATGGCTAACGGTAAAGCCATCAACAATGCGACCGCCTCAACCTATACCATCACGCCGAGCGACAAAGGCAAACACATCAGCGTCCACATCGAATATACCGATTTCCTTGGAAACCAGGAAAGCATCAATAGCGACGCAACCGCAGCCATTGGTGATGGCACAACCCCCATCCCGCCGCAACCGCCGGCGCAAAACCATGCCCCAAGCGGCAACCTGACTATCGGTGGCGAAGCCAAAATCGGCCAGACACTCAGCGTACGCAGTACCCTTGCTGACGAAGACGGCATGGGTACAGTCACCTACCGCTGGCTGGCAGATGGTAAAGAAATCGGCGTTGGTGCCAGCTACACCCTGACAGAAGCCGAAAAAGGCAAGACCATCACCGTCAAAGCCGAGTACACCGACGGCAAAGGCACAGCAGAAAGCGTGAGCAGCAGTGCGACCGCCGCTGTGGAGGATACCGCGCCCAGCCCGCAGCCGAATCCCAACCCGCAACCGCCTGCGCAAAACCACATGCCGAGCGGTAGCGTCAGCATCAGTGGAGAAACGAAAGTTGGCGGAACCCTGACCGCGCATAACACCCTGGATGATGCAGACGGCATGGGCACAGTCACCTACCGCTGGCTGGCAGATGGCAAAGAAATCGGCGTTGGTGCCAGCTATACCCTGACAGAAGCCG
Source organism: Cardiobacterium sp. Marseille-Q4385 (assembly GCF_916618745.1). Lineage (GTDB taxonomy): Bacteria > Pseudomonadota > Gammaproteobacteria > Cardiobacteriales > Cardiobacteriaceae > Cardiobacterium. Next base: position 2,564,437 of record NZ_OU745373.1, read on the forward strand.
AAAAAGGCAAGAGCATCACCGTCAAAGCCGAATACACCGACGGCAAAGGCACGGCAGAAAGCGTGAGCAGCAGTGCGACCGCCGCTGTGGAGGATGCCGCGCCCAGTCCGCAGCCGAATCCCAACCCCAACCCGCAACCACCGGCACCATCGCCCAACCAGCAGGGTACAGTCGTGATCAGCGGTGAAGCCAAAGTGGGCGCCACCCTGATCGCCAAAGTGAGCGATGCGGACGGATACAGTGCAGACAAAGTCCATTACCAATGGCTGCGCGACGGCCAACCCATCAAAGAAGCCACGAGCAGCAGCTACACCCTGGGCAAAGACGATGCGGGACACAAAATCAGCGTCCGTGCTACCTACACGGATAACGCTGCGCATGACGAAACCCCGCAGAGCGACGAGACAAATGCCATAGCCACGGACAACCACGCACCGAGCGACATTGCCCTCGATAACAACCAGATTACCGAAGGCAAAGATGGCGTCACAGTAGGTCGCCTTACCACTATCGACCCCGACGCGGGTGACAGCCACACCTATACCGTGAGCGATGCGCGCTTTGAAGTCAGCGCCGATGGCACCCTGAAACTCAAAGCCGGACAGCACCTTGACTATGCAAATGAACAAGAAATCCGCCTGACCGTCAAAGCCACTGACCAGGGCGGTCTCAGTATCGAAAAAAACCTGACCCTGCACGTTGCGGATGACCCGAACTATCCCGCCCCGCAAACCCCGCCGACGGCCACAATCAGTGGTGCAGCGAGCGTCAACGAAGGCGAAGCGGCGGAATACACCGTGACCCTGGACAAAGCGAGCAACCAGCCAGTCACCCTGACGCTGACCCTGCAACATGGGGAGACCACAGAGAGCGACCTCGGCAGCATCAGCAAAACCCTGACCATTCCGGCGGGCGAGACCAGCGCAAAAGTGAGCCTGCAAACCACCGCTGACGGCATCCCGGAAAACACCGAGCATTACAGCCTTGCCATCAGCAAAGCAGAAGGCGCGGAACTTGGCGCAGAAAAAAGCGTGACCACAGCCATTACCGATAGCGATGAAAAAGCCGCCTATCATCAAGGCAGCGTTGCCGACAGCACCTTTGCGGGAGACCGTTCGGCGAACGACTACTACTTCATCAAGGCCATTGATAGCGAATACCGCTCGACCCTTGGCCACCTGCGCGGCTATACCCCGGGTAAAGGGCTCAACATTACCTACAACTTTGCCACCTCAGCCGTAGATAGCGAGGGAGGCGAAACCCTGCCCGGATTCCGAACCTATTCTGAAGCACAAAAAGCAGGCATTCGCAGCGTGCTCAACCACATCGAAGAGCACGTCAACATCAAATTCACGGAGGGCAGCAATGCCACCCTGAACTACTACCTGCACACCATGAAAAACGACAACACCCTGGGTTATGGCACCTATGGTGGAAACGTGTACCTGTCCGGCACGCGCTACGCTGCCGACGACGCCTTCCGTACCGACATCCCTTACCGCCTGGAAGGGAAAAAACTCATCGAATACGATGGCTGGCACGCGGCTCTGCATGAAACCGGGCATAGCATCGGCCTGAACCACCCCTTCGGCAAGACCACCGTCAACCTCAGCAGTGCGGAAGACCGCGACGACCTGAGCGTGATGTCCTATACCGCAGGGCAGATCGTGCCACAAGTGGACGTTGACGAAGACCACTACTATAAAGACGTCGGCATCCCGCAAAACAAACTCGGTATCTACGACCTGGCCGCCCTGCATTACCGCTACGGCGTCAACCCCAACTACCACAGCGGTGATGACACCTACGGCTTCAAACCGTTTAACAAAGATGCCGTCGGCAACGACATCTACATCCACGACGGCGGCGGGCAGGACACCTTTGATGCCAGCGAACAAACGCTGGACCTCAATATCGACCTCACCCCCGGCAGCTGGATCTACGCTGGCAGCAAAGCCGAACACCTGGCACTGGATGACAGCGGCAACCCGACCACCGGACAAGCCTTCATCGGCTACGGCACACAAATAGAGAGCGCGAAAGGCGGCACGGGCAACGACACCATCAAGGGCAACAGCGCGGCCAACTACCTCTTCGGCTTTGACGGCAACGACAACATTGATGGTGGCGCGGGCAACGACCAAATCGAAGGCGGACGTGGCAACGACACCCTGAAAGGCGGCGCAGGCGGAGACACCTTTATCTTCCGCAGCCCGTTTGATGGCACGATAGACACCCTGCTCGACTTTAATGCTGCCGAAGGCGACCGCATCCAGCTTGATCACAACATCTTCACCGGCCTGCAAAAAGGCAGCCTGAGTGCAGAACAAATGGTGAAAGGGACGGAAGCAAAAGACGCCGATGACCGCATCATCTACAACCAGGCGACGGGCGAACTCGCCTACGACGCGGACGGCAACGGCAGCGGCGCAGCGGTAACCATTGCCCGCCTCGGCATCAACACCGAACTGGAACAAAACCACATCCAGATCATCTGAAGCCATGACGGCTCGCCGTTAGACGGCGAGAAAAAATCCGACGCGTCAGCGTCGGATTTTTTATGCCCCCGTCGCTTGAACGAAGCGATAAAACCGTCGCTTGAACGAAGCGATAAAACCGTCGCTTGAACGAAGCGATAAAACCGTCGCTTGAACGAAGCGATAAAACCGTCGCTTGAACGAAGCGATAAAACCGTCGCTTGAACGAAGCGATAAAACCGTCGCTTGAACGAAGCGATAAAACCGTCGCTTGAACGAAGCGATAAAACCGTCGCTTGAACGAAGCGATAAAACCGTCGCTTGAACGAAGCGATAAAACCGTCGCTTGAACGAAGCGATAAAACCGTCGCTTGAACGAAGCGATAAAACCGTCGCTTGAACGAAGCGATAAAACCGTCGCTTGAACGAAGCGATAAAACCGTCGCTTGAACGAAGCGATAAAACCGTCGCTTGAACGAAGCGATAAAACCGTCGCTTGAACGAAGCGATAAAACCGTCGCTTGAACGAAGCGATAAAACCGTCGCTTGAACGAAGCGATAAAACCGTCGCTTGAACGAAGAGATAAAAACGTCGCTTGAACGAAGCGATAAAACCGTCGCTTGAACGAAGCGATAAAACCGTCGCTTGAACGAAGCGATAAAACCGTCGCTTGAACGAAGCGATAAAACCGTCGCTTGAACGAAGCGATAAAACCGTCGCTTGAACGAAGCGATAAAACCGTCGCTTGAACGAAGCGATAAAACCGTCGCTTGAACGAAGCGATAAAACCGTCGCTTGAGCGAAGCGACAAAACCGTCGCTTGTGGTTTTGCCGCTACGCGAATGGGTTTAACCCCACGCCAGTCCCTCGCTCACCAGGTGAGGGGCTTTTTGTTGTGTACGGATGCCGGATTTTGTGCAAAAAGCTGCCGCGCGGCAGTCTGTTAACCCGCTTTCAGTCCCAGCAGGCGGGCGACGGTCTGCATCGCCGCTTGGGCGGCTTCTTCGTTGATGGTGCCGGTGGTGCCCATCGTCATGGTGCGGCTGCCGCTATTTTGTCCTGCCTGCATCCGCGCTTTGTCGCCGAGTTGGCGACGTTCGCCGGCCTCGAATGCGGTGAAGGTGCGGCGCAGGAGCGGCAGCAGTTCGGTGAAGCGCTCTTCCGGCAGGTCGCGCAGCCAGTCGTTGATGATGTGCCACAGAGTGTCGTGCACGAGCAATACGGTGCCACTTTGGTAGAGGAAGCCTTCCAGCCATTGGGCGGCGTCGGCGTAGTTGCCACCGCGCGAGAGTTGGCGGTGCAGTTCGGTGGCGACGGTTTCTGCGTCGGTTTGCTGGCGGTCGTAGTGGTCGCGCCAGGCGTTGCCGGCGAGCAGCGGGTGGATGTGTTGTGAGGTGGTTTGGGCGTGGATGTAGTCGTGCCAGTAGCGGCTAGCGCCCGCATCGTTCAGCGCGGCGAGGGCGGCGCCGGCGCTGCGGGTGAGGCGACAGAGGGTTTGCGCGCTGTCGTTGTCGATGTTCATGCAGCCCTGGACGCCGCCGGCGGCGAGGCGGGCAAGCAGGGTGTCGAGCAGGTGGGCAAGGGCAGCGGTGTCTGTTTGTCGTACGTTGCCGTAGCGCAGGGTTTCGGCGAGGTGGGGCAGGGCGGCGAGGGTGTCGGCGAGGTCACGGTTATCGACGCTGAGGGCGGCGATGGCGGCGGCGAGTGCGGCGACGAGGTCGGGCAGTTCGGCGGGCAGGACGTGTTCGAGGCGTTCGGCGAGCGCGGCGAGGCTTTGGTCTTGGTGCAGGGTGCTGGTGATGTAGGTGGTGACGGCGCTTTCCAGGGTGTTGCCGTACACGGCTTTTTCGGTGAGGCGGATGTGTTGTTCGGGCTGGTATTCGAGGCGCCAGGCTTCTTTGTAGGTGCCTTTGCCGCTGCGCGCCAGCGGGGTGGCCCACAGGCCGCCGTCGAGGAGGTTCAGGCGGTGGATGTATTGGCTGCGCGCAAGGTCGAGCGGTTTGCGCAGGTCGAGGATGATTTCGCGGCTTTCGGCGGTTTGCGGCAGGCGCAGTTGTTTGCGCTGTTTGTCGATGTCGGCGATGAGCGGCAGTTGCGGGGTGTTTTCGGGGACGCTGCCGATGGTGTCGCCGATGAGCCATTCGTGCTGGATGCGGTCGATGATGGCGCTGTCGCCCATGCCGATGGTGCTGGCGAGGGCGTCGGTGTAGTCGGCGAGGGCGACGCGGGTCTGGCCGCGCAGGGCAGCGGTGGTGCGCGCGAGGCGCAGGGTTTCGATGAGGTGCGCCGCCGAGATGTCGTAGTGTTTGTCGCGCAGGTGTTTGGCGGCCTGACTCAGCCAGCGCACGCCGTCGTCGTCCGGATGTTGCCAGAGGTGGGCGTACCAGTTTGGTGCCTGGACGCCTGCGCCGTAGCCGCTTTGGTAGGTGAGGCGGCTGTTGGTCCAGGGGATCCAGGTGCTGTCCACTTTGCTTTTGGCGAGGCCTTTGAGCAGGGCGTTGTCGTCTTTGACGGCAACGGCGCTTTGCAGGGCGGGGATGTGCCAGGCGCCGCAGATGACGGCGAGGCGTTCGCTGTCTTTGGCGGCGGCGCGGATGGTTTTGCGCATCCATGCTTCGCGCTTGTGGTCGCTGGCGCTGGCCGCTTCCGGCAGGGCATCGCGCAGGGCGGCAATGGCTTCGGTAACGGCGGCAAAGAGGTCTTCGCCGTCGCCGCGCTGTTCGACGGTGGCTTCCCACCATTCTTCGCCGTCGCGGTAGCCGGCGATGTCGGCGAGGTAGTCAAAGGGGTGGCGGGCGGTGGCGGGGGTGTCGTCGTTGTCGTTTTCGTCGTCGGCGAGGGTGTAGGCCAGCGGCAGGTCGCAGAAGGTCAGCGGGACGTGATGCGCGATGGCGTATTGCATGGTCTGCCATTCGGGCGACCAGGCGGCGAAGGGGTAGTACACGGCGCGCTGTGGGGCGTCGGGCCGGTAGGCGAGCAGGGCGACGGGCGGCTGCATCCCCGCATCTGCCACGAGCGGCAGCAGGGCATCGGCTTCGGGCGGTCCTTCGAGCAGGATGCGGTCGGGTTGCAGGACGTTGAGCGCGGCGATGAGGTGGCGGGCGGAGCCGGGGCCGTGGTGGCGGATGCCGTAGTAGTAGATGGTCATGGGTCAGACTTTCAGGTGCACGGTGGCGGGGAGTAGGTTGCCGCTTGCTTGGCGGGGTCGCGTTTATACCGCTTGGCGGTGCTTTGCCAACAGCAGAAAAGGCAGGCTGTGCCTGCCCGGTGGGCTGAAGCCCACTCTAGGCGGGCCCAGTATTTATAACGCTTGGCGGTGGGCTCAGTTGCCGGGCCCCCAGCCTTCGACAGGCACTCCGGTGCTGCCGCCACCACCGCCCCAGTTGCCGCCGCCTGCCGGTTGTTCCCATTGCAGGCCGCCACTGTTGTTGTTATCGAAGACGCCAGTGCCGTCTTCGTCGTCGTCACGCTGCACAGGACGCGGCGCGGCGCAAGCCTGGTAGTGGGTCGGCTCGGAGCCGGCGATGAAGGCGAATTCTGCCGCGCGACCACCGCAGCCTTGTCCGGCTAGCGCGCCGCTGTATTTGTCCACCATGCGGGTGACGACACCGTCTGGTTTTTTCAGTTCCAGCGGTTCGTTCGGCAGGTTTTTCATGATGTCCATCCACACCCGCATCGCGCCTTTGCCGCCGGTCAGGCGGGTGATTTTGTTTTCGTCGTTGCCGACCCAGACGACGGTGAGGAGGTTGCCGGTAAAGCCGGCGAACCAGCTGTCGCGGTAGCTGTCGGTGGTGCCGGTTTTGCCCGCGACGTTCAGCGAGGCGCTGACTTTTTCTTTGAGCGCGGTAGCCGTACCCCGGCGCGGGATTTCCTGCATGGTCGAGGTGATGAGGTAGTGCGGGCCTGGCTCAATAGCTTTCACCGCTTTGAGGTCGAAGCGGCTGACGATGGTGCCATCCTGGGTGGTAATTTCGCGGATGGAGCGCAGCGGGATGAGGTAGCCGCCGCTCGCGAAGGTTTCGTAGATTTGCGCGACGTCGATGGCGCTCATGCTGATGGCGCCGAGCGAGACGGAGGGGTTGTTGCGAATGGGGTTTTCCGGGCGCGGTTTGTAGCCGAGGCGTTGCAGGGTGTCGGTGACGTCTTTGATGCCGACATCAAGCGCGATGCGCGCGGTCGGGATGTTGTAGGAGCGGATGAGCGATTCTTGCAGGGTGACTTTGCCGTGGTTGCGCTTGTCGTAGTTTTTCGGCGACCAGGTTTTGCCACCGGTTTTGTAGTTAAGCGGGCTGTCATCGAGTGGGGTGGCGAGGGTGTAGAGCTGCGGGTATTCGAGCGCGGTCAGGTACACCATGGGTTTGACGACGGAGCCGATGTTGCGCAGGGAGTAGAGTGCGCGGTTGTAGCCTTGTTCGTTTGGCACTCGCGAGCCGATGACGGCCAGCACTTCGGCGTTGCCGGTGTTGACGACAACAGCCGAGCTTTGCAGGAAGTCTTTTTTCAGGCCGTTGCGTTTTTCCAGGGTGGGCAGGGCGCCGGTCAGGGCATCCTGGGTTTTTTGCTGGATGAGCGGGTCAAGGGTGGTGAAGATGTTGAGGCCGTCTTTGGTGAGGTCTTCTTCTTTGTAGTGTTCGCCGAGCTGCTGGTAAACGAGGTCAACGAAGGCGGGGAAGCGCACCCGCGCCCGCTGGGCATCGACCGGCACGACGTCAAGCGGCAGCGATTGCGCGAGCTTCATGTCGGTTTCGCTGATGAGGTTGTTCTGCTGCATGAGGCTGAGCATCATGTTGCGCCGTTGCAGGGCGTATTCGGGGTGGCGGCGCGGGTCAGCAAGGCCGGGTTCGCGCACGAGGCCGATGAGCATGGCGATTTCGTGCAGGCCGAGGTCTTTGAGTTCTTTGTCGAAGTAGTATTCGCTGGCAAGGCCAAAGCCGTGGATGGCACGCTGGCCGTCCTGACCGAGGTAGATTTCGTTGAGATAGCCTTCGAGGATGTCTTTTTTGCTGTTGTGGTATTCGAGGACAAGTGCCATCAGCACTTCTTTGAGTTTGCGCGACAGGGTTTGTTCGTTGGTGAGGTAGTGGTTTTTGATGAATTGCTGGGTGAGGGTACTGGCGCCCTGTTTGCCGGATTTCTGGATGTAGGTGACGTAGATGGAGCGAGCGAGGCCGCGCGGGTCAATGCCGGGGTGGCGCCAGAAGTTTTTGTCTTCGACGGCGATCAGGCTGTCAACAAGCACCGGCGGCACGTCTTCGAGGTTGACCAGTACGCGGTCCTGTTTGCTCGCCGGGTAGATGCTGGCGATATGCAGCGGTTCGAGGCGTTCGAGGACTTCTTCTTCGAGGGTGCTGAGGTTTTGCACGCTGCTGACTTTGTTTTTGTCAAATTGCACTTGCATCCGCCGTGCCGGACGCTGGCCGTCCCAGAAGTTGAAGGGTTGGGCGTAGTATTCGACGGTGTTGCCTTCGCGGTGGTACTGCTTGATGTTGTTTGGGCTAGCGACTTCGCGGTAGTCGAGCAGTTTGAGTTCGTTGATGAGGTCTTCGGGGGTGAGCGTCGCACCTTTGTAGAGTTCGAGCGGGCGGGCATACACGCGCGCCGGCATGGACCACAGCGCACCACCCAGTTTGCGGTCATCAAGGTGGTACTCTTTTTCGAGTTTCATCGCGTACATGAAGAGCAGCACGCAGCCGAAGATGCCGAGGATAATCAGGAAGTAGAAGGTGTTACGGATGAGGCGTAGCAAGGGTGTTCTCCGGTTGGGTTAGACGGCCACGGGCGCTTTGATGGGCGGATGGCTGTGGTAGTGCTGTAACTGGATATCGTCGTAGTGGTAGCTGTCGATGCTTGCCGCCTGGCGCAGGGCTAGCGTGGGCAGCGGGTAGGGCGTGCGGCTGAGTTGTTCACGCGCCTGGTCGAAGTGGTTGTTGTAGAGGTGCACGTCGCCGCCCGTCCAGATGAAGTCGCCAACTTGCAGTCCGGCCTGCTGCGCCATCATGTGCGTCAGGAGGGCATAGCTTGCGATGTTAAATGGCACGCCGAGGAAGACGTCCGCCGAGCGCTGGTAGAGTTGGCAGGAAAGGCGGCCACCCGCAACGTAGAACTGGAACAGGGTGTGGCAGGGCATCAGCGCCATGTCCGCCAGTTCGCCGACGTTCCAGGCCGAGACGATCATGCGGCGCGAGTCGGGGTCGGTTTTCAGGAGATGCAGGACGTGGGCAATCTGGTCGTGTCCAGCCCAGTCGCGCCACTGCTTGCCGTAAATCGGGCCGAGGTCGCCGTGCTCGTCCGCCCATTCGTCCCAGATGGTTACACCGTTATCGCGCAGGTAACCGATGTTGGTTTCGCCGCGCAGGAACCACAGCAGTTCATGCACGATGGATTTGAAATGCACACGCTTGGTGGTAAGCAGCGGGAACCCGTCCTGCAAGTTCAGGCGCATCTGGTAGCCGAAAACGGAGCGCGTCCCCGTGCCGGTGCGGTCAGCCTTGGTGCTGCCGTGCTCCAGCACATGGCGCAGAAGGTCAAGATACGCTTGCACGCGGCCCCCGTCGCAACATCAGCCACAGGCCGAAGACAATCATCGGCAGACTGAGCGCCTGCCCCATTGTGATCTCGCCGATAAGGAAATTCACCTGCCCGTCCGGCTGGCGCACCATCTCAACCAGCGAGCGGAAAATGCCGTAGAGGACGAGGAACAGCCCCGCTACTTGCCCGCTGCGGCGCGGCTTGGCGGAATAGAACCAGACAGCGATGAAGAGGACGATGCCTTCCAGCCCCGCTTCATACAGCTGCGAAGGATGGCGCGGGATGCCGTCGCCGGTGCCGGGGAAGACCATGCCCCAGGGCAGGTCGGTCGGTCGGCCCCACAACTCGCCGTTAATAAAATTGCCGATGCGGCCAAAGAACAGTCCCGGCGGAATCATCGGCGCGACATAATCGGCGACCGCCCAAAACGCCTTGCCCTTTTTGCGCCCAAACAGCCAGAGCAGGAATATCACCCCGAGCAGGCCGCCGTGAAAAGACATCCCGCCTTCCCAGATTTTCAGCGGATAAAGCCAGTCACGCGCCCAATAGCCCATGCCGTAGAACAGCACATAGCCAATCCGCCCACCCAGCACCACGCCGAGCATCAAATACGTCATCAAATCGCTGACATCTTCCTTGGTCCAGGCGGGATTCGATTTGGTGCGCCGCACGCCGAGCAGATAGGCGCAGCCGAAACCGATGACATACATCAGGCCGTACCAGGTCGGGTGAATCGGGCCGAGCTTAAAAATATAGGGGTTGAAATTGGGGAATTGCAGCATGAACCTAAAACCTTCTACTGAAAAAACAGCGCATTACAGTCGCATCAAGACATAAAAAAACGCGCGCGATAATAGCACAAAGCCTGTGCACGGCGGGGCGCGGGCATTAACGGATACGGATGCGGCGCGAGGCGAACAGCCCTTCGCACACCCGCTGCGCCCGCCGCCCTAACCATAAAAACAGCAGAATACTGAGCGGCACGGAAACAAAACAAGTCAACCACATCGTGCGCTGAAATTGCCGGTAGCGTGCGCGGAAATAATGCTCGTCATGCAATGACTGGCCATCAATCTCTATCGCATAGACAGCATCGACCCGCCGATTATTCCGGTAATACCACACCTTTATCGGCTTTCCGGCAAAGCGATAGACCTCATCGCAGGCATCGTGCTCAAAATAAAAATCGCAATTCAGATAGACACCATCAATCAGCAGATAAGACCTAGTTGATTGCCTCGTGCTAATACCCCAGGGCGCCGCCGGCGTTTTGCCCTCCACAACCCGCATCTGTGCCAGCGGTATTTCCGGCGTTTTGTCCCGCAAAATCCTGGAAATATCGTTGTAACCTGCCGCAAAAACCACAAGCAGTAACAGTATATTTGTTAAGAACACACCCGAATCCAGATTGGAACGCACATATCGCGTTTCCGTCTGACGCGGCAAAATGCGCAGATGATTTGCTCCATTATCCGCAATAGGCGCAATACGGTGACTGGATATGCCATTATCCGCAGAAAGATGAATGGTCTGTATATCGAGATGCGCATAATTCTGCCAGCCCCAACTCCATACCGTCGGCAATGTGTAAATGGCGGAAGTTAGCACACAAGCCTGAAAATATGTCTCGCGCCACGGCAACGCATACAGCAGCACAAATACCGCCAGCGTTAGCCAGAATAGGTTCCTGGCCGGCGTGCGGTCAGGATAAATCAGCATGGACATGCCGAGGGCATCATCATCTTGCCGCGCCAGCAGCAGTTCAGGGAAAGGGTCGTGATCGGGAGTGGTCATCGCGGTGGGCTGTATGGTGAAGGGCAGGGCGCTCAGGCAGGACTGGCAGGCGGGCACAGCCAGCTTTCATCCAGCTGCGGGTTTTTGCGGAAGGCTTTGCCGTGTTCGTCAATCACCGCATGCCATTCCTGCGCGGTGTGCAGGCTGACGTCATCCAGCAGCAGCATGCACTCGGCACGCAGGGTGGTGTAATCGCCGGCGGTGCTCAATCCCAGGCGCTGAAAGAGGCGCAGGGCGTAACGGTCGGCAATGAAGACTTTGCGCCCGAAGATGTAAAGCAGCATGGCGTCCGCCGTTTCCTGTCCCACGCCTTTGAGGGTCAGCAGTTCCGTGCGCAGCGCGGCGGTTGGCACCTCGGTAAAAGCGGCAAGATCTCCGCCTTTGTCGATAAACCACTGCACCAGTTCCTTGATATACACGCTTTTTTGTTTATAGAACCCGGCGGGGCGGATGCGCGCCTGCAAGGCCTCCAAAGGTAACGCTGCCAGGGCAGCGGGAGTCAGCACGTCTGCCAGTCCCGCCAGCGCTTTCTCGGCATTCTGCTGGGTTGTCTGCTGGATCAGGATCATCGAGACCCAGTCGGCGAGGCGGTTTTCCTGACACCACCAGCGTTGTTCACCGTAATGCCGGCGCAGCCGTTCCAGGGTGGTGATGATGCGGGTGCGGTTCATGCGGGGCTCCGAGATGGCGGGAAAAAGACAGGTTCATACCGCATAGGCGGTCAGCCACCAGGCCGCCAGGATGCCGGCGGCAAAGCCCCAGATATGCGCCGCCCAGGAGATTTGCGGGCGGTATTTGAACAGCGAGAGCAGCAGGCCGCCATAAAGGAGGAAAGCGGCGGCGGCGTAAAAGAGCGCGTGCTTGTCGCGGCTGAACCAGGCGTAGGCGAGCAGGAAGCCGAACAGGGCGAAAACCAGGCCGGAGGCGCCGAGCATGATCGCCCGCCGCCCGAATAGCCAGACGCCCAGCCCGCTGCCGCCAATGGCGATGAAGAGCAGCAGGAAGAGCTGGTGCGGCGGCAGCAAATCCCCGCTGAGGAAACCGAGGATGGCGAGCGGGATGGAGTTGGAGAGCAGATGGGCTAGGTCAACGTGCAGGAGCGGGGCGGTAAAGATGGCGGGCAGGCTGAGGAAGCGGCGCGGATGGATGCCGAATACGGGACGCAGGATTTTGCAGGTCAGGAAATCAAGGATAAACCCCGCCCAGATCAGGGCGAGCAGGGCGAGCAGCGGATAGCGGACGGCGTAGTGCCAGAGGGTTGCGGGATCGGGGAGCATCATCCGGAGAGTAGCAGGTTCGGCGGCATTCTATTGCGCGGCATGGGCGCTTTCGAGGCTTGCGGCGGGCGGGGTGGTCATGTGTTGAGGACTTTGCTCATCGGAATCGCGCATTCCATGACGATGAGCGCCGCTTGCGTCGGCGGCAGGGCGTCTTGCGCCAGCATTTTCTGGATGGCGAGGCCGTAGGCGAGGTGCCAGTCCTGCGGCGGAACATGCAAACGGTCCAGCACGCCGGCTTTGAGCGGTTGCCACAGTTGCAGGCATTCCAGCGGCGCCATGCGGATGTGCAGCCCCAGTGGCAGACGTGGGACACCAAAGAGCGGCGCACCGATGGTTTGCGTCACGTGATAGCGGATGGCTTCAGTGTCCGGCAGGGCGGCGTCTTCATATTTCTGCATGGCGGTAGCGAGCAGTGACCAGACGGAAAGACGGTCTTGCAGGAGCAGGCGGTCAATCGTCTCGCCATAATAATAATGGCGACCGGCCACGTCGCTGACCGTGATGAGGGCGTCGGATTTATCGGCGTGGAGGAAAAGCGCTTCTTGCAGGCAGGCCTGTCCAGCGAGGCTGCCGAGGGCAGCAAAGGCACTGGCGGTTTGCGCGTCTTTCTCTTCGCGCAGAATGGCATTGATATTTTCATAAATTTCGATGGCGGCGATCTTCGCGGCAATATGCGCCGCCTTGCCGGCAGAAGGGGAGGGGGCGTTCATGGGGATTCCGGTGCGGATAAGGTGTCGGTGCATGAATTATATGCAAAAACCGTACCGTTTCGCGGCACCGTGCGGCATTTTTTCGCCGAGAATCAAGCAGAAGAAAAGATGGTGTCCCCGAGAGGAATTGAACCTCCAGCCTTTCCCTTAGGAGGGGAACGCTCTATCCGGTTGAGCTACGGGGACATATTGGGGGACATATTGAAAGAAAAAGAGTTCGCCGATAAGCCGGGTTCTGTCGTGGGCAATCATTCCTCTGCGATACCCGTTACCGGATACCTCTAGCAACCTACCCGGAATCACGGCGGGCCGCCGCATGGATTCCCTATTTGGTCTTGCTCCGGGTGGGGTTTACCCTGCCAAGCCCGTTACCGGCCTTGCGGTGCGCTCTTACCGCACCATTTCACCCTTACCTGCAACGCAGGCGGTATCTTTTCTGTGGCACTTTCCGTCGGCTCACGCCGCCCGGGTGTTACCCGGCACCCTGCCCTGTGGAGCCCGGACTTTCCTCTGCACCGAAGCACAGCGATTGCCTGGCGAACTCAGGGCGCGGATTGTAGGCAGAGCCCGCCTGCCTTGCAAGCAGAAACCGCGAAAATTACAATGCCAGACATCCCTTAACCCCACCAAAAACAAGGAGAAAACCCATGACTGGCTGGATTATCCTCGCTCTCGTCATCATCGCCATTGCCGTTTCCGTCGGCATCTACAACAGCCTTGTCAACAAGCGCAACGAATACAAAAACGCTTTCGCACAAATTGACGTGCAGCTTACCCGCCGTTACGACCTTATCCCTAATCTCGTTGAAGTTGCGCGCAAATACCTGCAACACGAACAAGAAACCCTGACCAGCGTCATCGCCGCGCGTAATCACGCCGCGAATGCCCTGAAAAACACCGGTGGCGGCACGGCGGGCATCGGCGAACTTGCCGCTGCCGAACAAGCCCTTGGCGCGCGCCTCGGCGGCCTTTACGCCACCTTTGAAAACTACCCTGAGCTCAAAGCGGACAACCAGCTTGCCGCCCTGCGCGAAGAAATCGCCTCTACCGAGAACCGCATTGCCTTCGCGCGCCAGTACTACAACGACAGCGTCACCGACTACAACAACGCCGTGCAGCAATTCCCCGCCAACATCATCGCCGGCATCTTTGCCTTCCGCGCTAACAGCCTGCTGGAAATTGACGACATCGACACCAAGCGCGCCCCGGTACAAGTGAAATTCGACTGATGGCGACCCTCTTTCGCGAAGAACACCAGCAGGCGGACGTCGCCAGCCGCCGCCTGCAAATAGCCTTCTGGCTGGGCGCGCTCGCCAGCTACCTTACCTACAGCCTCGCCTGCGCGCTCACGCTCTTCGGCGTGAGCCCCATCATCGCTGCCCTGCGCGACAGCCCGCACACCTTCAGTAGCCTCTACCTCCACATCAGCCTCATCGCCGGCCTCATCCCCACCGCTGCGCTGCTCATCGCTTACACCGACATGCAGCGCAAAATGCGCGCAACGAGCGCCGACGAGCAGGCGCGCGCCCTCGGCGCCGAGCTCGCCTGCTCGGAAAAACACCGCGCCGACCGCCTCTACACCAACCTCGTCGCCGAAATGAGCGCCGCATCCGGCAACGCCGTACCCGCCACCTACATCCAGCGCAACGACGACAGTATCAACGCCTTCATCGTCGGCGGTGCAGACGGCAGCCTCGCCCTCACCGTCAGCCAGGGTGCGATAGACAGCCTCACCCGCGACGAACTGCAAGCCATCATTGGCCACGAATACGGCCACATCGAAAACGGCGACCTCGCCATTTATGCCCGCCTCACTGCGATGGTGCATGGCTACTACATCATCAGCGACTGGCCAAACCGCCAGGAGCGAATCCACACCGCCCCCGAAGCCCAGCTCTTCGACCTGCGCGGCATCATGCGAAACGACGACAGCCCGGATATCAGTATCCCCGCCGCCGCCTTCACCATCCTCGGCTCCATCCTCTACCTCTATGGCCGCCTGCTGCAAGCCGCCTTCTCGCGCCGCCGCGAAGAAATGGCGGACGCCCGCGCCGTGCAATACACCCGCAACCCTGACGCCCTCGTCAGTGCCCTGAAAAAAGCCTGGGCCTTGCAAGAAAACGGCCTCAACCCGCGCCGCCCGCCGCGCGACCGTGCCCACATCTACTTCATCCACTACCAAAGCGGACTGAACCGCCTGCTACGCACCCACCCGCCGCTGGCCGAGCGCATCCGCACCTGGGGCGGAGGCGACATCAGCCCCGAAGAACTTGATGCCATCCTCTTCGACATCCAGGAACACCGCCGCAACCAATACGAAATTGACCCGGCCAAACGCAGCCAGGACGCCCTCGCACTCAACCCCACCTACCCCATCCTCAGCCTTGACCGCAGCCTTGCTGCGGTCCACTACCCTGCACCGGTAGATCCCGCTGCCGCCCTGCTCGCCCTCTACATCTACCACAGCGGCGTCTACTACTACACCCTCGAAGACGAAGGCACCATCCCGCGCGCCACCCTCGATGCCAGCCGCAACGCCTATACCACCATCGAACACAGCGAACCCGTCGCACAAATCGCCCTGCTCGCCCACCTCACACAAGCAACTGCCGCCCTCGGTGAAGAACAAAAAAACACCCTCGAACAACACATCCGCCAGCTCATCAAGCACGACCGCCAACTCAGCCGCTACGAACTCGCCGCCTACATCGTCTGGCGCGCGAGCCGCATCCCCGGTGGCAACGTCGCCGACTACCGCACCCACCGCGACGCCATCACCTACCTCTACACCTACCTGGCGAGCGACAACCCGGACGACGACAACCCCGCTGCAACCTACCAAAAACTGCTGGCGAACGGCCTGCCGCTTACCGATGCCCCCGCCTACGACCCCATTGACACCGCAGCGCACCAAAACGGCCTGCTCCTTTGTCGCCATCTTGAAACCCTGCGCCAACTCGCTCCGAGCTACCGCCAAACCCTGCTCGATAGCATCAACACCTACTACCGCCACAAGCAGCAACTCACCCTCAAACAGGCCTACCTGCGCTTTGCCCTGCAACAGGCCCTTGCTCCCGACCGCCCCACCCAACACACGCACAAGACACGCGCTTGAACTATTTGCCGGTAGCGGCAACGCATGGGCCATCTTCTTCATTTCCGCCCGTGGGAGAAAACGGCATGAAATACGTCTGCTCGCACTGTCACCGTGAAGAAAACATCACCACCCGCCACGCCAAATGTGCTTGCGGCGGGCTGTGGCAGCTGGATTACCGTCCACCTGCCTTCACCGCCGACGGCATTGACCGCGCTGAATGGTCACAATTCCGTTACCACCGCTATATGGCGCTCAATGGCGATGCCTGGCGCGCCGTTTCCATGGGCGAGGGCATGACGCCCGTCATCCGCTTCGATGACGACGTCCTGCTGAAAATGGACTATCTCATGCCGACCCTGTCCTTCAAAGACCGGGGCGCGGCTGTCCTCGTCGCCCACTGCAAAAGCATCGGCGTCGAGAAAGTCGTGCAGGACAGCAGCGGCAACGCCGGCAACAGCGTCGCCGCTTACTGCGCCCGTGCCGGCATCGCCTGCGAAATCTTTGTGCCGGAAGGCACCTCGCCGAAGAAAATCAACATGATTGAAGCGCACGGCGCGATTGCCAACGTTGTGCCCGGCAGTCGCGACCACTGCGCCGACGTCTGCCGCGCCAAAGTCGAAACAGAAGGCGTCTATTACGCCAACCACGTCTATAACCCCTTCTTTTACGAAGGCACCAAAACCTATATCTACGAAGTCTATGAACAACTGGGGCGCATCCCGCAGCACCTGATCATCCCGGTTGGCAACGGCACCCTTTTCCTCGGCGTAATGCAGGCGCTGGAACACCTGCTGGCAAGCGGTGTCATCGCGCAGATGCCGACCATCATTGCCGTGCAGAGCGAATACTGCGACCCGCTGCTGCGCGCGGCGGCGCAACATGCAAGTGAAGCGGCGGCCATCACCCCGCAACCGACCATCGCCGAAGGTATCGCCATCGGCGAGCCGATGCGCGGCGCGACGATTCTCGCTTACGCGGCAAAATACGGCGTGCGCTTCATCCACGCGCCGGAAGAAGACATCCTGCACGCACGCGCGACACTGGCGGCACGCGGCATTTACTGCGAACACACTACCGCTGCAAACTACGCCGCCTACCTGTACTATTGCGCCCAATACGGCGCGACGCCGGATTGCCTGATAACGATGTGCGGCGCAGGGCTGAAATCTGATCACTGAATGACGCCCACAAAAAACCCGCCTTGCGGCGGGTTTTTCTGTGCGTAAAAGCAGCATCAGGCGTGGAAGACGAAGCCTTCGCCGTCTTGGTAGTCCACATGGACGGTACTGCCCGGGAGGAAGTCGCCGGCGAGGATGCGTTGTGCCAGCGGATTTTCCAGATGGGTCTGGATAGCGCGTTTCAACGGACGTGCGCCGAAGGTCGGGTCGTAACCAACTTCCACCAGTTGGTCGAGTGCGGCCGGGCTGATGTCCAGTTTGAGGTCGCGTTCGGCGAGGCGTTTTTCCAGCCGTCCCAGCTGAATTTTGGCGATGCCCGCCATGTGTTCTTTGCCGAGTGAATGGAATACGACGGTTTCGTCGATACGGTTGATGAATTCCGGGCGGAAGTGCGTCGCGACAACTTCCATCACTTTGATTTTCATGGTTTCGTAGTCGTCCTGTGGCGCTTCCTGGATGAGGTGTGAGCCGAGGTTCGAAGTCATGATGATGACAGTGTTGCGGAAATCCACGGTGCGGCCCTGGCCGTCGGTCAGGCGGCCATCGTCCAGCACTTGCAGCAGCACGTTGAACACGTCCGGATGCGCTTTTTCGATTTCGTCGAAGAGGACGACGCTGTACGGGCGACGGCGCACGGCTTCGGTCAGGTAGCCGCCCTGGTCGTAGCCGACGTAGCCGGGCGGTGCGCCGATGAGACGGGCAACGCTGTGTTTTTCCATGTATTCGCTCATGTCGAGGCGGACGATGGCTTCGTCGCTGTCAAAGAGGAAAGCGGCGAGGGTGCGGCACAGTTCGGTTTTGCCGACGCCGGTCGGGCCGAGGAAAAGGAAGGAACCGATGGGGCGGTTCGGGTCGGACAGTCCGGCGCGGTTGCGGCGGATGGCGTTTGCTACCGCTTCGACGGCGGTTTGCTGGCCGACGACGCGGGCGCCAAGCGCGCTTTCCAGTGCCAGCAGTTTTTCTTTTTCGCTTTCGAGCATTTTGGCGACAGGGATGCCGGTCCAGCGCGAGACGATTTGCGCGATTTCTTCTTCGGTGACTTTGCTGCGCATGAGCTGGTGCGGGGTGCTGCTGCTATCGGCAGCGTTCGCGGCGGTCAGTTGTTTTTCCAGGGCTGGGATTTTGCCGTACTGGATTTCGCTCATGGTGGCGAGATCGCCGCGCCGTTTCGCGGCTTCGAGTTCGACGCGCAGGCGGTCGATTTCTTCTTTGATGCCCGCGCTGCCCTGGTTGCTCGCTTTTTCTGCTTGCCAGATTTCGTTCAGGTCGGCGTATTCTTTTTCGAGTTTCTGGATGTCGTCTTCGAGATCGGCGAGGCGTTTTTTCGAGGCGTCGTCATGTTCTTTTTCAAGCGCCAGACGTTCCATTTTCAGCTGGATGAGGCGGCGGTCGATGCGGTCCATCGCCTCCGGCTTGCTGTCGAGTTCCATGCGGATTTGCGCGGCGGCCTCGTCGATGAGGTCGATGGCTTTGTCCGGCAGCTGGCGGTTGCTGATGTAGCGGTTCGAGAGGACAGCGGCGGCGACGAGTGCCGGGTCGGTGATGTCGATGCCGTGGTGCACTTCGTAGCGTTCTTGCAGGCCGCGCAGGATGGCGATGGTGTCTTCCACGCTTGGTTCTTCGACCATCACTTTCTGGAAGCGGCGTTCGAGAGCGGCGTCTTTTTCCATGTACTGGCGGTATTCGTCCAGCGTGGTCGCGCCGATGCAGTGCAGTTCGCCGCGCGCCAGCGCCGGTTTGAGCATGTTGCCGGCATCCATCGAGCCTTCGGTTTTGCCCGCGCCGACCATGGTGTGGATTTCGTCGATGAAGAGGATGATTTGTCCGTTGGCTTTTTCGATGTCGTTGAGGACGGCTTTCAGGCGTTCTTCGAAGTCGCCCCGGTATTTGCTGCCGGCCATCAAGGCGGCAAGATCCAGCGAGAGCAGGCGTTTGCCTTTCAGGCTTTCCGGCACTTCGCCGTTGACGATGCGCTGCGCGAGGCCTTCGACGATAGCGGTTTTGCCCACGCCTGGTTCGCCGATGAGGACGGGGTTGTTTTTGTTGCGGCGTTGCAGGATTTGCATGGCGCGGCGGATTTCTTCGTCGCGGCCGATGACGGGGTCGATTTTGCCCTGCTCGGCGCGGGCGGTCACGTCTATGGTGTATTTCTTCAGCGCCTCGCGTTTGTCTTCGGCGGCTTCGTCGGTAACGGGTTCGCCGCCGCGCAGTTCGTTGATGACGTGCTGCAGTTTGGCTTTTTGTAGGCCTGCCTGTTTTAGCGCCTTGCCGAGCGCGCCGCTGTCTTCGCAGGCGGCGAGGAGGAAAAGTTCGGACGAGAGGTATTGGTCGCCATTTTGCTGCGCGTATTTGTCGCAAAGGTTGAGCAGGCGGCTGGTTTCCGGCGAGACGTTGACTTGTCCGGTGGCATTGCTGACGCGCGGCAGGTCATCCACGATTTTTTCGACTTGCTGGCGCAGGGCGTTCGCATCCACACCCGCCTGACGCAGGATGGAAGCAGCGGCACCGCCTTCCTGCCGCAGCAGGGCGAGATAGACGTGCGCGGGTTCGATGTAATTGCTGTCCTTGCCGACGGCAATGGACTGCGCAGTTTGCAGGGCTTCCTGGAAGCGGCTGGTAAAAGGTTGCATGGTTTTTCCTGTAGTTGGTTAACGATGAGTTCTATTTATGGGACGCGCGGGAATTTTCAAGTTTTTCCAATTAACTTTTGGCAAGCGGGGCCAGACGGGGTGGTTGTTGGCTTTTGTAGAGACGTTGCCTGCAACGTCTCAAAAACGAAAACCGCGTAGTTTCCCCGCTTGGTGGTCACGCTTGCCCGAAATGCAAAAAGCAGGCTGCGCTTGTTCGATGGGCTGAAGCCCATCCTACGCCCGTCAAGCGGCGTAAATACTGGGCTCGCCAAGCGGTGTGGTTGCTGGCTTTTGTAGAGACGTTGCCTGCAACGTCTCAAAAATGAAAACCGCGTAGTTTTCCCGCTTGGTGGTCACGCTTGCCCGAAACGCAAAAAGCAGGTTGCGCTTGCTCGATGGGCTGAAGCCCATCCTACGCCCGTCAAGCGGCATAAACACTGGGCTCGCCAAGCGGTGTGGATACCGATTTTACCCGGCGCGGTCGAGCAGGTACTGATAGACCGATTTCTTGTTCGCCCCGGTGTGTTTGGCGACCAGGGCAGCGGTGGTTTTGGCGGAAAGTCCCGCGTCGCGCAGGTCGTCGGCCAGCGGCTGCCAGTCGGCGGTGGTCTGCGCTACTGCTGCACCGAGGAGCAGCACAAATTCGCCACGCTGGCGGTTGTCATCCTCGGCCAGCCAGGCGGGGGCGGTGTCAACGCTGAGATACGCGATTTGTTCGAACTGTTTGCTCAGTTCGCGGGCGATGACGAGCGGGCGCGCACCGTCAAAGGTTTCGGCCATCGTGGTGAGGGTATCGCTGATACGGTGCGGCGCTTCAAAGAAGATGGTGGTATGGGTAGCAGTGCGGTAGTCGTCAAGAAAACGCTGCCGCTCGCCCGCTTTGGCGGGGATGAAACCGGCGAAGGTGAAGCGGTCGGCGGGCAGGCCGCTGGCGGAAAGGGCGGCGATGACGCTGCTGGCGCCGGGCAAAGGACTGACGCGGATATTCGCTGCGTGCGCGAGACGGGTGAGCAGCGCACCGGGATCGGAGACAAGCGGTGTGCCGGCATCGCTGACAAGGGCGACGTTTTCGCCCGCTTGCAGGCGGCGGATAAGGGTTTCCGCCGCACCGCGTTCGTTGTGCTGGTGCAGCGCGGTGAGCGGACGGTCAATGGCGTAGGTGTCGAGCAGGCGGCGACTGTGGCGCGTATCCTCGCAGGCTATAATGTCTGCCGCTTGCAGGGTCGCCAGCGCGCGCCTGCTGATGTCGTCCAGATTGCCTATCGGCGTGGCGACGATGTACAACGTTCCACTCATCGGGTTTCCTTCATGTTTTTTGCCAGACTTGCTCCCCATCTGCGTCGCGGCCAGGCAGGCGAAAGACGCGCCGCCGCCTATCTGAAAGCGCAGGGGCTCGTCATTGTAACGAACAACTTTCGCTCCCGTTATGGCGAGATTGACCTCATCGCCCGCGATGGCGCGGAGCTGGTTTTTGTTGAGGTGCGCAGTCGCGAGGCGGGGGCGCAGGTCAGTGCCGCCGCCAGTATCAGCGCCGCCAAGCGGGAGAAAATCCGCAAAACGGCGCAGGTGTATTTGCAACAGCACTACCGGACACTGCCGTCATGCCGCTTCGATGCGGTGTGTATTGACGGCGCGGACATCACCTGGCTGCGGGCGGCGTTTTAAGCGTGAAATTGCTTGCGGATTTTTGTTGCTTTTGATACGTTAATCACAAATTTTAACCCAAAGCAACAGAAGGAGTGGATGATGAACTACAACATCACCGGCAAACATCTGGATATCAGTGAGGCGGTCCACAGCTATGTCGAGGACAAACTCGGCGGGCTGGATGCGCAGAATGTCACCAGTGCTCAGGTGACGCTGCGCGCGGAGAATCACCTGAAAATTGCCGAAGCGACTATCCACCTTGCTTCCGGCAAGACTATTCACGGCGATGCCGCGCATGAGGATATGTATGCCGCGATTGACTTGCTCAGTGATGTCCTCGATAAGCAAATCCGCAAACACAAGGAGAAGCTGCAGGAACACCGCTGATGCGCAAATATAGAAAACCCCCGCTGCGGCGGGGGTTTTCTTTGTCTGAAATCTGCTTCAGTGGCTGTCAGCGGTTTTATTGCGCTCACAGATCACGCACACCAGCAGCAGACCGATAAACAGCATCATCGACCATACCGGAATGCGCAGACCGAGGAACAGATCGCGGGCGGCGCAGTCGCCATCACCCTGCATGGCGGTGAGCAGGCCACCCCAGAAACCGTTTTTGTCCAGTGTGGTGTAGAAATCGAAACCGCAGGCGGGGACCTGGTCGGCGGGCAGGCTTTGGATGTAGAGGTGGCGGGCAGCGAGGCCAATGCCGAAGAAGATGGAAAGGTATTTGCCGAGGCGCATGAGGAAGCGCGTCGCGGGTCGGCTCGGCCAGCAGATGGCATCGAGCAGGAAGAAGAAGCCGATAAGGCCGAAGGCGAGACGCTGCATCATGCACAGGTTACACGGCGTCAGCCACAACGTTCTCTCTAGATAAAAGTAAGCGAAGGCGATGGAAGCCCAGGAAGCAAGGCCGCAGATAGCCAGGGCGGCACGGCGGTGAGTGTCGGTAAGGGTCATGAATCCTCGTAGTGTGGTTGGAAACGGCGCGAATGATAGCAGATTGTCACCGTTGCACTCGTGCCGCCTGTGACCGGGTTCAGTGGCAGAGGGTGTTACCCGCGCCCATGATGAGGTTTTCGGGAGCGGTGATGCCGGTGAGCGGCACGCTGCGCAGGCCGCCGTCGTGCAGGTTATAGATGCTGATGTCGTGGCTGCCTTGGTGAACGAGCAACGCGGTCTTGCTGTCGGCGGTGATGAAAAGGGCGCGGGTGCGGCCGGGCAGCGGTTTTTCGTCCATCAGGCGTGGCGGTGCGGCAGGGTCGCTCAGGTCGTAGTTATGCAGTTGGCTGCCGGCAACGATCAGGCGGGTATCGAGCCAGCCCGTGGCATAGCGGTCAGTCGGATCCGGCGCAGTGAAGGACTGGAGGATATTGGGGGCAGTCTGGTTGATAAGGTGACCACCGCCTTTTTGATCAATATAGACGTAGGTCTGGCCACTGTTATCGATATAGGGCTGTACCAGCGGTGCGGTGAGCGGGGTTTGCCGCGCGATTTCGCCTTTGTCGATAGCCCAGTCCACGGCGATAGGTTGGCCGTCGCCGTTTTCGGAGCCGAAGAGCAGGTGCTGATCATCCGGGCTGATAGCGGCAGCACTGAGGTTACGCCAGTCAGCGGGAAGTGGGTAGCGAATCTGGTTTTGGTCGCCGGGATTGTAGCGGTAGAGGGCAGGGGTATCGTCGAGTATCCAGAGTTGCTGCGAGAGCGGGCTGTACAGCCAGGCCTGGATATGGCCGTAGCCTTCGAGCAGGCGTTGTTCGCCGCTGCGGCTGTCAAGCAGGGTCAGGCGGTCATCGCCAGAGGCGAGGAGCCAGGCGCTGTCGGCGTCGTATTGCAGGCGGGTAACGGCGTGGCTGACGCGCTGTGTGCTTTCGCTGTGATCGGCAAGATTGCGGATGGTGATGGTGTCACTACCGTCGCTATAGGCGAGCAGGCCGTCAGTTTTGTGAATAGCGAGGCGGCGTGCCGGGGTCTTGAGGTCAAGCAGGCTAGTTTGTTGCAGGCTGTCCATGTCGATGACGGCCAGTTTTGGCGCAGTTTCGTCGCTGACAAATGCGTAACGCGCAGGTGCGTTCATGTCGAAGAGTTCTTGCATCACCGCTTCGGGGGTGAGGCCTTTGCTGTATTGGTAGGCGATGTAGAGCGCGACAGCGCAGACGAGGGTAGCGAGGATGAGCAGGGGCTTTTTCATGGCAATGGAAGATTTGTGGGAATGGTGTGGCGGTGGTGTATCGTTGTTCCCTATAGAACCGGCATGGTGTTGGCTTGCCTCGCGATATTGCTTTTGGCTTGCCATTTGAAACGGCTACCGCCCGCACGGCGCAATTATTGCAGAAACCGGGCAAAATTTTAGCCCTCTGCCGCTGAACGGCAGAGGGCTTGTCGTCAACGAGACGGGGAATTAGCCTTTGGCTTTGCCGTCTTCTTTGCCGTGACCGTGACCATGATCGTCGGCTTTTTTGTCATGGTCGTGTCCACCTGCTTTCTCGTCATCCAGCTTGAAGTGCTTGATGGTTTCTTCAACGGTGAGAACTTTGGCATCACATTTGAGGGTTTCTTTGTTGTCGAATTTCAGCTCAACCGGATAGGTTTCGCCAGCTTTCGGGAAGTGTTTTACTTCCATGAACATGATGTGGTAGCCACCTTTCTTGAACTGATGCTCACCCGGGGTAACATCGTAGCTCTGAATCTGGCTCATCTCCATTTTTCCGTCTTTATGGATCATTTCGTGCAATTCGACTTTGTCGGTGATTTTTTCCACGGATGCACCGACGAGTTTGACGGTATCCTTGCCGCCGTTCTCCAGGGTGAAGAAGCCGCCGGTCATTTCTTTGCCCGGGACGACTTCCTGAATGAGGCAGTCTTTGACGTTGAGATCAGCCGCCATTGCACTGCCGCTAATGAGTGCGCCGAGGATGAGGATTTTTTTCATGGTAGCTCCTGAGACTTAATTGAAAGGGTACCTTGCGTAGCATTACACGGTTTTTCACACCGTTGCGCAAAGTGACGTGACTATATCACGGTTTTGCACAGTGCATGGGTTGATGCGGGTCAAGTGGTTGCTAAATATTAAAGCTTGACGGCGAGCAATCTATTGCCCGGCAAACAGGCTACGGCATGGGGCCGCAATGACAGCTTGCTCATCACGTCGGCAGCAAATTACCGCTAGATTACATACCGTTTCTCACCCCACACAACACAGGAGACATCATGACTAAAACCGTCCTTGCCACTGCCCTAGCCCTCGCGGCTGCACACACCGCCTTTGCTGCTGACCCTACCGAAACGGCTAGCCAGGGTGCAGACCGTGAAAGCGTCGCTGTCACTATTTATAACGATGATCTCGCCCTCATCCGCGAAACGCGTAAAGTGCCGCTGAATGTCGGCATCAACCGCATCGCCCTGCGCGACGTTTCCGCGCGCATCATGCCGCAGACTGCTAGCTTGGTTGCTCGTGGTGACGCTGTACTGCAACTCCTGGAACAAAACTTCGATTACGACCTGTTGAGCGGTGAAGCGCTGCTTGCGAAAAATGTCGGCAAACGTGTCACCACCGTCCGCACCAATCCCGCGACCGGCGAAGAAACGCGTGAAGAAGCGACGGTCCTTGCCGATAACAACGGCGTCGTCCTGCAATACGCCGATCGCATCGAAACTGGTCTGCCAGCAAACGTTCGCCTTGCTTTCCACGACGTGCCCGCTAACCTGCGCGATCGCCCGACCCTCACTGTTGACCTCACCAGCGACAAAGCGGGCGAGCAGAGCGTAGATCTTGCCTACCTCAGTCAGGGGCTTGGCTGGAAAGCCGATTACGTCGCCAGCCTCGCGGATGATGAAAAAACCCTCAACCTTGCCGGCTGGGTAACGCTGAATAACCAGAGTGGTACCGCTTATGAAAACGCCACCCTGCAACTCGTGGCAGGTGATGTGGCGCGAGCCCAGGAAGAAGACTTCGGTCTTAATTACCATGCGCGCATGGCGCCGATGGCGCTTGAGAAAGCGGCTGCGCCGGTGCGTGAAGAAAACCTCTTTGAATACCACCTCTATACCCTTGATCGTCCGACCACCCTGAAAAATAACCAGAATAAACAGGTAGCGCTGCTCTCTGCCGCACAGGTGCCGGTGCAAAAAGAATACCGCCTGCAAGGTAGTAGCGGCTGGTATTACTACGGCGCGGATACCAGCACGCTGGAAATGGGCGACAAACGTAAAGTGGATGTATTCATGACGTTCAAGAACGATGAAGCGAGCCAACTCGGTATGCCGCTGCCGAAAGGTGTCATCCGTGTCTATAAAAACGACAGCGACAAGCGCACCCAGTTCATTGGCGAAGACCGCATTGACCACACCGCGAAAAATGACGAAGTGCGCCTGAAACTCGGCAGCGCCTTCGATGTGAACGGTGTATGGAAAATGGTGGACGCAAAACGCGTGGACAAAGGCAAGCTGGGCAAACTGCTCGAAAATGACGAATTTGAAGCGACCTACCGCATCGAATTGAATAACGCTAAAAAAGAAGCGGTAACCGTAAAAGTCGTCGAGCCTATTCCAGGTGAGTGGAAGATCATCGAGGAAAGTCTGCCGCATGAAAAAACCAGCGCTAATAGCGCAATGTGGCAAGTAAACATCCCCGCCGATGGTAAAACCGAGCTGCAATACAAGGTACGTATCAAGCTCTGATATATGTGCATCATACAGCGCCCCGTTAAGGGGCGTTGTCGCTATAAAAAATGCAGCCTCGAGGGCTGCATTTTTGTTCGGCGCTATCCTTAAAGGAGATCGCGGCAGTTAAGATCAATGAAGGCTTGCTCCAGACGGGCGGACATGGATTCTTCCATCTTGCGCAGCCAGACACGCGGGTCGTAGTATTTTTTGTTTGGCGCATCCGGGCCTTCCGGGTTGCCGAGCTGGCCTTGCAGGTAGGCTTCGTTCTTCTTGTAGAAGTTAAGGATGCCGTCCCAGGAAGCCCATTGGGTGTCGGTGTCGATGTTCATTTTGATCGCACCGTAGCTGATGGCTTCGCGGATTTCCGCTTGAGAAGAGCCGGAGCCGCCGTGGAAGACGAAATCGATCGGCTTGGCGGAGAGGCCTCGTTCTTTGGCGACGTATTCTTGGGAAGCACCGAGGATGCTCGGTTTGAGTTTGACGTTGCCGGGTTTGTACACGCCGTGGACGTTACCGAAAGCGGCAGCGACAGTGAAACGCGGGCTGACCGGGCTCAGCTGGTCATAAACATAGAGCACATCTTGCGGCTGGGTATAGAGGCGGGATTCATCCACACCGCTGTTATCCACGCCGTCTTCTTCACCACCGGTGATGCCGATCTCGATTTCGAGGGTCATGCCCATCTTGCTCATGCGCTCGAGGTATTTGCGGCAGATTTCCATGTTTTCTTCGATCGGTTCTTCAGAGAGGTCGATCATGTGCGAGGAGAAGAGCGGTTTGCCGGTTTCGGCGAAGTGTTTTTCGCCGGCATCTAGCAGACCGTCAATCCAGGGCAACAGTTTTTTCGCGCAGTGGTCGGTATGCAGGATGACCGGGACGCCATATTCGGCGGCGAGGGTATGGACGTGTTTTGCCCCGGCAATAGCGCCCAAGACGTCGGGGCGGGTGCCGCTGGCCGGTTTGATGCCTTTGCCGGCATAGAAGGAAGCACCGCCGTTGGAAAATTGGATGATAATCGGGGCTTTGACGCGGACAGCGGTTTCCAGCGCAGCGTTGACGGAGTTACTGCCGACGCAGTTCACGGCCGGGATGGCGAATTGTTTTTCTTTGGCGATGGCAAAGATTTTTTGTACGTCATCGCCGGTTACGACGCCCGGTTTTACAATGTCGAGAATTTTCGTCATGGTTTTTTCCTTGGGTTGTTGAGAAATCAGAGGTCATCGTAGCTGCTGCGGCGCCCCGAGCCGAGGCGGAACAGACCGGAGAGCCAGTGCAGGACGAAACCCGCGAAGACAAGGAAGCCGCCAATGTAGAGCTGCTTTTGGTTGAGGCTTTCTTCGAGGCGGGTGTTTTTGTGTTTGAGGCTGAGGTTTTCTTGTTCGAGGGTGACAACGGCAGCTTGCAGTTCGCGGTTGCGCTGGTCGATAGCGATGGCGTTACCGGAGGCGCGTTGCAGGGCGACGAGTTCATCACGCGCCTGCTGTTCGGCATTTTGCAAGGCTTCAACACGGCTTTTCAGAGTGTCGAGGGTTTGGTTCTGGTTGTCGGTAGTACTTTGCAGGCTTTGCGCGCGGCTTTGCAGTTGGTCAAGTTGCTGCTGGGCTTCGGCATAGCGGCTTTGTACGCTGGGGGTATCCATGATGCTATGAGTGGATACCCAGCCGTTGATGCTGTCGGTTTTGACGCGGACGTAATCACCGTTTTTATCGAGAAGCTGCACAGGCTCACCAGAGCGCAGGGTGCCGAGGAATTTAGCATCGCTGCCGGGTTTGTCGTACACGGCGGTGCGCAGTTCGTCGCTGATCCAGGCGTTTTGCGGGGCGGCCATGATGCTTGTGGCGCAAGCGAGGGTCAGCAGGCTGATGATTTTTTTCAAAACAGGTTCCTCTTGATGTGTATCCATTGTCGCCACCAGTCGTCTTTACGGGACGGATCGGCGAGGACGGTGTGTGGGTGCAGGAAATTATAGGCGTTTGCCGGAAGTGTGCCAAACCCAGTGGGAGCAGCGTTCAGCTGTGCGGAGAGGGTGTCGCCGCAGATGAGTAGCGGTTTTATTGCAAGGTCGGCTGGCGCTGCAGCGGTATTTTGCGGCAGGGGCAGAGGGTGACTGCGGGCGAGGGCAAAGAGGGCAGTAAAGGCGCTGTACGCTTCTCGACTGCCGGTGGCCGCGAAAAGCGCGAGCAACAGGCGGCGTTCGTCTTCGGTAGCGAAGAGGGTGGGACGCCCCGCTTCCGACCAGGGAGGTGGCAACAACCAGTTGCAACTGAGGTCATCACCGCTGAGCCAAAGGTAATCACGCCCCCAGTGCAGTTGGGCGGCAAGATCAGGCAACGGCAGGATGAGGGCTTGGGCAGATATCGGTTCGGGGGCGGTAGATTGCGGAGTGAGAGGTAAGGCCGCGTTGGTAGGAGGGGGAGTTGGAGCAGATAGTGCAGTATTGCGCAGGATGGCGAGTTCAGCACGCAGCAGCCACAGTTTGTAACCGAGCAGAGTTAGCGCGGTGCGTTGTTGTGGCCTTAGCGTGAGCATTAGCGACCTTGTCCTTGTTGCCCCTGCCGCCGTTTATATACCCGCAATAGCGACCAGATGGGGCCATGCAGGCCGTAAGCGAGGAAGAGTGCAAAAAGAATGGGGGATGGTTTGAGAAAGATGATGCCAATAACGCAAGCAAGAGCGACAACTTTGCTCAGAGACAGTTTGCTTTGTGGCTTGAACGTTTTGAAGCTGTAATAGGCGATGTTGCTGACCATCGCCAAGGCGGAAAACCAGGTGAGGATAGTGGAGATCAGGACAAGGTTGCTGCCGTCCCAGTGATATTTACTACCGACCCAAACGAAGCCAGCAACAATGGCTGCAGCGGATGGGCTAGGTAGGCCAATGAAAACAGCTTTATCAGTGCTACCAACTTGGACGTTAAAGCGGGCCAGACGTAGTGCGGTGCAGGTAGTATAGATGAAAGCGGTAAGCCAACCGAGTTTGTCAGGATATAAGGGAGCGCTTGCGGCGTAATGTAGCGACCAGCGGTAGATAAGCAAGGCGGGAGCAGCACCGAAGGAAATGAGGTCGGCAAGCGAGTCGTATTGGATGCCAAAGGCGGATTCGGTATGGGTTAGGCGGGCTACGCGGCCGTCACAGCCGTCAAAGATCATAGCGACAAAGATAGCGATAGCAGCATCGGTGAAACTGCCGTTGATGGCAGCAAGAATGGCGTAAAAGCCGCAGAAAAGAGATGCCGTGGTGAAGAGGTTAGGCAGGATATAGATAGTTTTTGAGCCTCGCATGATGTGTCCTTCGTATTAGTCAGGGGTGATGCTGCTGTTGATAGCCGCAAGTGCCGCCGCCGGATCTGTCGCCCGGGTGATGGGGCGACCGATGACAAGGTAATCGCTGCCAGCGGCAATGGCGGCTTCCGGGGTCATGACACGGCTTTGGTCATCGCTGGCTGCCCAAGCGGGACGGATACCAGGGGTGATGGTGAGGAAGGAGTTGCCATGGGTAGCTTTAACGGCAGCGGCTTCCTGAGCAGAACAAACAACGCCGTTCAGGCCACTGTCGGCGGCGAGAGCAGTCAGGCGAGCAACATGCGCTGCAAGCGGTTCTTCCACACCAGTCTCGCGCAGATCGGCGGCATTCATGCTGGTGAGAACCGTGACAGCAATGAGTAGCGGCGGTTTGGGGTAATGCGCCAAGGCATCGGCGGCGGCTTCGAGCATTTTGCGTCCGCCGCTCGCGTGCACGTTGACCATCCACACGCCCATATCGGCGGCAACACGGACCGCAGCAGCGACGGTGTTTGGGATATCGTGGAATTTGAGATCAAGAAAAATGTCGTGCCCTTGTTGGTGCAGGGTTTCCAGCAGTGCTCGCCCTTCGCGGGTATAGAGTTCTTTGCCTATTTTGAGGCGGCATTGCCCGGGAGCCAGTTGTGCGGCAAGACGCAGGGCATCGTCACGGTGATTGACGTCAAGGGCGACAAGAACAGGTCGGCGGCTCATCGGCTTTCTACTTTGAGTTCTAGCAATGGGCGGAAACTGCTCCAGGCGAAGCAGGCAGGGCAATGCCAAATAAGGTTTTGCTGGCGGAAGCCGCATTCGTTGCATTGGTACACGGTGCGCGGACGCACAAATTTGCCCGCACTTTGTGCCAGTGGGGCGTAGGTGTCACGGTAGTCCAGGTAGGCAGCCAGCAGCAGCGGTGTTTGTTTATCAGCCATACGCTGTTGCAGCAGGTCGGCAGCAGCCTCGCGCGAGGTAGTGGCAATGAGTTCGGCCAGCGCCAGAGTCAGGCGTGGATTTTTTTCGCGCACTTCGACGGTTTCGAGCCAGTTACGGTATTCGTCATCGCGAGCGATGGCGTGGTAAGCGTTGGCAATATCTGGCAGCACGTCGGGCAGTAGTTCCGCCGATTGCTCACCAATGGTTTGCAGGGCATGGATGGCATTGACGTATTCGCCGCGTCGCAGGAAGAGTTGGCCGCGCATCCGGTTGGCGCGGACGCAATCGCGGTCAGCAGCAAGTGCCTGAGCGAGTTGGTTGGCGGCTTCATCGTCAGCGCTGCGCGTCAGCGCCTGTTCGGCCAGCTCGCAATGGTAGTGAGACAGGGCCTTGCGACGTATGGCGTTATCTTGCGCGGGAAATTGAGCTGCAAGCGCGATGGCTTGTGACCATTGTTTGGTACGTTCGTAGATATGCGCCAGCGCAGGCAGGATATCGGTCTGGCGGTATTGTGCTTGCAGTAGGGCTTCAAAGAGGCTTTGTGCCTGACTGTACATACCGGCGGCGGTGTAGTCTTCAGCGAGTTCGTAATCGATGGCGAGACGCTGTGTGTCGCTGAGTTGTTCGTGGCTGCGCAGTTGGCGGTGCAGATGCAGGGCACGATCCAGTTCGCCACGTTTACGGAATAGGCTGCCGAGGGTAAGCTGGTTTTCCAGCATTTGCTGATCGAGATCCGCCATGTGGAGAAAAACGTCCACCGCGCGGTCAGTTTGGTCGTTCAGCAAAAAACCCACACCTTCAAAGTAGGCGGCGTGGGTCTTATTGGCGCGCCATTCCCGCGCCTCTTTGCGCATCGCCAGCCACCAGCCGGACCAGGCGGCCAGCGGCAGCAGCAGGATAATCAGCCAGTCCGCCATCAGGCAGCTTTCTGGTCAGCGTGAAATTGTGCCTGAATGGCCGCTTTTTCAGCGGCTGCGTGGTCTTGTTCCAAGCGGTATTGCAGGGATTTGGCACGCTGTTTCCAGTAGAAGGCTTTGAAACCAAAGAGGACAAGAATCATCAGTGCACCGAAAAGGAAAGACAGCAGCATGACAGCCACCAGCGGTAGA
This sequence comes from Cardiobacterium sp. Marseille-Q4385, assembly GCF_916618745.1. Lineage (GTDB taxonomy): Bacteria > Pseudomonadota > Gammaproteobacteria > Cardiobacteriales > Cardiobacteriaceae > Cardiobacterium. Next base: position 2,595,764 of record NZ_OU745373.1, read on the forward strand.
TCAATACTACCCACGATGTAATTGACAGAAACCTTGCCGCTATTGAGCAAGCCGATGGCAGCAAAGGCGACGCACAGGATGATGGTAATCAGATAGCCCAACCATTTCATGGGTATGTCCTCTTGTTTATGAAGTAAAACCAAGCACGTCTGCCATGCAATAGAGCCCTGCCGGACGTTTGTCCAGCCAGATGGCTGCTGTCAGGGCGCCGCGTGCGAAGATACGGCGGTTGTTGGCGCGGTGAGTGAATTCCAGCCGCTCATCTTCCGTCGTGAAATACACCGTATGCTCGCCGATGATGTCACCGGCACGCAGTACGGAGAAACCGATATCGCCGGTCTTGCGGCGATTGGTATAAGGGTAGCGTTTTCGCGCTTCAAAGTCGCTATTTTGTGCCTGGGCGATCATTTCACCGATGCGCAATGCAGTACCGGAAGGCGCATCCACTTTATTGCAGTGATGGGCTTCGGCGATATCGACGTCCCAGTGCTGATAATCCAGCACTTCCGCGACGCGGCGGCTGACTTCAAAAAGAATGTTGACACCGAGACTGGTATTGGCGGCAAGCACGACCGGGATTTCCTGTGCCGCACGATGAATCCAGGCGGTAGTGTCATTATTGAAGCCGGTAGTGCCGATCATCAGCGGTTTTCTCAGCTTTTGGCAGACTGGCAAGATGGCGAGCGTTGCATCAGGGCGGGTGAAATCCACGACCACATCCACAGCAGCGCAGAATTGTTCGAGGTTACTGGTGACGCGTACGGTACAGTCGTGCGGTAGATCGGTTACGTCACAGAGGCGCTTGCCCGCCCATTCATGGCCATTGCGCACGGATGCAGCAGCGAGTTCTAAATCGGGGTGAGAGATAATTTCGTGGGCAATGGCTTGGCCCATTTTGCCGTTGATACCGTGAATGCCGATTTTCATGATTCGTCCTCTTGGATATTGCCGCAGTGTATGATGTTTTGATTATAGGGCTACACGAAAAGTGTGGCACCGATATTTTTGTCTGCACCGAAATCGGTAAGGAATGTATGAATAAAACCGCTGCCTGCCACCAGTCTTTTTACTTATGACGGAAAAAGAACGATTTGCCGACCTGATCGGTACGGTCACCCCCCTGCAAACGCCGCCGAGGGCGGAAGGCTTTGGCAGACGGGCGAAAATTTTACAGCGCCGCCGCATTGAAGCGCAACGTGTCCGTCATGCGGCGGATATTCGCGAAACGCTGTCCGTTAATCTGGCGCAGATTCCGGATGCCCGTTTTCGTGCGCTGTGTGCCGGGCGTCTGCCGCTTGCACGCGAGATTGATTTGCATGGTTTTTTTGTGGACGAGGCCTTGCGTTACCTCGGCGATATGCTGGACGAACGGCAAAACCGTCGCGAAGAATGCTGGTTGGTGGTGCATGGTAAGGGGCGCAACAGCCCGCACTACGATCGCGCCCCACTGAAACAGGCGATACTGGATTTGCTCTTGCGCCATCCAGCGGTGAATGCGCTGACCGGCGTACTGGATCAAGACGGCCTCAGCGGGGCGGTGTGTATTGAGGTCGGGATAGGCAGAACGGGGAGAAACCTGCGATAGGAAGCGGGTGCCAAGTTTTTCAGCTGCACGACGCTGGCCATCGCGCGCCTGCGGTCAACCGACCAGTTGATCAATGAGGTCTTTCGCAGCAATACCGCCGAAATAGAGCGCAGTGTCAAAGTCGGCAAAGGCAGCAGCGATAGCGTCGCGGCGGTAAGGGATGCCGGTCAGCCGTTTTTCGACATCGGCGATATCGCCCACGCCGAAGAAATCGCCGTAGATTTTGATTTCTTTGATGTTGCCGCCCTGTTCGACATTGAAGCGGAAATCCACCGCACCTTGCGGGTATTTGTGGTAGCGCTCACTGGTGAAGGCTGGGGAGCGGCCATAGTTCCAGTCCCAGTTGGCGAAGCGTTCAGCACGGATGGCCGCGACTTGTGCCCAGTCGTCGGCGCTGAGTGTGTATTCGGGTACGTCGGCACGGCTGTTTACGCCGAAGATGCGCAGGAGCAGGTGGTCACGAAATTCGCGCGTGTCCAGATGCTGGTAGGCGTCAGCGACGTAGGGACGGATGTTGGTCACGCGGCTGCGCACGGATTTGATGCCCTTCGATTCGATTTTGTCGGCGCGCGGTTTGAGGGCGGCAGTGACGGCGTCAAGGTCAGCGTCATAGAGGATGGTGCCGTGTGCGGTCATGCGGCCATTTTTGATGTACATGGCGTTGCCGGAGAATTTTTTGCCGTCAATAAGCAGGTCGTTCCGGCCTTCAAGTTTGGCGCCGGCGACGCCCATCTGGTGCAGGGCTTCGATGACGGGACGAGTGAAAACGCTGAAATCGCGTGCCGGGCCGTGTTCTTCCTGGATGAAGCAGTAGGAGAAGTTGCCGAGGTCGTGATAGACCGCGCCGCCACCAGACATGCGGCGCACGACGTGGATGCCGTGTTCTTCGACGTAGCGCTGGTTCACTTCTTCAACGGTGTTCTGGTTACGGCCAATGATGATGGAGGGTTCATTGATGTAGAAAAGTAGCAGCGGCTGGTCGGTGAGGCGGTTTTCAACGAGATAGGTTTCCAGCGCGATATTGGTGCGCGGGTCGGTGTTTTCCTGGTTGTCCACAAATAGCATGATGGGGTTCCTTTATGTAGATGTAGGGGGAAGGTTCATGATGATGCGGTATTGAGACGCTGGGGCGTTTTTTTGCGTGTTTTCCGGCTTATCAGCTTAACACGCCATCTCTACAATGCCCGACCTTCCTTCTGTTAGTTATGAGGTTTTTATTATGTTGAACTGGAAAGAATATCGGACTTGGCTTATGGGCAAACTGGGTGGTTTCAGCAAACTCAGCCCCGACACGATGAAGGGTTATCAAACCCTTGCCAAAGCCAATGGCGAAGGTGGCGTACTGGATGCGAAAACACGCGAACTGATTGCCATGGCTGTCGCAGTTACGACCCGTTGTGATGGCTGCATCACGGTGCATGCGGAAGCGGCGCGCAAGGTTGGCGCCACTGAACAGGAACTCGCCGAAGCGTTGGGTGTAGCTGTTGCCATGAATGCTGGTGCGGCAATGGTGTATTCCGCTCGCGCGCTGGATGCTTTTAATTCCGGAAATTAATTTTTAAGGAGTCTTTTATGTCGAAATCTTCCGCATTACTGGCGCTCGCCAGTTTGCTGGCTGGTGGTGCGGCGTTTGCCGAATCTACCCCGGTCAAGCAGGAGGGGAATCAGCTGAAAGCCTCGCAGGCCGCTTGTGGTGAAGGCAAGTGCGCGGCAGCAAATGCTGCGAAAACCGAGTTACCGGTGTGTGCTGAAGGGCAGTCTGCAGAAAAAGGCGATTGTCAGGCAGCATCTGCGTCCGCCCCCGTCCCAGAGAAGGGGCACGAAGGTAGCTGCGGTGGCGCAGCGAAGAGTGATGAAGGGGGCTGCGGCTCGAATATTCGCTGATGCGGGACGGCGGGGCAGCCCGCCGTTTTTTTTGCCCGGTGCCCGCCAAGCGAGACAAATACTGGGTTCGCCGCCAAGCGAGGTAAATGCTGGGTTTGCCGCCAAGCGAGATAAAACCTGGGGAGCCGCCAAGCTAGGTAAACACTGGGCTCGTCGCCAAGCGAGATAAATACAGGGCTCGCGCCAAGCGAGGTAAAACTTGGGCTCGCCGCCAAGCGGGGCAAACGCTGGGCTCGCCTCCAAGCGGAATAAACACTGGACTCGCCGCCAAGCGAGGTAAATGCCGGGTTTGCCGCCAAGCGGGGTAAATGCGGGATTCCCGAACGGCCATCAGCTGGTGTTGCCGGATATTTTTTGAGGATGTTTTATGTCAGCTTTTTGGGGTGCCGGGCTGGGTTATCGCCGCAGCCTCGGCAGTGCGATGGCAGCGTTGCCACCGGGTGATGCGTCCATTGATTTTATTGAGGTTGCGCCGGAAAACTGGCTGCATGTCGGCGGTGCTGCACGGCGTTTGTTTGACGCCGCATGTGAGCGCTGGCCGCTGGCTTGTCATGGTTTGTCGCTGTCTCTCGGTGGGCATGACCCGCTGGATATGTCACTGCTGGCAGAAATCAGGGCATTTATGGCACGTTACGGCTGCTCGTTCTTTTCCGAGCACTTGAGTTATTGCGGGCATAACGGACGGTTCTACGATTTATTGCCGCTGGCATTCACGACTGAAAACGTCCGCCATACTGCCGCCCGTATCCGGCAAACGCAGGATTTCCTTGGACAGCGGATCGCTATCGAAAACACTTCGTACTATTTGCATGCCCCGTATAGCGAGATGGACGAGGTGGATTTCCTTAATGCCGTAGCACGTGAGGCAGACTGCAATATTCATCTTGATGTCAATAACATTTATGTGAATGCCGTCAATCATGGACATGTCGCGCCGCGAGCCTTTATTGACCGCGTCGATTTGACGCGCGTTGTGTATCTGCATATTGCCGGACACGATGCAGAAAACCCGCGCCTGCTCATCGATACGCACGGTGAAGCGGTGCAGGATGATGTGTGGGATGTGTACGCCTATGCCTGTGCGCGTCTGCCCAGTCATTGCCCGACCCTGCTGGAACGCGACTTTAATCTGCCGCCGCTACCGGAACTGCTGGATGAAGTCGCCCGCATCCGCAGTATTCAACAGGGGGCAAAAAGTGAGTGACGAAAAACATTACCGTGACGCCTTTGCGGCTTCCTTGCGCAATATGGATGCCGAACCGCCTGAGGGGATTGGTGCGGCAGGGCTTGCAGTGTACCGCCGCCTGCTGCGGAATAATGTGTACAACTTCCTTGACCGCTGTTACGTCCGCACAGCCACCATGCTTGATTCTGCCGCCTGGAAAGAAGCAAAAGCCCATTTCATTACGCACGGGCAGGCGACATCGCCGTATTTTTCCGACATTCCGGCGCAATTTCTGGCGCATTTGCGTCATCACGCCTTGCTGGACGCGCGCCTGCTGGCAGTAATGGACGTAGAATGCCGCGAACTGGCCGCCGAAATCGCTACCGATGACCCCGCACCCCCTATTCTCATTGATATTGATGATGAAGCCTTCGACGACATCCGTCTCGCCCTGAGTGCAAGTGCCTCGCTGGCCGCCTATGACTGGCAAGTGCATGAAAATACTGTGTCGGCAGGCAGAACGTACAGCCTGGTATGGCGAGATCCTGCGGAACAGGTGCAATGCGCCGCCGTCAGCGCTGCCGATTTCTCCCTGCTGCAACAATTACACGATGCACCGGATTCCGTGAATACCCTCATCGCCGCATTGCGGGATTGCCTGGCAGATACCGAAGCCCAGCGCCTCCCCTTGCGTCATGCCTTGCGGCACTGGCTGGCTTTGGGGGTCCTCTACCCAGTTTGACCTGATGCCGGATTGCGCTACATTAAAGGGCCGCTATCATCATGAAAGGCTATGACAACCATGCTGCGCATCGTGGCAATCCTCCATAACCCCGCCGGCTCGACCGGTCACATCGGCAATATTTTGCAGGCACAACAGCACGAATTCCGCGTACTCTGCCCGCTTGCAGGTGATCCTCTGCCGGAAGCGGACAGTTTCGATGCAGCAATCGTCTTCGGTGGCAAGATGAGTGCCAATGATTGCAATACCCTGCCCGAACTGCTCGCGGAATTGTTGTGGATACGCAGCGTGGTCGAAAGTGGCAAACCCTTCCTTGGTATCTGCCTCGGCGCACAACTACTGGCAATGGCTTATGGCGGCAAAATTACCCGTCACGCCGAGCATGTTGTAGAAATCGGTTATTACCACCTCTATCCGACGGTCGAAGGATTCAGCGATATTTTTGCCAAGATGCCGGAGCGCTTTTTTCAGTGGCATAACGAAGGGTTTACCCTGCCGGAGGGCGCCATCAAACTGGCAGCCAGCGACGCCTTCCCCAATCAGGCTTTCCGGCTTGGCGAACGTGCCTACGGGTTTCAGTTCCACCCCGAGGCGACACCGGAACAAATCCGCTACTGGCACACTCGTGACAGTGAGGAATTATCCAACCCCGGGGCGCAAACCGTCGCCTCACAATGGACCTATCAGGAGCGATTTAATGAAGACATTCGCTGCTGGTTAAGCAGTTTCTTGGATGAATGGTTACGGAAATAAACGACGTATCCTATTGAACAGAAAAAAGAAAACCGTCCATTTGGGACGGTTTTTATTTTGGCATATGGCGTGCTTCATAAAGTAGTAATTAAATGTTAATTTTTGTATAATCGTGAAGAAACCTTCATGTATCTTGACATGAAGATACCAGTAACCCACTACCCATAAAAGGAATTAGCTATGGCAAAGCAAATCATCCTGGCCCTGAAAGACAACGCCGGTAACACCATCGGACAGTACAACATCAATACCGCGGGTAGTGCACAGCACATCCAGGCAATAGATGGCGTGTACTACCAGTTCACCGAGCAGGCAACCGGTATCGGTCCAGAAAGTATCATTACCGAGCGCGTAGGCGACAATCTGCTGGTGTCCTTTGATGACGGTACCGATCTTGTCATCGAAAACTACTTTACCCAGGGACAGGGAGCATTAGTCGGCACGCAGGCCGATGGTGGGTTCTTTGATTATCCCGTTGCTACTGCCCCGGAACATGTGCTGGCTTCCGAGATTGAAGCATCACAAGCCTTCGCTGCCGAACAGGGACAGCCTGTACTCGCCCCTCTAGGTGTTGCAGGCGGCATCGGCCTGATCGCTGCGGCTATCGGCATTGCGAAAAATAACCACGATGATGATGGCGACGACAGCCCCAGCAATCCCAACCCTATTCCGCCAGACAATATCGGGCCGCAACCTAATCCGAACCCGCAGCCGCCATCACCAAGCCCCAACCCAAACCCGCAGCCGCCATCACCAAACCCCAACCCAAACCCGCAGCCGCCATCACCAAACCCCAACCCAAACCCGCAGCCGCCATCACCGAATCCCAATCCCCAACCCGGACAAAATAAACCCGGCAGCGTGATCATCAGCGGCGACGCGCAAGTCGGCAAAACCCTGACGGCGACCGTTTCGGACGCAGACGGTGTACCGGCCAGCGGCATCACCTACCGCTGGCTGGCCAACGGTCAGGAAATCGGCACCGGACAAACCTACACCATCCAACCGGGCGACAAAGGCAAGACCATTACCGTCGAAGTGCGTTACACCGATAACGCGGGACATCAAGAAAACATCACCAGCCGACCAACGGCAGAAATTACCGACAGTACCACCCCGCCGCCGCCGGCGAACCACGCACCGACCCTAGAAGTCAGCGTGACCCTGCACCCAGAACAAGGACAGGCAACAGAAGGCCAACAAGTCGCGACCAGCCGTGGCGCTGACCAAGATGGCGACAGCCTGACCTACAGCCTGACCCCGAACAGCGACCCGAACGGCTACTACAGCATCGACCCGGCGACGGGCACCGTAAGCCTGACCGCCGCGGGCGCTGCGCACGTCAACGCGGGCGAAGACCTGCCGGCCGTATCCGTGACCGTCAGTGACGGCAAAGAAAGCGTGAACGCGAGCGGCAACGTGGACAAAACCATCGACACCCCGCAAGGCGAGGCGCCGAACGCCAACGACGACAACCTGGACGGCCTCAAAATAGGGGCAACCGCGACGATCAACGTCCTGACGAACGACCGGGATGCCCAGGGCGACATTGACCCGACGACCGTACAACTCCTGGACGGCAGCGGCAACAAAGTGAAGACCCTGGAAGTGAGCGGCGAAGGCACCTGGAAGGTTGCCAACGACGGCACCGTAACCTTCAGCCCGGCTGCGGGCTTTACTGGCAGCCCGACACCGGTCAAATACACCGTAAGCGACAAAGCGGGCCACGAAAGCGAGCCGGCGACCATCACCCTGACCTACGAAAGCGCAGCCGCTGACCCGGCGAAACCCGTCCTGGAAAAAGGCACGGGGGCAGAACAAGGCGGCGTGACCGTCACCCCGGGGGCGAACACCGACAAAGTCGACATCACCTACACCGACGAAGACGACAAAGCGCAGACCATCACCGTGAGCAAAGGCCCGGCGGGCCAATGGCTGGCGACGGGCGTGCCGGAGAACCAGGGCATCACCGTGGATGCCGCCACGGGTGCCGTCAAACTGCCGCCGGATGCGGTGAAAGACAACAGCCCGGTCCAAGCCGTGGCGCACAACGGTGGTAACCCGACGACGGCGAGCGAACAAATAACGTCCGATAACGACGGCATCACCCCGCCGCCGCCGGCGAACCACGCACCGACCCTAGAAGTCAGCGTGACCCTGCACCCAGAACAAGGACAGGCAACAGAAGGCCAACAAGTCGCGACCAGCCGTGGCGCTGACCAAGATGGCGACAGCCTGACCTACAGCCTGACCCCGAACAGCGACCCGAACGGCTACTACAGCATCGACCCGGCGACGGGCACCGTAAGCCTGACCGCCGCGGGCGCTGCGCACGTCAACGCGGGCGAAGACCTGCCGGCCGTATCCGTGACCGTCAGTGACGGCAAAGAAAGCGTGAACGCGAGCGGCAACGTGGACAAAACCATCGATACCCCGCAAGGCGAGGCGCCGAACGCCAACGACGACAACCTGGACGGCCTCAAAATAGGGGCAACCGCGACGATCAACGTCCTGACGAACGACCGGGATGCCCAGGGCGACATTGACCCGACGACCGTACAACTCCTGGACGGCAGCGGCAACAAAGTGAAGACCCTGGAAGTGAGCGGCGAAGGCACCTGGAAGGTTGCCAACGATGGCACCGTAACCTTCAGCCCGGCTGCTGGCTTTACTGGCAGCCCGACACCGGTCAAATACACCGTAAGCGACAAAGCGGGCCACGAAAGCGAGCCGGCGACCATCACCCTGACCTACGAAAGCGCAGCCGCTGACCCGGCGAAACCCGTGCTGGAAAAAGGCACGGGGGCAGAACAAGGCGGCGTGACCGTCACCCCGGGGGCGAACACCGACAAAGTCGACATCACCTACACCGACGAAGACGACAAAGCGCAGACCATCACCGTGAGCAAAGGCCCGGCGGGCCAATGGCTGGCGACGGGCGTGCCGGAGAACCAGGGCATCACCGTGGATGCCGCCACGGGTGCCGTCAAACTGCCGCCGGATGCGGTGAAAGACAACAGCCCGGTCCAAGCCGTGGCGCACAACGGTGGTAACCCGACGACGGCGAGCGAACAAATAACGTCCGATAACGACGGCATCACCCCGCCGCCGCCGGCGAACCACGCACCGACCCTAGAAGTCAGCGTGACCCTGCACCCAGAACAAGGACAGGCAACAGAAGGCCAACAAGCCGCGCCCAGCCGTGGCGCTGACCAAGATGGCGACAGCCTGACCTACAGCCTGACCCCGAACAGCGACCCGAACGGCTACTACAGCATCGACCCGGCGACGGGCACCGTAAGCCTGACCGCCGCGGGCGCTGCGCACGTCAACGCGGGCGAAGACCTGCCGGCCGTATCCGTGACCGTCAGTGACGGCAAAGAAAGCGTGAACGCGAGCGGCAACGTGGACAAAACCATCGACACCCCGCAAGGCGAGGCGCCGAACGCCAACGACGACAACCTGGACGGCCTCAAAATAGGGGCAACCGCGACGATCAACGTCCTGACGAACGACCGGGATGCCCAGGGCGACATTGACCCGACGACCGTACAACTCCTGGACGGCAGCGGCAACAAAGTGAAGACCCTGGAAGTGAGCGGCGAAGGCACCTGGAAGGTTGCCAACGATGGCACCGTGACCTTCAGCCCGGCTGCTGGCTTTACTGGCAGCCCGACACCGGTCAAATACACCGTAAGCGACAAAGCGGGCCACGAAAGCCAGCCGGCGACCATCACCCTGACCTACGAAAGCGCAGCCGCTGACCCGGCGAAACCCGTGCTGGAAAAAGGCACGGGGGCAGAACAAGGCGGCGTGACCGTCACCCCGGGGGCGAACACCGACAAAGTCGACATCACCTACACCGACGAAGACGACAAAGCGCAGACCATCACCGTGAGCAAAGGCCCGGCGGGCCAATGGCTGGCGACGGGCGTGCCGGAGAACCAGGGCATCACCGTGGATGCCGCCACGGGTGCCGTCAAACTGCCGCCGGATGCGGTGAAAGACAACAGCCCGGTCCAAGCCGTGGCGCACAACGGTGGTAACCCGACGACGGCGAGCGAACAAATAACGTCCGATAACGACGGCATCACCCCGCCGCCGCCGGCGAACCACGCACCGACCCTAGAAGTCAGCGTGACCCTGCACCCAGAACAAGGACAGGCAACAGAAGGCCAACAAGTCGCGACCAGCCGTGGCGCTGACCAAGATGGCGACAGCCTGACCTACAGCCTGACCCCGAACAGCGACCCGAACGGCTACTACAGCATCGACCCGGCGACGGGCACCGTAAGCCTGACCGCCGCGGGCGCTGCGCACGTCAACGCGGGCGAAGACCTGCCGGCCGTATCCGTGACCGTCAGTGACGGCAAAGAAAGCGTGAACGCGAGCGGCAACGTGGACAAAACCATCGACACCCCGCAAGGCGAGGCGCCGAACGCCAACGACGACAACCTGGACGGCCTCAAAATAGGGGCAACCGCGACGATCAACGTCCTGACGAACGACCGGGATGCCCAGGGCGACATTGACCCGACGACCGTACAACTCCTGGACGGCAGCGGCAACAAAGTGAAGACCCTGGAAGTGAGCGGCGAAGGCACCTGGAAGGTTGCCAACGACGGCACCGTAACCTTCAGCCCGGCTGCGGGCTTTACTGGCAGCCCGACACCGGTCAAATACACCGTAAGCGACAAAGCGGGCCACGAAAGCGAGCCGGCGACCATCACCCTGACCTACGAAAGCGCAGCCGCTGACCCGGCGAAACCCGTGCTGGAAAAAGGCACGGGGGCAGAACAAGGCGGCGTGACCGTCACCCCGGGGGCGAACACCGACAAAGTCGACATCACCTACACCGACGAAGACGACAAAGCGCAGACCATCACCGTGAGCAAAGGCCCGGCGGGCCAATGGCTGGCGACGGGCGTGCCGGAGAACCAGGGCATCACCGTGGATGCCGCCACGGGTGCCGTCAAACTGCCGCCGGATGCGGTGAAAGACAACAGCCCGGTCCAAGCCGTGGCGCACAACGGTGGTAACCCGACGACGGCGAGCGAACAAATAACGTCCGATAACGACGGCATCACCCCGCCGCCGCCGGCGAACCACGCACCGACCCTAGAAGTCAGCGTGACCCTGCACCCAGAACAAGGACAGGCAACAGAAGGCCAACAAGTCGCGACCAGCCGTGGCGCTGACCAAGATGGCGACAGCCTGACCTACAGCCTGACCCCGAACAGCGACCCGAACGGCTACTACAGCATCGACCCGGCGACGGGCACCGTAAGCCTGACCGCCGCGGGCGCTGCGCACGTCAACGCGGGCGAAGACCTGCCGGCCGTATCCGTGACCGTCAGTGACGGCAAAGAAAGCGTGAACGCGAGCGGCAACGTGGACAAAACCATCGACACCCCGCAAGGCGAGGCGCCGAACGCCAACGACGACAACCTGGACGGCCTCAAAATAGGGGCAACCGCGACGATCAACGTCCTGACGAACGACCGGGATGCCCAGGGCGACATTGACCCGACGACCGTACAACTCCTGGACGGCAGCGGCAACAAAGTGAAGACCCTGGAAGTGAGCGGCGAAGGCACCTGGAAGGTTGCCAACGATGGCACCGTGACCTTCAGCCCGGCTGCTGGCTTTACTGGCAGCCCGACACCGGTCAAATACACCGTAAGCGACAAAGCGGGCCACGAAAGCCAGCCGGCGACCATCACCCTGACCTACGAAAGCGCAGCCGCTGACCCGGCGAAACCCGTGCTGGAAAAAGGCACGGGGGCAGAACAAGGCGGCGTGACCGTCACCCCGGGGGCGAACACCGACAAAGTCGACATCACCTACACCGACGAAGACGACAAAGCGCAGACCATCACCGTGAGCAAAGGCCCGGCGGGCCAATGGCTGGCGACGGGCGTGCCGGAGAACCAGGGCATCACCGTGGATGCCGCCACGGGTGCCGTCAAACTGCCGCCGGATGCGGTGAAAGACAACAGCCCGGTCCAAGCCGTGGCGCACAACGGTGGTAACCCGACGACGGCGAGCGAACAAATAACGTCCGATAACGACGGCATCACCCCGCCGCCGCCGGCGAACCACGCACCGACCCTAGAAGTCAGCGTGACCCTGCACCCAGAACAAGGACAGGCAACAGAAGGCCAACAAGTCGCGACCAGCCGTGGCGCTGACCAAGATGGCGACAGCCTGACCTACAGCCTGACCCCGAACAGCGACCCGAACGGCTACTACAGCATCGACCCGGCGACGGGCACCGTAAGCCTGACCGCCGCGGGCGCTGCGCACGTCAACGCGGGCGAAGACCTGCCGGCCGTATCCGTGACCGTCAGTGACGGCAAAGAAAGCGTGAACGCGAGCGGCAACGTGGACAAAACCATCGACACCCCGCAAGGCGAGGCGCCGAACGCCAACGACGACAACCTGGACGGCCTCAAAATAGGGGCAACCGCGACGATCAACGTCCTGACGAACGACCGGGATGCCCAGGGCGACATTGACCCGACGACCGTACAACTCCTGGACGGCAGCGGCAACAAAGTGAAGACCCTGGAAGTGAGCGGCGAAGGCACCTGGAAGGTTGCCAACGACGGCACCGTAACCTTCAGCCCGGCTGCGGGCTTTACTGGCAGCCCGACACCGGTCAAATACACCGTAAGCGACAAAGCGGGCCACGAAAGCGAGCCGGCGACCATCACCCTGACCTACGAAAGCGCAGCCGCTGACCCGGCGAAACCCGTGCTGGAAAAAGGCACGGGGGCAGAACAAGGCGGCGTGACCGTCACCCCGGGGGCGAACACCGACAAAGTCGACATCACCTACACCGACGAAGACGACAAAGCGCAGACCATCACCGTGAGCAAAGGCCCGGCGGGCCAATGGCTGGCGACGGGCGTGCCGGAGAACCAGGGCATCACCGTGGATGCCGCCACGGGTGCCGTCAAACTGCCGCCGGATGCGGTGAAAGACAACAGCCCGGTCCAAGCCGTGGCGCACAACGGTGGTAACCCGACGACGGCGAGCGAACAAATAACGTCCGATAACGACGGCATCACCCCGCCGCCGCCGGCGAACCACGCACCGACCCTAGAAGTCAGCGTGACCCTGCACCCAGAACAAGGACAGGCAACAGAAGGCCAACAAGTCGCGACCAGCCGTGGCGCTGACCAAGATGGCGACAGCCTGACCTACAGCCTGACCCCGAACAGCGACCCGAACGGCTACTACAGCATCGACCCGGCGACGGGCACCGTAAGCCTGACCGCCGCGGGCGCTGCGCACGTCAACGCGGGCGAAGACCTGCCGGCCGTATCCGTGACCGTCAGTGACGGCAAAGAAAGCGTGAACGCGAGCGGCAACGTGGACAAAACCATCGATACCCCGCAAGGCGAGGCGCCGAACGCCAACGACGACAACCTGGACGGCCTCAAAATAGGGGCAACCGCGACGATCAACGTCCTGACGAACGACCGGGATGCCCAGGGCGACATTGACCCGACGACCGTACAACTCCTGGACGGCAGCGGCAACAAAGTGAAGACCCTGGAAGTGAGCGGCGAAGGCACCTGGAAGGTTGCCAACGATGGCACCGTAACCTTCAGCCCGGCTGCGGGCTTTACTGGCAGCCCGACACCGGTCAAATACACCGTAAGCGACAAAGCGGGCCACGAAAGCGAGCCGGCGACCATCACCCTGACCTACGAAAGCGCAGCCGCTGACCCGGCGAAACCCGTGCTGGAAAAAGGCACGGGGGCAGAACAGGGCGGCGTGACCGTCACCCCGGGGGCGAACACCGACAAAGTCGACATCACCTACACCGACGAAGACGACAAAGCGCAGACCATCACCGTGAGCAAAGGCCCGGCGGGCCAATGGCTGGCGACGGGCGTGCCGGAGAACCAGGGCATCACCGTGGATGCCGCCACGGGTGCCGTCAAACTGCCGCCGGATGCGGTGAAAGACAACAGCCCGGTCCAAGCCGTGGCGCACAACGGTGGTAACCCGACGACGGCGAGCGAACAAATAACGTCCGATAACGACGGCATCACCCCGCCGCCGCCGGCGAACCACGCACCGACCCTAGAAGTCAGCGTGACCCTGCACCCAGAACAAGGACAGGCAACAGAAGGCCAACAAGTCGCGACCAGCCGTGGCGCTGACCAAGATGGCGACAGCCTGACCTACAGCCTGACCCCGAACAGCGACCCGAACGGCTACTACAGCATCGACCCGGCGACGGGCACCGTAAGCCTGACCGCCGCGGGCGCTGCGCACGTCAACGCGGGCGAAGACCTGCCGGCCGTATCCGTGACCGTCAGTGACGGCAAAGAAAGCGTGAACGCGAGCGGCAACGTGGACAAAACCATCGACACCCCGCAAGGCGAGGCGCCGAACGCCAACGACGACAACCTGGACGGCCTCAAAATAGGGGCAACCGCGACGATCAACGTCCTGACGAACGACCGGGATGCCCAGGGCGACATTGACCCGACGACCGTACAACTCCTGGACGGCAGCGGCAACAAAGTGAAGACCCTGGAAGTGAGCGGCGAAGGCACCTGGAAGGTTGCCAACGATGGCACCGTGACCTTCAGCCCGGCTGCTGGCTTTACTGGCAGCCCGACACCGGTCAAATACACCGTAAGCGACAAAGCGGGCCACGAAAGCCAGCCGGCGACCATCACCCTGACCTACGAAAGCGTTCCGCTACCGCTAGATCCACCGACTTTCCAAACGGGTATTGGTGAATACGGCGATGCCTTTACTGTCACTCCGGCAACGGGGGCAACCAAGATGGTGATCGAGTATCAGGACGAAGGGACACCACCGGCTACACACACGGTAACGGTAACGAAAGATGCCAATACAGGTAAGTGGAGTGCCGATAGCAGCGGCTATGATGTGGAGGCCGATACTGGGAAGATCCGCTTTGAGCCAGATCAGGTGCTTGATGAAAGCAAGGTCACCGCTGTTAACAGCAACGCGACCCAAACCAGTTCGCCCGCTGAAATTACTACGGGTATTGATAAGAATGAACCCAGACCTGAAAAGCCTGATGTCCAAGAGGGCGAGGAACAGGGCAGCGTCGTTATCACGCCGAAAGAACGTACTGACAGTCTAGATATTTCATATACGGACGAGGCTACAGGTACCGAGAAAAGGGTTACGGTTAGCAAGGCTAATGATGGTTGGAAACTGGATGGTGATCCGATTGAAGGCATCACGGTAGATGCGGAGACCGGCAAGACTACTCTGGCAGCCAAAGTGGTGCAGGATGGCAGTACCGTCTCAATATCAGCTATTAGCATTCATTCAAGCTTCCAGGGAGAAACCAGCTTCGTTGCAGGTAACAATCCGCCGACGCTTGCCGATCCGGAGCAACCACTTGTAGCTAAAGATGCGGATGCAGAGCAGGGCGGTGTCACCATTACCCCGCAGGGTAATACCGACAAGGTGGTGATTACTTATAAAGACGAACAGAACGCTGATCACACCATTACCGTGACGAAAACAAGCGGTCAATGGACGGCGGAAGGTGTTCCTGACAATCAGGGTATTACTGTAGATGCCGCAAGCGGCGCCGTAAAACTGCCACCGGATGCCGTCGGGGATAAGACGGAAGTCAAGGCTGTCGCTCACAATGGCACAAATCCGACTACAGCGGAAAATATCGTTACAAGTGATGTGGATAACACCGCGCCGCAACCGCCTCAACCTTCATTTACACAGCCAGCCTTGGCCAAGAGCGAAGGTGCTGAGCAGGGTGGTGTAACCATTACACCGCCGGATGAAGCGACCTATCTGCGTGTGGATTACGAAGGTAACGGGCAAGTAAGAAGCCTGACCCTCACCCGTGCCGATGCCTCCAGTCCATGGCAGGTACAAGACGGTACGCAGAAGCCAGCAGGTGTTGATTTTGATGCCACAAGCGGTGTGGTGAAAGTCGCTCCGGCAGCTGTAGATGACAACACCACTCTAAGCGCTATTGCCGGTAAAGGCACTGCGTACAGTGATCGTGTTTCCGTCACGACTGATCCCGATAGCGGTACACCGCAGCCGGTCGAGGCCGAGCTGACTCTGAGTGGCGATGGCAACGTCGTCGAAGGTGAAAGCGCCGCTTACACCTTGACGCTCAATAAGGCAGCAGATAGTGATGTGACGGTTACCGTGACCATCAAGCATGGCACAACCGATGATGGCAACGTCAAGACAGAAACCCGCTCCATCACCATCCCGAAAGGAGAGACCGGTCATAACTTTGAAGTGGCGGCGCTGGATAACGACAGTTATCAGCCGAACCGTACTTTCAATGTCAGCGTGGAAAGTGTCACCGGTGCGGTGAACAAGGCGGAAGCGGTAGAAACCACCATCGCCGATAATGATCCGCCGCCTGCCCCGACACTGGCAGCGGGCAGCGAGAATGGCAGTGTGGTGGTGACACCGCAGACAGTTGGCGGCATCAAGAGTCTGGTCATTACTTATCGTGATAATGACGATAACGAACAGACGCTGACCGTTACCCGCAGTGACAACGGCAAGTGGACGAGCGCTGATCTGCCACGCGACAACATCAGCCTGGACGAAAATAGCGGTGTCGTCACTCTTGGCGGCAAGGCGCTAAAAGATGGCAGCCCGGTCAGCGCGCACAACGACTCCGAATATAAGGAAGGTAGCAGTGCCAGCCTGAATGCGGGCTATGACAACGGTCAGGCGCCGGTGAATCAGCCGGGTAGCGTAATCATTGACGGTGAAGCCAAAGTCGGCAGTGAGTTGACGGCAAAAGTCAGCGATGGCAACGGCTTTGCGGAAGATAGTGTCCAGTACCAATGGCTGCGTGACGGGGAACCGATCTCTGCGGCGACCAACAAGGCCTATACGCTTACCAATGACGATGCTGGACACAAGATCAGTGTCCACGTCGAATACACCGACAATATAGGTACTGCGGAAAAACCGACTAGCGATGCGCAAGATGTGCCGAATGTTCCGCCAGCCAATGAAAACCACGCACCGACCGATATCACGCTGGATACGGTTCGTGTCAGCGAAGGTAAAGTAGGGGTAGCCGTTGGTAAACTGAGCACAACGGATCAGGATACAGCGGACACGCACACCTACACGGTGAGCGACGAACGCTTTGAAGTAACGGCTGACGGTACGTTAAAGCTGAAAGCGGGCGAATACCTCAATTACGCCAAAGAGCAAACAGTTACACTGAAGGTCACGACAACCGATAATCACGGTGCTGCGTTTACCAAAGACATTACCTTGGAGGTGGTGGACGATCCGAACTTCCCGGCGACTTCAGCAAATGCCAAAGGTGGAACGTCCTTCACAACTAATTCCGGATTTCCGCAAGTTGGTGAAACCTTGACCGCTTCCATCTTTGATAGCGATGGCATTGATCATAGCGTGCCGAAATATACCTGGTTTGTGGATGGTAGCCAGGTTGGGCAAGGAGAAACATACGTTGTTAAAGCTTCTGATGCAGGTAAGCGCATCAAAGTGAGAGCGGAATACGTTGACGATGCCGGGCATATTGAAAATGTTGAGAGTTTTGCAGCATTAGTCGGCGGTAAACCGAAACCGCCTGCGCAAAATCATGCACCGACCGATATTACCCTGGATGTAACCCAAGTTATCGAAGGTAAAGACGGTGTGAAAGTCGGCAAGCTGACCACCACAGACGAAGACAAGGGTGATACGCATACCTACACGGTAAGCGATAGCCGCTTTGAAGTGGTTGACGGTACATTGAAGTTGAAAGCTGGTGAGTATCTCGACTTTGCCAAAGAGCCGACGGTCAAACTGACGGTTACGACCAATGACGGTCATGGAGGCACATTCGAGAAAGAATTTACCCTGCAAGTACAGGATGATCCGGACTATCCGGCAACCCCGCAGCCGCCGCAAAATCATGTCCCAACCGACATTGACCTAGGTGCTACCCAAGTGATGGAGGGCAAAGACGGCGCAGAAGTCGGCAAGTTGACCACAACGGACGAAGATAAGGGTGATACGCATACCTACACGGTTAGCGACAGCCGCTTTGAAGTTGTTGACGGAATGTTGAAGCTGAAAGCCGGTGAGCATCTCGACTTTGCTAAAGAGCCGACGGTCAAACTGACGGTTACAACTGATGATGGACATGGCGGTACTTTCAGCAAGGAATTCACCTTGCAAGTACAGGACGATCCGGCCTATCCGCCTGTGGTGGATAATGGCAGCATCACCATCAGCGGTACGGCAAAAGTCGGCGAAACGCTGACGGCTAATGTGGTTGACCCTGATGGCGTTGCCGAAGATGCCATCCGCTATCAGTGGCTGGCCAACGGGGAACCCATCGATGGTGCGACGGAGAAGACCTACACCCTGCGTTCCAATGATGTGGGCAAGAGCATTACCGTCAAGGCTGAATATGATGACAATATCCAGCATCATGAAAACCCGGGTAGTGAAGCCACAGGCAAAGTCCAGGGAGATGGTGTTGATCCTACGGTCAGCTTGATCGGTCCGGGCGAAGTTCCGGAAGGTGGAAAAGCCACTTATACAGCCATGCTGGATAAGGCAACGGATCATGATGTGACGGTTTCCCTTGATTTGAACTATTACCTTTCAGGTGCCAAAGATGGATCCATTAGTCTGAGTAATAAGCAGGTCACCATTCCCGCCGGAGAAACCCGAGCAACCTTCACTGCATCGGTTGATGACAATAACGAAGTCAATGACAGGCCGGAGAATCCGTCCACCGGACGCTTCGGCATTGAGATTACCGGTGCGTCCGGGGCAAAGGTTAACGATGCTGCCAAACAGCTCAAGGCTCTGGTGATTGATGATGAGGCCGCCTTGCCGAGTCTTACCCTCAACACCGATCAACCGTCCCTGACGGAAGGCGGAACGGCGACCTATACGGTCACCCTGAGCAAGGCGACAGATCATCCGGTCAGTGTCGACATTGATTTTGTTCCCTTTGCCCTTGGTATAGAAGTGCAAAACGCCTCCGATAATGACGTGACACTAAGCACTAAACACGTCACTATCCCGGCGGGAGAAACCCAGGCCACCTTTACGGTTACTGCCAATGCAGATAGTACGGCGGAAGGTGTGGAAGGTTTTTCCATCAATCTGATCAACCCGAAGGGCGCTACGCTTGAACATGCTCCGAGGGCTTCCTCTGCCCAAAACGACTCGGTGTACAGCACTATTGCCGATAGTGACGGTGAAGCAGTCGTTTCCCTGGTCGGCAGAGACGCTGTCGTGCGTGAAGGTGAGGGTATCGGCTACAAGCTGCAGATGAACAAGGCGGTGGATCACGATGTGCGCGTAACCGTTGAGTTCGGCGGAGGCGAGTATGCTTCCTTTAAGGAAGGCGATCAGCAGACGTACGTCATTTCGAAAGGCAAAACCAGCGTTGATTTCACGCTGACGACTCACGACAACAACGTAGCGCAGAGCTATCACGGTGGTCTTCAAGTCGCCATTAAAAGTGCCGAAGGGGCAAGAGCCATTACCGATGTGCGCTATAACGTAAATATCCTTGACAACAATCCGCCGGTAACGCCGACGATAGTACGGGATGAAAAGACCGGCGATATCAGCATTACTTCCGGCATGAATCTATCAAATCCGGCGAACCGGGATAGCATGAACCAGCTGACCTTCATGGAAATCCATTTCACTGATCCATCGGGTCAGGCATATAAGCTGATTACACAGAAAAATGTTCATGGCGTAACGGAATGGGCCTTTGATGAGGTCTACACCGCATCACCGGCAAGCGGTATTACCCTGAATACCCAAACAGGTACCGTGACCATTCCGGCACATATGCTGAAAGCAGGCAGTGAAGTCACCGCGCAGAACTGCAACGATGCCTACGGTAGTGCCAACAGTGAAGTAGCGACCGTGAAAGCTGGAGAAGCACCACAGGCACCGCATATTGCGCCGGAACAGCCACTCGTTGAGCATAACCATCTTGCCGATGATGTGCAGGATGTCGGCCACGAACAGCATGATGCGGACAGCGATAATGCGTCTGAAAGTGCGGAGCATACCGCTCAGGGCACATTGCACCTCAGCCCGGAAATCAACGCGGCAGATTACAGCCAGCTGGTCAATATGGAAGGAGAGGATATCCTCAACTACCTCGGTCAGCACAGTGCAGAAATCCTTGCCAAGACAACGGATAGCGGCAGCCTGCAGAACCTGCATGGCAGTGATGGTGACGATATCTTTGTCGCCGCACATGGTGCACATCAGTTCAGCGGCGGCAAGGGTGCGGATACCTTCGCCTTCCTCTTCGATGGCAACGACGGGCATGGAGACAAGATCCTTGACTTCAACCCGACAGAAGGTGATCGCATTGTCTTTGCAGGCGAACACTTGGCTGGTGCAAAACTGACACTGGAAGAACACGGCGAAAGCCAACGCCTGAGCATCAGTGACAGCGAAGGCCATACCCAGACAGTGGATATCGTCGGCACCAACGGCAAGTTGAGCGAAAAAGACATTCTCACACATGTGAAAGTCATGACGCCGCAGGGTTACGATGAACCTGCTTACAGCAGCAACTACAACCCGCATCTGGAAGATGACCATAATCACGGCAACAACTTCTGACCATAAACAACAGCCGCCCGCTTGCGGGCGGCTATAACCACGCGCTTGCTATGGGAAAACCGTAGCAGGCGCTTTTTACTAAGAAACAGGTCATAATTCTGTAATGGTATAAACAACTACCCAACGAAAAGGAACGCAACATGGCACACTCTGTCAATCTCACCGTCAAGGACGCTACTGGCCGCGTCATCGGCGAATACACCATCAAAGCCGGCGGTGCACCGCTACAAATCGAAGCGGTGAACAACGTCTACTACGAATTTGCCAAAGCCGGCGGGCGCGGCCCGGCGGCGGTCAGTGGCACACGCAGCGGCGATGACCTTATAGTGAACATTGACAATAACAATAGCCTGATCATCAAAGATTACTTCAGCAACGGTCAGGGTGCGCTAGTCGGCATGCAGGCTGACGGTACGCCATACATCTACCCGGTGGTGGATAACACCCCGGAACACATCTTGGCGAGCGAAATTGATACCGGGACGGCAGCAGGCAGCAGCCTGCCACCGGCAGCGGTTGCCGGCATCATCGGCGGCGTAGCACTGACGGCGGGCGGCATTGCCATCGCTGCACATAACCACGATAAACACCATCACGACGACAACGTGACACCGCCTCCACAGCCTAACCCCCAACCCAATCCGAATCCACAACCTAACCCGAATCCCCAGCCCAATCCGGATCCTCAGCCGAACCCGCAACCGATCCCAGAACCACAACCTAACCCAAACCCGCAGCCGATTCCGGATCCGCAACCCAATCCGAATCCACAACCTAACCCGAATCCGCAACCTAACCCGAATCCACAACCTAACCCGAATCCACAACCTAACCCGAATCCACAACCTAACCCGAATCCGCAACCTAACCCGAATCCACAACCTAACCCGAATCCACAACCCAATCACGCGGGCAAAATCAGCATCATCGGCGAGGCCAAAGTTGGGCAGACGCTGACCGCTGCCGTTAGCGACGACGACGGCGCGCCCGCTAACGTGCAATACCAGTGGCTGCGTGACGGCCAGCCGATCAGTGGACAAACAGGCAGCACCTACACCCTCACCCGCACCGATGCGGGACACAAAATCACCGTGCGTGCTACCTACAAAGACAACGCCGGACACAACGAAAACCCGCTGAGCGAGGCCACCGCTACCGTCGCCGATACCCCGGCACCAAATCCGCCGCCGCAACCGAACCACGAAGGCAAAATCAGCATCAGCGGCGAGGCGAAAGTTGGACAGACGCTGACCGCTGCCGTTAGCGATGACGACGGCGTACCCAATAACGTGCAATACCAATGGCTACGTGACGGCCAGCCGATTGCCAACCAAACAGGCAACACCTATACCCTCACCCGTGACGACGCGGGACACAAAATCACCGTGCGCGCCACCTACAAAGACAACGCCGGACATGATGAAAGCCCGCTAAGCGAGGCAACAGCGGCGGTTGCTGACACCCCCGCGCCGAACCCACAACCGAATCACACAGGCAAAATCACCCTCAGCGGCGAAGCGAAAGTCGGACAGACGCTGACCGCTGCCGTTAGCGACGACGACGGCGTCCCCGCTAACGTGCAATATCAGTGGCTGCGAGACGGTCAGCCGATCAGTGGACAAACAGGCAGCACCTACACCCTCACCCGCACCGATGCGGGACACAAAATCACCGTACGCGCTACCTACAAAGACAACGCCGGACATGACGAAAACCCGCTGAGCGAGGCCACTGCTACCGTTACCGATACCCCTGCACCAAATCCGCCGCCGCCGCAACCGAATCACGAAGGCAAAATCAGCATCAGCGGTGAGGCCAAAGTTGGACAAACACTGACCGCAGCCGTTGCCGATGACGACGGCATCCCCAATAACGTGCAATACCAATGGCTACGCGACGGCCAGCCGATCAGCGGACAAACGGGCGCAACCTACCAGCTCACCCGCGACGACGCCGGACACAAAATCACCGTGCGCGCCACCTACAAAGACAACGCCGGACACGACGAAAACCCGCTGAGCGAGGCCACCGCTACCGTTACCGATACCCCTGCACCAAATCCGCCGCCGCAACCCAACCACACGGGAAAAATCAGCATCAGCGGTGAGGCGAAAATCGGACAGACGCTGACCGCTGCCGTTAGCGATGACGACGGCGTCCCCAATAACGTGCAATACCAGTGGCTACGCGACGGCCAGCCGATCAGCGGACAAACAGGCAGCAGCTACACGCTCACCCGCGACGACGCGGGACACAAAATCACCGTGCGTGCGACCTACAAAGACAACGCCGGACACGACGAAAACCCGCTAAGCGAGGCCACTGCTACCGTTACCGATACCCCAGCACCAAATCCGCCGCCGCAGCCCAATCACACGGGCAAAATCAGCATCAGCGGTGAGGCCAAAGTGGGAGAGACTCTCGCTGCACAAATCAGCGATGACGACGGCGTCCCCGCTAACGTGCAATACCAATGGCTGCGCGACGGCCAGCCGATCAGCGGACAAACGGGCGCAACCTATCAGCTCACTCGTGGCGACGCGGGACACAAAATCAGCGTGCATGTCGAATACACCGACAACAAGGGCACGACAGAAAAACCGACCAGTGCCGCGCTGGAGGTGGAAAACAGCCCAACCCCGCCGAACCACGAAGGCACGGTGAGCATCACGGGCGAGGGCAAAGTCGGTAGCGAACTTACCGCCAACATCAGCGATGCAGACGGTGTGCCGGATACAGGCGTGACCTACCAATGGCAGCGTGATGGGCAACCGATCGCCCAGGCCAATGGCAAGACCTATACCCTGACCCCGGACGATGCCGGACACAAAATCAGCGTGCATGTCGAATACACCGACAACAAGGGCACGACAGAAAAACCGACCAGTGCAGAACTGGATATCGGCAAAGACACCCCGCCCCCACCGGTGAACCAGCAAGGCGTGATCACCATCGACGGCAACGCCAAAGCAGGCGAAACCCTGACGGCCAAAATCAGTGACGCCGACGGCGTGCCGGATACGGGCGTCACCTACCAATGGCAGCGTGACGGACAACCGATCGCCCAGGCGAACGGCAAAACCTACGCCCTGACCCAAGAAGACATAGGTCACAAAATCAGCGTACAGGCGACCTACAAAGACAACGCCGGACACGACGAAAACATCAGCAGCATGCCGACGGCGGAAATAGCGGGAGCGGACAGCACCAACCACGCGCCGACCGACATCACCCTGAGCCAGAACCAGGTGATAGAAGGCAAAGACGGTGCAGAAATCGGCAAGCTGACGACAACAGACGAAGACACGACGGACACCCACACCTACCGTGTGAGTGATAGCCGCTTTGAAGTTAGCGCTGACGGCACCCTCAAACTCAAAGCGGGCGAACACCTGGACTTTGCCAAAGAACCGAGCGTAACCCTGAGCGTGACGACAGATGACGGGCACGGCGGTACCTACAGCAAAGCATTCACCCTGCAAGTCCAGGATGATCCTAGCTATCCCGCCCAGCCGCAAAATCACGCCCCGACCGACATTACCCTGAGCCAGAATCAGGTGATCGAAGGCAAAGACGGTGCAGAAATCGGCAAGCTGACGACGATAGACGAAGATGCCAACGATGTTCACACCTATACCGTGACCGACGAGCGCTTTGAAGTGACCGCTGACGGCACCCTGAAACTGAAAGCGGGGCAGCATCTCGACTTTGCCCAGGAGCCAAGCGTCAACCTGAGCGTGACGACAGATGACGGGCACGGCGGCACCTACAGCAAAGCATTCACCCTGCAAGTACAAGATGATCCCAACTATCCCGCCCAGCCGCAAAATCACGCGCCGACCGACATTACCCTGAGCCAGAACCAGGTGATGGAAGGCAAAGACGGTGCAGAAATCGGCAAGCTGACGACGACGGACGAAGACGCCAACGATGTTCACACCTATACCGTGAACGACGATCGCTTTGAAGTGACAGCCGACGGCACCCTGAAACTGAAAGCGGGGCAGCATCTCGACTTTGCCCAGGAGCCAAGCGTCAACCTGAGCGTGACCACGAACGACGGGTACGGAGGTACCTACAGCAAAGCATTCACCCTGCAAGTCCAGGATGATCCTAACTATCCCGCCCAGCCGCAAAATCACGCCCCGACCGACATTACCCTGAGCCAGAATCAGGTGATCGAAGGCAAAGACGGTGCAGAAATCGGCAAGCTGACGACGACAGACGAAGATGCCAACGATGTTCACACCTATACCGTGACCGACGAGCGCTTTGAAGTGACCGCTGACGGCACCCTGAAACTGAAAGCGGGCGAACACCTGGACTTTGCCAAAGAGCCGAGCGTAACCCTGAGCGTGACGACGGATGACGGGCACGGCGGCACGTTCAGTAAAACCTTCACCGTCTCCGTGCAAGATGACCCCAACTATCCCGCCCAGCCGCAAAATCACGCCCCGACCGACATCACCCTGAGCCAGAATCAGGTGATGGAAGGCAAAGACGGTGCAGAAATCGGCAAGCTGACGACGACAGACGAAGACGTCAACGATGTCCACACCTATACCGTGAACGACGAGCGCTTTGAAGTGACCGCTGACGGCACTCTGAAACTGAAAGCGGGGCAGCATCTCGACTTTGCCCAAGAACCAAACGTCAACCTGAGCGTGACCACGGACGATGGTCACGGCGGCACGTTCAGTAAAACCTTCACCGTCTCCGTGCAAGATGATCCCAACTATCCCGCCCAGCCGCAGGGGACACCCGTTCTTGGCTTGCAGGGGGTGAGTGTTGTCAAAGAAGGCGAGGCGGCACAATACAAGTTGCTACTCAATCACCCTGCCGAGCAGGATGTGACAGTTGAGGTAGAAGTAACAAGCAGCGGTACAACACATGGTGTAAAAAATGAAGTCCGCACCCTGACCATTCCCAAAGGCGAAAGCAGCCTGACTTTTGCCGTTGATACCGCGCATAACGGCGTGGAAGACAATGGCAGCCATTTCAAACTCCGTATCAAACATGCCGAAGGTGCCACTCTGAACACAGCCGCACCGTCAGACATGACGCATGGCAGCGGTGGGGAAAACACGTTTGGGACAACCAACACCTTCAGCGCCGCCGGACTGAGGGGCGAATACAGGCTTTTCAGTGCCGGTCCAAAGCTGGTGCTGTATCTGCATGGTGAAGCCATCAATGACTATGGCCAGAATGCTTCTATCTTTTCCGAATACGTTGCAGATCGCGGTGATGCCACGGTGCTGATGGTAAAAACGCCGGACAGCGCAAGCGGCTCGTGGAGCGTGAATGGTGCACAAAATGCCCGTTATCTGCGGGCCTTGCTTGAAGAGATATACAGCAAATACGACCTTGATAAAGGTGACGTCTTGCTGATGGGCAACGGCGGCGGTGCCGATTTCATTACCCGTTACCTGTTACCCGAACACAATGACCTGTTCAGCGGCGGCACCGCGCTGATGATAGGCGGTGGTGCGGCAGACTCCACGCTACATTTCGGCAAGCCCCCGACAGATGGCCTGAAACAGCACTTGCAGCTCAAATGGATAGCGGGTAGTTCCGATGGTGATACCGTCGCCGCTGCCCAGCATGCGCAGGAACAATACGCGCAGGCGGGCTTCCATACCCAGCAGGAAACCATACCGAATGGGGACAAGATGAGCGCCGTCGGCCATATCTACGATGCCTTCTACGATGAAATCGATAACAAAAACACGGGTTCAATGGAAATGACGACCAGGGTCAGCGACATTGATGCCACCAACCATGCCCCGACCAACATCACGCTATACCAAACGACCATTGCCGAAGGCAAGGATGGTGTGGAAATTGGTTGGCTGGACACCGTTGATCCTGATTGGCAGGACAAACACAGTTATACCGTCAGTGATGAACGCTTTGAAGTAACCCGAGAGGGGCGGCTGAAGCTGAAAGCCGGGCAGCATATTGATTACGCCGATGAACAGACCGTTACCCTGACTATCACGACAACCGATACAGGCGGTTTGAGCTTCACCAAAGCCTTCACCCTGCAAGTCAAAGATAATCCGCTTTACCCCTCAACGGAAAATCATGTCCCGACAGACATTCAGCTGGATCAGGGACTGCCTCTGATCAATGGTGAGCAGCAGTACTACATTAAAGAGGGTAAAGACGGCATGTCCATCGGTACGGTGAAGACTGTTGATCCTGATCCTCAAGACAGCCACCGTTATGCATTGAGCGATGAACGTTTCGAAATCACGGCTGACGGCATCCTCAAACTCAAAGACGGTGTGCATATTGACTATGCGGCGGAAACAAAAGTCACGCTGACCATCACTGCGACTGATCAAGGCGGCCTTAGCGTTGAAAAAACCTTTACCCTGCGCGTGGATGATGATCCGAACTATCCCAATCGTGAAGGCAGCGTCACCATCAGCGGCGATGCCAAAGTGGGCAGTACCCTTACCGCGAACGTGAGCGATCCCGATACCGTGTCCGACAGCAGCATCCGCTACCAGTGGCTGATTGACGGCGTGGCTGTGCAGGGGGCGACACAAAAAACCTACACCCTGCGCCCTGAAGACGCAGGCAAAAAAGTCAGCGTCCATGTCGAATACCGCGATAACGGTCTGCATGATGAAGCCCACGACTGCGACAGCCTTGATGTCGCAGCACAGTCCGCCAATCAGCCGGGTTCCGTTACCATCAGCGGTGAGGCGAAAGTGGGTAGTGAACTGACTGCCACTGTGACCGATGCCGATAAATTCGACACCGCTAACGTGCAATACCAATGGCTGCGCGATGGCCAGCCCATCGACAAGGCTAACGGCAGCACCTATACGCTCAGTAAAGACGACGCCGGGCACAAAATCAGCGTGCAGGCGACGTACAAAGACAACGCCGGACACGATGAAAACCCGACGAGCGAGGTGACCGACATCCCTGCACCGCCGCCGAATCAACCGGGCACCGTCACCATCACAGGTGACGCGAAAGTGGGCAGCGAACTCACGGCGACCGTCAGTGACAGCGATGGCGTACCGGATAGCGGCGTGACCTACCAATGGCTGCGCGACGGCCAGCCTATCGACAAGGCCAACGGCAGCACCTATACGCTCACCAAAGATGACGCCGGGCACAAAATCACCGTGCAGGCCACCTACAAAGACAACGCCGGGCACGACGAAAACCCGACGAGCGAGGTGACTGACATCCCCGCGCCGCCGCCGAATCAACCGGGCAGCATCGCCATCAGCGGCGACGCGAAAGTGGGCAGCACCCTCACCGCTACTGTCAGCGACGGCGACGATTTCGCTGCTGACAAAGTCCAATACCAATGGCTGCGCGACGGCCAGCCTATCGACAAGGCCAACGGCAGCACCTATACGCTCAGTAAAGACGACGCCGGGCACAAAATTACCGTGCAGGCGACCTATAAAGACAACGCCGGACATGATGAAAGCCCTATCAGTGAAGCAGCGGATATCCCCGCCCTGTCTGCCAACCATCAGGGCAGCGTTACCATCACAGGCGAAGCACTGGTCGACAAAATCCTAACCGCGACCATTGACGACAAAGACGGCGTTGACACCGCCCAGGCGCATTACCAATGGCTGGTAGACGGCAAAGCCGTAGACGGTGCGACGAATGCCACCTACAAAGTCCGCCCCGAAGATGCTGGTAAAAGCATCAGTGTGCACGTCGAATACACCGACAACGCCGCGCACGACGAAAAACTCGATAGCGGCGCGGCCGATGCCACTGTGGATCACCACAGCGGCTACAAACTTGTCTGGAAGGATGAATTTGACGGTACCACGCTTAACCGCGATAACTGGGGTTACCAGACCGGCGGCTGGAACAGCTCGAAAGTGCAGAACTACTACAGCGACAGCGACAAAAACGTCTCCGTCAGCGATGGCAGCCTCAAAATCACCGCGCACCACGAAAGCACCCCCATCAAGACTGGCTCGGGCGAGAACGAGAAAAGCTACGACTTCTCCTCGGGCTTCGTGCAAACCCAGGGCAAGCAAGCGTGGACTTACGGCTACTTTGAAGCACGGCTGAAAATGCCGAATGCCGAAAACGGCAGCCTGTGGCCGGCATTCTGGATGAGTCCGGACAAAGCCAAATACGGTGGCTGGCCGCGCAGTGGCGAAATAGACGTCCTTGAAACCCGCAGCTACATCAACAACGAAGACCGCGATCACGACGGGCAAATCAAAGTCGCCGCCGATGCTCACTGGGGCACCGGCTACGGCAAAGGCAACCACCGCCACAAACAGGGCATCACCTACGTGGATGGCAGCGACGAATGGCACACCTACGCCGTCAAATGGCAGGAAGGCAAACTCGAATACTACGTGGATGGCCGTCACTACCACACCATTGACAACTTCGCTGCGCCGAACGCCACTGATCACCCAGGCCCCTTCAACATCCCGTTCTACCTGCGCCTCAACGTTGCGGTCGGCGGCGACTACATGACCGGGAAATACCAAGATGCGCACAACAGCATCGATAAATTCCCGGCAACAATGGAAGTTGACTACGTCCGTGTTTACCAGCAGGACGGAACCCCGCCCACCCCGCCGCAGACCAACCACGCGCCAACGGGCAGCGTGACCATCAGCGGCAAAGCCCAGGTTGGCGAAACCCTGAGTGCTGCCAACACCCTTGCTGATGAAGATGGCCTCGGCAGCATTACCTACCACTGGTTAGCCGATGGTCGCGAAATAGGGCAGGGCGCGAGCTACACCCTGACCGAAGCCGAAAAAGGCAAAACCATCAGCGTGCGCGCCGAATACACCGACGGCAAAGGCACTCCGGAAGCCGTCGAAAGCGAAGGTACTGCCGCTATTGGCGAACCCGTCACCCCGCCAACAGCTACCCTTAGCGGTGCAGAAAACGTCAACGAAGGCGAAGCGGCGGAATACACCTTGACCCTGGATAAGGCCAGCGACCAACCCGTCACCCTCACACTCAAGCTCACCCACGGCGAAACGACGGATGGCGACCTCGGCAGCATCAGCAAAACCCTGACCATCCCGGCGGGTGAGACCAGCGCGAAAGTGAGCCTGCAAACCACCGCCGACGGCATCCCGGAAAACACCGAGCACTACACCCTGAGCATCAGCGGGGCGGAAGGCGCGGCGGTCGGCGCGGACAAAGCCGTTACCACTGCCATTGCGGATAACGACGAAAAAGCCGCCTACCATACCGGCAGCGTTGCCGACACTACCTTCGCTGGCGACCGCTCTGCAAATAACCACTACTTCGTTAACAGCCTGGACAGTACCCAACGGGCAACCTATGGGCACTATAGCGGCCACAAAGCCGGTGAGGGACTGCGCATTACCTACACTTTCTCCGAAGACGGTGTGGAAAACGGCAAAGTCGTGAATGGTCATCGCCCATTCAGCGCGCAACAAAAAGTGGACATCCGTACCGTGCTGGATCACCTCGAAGAACACGTCAACGTGAAATTCACGGAGGGCAGCAATGCCACCCTGAACTTCTACCTGCATAATCTTGGCAACGGCACATCCGGCTATGGCGTCTACGGCGGCAACGTCCACCTCAACACACACTACTACACCGCAGACGATGCCTTTGCCCCAAAACCGCCATACATCTTTGATGCCGCAACCCGCAACCTGACCCTCAAGCATGGTTGGGGCACCGTGTTGCACGAAATCGGGCACAGCCTCGGCATGGACCATCCCTTCGGCCACGATGACAGCAGCCTGGACATCAACAAAGCCGAAGACCGCAACGACCTCACCGTGATGTCTTACACCACCGGACAATATCTCTACAACGTTGACCTCGGCGGAGGCTACACCTCACGGGAAATTGCACTCTCGCCGATCAAACTCGGCATCTACGACCTGGCCGCGTTGCACCATGCCTACGGCGTCAACCCCAACTACCACAGCGGTGATGATACCTACGGCTTCAAACCATTTAACAAAGATGCCGTCGGTAACGACATCTACATCCACGACGGCGGCGGGCAGGACACCTTTGACGCCAGCGAACAAACGCTAGACCTCAACATTGACCTCACCCCCGGCAGCTGGATCTACGCTGGCAGCAAAGCCGAACACCTGGCGCTGGATGACAGCGGCAACCCGACCACCGGACAAGCCTTCATCGGCTACGGCACACAAATAGAGAGCGCGAAAGGCGGCACGGGCAACGACACCATCAAGGGCAACAGCGCGGCCAACTACCTCTTCGGCTTCGACGGCAACGACAACATTGACGGCGGCGCGGGCAACGACCAAATCGAAGGCGGACGTGGCAACGACACCCTGAAAGGCGGCGCAGGCGGAGACACCTTTATCTTCCGCAGCCCGTTTGACGGCACGATTGACACCCTGCTCGACTTCAATGCCGCCGAAGGCGACCGCATCCAGCTTGATCACAATATCTTCACCGGCCTGCAAAAAGGCAGCCTGAGTGCAGAACAATTTGTGAAAGGGACGGAAGCGAAAGACGCCGACGACCGCATCATCTACAACCAGGCGACGGGCGAACTTGCCTACGACGCAGACGGCAACGGCAGCGGCGCAGCGGTAACCATTGCCCGCCTCGGCATCAACACCGAACTGGAACAAAACCACATCCAGATCATCTGAAGCCATGACGGCTCGCCGTCTAACGGCGAGAAAAAATCCGACGCGCCAGCGTCGGATTTTTTATGCCCACGCCGCTTGAACGAAGCGACAAAACCGCCGCTTGAACGAAGCGACAAAACCGCCGCTTGAACGAAGCGACAAAACCGCCGCTTGAACGAAGCGACAAAACCGCCGCGTGAAAGAAGCGACAAAACCG